>NZ_CP097314.1:0-3244060 GCF_023515935.1 Rummeliibacillus sp. G93
TTGGAACATATTGAAGAATTATGGGACAAAGTACTCTCTGAAGCGAAACAAAAAATATCCAAACCAAGCTTTGAAACTTGGTTGAAGTCAACGAAACTATTGGCTTATAACGGTGATACTGTGACAATCTCAGCGCCCAATTCATTCGGCCGCGAGTGGCTTGAAAATCACTACGTACACCTAATAGCGGCTATTTTAGCTGAACTGACAGGGAAAGATTTGCATATTCGCTTTGTTGTTCAGCAAGATTCGAACTCAGAGAACTTTGATATCCCGACACCTCCCATTTCAGGGAATTCAAAAGAGCAATCCGAAACACCTTCTGGAATGCTGAATTTAAAAAACACATTTGATACATTTGTAATTGGTTCGGGCAACCGCTTTGCACACGCTGCATCCTTGGCCGTAGCAGAAGCGCCGGCCAAAGCTTATAATCCATTATTTATCTATGGAGGAGTGGGTCTAGGAAAAACTCACCTGATGCATGCGATTGGCCATTATGTATTAGAGCATAATCCAAAAGCGAAAGTTGTATACTTGTCATCTGAAAAATTTACAAATGAATTTATTAATTCAATTCGTGATAACCGAGCAGAGGAATTTCGCAATAAATACCGGAGCGTTGATGTCCTATTGATTGACGATATTCAATTTTTGGCTGGAAAAGAATCAACACAAGAGGAATTTTTCCATACATTCAACACGTTACATGAAGAATTTAAACAAATTGTTATTTCCAGCGACCGTCCGCCTAAAGAAATTCCAACGCTGGAAGACCGCTTACGTTCACGCTTTGAGTGGGGTTTAATTACTGATATTGCTCCTCCAGATCTTGAAACGCGGATCGCTATATTACGTAAAAAGGCTAAAGCAGATAATCTTGATATACCAAACGAAGTGATGCTTTATATTGCTAACCAAATAGATTCCAACATACGCGAGCTAGAGGGCGCGCTTATTCGTGTTGTCGCTTATTCCTCACTCGTTAATGAGGACATCACTGCAGAATTGGCTGCACAAGCATTAAAAAATATCATACCGAATGCCTCTCCACGCACATTGACTATTCTCGACATTCAAAAAGCTGTTGGTGAGCATTTTCACATTAAACTCGAAGATTTTTCTGCAAAAAAGCGAACAAAGTCGATTGCATTTCCAAGACAAGTCGCTATGTACTTATCGCGTGAAATGACAGATTGTTCACTTCCTAAGATTGGCGATGAGTTTGGCGGCCGAGATCATACGACTGTTATCCATGCGCATGAAAAAATCTCTACTCTTTTGAAAAGTGATCAGGGTTTACAGCAAGATATTAAACAAATAAAAAGTATGCTAGGCAAGTAATCTATTTGTGGATAACACGAAATGTTAACAACAAGCTTATACACAGTCTATCTACATGTGGATAGACTGATTTTATTTGGCTAGAGAGGGCTTATCCACAAATCCACAGGCCCTATTACTATATCTATTAATATTTAATAAATAATAAATAATATAAAAGCGAGGTTTGTAACAATGAAATTTAGTATCATGAGGGACCGTTTGTTAGATGGATTGAATGATGTAATGAAAGCTGTAAGTTCAAAAACAACCATTCCAATTTTAACTGGAATCAAAATTGATATTTCTTCTGAAGGAGTGACTTTAACAGGTAGTGATGCAGATATCACAATCCAAACCTTTATTCCTGTTGAAGAAGATGGAAAAGAAATCGTCCAAGTAAAAGAACCAGGTTCAATTGTTCTACAAGCACGGATGTTTAACGAAATTATTCGTAAACTACCAACAAACGAAGTAGTAGTAGAGGTTAGTGAACAATTACAAACACGTATCCAATCTGGTAAATCGGATTTCCACCTTATTGGCTCGGATGCATCTGAATATCCTTTGTTGCCTGATATTTCTGCGGACCGTCAGATTACACTACCTGCTGATTTATTGAAAACGATTATTCGCGAAACTGTATTCGCTGTATCAACCACTGAAAGTCGTCCCGTGTTGACAGGTGTAAAGTGGGAAATTAAAGATAACAGTTTAGTCTGTATTGCAACAGATAGTCACCGTCTAGCTCAAAGGAAAGTAACGCTTGAACAATTGCCATCTGAAGAAATGAATGTTGTCATTCCAGGGAAAAGCTTAACTGAATTAAGTAAAATCCTTAGTGATTCACCACACCCTGTAGATATCTTTATGACAAATCAGCAAGTTTTATTCAAAACACCTGATGTTTTATTTTTCTCTCGATTGTTGGAAGGTAACTATCCGGATACATCACGCCTTATTCCGGAAGAATCATCTACTATCGTTACAATTAATGGGAAAGCTTTATTGCAAGGTATTGATCGTGCTTCACTCCTTGCAAGAGAAGATCGGAATAACGTTGTACGTTTCTCAACAATTGATAGTGGCACAGTAGAGATATCATCCAATTCACCTGAAATTGGTAAGGTGGAAGAAGAAATTCAAATCGACTCTTTTGAAGGGGAAGAACTTAAAATTTCTTTTAGTGCGAAGTATATGATGGATGCTTTAAAAGCCATTGACGGTCAAGAAGTTGTAATTCAATTTACGGGTGCTATGCGACCTTTCACTATCCGTTCAATCCATGATGATGCGATATTGCAACTAATTTTACCTGTTCGCACATATTAATATTTTTTTACTATAACTTCCGGTAAAAATTATTTCCCAAATATATTAGTACCAGGTACTAAAAATGTCTTTTTGTACGAAAAGGATAGTCAAATGCACGACTATCCTTTTTACTTATGAACAAAAGTTCGGTAAAATAGAATAAGATAAGAGCAGATAGGATGAAGTGAAGTGAAGAATATCATTTTAGAAAGTGAATTTGTTACACTTGGACAGTTTTTGAAAATAGCCGATGCTATTAGCTCAGGCGGAATGGCTAAATGGTTTTTACAAGAAAATGATGTATATGTGAACGGTGAAGTAGATCGCAGACGTGGCCGTAAACTCTATGCTGGCGACCTGATTAATATACCTGGTTGCGGGAGATTTAACCTTGTAGAGCCACAAAGCGAGGAGTAGCATGCATATTGAGCAACTAAAGCTTAAAGACTATCGTAATTACGAATCTCTTGATTTGTCCTTTTCTCCAAAAATCAATGTGTTTATTGGCGAAAATGCACAAGGGAAGACAAATGTAATGGAATCAATCTATGTCCTAGCTATGGCAAAATCGCATCGTACATCAAGTGAGAAAGAATTGATACGGTGGGGGCAAGAATATGCTAAAATAGAAGGGGACATCCAAAATAGATATGGTCGCTTGCCAATGGAATTAACTATTTCCAAGAAAGGTAAAAAAGCTAAAGTAAATCATTTGGAGCAGAGCCGATTAAGCGATTATATAGGGCAAATGAATGTTGTTATGTTTGCTCCGGAAGATTTAAACGTAGTAAAAGGTAGTCCTCAGGCGAGAAGGCGTTTTTTAGATATGGAGATTGGCCAGATTTCCCCAGTCTACTTGCATGATCTGTTAACCTTTCAGAAGCTATTAAAACAGCGGAATCATTTACTTAAACAAAATCAAGGAAAAAAAACATTCAATGATGTAATGTTTGATGTTTATACAGAGCAGTATATTGAAGCAGCAGTCAAAGTAATCCAAAAAAGATTCCACTTTATGGAATTACTTCAAGCCTGGGCAGGGCCAATTCATTATTCAATTTCACGAGAACTTGAAAATATGGAGATTCGTTATCGCCCTGTCAGCGGTATGGATGTAGATTGGTCTGCTGAACAAATGGCAGATCACTTGGCTGCAAAAATAAAGGAACAGTCTCAAAGAGAGTTGGAAAGAGGCGTAACATTGGTTGGTCCACATCGTGACGATTTGCAATTCATTGTGAATGGCTATGATGTCCAAACATATGGTTCTCAAGGACAACAAAGAACGACTGCACTGTCATTAAAGCTAGCAGAAATAGAGTTGATCAAACAAGAAGTGAATGATACGCCTATTCTTTTGCTTGATGACGTTCTTTCAGAATTAGATGATTATCGGCAATCTCATTTGCTTAACACGATAAAAGGTGAAGTCCAAACATTTGTCACAACGACAAGTGTGGAAGGCATAGAACATGAAACCATTCGCGAGTCAGAAATGTTTCATGTGAAACAAGGCTCCGTGGATACTGAGTGATCTTAGTATTTGCGGATTTTATTAATATGGGAATTCTGACCTTGCTAATTAATTGCATTGAAAGCCAGGTATTCTGCGCTTTAAGACGCAAATTTCAAGGTTTAAGAAATTTACAAATAATGCATACTAATGCCATGAAAGAGTAGGTGGAACAATAATGGCGATTGAAGATAAAAGCCCTGCAGCTTATGATGCAGACCAGATACAAGTATTAGAGGGACTAGAAGCAGTACGTAAACGTCCGGGTATGTATATTGGTTCGACAAGTTCCAAGGGGCTGCACCATCTTGTATGGGAAATCGTCGACAACAGTATTGACGAAGCATTAGCTGGTTATTGTACTGAAATCACTGTTGCGATTGAAAAGGACAACTGGATCAGAGTAGAAGATAACGGACGAGGCATCCCTGTTGATACTCAAGAGAAGGTCGGCAAGCCGGCAGTAGAAGTTATCATGACTGTTTTGCATGCTGGTGGTAAATTCGGCGGCGGCGGATATAAAGTATCAGGAGGTTTGCACGGAGTAGGTGCATCTGTTGTAAATGCGCTTTCGATTGAAACAGACGTGCAAGTACACCGTGACGGACACATCCATGAAATTAAATTTGAACGTGGCAGAACAATCCAGCCGCTTACCATCATTGGTGATACGGACCATAATGGTACTACTACCCGTTTTAAAGCAGATCCAACCATTTTTAAAGAAACCACTGTTTATGAATATGACATTCTAGCACACCGTATCCGCGAATTAGCTTATTTAAACCGCGGTATTACGATTATAATTATGGATGAGCGAAATGAAGAAATTCGTAAAGATGTCTATCACTATGAAGGTGGTATTAAATCTTATGTAGAACAGCTTAATGAAAATAAAGAGCCATTGCATGAAGCGATTGATTTAAAAGGCGAAAAAGATGGAATTTCCATTGAAATTGCCATGCAGTATAATTCAGGTTTTGCCTCTACTATTTTGTCATTCGCAAATAATATCAATACGTATGAGGGTGGGACTCATGAATCGGGATTTAAAACAGCGTTGACACGTGTGATCAATGACTATGCCCGAAAGAATAACCTGCTTAAGGATTCTGATGCCAATTTATCCGGAGAAGACGTACGTGAAGGTCTTGTAGCAATTGTCTCTATAAAGCATCCAGACCCACAATTTGAAGGTCAAACAAAAACAAAGCTTGGTAATTCAGAGGTTAGTTCTATTACGAATTCTCTGTTCTCCGAACGTTTTGAACGCTTTTTATTAGAAAACCCAACAGTTGCTAGAACAATAGTCGATAAAGGTTTAATTGCATCACGTGCACGTGTTGCAGCGAAGAAAGCTAGAGAGATGACACGTCGTAAATCTGCGTTAGAGATTTCAAGTTTGCCAGGGAAGTTGGCTGATTGTTCTTCTCGCCATCCTGAAGAGTGTGAAGTATACATCGTTGAAGGTGACTCTGCCGGCGGTTCGGCGAAGTCTGGACGTGACCGTCACTTCCAAGCTATCCTTCCACTTCGCGGTAAAATCTTAAATGTCGAAAAAGCACGTCTAGATCGCATTTTGTCGAATGAAGAGATCCGTGCCATGATCACAGCTGTCGGTACAGGTATCGGTGAAGAGTTCAATTTAGAGAAGGCACGTTATCATAAAATCGTTATCATGACGGATGCCGATGTCGATGGCGCTCATATACGAACGTTATTATTGACATTCTTCTTCCGTTTTATGCGGCCGTTAATCGAAGCAGGCTATGTGTACATTGCACAGCCGCCACTATTCAAAATACAGCAAGGTAAGCATGTCGAATATTGCTATAGCGATAAAGAATTACAGGAAATTTTAGAGCGTTTACCAAGCCAACCAAAGCCTGGTATCCAACGTTATAAAGGTCTTGGTGAAATGGATGCGGAGCAATTGTGGGATACTACAATGGACCCGGATAATCGTGTTTTATTGCAAGTCGAATTGGACGATGCGATTGAAGCAGATCGTACTTTTGAGCAATTAATGGGCGATAATGTAGAACCAAGACGCCAATTTATTCATGAAAATGCTGTTTATGTAGAAAACTTAGATATTTAGTTCCTTTTGAAGGGGGTTCCACACTTTGGCTGAAACAAATAACTCTGGCGTTAAAGGAGTTAATATAACAAAAACAATCAAAACCTCATTTTTAGATTATGCGATGAGTGTAATTGTTTCCCGGGCATTGCCTGATGTTCGAGATGGCCTAAAACCAGTTCAACGGCGTATTCTATATGGAATGCAGGAATTGGGAAGTACTTCGGATAAGCCATATAAGAAGTCAGCTCGAATAGTAGGGGATGTAATGGGGAAATACCATCCACATGGTGACTCATCTATTTACGAAGCAATGGTCCGCATGGCACAGGATTTTAGCTACCGGTATATGCTTGTTGACGGCCACGGTAACTTTGGTTCTGTCGATGGAGATGGGGCTGCGGCGATGCGATATACGGAATCCCGCATGTCTAAAATCGCCATGGAAATGCTTAGAGATATCAATAAAGATACAATTGATTATACAAACAACTATGACGGCAATGAAAAAGAGCCGGTTGTATTGCCTGCTCGCTATCCAAACCTGCTAGTGAATGGGGCTTCAGGGATCGCTGTTGGTATGGCTACAAATATTCCCCCACACCAATTGGGTGAAGTAATTGACGGCGTTTTGGCTATTTCTGATAATCCAGCCATTACAACGGAAGAGTTGATGGAGATTATTCCAGGTCCTGATTTCCCTACTGGTGGTTTGATTTTGGGTAGAAGCGGCATTCGCCGTGCATATGAAACAGGGCGCGGTTCAATTGTCATTCGTTCACGCGTGGAAATTGAAACAAAGTCTAGCGGAAAAGAAGTTATCGTAATTAATGAACTTCCTTACCAAGTCAATAAAGCCCGCTTAATTGAAAAAATTGCAGAATTAGTACGAGATAAACGGATTGATGGCATTACCAACATTCGCGATGAATCAGATCGAAATGGTATGAGGGTTACCATTGATGTACGAAAAGATGCCAATGCAAATGTAGTCCTAAACAATTTATATAAACAAACTGCTATGCAAACTAGCTTCGGTATTAACATGTTGGCTCTTGTTGGTGGGCAGCCAAAAGTTTTAAGCTTAAAAGAAGCTTTATTCCATTACTTGGAACATCAAAAGATCGTTATTACGAGACGAACTAAATTTGAATTAAGCAAAGCTGAAAAACGTGCTCACATTTTAGAAGGTTTGCGTATTGCTCTTGATCATATCGATGAGATTATTAGTTTGATTAGAGCTTCTCAAACAGCTGAAGATGCGAAAAATGGCTTAATGGAACGCTTTAATTTGAGTGAACGCCAATCTCAAGCTATTTTAGATATGCGCTTGCAACGTTTGACAGGTTTGGAGCGTGATAAGATTGAAGCAGAGTACCAAGAATTGCTTCAATTAATTCAAGAGCTCAAAGATATTTTGGCAGATGAATCAAAAATAAGAAAAATTATTCATGATGAGCTTCTTGAGATTAAAGAACGCTTCAATGATGCTCGTCGTACAGATATTACAGCGGGTGGCATGGAAATGATTGAGGACGAAGATTTAATTCCTCGTGAAAACTCAGTTATTACCCTTACACATAATGGGTATATTAAACGCCTACCAGCTAACACATATAGAAGTCAACGCCGAGGCGGCAGAGGCGTACAAGGTATGGGAACGCATGAAGATGACTTTGTAGAACATCTTCTATACACATCAACACATGACACCATTCTTTTCTTTACTTCAAAAGGGAAGGTATTTAAAGCAAAAGGTTATGAAATCCCTGAGTTTGGTCGTACAGCAAAAGGGCTTCCTATTGTTAACTTACTGAATGTAGATAAGGGTGAAAAGGTAACGGCTGTCATTCGTGTAGCTTCATACGAAGAAGATGCTTACTTTATCTTTACCACACGTACTGGAGTGGCGAAACGTACACCGCTATCCAACTTTGCGAATATAAGAACAAACGGTTTAATTGCAATTTCCTTAAAAGAAGACGATGAACTGATATCAGTCCGACTTACAAATGGACAACAAGAAATCATTATTGGTACTCATACAGGTATGCTCGTTCGCTTTAATGAAAATGATATTCGGTCAATGGGCCGTACCGCTACGGGCGTACGTGGCATTCGTTTAAGAGACGATGACTATGTAGTAGGTATGGAGATTATTGAACCAAATCAAGAAATCCTCGTTGTTACTGAAAAAGGTTATGGAAAACGTACACCTGAAGTAGAGTATCGCTTACAAAACCGAGGAGGCATTGGTATCAAAACATGCCAAATCACTGATAAGAACGGTCCTCTTGTTGCTGTTAAGGCAGTTGATGGATCAGAAGATGTTATGCTTATCACAGTAAATGGTATGCTGATACGGATGGATATTGAGGATATCTCGGTTACTGGTCGTAGCACACAAGGTGTTCGTTTAATCCGCCTAGCGGAAGATGAACATGTAGCAACAGTGGCGAAAGTTAAGAAAGAAGAAGCAATTGAAGCAGAGGTAATCAGCGAAGAGGAAGAAAATACTGATTCAACTGAATCTCCTGCTGATGACACAATAGAATAAGAGAAAAAGGTCCCAGAAATAATCTGGGGCTTTTTTTATGGAAAATTATAAAAAAGTTTACCTTGGACAAAAAAATTGAGATAAAATAACTATAGATTCAATTTCTTCATAAGAAACGGGAGAGAAACTCATTTGAATGCAAGGGGGTTTACAAGTGGATTACCAATTAGTTAAGTTGTCTGATCTACAGTTAGGCGCTATGGTTGCTAAAGATATTATGGCTAACACACAATATCCTATTCTGTACAAAAATACAAAGATTACAGGAGAACACTTTCCAGTATTAAAGGCTTTTCAGATTGAAAAGATACCTATCGTTGATATAAAAGAAGCAGATAAAGCACAGCAAGTTCAAAGTGTGTCATCATCCATTGAAACCATAAAAGAAACGTTTAAAAATTCCTTTGAAAGAAAATACAATGAATCAGTAGCAAAATTTAAACAGGAATTTTTAAATTGGGATGCTGGTAGCAATGTAAATATTTCAAAAGTTCGTGAAAGCATATTGCCATTAATTGATGAAGTATTGTTGAATAAAGAAAAGATATTTATCCTAAATGAATATTCGACAACAAAGGACTATTTTTACCATCATTCAATTGCAATCAGTTTAATTAGTGCGGTTATTGCTCAAAAAATGAATTACTCTAAAGGAGATATCACACAAATAGCAATTGCAGCGGCAGTAGCGGATGCTGGTATGGCAAAAATTAATAAAAAAATTCGTGAAAAGAATGGTCCACTGTCAGAATATGAGTTTAAGGAAATTCAAGAGCACCCATATTACAGTCTTCAGATGGTAAATCATATATCTACCTTAAAGAAAGAAATGAAACTAGCGATCTACCAACATCATGAGAGGTTAGATGGCAGCGGCTATCCAAAAGGAGAAAAAGGTAGTAAGGTGTTAATTCACTCCCATATCATTGCGGTTGCAGATGTTTTCCATGCAATGACATGTGAAAGAATTTACCGTTCCAAAGAATCTCCATTCAAAGTGTTAGAAATGATCCGAGAAAATGACTTTGGAAAGTTTAATATAGAAGTTGTACAGGCTCTTAATACTTGTGTAGCAAACCTTTCTCTTGGCACAAGTGTAGAATTATCAAATGGTGAAGAAGGGACCATTATCTTTGCTAATAAAACGTCACCAGTAAGGCCTGTCATTAAGTTGCATGAAACAGAACAAATTATTGATCTATCTAAAAATAGAAATATATATATTGAACGTTTAATTTTAAATAATTAATGAATCTAATTAAATAAACATAGCTATTGAAAAACATAGAACTGCAGTTAAACTATACTAAGTTTGATTGCAGTTCTTTTTGTATGGCCATGTCTATAAAACACTTGTCTAAATCCAATTCTTTAGATCGAGTTACACATTCTTACTCAGTGAACAGAGATATTAATTACCTTTTTTAAAAAAGAGTTGACTTTGATATCTATTTGGCGTATTCTATTTAAGTTGCCTCTAAAAAGCAATGAATTATATTGAAAAAATAATTCTAAAAAAGCGTTGACAATCTTTTAATAGTATTATATACTAATTAAGTCGTTAAGATGACGACGTAACATGAACCTTGAAAACTGAACAAGCAAGATGTTAATCATTTAAACTTACTAACAACTGTTAGTTTTAAAGACATCATCGTAAAGATGATGCGCTAGTGAAATTTTGAGCAATCAAACACTTTTATGGAGAGTTTGATCCTGGCTCAGGACGAACGCTGGCGGCGTGCCTAATACATGCAAGTCGAGCGAATGACGAGGAGCTTGCTCCTCTGATTTAGCGGCGGACGGGTGAGTAACACGTGGGCAACCTGCCCTGCAGACTGGGATAACTTCGGGAAACCGGAGCTAATACCGGATAATCCATTTTACTTCATGGTGAAATGTTGAAAGGCGCTTTCGCGCCACTGCAGGATGGGCCCGCGGTGCATTAGCTAGTTGGTGGGGTAACGGCCTACCAAGGCGACGATGCATAGCCGACCTGAGAGGGTGATCGGCCACATTGGGACTGAGACACGGCCCAAACTCCTACGGGAGGCAGCAGTAGGGAATCTTCCACAATGGACGAAAGTCTGATGGAGCAACGCCGCGTGAGTGATGAAGGTTTTCGGATCGTAAAACTCTGTTGTAAGGGAAGAACAAGTACGTTAGGAAATGAACGTACCTTGACGGTACCTTATTAGAAAGCCACGGCTAACTACGTGCCAGCAGCCGCGGTAATACGTAGGTGGCAAGCGTTGTCCGGATTTATTGGGCGTAAAGCGCGCGCAGGTGGTTTCTTAAGTCTGATGTGAAATCTCGCGGCTCAACCGCGAGCGGTCATTGGAAACTGGGGAACTTGAGTGCAGAAGAGGATAGTGGAATTCCAAGTGTAGCGGTGAAATGCGTAGAGATTTGGAGGAACACCAGTGGCGAAGGCGACTGTCTGGTCTGTAACTGACACTGAGGCGCGAAAGCGTGGGGAGCAAACAGGATTAGATACCCTGGTAGTCCACGCCGTAAACGATGAGTGCTAAGTGTTAGGGGGTTTCCGCCCCTTAGTGCTGCAGCTAACGCATTAAGCACTCCGCCTGGGGAGTACGACCGCAAGGTTGAAACTCAAAGGAATTGACGGGGGCCCGCACAAGCGGTGGAGCATGTGGTTTAATTCGAAGCAACGCGAAGAACCTTACCAGGTCTTGACATCCCAGTGACCACTCTAGAGATAGAGTTTTCCCTTCGGGGACATTGGTGACAGGTGGTGCATGGTTGTCGTCAGCTCGTGTCGTGAGATGTTGGGTTA
This sequence comes from Rummeliibacillus sp. G93, assembly GCF_023515935.1. NCBI lineage: Bacteria > Bacillati > Bacillota > Bacilli > Caryophanales > Caryophanaceae > Rummeliibacillus > Rummeliibacillus sp. G93. The sequence continues at coordinate 11,585 of NZ_CP097314.1, forward strand.
AGTCCCGCAACGAGCGCAACCCTTGATCTTAGTTGCCATCATTTAGTTGGGCACTCTAAGGTGACTGCCGGTGACAAACCGGAGGAAGGTGGGGATGACGTCAAATCATCATGCCCCTTATGACCTGGGCTACACACGTGCTACAATGGACGGTACAAAGAGTCGCAAACTCGCGAGAGCAAGCTAATCTCATAAAACCGTTCTCAGTTCGGATTGTAGGCTGCAACTCGCCTACATGAAGCCGGAATCGCTAGTAATCGCGGATCAGCATGCCGCGGTGAATACGTTCCCGGGCCTTGTACACACCGCCCGTCACACCACGAGAGTTTGTAACACCCGAAGTCGGTGAGGTAACCTTTTGGGGCCAGCCGCCGAAGGTGGGATAGATGATTGGGGTGAAGTCGTAACAAGGTAGCCGTATCGGAAGGTGCGGCTGGATCACCTCCTTTCTAAGGAATTTAACGGAATACAGACTTCGTCTGTACGATTAACATCTTGCTGTTCAGTTTTGAGGGTTCATACTCTCAATACTTTGTTCTTTGAAAACTGGATAAAACGACATTGAAGAAATTCTTAAGTAACACATTTATTAAGTTTTAAATTTTTTAGGCTTAATAACTTAAAGGCTTTATAAGCCAACGGTTAAGTTATTAAGGGCGCATGGCGGATGCCTTGGCACTAGAAGCCGATGAAGGACGGCACTAACACCGATATGCTTCGGGGAGCTGTAAGTAAGCTTTGATCCGGAGATTTCCGAATGGGGAAACCCTCTATCCGTAATGGGGTAGAATCTTGACGTGAATTCATAGCGTCTTGATGGCAGACTCAGGGAACTGAAACATCTAAGTACCTGAAGGAAGAGAAAGAAAAATCGATTCCCTTAGTAGCGGCGAGCGAAATGGGAAGAGCCCAAACCAAGAGGCTTGCCTCTTGGGGTTGTAGGACACTCTATACGGAGTTACAAAGGAATGCGTTAGGCGAAGCGGTTTGGAAAGACCCACCATAGCAGGTAACAGTCCTGTAGTCAAAAGTGCATTCTCTCTTGAGTGGATCCTGAGTACGGCGGAACACGTGAAATTCCGTCGGAATCTGGGAGGACCATCTCCCAAGGCTAAATACTCTCTAGTGACCGATAGTGAACCAGTACCGTGAGGGAAAGGTGAAAAGCACCCCGGAAGGGGAGTGAAAGAGATCCTGAAACCATGTGCCTACAAGTAGTTAGAGCCCGTTAATGGGTGATAGCGTGCCTTTTGTAGAATGAACCGGCGAGTTACGATTACATGCAAGGTTAAGTTGAAGAGACGGAGCCGCAGCGAAAGCGAGTCTGAATAGGGCGAATAAGTATGTGGTCGTAGACCCGAAACCAGGTGATCTACCCATGTCCAGGGTGAAGGTAAGGTAACACTTACTGGAGGCCCGAACCCACGCACGTTGAAAAGTGCGGGGATGAGGTGTGGGTAGCGGAGAAATTCCAATCGAACCTGGAGATAGCTGGTTCTCTCCGAAATAGCTTTAGGGCTAGCCTCGTGATGAAGAATCCTGGAGGTAGAGCACTGTTTGGACTAGGGGTCCATCCCGGATTACCGAATTCAGACAAACTCCGAATGCCAGTGATTTATACACGGGAGTCAGACTGCGAGTGATAAGATCCGTAGTCAAAAGGGAAACAGCCCAGACCACCAGCTAAGGTCCCAAAGTAATTGTTAAGTGGAAAAGGATGTGACGTTGCTTAGACAACCAGGATGTTGGCTCAGAAGCAGCCACCATTTAAAGAGTGCGTAATAGCTCACTGGTCGAGTGACGCTGCGCCGAAAATGTATCGGGGCTAAACAATTCACCGAAGCTGTGGATAGACATCTACGATGTCTGTGGTAGGAGAGCGTTCTAAGTGCTGTGAAGTCAGACCGGAAGGACTGGTGGAGCGCTTAGAAGTGAGAATGCCGGTATGAGTAGCGAAAGATGGGTGAGAATCCCATCCACCGAATGACTAAGGTTTCCTGAGGAAGGCTCGTCCTCTCAGGGTTAGTCGGGACCTAAGCCGAGGCCGACAGGCGTAGGCGATGGACAACAGGTTGATATTCCTGTACCACCTCCCTGCCATTTGAGTAATGGGGGGACGCAGTAGGATAGGGCAAGCGCACTGTTGGTTATGTGCGTCCAAGCAGTAAGACGTGAGAGTAGGCAAATCCGCTCTCTATAACGTTGAGCTGTGATGGCGAGCTCTTTAGAGCGAAGTTCCTGATTTCACACTGCCAAGAAAAGCCTCTAGCGAGGCAGGAGGTGCCCGTACCGCAAACCGACACAGGTAGTCGAGGAGAGAATCCTAAGGTGAGCGAGAGAACTCTCGTTAAGGAACTCGGCAAAATGACCCCGTAACTTCGGGAGAAGGGGTGCTCTAGTAGGGTGCAAGCCCGAGAGAGCCGCAGTGAATAGGCCCAGGCGACTGTTTAGCAAAAACACAGGTCTCTGCAAAACCGTAAGGTGACGTATAGGGGCTGACGCCTGCCCGGTGCTGGAAGGTTAAGGGGATTGCTTAGCGCAAGCGAAGGTGAGAACCGAAGCCCCAGTAAACGGCGGCCGTAACTATAACGGTCCTAAGGTAGCGAAATTCCTTGTCGGGTAAGTTCCGACCCGCACGAAAGGCGTAACGATCTGGGCACTGTCTCAACGAGAGACTCGGTGAAATTATAGTACCTGTGAAGATGCAGGTTACCCGCGACAGGACGGAAAGACCCCGTGGAGCTTTACTGTAGCCTGATATTGAATTTTGGTACAGCTTGTACAGGATAGGTAGGAGCCATTGAAACCGGAGCGCCAGCTTCGGTGGAGGCGTCCTTGGGATACTACCCCAGCTGTATTGAAATTCTAACCCGTACCCCTGATCGGGGTAGGAGACAGTGTCAGGCGGACAGTTTGACTGGGGCGGTCGCCTCCTAAAGAGTAACGGAGGCGCCCAAAGGTTCCCTCAGAATGGTTGGAAATCATTCGTAGAGTGTAAAGGCACAAGGGAGCTTGACTGCGAGACCTACAAGTCGAGCAGGGTCGAAAGACGGGCTTAGTGATCCGGTGGTTCCGCATGGAAGGGCCATCGCTCAACGGATAAAAGCTACCCCGGGGATAACAGGCTTATCTCCCCCAAGAGTCCACATCGACGGGGGGGTTTGGCACCTCGATGTCGGCTCATCGCATCCTGGGGCTGTAGTCGGTCCCAAGGGTTGGGCTGTTCGCCCATTAAAGCGGTACGCGAGCTGGGTTCAGAACGTCGTGAGACAGTTCGGTCCCTATCCGTCGTGGGCGTAGGAAATTTGAGAGGAGCTGTCCTTAGTACGAGAGGACCGGGATGGACACACCGCTGGTGTACCAGTTGTTCTGCCAAGAGCATCGCTGGGTAGCTATGTGTGGACGGGATAAGTGCTGAAAGCATCTAAGCATGAAGCCCCCCTCAAGATGAGATTTCCCATTACGCAAGTAAGTAAGATCCCTCAAAGACGATGAGGTAGATAGGTTCGAGGTGGAAGTGTGGCGACACATGGAGCTGACGAATACTAATCGATCGAGGACTTAACCAAATTTCTTAAGAACCTTCAATTCACGTTTATCCAGTTTTGAAAGAACAACTTTCTTTCAATAAGAAGGATTTCAAGACACGAGCAGTAGTGCGATGTGTATTGGAAGCCGAATAGTCTAGTAATGATGGCAAAGAGGTCACACCCGTTCCCATGCCGAACACGGAAGTTAAGCTCTTTAGCGCCGATGGTAGTTGGGGGCTTCCCCCTGTGAGAGTAGGACGTTGCTAGGCAAAGAAAGTGCAGCTGATTTATCAGTTGCACTTTTTTTGTTTATAAAAAAATTATAACTCACCCATATACAATACAAATAAAGTACCTCATATTTATATTCCTCAGCTATATATCTCTGTAAGTGTTGACTGTGCATTATTCATAACCATTTACACGCTTAAAGGTAATATTAAAGCCTGTTAAGGCTTGTTCAACTCCACTTTTAATAGTTATCTGTTTCAATGATTTATAGAATTAGTTGCATCTATTGCAACTAAGCTGGAAATTAGCGCTATAAAATTATACTTCTCTTTATCTCTATGTTTACTTTTTCTTGATACAGGAATATATCTATTAAGCTATTTTTGTTGTATATAGAGAGAATAAAGAATACATTAGTGATAACATTAAAAATAAATATAAAATAAATAATTTGAGCTTGTATGAAGAGAGATAAAGGATAGGCTCTATGATGAGTAGAACGTTTTAATGGGGCGGTAAAATAGAGAGGGGAAGCGAAATGACGAGTATATATGATTTTGTAGTCAAAAAAGCAGATGGGGAAGATCAATCTTTAAGTGAATTTAAAGGCTCACCTATGTTGATTGTAAATACAGCAAGCAAATGTGGTTTTACCCCACAATTTAAAGAACTGCAGGAGTTATATGATAAATATAAGGATCAAGGTTTTACTGTTCTAGGTTTTCCCTGTAGTCAATTCAATCATCAAGAATTCAACAATATTGATAAAACAATTGCTTATTGCCAAATGAATTACAATGTACAATTTCCCATGTTTGCAAAAGTAGATGTTAAGGGTGAAAACGCTTCACCGCTGTTTCAATATCTGACTTCTGAAAAGAAAGGTCTCTTCACAGATAATATAAAGTGGAACTTTACTAAGTTTTTAATTGACTCTGAAGGAGAAGTCATTGCAAGATATGCACCTCAAACTTCCCCTACAAAAATAGAGGATGACTTAAAAAACTTATTATAATGAAAAATCATAATAGTCTTTCTTATGGCTGACTCCTTGACAACTAATTGCCTACGTTGTTAATCTTACAATTAATATCTTTTTTGTAGGAGGAGTTTAAGAAATGTGGGAAACTAAATTTGCCAAAGAAGGTTTAACATTTGATGATGTATTGCTTGTACCAGCACATTCCGAAGTATTGCCAAAGGAAGTTGATTTATCAGTAAATCTAACATCCAAGATTAAATTAAATATCCCGATTATCAGTGCAGGGATGGATACGGTAACAGAATCACCTATGGCAATTGCGATGGCTCGTCAAGGCGGCCTTGGAATTATCCATAAAAATATGAGTATTGAAGAACAAGCAGAACAAGTAGAAAAAGTTAAACGATCTGAAAATGGTGTTATCACCAATCCATTTTTCTTAACGCCTTCTCACCAAGTATTTGATGCGGAACACTTAATGGGTAAATACCGTATTTCTGGTGTACCAATTGTGAATACGATGGAAGACCGAAAATTAGTCGGAATTATTACAAACCGTGATTTGCGCTTTGTACAAGATTACTCAATAAAAATTGATGAAGTCATGACTAAAGAAAATCTTATTACAACTCCTGTCGGCACTACTTTAGAAGAAGCTGAAAAGATGCTACAAAAATACAAAATCGAAAAGCTTCCAATTGTCGATGAAGAAGGTTTATTAACTGGATTAATTACAATCAAGGATATTGAAAAGGTAACGGAATATCCGAATGCTGCAAAAGATGAACATGGCCGTTTACTTGTAGGAGCTGCGGTTGGTGTAACATCAGATGTGATGATGCGGATTAAGAAGCTTGTGGAGGCACAAGTAGACGTCATTGTAATTGATACAGCTCACGGCCATTCTGAAGGCGTATTAAGACAAGTAAAAGCCATTCGTGAAGCTTACCCTGATTTAGTTATCGTTGCAGGTAACGTTGCTACACAGGAAGGGACGAAAGCCTTGTACGAAGCAGGCGCAGATGTTGTCAAAGTAGGAATCGGACCTGGTTCAATTTGTACAACTCGTGTTGTAGCTGGTGTAGGTGTACCTCAAATTACCGCTGTCTACGATTGCGCAACAGAAGCAAGACGCCAAGGGAAAACGATAATAGCAGACGGCGGTATCAAGTATTCTGGAGATATTATTAAAGCGTTAGCTGCTGGCGGACATACAGTTATGTTAGGAAGCTTGCTAGCAGGTACTACAGAATCTCCAGGCGAAACAGAAATTTTCCAAGGCCGTCGCTTTAAAGTATATCGTGGTATGGGTTCAGTTGCTGCAATGGAGAATGGTTCAAAAGATCGTTACTTCCAAGAAAATGCAAAAAAATTAGTGCCAGAAGGCATTGAAGGCCGTTTGCCATATAAAGGGCCTCTAGCTGATACGATTCACCAATTGCTTGGCGGTGTCCGTTCAGGTATGGGGTACTGCGGTACAAAGGATTTACAAGACCTAAGAGAAAATGCACAATTTGTCCGCATGACGGGAGCTGGATTGAAAGAAAGCCACCCACATGATGTTCAAATTACAAAAGAAGCACCAAACTATTCATTACTATAAGTATCTACTATAAGTATCAGCCTTTTCACCCATTTTGCATGAACAATTAATGCAGAATGGGTGTTTTTGATAACTGTCTATTGTATTCCACTATTCTATGTTAAAATTAGCGAGATAAGTATATATTAACGGAGGTAGAATGGTGAAAAAAGGTAAGATCAGTAAAATTTTAAGTATCATGCTAGCAGTAGTCATGGTACTTAGCAGTTTTACCCTAGTAGGAACGAAGGCTAGTGCAGCGGACAACCTAGGGTTGAATGTAAAAGCGGCGATTTTAGTTGATGCGGATTCAGGAAAAATATTGTATGAAAAAAATGCTAAGCAAGCTCTTGGGATTGCCAGCATGACAAAAATGATGACAGAATACATCTTACTTGATGCGATTAATGATGGAAAAGTAAAATGGGATCAAAAGTATAAAGTGTCTGATTATGCTTATAAAATCTCACAAGACCGTGCTTTGAGTAATGTTCCATTACGAGCAGATGGAGAATATACAATCAAAGAATTATATGAAGCAATGGCTATCTATTCTGCAAATGCAGCTACCATTGCGATTGCTGAAACAATTGCAGGTTCTGAAACTGAATTTTTATCTTTAATGAAGAAAAAGGCAAAAGAATTGGGCCTGAAGAATTACCACTTTGTTAACTCTACAGGTTTAAATAATGAACAATTACAAGGTATGCAGCCAACAGGCACTTCTGAGAGTGATGAAAACAAAATGCCTGCAACATCTGTTGCCCGTCTAGCCTATCATCTATTAAAAGACCATCCGGAAGTTCTAGAAACATCAAGCATTCCCCGCAAGACTTTCCGTGCAGGAACAGACGATGCAATTAAAATGGATAACTGGAACTTTATGTTACCTGGTTTAGTTTATCATTATGAAGGTGTGGACGGACTAAAAACCGGTACTACTGATTATGCTGGCCAATGTTTCACAGGTACAGCCAAACGCAATGGCACTCGCTTGATTGCTGTGGTCATGCATGCAGAAGGTAACAATGGAGATCGTCATAAAGCACGTTTTGATGCAGCTAAAACATTATTTGATTATGGTTTTGGACAATTCACAACGGAAGAAATCTTACCTGCAGGTCATGTATTTAAAAATCAAAAATCAGTAGCTATAAAAGAGGGTAAAGAGAAGAGTGTAAAAGTTGCTACGAAAGATGCCATTTCAATGATGGTTAAAACAAGTGAAGCAGATGATTATACTGCTAAGCTAGTAGTAGATAAAAAATCCTTAAATGCCCCTGTTAAAAAGGGAACTGTTGTTGGGCATGTTAAAATCAATAAAAAGTCAGGCAAAGATTATGGCTTTATTGATGGCACTTCAGCAAATGCCAAAGTAGTAACTACAGAGACTGTGGAAAAAGCCGGCTTTATATCGTTAACATTTAAAAAGATCGGAAGTTTTTTCAAAGGACTATTTTAATTATGAGGGATTGACTATTCAGTCAATCCCTTTTTACTTGTTTTTGAATTTCCCAGCAATCCATTAGCTGTTCGATTGCATAAGGTATTTGGTCTTCATCTAAACCGCCAAAGCCTAAAAGAAATTGGTTATCCCGCTCTTCTATAGTTGGTGTGATCATATAATTAGTAATGGGTATAATTCTTATGCCTTTTTGCAAAGCCCTTTCGCTAAGGGTCTGAGCGTTTAATTTATGGTTAACAGTTAACACTACATGCATTCCCGCCTGTTCACCAGAGATGGAGACACTGGGTCCATAGGGTGTCAGGGAAAGAGTGAGCTTCTCTAGCTTTTTCCGGTAAATTTTCCGCATGCGATTCAAATGTTTTGAGAAATGCCCTTCCTTCATAAATTGAGCCAATATATATTGCTCGAAGCGTGGAACAGTCGATGTATAATAGCTGAACATCTTGTAATATATAGGCAATAGTTCTCTAGGTAGAACAAAATAGGCTATCCGCAAAGATGGCATTAATGATTTTGAAAAGGTGCTAAGATAAATCACCTTATTCAGACGATCCATCCCTTGTAGTGAAGCAATAGGTTTGCCAATATAACGGAATTCACTATCATAATCATCTTCAATAATAAAACGCTTTTTATCTTGGGCTGCCCAATTCAATAATTGGAAACGTCGTGAAGCAGATAGCACAGCACCAGTAGGGAATTGATGAGAAGGAGTAATATAGGCAACATTGGCGTCTGTTTGTTCAAGTTGTTGTATTTTCATCCCATCCTGATCTACATTAATAGGGATTATTTGCTGATAAGACTGGTCAAAAATATAGTGGGTTAATGTATAGCCTGGATTTTCAATCGCATAATGATTTTTCTCCCCTAAAAGCTTCATTATCATAGGCAAGAGCTGCTCAGTCCCAGAACCAATGACTATTTGTTCAGGTGAGCATAGAACGCCTCTAGACTGGTATAAATAGCTTGCAATTTGTTCCCGCAATTCTAATTCCCCTTGAGGCGAGCCTAGCAACAGGAGCTCTTTTTGATGCAGATCAATTGCGTCCTTTGCATACTTTCTCCATGCTGCAAAAGGAAAAGCTTTAGTGTCTATAGAGCCTGGATTAAAATCAATATAAACTTCCGGATTCGCGGAAGTCTTTAGAGTAGGATGTGCGACAGCTTTCTCTACATAGGCCAATTCTTCTAGTGCTTCTACAAAGAAACCGACGCGAGGCTTGGATATGATATAGCCTTCCGCTAATAACTGCGCATAAGCCAGTTCAACTGTTGTTTGGCTAATAGATAAAAATTCAGAGAGCTTTCTTTTGGATGGTAGCTTTGTACGTACAGAGATTGAGCCATCGATAATTCCTTTTTTTATTTTTTCGTAAAGCTGTTCATAAAGGGGAATTGATGTATCTTTTTCTAATTGAATCATCAACATGTCCATACTTTATCACTCCTAACTGACCGTATAGAAATTGGATTTCTATGAACTTTCGCGGCGTCAATTTTCTTACTTACATCATACTTGTTTTGTTTGTGGGTTGAAAGGATGATGTAACAGGATTAAAGAGATATAGGACAGTGGGACAATACCATATCAAGCATGCTATATTAATGGAGAAGGCTTGCACTGTACTGAAAATACATATGTTGTTAATTTTTTTAAAGTAATCAAGCTTGCAATGCTTGCATAACCTTTAGATGTATTGTAAAGTATGGTTAATTATAATTTAACACGATGATAGGAAGCAGTAGCAGGCACGTTTTTTTAAAGAGAGTCGATGGTAGGTGCGAATCGATAAAAACACTTGTGAATCCGTCCTTGAGTTGCTCAGCTGAACGTTAGTAGGCTGCAGCCGGTTAATAGCCGTTACAAAATGAGTGGATTAGGCATTGGTCTAGTCAATTAGGGTGGCAACGCGGGTATGCTCTCGTCCCTTCATGGGGATGAGGGCTTTTTTGCGTCCATTAATTCACTGCTTCCGGTCATCGATTAATACAATTAGGAGGAATTACACATGCTAGATATTAAACGCGTCCGCGAAAATTATGCGGAAATTAAAGAAAAGCTTTCACACCGTAATGAAGATCTTGGCACAATTGATCACTTTGAGGAATGGGATCAACAACGTCGTGATTTAATTGCTAAAACGGAAGTATTAAAGGCTGACCGTAATAAAGCTTCTGAAGCCATCGCATTAAAAAAACGTAATAAAGAAAATGCAGATGAAGAAATTGCTCGTATGAGAGAAGTGGGCGATGAAATCAAAAAGTTAGATGCAGAGCTCAATGAAGTTGAAGAAAAGTTTAACGATATGATGATGCGTCTTCCTAATATTCCACATGAAAGTGTTCCTGTTGGCGATACTGAAGACGACAATGAAGAGATTTTAAAATGGGGCGAAATTCCAACATTTGATTTTGAAGCAAAGCCACACTGGGATCTAGGTACAGACCTTGGCATTATCGATTTTGAACGTGCTGGTAAGGTTACTGGTAGTCGATTCGTCTTTTATCGTGGTCTTGGCGCACGCCTTGAACGCGCACTTTGGAACTTTATGATGGATCTTCATGCAGACAAACATGATTATGAGGAACTACTTCCTCCTTATATGGCTAATCGTGCAAGCTTGACAGGTACAGGTCAACTTCCAAAATTTGAAGAAGATGCTTTCCTTATAGAGAAAGAAGATTACTTCTTAATTCCTACAGCTGAGGTGCCAGTAACTAATTTTTATCGGGATGAAATTATTGATGGATCTAAGTTACCTCAAGCCTTTACAGCATTTAGTGCATGTTTCCGTTCAGAAGCAGGTTCTGCTGGACGTGATACAAGAGGTCTGATTCGCCAACATCAATTCAACAAGGTTGAATTAGTACGCTTCACAAAGCCAGAAGAATCTTATAATGAATTGGAAAAACTAACTGGTCATGCGGAGGAAGTACTTCAATTACTAGAACTGCCGTACCGCAAATTAAAAATGTGTACAGCTGACTTAGGATTCACTGCTGCTAAAAAGTATGATTTAGAAGTATGGATTCCTACGCAAAACATGTATCGTGAAATTTCTTCTTGTTCAAACTTTGAAGATTTCCAAGCTCGCCGCGCGAACATTCGCTTCCGCCGCGAACCAGGTGCAAAACCTGAATATGTGCATACATTAAATGGTTCTGGCTTAGCAATCGGTCGTACTGTAGCTGCTATTTTGGAAAATTACCAACAAGCAGATGGCAGTGTGAAAATACCAGAAGTGTTAGTACCGTATATGGGTGGTTTGACAGAAATCGCTCCTAAGTAAAATTGATATAAAAAAGCGATCTGCCATAGCGGATCGCTTTTTTCTATTTCTTATCAGCTAAACGTTTTGCTTTTTTCTTTGCACGCAACTCTTTAAAAAAGCTGGATAATAATTGACCGCATTCTGTACCCATAACGCCTTCCGTTACTTCGCATTCATGATTAAAGCGGCTGTCATTTAAAAGGTGGTAAAGAGAATCTACGCAGCCAGCTTTAGGATCCCGTGCACCATAGACAACACGAGGAATTCGTGATTGTAAAATCGCACCTGCACACATAGGGCAAGGTTCTAGTGTGACGTATAATGTTGTCTCCTCTAATCGAAAACTTCCAAGGGATTTGCATGCATCTTGAATGGCCATGAGTTCGGCATGAGTAACAGCATTTTGTGTTGTTTCGCGCAGATTATGTGCTTTTGCAATAACAGTGCCATGCTGTACGATGACTGCACCAATAGGCACTTCTCCTAGGGTCTCTGCCTTCTTTCCTTCTTCTATTGCCATCTCCATAAAATAGTGATCAGTATTCATGAAACACGCTCCTTGTCAAATAGTTTAGCATGTTTAGCTGACAGGATGCATATATTATTCCACATGAAGAAATAGAGGAGGCTTTCTTTGATCTATGTTGTAAAGCAAGGTGACAGCTTATATAAAATTGCAAGAGAACATAATACAACCGCTGCTGCCATAGCTGCATTAAATGAATTACCAAACCCAGATGTTTTAGTCGTTGGACAAACTCTTGTATTGCCGGAAAAATTGAATGTAAATCGTAAGTCCATTGAAACGAATGGCTATGCAGAATGGTATACACAGCAAGTGCCTGCTCGATTATCACAAGAGGTAAGAAAGAGAGGTCCGTTGCTTACTTATATGATGCCATTCGCTTATGAAGTAAAAAGAGACGGGACTTTAACAGGCCTTGAGTGGGGAAATTTAGGGGAAATCGCTACAGCTAATCGGACAGCCAGTGCAGTAGTTTTAACAAATATTGAGAATGGGGCATTCAGTGATACATTAGCTCATGACATTTTAACGAGTGAAGCATTACAAGATGTGATGATGGATGCTGCACTGAGTGAGGCAAAACTTCACAATGCAAGAGATATACATGTAGACTTTGAATATTTGCCGCCTGAAGATAAAGATTTATATGTAGCTATGCTAAAAAGGCTTGTAGCTAGAGCTCATCCGGCAGGTTTAACTGTTTCTGCTGCATTAGCACCCAAAACAAGTGCAAGCCAAAGCAGTAAGTGGTATGGTGGGCACGATTATAAGGGAATTGGAGAAACTGTGGACTTTGTTGTGATCATGACATATGAGTGGGGGTATAGCGGTGGCCCACCAATGGCAGTATCGCCGATCCATCCAGTAAGACAAGTATTAGAATATGCAATTAGCGAAATGCCGGCCTCAAAAATTATGATGGGGCAAAACTTATATGGATATGACTGGAAATTACCATATAAGGTAGGTAACCCAAATGCTGTTGCAGTAAGCTCACAGTATGCCATAGAAGTAGCAAAACAAAATAATGCAGCCATATCATATGATACAGTGGCACAAGCTCCATATTTTCACTACTGGAAAAATGGAGTCGAACATGTTGTATGGTTTGAAGATGCAAGATCCATCGAAGCAAAATTTGAACTTTTAGAGGAATTGGGATTAAGGGGAATTGCTTATTGGCATCTAGGCTTTTCGTTTCCTCAAAATTGGGCGCTATTACAACAAAAGTTTCACGTGAAACATCTTTTCTAATCTCTTTCATTCTGATGGACATTAAAGGGAAAACAGCCTTGGTGAATGCCAAGGTTTTTTTATTTTCTAAAAATACATAGTTTAAAACAAAAGAAGACTTGGACTGTCCATGCTATATCTCTTGTGTTAAAATTATAGTCATTGACTAAAGAGATAAGCGAGGAGGTCTTCTGATGCCAGTACCGTTTATTACGGTTGAGGGGCCTATTGGTGTAGGGAAAACTTCACTATCCAAAAATATTTCTGATGCTTTTAATATTCATTTATTGAAAGAGATAGTGGACGAAAATCCCTTTTTAAATAAATTTTATGAGGATATTGATGAGTGGAGCTTTCAAACGGAAATGTTCTTCTTATGCAATCGCTATAAACAATTAAATGATATCAAAAAGTATATGGCAGAAAGTAATAGCCCTGTAGTAGCTGATTATCATATTTTTAAAAACCTTATATTTGCTCAAAGAACTTTACCACCTGGTGAGTTTAACAAGTATAAAGAGATATATAAAATTTTAACGAAAGATTTGACTCAACCTAACATTGTGGTTTATTTATATGCGAGCGTCGACACATTGATGAAACGGATCGCGATGAGAGGACGAGATTTTGAAAAAATGATTTCAAGAGAATACATGGAGCAGCTGGTAGAAGATTATCATACCTTTATCAACACTTTTGAAGAAGAGCATCCAGATATTCCTGTCATACGTTTCAATGGAGACCAACTAGATTTTGTGAAATACGACAATGATTTAAAGGAAATTCTTTATACCATTGAAGAAAAGCTAACAAAAAGGAGCTTGAAAGGATGAATTTAAGAGAAAAATACGGCATCCCATCGAATGCTGTGATTACTATTGCAGGAACTGTAGGAGTTGGGAAGTCTACTATGACAAAGGCGCTGGCCAATGCTCTAAATTTCCGCACTTCTTTTGAGAAAGTTGATACAAACCCTTATCTTGATAAATTTTACGATGACTTTAATAAATGGAGTTTCCATTTGCAAATATACTTCCTTGCTGAACGCTTTAAAGAGCAAAAGCGTATTTTTGAATACGGCGGTGGATTTATACAAGATCGTTCTATCTATGAGGATACAGGGATATTTGCTAAAATGCACTATGATCAGGGGACGATGGATCCCGTTGATTTTGAGACATACACCAATTTATTTGATGCAATGGTGATGACGCCATATTTTCCACATCCTGATTTGCTAATTTACCTTGAGGGACCAATTGATGATATTATCGAAAGAATAGAATCGCGTGGACGCCCAATGGAACAACAAACAGATAAAGAATATTGGTATGAAATGCATCGTCGCTATGAAAATTGGATTGATAATTTCAATGCTTGTCCTGTATTGCGTCTAGATATTAATGATTATGATTTGATGAAAAATCCGCAAACAATTGAAACAATTTTAGAGAGAATCGGCCACTTTATGGAGCAAACCTCTCATTTACGCCGATAATAAAAAAACAGCCAGGGATAGAAGTGAACTTCTCCCTGGCTGTTTTATCTATAGCAGTACTTGTTGCCTTTATTTGAATATAAAAATGAAAGCCATCTAGCCTAAGCTAGATGGCAAAGAAAAAATCGTTACAATCAAAAGCAACGATACAATCTCATTATTATGCGCGTTTAATTTAAAAATAAAATGGAGGAGGAAGAGGGATTCGAACCCCCGCGCGGTTTGACCCGCCTGTCGGTTTTCAAGACCGATCCCTTCAGCCAGACTTGGGTATTCCTCCAAATGTAATATATCTTGCTGACAATGAATACTTTAACACGGTATTATGCAAATGTCAACAATTTATTGTGCTTTTTCAAAAGGAAAACTAGTTTTTGTAAAGGGAGTGCTAATACTTGTATAGGTGGGAAGGCACGTTATCAAAATTCTTTCTTAAGTAACTTACTCATTATTATAGAGGTGAATACAGGAATAACCGACCTACACATGATTGAGTTTGCTAAAAAGTATAGGTAGTGCTTGAGCGTTCAACCTTTAAAAAAAGATGAAGAAAGACCATCACGAAGTGTACTTTACTTTATAGTTGATTTTCATCCATAACATTTGTATACTAGTAATTGCCGTGCTAGGTGGGAAGGTAGCGGTGTCCTGTAGCTCGCAATCCGCTTTAGCGAGACTGAATTCCTTTTTGAGGTTGTCCGTATGTTTGGCCTGCCTCTTGCACGTAGCGTTGACGATTGGGTCCTGCGCAATGAATCCCCATGAACCATGTCAGGTCCGGAAGGAAGCAGCATTAAGTGGTCTTATTCATGTGCCGCGGGGTAGCCTAATCTGAGCTAACGACAAGAGTAACGCTTATATACGGCTGTCGAAGAAAGGTGCACGGTATTAAATATGTAAACTTCAAACTCACTTATCATCTTTTGATAAGTGAGTTTTTTCTTTATTCCCTAACACTTATAAAGGTTTCAACGAGGTTCTATGCTATAATAAATCTATTATGAATGATGGCAGAAAGGGGAGGAAATTGATGTCCTACCAAGCCTTTTATCGTGTCTATCGTCCGCAGTCTTTTAAGGAAATGTCAGGACAGTCACATATAAAGCGTACATTGCAAAATGCCCTCCTAGCTGGCAAAACAACGCATGCTTATCTTTTCTCAGGACCTCGTGGTACCGGGAAAACGAGTACAGCTAAAATATTCGCTAAGACAATCAATTGTGAGCATGCACCAACTGCCGAGCCCTGCAATGAATGCGCGACATGCAAAAGCATTACAAATGGTTCGCACCCAGATGTTATTGAGTTTGATGCCGCTTCTAATTCAAGCGTAGATGAAATAAGAGATATAATCGAAAAAGTTCGTTTTGCACCAGCCAGCGCTCGTTATAAAGTCTATATAATCGATGAAGTGCATATGCTTTCAACCAGTGCCTTTAATGCGTTATTAAAAACATTGGAAGAGCCACCGCCACATGTTGTATTTATATTAGCTACGACTGAACCCCATAAGATACCTGCTACTATAATTTCGAGGTGCCAACGATTTGACTTCAAGCGTCTATCTACGACAGATATATTAGAGCGTATGAAATTAGTATTAGAAGAAATAGACCTTCCTTATGATGAACAAGCATTAAAGGTAATTGCCAAATCGGCTGCCGGTGGAATGCGAGATGCACTTAGTATGCTAGATCAAGTTGTTAGTTTTAGTGCTGAAAAACTCACATTGGAAGACTCCCTTTTTGTTACGGGATCTATTAGCCAGGATATTTTTTATACACTTGCAGAAAATCTAGCTAAGGGTGACGTAGCAAACGTATTGGATGTGCTTGAGCAACTGATGGATGAAGGTAAAGATGCAGTCCGTCTTTCTGAAGACTTAATCACCTTCTTTAGAGACTTATTATTGATTCAGTCTGCTCCCGACCTTTCAGATTTGCTAGAATTAGCTACAACAGATGAGAAATTCCTCACCCTAGCAAATGAATTTACAATGGACACGCTATACAGTTATATTGATGTCCTGTCAAAAACTCAACAAGAAATGCGTCTTTCATTGCATGCAAAGGTATACCTTGAAACAGCATTATTAAAAATGTCGCAGATCAATCATAAAAGGCCAAAACAAGCCTATGTGACATCAAGTTCAGAGAATATGGATGTAGAGATGCCACAGCTTGTTAAAATGCAATCAAAAATTGCTGCCTTAGAATCTTTGGTTCAGCAACTGCAGGTTGGAGGAAACACCGTTCAGCCTCAACCACAAGGAAGTGGGCAGCCGAAGCGCCCACGTGCAAAAGCAAATACTGGTTTTAATGTTCCAGTAGGGAGAATTCAAGAAGTATTAAAAGTGGCGACAAAACAAGATATCCAATCGATTAAAAGTGCCTGGGCAGAATCCCTTAATCGATTGCCTAAATCACAATCGGCATTATTGGAAGACGCGGAACCTGTAGCAGCATCAGCCAGTGCTTTTGTGTTAAAATTCAAATATGATATTCACTGCCAAATGGCAGTCGAAAATCAAGAGCTAATTTCACATTTCAGCCAGCACTTAGCAGAGATGACTGGGAACTATTATCAAGTTATCTGTGTCCCAGAGGAGAATTGGCAAAGAATACGTGCTGATTTTATCCAGCACCATAATACGGATAAAGTGGCAGATAAAGAAACCGATAAAGAAACTTCAACTGGCGAACAAAAAGCTGAGGTTGTACAATCAATATTAGAAGATGAACAGCCGTTATCCGAAGACCCTTTAGTAGTGGAAGCGGAAAAGCTGTTCGGCAAAGATTTCATTACTATTGAAGAATAAAAAGCAATTATAGGAGGAATTTAATTATGCGTGGAATGGGTAATATGAATAACATGATGAAACAAATGCAAAAGATGCAAAAGAAAATGATGGAGGCACAAGAAGAGCTTGCTGTACAAACGTTTGAAGGAACTGCTAGTAACGGATTGGTCAAAGTCGTTATGAATGGTCAAAAGCAAGTACAAGAAGTGGTAATTGATCCAGAAATCGTAGATCCAGAAGATGTAGAACTATTGCAAGATATGATTGTGATTGCAACAAATGCAGCGTTAGCAAAAATTGAAGAAACAACGAATGAAACGATGGGCCAATTTACTAAGGGAATTAACCTTCCTGGATTCTAGGGGGAATGACATTGCATTATCCTGAACCTATATCCAAATTAATAGATAGCTTTATGAAATTGCCAGGCATCGGGCCAAAGACTGCCTCCCGCCTGGCGTTTTTTGTATTAACGATGCAAGAGGATACTGTCTTGAATTTTGCTAAAGCACTTGTAGATGCAAAGCGTAACCTAAGTTATTGTTCTGTCTGCGGGAATATTACAGATGTAGACCCTTGCCATATTTGCCAGGACGTACAAAGGGACCGTTCTACTATCTGTGTGGTCCAAGATCCGAAAGATGTAATTGCCATGGAAAAAATGAAAGATTACCATGGGTTATATCATGTATTGCATGGCGCAATATCACCAATGGATGGTATTGGTCCAGAAGATATAAACGTTCCTTCACTCTTAAAGCGCCTGCAAAGCGAAGAGGTAGAAGAATTAATCTTGGCGACAAACCCTACGATTGAAGGGGAAGCGACAGCTATGTATATCTCACGTCTAATTAAGCCTTCAGGAATTCGTACGACCCGCATTGCACATGGCCTTCCAGTTGGAGGAGACCTTGAATATGCGGATGAAGTAACTTTATCCAAAGCATTAGAGGGCAGACGGGAATTATGATTTGAGGTGCGAATAAAATGCTTTTTAAAAAATTTAAGCTTCGAAAAGAATACGATGAAAAACTAGTTAGCTTAATCCGCCAAACAAAAGAAGAATGGCAGCATGCCCAAAGCATGGAAAACTTAATGGCTGATTATAGCTTGGATATTATAGCTCAAAGGAAAATAGCTGAAAGCAAGCATTTTTATCTATTTAAAGAAGCTCGTATCCGTAAAGTTTTAATTAAGTAAGCAAATTCTATCCTATAACTCTTAACAAACTAGTAATTGAATAGATTATTTGCTTCATTACAGAAGAAAATGAATAGTAAACCTGCAAAATATATAAAAAGATGAATGAATAACAGTGTTCCTATCATATATACCTACTAACATTTAAATGAGGTGTGGTGTATATGGCTAAACTAATTATTAGTTTAATAGGAGTGCTGTTTGTTTTTTATTTGCTAGTTAAGAAACCAAAGGGAATACGAAAAGTTCTCGAGTTACTATCGAATGTAGTATTTCGCATTACATTATCGTTCTGCCTCTTGTATATACTTTCCTACGGAGCGGGATATATCGGAATTTGGGTTCCATTGAATTTTGCTTCTATACTTATTGTGGCTATATTAGGTATGCCTGGCGCAATCCTTGTGATTGCACTTACGTTATTAAATCATTTTCTCTTATGATGTTAGTTGTAAAGTATAGACACAGAGCAAGGTGCATAATAAGTTAGTCTAAGGTTAGTAAAAGGGTTGACATTATTGAAAGTATATTGCTATAATATAAAAGTTGTTACAAGCAACTACAAAAAACTTAATTATAAGCATCAATAACTTTTGAAAATTTATTTTTGATAAGTTGTTGACATATAAAAGTTTTTGCGATATACTTATGAAGTCGTCAAAAGGACGGCGCAACATGAACCTTGAAAACTGAACAAGCAAGATGTTAATCATTTAAACTTACTAACAATTGTTAGTTTTGAAGTCATCATCATTAAAGATGATGCGCTAGTGAAATTTTGAGCAATCAAACACTTTTATGGAGAGTTTGATCCTGGCTCAGGACGAACGCTGGCGGCGTGCCTAATACATGCAAGTCGAGCGAATGACGAGGAGCTTGCTCCTCTGATTTAGCGGCGGACGGGTGAGTAACACGTGGGCAACCTGCCCTGCAGACTGGGATAACTTCGGGAAACCGGAGCTAATACCGGATAATCCATTTTACTTCATGGTGAAATGTTGAAAGGCGCTTTCGCGCCACTGCAGGATGGGCCCGCGGTGCATTAGCTAGTTGGTGGGGTAACGGCCTACCAAGGCGACGATGCATAGCCGACCTGAGAGGGTGATCGGCCACATTGGGACTGAGACACGGCCCAAACTCCTACGGGAGGCAGCAGTAGGGAATCTTCCACAATGGACGAAAGTCTGATGGAGCAACGCCGCGTGAGTGATGAAGGTTTTCGGATCGTAAAACTCTGTTGTAAGGGAAGAACAAGTACGTTAGGAAATGAACGTACCTTGACGGTACCTTATTAGAAAGCCACGGCTAACTACGTGCCAGCAGCCGCGGTAATACGTAGGTGGCAAGCGTTGTCCGGATTTATTGGGCGTAAAGCGCGCGCAGGTGGTTTCTTAAGTCTGATGTGAAATCTCGCGGCTCAACCGCGAGCGGTCATTGGAAACTGGGGAACTTGAGTGCAGAAGAGGATAGTGGAATTCCAAGTGTAGCGGTGAAATGCGTAGAGATTTGGAGGAACACCAGTGGCGAAGGCGACTGTCTGGTCTGTAACTGACACTGAGGCGCGAAAGCGTGGGGAGCAAACAGGATTAGATACCCTGGTAGTCCACGCCGTAAACGATGAGTGCTAAGTGTTAGGGGGTTTCCGCCCCTTAGTGCTGCAGCTAACGCATTAAGCACTCCGCCTGGGGAGTACGACCGCAAGGTTGAAACTCAAAGGAATTGACGGGGGCCCGCACAAGCGGTGGAGCATGTGGTTTAATTCGAAGCAACGCGAAGAACCTTACCAGGTCTTGACATCCCAGTGACCGCTCTAGAGATAGAGTTTTCCCTTCGGGGACATTGGTGACAGGTGGTGCATGGTTGTCGTCAGCTCGTGTCGTGAGATGTTGGGTTAAGTCCCGCAACGAGCGCAACCCTTGATCTTAGTTGCCACCATTTAGTTGGGCACTCTAAGGTGACTGCCGGTGACAAACCG
This sequence comes from Rummeliibacillus sp. G93, assembly GCF_023515935.1. Classification (NCBI taxonomy): domain Bacteria; kingdom Bacillati; phylum Bacillota; class Bacilli; order Caryophanales; family Caryophanaceae; genus Rummeliibacillus; species Rummeliibacillus sp. G93. The sequence continues at coordinate 31,885 of NZ_CP097314.1, forward strand.
GAGGAAGGTGGGGATGACGTCAAATCATCATGCCCCTTATGACCTGGGCTACACACGTGCTACAATGGACGGTACAAAGAGTCGCAAACTCGCGAGAGCAAGCTAATCTCATAAAACCGTTCTCAGTTCGGATTGTAGGCTGCAACTCGCCTACATGAAGCCGGAATCGCTAGTAATCGCGGATCAGCATGCCGCGGTGAATACGTTCCCGGGCCTTGTACACACCGCCCGTCACACCACGAGAGTTTGTAACACCCGAAGTCGGTGAGGTAACCTTTTGGGGCCAGCCGCCGAAGGTGGGATAGATGATTGGGGTGAAGTCGTAACAAGGTAGCCGTATCGGAAGGTGCGGCTGGATCACCTCCTTTCTAAGGAATTTAACGGAATACAGACTTCGTCTGTAGGATTAACATCTTGCTGTTCAGTTTTGAGGGTTCATACTCTCAACACTTTGTTCTTTGAAAACTGGATAAAACGACATTGAAGAAATTCTTAAGTAACACATTTATTAAGTTTTAAATTTTTTAGGCTTAATAACTTAAAGGCTTTATAAGCCAACGGTTAAGTTATTAAGGGCGCATGGCGGATGCCTTGGCACTAGAAGCCGATGAAGGACGGCACTAACACCGATATGCTTCGGGGAGCTGTAAGTAAGCTTTGATCCGGAGATTTCCGAATGGGGAAACCCTCTATCCGTAATGGGGTAGAATCTTGACGTGAATTCATAGCGTCTTGATGGCAGACTCAGGGAACTGAAACATCTAAGTACCTGAAGGAAGAGAAAGAAAATTCGATTCCCTTAGTAGCGGCGAGCGAAATGGGAAGAGCCCAAACCAAGAGGCTTGCCTCTTGGGGTTGTAGGACACTCTATACGGAGTTACAAAGGAATGCGTTAGGCGAAGCGGTTTGGAAAGACCCACCATAGCAGGTAACAGTCCTGTAGTCAAAAGTACATTCTCTCTTGAGTGGATCCTGAGTACGGCGGAACACGTGAAATTCCGTCGGAATCTGGGAGGACCATCTCCCAAGGCTAAATACTCTCTAGTGACCGATAGTGAACCAGTACCGTGAGGGAAAGGTGAAAAGCACCCCGGAAGGGGAGTGAAAGAGATCCTGAAACCATGTGCCTACAAGTAGTTAGAGCCCGTTAATGGGTGATAGCGTGCCTTTTGTAGAATGAACCGGCGAGTTACGATTACATGCAAGGTTAAGTTGAAGAGACGGAGCCGCAGCGAAAGCGAGTCTGAATAGGGCGAATAAGTATGTGGTCGTAGACCCGAAACCAGGTGATCTACCCATGTCCAGGGTGAAGGTAAGGTAACACTTACTGGAGGCCCGAACCCACGCACGTTGAAAAGTGCGGGGATGAGGTGTGGGTAGCGGAGAAATTCCAATCGAACCTGGAGATAGCTGGTTCTCTCCGAAATAGCTTTAGGGCTAGCCTCGTGATGAAGAATCCTGGAGGTAGAGCACTGTTTGGACTAGGGGTCCATCCCGGATTACCGAATTCAGACAAACTCCGAATGCCAGTGATTTATACACGGGAGTCAGACTGCGAGTGATAAGATCCGTAGTCAAAAGGGAAACAGCCCAGACCACCAGCTAAGGTCCCAAAGTAATTGTTAAGTGGAAAAGGATGTGACGTTGCTTAGACAACCAGGATGTTGGCTCAGAAGCAGCCACCATTTAAAGAGTGCGTAATAGCTCACTGGTCGAGTGACGCTGCGCCGAAAATGTATCGGGGCTAAACAATTCACCGAAGCTGTGGATAGACATCTACGATGTCTGTGGTAGGAGAGCGTTCTAAGTGCTGTGAAGTCAGACCGGAAGGACTGGTGGAGCGCTTAGAAGTGAGAATGCCGGTATGAGTAGCGAAAGATGGGTGAGAATCCCATCCACCGAATGACTAAGGTTTCCTGAGGAAGGCTCGTCCTCTCAGGGTTAGTCGGGACCTAAGCCGAGGCCGACAGGCGTAGGCGATGGATAACAGGTTGATATTCCTGTACCACCTCCCTGCCATTTGAGTAATGGGGGGACGCAGTAGGATAGGGTAAGCGCACTGTTGGTTATGTGCGTCCAAGCAGTAAGGCGTGAGAGTAGGCAAATCCGCTCTCTATAACGTTGAGCTGTGATGGCGAGCTCTTTAGAGCGAAGTTCCTGATTTCACACTGCCAAGAAAAGCCTCTAGCGAGGCAGGAGGTGCCCGTACCGCAAACCGACACAGGTAGTCGAGGAGAGAATCCTAAGGTGAGCGAGAGAACTCTCGTTAAGGAACTCGGCAAAATGACCCCGTAACTTCGGGAGAAGGGGTGCTCTAGTAGGGTGCAAGCCCGAGAGAGCCGCAGTGAATAGGCCCAGGCGACTGTTTAGCAAAAACACAGGTCTCTGCAAAACCGTAAGGTGACGTATAGGGGCTGACGCCTGCCCGGTGCTGGAAGGTTAAGGGGATTGCTTAGCGCAAGCGAAGGTGAGAACCGAAGCCCCAGTAAACGGCGGCCGTAACTATAACGGTCCTAAGGTAGCGAAATTCCTTGTCGGGTAAGTTCCGACCCGCACGAAAGGCGTAACGATCTGGGCACTGTCTCAACGAGAGACTCGGTGAAATTATAGTACCTGTGAAGATGCAGGTTACCCGCGACAGGACGGAAAGACCCCGTGGAGCTTTACTGTAGCCTGATATTGAATTTTGGTACAGCTTGTACAGGATAGGTAGGAGCCATTGAAACCGGAGCGCCAGCTTCGGTGGAGGCGTCCTTGGGATACTACCCCAGCTGTATTGAAATTCTAACCCGTACCCCTGATCGGGGTAGGAGACAGTGTCAGGCGGACAGTTTGACTGGGGCGGTCGCCTCCTAAAGAGTAACGGAGGCGCCCAAAGGTTCCCTCAGAATGGTTGGAAATCATTCGTAGAGTGTAAAGGCACAAGGGAGCTTGACTGCGAGACCTACAAGTCGAGCAGGGTCGAAAGACGGGCTTAGTGATCCGGTGGTTCCGCATGGAAGGGCCATCGCTCAACGGATAAAAGCTACCCCGGGGATAACAGGCTTATCTCCCCCAAGAGTCCACATCGACGGGGAGGTTTGGCACCTCGATGTCGGCTCATCGCATCCTGGGGCTGTAGTCGGTCCCAAGGGTTGGGCTGTTCGCCCATTAAAGCGGTACGCGAGCTGGGTTCAGAACGTCGTGAGACAGTTCGGTCCCTATCCGTCGTGGGCGTAGGAAATTTGAGAGGAGCTGTCCTTAGTACGAGAGGACCGGGATGGACACACCGCTGGTGTACCAGTTGTTCTGCCAAGAGCATCGCTGGGTAGCTATGTGTGGACGGGATAAGTGCTGAAAGCATCTAAGCATGAAGCCCCCCTCAAGATGAGATTTCCCATTACGCAAGTAAGTAAGATCCCTCAAAGACGATGAGGTAGATAGGTTCGAGGTGGAAGTGTGGCGACACATGGAGCTGACGAATACTAATCGATCGAGGACTTAACCAAATTCTTAAGAACCTTCAATTCACGTTTATCCAGTTTTGAAAGAACAATTTTCTTTCAAATAGTCTAGTAATGATGGCAAAGAGGTCACACCCGTTCCCATGCCGAACACGGAAGTTAAGCTCTTTAGCGCCGATGGTAGTTGGGGGCTTCCCCCTGTGAGAGTAGGACGTTGCTAGGCAATAGTTAAGGTATTAAGCAGATTATGCTTAATACCTTTTTATTTTGTTTAAATGTTATTAGGGTAGATTTCTATTCTAATATTTAATGGTTGCACCCCTTATTTTCACTTTTTACGATTTAATCATTATTGAATGTGCTATCCATTTATCTAATTTTTCTCACCATTATGCACTTTAAACTTGGTGATATTTTTATAATTATTAATTGTATGTTCCAGGAAGTAGATTTTAGTAACTCAATTAAGTATAGGATAAATTATTTTAAAAATATATAAATTATCAATAATGCTAGACGAATGCGTAGCATATGATTAAATACACTTGTTTAGCACATAGCTATAGTGGCCTCAATAAGATTAGTAAACGTCTCTAGCAACATGTATAATAAACATACCAGTAGTCATGAAAGGATATAGAGATGAGTAAATTATTTTTCACATTTGAAGGCCCAGAAGGAGCAGGTAAAACAACAATTTTAAAAATGGTTGTTAGTAAACTGCAAGAAGAGGGAAAGAAAGTAGTAGCGACACGAGAACCAGGCGGAAGTGTAATTGCTGAAAAAATACGCCAAATTATATTAGATCCTTCTCATTTAGAGATGGATCCCAAAACAGAAGCGTTATTATACGCGGCGGCTAGAAGCCAGCATTTTGTTGAAAAGATAAAGCCTTCATTAGATGAAGGAAGTATTGTTTTGTGTGACCGTTTCTTGGATTCTTCATTAGCTTATCAAGGTATAGGCAGAGGCCTAGGTATTGATGCGGTAAAGAGCATCAATGAATTTGCTATAGGAAATCGCTTGCCTGACGCAACGATTTTGTTTGATATAGACCCTCAAGTAGGACTAGATCGAATAGCCGCGCATAGTGAACGCGAGGTCAATCGATTAGATGCAGAAAGTTTAGCTTTCCATCAAAAGGTACATCAAGCATACTTACAATTAGCAGATAAATATCCAACTCGCATTTATAAAGTAGATGCCAATAAGCCCCGAGAAGAAGTTTTTCAATCTGTATGGAAAATTATGATCGAATTATTGAACTAATGAATTATTACTGTGTTTTAAAGTGTGGTATAATAGAAAAAAGAAATAGAGGAGTGAATGCCGATGAAATTAGTTGTGGCAGTAGTTCAAGATCAGGATAGTAACCGTCTTTCTAACGCTTTAACGAAACATGATTTTCGCGCAACAAAATTGGCCAGTACTGGAGGTTTCCTTCGTTCAGGTAATACAACCTTCTTAATTGGTACTGAGGATTCACTAGTTCAAAAATTATTAGGCGTCATTCGAGATAATTGCCGCTCCCGTGAACAAATGGTAGCTCCTATCTCACCGATGGGTGGAAATGCAGATGCATATATCCCTTACCCAGTAGAAGTAGAAGTAGGCGGCGCAACTGTCTTTGTATTACCTATCGAACAGTTCCATCATTTCTAAACGGTGGAGGGAACATTTTTTTGAAGATTAATCAAGATTTACGGATCGGTGTAGACACAACTAGACAAAAATTGCCTAATCACCAGCCAACTGCACGTTTTGGAGATTTTGTTGTTCAGTCAGGACAACGAATGCAAACAGAGCAATTAACAAGACTGTTAGGTGATATTTCGACCGCTGGTGATCGTATTGCAAAATCCAAAAACCTTCGTGATTTAGCTAAATTTAAAATGCTTGTGAAGCGATTTTTAAAAGAAGTCATCTCTTCGGGGATGGAATTAAAGCAATCGCATACCTGGAACCGTTTTGGGGAAGGGCGTCGGTTGAAAATAGTGCAAACCATTGATGACAAACTAATTGAACTGACGGAGGACCTTTTAAATGAAGAAAAATCTTCCGTTGATTTATTAGCTAAAATAGGTGAGATTAAAGGACTGTTAATCAATCTGTATACGTAGAGCCCGTGTTATTCGGTACGCCGAAGCACGGGATTTTTTCAAAACAAGAGGGTGTGATGGAACCGTGGAGAATATAGAAGACTTACTTCAACTGCAGCCTATTGTAACGAAACAGCTTCAAACCATATTCGAAAAAAATCGTGTTGGACATGCCTACATTTTTGAAGGCTCTAAAGGAACTGGCACTGAAGAATTAATGCTTTTTTTTGTTCGATTAATTTTATGTGAAAATCCCCGCTTGAATGTTCCATGTGAAACATGCAGAAACTGTAAGCGTATCCTATCTGGCAATCATCCTAACCTTCACCAACTATACCCGGATGGACAATTTATAAAAGTAGATGCGATAGACACATTGCTTAGTGAGATGAGCAAGACAGGCTTAGAAGTAGGACGCAAGGTTTATGTGATACATAGTGCTGAACGTTTAAACGTAAAGTCAGCCAATAAATTGTTGAAGTTCTTAGAAGAACCTGAAGGAAACGTGACAGCCATATTTTTAACAGAAAATATAAATGCTATTATTCCAACGATTCGCTCTCGTTGTCAACATATTAAATTTAGAGATATACCACGAAATATATTGATTGAAAAATTAACGGAGAGTGGAATTACCCAATCTATGGCAGCAACAGTCAGCATGTTGACCCATAATGTTGAGGAAGCTTTTGCTCTTGCAAAGGATGAGTCGTTTGCACAGGCAAGAAAAACAGTGTTAAAATTGGTAGAAGCAACCTTTAAAAATGTACATGAAGCAATGCTTATCATACATGAAGACTGGTTGCCTCAATTTAAAGAAAAAGAGCAAGTAGAAATTGCTTTAGATTTAATGCTGTTTGCCTTTCGTGACATTGTCTCCATTAAAGCTAATTCAGAAGTAATGTGCACATACCCAGATACGTTATCCGTATTCAAGGATGCTGCACTTCGAACAAGCTTCAATACACTATCAACTCAATTGCAAGCAATATTAACAGCTCGCAGGCAATTGAAAAGCAATATGAATAAAACGCTAATGATGGAACAGTTGATTTTAAATTTGCAGGAGGTAAAATCCTTTGTATAAAGTAGTTGGTGTCCGTTTTAAAAAAACGGGTAAAATATATTATTTCGACCCTGGCGACTATCTGTTAGAAAAAGGCCAATACGTCATAGTTGAAACAGCAAGAGGCGTAGAATACGGAAAAATTGTTGTAGCAATGAAGGAAGTTGGAGAAAATGATGTCGTATTGCCTCTTAAACAAGTAGTTCGTCCTGCTGATGAACGTGACCGCATTCAAGTCGATGAAAATGAAACTGAATCGACACGTGCATTTGGAATAGCCACGGATAAAATAGTAGAACATAGTTTAGAAATGAAATTAGTAGATGTTGAATATACGTTTGACCGCAATAAAATTATTTTTTATTTTACAGCTGAAGGCAGAGTCGACTTCCGAGAATTGGTTAAAGATCTTGCAGCTATTTTCCGTACACGTATCGAGCTCAGACAGATAGGTGTACGGGATGAAGCGAAAATGTTAGGTGGAATAGGACCATGCGGCAGAATGCTTTGCTGTTCTACCTTCTTAGGAGATTTTGAACCTGTGTCCATAAAAATGGCAAAAGATCAAAATCTCTCGCTCAATCCTTCTAAGATTTCAGGTCTATGCGGTCGCTTAATGTGCTGTTTAAAATATGAAAACGACGAGTATGAAGAGGCGCGGGCACATATGCCAGACATTGGGGAAACAATTAGAACGCCGGATGGCAGAGGAAAAGTCAGCGGCCTAAATATTTTAGAAAGAATACTTCAAGTGGAGTTATATGAGGAGCAGCGAATATTAGAATACACATTGGACGAAATTCTTCAATACGAAAGTTCAGTTCAATAGATAATAACGAGGTGGCTTGAGTGAAGGACCGTAATTTTTTAGATACTGTTATGGAGTTCGAACAACAGCTTGAATCGATGCAAAAACAATTTGAGGCATTGAAGAAATTTGTTGCACTCATGATGGAAGAGCATCAAACATTACAGATGGAGAACAGCCATCTGCGTTCTCGCTTAGAAGAAGTCCTTTCTGTCCATCAGAAAGAGAACGAAAAAGAAGCCATTCAAGAGAAACAAAATGCGATGGATATAGGGGAGGGCTACGATAATTTAGCCCGTCTCTACCATGAAGGATTTCATGTTTGCCATGTTCATTTTGGCAGTTCACGAAAAGGTGAAGACTGTTTATTCTGTTTGTCATTCTTAAATAAACAATAATAATAAAAAGGCTGATTCCACATAAAAGATCGTGGTGGTCAGTCTTTTGCTATGTGGAGGATTTTTAATGGAAGACTGGTTAAAGGAAGATGAAAGAATGGACTATTTACTGGCAGAGGATTTGCGCATAATCCAAAGTCCATCTGTATTTTCATTTTCACTGGATGCTGTGTTGTTATCGAAATTTGTTAACGTTCCTTTTCAAAAAGGAAAGCTGGTGGATTTATGTACAGGCAATGGTGTAATTCCTCTCTTTTTAAGTGCGCGTACAAAAGGGCATATCACCGGTGTAGAATTACAAAGTCGGTTGTATGATATGGCTGAAAGAAGTGTACGCTATAACAAATTAGAAGATCAAATAACCATCATACAAGGAGATGTACGTACCATTTCACCCCAACTAGGAGTAGAAAAATATGATGTGGTTACATGTAATCCTCCTTACTTTCCTGCACATGAGGCAAGTGAAAAGAACCTTAAAGAACATGTTGCAATTGCCCGACATGAAATTCACTTGAAGTTGGATGAAATGATTTATTCAGCAAGCAAACTCTTAAAGCAGGGCGGGAAGGCAGCGTTTGTACATAGGCCTGGTCGCCTTTTAGATATTGTGACCGCAATGCGAAACAATCGATTAGAGCCAAAACGGATACGCTTTGTCTATCCGAAAGAAGGTAAGGAAGCTAATACACTCCTAATTGAAGGCATAAAAGATGGCAAGGCTGATCTAAAAATATTGCCCCCTCTTTATGTGTATGGAGACGATGGTGCTTATACACCAGAAGTAAGAGAGATGCTATATGGCGACAACGAATAAACATATGATGTATGTGGTAGAATGCAGCGATGGCAGTTATTATACAGGCTATACTAATAATTTAGAGAAGCGTTTGGCTGCACACAATGCTGGTAAAGGTGCAAAATATACGAAACCGAGATTGCCTGTACACTGTATTTACGCTGAAGCATTCCATACAAAGCAAGAGGCCATGAGTGCAGAATACCATTTCAAACAATTATCTAAAAAGCAAAAGATCGACTATATTGCAGCATGGAGTGAAAAAAGTGAAATCACAAAAGAGTTCAATGCATGAACAGCAGAGTTGCTTATACTTAGTAGCGACACCTATAGGAAATTTAGAAGACATAACAATGCGTGCCATCCGTATTTTAAAAGAAGCAGATATTATTGCAGCGGAGGATACACGGAATTCTAGAAAAATTTGCAACTATTTTGAAATCGACACACCCTTAACCAGCTATCATGAGCATAATCTGGAGCAGGGAGGAGAAAAAATCTTACACTATTTACGAGAGGGAAAAAAGGTTGCATTAGTTAGCGATGCAGGTCTGCCTTGTATTTCTGACCCTGGAGCAGATATTGCAGCTAAGGCAATTGATGAAGGATTTGCAGTCATCCCTATACCAGGAGCAAATGCTGCACTCACAGCTTTAATTGCATCTGGTCTTACTCCTCAACCATTCTTCTTTTACGGCTTTTTAAGTCGAAATAAAAAGGAACGAAAAGAATCTTTAGAGAACTTAAAAAAACGTCAGGAAACCATTCTTTTTTATGAAGCACCACACCGCTTAAAAGATACTCTTAAAGACATGCAAGCCATATTAGGCGATCGAAAAATCGTCATGGCACGTGAATTGACAAAGAAATTTGAAGAATTTTTGCGTGGTACTTTAGAAGAAGCGGTTGAATGGGCAATGGCTAATGAAATCCGAGGAGAATTTTGCTTAGTAGTAGAAGGAAGCAAAGAAGCAGAGGAAGATGAAGAAGATAACTGGTGGACGCAACTGACAATAGAAGAACATGTCAACCTTTTAATCGAAGAACAAGGTATGTCGTCAAAAGAAGCAATTAAAGAAGTAGCAAAAATACGGAAACTAAGTAAACGAGAAGTTTATCAAGCATACCATGTAGAATGAAACAATAAAAAAATGAAAAGGCCCATGTGGATGAGTAGCATTCCACGTGGGCCTTTTCACTAATATATTAAACAAGATTCATGACGGCTCTCAAAAATTGTTTTAAAAATAACAAACGGTAGCTAAAGCACCTCTCGATGATATGCTAAGCCTTATTTATTTAATTTAGATTGGATTTCTTTAATAAGAATTTGTGCGCCTTCAGGGCTAAGGATTAGATTGCCTCCAGCTAAGCGGAAGTTATCATCTGATACTTCGCCAGTTACAGCACAAGTCATATTAGGCATATATTTTTTTAAGATGATTTTATCGTCATCCACGTAAATTTCTAGTGCATCTTTTTCAGCGATACCAAGAGTACGGCGAAGCTCGATGGGAATAACCACGCGTCCAAGTTCATCAACTTTACGTACAATACCTGTAGATTTCATAATTAGTGTTCCTCCTATATAAGCTATATATTATTGTTTTTCGTCAAAATTCGACATAATATTCCTTGACTAAGCATTAGTATACCAACTAATACCATATACGTCAATTATTTTTCAAGTTATTTTTTCAACAATTTTCAAGAAATTACCGTTCTTTAAGGAGATTTATCTTATTGGATGTTTTTATTTTGAACAATATTTGTATTTATATACGCTATTTATCTTATTTTTTCAAGAAACACTGTAATACGATGTTATTCGACACGATTTGACAAAAACTGAAGAAGTAATCTTTAATTGAAAGGTTTTTCCGTCTCCTATAGAATAGGAAGTATACTGTAAAGCACTGGAGGAAGTTTTCGTGACAAATGAAAAGAAAACATTCTATATCACAACCCCGATTTATTATCCAAGCGGCAAGTTTCATATTGGTACTGCCTATACAACGGTAGCTGCTGATACAATGGCTCGTTATAAACGTTTGCGCGGTTTTGATGTTAAGTTTCAAACTGGTATGGATGAACATGGCCAGAAGATTCAAGAAAAAGCAGAAGAGGCGAATAAAAATCCGCAAGTATATGTAGATGAAATCGCTCAAGCAGCTAAAAAACTTTGGAAGCTAATGGATATTTCATATGATGACTTCATCCAAACAACCGAAGATCGTCATACAAAGGTCGTAGAAAAAATCTTTAAAAAGTTTTTGGATAATGGCGACATTTATAAAGGAGAATATGAAGGTTGGTATTGTACGCCTTGTGAATCGTTTTTTACAGAAACACAGCTGGATAATGGCAAATGCCCGGATTGCGGTAGACCAGTCCATAAGGTAAAAGAAGAATCCTACTTCTTTAACATGAAAAAATATGCTGATCGTCTTTTGGCATACTACGAAGAGAATCCAACTTTCATTGAGCCTGAATCACGAAAGAATGAAATGATTAACAACTTTATCAAGCCAGGTCTTGAGGATCTTTCTGTATCTCGTACTTCATTTGATTGGGGAATACGGGTTCCTGGCGATCCAAAACATGTCATCTATGTATGGGTAGATGCATTAACGAACTATATTACAACATTAGGGTACGATACAGACAATGATGCCGAATTTAAAAAATATTGGCCTGCAGATGTACATGTAGTAGGAAAGGATATTGTGCGCTTCCATACAATTTATTGGCCGATCTTCCTAATGGCATTAGATTTGCCACTTCCTAAAAAAGTATTCGCTCATGGCTTTATTATGATGAAGGATGGTAAGATGTCCAAGTCTAAAGGCAATGTCGTATACCCCGAGATGCTAATAGAGCGCTATGGATTAGATGCTACTCGCTACTTCTTACTCCGTGAGCTGCCATTTGGACAAGATGGTGTATTCTCGCCTGAAGCATTTGTCGAAAGAGTAAACTTCGACCTTGCAAATGACTTAGGAAACCTCTTAAACCGTACGATTTCGATGATGAATAAATATTTCGATGGCGTCATCCCAACTGAAGGACTTATTCCAACAGAGTTCGATGAAGCATTAAAGAACCAGGCAAAAGAAACAAAAGCACGTTACGAAGAAAATATTGAAAAAATGCAATTTAGCCAAGTGTTAAGTGACATTTGGGCACTTGTTTCTCGTACGAATAAATATATTGATGAAACACAGCCATGGGTACTTGCCAAAAATGAAGAGCTTCAAGGCAAGCTTGGAACAGTTATGTATAATTTAGCTGAAAACCTACGCAAGATCGCTATTATGGTTCAGCCATTCATGACCCAAGCTCCAAAAGAAATCATGCACCAGCTTGGTTTAAGCGAGGATTTACTTGCTTGGGAAACATTAGATGACGAAAATGGCATTCCAGCGAAAACGAAAGTGATCGACAAAGGTGTTCCAATTTTCCCACGTCTAGATCCAGAAGAAGAAATTACGTATATCCGCGATCAAATGCGCGTTTCTGTTAAAACAGAAGAGCCGAAAAAAGAGGAAGAACCAAAAGATGAATTTCCTGAAATAACGATTGATGATTTCATGAAAGTCGATTTGCGCGTGGCTACGGTTACAGCTTGCGACAAGGTGCCTAAAGCAGATAAATTATTAAAACTTCAACTGGATTTAGGCTATGAAAAGCGTCAAGTTGTGTCAGGTATTGCGCAATATTACAACTCAGAGGAATTAATTGGACGCAAAGTAATTGTGGTAGCCAATTTAAAACCTGTAAAACTTCGTGGCGAATTATCTCAAGGGATGATTTTAGCCGGCAGCAAAGATGGTATTTTAACACTGGCAACAGTTGATGAAAAGCTTGAAAACGGCGCCCAAGTAAAATAGAAAAGGAAAAAGCCTGCCTATAAAGCAGGCTTTTCTTTTCAAATAAGCGTCATATTAGAGAAACTTGTAAAACGGTTTTTTTTAGTTTTTTAGACCTATTAAGCGAATATATTTTATGTTTCGACAGTTATCTTTATGAGTAAAAAGTATAGAAACAGATGAAATGTTTGTAATATAAATGTAATTTGACTGTGAAGCGTGAAATAATTTAATTCGTTACAATGAAATTCATGTGAGGAGAATGAAAATGTTTATCGATACACACGTCCATTTAAATTCTGAACAATACGAAGAAGATCTTCAACAAGTTATTGACCGTGCGTTAGCCAATAATGTAAAGAAAATGGTAGTAGTAGGTTTTGACCAGCCGACAATCAAACGTGCAATGGAACTGGTGGAAACATACGACTTTCTTTATGCAGTAATCGGCTGGCATCCAGTAGATGCAATTGATTGCACAGAAGAAGATTTAAATTGGATTGAGCGTTTAGCTGCCCACCCAAAAGTTGTAGCTATTGGCGAAACAGGATTAGATTATCACTGGGATAAATCGCCAAAAGAAATACAGCAAGACTTACTTAGAAAACAAATTCAACTTGCGAAACGGGTAAAACTGCCGATTGTCATTCACAATCGTGAAGCAACAAATGACTGTATCCGCATTTTACAAGAGGAAGATGCTTCAGAAGTAGGCGGTGTTATGCATTGTTTCAGCGGTAGTGTAGAAACAGCTAAAATCTGTATTGGGATGAATTTTATGATCGGTTTGGGCGGACCAGTGACATTTAAAAATGCCAAAAAACCAAAAGAAGTTGCTGAAGCTATTCCCCTAGACTATTTGATGGTAGAGACAGATGCGCCATTTCTTGCTCCGCATCCTCATCGCGGTAAAAGAAATGAACCTTCTTATGTACCTTTAGTTGCGGAAGAAATTGCAAGACTAAAAAACATAGCAGTGGAAGAAGTAGCCGAAGCTACAACGCAAAATGCACTTCGTTTCTATAACATTTCAAATTAAAAGACTGAACAAACGTCTCCCACACAAAAAATATGAATAGTTTTCATTAGTTAGGAATAATACTAGTTACTGGAAGTTAAATTAGCAATTAGTATTTTCAAAAAGCAAAAAAGGAGGCGTTTTTTCATGATGAAAGAAAAGTTGTCTATAACAAAGAACTTAAAAAGAATATTTGGCGTGACAGTCTTAGCTATTATGGCATCACCTGTATTGACGAGCTCTATTTTTGCAGAAAATAGCTTTAATATACAGCAGAACCAACAGGTACAAAGCAATGAAAATGCAATGGATAGAGGAGACACTTCGACTACTGTCGCTGGCTTTTTAAAGCAACCCGCAAATGATGCAGCACAATCGGAAGTTCGAGTAGAAAAGGCCATCGATGTAGTGGAAAACTCCCATAAAAAAATTACAATGGTCAGCTCAGCCCGCAAATATCATACGACAGACCGTTTGAACTTGCGTAAGGGACCAGGTACAAAATACAAAGTAAAAACATTGATACCTAAAGGCCATAATGTAACATACAAAGGTCGCAAAGGAAACTGGTATAAAGTTAGCTACAAGAACCACACAGGCTATGTAGCAAAACAATATTTACGTATTGGTATTAAGAAAGTATCAAAACCTGTGTCTAACAAATCAATGTATGTTTCTTCTACAGCCTATACAGCTTATTGCAAAGGATGCTCAGGTAAAACAGCTACAGGGATCAATCTGCGCAAAAATCCATATAAAAAGGTAATTGCAGTCGATCCTAAAGTGATTCCATTGCGTTCTATGGTGTATGTGAACGGATATGGTCTAGCAGTTGCTGGCGATACCGGGGGGGCCATTAAAGGCCGCAAAATTGACGTCTTTATGCCATCGAAGAAAAAAGCATATAGCTGGGGACGACGTACTGTTAAAGTCACTATTCAAAAGTAAAGCTAAGATTTCCTAAGTGGGAGCTTCCTTATCGATTGATGATAAGGGAGCTTTTTTGTGTCTAATTGAATCTTCATGGATAGTTTTGTATATGCTTATAACCAAAGATCCCGTAGAAACTGTACAAACTATACAATAACCAATAAAATAAACAAAGGAACTTCGAAGAAAAGAGGACTTATAATCCGTGGACATTAAGGAAATTATTGTAGTTGAAGGAAAAGATGATACAACAGCGATTAAAAGAGCAGTAAATGCCGATACAATTGAAACAAATGGATCAGCTATCTCAGATGAGACACTGCGCAATATACAACACGCCCAACATGTAAGAGGTGTCATCGTGTTCACTGACCCAGACTATCCTGGCAGGCGTATCCGTGCCATTATTGAGGAACGAGTTCCTGGTGTAAAACATGCATTCTTGCCTAAGGAAAAAACAAAAGCTAAAAACGGAAAAAGCTTGGGGATTGAGCACGCAAAGGACGAAGATATACGCATGGCACTATCCAAGGTTTATTCGCCACAGCAATCTGAAAAATTTATAAGTACGATTACAATAGACGATTTACTAGCAGCTCACTTGATCTCTCATCCTGATGCTAAAAAACGGCGTGAACGATTAGGAGAGTTGTTAAACGTAGGTTCAACAAACAGCAAACAATTGATCAAAAGGCTGACAATGTTCCAAATTACAGAACAACAATTCGGTGAAGCCATTCGACAACTGAATCAGGAGGAAAAAAATGAATAAAGATATAGCTACACCACTGCGCACTCAAGAAATACTAAAAAAATATGGCTTTTCATTTAAGAAGAGCCTAGGACAAAATTTCTTAATTGACCCTAATATCTTACGTAATATTGTAAGCCATGCAGAGTTGACAAAAGAAAGTGCTGCCATTGAGATAGGACCGGGAATCGGAGCACTCACAGAGCATTTGGCGCGCTCTGCGGGTAAAGTTATTTCTTTTGAAATAGACCAACGTTTACTGCCCGTACTTGCTGATACGTTGAGTCCTTATGATAATGTGAAAATTATTCATTCCGATATTTTAAAAGCGGATGTATCCAACATACTAGCAGAGGAATGTGAAAATTATAATGATATAATGGTGGTTGCAAACCTTCCTTATTACGTTACAACCCCAATCCTATTAAAATTATTAATGGATAAATTGCCGATTCGCGGTATGGTGGTTATGATGCAAAAAGAAGTGGCTGATAGGATATCAGCGGTTCCAGGGACTAAAGCATATGGCTCTCTGTCTATTGCGGTGCAGTATTATATGCAAGCTGAAGTGGTGATGACTGTTCCGAAAACAGTATTTATGCCTCAGCCAAATGTCGATTCGGCTGTTTTACGCCTTCTCCGTCGTGAAAAACCGCCGGTAGAGGTCATTAATGAAGCGTTCTTTTTTGAAGTAACGCGGAGTTCGTTTGCTCAGCGTCGCAAAACAATACTAAACAATCTGCAATCACAGTTGGAGAATGGAAAAGCGAAGAAGGACCAAATTTTATCTGCGCTTGCAGAGGTGAATATAGATCCAACTCGTCGCGGTGAAACCCTTTCTATTGTTGAGTTTGGAAGATTAGCTGATGCTTTATTACCTCACTTCCAAAAATAACCACTATATTGATATAATGATAAAAAATATTTTTTTATAAAAAATTTATTGACAACGTTTTAACAGATTGATAAAATATAAATTTTATGTTGACAATATTTCAGGCATTTTGTATAATGGTTATTAGTGAGGTGTAAGCGAAAATGCCAAAAACTTTAGCCGACATTAAAAAGTCGTTAGATTGTCATTTGGGTAGACGTTTGCAATTAAAAGCAAACGGTGGTCGCAAGAAAACGATTGAGCGCGCTGGAATATTACGTGAAACATATCGCGCAGTATTTGTAGTTGATCTTGATCAAGACGATAACGCGATTGAGCGTGTGTCTTACAGCTACACAGATATTTTAACAGAAGCAGTAGAAATAACATTTGATGATGAGGTTGCAACAGGTGTTGCTGCAGCTAAATAAGCAAACAGAACTATAAACCAAAGCATTTTGTACAGCACTCTAGAAACACTCTGGCATACAGAGAATGTTTTTAGAGTGTTTTTTATATTGTTGGTTATACTAAAAGCCCAGGCGTTAAAGGGAGGAATTTCGTATGGCGAGAAAGTCAATTATGTCCGAACAGTTGAAAATAGAAATCGCAAAAGAATTAGGCTTTTACGATACGGTTCAACGTGAAGGATGGGGCGGAATCAAAGCGCGAGATGCCGGAAATATGGTGAAGAGGGCTATTGAAATGGCGAAAGAGTCTTTAGCAGACGGCCAAAAGCAGTAAATATTTTCACGTATATTAACAAATAGACGCACTGGAAAAGGCAGTTCTTCCTAAATGATAGGAAGGCTGCTTTTTGTTTTATCCCACGTATCAAGCGAATGGCTCATCAAACATAACCTGTGGTAAAATAGTGTGAAGTAGACAAAGAACGGAGATTGCTTCTTCTTTTATATTTGAAAGGAGGCGGAGGTATGCTTTATGTAAAAGCACCTGCCAAAATAAATTTAACGCTGGATGTACTATACAAAAGGAAAGACGGCTACCATGAGGTTGAAATGATTATGACGACTGTGGACTTAGCAGATCGCGTCGGTTTATCAAAACGGAGTGATGGGCAAATCCATATACATTCAAGTAGCACCTTTGTGCCGGATGACCAACGAAATTTGGCATATCAAGCGGCCAAGCTATTACAAGATACATACGGAGTCAAAGATGGTGTCTCCATTTCTATTGATAAGCAGATTCCAGTAGCTGCTGGTCTAGCAGGAGGAAGCAGTGATGCTGCTGCAACATTAAAAGGGTTGAATACTCTTTGGAATTTAGGGTTAACCATTGATCAATTGGCAGAATTAGGAGCAGAAATTGGATCAGATGTTTCTTTCTGTGTATACGGTGGAACCGCTATAGCCACAGGCAGAGGCGAAAAAATCAAGCATATCGCAACTCCACCTGCATGTTGGGTAATACTGGCAAAGCCTGCGATTGGCGTTTCAACAGCAGCAGTGTATGGCGGTCTAGATATGAATAAGGTCGAACATCCAGACACACAACAAATGGTACAAGCTATTGAAGACAAAGATTATTCTCGATTATGCAACAGCGTTGGTAATGTTTTGGAGAGCGTAACATTAGAACTTTATCCCGAGGTATCCATTATTAAAGAGCAAATGAATAGATTTGGGGCAGATGCCGTATTAATGAGTGGCAGTGGGCCAACAGTTTTTGGCTTAGTTCAAAATAAAGCACGGGTGAGTCGCATCGTTAATGGCCTGAGAGGCTTTTGCGATGAAGTATATGCAGTGCGTTTAATTGGTGAAAGAGATGCACTTGCTTAAAGACGCATAATTGTGGTATTTTTTGATTAAAACATTCGGGTAAAAGGAGAGGGTGCTATGAAATGGAAGCGCAGTGAGCGTCTTGTTGATATGACACATTATTTATTGGAGCATCCACAAAAGCTAATCCCCCTTACTTTTTTTTCAGAGTTATATCAATCTGCTAAATCCTCCATTAGTGAGGATTTGACGATTGTAAAAGATACATTTGAAGAAAGAGGAATTGGGGTTTTAGTGACAGTTCCCGGAGCAGCAGGCGGGGTCAAATATATACCCAAGGTGTCTGAGAAAGTAGTCAAAGAGGTAATTGACGAATTAATAAGTGAGTTAGGCCATTCCGACCGTCTATTACCAGGCGGCTATTTATTTATGACGGATTTACTTGGCAATCCCGAATTAATGAATAGAGTAGGGAAAGTATTTGCATCAGCTTTTTGTAGCCAGGAAATAGATGTCATTATGACAGTTGCGACTAAGGGAATTTCGATAGCTCATGCCATTGCAAGACACTTAAACGTACCGGTCGTAGTCGTGCGCAGAGATAACAAAGTAACCGAAGGCTCAACTGTCAGCATTAACTATGTTTCAGGCTCATCACGCCGCATTGAAACGATGGTTTTATCAAAACGTAGTATGAAAAGCGGTCAAAGAGTGCTTGTTACAGACGACTTCATGAAAGTCGGCGGCACGATGAATGGCATGAAAAACCTGATTGAAGAGTTTGATTGCACACTAGCAGGAATGGCTGTACTAGTAGAGGCCGCACATACAGATGAACGTTTAGTCGACAATTATTACTCTTTAGTAAAGTTAAAAGAAGTAAATGAAAAAGACCGTACGATCAAATTAGAAGAAGGCAACTATTTTTCGAAAGGCGGATATGACAGATGAAAGTAATCTCAACAAAAAATGCTCCAGCAGCAATTGGACCATATGTCCAAGGAATGGTAGTCAACAATACTTTTTACAGTTCAGGCCAAATTCCGTTAACAGCGGAAGGGGAATTTGTTGGCGGAGATATTACGGAGCAAACAAATCAAGTATTCGAAAACGTCAAAGCCGTTTTGGCTGAAGCAGGTTCTTCACTAAACCAAGTGATTAAAACGACAGTCTTTTTAACTGATATGGAAGACTTTGCAGTAATGAATGAAATCTATGCCGAATATTTTGGCGCACATAAACCAGCTCGCACAACAGTGGAAGTATCAAAACTGCCAAAAGATGCAAAAGTTGAAATCGAAGTAATTGCTTTAGTATAAAACAAAAGGCCATGATTTTGTGGCCTTTTTATTTTGTTTAAAATAATATTTTAAATTTTATAAAAATTTTTTATAATAAAGAAGGGATTAGCTCTCTGCTTATAGAATTAGGATGTTAATAGATTCTATCTAACAACTAAGATGAGAGGTGGTGAGAAAATGGAAGTAACTGATGTAAGACTTCGCCGTGTAGAGACTGATGGCCGCATGCGCGCCATTGCTTCCATCACACTGGACAACGAATTCGTTGTGCATGATATACGTGTGATTGATGGGAATGCTGGATTATTTGTAGCGATGCCTA
The DNA here is from genome assembly GCF_023515935.1 of Rummeliibacillus sp. G93. Classification (NCBI taxonomy): domain Bacteria; kingdom Bacillati; phylum Bacillota; class Bacilli; order Caryophanales; family Caryophanaceae; genus Rummeliibacillus; species Rummeliibacillus sp. G93. The sequence goes on from NZ_CP097314.1 coordinate 51,305, forward strand.
GCAAAAGAACGCCAGACGGAGAATTCCGAGATATTGCCCATCCAATCAATTCTGGCACACGATCTAAGATTCAAGAATCTGTATTGCATGCTTATGCCAATAGCCACGAAGATGAACTTTTGGTGCTAGAGGAAGAGAAAGTTTAATAGCGAAAGAAGCCAAGGGCCAATTCTTATTGAATAGGCTCTTTTTTATGTTGAAATTTCCTTTTATGTAAGGATTATTAATCTAACCTGCATATATAGTCTATTACCACATATTTCTCTTAATAAAACCTCCCATAATAGAATTAAAAGAGTTATGATAAAGAGGAAGAACTTTTTAGAAAAAGAATTATATAATAAATGGTTTCTTAATGATTTGTCAAGTCGTAATGTCTTGAAAATATGTTAAGTTTGCTTTATAGTCAAAAGAGAAAAAATCTGTTTGACTGGAGGACTTGTAAGTATGACCAATATTTATGCCGTAATCTTGGCTGCTGGCCAAGGCACACGTATGAAGTCCAATTTATATAAAGTTCTTCATCCTGTTTGCGGAAAACCAATGGTAGAGCATGTGGTAGATAACATTCAACAATTGGATGCCAGCCGTATCGTTACAGTGGTAGGACACGGTGCAGAAAAAGTGCAAGAACAATTAAATGATCGTAGTGAATATGTTCTGCAAAAAGAGCAGCTTGGCACTGCGCATGCTGTTCAACAAACAGAATCTTTGCTTCAAGATTTAGATGGCACAACGCTGGTGATTTGTGGTGATACACCACTTATACGTCCAGAAACAATGAAAGCTCTCTATGAACATCATGAAGCAAATAAAGCAAAAGCGACAATTTTGACAGCTATAGCTGAAGACCCTACAGGTTATGGACGTATTTTACGTAGCAGCGATGGCAAGGTTGCACAGATTGTTGAGCAAAAAGACGCAACAAAAGAACAACAAGAAGTGACGGAAATCAATACAGGCACATACTGTTTTGATAATAAAGCGCTTTTTGAAGCTTTGAAAGAAGTAAAAAATGACAATGCACAAGGCGAATATTATTTGCCAGATGTCATTGAAATCTTACAAAGTCGCGGAGAAATTGTAGAAGCTTACGTGACTAAAGAATTTTCGGAAACACTAGGTGTTAATGATCGAGTAGCATTAGCACAAGCTGAAAGAATTATGCAATCTCGCATTAATAAGAAACATATGCAAAATGGTGTAACAATCATTAATCCAGACAATACTTATATTAGTGCTGAAGCTGTAATAGGCCGTGATACGGTGATTCAACCAGGAACGATGATTGAAGGCCCTTCTACTATTGGCGAAAATTGTCTTATTGGGTTGAATAGCCAAATCCGAAATAGCCAAATAGGCAACCGTACAAAGATTGATCATTCTGTCATAGAAGACAGTCGGATTGATGATGATGTAGCAGTTGGCCCTTATGCACACATTCGTCCTGCAACGCACATTATGGATCGCGCTAAAGTCGGCAACTTTGTCGAATTGAAAAAGACAACGCTTGGCGAAGGAAGCAAGGCATCGCATCTTACATATCTAGGCGATTCCACAATCGGCGCAGATGTAAATATTGGATGCGGTACTATTACAGTCAACTATGATGGCAAAAATAAATACGAGACTATTATTGAAGATAACGCATTTGTTGGCTGCAACGCCAATTTAATCGCACCGGTTACTATCGGCAAGAATGCATTTGTTGCTGCAGGTTCAACCATTACGAAAAATGTACCAGAAAACGCCCTTGCTATAGGACGTACAAGACAAGAGAACAAAGAAAACTATGTTAACAAATTAAAATAATTAAAACATTAACAGGAGGCCAACATGCCGTATCAATATGCTAACTCAAATTTAAAAATCTTTTCATTAAATTCAAATGAACCACTTGCTGCTGCAATCGCAAAAGAAGTAGGTGTAGAGTTAGGGAAATGTTCAGTCAAACACTTTAGCGATGGAGAAATCCAAATCAATATTGAGGAAAGCATTCGTGGGAACGATGTGTTTATCGTTCAATCTACTTCAGCGCCAGTAAACGAAAACTTAATGGAATTGTTGATTATGATTGATGCGTTGAAACGTGCTTCTGCTCGCACAGTTAACGTCGTAATGCCTTATTACGGATATGCACGCCAAGACCGTAAAGCGCGTTCACGTGAACCTATTACGGCAAAATTAGTGGCTAATCTATTAGAAACAGCAGGCGCAACACGCGTACTTGTTCTTGATTTGCACGCACCACAAATCCAAGGCTTCTTTGATATTTTAATTGACCACTTAATGGGTGTTCCTCTATTAGCGGATTACTTCAAGAAAAAAGGCTTTAATCCTGAAGACGTAGTTGTTGTTTCACCAGATCACGGTGGAGTAACACGAGCTCGTAAAATGGCAGAGCGTTTAAAAACGCCAATTGCCATTATCGATAAACGCCGTCCAAAGCCAAATGTAGCAGAAGTGATGAACATTGTAGGGAATGTAGAAGGAAAAATCTGCATTTTAATCGACGACATTATTGATACAGCAGGCACAATTACAATTGGTGCGGAAGCACTTGTCAAAAGCGGCGCTAAAGAAGTGTATGCATGTTGTACGCATCCTGTTCTTTCAGGTCCTGCAATTGACCGCATCGAAAATTCAGTAATCAAAGAATTAGTTGTAACCAATTCAATTCAGTTGCCAGAAGAAAAGAAAATTCCAAAAATCAAAGAATTATCTGTTGCGACATTGTTGGCAGATGCAATCGTACGCATTTATGAGAATAAATCTGTAAGTAAATTATTTGATTAATGTTTCGTAGTCTTTCCATCCACATCCTATAGCTTAGGATGTGGATTTTTGTATTTAATGGGTTTCGTTTATTTTTTGTAAGGGTATATACATAAAGCATTAGTTATTTTGAGGAAGGGGACGAAAATCTATGAGCACTGTCATTCAAGCGAATTCACGTGAAACCGGACATCACTCCAATCTTACAAATCTTAGAAAAGAAGGGTATGTCCCAGGCGTAGTTTATGGCTTCCAAGTAGAATCAACACCCATTGCCGTTAGTGCAAGAGAACTCGAAAAAACATTAAGAGAAGACGGACGCAACGCCGTCATTACATTAGAAGTAGAAGACAAAAATGTTCAAGCCGTTCTAAATGATATCCAAAAGGATAATTTAAAGGGCGATTATCTCCATATCGACTTTTTAGCTGTCAACATGTCTGATGCATTAGAAGTAGCTGTTCCGATTACGGTCGTTGGAGAATCCACAGGCGTTAAAGAAGGCGGTGTCTTGCAACAGCCAAATCGTGAGCTGACATTAAATGTGAAGCCTTCTGATATACCTGAGAGCATCGAAGTAGATATTTCAGGGTTAGCCATTGGCGATACAATTACCATTAATGATATTCGGGATCAAGTCGAATTTGAGATTGTCGATGATGATGAATTAACACTTGTGACAATTTCAGCACCAGTTTCAGCGGCTGAGCTAGAAACAGACACAGAAACAGAAGAACCTGTTGCAGATAATGGAGCAGATGAATAATATATACTATTAACCTTGTGCTTTCTTAATTGAAGGCGCAAGGTTTTTTGAATTTAGGGATCAGAGAATATTTAATATATTTTCGTTGCCATATATGAAATAGTAATGATTTATTTTTGCTATTCATAGTATGCAACAAAAAAACTGCTTTCTAGATTCTTGCTTATTGTACTTTTAAACTTGGTAAGGTATTTATATATGCTAATATAACCTGTTTCTGTTATATTGGATTAAAGTGAATGAACCGCATCAAATAATGTTTATGTGATAAAATAACTGGGATTAGTAGTAAAGGAAGATGCAAAAATGAAACTTGTGATTGGCCTAGGTAACCCAGGCAAAGAATATGAACATACGCTCCATAACGTTGGTTTTGATACGATTGATTTATTAGCGGAAAAATGGGGTATATCATTAAATCAACAAAAATTTAATGCAATTTATGGAACTGCACATCTTCCAGAAGGAAAAGTAATGGTGATGAAGCCACTTACTTACATGAACCTTTCTGGTGAAGCGGTGCGTCCTTTAATGGATTATTTTGATATTGAGCTGGAAGACATTGTGGTCATCTATGATGATTTAGATTTAGAAAAGGGAAAATTGCGTTTGCGTCAAAAGGGTAGCGCAGGTGGCCATAACGGCATAAAGTCGTTAATCCAACACCTAGGCACACAAAATTTTAATCGTATTCGTATAGGAATTGATCGTCCACCTGTAGGAATGAAGGTAGTCAATTATGTTCTAAGCCACTATCAAAAAGAAGATTTGCCGACTATGGAAGATGCATTTAAAAATGCCGCAGAAGCTTGTGATTATTGGTTGACGAAGCCTTTTGTTGAAGTCATGAATAAGTTCAACTAATTCTTCAAGCATAAAAAACTGAAAGCTGTCTATACTTTTACTAAAGGGAGGCATGCTTATGGCTATTCGTTACAAATGTCGTCATTGCAGTACGGAGATTGGTGTATTGCCATTTGATTCTGATGATAGTATTCGCAAACTGCATCAACTCAATGAAAAAGATGCCCAAGAATTTATCCGTCATGAGCAAAATGGCGATACGACCGTAGATAGTATATGTGAACACTGTGAAGATTCGCTAAAGAAATTCCCGAATTATCATGCATTAAAAAATTGGTTACAGTGAAACGCTTTGGCGCTTTTTGCGTCCAAGGCCTTTTTCTGTATGTACTATAAATAAGTCCGAGAGAGAAGGGAGATTTGTATGGAAATTTTGCGTCATCTATTGACTAGCGATCCGCAAGTACAAAAATTATTAGATGAAATAAAGAAGGGACAGGGAGCAGAGCTGGTAACGGGTCTGTCGGGCAGCGCGCGTCCCGCATTTTTAGATACAATATTTTATACTCTGCAAAAGCCGCTTTACATAATTTCGCCAAACTTGTTGCAAGCGCAAAAAATGTATGATGATTTGGCTAAACTGATAGGAGAGGATATGGTCCATTACTATCCAGCTGACGAATTTATTGCCGCGGATATGGCCACATCCAGTCCAGAGCTCAGAGCAGCACGTATTGAAACGTTGGATCATATGATTCATCAACAAAAAGGAGTATATGTCATTCCTATAGCTGGTATGCGTAAAATAATGGCTCCGAAAGAAGTATGGACGAATTTAAATTTAACTGCCAAGCTTGGTGAAGAAATTGACGTAGAAGAATGGTTGAACCAATTAGTGACAATGGGGTATTCAAGAAGCCAAATGGTCACCTCTCCTGGTGAATTTGCACTGAGAGGTGGTATTTTAGATATTTATCCTCCTTATTCTGAAAATCCTGTTCGCATCGAGTTATTTGATACAGAAGTTGATTCGATTCGCACATTCTCAGCAGATGACCAACGTTCTATTAATAAACTAAAGGATATACATCTCTTACCTGCGACAGAATTTGTTGTGACAAAGAATCAAAGACAGCAATTCGCACAAAGGCTGGAAAGTGCATTAAGTGAGAGCTTAAAAAAAGTAAAGAAAAAAGAGATACAAGAACAATTATATCAAAATGTTCAAATGGATATAGAATTGCTTCAGCAAGGTGAGTTGCCGGAGTTTGCTAATCGTTACGGATCTCTGTTATATGAAAAACCTGCATTCTTGGGCGACTATTTTGCGAAAGATGGGCTTGTTGTATATGACGAGTACGGAAGAATCCAAGAAGTAATGGAAGCATGGGAAAAAGAAGAGAAAGAGTGGTTCATTTCCCTTATAGAAGAAGGAAAAATGGTGCATGCGGTAAAGCCATCTTATTCAATGAAAGAGGTCTCGGCTATGATTCAATTGCCAATACTTTACTTTTCATTGTTTGCCAGAAATTTTTCTGGCGTACGTTTCCGAGATATCACTAGCCTTTCTTGCAAGCCGATGCAGCATTTTCATGGACAAATGCCGCTGTTAAAAGGAGAAATTGAGCGTTGGCAGCGTGAAAAATTTACAGTACTGTTTATGGCGGAAGATGGAAGTCGTCTACCAACTATCCAGACCACTTTAGAAGATTACGATATTCATATACAAATTGGAACGCCTGAGGCAGAAGGCATTTTTGCAATTACGGGTAATCTTTCCGCAGGTTTTGAACTACCCATGCAACGTGTGGCAGTAGTGACAGAAGAAGAGCTGTTTAAACAAAAGCCTAAAAAGAAAAGAAACCGTGCTCAAAAAATGTCCAATGCAGAGCGGATTAAAAGTTATACAGAAATCAAGTCTGGCGATTATGTGGTCCATGTGCATCATGGGATCGGCAAATATGTAGGAATTGAAACGCTAGATGTGGGGGGCAAACATAAGGATTATCTCCATATCCGTTATCGTGCAGACGATAAATTGTATGTGCCTGTCGATCAAATTGATTTAATTCAAAAGTATATTGGTTCAGAAGATAAAGAAGTGAAACTCCATAAGCTTGGAGGTACAGAGTGGGGCAAAACGAAAACAAAAGTATCGAGAGCTGTCCAAGATATCGCTGATGATCTGATCAAGCTTTATGCTAAGCGTGAAGCAGAAAAAGGATTTGCCTTCTCTCCAGATGGAGATGAGCAACGAGCATTTGAAGAAGCATTCCAGTACGAGGAAACAGAGGATCAACTACGGACGATTCAAGAAGTGAAAATAGATATGGAAAAAGAAAGGCCAATGGACCGCTTAGTATGCGGAGATGTGGGTTATGGCAAAACAGAAGTAGCCATACGGGCTGCATTTAAAGCTGTACTAGACGGCAAGCAAGTAGCCTTTTTGGTCCCAACTACTATTTTGGCTCAGCAGCATTATGAAACGTTGCTAGAGAGATTCCAAGACTATCCTGTTACAATCGGCGTACTCAACCGTTTTCGTTCTCGTAAGCAACAAAATGAAACTATCAGCGGACTGCAAGCTGGTACGGTAGATATCGTAGTAGGCACACACCGCCTTTTATCAAAAGATGTCGTGTATAAGGATTTAGGTTTATTAGTTGTCGATGAAGAACAACGATTCGGTGTAACACATAAAGAGAAAATTAAAAAATTACAAACAAAAGTAGATGTATTAACATTAACAGCAACACCAATTCCGCGCACACTGCACATGTCGATGGTCGGAGTACGCGATTTATCTGTAATTGAGACACCACCAGCTGACCGCTTCCCTGTTCAAACGTATGTAATGGAACATAACGGTGCACTTGTGAGAGAAGCGATTGAACGTGAATTAGCACGTGATGGGCAAGTATTCTATCTGCACAACCGTGTAGAAGATATTGCGAAAAAGGTTGAAGAGATTCAAATGCTTGTGCCTGATGCAAGGGTCGGCTCTGCCCATGGCAGAATGACTGAAAGAGATCTAGAAAACGTCATTTTAAAATTCCTTGAAGGTGAGTACGATGTATTAGTCACGACCACCATCATTGAGACAGGTATTGATATTCCAAATGTTAACACACTGATTATTAATGACGCTGACCGTATGGGGCTGTCGCAGCTGTATCAATTAAGAGGGCGTGTCGGTAGGTCTAGCCGTGTGGCGTATGCCTATTTCATGTATCAACGCGATAAAGTCTTAACAGAAGTGGCAGAACAACGGCTACAGGCAGTAAAAGAATTTACAGAGCTTGGCTCCGGTTTTAAAATTGCGATGCGCGATTTATCTATCCGCGGAGCAGGTAACTTGCTTGGTGCACAACAGCATGGCTTTATTGATTCAGTTGGATTTGATTTGTATTCACAAATGTTAGAAGAAGCGATTACTGAGCGGCAAACAGGCGTGAAAAAGGAAGAAGAAAAGGATATCGAAATCATTATTCCATTTGATGCATATATTCCAGATACTTATATACCTGATGGCTATCAAAAAATCCAAATGTATAAACGCATAAAGAGTATGGATGAAGAAGAAGACTACTCTGAGATTATTGATGAGCTGCAAGACCGATTCGGAGATTTCCCAGTTGAAACGGAACGCTTGCTGCGTATTGGCCGTATGAAGGTATGGGCGAAACAAGCAGGAGTAGAATCAATCAAAACGAAAAATAAAATCATCACGATTGAAATCTCGGAAGAAGGCACTGCCAAGCTAGATGGAGGCAAAGTTGTAGCCGAATCAATGGTATTTGGTCGGGCAGTAGGCTTCCAATTGGAAGGACAAAAATTACTTTTAACGATAGATGAAAAGAAAGCAGAAGCAAAATCAACGTTTGACATATTAGAAGCTTTGCTGAAATTATTGCCAACAGCACTCCGTGAAAAGACGGAGGCATAGAACTAATAATTGTTATGTATAAATTTCCCTTTATAAGGCCAAACTACCGACAAGACTATTTATGAAATCTTGTCGAAAGTGAGGCATTCGAATGAAGGCAACAGGCATTGTACGACGGATCGATGATTTAGGGCGCGTAGTCATTCCAAAAGAAATAAGAAGGACTTTGCGTATCCGGGAGGGAGATCCTTTAGAAATTTTTACTGATCGTGAAGGCGAAATTATACTTAAAAAATATTCACCTATTAATGAACTAGGTGATTTTGCACTTTCTTATGTAGATACATTATTTGAAACATTAGGTACGAGTGCTTTGGTTAGCGATAGAGATCAGGTAATTGCTGCTGCAGGTGTTTCAAAAAAGGATTATTTGCATCGTGCCATTTCTCCTTTTGCAGAAGAACGTATTCTACAAAGGAATTTGATTGTAGAGAAGCATGAAAGTTCGATTGAAATTGTCCCTGGACAAATAGAACAGATCAAATCATATTGTATTGCACCGATTGTTGTAGCAGGAGATGCCATTGGCGCAGTTTATATTTTATCTAAAATGCACTTTATTGGTGATACGGAACAAAAGGTCGCAGAAACAGCGGCACACTTCCTAGCGAAGCAAATGGAAGGATAGAGAACGGTAACAGACTGCTTATATAAGCAGTCTGTTTTTTTGTAAGGCAATCCAGGTGTATCCCCTTACTCAATTTACACATATGCTATACTTTGGTAGTAAAAAGAGTTTGTTTTAGAAATGAGTGAGAAATATATGCCTGAAAAGTGGGGTATGAAGGTATATTTAAAGGGCGTGGCAATGCTAACGGTGGCCTCTCTTTTTGTGAAAGTACTGAGTATGGTGTACCGTATTCCTTTTCAAAACCTAGTAGGAGACCGAGGATTTTATATTTACCAGCAGGTCTATCCTTTTGCTGCTATATTTGTCACTTGGACTTCAAGCGGACTAGCTGTAGCTATTTCAAAAATACTGGCAGATGAAGATGCCAATAAACATACGAGTGAGCGCAATGCAATATTGCGATTTTTATTTAGTGTTTTAGCTGTGATATCTGCTCTTTTATTTATAGTACTATTTTTTGGCGCTCCTTTTTTTGCAAAGATGATGGGAGATCAAGAGCTAGCCGGATTAATAAAAGTAGCTTCATTTGTTGTATTTTGTATTCCATTTCTTTCAATATACAAAGGATTCTTTCAATCAATGGGGAACATGCAGCCGGTTGCCTATGCGCAAATGGTAGAGCAGGCTGTAAGAGTAGCAATCATTATTGTAGGTACTTGGCAAGTTGTTGCTATGACACATTCGCTATATGCAGCTGGCGAAGTGGCAATGGGGGGGACGGTAGCCGGTGAACTGGCAGGTGTTTTTCTGTTAGTTTGGTTTGGAAGGAAATACTTTTTTTCTCATGAAGGCTTAAAGAGTACTACTATCCAATCATTGAATAAATGGGCAATGACCAAAAAGCTTTTGCTTTTCAGCTTCAGTGTCAGCTTGAGCAGTTTGATGCTGCTGCTGTTTCAACTAGTTGATTCATTTACTATTTTCAGTGCGTTACAAAAAATGGGCTTACCTTCTTTACGGGCGATGGAAACTAAGGGGATTTATGATCGAAGTCAACCGCTCGTACAAGTAGGATTGGTGATTGCTTCCTCACTTTCACTCGCTATTGTGCCGTTGATTGCCCATAACCAAAAAAACAGGGAGCATGCTAAACGATATATCAAAATCACCTATCGTGCCTCTCTTTTATTTGGTGTAGCGGCTGCTGTCGGATTAATTCTAGTGATGCCAAATATAAATAAAACATTATTTGAAACAGCCGATTTATCGAATGTATTATCGATTTTTATCATTCAAATTATATGGCTTTCACTCATATTGACCATTACAGGGATACTACAAGGGTTAGGTAAATTAAAAATACCCTCGTTTATTTTATTGATGGGTATTTTGGTGAAATGTTTATGTAACTCTTTATTTGTACAAACATTCGGTATAGGAGGGGCGGCTATTGCAGGAAATATGGCCTTAATGATGTCAGCTATAGTGCTAGTTGCTTATTTAAAAAAGTTACAAACTATAAAACTGGCTCCATGGCGTTTCTACAAAGGCTTGACGGTGGCCACCCTTCTTATGGCGTTTGTCCTTGTGTTATTCTCTGTCTTTTTAGAACCTTATGCTAGAAATTTCTCTGATGGAAGAACGATGGCTTTATGTCTAACGATCATAAAATCATCGATTGGTGCTTTTATCTTTCTGACTTCGTTAGCAAAAATGCGTACACTAGCAGTGCGAGAATGGTTCCTATTGCCTCTAGGAAAATACATGGCCGCCTACCAACTCCGGTTGGGAAGAATGGGGAAAGATACAGAAGAAAAGGTTCGACAATGATTTGTTAGCCTGCTACCAACTCGATATAATGAAAAATGAATTCACATAACATGCAGTATTTACAAATAAGATAGAAGCGCAAGATTAAAGGAGAGAATGTGTATGCATCAACTGACTATAATAGGCTTAGGAGCGGGAGACTTTGAACAATTGCCAATGGGTGTCTATAAAGCACTCAAAGCAGCTAAAAAGGTGTATGTTCGAACAAATGATCACCCTGTACTAACAGAATTGGCTAAAGAGGGACTAACATTCGAAAGCTTTGATGCTGTGTATGAAAAACATGATGACTTTTTGCCTGTCTATCAAGAGATTGCTGATTCACTGCTTCAAGCAGCAGAGAAGGACGAGGTTATATATGCCGTGCCTGGCCATCCACTAGTTGCAGAAATGACAGTGCAGTTGCTGATCGAAGCAGAGAAAGAAGGAAAAGTAAGTCTCAAAATAGAAGGTGGTCAGAGCTTCTTGGATGCTGTGTTTGGCGCATTGCGAATCGATCCGATTGATGGCTTTGAATTAGTTGATGGCAGTACATTTTCAATACATGAGACCAATATGTACAAGCACCTACTGATTGCACAAGTGTATGACCAATTCAGTGCATCAGAGGTAAAGTTAACTTTAATGGAGAAATATCCGGCTGAATATCTAGTAACCATTGTGACAGCTGCTGGATCGAAGGATGAACAATTGCGCACTGTTCCATTATTTGAACTCGATCATGGTGTTGAAGTAAATAACTTAACAACTGTTTATGTGCCACCTATTAAACGGAGAGAAGACGGTTTAAGAGAGTGGTCTACATTCCGCGATATTATTGGGGTGCTTAGAAGTCCTGAAGGATGTCCATGGGACCGTGCACAAACACACGAGAGCCTTAAAAAGTATATGCTGGAGGAAGTGCATGAGTTCCTTCAAGCAGTCGATGAACAAGACGAAGACCATATGATTGAGGAGCTTGGCGATGTATTGTTACAGGTTTTCTTGCAAGCACAAATCGCAGAGGATGAAGGTTTCTGGAATCTAGAGGACGTTCTTCAGGGGGTTGCTTCTAAAATGATTCGCCGCCATCCGCATGTTTTTGGCGAAGTGAAAGTAGATAATGCGGAAGACGTAGTGAAGAACTGGGAAGAAATCAAAAAGGAAGAGCATCAGCCTACGAAAACAGAACCACTTTTAAAAGAAGGGTATCGTGCAACCTCTTCACTGCAAACTGCATATAACTATCAAAAAATTGCCGCTAAGGTAGGCTTTGAATGGCCAGACGTTGAGGGAGCATGGGCAAAGGCAAAAGAAGAGTGGGAAGAATTCCAAGAGGAAATCAAAGACGGTACAGATGAAACAAGGCTCGATGAGTTCGGCGATGTGCTTTCTACGCTTGTCAATTTAGCACGCGTCTATAAGATCCCAGCAGAAGAAGCGATGATCCATGCAAACGCAAAATTTGCAAAAAGGTTTGGTTATGTAGAGCAAAAGGTAATGGCTGGACGAAAGGATTTTAAAAAGTACACACTTGAGGAATTAGATGAATTTTGGGAAGAAGCAAAACAATTACAAAGTAAGGAGTCATAGATATGAGATTAGATAAATTTTTGAAAAACTCTCGGCTGATCAAACGCCGTACATTAGCAAAAGAAGTAGCAGATCAAGGACGTATTACTATCAATGGAAAAGTGGTAAAAGCAAGCAGCCCCGTAAAAGTGGGCGATGAATTAGCGATTCGTTTCGGCCAAAAAATCGTGACTGTTCGCGTGGAGGAACTAAAAGATATCGTCCGCAAAGAAGAGGCTGCAAATATGTTTACCATTTTGAAAGAAGAAAAAGTAGAGAAAATTGAGCCAGAATTTATTGATGACGAAGAGTAGCAACTAACAAAAAATCAAAATAGAGTCGAAGTGGAAATAACGTGGACTGCTGAGGAATAGCACGATGCTTGTCCTTAGAAAGTTTAATGTTTCCACTTCTTTTCAAAAATAAATCAGTAAACAACTCCCCATTTTATAACTCTCTCATTTTCTTTGCCCCATATTCCTTTTCTACCGACAATAGGTATTTACTTTAACCGTAGAGAATTTTCACTTTCTCCTCATATTCCACTTTCTCCTAACATATAGATTAGTAGACAGGCTAAGGAGGGGAAAAATGATGACATTCCAACAAGAAAACGCGACTTATACTATTCCAACAGGAGACCACTTGCTAACGGTTCGAAATCGCAAGCGAATGGATGTGACATCTGTAAAATCAATTGAACGCTTTGACCAAGAGGAGTTTTTAGTACTCACCTCTCAAGGACATTTGCAAATTCGAGGAGAAGATTTAAGAATTGTCCATTTGGATGTAGATAAAGGACTTCTGACTTTAGAAGGGTCTGTGAAGACACTGCAATATGATGAAGAGGATAGCGGCATATCAAAAGGCATTTTGCATAAATTATTTGGATGACCGTTTCACAACAGTTCCTTAGTATAGCAGCACTCATAGCTAGTGGCGTTATAGGGGCCGCAATTATTGATTTGGTACGATCTTTCAGCTTTTATGCCGCGCCCAAATCGCTCTTGCGAAAAGGCTATATCCTATTTGAATTAACAGCATGGATTCTTTTAGGGATTGGAACATTCCTACTATTAATGGTTGTTCGAGATGGAGAGTGGCATTTTGTAGATTTTCTTTCACAATTGCTGGGCTTTTGCCTGTACCAATTATTTCTGCAAAGCTTAGTTCGATTCTGTGGAAGACTGTTTGTCAGACTTGTCATCCATCCGATTTGGTTTATTATTCGCCTCATTATAGGCATAGTCCGACAAATCATTAGGATAATTGTTAAAATTGTTATGATTATTCTATTTCCGTTACGATTTGTTGTCGAAAAAATTAAAAATTTTACTCTTAAAAAATAGGGTAAAATTAGATATAATGGCATTAATGCTAAATGAAAGGGTATAGTTCCTTGCTTGAAGGAATTATACCCTCTTATGGGGAAGTTAGAAATCACCAAGTAAAGGAGGTTAGGGTTACCACCCGCTTATATGCAAAAACCATCGAAGCAAATGTACAAAAAAACTACACAAATGCCAACAGACTATGCAAGAGCAGAGATGCAAAAAAACAGTAAACATCAAAAACGCAAGATTGGTTTATATCGTCGTCTTGGGGTTATGACACTTCTATTTGTTCTTATGGCTGGTTCCCTTTTCTTTATGTTGGCAAAACAAAAGCACACTCTCGCAGTGAAAGAACAACACAAAACAGAGCTACAGAAGACGCTTGCAAAGCAAAAAGAGAAGCAGGAAGATCTAAAAATTCAAATTGCTAAATTGAATGATGATGATTACATCGCAAAACTTGCAAGGAAGGATTTATTCTTATCGGAAGACGGAGAAATTATTTTTTCAACACCTAAATCGTCTGAAAAGGATAAGAAAAAAACAGATTCAAAAGAGTAGTCTTATTGACACTCTTTTTTTGTTGGCTATAATAAAGATAAGAATCAAAGAACACATATTTGAATATAAGACTAATAAGTCGCTTACATTTTAAGGAGGAGCATTTTTTTTATGTCAATTGAAGTAGGCAGCAAGGTACAAGGTAAAGTAACAGGAATCACAAATTTCGGAGCATTCGTAGAGCTGCCAAATGGCTCAACAGGTCTTGTTCATATTAGTGAGGTTGCTGACAACTATGTTAAAGACATTAATGACCATTTGAAAGTTGGAGAAATGGTCGAAGTAAAAGTAATGAATGTAGAAGCAGACGGTAAGATTGGTCTATCCATTCGCAAGGCAAAACCTCAACCTGAGCGACCAGAACGACCAGAACGTCCTCATCGCCCACGTAACAACAACCACCGTTCAAATGACCGTGGTGAACATCGCCAACCTAAGGAAAACTTTGAGCAAAAAATGGCTCGCTTCCTTAAAGACAGTGAAGATCGTCTTTCAACTTTGAAGCGTGCACAAGATTCAAAACGTGGTGGCCGAGGTGCAAGAAGAGGGTAACTTGCTGGCTATTTTAATCGTAGAAAAAGTGTATTAATCAATTTACTAATAAACGAATGTGTAGCTTCACTCAGTAGGGAGACCTTCTACTGATGTTGGTGTCTTACTGTCCGTTCTTACGGCCGCCCTGAGATATTCATCCAGAGGCGGCCGCTTTTTATCTATAATTCTTTCGAAATACAAAAAAGAAGCCTTCCAATTGGAAGGCTTCTTTTTTTATGATGGCGGCCGAGGGGATCGAACCCCCGACCTTACGGGTATGAACCGTACGCTCTAGCCAGCTGAGCTAGGCCGCCGTGTTAGCAACATAATACATAATACAAGAATTGTTTTCACTATGTCAAGCGCTTTTTGTTTTATTTTTATAAACTATGTGATTTGCCGTCGAACGATTTTTTAAATATTGAACACAAACAGACAAAATTTACAGTCATATCCATGTATACTGGCAGAAATATATATAAGAATATTGGAGGTATGTCACGATGAGAAAAGAATTTATCCAATCAAATAAACTATCCATACCTAAAGTTTCGATCGGCCTGAAGCAGGCTTATCCGGTGCTTTTTGGGTTAGCGCTTTGCTTTTCTGCTTTTTTCTTATCCAAAGCAGTCCTATTTGAGGCGATTGTTCCCTTTTTCTTGCCTATTATGGCTGTTGTATATGCCAATCATCGAGATTACTTTATGTGGGCCCTTTTCGGAGGAATGCTTGGTAGTGTGACATTGGGCATTGGCGAGTCATTGATTCACATAGGTGAACTAACCATCTTTGTACTATTACTAAAGACGTTCATACGCAAAGTGCCAATTGCTTTCGTTGTAGGGATTTCCGTCTTGCTTATGCAAGTGACTTGGCAAATGATTTCTTATCACGGTGAGCCACCTTCCATGATTTTATTATATGTGGGATATGAGAGTATATTATCAATCTTTATGACTTTATTTTTAATGCAGTGTTTATTACCGATGCCTGCACTATGGAATGCTTCCTGGACATTGGAGCGGATTGGTGCTGCGCTGGTAGCCCTCGCTATAATGCTGACATCTACAAATAATATTGTGTTGAATATCCTGTCACCTACTTACATTGCCCTGCAACTAGTCATACTAGGAGCTGCCTATGTAGGGGGTGTGACATTATCAACCGCAATCGCTGTATTAATGGGTACGATTATCAGCTTGTCTCATTTATCCTTTAGTGGAATGATTGCAGTGTATGCATTGACTGGGCTTTGTGCAGGAATATGTAAGAAGGTGGGGAAATTCGGCATCATCATAGGCAGTGGTATTGCGACGGCATTTTTTATGCTCTACGATGCAACATTGCCGATTGACCAAACATATTGGATTGCGCTGGGTATCGCTGCATTATTGTTTTTAACTATACCAAAAAGCTGGCTCTTATATTGGCAGCAACAATTATATCCGAATCATGAGGATACCCTGTTAGAAAGACAGCGTTGGCTTACAGAAAAGGTAACTATGAAACTGACCAATTTTAATGACTTTGTGACATTTATGAAAGAACTTGTGAATGATCGTTTTAGCATAGTGGAGCAACAAGAAGAAGAAATAGAGGCAAGACCGCTGTCCCCATGTGAAACATGCTATCAATTTGAACGGTGCTGGGGGAAAAAAGAGGAAATGCGCTCGATAATGGAGCAGTGGCTCAAGGCAGATACCATTAATGATCACGGAGCAAAGAAGCAATCAGAAGATAAATTGCGCTACAAATGTGTACGCTCCCCATCCCTATTGAATGCTTTAGCAGAATACGTATCAAAGCAGCAGTTAAGCGGACAATTTCATCATGGAAAGAAGATGATTGCCTTACAATTAAGAGATATGTCGCTGCATATTGACCATGTAATGAAAGATATGACGAATGACGCTGTCTCTTTCCAACAGCATGAAGATTTGCTAGTGTCTCGCTTTAAAGAAATAGGAATTGATTTCTTCCAAATTGATATCTTGGCAAATGAACCGGGTAATAGGAAAGTAGTTTGCTGTATCCCTTTCAAAAAGGCTCAATGGGAAACAGACCAAATGGTAGCTGAAAGACTTATTTTACCTGCCTTACAGGATGTTTTTAAGGAGCCATTTGAAATTAACCAAACGATTAAAAAGACCAAACCCTATGCGCATTTGCAAATCACTTTTCAATCAGCTATTCGTTTTGATCTTTCGTATGATGTCTTATCTACATCTAGAGACAATACGATGTACTCTGGTGACTCACACGCAGTATTCTCGCTAAATCCGGGTCTTACAGCGATTATGCTGTCAGATGGAATGGGGCATAACAAGCAATCCCATAAAGAAAGCAGGAAGCTCATTCGCTTAATGCGGGAATGCTTGCATCATCAAATGTCTCCTGAAACGGCTATGCATACACTTCACTATGTAATGTCACTTAAACAGGAAGAAATGTATGCCACAATGGACTTTGCTTTAATTGACTTGCAGCATGGCAAGTTGTGGTCTTGGAAAGCAGGCAGCATGGCAACTTACTTGGTAAGGGGGAGAGAGGTAACACGACTTGAAAGTGCCAGCGAACCATTTGGCATCTATACATCCTACTCAGTAGAAGCAGAGCAAAGGACACTTAAAGCAGGGGATATTATCTTTATGTGTACAGACGGACTTTTCTTTGAAGATATGCCATGGGAAAAACAAGAAAAAATGCTTCGCAATTGTCTTCTGCAACATAGAAGCTTGCCAATTAATGAAATATGTCCAGAAATTATGAGATCATTCCGCAATAATGACAAACCAGTCGATGATTGTACAATTGTTTGCGTTGAGATTCAGCATAAAACAGTTGATTGGTCATTATTTAAGCCAACTTTCCAAGAAACTTCACACAAAAGAGTGGTAAACTAACAGTGAGGTGAGAAAATGGCGCCGTTCGAAACGAAAGTAAAAGAGTATATTCAGCAATATGGGTTATGTCATAAGGAAGATCGATTGCTTGTAGCTTGTTCTGCTGGGGCAGATTCAATGGCTTTACTGCATTTTCTCTATCAAGAAAAAGAGAGACTGGGTGTTTCCGTTGCAGCTGTCCATGTCAACCATATGTTGAGAGGAAGCGAATCGGAAGAAGACCGCCGATTTGTAGAAAGCTTCTGCCAGGATAAAGGGATACCGGTCTATGCTGCCGATATCCCAATTCCCGCTATACTAGAAAAAGAAAGTGGCAATATGCAAGCGGTGTGCAGAAGAGAACGCTATGCCTACTTTAAAGAAGTCATGCAGGAAACAGAAAGCACAAAGCTTGTTGTAGCCCATCATGCAGATGATCAAATAGAAAGTGTCATTATGGCACTAACCAGAGGTTTATTAGAAGGCGGCATGCAAGGAATTAAACGGTGTCGCCCTTTTGCAAACGGCGAATTGATTCGTCCGTTTCTTTCTGTGACAAGAGAAGAAATAGTAGATTATCTACAAAGAAATCATCAAGGCTACAGGGAGGATTCAAGCAACAAGAAGGATTCTTATACACGCAATCGCATCAGGCACCATGTTGTACCACTCCTAAGAGCCGAAAATGAAAACATTGCAGAAGCTATTATGCATTACACAGAAAAAGTGCAAGAGGATGAACAATTGTTACAAAGCTATGCAGAACAAGCATTACAAGAGCTATTAGTTGAAAAACAGCGTGATTTGTGGAAAATTAATATCAAAGCATTCCATAATCAACCCCTTGCTTTACAAAGAAGAATCATTCTACTACTATTAAAATATCTTTACGAAAATCCAAACATTGAACAAAGCTACACACTTAGCAATGCTATTTTAAAACTGACACAATCAACAGATGGAAATGCAACAATTAATTTACCAAAAGGAGCCCTAGCAATACGGGAGTACGACCAGCTGTCGCTTGTAAAAGCACATAAGGAGACACCTGCATTAATTGCTAGAACATTGCCATTTGGCCAATGGATTGATTTGCCGAATGATTTGCGTATGTATATAGGGAAAGCAGACCATGCTGTTCCTACGAACACCACATCCTTCGCAAAATGCTACTTTGTAAATACTTCAGATTTTGCACTACCATTACATATTCGTGGCAGAATGGATGGCGACCGTATCGATTTGCTAGGAACAAATATAAAAAAACGAGTATCTCGCCTTTTTATAGATGAAAAGATTCCTGCGGCGTTAAGGGAGAATTGGCCAATTATCACATCTGACGATAATTTGGTGCTTGCAGTTCCTGGTCTCCGCATGAGCAACTATCTTTCTACTAGCAAGCGGGCAGAAGATGATGCCCTATTCATCATCGACAAGAGAGTTCTTTCATAGAACCTAAAGGGAAATGAAGAATACTCTCGCCGGTTGAAATTTTCGCTTTACCATGTTGATTTACTACCAAGGAGGAAACACAAGATGCTTGAGAAAGACATTGAAAACGTATTAATTTCAGAGGAAGAGCTACAGCACAAAATTAAAGAACTTGGCGAATCGTTAGCTGCTGAGTACCAAGATGATTTTCCATTAATGATCTGCGTATTAAAGGGTGCTATGCCGTTTATGGCAGATTTAATCAAACGAATGGATTCTTATGTTGAACTAGATTTCATGGATGTTACAAGCTACGGAAACGCAACTGTTTCTTCTGGTGAAGTAAAGATTGTGAAAGACTTAAATACAAGTGTGGAAGGCCGCGACATCATCATAGTAGAAGATATTATTGATAGTGGATTAACTTTAAGTTATTTGGTTGATTTGTTTAAGTACCGCAAAGCAAAATCAATAAAAATCGTAACATTATTGGATAAACCATCTGGACGCAAGGTAGATTTAAAAGCGGATTATGTTGGTTTTGAAGTGCCGGATGCATTTGTAGTCGGCTATGGTTTAGACTATGCAGAAAAGTATCGTAATCTTCCATATATTGGTGTATTGAAGCCTGCTGTATATTCAAACTAAGACGTTTTCTCGCTGTAAACAAATTTTCCGGGAAACGTGCTAGATAAAAGGCTTTTCATTGTACTAACCAAAAGTTCATATGTTAAGATTTACTATAGTTTTTCTGTTTATCTTGTGAGGAGGCTGGGGATGAATCGAATATTTCGATACACCATATTTTATTTATTAATTTTCCTCGTGATCATTGGGATTTTTGGTACGTTTAATAATGCGAACCAACCTACAAAGGAAATACAGTATCACGAGTTCATTACAGCATTAGAGAACGGCAAGGTAACTGAGGCTACTATACAACCGGATCAGTTAGTTTATGTCGTCAAAGGGAAAATCGAGGGGTATAAAAAAGGCGAATCATTCGTAACAAATATCCCGCGTGATGACCAAGAGTTAATGAATGAAATTCGTAAAGAAGCTAAAACGAGTTCTAAAATTAACTTCTTAGGCGCACCAGAATCAAATGGATGGATACAGTTCTTTACCGGAATCATTCCATTTGTAGTCATCTTTATTCTGTTCTTCTTTTTGTTGAACCAAGCTCAAGGCGGCGGCAATCGCATGATGAGCTTTGGTAAAAGTAAAGCAAAACTTTATGATGACCAGAAGAAAAAAGTTCGCTTTACCGATGTAGCGGGTGCGGACGAAGAAAAACAAGAATTAGTAGAGGTTGTAGATTTCCTTAAAGACCATACTAAATTTGCTGAAATTGGCGCACGTATACCTAAAGGGATCTTATTAGTGGGCCCTCCTGGTACCGGTAAAACATTATTAGCTCGAGCTGTAGCAGGGGAAGCAGGCGTACCATTCTTCTCAATCAGTGGTTCTGATTTCGTCGAAATGTTCGTCGGTGTTGGTGCTTCTCGAGTACGTGATTTATTTGAAAACGCTAAGAAAAATGCTCCATGTATTATCTTTATTGATGAAATCGACGCAGTTGGTCGTCAACGTGGTGCTGGATTAGGCGGCGGTCATGATGAACGCGAACAAACGCTTAACCAATTGCTTGTTGAAATGGATGGCTTTGGCGCAAATGAAGGTATTATCATTATCGCCGCTACAAACCGCCCAGACATTTTAGACCCTGCCCTCTTACGTCCGGGTCGTTTTGACAGACAGATCACTGTCGGTCGTCCAGACGTCAAAGGCCGTGAAGCTGTACTTAAAGTACACGCTCGTAAAAAACCTTTAGATGAGTCAGTTGACTTGAAAGCTATCGCACAGCGTACACCAGGTTTCTCGGGCGCTGATTTAGAAAACTTATTGAACGAAGCTGCATTAGTGGCTGCACGTGAAAATAAGAAAAAAATTGATATGGGCGATATTGATGAAGCAACAGACCGCGTTATTGCTGGTGTTGCGAAAACAAGCCGTGTCATTTCTGAGAAAGAGCGCAATATTGTTGCATTCCATGAGGCCGGCCACGTTGTTGTTGGTTTAACATTGGATGAAGCAGAAAAAGTCCACAAAGTTACAATCGTGCCACGCGGTCAAGCAGGCGGATATGCAGTAATGCTACCAAAAGAAGACCGTTATTTCATGACAAAACCAGAGTTACTTGATAAAGTTGCCGGTTTACTTGGTGGACGTGTAGCAGAGGATATCGTCTTTGGCGAAGTATCTACCGGCGCACATAATGACTTCCAACGTGTAACAAGCATTGTACGGTCTATGGTTACTGAATATGGTATGAGCGATAAACTTGGCCAATTGCAATTTGGTTCAAGCCAGGGAGGCAACGTCTTCTTAGGTCGTGATATTAATTCTGAACAAAACTACTCAGATAAGATTGCATATGAAATTGACCAAGAGATGCAATTTATGGTTAAAGAACAATATGAACGAACAAAACAAATCTTAACAGAACGCCGTGACCTTCTAAATCTGATTGCTACTACTTTACTTGAAGTAGAAACGTTGGACGCTGAACAAATTGAGCACTTAGAAAAATACGGTAAGCTTCCTGAACGTTCATATGAAAGAAAAACACATCACGAAGCTGTTGTGGAAAGCAAAGAATCAACGGATGCTGATATCGTAACAGAAACAAAAGTGAATCCTTCAGGCAGTGGAGACCCTACTGTTTCTGATCTTCCAAAAAACGATAATCATACAAGCCGCAACGATAATATCTAGACAGTAAGCCATACTGTAAAGTAAAAAGCTGATCCCTTGCTAGAAGGTGGTCAGCTTTTTCTTATACTAAGGAGATATGCTTGCTTTTAGTGATGGGATAGAAATGAGGGAAATACTTTTGATATTAGTGATGGATGTGGGAAATACCAATATTTCGATAGGTGTGTATAAAGAAGACAAACTGCAACATCATTGGCGTTTAAAAACAGATGTGCACAAAACGGAAGATGAGTATGCCATGCAAATAAAAATGCTGTTTATGCACAAATCTTTATCTCTTTCCGACATACGTGGTATTATAATTTCCTCAGTAGTGCCACCGATTATGTTTACCTTAGAATTAATGTGTAAAAGATATTTTGCTGTAGAACCCCTCGTTGTGGGTCCTGGCGTTAAAACAGGGTTGAATATCCATAGTGAAAATCCTAGGGAGATCGGTGCTGACCGCATTGTTAATGCAGTAGCTGCCATCCATGAATATGGAGCTCCGCTTATTGTTGTAGATTTTGGTACTGCCACTACGTATTGTTATATTGATGAAAAAGGTCGTTATCTAGGCGGGGCTATTGCGCCTGGTATTTCAATCGCAATGGAAGCCTTATTTACCAAGGCCTCGAAACTCCCTCGCGTTGAATTGGCCCGCCCTCAAAGTGTTATCGGAAAAAACACGGTTTCCTCCATGCAAGCAGGGATTGTCTACGGTTATATAGGACAAGTTGAGGGAATAGTAAATCGTATGAGGCAAGAAGGTAGCGAAGGAGCTTTAGCCGTTGCAACAGGCGGCCTAGCAGAACTGATTGCAAAAGAATCGCGGGTTATTGATGTTGTAGATCCCCTTTTAACATTAAAAGGATTACATTTAATTTATAAAAGAAATCAAGAAGAAAA
This sequence comes from Rummeliibacillus sp. G93, assembly GCF_023515935.1. Lineage (NCBI taxonomy): Bacteria > Bacillati > Bacillota > Bacilli > Caryophanales > Caryophanaceae > Rummeliibacillus > Rummeliibacillus sp. G93. The sequence continues at coordinate 73,956 of NZ_CP097314.1, forward strand.
GAGGAATAAAAATGGCTGATTATTTAGTAAGAGGGCTTGGATTTAATGGGAGTGTACGTGCGTTTGCTGTAAGTACAACAGAAACAGTAGGAGAAGCGCAACGACGCCATGATACATGGCCAACTACTTCTGCTGCATTAGGGCGTACAATGACAGCTGCTGTCATGATGGGTGCTATGCTAAAAGGTGAGGATACAATCACGGTTAAGGTGGAAGGTAACGGGCCGATTGGTCCAATGGTTGTGGTAGCCAATGCTAAAGGTGAAGTGCGCGGCTATCCTACACACGCTCATGTTGAATTTGATTTAAATGAAGTAGGCAAATTGGATGTACGACGAGCAGTTGGTACAGAAGGAACGCTTACAGTTGTAAAAGATCTTGGATTACGTGAACACTTTACTGGTCAGGTGCCAATCGTTTCAGGTGAAATTGCTGAAGACTTTACCTATTACTTTGTAAAATCAGAGCAAGTTCCTTCTTCTGTAGGTCTTGGTGTACTTGTTAATACGGATGATAGCATCTTGGCTGCTGGTGGATTTATTATTCAAGTAATGCCTGGTACAGATGATGAAACAATTACTGACATTGAAAACCAACTATCAAAAATTGAACCTGTTTCAAAAATGATTCAAAAAGGTTACTCTCCTGAACAAGTGTTAGAAGAAGTGCTTGGAAAAGATAACGTTGAATTCTTAGATACAATGCCTGTTCAATTTAAATGTACTTGCTCAAAAGAACGTTTCGGCGCGGCTATATTGAGCCTTGGCGAAAAAGAAATTCAAGATATGATCGATGAAGATGGTATGGCAGAAGCTCAATGCCATTTCTGTGAAGAAAAATATCACTACTCTAAAGAAGATTTAGAAGGTTTTATTGACGAAATTCGCGCTCAAAAATCTTAATGCGATAAATGTAGATGCATATAACTAGGAACGGAAATGATTGACAAACCTAATTGCAAAAGCATAAAATAAAGATAATAAAACCAACAAAAATACTAGGGTTTAGGAGTGGAGATAATGAGTAAAATTGTAAATTCAGTAGTGGATTTAGTAGGCAATACACCGATCGTCAAGTTAGATAATATAACTGGTCCAAACGACGGGAATGTTTATGTAAAACTCGAATACTTCAACCCGGGTAGCAGTGTAAAAGACCGTATTGCTGTTGCAATGATTGAGGCAGCTGAGAAAGAGGGCAAATTAAAGCCTGGTAGTACGATTATTGAACCGACAAGTGGGAATACAGGTATCGGTCTTGCAATGGTTGCCGCTGCAAAAGGATACAAAGCAATTCTTGTCATGCCGGATACGATGAGTATGGAAAGACGCAATTTATTGCGTGCCTACGGTGCAGAGCTTGTTTTAACACCAGGTGCTGATGGAATGAAAGGCGCTATTGCTAAAGTGGATGAATTAGCTAAAGAGAACGGCTGGTTTGTACCACAGCAATTTGAAAACCCTGCTAATGCTGAAATACATCGCCGGACAACGGGACCAGAGATTATAGAAGCATTTGAAGGACTTAACTTAGATGCGTTTATCTCTGGTGTAGGAACTGGTGGTACGATTACTGGAACTGGCGAAGTGCTGAAAGAAAAATACCCTAATATTGAATTGATTGCAGTGGAACCAAAAGACTCTGCAGTTCTATCAGGCAATAAACCGGGTCCTCACAAAATTCAAGGAATTGGGGCAGGATTCGTACCTGAAGTCTTAGATACAGAAATCTATACCTCTATATTACCAGTTGAAAATGAAGATGCCTTTGAAACAGCGCGTAAAGTAGCGAAAGAAGAAGGAGTCTTAGGTGGTATTTCTGCAGGTGCAGCGATGTATGCAGCGATTGAAACAGCTAAACGCCTAGGCAAAGGAAAGAATGTTCTTGCATTACTTCCTGATAACGGTGAACGTTATTTAAGTACACCTTTATATCACTATGATGATTAATTCATATTTAAGAATGCCTGTCCTTTATGGATAGTGCATTCTTTTTTTCTGCCATGCAGCTGGTTCACCCCCTTTTCCTGATGTACAAGGTATTGCTATACTGATTGTAGGAATAGACAAAGGAGCGCAAGCACATGAAGTTAATGAATAACCAACCGTTAGTCATTCATGGCCATACACTTGATTTTGGAAAAGAAACGATTGTTATGGGCATTTTAAATGTAACACCAGATTCTTTCTCTGATGGAGGAAGATTTGATGCAGTAGATAGCGCATTGGAACATGCTAAAAGAATGGTAGCGGATGGAGCGAAGATTATAGATATAGGTGGAGAATCTACAAGACCGGGCCATACTGCTGTTACAGCAAAAGAAGAAATGGCGCGTATCCTACCTGTCATACGTGCCATTCGTAAGGAATTAGATGTATTAATTTCTGTCGATACATTCAAATCAGAGGTAGCAAGAGCTGCGGTAGAAGCGGGCGCACATATTATTAATGATATATGGGGAGCTACATATGATCCAGAGATTGCTAAGGTAGCTGCTGATTACAAAGTGCCCATTATTTTAATGCATAATCGGCAGGATGAAAATTATGGTGAAGATTTTTGGGGCAGTGTGAAGAGTGATTTAGAAAGAAGTATTGAAATCGCTCGTCAAGCTGGTGTGGATGATCGTTTTATTTGGCTAGATCCAGGCATTGGCTTTGCGAAGACGCATGAACAAAATATTGAAATGATGAAGAATCTGTCAAACCTTGTGGATATGGGCTACCCTGTATTACTAGCAACTTCACGGAAAAGAATGATCGGCAATGTACTCGATTTACCGGTGGATGAGCGTATGGAAGGTACAGCTGCTACTTGTTGTTACGGTGTCGATAAAGGATGTCATATGGTACGGGTTCATGATGTGTTGCCAATTGCTCGCATGATGAAAATGATGGATGCGCTTAAATAAAGCTGTATTTAATAAGAGTTACTACAGCTTCACTATATGTGAATTAATTTAATGGAGCTCAACGGCCAGTGTTAAGTTTTAAAGTCTACCTGTGCATTAAGTCGATATAGAGGATAAGGAGTGAATGAGATGGATTATATTCATATAAGAGATATGGAGTTTTACGGTTATCATGGGGTTTTGAAGGAAGAAACAGTGTTAGGTCAAAGATTTCGCGTTACTGTAGCCCTGGCTACTGATTTGAAGAACGCTGGCCAAACTGACAAGTTAGATAATACCGTTAGTTATGCGGATGTATATACGCTATGTGAAAAAATCGTAGAGGGTAAACCTTACAAACTGATTGAAGCAGTAGCTGAAGAAATTGCTAATGTTATTCTTAAGACTTATAAAGAGGAAGTCAAAGGCATTCGTGTGGAAGTGATTAAACCTGACCCTCCAATTAAAGGCCACTATAAGGAAGTAGCAGTTGAGATTACAAGAGGTGCTTTCAATGAATGATGTATATATTTCTTTAGGTTCAAATATGGGAGATAAAGCAGAAACGCTCAAACAAGCGGTACAAATGCTTCAAAGTAATCCTGAGGTAGATGTAGCGAATACTTCTTCTATTTACGAAACAGACCCGGTAGGTTATACAGACCAAGATCTATTTTTGAATATGGTGGTGCATGTACGTACAACACTGTCAGCTTTACAAATGCTTGAGGTTTGCCAGGGAATTGAACAAGAATTAAAGAGAGAACGTTTGATTAGATGGGGACCGCGTACAATAGACCTTGACATTTTGCTCTATAATCATGACAATATTGAAACAGAGAAACTGATTGTGCCCCATGAAAGAATGCACGAAAGAGCGTTTGTTCTTGTGCCATTGCTTGAAGTGACACCAAATCTTTACTCTCCTCGTACGCAAGAGTCGTATCAGAAAATGCTCCAAAAGATAGGGCGAGGTGGCGTAAGACAATGGAAGAATCGGAGTTCTCTTGATTTTTAATACAAAGTGTTATGAATATAAGCATATCTTCCGCATTGGGATGATGAAGCGATAATTACTAAATCCTAAAAGGGAGGAAAAACATTGGCTACACAAGAAAAACCTTTTCAAATAGGCGATATTGTCATGGATAATCGTGTTGTACTTGCACCAATGGCTGGCGTCTGCAATTCTGCATTCCGTCTAACCGTAAAAGAGTTTGGTGCAGGTTTAGTATACGCTGAGATGATTTCAGATAAAGGGATTGTCCAAAGGAACAGAAAAACCTTAGACATGCTTTATATAGATGAACGGGAAAATCCGCTTTCCCTCCAAATCTTTGGGGGCGATAAAGAAACGTTAGTAGAAGCAGCTCAGTATGTGGACAAATATACGAATGCGGATATTATAGATATCAATATGGGGTGCCCCGTCAATAAAATTATTAAATGTGAGGCAGGGGCTAAATGGCTCCTTGATCCGAATAAAATTTACGAAATGGTTTCCGCTGTTGTGGATGCAGTCGATAAACCAGTCAGCTGTAAAATGCGTATCGGTTGGGATGAAGACCACGTGTATGCAGTGAAAAATGCACAGGCAGCAGAACGTGCGGGTGCATCGGCAATTGCAATGCATGGTCGTACACGTTTGCAAATGTATGAAGGGCATGCAAATTGGGACATTTTAAAAGAGGTGAAAGAAAATATCTCTATTCCGTTTATCGGAAACGGTGATGTTGAAACACCTGAAGATGCTAAACGCCTATTAGATCATACAGGCGCTGATGGCGTGATGATTGGCCGAGCAGCACTTGGGAACCCATGGATGATCTATCGGACAGTAGAATATTTGAAAACGGGAAGGCTCATGCCGGAACCGCCAATACGCGAAAAAATAGAAGTATGTTTATTACATTTTGAGCGTTTGCTCATGCTGAAAGGCGAAAATATTGCAGTCCGCGAGATGCGTAAACATGCTTCATGGTATTTAAAAGGATTGCGAGGCAACGGAAAAACACGCAATCAAATCAATCAAGCTGAGACAGCTGAAGAGCTGCGCGCTATTTTAAATGAACTAGTCTTAGAAACAGAAGAAAGCGAAAATGATGCGTCTTCTATTCAAATTGGTTAATTACGAGAAGAGCTGCCACTAAGATTGTGGCGGCTTTTTCCTTACCTTAGCAATAGACGTAAAATGAAAATTGAGCAGAAAGACGTGAATCGGTTGTAAAAATTGTGTACAATAACTAGTATGGGCTATTTAGCGGCACAACTATAAGGAGTGAAAATTGTGGCAGAAGAATTAAATGACCAGCTATTGGTGAGACGCCAAAAGATGGATGTAATAAAAGAACAAGGCTTAGATCCTTTCGGTGGACGTTTTGAACGTACACATTTAACAAATGAAATAAAAGAACAATTTGCGAATTTCTCAAAAGAAGAATTAGAAGAGAAAGAACATGAAGTGGTAATTGCTGGCCGTATCATGACCAAACGCAGCAAGGGGAAAGTTGGATTTGCAAACATCCAAGATCTTGGCGGGCAAATTCAAATCTATGTACGTAAAGATGCAATCGGTGAAGAAGCTTATGATATTTTCAAACATGCGGACCTTGGTGATATTGTCGGTATTAAAGGGACTGTATTCATTACCCATGTTGGCGAATTAACAATTAAAGCATTAGAATTCACATTCCTATCTAAATCTTTGCGTCCATTACCTGAGAAGTATCACGGCTTGCAAGATGTAGAGCAACGCTACCGTCAACGCTATTTGGACTTAATTTCAAACGAGGATAGCAAAAAGACATTTATCGCTCGCAGTCAGATTATACGCTCAATCCGTAATTTCTTAGATAATAAAGGCTACTTAGAAGTAGAAACACCTATGTTGAACTCAATCGCAGGTGGAGCAGCAGCTCGTCCGTTTGTTACGCACCATAACGCGTTGGATGCAACAATGTATATGCGTATTGCGATTGAATTGTACCTAAAACGCCTAATTGTCGGCGGTTTGGAAAAAGTCTACGAAATTGGACGAGTATTCCGTAATGAAGGTGTGTCAACTCGCCATAACCCAGAGTTTACACTACTTGAATTATATGAAGCATATGCAGATTTCCATGACATTATGGACCTTACAGAAGATTTATTTGTCCATGTGGCAAATGAAGTAATGGGTACAACACAAATTCAATACGGTGAAGACACAATTGATTTGTCTAAAGGCTGGAAACGTCTGCACATGGTAGATGCTGTTAAAGAAGCAACAGGCGTTGATTTCTGGAAAGAGATGACGAAAGAAGAAGCTCTAGCAGTAGCACGTGAGCACCATATCGATGTCAAAGAAACAATGGAAGTTGGCCATATTATTAATGAATTCTTTGAACAAAAAGTAGAAGAATCACTAGTACAACCAACATTTGTCTATGGACATCCAGTGGAAATTTCTCCACTAGCTAAGAAAAACCCTGAAGATCCCCGCTTCACGGATCGCTTTGAATTGTTCATTGTCCGTCGTGAACATGCCAATGCGTTTACGGAATTAAATGATCCAATTGATCAACGTGAACGTTTCGAAGGTCAAATGCGCGAAAAAGAGCAAGGAAATGATGAAGCGCATGAGATGGATGAAGATTTCTTAGAAGCATTAGAATATGGAATGGCTCCTACAGGTGGTTTAGGTATTGGAATTGACCGTTTAATTATGCTTTTGACTAATTCACAATCTATTCGCGATGTATTGTTATTCCCATTAATGCGCAATCGTGATTAATAGAAACAATGCTTATCTAACTGTAGGCAAATCCATTACTTTGGATTTGCCTACAGTTTTTTCTTTATATATGAATATTACGTTTCTAATTTAATGGTGAAGGGTTTAATAACTAAAGCCGACTTGTCTTGTGAAATGTTATTACTAATGATAGTAAGTAGAACATGATAATTGATAAAAATAGAAACATATAGTTTGGTGGGCGAAAACCAACTGGCGAATTATTAGAAAGTCGGAATTTGCTTTTTATCTTTTGTCTATTTTCCCTTGCAGAGAAAGTGTTTTGTTGATATACTTATTTGGTTGCCGAATTTAGATTAACTGAGATTAAAAATTCTTTTGATAAAGTTTGTTAAAAGTGTTGACTTAGTTAAGTGAACTTGGTATTATATTTAAGTCGCTTATGACGAACAAATGAAGAACAACAAAAGAATAAAAAGTTGTTGACTTCAAAAGGAAGTTATGGTATACTTAATAAGTCGCCAAAACAAGCGATAAACATGAACCTTGAAAACTGAACAAGCAAGATGTTAATCATTTAAACTTACTAACAACTGTTAGTTTTAAAGACATCATCGTAAAGATGATGCGCTAGTGAAATTTTGAGCAATCAAACACTTTTATGGAGAGTTTGATCCTGGCTCAGGACGAACGCTGGCGGCGTGCCTAATACATGCAAGTCGAGCGAATGATGAGGAGCTTGCTCCTCTGATTTAGCGGCGGACGGGTGAGTAACACGTGGGCAACCTGCCCTGCAGACTGGGATAACTTCGGGAAACCGGAGCTAATACCGGATAATCCATTTTACTTCATGGTGAAATGTTGAAAGGCGCTTTCGCGCCACTGCAGGATGGGCCCGCGGTGCATTAGCTAGTTGGTGGGGTAACGGCCTACCAAGGCGACGATGCATAGCCGACCTGAGAGGGTGATCGGCCACATTGGGACTGAGACACGGCCCAAACTCCTACGGGAGGCAGCAGTAGGGAATCTTCCACAATGGACGAAAGTCTGATGGAGCAACGCCGCGTGAGTGATGAAGGTTTTCGGATCGTAAAACTCTGTTGTAAGGGAAGAACAAGTACGTTAGGAAATGAACGTACCTTGACGGTACCTTATTAGAAAGCCACGGCTAACTACGTGCCAGCAGCCGCGGTAATACGTAGGTGGCAAGCGTTGTCCGGATTTATTGGGCGTAAAGCGCGCGCAGGTGGTTTCTTAAGTCTGATGTGAAATCTCGCGGCTCAACCGCGAGCGGTCATTGGAAACTGGGGAACTTGAGTGCAGAAGAGGATAGTGGAATTCCAAGTGTAGCGGTGAAATGCGTAGAGATTTGGAGGAACACCAGTGGCGAAGGCGACTGTCTGGTCTGTAACTGACACTGAGGCGCGAAAGCGTGGGGAGCAAACAGGATTAGATACCCTGGTAGTCCACGCCGTAAACGATGAGTGCTAAGTGTTAGGGGGTTTCCGCCCCTTAGTGCTGCAGCTAACGCATTAAGCACTCCGCCTGGGGAGTACGACCGCAAGGTTGAAACTCAAAGGAATTGACGGGGGCCCGCACAAGCGGTGGAGCATGTGGTTTAATTCGAAGCAACGCGAAGAACCTTACCAGGTCTTGACATCCCAGTGACCACTCTAGAGATAGAGTTTTCCCTTCGGGGACATTGGTGACAGGTGGTGCATGGTTGTCGTCAGCTCGTGTCGTGAGATGTTGGGTTAAGTCCCGCAACGAGCGCAACCCTTGATCTTAGTTGCCATCATTTAGTTGGGCACTCTAAGGTGACTGCCGGTGACAAACCGGAGGAAGGTGGGGATGACGTCAAATCATCATGCCCCTTATGACCTGGGCTACACACGTGCTACAATGGACGGTACAAAGAGTCGCAAACTCGCGAGAGCAAGCTAATCTCATAAAACCGTTCTCAGTTCGGATTGTAGGCTGCAACTCGCCTACATGAAGCCGGAATCGCTAGTAATCGCGGATCAGCATGCCGCGGTGAATACGTTCCCGGGCCTTGTACACACCGCCCGTCACACCACGAGAGTTTGTAACACCCGAAGTCGGTGAGGTAACCTTTTGGGGCCAGCCGCCGAAGGTGGGATAGATGATTGGGGTGAAGTCGTAACAAGGTAGCCGTATCGGAAGGTGCGGCTGGATCACCTCCTTTCTAAGGAATTTAACGGAATACAGACTTCGTCTGTACGATTAACATCTTGCTGTTCAGTTTTGAGGGTTCATATAAAAAACTATATTGTTACCCAAAAGGGGCCTATAGCTCAGCTGGTTAGAGCGCACGCCTGATAAGCGTGAGGTCGATGGTTCGAGTCCATTTAGGCCCACCATTTTTAATTTTGGGGCCTTAGCTCAGCTGGGAGAGCGCCTGCCTTGCACGCAGGAGGTCAGCGGTTCGATCCCGCTAGGCTCCACCAAATTGTTCTTTGAAAACTGGATAAAACGACATTGAAGAAATTCTTAAGTAACACATTTATTAAGTTTTAAATTTTTTAGGCTTAATAACTTAAAGGCTTTTATAAGCCAACGGTTAAGTTATTAAGGGCGCATGGCGGATGCCTTGGCACTAGAAGCCGATGAAGGACGGCACTAACACCGATATGCTTCGGGGAGCTGTAAGTAAGCTTTGATCCGGAGATTTCCGAATGGGGAAACCCTCTATCCGTAATGGGGTAGAATCTTGACGTGAATTCATAGCGTCTTGATGGCAGACTCAGGGAACTGAAACATCTAAGTACCTGAAGGAAGAGAAAGAAAATTCGATTCCCTTAGTAGCGGCGAGCGAAATGGGAAGAGCCCAAACCAAGAGGCTTGCCTCTTGGGGTTGTAGGACACTCTATACGGAGTTACAAAGGAATGCGTTAGGCGAAGCGGTTTGGAAAGACCCACCATAGCAGGTAACAGTCCTGTAGTCAAAAGTGCATTCTCTCTTGAGTGGATCCTGAGTACGGCGGAACACGTGAAATTCCGTCGGAATCTGGGAGGACCATCTCCCAAGGCTAAATACTCTCTAGTGACCGATAGTGAACCAGTACCGTGAGGGAAAGGTGAAAAGCACCCCGGAAGGGGAGTGAAAGAGATCCTGAAACCATGTGCCTACAAGTAGTTAGAGCCCGTTAATGGGTGATAGCGTGCCTTTTGTAGAATGAACCGGCGAGTTACGATTACATGCAAGGTTAAGTTGAAGAGACGGAGCCGCAGCGAAAGCGAGTCTGAATAGGGCGAATAAGTATGTGGTCGTAGACCCGAAACCAGGTGATCTACCCATGTCCAGGGTGAAGGTAAGGTAACACTTACTGGAGGCCCGAACCCACGCACGTTGAAAAGTGCGGGGATGAGGTGTGGGTAGCGGAGAAATTCCAATCGAACCTGGAGATAGCTGGTTCTCTCCGAAATAGCTTTAGGGCTAGCCTCGTGATGAAGAATCCTGGAGGTAGAGCACTGTTTGGACTAGGGGTCCATCCCGGATTACCGAATTCAGACAAACTCCGAATGCCAGTGATTTATACACGGGAGTCAGACTGCGAGTGATAAGATCCGTAGTCAAAAGGGAAACAGCCCAGACCACCAGCTAAGGTCCCAAAGTAATTGTTAAGTGGAAAAGGATGTGACGTTGCTTAGACAACCAGGATGTTGGCTCAGAAGCAGCCACCATTTAAAGAGTGCGTAATAGCTCACTGGTCGAGTGACGCTGCGCCGAAAATGTATCGGGGCTAAACAATTCACCGAAGCTGTGGATAGACATCTACGATGTCTGTGGTAGGAGAGCGTTCTAAGTGCTGTGAAGTCAGACCGGAAGGACTGGTGGAGCGCTTAGAAGTGAGAATGCCGGTATGAGTAGCGAAAGATGGGTGAGAATCCCATCCACCGAATGACTAAGGTTTCCTGAGGAAGGCTCGTCCTCTCAGGGTTAGTCGGGACCTAAGCCGAGGCCGACAGGCGTAGGCGATGGATAACAGGTTGATATTCCTGTACCACCTCCCTGCCATTTGAGTAATGGGGGGACGCAGTAGGATAGGGTAAGCGCACTGTTGGTTATGTGCGTCCAAGCAGTAAGGCGTGAGAGTAGGCAAATCCGCTCTCTATAACGTTGAGCTGTGATGGCGAGCTCTTTAGAGCGAAGTTCCTGATTTCACACTGCCAAGAAAAGCCTCTAGCGAGGCAGGAGGTGCCCGTACCGCAAACCGACACAGGTAGTCGAGGAGAGAATCCTAAGGTGAGCGAGAGAACTCTCGTTAAGGAACTCGGCAAAATGACCCCGTAACTTCGGGAGAAGGGGTGCTCTAGTAGGGTGCAAGCCCGAGAGAGCCGCAGTGAATAGGCCCAGGCGACTGTTTAGCAAAAACACAGGTCTCTGCAAAACCGTAAGGTGACGTATAGGGGCTGACGCCTGCCCGGTGCTGGAAGGTTAAGGGGATTGCTTAGCGCAAGCGAAGGTGAGAACCGAAGCCCCAGTAAACGGCGGCCGTAACTATAACGGTCCTAAGGTAGCGAAATTCCTTGTCGGGTAAGTTCCGACCCGCACGAAAGGCGTAACGATCTGGGCACTGTCTCAACGAGAGACTCGGTGAAATTATAGTACCTGTGAAGATGCAGGTTACCCGCGACAGGACGGAAAGACCCCGTGGAGCTTTACTGTAGCCTGATATTGAATTTTGGTACAGCTTGTACAGGATAGGTAGGAGCCATTGAAACCGGAGCGCCAGCTTCGGTGGAGGCGTCCTTGGGATACTACCCCAGCTGTATTGAAATTCTAACCCGTACCCCTGATCGGGGTAGGAGACAGTGTCAGGCGGACAGTTTGACTGGGGCGGTCGCCTCCTAAAGAGTAACGGAGGCGCCCAAAGGTTCCCTCAGAATGGTTGGAAATCATTCGTAGAGTGTAAAGGCACAAGGGAGCTTGACTGCGAGACCTACAAGTCGAGCAGGGTCGAAAGACGGGCTTAGTGATCCGGTGGTTCCGCATGGAAGGGCCATCGCTCAACGGATAAAAGCTACCCCGGGGATAACAGGCTTATCTCCCCCAAGAGTCCACATCGACGGGGAGGTTTGGCACCTCGATGTCGGCTCATCGCATCCTGGGGCTGTAGTCGGTCCCAAGGGTTGGGCTGTTCGCCCATTAAAGCGGTACGCGAGCTGGGTTCAGAACGTCGTGAGACAGTTCGGTCCCTATCCGTCGTGGGCGTAGGAAATTTGAGAGGAGCTGTCCTTAGTACGAGAGGACCGGGATGGACACACCGCTGGTGTACCAGTTGTTCTGCCAAGAGCATCGCTGGGTAGCTATGTGTGGACGGGATAAGTGCTGAAAGCATCTAAGCATGAAGCCCCCCTCAAGATGAGATTTCCCATTACGCAAGTAAGTAAGATCCCTCAAAGACGATGAGGTAGATAGGTTCGAGGTGGAAGTGTGGCGACACATGGAGCTGACGAATACTAATCGATCGAGGACTTAACCAAATTTCTTAAGAACCTTCAATTCACGTTTATCCAGTTTTGAAAGAACAAGAAATAGTTTTTTAAAAAAGTTGTTGACTTTTCTAGAAAACATGGTATAATAATTCTTGTCCTTAAATAAATAATAGGTCTAGTAATGATGGCAAAGAGGTCACACCCGTTCCCATGCCGAACACGGAAGTTAAGCTCTTTAGCGCCGATGGTAGTTGGGGGCTTCCCCCTGTGAGAGTAGGACGTTGCTAGGCTGTAATATGGAGGATTAGCTCAGCTGGGAGAGCATCTGCCTTACAAGCAGAGGGTCGGCGGTTCGATCCCGTCATCCTCCACCATATTTATTCGCCGGTGTAGCTCAGTTGGTAGAGCAACTGACTTGTAATCAGTAGGTCGAGGGTTCGACTCCTTTCGCCGGCACCACTTAAAATGAGTCATTAGCTCAGTTGGTAGAGCATCTGACTTTTAATCAGAGGGTCGTAGGTTCGAATCCTACATGACTCACCATTTTAATCACGCGGGTGTGGCGGAATTGGCAGACGCACTAGACTTAGGATCTAGCGCCGCAAGGCGTGGGGGTTCGACTCCCTTCACCCGCACCATTTTAAATTAAATATTGCCAGATTAACACAGCATATGCGGAAGTAGTTCAGTGGTAGAACATCACCTTGCCAAGGTGGGGGTCGCGGGTTCGAACCCCGTCTTCCGCTCCAAATATGCCGGGGTGGCGGAACTGGCAGACGCACAGGACTTAAAATCCTGCGGTAGGTGACTACCGTACCGGTTCGATTCCGGTCCTCGGCACCATTCTTATACAACAACATATTATTTACTATAAATGCGCCCATAGCTCAATTGGATAGAGCGTCTGACTACGGATCAGAAGGTTGTGGATTCGACTTCTGCTGGGCGCACCATTTCGGGAAGTAGCTCAGCTTGGTAGAGCACTTGGTTTGGGACCAAGGGGTCGCAGGTTCGAATCCTGTCTTCCCGACCATTTATACTATATATACATTGGGGCCTTAGCTCAGCTGGGAGAGCGCCTGCCTTGCACGCAGGAGGTCAGCGGTTCGATCCCGCTAGGCTCCACCAACATGAACCTTGAAAACTGAACAAGCAAGATGTTAATCATTTAAACTTACTAACAACTGTTAGTTTTAAAGACATCATCGTAAAGATGATGCGCTAGTGAAATTTTGAGCAATCAAACACTTTTATGGAGAGTTTGATCCTGGCTCAGGACGAACGCTGGCGGCGTGCCTAATACATGCAAGTCGAGCGAATGACGAGGAGCTTGCTCCTCTGATTTAGCGGCGGACGGGTGAGTAACACGTGGGCAACCTGCCCTGCAGACTGGGATAACTTCGGGAAACCGGAGCTAATACCGGATAATCCATTTTACTTCATGGTGAAATGTTGAAAGGCGCTTTCGCGCCACTGCAGGATGGGCCCGCGGTGCATTAGCTAGTTGGTGGGGTAACGGCCTACCAAGGCGACGATGCATAGCCGACCTGAGAGGGTGATCGGCCACATTGGGACTGAGACACGGCCCAAACTCCTACGGGAGGCAGCAGTAGGGAATCTTCCACAATGGACGAAAGTCTGATGGAGCAACGCCGCGTGAGTGATGAAGGTTTTCGGATCGTAAAACTCTGTTGTAAGGGAAGAACAAGTACGTTAGGAAATGAACGTACCTTGACGGTACCTTATTAGAAAGCCACGGCTAACTACGTGCCAGCAGCCGCGGTAATACGTAGGTGGCAAGCGTTGTCCGGATTTATTGGGCGTAAAGCGCGCGCAGGTGGTTTCTTAAGTCTGATGTGAAATCTCGCGGCTCAACCGCGAGCGGTCATTGGAAACTGGGGAACTTGAGTGCAGAAGAGGATAGTGGAATTCCAAGTGTAGCGGTGAAATGCGTAGAGATTTGGAGGAACACCAGTGGCGAAGGCGACTGTCTGGTCTGTAACTGACACTGAGGCGCGAAAGCGTGGGGAGCAAACAGGATTAGATACCCTGGTAGTCCACGCCGTAAACGATGAGTGCTAAGTGTTAGGGGGTTTCCGCCCCTTAGTGCTGCAGCTAACGCATTAAGCACTCCGCCTGGGGAGTACGACCGCAAGGTTGAAACTCAAAGGAATTGACGGGGGCCCGCACAAGCGGTGGAGCATGTGGTTTAATTCGAAGCAACGCGAAGAACCTTACCAGGTCTTGACATCCCAGTGACCGCTCTAGAGATAGAGTTTTCCCTTCGGGGACATTGGTGACAGGTGGTGCATGGTTGTCGTCAGCTCGTGTCGTGAGATGTTGGGTTAAGTCCCGCAACGAGCGCAACCCTTGATCTTAGTTGCCATCATTTAGTTGGGCACTCTAAGGTGACTGCCGGTGACAAACCGGAGGAAGGTGGGGATGACGTCAAATCATCATGCCCCTTATGACCTGGGCTACACACGTGCTACAATGGACGGTACAAAGAGTCGCAAACTCGCGAGAGCAAGCTAATCTCATAAAACCGTTCTCAGTTCGGATTGTAGGCTGCAACTCGCCTACATGAAGCCGGAATCGCTAGTAATCGCGGATCAGCATGCCGCGGTGAATACGTTCCCGGGCCTTGTACACACCGCCCGTCACACCACGAGAGTTTGTAACACCCGAAGTCGGTGAGGTAACCTTTTGGGGCCAGCCGCCGAAGGTGGGATAGATGATTGGGGTGAAGTCGTAACAAGGTAGCCGTATCGGAAGGTGCGGCTGGATCACCTCCTTTCTAAGGAATTTAACGGAATACAGACTTCGTCTGTAGGATTAACATCTTGCTGTTCAGTTTTGAGGGTTCATACTCTCAAAATCTTGTTCTTTGAAAACTGGATAAAACGACATTGAAGAAATTCTTAAGTAACACATTTATTAAGTTTTAAATTTTTTAGGCTTAATAACTTAAAGGCTTTTATAAGCCAACGGTTAAGTTATTAAGGGCGCATGGCGGATGCCTTGGCACTAGAAGCCGATGAAGGACGGCACTAACACCGATATGCTTCGGGGAGCTGTAAGTAAGCTTTGATCCGGAGATTTCCGAATGGGGAAACCCTCTATCCGTAATGGGGTAGAATCTTGACGTGAATTCATAGCGTCTTGATGGCAGACTCAGGGAACTGAAACATCTAAGTACCTGAAGGAAGAGAAAGAAAATTCGATTCCCTTAGTAGCGGCGAGCGAAATGGGAAGAGCCCAAACCAAGAGGCTTGCCTCTTGGGGTTGTAGGACACTCTATACGGAGTTACAAAGGAATGCGTTAGGCGAAGCGGTTTGGAAAGACCCACCATAGCAGGTAACAGTCCTGTAGTCAAAAGTGCATTCTCTCTTGAGTGGATCCTGAGTACGGCGGAACACGTGAAATTCCGTCGGAATCTGGGAGGACCATCTCCCAAGGCTAAATACTCTCTAGTGACCGATAGTGAACCAGTACCGTGAGGGAAAGGTGAAAAGCACCCCGGAAGGGGAGTGAAAGAGATCCTGAAACCATGTGCCTACAAGTAGTTAGAGCCCGTTAATGGGTGATAGCGTGCCTTTTGTAGAATGAACCGGCGAGTTACGATTACATGCAAGGTTAAGTTGAAGAGACGGAGCCGCAGCGAAAGCGAGTCTGAATAGGGCGAATAAGTATGTGGTCGTAGACCCGAAACCAGGTGATCTACCCATGTCCAGGGTGAAGGTAAGGTAACACTTACTGGAGGCCCGAACCCACGCACGTTGAAAAGTGCGGGGATGAGGTGTGGGTAGCGGAGAAATTCCAATCGAACCTGGAGATAGCTGGTTCTCTCCGAAATAGCTTTAGGGCTAGCCTCGTGATGAAGAATCCTGGAGGTAGAGCACTGTTTGGACTAGGGGTCCATCCCGGATTACCGAATTCAGACAAACTCCGAATGCCAGTGATTTATACACGGGAGTCAGACTGCGAGTGATAAGATCCGTAGTCAAAAGGGAAACAGCCCAGACCACCAGCTAAGGTCCCAAAGTAATTGTTAAGTGGAAAAGGATGTGACGTTGCTTAGACAACCAGGATGTTGGCTCAGAAGCAGCCACCATTTAAAGAGTGCGTAATAGCTCACTGGTCGAGTGACGCTGCGCCGAAAATGTATCGGGGCTAAACAATTCACCGAAGCTGTGGATAGACATCTACGATGTCTGTGGTAGGAGAGCGTTCCAAGTGCTGTGAAGTCAGACCGGAAGGACTGGTGGAGCGCTTAGAAGTGAGAATGCCGGTATGAGTAGCGAAAGATGGGTGAGAATCCCATCCACCGAATGACTAAGGTTTCCTGAGGAAGGCTCGTCCTCTCAGGGTTAGTCGGGACCTAAGCCGAGGCCGACAGGCGTAGGCGATGGATAACAGGTTGATATTCCTGTACCACCTCCCTGCCATTTGAGTAATGGGGGGACGCAGTAGGATAGGGTAAGCGCACTGTTGGTTATGTGCGTCCAAGCAGTAAGGCGTGAGAGTAGGCAAATCCGCTCTCTATAACGTTGAGCTGTGATGGCGAGCTCTTTAGAGCGAAGTTCCTGATTTCACACTGCCAAGAAAAGCCTCTAGCGAGGCAGGAGGTGCCCGTACCGCAAACCGACACAGGTAGTCGAGGAGAGAATCCTAAGGTGAGCGAGAGAACTCTCGTTAAGGAACTCGGCAAAATGACCCCGTAACTTCGGGAGAAGGGGTGCTCTAGTAGGGTGCAAGCCCGAGAGAGCCGCAGTGAATAGGCCCAGGCGACTGTTTAGCAAAAACACAGGTCTCTGCAAAACCGTAAGGTGACGTATAGGGGCTGACGCCTGCCCGGTGCTGGAAGGTTAAGGGGATTGCTTAGCGCAAGCGAAGGTGAGAACCGAAGCCCCAGTAAACGGCGGCCGTAACTATAACGGTCCTAAGGTAGCGAAATTCCTTGTCGGGTAAGTTCCGACCCGCACGAAAGGCGTAACGATCTGGGCACTGTCTCAACGAGAGACTCGGTGAAATTATAGTACCTGTGAAGATGCAGGTTACCCGCGACAGGACGGAAAGACCCCGTGGAGCTTTACTGTAGCCTGATATTGAATTTTGGTACAGCTTGTACAGGATAGGTAGGAGCCATTGAAACCGGAGCGCCAGCTTCGGTGGAGGCGTCCTTGGGATACTACCCCAGCTGTATTGAAATTCTAACCCGTACCCCTGATCGGGGTAGGAGACAGTGTCAGGCGGACAGTTTGACTGGGGCGGTCGCCTCCTAAAGAGTAACGGAGGCGCCCAAAGGTTCCCTCAGAATGGTTGGAAATCATTCGTAGAGTGTAAAGGCACAAGGGAGCTTGACTGCGAGACCTACAAGTCGAGCAGGGTCGAAAGACGGGCTTAGTGATCCGGTGGTTCCGCATGGAAGGGCCATCGCTCAACGGATAAAAGCTACCCCGGGGATAACAGGCTTATCTCCCCCAAGAGTCCACATCGACGGGGAGGTTTGGCACCTCGATGTCGGCTCATCGCATCCTGGGGCTGTAGTCGGTCCCAAGGGTTGGGCTGTTCGCCCATTAAAGCGGTACGCGAGCTGGGTTCAGAACGTCGTGAGACAGTTCGGTCCCTATCCGTCGTGGGCGTAGGAAATTTGAGAGGAGCTGTCCTTAGTACGAGAGGACCGGGATGGACACACCGCTGGTGTACCAGTTGTTCTGCCAAGAGCATCGCTGGGTAGCTATGTGTGGACGGGATAAGTGCTGAAAGCATCTAAGCATGAAGCCCCCCTCAAGATGAGATTTCCCATTACGCAAGTAAGTAAGATCCCTCAAAGACGATGAGGTAGATAGGTTCGAGGTGGAAGTGTGGCGACACATGGAGCTGACGAATACTAATCGATCGAGGACTTAACCAAATTTCTTAAGAACCTTCAATTCATGTTTATCCAGTTTTGAAAGAACAATTTTCTTTCAAATAGTCTAGTAATGATGGCAAAGAGGCCACACCCGTTCCCATGCCGAACACGGAAGTTAAGCTCTTTAGCGCCGATGGTAGTTGGGGGCTTCCCCCTGTGAGAGTAGGACGTTGCTAGGCAATCTAAACACAGCTGATTAATCAGTTGTGTTTTTTTGTATTTGAATAAAATAGAGAAATACCCATACTTAGGACAATAAATGAATCAACGGGGTACATCTCTCGATAATTAGCTATAATGAAAGAAAAATGATGAAATGGAGCACGCGAAGTTGGTAAAAATATTAGTTGTAGATGATGATCCATTTATTTTAGATCTTGTAAGCATTCATTTAGCACAGGCCCACTATACAACTTTAAAAGCGAGCGATGGTGTACAAGCGCTTGCTATATTAGAAAAAGAGACGCCAGATCTAGTTGTAGCTGATGTCATGATGCCTCAAATGGACGGTTACGAACTGAC
This sequence comes from Rummeliibacillus sp. G93, assembly GCF_023515935.1. Taxonomy (NCBI): domain Bacteria; kingdom Bacillati; phylum Bacillota; class Bacilli; order Caryophanales; family Caryophanaceae; genus Rummeliibacillus; species Rummeliibacillus sp. G93. The sequence goes on from NZ_CP097314.1 coordinate 92,479, forward strand.
CAGAATCATAAGAGAACAATGGGATATCCCTGTTCTTTTGCTTACAGCAAGGGGAGAATTGAATGATAAAGAACATGGCTTTAATGCGGGCTCTGATGATTACTTGGTAAAGCCTTTCGAACCAAGAGAATTATTATTTCGGATTGCGGCTATATTGCGCCGTTATGATAAGCCTAATAATTCCATCAATCAAGTAGGTTCGTTAACGATTAACCGAAAGAGTTATGAGGTAACAGCAAACCATACCACGCTCCTATTGCCATTAAAGGAATTTGAAGTACTTGCGTTACTAGGTTCTCGGCAAAATCAAGTCTTTCAGCGCTCAGAGATTATGGAGAAAGTATGGGGGTTTGATTATGAAGGAGATGAACAAACGTTAAATACGCATATTAAGCGCATACGGGAACGATTGGCCAATATTGCACCAGATGTGCATATTAAGACGGTGCGGGGGATTGGCTATAAGCTAGAGGTGATTAAAGAATGAAGTCTTTATACAGCAAATTCTTGCTCGTCACTATACTTACTATGATTGCCAGTTCATTAATTGCCTTTTTACTTACGAACACATATTATCACCAAGTCACTAAGCCTAAAAATGATGCTAAGAATGTTACGATTGCGAAGTCTATTGTGAAACCTATTAGCGAATCTACTTCCTTTAAGTTAAAGCAATACCTTCAAACAATGGGGAACGTAGGCTATCAAATCTATTTAGTGGATGAAGACTATAAGGAGTATTTTTTTGGTGGTAAATATCGATTGAAAAATTTATCGCACAAACAAGTCGATCAAGTCTTAAATGGAGAAGTGTATCACGGCATGCGGAATCTTCCGCAAGAAACCTTTGTCACTGGCTTCTTTGCGAACGAATTATCAAATACGGTAGGTGTTCCGTTCCATTATCAAGGCAAAGCGTATGCGCTGTTTTTACGGCCAGACATTAAATTGCTATTTAGTGAAGTACATACGATTATGGGGGGCTGGTTTTTGTTTATGGTTATCATCAGCTTAATCGCTATGCTATTTTTTGCGAAGTTACTCATTAAGCCTATTACTGAATTGACTTTTGCTACAGGCCGTATTGCGGACGAACGATTTGATACTCCTTTATCAATTGAACGGCGAGACGAAATTGGTCAGCTTGCGGCAAGTTTCAATACTATGATGCAGCGCTTAGAAGAAAATAATCAGATGAGGAGAGAGTTTATCAGCAATGTTTCACATGATTTTCAATCACCATTGCTGAATATTCAAGGTTATGCGGGATTATTAGAGAATAAGAGCCTATCTCCCGAAGACCAGCAGAAATATCTTGAAATAATTCAATCAGAAACACATCGTTTATCGAATTTAACAAAGCAGTTACTATTACTTACTTCTTTAGATCAAACAAGCCAAAGGGCTAAGCGCGAAAATTATTTACTCGATCAGCAATTGAAGCGAGTGATTCAGAAATACAGATGGTTGCTTGATGAAAGACAGATTAACTTGTCTATGGCGTTAGAACCGGTTTCTTATAGAGGAGATGAAAGTCTGCTTGAAAATGTATGGGAAAACTTGCTGACAAATGCGATTAAATACAATCAGCCCAGTGGAGAAATTGATATTTCATTGGTTTCTTCTGAAAAAGGAATCACCATTATGATAAAAGATACAGGTATTGGAATGGATACTCAAACAATAAAGAAAGCATTTGACCGTTTTTATCGCGGGAATGAATCTCGCGGAAAGGATGGAACAGGGTTAGGGTTATCAATTGTTGAAAAGATAGTACATCTTCATAGCGGTCAGATTGAAATAGAGAGCAAATTAGCTAAAGGGACAGCCTTTAAGATATTTCTTCCCCATTTGTAATATGGAGTTCATATCACGTTCATTTACCTCCTTTATAGTAAAGGAAACAAAAAAGTTGGAGGTTATTGGAATGGAAAGAAAATGGGGCATGCGGCTTATACGGGTTGCCGCTATATTCGGTTTAATCGGTGCTATCCTAGGTTCACATATGGCTGGCTCTATGAGCTATCAATTTAAACCAATCCACGCTCATATACTTGTTGTAGGCTGGTTGTCTGTGTTTGCGTGGGGAATATTTTATAGTGTATTTACGCTGAAAAAGAAAGCGCTAGTCGCAATTCACGGGTGGACAGCAATGATTGGTTCAATTGGACTGACAATTGGAATGTGGTTGAATACATTAAAACCTTTTAATATAAACAGTACGGTTGCTTTGCTTATATATATAATCGGTGGTACTGTCCTTTTAATTAGCTTCGGGTTATTTATTCTCTCTACCTTTATGGTAGAAACCAAAAAGGAGAGAGAATAAAAATATGCATGTTTTAAAAGATAAAAAAAGATGGTTTACTATTCTGTTGGCGTGGGTGATTGTGGCCGCTCTTTTTACTTCATTCGCACCTCATGCAAAAGAAGTGACGTCACCTGGCAAAAACTCAGGGCTGCCGGAGACGGACGCATCGATCCAAGCAGAAAAGGCGCTGAAAAAGTACTTTCCCTCCTCAAAAGGGGTTCCACTTTTTGTCGTTGTTCACGATAAAAGCGGTTTGAAGGAAAAGGATGTTAACAAAGCCATGAAGAGTATCGAGCATGGCGTCCCAAATGTCGATAAAGAGTTTACCGTCGTTGCTTTATCTAAAATGCCAAAACAAGCGAGAGCTTCTTTCTTCTCTGAAGATGAAAAGACATTCTTTATGCCTGTTCTTTTACCGAATGGAATGGAAATTAAAGAAGTTAAGATGGCAATGGATAAATTAAAGAAAGAAATATTGAAAGAACAGCCAAGTAACTTGAAAATACATTTCACCGGCCCTGCTGGTATTGAAGCAGATACCTATGAAATGTTCTCGCGAGCAGATATAGTATTAATTTTAGGTACGGTTAGTTTAATCTTTGTGCTACTCATCATTATTTACAGATCACCCTTACTAGCTTTTATACCTCTTATTGGAGCAGGTATTGCCTACACGGTGGTGGATGGTTTGCTTGGATTAATGGGCGATGCCAAGTGGTTTGCAATTGACAGCCAATCATTATCAATTATGATGATTTTACTGTTTGCTGTTATTACAGATTATTCTTTACTTCTTTTCTCTCGTTTCCGCGAAGAGCTTGAGAAGGGACTGGACATAAATGAGGCGATGAGGAATGCTTTACGCTATGTACGGGAACCTATAATATTCAGTGGTGGTACGGTGCTATTAAGTATGCTTACATTATTTGCGGCGGTATTTGAGACATATCGTGCGTTTGCACCTGTCTTTGCAGTGGCTGTAGCAGTGATGTTAATAGCAGGGCTAACCTTAATGCCCGCCTTATTTGCCATTGCTGGAAAAAAATCTTTTTGGCCTTCTAATCCGAGAAAACGAGCTGAAAAAAGGGTGGGCAAAAAAGGCTTTTGGCATAGACTAGGGCGATTTGTTACAGAGAAGCCATGGATTGCGTTGGCACCTATTGTCCTAGTGCTTGTATTCTTTGCATCTATGGTACAAAGAGTGCATTATACGTTTAATTTGCTGGATTCTTTTCCTAAAGAGATGTCATCTATCCAAGGCTATAATGTGCTTAATAAATCTTTTTCTGCTGGGGAAATTGCACCGAGCACAGTGATGGTCAAATCAAAGGATCCACTTACCTATAAGCAATTAACAGATCTGACACAGGAATTGAATCAAAAAAGTAGCATTGACCAAGCAGAAATCCAAGGGAACCCTTTCCCGGAAGGGCATCAAAATGTCGCTAAAATTAATCTAGTATTAAAAGAAAATCCTTATTCTGAAAAAGCTTTTGATGATATTGAAAAGCTACGTGATAATTCTTCTAAGCTTTTAGAAAAAAGCCAAATAAAAGGAAAGCTACTAATTGCAGGCGAGTCGGCAAAAAATGCAGATATTCGAAGTGCCAGCAAGGGTGATGAAATCCGGATTATTTCGATTATGACGATTCTCATCATGATTATGCTAGGCATACAAACGCGTTCATTACTTGCTCCAGTCTATATGATGGCGACTATTTTGCTATCATTCGGAGCAGCATTAGGATTTACGGTGTTCTTCTTCCAAGATGTATTAGACTACAAGGGAATCAGTTACCGTATACCACTGTACACTTTTGTTTTTCTCGTAGCATTGGGTATTGATTATTCCATTATGTTGATTTCCCGCATTAGGGAAGAGAAAGAGCATATGCCAATAAAAGAGGCTGTCCTCGAGGGAGTAGCAAAAACAGGTGGTGTTATTTCTTCAGCTGGATTAATACTAGCAGCTACATTTGCCGTACTTATTACACAGCCAGTTATGGAATTGCGTGTCTTTGGTTTTGCTGTAGCTATTGGTGTATTGGTTGATACATTTATAGTAAGGCCAATTGTCATTCCAGCGCTTATTGTTATTTTAGGCAAATACAGCTTCTGGCCTAAAAAGCTGAAACATAATTAATTGGTTTCTTTTAAGTACATGTATAAAGAAAACCTGTATGGTCATCGCCATACAGGTTTTTTGTTTTATTTTACAATAAATCTTTTTGCATCATTAATATGAAGGTCTTCACCATTTCCATTTTCAGCATGAAGCTTTAATAAATAGGGACCAGCTTGTGTAAATGTATGCTTCGCTTCATATGTCCCTGATGATGTTTCCTGTAAATTTATCCAAATCGGTTTACTGCCATTAAACTGGGTAATTACCTGATAACGGACAGAGGCATTTGACAGTGCTTCACCTTTATATTTTAAAGAAACGCTTAAATTCACCTTATCATCTTTTTTAAACGAATTAGGGTTGTTATATATAATTGTTACGTTACCGTGTGTACGCTCATCGTGTTTTGTTACCTGTTTAGCTGATTTGGTAGCTGTGTTATCAGTCGCTTTTTGAGAGTTATTACCTGTTACAGCTATCTCTCTGCTCGGCATCACATGGCTTCCGTCTTCGGCAGTTACATGTGCTTTGATCACATAGTTACCTTCATCCCTTATTTTTAGCTTTGCCACATAGGCATCGTCTTTTAAAGTGGCAATCATCATTTGGTCCGTATTGGCTTCTTCATTTTCCGCTTCAAATGCTACATCTTTTGCCTTTGTATAATTTTTGCCGTCTCTAGTGACAGTAACTTTCAATTCTACCTCATCGCCAACTTTTGCTTGTTTAGGAACAGTGAGGGCAGCGCTTAAATCGGTAGTTTTCTTTTTTGTTTCCGTTCTTTCCCCTTCTTTGCTATTATTGCAGGCAGCTAGAACGGCTATGGAAACCAAAGCAATAATAAGTAGTCCAAATCTTTTCATATAAAAAACTCCCTTCCATTTGCATTGTAGCAAATCGACTAAGGGAGTTTCAAAGTATGCATAGCTATTTAGTTTGTAGTCGCGCCTTTTTTTGTAAAAGGGTTGGAATCATCATGCCTGCGAGTACTAATAAAATGCCGCCGACTTGTAAGATAGAAAGCTTTTCATGGATGACTATTACAGAGGCAAGAATTGCTACGGGCAATTCCATCGCACTCAAAATAGAAGCTAAACCACCACCAACTTTTGGCACTGCTATAGTGAAGAGTAAGATTGGCAGAATAATACCAAAGAAACCTAGCAATAAACCAAAGATAAATAATTCACTACCGAAAAGTTTGCCATTTACGAGAACTTCTGGTGCTTGGAAAAGAAGAACAATAATCATAGCAAACAATGACATGATAGTCATACGGCCAATAGTGGAAATTCCTTCAACTGGGCGAGAGTTGAACTGCATAAAGCAAGCAAAGCTAAATGCAGCTGCAAAGCCAAACGCCCAACCACGCCAATCAAGGCCGCTTAAGTCTACATCTAAAATGCCAGCTGCCAAAATGGTACCGATCACTAAAAATACGAGTGAGAATAATTCAATACGTGATGGGCGTCTTCGATGGATAATACAATCTAAAAATAAACCAATCCACGTGAATTGGAACAACATAACGACCGCTAAAGAAGCAGGTAAATAATGAACGGCTTTTCCGTAAACTATACCTGTAGTGCCTGTCAGTAAGCCAGAAATCATTATAATTAAGAAACCCTTGCCTGTAATCTTTGGCAATGTACGCTGAGTAGCGACAAAAAGAATGAGGGCAAGCAAAAAGCCGACAACATATTGGCTAGTTACAGCTTCAGACGTCTCAAAACCGTGTTGCATCGCAACTTTAATCATGGTTGATAAAATGCCGTAGCAGCTGGAGCCAACAACAATCATTAATGGAAATATTAAATTTTTGTTCATTTTCGACACTCCTGTATATATTCAAACCTATATAGTATAAGACATTAACTGTTTTTGCTTATAATATCTTATCAAAACAGCTTATAATGAAATAGGACATATGTCTATAAAGGAGGCTTTTATGAAAGTAATACATGATTCCTGTAAGCTTCATGAAAAGATACATCAATATAAGCTTCAAGAAATCTTTCCTACTTTTTCTAGCAAGCCCTTTGCCCTTTACCATTATGCTGCTGGCGAAGTATTGCTTCATGAGGGAGAAGAAATGACAATGCTTCTTTATTTAGTAGAGGGAAAGATTAAAACCACATCGAGCGTAGGTACAGGAAAGTCATTGCTTTTGCGCTTTAGCCAGCCACTGTCGATTATTGGAGATTTAGAATTGGTACGTCATGTACCCGTACAATCCCAAATCACATCTGTCACCGAGTGTTTATGTATCGCCCTGCCTTTTGATTATATTAACCAGCATGAAAAAAATAATCCTTTATTTTTACAGCATCTCATCAAACATCTTAGCTATAAGCTTCAAACCTGCACGACTGCGGCACGAGTCAATTTGCTGGCTTCTGTAGAGAATCGTTTTGCAAGCTATTTATTAAGCATTACTACACCTGATAATGAATTTGGCGTGGAACTACAAACCCAAAATATAGGTGAAATTGCCGATTTATTAGGTACGACCAGACGCCATTTGGATAGAGTTATCCATAAGTTAAGCGAGCAGGGGATCATCGAGAGAGGAAATAAATTCTTTCGAATATTATCGCATGATGCGCTAGAGGATTTATCGCAAGGCATACGTTATGAATAAGTAATGTTGAAATATAGAAAAACCGGCGAAGCGTAGGTTTCGCCGGTCGTATGCATTAAACTTTTTTAACCATGTGATCAAATTCTTCTCCAATGATTATCCAAGGTTCTGCATATACATAGCCCATTTTTTCATACAGTTTTCGTGCGCGTTCTTTTTCTTTTTCAACACTTAGAGAAAGTTTACTGTAGCCTTTTTCTTTGGCTAGGGTATCCACGTATTCTAAAAGTGCTGTACCAATGCCTTTTCCTCTAAATTTTGGCGAAGTACAAATGGTGTCAATGTAAAACTCATCAGGCCTTGCCTCTACCTCAATAGTCTGGATTTCAGCTCCCTTATCAGCTAGCCACTTTTCGAGGTTATGATCTAGCTCCTGTGCTTGATCACCTCCATAGACCACCATCATCCCCGCAACATTCCCATCAATCTCTGCAACATATGTATTTAGATAGGAATGGCGGTTGTCTTTACGTTTAAATAAAGCCTGCAATTCATTTAAAACAGTTTGAGGTTCTGTTTCTCCGGTTAGCCTATTGGCAATATCACCTATAGCATCTACAATAAGTGGTGCAATATAAGGTGCGTCTGCAATTTGTGCATGTCGTATATTCATTCTATCCCTCCTCTATTTAGTATACCAAAAATGACTAAACTTAATTTTAATAATTCTGTACCTTTAGGATACAATTATGTTGAAAAAAGAATGAGATTTTACCTAATTTTTTTCGTCAAATGCTTTTGTAGTATAAGTCTTCATGGTAGGATAGAAGGAAGATATGTGTGAAGGGGTTTCGAAATGATTGATTCAAAAAAAGAATTAATCCTCGTCTATGGGGATGCATTCGTTGATTTTATAGCAAACGATACGACAAATACATCTTTTACAAAGTATTTAGGCGGTGCAACTGTCAATGTAGCGGCAGGCATAAGCCGAATTGGAGCACCAGCAGCATTAATTACCGTTACAGGCGATGATGAGACATCTCAGTTTGTACGCCAAGAACTAGATCTAGAAGGCGTAATTATGAATTATGCAAAAGTTATTCCAGAAAAACGAGTAAGTGGTGTGCATGTTCATTTAACAGAAGAACATGAACGCATTTTTACAAATTATATAGATGATACACCGGATCTACAAGTCGAGGTACAGCATTTACGTGAGGAAGCATTTGAACGTGCCTCTATATTCAATCTTTGCTCGAATACAATGTTCCACCCTATAGCCCTTGAAACTACGAAGGCTGCTGTGGCATTAGCAAAGAAACATCGTGCACTTGTTGCAATGGACGCGAATATACGTCCACTTCGCTGGGAAAGTCCACAAGTTTGTCAAGAAACGATCTCCGCCTTTTTACAGGAAGCTGATTTATTAAAGCTAGCAGAAGAAGAACTGTTCTTTTTAACTCAAACAAAAACACTTCATGAGGGTGTTGAGGCGCTTAAAGAATATGAAATTCCATTAGTGATGGTTACCGCAGGAGAAAATGGCGCTTATGTAGTATTTGAAGGTGAAATAAAACACGTCCCATCGATTTCTGTTGAATGTGTAGATACGACTGGTGCAGGTGATGCCTTTATGGCGGGAATTCTCAGACAAGTCCATGTATATGGAATGCCTAAAAGTATAGAAGAAGCTTACCAGTTTGTATACTTTGCGAACCAGTTAGGCGCATACGCAGCTACAAAGCCAGGCGCTATTACTGCATTACCTCATTATGAAGAAATCAAAGAATTACTTGATGAGGATTCTAAATGAAAAAAGAATATAACGAATTAATCGAAAATCAACTCTTTTTTGGTGGAGCAAGGGATGTAGAGGATGCTATTACTAATGAAGGCATTGATCTAGTAGTAGATTTGCGGCAAGAGGAAACCAAAGAAGAGGGTTATACACGAATCCATACACCGATCTCAGATGAACCAAATGAATTAAAGCTATCTATTAGGAATGCAGTAGATGAAGTATTGAACGCTTATCATGATGGTAAAAAGGTTTATTTTCATTGTGGAAGCGGCAGTGGAAAAGCTGGAACAGTTGCATCAGCTGTCCTACTTGAATTAAATAAAGTGAAGACGATCGACGAAGCAATGCAAAAGACGAAAGAAATCCGTCATCAGGTCGTCATCCAGCCATCACGTCAAAAAGCCTTGCAAGAAATGTTTAATGAGTCAAAAGAGTAGCACATTGTGCTACTCTTTTATATTTCCTGGGAAATTTCTTTATTTCTTATACATTCGCCATTATTCTACCCAGTCTTGTCGTTTTTTTGGGCTTTGTCGGGTGTTCGTGTACAAATATATAACGAGCCATTTGGCTGTAGCTGTGCGTAAAATACTTCATTTAAATCAGTTATATTCTTTTTCTTTAGTTTCTTCCTTAGACTTTCTTCGGTTAAATTCAGCTCTTCCATTGTAGTCCATACTATTTTTCCATCTACTACAACCTCAGTTGGTATATGTTCAGGAATAGAGACGTCTGCATTTACATCTTGTTTTGTAGCGGATTGTTCTGCTGGTTTTTTAAGGATACTCAGCTGCCCATTGGTTTCTAGGATTGCATAATGAACATCTTGGATAGAATAAACCGATTGTTCCCTGAGCATCATCATTAAATCACTCATATGAAGCTTCACGGACTTTAAGGCTTGCACTGAGATTTCGCCGTTCTTAATAATTACGGTTGGACTGCCGTCTATTATATTTCGCCACTTTGGAGATTTCATGGCAATGTAACTAGCGAGTAATGTAAGTACTGACCACCACACAAGCGAGACTAGACCATCTGGAAAGGATGTTTCTTTCTGAGCCGCTATTTCTGCTGCAGTAGAGCCGATGGTAATACCGGTTATATAATGGAAAAACGTCAGTTGGCTAAGCTGTTTTTTCCCAAGCAATCTTGCTAATATGAGCAAAACGACAAAAGAAATAGTCGTTCGAAATAGCATTTCCCATAAATTTGTTTCCCAAAATTTTGATTCCAAGAAATTAGAATCCCAGAAATTCTCCATATATAGTCACTCCTCTATTCATTCGCGCTTAGTATGAACGTAAAAAAATAGGTTATTCTCTTAATAGAAAGAAAAATGGAATTAAATAATTGCTATAATAAGGTGTAACTTCACTCGTACTCAATTGTTGAAAAGGGCAATACTGTTCTTTTAAGTGAAATTAAAAGTGATAAATAAAATGAAGATAGAAAGAAGTGAATAAGTATATGGCTACAACAATGGCGAAATCCGCTTTAGGGAATCCTATCTATCCTATTATGGTTGTGATTGGGATTTGCCATTTGTTTAATGATACATTGCAGGCAGTCATTCCTGCTATGTTCCCTGTATTAGAAAAGGAGATTGGACTGACCTTTACACAATTAGGGTTCATTACTTTTGTATTGAATATGGTTTCCTCTGTTTTACAGCCTGTAGTAGGCTTTTTCAGTGATAAAAAACCGAAGCCGTATGCATTGCCTTTAGGTATGGGATGCACAATGCTTGGTTTAGCAGGAATTGCGTTTTCACCGAATTATTGGATGATTCTGCTCTCTGTTATTTTCTTAGGTTTAGGCTCCGCCGTCTTCCATCCAGAAGGATCACGCGTTAGCTTCATGGCTGCTGGTTTTAAAAGAGGCCTTTCTCAATCGATTTATCAGGTGGGCGGCAATACTGGACAAGCGCTTGCACCATTAATTAGCGCTTTTGTGCTTGTACCTTTTGGACAAATAGGGGCTGCTTGGTTTCTAATCATTGCTGCTATCGGCATTTTTCTTCTTTCCCGTATTTCTATATGGTATAAAGAGCAGCTTGAGAAAGAACAAAGCCAAAAGAAGAAAAAAACAATCATATCAAATCTGCCTGTATTGACTAAAAAGCAAATTGGTATTGCACTAGGTTTGCTGATGGCAGTCATTTTTGTTCGCTCTTTTTATGTTACAAACATGACTAACTTTTATGTCTTTTATTTGATGGACCGTTATCATCTTACCATTCAAAAAGGCCAGTTATTTATTTTCATTTTCTTAGCAGTAGGGGCAATCGGCACATTTTTCGGAGGACCAATGGCAGACAAGATGGGTCGAAAAAAAGTCATTCTACTGTCCTTCCTTGTTCCAATACCACTTGCGCTTTTACTTCCATATATACCTTTATGGCTAGTCGTGGTTTTTCTTTCATTGATCGGCTTCTTCATTATGCTGAGCTTTTCAGTGACCGTCTTGTATGCACAAGAATTAGTGCCAACCAAAGTGGGGACGATGTCAGGCTTAACAGTCGGGCTTGCATTTGGTATGGGAGCAATCGGCTCAGTTGTTATTGGTATAATGATGGACCATTATGGCGTCTTTGATACGATGATATTTATCTCTATATTGCCTGTTTTAGCACTTGTGGCTTTCTGGTTGCCATCAGACCACAAAATGGCTGAATAGTACGGAGAAGGATTATATAACTATAAAGGTAACTTATCGATACATCGAAGGATAAGTTGCCTTTTTGGCCTTTCAAATTTAATTGAAATATCTAGACATGCAGTGACAAGTTAGCGAAGAAAAAAGCATAAGATGAATTATAATCGGATAAACATGATGAAAGGTGGAATCCCTTGTATTATCAAAATATGTATCATATGCCTACTTCACCACGCTTGATTACAGTAACTGGGTTTGGCGAGGTAGCAGCAGCGCCTAATTATGTGAAACTGCAGGTGGAAGTGATTACAAAAGCGCAGGAAGCAAGAAAAGCCCAAAGAGAAAATGCGGTGCTGATGAATCAAGTGATTCAATCATTGCTGTCTTTAGGTATCCAGCAAGAAGATATGCAAACAGCTTCTTATCGTATCTCTCCCAATTATGATTTTATTGATGGAAATCAGCTATTTAGAGGCTTTGAGGTATCCAATGCGTTATCTGTAAATGTAAGAGAGATGGAAAAAGTAGCGCTTGTCATTGATACTGCAGTAAAAAATGGAGCAAATAGTGTTTCTGGCATTGTGTTTAAACTAGATGATGCAGAGAAATACAATCATCAAGCCCTACAACTGGCTCTTCTGAATGCTCGGCGAAAGGCAAAAGCCATTGCGGCGACGATGAATGTACATATATCTTCTGAACCTATAGAAATAGAAGAAATACAAGCGTTTGAGCAGCCTCTATATAGTAGAGCAACCTTAGCTAATGAGACAAACACACCGATAGAAGCAGGCCTTATTTCTGTTAGTGCAGCTTTGAAAGTCACATTTCATTATTAATATCAGTGGAGGCCAATTCTAGATGAATTACTCCAATTATATACAAGATTTTATATGATCATCTCCCGCCTAGCGCGGGGAAATTAACCAAGGTGAGATTGGCGGCGATTAAATGAGGAAGAAATTTTTGTTTTTCACCCTTTTGTTTTATGGCATATATGCAGCTTGTATGTATGTTTATATTTTTCACATGGGCACTGGCCAAATTCCCGCAAGTTTAAAGGGTTCAGTAGCGGATCCCGCAGTATTTATGTCGAAGCATGAACTTTTACTAAGCGAAGAGTACTCAAAGATTCGAAATTACCTCTTCTTTGTCGTAACACCATTTGAGTGGATTATCTATTTATTTATTTTGATTGCAGGGTTATCTCGTCTATTCGAAAAGTGGGCTATTTCCAAGGCAAAATCAACTGTTTTTCGAACAGCTATTTATGTATTCTGGCTAAATTTCATTTCGTATGTGCTCCTTCTGCCTATCCGATATTATAGCTATCATCTAAGCATGGAATACGGCATTAGCAATCAAAAATTGTTTTCATGGCTTAAAGAAGGTTGGATTGATTTTGGGGTCAACTATATTATGTCTGCGATTGTGATGGCAACCATTTATTGGCTCATGCAAAAAAGCTTAAAAAACTGGTGGCTGTATACATGGCTGCTCTCTATTCCTTTCACCATTTTCGTTATGTTCGTTCAGCCGGTTGTCATTGATCCGCTATACAATGATTTTTACCCGCTACAAAATAAAGAGTTAGAAACCAAAATATTAACATTAGCCGAAAAAGCAAATATTCCAGCAGACCATGTGTATGAAGTGAATATGGCAGAAAAAACAAATGCGATGAATGCGTATGTGACAGGTATAGGCAATAACTCTCGAATTGTTTTATGGGATACGACATTAAATAATTTAACGGACCGTGAGATTCTCTTCATTATGGCGCATGAAATGGGACATTATGTGGAGAAGCATATCTACTATGGTGTAGCAGGCTATATTCTTTTGATGCTGATTGGGCTCTTTTTAACTGCCAAAATAATGAACTGGTCAGTTAGACATTACGGCTCTGTTTTACGAGTGAAAAAAGTTAGCAATATCAGCTCTATGCCTCTGTTTTTATTGATTACATCCTTCTTGTTATTTGTTTCGAGTCCAGTATCGAATATTGTATCGAGGTATCAAGAAGAAAGAGCAGACCAATATGCGATTGCCTTAACGGGTGACCATGAAGCAGCTGTATCATCATTCCAGAAACTGACGAAAGCAGGCTTAAGTGAAGTAAATCCGCCTCGTTTAATCAAGTGGTTCCGTTATACGCATCCGCCTATGCTTGAACGAATTTATACTGTATACGACAAAAGCCAAAATTCAAATGAAGGAAATAATAAATAATCCATTGAATAAGCTGCAAATTGAGCAAAAGCTTCATGCTCGTTTGCAGCTTATTTTTGGAAGAATTTATAAAATAATCATGTTAGAATAGTGGGAGAATAGAGGAAGGAGAATTACCCAATATGAAATTAGCTGTTTTTGGAGCTACCGGCCGAGTGGGCAGTGAAGTAATAAGTCTTGCAATAAAAGATGGACATGAAGTCATTGCTCTTGTTCGCGAACCGGAGAATATAAAAGAAACAAAGGGTCTAACTGTTATAAAAGGAAATGTATTTGAAAAAGAAGATATAGAAAAAGTTTTTACACATAAAATTGATGGAGTTATCAGTGCTCTTGGGACAGACCGTACGACTACCCTTACAGCAGGAATAGCCAATATCATATTGGCGATGGAAAAGGCGGCTGTAAAAAGGATTGTTACCATCGGGACAGCGGGCATTTTAGATAGCCGGGTAGTGCCTGGACAGTATCGCTTTCAATCAGGCGAGTCAAGACAAAAAGCCACTTTTGCAGCAGAAGAACATCTAAAGGTATACCAAATGTTAAAAGAGACCTCTCTTGCTTGGACAATCGCTTGCCCCACGTATTTACCAGACGGCATTGCAGAAGGGCATTACCGAGTAGAAAAAAATGTATTACCGATAGATGGTATGAAGATATCTGTGGGGGATACAGCCCAATTTGCATATGAAGAATGTTTGAACGAACATTTTATTCAAGCTCGGGTAGGACTTGCTTATTAAATGTATAGAAACGGGGGGATTGGATGTTAACTGATGATATAGCACATCGAGGGGAAGTAAAAGAACTATTTACTATAAAAGTAGAATCGCATATCCGTGCTTTCTTTCACCTTATTTTAATTGAGTTGGTATTTATATGTTTAACAATAGGTAATGGAACGATTGCGGATAGCGATTCAGTAGGCAATCTAAATATCACATTTATTTTTTCTATGCCAGTTATTGCTTATGTCTTCAGCCTGTTTTGGATTTTTGCTATTTCTTTAAAGATGCCTAGTAAAGAAGGAATAAATACATCAGCGAAAGGTTTTAGTGTTCGTGCTCATTTATTGGCTGACTTTTTATTGCTGTTGGTGATCAGCCTGACAATCGGTCTTACCATGCTGTTGTCCAATTATCTAGAGATCATGCTAGTAGATTTACTTAAACAAGATTCTATTGTTATGGGCTATACCATTTGGAACGCGCCGTCAGTATTTCTTGCTAATTTTCTTACTATGTCAATTGTAACCTTTTCCGTAGGGTGCTTGGGTTACGCTCTACATGCACTCTATCATGCATCTCTCCCGTTATTCATTCTTTTGGTGGCTATAGTTCTTTTACCAATCAATTATTATATAGATTCACTTTATGGATTTCTTAGAAACGGCATTTTTTCACAGGAAGCATTCTTATTTAATCTACCCTTTTTAGGCTTATCACTTCTTTGTATAGGGCTTGTTTATTTGATGAGAAATAAGCAGGAGGTGAAAGGATAATGGGGCTAATTGTCGCGTGTATCTTTATACTAATGGGAATTCTGCTTATTACTTTGATGCGTAGGCTAATTAATATTGAAAGCATTCGGAAGATTAAACTGATTATAGCTATATATGCTATTTTATTGCTGGTTGCTACAATTTATGTTGGTGTGTTTAAGCCAGATGTAGTGCCAATGACTAAACAAGAAAAAAATACAATTGTGAAAGAGAATACTGATTTTCTAGAGCGTGCAGAGAATGGACAATTGAAAGGTAAAGAAGAACCTTTTTTTGTAAAGACATTCACAACTGATGTGCCCAATAATAAACTGTTTATCACATCTAATACAGTTAGTGATATAGGTCAAATCATTATTTATATGAATAAAGTTAATACAGAAAAACGTGTAGTAGAAGGCACAGTCTATCATACAAATGCGTATTATTTATCATTACAATTAAATGAAAGTCAGCCATTTGTAAAAGTGGATGGAAAAACACCAAGCACAATTACGATTCACGGGGCGAGAGAAATAGATAAGAGATTTAGAGTTGCAACAGATACTATGCCACTCTTCCCATTTAATCCACCTTATTTCAAAGGTTACAACAAGAGTTATAGTTTGATTCTTCCAGGGTATACAATAATAGATTTAAAGGTACCTAGAGGAGTAAAAGTAAAAGATTTCAATAAATTAATTGTTCAAAAATGACTGCCAATTGTAAAAGTACATTTTCCGAAAGCCTATGATAGAATAGGTGTAACATTATTGGCTATTATATGGCTTAAAGGAGTTTGATCGGCAATGAGAGAACTAGATGATAGGCCTTTACCGCTCAACATCTCTCAAGAAGAGATCACAACTGAGAGGATCAAGAATTTAAGAAAACAGTATATAGATGATGGATACAAGCGTTGGCCGAACCATTTCTCAGCAAATAAGCGCATGCGCTTGCAAGCACTTACAAAGGAAGAAATTGAATCAGTTGGATTACCAAAAGAGATCTTTTGGAAAATGGTAGAGTTCAATGTCAGTGCTAAAGGTGGCTTAAGCTTTGAGAGAATTGCAGCTATTGGCGAGCGTATAGACTTTTTGGCATCCGAATATTGTACATATAGAGAACGTATTGCAAGAGATTTTTCGGGTGAGGAAGAAATAAAGCAGTTAGAGAAGCTTGAAGATATTTGGAGCAGGGGATTAGAGCGGCTAATTAATGCTTATACAGAAACAGTGGGAGATTTCTTCGAACGAAATGGAGCTGTGGGCGAAAAAGAATATATGCGCCATTCCATCATGGTTATCTACCAGCAGAAAGTGGATCAGTATAAGGAGTTTCTAGAACAAAATCCTGATTATGCTCAGCTGAAAGGCTCGCAGGATGCATGGCTTGAAAGAGATTCCTATTTTATGGGGGATTTGCTGCGTCTTCTTTTCACGGGGGTTAAAATGCAAGCGCAATTGGCTATTTCAGCTAATGGTTACCAAGTAATCGACTTAGCTGCGGCAGGAGCCTTTTATCAATCTGCAAAGAAATGGCTGATTAATCAAAAATCGACTGCTGTCAGTGAAGAGCAATTAGGGGTAGAGCTAGGTTTCTTAGCAATGAAGCTAGTGGTATTGCTTCAAACAGAAGAGATATCTGCATCCTTAAAGGAGAAATTAAAAGGGGTGTATGATTCATTTGTAGATTATAAAATTGAAGATCTCAATAAGCGGCAAGAAGAGGCAAAACACGGCCCTTATTCTATACAATCACATAGCTATAGCAAATTAGATGCAGAGATTATTCATTATTGGCTAAGGCAAATGCGCTCCTCTATTCAACAGGGGAACGTGGAAAAGATTTTTCTAGAAATTATACCGCTTGCATATGAGGAATTCCAAAAGAAAACAGTGGAAAAAAGTGAGCTTGAACGGTACCAGCAGCCAAATGATTGGGATGATTTCTTTTCTGATGCAGAGCATATCACTTATCCAGCAGGTAAGCCGGATGACTTCCATTACAATACTATGATGATAGATTGGAATATATTTATTGAAAAAATCGCCAATCAGCCATCCTTTATGGTGATGAATGACAAAAGACTGTAGAAGATTGTTCTACAGTCTTTTTTGTCTTATTTATTTAAAGCCTCTACCATTTTACTTAGTAACTCATTAGGAGAAAGACCTGTTTTGCCCCCGCCTTGCACAAATGTATCATTGCCTCCGCCATTGCCATCGATTACAGAGAAAACGGCATTGGATACATCCTTCATGCTGACTTGGTCAGTATCTTTTCCCTTTGCTGCAACAAATTGGACCTGCTCTCTATCCTTTGAAACAAATAGTATAGTGGTTGCTGGAGTCAGTTTTACAATGGAACGCGCTAGTTGCTGTAATTCCTGTATGGAACGGTTAACGAATGCTTTTTTGATTATGGAATCTGTAGGGTTTTCCATAGCCAATTCTTTTGCTTCATATGAAAGAAGCTGTTTCTCCGCCTGGGTACACTTTTTCTCTAAAGATTTTTGAGTATCAAGCAACTTTTGTACAGCACCAGCTGTTTCCTTTTCGGGAGCATTGGCCAATTTCGCTGCCTTCGATAACTCCTTTTTTCTCCAACCTAGTTCGTGTACAACGCGCATACCGCAAACAAAATGGACACGGGTCTTATTTTTTTGTTTCTCAATTGATAGAATTTTGATCGCTTGTACACCGCCAGTTGTGATAGGGTGAGTACCACCGCAGCCATTATAATCAAACTCCGGTATGATGACGAGTCGGATTTCACCCGTTACCTGAATTGCTTTACGTAAAGGATATTTAGAAAGCTCTTCTTCTGTGATCCACTTTGTCTCAATTTGGCGATTATCAAGGATTATGTCATTTGCCCTTTTTTCAACGGCTTGGAGCTCTTCTTCCGTTAGTTCTGAGGTATCAAGGTCAATCGTTACAGTCTCCTGTCCAAGATGGAAGCTGACTGTTTGATAATTAAATAACTCTACAAAGGATGCCGTGAGAATGTGTTGACCCGCATGTTGCTGCATATGATCAAATCGGCGTTCCCAATCTAACTTGCCGTGCACTGTTTTTGTATCTTCCGGCAAGAAAGAAAGAACATAATGCCGAATATTTCCATCTACTTTTTCTACATCCACCACTTCTACATCATTTAAATAACCTGTATCATGCGGCTGGCCGCCACCTGTAGGGTAGAAAGCAGTATTGTCTAAGACAATATATTTTCTCCCGTCTTCGGCTATTGCTTGTTTAAGTATACTTGCTTCAAATTCCTTCATCATCACATCTTGATAATAAATTAGCTCTTTCATGATGTACGCGCCCCTTTGCTTTACATATTTTCGATTTCCTATATTATAAAATAATGAAAGCTTTAAAAGGAGCGATATGATTGGACATATTAGCATACACAATGGAAGAAATCGTGGACCCTACACACATTATTGAAGGTGAACGATACGAGTTTTTGCTGGATATAGAGATAGATGAAGAAGACGAACTCTATAGAGAGGGCGGGCTTGAGATACGAGTAATTATCTCCAAAAAAAATGATGAGATTGCCATTGCCAATTACTTCTTAATTGCAAAAGCAGATGCTTCAGTATTAGACTTTGCTTTAGAAGAAGATGAAGAAGCGATGATTTTAGCATTTTGTAAAGAGCGTATTCTTTTAGGAGAATAAGGGATTACATTCACTCTTCATTACACCAGATTAGCACTCAAGGAATTCTGAGTGCTTTTTTTGTTTGCGTTTGATAGCAAATTGTTTTTCCAAAATGTAGATGTTAGTATAGAGATAACTTGATTTTTAGGAGGCATCCAAAATGTCTGCATTCAACTGTAATGCATGCTCTATACTATTCTTTTGCTAAAGAAATGGAGCACTGTTAATGCAATGAATCATTTCTTTAGGTAGCTCATTTAAAAACCTATTTAATGGAGTGATTTCGAATGGAAAAAACAATAAAATCTTTCTTATCAGTAGCAAATTTTCATCTAATTGAGCAGCAACTGAATAAACTATTAAACGCCTATACAACAACAAAAGATAAAAATGTACTTCAAGCTGTAAAAGGACTCGTGGAAAATGAAATTTTCAATGCAATTGATCCATCTGAAGAACAAACAAAGCTAATTGAACCGTTATACACAATTACAGAACGCCAACAAGGCGATTCGTTTTTGCAAAGCCTAAAGCCTTATGTCATTCCTTTTTACCAAATCTCAACAGCAGAGCTAAAAAAACTTTTTAGAAAAGAGAAGAAACTAAAGCTACCAAACCTAGAAGATTTGGACTTTCAGCATATTTGCTATTTGAATTGGGATGATACCCAAACGCATCGCAAATATATTGTTATAGAAGATGAAGGTAATCTGAAAGCTTTAAAAGGGACGATGAGCACCAAAGTAACAAAAGGGGTTTGTTCTATCTGCAACCATCATGGTGAGGTGAGTCTGTTTACTACCAAAACGAAGGGACAGACAGCTGAGACGTTCACTAAATATAGCAATTATATTTGTATAAATGGGGAGCAGTGCAATCACAATATATCGGATCACGCTAAATTGCTTGAATTTTTCACACGCATTTCAGAGTAGTCTATCTAACGGAATAGAGAATAGGAGGGGTTCAAGATGTTCAAAAAATTAGCATCAGATGCATTAGGATTATCAGATATTGGCATGGTGATAGCAAAAGAAGATTTTGATAAAACGGAATCCGATGATTTTGTCTTGCATGAAGCTGGAGAAGTTATCTATTATTTAATCAAAACGAAAGCAGATGAGTACTGCTTCACTAATTATAGTTTGGTCCATGTAGATGGCGATTCAGCAATCAGCAAAAAGCGGCTCTTAAAGAGATATGATTATGAACACTCACATATCTCAAATGTAATGTTAGAAACAGCAGGAACAATAGATTTAGATATAGAGATTAAATTTACTATGAACAACGAGCCATTTTCGATTGATATTCACAAAAAGTTCGATACAGAGATTAAAGATCTTTATAAGGCATTACATGCTATTTCCCAAGAAATGATTCATAATCAAAAAAAATATGAAATAGCAGAAAGTAGCTTATCACTGGCAGCACAGGCAATCGGTAAGATGAACACGCAAGAAGGTACGCCTGCACAGGCCTTTGAACAAATCACACAATTCGCGAATGACTGGATGCTTAAAAGCAAGAAACAATTCGTCAAGAAGGATTATAGCGAAGTCTTTGAAATGTATATTAACAATTAATAAAACAAGCCCTTTTCTTTTGAAAAGGGCTTCTTTTTTGAGAAATAAAAAAAGGGTCAAGGTTTTCACCAAGACCCAAAATTAGGTTTATACTCACACGAAAGTTCAACTCTTCAAAAAAGAACTGAACTTAAAGGATTTTATCATACTATTATATATATATCAAGGTTTATTTGAGGGTGAAGTTGCTAGCTATTTACCTTTTTTTCTTTAGGCGTCTCATGATTAAATACACTCGTCACAAGGTAGATGAGAAGAAAGAGAATTAACGAACCCTTCCATGTAATCTGTACATGTTGAAAGCTAGGTATGATTACCTTTTTAAAAATAGTTAAACTCAACAAGAATTGAATGATTGTGCTCATAGTACTAATAGGAAATGCCAGCTTCAGGTTGCTACCGGCAATGATCATTAGACTTATTAAATCTAGAATAATAACCATCGCAATAATCAAAATTAGTAACCATTCAAAGTAAAAGAAATTTTGATAACCTTTTTCGAATAACTCCATGCTTGCCAAGTTAAACTTAGCCAATATATTAAATAAACCAAAAAACCCAAAGTATGGTAGAGTAATGGCCAATAGTAGCAGTACGGCCATGATGGCAATTAATAGACATAACGCAGGCCAACCAGAGACATGGATTTTAATTTTCTTATTTCTAAACATAAAAATCCTTTCTTTAACTCAATCATTTCTTTTATTACCTATCTCTATTATAAAACAGTAGTACCTACATTGCACATGAACAGTCTAAGGAATAAAAATTGAAAGAATAAATATTAGCAATAGATAGTAATCATTAGATGGAAGTAAAATTGGATAATTTAGAAAGTAACTACATTTAGAAACTTTATATTTTTCAAAGGAAAATTTATTCAAGAGATAGAAATCTAGATATAACCGAAAGTATTTTCGTTACAAAGCACAGCCATTTTATAGAGTAGCGGAAGATGGCGACTCCTGCGGGAATAGCTTGAGCTGAAAGCCCCGCAAGAACGAAGTGATGAGGAGATTGAAGCCAAGCCCGCGGAAAGCGCCATCTGGAGCGGAGCTATAATTGTCAAAAGGAGCTATGACGCATGATAGAAAAATATGAAGTGGAAGTAATACTTGATGTTTACAGAGGCGATCAAGAGGATCTAGAAAATATAGTCGTTGAGATGAAAGCCTATCAAAAAGAATATGAGAATGATTTGGTTACTGTTCTTGAAATAAAAGAGTTACCCATTATCCAAACGGATAAAAGGCAATGTATCATTATTCTTCAGGTTGAAAGGGATACAAATAATTTGGGTCGAATATATGAAAGTGAAGAAGAGAAGTTATTTGGTTTTGATGAGGAAGAATAAAAAATTGTCGAATTCCTAAAAAAATAGTTTTATTTCTCTTGATTTATGTTAACCTATAAATATATTTGGTTAACAAAGGGGAGAAAGAACAAAATGACAACAAATGTTACAAATGTAAAAGGTAGATTTTCGGCACGAGAGATCGCTTATTGTGGCTTATTTGCAACTTTAATGATGATTGGTGCAAACGTGTCTTCCTTCCTCGTAATAGGAGGCGTACCCATCACAATGCAAACCTTCTTTGCTATTTTAGCAGGTTTAGTATTAGGTAGCCGTTTGGGTACTGTTTCTATGCTGGTTTATACGTTGCTAGGTTTAGTAGGGGCACCAGTGTTTGCAAAGTTTAGTGGTGGCTTTTCGGTTATTTTGAGCCCAACGTTTGGATTTATCGTAACATTTATAATGGTTGCTTACATAATAGGAAAGATGGTAGAACATAGCCGGACAAAGACAATGTATTTGGCAGCTGCTTTAGTAGGACTAGTAATCAATTATGTATTTGGTACAACATGGATGTACTATGCCTACAAATTGTGGGCACAAGCCCCAGAAGGATTTACTTATAAAATGGCATGGCTTTGGATGCTGCCGCCGTTGCCAAAGGATATTATCCTTTCCATTTTTGCAGGCCTCTTTGCTTTAAGACTACGCAAAGTCATTAAAATTGATTAATATAAGAAAAAAGCTGCTGTATAAAAAACAGCAGCTTTATATTATTTGCTTAATTTTTTTATAAAGACAACCTTTAAATAATTGAATTCGGGGAATTCACGAGTTGCTCTGAAGTCTTTTGGTAAACCATATTGTTCAACAATCTTGTATTTAGCGTTTGTATCTTTAAATGCTTGGTCGATAAATGTTTTAAACTTTTTCATACCGAAACTTGCATTATTTGTGGATGCCACAATAATACCATTTTTTTCTGTGATTTGGATGGCGTCAGCCAATAATTTGGGATAGTCCTTAGCTGTTGAGAAGGTCATCTTTTTATTACGCGCGAAGCTTGGAGGATCTAGTACTACTAAATCAAACTTTAATTCGTGACGCGCTGCATATTTAAAGTATTGGAAAACATCCATTACCTTCATGTCCTGTGCTTCATAATCAATACCATTTACGCTAAATTGTTCAATCGTTTTTGGTAGGCTACGTTTAGCAAGGTCAACACTTGTTGTTTTCACTGCACCACCTAAAGCAGCCGCCACTGAAAATGCGCCAGTATAAGAGAATGTATTGAGCATATTTGTATCTTGTGCATAATGATCACGTATAGCTTCTCGCACATCTCGTTGATCCAAGAAAATACCCGTCATTGCTCCATCATTCAAGTCCACGGCAAAGTTCATGCCATTTTCTTTAATAATAATAGGGAAATCACCTTCAGTCCCCATCACAAAATCGTCTTGTTCCATGTACTGGCCTTTTGTATCAAATCGTTTTTTCTCGTAAACACCTTTAAAGTCCACTAATTCCTTTAGTGCATTATAGATAGATTCTTTAAATGAATAAATTCCTTCGCTATACCAGCTCGCCATATAGTAGCCATCGTAATAGTCAATCGTTAAGCCACCAATGCCGTCTCCTTCACCATTTACCACGCGGAAAGCTGTTGTATTTGAATCATTATAAAAGTTTTCGCGTAGCGAAAGAGCTTTTTCCAGTCTTTTTTTGAAGAATTCGTCGTCAATCGTTTCGTGTTCTTTTGTTGTGAATACCCAGCCAATCCCTTTATTTTGGTTGCCATAATAGCCTGTTCCGACATAGCGGTTATGCTGATCAACTAGGCGTATTAAATCACCTTCATCTTGTAGTACATCTTTATTTAGGATTGCGTCTTTTAGAATAAGGGGATAGCCCTTTTTTAAATCGTTTACATATTTGGGGTCTACTCGCAATGTTTGTATTGTAGTCATTTCGTCATCCTTCAACATTATTTTATCTCAAGCCAGCGCTATAGTAACAAGTATGAAAATAGCAGCTGCTTTTACAGTATGAGGTTACACCCATTATCTCATGTTATGCACTAAAAGCGAAATTCTTTATAAAATTGGATGTTAAATAACTCGGTACCGTTTATGTCAGCAGCTTTTAAAGTATTAAAAAAATATCAAAAACCTCCCCTTTTGTATTATTTGTAATAAAAAGTAATCACCTTGTAACTGGAATGTAGTTGTTTATCCGTTTGAAATTGCCTAATATGGAGAACGTGAGCTAACAAGAAAACAACATGAACCGTTTAAATAGATCAAATAATAATCAAAAGAACGATGGAGGAATAACATACATGAATAAAAAAGTATTTAAAGTGATTACAGCTGGCACATTAACTTTATCATTAGGCATTGGTGCATTATTCGGAACATCCTCTGATGAAATGGCACAAGCCAAGACTGTTGCAACTAATCACACTTCAGGCATTACAGCTGTTTCAAGTGCTAAAGCTGTTAAAGTTTCTACAACATTTAAAGCAAAAGCTAAACTTAATATGAGAAAAGATACATCTGCAAAAGCAAAAAGAATTATTACATTGAAAAAAGGCGCAGTAGTAAAAGCATCTTATAGAAAAACTGTTAAGAAGAAAAAATGGTACAAAGTAACATACAAAGGCAAAAAAGGCTGGATTGCTGAAACATATATTAAAAAATATACAAAAACTAAAAAGGTATCAAATGCTGTAAAAGGTAATAAACTTATTAGCGTGGGAAGCCAGTATCTTGGTGTTCCGTATGTATGGGGCGGCTCAACACCATCAGGCTTTGATTGCTCAGGTTTTACATCTTATGTATATAAAAAAGCAGGATATGGCAGCTTACCGCATAACACAGGTTCACAACGCGCTGCCACTAAAAAAGTAAGTACCCCAGATGTAGGAGATTTAATCTTCTTTGGTGCAACACCAGGAAGTACAAAGATTACACATGTTGGTATCTATGCAGGCAATAAACGTGTATTGCATGCGGCAGGAAATAAAGTTCAATATCAAAGTGTAGCAAGCGGAAGCTATTGGGCTCCACGCATCATTGGATACGGATCTTTATAAGAAGAAGATAATAATAATACGGCCAAACACTTCTAGTTTAGAAGCGTTTGGCCGTTTTTATATTTATTGAGTGTATATTTTCTTATGTTTATTTTTAAACAGAGATGGCTATGGTTTGAATGTAAAAACGATAAGGAGGAGATATAAAATGAACATTAATGAACAACAAAAAGGCGGACAACCAGGTCAAACACAAGAACATCAACCCGGCGTTGAATCAAAAATGAATCCTCTACCAATTCAACCAATGGATTATGTAGGAAGCGGTAAGTTGAAAGATCGTGTGGCAATTATTACAGGTGGAGATTCAGGAATCGGCCGAGCTGTAGCAGTTGCTTATGCTAAAGAAGGTGCCAATATCGTCATTAATTATTTAGATGAAGATGGTGATGCTGAAGAAACGAAAAAAATGATAGAAGACGAAAATGTAAAATGTCTATTAATCCAAGGTGATATTTCACAAGAGGAAACCTGTAAAAAACTGATCGATGACACATTAAAAGAGTTTAACAAAATTGATATTGTCGTAAGCAATGCAGCTGTTCAATATCCGGTGGACAGCATTACAGATATCACAACAGAACAATGGAAAAAAACATTTGCTGTCAATATGGATCCATTATTCTATTTAAGCAAATTTGCAGTGCCTCATTTAAAAGAAGGAAGCTCTATTATCGCAACCACTTCTATTAATCCTTACAAAGGCAACAAACAATTAATCGACTATACATCAACTAAGGGTGCAATAGTGGGCTTTGTACGAAGCCTTGCACAAAATGTCGTTGGCCAAGGGATCCGTGTAAATATGGTTGCACCAGGACCAATCTGGACTCCTCTTATTCCATCATCCTTTGATGAAAAAGCAGTAGAGCAATTTGGTACTGAATCACTGATGAAGCGTCCAGGTCAACCACGTGAACTTGTAGGTGCATATGTGTTACTTGCATCAGATGATGCTTCCTACATGACTGGCCAGTGCATCCATGTAAATGGCGGAGAAATTATGCATTCTTAAACCTTAATAGAAAAAAGCTCTTGCGAACAGTATTTCTGTACGCAAGAGCTTTTTTATTAGGCTTGTGTTGAAGCTTCAATGCGAGAAACGATTTCCGCTACAACAATTTGGCTTCCAAGCATTGGTGATTCTTTTGGACCCTCATTTGAATCAGCAGCTGGGCGTTTATGTGCTTGTTTAAATGCATCGCTTTCACGCCATTTTTTAAAGCCATCAAGGTTTTCCCAGTACATGTTGACGCTCATTTCATCATAATCTTCAAAGTCTTTGCTAACAGCTACTTCCACTTTTACAAAGCCTTCAAATGATTGTAATGCTCCAGGGCGAGTAAAGTTCGGCGCCATTTTCTCTGCAAATCCTTTTTTCACTTTGATACGGTTTGTTACTACGTACATCGTTCCATCGCTCCTTTGGATAAAATTTCTTTTCTTTAAAAGCGTATATCACTAGAGGTTCGAATGCAAATAAGAGACTTTATTTCTCCTAGTAGGATTGTCTCAAAATATTTCAACAGCTATGACGAAGAGCAAATTTGATATTTGTAAAAAAGGTTAACAAATCATTTTAATTACCAAAATACCTATTTACTGACAGTGATATTTCCTATTCTTCGTTCTTAATAAGCATATAAAGCAATCCAATATTCATGTATAATCTGCTAATGGTGTAACCTTTCAAATTTTTAAAAAATGAGTGAGTAAATCATATGAGAAAAAAATATTTGAAGCTGCAGCATTTAATTATAGGTGTTGCAATATTAGCATTCGCCTTAACAATCGGCAGCAGTCTTTTTAGTAGCTATCGAATGAATAAACAAACGCTAATGGATAATACGCTAGAAACAAATAGAGTATATGCAGAGAAGTTGGCAACGACTGCTAATAACTACTTAAATGAAACATTACAAACATTAACATATAATACTAATATTCTCGCAACCTATATAAATGATGAAAAGCGTCTATTAGAAGAGGCAGACCGGCTTAAAATGCAAACCAATACATTTAACTCTGTTTCTATTATTGATAAGAAGGGGGAAATTATTGCTACATCTCCCCAATCTCTCAACTTGAAGGGCAGAATGGCTGATTTACCTGCAGTAAAAAAGGCTTTAAAAGAACAAGAGCCAATGGTTTCTGACCCCTTCAAGGGCCTAACCCAAAAGGAACTGATATTTATATCAGCCCCTATATTCTCTAATAACGGAAAATATCTGGGGTTAGTAGGTGGCACTATCTATCTTGAGGAAAGTAATATTCTATATGAATTACTGGGCAATCATTTTTATAACGATGGTTCATATGTCTATGTAGTAGACCGTGGTGGTCGGATTATTTATCATCAAGATCACTCTCGTATTAATGAAGTTATAAAAAATAATGCAGTCATACAAAAAATTATGAGTCGGGAACCAAATGGAGCGCAACGTGTCATCAATTCAAAGGGTAAAGATATGCTGGCAGGCTATGCAATTGTCGGAAATGCGGGCTGGGGAGTCGTGGCACAAAGGCCGACGGACATATCCTTGGAGCCAGCAGTAACGATGGTTAAACAAATGTTGTACGTCGCATTTCCACTTCTTATTGTGACATTGGTTATTATCATTTGGGCAGCACTCAAAATATCTAAACCACTACAGCGCCTAGCAGAGCTAGCAGAGAACAGTATGCAAAAGGATGAGTCTAAGAACTTGTCTGATGTGAAAGCATGGTATTACGAGGTAAGGCAATTAAAGACGGCCTTAATTCAAAGTCTGAGCTTTTTACATCAACAAGTGACGTTCTTTATGGATCAATCAACAACAGATCCACTGACAGGGCTGACAAATCGCAGGACGCTTGATGTGAAGTTAAAGGAATTTACTACCGAGAAGATTCCATTTTCTCTCGTCATTATGGATATTGACCATTTTAAAGCTGTAAACGATACCTATGGACACAATGTAGGTGATGAAGTAATACAATTCTTAGCATCTCAAATCCGATCAGTTGCACGGCCATCAGATATTTGTTGTAGATACGGGGGCGAAGAATTTATCATGGTTTTGCCATACACCAATAATCAACAAGCCTTTGATATAGCAGAAAACTTGCGCAGAGAATTAGAAGCAACCAATAGTCCAACAGGAGAGCCAATTACCATTTCAGCGGGCATTGCTGAATATAATCATGCAGACATGTCTCCTTCCATGTTAATTGGGAAAGCAGACGAATGTTTATACCAGGCGAAAAAACAAGGAAGAAATCAGATAGTCATTGCTTCAAGCTAAGAATATTACTTAAAAAAACTGTATTTGAACTCCATTTATTTGGCGTTCATTTGCAGTTTTTTTATTAGGTTGGACATTGTCTTGTAAAAAAATACTTCTCTTCAGTTGTAGTATTAAATATGTCTGAATGCAAAAGATAACAAGGAATCTTAATCATTTGGGGAGGCGTTTTTATGGCGATGGATCGAGAAGGATTAATTCCTACCGTGCTTGGAACGGCAGTTACGATTACAGGTATGTCACTTCGCAATAATAAAGCTTTAAAGCCGATTTATAGAGGGTCGATCATTGGCTTTGGCCTTGCGCATGTGGTCTTAGGCGCCATAGACTTAGTCGAACATAGACGATAAAGATTCAATGGTGGGGTGGCTTTTTTGTCATCCCACTCGCTTTTCACTCTACAGCAGGGGAGGTGTTCAGGATGAAGACGATTTTGCGTATTGCCTTAGTACTAACAATTGTCGGTGCTATCAACTGGGGACTTATTGGTTTCTTTAGATTCGATTTGGTTGCTTCCTTATTTGGCGGGCAATTAGCGCCTATTTCTCGAGTAGTTTATGCACTTGTTGGCTTAAGTGGATTAGCATGTCTTACGCTTTTATTCATGCCTATCGGTGATGAAGCGGAAGAGACAATGGGAAGCGGACAAAGGAACTTCGACTATTCAACTGAGTTTGGGGAAGAAGAAGACTTTTCCAGATATCGGAATAAAGATGACGACAGAGATAAAGAAAATAAAGAATAACTCCTTATTAGAAGCCATTTTTATGGCTTCTTTTTTCATACATTCTAAGTAATCTTAAGAAAATCTTCATTTTCTTCCTACCTTTTTATTAAGAAAGTGGATATATACTGGAAAATAGAGTGAAAGAATAGGGAGGACGCGATTTTGATTCAATTACAGCATATTAGTCACACTTTTAAAATTGGAAAGAAAGGAAATGAAAGAGGGGTTCCTGTATTAAAGGATATCTCGTTTAATATTAATGATGGAGAGATCATCTCTATTGTGGGCAAAAGTGGCTCAGGGAAATCCACATTATTAAATGTCATAGCAGGTTTTTTAAAACCAGAAACAGGCTCCATTCATATGAATGGAAAGGAAACAACCAATTTTACCGAAGCGGAACACGCAAAATTCCGTATGGTGAATACAGGATTCATCTTTCAAAACTTTCAGCTGATGCCAGGATTGACGGCTAAGGAGAATATAGAGCTTCCACTCAAAATCAAAGGAGTTCCTAAGCAATCAAGAAAGCAACATGTACAAGAAATTTTACAGAAGGTAGAGCTAGAAAAAGTAGCAGACCACTACCCAAATGAACTTTCAGGTGGTCAACAGCAAAGAGTTTGTATAGCGCGTGCCCTGGTGACAAATCCACCGATTATACTCGCGGACGAACCTACAGGCAGCCTTGACTCAGAGACGGAACAAGAAATTTTACAGCTAATTAAACAATTAAACGTACAAATGGGCATCACCTTTGTCATTATTACTCATGACGAAGAAGTGGCTACGATTGCCAATAGAACATTCCGCATGCACGACGGAGTATTAAAGGAGGTAGAGACCGTTGCTATTTAAAGACCAAATAGATTTTGTTAGGCAGCATGTCAAGAAAAACCGGATGCGCATTTTTACAACCGTATTAGCAACTACAATGGGCTGTGCATTTTTGATTGTACTCGCTTCGATTGCTTTTGGTTTACAGGGAACCATGAAGGAAGAGATTCTATCCGATAGCGCTGTTACAAAAATTGAAGTGTATTCAAATGATGAAGAAAAGTTAGATGAAAAAGCGATTAGGAGCATACCTAATGTACAAGCAATTGTAAATAAATCAAATATCCAAGCCTCTGCATTTCCTACTGTAAAGTTTGAAAAAAGGAGTGGCAACAGCGAGATTAGCTTCAGTAATTTTGAACAAGCCAAGAAAGCAAAATTAAAATTGTCTCAAGGTACATATCCTTCAAAAAAGAATGAAGTTATTGTAGGGTACAACTTAGGGCAAAATTTATTAACGAAACAAGAATTAAAAGCGATGGAAAAAGAAGATGACACCACAAAAGAAAAGGAAAATAAGAAAGGGCTACAACAATCACTGTTAGGAAAAGAAATTACAGTTGCATTCCAAACAGAGGATGACAAAAAAACCAAAACACGTAACTATAAAGTAGTAGGTATTGGCGAAAAGCCAGTGAAAGAATGGTTAACAGATTCAACTATCCAAATGGATGAAGCAATGAAGCCAATCGTTCTCCGTGATTATAATAAGGTGGCTGATCAGAAGTTGAAAGAAAAAGACTTCTATTACGTAAGCCATGCAGTCTATGCTACAGATCTTGAAGCGGTAAAAGGTATTCTTAAAAAACTTAAATCTATGCACTTATCTGTTTACTCTGTCACAGAGCAATTAGATCAACTCAACGTATTTTTCTTAGCCTTAAAAATAGGTCTCATTTTTGTAGGAACAATTGCAGTATTGATTGCTTCCATTGGAATATATAATACGATGACAATGGCTGTAACCGAACGTATAAGAGAAATCGGTGTAATGAAAGCTATTGGAGCGGGACCAAGGCTAGTTCAGCGATTGTTTGTGATGGAAAGTGCCTATATAGGGATCTTAGGGACGGTGCTCGCCATTTTGATATCTTATATAATTAGTTTTGCCTCCAATCTTCTCTTACCAAAGATTTTAGAAGCTGTGATGCCTGAAAGTGGTATTGGCGAGTTAGGTATTCGCTTTTCAACAATACCATGGGAATTGGTACTAATTGCATCTGCAATTAGCATTGGGGTAGCAATTCTGAGTGGCTGGCGCCCAGCTCGAAAGGCAACTAAAATTGATGTTATTCAAGCACTTCGACAAGATTAAAGTCAAGTTCTGTTTTATCGAAAAATTAGTATGGCATTATTATGTTGGCCATATCTAAGTATATTACACAAATAGAAGAAGGCTCTCAGAAGGATACTCCATCTGTTAGCCTTTTTCTTATGCTTTTCTTAGCTTTACAAAAAGATTAAAATCGAAGCTCTTGGATAAAACAGTGAAAATGAAAGTGCGTTTATAAACTAGCAATGAGTTATTTTGTTTGAAATATAATTTTACGTTCCATACTAATTAAAGTAGGAATGTTAAGGAAATCGTAAGTTTTTTCAGACTCATAAAAAGAAAAGAAAAATAACGGAGGAATGAAATGCTCCAGCTAGAATCAATGGTTGAAAAATTGAAAGCCACTTTTTATAATTCGGTTGATTTTGTAGCAAGAGAGATCTCGTTCCCGACTGATCAATATGCTATTCTCTGCTACTATAGCTCGATGGTCAATGCAAAAGATGTACAAGACATAGTGAACGTGTTGAAAGTGCAAACAACTTTTAATGAAAAAGATTGGGATGCAACGACAGCCAGCCAAAAAGAAAATTATAACCTTGAAAAATTGGTTGAATATGTATGCCAAGGATATACGGTACTACTTTTATTAAATTCTCAACAAATGATTAGATTCACCATGCCAAATTTGCCTCACCGTTCTCCGGATGAACCGACAAATGAAGCCATCTTACGAGGTGCCCATGAAGGGTTTGTAGAAGATATAGACGTGAATTTGGGGCTCATTCGAAAAAGAATGCGAGTACCTGATTTAATTGTAAAAAAAATAACCGTTGGAACGGAAAACAAAGCAGAGGTATATTATTTCTATTTAGCACGTTTTGCAAATCAGAATAACCTCGCTGATTTAGAGCGAAAGCTTGAAAAAATGAAAGAGAAAGCGAATGGTTTATATGCATCAGGGCAATTGAATGATTTCATTGAGGATTCCCCGTATTCACCGTTCCCCCAAATTATGAATACCGAAAGACCAGACAGAATATTTGCTAATCTCACCGAGGGAAAAATTGTTCTAATGACTGATTATTCACCAACCGCTTTTGTAGCACCTGTTACATTATTTTCATTTTACCAATCACCTGATGATTTTAATAGTCGAGTCATAGTAGGGTCATTTTATAGAATGGTGCGGGTCGTTAGCTTCCTTACAGCTGTATATTTGCCTGCCTTTTATATTGCGATAGTTAGCTTTCATTATGAGATCCTACCCATCGAATTAAGCAAGAAACTTAAATTAGATATTAGTGAAATCCCCTTTCATCCGCTAGTTGAGGCATTAATAGTTGAAATCATTATTGAGCTGATTCGAGAGGCTAGTGTCCGGTTACCAAAGTCTTTAGTTCAGACTATTGGCATTGTCGGCGGTTTAGTTGTAGGAGATGTCATTGTTAGTGCAGGTTTAGTATCCAATATGGTGGTAATCGTAGTAGCATTAACGGCAATTTCGAGCTATGTTGTACCATCAGTTGAACTAAATACGTCAATACGCGTATTGCGTTTTCCTTTTATGTTTGCAGCTTCATTATTTGGCTTTTTCGGTATAGTGATTGGACTACTGCTGTTAAATATACATTTATGTAACTTGAATTCTTTAAAATCCCCTTATTTCTTCCCGCTTGTTCCATTTACACCTAATAAAATGGGGCAAATTTTATTCCGTGGAAAGCATACGAAGTCGACTGCGCAACCAAGCAGTTTTGATCCTGAAGGAAAGAAGATATAAATTTTCCATTGTAATTTAATTATATATTTTGAAATTATTGCCCATGTCCCAGTAGTTATTATCAAAGGAGGGAAAACTAAATGCATAAAATGATTTTTTTTCTCCTTATCGGCTCTTTATTCCTTAGCGGATGTTGGGATCAACGATTGTATAAAGAACTCTCTGTTATTTCTGTAGTAGGTATAGATGGATACATCGGAGATATAAGAGGATACTATGCGTACCCTAGTTCAAGTAGTGACCCTACTAAATATATAGTGCTTGAGGGCGTAGGTAAAACACTGAGAGAAGCAAGAATTAATGCCAATAAAAAAACCGAGCAAACGATGGATACTGCTGAGCTGACTACTGTATTAGTTAGTGAAGAATCAGCAAAGAAAGATTTATATGATCTGTTAGATGTTTATTATCGATCAGCTCAAAATCCCATGACTGCTAAGGTTGTGATAACAGAGGGCTCGACAAAAGACTTTTTGGAGTTAAAAGAAAGTTTTCCGAAAGAGATTGGAGAGTACTATTTAGACTTTATAGAGAGCTTTGAACAAGCGACAATATATCCTACAACTAGTTTACAACTTGCTGCTACGGGCATGTTTAGCGAAGGAAGGGACCTCGGCTTACCATATCTAAAAACCAGTGGTGAAAAAAAGCTTCCTGAAGCTGAAGGAATGGCCTTGTTTAATGAAAAAAAATACACTGGTGTGCATCTTTCATTAAGAGAATCCACTTTTGCTACATTATTAGGTTTTGGAAAATCAAAAATCGTTGAATTAGCTTACTTAGTGGATAAAAATGAAAGAAAAACTTCGGTTGGATTTAATGTCATCAACTTTAAGAAAAAAATGAAAATAACACAGAATGGAGATCAAATAAAGGTTCAGTATAAGGTGGACATGCCAATAATCATGACGGAATATCCGCCAGACAACTTAGATCGAAGAAAGAGAAGAGAAAAAGTAGAGAAGTTTATTGAAGGCAGAGTAGAAAAAGACATAGCTAGGATGTTTAAAAAATGCCAAGAAGTATCTTCTGATGTAGTCGGAATCGGAGAAGAAATTAGAGCCTATCATCCGCAGTTATGGAAAGAGGGCAAATGGAAAGAAGTTTATAAAGATATTAAAATAGAAGCAAAGGTAAATGTGGATATTGTTCGTAGTGGGAGTATTCGATAATTTGAATAAGGAGTTGCCATTATGGTGAATGGAACTCCTTGTGAATTTTAGGCATGAATTTCGGCTAGTAGTTGTTGATTTTTTTCATGGAATTTTTCATTGTGAGAAGAAACCATTGCATAGCTGTTAGCTTCAGGCTCGATATATTTTTTAACGCTATTAACAGCTAGTACCGCATCATTGAACGTACCAACGAGCAAATACACTTTATCGTCGTAGGAAACAATATCGCCCACAGCAAAAATTCCCGGTGTCGTTGTTTTGCATTGACCGATGCTTTCAAATAGCTGATTATCATTACGTTTTGGAGCAATCTTATTCTCGAAATCAAGTGAAACTTCATGATTATAGCCATGGCAAATTAATATATCGTCCATCATAATAGTTTGGATTTTCCCATTTTTCATAATATCAACTGTTTCGATGGCAGTCTTTTGTGCATTCGCATTTAATGTTTGAATTTCAGTATTAAGTAAAATATCAACGCCATGATCTTTTAATTTTTTTATCTGTGATTCATGAGCCTTTAAATCATTACTCCGATAAATAACCGTCAATTTTTTAGCGATAGGGAGTAATTCGCAAGCCCAGTCGATAGCAGCATTTCCCCCACCAGAGATTAATAATTCTTTGTTGCGAAAGCGCTCCATGCCATTGATGGTATAGTGCAGATTAGTCATTTCATATTTTTCGGCACCATCAATCTCTAATTTAATCGGTTGGAATATTCCACCGCCAATCGCAATAATGACTGTTTTTGAATAATGTTCTTCTCCTGAGTCTGTCATGATTGTAAAGATGTCACCTTTCTTTTCAATCCATTTCACTTTGGAATTCAGACATACAGTTGGCTCGAAAGTCATTGCTTGTTGAATTAAATTTTTTAAGAAGGCCTCACCTTGGATTGGTTGTTGCCCGCCAACATCCCAAAGCATCTTTTCTAAAAAAATATTCACTTTCCCGCCAAGCTGAGGATGGAATTCAATGATTTTCGTTTTTAAATCACGCATACCACTATAAAAGGCGCTATATAAACCTGCAGGGCCACCACCGACAATCGTTACATCATATAAATCCATGTTGTACACTCCTACTCGTTTAATCCGTACTTGTATAGTGATAATGATAATCCTTATCATTTATAAAAGCAAAAATAAATTTGCTTATCGGTGATTTTTCTTTTATAAAGGGGTTTTTAAAAATGATACTTCCCATTTTTTATTGACAATTTAGAAATTGAAAGTTATATTTTAGTAGTGATAAAGATTCTCATTATCAATTATAAATAGGAGTGTAACGAATGAAAAAAATAACAAAAGTGATGCTATTCGCAATTATGTCCGTTTTAGTACTTGCATTAGCCGCTTGTTCAGGTGATTCTTCTAAAGATAAAACATCGAGTGATAAAAAGACTGAATCAGCAGGTAGTGGTTATCCGATTAAAATTCAACATGCATTCGGAACAACAACAATTGATAAAAAGCCTAAACGTGTTGCAACGATTGCATGGGCAAACCATGATGTCGCATTAGCATTAGGTGTTGTACCTGTTGGTTTTTCAGCAGCCAATTACGGTATTAAGGATAACAAAACAGGAATCTTACCTTGGACAAAAGAAAAATTGGACGAGCTAGGTGCTAAGAGCCCGAATGTTTATCAAGATACAGATGGTTTAGATTACGAAGCAATCGCTGATTCTAAACCAGATGTGATTTTAGCTGCATACTCAGGTATTACAAAAGAAGAGTATAATAAACTAAGCGAAATTGCTCCTGTAGTCGCTTATAAAGATCAACCATGGGTAACTTCATGGCGCGATCAAGTGAAATACGATTCAATGGGTATGGGAATGAAAAAAGAAGGCGAACAATTAGTTAAAGATACTGAAAAGTTAATTGCTGATACTGCTGCAAAATATCCGGATATTAAAGGTAAAAAAGCCGCTTTTGGTATGTTCAATACAACTGATTTATCAAAATTCTACATTTACACACCATCAGATCCACGTGGTGAGATGTTAGAAGAAGTAGGGATGGAGTATCCTGAAGGCTTGAAAAAACAAATGAAAGACAATAAGAGCTTCTATCTTGAATTAAGTGCTGAAAATGCGGATGTATTGAATGATACAGAATTACTAGTTATATACGGTAATAGTACAACATTAAAAACACTTCAAAAAGATCCTATTCTAGGTAAAGTTCCAGCCATTAAAAAAGGTAATGTTGTAGTAATTGAAGATAATACACCTTTAGCAGCAGCTGGCACACCAAGCCCATTATCAATTAAATATACAATTGATGACTATCTATCTAAAATCTCAGAAGTGGCAAAAAACATTAAATAGTAATGGGAAACATTATTGAAAAAGGACATAAGCAAAGGTTACTACCAAAGCATTTAGCAAAAGTAGTAGCTCTTTTGCTTATTTTGCTCATTGTTAGTATTTTAATGTCCCTTGCGTTTGGTTCTCGTACGATCGGTCTAGAAGGGCTTATAGATGGCTTATTTCATCCTTCTGTAGAAGGTCATGAGGCAAGCGTTGTGCGACAACGTATCGCAAGGACGATTTTTGGTTTGATTTGTGGGGCAGCTCTCGGTGTATCTGGGGCACTGATGCAATCTGTCACACGTAATCCTATTGCTGATCCAAGTATTTTAGGTGTTAATACAGGTGCATCCTTATTTGTCGTTTGTGGCATTGCTTTTTTAAGCATTCAATCACCAAATGGATACATATGGTTAGCTATTATCGGTGCAATGTTGACAGCTGTTTTTGTCTTTGGCATTGGCTCGATGGGCGCAAGTGGTGCTACACCTTTAAAACTGATATTGGCGGGAGCGGCGACGACAGCTATTTTGTCTTCACTCGTAACAGCTATTTTAATCCCACGTACGAATGTCATGGATCAATTTCGCTTTTGGCAAGTAGGGAGTGTAGGCGCTGCCAATTGGGATTCAGTGCATATCTTTATTCCCTTCTTCATTGTCGGTTTGTTGATTGCCATTATAGTAGCCCCTGGCTTGAATGCATTAGCTCTCGGTGACGAAGTAGCGACAGGCTTAGGTGTTCGCACAGGTGTTATTCGTATGTTAGCGGCTTTTGCTGGAGTTTTACTTTGTGGGGCAGCGACGGCTTTAGCTGGTCCAATAGGCTTTATTGGTTTACTCGCTACCCATTTAGTACGGTTAGTAGTAGGACCGGATGTACGTTTCCTTATTCCTTTAGCAGCATTAGCTGGAGCAATCATTTTATTGATTTCAGACGTATGTGGACGCTTCCTAGGTAGTCCAGGCGAATTAGAAGTAGGAATATTAACAGCCTTTATTGGTGCGCCAATCTTAATATTAATTACAATGAAAGCGAAAATGCGTACAATATGATGAATGAGACTCTGAATACAATTATAAAAGCAAGAAGAAAACGTCGAAATCGGTATGTTAGTGTTACGATTATCTTAGCGATTATTACCATTGGTTTGTGCTGTACGATGATGATGCTCGGAAATACCATTTATCCTGTAACAGATGTCATCCACGTTTTGCTTGGTGAGACAATACCAGGTGCTTCTTTCGCCATTAATGAAATTCGTTTGCCACGTACTGTAGCAGGTTTATTCGCAGGTTTTGCTTTTGGTGCTGGAGGCTACATTTTCCAAACGATGCTGCGTAATCCATTAGCAAATCCCAATGTTATAGGGATTACAACAGGCTCTAGTGCGGCAGCAGTTTTTTGTATTATCGTGCTACATACAAGTAGTACGGTTGTTTCACTTGCTGCCGTTATCGGAGGGCTCGTCACAGTGGGGATTATTTATGGATTATCGAGAGGAACCTCTTTTGCTATTGGCCGATTAATTTTGATTGGTATCGGTATTCAAGCAATGTTAAACGCGGTAATTTCGTATTTAATGCTAATTGGTAAAACGAATGACTTATCAAACGCTTTGCGCTGGTTAAGCGGGAGTTTAAACGGGGCAGAGTTAGAGATGACATATCCGTTAATCATTGCAGTCGTAATTGTGACACCGGTGCTTATTTATTTTGCGAAACAACTTGAAATGCTAGAACTAGGTGAACAAGCGGCGACCTCTTTAGGCGTCAATACAAATAAAACGCGCGTCATCTTAATGATTAGTGCGGTATTAATTATCGCTTTAGCTACAGCCACAACAGGCCCCATTGCGTTCGTCGCCTTTTTAGCAGGGCCTATTGCCCAACGTCTTGTTGGGGTTGGGTTTTCAAATATTCTTCCAGCAGGTTTAATTGGGGTTATTTTAGTCTTAGGCGGAGATCTAATTGGTCAGTTTGCCTTTGAAACCCGTTTTCCGGT
Organism: Rummeliibacillus sp. G93; assembly: GCF_023515935.1. Taxonomy (NCBI): domain Bacteria; kingdom Bacillati; phylum Bacillota; class Bacilli; order Caryophanales; family Caryophanaceae; genus Rummeliibacillus; species Rummeliibacillus sp. G93. Next base: position 130,728 of record NZ_CP097314.1, read on the forward strand.
AGGTGTTATTACAGGGATTATTGGTGCACCATATTTAATTTACTTGCTAATTCGTATTAATCGAAAGGGAGATATTTAATGACAACTCATACATTTGAAACGAAGAATATTCAATCAGGATATGATAATAAAACCATTTTAAACGACGTTAACTTATCGATTCCGAGTAATCAAATTAGCATCATTATTGGGGCTAACGGGTGTGGGAAATCAACACTTCTAAAAACAATGGCACGTTTAATTAAGCCAACGGGTGGAGATGTGCTATTAGATGGTAAATCCATTCATAAAATGGCACCAAAACAATTAGCGAAAGTATTAGGACTGCTTCCTCAGTCACCAATCGTACCGGAAGGCATTACAGTAGCAGATCTTGTTGGTCGTGGTCGCTTTCCTCATCAAAGCGTCATGAAGGGCTGGTCGAAGAAGGATTATGAAGCTGTAGCAGAAGCATTAGAATTGATGAACATTACCGAATTTGCTGATCGAAATATCGATGAATTATCAGGTGGACAAAGACAGCGTGTTTGGATTGCGATGGCATTGGCACAGCAAACGGACATTTTATTTTTAGATGAGCCAACGACATATTTGGATATTACATACCAAGTAGAGATATTAGATTTATTAACAGATTTAAATAAAAAGTATGGAACAACGATTGTGATGGTGCTGCATGATATTAACTTGTCCGCACGCTATGCAGATTATTTGTTCACAGTAAAAAATGGCCAACTCATTGCAGAGGGGGCGCCTACTGAAATTATAACGGCAGATTTAATTAAAGAAACCTTTCAGTTGGATTGCCAAGTTATTAACGATCCAGTATCTAATACGCCACTTATCGTTCCGATTGGTCGTCATCACGCATGAATTTTAGGCTAGAGCCGAATAAATAAGACACCTCACTTTTGCATTAGTAAAAGCGGGGTGCCTTTTTAATATGTAATAGTCCGATCATAAATACGTTTGGTAAAACCAATTCATTAATAGCTGAGGGATTTTATTTAATAACGGCCAGTTTTTCCTCTAAGTATAATTCATGATTGTTAGCTAAATTGATATCACCTAAAAAACGCATAGTTTGAATAGCATTTTGTGCCATTTCGGTACCGATTGTTTGATTGCCAGAAGCGATGTTATAGATTCCTTTTAAAAACATTAGCTTTGTTTTTTCAAAGTAAAAATCTGTGCCTTCGGAGATTTTCTCAACATATTGTATGAACTGATGCGTTTCTTTCCACTTATTTGCTTCTACGCAAAAGACTATAGTGTTTAATAGTACCTTAATAACTTCTTCGTTAAATTTCTTTATATTTTTATAAACTTCCGTTTTTTGGGTTAACTCTTTAGAAAGTGTTATCACTAAATCTTTATTTAATATATGCATTGTATTGCCAAACAGCATGATTTCGTAAAATCCCCAATTATCTACACTAAACAGGTAGTCACTTATATTAATTAAATCATCTTTCTGAAAGATGATGGTTGGATCTAAATTATGTGCTAATGCTTTGATCATAATTGAATTATATAGGTAACTGGTTATATTATACTTTAACCACTTTCCATGTTCTTCTTCTTCTATCTTGAGCAATAACGCTAGATCATTATTTTCATATGCACGTTTAATGTTATTCAATATGTTTTCCAGGTGAGTCGGTTTATAGTCGTTCGAAATAAACATAAATTCTTCTAAAGTTAAATTTAATCTATCGAGCAATAAGGAGAACTTTGATAAAGAGATATCTGAATTTCCACGTTCAAATTTTGATAGAAAAGATACACTGATAATTCCTTTAGATACTTCTTTTAATGAATAGTTTTTGCTTAATCTAATATCCCTGAAAACATATCCTAAGTAATTCATTTTTCTCACTTGCCCCTTTATATTTTACTATATGACAATTTTAAGTTTTTTGATAAATTAAGTATATAATATCTATGATGAGATAAAAAATAGAGAAAAGGTCTTATTGTATCTAAGTCTATTTACATTTCTTATCAGAAAGAAAATATAAAGGAATAAGGGGGATATAACAATGAAGAAAATGAATTTAAAACACCTATTAAATGTAGGATTAGGTATTCTAATTATCATTGGAGCTGGAAAAGCGAGTTTTCTAGCTGAAACTCTAATTAAATAAAATTCAATTTTAAAACCAATGCGATAAGAAGTTCTTACTTTCTTTTATTTGTTCCCTTAAAGATAGTAGAATCTCATGGTTGTCATATTGCTATTTATTTTATTGAGTTAATTTGTTAATCAAGTTATCCTTTGTTATTTTCGTCAACCTTATTTATTCTCCATTGGCTGTTTCTTTCCTACATTCACAAATCGTAATAAATGGCAGCCAAAGATTAAAACTTTTTTCTCGAAAGGGATAACTACATATATGAAAGTGTTAAAAAAGCTGTATCACTCAGAAGAGTGATACAGCTTTTTTGGATATGTTGTCGAGTTGTTTAGATTAGTGATATTGAATTTCTTTGTTGACATCAATGTTATTGATATCGATGCCCATTGCTTTTGCAACGCCTGCACCATAAGCAGGGTCTGCTTTATAGCAGTGGATAATGTGGCGTTCTTTAATGAAGTCTTCCACGCCTTCCATATTGCGAGCTGTATTTTCAAATAAGCGTTGTTGTTCTTCAGCAGTCATGATATTGAATAATTTTCCTGGTTGTTCGAAGTAATTAGAGTCATCTTCGCGGAAATCATAAATATCTGCTGGACCTGCTTCTTCAGCTGGGTTTTTGAATTCAGGTTGTTCTTTCCATTCACCATAGCTATTTGGCTCATAGTGAAGTGTGCTACCTAAGTTGCCGTCAACACGCATAGCGCCATCGCGATGGAAGTTATGCACTGGGCATTTTGGTGCGTTTACTGGAATTTGGAAATTATTCACACCTAGGCGGTAGCGTTGTGCATCTGCATAGGAGAATAAACGAGCTTGCAACATGCGGTCTGGTGAGAAGCTAATACCAGGCACTACATTTGATGGTTGGAATGCAGCTTGTTCTACATCAGCAAAGTAGTTTTCTGCATTGCGATTTAATTCAAATTCTCCTACTGGAATTAGTGGGTATTCAGATTTATACCATACTTTTGTTAAATCGAATGGATTGTCGCGGTGATTACGCGCTTGTTCATCTGTCATCACTTGGATAGACATTTTCCATTTCGGGAATTCACCGCGTTCGATTGCTTCGTATAAATCACGTTGTGAAGACTCACGGTCATTTGCAACTACTTCTGCTGCTTCTTGGTCAGTGTAGTTTTTAATTCCTTGTTGTGTTTCAAAGTGGAATTTAACATACACGCGCTCATTATTAGCATTAATCATTGAATAAGTATGAGAACCAAAACCATGCATATGGCGGTAGTCAGTAGGAATTCCACGGTCGCCCATTACATATGTGATTTGGTGCAATGCTTCAGGAAGATTTGTCCAGAAGTCCCAGTTATTATTCGCGGAGCGCATATTTGTACGAGGGTCGCGTTTAACAGCATGGTTTAAATCAGGGAAATGCATGGCATCACGGAAGAAGAATACAGGTGTATTATTTCCGACTAAGTCCCAGTTACCTTGTTCTGTGTAGAATTTTAATGCAAAACCACGGATGTCACGTTCTGCATCAGCAGCACCACGTTCGCCGGCTACTGTTGAGAATCGAGCAAACATGTCTGTTTTCTTGCCAACTTCAGAGAAGATAGCCGCTTTTGTATATTTTGTAATATCGTGCGTTACAGTAAATGTTCCGAATGCACCTGATCCTTTTGCGTGCATACGGCGTTCAGGAATCACTTCACGGTTAAAGTTTGCTAGTTTTTCAATTAAATAAACATCTTGCAATAGAACTGGACCACGTTTGCCTGCTGTCATTGAATTTGTATTGCTTACGACAGGTGCACCAGCCGCAGTTGTTAATTTTTTATTTTGGTCGTTTGCCATTCATAATTCCCCCTTAAATCTATAGAATTATCTCTTCGAAAATAACTATAACAGAGTCATAGCTAAATGTAAATTATAATAATTATTTTTAAGGAATTTCTATCTTAAAGAATAGAATATAAATAATACGGTGTTTGTCAATTAATTTGCTTCCTTAAATTGTGAAAAATAAAAGTTGTTAATTCAACGTTAAACGTTGCCAGTAATACAGTTTAGATGTAATTTAAATGGTTTGGAAAACATATTTTATTTGACTTCTTTTATTATATTAACTGTATTAACAACTTATTTATAATAATTACTATTATCATTGGGAGGCTATGGATAGGTATAAATGAAAATATATATCTATTATTATACGCTATGAATACATAACCAAATCTATTCCTTTTATCAACATTGAATAAGTGGATGCTATTTCTCCAATTCTTTATAAATGAATATATAATCTACATATTTTTTCACTGATTTTTTTGATTTATCATAGGGGTAATGACAGGTCGAGGAGGACATAATGGCCATAATAGATGAAGCAGTCGCTTTTTTGACTTTATATTATAAAGAGAATCATTTGCCGGACGAGCAATTAGATCATCGTTTGAAAGAGGTACGTCAAGAATTAGAGGAAAATGGAAGTTATAAGCATACTCCTGAAGAATTAAGCTACGGTGCTCAGGTAGCTTGGAGGAACAGCAATAAGTGTATAGGCAGATTGTTTTGGAAAACCCTTCAGGTGAAGGATGAACGGGGCGTATTAGAAGAAGAAACTATTTTTCAAAAATTGATCAATCATATTGAATATGCCTTCAATAATGGGAAAATCAAGCCTGTTATCACAATTTTTGAGCCTGGCCGTGTCCGTATTTGGAATCATCAATTGATACGCTATGCGGGTTATGAATGTGAAGATCAATCCATTGTGGGTGATGCGGATTCGGTTGCTTTTACAAATGAGTGCTTAAAACTTGGATGGAAAGGGAAGAGAGGGCAATTTGACGTGTTGCCTTTAGTTATTCAAGTTGATAATCGGCCACCTAAGTTCTTTGAGATTCCTTCTATATACATAAATGAAGTGGAAATCAGGCATCCGGAATATAGCTGGTTTTCTGAGTTGCATTTAAAGTGGTATGCAGTTCCTATCATTTCAAGTATGCCTCTTGAGATAGGGGGAGTCGTCTATACTGCTGCTCCTTTTAACGGTTGGTATATGGGAACGGAAATTGGTGCAAGAAATCTTGCAGACGAAAATCGTTATAATCAGCTCCCTTTTATTGCGAAGAAGATGGGTTTAGATATGCGATCAAACACAAACTTGTGGCAAGATCGTGCACTAATTGAATTAAATGAAGCCGTTTTGTATTCTTTCCGGGAAGATGGTGTCAGCATTGTGGATCATCACACTGCAGCACAGCAATTTAAACGTTTTGAAATGAACGAAGAAGCGGAAAATAGAGATGTGACAGGCAATTGGACTTGGCTTATTCCGCCTCTATCGCCGGCTTTAACGCATATCTTCCATAAACCGTATAAAAATAAAAAAAACACTCCATCTTATATGTATCGGCCATCACCTTTCAAAGGGTTGGGAGACAGATAAAGCAGAGAAGAATAAGAATGAAAAAGCGCTCATTAGCTAAAAGCTAATGGCGCTTTTGCTATTATTCTTTCGTTACAAATCGGTCTTTAGCAGAAATGAATGCAAAGACGAACAAAAGGACTGTGACAATAAGATATAAGCTGTTCGCAGCATGCCAACTATTAAAGCTATCATGGATAAAACCGTATAGTACAGGTCCTACTGCAGCGAGCAAATACCCGATGGATTGTGCGGTGCCTGAAAGTTCAGCTGCTTCTTGAGCGTTGCGTGAACGAAGAGAGAAAAGCATCATAGAAAGACTAAAGGATGCCCCTCCAGCGAATCCAATCATTAACATCCATAACAATGTAAGCTCTGTCCAATTCATAAATATACCTACGAAGCCTGCAAAGTAAAAAAGTGACAATAATGCAACGAGCGGTCTTTGGTCAGCTTTTTTACCTGCAAGAATCGGGGTTAAAAAAGTCATTGGCAATTGTGCTATCTGTAGAATAGAAAACATCCATCCCGCTTTGCTCGGGCTCATGCCTTGGGTTTCAAGCAGCCCTGGAATCCAAGTAGCCGTCGTATAAAACAACAGGGATTGTAGCCCCATCGTGAAGGTGATAGCCCAAGTAAGAGGATACTTCCACATAGGTTTAGTGCGTTGAGAAGGTTCATTGTTGTTTGTCACCTTCACATGATTCTGCAGCTGCGGTAACCATACTATGATAGCGAGAATGGCCAGAATACCCCAACAGGCAAGAGCTCCCTTCCATCCGATTGTTGTTTCTGCTATTGGATTGCTCACGCCCGCTGCTATACTGGCGGATAGGTTCATGGAAACAGAATAAAGTGCTGTTAATAATCCTACTTGAAGAGGAAACTTTAATTTAATAAGAGCAGGCAAGAGGACATTGCCAAATGAAATAGCAACTCCGATGATAATCGTTCCAAAGAACAAGAAAAAGATACTGCCCGCTGAACGCATTAAGATACCTATAGCCAAAAGTATTAAGGCTGATAACAATGTTCTTTCAAATCCAACACGCTGTGAAATTTTAGGGACAAATGGTGAAATAACTGCAAATGCAAGCAAGGGGATAGTTGTAATCAATCCCGCCCACACATTTGATATAGTGAGCCCTTCTTTAATATCTGCAATAATAGGGCCAACAGCAGTGAGAGGGGATCGCAAAGTTGTGGCGATAAAGATAATACCGAGCACTAAAAGCCATGTTTTTTTGTCCCATGACAGCTTCTTGTTTCGGTTCGTAGCTTGTTCTGAAGCCAAAGGAAATCCTCCTTTTGAATTTTTAATAGATATTAAAAACGTACAGGAATCATTTTGCTTTATCAATATTTGTTTTACAAAACATGTCCCCTTCTTTCTAAAATATAGTAATTTTCTATTTACCCTTGTAGTCATGTGCTTAATATATTACAATGTAGGTAACTTAAAACTATATATTGCATGCCTCATCCAATAGATGAGGTAGAGGTCGCGGTATTCATGAGTATAATCGACGAGGCGAGAAAGCGTTTAGGACTCGATTAAAAAGGGAATATTGCCGAAGTACAAGCAAGCTTTTTATTGCTAGTGCTGGGGCTGCTATCGAAAGGTGCAGAACTGTCACGCCAATGTCGGCGTGTTGAGCTATCTTGATCAAGGTTGATGGGGAATTCGGACGCCATCTCAGTTATATATGTGATGGCTTTTTTATTTAAATTTTAGCTGTTATAGACAGCTGCGAAGAATACCTTCAGCTCGACCTTTTCTTGCAATGAAAAACGGAAAGAGGAGAGTTATGAATAGAGTAGAAACACATACAAATGCAGGAATACGAACAAACATTAAACATGATTCTCATTCAAATACACAACAGAAACTGAAACGCAGCTTAAAAAGCCGCCATATTTCCATGATTTCACTTGGCGGTACAATCGGTACAGGCCTACTTCTAGCAAGCGGCAACTCGGTTGCAGCAGCAGGGCCCGGAGGAGCACTGTTAGCTTATGGCCTAATTGGTGTAATGGTATTTTTCCTTATGACAAGTTTAGGGGAAATGGCCGCTTATATGCCTGTATCAGGATCATTCAGCACGTATGCTTCCAAATTTGTTGATCCTTCATTAGGATTCGCGCTTGGTTGGAATTATTGGTACAACTGGGCAGTAACGATTGCAGCTGAAATTTCAGCTGTAGCGATTGTTATGAAATATTGGTTCCCGCACACTCCTTCATTTATTTGGAGTGCTGCATTTCTTATAATTATCTTTACTTTAAACTTTTTGTCAGTGAAAAGTTTTGGCGAAAGCGAATATTGGTTTGCGCTTATTAAAGTGGCAACAATTATTATATTTATCATCATTAGTTTCTTAATGATTTTTGGTATTCTCGGCGGACATGCTCCGGTCGGATTTACTAATTTCTTTAAAGGCGACGCGCCTTTCCATGGTGGATTTTTTGCTACATTAGGCATTTTCTTAGCTGCAGGCTTCTCCTTCCAAGGGACAGAATTGCTTGGGATTACAGCTGGTGAAACGGAAAATCCTGAAAAAACAATCCCACAGGCTGTGCGCTCGGTCTTTTGGCGAATTCTATTGTTTTATGTTTTAGCTATCTTAGCGATTGGCTTATTAATTCCTTATACGGATGCACGTTTAGCAAATAGCGATGACGTGGCAGTAAGTCCTTTTACATTAATATTTGAAAATGCAGGCATTGCCTTTGCTGCTTCTGTGATGAACGCAGTTATTCTTACGGCGATTCTTTCAGCCGGCAACTCAGGGTTATATGCAGCATCTCGTACATTACGTGAATTAGCAGTGGAAGGTAATGCACCGAAGATTTTCAAAAAGCTAAACAACCGAGGTGTTCCTGTTGCAGCACTTGTTTTAACAGTAGCAGTGGCTTGTTTATCCTTTTTGGCATCATTTTTTGGATCTGGAACAGTGTATATCTGGCTTTTAAACGCTTCTGGTATGTGCGGTTTCATTGCATGGCTTGGTATAGCGACCAGCCATTATCGTTTCCGAAAAGCATTTGTGGCACAGGGCCGTGATCTCTCAGAGTTGCCTTATCGCTCTAAATTTTTCCCGTTTGGTCCGATTTTTGCCTTTGTCCTTTGTGCGATTGTTATCTTAGGACAAAACTACACAGCGTTTACAGGCGACCATATTGATTGGTACGGCATCCTAGTATCCTATATTGGCTTGCCAATCTTCCTTGTTATCTGGTTTGGCCATAAACTGAAATGCAAAACAAAGGTTGTACGTCTAGAAAAGGCAGATCTGACAACGAAACGCCAAGTACAATAATTTAAATCTTGAAGGCTAATCTATCAACGTTGGTAGATTAGCTTTTTTGTTGTGAATTGAGCCGTTTCGTTTTACATAATGTTCGCTTTTTAAATGTTTCTATCAGAATAATTAATCTGTTTATTCGGTTTTGGGTTATTTACCAACACTTACAAAGAGAATTTATATTGAATTTTACGTTTTACATGCTATAATAAAGATAATCAAAATTACATAACATTCACTCATATAATAGCAGGGATATGGCCTGCAAGTTTCTACCAGATTACCGTAAATGATCTGACTATGAGAAGCAATCTAGTAAATAGTAGTTTGTTCATTACATTCTATTTGCTATTACTTTCGACAATAAGTCGAAGGACTTTGCTCCACTCGTAGATGATTGGATGTATTAGTTCTTCGGCTTTTTTGTACGTAAAAAAGCCGAAGTGCTAATGAAAAGAAGGGAGTTCCTCGTGTTGAAAGCACTTCAGGATAAAATCGTAAACGAAGGTAAAGTAATATCAGAGGGAGTTTTAAAAGTAGATTCTTTCTTAAATCATCAGATTGATCCACAATTGATGAAAAAAATTGGTCAAGAATTCGCGGAGCTTTATAAAAATGAAGGAATTACAAAAATATTAACAATCGAATCATCCGGCATAGCACCAGCTGTGATGGCTGGCCTTCTATTAGAAGTGCCTGTAGTCTTTGCACGTAAAAGCAAATCGGTGACGTTGATTGATAACCTATATACAACTGAAGTATATTCATTCACTAAGAAAGTAACTAGCACGCTGACAGTGTCAAAAGATTACTTAACAGAAGATGATGTAGTACTTGTCATTGATGATTTTTTAGCTAATGGCGAAGCAGCTAAAGGCTTAATTCATCTTATCGAACAAGCAGGGGCAACTATTAGCGGTATCGGTATTGTTATCGAAAAGGGATTCCAACAAGGTGGTCAGGTTTTACGCGACAAAGGATATCGAGTGGATTCACTGGCAATTGTTTCATCATTAGAAAACAAAGAAATCCAATTTTCTTAGGAGGCGGCAAAGAATGAACAAAGCAAAACTTGCAACACTGGGCATTCAACACTTATTGGCGATGTATGCAGGTGCTATATTAGTGCCGCTTATAATTGGTGGGGCGTTAAAGTTTAATACAACACAACTAACGTACTTAGTTTCGATTGATATCATGATGTGTGGGATTGCTACATTATTGCAAGTTGCACGAGGCAAAGTATTTGGTATTGGCCTTCCTTTAGTGCTCGGGTGTACGTTTACAGCCGTTACGCCTATTATTGGCATTGGCGACAAATATGGCCTTGGTTCAATTTATGGTGCGGTCATCACTTCAGGTTTAATTATTGTTTTGATTTCAGGTTTCTTTGGTAAACTGGTTAAATTTTTCCCTCCGGTTGTGACAGGTAGTGTTGTAACAATCATCGGAATTACATTAATTCCAGTAGCTATCAACAATGCGGGCGGTGGACAAGGAGCAGCTGATTTCGGATCTGCTTCTAACATTACACTTGCGTTTGGCACGCTTCTTGCGATTATCTTGTTATACCGATTCACAAATGGATTCTTTCGTTCGATTGCGATACTGATCGGCCTAGTACTTGGCACAATTGCGGCAGGTTTTATGGGTAAAGTTGACTTTACTCCTGTAAAAGAAGCAGCATGGGGCCAAATCGTAACGCCATTTTACTTCGCAACACCAGAGTTTCACGTTGTACCTATTATTACTATGACGCTGGTGGCTCTAGTATCTTTGGTTGAATCAACAGGTTCTTATTTTGCATTAAGTGATATGACTAATACGCCAATTGATGATAAAGCACTTGCAAGAGGATATCGTTCAGAGGGCTTAGCTTCTATTATCGGTGGAATCTTTAACTCATTCCCATATACCGCTTTTTCACAGAATGTAGGCCTTATGCAATTGACTGGCGTTAAAAATCGTGCAGTAATCTTTATTACTGGTATCTTTCTTGTAACATTAGGATTCTTACCTAAAATTGCGGCATTAACGACAATTATTCCAACTGCTGTGCTTGGTGGGGCTATGATTGCTATGTTTGGCATGGTGGTTTCACAAGGTATTAAAATGTTAGGCTCTGTTATTGGTGAAACAGAAGGTAACCCTATGATCGTTGCATGCGCGGTAGGAATGGGGCTTGGCGTGACTGTAGTTCCCCAAATTTTTGACATCTTACCTGAAAGTGTACGTATATTAACAAGTAATGGCATAGTGGCAGGAAGTGTAACAGCAATTGCAATGAATATAGTCTTTAATATGCTTCCTTGGGGCCGTAGTGAAAAGGTGAAATCAAGTTCTTTGGATAGTTCAATGAAAAGAGAAGCCGTTTCAACTAAAGGCAAAGAGCTTCCGAAAAATAAGAGTTATGGTCAGGTTCATTAGTACAAATCAGTTTCCTTCTATTAATGAAGGAGGAATTTAAAGAATAAAACGGTGCCCTTCTTCAACATCTAGAAAGTGTTGAGGAGGGGCATTTACATTTCCCACTTTTTCATTTGTTCTTCCTCAGCGATTAACTGCAAGTCATACGCATTTATTAAAAGAATTTCATAGTCAAACTTGTCGGCATACTGCGCGGCAAGTTTTTTTATATACTTTGGCGAGCCTTCATTTTCTTCATCGTATACGATTAAAATGCCATCCGAATGCTGAATAAGAAATTTATTGCTCTCAACAAACTGCCAAGGTGCTTCATAAGGACGATTCGTTAGACTTGTGGTGTAATCAGCGAGAGAGAGTATCATTTCGTATTTCTCTTGCTTTGCTTCATTCCATCTCTTCTCTTGATCCAAAAAAGGTGTCATAATGGCATATTTCAGTTCGGGATATTCTAATTGAAGGTCCATCACAATTTCCGCGGCCCATGTTTCTACTCCTAGCGCACCGGTCATTATTATCCACTCAAGACCTTCTTCAATTAAAGGTAGCAACCTCTCTTTGATAGCTTGCTTGATTATAGGAATCCCAGCATGCTTATCGTCAAAGATGCCAAGTTCATGTGCCTTGTAACCAGTAATGACGAGTCTTTTTATCATTAGAACACTCCTTTGGTGAGAAATATAAAAACCGATTTCCCATTAGCCTAAAAGAAACCGGTTGACTGATATAAATATAGAAATAGTTTATAGGTTAAGCAGAACTGTGCTACAAAACCTACATTTAATTTTACAATAGTTGGCTTTTGATGGCAACGAGGGTGTATGGGGATCTAATTAGTTCTTATTTATAGAAGAAACTCTTATTAACTACTCAAAGGTGTAGCATCTGTTATTACGACTTCATTGATATTGAAAGAGAAATTAGTGCGTGTGATGAGGCGATTATAATAGAAGCCGTTTTGTATAAAACAATAATTGAATTATGTGTTGACATACCTTCTAGAAGTTGTTATTATATAAAAGTTGCTGATAGCGACTTACCAAGTTAGCGAACTTCAAATAAAAAAACTTTTGAAAGTTGTTGACAAGTCGATTTAGAAATGATATTATATAAAAGTTCGCTAAAACAAACGAACGACATGAACCTTGAAAACTGAACAAGCAAGATGTTAATCATTTAAACTTACTAACAACTGTTAGTTTTAAAGACATCATCGTAAAGATGATGCGCTAGTGAAATTTTGAGCAATCAAACACTTTTATGGAGAGTTTGATCCTGGCTCAGGACGAACGCTGGCGGCGTGCCTAATACATGCAAGTCGAGCGAATGACGAGGAGCTTGCTCCTCTGATTTAGCGGCGGACGGGTGAGTAACACGTGGGCAACCTGCCCTGCAGACTGGGATAACTTCGGGAAACCGGAGCTAATACCGGATAATCCATTTTACTTCATGGTGAAATGTTGAAAGGCGCTTTCGCGCCACTGCAGGATGGGCCCGCGGTGCATTAGCTAGTTGGTGGGGTAACGGCCTACCAAGGCGACGATGCATAGCCGACCTGAGAGGGTGATCGGCCACATTGGGACTGAGACACGGCCCAAACTCCTACGGGAGGCAGCAGTAGGGAATCTTCCACAATGGACGAAAGTCTGATGGAGCAACGCCGCGTGAGTGATGAAGGTTTTCGGATCGTAAAACTCTGTTGTAAGGGAAGAACAAGTACGTTAGGAAATGAACGTACCTTGACGGTACCTTATTAGAAAGCCACGGCTAACTACGTGCCAGCAGCCGCGGTAATACGTAGGTGGCAAGCGTTGTCCGGATTTATTGGGCGTAAAGCGCGCGCAGGTGGTTTCTTAAGTCTGATGTGAAATCTCGCGGCTCAACCGCGAGCGGTCATTGGAAACTGGGGAACTTGAGTGCAGAAGAGGATAGTGGAATTCCAAGTGTAGCGGTGAAATGCGTAGAGATTTGGAGGAACACCAGTGGCGAAGGCGACTGTCTGGTCTGTAACTGACACTGAGGCGCGAAAGCGTGGGGAGCAAACAGGATTAGATACCCTGGTAGTCCACGCCGTAAACGATGAGTGCTAAGTGTTAGGGGGTTTCCGCCCCTTAGTGCTGCAGCTAACGCATTAAGCACTCCGCCTGGGGAGTACGACCGCAAGGTTGAAACTCAAAGGAATTGACGGGGGCCCGCACAAGCGGTGGAGCATGTGGTTTAATTCGAAGCAACGCGAAGAACCTTACCAGGTCTTGACATCCCAGTGACCGCTCTAGAGATAGAGTTTTCCCTTCGGGGACATTGGTGACAGGTGGTGCATGGTTGTCGTCAGCTCGTGTCGTGAGATGTTGGGTTAAGTCCCGCAACGAGCGCAACCCTTGATCTTAGTTGCCATCATTTAGTTGGGCACTCTAAGGTGACTGCCGGTGACAAACCGGAGGAAGGTGGGGATGACGTCAAATCATCATGCCCCTTATGACCTGGGCTACACACGTGCTACAATGGACGGTACAAAGAGTCGCAAACTCGCGAGAGCAAGCTAATCTCATAAAACCGTTCTCAGTTCGGATTGTAGGCTGCAACTCGCCTACATGAAGCCGGAATCGCTAGTAATCGCGGATCAGCATGCCGCGGTGAATACGTTCCCGGGCCTTGTACACACCGCCCGTCACACCACGAGAGTTTGTAACACCCGAAGTCGGTGAGGTAACCTTTTGGGGCCAGCCGCCGAAGGTGGGATAGATGATTGGGGTGAAGTCGTAACAAGGTAGCCGTATCGGAAGGTGCGGCTGGATCACCTCCTTTCTAAGGAATTTAACGGAATACAGACTTCGTCTGTAGGATTAACATCTTGCTGTTCAGTTTTGAGGGTTCATACTCTCAAAACATTGTTCTTTGAAAACTGGATAAAACGACATTGAAGAAATTCTTAAGTAACACATTTATTAAGTTTTAAATTTTTTAGGCTTAATAACTTAAAGGCTTTTATAAGCCAACGGTTAAGTTATTAAGGGCGCATGGCGGATGCCTTGGCACTAGAAGCCGATGAAGGACGGCACTAACACCGATATGCTTCGGGGAGCTGTAAGTAAGCTTTGATCCGGAGATTTCCGAATGGGGAAACCCTCTATCCGTAATGGGGTAGAATCTTGACGTGAATTCATAGCGTCTTGATGGCAGACTCAGGGAACTGAAACATCTAAGTACCTGAAGGAAGAGAAAGAAAATTCGATTCCCTTAGTAGCGGCGAGCGAAATGGGAAGAGCCCAAACCAAGAGGCTTGCCTCTTGGGGTTGTAGGACACTCTATACGGAGTTACAAAGGAATGCGTTAGGCGAAGCGGTTTGGAAAGACCCACCATAGCAGGTAACAGTCCTGTAGTCAAAAGTGCATTCTCTCTTGAGTGGATCCTGAGTACGGCGGAACACGTGAAATTCCGTCGGAATCTGGGAGGACCATCTCCTAAGGCTAAATACTCTCTAGTGACCGATAGTGAACCAGTACCGTGAGGGAAAGGTGAAAAGCACCCCGGAAGGGGAGTGAAAGAGATCCTGAAACCATGTGCCTACAAGTAGTTAGAGCCCGTTAATGGGTGATAGCGTGCCTTTTGTAGAATGAACCGGCGAGTTACGATTACATGCAAGGTTAAGTTGAAGAGACGGAGCCGCAGCGAAAGCGAGTCTGAATAGGGCGAATAAGTATGTGGTCGTAGACCCGAAACCAGGTGATCTACCCATGTCCAGGGTGAAGGTAAGGTAACACTTACTGGAGGCCCGAACCCACGCACGTTGAAAAGTGCGGGGATGAGGTGTGGGTAGCGGAGAAATTCCAATCGAACCTGGAGATAGCTGGTTCTCTCCGAAATAGCTTTAGGGCTAGCCTCGTGATGAAGAATCCTGGAGGTAGAGCACTGTTTGGACTAGGGGTCCATCCCGGATTACCGAATTCAGACAAACTCCGAATGCCAGTGATTTATACACGGGAGTCAGACTGCGAGTGATAAGATCCGTAGTCAAAAGGGAAACAGCCCAGACCACCAGCTAAGGTCCCAAAGTAATTGTTAAGTGGAAAAGGATGTGACGTTGCTTAGACAACCAGGATGTTGGCTCAGAAGCAGCCACCATTTAAAGAGTGCGTAATAGCTCACTGGTCGAGTGACGCTGCGCCGAAAATGTATCGGGGCTAAACAATTCACCGAAGCTGTGGATAGACATCTACGATGTCTGTGGTAGGAGAGCGTTCTAAGTGCTGTGAAGTCAGACCGGAAGGACTGGTGGAGCGCTTAGAAGTGAGAATGCCGGTATGAGTAGCGAAAGATGGGTGAGAATCCCATCCACCGAATGACTAAGGTTTCCTGAGGAAGGCTCGTCCTCTCAGGGTTAGTCGGGACCTAAGCCGAGGCCGACAGGCGTAGGCGATGGATAACAGGTTGATATTCCTGTACCACCTCCCTGCCATTTGAGTAATGGGGGGACGCAGTAGGATAGGGTAAGCGCACTGTTGGTTATGTGCGTCCAAGCAGTAAGGCGTGAGAGTAGGCAAATCCGCTCTCTATAACGTTGAGCTGTGATGGCGAGCTCTTTAGAGCGAAGTTCCTGATTTCACACTGCCAAGAAAAGCCTCTAGCGAGGCAGGAGGTGCCCGTACCGCAAACCGACACAGGTAGTCGAGGAGAGAATCCTAAGGTGAGCGAGAGAACTCTCGTTAAGGAACTCGGCAAAATGACCCCGTAACTTCGGGAGAAGGGGTGCTCTAGTAGGGTGCAAGCCCGAGAGAGCCGCAGTGAATAGGCCCAGGCGACTGTTTAGCAAAAACACAGGTCTCTGCAAAACCGTAAGGTGACGTATAGGGGCTGACGCCTGCCCGGTGCTGGAAGGTTAAGGGGATTGCTTAGCGCAAGCGAAGGTGAGAACCGAAGCCCCAGTAAACGGCGGCCGTAACTATAACGGTCCTAAGGTAGCGAAATTCCTTGTCGGGTAAGTTCCGACCCGCACGAAAGGCGTAACGATCTGGGCACTGTCTCAACGAGAGACTCGGTGAAATTATAGTACCTGTGAAGATGCAGGTTACCCGCGACAGGACGGAAAGACCCCGTGGAGCTTTACTGTAGCCTGATATTGAATTTTGGTACAGCTTGTACAGGATAGGTAGGAGCCATTGAAACCGGAGCGCCAGCTTCGGTGGAGGCGTCCTTGGGATACTACCCCAGCTGTATTGAAATTCTAACCCGTACCCCTGATCGGGGTAGGAGACAGTGTCAGGCGGACAGTTTGACTGGGGCGGTCGCCTCCTAAAGAGTAACGGAGGCGCCCAAAGGTTCCCTCAGAATGGTTGGAAATCATTCGTAGAGTGTAAAGGCACAAGGGAGCTTGACTGCGAGACCTACAAGTCGAGCAGGGTCGAAAGACGGGCTTAGTGATCCGGTGGTTCCGCATGGAAGGGCCATCGCTCAACGGATAAAAGCTACCCCGGGGATAACAGGCTTATCTCCCCCAAGAGTCCACATCGACGGGGAGGTTTGGCACCTCGATGTCGGCTCATCGCATCCTGGGGCTGTAGTCGGTCCCAAGGGTTGGGCTGTTCGCCCATTAAAGCGGTACGCGAGCTGGGTTCAGAACGTCGTGAGACAGTTCGGTCCCTATCCGTCGTGGGCGTAGGAAATTTGAGAGGAGCTGTCCTTAGTACGAGAGGACCGGGATGGACACACCGCTGGTGTACCAGTTGTTCTGCCAAGAGCATCGCTGGGTAGCTATGTGTGGACGGGATAAGTGCTGAAAGCATCTAAGCATGAAGCCCCCCTCAAGATGAGATTTCCCATTACGCAAGTAAGTAAGATCCCTCAAAGACGATGAGGTAGATAGGTTCGAGGTGGAAGTGTGGCGACACATGGAGCTGACGAATACTAATCGATCGAGGACTTAACCAAATTCTTAAGAACCTTCAATTCACGTTTATCCAGTTTTGAAAGAACAACTTTCTTTCAATAAGAAGGATTTCAAGACACGAGCAGTAGTGCGATGTGTATTGGAAGCCGAATAGTCTAGTAATGATGGCAAAGAGGTCACACCCGTTCCCATGCCGAACACGGAAGTTAAGCTCTTTAGCGCCGATGGTAGTTGGGGGCTTCCCCCTGTGAGAGTAGGACGTTGCTAGGCATAAATATGGAGGATTAGCTCAGCTGGGAGAGCATCTGCCTTACAAGCAGAGGGTCGGCGGTTCGATCCCGTCATCCTCCACCATTTTTAAATGAGTCATTAGCTCAGTTGGTAGAGCATCTGACTTTTAATCAGAGGGTCGTAGGTTCGAATCCTACATGACTCATCATTTAAATTACGCGGGTGTGGCGGAATTGGCAGACGCACTAGACTTAGGATCTAGCGCCGCAAGGCGTGGGGGTTCGACTCCCTTCACCCGCATTAGTTTTTTTGCGCGGAAGTAGTTCAGTGGTAGAACATCACCTTGCCAAGGTGGGGGTCGCGGGTTCGAACCCCGTCTTCCGCTCCACTTATAAAATTATTGAAACTTTTTTATTATAGATTTGCGCCCATAGCTCAACTGGATAGAGCGTCTGACTACGGATCAGAAGGTTGTGGATTCGACTTCTGCTGGGCGCACCATTTCCGGGAAGTAGCTCAGCTTGGTAGAGCACTTGGTTTGGGACCAAGGGGTCGCAGGTTCGAATCCTGTCTTCCCGACCATTTATACTATATATACATTGGGGCCTTAGCTCAGCTGGGAGAGCGCCTGCCTTGCACGCAGGAGGTCAGCGGTTCGATCCCGCTAGGCTCCACCAATTTTCAATAATAACGGAGGAATACCCAAGTCTGGCTGAAGGGATCGGTCTTGAAAACCGACAGGCGGGTCAAACCGCGCGGGGGTTCGAATCCCTCTTCCTCCTCCATTTAAATTTTCATTGATACATAGAAAATAAAAAATTATATGGTCCGGTAGTTCAGCTGGTTAGAATGCCTGCCTGTCACGCAGGAGGTCGCGGGTTCGAGTCCCGTCCGGACCGCCACTTTTTAAATGAATAATTATTTGTTATGGGTCGGTAGCTCAGTTGGTAGAGCATTAGATTGAAGCTCTAAGTGTCGGCAGTTCGATTCTGTCCCGACCCACCATAACAATACGCCGGTGTAGCTCAGTTGGTAGAGCAACTGACTTGTAATCAGTAGGTCGAGGGTTCGACTCCTTTCGCCGGCATTTTTTGGAGGGGTAGCGAAGAGGCTAAACGCGGCGGACTGTAAATCCGCTCCTTCGGGTTCGGCAGTTCGAATCTGCCCCCCTCCACCATATATGGGCCTATAGCTCAGCTGGTTAGAGCGCACGCCTGATAAGCGTGAGGTCGATGGTTCGAGTCCATTTAGGCCCACCATTACATTATGTGATTCCGAAGTAGCTCAGTTGGTAGCAGCATCTGACTGTTAATCAGAGGGTCGCAGGTTCGAGTCCTGCCTTCGGAGCCATAGAAGGCCCCTTGGTCAAGCGGTTAAGACACCGCCCTTTCACGGCGGTAACACGGGTTCGAATCCCGTAGGGGTCATAATAAAAAAACTCTTGGAAAATTTCCAAGAGTTTTTATTTTGCACTTTTTAAGCATAAGGTATTCCTTAATCCTAGGCGGACTTTATATACGTGTTCTCGTAGTTCTATAGTGAAGTGCTCATTTACTTGTTTAGTGCTTCCAATTCTATTAAAACTTTTTTAAATTGAAGCTCTGCATCTAGAATGATATGTTGCAAATCTTTTGTGATATTGTTTACCTGTTTTGTTTCAATTCTAATATGATCCACATTCATATTAACTTGATTTATAAATTCTGCTACATTATTCGCTAGCTTGCGTACCTCTTCTGCCACAATACTAAAACCCTTTCCTTGGTCTCCTGCACGTGCAGCTTCAATGGCTGCATTTAATGCTAATATGTTTGTTTTCGTGGCTATGCTTCTCATTAATTGAGATACTTCACTTATTAATTGAGTCTGTTTAGTTAGTGATTGCAAAGCATCCATCTTGGATTCAGTGTTTTCCGTAACAGCTTTTACTAAGTTAGTAGGAATCTCTTTTAATTGGCGGGTGGTAGAGATAGTTTTATTTTCCCGTTCTGTAATATCAGTTGCAATCTTTAAGATACCTTCTATTTCACCTGCCTTGTTTAGGACAGGAATATAGGTAGCTTCAAGCCATACAGTTTTTCCATATTTATTAATACGTTCAATTTTCTCTTGAAATCGAACACCTTGCTTTAAATTTTCCCATAATGCAATGTATTCTTTGCTGCTTGAAAATTCATGTGTACAGAATTGTTCGTGTTTCATGTTTAACATTTCATTAGCTGTATAATTCAGTGTGTTTGCAAAGTTTTCATTTGCCCAGATGACTTCCCGATTCAGGTTAAATTCCACCATTGCTAAATTTTTTTCAAGCGCCAACAATACAAATTCCTCATTTAATATTTGAGAGCTGCCTGTTATAAGGTTAGTTTTAATGTTCTTTTTCCTCTCATTATATGTATTTCCTTTTTCCTATTTTAAAAAGAATTAAGTGTAATTATACCATTAGACTAATTCCTTTGATATATATTTCTTTGTAGAAAAAGGTAATAATAATTAAAGAACCAATGAAAAAGCATCCCTTATAAAAGGGATGCTGGAAATTCAATAGGTAAGCCACTTTTGCCGTAATTTTAAATATCGAAAGTTTTAAACCACCACTCCTCAAAGTGGGTGTTCGCAGAGCATTTCATGTTCGTCCGCATCAAGATGGATGCGGCATACCAGTCCGTACTCAATTAAAACTCCCTATTACAGCTTAAAGGTTAAAACTTCATATTATTACGTACAATGTAGCTTGTATTGATATATTACTACTAATTAAATTTGAATTCAAGAAAGAAAGCTTGAGTAATTAATAAGCCGCCTTTGCCGTAATTTTAAATATCGAAAGTTTTAAACCACCACTCCTCAAAGTGGGTGTTCGCAGAGCATTTCATGTTCGTCCGCATCAAGGTGGATGCGGCATACCAGTCCGTACTCAATTAAAACTCCCTATTACAGCTTAAAGGTTAAAACTTCATATTATTACGTACAACGCAGCTTGTATTCATATAATACTCCCCTTGAAGGCAATCCGCAAGAGAGAACACCTATGAAATTATTGGGAAAATAAATCTTACTTTTTCTTCATTGTATAGAAGAAAATAAAAAAGCATATGCCTATGATTCAGGCCTAAGCTTCAGAAAGAACGTGTTGGGTAAGCGTAGTAATATCGATTGGCGTCTTCTCAGAAACTACGTCTGCCAAGATGACATTTTTAAAGTACTTTACACATGTAGGAAGAGGAATTTTCAATAACTTTGTTAATGCTTCCTCATACATGCTTACAAATTCCTTATCGGTGTTTCCTCTTTTCAACTCAGAGAAAGCTTCATAGAAGAGATCGAGCTTATCCGCAAATTCTAGCAATAGTCCTTCAAGCGTTGAATCTTTTCCTTCTTTCATGCGATCAAAGAATATTTCTTGGAATTCCTCAGGGATTTCGTGAAGGATGAATTTTTCCATCATTTTTTCTTCTACATGTGAAATCATCTGTTTTAATTCTGGTGATGCGTGTTTGACAGGGGTCTTAATATCACCAATGAAGACTTCCGCAAAGTCATGGTTAATCGTTTTTTCATAAAGTGACTTCCAATCAACTGTAGCCCCCTCCATTTCCTCTAGGGTACCGAAAAACATGGCGTATTGGGATACTTTCCAGGAATGTGCTGCCACGTTATGCTCTTCAAACTTAAAACGTCCTGGACAACGAATAATTCTTTCTAAATCCGTTAAACTTGTAAAAAATCTATGAATGCCTATATTAATCACTTCCTTGAAAATAGTATATGCCTTGCTAAAAAATTGTGAACATAAAAATGCGTATTAGGGTTTACTACAATCAGTGCAATAAAGCACATCAGAGAAAAATTTTGTAGTTTCACCCTTATTATAGTCGGAAAAATAAAAGTTATCCGGTTATTTACGGAAACGTAAACAGATCTTTATTTTGTATTTACATATTCGCTGTTATTCGTATATTTCATTATGAATGAACTCATATTTATCTATTTGAAAACTATTACAATAAAGAAGTTTCACCTTTTTGTTGATTGCATGTCTAGTCAATTTCTATTAAGGTAAAAGTAATAAATAGATAGAAAAGGAAGCAGAAGATATGCTGTATTCAACTGGCGTTTTTATCCATGTATTAAGTGCAATATTATCAATCGGCCCATTCTTTGTCCTTTTACCTATGCTTAAGAAAATGAAGACTGCTCTAATACATGAAGAAATGGTTGCCTATGTAGCAACGTTCCAGATAGCCATTCGTGTCGTGAAGCATGCGGGCCATGTTTTAATCATATCAGGAATATACTTGCTCTGGCGTAGTGGTTATTCGATTGCAACGCCATTTATAGCCGCTACAATTGGACTTTTGGTTGTATCGCTCTTTTTTCTAGCGAAAGCATTCAAACCGACAATGCGCACGTTTAATACTCCAGAATATGACCAACAACAATTTGTTGGTAAGCTAAAAAGAGCTACATGGATCTACGTAATTCTATTAACCTTAATGCTATGGTTCATGGTGACAAAACCTGTTTTATGGTGATTCATCGATGGCTCGATGAATCAATAGAAGAATTACTAATAATCCTACTTCTATAATGTGAGATTAATGAAAATAGGTGGAAAATATGAGATTAATGAGAATCGCTCTGATCCTGCTTGCTGTTATTCTGATCTTCTTCGGATGGACAGCATATAAAGAAAAAGGACAGAAGGAGCGCATCAATGAAATTATTAATAAACAGCAATATGTTAATGAAATAGAAGTAAAAGATCCTAACAAAGGTAAAATCATTTGGACCACAAAGTCTGAAGCAAACCAATTCAAAGAGCAATACCCTTTAAGCCATATTGAAAACCTCAAAAAAGAAGATCGAAATCAATTTGCTGAAAAACCGGATTATACTATTATTTATAAAGCAAAAGGCAAAGAACTATACAAGGTGGAGATCCTTCATCTTTTAGATAATAATAAAGTTAGCAAAGAAATGAATTCTTTTGTATTCCATGCGAATGATGAAGAATATATTATTTATTGGGCAGAACAGCAAAAAGTATTCGAGCAATCGTCTAATACACAAAAATTGCTTGAACGTATTCAGAAAAAGTAAATGCTTAGTAGATGCATTGTAAGATAAATAATTGCCCAAGAAATAATCCATATGAGTAAATGTTATAATAGAAGGAGTTTAAGACAAGGAGTGTTCCTGTGACAAAGTGGTATAGTGTTTTCCCTAAAAATCCAATTCTTAGCGGATTGGCGTGGCTCTGCCTTTGTTTTATTCCATTCTATATGATTTTTGATACATCACAAAAGCTAGAAAGCTCTATTGCAATTGCTATTCTACTTTTATATCTTATCTGTTTTCGGTTTGCCTATACTGCGACGAATGGACTTCTTTATTTGTGGATAGCTTTTGGCATGGCCATTAATGCGGTAATGACCGTTTTATTTGGATATATCTATTTTGCATTCTTCACGGCGTTTTCAATCGGCAAAATTCATCATACGGTAGGATTTTATATCATGTATGGTTTGCATATTGCGTTGACGGTAGGCTCTGTTATTGGCGGCTTCTTTATAGAAACAGATGTATTCATTCAAGAACTTCCTCTTATTGTCGTTATCTTGTTTAGTGCAATAATGGGTCCCTTCTATTTATATAGCGAAAGTAAAAGCAAGAGGCTCCAAGGTGCGCTACAGACGGCTAATGCTAGGATTTCTGAGTTGAGTATATATGAAGAGAGGCAGCGGATTGCAAGAGACCTGCATGATACATTAGGACAAAAACTATCTATGATTGGTTTGAAAAGCGATTTGGCTGTACGTTTAGTGCAAAAGGATCCCAATGCGGCGATTCAGGAATTGAATGATATACGTCAAACATCCTCTATTGCATTGAAAGAGGTTCGTGAAATGGTCTCCAACATGAAAAATGTAAAACTGCAGGAGGAAATGCAACACGTCCAGCAAATCTTAAAAGCTGCGGATATTAGACTAAAAGTGGAAGGTAATCCTCAGTTTGATGCTATACCAACGATGTTAAGCAATTCGTTAAGCATGTGTCTGAAGGAAGCAGTAAATAATATTGTACGACATAGTCAAGCAACAGAATGCTCAGTCGCTATTAGTCAAACTTCAGATATGATTGAGTTGGTTGTAAAAGATAATGGAATTGGCATTAAAAAAGGTGTAAAGAGAAATACAGGTAATGGGTTAAACGGTTTAAAGGAACGTGTGGAGTTTGTGAATGGCGAGTTAGAGGTCAAAGATAATGATGGTACATTTATAAAAATCACTGTGCCTATTGTTAGGCCGCCAACAGAATAGCTCAAGTATCACATGAGATACTTGAGCTATTTAACATACATATGACTGAAATGTGAGTTTTATTTATTCAACTAGTCAAAAACATTAAAAATTTTCTTTTTAAAGATAAAATTCATGAAAAAGAAAAGGATATATTGTTTTAATGTCGAATTGTAAATAGTGAGAAAATTAAAAAATATAAAGGGGTTGGGTGGAAATGAATCAAGAAGATCAAAGAGCGATACAAGATGATTACCCAGATGACTTTGCTTGGTGCTATGGATGCGGACGTAATAATAATGAAGGAATTCATGTAAAGACATATTGGGAGGGTGACCAAACGGTTTCTTCTGTTCTTCCGGATAAAAAGTATACAGCTTTACCAGGCTTTGTGTACGGGGGTTTTTTAGCTTCATTTGTGGACTGCCATGGCACTGGTTCGGCATCATTAGCGTTGCATCGAAAAAAAGGCCATCAACCGGGCGACGGTGTCGAAGCGCCTCGTTTTGTCACAGCTTCTTTGCATGTTGATTATTTAAAACCCACACCTCAAGGTATTACCTTAAAGGCAACTTCACAAGTGGAAGAAATCCATCCGAAAAAATTCAGGGTGAAAACCCAAATTCACGCAGGCGACCAACATGTGGCGAACGGAGAAGTAGTAGCAGTCGTAATGCCAGATACTTTTATAAAAGATAAAGATTAATATAAAAAGAAAACTTCATAATAGAGGGGAAGAGAAAAATGTTTAATCCACAAGACTTCGGAGAAAAATTAAAAGAATTGCGTATTCATAATGGGTACTCCATGCTGTCGTTAGGAAAAGCAATCGGCACATCTGCAAGCCGTATTAAAAGCTGGGAGATGGGCGAAAGTGTACCTTCCGCAAGCTGGATTGTGAAGCTGAGCAATATATTGCAAGTATCAGCAGATGAATTGTTGTTAAATATGCTTGAGGAACATGCACCTAAAGCAGATAAGCCATTTCCTAAAAAGAGGAACGTCATTTTAAATGATTTGAATATATTGCTGCATGAGCTAGATAAAAAAGATCTGTGGGAACTCTATACACTAGCTGAGTTAAAGGCTATGCAAAAAGAAGTAACACTATAACTTGATCTTACTCTAAAAATGCTGTGTTTAAGTTATGTCCCTGTGAATCTTCTATTAAAGAACTTTCTTCTTATATAACTATTTCTGGAGGGCTTGAATGGAAATATACCAGTTCAGAAAAGATGTTGGTAAAAAAAACACAAAATTCGACTCAGATTTTATTCTGTCACGTGTTGCACAAACCCAGAGCTTATCTCAAATTGTGTGTATGTATCTTGAGGAGAATGGTAAGATTGGATATCATCAAGCTGTTGTACCTCAGTTATTTTTAGTTGTAAACGGTGAAGGTGTTGTTCGGGGGAATTCAGAGGAAGAGATAAGGGTTAATAGTGGAGATGCTGTCTTTTGGAATAAGGGAGAATGGCACGAAACCAAAACCGAAACAGGATTAACGGCTATCGTGATAGAGTGTGAAGCATTAGACATTTCATCATTAATAGCTCTATAGAAAGATAGCTGACGAGTATTTTAAAAGAGCGGGAGTAAAGAAGGGGTGGCAGTTACCACTCCTTTTTCTTTTGTATTTTAAAAGAAAAAGGGTAGTTTATTGGATATTTATAGAAATTAATACTTCACCTTAAATATAAAAGGATGTATTCTTCAACTTTCTTTGTAATATTTCAGCGTAAAATGCTTCGTTTTTCATCAATTTTGCCTCATTTTAACCCAATTTCAAATAATATTTTATATTTTTTCTATGTTTTTATCTGTTCCTTCATTTTTATAAGTTGAATTAACAGTATTTTAACCCTCTTTTTTCCATGATCTTTCATCCTATACATGCCAACTATTCGACGTATAATTTTAAAAAAATTAAATTGTTCATGTATAAATAGTCAGATAATTGGGAAAGAATGTAACACGATTGTTACAGCGCCAACATCTTTTAGCAATAGTTATGACATATGGGCGTGGTAAAGTTATTCGTGTTAGTACAAAGGAGGTCGTTTTTGAACGATGAAAAAATATTTAATTGCACTAGCAGGTGTATTCGCATTAGGAACTGCAGCTTTAACTACTCAAGCGTCAGCTGCTAGTTACAAAGTGGAAAAAGGAGATACACTTTGGAGCATCTCACAAGATGAAGACGTATCCGTAAAGGATCTAAAAAAGTTGAACAATCTATCTTCTGATATTATTGTTCCAAAACAAAAATTAAATACTGGTAAGAATGAAGAAAAGTCATATAAAATAAAAAAAGGCGACACATTATATAAAATCGCAACTGAAAAAGGTGTTTCTGTTGGAGATTTAAAAGCAATTAATGGACTTGCCGGAGATACTATTTATGTGGGACAAACTCTTGCATTAACTGGAGAAAAAGCAAAAGTAGAAGCTGCCTCTACACAACAAGTAGAACCAAAAGCAGCTAACACTGTTGCAGCAGCTCCAGCAAAACCTGCTGCCCAACAACAACCAGCTACACAACCATCATCAGGTAAAACAATGACTGTGACAGCAACAGCATATACACCTAATTGTGCTGGTTGTTCTGGTGTAACTGCCACAGGCGTTAATGTAAAAGCAAATCCACATATGAAACTAATCGCAGTTGACCCAAGTGTCATTCCGCTTGGTTCAAAAGTGTGGGTTGAAGGATATGGTACAGCTATTGCAGCCGATACAGGTGGCGCAATTAAGGGACACAAAATTGACCTATTAATGCCAAACAATAGCCAAGCGAATAGCTGGGGCGTACGTACAGTAACAATAAAAGTATTGAATTAGTATTCAAATTCAACAATAGGTAATCAAAGAAAACGTTCGTAATGCAACCCGCATTATGAGCGTTTTTTTTTTAGATGGTTTACAATAGGGGTATCAAAAAACGGATGGGTGTAGATCAAAATTAATAAGACTAAACTTCTCCAATGGGTTAAAGTGGTTTTGCCAATATTATTAATGGTTTTTGCCATTCATGAGATCGCTAAAATTATAGGGAATGTAGATCGCCATGAAATAGCTGTTCAAATAGAAAATTTAGATATTCGAACAGTTGCTTTTACTGCCTTGTTATCTCTAGTGCTCGTTTTTCCTATGTTCTTTTATGATTACTTTATTGTTAAAAAGCTAAAATTGAATAGACCATTACGAAAATTAATGAAAGAGTCACTAATTATTAATTCATTCTCGAATTTAATAGGATTTGGTGGGTTAGTCGGCGTTTTGCTGCGTACGCACTATTTCAAGAAGAAAGAAGTTGACAACACCTCTTTCTTTAAAACGATTGCCTCGGTCACGCTCTTTTATTTGGCGGGCCTTTCCCTGTTTACTTGGATATTGCCTTTATTCTACTGGGATTTTCCTCTTTTCAAAGAGCATAAAATCGTTGTTTTTGCAGCAGGTTTAATTGGTTTATATTTACCTTTTCTCATTATTAAAGCTATCATACAGTTACTTTCAAAGAAGACAACCAAAAAGCACGTACTATCTGATGTATTACTGGTTTGCGTTTCAACCTTAGAGTGGCTCGGTGCTTTTACTTTTATTGTCGTGCTTATCCATCTTTTAAAAATACCAATCAGTATAGAATCTGTTATTCCTATCTTTGTTGTTGCGTCATGTGCCGGCATTGTCAGTATGATTCCTGGAGGGCTAGGTTCATTTGATTTGGTTTTTATATGGGGAGCCCAAGCTTTTCAAATACCGGAAGAATCGATTCTAATCTTATTGCTCTTTTATCGAGTAGGCTATTATGTTATTCCTTTTTTGGCAGGGCTGCTACTCTTTGTACGAGAGTTGTGGGGAAAGTTCAATGTAAGCTTTAATGCCATTCCAAGGTTTTTCCTTGAAAAAACCAGCCATATACTTGCCACAGCGTTTGTATTCCTAGCTGGACTTATTTTGCTGGTATCTTCTGTAGCGCCGAGAGCTATAGAAAGCATTCGCTATGCAAAGGAGCTAATGTCTTTTCCAATAGTCAATATTTCTCACCAATTGGCGGTGGCGACAGGCTTTGTGCTGCTGGCATTATCAAACGGCATATCGTATAAAGACAAAAATTCATATCGCATGACAGTGTTTGTATTGTTATTCGCTTCAGCACTTTTTATTGTGAAAGGTATCCAGTATAAGCAGGCCTTATTTATGTTGTTTGTAGCTGGGCTTTTGTTTTTGTCACGGGGCCGCTTCTATCGAGAGAGCTACATTGTAACGTGGGGTAGAAGCATATTAAATACTTTCATTATTTTGGCTATTTTACTGCTTTATATTGTTATTGGATTATTCGCATATCCAACGATAAAATATTCAATGCCGCAAAAGCTACAACCATTTTTTATCACAGATTCTAGCGATTTATGGAAAAGTGCTTTTATGGGTTTGATTGTTGTACTTATTGTAGTAGTCTGCGAAGTGTCACTGCGCAAATTAACGCAGTTTAAAAAAATATCTTCGCGCGAATATGAAGAAGAAATCTTTATCCACCTGAATAAATATGGAGGAAAAGAGTTATCGCATCTCATTTTCTTGCATGATAAGTATGTCTATTGGAATTCGAAAAAGACGGTCCTCTTTCCTTATCAGGTAGTCGCAAATAAACTAGTTGTGCTGGGCGATTTAGTTGGAGAGAAAACAGATTTCAGAGAAGCCATTGAAGAATTTATCACGTTTGCTGACCGGTATGGTTATACGCCCATTTTCTATGAAGTAAGTGATTCATTCGTCCCTTACTTGCATGGTTTTGGCTATCTTTTCTTTAAGTTCGGGGATGAAGGGTATATTGATTTAAAAACGCCATTACCCGACTCAAATGGGTTGCGGAAGATAGAAGACACATTTAAGAAGAAGGGGTGCCATTTTGAAATATGGCCTCCACCTCATTCAGAGGATGAACTGAAGCAGCTTCGCCAAATATCAGATGAATGGTTAAATAATCGTAAAGAAAAAGGCTTTTCGCTAGGCTATTTCAATGAATCGTATCTCCAATATACGCCGGTTGCTGTTGTAAAAAGAAATCAACATGAAATTGTAGCCTTCGCAAATTTAATTCCGCTTTATGACCAAGAGCAGACAGTTACAATCGACTTAATACGTTTTAAAAAAGACTTTTTGCCTGAGCATATTTTAGACTACTTATTTTTAAATATCTTTCTGGCAAGTGAACAACAAGAATTTAAGCGTATAAATGTGGGGATGACACCTCTTTCGCATGTAGGAATTTCACGATTTGCCGGTATAAGCGAAAAAATCGCAACGCGCATTGTTGTTGAAGGTGAGGGCTATTATAGTTCTCCAGCCATCCAGCGTATTAAAGAGACATATATTAACGAGTGGGAAACTAAATATGTTGCCTATCGCAAAAAGACATCATTGCCTTTTACTATTCTGCAAATCATGATGTTAATAGGTGATAATAATTTTTCAAATATGAGAATGCAAGTAACCGAAGTGAAGCAATCAAGAAAGAGAACATAGCATTTTGCGCTATGTTCTCTTTTTTCTTATTTTCTTATTTTAAATACTTGATTATAAATTGTATCTATTGTAAGATATAAAAAATCAGAAAATTCAACTAAAATAAGGAGTGTACAGATGAATCCATCTAGATTTGAAACGTATTTATTAGACGAAGAAAAGGAAGAGACAATGGAAAGTACTACAAACGAAGAAATGATTCCTCTTGAAGAACTAACACAGTTTCCTGCAGGTTTTTTCAGCGAATTATAATCAATACAACATGCCTACGCAGCCAAATCTATGGCTGTTTTTTTATTTGTAATCTAATCCGAAAAGGATAATGGCTTTGAAAACATTGGCTAATGCAGTATGATGAAAAAACGAGGTGATGGATAAATGGCAATTGATGAACAAATTTTAGAATGGTTTCATTACTTTCATGAACATCCAGAGGTGAGTTGGAAGGAACATGGAACTACCCGAAAAATTAGTAGTATTTTAGATGAATTACATATCCCTTACCGGGAATTTAAGGATATTCCTGGGCTTGTAGCTGAGATAGGCGAAGGAGACGAAGTAGTGGCAGTACGTGCAGATATTGATGCACTGTGGCAAGAGGTAGATGGTGAATGGAGAGCAAACCACTCTTGCGGCCATGATGCCAATATCTCAATGGTGCTCGGTGCATTGTTGCATTTAAAAGATGCCCCGTTACAGCACAAAGTACGTTTTATCTTCCAGCCTGCTGAAGAACAGGGAAACGGAGCGGTTGCTGCTTATGAACATGGCGCAGTAGATGATGTGTCACATCTCTTCGGCGTACATTTGCGCCCAATCGAAGAATTAGCATTAGGTATGGCATCACCTGCAATTCACCATGGCTCTGCAATCTTTTTAGAAGGCGAAATAAGAGGGGTTGATGCACATGGTGCTCGCCCACATCAAGGAAATAATGCAATTGATGTAATTATGGCGATTCATCAAATGGCAAAAAATATTTACATATCGCCATTTGAACCTCATTCTGTAAAGCTGACGAAAATGATAGCAGATGGCGGAAGTATAAATATCATTCCTGGTTCAGCAAGTTTTTCAATGGATATTCGAGCACAAAAGAATACGGTGCTGGAAGAAATCCAAGAAAAAGTAGAGCATGGATTGGCTAGCTTAGCTAAGCAATTCAACATTTCGTTGAATTGGAAATGGATTGACTTCACGCCAGGCGCAGAAGTGTCTAACGAAGCTGCAGATATGGCGGAAGCAGCAATTGTCGAAGCATTGGGTACAGAACATTTGGCACCACATGTCATTACACCTGGCAGTGATGATTTCCACTTTTATACGATTAAAAAACCAGAATTAAAGGCAACCATGATTGGTATTGGTGCTGACCTTGCACCAGGTTTACACCATCCACACATGTCGTTTAATCATAAAGCTCTATTCGACGGGGCGAAGGTGCTCGCAACTGTATTAGAGAAAAAAACTCAGAGCATTAACTTATAAAAAAGACCGGTTTGACATTATGCCAAACCGGTCTAATCTTATTAGGAATACGTAGAAAAATTAAGTTCATAAACAGCACGCGGTCTCCCTTGCTGATATAGCATTTCTTCACCTACCACGACAGCATAGCCATGGTCCACTAGCTTTTTTAAAATCCTTTCCGTTGTTCTTCGTGTGACCTGCAGGTAATCCGTCAAATCCTGTGCTGTGAACTGAAGGGACTTCCTAGATGTACTGAAGGCCATGATTTTTGAAATGTTTTGCGGACTTAGCTTTGTTTCTTTCGCCATTTGGAGCACATAAGGATCCTTTGTCTTGAGTGATAGCTTTATCATTTCAGGATGAGGATATTGAATAAGTTCCTTTTCCTCATTCATGATTAGTATGGTATTATGCTCTGCAAATTGTAGTGCTTGCCTAGCATTTTGCTTTGCTTCTCGAATAGATGTTCCATAGCCAAAGGTAAGCTTTGCTGTAGTTGAGCTTGAATGGAATGCCTGTTCAAGCAAGCTGTACTGAAGAGCGTTGTAAAGATGTCCATACGTTGTAAATACTTCGAAATGATAGTCATCAATCTTTTGGTATGTAGCATGAATAGTAGATGTGATTTGCTGTAAGAGCAATTGCTTTTCCTTTTCTTGCTCTTTGAATGCTATAATGCCCACTACAGCTTTTGCTGATTCAGATTTCAGCATTTTGGAAAGTGACTTGGTTTGTTTCAAATGTTGGATGATTGTACTGTTCGGATCCTGCATACGGATGGCTGGTATACCTGCTGAAACTAGATCATCATATATTTGATGTATACTTGTAATAATGAATTTTGCTTTTCCTTTATGCCATAATTGTTGATGTGCTTCTTTAATTTGTTCAAATGATGATTCCAGCTCAATTTCCTGTATAAAAGGCGGTTCGCCAGAATAATGAATATCATTTAACACATGGCGGACATCTTTTGCATTCATGACATCAATAGAAATTTCAGAAATGGGTACTCTATAGTTAGACAGAACAGAGAGAAGAGATGTTGAAATAGCTGCTTCATCCTGTTTTAAATACGTCCAGGGAATAGGCCAGTCATGCAGCAATGGTTTAGCATATAAGTAAGGAAGAGTGCCTGATAACAATAAGGCATCACAAGGTTTAACTTGTTTCATTAGATTGGGTGTTTCATTTGGCGCCTGATAGATGTAAAATTCTAATTGGATATTAGATACTTCTTGAGCAATCGATTCTAACCTTTCACGAAAGGCAGAGGAACAAATCACAGCAATTTTAATGGGCATTGTACCGGTTCCTTTCTTTTTGCCTATTTAGCGACAGTTTAACGACAATATATCAAGGAGTCAAATAAATGTAAAGGGAAAGGGAGAAAAAAATGAAAATCACGAAAATAGATATTTATGCTATACATTTACCGTTAATCGAGCCATTTGTTATCAGCTATGATACATACGATACAATGCCATCCATTATCACTAAAATCACAACTGATGAAGGGATTGTCGGTTACGGAGAAGCAGTGCCAGATGAGCATGTAACAGGTGAAACATGGGAAGGTGCCTATATGATGTTGAAACATCAATTAGCACCAGCTGTCATTGGCCAAGATCCGCTTTGCTTTGAAAAGATCCATGATCTTATGGACAAGACGGTATATCTTGCACCTGCTGCTAAAGCTGCCATTGATATTGCTTGCTTTGATATTGCAGGAAAAAAACTGCAAGTGCCTGTTTATCAACTTATTGGTGGGCGCTATCATGAGAAGTTTCCTATCACTCACGTTTTAAGTATCGGCTCGCCTGAGAAAATGGCACAAGAAGCAGCAGAACGCGTAGAAATGGGCTATCATTCCTTCAAAATGAAGGTCGGTACGGAAGTGATGAAGGATGTAGAGCGCATTAAAGCGGTTCGCGAGCGAGTAGGCGATGCTATTGATATCCGTGTCGATGTCAACCAAGGCTGGCATAATGCGGCCACAACACTTAAAGGATTACGAGCGCTTCGCAAGATGAATTTAGATTGGCTTGAACAACCGGTCGATGCAGATGATATAGATGCCATGGTCGAGGTAAAAGCAAAAAGCGATGTTCCCTTGATGATTGATGAAGGTTTGCATGGAATGAAAGAAATGCGTGAAATTATAGCTAAACGCGCAGCAGACAAAGTGAATATCAAGTTGATGAAATGTGGAGGCATTTATCCAGCTATGAAGCTTGCCCATATGGCAGAAATGGCGGGGATTGAGTGCCAAATTGGCTCCATGGTTGAATCTTCGGTCGGTTCTGCGGCTGGCTTCCATGTTGCTTTTTCGAAGAAAGTCTTTAAAAGCGTGGAATTGACAGGTCCGCTTAAGTTTTCAAAGGATATCGGTAACCTGCACTATGACGTGCCATTCATTTCCTTAAATGAAAAAAGCGGTTTAGGTGTAGATGTAGATGAAAGCATCATCAAAGAGCTCTGCCAATTTTCATGTAGTGTCGATGGAAAGGAAGAGGGCAATGAATGATATTGCAAAAGGAACGATTGGCGGGAATGTGTATCATGCAAGCATTTTAACTGCTGACCATTTGCCGGCAATCATGGTTTTGCAAGAAGAAGTAATTGGAGCGTTAACAGATCGTGATTCTCTGCAACCACTAAGCGAAGAAGAGATTATCCACATTTTTAACGGAAATGGCCTCATGATCGGTATTTTTATTGCTGATGAATTAATCGCTTTTCGTGCTGTGCTTTTGCCGGAGGTTGATGAGGAACATTTAGGACTAGACTGTGGTATTCCACAAGAACAGCTTTCACGTGTGCTTTATCAGGAAATTTCTAATGTCTCACCTCGTTATCGTGGATTAGGTCTACAAAAGAAAATGGCGTCTATTATTATGGATCAAATTGATTTAAGCCTTTACGATTATGTATGTGCAACAGTCAAACCTCTCAATATCCCTAGCTTAAAAGATAAATTCTCGCAGGGATTCCATGTGGCTGGATTGAAGGAAAAGTACGGTGGCAAACTGCGCTACATTTTTTTAAAAAACCTAAAAGAAAATGTTCCGAGCTTTACTCAAGAACAGGAAACGGCGATGACAGATACTTTAGGACAACAGCGGTTAATTAAGGCAGGATTTATTGGAACACATATGCTTCAAAGAGACGGTCAGTGGATTGTTGTCTATAGAAAGTAAAAAAAGCAAGCGGAGAACTATTCTCTGCTTGCTCTTCTATTCTCAGGATGTCCAGGATCCATTGTATTTGTCATCAAGCTCTTCTTCTTTTAACTCAAGTGCTTGTGATTCTGCTGGAATAGGATCTACTGTCTGCATATCTTCATGCAAATCATAGATACTAATGTTCTCGGAATCCAGCATGTCTGGCCGATCTTTATAGGGAAGATCAACAAATATTTTTTTGTTTTCAGGTAACGAATCCTTTTTCATTGCACACACCTACCTTTTGTAGGTTAGTGTGTGTGCGTTGCATATTATTATGCACCCATGAATGTTTCATAGAGTAGATAAAGGTTTAATAATACGACAATGGCTGCAACGATCCAACCGATAAAAGTAGTGATTTTATGATTTACAAGGCCACCCATTATTTTTTTATCACTTGTGAACTTAATGAGTGGTATAAGTGCGAATGCAATACCAAAGGACAAGATAACCTGGCTCCATACTAAAGCCTTGGTGGCGTTTGCGCCGAACCCAATAATTAATAATGGCGGCAACATCGTAATAAAGCGTCTTAGATAAATTGGTATATGCTTCTTAATAAAGCCTTGCATTACCACGTCTCCAGAGAGTGTACCGACGGAGGAGCTAGCGAGCCCTGCGATTAATAAACCTAAGCCGAATGAAATGGCAGCTGTTGGCCCAAGCATGTCATGGAGCGAGTTGAAGGCTACATCCAAGTCTTCAACATTCATTCCTTTAGTATGGAATACGGCTGCTGCAATGATAAGCATACTCATATTAATTGCCCCGGCAATAATCATAGCAATCACAATATCAATGAATTCAAATTTAAAGATCTTTCGTTTTTGTTCATCATCTTTTCCAACCACGCGATGCTGTGTTAGAGACGAATGTAAATAAATAGCATGTGGCATAACAGTAGCGCCTAGTATGCCGGTAGCCAGAAGAATCGAATTAACTCCGTCAAACTTAGGAATGAATCCTGCTGCTAACGCTCCTCCACTTGGATGGGCAAGGAATGTTTGAAAGGCAAATGCTAATACAACCATCATGACCATCGCTGAAACACCTGCTTCAAAAGCTCTTACGCCGCGTCGTTGTAATTCAAGGATGGCGAATGAACCTACTGCTGTAATAAGTGCAGCTGGCAACATAGGTATATCAAATAATAAATATAAGCCAAGCGCAGCCCCGATAAATTCTGCTAAGTCAGTAGCCATAATAACAAGCTCAGCTTGAATCCATAACAGTATAGAAGTAGATTTTTTAAATTTTTCCCGTGCAATTTCCGGCAAGTTTTTCCCTGTAGCAATTCCTAATTTAGCTGAGAGAGATTGAATTAAGACAGCCATTAGATTTGAAAAAGCAATGACCCATAAAAGAAGATAGCCATATTCAGATCCTGCGGTAATATTCGTAGCGAAGTTGCCTGGGTCAATATAGGCGACAGCCGCTATAAAAGCAGGCCCTAGAAAAGGCAAAATATTTCTGATGCCATGGGATTTGCCATTTAATACATCATCGGCGGTCGGGAAAGCCATTTTTGTTTTTCTGTTTCTCATATTTTTCCCCTTCACTTAAAATTGTTGTTGTAGAAATAAAGTTTCCCTAAGGCAAATTTTATAGTGTAAAGTGTACCTTACATTTAATGAAAAGTAAAGCCTGGATTCTTTTCTATTTTAGAAAGATTCCATTTAATCTGTGTAGGCATTTACCTGGATTCATAGAATTTTTTTGAATGGTCACTAAACAATATTCAATTGCCACTTGTTGATTATTATAAACATTGTCATGTTTACCAATAAAAAAGCCCAAAGGAATCCTGTTTCCTTTGGGCTTGAGTCTATTACGCTCTTAATTTTGGTTTTTGCTCATGTTTAGCATTTGCCGCCTGTACTAGAATATTTTCTTTTTTCTTTAATAGCATCGTATAGTAGCTATGCAGTGACATACCAATGATAATGGCGATTATCCCAAACAGCGCAAGTGGGGTGGGGAGCGGAATACCTAAGAGCAAAATTTCTCCAATGATGACGAATATAATCTCTGTTGATTGAGTTGCTTCGACAGCCGCTAGCTTGCCTTGGTCATGATGAACGCGGTCAGTCGCAATAAAAAATAGCACAGTCGCAATGACCCCTGAGCTGATGCCGACAATCAATGACTGAATCAACTGGCTCATAGATGGAAGGCCAACTGTAAATAGTGCATAGACGGCCATTACAATCCAAGCGGGCATAGAAGCGATCGTCATTCCCAGCACACGTTGGAACGTATCTAGTCTTCCCTGGCAAAGATCCATCATCTTACGGTTGCCAAGTGGATAGGCAAATGCCGCAACGATAACCGGGAGTATGCTCAACAATAACTGTGATGTAGAGATATTTTGACTACTAGGTATTTGAATTAAAATAATGCCTATCACGATAATGCTTGAGATAAGAAGTGAAGTGACGGGGACCTTTTGACGTATGGGACGCCCGTCAATATAATTCACTAAGAATGGCGCAAGCAGCACCCCTGCTATGATTGTAAACTGCCATGTACCGGACACAAGCCACCCTGGCCCATATGCAGCGGCGAATGTAAGCGGAGCATAAAAAAGAACAAAGCCGACAAAGCTCCAGCCTAACCATGGTAAGGGCTTTGCTTTCATTTCTTTCGTAAGAACGGGCATGCCTTTGCGAGCAGACACGATGATCAAGAGAAAAGGGAGCATGAAGAAATAGCGCAAAGACGAACTCCACAGAAAACTCCCGCCTTCTAATTCCATCGAATGATTTAATATAAAGGTCACGGCAAAAAATAAAGAAGCCAAAATACCAAGTGCTATTTCTTTCATCTCTCCACCTCTTTTCAATTATGCTTTTTGTTCAAATAATTGGACAATCTCGATAATGACATTTGTTGCTTTGACCATAGTTTCTGCAGATACATATTCAAATTTACCGTGCATATTTTCTCCACCTGCAAAGATATTAGGTGTTGGGAGTCCCATGTATGATAACTGAGAACCATCAGTACCACCACGGACAGGGGAGATTAATGGCTTGATGTCCAAGTTTTTCATTGCTTTCTCTGCGATATCTACAATCTCTTTTACAGGCAAGATTTTTTCTGCCATATTGTAGTATTGATCATTCATTTCTACGGTAATAGCTTCTTCGCCGTATTCTGCTTGGATTTTCTTCTCCGCGTCTTTCATAGAAGCTTTCTTCATTTCAAATGCTTCGCGGTCATGGTCTCGAATAATATATGAAAGAGTAGTATTTTCTACATCTCCATCAAAACGCATTAAATGAATAAAGCCTTCACGATCCTCTGTTTTTTCAGGAACAGCCTCTTTTGGCATCAATTCTTGGAATTTAATCGCCATAGTAATCGCGTTGACCATTTTATCTTTAGCTGAACCTGGGTGTACACTTGTACCGCGTGTTTTAACTTTAACGCCTGCTGCATTGAAGCTTTCATATTGAAGCTCGCCTAATGGGCCGCCGTCCATTGTATAAGCGTAAGTCGCATTGAAGCGTTCTACGTCAAACTTATGCGGGCCACGGCCAATTTCCTCGTCAGGTGTAAAGCCGACACGGATCTTGCCATGTTTGATTTCCGGATGTTGAATGAGATATTCCATAGCTGTCATGATTTCGACAATACCAGCTTTGTCATCAGCACCAAGTAATGTAGTGCCGTCTGTTGTAATTAATGTTTGGCCAACATAGTTTGATAGCTCAGGTGAATTTTTTGGTGAAAGGACAACCTTTTCATTTAATTGAATATCGCCGCCATCATAGTTGTCATGACGTTGCGGATTCACATTCGTACCTGTATAATCTGTCGCTGTGTCCACATGTGCTAAAAATCCGATGGTGGGAATTTCTTTTTCTGTGTTGGCAGGCAATGTAGCAAACAAGTAGCCAAACTCATCCACTGATACTTCTTCCATACCGATTTCCTTTAATTCGCTTTCTAATACACGAAGTAAATCCCACTGTTTTTCAGTAGATGGTGTAGTTGGGCTTTCTTCGTTTGATTGTGTATCAATTTTGGCATAGCGAATCAATCGCTCAATAACTGTTTCTTTCATTGTGTGAATCCTCCTTAAATTTTAAGCATTGCTATAATTCTAACACTTTCTTTAGTTGTGCGAAATATTTTCAGAAAAGAGGAGAGAGAAAATAATTGAAATAGTTAGCTATACTAACTTTATATAAGCATAATAGAAGGTTACAATAATTAACAAATAGATTCATGAACATAAGGAGAGGGTGTAAAGTGAAAGATAAGATTATTGCATTATATGGTATACCAGTTGGATTTTTATTATTAGGTTTTTTATTTCTCATAATAGGGGCTAATGGAGAAGGGTTGGCGAGTTTTTTTTCTAGGCCACCTGGTGCGATGGAATGGTCAATTTCTAATAATGCTATCAAAGCTTTTAATTTTGTTCCCACAGCTTTAGGAATTACTTTTTTGATTTTGTTTGTTAGCACCTTTTCAATTTCATTTTATACATGGCAAAAGAATGTGTTGAGGGATATCGATAATGAAACAGAAAAGGGATAGCAAACAGCTATCCCTTGATTTTTAATTAACAAATTTCGTATGGAGATAAAACTCGTAGTTTGCGATTTTTTCTTTTAGTAACCTGAATTCTTCGAGGTGAAGTTATCAAATAAAGTATGGTCATCACGTGACAATGGTTTTTCAGCTGGCCCTTCAATTACTTCGCCGGTATAAGTGAATCTGGAACCATGGCAAGGGCAATCCCATGATCGTTGGCCATTGTTCCATTCAACCTCGCATCCTAAGTGAGTACAGGTTGTATCTACAATATGCAATTTTCCTTCTGTATCCCTATAAGCGCCTTTTCGTTGGCCGTTGATCGTGATAACGCCGCCTTCATCTTTCTTTATATCTTCTAACGATTTAGTAGTTATGCCAAATTTCCCTTTCATAAACTGCCCAGCAACATTTACATTTTGAGCTAAGAGATTTTTTAAGCTTGGATTTGCATAAAATCGTGATGGAGAATATAAGTCCTGATACTTACTTCCTTTATTTACAATGACATCACGGAATAGAAGGGCAGCAGCTGTTCCGTTCGTCATTCCCCACTTTCTAAAACCTGTGGCAATTAATATATTAGGATCATTGCTTGTGAGATTACCGATATAAGGCAACTTATCTAGTGTTATTAAGTCCTGAGCAGTCCATCGGTAGACGATACTTTCAAGCCCAAGAGCATGTTCCGTAAAGTCTTCTAATGCTTTGTAGCGTTCTAGTATGTCCCCGCCTTGACCGGTTTTATGGTCCTCACCAAGAACAAGCACGTATTCCTCGTCGTTAATGGTTGCTGAGCGCAGAGAACGTGATGGCATCTCAGCGCTAATATACATACCGCCCGGATATTTGTTCTTTACTTTTGTAGCAAGTACATACGAGCTACTTGCATGCATTCTTGCTGAGTAGAGTCCCATGCCCTCATAAAAAGGGAAGTGGGTGCAAATAAGCACATGTTTAGCTGTAATGCTATGATTCTCGCGGGTTAAAACCTTTGGCTGTTCCTTTGTCTCTATGTTGACAGCTGTTGTATTTTCAAAGATTTGGCCGCCTTTTTCTGTAATGTGTTGTAGAAGATGTGCCAAGTACTTTAATGGATGAAATTGTGCCTGGTCTTTCATTACAATCCCGTTCTGTATATCGATATTAAAAGGAATGCTATTCACCAATTCGCCATTGATGCCAAGCTTTTCATAAGCCTCAGCTTCTTTCTTTACTTTCATTGCATATTCTTCCGTGACCGCATAAACGTAGGCATCCTGTTTAGAGAAATCACAATCAATGCGATGCTCACTAATTGTATTTTCGATGAAATGCAGTGCTTCTGCATTTGCTTCATAATAAAGCTTTGCCTTACTCTCACCGATATTCCTGATAAATTCATCATAAATTAAACCATGCTGAGCTGAGATTTTTGCAGTTGTATTCCCTGTGGTTCCATTGAGCACATGGTCTGCCTCGATTATAGCAACCTTTAAACCTTCGTTAACTAATAGAAAAGCAGAAGTAAGCCCGGCGATACCACCACCTACTATAACGACATCAACATTAATGTCTTCTTCTAAACGCGGAAATGTGGGCAACTTTACAGAGTCTATCCAATAAGATTGAGTGTTTTCTGGAAGCTTTCCATATTTTTCTGGCATTATTTATCCTCCAATTACCTTTTTTAAAATAATTCCCGAATTGGAGGATAATTATACCAATCTAGTTGAACTATTTAATGATGCTGGAACTCCATATCCTCAAGCATATAAATTCTTTGAAACTTTCATTCATCCCAACCGTATTTATAGGATAAGAAAGGATGAGTAATACATGACACTAACTCTTACGATGTCAGCGTTGATCGGTTTGATCGCAATGGTTTTGGTAACGCCGCTTGCAAGTAAGACAGCAGAGGGCGATCGTAAAACATCGTTTAAATTAAAATTTGGCTTATTTATTTTTATTGTAGGAACATTAATCTCGAGCATTGTCTTCTATGTAACTAAAATAGATCAAAATTGGTCTATAATTTGGCCTGTTATTTTAGTTCTTGCTATCATTGGTCTTTTATTATCTACAGGCATGGAACGTAAAATAAAAGGTTTAATCGCTTTTGCTAGTTTAATTTATTTTGGTTATCTTTTAGCTGCTCCCGTTTTTAACGCCAATCAAAAATTTGAGTCGGCGGATATGGATCACAAAGTGGAAATGAAAGCGTTTGATGACACGAAAACACCTGCAAGTGTTCCACCAAAATTCGCACGAAATAAGATGAAGAAGGCCTTCAGCCAAGTGCCAAATCCTAGCTATTATGAATTAGGAGATTTGCAGATCCAAAAAGTAGCGGGCGAATATGTTTATATTGCACCCGTTGAGTTTTCTGACTTTTTCAAATGGATGAAGGGGAAAGTTTCGCCAGGGTATCTCATCATGAGTGCAACCGATTCATCTAACAATCCAAAGTTCGTTAAATCAGAAATGGTTTATACAGCTTCTGGCTATTTTAACAATAATGTCGAACGCCATATGAGACTTGCTAATCCAAAAGAAATTTTTTATGGCGATCCACAATTGGAAGTAGACGATGACGGCAAGCCATATTATATCAGAACGTATGGAAAATTCATTTCTGCGCGTAATGGCTTTGATCCAAAGGGCATTGTTATGGTAGATGTAAAAACAGGCGCTTCTAAAACGTATACATTAGATAAAATACCTGCCTTTATTGACGGAGCGATCTCTCCCGAAGCAGTAAGCCGACAAAATGAATATTTCGGCAAATATGTGCATGGTTTTTGGAATAGTCTAGTCGGCAAGAAAGATGTGAAATTGCCATCAGATGAAGGGACAGAAGCGAATGTCAGCCCTGTCTTTGATGAGAATGGAACAATGTTTTACTTCACTGATTTTAGAAGTCCGAAAAAAGGCGTAGATTCTATGCTTGGCTACTCTTTAACAGACGCGCGTACAGGTCATGCAACGTACTATACAGGCAATAAAGAAGAATCCTATATGGATTCGCAGGGTGCTATTCAAATCATTGAAAAAAAATTCATCGAGAAAAAATGGCGTGCTTCTATGCCGATTATCTACAATTTTTACGGTGAAGCTAGCTGGCTTGTGCCAGTATTAGATTCCAATGGCTTCCTACAAAATTACTCGATTGTGTCTGCAGCAAGGCCTGAACTTTCAGTATCTGCTGCAACTCCAAATGAAGCACTACGGCAATATAAAACAATTATCTCCCGAATTGGCAACAGTTCGCTAAAAGGAACATCTGCAGCAGAAGAAAAAGAAACTCAAGGAAAAGTAGTCCGCGTTTATAAAGAAAAGAATGGGGATTTCACAACTGTTTCCTTCTTGCTAGATAATAAAGAAAATTATATTGTGAGTTCAGAAGTGGCTCCTCTCGCAGTCTATCTGAAAGAAGGCGACACGGTGAAGCTGAAATATGTGAATTCAAGCGAAGTCTTTTTACCAGTAAAAGAAATGGTTATAGAGGGAATCGAAGAAAAATAATTAAAAAAGCTCTATAAGGCAGGCAAAAGCCAAAAACCTTATAGAGCGTTTTTCTATTTCCAAGTAAATCCTTTGGATGCAAGGAAGTCTTTGATAAATGGACGACGCTGTTCCACTAAGAAATCAGCCATTTGTTTTGTCCAATTCGACATTTTTTGATTCGATGAACGATGTTGGTAGTATTCTTCTAATGTCGCATCATATTCATCAAGTAATGTATCGTATTTTTCTTCATCATAACTATTTTCATGTAGCACGGCATCCAGTGGAAGTCTTGGTTTTGTTTCATTTCTTTTCGTCGGTTTTCCGATCGTCATGGCGAACATAGGAAAAACGTGTTCAGGCAGATTGAATAATTCACTGATATCAGCTGGGTTATTGCGTGCACCGCCAATATAACAAATGCCGTATCCTTCTGATTCAGCAGCAATAACAAAGTTTTGTGCAAATAGTGCTACGTCGGCTACGCCTGCAAGAAGGTTTTCAGCAGAATCAGCCACAATTTCTACACCTTGCTTTTTGCCGGCAGCCTCCAAACGCTTGAAGTCAACGCAGAATAAGAAAGAAGCACCCGCTGTTTTGAATTGGAACTCATTGTTAGAGAGCTCGCCTAATTTTTTCTTTTTGTCGGCATCAGTTACCCAGATGACACTGTATGCTTGGATGAAATGTGAGGTAGCAGCCATTTGTGCTGTTTCAATTAAATCTCGTACAACCTCTCTTGGTATCTCTTCACCTGTATATTTTCGAACTGATGAATGGCTACGCAATAAATCTTTAACCATCTGTAGAACAACTCCTATTTTGTGGATTTCTCTAATTAACTATAGGAGAAATTGTAGGAAATGACTAGCGAAACGAATCCGCTTGTATGTAATATTTAGAAATATCAAAAAATAGTATTGACTTTTTAAAATGCAATACCTATACTTACAACAACAAGATGGAACAGAATAAATTACCTTTATCAAGAGTGGCGGAGGGAAAGGCCCTGCGATGCCCGGCAACCAGTAAGTTATCTTACATGGTGCTAATTCCTACAGATTCTTTATTGCGAATCTGACAGATAAGGGGAGGAAAATGCTAATGACCCTCTTCTTATGTGAAGAAGGGTTTTTCTTTTGGAAAAATCCTTGCCACACCTCAGCTTTCCATCTCAAACTATATTAGGGGGAATTAGAATGACAGAATTTCGTAAAGAGACTTTAGCAGTACGTGGTGGCCAAACGCCTGATCCTACAACTGGTGCAATTGGGGTGCCAATATACCGAACAACAGCCTATAGATTTAATGATACAGAGCATGCACGGAAATTATTCGCCTTGGAAGAGCCAGGCAATATTTATTCTCGAATCATGAATCCAACTGTTGATGTCTTTGAAAAACGAGTAGCCTTGCTTGAAGGTGGAACAGCAGCGGTTGCTCTATCATCAGGCATGGCGGCCATTTCATTTTCTATTTTAAATATAGCGCGTGCTGGTGATCATATAGTTTCAGCTGCGAGTGTGTATGGAGGAACGTACAATTTATTTGCTAATACTTTGCCGCGATACGGAATCAATACTACATTTGTAGATGAACGGAAGCTTGAAGATTTTGAAGGGGCAATCCAAAAAAATACAAAAGCGATTTATGTTGAAACGATTGGTAATCCTAGTCTTTCAGTAGCAGATATCGAAAGTATTGCGGATATTGCCCATCGACACGAAATCCCTCTAATCATCGACAATACATTTGCCTCACCGATTGGATGTAGTCCTATTGAATATGGCGCTGATATTGTGATTCACTCTGCGACTAAGTGGATTGGCGGGCACGGTACAACAATCGCTGGCGTGGTGGTGGATGCAGGCAAGTTTGATTGGACACGAGGCAAATTCCCTGACTATACAGAAAGAGATGAATCCTATCATGGCATCCGCTATGGCATTGATGTGAGTAATGCAGCTTTCGCTACACGCCTGCGCGTACAATTGCTGCGCGACTTTGGGCCAACGCTTAGCCCAGATGCTGCCTTCCAACTATTGCAAGGTCTTGAAACACTGCATCTTCGTGTGCCTTATCATAATGAAAATGCTAGAAAGGTAGCTGAATACTTACGTCAGCATCCTCAGGTGGAATGGGTAGGATACAATGGCTTCTCTGATAGTGAATTCGCTCCTCTTGCTAAAAAGTATCTAAAGAATGGCTATGGCTCTGTTCTTACATTTGGAATTAAAGGAGGCAGAGATGCTGGACGCGAATTTATCGACAATGTCGAATTGTTCTGTCACGTGGCAAATGTAGGAGATGCCCGCTCATTGATTATTCATCCGGCCTCAACAACTCATCAACAATTAAACAGTGAAGAGTTGAAAAAATCAGGCGTGCAAGAGGAATTAATTCGCTTATCTATTGGGTTAGAAGCAATCGATGATATCATCTC
The DNA here is from genome assembly GCF_023515935.1 of Rummeliibacillus sp. G93. Lineage (NCBI taxonomy): Bacteria > Bacillati > Bacillota > Bacilli > Caryophanales > Caryophanaceae > Rummeliibacillus > Rummeliibacillus sp. G93. The sequence goes on from NZ_CP097314.1 coordinate 175,110, forward strand.
TGCACTAGAAGAAGCATTCACAAAGGTAAGCCCAAAAGTTGCAGCAAAATAATTTGTTAATGAGTTTCGCTTCGCCTCAGGGAAGTAGCAGCATTTCCTAAAAAATTTTTTAAATAAATAAAGAAAAGAGTGATGGATTGTCTTTTCACTCTTTTCATTTTGATTTAAATGAACACTCCAGGTACACACATGTCTTTTGTAGGAGGATTTATCTTGTAAACATACTCTGTGTAAGCTAAAATCATCAGTATGTAGATTAATTCAGTATAAGACAATGGAGGCGGTTTTTTGAAAAAGGTAAAGGTTGCTATATTAGGTTTTGGTACAGTTGGCCAGGGGGTCTATCGCATATTAACAGAAAAGCGCAGTCAATTGAAACAGATGCTAGATGTCGACCTAGAAGTAGCAAAAGTCCTCGTCAGCAATCCGAATAAGCCACGTCCTCATGCTGCTAAAGAGATGCTGACAAATCAAATAGAGGAAATCCTGGATATTTCGAATCTTGATGTTGTTTTCGAAGCAATTGTAGGAGAGGAACCTGCATATCAATACCTTGACCGCCTTATTGAAAAGGGATGCAACGTTATCACCGCTAATAAAGTGATGTTTTCTAAGCATGGCAAATCACTTCAGGAAAAAGCAGCGAAACATGGAGTGCAGGTAGGTTTTGAGGCAACAGTTGCAGGCGGCGTTCCTGTTATAAAAACGATGCAAAATCTGCTTCGTGTCAATGAGGTACAGCGCATTCAAGGTATATTAAATGGAACATCCAATTACATATTGACCCAAATGCGTGCAAGAGGAATGGCATTTGAGGATGCTTTAGAAGATGCACAGAAATTAGGCTACGCTGAAGCAGATCCTTATAACGATATATCAGGCCAAGATGCTTTTCGAAAACTAATGATCCTCAGTGAACTAGCATTTAAAGAGCAGCCAGATTGGAAGGATGTAAAAGTACAAGGTATTAATGAAATCACATCCCAACAAGTAAAAGAAGCAACTGAAAAAGGCATGCGCTACCGACATATTGCACTAGTCCAAAAAAATTATAAAACAGGCGAGGTGCATGCGACAGTTAGACCTGAGCTCATAGATCAGAGTCACCCTCTCTATTCAATTGAGGAAGTAAACAACGCTGTTGCCATTGAGGCGGATCTGCTAGGCACCGTAACACTTGTAGGCCCAGGAGCGGGAATGCTTCCGACTGCGAGCGCGATGGTGGAAGATTATGGCGATATGCTGACAAAAACTAAAACTGTTATTTCAATTTAACTCAATTAAAAGATATTTATCATAATATTGGTTTAAAAAGAAAGGATAGATGAACAGGAGTGTGGGCCTGTATACATCTATCCTTTTGCATTATATAACTTTTCTTCTTAGTCTTTTAGGTTGAAGAGTAGTTTTTCATGGCTTTACACTTCATACTTTTATCGTCTACTTAATCGGCATATCTTTCCATGAATAAACTGGTATTGTCGCAATCCATAACGTATCTTTCATGAAATGAAAAAAATTCCAGAATAAATTGATATAGAGTTCAGGAGCAATTGTGTTAATAACAATAACGCCAATTAAATAAAAAAGAATTAATATCTATCCCAAATTCTTTCTACGTTTCTTAATACTTTTCCGTCAAAATTCAATTTATATATATCTGGCATATCAAGATTCTGCCAAAAAGAAAAATTATACTGTCTGTCAAAGAAATTCATGATTAGCACCATGATATTTCCATGTGTTCCTATCACTACATTTTTATCTTTATAGTTGTCTAATATTTTAAATGTAGCTTCAATACCCCTTTTTTGAGCCACAACGTTAGACTCTCCACCTTCCCATGAAAAGTTGTAGTCTTCCCATACTTTTGCTATTGCAAAAGCAAAATCATTTGAAGGGACTGTAGTTAAAGTCCGTTCTTTAAAACCTTCTATAATTCCTACATCTGTATGTATGTATTCTGCTATGCCCTCTACGGTTTGAACCGCTCTTTTATAAGGACTTGAAAGAACAACATCAATTCCCTCTGTTTTTAATAATCTTGTAACCAGAGTGACATCAGAAAATCCCTTTTCTGATAAAGGTCTATTTAATTCATCAGGTGTATAGGTAGAATGTGCATGCCTAACAAAATATAAATTAGTCATTGTATCAGCTCCTGACAGTAATGATCCAATTGTAGCATCAGGGTATCGATGCTTATTAATCTATTTGTCGCGTTAGTTAGCCTTTCAAAAAGTTCTTAATCACCACAGACCATCTAATTCGACCTAATCCAAAAAAGTAGTAAATATGGAGACTAAAGGCTTCCTATGTCAAAAATTTGATGTTTCTAACTATATTATTAGGGAAAATAATGTATAATTGTTTATAACTTCAAATAGTTGGAGAGAGGGGACTTACCGTGTTTTTTTCAATAGTTACATCTTATAAAGAAAGCAGCGAAACATTTCTCTATAATTATAAAGAAAGTTTAGAAAACCAAACATTTAAGGACTTTGAAATAGTTTTTTTACATAACAATTCTAAAGTGATTTCTAAGCTGAAGGAATCAAAATTGGACGTTAACGACATTAACATGTCTGGGAATAACCACTTACAAGAATATAAAAATATGGGCATCAAGCATGCAAATGGAAAGTATATCATTTTCCTAGATTCGGATGATTACTTACACCCTAATGCTTTAATTTATGCAAAACAAATAATAGATGAAGATCCTGATCAAACAAATGTTTTAAAGTTTGGAATTACAAAAACTATGTTGGACAAGAAAACGACTTTCAGAGAAAGAGGACAATCTTTATACAATAACGATTCTTTTGGTACCCTTCAAGCCGTTTTAAAGGCTAGTGATATAGATGCAGACAAAGAAAAAATAGCTAAAGTAATAAACGGAATGTACGAAAGTAACCTAATCCAACATACGTATACTAGTGTAGAGTCTAAAAAGTATTTCAAGAAACTTGACTATCATTTTAGATCACATAGTTTCATCCTCAAAAAGTCATTTCTAGAGGAAAGCGGGTTAAACTTCCATTCATCCAATGACTTGTATGGAGATATCCCATTTTTAGTTGACTTGTACAACCATGTCGATGTAATTAAACAAACAACGACAAAATTGTATTTTAAATATATTCATAATGACTCTATAAACTATCCATCATTAACGCAAGAAATTAGAGATGATAGATTATTAAAAAAGTGTCAAGCTTTCGATGAAGCTCTTGATTATTGTAAAGACCTTGAAATGGCACGGAAAATTAAATTAGCCGCTATTAACTATTATTTGTATCAAATTGATACAAATAAATCGTTTAGGGAATCGTTCGATGAAATGTTACCAGTTTATTCAACTTTAAATCACTTATTGAATAAAACTTCTAACCCTATCAAATTAAGAAAAAGGCATAAACCAGAAATCCTGCCAATTAAATCAAGCAATTATAAAACCGCTTACAAAATTAGCAAGGCACGGATTTTTGGATATAAAGCTTATCAATTTTTAAAACCAAAAAACAAAAGATTTAGACAGAGAAAAATCCAAGAAAATGTTTTTGCAAGGTTGCCGATTAAAAGTAATACGATTATTTATGAAAGTTTCCTTGGCAGAAATTATTCAGATAGCCCTAAATCGATATTTAAATATTTATTAGAGAAAGAACCAAATAACTGGAAGCATATCTGGGTACTAAATAATGAAGAGATAATTAAAGATGAAACAGAATTTACAAATCCTAATGTAAAAGTGATTAAGCGCTTCGGATGGAAATATTTTTATTACGCGACAGTTTCTAAATACTTCGTGCTAAATATGAGACAACCAAAATGGCTTGCTAAAAAAGAAGATCAAATTATTTTATCAACTTGGCATGGGACGCCGCTTAAACGTTTGGTATTCGATATGGAAAATGTGACTTCTGCGAATAAAAATTATAAAAATGACTTCTATAATCAATCCAGAAAGTGGGACTACTTGATAGCAGCGAATAAATATAGCGAAAATATTTTTGCGAGTGCATTTATGTATCCTAAAGAGCGCATGCTAACTTATGGATATCCAAGAAACGATATTTTATATAATTATACAGCAGACTACAAAACAATGATAAAAAATAAATTAGGTATTCCGTTAGACAAAGAAGTAATACTTTACGCACCAACTTGGAGAGATGATGAATACCATTCAGCTGGGAATTATAAATTTAACCTCCAATTAGATTTAAATCGTCTTAAGGAAGAATTGGGAGATAAATATGTCATCATATTAAGAATGCACTATTTTATCTCTGATAATCTTAATTTAGAGGGCTTTGAGAATTTTGCATATGATGTATCCAGGTATAATGATGTAAATGATTTATATATAATAAGTGATCTTCTCATAACTGACTATTCGTCTGTATTTTTTGATTATGCTAATTTACGTAAACCAATACTGTTTTACACATATGATATAAAAAAATATAAAGATGTATTAAGAGGATTTTATATTGATATGGAAAAAGAGCTGCCTGGCCCACTTCTTTATAATTCTGAAGAAGTTATCGATAGTATTAAAAATATCCAAAGGGTTAAAAATATTTACGAAACAAGATATAATCAATTTTATGAAACATTTTGTTCCCTTGATGATGGAAAAGCTACAGAACGTGTTGTAGATAAAGTATTTAACGAAGATACAAGAAAGAGTTGAGCATCAGAAATACAAAAAAGTCCCAGCCGTATTAAGGCTCGGACTTTTTTCATTTTTTCCGGAATACTTTTTCTACTACTTGGGATGAGGCATGCCCATCTTCAAGCCCACAGAATTTTTCATAGAATGACATAAAAGATGAATCCATTAATCCATTCGTCTGCTCAAATTTCTTAACCTCTTCAATTACCGCCTCTGTAGTTTTCACAAGCGGACCAGGTGCTAGGTTTTCAAAATCGAAGTAAAAACCCCTGAGTTTGTCACGATAAGTATCGATGTCATATGCAAAGAAAATCATTGGGCGCTTTAAATTTGCGTAATCAAAGAAAACAGAGGAATAGTCGGTTATTAGGATATCAGAAACTAAATATAGCTGACTAATGTCGACGAAATCTGAAAAATTATAGGCAAACCCTTCAAAATCCTTAAGGTCCAAATTCTCAGCTATTAAGTAATGCAGCCTTAATAATATGACATAGTCTTCACCTAGAGCGGCTTGAAGCATATGCAAATCAAGTTGTAAATTAAATTTGTATTTACCAACAGAATAAAATTCATCATCTCTCCAAGTAGGCGCATACAAAATAATCTTCTTATCATGTGGTAATTCTAAACTTTCCTTCAGTCGTTGAATGTTTTCATGGCTATGGCTGGTATAAAGAATATCATTTCTTGGGTAACCGCTTTCAATAATTTTTTCTTTAGGAACGTTGAAGGCTCTTGAAAATATTTCGGTCGAATACGTATTAGGTGAGATTAGATAATCCCACTTGCTCGTTTCGCTGTGAAAATTTTTTTTGTATTTTTCCGTTGTTGTTCCAGGCATATGGACTTCTTTCATATCAGCTGCTAATTTCTTTAACGGCGTTCCATGCCAAGTTTGCAAATAAGTCGTATGTTTTGGTTTTGGAATCCAAAGAGGCAAACGGCTGTTTGAAACCCAATAGCCCGCTCTCGCCATCTTTATGAGCCATTTCACAGAGAAACGACGCAAATAAGGAATACCCTCTTCTTGAAAATAAGCAGTATAGTTTTTATCTACACTCCAGTACATCTTATAATCTGACTGTGTATCCCTCAAATATTCATATATAGCCCTTGGATTACAGCTATACTGCTTTCCTAAAAAGCTTTCAAAAATGATTAGCTTTTCATCTCCCGGCAAGTGGCTGGAAAAAGTAAAGATTTTTTTGTAGATTCTTGTTAATAAGGATTTGCTTTTCTTCTTTAAAGTAGAAACATATGATTGTATGTTGTTTTTCTGGCTCACTTACACTTCTTCTCCTTAGGGAATGACTTTCTATTAGTCTTCTATTTTATACCCAACTATATAGGATAATCGAACTTTTTATTTTATAAATTTTACTAACCATAGTATTATAAATCTACCATATACCAAGTACTTCATACGATTATAGTGTTTATTCGAAAGATATATTCAACATTCATAGAAAAATGTTTATTTAAATTGAAAATTGATTCAAGTATAATTATTTTAAAAGTTAAATGATTAAAAAATTGAGTTTTGTAACACCAGTATTGCAAGTATTATCTCGGCGCTAGTGTACAAAAGTTAAGTAATTAATTTTATCATTAACAGCAAAATAATTATATACTTTTTTTGATATTTTTGGTACCTTATATCTTGTAGGAGGCAAAAAAATGAAAAAAATTATTACTTATGGAACCTTTGATTTACTTCATTGGGGACATATTAATTTACTAAAAAGAGCTAAAGCGCTTGGAGATTACCTAGTTGTAGCAATTTCTACTGATGAGTTCAACGCCCTTAAAGACAAAAAGGCCTATCATAGCTTCGAAAATCGCAAGGCGATATTAGAATCAATCAAATATGTTGATAAGGTTATTCCAGAAAATACCTGGGAGCAAAAAAAAGAAGATATCATCCGAGAAAATATTGATATTTTCGTTATGGGGGATGATTGGGAAGGGAAATTTGATGACCTTAAGGAGTACTGCGAAGTAGTTTACCTCCCAAGAACTGACGGAATCTCTACAAGTAAAATCAAAAATGACTTACTTCAAGTAAATAATGACTAAAAGTAGTTTTAATATAGTTTAAAGAGAAAAGACGTAGACATCTAACGTCTTTTTTATATACCATTCCTGTTCTTTCTGCACAATTAAAATCTTATGTATAAAAATACTTTAATCAAAAAAAGCACTCATCATTTAGATAGGTGCTTTTACTATTTAATCCTCATCCTTAATATCAATATCCTCTGGAATGGGTGTGTTTTTCCATATTTCAATTTCTTCTTTTATTCTCTCCAACTGTTCAAAATAACGTTCAAATTGGTCGCTATTAACGAGGAATTGCTGGCCATCATGTACAGCGCGTATCCTTCCTTCTAAGACATAGCGCATCACTTGATGTTCGGGCATAGAGAGATCCTGTGCTGTATCTGCCACACTTTTGTACATCAAAAGAACCCCCTTTTTGCTTCATTATACTAGTAGATGTGGGGTTGCTCAACTGCTGGGTTGTTAGCTACAATATAAGAGCGAGAACCCACTGGTTTCTCGCTAACTTTTTGCTAAGAAGTATTCTAGCAAAGATGAAGCATATTTTATAAAATGAGGTTTATTTTTTGAAGAATAATAAAAGGCTTCTATGGGCAACTTTAGTGATATTAGCGATGATTGGTGTTTTATTAATTGCATTTTATGAATTAGCTCCAAAAAAAGAGACGAAAGAAACGACCCTAAGAAATGAAAAACCAAAGACTTTGAAAATAGTAGAAAGTGGTGGAGGCGATTTCTTAAAGACGCAAGGGCAAAAAGTGAGGGAAAAAGATAGAGCGACACTTGAGTTAATTCAACATTACAATATAAGGAAAGAGTATAATGTTGGCGAAATGCATATCTTTGTTAAGGAAGTTAAACTGATAAAAATGACAGATATAGTTGATGAAGAGAAACAGTATTTAAATAATTATAATAATAAGTCGATAGAGGATTTACTTAAAGAAAAAAACAAATACAAAGATGCAGATTGGAATGAATTAAATGAGGCTGTTCAAAAATCCGGATGGAAGATTAAAGACCATGCATATTACATAGAAATTATCTATAAAGTGACTAATCAATATCCTGAGGAAGTACAGTTCTTTAGCTTCCTAGATGTTCAATTTGATGGAGAAAGTTTTTTCGTTCCAAGAAGAAATTTTATCTTTAGTGATGATACCTTTGTTGGCGAAAGTAGCGCTTCAAGAGTCGACTATCGTAAAGGTGAAAAAAGAGAGGGAAGAATAGGCCTATTGCTGAAACAACGTCCTAAACAAATGGGTGACATTCAGTTCTCTACAGACAATGTACGTAATGGTGTTACGCACGAATTGATAAGATCAGGAAAGAACTTTGACATTCCTTTAAAGTAGTAACTCTATTTCCAGAGCTGTATCATACTCCATTTTAGAATCAAGTAGAGTGGGCAAGTTACAAAAACAAACTATTATCACTTAGGAATGAAGTGATCTTAGTTTGTTTTTTGTTGTTTATTATTGTTGGTGTTAGAAAGTTCTCTTCGATAGGGTTGTGAAATCCTGTAAAATAGGATTAAATCTTAAGAATTTCTTCATTTTTAGGCTCACTTCTTTTTAAGATTTAACCTGTAAAATGAACTATATAGAAAACAGTGAAATGAGGTGCATGAAGTGGCATCCTATACGATATTAGTCACAGATGATGACCAAGATATTCGTGATGGCATTGAAATCTACTTGAAAAACGAAGGTTACCATGTATTAAAAGCAGCGAATGGGTTAGAGGCATTGGAAAGATTAATGGAAAATGAAGTTCATTTAATCATATTGGATATTATGATGCCAGAAATGGACGGCATACAAGCAACTTTTAAAATTCGAGAAGAACAAAATATCCCGATTATTATGCTGAGCGCAAAAGCGGAGGATGGAGATAAAATTCACGGATTATCAGTTGGTGCCGATGATTATGTGACAAAGCCCTTCCACCCATTAGAACTAATGGCTCGCGTTAAATCTCAATTGCGTCGCTACGTGAAACTAGGGACCTATCAAGAACAGCAAGGGAAAGTAGTATTAGGCGGGTTAGCATTAGATGCAGAAGCAAAGGAATTGTCGCTGGACGGCGAGCCTATAAAACTGACAAAGATTGAATATAACATCGTAGAACTCTTAATCACCAATGCAGGTCGTGTATTTTCAATAGAAGAAATTTACGAGCGTGTTTGGAAAGAAGCGGCTTACAATGCGGATAATATTGTTGCAGTTCATATAAGAAAAATACGTGAAAAAATAGAAGTAGATCCAAAAAATCCAAAGTACTTAAAGGTGGTGTGGGGAATTGGCTACAAAATGGAAAGAGCATAGCGCATTGATTTGGTCAATCATCGCTTTGTTGCTTGCATTCGCTAGTCTTTTATATTGCTTATCATTTATTTTGCACTTTATTGATTTTAGTTTTGCCAAAGCCCTAGCTCAGCTAACACGTACAATTGGAGGAAACGCATGAAACGAAATAAATATATTGCCCAGTTGTCTCTAATATCTATTGTATTGGTTGGGCTATATTCATTTTTAGAATATGGCCACCAATACTTTCTGAAAAACTTTTTTGAATCTGATACTTTCCAATCAGATTATGACGATTTTACACACCAATTAGGCTCGCTTGTATTAAATCCAGCCGATGGAGATGAAGCGAAGAAAAAAATCAAGGTTTCTTCTAGTGAAATAGAGGATTATCGAAATTATTATGGAAGCTTAGGAGAGCAAATAGCCAATATTAAAGACCAGTATAGAGATAGGATCCAAGAAGCAAAAGATGCCAAGGCTACTACCGTAGAAGAGGCACTAATCAAAGAGCGAGAGAAAAAAATAAAAGATATCACAAAGAACTTTGAAGACGATCAATATGTACGCGACAAGATTATAAAAATTAAAGAAAAAGATATTGATCAGTATATAAGCGACAGAGAGAATAACAAAGAGGACTTTTTCAAATATTTCTCTTATTACTCATATAACCTCACTGATCTAGAGACAGGCCAATCATTTGTGAAGGGCAATGTGCAGGGAGATACAGCCTATACAAAGCGGTATAACCGTACCGATGATACCCTAGATTTATCATTATCTTCTGATGATATTGTCTATGAAGGAAGTGATGGAATCTCTTATGATGTGTCAAATTTATTGGAGCAGAAGACTCATCGATATACAGGAAGTATATCTATTTCAGAAAAATTATTTACACAATCAAGCTACTATGAGGAATATAAAAATTTTCAATTCCACAAACGACTTCTTTATTTTATTTGGTTAGTTAGTATATTTTCTATAATTGCCTTATTTTTATTACGTCCGTTTCAATTAGAGATACAGAAGGGCCGCGCACTTTACCAGTGGATACGCAAATGGCCTATTGATATAAGAGGGATATTTATTGCCTTAAATTTATTTGCGACTCTCTTTGCCGTTATTTTATTATCAGAACACTTTGTATTCACTCGTATATATGGAACTTTCTTTAATAAAGCGATGTTTGTTTTCACTTTTATATTCGAATTTGCTCTATTGTTTGTTTTAGTACATTTAATCATCAGGCAATCGATGATGTTGATGAAAGACTTGGATACAGGGGAGAAGCGTGCGAAAGCTATTAAAGGATCTATCCTTCTTCATGTAATAAAGGATATTCAACATTTATTTTTATCTAGAAGCATTGGTCTACAATCTATCGCATTGCTAATTACTGTTTTTTTAGCAGGCGTAGGCATAGTCATTGTATCGGATGGTAGTGGAGGGGCATTTTTACTTTACATGTTTTTATTTATGTTTGTAGCAACTCCAGCAGCATTAGTATTTCTGCGTCGCATGGGTTATTTAAATCGAATGATGAAACAGACAGAGGATATGGCTAAGGGGCGATTAAGCGGTGATATTCCCGTTCGAGGCAAATCACCTTTTGCCCAGCATGCAGCAAATTTGAACGCCTTACGTGAAGGTGTCCGTTCTTCTATTACCGAACAAGCGAAAAGTGAGAGGTTAAAAACGGAACTAATTACCAATGTCAGCCATGATTTAAGAACACCATTAACATCTATTATTACGTACACCGATTTATTGAAAAATCCTGCATTGACAGAGGATGAGCGTAATAGCTATATAGCGATATTAGATAAAAAATCACAACGCTTAAAAACATTGATTGAGGATCTATTCGAGGTGTCCAAGATGGCGACCGGTAATATCGAACTGCACAAACAGCGAGTTGATTTAAATCAACTAGTCAAGCAAGCAGTGGGCGAACATGAGGAAGAAATTGAAAAAGCAAATATGTCGTTCCGTGTGCAATTGTCAGAGGAGCCATTATTTGCATATGTAGATGGGCAAAAGTGGTGGCGCGTGTTAGATAACCTGTTGATCAATGCATTAAAGTATACAATGGAAGGAACACGTGTCTATATCACATTAGAGAGAGTGAATGATAAAGCGCAGTTTGTTATCAAAAATATTACGAAATATGAGTTTGGCGACCAAAATGTTGAGGAGCTCTATGAACGTTTTAAAAGAGCTGATACCGCTCGCCATACAGAAGGGTCAGGCCTTGGCCTTGCTATTGCTCAATCTATCGTCGATCTCCACCAAGGCAGCATGGAAATCACAATTGATGGCGATTTATTTAAAGTGGTTGTTTCTGTGCCATTAGAGCGTTTATATTGAAAAAATATAAATAGGTTCCAGAATTCTATATTGAATTCTGGGCTTTTTTTAATTCCATCAATAAACTAGTAGCTAAAAACAATATAATATAGGAAAATGATATTAATAATAATCTATTTACTGGTAAAAATATAAAAAGGTAGAAGTGGGTGATATACATTGATTATAATAGGAATCATCTTTATTTGTTTTTTGCTTTCTATCCAATATGTTCGATATATTGGTTATGAAAAAAGTGAATATAAACAACTGACAGGCACATCATTCGGGAAAACCTTTTTTAACAAGGGGCTATATGGGGAATATTTAATTGTAAAAGAGTTGCAAAAGTTGCCGGGCAAGCATAAAACGCTAGTCAATCTTTATATTCCTAAGCCAAATGGAGATACAACGGAAATCGACGTTATATTCATACATGAAAGTATGATTTATGTGATTGAATCTAAAAATTATAGCGGATGGATTTATGGTAGAGAACGCGATTATAAATGGACTCAGGTTTTTCAAAATAAAAAGAAGTATAAATTTTACAATCCTATCAAGCAAAATCGATCACATATACAACATTTGCAGCGTTTACTTTCAAGTGTAGATGAGAAGTTTTTTTATTCTCTGATTGTTTTTAGCAACCGTTGCACTCTGAAATCAATTGATATTGAATCAGAGTGTATAGAAGTTATCAATCGTAATAGGTTGCATGTGGTGAAGAAGATTAACGCTCTTCATAGGCCTGATGCAATACCAGTTAATCTTATCTACAATAAATTGTTGCCTTATACAAATGTAGAAGTACAAGTGAAAGAGAAACATATGAATGATCTTCGCAAGAAGCACTCATCTTAAACGAAAAAATGAAAGAGCTAGAGTACAGAACACACTGAACTCTAGCTCTTTTATACATTCAACTATTTATCTTGAGATTCTGGACCTACAATAATTGGTGAGGTCTCGGTAGGAACCTCTTCTTCTTCTGTAATAATCTTTTTATCCGCAAACATGTTAGACTGCAATCGAATAAATTGATAAATATGTGTGACGATTACTTTTAGTACGGCATAGCCTGGTACCGCCAAGATAATACCTGGCAAACCAAATAGATTTCCAGCAGTCAAAATAACGAAAATAACCGTTATCGGATGGACTCGCAGGGATTTGCCCATGATTTGTGGAGATATTAGTTTTCCTTCAAGCAATTGAACGATGACCCAAACGATGGCTAATTTCAACAGCATAGATGGCGAATGAATCAGCGCAAGAATAATGGCTGGCGTGATAGCAATAATAGGCCCTAGATACGGCACTACATTCGTTACCATCGCAATGATTGCTAGCGTTAAGGCGTAATCTAAGCCGATAATAAAATAGCCAATTAAAAGCAATGTGCCGATACATAAGGATACGAAGATTTGACCACGTATATATGAACTTAACGCATGGTTCATTTCGCTTAAGATTCGCTTGGTTTCTGAACGTGATTGATCTGGCAAAAACTGTAGAATATATGTTGGCAGATTATCACCGTCCTTCAATAAATAGAAAAGAATAAAAGGAAGCACTGCCACAGCCAAAATCACTTCTGTAATGGTTCCTACAACTGAAAATATACCATGTGAAAAATCTGCTGCATTATTGCTGAGATAGCCTGACACACTTTGCGATATTCGATCAATATCAGCATTTAGAGGTTGCATCCATTTTTCAACAAAATCATTATGTGCCAATTGTAAAACCGTATGTTGCACCTCTTTTGTGAGAGTTGGAATATTCATGATGAGACTTTGAATCTGTTCTTTTAAAATTGGCAGAACAGAGGAAATAATGACCGTAAGTATGCCGATAATCAATACGTATAATAATAAAATGGATATAGTCCGCTTTACCCCAGCTCGCTCGGAGAAATCAATCAACGGATTGAATAAATAGAAGCAAATTCCTGCCAGTATGATCGGCAAAAAGATAGTTCTAATAAAGATAGCGAAAGGGATTAAAACAAATCCGATTTTAGATAGCGCTAGAAGAGTTATACTCAAGATGAAGACAATAAGTGTATAGATAACAAATTTGCTGTTTAAAATTTTCTTTTTGAAGATAGTGCCTTTTGAATCTTTAATCTGCATTATACTCACCCACCCCTGGTCATTCTTTAGAATGTATCCAACAAATGCTGCTTATTTTTGAACCTTGCTTAAAAAATAGCGTCTTGCTAGTTAGATAACTATTCTTTACCCTTTATAAGACTGTTTCTAACTAAATTGCTTGCTTATACTGTAATGGTTCATGTCTCGGATGCTTGCAAGTCCGGTGGAAGGCTGCTCATGATGAAATAGCAAAATGCTTTATGAAATTTACATAATGATTAGAGAATATTTATGATAGAGATTTCTATCATGGGAGGTTATACAGATTATTACGTCCAAACTTATCATCATCTCGCTATTTCTAGTGATTGTCACAATGATTGATACATTGGCTTATTCTACGAGAATATCGGGGGTTAGAGTGAAATTAATCGCTACGGCAATTTCTTTGTTTAGTACGCTTGTGATTGTTTCTAGATTCTCTACAATGATTCAACAGCCATTAACAGCTAAGCTTATTGTGGAAGCCCCAAAGATGGACAAATTAAGTTATATAGAGGATCAGTATCGAATATTAATTGCTGTGACATCATTAGGGGTTTTGCTCGGAATATTTCTTTTTCCTGCTTTTATTAACATTTTTTCAAGAGCTATTATTGGCTTATCAAATGAAAAGGGTTCTTTATTTACCTTATTTAAGAAGCAGTTCAATCTAAAGGGTATGAAAAATATTTTGCGTTGTTTTAGACTGCCAAAATGGCATTATTTGCACGATATCACATTCAAGACCATCCCTAAGCGTCTATTTATGATTAATATCCTCATCACAGCTGTATTTACAACAGGGGTACTCTCATCTATTTATGCCTCGATGCTAGTACCGAGCGATTATGCGCAGACAGCATTGATGTCTTCTGGAATTATCAATGGAATTGCGACATTGCTATTAACACTATTCATCGATCCAAAAGTGTCTGTATTAGCCGATCGAGTGATAAAAAAACAAGTAGATTATGTATATTTGAAAAGTTATTCATTAACCATGATTAGTTCAAAATTTTTAGGCACGCTTTTAGCTCAGCTACTGTTTGTCCCTGCGGCATATTATGTAGCTTGGTTTGCTGAATGGATTTAAGTTTCTGTTAAGTAACCCAATTGCTTATAAAGATACTATGGATAATCGCCTCTAATTTGCCGTAATTAACCAAAAATATATATAATTACTGGTAAGGGGGAGGAGAGTTTGGATAATATAAAATTTATGATTAGCCGGCTTCTGTTCAACTTGCAATTACACGCGGGTAAGTTTAGATTACTAGGCTATGCGGTCTTGCTAGATGCATTGCTAGCGATAGGAGATATTACTGTTTATTTAGCTTTACCAGAATTATTTATAGGGATCCTGTTGACTAGTATTTTAATGGTTGTTGTTAGGAGATACGCGCCTATTTTCTATAAAGTAATTTTAAAAAGAAGCGCTTTGTTAACTACTGTACTAACTGTATATTCTTGCATTATTTTTATGCATTACTTTATTTGGATTGCGCCATATTAAAATAAGTAAAAGCCTGATTTCCTTAGTAAAGTAAGAAATTGGGCTTGTTCTACTTCGTTATTTGATGGAAATATATTTACATACAGTTTAAAAAGGTGAGGAAAGGAGCGTTCTATGGGAGTTAGCAAAATAGTCAAAGGTCTTTTATTGCTTGTCATTTATAATTTGATTGTCTATTACCTTGGATGGAATGTGTACCACTTTTTATCAACCGTTTTTCACTCTCATTTTAGCCTTATATTTGCCATTGTTTGGCTTTATATCGCATATAGTATTGTCATCAGCAATTTCAATGAAAAGTTTCGTCTAACTAAAGTGGTGAGCGCCTACTGGATGGTGTTGGTCGAATATGGGCTTCTCTTGTTCCCGCTCGCTGATTTAGCCCTATGGCTCATTCCCTCACTAACAGTCTTATGGGTAGGAGTAGCTGTTATTGGCATATTCGCATTGATCATAGGAATTGGCTCATATATGGCGTATTCACCGGTCATTAGGAGAAAAGAGATAGCTGTTAAAAAAAATCATCCTGAAGGTAAAGATTTTCGTATGGTCATTGCGTCAGATTTTCATCTAGGCATCTTGTCTAACAAAAAGCTTTTACAAAAATTTGTGAATATGTCGAATGAGACAAAGCCTGACGTCGTATTATTAGTGGGTGATATTGTAGACGATCACCCGTATTGGTTTAAGGCATATCACATGGATGAGGTCATGAAAAAGTTAACTTCTACATATGGTGTATATGGAGTTTTAGGTAATCACGAATATTACGGTCGCCAAATTCCTATATTTGTAGAAGAAATGAAAAAATCTTCTGTAACCATCTTACAAGATGAAACAATATGTATAGCCGATGCGTTTTATTTAACAGGAAGGGAAGATAAGACGAATACTACTCGCAAGTCTTTAAAAGAATTAGCTGAGCATGTTGATCAGCAATATCCGTGGATAGTCATGGACCATACGCCATCAGATTTGAGCACACCTACAGAACTTGGTGTCGATATCCATCTCTCAGGCCATACTCATCTCGGGCAGATGTGGCCCAATCAGTGGATAACGAAAAAAACATTTGAGTTGGACTATGGTTATTTATTAAAAAATACAACGCACTATCTCGTATCATCTGGTTTTGGATTTTGGGGGCCACCGATTCGAACTAATAGCCGGAGTGAAATGTGGATTGTAGACGTGAAGTTGACGGATTAATGTAATGGAATTATAAAATAGCTACCATTCCCGATGTGTTATGATTAATTTTGCTGGCAATAGCCAAATGAAGCATCAAATAAAAGATAAGGAGTTATTATGGAAATAATTGAATTAATAAAATCCATCATTTTAGGTTTTGTGGAAGGCATGACTGAATTCGCCCCTGTATCTTCTACTGGCCATATGATTATCGTCGATGATATGTGGTTGAAAACGCAAGAGTTTCTTGGCGAGTCATCGGCCAATACATTCAAAATTGTGATTCAGCTGGGTTCTATCCTAGCAGTCGTTGTGGTGATGTGGAAGCGGATGTTAAGCCTTGTTGGTTTATATCATATCAAGGGACAAAGACCTCATCATCATTTCAATTTGTTGCATGTCATCGTGGGTATTATCCCTGCTGGTATATTAGGTGTTCTATTCGAAGACTTTATTGACAAGCACTTATTTGGTATTAAAACTGTTATTTTCAGTCTGTTTTTCGGAGCGTTATTTATGATTGCCGCGGATAAATGGGGACCAAAAAGACCAAAAGTGCACTCACTTGATGATTTATCATATGGGCAAGCATTTAAAGTGGGGCTTATTCAATGTTTATCCCTATGGCCAGGTTTTTCTCGGTCAGGAGCAACGATTTCCGGCGGTGTTATGCTAGGGCTAGACCATCGTACGGCATCCGACTTTACGTTTATTATGGCGGTTCCTATTATGGCGGGCGCCAGTCTTGTATCCCTGCTGAAACATTGGAATGAAATTAATTTCGGCGACATGAATTTCTATATCGTTGGATTTATCAGCGCATTTGTGTTCGCTCTTATTTCTATTAAGTTTTTCTTGAAGCTTATTTCGAAAGTGAAATTAGTTCCGTTTGCCATCTATCGTATTATTCTAGCGATTATACTTGCAATTATCGTATATATGTAGAAAAAGAGATGTCGGTTTTCGACATCTTTTTTTAATTGTGTGAAATATATTATTTAAGTGAAAGAGTGCCAAATAAACTTGTCTTGTGCTATAATAAAAAACAGTAAAAACACAATATATCTTTATTGTGTTGGTGATATAACACAATATATAGTATGAAAGCCACATTTTTATCTTTTCTGCAGTTAGACGGTTAAAGCTAGCCGCAATGGGGAAATTGCACATAAACAACAGGTGAATTTTCTTTCTGTAGACACAAGATGTAGCTTTTCAGCACTAATTATACAACCTAGATTATGTCGTTTTGTGTCTCATTTCGTAGGCTTCGGAATCAATAAATTTATTCCTTTATAAGCCTTGCGATTGTTCAGCCATTGGGTTAAAACAATCGCTTTTTTAACGAAAGAGCCAAAACGATTATCTTTTGGGATAGATTTTGTAAAAAGGAGACAAAAATATGCTAATTCGTTTGGATGAAAAAGAAAAAGTAATGCAGCAACTAGAAGAAGAGTTTGGAAAAGAGGATTTAGAGCTGCTTAGACGGAAGCATGAACGTTTAGAAGATAAGCATCCGGAATATACGCTTGTTGAATGGACACGTGCTTTAGCGCTTGAAGCATTAAGCCTGTTAGATGAATTAGAACCTTATTGGACATTTGTCGCAGCACGATTGTTGCTAGCGGAAATTTACGAAGAATATGCAGCACTTCGCCATGTTCAACCTACAGAGGTCTATCAAGCTTTTCCAAAACAGGTCCAAGAATTAGTAGAAAAAGGGTTATATGATCCGGCACTAGCTGAAGCATATACACCTGAAGAATTACAACAGCTAGCGGCAGCGATGGAACCGAAGCGCGATAAGTTATTTACATATATCGGCCTCAAAACATTGATGGACCGCTATGTGACTCGTGAACACGACAATACGCCAATCGAATTACCACAAGAGCGTTGGATGGTCATTGCGATGACATTGATGCAAAACGAAAGTGATAATCGACTAGATAAAGTAAAAGAAGCTTATTGGGCAATGAGCAATCTTTATATGACAACAGCTACTCCGACCCTTGCGAATGCTGGGAAAACGCATGGTCAGCTTTCTAGCTGCTTTATTGACACAGTAGATGACAGTTTACAGGGCATTTACGATTCCAACACAGATGTTGCGACATTATCTAAATTTGGCGGCGGCATCGGCGTTTATATGGGTAAAGTGCGTAGCCGTGGTTCATCTATTCGTGGATTTAAAGGCGCATCAAGCGGTGTGATTCCATGGATTAAACAACTAAACAACACAGCTGTATCAGTTGATCAGTTGGGTCAACGCCAAGGGGCAATTGCAGTTTACTTAGATGTTTGGCATAAAGATATTTTCCCATTCCTTGATTTGAAATTGAACAATGGTGATGAGCGTATGCGCGCACATGATATCTTTACAGGTGTTTGTCTCCCAGATATTTTCATGGAAGCAGTAGAAAATCGTGAAGAATGGCATTTATTTGATCCGCATGAAGTACGTACAGTTATGGGCTTCAACTTAGAGGACTACTATGATGAAACAAGAGGACAAGGTTCTTTCAGAGATAAATATTTAGCTTGTGTAGAAAACCCTGAATTATCTTCTGAAGTTGTACCTGCTATTGATATCATGAAACGGATTATGCGTTCACAGCTTGAAACAGGCGTCCCATTCATGTTCTACAGAGATGAAGTAAACCGCATGAATGCAAACAAACATGCAGGTATGATTTACTCAAGTAACCTATGTACTGAAATTGCACAAAACATGAGTGCAACTGAGTTTGAAACTATTACAGTGGAAGATGACTTAATTGTCACTCGCCGTAAACCTGGTGATTTTGTTGTGTGTAATTTATCATCTATCAATCTTGGTAGAGCAGTACCGGCGAATGTGCTAGAACGTTTAATCGGTATTCAAGTGCGTATGCTTGATAATGTAATTGAGTTGAATAATATCCCTGTTAAACAAGCTGAAATCACAAATTCACGCTATCGCGGTATTGGCCTTGGTACATTCGGATGGCACCACTTGCTTGCATTAAAAGGCATCACATGGGAATCAGATGAAGCAGTTACTTACGCGGACGAGCTATATGATCAAATCGCTTACTTAACTATTAAAGCATCTTCCGAGCTAGCGAAAGAAAAAGGATCATACCCACTATTTGAAGGCTCAGATTGGCACACAGGTGAATACTTCACAAACCATGGCTATGACGGCAAAGAAAAATGGGAACTATTGCGTCAACAAGTTGCAGAGCAAGGAATGCGGAATGGCTATGTAATGGCAGTCGCTCCTAACTCAACGACTTCTATTATTGCCGGTAGTACAGCAAGTATCGACCCAGTGTTCCAGAAGAGCTATTCTGAAGAGAAAAAAGATTATAAAATCCCAGTTACAGTACCAGATTTGAATGAAAAAACAACTTGGTACTATAAATCTGCTTACTTTATCGATCAAAATTGGACGATTAAACAAAATGCAGCGCGCTCTCGTCATATTGACCAAGGTATATCCTTAAATTTATATGTACAAAATACCGTCAAAGCGAAAGAATTGCTGGCTCTTCATTTAAATGCATGGAATAGCGGCATTAAAACAACTTATTATGTACGTTCTACTTCAGTTGAATTATTAGAATGTGAGTCTTGTGAAAGCTAAAAAGGAGAGGGATTTAATATGACAACAGTCAATAAACGAGTACTTATGGACAAAGAAGCACCCAATCGTTCGACAAAAATTGTCAACGGCCGTTCATCTAACATTTTGAATTGGGATGATGTACGCTTTAGCTGGGCTTATCCTAAATACAAAAAAATGCTCGGTAATTTCTGGACGCCTTTTGAAATTAATATGAGCAATGACATCAAACAATTTTCTCAACTAACAGCAGATGAACAAGAATCATTCAAAAAAATTATCGGTTTGCTAGCATTACTAGATAGTATCCAAACAGATTATGCCGGCAAAGTAGCTGACTATTTAACAGATTCAAGCCTTAATGCCTTGATGATTATTCTGGCACAGCAAGAAGTCATCCATAATCATTCATACTCTTATATTCTTTCTAGCCTTGTATCAAAAGATGAACAAGATCGCATTTTCGACTTTTGGCGCACTGAGCCAATCCTAGAGAAACGTAATGACTTCGTGATTAAAGGCTATCGCCAATTTTCTGAGGAGCCAACTATCGAAAATATGCTTGATTCCGTTGTTTATGATGTGATTTTAGAAGGCCTGTTCTTCTATTCAGGATTCTCGTTCTTCTATCATCTTGCGCGCAACCAAAAAATGGTAGCAACAAGTACGATGATTAATTATATTAATCGTGATGAACAGCTTCATGTCGATCTCTTTGTAAAGATTTATAAAGAATTGTTGGAAGAATACCCTGAGTACAACACACCAGAGCGTGAAAAACATGTGCAAGCGATCTTTAAAGAAGCAGCACAGTTAGAAATTGAATGGGCACACGAAATTATCGGTGACAAGATCGAAGGGCTAGAGGTAGAAGATGTGGAAGATTACGTGTACTTCTATACTAATGTCCGCTGCAACCAATTAGGCTATGAACGTCCATTTGAAGGTTACCGCAAAAACCCAATGAAATGGATTAAAGCTTATGAGGATGTAGATCTTGGCAAGACAGATTTCTTTGAACAACGTTCACGTCAATATACAAAAGTTAATGTCCAAGACAATGGCTTTGATGAACTTTAATAAATAACTTTATAAATACCAAACGAGTACATCACTTACAAAAGTGATGTACTTTTTGTTTGCAGTTTTTACTGAAAATTGATAAATATCCTTTGCTTTTTAGTAAACCCTTGCTGGATTGCATGAGCTGAAAGCCTAGTAAGAAAAAAGTGATGGGGGAATTAATGCTAAATAGGACAGATTAGTTGATTAGTATAAAAGTGAAAACTAAAATTAACTTTGTAATTAATTATCAAAAATTTCACACAAGGGAATAAGGGGAGCATATTCATGATAAAAGGTATTTTTGAAACACATATAAATGTCAGTGATTATAAAAAATCTGCGGAGTTTTACGAGAAGCTGCTAAATATTATTCCATTATATGAAGATGCGGAACGAAAACTAAAGTTTTATTGGGTGGGACAACCTGGAGAGGCTATGCTAGGTATACGAGAGAACTATCCAAGTTCCTTAGTTCAAAGACAGCATTTTGCTTTCAGAGTAGATTTAAATGATATTTCTTCAGCGAAAGATTATTTGACCTCTTTGAACATTGAGACAACAAACTTTTTTGGAGAGAGTGCTGATAATTTATTAGTATTTCCTTTTATGCCAGCTGTATCTATCTACTTTGAAGACCCAGATGGTCACTCAATTGAATTTATTGCTATGCTAGATGATCAGCCAAAACCTGAATTAGAGATTATGCCCTGGAAAGAATGGGAAACGTTATGTTGTAGAGAGTGATTAAATAAAATAACTACAGTTGTCCAACTTTTAAGGCAACAAAAAGGATAGATGAATCAGCTATAACCATGCTGTTCATCTATCCTTTTTATATATAGAAAATATCAAAATTGATCTAAGTAAAAGTTCAGGCAAAAAGTCCATCCTGCCACAATAAAAGATCCAACGGCTAATACAAAAAAGAAAGTTCCAATAAGGCTTGTTTCTGACTCTTTTTTATCATTCATTGCGATCTTCCTCTCTGGCCGATTTTCTCTATTGTCAGAGTGCCCATTTAGGCATTAATGCATTCATAGAGATGAGAAAATATCGAGCGGGAGGACAAGAAAAAACTCTTTTTATTCCCTCTAAAAAAGATGGAATAAAAAGAGTTATGGTTCGTTTATAACTTAACCGGCGAAAAACAGAGCTAGTCATCACTAAACAAGTTAAATACGCCGCCGATGCCGCGTTCACCAACCTGTGAACCCCCAACTGTTTGAGGAGCAGCAGCAAATACACGACTTGCTAAGCGGCTAAATGGTAATGATTGAATCCAAACAGTGCCAGGTCCTTGCAGTGTTGCAAAGAATAAGCCTTCTCCGCCAAACAGAGCTGTTTTAACGCCGCCTACAGCTTCAATGCTATAATCAACGTTGCTTGTCATCGCAACCAAGCATCCTGTATCTACTCGTAGTCTTTCACCAGCTTGAAGATCTTTGCGGATAATCGTTCCGCCGGCATGGACAAATGCCATTCCGTCGCCTTCTAGCTTTTGCATGATAAAACCCTCGCCCCCAAAGAAGCCTGTGCCTAGTTTTCGTTGAAATTCTACGCCAATGGACACACCTTTTGCAGCAGCTAAGAATGCATCTTTTTGGCAGATGATTTTGCCATCGTAAATGCTTAAATCCATTGGTATAATTTTGCCGGGATAAGGAGCAGCAAATGAAACATGGCGTTTTCCCATATCTTCATTTGTGAAGGTCGTGATAAATAAGCTTTCTCCAGTAATCAAGCGTTTGCCGGCACCCATCAATTTGCCCATTAAGCCGCCGCCACCTCTACTTGAACCATCACCAAAAACAGTTTCCATCCGAATGCCGTCTTCCATCATCATAAGTGCGCCTGCTTCAGCCACCACTGTTTCATTTGGATCTAATTCCACTTCAACAAATTGCATATCATCGCCATATAATTTGTAATCAATTTCATGGTTATTCATAATCAAACCCTCCGAATCGTATAATCTATAACAAGTTACGTATGAGAGAATAAAAAAGTTCCGCAATATAATATTTTGAATAATAAAAATATTATACAAAGGATTTCCTCTTCTTATGTAGAATAGTAGAGCAAGAGGGTTGCAGATCGATCATACAACAAGGGGGAATAATGATGAGTATTCAATTAGAGCATTATATCGGAGGAAGATTTCTAGCAACAGAGGAAGAAAAATGGACAAGTGTGTTAAACCCAGCTAATGGAGAAGTATTGGCTGAGGTACCACTCGCCACAGAAGCAATCGTCAATGAAGCAGTGGCGCAAGCAAAGCAGGCGCAGCAAGAATGGGCTTTAGTGCCTGCACCGAAACGAGCGCAATATTTATATGCAATCGGCATGAAAATGCAGGAAAAGAAAGAACACCTCGCGACTGTCCTCACCAAAGAAATGGGAAAAGTGATTGAAGAGGGACGAGGCGAAGTACAAGAAGGCATTGATATGGCTTTCTATATGGCTGGAGAAGGCAGAAGATTATTCGGTGAAACTACCCCATCTGAACTTTCGAATAAATTCGCCATGAGCGTTCGAGCACCAATTGGTGTTGTCGGCTTAATCACACCTTGGAATTTCCCTGTAGCCATTGCGACGTGGAAGAGCTTCCCTGCAATCGTGGCAGGCAATACATTTGTATGGAAGCCAGCAACTGAAACACCAATGATGGCCTATGAAATGGCCAAAATCTTTGATGAGGTAGGCCTACCAAAAGGTGTCGCCAATATTGTTTTCGGTTCTGGCGGCGAAGTAGGAACGGCGCTGATTGAACATCCAGATGTCAAAGTCATCTCGTTCACAGGGTCCACCGAAACAGGCAGGAAAGTCGCTAGTCTTGGCGGACAGCATCTAAAAAAGGTATCCCTTGAAATGGGTGGGAAAAATGCGGTCATTGTCATGGCTGATGCTGATTTAGATCTAGCGGTAGATGGGATTTTGTGGAGTGCATTTGGAACAGCAGGGCAACGTTGCACCGCATGTAGCCGTGTTATTGTGCATAAAGATGTAAAGGAAGAATTAGAGCAGCGTTTGCTTGAGGCGATGAAACAGCTGTCAATCGGGGATGGATTAGATGAATCGGTCAAAGTTGGCCCTGTCATCAATCAAAAAGCTCTGGAAAAAATTCATTATTATGTGGAAGAAGGACAGAAAGAAGGAGCGAGGTTGCTTGCCGGAGGACATATTTTAACAGAACAACCTTATAGCCAAGGTCATTTTTATGCTCCGACTCTTTTCACTGATGTTGCACCGGATGCTCGCATTGCACAGGAAGAAATTTTTGGTCCTGTTGTTTCGCTAATTGCCGTAGCTGATTTAGAAGAAGCAATCCAAGTAAATAATAGCGTTCAGTATGGATTGTCTAGCTCGATCTTCACACAAGACATCAACAGTGCATTCAAAGCTCAGCGCGACTTGGATACTGGTATTGTCTATGTCAATGCAGGGACGACAGGGGCTGAAATCCATCTGCCTTTCGGTGGCACGAAGGGAACGGGCAATGGCCATAGAGATTCTGGTGTAGCTGCATTAGATGTGTATACCGAATGGAAGAGTGTCTACATTGATTACAGTGGTAAGCTGCAACGTGCACAAATTGATACAGAATAGATAGGAGGAAACAGGATGAAAATTGCCGTTTTGGGTGCTGGTTTAATGGGGAAAGAAGTAGCTCGTGATTTAGTGAGAAATCCAAATATAGAAAAAGTCTTTTTAGCGGATTTAAACAAAGAACAAGCGAAGCAATTTGCTGATACATTGCAGTCAGAGAAAGTAGAAGTATTACAGCTTGATGCAACGAATGATGAGCAATTGAAGTTGGTTATGTCAAAAGCGAATGTAGTCATTAATGCACTTTTCTACACGTTTAATGAGCGTGTTGCAAAGACTGCCATTGAAGTAGGGGTCCATTGTGTAGATCTTGGCGGCCATATTGGCGGAGCGACAGACCAAATTTTAAAATTAAACAGTGAAGCCCAAGCGAAGGGTGTTACGCTAATTCCCGATTTGGGTGTAGCACCTGGCATGATTAATATCCTGTCCGGTTTTGGTGCCTCTAAACTAGATCACGTGAAATCTATAAAAATCTATGTTGGCGGCATACCTGTAGAGAAGGAACCACCATTAGAGTATAATGTGGTATTTTCACTAGAAGGCGTGTTTGATCACTATACAGATCCATCTCATGTTGTGCGTAATGGCGTTTTACAAGAGATTCCATCTCTATCCGAAGTGGAGCCTTTCTATTTTAAAGGATTCAATGGCTTAGAGGCATTCCATACTTCTGGCGGCTTATCAACATTGCCGGAGTCATATCCAGATATCCAAACATTAGAATATAAGACGGTGCGTTATACAGGCCATGCCGAAAAATTCAAGTTACTCGTTGATCTAGGCCTTACAAACAAAGAAACAGAAGTAACAGTGAATGGGCAGAAGGTCAAGGCAAGGGATGTTTTACGCGAGGTACTGGAAAGTAAGATTGGTCTTGGCGATAAGCAAGATGCTGTACTATTGCGTGTAATTGTTAGCGGTGAAAGCAATGAAGAAGCTGTTTCCTATGAATATGAAATGGTAACATACAGAGACCAGGTGAATAACGAAACGGCTATGGCTCAAGCAACCGCGAATACTATTGCGGTAGTTGCCCAACTAGTTGGCGATGGCACAATTGATAAAAGAGGAGTCTACCCGCCAGAAAAAGTGGTACCAGGTGAAGCGTATATTAAAGAAATGGAGCATCGAGGGGTAAAGATTACTGAAATCAAGCACCGCTCAACAAGTATTGTAAAGGGCTAGTACGAATGGGTCTAATCCTGAGGGAAGCCTAAAGCGAAATGCAAATGAACGGATGAGTAAAATAATAAAGACCGAACAAATGTGAAAAAGTGTAAATTTCACATAGTGTTCGGTTTTTTTATTAGCTTCTACGCTCTGCTTATTTAACTAGTTATCTACCATTCTAAGAATGCAATTCGGGTACCGTCACAAATGTATAGCCTCTTTTCTCAAGGTACGTTAAGACAGCATCTAGTCCCTGTGCAGTGGATAGATGTATATCGTGCATCAACACGATGGCACCAGGGTAGACATCCTTTTTCACTTGAGATAAAAGTTTCTTTGAATTAAGGTATTTCCAATCCAGCGTGTCTACTGTCCATAAAACAATAGGTTGGGATGATTGGGCTTGAATTCGTTTATTATAAGCTCCATAAGGCGGTCTTAAAGCAAAAGGCATACAACCAGTAGCTTTTTTTATCTCTGCATTCGTTTGATTGATTTGTCGTTTAACTTTTTTAATCGGCAATGTTCTAAGATCAGGGTGAGAATAAGAATGGCTGCCAATTTCGTGGCCATCTGCGTACACTTTTTTGGCTACATTCGGATACTTATGGACTTGTTGTCCTAGCATAAAGAATGTGGCCTTAGCGTGATGCTTTCTTAATATGCGCAATACTTTAGGTGTTACCGTATTGCTAGGCCCGTCATCAAATGTCAAAGCAATTTTCTTTGCTGGTTGTTTCTTCTTAAAAGGTGGAGCGAGAATAGCGTTGGTGGTAGATGTTAAAGGGATAACATATTTTTTTATGCCCGTTATATTCTTAGAGAGCTCGCCTGGATTATAATAAATAATAAATGCGTTTTTTGTTAGAGCAAATTCTTGATAATTACCCCATATTGGCCGTGTGATATTTGTTACAGAAGCAGCATCGCGATGCGGTTTTATCAGGCAATCGGACATGATTTCGCCTTTAACAGTCCTAGATAAAACGCCAAGATTTTGCTTTGTTTGAATAATATCTTGCAATAAGATGACTTTTTTGTTTTTATAATCATACATAAATGTTTTTACACACTTCCTCTTCTTGTTGAGAGTTTGTGTTAAAACAAATGAATAATAGTTCTTTTTATAGATAATCATTTTAGTAGATATCGTTAATTTGCTCTTTTTCCCTTTAGTATCTGTTGTCATCTGGTTTATTAAATAATCGTCTCGCATTTTATCAACAGAGTCGGTAACATTTTGATTAAATGCTTTATTAGGCGTTTTAGGAAACTGAATCGTGTAGGCAACATCTTTATCGGCTGCTTTTGCTTTTTCAGTCACCAAATAAATGCCTTCATGTTTTGTTTGTTTTTGCGTTGTGTTGGATACTATGTTTAGTTTATCTTTAGGATTGCTAGCAGGAGCTCCATGCTTCTGGTTAATCAGTGTTTTAGATACAAAAAATATAAGTGCCAAGATTGCAATACCCATCAAAATAAGTATAGAAAGGTAATACTTTTTTGGGTGATCATTAGTAGTCACTCCCGTACTTCCTCCTTAGGTGTGATAGTTTTATTCTACCCTATTCGACAGGAAAAGTGAGCAGAAAAATGTTAAATCTAACATTTTTGTTTAAAAAAGATAATTGAAGTATGAGGTGAAAGGTATTGATCGAAATAGCACAGGAAGAATTAGCTATTGATTGTTTTTTGCTAGCTGGACGTTTGTTAATCCAAAGCGGGGCTGAAACGTATCGAGCAGAAGATACGATGCTAAGAATGGCCAGTTCCCAAGGATTCACAGACGCTCAAAGCTTTGTCACACCAACGGGTATCATTTTTTCAGCGGGTCACAAAAGACCCACTCGAATTGCACAGATTGCAAGCCGTACAACGGACTTAGAGAAAATTGCAGTAGTCAATGCCATCTCAAGGAGATTGACCTCCGGTGCCATTACTGTTGGGGACGCGTATGAAGAACTTTTACGTTTAGAGAGGACGAATTTATTCTTCCCTGTTTGGGTGCAGCTGATAGCAGCAGCAACATCTAGCGGATGTTTTTTAATTTTATTCAATGGTAAGTGGGTTGATGTGCCATCAGCTATGGCAATCGGTGCATTTGGCTATTTAATTTATTTGGCTATGCATTCTTTAACAAGAGTGAAGTTCTTTGCAGAGTTTACAGCATCCTTGTTTATCGGCGTAGCAGCCATGCTTGTGTTAAAAGCAGGGTTAGGAGCACAGCTTGATAAGATTATTATCGGCTCGGTCATGCCGCTAGTTCCAGGGTTAGCAATTACCAATGCGGTGCGTGATCTAATGGCAGGTCATTTTGTTTCTGGTGTAGCAAAAGGGATGGAAGCTCTTTTGACCGCCTTTGCAATCGGAGCCGGCATAGCGCTCACATTGTCATTTTAGGAGATGTTTTGAATGGATTGGGTATATCAAGGAGTGCTAAGTTTTATAGGGACAGCTAGCTTTGGCGTTATTTTTAATGCGCCTAAGAAAACGCTGTTTCACTGTGGGCTTGTCGGCATGTGCGGGTGGTTAATTTATTTTGCATTTATGCAAAAGGGTGTCGATGCTGTGTTTGCTTCTTTTGCGGGTGCTTTCTTAATCGCGATTGCTGCCCATTTGTTGTCACGTCGATTTAAAACACCTATGATTGTATTTAGTGTTGCGGGAATTATTCCTCTTGTGCCAGGGGGTCTTGCTTATAATGCAATGCGCTCGATTGTTGAAAATGATTACGTCGAGAGCACGCAATATGGAGCGAAAGTGTTTATTATTGCTGGCGCTATTGTTATGGGGCTCGTATTCGCAGAAGTATTAATGCAGCTAGTTTTCAGAGCCATTCGGAAAAGGAAGGCTAGGATGATCAAAGCAGGTTAATTCCGCATATCTGTTTGTTCTTTAGCTATCACTCATATTTCACATATAATAAAACAGCAATTGAGCCCATTTGAAATGGTCCAATTGCTGTTATTTTTTTAAAACAACTTTTCAATGTCATCTGCATCCATTGGATAACCGACCAAGTAGCCTTGAATCGCATCACAACCATATTCTGCAAGAAGCTCTTTTTGTTCTTCTGTCTCAACACCTTCGGCTAAGACACCCATATGAATGGATTTGCCGAATTGTATCATGCCGTTAACAAGCTTTTGCGTTTTTGGCTGATAAGGCATGGATGATATAAAGGTTTGGTCTATCTTGAATTGAGAGAGCGGCAACATCTGCATGTAGCGGAACGAGGCATAACCTGTGCCAAAGTCATCAAGAACAAAACGGACACCATCATTATGCAGCTGCTTCATTTGTTTAATAATAGATTTTTCTGCTTCCGCTTCCAATGCAAACTTTTCGGTAATCTCTATTTGCAACAATTCTGCAGGGCAATTTGTGCGTTCTAATATGCTACTGATCTGTTTGGCCATATTTTTATCTCGAAATTCGCGCACAGATAAATTAATGCTGGCCTTAATGTTTAGACCAGATTCTTTCCATTGTGCAGCTTGCATACACACTTGCTCCAACATAAAGGTGCCAATATTATTAATCAACCCTGTCTCTTCCGCGATAGGGATTAGAACATCTGGCGCTACTGTGCCTATTTCTTTATCATCCCAGCGCACAAAAGCTTCCACGGCTATGATTTCTCCTGTATTTAAATCCAGCTGCGGTTGATAAGAAACTTTTAAATCTTGTTGGTTAAGCGCAACGAGCAGCCTTTTCTCGATAATGGACTTCGTATATAAAGCCTTATGATCTGCTGTTGAAAGGCTGCCAATCTGTGCGCCCCCTTCCGCTTGTATTTTCTTTAATGCAGTATAGGATGCTTTCATCAAATGAGAAAATGAAATTTGGTCATTTGGATACTTTGAAATACCGCCGCTAATTGAAATAGGGAATGCGCCATGATTGATATAAATCGGATGCTGTTCTAAATAAGACAGGAACCCTTGAATGAACCATTCACCAAGCGGTGTTAGGACGACAAACTCATCCATACTGACACGTGCAATGACACTGTCTTGAAAATATTTTTTTAAACGTTGAGTAAATTCCTGCAGGGCAAT
Source organism: Rummeliibacillus sp. G93 (assembly GCF_023515935.1). NCBI lineage: Bacteria > Bacillati > Bacillota > Bacilli > Caryophanales > Caryophanaceae > Rummeliibacillus > Rummeliibacillus sp. G93. Next base: position 204,876 of record NZ_CP097314.1, read on the forward strand.
ACGGTCTGCTTGGTCATTATAAATTTCTTTCAAAGAGTAGAATTTGTCGATGCTAAAATAAACGAGACTAAAATGATTTCTTTCTTCTATCATCGACTCAACTACTTGCTCAAGACGATTGCGGTTCATTAATCCAGTCTCTTGATCAATATAAGCAAATTTCTCTAAACGTTCCTGTAATTGTTTTTTGTCTGAAATATTATTTTCTAACAAAATATAATGTGATGGGCCTTTTGCATTTTTTAGTGGGATTGCGGTTAAGTCGACCCAATAATGCTGTCCATCCTTTGTAATTTTTTCTGCCTCTCCATGCCACTGATTTCCCGTTTCTAGTGTCTTCCAAATATTATTGGCGAATTCTGTTGTTTTTGAATCAGAAGGGAAAAGCTGCCAAAATGATTTACCGAGAATTCTTTTTGGTGTCCATTTGCTTTGCTTTAAAAATAAAGGGTTCGCATAAGTAATCAACCCTTCTTGATCAAGTGCAGCCAACATAAAGGTCGAATCTAAATACTCATGTATGTTAGATATTTCATTGAGCACAAAATCAACAGCTTCTTCTTCGACTAATAAGAATTGGCAATGCACAAAGCTTTCGTCGTTAATTGATAATGTATTAAGAATAAGAGAGATTTGGATAGGGTCTCCCTTTTTCTTTTGCAATAATATGTTATTTAGTTGTATAGGGACTTCTGACTGAAGGATATTTAGCCATCGGTCTTTAAATGTATTGGTATAATCTTTTACTATAAATGGAGGTGGATTGCCTTCCAGCTCTATTTCTGTATAGCCAAATGCTATCTCAGCTCCACGATTCCAAGAGACGATATTTCCTTTTGAATTTAAGATCATCATAGGGCAGGGCGTCTGACGAGTAAGTGGATGTACAGTAGGGTTTACATGCTGGGTTTCTCTCATAAATTATATTTCTCCTTGGAATTTCTATATTTTCTATTATAGTAAATTGAAAGGTATAAGTCATTAGTAACAGGGTATTTAGAGAAAAGTATTTTTTTTGTGCCTTCGCATAGGAGAATTAAAATATATATCCCGAAATGTAAGACATTTGGTTTTACTTAAAGGTAAGTGGTTGGTTATAAGGGGGTATAAAGAAGAGTTATGAATAGGTATATTTAACTTACTCATTATACATATATTATTAATAAATTGCTTATTGTGTCGCTTTAAAATGTAAAATCAATTTTATTTCGTAAATCGAACAGTTATGTGATAATAAATAAAAACTCTAGAAAAGAAGGGAGGAGATTAATAGTGAAAACTATTATTGGCTTCATTAAAGCTTATAAAGTGCCGGCTAGCATCGCGCTTTTATTAATGCTCATTGAATTAATGGTTGAGTTGGCACAGCCACTGCTTATTCGGAAAATTATTGATGAAGGAATTGTTGAGAGCGATATACATACCATTTGGTTTTGGGGCACCATTATGCTATTGCTTGCGTTACTTGCCTTTTTTGCTGGGATTATTAATTCCTTTTTCTCAGGGTATGCTGCACAGAATCTTGCATTTGATTTGCGTACAGCTTTGTTTCGTAAAGTACAATCCTTTAGCATGACAACGTTTTTGCGGTTTCCGACTGCTAGCCTTATCACTCGGATGACGAATGATGTCACACAAGTACAGCAAGTATTTTTTATGAGCTTACGTGTTATGTTGCGGACTCCTTTGGTCGTTATTGGTAGTTTAATTATGGCTTTTTATATCAATCCATCGCTTGCTCTGTATCTTGTTGTAGGTGTACCTTTTTTGCTGATATTCATGTATCTTATGGTGAAAAAAAGCATCAAGCAATTCTCAGCGGTACAAAAGCGTGTAGACAGGATTAATACAATGATTCAAGAAAACCTTCAGGCGATTCGTTTAATTAAAGCCTATTTTAGAGGGAAATATGAAGGGTCACGTTTTGAAAAAGCAGCATTCCTTTTAAAACATGATACATCAAAGGCTTTGCGTTTGATGGAGTATATCCAACCCATTTTATTAATCGTTATGAATATCGCATTACTGGCGGTTTTATGGTTTGGAGCAGGGAAAGTGAGTACTGGACATGCAAAGATTGGTGACTTGGCGGCAATTGTCAATTATACCATGCGCCTAACAGGTTCCTTTTCGATGTTTTCGTTCATTATTATGCTCTTTTCAAGAGCAAAGGCATCTGCTGATCGCATGGAAGAAATCCTCTTGGCTGAAGACATGCCAAAAGAAAAAATACCATATAACGATGTATTAAAAGAAGATAAGGACGACGTTATTGAATTCAAAAATGTATCTTTCCATTACCCAGGCACAACAACATATGCCTTACAAAATATTTCTTTCACATGCAGAAAGGGCGAAAAAATTGCCATCATGGGTGCAACAGGTTCTGGAAAATCGACTATTTTTCAATTGCTTCTAAAATTCTATGATTGTTCAGAAGGTGAAATCTTTGTGAATGGTCGTAATATTACTGATTGGAAGGCAGAAGAGCTACGTCAATACCTAGGATACGTACCACAGCAATCTTTGTTGTTCACAGGAACAATTGCTGAAAATATGAGGTGGGGCGCAACAACGGCTACGCAGGAAGATATAGAGAAAGCTGCTGTTCAAGCCCAAATCCATACGTCCGTCACACGTTTCCCAAACAAATATCAAACAAGAGTGGGACAAAAAGGCGTCAATCTTTCGGGTGGACAGAAACAGCGTTTATCCATCGCTAGAGCCATTTTACGGAAGTCTCCTATTCTTTTATTCGATGATAGTACAAGTGCTCTCGATGTAAAGACGGAAGCAGCATTATGGGAAGAACTCGACACCATATCTGCTACGATGCTTGTCATTACTCAAAAAATCCAAACAGCGAAAGGTGCGAATTGTATTCTACTGCTAGACAATGGGGCGGTAGCTGCCTTCGGTACACATCAAGAATTGCTGGGCAGCTCAAAGCTCTATAGCAAAATCGTCAGGTCTCAAGCAGAGGGGGAGAAATATAATGATTAAAAATTGGTTTCGGTCCTATATGTATGAGCCTGTTTTAACAAAAGAAGAAATTCAATCCTCCAAAAAGAAAAAAGGTTCAAAAGCGGCCAATTGGCGTAGGACACTAGGCGGCATTTGGAAGCTAGTGGATGAACAGCGCGGGTTGCTGATCTTCGTGCTACTCATGGTCATCGTTAGCTCGATTCTATCCTTGCTCGGCCCCTACTTGATTGGAAAAATCATAGATGATTATCTTGTAGAAAAGAGATACGGCGGACTCAAATCTATCATTGGCATTCTTGTCGCTGTATACGTTGGCTTGTCTCTGTCTCTGTTTTTACAAAATTATTGGATGATTGGCATCGCTCAACAAACAGTGTATCGCATGCGTACAGGTCTTTTTTCAAAACTCCAAAGACTGCCCATTTCGTTTTTCGACCAACGGCAGCATGGAGATTTAATGAGCCGGATGACCAATGACATAGATAATATTAGTTCAACGCTTAACAGCACCTTTATTCAAGTATTCTCGAGTACATTGATATTGATAGGTACTGTGGTTGTCATGGTTTCGATGAGCCCCCTCCTAACGCTCCTTACGATGGTGATTATTCCCATCATGTTTGTTTCCACCCGCTTCATTACACGGCGGACGGGAAGACTCTTTAAAAGGCAGCAAGAGGCGCTCGGTATGCTGAATGGAATGATTGAAGAAACGATTTCAGGTCAACGTATCGTAAAAGCCTTCTCTCAGGAGGAGCGTGTGATTGAAGATTTTGCAGAAAAATCCAGTGAATTGCGGCGCATTGGCTACTGGGCAAATGTGTATTCTGGAGCGATTCCAAAAGTGATGAATTTCCTGAATAACGCAAGCTTTGCGATCGTGGCTGGCGCCGGTGGTATTCTTGCTTATAATGGATATGTTTCGATTGGTACCATTGTCGTTTTTGCGGAATATGCACGCCAATTTACAAGGCCGTTAAATGATTTAGCCAACCAATTTAACAATATTTTATCTGCGATTGCCGGAGCAGAGCGAGTTTTCGTCATTTTGGATGAAGAAGATGAGCAAGATGAAGCAAAACATCAGCCGTATAAAAAGATTCAGGGAGATGTTCGTTTTAAAGATGTCTCTTTTAAATATAATGCAGAAGAAGCAGCGTACACATTATCGCATATCAATTTTCATGTGAAAGAGGGTCAGACAGCGGCGCTTGTTGGTGCTACCGGGGCAGGGAAGACAACGATTATGCAGCTTCTTGCCCGCTTTTATGAAACTCAAGAAGGCAGCATTCTGATAGATGGAGCCCCTATCTCTTCCTATGCAAGAGAAACGATACGAAGCCAGATGGCATTTGTCCTGCAGGAGCCATTCTTATTCCAAGCAACCATTATGGAAAACATTCGGTATGGAAATTTGGATGCAACAGATGAAGAGGTAATAGAAGCGGCCAAAAGAGCAAATGCCCATCATTTTATCATGTCTTTACCAGATGGATATAACACGGAATTAGCAATGGATGGCGGTGAAATCAGCCAAGGTCAAAAACAATTGCTTTCAATTGCTAGAGCCCTTGTAGCAGGACCGTCTATACTATTGCTAGATGAGGCAACAAGCAGCATTGATACGGTTACAGAATTAGAAATACAAGAAGCGCTTGAACGGTTGATGGAAGGACGCACAAGTTTCGTCATTGCCCATCGATTAAATACGGTGAAGAAAGCCGATGTTATATTTGTAATGGAGCAAGGACAATTAGTAGAGTCAGGCAGCAGGCAAGAATTAATTCAGAAAAAAGGCATATTTTATCAGATGCTGCAAAACAACAATGAATAGGGGACAAGGAAACTTATGGATATATACGTAATGAGGGCAACTTATCCCGTAGATGATGAGACAATTCAAGAGGTCAAAGATTTACTAGAAGCATCTCAGGAATTAAATAAAGATCTATCATTATTAATGAAAGAGGATCTTTGGAAGAATGCTGAATGCAAAGGGTTTATGATACTGGCATATAATGAACAGGACCAATTGCTCGGCGTCTTATGCGCAAGCGATATGTTTGGCTTCAACACATATGAATGGTCAATAGCAGTTCATCCGCAATTCCGGCGAATCGGAATTGGAACAGCCATTTTCCAAGCATTCGCTAATGCCCTTCTTGAAAGAGGTGCGATGGGCGATATGGCAGTTGCTTATCATGAAGAAGCGAGTGCTTTATTTTTAGAAAAACTGGGTTATGACTTTAGTTCGGCAGAAGCAACGCTACAGGCATTGCCCCAACATCATCCAGAAAATTGGAATAGAACCATCCGACCATATAAAGAAGATGACAAGAATAAGGTCATAGCACTTATGCAAGAGGGCTTTTCAGATTTACCTGAAGAGACGGAAGAGCTGATCTACTATAATACAAATACAGAAGGCCGAATGCTATACATGGTAGTTGAGTTGGATGAGAGCGTTGCGACTGTGACGCTGGCAGAAGAAAGAGAAAGTCTTTGGATTACTGCATTTGTAGTCGGAGAAGAACATCAAAAAAGAGGGATAGGCTCTGAAGTCTTGCAATGGGTAAGACATAAAGCTTCTGAAAAAGGGATGGAATCTGTCCTTTTAGATGTAGAAGTAGAAAATCAAAACGCACTACGCATTTATCAGAACAATGATTTTACTATCATCCAACAGATTGATTATTTTGTGAAAAACAATAAGTAAGATAAAATATATTATAAATGTTCTGTAAATTTTAGGTTAAAATTAACACTAAAAAGGGTTAAATGGGATATACTTTGGGTAACAGTCTTCATAAGATGGACTATCACATGCTTTTAGGGGGTTTTTGGTATGAGGCTACCTGCATTGCGTAAAGCGGAAGGCGGACACAAAAATTTATTAAGCCATGTACTTGGCAAAGTATTGCATTTTAGACCAGTTAAAACTCGCTTAAAAAAGAGCTATTATCCTATTCCTAATCGAAAGTAAACCTGCAAAAAGAAAGCTTGTGAATGAATTAAGGCTACATCTGTATACTCAGATGTAGCCTTATTTTTAACTTAAGGAACGCTCATTTAACTAAATTAGGCAACTTATTAAAAGTAATCTATAGATTAGTCTTCTAATAGTAGATCTTTCTTTTTAGGAGCAACCAAATGTAACTCATGCATGGCGCGTGTAAGTGCCACATATAAAAGCTTACGATCAAGTGCTGTATCATAAAAGGCTTCGTCAATCGCAGCAATGATAACGGCATCGAACTCTAGTCCCTTTGATAAATAACTTGGGACAATAAGTAGCGCATCTGGGTCGATGGCTGATGACTCCTCTAGTGTCTGAATATGTAGGCCTTCTTTTGAAAGTACCTTCGCTGCTTTCTTGGCATCCTCCGCCGTTTTGCAAATCAATGCAATGGAGCGATGACCATTACCTCTGATTTCTTCATACAATTCCGCTAGTTGTTTAGGCTCCCATTTCTCCATTGGATGGAAAGCGGGCTCTTCTCCATGCCGCACAACAGGTTCAACGAGGGGAAGGTCCTCGTCCATTTGCTGAAGCACTTCGTTGGCAACATTCATAATTTCAATAGTTGTTCGATAACTCTTTTGCAATGTCTTATAGCTTGCGCGAGGAAAAAGTTCACGTACAGGGTCCCATTCAGTGAGAGATCGGTAACTGTGAATTCCTTGTGCAAGATCACCGACCATTGTAAACATGTCAGTCTCTAAGCCTTCTTTTAAAGCAGCTAGCTGGAACAAGCTATAATCCTGTACTTCGTCAATGAAGACAACTTTCATTTTCCATTCATCTTTAACGCCTTTAATACGGGCGTGTAAATAGTACAGCGCAGCAAGGTCTTCCAATGTCCAAGTTTCCTTTTCATGCGCTTTTAAGAACTGCTCCTGCATTTCCTTCGTAAAGCTTGGAGCTAATTCCTGCAGAAGTACTGGGTCTGTTAAAAATGTACGGTAAAGCACTTTAATCTTGTATTTATCAAAGCGTTTCATATAACGGGAAACAACAGTCTTTGCTTCTTTCTCGACTTGCGGTAGTCGCTCATCACGCTCATCGATCCATTTGGTGACAACTTCTTTTCGTTTCGCATCATCCCGGATGCCAAAGATGGAGCGATCTAATATATCATCGTAGCGTTTTTTTAATGTGTAAATCAGCTGTTTTTTCTTTTGTCGAATATGGTTTTGTAAAACAGAACGAATTTTTGCGAGTCTTTTTTCTATGGGCATATATTGATAGTCTTCTAAAAAAAGTCTGCGTAGGTGTGATGCTTTCATCATGCGGAATTTTTCAATATAAATGTCCTCAAATTGGTCTGCTATTTGCCATTCAAGTTTCTTAATATAACGATCCATTATTTCAAGATATTGCATCGTGCCTTTCATTCTTGTAATCCAGCTGTATTCCTCTACACTATGGATGGCATTCTCCAACTGTTCATTAGCGTTTTGAATTTTAACCTTGATGTTTGTGGCCTTTTGAACATACTCTGCAAAGGTCGTTTGACAAATTTGTCCTACACCAAGCTCTGGCAGTACATCCGCTATATAGTCTATAAATAGACGGTTTGGCGCCAAAATCATTAAATTCTGTGGTTTAAAATGTTCGCCCATTGTATATAAGAAATAAGAAATACGGTGAAGGGCTATCGTAGTTTTTCCACTACCCGCTGCGCCTTGGACAAGAATAGGCTGCTTTAAATGTGCCCGAATGATTTCATTCTGCTCCGCTTGGATGGTCGACACGATTTCTGTTAAGCGTACATCTGCTTTTCCAGCAAGCGCATCCTGTAACAGTTCATCGTTTGTTGTCAGATCAATATCGCGGACATCCAGCAGCTTGCCATTTTCAATTTTGTACTGGCGCTTTGAAAAGAGATGGCCCTTCAATTCTTCATCATTTACCATATAGGTAAGGTCACCTAAACGTCCATCATAATAAACATTGGCAACAGGTGATCTCCAATCTACAATAATCGGTTCTTGTGAATCTCGGTCAAAGAGAGAGGTCTTACCTATATATAGCTTCTCTGCCGGCTCATTTTCCTTTTGAAAATGAATTCGCGCAAAATAGGGTTTTTGTTTTATCGCTTCGAGTCCTTCTTTTTGGTTCTTTGCCATATCAAAGAACCTCGTGTTGGTTAATATATTTTGGTAGCTAAGACTGGAATCGAGATATTCCAAATCGGACATTGCAGAGCGAAGATTTGCTTGGGCAGCTTCAAGCTCACTTTCTGATTCATTTAGTAGCTTCTGCATATAATATTTCGTATAAGAAAGATGTTGTTCTTCTTCGTTGAAATCCGGATGTTTTGCCAAAATAAGGACCCCCTTTTGCTTAAATAGGTACTGATTATTATATAAGAAAATAACTTTGCGAGAAAAATAATGATATACGGAGGTAAAACAATTGGATATTTTTGCGCATCGTGGCGCTTCGCGCTATTTCCCGGAAAATACCCTTCTAGCTTTTAAAGAAGCAGCGAAGATCCCAATATATGGTGTTGAATTAGATGTTCATCGGACAAAAGATGGCGTGCTAGTCGTACATCACGATGAAAAGATTAATCGAACTTCCAATGGGAAGGGATTTATTCATGAAATGGATTTTGCAGAGCTTCGTAGCTATGACTTTGGTTCATGGAAAGGGGAACAGTTCGCAGGCCAACAAATACCCACTCTCCATGAAGTATTAGACATTTTTCGTGTAACTCATCATATGATAAATATTGAGTTGAAAACAGATGTTTATAGCTACCCCGTTTTAGAAGAAGATGTCCTTCAAACCGTGTTAGAACACGACATGGCGGAGAGAATCATTTATTCATCATTTGATCATGAAATTCTTGAAAGATTGCTTGAAAAAGCAATACCTAATGAGGTAGGCCTTCTATTTTCAAAGGTTTTAATCAACTTAAGTGAATATGGACAGATGGCAGGGAGTAGTACTCTACATGTTTCTTTGATAGCAGCCAAACGCAATGCAGTGAAAAAGGCGATTGAACTAGGCAATCGCGTTAGAGTTTATACAGTCAACCGAACAGCTGATTATGATTTATTAGAGGATCTAGGTGTTGATGCTATTTTTACTGATGAGCCTGAGAAAATGTATCGCCATGCCTACGAAAAAAAATACCAAACGAAAAAAGAGAGTTCTTACGAGTAAGAGCCCACTCTTTCCGATTACCATTTGGCAATATGTTCTTCTACTGTTCCAAGCATCTGCTGGATCTTCATGCAACGACCATTTTCAAGCCGAATTTGACCGTTATAATAACCGACCATGTGGTGGAGTGAAGATGTCACTAACTTCAAGTCCTTGCTATCTTCTCTTTCAAAAAAAGGTGTAAATGAAAGCTGTACATCATCAGTAAAACGCGTATGAATTTGCCATGGCTCCATGTAATCCGATTTATTGTAATGGAAGATGACATCCTCATGTATTTTATGCAATTTGCCATCAAGGAAAAATGCGTTTTCCGTCATACCTGTGCCATCTGTCCACAAGCCGCCGAGATTTAATCCGATACGATGTCCTCTGCATTTTTGGGAGGCCATTGCACGGTTCCATGCTGTATTTCGAGGCCATACCCCACGCCCAAAATCTAAGACAGCGAAACAATCTTCTTCATTAAACGTATAACTCTTGCTGTCTAACTTTACATAGCCATTGACAGGAAGTGAGAGGTGTTTAGCTGTTAGATGGAATGTTTGGCGATTCCATGGCACTACGACGTTTAATGATTCATCCTCTACCTGATGTTTTATAACTAAATCTGCATGCAAAAGGTCACCTTCAAAATTGGGAATCGTTACCGTCATATGCGTTTCGCCATTCGAAAACAATAATTGAAGTTTTAATTCTTCATTATTCAAATGTACTGTTTCTAGCACGCGCTCAGGCATTTTCAGTTTTTTTCCAAGCGGAATGGTCACAATCTTTTCGCAAAAACGCTGTGTTTCATATTCTAAAAAACGAACAGAACAAATCACAGCGTAATCCAAGTGAATAATGGAGGTAGCGAATAAGATGTCATCACCAAATATGTACCAATTATTCCACTTCTTCTTACGCATAAAATGACCCTTCAGATTGCCTAGAATAATAGGTTTTTTGGCATAACCAATCGCCGCAGGGTTGAGGTTGCCTTTTTGATCGCATAGGAGTGTTGCATCCACAATTTCTTTTTCTGCATGCTGAGTCAATTCAAACATCCTTTCAAACGTAAAATCAAGAGTAATAGAAAGCTTACGAGAGTTCTCAAGTAGTAAAGGACAATAAAAACAAGTTGTTTCCAGTATACCAAAAAAGTGTGAGTATCGTCGCCTCTCAAGAAATCATAGAGAGTTTTGATTCATAAAGTTAAATAGGAGGTATATTATATGTATAACAGGCAAGCAGCTGTTGATTATGCAAATACTTGGTGGAATCGTCGGAATCCTGCATTCCCACAATTTAATGATGATTGTTCCAATTTTATTTCTCAATGTTTGTTTGCAGGAGGTGCCCCTATGACAGGTGCTCCTAATCGAGCAAAGGGCTGGTGGGTAAAGAAAGGCAATTGGAGCTATAGCTGGAGTACAGCCAATGCGCTTCGTTCTTATGTGGCTTCCTCAAAAAAAGGACTTCGAGGCAAAAGGGTAGATAGTGCCAGTGATTTGAAGCTAGGGGATCTCATTTTCATCGATTTTGAAGGCGATGGTGTTATCAACCACTCATTGATTGTAACAAGTATTGTTAATGGCGTCCCTTATGTAAATGCTCATTCATCAGACAGCTATCATCGTCTCTGGACTTATGAGGATTCCAGCGCATACACACCAAACATTAAATATTATTTTTATCAAATTTCAGTCGAATAATCTAGTAGTTGTGCCGTTTCAATATATGCTAGTTTGTGGTAAGTTAAAAAGGAATAATATACATACAAGTATATTAAATTAGAACAATATACTTAATTGCAATAGAGGAGTGATTATGATGACAGAACAGTCTTTATCGGTTAAGGAAGCAATCCGCAATCGTCGTTCCATAAAACTATTCAATGGCCAGCCGGTAGATCAAGAAGATTTAATGAATATTATTGATACAGCTGTTTGGGCCCCTAACCATGGCAATCGCCAACCATGGCGTTTGGTAGTTTCAATTGGTACAGCTATGGATTCATTGATGAGTGTGATTCGTGACTTTGCAGTGCCGAATTGGAAGGAACTGACGGAAGAAGAAATCAATAAGAAGATGCTTAAGTTTACAACTCCAGGCGCATATGCTTTTGTGATTGTTCCACAAGATGTACGCCAAAAAGAACGCTATGAAGATTTTGCAGCAGCAAGCGGCTTTATTCAAAATATGCAATTGCTTGCTTGGGATTTAGGTATCGGCGCTTGTTGGAAGACGCCTAATTGGTTAGACAATCCAAAATTCCGAGAAGCATTAGGTGTTAAACCGGAAGAACGGATCATCAGCATGCTCCAATTTGGTTATTTTGATGATATTCCAAAAGAAAAGCCGCGCAAATCGGCTGAAGAAATTGTCACATTTTTTAAATAGAAAAAACCAACGTCTCCCTACAGAGATGTTGGTTTTTATTTTGAATTACTTTTCTATATTCGCTATCTCTTCAAAATAGTCACTTACTACACGAAGACCTTTATCAAAGTTATCCAAATGGAAATGTTCATTTGGTGCATGGAAGTTTTCCGTAGACAAGCCGAATCCCATCATAATGACGGGTGTATTTAATATTTCGTCGAATGCCGCAACAATCGGAATCGAACCACCTGCACGTATATACGCAGTTTTGGCATCATACTGTGTTTCATATGAACGACCAGCTGCTTGAATATATGGATGTTCGAGCGGTGTAATAAATGGTTTACCTTTATCAAATTCTGTAATAGTAATGTCAACACCAGCAGGCTTGTGTTTTTCAATATGTGCACGTAGCTGTTTAACTATTTCATATGGATCTTGGTCTGGTACTAAACGGCATGTAATCTTCGCACCTGCTGTTGCAGGGATGACTGTTTTAATACCTTCGCCAGAGAATCCACCATATACACCGTTTATTTCTAATGTTGGGCGTGCCCATGTCCGTTCTAGGTAAGTGAAGTCCGTTTCACCAAACAATTCTTTCACGCCAGCTTCCTTCTTCGCGCCTTCTGCATCAAAGTCTAACGCAGCGTAAGCGGCTTTTTCATCATCTGTAATCGGACGCACCTTATCATAAAATCCATCGACTTGAATAGTCCCATGTTTGTCATGGAATGATGCAAGAAGTTCCACCAATGCATGAATGGAATTTTGTATGCCACCACCGTAGATGCCGGAATGCAGGTCACCACTTGCTGAGCGCACATCAATTTGGACACCTGTCAATCCACGAAGTGCATAACAAACCGCTGGACGGCCAGGCGCATAAAGGGCAGTATCTGAGATTAAGACTAAATCAGCGGCCAGCTTCTCTTTATTCGATTCTACAAAGTCTGGGAGATGAACGCTTCCGATTTCTTCTTCTCCTTCTATCAGGAATTTCACATTTACAGGAAGCTCGCCTTGTTCCTTGATAAAGGCTTCGATCACTTTTACATGCATGAATACTTGGCCTTTGTCATCGCTTGAACCGCGGGCATATAGTTTATTCTCGCGGACTTCAGCTTTGAATGGATCGCTTTCCCATAATTCTAAAGGATCAACTGGCTGTACATCGTAATGGCCATAAACAAGAATCGTTGGTTTTCCTTCCGCATGTAGCCAATCACCAGTTACAGCAGGGTGGCCGGCTGTTTCATTAATAGTAATATGCTCTAGCCCAGCTTCTTTCATTAAGTTTCCTAGATAACTAGCACAATCTTTCATATCCTTTTTGTGTTCTGATAGAGAACTAATGCTAGGGATTGACAAAAATTGCTTTAACTCCTCAAGGTGTTGTTCACGATGCTCTGCAAAATAACTATCTAGCACATTTTCTTTTTTCACATGGATCACCCTTTTCTGAATATTCAATACCATGGCAATTATAGCATATAACTGCTTTTATCTAATGAATCAGAAAATGATTGCAACTAAATAATGGTATATTGGGTAATATAAATGTACGAGGATATATAATGGGAGGAATTGTATTGGATTTTTTAGGCTTAATTATTTGTTTGCTTATTTCCTTTTTCTTTTCAGGAAGTGAAACGGCTTTAACAGCGATCAATAAAATAAAAGTCCAGTTGCGTGCGAATCAAGGGGATCGCATGTCACAAAAATTAAACCTTTTAATTTCACAACCTGATCGAATGATTACGACCATTTTAATTATTAATAATACAGTAAATATTTTAATGCCGACATTGCTGACAATCATTGCTCTAAGGCATGGATGGCAAATATCTGTTGCGACGACTGTCCTAACTATCATCATTATCATTTTCGGCGAGGTCTTGCCGAAAACGATTGCAGTCACTTTTGCGGATCGTCTAGCATATGTGGTAGCGCCTTTTATTGCGCTGTGTGTGAAAATCCTTAGACCGATCACTTGGATTGTGCAAGGCTTTACCAATATGTTCATACGTATTCTCTCTAATGGTGCTGTAACAGAGGCTACATTGACGAAGGAAGAATTCCGTGGAATGGTCGATTTTGCCTCTACTGAAGGCGCATTTGACGAGATTGAATCAGTGCGTTTAAAAGAAGTACTGGATTTTCCAGATAAAGCGGTATCAGATGTATTAGGTACACACCGGACTGATGTTATCGGCTTGCCAGTTGAAGCGAAGTTTGAAGAAGTAAGGGACATCTTATTAGAGTATTCCTTTACGCGCTATCCCGTGTATGAAGATAGCATGGATCAGATTGTCGGATTGTTTTATGCTCAGAAATTTGTGGAGTGGTCTTTAGACCCTAAGCGAAAACTCATGGATTTTATCGACTCCGATCCATTATATGTAGTGTCAACTGTAAGTATTGAGAAGGTTTTTACGCTCATGCTTACTAAAAAGAAACATATGGCAATAGTATTGGATGAATATGGAGGCACATTAGGAATTATTACGAATGAGGATTTAATAGAAGAAATGATTGGATTAGAAATAGAGGATGAATCTGACCAGGAAGAAGAATCTCTCGTTTATAAAATGACCGAAGATGTGCTCATATGTAATGGCCGGTTGGAAATTGAAGAAGCTAATCTACTTTTTGATGTGGATATCCCGCAAGACCATGAGACAGTAGGTGGGTTTGTTTTGGAATTAAGCTTGCATATTCCAGGACCAGGCGAAGCCTTTAACTATCAGGACCTGCATATTGTGGTCAATGAAGTGGAAGATAATCGGATTACAAAACTCACGATTACGAAAAAGCAGGAGGAATAGTAAAAACGGGTCTCAATTGCACACTAGATCCTGTATTACAAAAAATTTGCCCAAACCTTACACGTTTGTAATGTAAGTGAAAGTTAATCCGATAGAGTGAAAGCTTTGTATTTGAGAAAATATAAATAACAAAGCAACACCAACGGAGGAAATAAAAATGAACACTTTAGAAAATGTCTATGAAGAATATAATCGTTATATATATCATTTATGTTTAAAACTAACTCGCAATAAAGCAGAAGCAGAAGACTTGATGCAAGAAGTTTGGGTGAAAGTAGTACGTTATGAATCATATATGGCTGAAGTGGAACATGTAAAAGCTTGGCTTACAACCATCGCCATGAATACATTCCGCGACCGCTATCGCAAGAATGTACGTCGTAGCAAATATATGATGAGTCAACCTGAAACATTAGACGTACCTGTTTTAGATTTGGTTCCCAATAATGAGCCTTCTACTGAAAAAGTTGTGGAGCAAGGTGTTATCTCTCAAATTGTCCAAGAAAAGATTGATCAATTGGATACGATTTACCGCAACACACTTTTATATTTTTATGTTAACCAGTACTCATTGGTTGAAATCGCAGGATTAATGAAAGTATCCATTGGTACAGTGAAATCACGTCTTTTCCGTGCTAAACAACGTCTAAAAGAAATCTTAATGTCAGATGAATCATCAGCTGAAGCCATCTTGCCAGCATAAAGCTTAAAAAACACCCGATCAAACAAAAGTTGATCGGGTGTTTTATTATCCTAATAAGCATTTGGCGAAGATTTTGCGTAAAGAATGAATTTCTTCTTCTGTGAGCATACCAAACATGCGATCAACAATCGCAGTAATATGATTATGGGCTGTTTCTAAAAGCTGGTGTCCTGTTTCAGTAATCTCAAGCTGAGACGCACGGCGGTCTGTAGTATTTTGCGTTTTAATAATATAGCCTGCTTTGATCAGCTTTGTAGTGAGGACAGTCACACCGCCTGAAGTAACGTGAAGTTTTTCAGCAAGGGTAGATGGACGCAGAGGACCCTCTGCGTCCAGCAAGTCTAATATAAAAATATGGCTCTTAGACAAGCCTATTGAATTTTGGCTATTCCATTCATTCGCCCATTTTCTTTCTAAAGAAGATACAATTTCAAAAAGGGAAGTAATGCTCTCTCTTCTTTTTTCATTCATTATTTTCATCTCCGACATATAGCATTAAATTTCATATGATAAGCGTTGCATTTCATATAGCTCGTATGCACGCACTTTACGTGGGATAAAGCGACGGATGTCCATTTCGTTATAGCCGACTTGAAGCCTTTTTTCATCTATCAGTATAGGGCTGCGCAACATTTTGGGATGGTCTTTTACAATATCATATAGCTCTTGAATCGACAATTGTTCTACATCGCATCGCAGATTTTTAAAATCCTTTGAATTTTTTGAGATGATTTCATCAGTTCCATCTTCAGTCATGCTTAAAATCCGTTTGAACTCAGGAAGTGTTAGTGTCTCAGATGTGATACGTTTTTCTGTATAAGGAATTTCATTTTCCTTCAACCATTTGAGTGCCTTTTTCGATGATGTACAGCTAGTTTGCGTATAAATTGTCACAGTCATAGCATTTCCCGCTTTCTCATTTTTTATTATATATATATCTTATCAGTAAGATATATATAAGTCAATGAGATTTGGCGAAAGAATAGGAAAAATTGCGAAAAAATGAGCAAATTCATAAAGTGTTCATAAATTGTATAGGTAACCAATGAAAGGGGAGTTAGAGAAGGATAAGTAAGATGAGTACTGGATGGTTTCTGTTTTATTCAACATACTAATGGGTCTTTCAGAAACAAAATAGGATATATTTGTATATTATTTTTGAAATAAATAATGTATGATAATTCTAACTAATTTCTTTGGAGGAGACAAAAAATCATGATTTCATATACAACCACATGTATTATTTGCAAACAGGATTTTGAGTTAATCGAAGGCACAAAGAAATATAAAGAACGTAAGAAAGATCGAGATAAAAAATTTTGGTGCGACGAATGTGAAGGTAAAATCAACACACAGGCTCGAAAAGGGTTTTTAGAAAGATATTGAAGTAACTATTAAAGCACCTCTTTAGTTTGTTGAGAAGGTGCTTTAAATTAGGCTCAACCAATTAAAAAGGCAAGAGTAACAGGAAATTTGTGAGAAATTGGTTTATTCATGACGATGGATACACAGATAGCCGCTATGGAATTGAAAATCATATCAAAGGCAAAACAAAGGAATTTAAAATGTCCTTCAAGCGCAAATTTTTTCAAAATTTCTTTTATTCGCCGAAAGTTTCATGAGGTTTCACGTATATTAAAACCTTCCATTGCACCTTTAAATATATTATTTGTTGTCAATTTCTCGCCTCCTCTTCTCTTTTCTCCTCTTCCTTTGAATAGCCTCTAACTTTTTGACAATATAAAGTACATAAGTAAATAAAATATCACTTAAGGTTATAAATATTGTTATTAATATTATCCCCAATAAGTTAACTTGGATATTATGCGAAACAGTTGTGAAAACTGCCACGTATAATAAATCCAATACAAAAACTACGATATTTTTGGTGGTTTTGTTATATATATTAGCTTTCATTAAAAATTTTTCAGAGATTATTTGAGCTATTCCAAGTACAATTAAGGCTAATAAAATGAATTTCACTACCAATAATATATTAGAATATATGTTATCTTTCAGAATGGTAACACCGGGAGTATATAACAAGATATAATAAAAGCTTACTAGAATTAAAAGTGGGATTGTAAGTGCAAATGCAATTATTATTATCATACAAATAATGACTACTATCCCTGTCAGTAATTTATTTTCCTTTTTTGTTTTTTTAGACATTTTATGAAGACTCCTGTATTGCTGTTATCATGTAATTATAACAAAAATTAACACTAAAACCCCGTTCTAAATGAACGGGGTTATGTATATATTTTGTAAGTGACTTATTTGACAACACTCATAATAAAACCGTCATAACCTTTACTACCAACCGTTTGTATAGCAGTAGACTCTAAGCGAGGATTATTTTCCAACAAATCAACGAATTCTCGTACTCCTTGAACCCGTTCATCACAGCTTTCTCCATCAACAACTAAGCCATCGCGTACGACATTATCTGCAATAATAAGCGCCCCTGGATTTGCTAATTCCAAAGCCCACTTCAAATATTGTGGATTGTTTTGTTTATCGGCATCAATAAAAAATAAATCAAACGAAAGGCCATCTGCTTTTAATTTTGGTAATGTATCGAGAGCTTCTCCTACCATCACTTCTACTTTTTGTTCACATTGTGCATTGCGAATATTTTCTTTTGCTACTTTTGCAAAGTCAGGACTAATTTCAAGGGTATACACTTTACCGTGCTCAGGAAGCGCGCGTGCGAAACAGATACTGCTATAACCACCGAGAGTACCAATCTCTAATACATTTTTAACCGCTTTTATTTTAGTTAATAAATATAGAAATTTCCCCTGTGCAGGTGACACATCAATTTCTGGAATATCTGCTTCTTTATTTTTTAATAACACTTGTTCAAGAGTTGAATCTAATGGCAGTAATTTATTGCCAAAGTATTCATCTACCTTATTCCATACTTCACTTCTTTCCATATGATCATCCCCATTTGCAAATTTTTCGACCTAAAATAGTATAACAATATTAATATTAAACAGATATTAGTATAACATTAATGATATTCAAGATAAAAACAGTATAACACATATATATTACCGCACAGTTATATAATTAATAACAACCAATGAGGATGGAAACTAAGCGAACTAAAACAAAAAGACCCCCTATATTAAGAGGTGGTCTTTTTCTTATTTATTCAAATTAGTATGCTCATACTATTATTGATGTCCTTGCGCAAACCATTCGGCTACGTTCCACACTTTTGTTACTAAGCCCTCATAGAATTCAGGTTCATGGCTGACAAGCACGATAGTACCTTTGTATTCTTTCATAGCACGTTTCAATTCTTCTTTTGCAACTACGTCTAAGTGGTTAGTTGGTTCGTCAAACAGCATCCAGTTACTTTCTTCCATCATGAGTTTACATAAACGGACTTTCGCTTGTTCTCCACCGCTTAGTTGGTTGAGCGGACGAGAGATGTGCTCGCTTTTTAGTCCTGTTTTTGCAAGCAATGCACGTACTGTTGCCTGTTCTAATGAAGGGAAAGCATTCCAAACATCATCAATCGGTGTAAGAGACCCAGCTTTTACTTCTTGTTCAAAATAAGAAGGGAAGATGAAATCGCCAAGTTCCACTTTACCCCCAAGTGCTGGTATTTTTCCTAGCATGGTTTTTAATAATGTAGATTTACCGATACCATTCATACCTACTAACGCAATTTTTTCGCCACGCTCTACCTGGAAAGTAAGAGGTGGAAGTAGGGGCTTGTCCTTATCATAACCGATCAATAAGTTTTCAGCCTCTACTACATAGCGGCTAGAGCTGCGTGATTCCTTAAAGAAGAACTCAGGTTTTGATGCAGTTTCAGGACGATCGATTCTCTCCATGCGATCCAATTGCTTTTGGCGTGATTTCGCACGGCCAGTTGTAGAAAAACGCGCTTTGTTTTTTGCGATAAAAGTTTCTTGTTTTTTTATGAATTCCTGTTGTTTTTCATATGCATCAATATGTTGGCGTTTATTGATTTCCGCAAGTTCTAGGAATTTTTCATAAGTGGCAGTATAGCGTGTCAGTTTAGAGAATTCCAAATGGAAGATAACATCCACAATGCCGTTCATAAATTCTGTATCATGCGAAATTAATAAGAATGCATGTGGATAGTTTTTCAAGTAATTGCTTAGCCACGTAATATGTTCTTCATCCAAATAGTTGGTAGGCTCATCTAGAAGCAATACCTTTGGTTTTTCAAGCAACAGCTTTGCAAGCAATAATTTAGTACGTTGACCACCTGAAAGGGCAGTAACGTCACGTTCTAAGCCAATTGCATCAAGACCAAGACCACGAGCTACTTCTTCAATCTTCATATCTAATGTATAAAAATCCCCTGCATCCAATGCATCTTGAATAGTGGCCATTTGTTCTAAAAGTTCTTCTAGCTCTTCTGGTGTTGCTTCAGCCATTTTAGCGGCAATCTCATTCATTTCTTCTTCCTTTTTGTATAGTGGAAGGAATGCATCGCGCAATGTGTCACGCATTGTTTTGCCGGGTGTTAATACTGCGTGTTGGTCTAAATATCCGTAATGTGTGTTTGGCAGCCATTCGACACGTCCTGTATCGTGAATAAGCTCACCTGTTAGTATGCTCATTAATGTGGATTTGCCGACACCATTCGCACCGACAAGGCCTACGTGTTCACCTTCTACAAGGCGGAAAGAAACATCCTTGAAAAGGGTGCGGTCGCCAAATGTATGTCCTAGTTTATCTACTGTTAAGATCATGGTTTATAATTTCCTCCGTTTATGTTGTATATCTATTGAAATGTGGAATCAGCACAGCAAAAAACGCCCAATGCAGGCGCTTTATGCTTCATAAGATTCCAATTTTTTGTTTAGTTCTGCAAGCTGCTGCTCCATATCTGCGAGACGTTGTTCAGCTTTTTCAACCATTTGTGGATATCCTGTAGCTTCAAGCTTTTCAATGTCACCTTGTTGGCGGATATAGTCGCTTTTCAGTTCGGCTATTGTATATAATAGTTCTTCTTTTGTCGCCATATGAAAGCCCCTTTTGCATAAAGTAGTTCTTCTTTTTATTGTATCATATCGCTTGTTTTTTTGGCTTGTTCTTCTGATAAAAAGCCAGGGGAATTTGATGGATCGTTTCCAAAGCTTTTAATAAAGGATTGGATATATTGGTTGTTGCGACCTACATCATGGCTCAATTGTTTGCGGATAGCATGTTCACGTCTGCCTTCATGTAAAAGAAACTCCATTACTGCATTTTGCAGGAGGGATTGCTTAATTTTCTTTCCAAGCCCCAAGTTAATAAATCCATTGGCTTCTGTCGGGAAAATATGCTGCATCTCTAGCTCGTCATAGCATACCACAATGCAGGGGATGCCCACTGTCGCTACTTTATATGGCGTGTACTTTGCTCCACAAATCACAATGTCCGCCTCACCTAATAATTCGTATAGTGCATGATCCTTGTGGATAACTTTTATGTTTTTACGACTTAAGGCCATTAGTTTTAATTCATCCACAGCATGGCTGTAGTTGGATTGGACAACGACCGATATTCTAATCGGGATTTGTAGTTGGAGCAAATGCCGTAGCACGCGATAGCTTGTATTGTCTGGATCTTTTCCTTCAATAGAGACAACTATATGCGGCTTGTCCGCTGGTTCTTTTGCTTTTTTCTGAACGGCCTGCAACGACTTCGGCACTACATAAGAAGAAGGTCCAACTAAATAATGGGGGAGAAGCTTTTCACGCTTTTCCTGGTAAAGTGTTTGGAAGACGCAATCCGCGGCAGTACCACCCTCTCCAAAATCATCGAAATGAATGATAGTTGGTATGAATGCTTTCAATTCTTCTACAAATGGAACCTCTGTATTTCCACCATCATATATCACTAATTGAGGAGAGAGTTTTTTCAGCTCTGCTACTAACTCTTTCTCAGTTTGATAGCTAATGGGTTTAAAGCCTTTATTGATTAAGTATTCGATTGTTTGTTGATCGTGTTTGATCAGCAAGTTGGTATTTGATTTATCAAACATTGCAGCAAGCGTTGCAATTCGTTCAATTGGGTATAGGTTCATACACGAAGTTACAGCTCCAACAAAAACAGTCTTTTTCATTGATTCTTCATTATTTTGGTAGTTCATTATATCCCCATCCTTTCAGCGCTCTATTCAACTTATGGGACAGGGAGAGGTAATATGTATAGATTTCTAGTAATTGATGAACTTTTTGAAGAGTGCTAGCTTACGAATTTATTTGTTTAAATGTTGATCATATCCACTTCTAAATAAAAAATGCCAAAGAGCGACTTATTCAGCCAAAAGACTGAATTGTTCGCTTTATAGGCATACTACCTTATACTAGGCTGTCGTATTTGTTACAATACCTATAGGAATTTCGAATTGGAGGTAACAACAAATGAAGATTTTGCTTGTCGACGGCACGCTTCTTGGCCGCAAAACAGGTGCCATTTTAGAGCAAGTGGAACAATATATCAAAGAATTGGATGAAGGGTTAGAAGTATCTCAGCTACATCTGGCAGACTTTGAACATCAATTTGTGGATGGACGTCCATTTGATCAATATAATGATGATATGAAAAAACTCGTAAAAACCATTGAGGAAGCAGATGGCTATATTCTGGCTACGCCTATTTTCCAAGGGTCTATCCCAGGTGTTTTAAAGAATACATTTGATTTCTTACATCCAAAAGCATTGCGCTATAAACCAGTTTCTATCGTGGCAAACGGTGGGACTTATCAACATCACTTAGTTGTGGAAAACCAACTAAAGCCTATTCTTGATTATTTCCGTGCGTTAGTGACACCGAATTACGTTTATACACACGGAGATCATTTTGACTCAGATAACAAAATTATCGATGAGAATGTACACGAACGTCTTCGCGAAATGGCGCGTGTTTTCGTCAAATACTGCGAGCTAAGCAAAGATTTACCGAAAGAAACAATTGACCAGCATTAATAAAAAAATCCTTGGCCACTAGGGCCAAGGATTTTTATTTTAATCGAGTTTTAACCCTTTTAATGCTTCTGCTAATGCATTATTCACAGGTTCATCCTCTTTTTGGTTTTTCAAATACTTTTGGACTGTCCGTTTATCCACTTTTCCTTTTGATTCTTTTTCACGTCTTTGTTTAAAAGTGGATAGTTTCTCACGATATCCACATTTACATGTGAATATCTGCCCTTCACCTTCACCACGTAATTCTAACTTCTTATGACATTGTGGACAACGTGCGTTAGTTACGCGCGCTACATTTTTACGATGTCCACATTCGCGGTCTTGGCATACGAGCATTTTACCTTTTTTACCGTTCACTTCAAGCATTGGCTTTCCACAGTCTGGACAAGACTTTGTGGATATATTATCATGCTTGAATTTTTTGTTGCTGCTTTTAATTTCTGAAACGATTTCTTTTGTATGTTGCTTCATTTCATTGATAAATACATCTTTTTTCAGTTTGCCTTTTGCGATGAGCTCTAGTTTTTGCTCCCATTCCGCAGTTGTTTCAGGTGATTTCAATTCTTCGGGTACTAAATCAAGAAGCTGGCGGCCTTTACCTGTGATGTGGATATCTTTTCCGCGTTTTTCGATTAAGAAAGAATTGAATAATTTATCGATAATATCTGCACGTGTAGCTACTGTACCAAGTCCGCCAGTTGTTTTAAGCGTATCTGCGAGCTTTTTGTCATGTGTGTTTAGATATTTCGTAGGATTTTCCATAGCTGAAAGTAATGTCGCCTCAGTAAAACGTGCGGGTGGTTTTGTTTGGCCAGACGTTTGTGAGATCAATTTCACTTGCAGCATTTCGCCTTTTTCAATGCGTGGCAGGAGTTGCTCTTTAATATCCTCATGAGTCTCATCTTCATCAAAACGGTTTTCGTATACTTCTTTCCAACCATTTGAAAGTATAGTTTTCCCTTTGGCAATAAAGTTTTCGTCCTTAATTTTCGCGCGCAATGTTAGTTGTTCATATTCATGGGCTGGAGATAGAACTGCTAGGAATCGTTTGATGACCAAATCATAGATTTTGCGTTCTTTGTCATTCATCGCAGAACGATTAACGTAAGCTTCAGTCGGAATGATTGCATGGTGGTCCGACACTTTTTGATTATCAACAAATGCTTTCGTTGCCTTAATTGGTTTGGTTAAAATCCTATTGGCAATTGTACGATACTCACCAATGCCACAAGCCTTTAGACGTTCAGGCAAAGTAGCAACAATGTCTGTTGAAATATAGCGTGAATCTGTACGAGGGTATGTTAACACTTTGTGCTGTTCGTATAGTTTTTGCATGATATTTAATGTTTCTTTTGCGGAATAGCCAAACATTTTATTGGCATCACGTTGAAGCTCTGTTAAATCGTATAACCCAGGGGAGAATGTCTTTTTCGCTTTTTTCTCTACCTCTACAACCGTTGCACTTTGGCTGCCCAGTTTATTCACAATGGCATCTACTTTTTCTTTATTAAAGCTGCGTGAATTGCCTTTTTCGTCTTGCCAAGTCAGCTTTAAGTTATTGGCTGTGCGTGCTTCAATACCGAAGTACGTTTTCGGCTTGAAGTTTTTGATTTCATCTTCACGAGCTGCAACCATGGCTACTACTGGTGTTTGTACACGACCGCAATTAAGCTGCGCATTAAATCGGGTCGTCAAGGCACGACTTGCGTTCAGGCCAATATACCAATCGGCCTCAGATCGGGCAACTGCCGCATGATATAAATGTTCGTAGGCTTTACCCGGTTTTAAATTTTGGAAGCCATCTTTGATTGCTTTATCTGTAACAGAAGAAATCCATAATCGTTTGATCGGTTTACGCACATGTGCTTTTTCAATAATCCAACGTGCGACCAATTCGCCTTCGCGTCCGGCATCTGTTGCGATGATAATTTCATTAACATCATTGCGGTTTAATTGTGTTTTGACCGTGTTGAATTGCTTACCGGATTGTTTGATGACAGTCAATTTTAGTCGGTCGGGCAGCATTGGTAAATCTTCTAAATTCCACGTTTTATATTTTTTATCGTAAGTTTCTGGATCGGCTAATGTCACAAGATGCCCTAATGCCCATGTGACAATATATCGGTCGCCTTCCAAAAAGCCATTTCCTTTTTTATTGCACTTCAATACATTCGCAATATCTCTTGCGACAGAAGGCTTTTCTGCTAATACTAAGCTTTTTGCCATACTATTCTTCTCCTTTAAACTTGTGTATGGTTACTATAACATAGTTCCAGGATTTGAAATATGGATGAGGACTATTGGTAACTGGAGTTCCTTAAATTGTTCTTAAAAGGAAGGGGGATGAATGCATGTATAAGATATTATTTTATTCTTTAATGGTTGTTTTACTTGGAGGGTGTAACATAGAAAACAGTAAAACTGACATGTTTAGTGGGAAAGAGTTACATATAGGTGTAATCGGTGATATACCAGAAGTTTTTGAAAAAAATATAGAGTTTGAAACGATTTCACTTAAAGCTTTAAAAAACCGAACAAACTCTTTATCAAAAAAATTTGATGCCATTTTTATCATGCCTAAATTTTTATCAGATGCTGCAAATGATCAATACGTAGAATCCTATAAACGTTTAACGATTCCAACTTTTTTCATCCAGTCTACAAAAGCCCATGTGCCGTTTGTAAACAAAGATGTCACTTATGATAGCGCTCCTACAAGTACAATAGGTGGGCCAAATGACTATGCTACAGGTTATTTATTTACAGGATCTCCTAAAGAATATTCAGATGAAACCTGGAGATATGCTATGACAGAAGGAGCAAATAAAGAAATGGAAATCAAGAATGTCTATTCCAGAATCTTTAAGACAATTGATAGTGGTATCGTTAGTTTTCATCCAGAGGGTGAAAAAATTAAAAGGTAGAGCTTAATTATATGGTGTTAAATAGAAAAGGCCCTCTTCTTTGAGGGCTTTTTCAAATTATAGCTTATGTTAAGTACCTATGGACTTAAGGTGATGCAATTATTATAAATTAATTTTACTTATCTTTCTCCATATAATCTTTAATTTTACGTTCTTCCCACTCCGCACCAAACCTTCCTGATGAAAAAGTTGTTATGCCGTGTATAGCAACCCCAATACCCCAACCTCCTAACGGATATAAAAACCATAAATGACTTGAATCAGTGATGATGTTTATAAAGAAAAGCATAAGATTAACTAGAATATAGACCGTTAAATGAATGTAAAACGATTTTAAGTTTTCAACCCGCTTTTTAGCCCGTAAATAAATTTCATCATGCTCCATCTTCAAACGCCTCCTCCGTATTATTTTCAATTTTTAATTAATTTTACCATACATCTAAATGGTTTCTTGAAGTTATTCACATTATCTTATGCACCGTGATATCCACGTATTATCCTAGAATCAAACTATAGTGGATAGTCGGAGAAGTATAGGCAAATTGATAACTAAAGGGTGATAGCAAGAAGGAGTCTAATAACTAATGTAGAAATAGTTATAGAGCAGGGGAAGCCGTTTTTTAAATAAATTAATGTTCAATTAGCTAAAACGGAGGTAGGCAAATGATATTAGAAACAAAGCGATTACTCTTAAAACCATATGAACATGAATTTGCAGATGCTATCTATTCAGTAGTGTCACAGGCGGAAATTGCGGACACAATGATTACCATTCCACATCCGTACCCAAAAGCACTTGTAAATAAGTGGATTGACTACTTACAACATAGTGCAAAACAAGGAACAGCTTTTGAATTTGCAGTTTTTTTAAAAGAAGACCCAGAGAAATACATAGGGAATTGCGGGTTGGTCAGTATTTCCTGTAGTCATCAAAAAGCGGAAATTGCCTACTTTATTGATAAAAATGAGTGGGGTAAAGGTTATGCGACAGAAGTTGCTTCTTTTATGCTCAGTTATGGTTTTGAAGTACTGGGCTTAGAGAGAATATATGGACACTGTATGTCTAGAAATGCTGCTTCTCGGAAGGTGATGGAAAAGGTGGGACTTCAATTCGAAGGAACATTAAGACATGATATTAAAAAAGGTGAAGACTTTGAGGATTTGGATCTATTAGGTATGACAAGGTTAGATTATGAAAAATTAAATGCCAAGGATCCTATACACTAGTTTCGGATAACTTGGCTAATTTGAAAGAAGGATCTTATTTTTGGAGAACAACATTTTAGAAAATATACATATCTTAAAACAAATGCATGAAGATGGACTTTTAGGCGGGGAAGTGATGCCTGAGGATGTGTTGATTAATGTAGTGAAAGAAGATGAATTACTAGATGTTTTAACTCTGGCAATGGCCTTAAATTATCAGAGAAACTCTTACTCGTTATGGGAATCTGTTGTTAAAGCGTATCAAGATCCTAAAACGAGCTGGATATTTAATCCAATTGTTGTCGCCACCGAAGATATCCATGAGCTTCGTGAAGCATTGCTATTACATCGTGTGGGCTTACAGCCAAACCGCCATCCTGATATTTGGCAACGTGTTGCAAAAGGTATAGTTCATTCATCTGAACAAGGAAACGTCCAAGGGCTGATTGAGTCAGTAGAATTCGACAATTCACTATTAAAAGAAATCATGCAAGGCTCCAGAAAATCAGAATTCCCATACCTTTCTGGACCTAAAATATTTAATTATTGGTTATATGTTTTAGAGTGTTATGCGAAAGTATCCTGGAAATCACGGGAACTCATCTCTATTGCACCAGATACTCATATTCTAAAAGCCACTGTGAAATTAGGATTATGTACGGAAGAAGTGTTGAATGGAAGTGGAGATGACCGAATAGCTGCGGCGAATGCTTGGGGTAAAGCCCTTGCTGGAAGTGGATTAGCTCCTATTGATGTACATACTCCTTTATGGTTATGGAGCCGAGCGGGGTTTCCTCCGCTTACTGTAACTTAAATAAGATAGGGGGAGAACGATGCTCATATTTGCAGATATTTTAATGGTAATAGCAACACTATTAATCTTTTTAAGTGCAGCTTTTTATTTACGATATCTCGAAAAAATCCGAAAGCAAAGAGGACTTACAACCTTTGAAAGGACCCTATACATATTGATACAGATTGCATATATTCTATTTGCAATTAGCTTGTTGATTAGAGTTTTTAGTTAGTTTTATTCATACTTTGCACTTGTTTTCTTGCATGGAATGGGCTCTTCTGGTCTAAGTTTTGGGGAGCTAGCGAAACTTTTACAGAATGATTTTTACGTTATCGCTTTTGATTTACCAGGACATGGTGGAGAAGTTTCCTTGGATAATGAGAAAGAGTATTTTCCAGCAAGGATGGCTGAACGTCTAAGTAATTTTATCGATTCATTGTGGTTAACCGATGTCTATCTTGTTGGCCACTCATGGGGAGCCCACCTTGCACTTTATATGGCTGGATTGTATTCGGAGAAAATCAAAGGACTGGTGTTATTGGATGGCGGTTACTTCCAACAGGGCCCGGCTGGCGTTTCTCTTAATCAGCAGCTTACAGATGTAGGTGCTTTTATTGATAGTGTTTGCTTCGCTTCCTGGAATGAATTTCTTGACTCTGAAAGGGCTAACTCTTCACGTTGGTCGAAGGAGCTTGAGGAGGGGTGTCTTGCACAAGCTGCTGAAGTTGACGGTGAAATTAGGCTATCCACATCTCCGTTTACAGCCAAAGCAGTGATGAAAGGAATGCATTTAGAACCAACAGCAGTTATTTTTCCAAAGGTCCAGTCACCAGTACTATTACTGCATAGTACGATGCCCAAGGAAATAGAAGAAGAACGACATGAGGCAATTGAATATTTGTTGAATGAAATTCCCCATGCAGAAGTTCAGGCTATTCATAATACGAGTCACGAGATATATCGAGATGCACCCGAAATAATTGTTAGCAAATTAAAAGAGTGGTTCTATGGACAAACAAAATCCTGTGCCAATACCTAAACGAATACATATCATTGGTTCCATCGGAAGTGGCAAAACTACCTTGGCCAAGAAGCTATCTGATCAATTAAGCATTCCCTATTTTAATTGGATAATGTTGTTTGGAAAAGGTTTGACACTGGAGATATTAAACGAAGCAAACAAGAGAGAGACGAATATTTAAGTAAAATAATTGCTACTGACAATTGGATTATTGAAGGGGCCCATCATAAATGGGTATCTTCCTGCTTTCAAAATGCTGATCTAATTTTATTTCTAGACATTAGCCTCCCAATAAGAAGATATAGAATAATCAAAAGGTACTTTAAACAAAAAATAGGCATTGAAAAATCAAATTATAAACCATCTTTAAAAGTATTAAAGGATTTATATAACTACAATACTGTCTTTGACTATAAAAGTAAGCCAGAAATACTTGCTTTGCTTATCCCTTATAAAAATAAGTTAATAACCTTAAAAAGTAATGCTGAAATTTTAAGACACTTCCATTGAAGGTAAGAGAATATAAAATTGTAATTTTCTTTAGTGAAGGGAGAAGAGCTAATGGCAATCTTTGTAGGGATATTAATTGCAATCGTAGGTGCTTATGTAGCTTTTTTGCTTAGTACAGGTAAGTCTAAAAAGAGAAAATATATAGTTTGGGGAATTATTCTAATGCTACTCATTTCACCATCCATCTCTTTTGCAATGGGCTTAAGTTTTGCAGTCATCACTAAAAGCGGATGGTCAGCATTAGTGATGCTTTATATTTTTCCTATTATGTTTCTAGCTGGTCTTATCGTATTTTTTATAGGTTTGTTTGAAAAGAAGACAGTCCATTAAAATAATAAAATCATGTGAAAGGGTGCAATATCATGTTAATTAAACCAAAGAAACTGCAAGTGGGGGATCGAATAGCAACAGTAAGCCCTTCTTGGGGAGGTGCGGGTGAACCAGACCTTAGATGGCGATATGAACAAGGTGTAAAAAGATTAGAAGACATCTTTGATTTGGAAGTTGTGCCAATGCCTAATAGTTTAAAAGGCGAAGACTATCTTTATAATAATCCGCAAGCTCGTGCGGAAGACTTGATGACGGCATTCAAGGATAAGGATATCAAAGGGATCATTGCAAATATTGGCGGTGACGATAGTATCCGCTTGTTACCCTATATCGATTTCGACGTTATTCGTCAGAATCCGAAAATATTTATGGGTTACTCCGATGTAACCATTTCACATTTATTTTGCCATAAAGCTGGGATTTCCTCTTTTTATGGTCCGGCTGTTCTAACCGATTTTGCAGAAAATGTTGAGATGGATCCATATACAATTGAATCGGTGAATCGAACGCTCTTTTCAAATGAAGTAATTGGTGAAATACTTCCGGCGAATGAATGGACGAGTGAGTATGTAGAGTGGGCAGAAGGAAATAAAACACGTCGGCGGGCCATGCAAAAAAATGCAGGGGTTGAAGTTCTTCAAGGTTCTGGAATAGCGCAGGGACGTTTGATAGGAGGATGCATTGAAGTACTTGAATTTGTAAAAGGAACAGAACTCTGGCCAGAAGAAAAGTATTGGGAGAATAGCATCCTTTTCTTTGAAACCTCTGAAGAAAAGCCAGCGCCGGATCTTATTAAATATTGGTTGCGCAACTATGCTGCCCAAGGCATTTTACGAAAGAGTAAAGGAATTATCTTTGGGAAACCTCAAGATGAAAAATATTACGATGAATATAAAGAGGCTATTCAATTAGCTATGAAGGAATTTAACATAGAAGATTTGCCGATTCTCTATAATTTAAATTTTGGCCATACGGAACCGAAGTTTATTTTGCCATATGGTGCATTGGCAGAGATAAATTGTGATAAGGGTACCTTCACCATTTTGGAAAGTGGTGTAGAATAATTTAGGAAGCATGCATTGAGATTTCGAATGCATGCTTTTTATTCGTAGGTGGAATAGTTTGTCTACTATTATAACATTTTTTAAGCTTGCTGCCCTTTGATATAGCATTTTATTACTAGAGGGGTATATTATTTTGTTGGGCATGTTCCATTTAAAAGCATTGATAAATATGTTTCTTTAAGAAATTGTTGTTCACATGTAGTTAAAGAAATATGGTCATCATAATTAACTATGATTAATATCCTATCCCGTAAAGTTTGTGGGTGTTAAGTTATTTAACAATAGTTATTGGATCTGGAACCCTAGTAGGGTAATCAGACTCATCCGAATTAGCTATATATCCGATATTTATAAACAAAATACTAATTAACACCAATCTAAAAAAAAGTCTTCTCATTTAATCTCTTCCTTCCTATTTTTTATTACTTTTCATTAAATTAATAGTCAACTGGAGATATTCATACGCTTCTTTATAGAGAAACTTGTTAGCCTGAAGCTTTGCCAACAATTCTGCACATTCTCTAGTAAAACTGAGATCAATATCTTTGAAATAAGTAATAGACTTTTTTAATAAATCAAAGTACTGAGGTGAATTTCCTTCATTGACTCGAGAATATAGGACTTTTAATTTAAGTTGATAGTAAGTATCTTTTGTTTCTTTTACTAGATCCATACCTTTAGTCAACCATTCAGTTCCCTTTTCAATCTCACCAATTGCAAAGTATTCACGTGCGAGCAAATAAACAGTATTTGTTTTATTATTTGTATGCTTTTTGAATTGAAGACTTTTGCACAGCATATCAATAGCCAAATCTGGTTTACCTTGCTTTGAATATATATTCCCTAGATTATGGTAAGCCCTTCCTTTAGCTAGTTCTATATGTTCGTGAAATCCAGATATGTTAATGACTTTTTGGAAAAACTCTTCAGCTTTATCGTAATCCTCCATAAGATTGAAATTAATTCCGAGTAGTAAACTACAATCTACAGTACGTATAAAGTTCAAATCTTTGTTATAAAGTTCTAATGCTCTATAGGCGTATATAGTTGATGAGGATATTTTATTAGAGCGACTAAGTGTAAGAGCCATGTAATATAACAGCTCCGAATCCTTTACACCTTTTCTCTCTAAGATTTGCTCTCCTTTTAGAAAGTAAGTATATGCTGTATTTAAACCACCGTAATTGTATTCAAACAAACCTAGAGAGAAATTGTAGTCATATTCAGTTTCCGATGTTATATAGTTTTCAAAGCTTTTGACCTTCTGTGAGGTTATTTCTGCCTCTTGTTTATCTTTTATCAAGATAAAATAGCGTAATAGTATAGTATAGTAACGGCTAAGAAGAAATGGGCTTTCAACATCCTGAAATACTACATTTAAGTGATTGTATTGTTTGTCCACAAAGTTTTTTTTATTAATTTGCTCGAGCCAATTATTAAGCAATAATCCTTGTTCCTCGTCAATATTTTGGGTTAGTTGTTCTATTGTAATACCAAGTTTTCTACACAAATCACTTAAAGTTTGATTAGGAGGTATGATGCTGCTGTTTTCAATTTTACTAATATAAGTTGTATGGCAGATATCTTCAGCAAGTTGCTCTTGCGTAAAGCCCTTAGCTTTCCTATAATAACGCAAATTTTGTCCTATTAACATAGTTTTACCTCCTGTCCATAATGAGAAAATTAAGTTTAAATAAACTTCTAAATAATGTTTTTTATAACAATTTTATCAATACAAAGAAAGTTATGTTTATATTATACTCAATTTAGCAGAAAAATTTCTGCAAAATTTAAAATATTGTAAAAGGAGGTTGTTAAGATGACAAATCTATTAGCGTTGCAAAAAATGGAAGCGAAAAAGACTTTTGGTAACGATGCAGATGTGACACCTTATGGTTCATGTGTTATTGGCAGCTGTATCGGCCCTAAAACAGGCCATCATTAAATAATTTGCATTAATATTATACTCAATTTAACAAAAATTTACCGAATATTGGAATAATATAAAAGGAGGTTGTTAAGATGACAAATCTATTAGCGTTACAAAAAATGGAAGAGAAAAAGACTTTTGGTAACGATGCAGGTGTGACACCTTATGGTTCATGTGTTGCTGGCAGCTGTATCGGTCCTTCGACAGGCCAAAATTAAATAATTTGTATTAATATTATACTCAATCTAACAAAAATTTACTGAATATTTAGAATAATATAAAAGGAGGTTGTTAAGATGACAAATCTATTAGCGTTACAAAAAATGGAAGAGAAAAAGACTTTTGGTAACGATGCAGGTGTGACACCTTATGGTTCATGTGTTGCTGGCAGCTGTATCGGTCCTTCGACAGGCCAAAATTAAATAATTTGTATTAATATTATACTCAATCTAACAAAATATTTTATTGAATATATAGAACAATATAAAAGGAGGTTGTTAAGATGACAAATCTATTAGCGTTGCAAAAAATGGAAGAGAAAAAGACTTTTGGTAACGATGCAGGTGTGACACCTTATGGTTCATGTGTTATTGGTAGCTGTATCGGCCCTAAAACAGGTCATCATTAAATAATTTGTATTAAAAAGTATATTGACTAATGAGGCAGAGTATTATATATACTCAGCCTTATTATTTTATTCTAATAGAAATATGAGGTGGGAAAATGTTACCAGTAGAATATTCTAATCATGCGATAGCTTATAAAAATAATTCACCATTTTACATGTTAAATAATAATTTCAAACATCATGAAGCTAGTTTTATAAATCTTATTGATTATGACAAAAATAAAGTTGAAGTTTATGTGAAAAATCCTTGGACTATATTTTTATTCAACAAGAATATCGCTGATAAGAGGACCGTAGGCTGGAAAATACATATTTCTTCAACAATTGATAATTATGAAGAAGTATTCAAAACTATAGCAAATTATTGTATCGAAAATGAAATCAACTTTAAGTTTGCAGCAGATTTAGAGAAATTTAAAGAAGTAAATGAAAAAGGTACTTCTCGGGTGAGTCATGGGAAGTTCATGGTTGTATATCCCCCTGAGAATACTATTTTGACAATACTAGAGGAATTGTACAGTAAGACAAAAGATTTTGAAGGTCCCTATATCCTTAGCGATAAACCATATAAGGACTCGGAAATTTTATTTTATCGTTACGGAGAATATATTCCGATTAGAAGAATTTCTGAACGAGGTACAACAGAGACATTTATCTTAGATAATGAGAATAAATTAGTTCGAGACATAAGAGTGCCTTATTATCGCATACCAGAATGGGTCGAAGATTTAAATGTCCCTATAAAAACAGAGGAAAAATCAAATTTTTTATCAAAGTACAAACCTATAGAAGCATTACACTTTTCCTCTAGCGGAGGAATATACCTTGTAGAAAATCAAGATAAAAAATATTTTATTGCTAAAGAAGCTAGACAATATTCAGCATTGGATTATGCAGGATTTTATGCTCCTGAAAGAATAGAAAGGGAAAAAGATTTCTTAACATTATTGGGTGGGAGTGGTATAACCCCAAAAGTACATGATTTTATTAAGGACCATGGAAACGGATATTTGGTAGAAGAGAAAATTGAAGGTGAATCTTTAAGAGTATACGTATATACGAAAAATCCTCTAATCACTTTAGAGAGAGATGAGTCTGAGATTAAAAAATATTACAAAAATATACTTGATATTCTCCATCAGTTAATCGAAAAGATCAAAATTATTCATGCACATGGTATAGCTCTTTATGATATTTCTGATGCAAATATTATATTAGAAAATAAAGGGGATGGATCATTTAATGTACGAATAATTGATTTAGAACATTCTATGTTTATTGACGAAGAACGGGAAGAGTCAGAAGTATTTACAATAGGTTACAATTCTAACGAAAAGGATTTAGTAAAAAAAGACTTAGATAAGATAATGCTACTAGGTATGCTTATGATATATCCTTTAAATAATTTATATGTATTAGATAATACTAAAAAAATTGCAATGTTGGAATGGGCGCAAAAAAATATACCCTTTTTACCTGATGAGTATGTTTACACTTTATTGAACCATTTTAATGCACAAGGTTTGATAAGTCATATGAGTAAATTATCTACTAGGTATAGTGAAACAGATCTAATAGAAATTGCAGATTCAATAATTAAGTTATTTGACTTTTCGACAAAAGAAAAAGGCTACTATATCCCGGCAGATCCTCATATTTTCAATACAAATCCATTTAGTATCAGTCATGGAATCTACGGAGTATTATTAGGGATTTATCAAACTTATCAAAATTTAGATTTGCCTGTTCCCATTTTAATAGAGGAAATTAGCTTAGAAATTTTCAAAAGAGAATTTTCCAGCATAAAGAATCTTCCAGGTAGCCTTCTTATCGGAAATTCGGGGCTTGTAGCTTATTTATTGAAGATGGGTTTGACTAACGAAGCCCAAATTTTGTACAAGGAAGTATTTTCACAACCAGTCCCTTCATCAAATGATTTATTTTATGGTAAAGCGGGATTGGTTATTATGCATTTGTATTATTGGATACACACAAAAGATGCTGAATCAATAAAACTAGCAGTTGACCTATCAGATCAATTAATAGCAGGAGAAGAGTTGGAATATACAGGTCTTTATGAAGGAAAAGCAGGAATCTCTCTTGCGTTGTTATTAACTTATATTGTGACCAATGACAATAAATTTTTGAAAATGTCAGAGAAGATATTAAATGAAGTTTTAGAAACAACTTATACCAATAAAATTGGGAATTTTACAATGAATAGAAATAAATTAGGTAGTGAGCAAACTGTAGAATCTGCGTTTTTATATAATGGGCTTTCTGGCTTAGGAATGTTATTGCTTTATTTTTATCGTATAACCAAGAAACTAAAGTATAAAAGTTATCTTGATAAAATCACAAAAAGTTTAGAACAAAAAATACACTATTTCCCTGGATTGATGAGAGGTTTAGCTGGTGTTACTGATTTTTTAATTTCATATTATCAATTAGTCGAAGAAGATTCAGAGGTACATGCTAGTATAGAATCGAAGATGGAAACGTTTAGGTTGTATGAAGTGACCGATAAACATGAAAACAACTCCTTAGGGTTTCCAGGTGAACAATCACTTAAAATATCTCACGATTTTTATACAGGCTCAACAGGTATTACTTCTGTTATTAGTAGATGGATATCATTTAATAACAATAAAAAAATAAACCGATCTACCGATATAGTTTTATCTATATCAGAAGAAATAATTGATTATCAAATAAACAAAAGTGATTTATCAAGCACCAGAACAATTAAGTCAGACTATAAAATTAGCAAATTAACTGAAAATCGGTAGATTCAGAGGTAAATAGACACATTATTGCGTATAAGGTGAAAATGATGAAACTAATAATTAAACATGGAAGTGCAAAATATGCAATCTTTGTTTTGTTGGGCCTAGTTGTTATGTCTATTGAAGGATTCCTTTTACCAGAGACTATACGTCGAGTTATTAAAGGATTAGAAAATAGAAGTATGGAGGAGCTTGCATACGGAGTAGGTTTCGGAATTGTTGGTTTCTTAGTTCTTGGATTAGGTGGATATTTTTATCAATATAGCACAGCAAAACTAATGAAGAATTTCAATACAAGTGTAAAATTGATTATTTATGAACACCATGTTTATAAATATCAAAAAAGTTCGAAATCTAGATCATCAGATGTGCTTTCTTTTCTTCAAAATGATTTAAAATTGTTAGAAAGCAACTATATTTCGGCTACAATCAATGCATTTCAAACAATTGTTTTAGTTATTGTAGCCAGTGGATATATTTTGTTAATACATTTTTGGTTAGGTATTATTTTTATAATATTTGCGTTAATCACAATGATTTTCCCTAAATTAAATCAAAAGAAAATTGAAAAGTCTGCTGCCGATTGGAGTAAAGCCAACGAAGATTATACTAATGAATTAACTGAAAATATTAAAGGTGTTGAAACAATTATTGGCTATCAGCGTGAACAAACATTTTTCGAGCGCTTAAAGGCTAATATTACAAATTCAGAATCAAAAAATGTAAAAATGACTATGGCACAAGCGGGAGCAAATCTAACTGCATATGTCGCATCGCATATTTTGAGCTTGATTCCCGTTTTTATTGGTGGGTTCTTTGTTTTTAATGGTTCCTTGGAAGTCAATGCATTGATAGCAGTATACATCGCTAGTGACCGTATTGCTAATCCCTTAGCTGTGACGGCTGGATGTATTAACAGGATTTCAACTACTAAAGGGATACGCAAAAAACTAACCATGCTTGAAAGGGAAAATAGTGCATTTAAACAAAATGATAATCACTCCCTTACAAGTATTTTGCCTCTTAAAATACAAAATGGTCGCATTCAATTTGAAAATAACTTAATATTGGACGGCTTTAATTTGGAGATTCTTCCAGGAAGTAAGCTACTGCTACTAGGTGAATCTGGATCTGGCAAAACTACGATTATAAATATAATTCAGCAAGTATTACCTTTAACCGATGGACAAATAACTTATGGAGGTAAGATTGAACATAGCGCACGAGCTATCAATCGAAACATTAGTTATATACGCCAAACTCCTATGATATTTAATGACACTTTAGAGTTCAATCTTACATTAGGTGAAGACTTTAAGCATGAAGAATTGAACCGAGCAGTTAAAGCTGCTGGACTATCGTCTGTCGTTGAAGAAAAGGGACTGGATTTTGTTCTGGGGGAAAGCGGAAAACATCTTTCTGGTGGACAGAATCAAAGGGTCGAAATTGCCCGTGCAATTTTGAGAGAACGCGAGTTGTTAATTGCTGATGAAGTGACTGCAGCACTTGATAAGGACACTGCTGAAGGCATTCATAATACGCTTTTTAACTTGCCTCAAGCGATTATTGAAATTAGTCATCATGTTAATGAAGACGATTTGGTTAAGTACAACTATGTGTACCAGATTGGGAATAAAAAGTTACATTCAAAAAGAATTACAGTCAAATAAAAGAAATTGATTTTATTATTTATATAAAGGATAATAGTAAAATTCTGCAAAAAGTTCTTCCTAACTCGGAATGAGCTTTTTGTCTTTTTTAGGTGTTTCTAGCTTGTGATATCTTGTTAGAAAATTAGACGTAACCATATTAATATTGAAAACCACGGTTTGTGGAGAGCCGTTTTAAACATAGACTTTAATTGCTGATATTTCCTTTATGGAGTGTATCTGAGGGATTCCAGAAATTGAGAGTGTTTAAAGCGAAGGTACACTCTATAGTATGTATGTGAATGAATTTCAGCAATGGATTAACGATTATTATGAAGAGCGAGGATGGTCACAATTAGATATATTCATCCGTATTGGATTCTTAGCGGAGGAAACGGGAGAGGTTGCCCGAGCAATCAGAGCTCTTGAAATTGGACGCGATCGACCAGATGAAACTGAAAATACATATATTGAAAAGAAGCAGGAGCTTGTAAGTGAATTAGGTGATGTATTGGGAAATATCACTGATATAGCGAATAAATATGATATTAAGCTAGAAGATATCTTTAAAGTGCATCAGGCAAAGTTAGATGACAGGTATAGGGTCAAAAAGTAAACGAGTAATAGTAATCTAAAGAGCCTTGCTACGTATGGATTGTAGCAAGGCCTAATTTATTTTCATTAATAAACTGTTTGGTTAACTATTATTCTTTTACAGCATGAAAGATAAAAGATTTGGTGTCAGATGTGGCTTCGGTAAACGTCCAATCTCCATAAACATGGATTTGTGAAAATCCAACTTGTTGCAATGATTCTTGTATTTCTTCTTGAGTTCGGAATATTAATTGCATTTTTTTCATAATGACTACTTCATTTGTACGTGCAACTTTGATAGTCTCATAAAAAGTAAATATATCACCTACAAATTCATCGTATTCCGTCCAAATTTCTAGTGGTTCGTTGTTCAACGGATTCGTTGCAAGATCAGGTGTCATATCTTCCTGCCACTGTTCCCATTCTTTGGCTAAGGGATTTCGTGTATCAAAAATAAAATGTCCGCCAGGTTTTAATGCTCGATATGCATCAGAAATGACGTTCTGCCAACTTTTATCTGTAAGAAATACTTGCGCCACATTGGCGGTCATGATGACAGCATCAAAAGCATTTGGTTGTAAATTGGAGCTATCCCCAACAATCCAGGTCACTTCCTCTGGATAATCTTTCGCTTTTGCATATTCGATTGCTTCTTCATTCGGATCAATCGCTGTAATATGATAGCCTGACTCTGAAAAATGGGTTGTTAATCTGCCCGTTCCACAACCCAGATCTACTATGTATTTCACGTTTAATTTTTTCAACAGGGCCAAGAAGAATTCATTGTCTTTCCCACAGCCACTAAGTTGGTCATATACTAACGGAATCATGAATCTACCCACTTTCTACAACATGTTTATTTTGGCCATGATATCAAGAGTCTCGTTGTCCACGTCGGCCAAACTTTAAATCCTTTATTCTTATTTTCGTTAAAAACGGCACCTTCGTTTCAGATATAATAATCGCCCCTAAAATAAGAATTGCGCCAAACGCCATTTTAATGGTCAAGACTTCATGCAAAATGAGTACGGAAAAGACCATGCCCCAAAAAGATTCTGTTGAAAGGATGATGGCGGCTTTTGTATCTGTGGTGAACTTCTGAGCAACTGTTTGAAGCAAAAAGGCAGCGCTTGTAGAAAAAATACCCAAATATAAAATAGAGAGTGTTCCGCCCGTTTCAACCGTGTGGAAACTTTCTCCTTTGAAAAAGACAACAGCAAAACCAATAAGGGCAGCAGTCGTCATTTGGACTAATGTCAAAAGAATTGGATCGGCATCCTTCACAAATTTGGCTGTATAAAAAATATGGAAGGCAAAACCAACTGCACAGGCTAGTGTTAATAAATCCCCGATATTGATAGAAGAGGACAATTTCAGCGAGAGAACGCCGATACCGATAATGGCAAGGAACGCCCCAATGAGTTCGAAGTAGTCCATCTTTCTTTTATACAGAAGTAAGCCGATAAACGGTACAATGACGACATTCACCGCTGTTAAGAAAGCATTTTTGGAGGGGGTGGTAAATTGTAGCCCGACTGTCTGAAGCGCGAAAGCCAAGTATAAGAAAGTCCCCAATATTGCTCCTTTGAAAATTGTTTCTTTGTTTATTCCTTTTAACTTTTTATAAAAAACAATGCCTAATATGACTGCTCCTATGAAAAAGCGAATCGCCAATATCTGATACGGCGTAAAATGCTCTAAGGCAATGGCACTCGCCACAAAGCCGCTTCCCCAGATAATCGCTGTAATCGTCAGAGCGAGTTCTCCTATGTATTTGCGCATTACTTCCCACCTTCTTTAATATTGATAGCTCTAAACATATCAGAAAATAAAGAGTATTGCTATAATGATTGGTAGAAAAGTTGCCAGGAGGGACGAGATGAGCACATCAACAAAAAGAGAAAAATATAAAATGGAAGAATGGTCGATCAAACAAATTCAAGAAGCTTTGCAGAATGGGGAATTGACGGTTGTAGAGTTAGTTGAATGGTATATAGAGCGAATTAAACAGTTTGATAGCAGCGGTCCTGCAATTAATTCAGTCCTCAACATAAATCCGGATGCATTAAACATAGCTGCTGATATGGATAAGGCGATGGGATCGGGGGAACGAGGTCCTCTTTTTGGAGTTCCTATTCTTCTGAAAGACAATATTGAAACAAAGGATCCGATGCCCACTACAGCAGGTGCCATTGCATTAAAGGATAACTATGCGAAGAAGGACTCATGGGTAGCGAAAAAACTTCGAGAAGCAGGTGCAATCATATTAGGGAAAACCAATATGAGCGAGTGGGCATATTTTATGTCTACTAAGGCACCTAGCGGCTACAGTGGAGTGGGTGGACAAGTTAAAAATCCTTATGGGCCGGAGAATTTCGAGGCTGGATTTGTAGGCGGCTCAAGCTCTGGTTCTGGCGCAAGTATCGCCTCTAATTTTGCGGTGGTTAGTATTGGAACGGAGACATGTGGTTCCATTCTGAATCCATCGAGTTTGAACTCCATTGTGGGCATCAAACCAACAGTCGGACTAATTAGCCGAAGCGGGATTATTCCACTCGCCCTTAGCCAAGATACGGCTGGTCCTATGGCAAGGACGGTAAGAGATGCAGCTATTACATTAGGTGTGTTAACGGGTGTTGATCCAACTGATCCTATCACAGCAACAAGTGAAGGTAAGGCACTTCAGGATTATACAAAGCATCTCAAGATGGACGGTTTAAAAGGAGCTACAATTGGTGTTGATCCTCTCTTTTTGGATAGGCACGATGAAGAAACGACAGAGCTAAAAGAAATGTTGAATATAGCGATGGGTGAATTGCAAAACCTAGGCGCTGTTATAAAGGAAGTGGAGGTCCCTGAACATGATCTCCGTTCCGATGTCCTGTCCTATGAATTCAAGCATCAAGTGAATCAGTATTTAAAGACAACCTCAGATTCTGTATCAGTGAAAACGCTAAAAGACATTATTGCCTTTAATGAAGAAGACCCTTATAACAGGATGAACTATGGCCAAGATTTATTGATTGAGTCAGAGGGAAGAAGCGAGAGTCTAGAAAATCCAGTTTATCTGAAGCAACGCTCAGATGATGTGAAATTATCAGGAGAACTTGGCATTGATAAGGTAATGGAAGAGAATGGTTTAGATGCTCTGTTATTTTTAAGTGACTCTGGCGATGAATTGCCTGCCAAAGCGGGTTATCCTTCTATCACAGTTCCTGCGGGTTACACAAAAACCGGGCTTCCTGTAGGTTTGACGTTCTCAGGCTTGGCATATAGTGAACCAAAGCTAATCGAATTAGCCTATTCCTACGAACAACAGACGAAGAGGCGCGTACCACCAAAGTTTTAAATGAGAAGGTCATGAGTGGATATTATTCAGGGGAGGAGAATGATGAAAAAGAACTTTTTCCTGCAGCTAACGAGTGTTATGCTTTTGCTCAAAAGTAATTTCTGATTCTCCGAAAGTGAAAGTTATTGTGAATGCTATCCGCCAAGCAAAAAAACAAAAGGGAATTGTCGATATAACAGACCCACAATATAGAATGGATACTGATCAAGACAGATACTACTTGTGGTTCAATGAGAATGGCTCTGCCACCATAATGAATGATAAGGATAAAAATACGATTTTTAAAATAGCAGACGCGAAAAATCTGGAAGATGTCATAAAGTGATACGTCTACTGCATGAAGAGAAAAATGAATCTAGAACAAAAGATTAATCTAGACGTTTTTATGGTTTTCAAGAAGGAATGAAGCATAATGAAAGAATATTTACTACACGAAAATGGGATATCATTATTTTTATCTTTGTTTATGTTACTGGTTATGTAAGCTCAGTTATCTTTATTGGAGGGCCAGTGACTTACTCAGGGCCAATAGGAGTTTTAATAGGGTTCCTTTTAGTCCAAAGATGGAAGTACAAGAAATATTACAAATCCAAAAAATATTAATCAGTATATAGTTTGCCCTTAATCTCCGAGATTAAGGGCTTCTTTATGTTGACGGAAGTATACAGGTGAAATAGATGGAGATGTAGAATTATATAATTGGCTAAAAAATATAATGTGAGCAGAGTGTGTTTTTTCTTTATTTAGAAAAGTACTGTGAGCGGAGCTAAAGCTTTAATCTAACTTGTGATTATCTTCAATAAGATTTTCCGTTGTTGTGCACAATCCTTGATAAGGATAAGCACTTAATTCATTTAAGGGCAATTTAAAGAAACATGTTGTGGAGGTGGAAAT
This sequence comes from Rummeliibacillus sp. G93, assembly GCF_023515935.1. Classification (NCBI taxonomy): domain Bacteria; kingdom Bacillati; phylum Bacillota; class Bacilli; order Caryophanales; family Caryophanaceae; genus Rummeliibacillus; species Rummeliibacillus sp. G93. The sequence continues at coordinate 246,583 of NZ_CP097314.1, forward strand.
TTAATGGAGAGGGAGATTCGTGTGTCGGAAAGCGTTATTTCTAGAGCGGACATTCGTGGGACTGCTTCCGGGGTTATGTTTATGGCCTTTTTCGGGACAGTTTGGGCGGACGTTGGTATTGGAGGTTTGCAGGGCTTGGGTTCTATTTGGTTACTAATTCTTGCAATATTTATCGGTGCTACTTTATTTTTCTCGGGGATTGCATTGATTAGGAGTTCCCGAAACTTGGATAGTACAAATACCCATGGTTCTAAGAATGTCAATGTCAACAAGTGGTTTAATATTGTTTTTGCTACAGAATTTTTGTTGATTATTATTGCTGCTATCATTTGCAATACTGTTGGACATTTCGATTGGTTTTTTCCGATTATGGCTATAATTGTTGGGGTGCACTTCTTTCCTCTTGCTTACCTTTTCCAAGTCAAGGCTTATTATGTTACAGGAACGCTCCTTTGTCTGCTCGCGATTGTGACACTACTCTTTGTGCCATTGAAGTCCAGTCTTGGACAGCATCAGATTAACACATGGTGGACATTGGTTGGCTTGGGTTCTATGTTGATATTATGGATAACCAGCCTTGTGATTTTGTCCGTGGGTAGGAGATTACTTAGGATGGCACGAGACCAATAATATTGTTACACACTGGGCGTTTTAGGTGAACATACAGAAACTTTGTTGCTGTTGTGGTTTTAGTTGTTACACTTTATTCCTCCAGAATCTAGTTTCAAATACTGAGACTATCGGTTTTCTATCGAGGTTGCAAGTTTAATTTGAAATAGTGGAAAAATATTTTGAGCCCCATTCGTCTATTTCCACTTTTCTGATATATTAATAGATGAAGATAAAAAAAGCTCTTATTTGTAAGCATATTCGACAATAGAGTTAGGATAAAAAGGGGGAGGTTGTCGCCATGCATGTTTCGTCACTTCTGGAAAAACAGTATACGGATATAGAAAACCGCAAGAGGGCGCTTCGCCATAAAACAGCGGATGAGACTTACCGGAGGAACGCTCAATATCATAAGCCGAGACCATCTATTGAAACGTTGCTGAATTTATTGACGGGAAAGACAGATCAGGAGCACAATGAAGAGTATACTGCTTCTGCCCGCAACCAAAAGGGCAAAGACATAGGAAAGAATAGCATCTGGCGCATACATAATGATCCTGTTACTCAAATAACGAATACATCTCTCAAGGAGTCTACATTTGAGCAAGTACCATCAAAGCAGCACATAAGGGAAAAAGCAATTTCGCGCTATACTTTTCAAACCAGCATGGCCAGACAAGGCTTTCAATTTGCTGAACCGACCATCTACATGTTCATTTAGGAGGGGAGATTGCTATGGCAAAACATAAGATACAAAAAACAAATGCCGTCCGTTTGTTGGATGGTCAAAAAATCCCTTATACATTGACGGAATATGAAGTGGAAGACGGGAAGATTGACGGCGTAGCAGTGGCGCATAAGATTGGGCAGGCAGAAGAGAGCGTATATAAAACGCTTGTCGCAACAAGCGGCAAAGGCAATCTCTATGTCTTTGTCATCCCTGTAGCTTCTGAGCTGAATCTAAAGAAGGCAGCAAAAGCGGTTGGCGAAAAGAAAATAGAGATGCTGCCTGTGAAAGAGCTTCTGCCGAATACAGGTTATATCAGAGGGGGCTGTTCGCCGATTGGTATGAAAAAGCAGTATCCTACATGGATTGATGACGCAGCAGAAAAACTAGATGAAATATTTGTTTCAGCCGGGAAGATTGGTATGCAAATTTGCTTGTCGCCGGAAAGTCTAGCAAAAGCGGCACATGCAAAATTCACATCTCTAGTTTAAAATAGAAGTAATGAATGAAGGAAGGCATGTTCATGCATGGCTTTCTTTTTCTAATGGTGAAAGAAGGGATGAAGTGAAGAAAGTAAATACGTGGCGTTTGCTGTTCTTTTTCGCTGGCCTAATGGTTATAGGGCTGGGGATTGCACTGACAGTAAAAGGCCAGCGTTTTGGCGTCGGTTCATGGGATGTGCTGCATATTGGCCTGTATCAACAGTTTGGTTTATCAATTGGTACATGGTCGGAAATAATCGGCATTCTCATCGTGACACTATCCTCGATTGGTATTAGGCGATGGCCGCATATAGGCACATTTCTTAATATGATTGTGGTCGGACTCTTCCTTGATTTCTTCAACTGGCTTTTGCCAGATCCGCATCACTTCGCTTTTCAATTAATGGATTTTATTCTCGGTACCATTCTCATCGCTATCGGTTGTGGCCTGTATATACCGGCCCATTTTGGGGCAGGGCCACGAGATACCGTGATGCTGTTGCTTGTTGAAAAACTCGACTGGAGCATTACTTCGGCACGTACCTTCATGGAATTCACTGTAGCAGTCGGCGGCTACTTCCTTGGTGGACCTGTCGGCATTGGTACGGTTGTAATGGTCTTCGCACTAGGGCCCATCATCCAGGTAGCACTTCGGTATAGCGAGAAGGCTTTGAAAAAATGTATGAAAATAGATGACGGTAAACATAAGCAAGTAGAAAAAGAAATCATAGAGCAGTAGTGGCTGGCATAGAAATGCAAAACTAAAAATAGTTATGCTACAATACGATATAGATATGCAGGAAAGGGATGAGGACTTTGTCACACGTACTTAATACATTCTTAAACGAAAATTTACAACAGCTTCGCGACCAAGGATTATACAACGAAATCGATGCCGTTGAAGGCGCGAATGGTCCAGTAATCCAAGTTAAAGGAAAAGAATTAGTTAACTTGTCTTCCAATAACTATCTTGGATTAGCGACAAATCCTGAATTAAAAGAAGTTGCCAAAAAGGCAATTGATAAATACGGCGTAGGTGCAGGCGCTGTGCGTACAATTAACGGTACGCTTGATTTGCATGTGAAGTTAGAAGAAAAATTGGCTGAGTTTAAAGGAACAGAAGCAGCGATTTCCTATCAATCAGGCTTTAACTGTAATATGGCTGCAATTTCAGCTGTTATGGATAAAAATGATGCCATTCTTTCAGACCAACTAAACCATGCGTCTATTATTGATGGCTGCCGCCTATCAAAAGCGAAAATTATTGCATTCAACCATTCTGATATGGAAGATCTTCGCCAAAAAGCGAAAGAAGCGAAAGAATCAGGCCTATATAACAAAATTATGGTCATCACAGATGGCGTCTTCTCAATGGACGGCGATGTGGCAAAATTGCCTGAAATCGTAGAAATCGCAAAAGAATTTGATCTGATTACATATGTGGATGATGCACATGGTTCAGGTGTAATGGGCAAAGGGAAAGGAACAGTCAAACATTTTGGCCTTCAAAATGAGATTGACTTCCAAATCGGTACATTATCTAAAGCAATCGGTGTTGTTGGCGGTTATGTTGCTGGTAAGAAGAACCTAATCGACTGGTTAAAAGTCCGCTCACGTCCATTCTTATTCTCTACAGCATTACCACCAGGTGATGTAGCTGCTATCACACGTGCAGTTCAAATGCTGATGGACTCTACAGAGCTTCATGACAAGCTTTGGGAAAATGGCGATTACTTAAAAGCCGGCCTGAAAAAATTAGGCTTTAATATCGGTCATTCAGAAACACCAATTACGCCATGCATTATCGGCGATGAAAAATTAACACAAACATTCTCAGCTCGTCTTCTTGAAGAAGGCGTCTATGCGAAATCGATTGTGTTCCCAACCGTTCCAAAAGGCACTGGCCGTGTACGCAATATGCCAACAGCTGCCCATACAAAAGAAATGCTTGATAAAGCGCTAGCGATTTACGAAAAAGTCGGTAAAGAGCTTGGTGTTATTTCTTAATATCCTAAAATCTCGCCATTATGGCGGGATTTTTTTATGTTAAAGGACTGTCTAGTATCTCGTTTTTATATACTTTTTGATTCAGAAAAGATAGAATAATATGTATATTTTTCAGAATTGAAAGTTTACTATGGGGGCGAAAAGTTCAAACGGAGGTACGCAAACATGAAGATAGGATGCATTCAGTTAAATGTAGCATTTGGTGATGTGGAAAAGAACTTTAAAAGAGCTGAACAGTTCATTCGCGAAAGTGCTAGTAAAGGAGCCAAGCTTGTTGTCTTGCCTGAAATGTGGAATACAGGTTATGCGCTGAAAAAGTTAAATGAATTAGCGGATGATCATGGGGAAAGAACTAAGAAATTCTTGCAGGACTTAGCTGCAGAACTTCGCATCGATATTGTCGGTGGCTCTGTAGCAACAAAGAGAGATAATCATTTCTACAATACGATGTATGTTGTCGATAAAGAGGGCAAACTCGTAGGAGAATATGATAAAGTCCATCTTTTCAGTCTCATGGATGAACATTTGCATTTATCCGCAGGAAGCGAAAAGAACAACTTTGCTTTAGGCGACTTGCAGGCGGCGGGCGTTATTTGCTATGACATCCGTTTTCCAGAATGGCTGCGCCTTCATACATTAAATGGGGCAAAAGTGTTGTTCGTTGTAGCACAATGGCCGACGCCAAGAATTGATCATTGGAAATTGTTACTCCAAGCAAGAGCTATTGAAAATCAATGCTTTGTTATAGCTGTTAACCGTATTAGCAACAAGAAAGAAAATTTCAACGGCCAGTCCATGATTATTGGGCCTTGGGGTGAAGTATTGTGGACGGGAAATGAGGATGAAGAGCTTGCTGTTATTGACGTGAACTTCTCTCATGTCGATGAAGTGCGAGATCAAATTCCTGTCTATGATGACCGGCGGCCTGATTTATACAAGGATATTCTATTGTGATTAAAGCGAGAGAAGCTATTTCTCTCGCTTTTTTACTTATTGTTAAAACCTGCCTCTTTGGATATAAACGTATATCCATCCTTTCAGTGAATATAATATATCCACAAACCCTTTCTACATTCCTCTCTCGTTATTTTTATCTAGAAAATAAAACGTTACATTTTGGTAAATGCTCTTTATGACTTGTCATCTCACTTGTCTCATTTTAGAATTAGAACAAATGTTCTTTATTGAATGGAGGGAGTTCGCTGTGCTGTATGAAAATATGCCAAATAAATCGATTATGTGTATAGATATGCGATGTTTTTATGCGAGCTGCATGGCGACACTCGCTGGTTTGAATGTGCTGAATGAAGCGGTTGCCGTTGTTGGTAATTTGGAGCAGCAAAGCAGCATCGTGCTTTCTGCATCTCCCATTGCGAAAAAACGTTTCCAAATAAAAACGGGCACTCGGTTATTTGAAATTCCGAAGCACCCCGATATCCATGTATTTGAAGCAAAGATGGAGTACTTTGTGCGTATGTCTGTTGAAATCACTAAGTTATTTACGAGCTATGTACCGAGCGAAGCGATTCATGTTTACAGTATTGATGAAAGCTTTATTGATTTAACAGGCACGGAGAAGCTATGGGGGGATCCAGAACAAACAGCGCGTGCCATTCAGGATGAGCTTTACAAGCAATTTGAGATTCCAAGTACTGTCGGTATGGGACCTAACATGCTTCTAGCAAAGCTTGCACTCGATTTAGAAGCGAAAAAAACAGGTTTTGCAAAGTGGGACTTTGAGGACGTTGAGAAAAAGCTATGGCCTGTTATGCCGCTGTCTGAAATGTGGGGAATTGGACGCCGCACCGAACGAACGCTAAACCACATGGGTATTTTTTCAGTGGGCGATTTAGCAAATGCCGATTTATCTGCACTCGAAGAGAAGTTCGGCATTATGGGCAACCAGCTTTACCACCATGCATGGGGGATTGATTTATCTACCGTAGGAGAAGCACCAATTGTCGAAGGCCAAATCAGTTTCGGCAAAAGCCAGATATTAAAACGCGATTACCATACGAAAAAGGAAATCTTCATCGTGCTGCTTGAGATGTGCGAGGATGTAGCCAGGCGGGCAAGGGAAGCTTATAAAGTGGGCCGCACCATTACATTGGGCATATCGTATAGCCGCGATGCTTTTGGCGGAGGCTTCCAACGCGCAAAAACGATTGATGAAGCGACCAATGATACAATGGCGATTTATCGTGTATGCCTGCAGCTTTTTGAAGAGCATTACAACGAACGTCCTGTGCGACAAATCAGCATTAGCATATCAAAATTAGAATCAGAACAGTCACTGCAGCTTAGCCTCTTTGATACAAAACGCTGGAAACGCCGCAAGCTCGGCGCCGCGATGGATCACCTTCGTGCACATTACGGTTCGACAGCTATACTTCGCGCCGTTTCGTATACAGAGGCAGGTACTGCGATTGGACGCGACGGATTGCTTGGAGGGCACAAGCGCTAAAGTCTGAGAGGATTTTACAGCTTATTAATGCGAGACGGGATAAAAAGGAGATGTGTGTTAGTGCTACGCGACCGAGGGAATATCAAGTGGACGGCTATGATGCTGCCAGAACACGTCCAACGTTTGAAAAACTGGCAAAGTGAATTAAAGCAAATCAAAAAACCTGCATATGACGAATGGACACTGCAGGCGTTAGAAGAGGAAGTACTACAAGCATACTACAGCAAAAAAGAAGTAATCGTAGAAGTATGGCATGATAAAACGAGCCGTAGCTTTACAGGCATCATTGCCGACCTTAACAGTGAAAAGAAAAAACTGTTAATACAAGATCAACATGCATTCTCTAAAAATCATTGGGTGGATGTGGACTGTATTATTCATTTGGAGATATTGGCGTGAAAATCATTTAAGACCTGCGTCAACAAATAAACCTACTCCTTGAACTGAAATGAGTAGGTTTGAATTACATAAAGAATCATGAACAAAAATAGACTATTTCTTTTTCCATATAAGTTTTCCTTTATTAATAGCTGTTTTTATTGCTTCTTCAGAAAGATTCTTCTTATCAAAATCTCCATAATATACAGCATCCACATCTTCATTTTTAGATAAATTGAAATTTGTATTTTCAAGATGGTCATAAATAAAACTATAGCCGATTGTTTTTGCATAATAAACTAAGAGTATTTTCTCTTTCTTACCTTCAATTTCAACATCTACGGGTCGGGAGACTTTTACGCTAACAAAATCAGGACCAGAATAAGTGGACCAAAGTTCATGATCTTTTTGTTCTACCGAAATTGAAATATCATTATATTGAATCGGAATCTGATACCCGAAGATAAGTAGTAGTGCAGACAGCATAAGTAAGAATGAAATAATCATTGTTGATAAAACTGTTTTTATTTTTTTCTTTTTTAATTTATTATTAATTTCTTGGAAGGCATCGGTATTTGTTTCTTTAGGTATATAGTAAGAATCTGACAACGTTTTATACTCTTTTTGACAATCAGAACAGGAGGCTAAGTGATTTTCTACTAATTCATTGGAATCTGGACTAGTTACTTGGTCAATATATAATGGCAATAAATCTTCAATAATAGAGCATTTAATATTTTTCATCTTCGCTCTCCTCCATATACTTAATAATTTTCTTTTTCGCTCTATAGTAAGTAACTCGCGCCCATCCAGAGCTCTTATTAAATAGCAAACCAATTTGTTCAAAAGGCAGCTCTCCGAAAGTCCGAAGAGAAAAGATCTCCTTATAGGGTTCTTCCATGGTGTGAATGAATTGATGGATCTTAAATGCTTCCTCATTAATAACAAGTTTGCTTTCTAGAATGATAGAGTTACCTTCTGGTTCAAAGTTCGTATCTCTTTTATTTTGCTTGTAGTAAGAAAAATATGTATTTTTGGCAATCGTAAACAACCATGCTCGAATATCTTTTGAGCCATCGAATGAATGAATGCTCTTTAATGCTTTAAAAAATGTTTCTTGGGTAATTTCCTCTGCTACACTTTCACTACGGCTAATTGATTTAAGATATAAATAGATTTCTTGGAAATATACTTGATAAAGCTCTTCAAAAGACACATAATTCCCCCTCCCTCTCTCACCCTTACTTATATAACTATGTAACTTGCTTTTCGTTACAGCTTTTCATGAATTTTAAATTTATAGCTGCTTTTAATATAAGTAATAATAATCCAAATAAAAATAAAAATTTATAATAATAAAAACAAAAAAGCCACAAACGTATAGATTCAACGTTTGTGGCTATTAATAATTTTAGGTGTACACACAGAGTTTGCTGAAAATTCCTTTCACATTTGAAGTTCTTTCATATCCTTAAAAGAATAATACAGCAAGTACTTCTGTACACCTCTAGCATGTTCTATTGCTTCAGCTGAATATCGACTAAAGTTTTCTTTATTCTGCTCCTTGGCAGAAATCAAACTTTCAATCGACGGCACCATCCACTTTTCAGTTAACTGCGGCATCATTTCACGTGCGCTCTCAATATTTCCAAGCAAGACTTCGCTGTGGGCAATCATATAGCTTTGATAAGGCTCTTTCTGAATTTGTTTTGCTTCAGTCAGCGCTTGATCGTAATGTTCTTCTAGTAGGGCAAGCAAGCATGCGTAATTATGTTTGATATAAGGCTGTTGATGGGTGGAAATTATTCGTTGAAGCGCGTCTTTTTGTTCTGCTAAGGATTCATGGGCGATGGCGTATGGATAGGCGAACAATGCTTTTTGCTTGTTTCTTTTAAGGAAGCGGTCGATTTTTTTAAGATTGTTTGTCCACCATAGTGCATTGAAGTGGGGATAAAGTGTAAACATAAATACATATAAGATAAGCAAAATAACGATTAGCCATGTAGGGATATCCATTAAAAGTAGAAAAGAGCATGCTAGGATAGCAAATAAATAAATGAGCGTTAATTTTACTAATTCCATTCGTTCACTCCTTTTTTCGTTTAGTATAAATGAAAATTCAGAAAAAGTCTCAGACGAAATCAGTAGATGAGCACTAGTTGTGCTTTCTAGAAATACAGTATATAATAAATCCGAAAAAACACTTTAAATAATAGGCATTAAGGGATTAGTTTGTACACTGTGAAAATACAAATGTTTTCAGGAAGAGAAAATGTACTGTCAGAAAAAACAATTGTATGTAATAGAGGGAGGATTATACAATGAAAAAAATAATGATAACAGGCGCGTCTGGCCAAATCGGTTCAGAATTAGTGGCGAAGCTAAGAAAAGAATATGGTACCGAAAATGTACTAGCTACAGATATAAAAGAGAGTGCCAACCAAGCAGGACCATTTGAAAAATTAGACGTAACTGATGCAAAGCGCATGCATGAATTAGCGAAGAATTTTGAAGCAGATACAATCATGCATATGGCAGCGTTGTTGTCAGCAACAGCTGAAGAAAGACCATTGTTCGCTTGGAATTTAAACATGGGCGGCCTTGTGAATGCTCTTGAAGTAGCACGCGAATTAAATATGCAATTCTTTACACCAAGTTCTATCGGCGCGTTTGGCCCATCAACACCGAAAAATAATACGCCTCAAGACACATTACAACGTCCGACTACTATGTACGGCGTAAATAAAGTAGCGGGTGAACTTCTTTGCGATTATTATTTCACACGTTTCGGCTTAGATACGCGCGGCGTTCGTTTCCCTGGATTGATCTCCAATGTGACTCCTCCAGGCGGCGGTACAACAGACTATGCGGTGGATATTTATTATAAAGCTGTACAAGAAGGAAAATATACTTCTTATATCGCACAAGGTTCATATATGGACATGATGTATATGCCTGATGCATTGCAAGCAATCGTTGACTTAATGGAAGCAAATCCAGAAAAACTCATTCACCGTAATGCATTCAATGTAACAGCGATGAGCTTTGAACCAGAAGAAATTGCAGCTTCCATCCGCAAAGTAATGCCAGAATTTACAATGGATTATAAAGTGGACCCTGTACGCCAAGCAATTGCAGACAGCTGGCCGAATTCGATTGATCCAACAGCGGCAAAAGAAGAATGGGGCTTTAAAGCAAAATTTGATTTAGACGCAATGACAATCGATATGTTAAATGTATTAAAAGAAAAATTAAAATAGACTAGGCAAGGAGCAGCATTTTAAAATGCTAATCCTATATGAAAAAGAGGCTCGAAAAAGTGACAAATCACTTTTCAGGCCTCTTTTTACTTATTCAGATTTTAATTCTTAAAGAAATATATTTATTAATAAATTAAAACCAATAAGGTAAATGGATATATTTATGATAAAGTATATCTTGGAACAAATACTATAAAGCTATTACAGGAGAGTCCTAACATGAAAAGGAAAATGAATTACATAATATTACTTTTAACGACCGTCTTTATAGTTGGTTGTACTGAAGGTGCATCCATTAAAGATAAAGAAACAAATTCACAAGAAGTAAACACAGTTGATACAAATAAAAATAGTGAAAAAGATGAAACTATCACTTCGGTTATTGGTGAAACAGTAGCAAAGAAAACATCAACTAAACCAAATAAAAAACTGTTCTCAGGATATAAACTTATTAAAGTTGATGGTGGTGATCTTTCCGGGTATCGAAAATCAAACGTCGTCGTTGATATCGGTTATGGAGACCGTGAATATTGGGGATTTACGAATGAGCATGGGCAACTGGTTCGTGTTATTGCCGACAAAATTGTTCTACAAGATGACCGTACCGAACCAGTAACATCGTCTGGTAGATACTACCCTGATGAAGCAAAAGTTCCAGGTGTTGAAAGAGCAGATTTAGATGAAGGACATATCATTGCGGATTCTCTCGGAGGGGTATCAAATGCTTACAATATTACTCCACAAGAAAGTACACTCAACCGACATGGTGATCAAGCATATATGGAAGATGCCATTCGTAAAGCTGGCGGGGCTACTAACTTTGAAGCAATTATCACCTATCCTAATACGAAAACACAAATCCCCTCAAGTTATCAGTATACCTATACGATAAAGGGTGAGAAAATCGTTGATAAATTTAATAATGTAAACCCTGATAAAGTAAACAAATCGCTCGGTCTAACTGGCAATAAGACGCCCAATTCAACTACAACTCGTTCAAACAAAAAGAACGATATTTCTAGTGTTGATACAAACGGTGATGGACAGGTGACGATTAAAGAAGCAAAAGCAGCAGGTTATAGTATGCCCATAACAAGGAATCATTGGTTATACCCATATATGGATGACCGAGATAATGATGGTATGGTAGGGGAATAAGCATCTAAGAATTGAAGACAAAATAAGTTTCAAAGAGGATAGATAAATACAGGCCATTATCGATTTTTATCCAAAAAATGACTAAACCTTGAGTATAAAGGGTTTAGTCATTTTTTATGGTTTCAAATTAGAACATGGAGGTTTATTTTACGCTAGAGTAGCTTTATACAACTAACGTGTAGCTTTAGTAAAACAACAAGAAGGTTTGGCGATACAATGTGAAGTGTTACACTTAAACTAACGAGACAGTTTAGTTGAAGAAGGAACTTTCCTTCCATTAAAGAATTAATTAAGATAACATAAGTTTTTTGGGGATGGGCAAAAACCCAACGATGATTGTATGAAGTATATAATAGGAAAGGGGAAATGTGAATGAGGAAACTAAAAGTAACTGTTTTTACCTTATTACTGAGCATACCACTCGTCCTATTAAGTGGTTGCGTTAAAAATTCAAAACTAGTAGAAAAACCTATAGGAGATTATTTATCCGAAAAATACGGGATAAAGAATGAGGATTTTAAAATTCTTTCTACTAGTCAAGGGTTTGGAATTTCTGATATACAGACCAAAGTAGAAATAAGAAAACCATACCAAACTTTTACTAGTTTAACTGTAAACGAAAACTCACTTGAAATTGATGAAAAAACAAGTCGTGATGTTTTTCTAGAAATATTCAAAGGAGCTTATATTGAACAACATCGTGATGTTTTGAAACAATCCGATAAGATAACAAAAAAGTATAACTTATTAAGTGAATTCTCCTTTAATAAAAAGACTCCAAAATTCTATTACTATTTGAGTGTAGATATAGATGAACAACAAGAAAAGGAATTAATTGTAAAATTCAAACGCGAACAAAAAATAAACACTGACAACATAATGAAAATGTTAAAAGATAGTAAACCTAGAGAACATGCTAATTATACAGGAGTCATTAATTTTAGATACTATTACAATACGTACAAAAATAGTAAAACTGTTCCCAATGCTCAAAGTATTGTGGATGATTTCGAGAAGAGCCACGTGCTAAAGGAGGGCATTTATAAGATAGCTGTTGAAACCATATATTCTAGCCCTCATAAAAAAAGCTTAGGAAGAACGGATAGTCGTAATAATAGTGTCATGTTTACCGTGGATGAACAAGGGAAATTTGAAATATTGAAAACAACTGTAGGTTCTTGATAAAATACGCCAATTGGCGTGTTTTAAATAAAGGGCGACTTCCCACAAGGAAGATAGCTCTTTTTTTCTGATTACTATTCTTGTTCTATTACTAATAACCTGGTGGTACAAACCCACTTAGCCAGCGGGCGCGATTATGTAATAAGGATCAGCTCTCGTTTTCATTAACGGGCCATATAATAGGCTGGTTACATAAAAAAAGAATCCAACTAAGGATTCTCTATTTAAGGAAAATTTGCAATTGATTATTTTGGTCGAGTGTTGCGAGTAAAACTTCATTAATTTCAACGTTATAAGTTGTCTTTATATTGTTTTTAAGGGTTTCTTCATTGTAGGGTGAATGATTTAACATCTTATAATTAATCTTCCCCTCTTTAATAATTGCATGTGGATATGAAAATGGTTGAGGTGTAATACTGATATCTGATTTCGTTACAGGTTGATGCTCTGGAGATAAAAAAATGAAATCTCTCCATCTGGTTCCCATAAAGCTAAGGCAACCATTTTTAAATCTACAATACTTTGTTTTCTCATTTCAGATAAAACATCATCAACTGAAATTCTTGCTTTTTTTAAATTCTTCAAATTAATTTCACCATTCTTAACAAGAGAGACTGGCGGAGGTGCAACAAATTCTCTAAATGGGATAAACTTACTCATTAAATATAAACAAATTAAATAAAGGCTGACTAGAATAGACATTGAAACTAATGAACCTTTTAATCCTAACCCTTCATCTGATAATGGGTGAGCAATGACATTCCCAATTAATATGGCCATTGCAAAATCAAGTAGTCGTAGTTGGGAAATAGAACGTAACCCCATTATTTTGACTATAAGAAATAAGAAGAAAAAGGCGACAATTGCCCTTAGTGCCCATTGAATTGTAGAGAGAGATTCTTGTCCATAAAAAAAGTCCACAATGTCACATCCTTCGAAACTAATCCTTTTAATTTTCACCTAAATTTCAATAATTATTCGAAGGTATTTTTCTCTGTCTTAACATATCTTTATTCAGACTTTAACTGAGGGTGCAGTAATCACTATCTTAGCGGGCGCGATTGTGGTATAAAACTAAGATTTTCAAACGGCTTAATAGTTATATTTTTTAGTATAGTGGATTGAAGTTACTTAAATTAAAAAAATAACTATATTTTTAACCCCGTCCTAAATTCGAACGGGGTTATGCTTGCTTGAGCTTTTAAAATTAAATAACTTTTTTTCCATTACACATTCAAGGTAGACTTTTTCATTCTTTCTTCAAGTAAAGTGGCAGTTTAGTTGAAGCTGTTATTCCACAATGGGCCATGCGTATCTATTCCATATTGTTTAAGTCTCTTTCACTGATAAAGATAACTTTTTTCTTTACTTTATCGAAATAATATACTTTCATGGTTTGATACACATCGTTATTATCGCTTGTAAGCACCCCAAAGTATCCATCGCCTAATTGAACCATATTCGAATTAATTAGATTTGGATCCCAGTCGTTTGGATCGTAATCGTCTGTAACGGTTCTGCCTCTAGCTCCAAATAAAATAAGAATGGCAATTACTATTAATGTAATACGAATTCTTCTTAACTCTTGATTAGTCCCATCCAACATAAAACACACCTTCTTTCTTCTAATCTTTCTTTTGGTAAATAAAAATTACTATAGTTCCAATATTTCTCTTTTAAATATCTGGATTTTGTGAAATAAAACTCAGATGTTTTGCTCTCTTGCCTATTTACCAAAATTAAGTATAATAAATTAAATATAACATTATAGTATACTTTTGTTTTTACTGATTGAAGAAAAGATAAATCAATATTACAGAAAGAGTTTTCATATAATTATTATAATACTTATTATGTAGACTATAAGGAGGGGAGCAATGAAAAAAATCTTAGTGATATCTTTGCTATGCCTTTTAGTAACCGTATGTTCAACTGGTACGGCAAATGGTAAACCGAATAATGCAGATATTGACTTTTTACTCATTCCTTACAACAAGGTATTGACTAAACTTAGTGATGAGTACGGAATAAGTATGTACGTGCCTGAAAAAAATAAAGAAAAACTTTTGAATAATATCAAAGAAATAACTCCTAAACAATTCGAAAACCAATTGCGCAAGCAGTACAAAGAATCATTAAAATATATACAAGAATCTTCTTATAGCAAGGGGAAATATAATACACCTAACTATATACCAAACTCAAATGCTATAATTCCAGCTATACCTCTTTATTAAATAAATTACTAAAAGAGTAACCTCCTCATATAGAGAAGGTACTTTATTTTAATGAAAGTTTCATTCGTCCTCCAAAGGTTAAATACTTACCATCATCCGTTATTACATATTTTAATCCCTTGAAGTTGCTTATGATTGTTTTATCAGCTACTTCTTCTGAAACTTAATCAATTTGTATATAAACAAACGGAAAGATCTCTTTGTAGGTTACGGCTGATAAACTATATGTTCCAATTTCATTAATTTTCCTAGTTTAGAGAAATAAAAGGTTACCATAAAAAAGTTCCAATCATCGAAAGGATGACTGGAACTTTTTTGGCTTGGTTGATTAACCTAGCTGTGTTTTTTTAGGATGCTCAATTCATGAAGGGAAGGGAATTATTTTTTGTTAACTACTAATACAAGTTTGCCTTGGTCTAATTCTTTTTCGCCGGCATCTGCTTCTGCTTCGCTTAGACCTACAGCTTGCATTTCGGTGCGTAATTCATCACCGCGTTTAGCCACTAAGTTTTTCATGGATTTGAAGAAACCTTGTTCTTTCATACCCACCTCAGCTGTATCTAATGCATCAGCGATATCATCTTCGCGTTCTTGATAGTGTGCGAATACATAGACATCATCACGGCTGTAGCCTTGAGCTTCTAATTTTTCGATTTCTTCTTTCGCTTGTACTGCGTTTTCTACTGTAATTTTTGTAACCATTTAAAATTCCTCCTCTGTTGATTATATTTATGGTATTCCCTGAAAAAGAAAGATTAAACCTGCCCACTTTAAATTTACTAATCTAGTCAACCAGCATTCATTAAAAGCTCTTAACCAGCATAAATATAGAAAGAGTTAATAGATTTGAAAGAAGGTAGACAAAAGGGAGCTGGTAGAACAATGATGGGAACGCCATTAGTATTAACTGATTTTGTAAAAAGAGCAGAGCGCTATTTTCCAGAGAAACTAATTATTTCACGAACAGCTGAAAATATGATTCACAGAATCAACTATCGAGAGTTCGGGAGACGGACAAGGAGATTGGCGGAGGCGCTCACGAAGCTAGGTATGAAAAAAGGAATGAAGGTAGGTTCTTTTGCATGGAATCATCATCGGCATTTAGAAGCTTATTTTGCAGTACCTTGTGCAGGCGCCGTATTGCATATGATCAATATTCGTTTGTCACCTGAGCATATTGTCTACATTATCAATCATGCGGAGGACGAAATCCTATTAGTTGATGGCGATTTATTTCCATTAATAGAGAAGGCAATACCATTATTAACATCTGTAAAGCATATTGTCGTAATGCAAGACAACCATGAGCTGCCGCCAACAGATTTGGAAAATGTCTATTCGTATGAACAATTGCTTGAAGATGCGAGCGATACGTATGAGTTTCCTGAGGACCTGGATGAAAATATGCCGGCTGGGATGTGCTATACAAGTGCGACGACAGGTTTCCCAAAGGGTGTAGTTTACACACATCGCAGCTTGGTGCTCCATAGTTTAGCGCTCGGCTTGGCAGATTCACTGGGATTGCGTGAAAACGATGTTTCGATGCCAGTGGTGCCAATGTTCCATGTCAATGCATGGGGTATGCCGTTTGCTGCGGTCAACTTTGGGACAACTCAGGTGCTGCCAGGTCCAATGTTCACGCCATCTCTGCTGCTTGATTTAATTGAAAAAGAGAAAGTTACCATCACAGCAGGTGTTCCCACTATTTGGCTCGGTGTTTTAAAAGAATTGGAACAAAATAAGAGAGATATTTCATCCTTGCGCGTGATTGTCTGTGGTGGAGCTGCTTCTCCAAAAGGGCTAATCCAGACTTTTGAAGAAAAATATAATGTCCCGTTCATTGTCGGTTACGGCATGACAGAAACAACGCCAATCGTTAGTTTATCCACCTATACGTCTGATATGCAGCATTGGTCTAAAGAAGACAAGCTCAATATTCGTGCCACGCAAGGTCTAACGGTTTCACTACTTGAAACGCGCGTCGTAAATGAACAAGGGGAAGTACCATGGGACGGCAAGACGATGGGGGAATTAACAGTTAGAGGGCCGTGGATTGCGGATGAATATTATAAAGATGAAAGAACAAAAGAAGCATTCAAGGACGGTTGGCTGTATACAGGTGATATCGCTGTGATGACGCCGGAGGGCTATATTAAAATCACCGACCGTGTGAAAGATTTAATCAAAAGTGGCGGCGAGTGGATATCGTCTGTGGATCTTGAAAATGCCTTAATGACACATCCACAAGTATTCGAGGCGGCAGTGATTGCAATGCCTGATGAAAAATGGCAGGAAAGACCGCTTGCATGTGTCGTCTTAAAAGAAGCGAGCACCGCGACAAAAGAAGAGTTGCTAAGTTACTTGGAAGGCCAATTCGCAAAGTGGTGGGTGCCGGATGATGTAGTGTTTCTCAATGAAATTCCGAAAACTTCCGTTGGCAAGTTTTTAAAGGCTAAACTTAGGGATGATATCCATGAGTTGAGAAAATAACAGGTACAAAAACTTTATTTTATATACAAATTAGCAATCCAATTAGCATTGAATTGGATTGCATTTTTTGTTGGTATATTGAGGTTAACTATACATAGCAGTTAAAATTGTACCCTTTTAGCAGAATGATAGAATTTATGGTCAATGTGATAGTTTATTTGCAAATTAATATACGAATTGTTACTTGTTAAAAACGGGAAGAAGTTACTGGTTATTTATATTAAATTGAAGGAAGACTTATTAAACTGTGGGGAAAAATGGTACAACAAGAAGGAAATAATTATGTGACCACGAATTAAATCTATAAAACGAAAATTTGGAGGTTATTTATGAACCCTATTTTAAATCAAATTGGTACTGTGTTTATTCCTGTGAGCAACATTGAAGAAGCTCGTAATTGGTATTGTGATATATTAGGCTTGCCAATAGATGGTGAAATATTATTTGGTCATTTGTATGTATTACCTATGAACGGTACAGGAATTGTATTAGATAGTAAGATTTATTCAGAAGACAATATTTTCAAAACTCCTCTTTTTCATTTGAATACGAACAATATAGAACAAGCCTATGAGTATATGAAGGGGAAGAATGTTGAATTAACCACAGAAATTGAGCATAACCACTGGTTTAATTTCAAGGACCTTGATGGGAATATTTTAATGGTTTGCAAATGTTAATCTATTGTACTAAAGAGTGCTAATGTATAACAAACTACTATATAAAAAAGCTCAGAGCTATTCTCTGAGCTTTTTTGCAGGCTAATTCGAATTTTGTACTTTAAAACCGAACACGTTAGTATTCCACATGTCCTTTTTCTAATTAATCTTCTATCAATTTATTAAAGTTAATGCGTTTATTAAGCCCCATCATTACAGGAATCCCAACAGCCATTACGGCAAGTTCACCTACAGCACATGTAAACCATGTGTAAAGGAAAGGAAGATCATAAAGAAGATGTAGTTCAATGGCGATTAAGAACATTGTTACTGTAAAGACGATTGTATTAAATATCATCTTCGCTAACTGTCCTTTAATAAAACGGATGGAAATAATCGTAATCGTAAGTGCTAACACAGATTGCCCAACACCAAAAGCTAAATCATATACGCCAAGTGGTGAAAAGAAATTAGCAATTATTACACCTACTACAATTCCAATCATATATTTCTTGTTAAAAACAACAAGATGGTTGAACATTTCCGAGATACGGAATTGTATCGCAGTAAATCCAAAAGGCGCGATCAGCAATGTAACGGCAACATAAAGAGCCGCAATAATACCGCTGATTGCGAGAGACTTTGTTTTCATTATTGTATTCCCCCTAGTTTTTTTACGTGGGATGGTCTCGAACCACGTGTTTAGAGCAAATCATTATTTTACTCCTGTTTAGCCGGGTTGTCAAAATGCTTTTGCAAACACTCAAAGAAGCTCTTTTCTGTAAGATTCGTTATAATAGAAGAACAAAAACAGCAGTGCCTTTGCTTTAAAAGGAGCATTATATGGAGAAATATTTACCGAAAAACGTTTGCATTCTTTTTTTGCTTCTTGGCGGATTTGTAACAGTGCTCGGCGTACTTACCCAAGTATCACATGAAACGCAGGCAGGAAGCTGGAGCTGGCGAGAAATTGTGATGGTTGTAGTCGGTATTGTAGTCTATTTTATTTTTGCCTTTACGGGTTTTTACTTTTTAATTGCTCGTATTAAAAAAAGAGGAATCGCCTGGACTAAAAGAAGAGTTTCAATAGATTTCAGCAATCATGAATTGTACTGGCATGAAATCGAGTCCATCGTTTTGAAGAAATATCCGGGGATTGGTAAGGTAACAACGATTGTGACTAAGCCTGAATACCGAGATGAGATTCAACAACGTTTAGAAAAAAGAAAATCGGCAGTAGAGTCATTTGATATATTGTGGATTGCAGTCCAAAAGCCAAACATTATGCACCAAGAAATGATGAAAGCTTTTAAGCAATTTGAAAACCTCCATAGGGTATAAGCAACCTATATGGAGGTTTTATTTTAGGAACACGAAAGGAGTTTAGCAAATGAAAATCATAATAGGAGTCGACGCAGGGGGCACAAAGACGGAAGCAGCTGCTTATGATTTAGACGGGAATCTATTGCATACAAGTATTTCGGGGTTTGGCAATGTGCTCATACATGAAGAAAGAGCACTTCATCATATAATGGAGGCAGTCGATGCCTGCCAATCGGCGCTTTCAAAAACAGAGTGTGTGCATTTATATATGGGCATTGCGGGATATGAAAGTTCATTAAATCAACAGCTCATTCTCCAACACTTCAAGAACTATTACAAAACAAAGGTGGATATAGTTCAAGACAGCATCATCGCCCATGCAGCTTCTCTTAAAGGACAAGATGGTATCCTGACGATTGCTGGGACGGGGTCTGTTTGTTTTGCTGTGCACGATGGTCTTCAAAAGATGACAGGTGGCTTTGGCCATTTGCTTGGAGATGAGGGGAGCGGCTATTGGATCGTCATTCAAGCATTGAAAGCCATGATTAAAGAGGAGGATCAGGGAGTAGCCTATTCATCTTTAACAAGGACAGTATTAAAAGAATTGGGGCAAACCTCTGTTCAGGACATAAAAGATTTTGTTTATTCCTCTCCTAAGGCAGAAATTGCACGCCTCGTACCCGTTATTGTAAAAGAAGCTGAAATAGGCGGTGAAAAAGCGCTGCAAATTTTAAGTGAGGCAGGAGAAGAGCTTGCCGAGCTGACATGGAATGTATATAAAAAATTACATTACAAAGAAGAGGAAAAAGTGGCTATTGCTATAAAGGGCAGTATTCTCGTTAATATTCCTTTTGTACAAGAAAAATTCACTGAAATTCTTCGCCAGCGAATCCAAAACGTTCAGTTTATAACAGAAGATATATCTTCTACGGCGGGATGCTATTACCTGGCGAAGTTAAAAGGTGAATCCCCTTCTAATTGAATGCTTTTTATATACACTCCAAAAGGTGCTAAGCTTGATGCATATGGTAGAAACTTCTCCGAATGATTCCCATGATAATGGAATTCTTCCAGAGAGGTGAGCATACCTAGTAAGGACGTATCGCTTTTAAGGGGGAAATAAAATGATAACGATTCAGAGGTTAGTAGATTGTACAATTGCAGATGCGGTAACAGCCTGGAACGATGGGTTTGAAGGATACTTTGTGGATGCAACCACTACTCCGGAAAAGTTTTTAACAAGAATGGTTATGGAAGATCTTTCACCTGCTTTATCTATCATCGCCTTTGAAAACAATCGACCAATAGGGATTGTGATGAACGGTGTAAGAATGGATGAGGGCAAAAAGGTTGCTTGGAATGGCGGCACCGGAGTTAGTAAGGATTATAGAGGTAAAGGGATCGGGAAATTACTAATAGAATCAACGCTCGCCATTCTACAAAAGGAGAATGTTAATATAGCAACACTTGAGGCGATAAGTGAAAATACGGTCGCCATTTCCGTCTATAAGAAGAAGGGTTATCTTATTGAAGATACTGTAGAATTCTTAAATCTTAATGGAAAGCAAAAACAAAATCTAATTGGTGAGGTAAAAAGAAAATTTACGGTTGAACGAGTAGCGCTACAACAAATTGGTCAACTACCATTTTATAAATCGACGAATCCATGGCAGACCCGATGGCAAAGCGCGAAAAGTGGTGAGGGTCTCCTCGTAAAAGAAGAAAATGGTGATGTACTCGGCTACGCTTACTACAAAAAGAATTATAATGATCAAGGTGTCCATACTGGTACCATCATGTATCAGTGTGAGGCAAAACCAGAACGAGTAGACGCTGAAGTGATTATCTATCAATTACTCGGCTGTGTTTTTGGAGATTTTACAGATAATATCAATCGAACAGTTCCTAATTTACCAATGAATAAAAGTAAAAAAACCTATAATGCCTTAAGAAGGATAGGTTTCCAAACAACAGCTCAGCAAGTATATATGGTGAAAGAAATTTAAAGTAGTAAATATTATGTTAGATTGTATTAAATAACGGGACTTATAAAAATAATTTATATAAGGAAGGGGGCTATTCAACTGGCGTATACCCTTCTATTCCTCTTTTATCAAAATGCATAGTATGGAGAGTCGAAAATCTAAATTCGAAATTTTTATCTATTTTATTCCATTTGGCGCTTTTTTTATTGAAATGTGTTAATATTAAAATAACTTTAGTGAACGGAGGTGAGAAGAATGGAAAAGTTAGCTATGGAAACAGGTGTAAAAGTAAATACAGCTATGTATTTTGCATCTGTTATTGCTTTTGATTTTGCTACTAACGGGACAAGTGTGCCCTTTTTTAGAAAAATTAATAGTGTTTTAGCTAACTAACAACATTCTTTTCACAATTTTAAGGGAAGACTGCTTAGTTATAGCAGTCTTTTTTTATTGCCAAAGGGGAGCTTTAGAGTATGCAATTAAAAGTAGAAAATATAACAAAAATATTAGGTGGAAACACCATTTTTACCAATTTATCAGTTGAAGTAAATTTAGGTGAACGAGTGGCTATTGTTGGACGTAATGGGTGCGGTAAAACGACTTTATTTAAAGTGATAGCGGGAATCGAGCAACCAGATGAAGGGCGTATAGTAAAGACGAAAGGTCAAACAATTGGTTACTTGCATCAAATTCCGATGTTTAAGGATATTACTGTGTTCAACGTATTGTCCCAAGCATTCGAGCAGCTACATGAAATGAAGGCTCGTTTAACGGAACTGGAGCAAATGATGGCTATAAACATGAGCGAAAAGGTTTTAACTCAATATGGGGATTTATTAGAGCAATATCAATTAGCTGGTGGTTATGAAATTGAAGCAAAGATTGCTTCCATCTCAAATGGGCTGAAGATCACGCAGCTTTTGGAGCAACCTTTTGAAGCATTGAGTGGTGGTGAGAAAACGAAGGTAATGCTCGCGCAAATTTTGCTGAAGCAACCAAATATATTACTTTTAGATGAGCCAACAAACCATCTTGATTTAGCAGCTATTGAATGGCTAGAAGATTATTTAAACTATTTTAAAGGAACAGTATTGATCGTATCTCACGATCGGGCTTTTTTAAATAATGTCGTTAATAAAATATTAGAAATTGAGGATGGAGAAATTTGGGTTAGTAAAGGGAACTACGATCAATATGTGAGAAATAAAGAAGCAAAAATTGCTCAGCAGTTCGCTGAATATCAGGAGCAACAAAAAAAGATTCAAAAAATCAAAGAAGCAATACGCCGATTGCGTCAATGGGCAAATGAGGCATCCCCACCAAATCCAGATTTATATAGAAAAGCAAAAGTTATGGAAAAAATGCTCGAACGTATGGATCTGGTGAAGAAGCCGAGAGTTGAGCGGCAGATGAACTTACAGTTAAAAGCTGATGAGCGTTCAGGAAAAGAAGTTTTTTTACTCAATCACGTTTCACATGGCTTTGAAGAAGATTTCTTATTTATGAATGTACATTTACCAATCTTTTATCGGGATCGTTTAGCGATTGTTGGCAACAATGGGACCGGCAAATCAACGTTACTCAAAATATTTTTGGAGAATTAATACCAATAGATGGGGAAGTGAAGCAAGGAAGCAATTTGAAAATTGGCTATCTGGCCCAGCAGTTCGGACAATTTAATAAAGAAGAGCGATTAATTGAAGCCTTTCGTCGTGATGTTTCAATGACGGAATACGAGGCACGCCATATGCTCGCACAATTTTTATTTTATGGTCATGATGTGTTTAAAAAGGTAGAACAATTGAGTGGTGGAGAAAAGATGCGACTGAGATTAGCTCAGTTGATGGTTCAACAATGTAATGTGCTTGTGTTGGATGAACCTACAAATCACCTTGACATTGAATCGCGTGAAGCACTTGAAGAGGCGATTGAAAAATTTGACGGTACAATAGTAGCGATTAGTCATGATCGATACTTTTTACAAAAGCTGTTCACCAAAACAGCTTGGCTAGAAAATCAGCAATTAACATTGCATGATGGCCCATTTGAGTGGGCAAAAATAAAGCAGAAAAAGTTATACAACGAATAAAATTGAAAAAAATCTTTGTAAGAGGAATTCTTAAACCCTAAAATATATATACTACATTTTAGGGTTTTTCTATATAGTGGATGACCATTGGTTATATGCCCGTAGGAGAAAACAAGATACATCCCTACTATACTAATCATAAAAAGATTAGAATTCGCCGCAAGAAAAAGGTGCCCACAACTGCCCATTCAATCGATTGGTTTTACATTGAAAAGCTAAAAGAATTTCATGAAGATTTAATGAAGATTTGAGAAAAAGGAAGTGTTAACTTAAGCTAACAAAAACATCGAACAAACTATAATTTTTTTGGAGGAATAACTGTTGGAGAAGACAAAAACACAGGTGAGGGTCTATTTAAGTATATTTGGCGATTCATTTCCCTTAGCAGATATTACTGAAAAATTAGGGATTGAACCTTCTAATACATATAGAAAAGGAGATAGAATTCCCAATCGTTCAAGTAAACTGTTGAGAAAAGAAACTTCGTGGGATTTAGATACGGGCTACCAAGAATCTTTTGATGTAGAAGAACAATTACAACAAATTATAATGCCGCTTCGAAATAAGGTATCCATAATTCAGGAGATTAAACAAACTTATTCTGTTGTATGTAAATTTTTTATTGTCATCATTATGGAAGAAGGAGATACCCCTAGTCTTTACTTAGATACGGACGTGATTAATTTTGCATCAAGTATTGGTGCTGAATTTGATATAGATTTATATGCAAACCCTTATGAAGATGATTTTTGTTTGGATTGAATTCTTGTTTTAAATAGTATACGATTTACAGAATTACATATAAAGGCTATGAAAAGAAGAGTAAACGCATGTACTATCTACAGAGACCTCTGGTAGCTGAAAAAGAGGGATAGGAAAGGCGTTGAAACAAGGCTTGGAGCTGTGCATTGGATTTGTTCGCTGGAATAATGATGATGCAACGTATTCTCACGTTACAGAGATAGAGTATCGCAGGTGAGTTATTCACAAAGCCGTACTCGACAAGGCCTCTGCAGCAATGTAGAGATGAACTGGGGTGGCACCGCGATATGACTCGCCCCCAAGATAAATATCTTGGGGGTGAGTTTTTTTATTTTGTTTTACAAAAATAAAATAGGAGTGGTGACATGTTCAGATGGAAGTATCCTTTCATACTATTAGGAGGAATAGGTATTTCAAATGTGGGCGCTTGGGTTTATCTCATTGCATTAAACTTAATTATATTGAATAAAACAGGTTCCCCACTTGCCATTGCTTTATTATATATACTACATCCAATTGCAACTATATGTTCAAATGTTTGGGCAGGTAGTCTAATTGATCGGGTAAATACAAGGCGACTGATGATGGGATTAGATATTTTTCGAGCAATATGTATTGCGTTCATTCCATTTTTACCGTCACTGATTTATGTTTATATACTAGCGTTTATCATTAATATGGGAAGTGCTATTTTTCAACCTACCTCTATGGTTTATATGACTAAACTAATACCTGAAGCTGATCGGCAACGGTTTAACGCACTTCGTAGTTTTATCAACTCATGTGGCTCACTAATAGGCCCTGCCATTGCTGGGATGTTATTTTGGATGGGCACTCCTTATACGGCTATTCATATAAATGCAGTAGCATTACTGTTTTCAGCTCTAATTATAAAGATGCTACCTAATGTGGACTCGAGGCTTAAAGAAACAGAGAGGCAAAGAATTACATGGCAATTGATAAAAAAAGATTTTCGAGTTGTTTTTCATTTCAGTAGAAGTAATACCTATGTCGTAAAAATATATTTATTATTTAGTGGTACTACTATAATCATGACCGCAATAGATTCGCTCGAAGCAGCTTTTGCTAAAGGCGTACTTTCAATGTCAGACACCAATTATGGGTTTTTATTAAGTGTCTTTGGAGGCGGAATAATAATAGGTTCAATTATTAATTCCCTCTATTCAAAAAAACTTGCAGTTAATCTTTTAATAGGTATGGGCACAATTTCCACTTCAATTGGTTATATAATATTTTATAGTTCGGATGGCTTTTTTTGTGCAACGCCTGGTGTATTTTTAATAGGAATTGCTGTGACGTTTGCTAATACAGGGTATATGACTTTCTACCAAAATCATGTTCCTGTCGGGATGATGGGTAGATTTGAAAGCCTTTTTAGTGTGATGGAAGCAGGTTTTATTGTTGTTGTAACTGTTTTACTAGGCTTTGCAGCTGAATTAACTTCGATCCGGCCTGTAGGGTTAATAGGCTCCTTTGCCTTTCTGATTTTAGGGTTATTGGCATGGAAAGCTGTAACAGGTGAAAAGAGGAAGGAATACTTTTAAAAAAGTGCTTCTTCTTTAAATAGTTATTATAAAAGGCTTGACCAATAAAATGATTGGCATACCTTTTGTGTTTCCATTTTAAAAGCTTATATAGAAAAGGAACTTCTGTATTTCAGGCTTTTCGAATATGGAAAAAGGGAGTAATTATATTATTAGGGTTACTCAGGTATAGATTGAGGTCACTCAGGCGTGGATTCGGGCCACTCGGCAGATTATTAAGGCCACTCATGACACAATTGAGGTCACTCAAGCCCAGAACTATAAGTGTTTTAGCTAATTCATAAACTACAATAATAGCGTGAAGGTCTTTTATACAAAGAGGTGCCTCTTAATGAGAAAAGTTGAAGTGAAACCATATAACGAGTGCTGGAATTCAATGTTTGAGGTAGAAGCAAATTTATTGTATAAGATATTCGGTTCCGAAATCATTGATATTCACCATATTGGCAGTACATCTGTAAAAGGACTAAAAGCAAAGCCAATCATTGATATAATGCCTGTGGTTAAAGATGTAAATAGAATTGATGAATTTAATACTTCTATGATGGCCATTGGTTATGTGTCAAAAGGAGAAAATGGGATTGATCAAAGACGATACTTTCAAAAAGGCGGAGAGCTTCGAACCCATCACCTTCATTTTTACCAATTAGATAACCCCAATATTAAACGTCATCTGGCTTTTCGTGATTACCTGAGGTCACATCCAGATGTCGCTAAAAAATATGGAGATGTGAAAGTGAGCCTCTCCAAACGTTTTCCTTACGACATTGAGTCATATATTAAAGGAAAAGAGCAGCTAGTCTTGGAGATTGAACAAAAGGCAATTGCTTGGTATCAATGCATAAAGCAACCAGACAGTAAAAATCCCCCTACATTTCAACTGTAGGCTATTACCGATCAGGAGAGAAATATTGAATGAATATATATATGTTGATTATAAGCTCCATATTTTTATTATTTATTGCAGGCAATGCTTTTTATGTAACTTTTAAAAGATTTAAAGAGGACGACGATTTTATTCTTAATACTTTAGATTGGATTGATTCGTTGTTTAGTGTTCTCTTATTCATTTCTGAGAAATTGACAACAACAAAATATCATATTGTGATCTTTAAAATGCTCTCCTTTATATTTGGGCTGATCTTTTTAGGCTTTACTGTTTTATTATGGTTTCTTTTTATTTAATCAGAAGTGATAGTAGCAAAAAAAGAAGCTGAGCTTTAACGGATTTCAATTGCAAAAGCATAGCTTGCGCTGCCTTTCTCCCAGTTTGCAGATACATCATACACATACATTCCTTTTTCTTGTGGCAAGACAATTGTATTTTTATTTAACTCCACATCTTCAACTTGGTTATTTGGAAGCCATTTGCTTACGGATATCGTATTCTTTTTAGGTTCGTTTTTAAATACTATTTTCAATTTGGATGAGGGAGAAGCAATCACAGGTGTGAGATTTTCGCTTTTAATGAGTTCAGGAGGGGGTATAGTATCAACACATTCACTGCTAATAAGTCCTTCCCAACAATAAGAGCCTCTAACTTTCGCAACATTTTCATGCCCAGCACGAATAATGGGGAGGGGTGGCTTACTATTAAGCAGGCTATTAACGTAAAATCCTCCAGCGATCACAAGAATCAATAAGAATGCCATTATTATTTTTTTCATAGATTACCCCTTTTTGAATATTATTCCAGTTAAATGTAACATAGGAATGGTATATTTCTCAATAGGGGATTCTTTGATTTAAAAAAGCCCAGTTTCCTTGTAGACTGGGCTTTTCAACACGTATTAAAAGTTAAAAACTATCTTCAAAATCTTCATCAAAGCGATAGCTGTAGAAATGCTCGTTTGTAAACCAATTATTTTCTGCAGTTGCGCCTTCTTCTTTGCGTTTTTCTTCTTCTTGAAGCATCCAGCCTGTTTGTGAAATATGGGCTCTCATAGAGTTCATTTTTTCCTCGCGCACATCGTGAATATCATTAATAATATCCGGGTTACCCAGTTCTGCTACTGTGTTGTTGGCGAATGCCACGCAGTATAGTCTTGGGCGATCGCTCTCAGGCATGCGGCGTACAGCGCGGATGACAGCTCTAGCAGTCGCTTCATGATCAGGGTGAACCGCATAATTTGGATAGAAAGTGATGATTAATGAAGGGTTGAGTTCCTCAATTAAATTAGTCATCATGGCAACCATTTCTTCATCATCTTCAAATTCAACTGTTTTATCACGAAGGCCCATCATACGTAAGTCTTTGATGCCAATGGCTTCACACGATGCTTGAAGTTCCTTTTTACGGATTAATGGCAATTCTTCGCGTGTTGTAAATGGAGGATTGCCGAGGTTGCGTCCCATTTCTCCAAGAGTTAGGCAAGCATATGTGATAGGTGTGCCAGCTTTCGCATATTGCGCCAATGTGCCGGAAACTCCGAATGCTTCGTCATCAGGGTGTGGGAACACAACAAGTATTTGACGTTCAGGTTGTAACATATTCAAAACTCCTTTTAATTTGGAAATTAATATGCGAATGGTGTTTCGCTGATTTCAAGCGCAATAGCTAATTTACCATCATAGCCATGGCCGGCCATAAGCAAACGATTTTGATCATCGAGCTCAAAATGCGTAATTCCTTGGGCATACACCCAGCCGCCATTCGATAGTTTTAAACCCACGCGATGGGGTACATCAGGCGTCACTTTACCAAGTTCATAACGAATTAGTACATTGCGGATAAATGTGCCCGCATTGAATACTTTTTCATCGAAGTGAGAGGCATAAGCCCCATTCGTTGTTTCTAAGTGTATATAGACATCTTTATTCGCAAAGGAATTCAGAAGGTCCTGAAGTTTTTGTAGATTAACTGTTTCCATCTAATTATATGCTCCTCTCAAAAAGAGGCCTTATCGCAATACCTAGCGATAAACTGCCACTGATTTAAGTACTACTATAGTATAGAGAAAAAAAGGATGAAATGCGATTCACACGCACTGTTTGCTCATTTAGTAAATGTTTATAAAAGAACAAACTATGGGAATACTAAAGGGTAGGGGGTGAGTTTATGCACTTTACAACACCAGTTTTAGAGGAAGAAACAAAAATAGCAAATGCTTGGATGACAGCTATGCTGCCATTTTCTTTTATGACCAAAAAGGAGATAGCGCTATCTGAGGAATTGCTCGGCAACGGCTACAGCTTTTTTAATCTCAATGATAAGAAGCAGCAATCTGAATTTTATGGTGACATCGAATTATCAAGTATTGCCCTTAAGCAAAATTTTTTATCCTACATAGAGCGGAGGCTGTTTCCGAAAAATATACGAGATGATGGTTTTCAGCGTTTCTCTAAGGAAATTTCGAAGACAGGTAGCCTCCAAATTCACGACAGACACTATCTTTTTACTATACTTAGCATTGATATTACCCTATGTCCATTTGGAATTGGCTTTGTATCGATTCGTGTGAAATTAGAGGATGTTAATTTATTTTCCGATGCACTTGATTTCATGCATCACTTTCGCATTCTAGAGCCTAAAACAAATAACCAATTAGGGATGGAAGTCCAATATGATGGAGAACCATTTACTTGTATACACGATTTTATTATGAAGCATCTTTGCCCTGAAATTCAAAAATATACGGTTCATGATGACCGTCGGGACGGTTACTTTGGTAGTCTTCCTTACTTTGAAGATGAGCGAATGCTTGTCACAAATTATATTGAGTTGGATGAAGATCAATTGCCAATTGAACAACTCTATAGAGCCAGCCAATTGGATGGGTACACGGAAGAATCTGTTCCCTTTATCTCTGCAGCTAATACAGAGCATATGGAGGAGTACCTAAAAACGCGTGTGAACACACGCTATATGCCTAAGTTATGTGACATAACAACAGAACATGTCCAAACAACGATTGTCTATCGTGATACAACAGAGGCTTTTAGAGAAAAAGCAAGAGTTCGATTTATGGGCGTTCACTATTACACCATCTTACTTCATTACTTTTACAAATTAACACTACTCGAACTCTCCTTCCGGTATTGTGAGCTAGCTTGGAAAAAGGATGAAATTTATGTAGAGAAATTAATGCAGTTGATTACCATGTTTTCTTCTAAATATTACTTCCAAGAGGTCAGCAGCCGTTCATCAAGTCGTGAAATGTCGAAGCGCTTGAGAGAGATTTTTAAAATCGATGAGCTTTTCAGTGAGGTCTCTAAAACGCTTGATGCCCTTTATGTGAACCAGCAAAAAGCGGCAGACAAAAGGCAAAACTACTTGTTATTTGTATTGACGATGTTTACGGTTGTCTCGGGTATATACGGGATGAACCTGATTATTGAAGAATGGGACGGAAATTATAAGTGGTCGGAAATATTCCATTACAATATTTATGAATGGATTTGTCTGATAACAGCTGTTGGCGGAATTTTAATGACTTTCTTTTTATTATTAAGTACTTTCTACAACTATATAAGGAAAAGATTGCAGTTTTGGCTGAAATATTAAGCATAAAGACATTTTGTCCCAACATAGAGTAAATTAAAAAGCTTCCACCCATTTTGGAGTGGAAGCTTATTTATTGAAGAATACTACAGTTCTGTCACAGTAATTTCAGGTGCGCCATATACATTCTTCGCACCATGCATTACAGGACCGACATATTGATTTAATTTCCAGCCATGTGTAATTGCTGCAGCAACGAATTCTTTTGATTTAATAACCGCTTCTTTGACATCAAGACCATTTGCTAGATTAGCAGTAATGGCAGCAGCGAAAGTGCATCCAGCACCATGATTGTATGTTGTCTCAATTTTAGGCGTTTCTAATAAAAAGTGTTTTTCGCCGTTATAATACAAATCAAATGCTTTGTTTGGATCAATAGAGCGGCCGCCTTTGATGACGACATGCTTAGCGCCAATTGCATGGATTTTCTCAGCAGCTGATTTCATTTCGTCAATGTTTTTTGGTGTTTTCATGCCAGCTAATTGACCAGCTTCGAATAGATTAGGTGTGGTAACTAAAGCAATCGGCAGCAAATGTGAAATCATCGCATCTACATTTCCTGGATTTAATACTTCATCTTCCCCTTTACATACCATTACAGGATCAATAACCACATTTTTAAGATGAGCCTCTTTAATCGCATCGCCGGCAGTAAGAATGACTTCTTCTGTTGATAACATGCCGGTTTTAACTGCATCTATTCCAGTAGAAAAGGCAGTTTTTAGCTGAGCTTTTAGAACATCAATAGGTAATGTATAAACACCATGTGACCAATTTGCATCAGGATCCATAGTAGCAATGACTGTTACAGCAGCCATACCGTAAGTGCCATATTCTTGGAAAGTCTTCAAGTCAGCTTCCAAACCAGCTCCGCCAGAAGCATCAGATCCGGCAATCGTTAATGTTTTCTTTAGTGACATGTTAAACACTCCTTCATAACAAGATAGGACATAGTGTAGGTTGTCCAATAATAAATGCCTCATAAATAATTTCTTTTCCCATCTATTATAGCTGTTAAACTGGCCAGTAAAAATAGCCAGAATGTAGAGAAATGAAAGGGTCAGAAAAGCTGCTAAAAGGATTCATTTAAAAATGATTTTCAGGAACTCTTAAATTTCGACAAAACGTCTACTAACCGCTAAAATAACAATAGTAGTATGCTAGATGGTAGAAAAAGAGTATAAAAGGAGGAAGTTTATGCCAAGAAACAACAAAAAGTTAACTCAATTGTTTAATAAGTATTATCGAGATAATGAACAGGCTGCGACTGTGGTGGAGGGAACCTCAATGCGACGACGCAGCTTTAGAAATATAGTAGTACTGGCTTTATTAAAAAATAAATATATGTGGGCCAGCCTTTTAATTTTATTAGTTATTTTGCTTGTACCTTTTGCTGCTTGGAAAATGATTCAAGGAAGTACTTACCAAGAGCAGAAGGGCTCTTTAGTCGAGCGTATCCAAAATTTAAATGAATTAACGACAGCAGAGGCATTTACAAAAGTTATTATTGAAAAAGAGAACAATGAGTTATTCGGGAAAGAAATCGGTATCGATTTGCCAGGTACAAAGAGAGAGTTATTAGTAGTTGTTCCAGGTGGGGTTAAAGCCGGTGTGGATTTCGAAGATGTTTCAGAAAAAAATGTAAAGCTTGACCAAAAGAACAAGGAAGCAACGATTACCTTGCCTGCCCCAAAGATTCTTGGTGAACCAGAAGTAGATTTTGATAATGTGCAAGTATTCTCCAGCGAAGGTCTTTTTCGTAACAAACCAGATATGAAAGAAGCCTTTGGTTTAACGGCTGAAGCGAAAAGGGAAATGATCAAAGAAGCCAAAACACAGGGATTGTTGAGTAGAGCAAAAAATAATGCCAAAAACTCTGTTGCAGATATGTTTGCTTTAGTTGGCTATGATGTGACCGTAAAATTTAAGGAGTGATACGATGCCAAAAAGAATTTTTGACAACGATTGGCAAGAAATCGTCGGCGCAGAGTTTGATAAGCCTTACTATCAAAAGCTGCGCGATTTCTTAAAAGAAGAATATGCCACACATACTGTATATCCACCAATGGAGGATATATGGAATGCGTTCCGTTATACGCCTTACCATGAAGTGAAGGTAGTTATGCTTGGGCAGGATCCGTATCACGGTCCGAATCAAGCACAAGGTTTAAGCTTTTCAGTAAAAGATGGTGTGCGAAAACCGCCAAGCCTGCAAAATATGCTGAAAGAATTACACGAGGATCTTGGATTTGACATACCAAAGGATGGGTCACTGATTAAATGGGCAAAGCAAGGCGTACTCTTATTGAACACTGTACTGACTGTTCGAGCGCATGAAGCACATTCGCACAAAAATCAAGGATGGGAACAGTTTACTGACACTGTCATAGAAAAACTGTCAGAACGGCAAGAGCCGATTGTGTTTGTCCTTTGGGGAAAACCGGCACAGCAAAAGGAAAGATTAATTGATACTTCTCGCCATGCCATTATTAAATCACCCCATCCAAGTCCATTAAGTGCACACCGTGGATTTTTTGGTAGCCGCCCGTATTCTAAAATCAATAACCAGCTTCTCTCGTGGGGCGAAGAGCCGATTGACTTCAATTTGACAGATAGTGAGTAGAGACACCCTTCATCTCCACTTCGAAACATGGTAAAGTAATAGTAAAAGAAGTAGTAGTGGATAGGAGAGGGGTATACAATGATTTCTTATGATGCGGTCATCCGCGAACTAGAAAAACATATTCATCAAGCGGGCCAAAGAAGTAATGAAGCTATGATGCGCGAAGAATTGTCCGCTATTCGAGCTTTATGTGACCTAGCGCTGCAAAGTGACAAATCACCGACACCTCATACCGTTATGCCAAAGATGATAGGGGAGACCGTACAAGACTTGTCCCATTCATCCGTTTCTTCCATGCCTAAATCGCTCACAGCCAATAAGCTGGAAGAAGAAGATGCGAACGGTGATTCACTATTTGATTTTTAGAAGGGATTGTCATATAAAATGAGTTTTTATATTTTAATTGGTGCTATACTCGCATTCTTAGCAGTAGCATTCGGAGCATTTGGCGCTCATGCGTTAAAAGACGTTTTGACAGACCACTATGCGACAGTGTATGAAACAGCCGTTCAATACCAAATGTTTCATGCAGTAGGTCTTATTTTGATAGGGATTTTAATGAGTAAAAGTTTATTTGGTCCCATTCCCTTGCTATCACGTGCAGGCATGATTATGCTGATCGGTACGATTGTATTCTCTGGTAGCCTGTATGTACTGGCAGTTACTCAAATTAAAGTGCTTGGCGCAATTACACCAATCGGAGGCGTCTTATTTTTAATTGCTTGGGTATTGGTTATGATTGCTGCAGTAAAGTTCGGTAAATAGTATTAGTCAATAATAAAAATGCCAAGTTTGTTTAATACTTGGCATTTTTGGTGTGTTCAATCAGTTCATTTTTTAAGGAGTTTGGTCAAAATACTGTAACGGTTCATCGAATTCCGCATAATCAAAGTAAATCATCGGCATAAGAAAACGATGATTTGTTTTGATATCGCGTAAAATAACATGATCTCGTCCGGCAGCTTCAATTACCCCTCTAATAATGACCACATTTTGTCCTTGAGCTGTTGCATGCTCAAATGAAAAGTGGAAAGTTCCCGGCTTACTTCTGTTTAAACGCATAATATTTTCGATGTATGACTGCTCTCTGCCCAAGTGCAGACCCCCGGTTGCTGGTCCCTGGCTAGGAGTTGTTTGTACGGTGCCTGTTGGAATAGTCACACCGCCTGCTGGGTAAGTCTGTTGTTGATAGTTCGGTGTCCAATAATATTGAACCATTTCATCTTCCCTTCTTCTATTTATACTTGCGGGCAGTCAGCTTCTGTAGGCGCATAGAAACAATGCGATTTATATCGCCCGGTGTTCCATTGTCCATACCATTGCGCAGGGCAGTCGCCAGTTGGCTTAAAGAACCATAGTCCTCGGGTTGCTGGGTGAAAACGTTCTCCGTTAATGGTTCTTTGGGCTAAACGACGATCTTGCTCTCTTGCACGTTGATAAAAGTAGCTCTTCGTTGTAGCTTCAAAGCCACCCGGACTCTGAAAAACCATTTGTTGAAGATTTCTCACATCACGGAAATCTAAACAATCTGCAAGGACTCGATTGACGCCCACGTTTCCGACCATTAACATTCCTAGTTCTCCTTCGCCTTCAGCTTCTGCCCGCATAAGTCGTGCTAAAAGGTCAAGTTCTTTTGATGTACTTTTGATGACAGGCATAACATAACCTCCTCTTCTTTATATATGCGTAGAAGATAAAATAAGAACCACCATAAACGTATAATTTGAATAGAAGAGGGGAAATAATGTAAAACGGGAGATTAGGTGTGTGGAACCTGCTTTAGTCTTTTTTTCTTTGTTCTTTATTATCCTGTGCCTCTCTGTTAATTTCCAAGTCTGTTGAGAAACGGCTTACCTGCTACTGATAGGTAAAATCCTCCAGAGAATGTTATATAGAAAGAAGTGTTGAGCCATGCAATTTGTCTTTGATTTAGAGGGAACAATCTGTTTTGAAGATCAGCCTGTGCCAGATTCAATTACGTACAGTTTAGAATGCTTGGTCCAAAAAGGACATGAGGTTATTTTTTCTTCGAGCCGTCCTATTCGCGATATGTTACCATTGTTGGCCAAAAGATTTCACGGCAACAAAATGATAGGGCGAAATGGGGCCATTCTCTGCCATAATGGAAACGTAAAGCCGAATGTTGTATTTGATGAAGAAACATTAGAGAGTATTCGGTTATTGATGAAAGAATATAAAGTAACTTATTTCATAGAAGGCGAGTGGGATTATTCATATACTGGTCCAGCTGACCACCCGATTGCTGAAACGATCGATCCTAATGGCCTTGGGGTTAATAAACCCTTAGATAAGCTTGAACATGTTGTAAAGATTACGATTGTCACGTCATTTAATATGGCGATTCTGCGTAAAAAACTAGATGAATTAAACGTGATTATCCATACACATTACCAACTAGGTATGCTTGATATCACACCATGTGGCATTCAAAAGTGGAAAGCATTAAAAAAGCTGGGCATTGAGAAAGGGGCATACATTACCTTTGGTGATGATGAGTATGATATTCCGGTTTTTGAGCATGCGAAGCACAGTGTCATGGTAGGTGATCATCCGCTGTTAGCGCTATATGCGGATGAATGCATATCAAAGAATCAGCCAATTGAGGAGCAAATTGTAGAAAAGCTTGAAGAATTGGATCAGCGATTTGCCTATTAAAAAAGACCAGCCATCTCATAATATGAGAGCTGGTCTTTTCGTATTAATCTTTAATCGCTAAAAATTTCTCTAATTTTTCGTTGTCCATAATATTGCCGACGAAGAATTCACCGAAATCAGCGTAGCGTGCTGACACTTCATCAAAACGCATTTCATAAATCAATTTTTTGAATTCCAATACATCATGTGCAAATAATGTAACGCCCCATTCGTGGTCATCGAAACCAATAGAACCAGAAATGATTTGCTTTACTTTTCCTGCATAGCTGCGGCCGATTAGTCCGTGGGAGTGCATTAATTTACGACGTTCATCCATTTCTAACATATACCAGTTAGCGCCTTTTTGGCGGCGTTTGTCCATTGGGTAGAAACAGATATGTTCCCAACGAGGCAATTCAGGATATAGGCGTGCACGCACATGCGGGTTTTGATATGGATCTTCAGCAGGACCATCATCTTTAGGCTTGCCTGCTAAATAGTTGGAAAGCTCCACTACTGAAACATAGGAATAAGTAGGGATTGTGAAATCAGCAATCGCAAGTTTATTGAATTCATTTTCAAGTTCTTGCAATTCTTCCATTGTTTCACGTAATGTCATAATTACGAAATCAGCTTTTTGTCCTACGATCGAGTAGAATGCATGGCTGCCTGTTTTGTTTTCGTCCGCTTCGTTCAGCTTATCAAGATATTGAATAAATTCATCAACAGCTGCTTTGCGTTCTTCTTTCGAAACTAATTTCCATGATGTCCAGTCCATTGCACGAAAATCATGCAATACGTACCAGCCGTCAAGTGTTTGTGCTGCTTCAATCATTGTAAGAAACACTCCTTTAAACTCTAAAATCAATACTCCCTCATTTTAACAGAAATAAAGCGAAACTTCACTTAGTGAAAGCTCTTCAAGCTACTGATATACTCTTTTATGAACGTTTTGAGGCAAGAGTCAGTATTCGTTAGCGCAGAGTGAGAAGAGAGTTTCTTTCACATCTTTGATTCATGTATTATTCGTGAGATAATGAAATAATAATACTAACCATGCAGGAGAAGAGAACATGAAAGATTATTTACATCAAAAAGTTTGGCGTTTTATTGATCAATCTATGAGTGGTATTGACCGTTCTCCATTAGAATCTTTTGCTGCTGATGATACATTATGCCAGTTAGTAGGGCAGGGACAATCTCCTGCTAGTGTGCGAACATGGGTGCATAACGATTCAGTAGTACTGGGGATTCAAGACCATCGTCTACCTCATATAAAAGAGGGCATGGACTTATTAAGCAGTCGAGGCTACGTGCCAATCGTACGGAATTCAGGTGGCCTGGCTGTTGTGATAGATCCTGGTGTCCTAAACATTTCGTTAATTCTATCAGAGCAGGAAGAACGGATTGATATTAATACAGGCTATGAAATTATGGTAGAACTCATCAAAATGCTCTTTCCACAAGTAGCTGACCAAATAGAAGCGTATGAAATTGTCGGCTCTTATTGTCCAGGTTCTTATGATTTAAGCATCAATGGAAAGAAATTTGCAGGCATCTCGCAACGAAGAATGCGCCAAGGAATCGCGGTGCAAATCTATCTGTGCGTAGAAGGAAGCGGTGTAGAGAGAGCTGCATTGATCAAAGATTTTTATCAAGTCAGCTTGCGGGGGGAACAAACAAAATTCCACTACCCTGACATCAAGCCAGAGGTCATGGCTTCACTAAGTGAATTATTAGGCGAAGAGATTACAGTACAGCAAACGGTCATTGAATTGCAAAATCTATTAGCATTACTAAGTGACCAATTAGCCATCGGTCAATTTCAGGAAGAGGAAATTGAATTATATTCATTTTATTTAAAGAGAGTTTTCGAACGAAATCAATCAATGCTACCGATAGATGAGTAGAATACTGTCGATTTCCCGGGAAATAGGTTAAAAACTAGATATCATAAAGAGGCTTGGTCAGAACAAATTTAATAAAATATTTAAATAGCGTGAAGTGGGGGACGGCGTCTCCTACAATATGCGCCGTCTGAAACGGAGCAAAAAGAATAACCGAACAAATGTGACAGTGAAAGTCACATTATAGTTCGGTTTTTTCTTTAGCTAAACTATTTCTTGATATTATTCTTCAATTCCAACGGTTGGTACATCTTCTTTTTTCACAAGATTACCGTTGCGTTCCATCGTAAAGACAGGTGCGATATGTTCATCCTCTGTCCCAAGTGTCATAAGGCGTCTTGCACGATTCATTACTTGCATGAATTGCTCATAGTCTTTTTTCATGTTGCGGTGTTCTTTTTCTAAGCGTAAGACTTCTTTTTCTAATTGTGACGCTTTATCATTTGCAATATTTGCTAGGTGGCGCCATCTTGTCACCTCTTCATCATGAAAATCGCTCTGTTGTAAACGCATTAGATACGCAATAACTAAATCAATTGACATGGCAGATAGAGGGATGGACCTTGTTGTTTCACTATGTTTATCGTTAGGCAATAAGTAGAGACCAGCTGTTCTTCTTCGTACAGTAGTACCGTAGACTCGCATTCTTTCCTTGCGTTCTTTCTTTGCTGAAGATAGTTCTTTCTCATAGTTTTTGCGTACTACTGCATTCCAGCGGAAGCCACAAGCTGCAGCCGTACGGTTAAGTGCATCACCAGCTTCTTCAAAGGCCGTCAGCTGTGTGCTCCCTTCTTTTACATGGCGTAAAACGGCTTCTGCCAATAGTTCGTCGTTTTCTGGTAACCAAGCATCTTGTCTCGTTTTCATTGTTTAAAACCTCCTATTTGTTTCATAGGATTAGCGTAGACAGTTTTACTATTTTTTATTCAATAACTTCTAATAGGTTTAAAAGAAAATGTCTTGAATGAGAGATAGAAAATACGATACACTATAATTAATATGAACTAAAAGAGCGTTATGACTTGAAAGCGGGAGAGTCCGCCTGCAGCGGAAATGCAGTATAGTAAGTATAAAAATTAGTTCATTTTTAGAATGATACTAACTTGAAATTGAGATATAGAAAGGGTTGGAGACAAAATGGCAAACGAATTTCGTGTTTGCGATGAGTGTCAAGCCGTTAATTTAAAAACATTAATACCTAAGTTAAAGACGGTAGATCCAGATGCAGTGATTGATATCAAATGTCAATCTTATTGTGGGCCGGGTCTTCGAAAAACATTCACAATCGTAAATAATCGTCCATGTGCAGCACATACAGAAGAAGAATTGATTCCCAAAGTAGTAGCTAAATTAAAGTCTCAAAAGAAGCTGCCAGAAAGTTATCAAGAATAAATATGTACAATTACTATTCCACCTTTCAATAAGGTGGTTTTTTCGTATATAATGGTGAAATATAGTGCATAATAGGACACTTTGGAGAAAAAGGGAGGTTCCGAATTGGATTATGCGACAAAAAAATTAGCGGAAGAAAAGGTGTTTAAAGATCCGGTACATCGCTATATCCATGTGCGAGATCAAGTGATTTGGGATTTGATCGGCACGAGGGAATTTCAGCGTTTACGACGGATTAAACAGCTCGGTACGACGTATTTAGTGTTTCATGGTGCAGAACATAGTCGTTTTAGCCATTCTTTGGGGGTATACGAAATTGTCCGCCGAATGGTAGACGATATCTTCATAGACATGCCAGAGTGGGATGAAAGCGAACGTCTCGTGGTTCTTTGTGCTGCATTATTGCATGATCTTGGCCACGGCCCTTTTTCACATTCCTTTGAACATGTTTTTGATTTAGACCATGAGGAATTCACACGAGCAATTATTTTAGGAGATACAGAGGTAAACCATGTATTGACACGCGTTTCACCTGAATTTCCGCAAAAAGTTTCAGACGTCATTGCCAAAACATATGAGAATAAACAAGTTGTCAGTATGATTTCCAGCCAAATTGATGCGGATCGCATGGATTATCTGCAGCGAGATGCTTACTTTACAGGTGTCAGCTATGGTCACTTTGATATGGAACGAATCCTACGTGTTATGAGACCAAAAGAAGAGCAGGTCGTCATCAAGTCAAGTGGGATGCATGCGGTAGAAGACTATATTATGAGTCGCTATCAAATGTATTGGCAGGTTTATTTCCACCCAGTTTCCCGCAGTGCAGAAGTAATCTTAACGAAGATTCTTCATCGTGCAAAAGACTTGAGCCAGGGAAACTATCAATTCAAGCAAGAACCTACACATTTTATGGCGTTTTTCCAAAACAATATCGAACTAGAAGATTATATTGCACTTGATGAAAATATTTTGCTTACTTATTTTCAAATGTGGATGCAAGAAAGTGATCCGATATTAAGCGATTTAAGCCGCCGTTTTATTAATAGAAAGTTATTTAAATATATAGAATTTGATCCTGCAAATGAATATGAAAAATTAAGTGATCTAAAAGAGTTATTTTATCAAGCGGGCATTGACCCTAAATATTATTTAGTTCACGATTCTATCTCAGATTTACCATACGATTTTTACCGGCCAGGAGAAGAAGAAGAGCGCGTACCCATCCAGTTGTTAATGCCGAATGGTAAAACGCGTGAACTATCAAGATGCTCTGAAATTGTTGAAGCTATTTCAGGGAAACGAAGATCTGATCATAAGTTATATTTTCCGGAAGAAGTATTGCTGCAGGATGGTACTCAAAAAACGCTAAAAAAACAAATATTAAAAGTACTGAGAGGTTAAGCTTCTCGAAAGGAGAAAAACGTGCTAGAAGAACATGCAAAAGTCGTACAATTTGTATCTTTAGCTGGAAGTGTTACGGGACGGAAAAAGCTGCAAAAGATGGTTTATATCGCAAAAAAAATGAAGTTTCCTTTCAATGAGAAATATCAATTTCATATTTATGGTCCCTATTCGGAGGAGCTTACTTTGCGCGTAGAAGAGCTATGCACGATGGGTTTTTTAACGGAAGAAATGGAAGATAAGGGGTCCTATGTGCAGTACACATATCAAGTGACTGATAAAGGAACAAACTTTTCGAAGCATATGTGCGAGGAACAGCAGCATTTAAATGAAGTCGTAGAGGTACTAAACAGTAAAAGTGCCCGCTTTTTGGAGCTTGTTTCTACGCTATTGTTTTTTGATGAACTTTCGAAAGAAGATCGGATTCAAAAAGTGCATGTGGTAAAAGGAAAATTGAAATTTACAGAGACAGAAATGAATGAAGCATTTTCACTTATTGAGGCATTAGAGGAAATCAAATTGAATGCAAATTAATTATAGAATGTGGACAAGGAATCTTGTTCACGTTTTTTTATAGCAAAGAAAACAGACAAGGGGAAATTTTTAGTCTTAGAAAAAGTACAAGTAGAATGGTTCCGCTCCAACCGGGGCTTTCGCTTAAGCTTATTCCGTAGGAGTCACGGCTTCCGCTGCACAAATGTTATAAATTTTTTGATGCAATATTTTAATAAAGTGGGTATTCGACTCGCAGATTCGATACACCCACTTCAATTAGCACATTCAATGAAGTCTCATTCAATGTCTGTTTTAAATGCTTATTAGACTTCGCTTTTACGGACGCCGCCTACAGCGTAGTGTTCTTTTTTCATCTCTTCAATAATGATAGAGATATTTTCTTTTGGCGCATTCACACTTTCGGATACTGCGTCTGTGACTGATTTGACAAGCTGGTGTTTTTGTTCGTCTGTACGTCCTTCAAGCATTTTAATCGTTACGATAGGCATAAGAAGTCTCCTTGTGTAAAATGTAGTGTATAGTGGTAATCATAACGTATACGGAGGAATTATGAAATGGCAAATGAACAGCAACCGAAAAAAATGGAATTTACCATAATTAAAAACAATCCTACCGATGGCCACAAAGGGTTTGGAATTGGTTCCATCACACTTGAGAATGTCTCTCCGGTCATCATCGATGTGATTGAAAAAACAGCGGAAGTAGATATTGGTGCAATGCATGCAAGAAGTGCAGTAGAAAAGGGTATCAAATTTACAACAGACCGTAAAGATTCTGAAGGCGGCAAACCGTACTGGCTTGTATGGGTAACGATTGAACAAAAAGAAAACGGGCCATATTATGCTGGTGTGACTGCATGTGAAATGGTAGTCAATCGCGAAAAACGCAGAGGCTACAAGATACTGGCAGAGCATGTCAACAAAATGGATAAATCCATGAAAAGAAATATTATGATTGATGAAATGGATACGACGTCAAAACAGGTCCTTGGAGAGTTTTTGAAAAACTTTAATGAAGAGATGTGGAAAAACAGCAGCCCTTCATTACATGCTGATTTAGGCTTTGAATGATCCAATTTTTGTCGAACATGCGCTTTTTTCTGGCACTTTCTAATTAC
Source organism: Rummeliibacillus sp. G93 (assembly GCF_023515935.1). Classification (NCBI taxonomy): domain Bacteria; kingdom Bacillati; phylum Bacillota; class Bacilli; order Caryophanales; family Caryophanaceae; genus Rummeliibacillus; species Rummeliibacillus sp. G93. The sequence goes on from NZ_CP097314.1 coordinate 288,075, forward strand.
GTGGTTGAAAGTGTTCTGGAAAGGAAGTACACTAGAATTAAAGCTTGCAAATGTAAGCTAGGACATATGCTGTGCGAGAAGTTGTATGGTTCTCATTAGCCATCCCAAGGGCGAAAGGATATATGCAGTCATCTTGAAGCAGAAAACTTCCACCCCAAAGGTTAACGGACACCTTTGGAATGGAAGTTTTTTTAGTTTGTTATTCAAATAAAGAGAACGGGAACAGACTCCATGTTTCATCTGTTTCTTTTGTCAATTCATTAACGATAGAAGGATCTGTGCATTTTTTCTTGGGCATATCTTTTTTCTTGAGATATACTAATCGCTGTCTGCCACATGCTTTTGTAGCAATGCCCCCAGTTTCAACATCTATGATAGCGGATTGAACTCCTTTTGGTGCGATAAAAGGTTCGCTTGGAGTATCTTTCAGTGCCCCTTCCATAAAGTCAATCCAGATATGCTTTGTAGCTCGTGCATCTTCTTCACTTGAGAGCTGTTTGCCCTGGTCGTATCCGTTCCATACACCCGCTGTTAATGATGGCGTAAAGCCGATCATCATTTGGTCTGTCAGGGTCGTACCTGATTTTGCAGCATAAGGTCTTGTTTGTCTGTTGCGCAGACTTACACCTGTAGCAGGGGTATAGTCATTAAACACAGGGTCAAACATGCCTGTCATCAACTGAGTTAAAATGAAATTCTCATCTTTTTTCAGCACTCTTTTTTCTTCACGTTTTTCTTCGACTTCATAAATTAATTTGCCTTCGCCATCCTTGATAGAAAGCACGGTAATTGGTGATCTCTTAACTCCGCCTGCAGCAAGTGTGTTGTATGCAGATGTAATATCCTTCAGCGTCACTTCTGTTGTACCAAGTGCCACAGAAGGTGTATTTTGTAGGGTTTCACCAATGCCAAAGCGATTGAGCATTTGCTTAAATTTACGATGTCCTACTTCCTCATAGGTTTTTACGGCAAAAATATTGTCAGAGATAGCCAGTGCTTGTGCAAGCGAAATTGGGTGATTAGCAAATTTGCCATTTACATTTTTAGGTTCATACTCTGAACGTCCACCGTCATAGGTGAAAATGGTTTTTTCTGCATCCATAAATGTGATTGGCGAAAAATCATTTTCTAATGCCGTTGCATATAAAAACGGTTTAATAGCAGAACCAGGTTGCCTTTTTGCTTGGGTCACACGATTATATGAACTCTCTGTATAATGAGTGCCTCCTACTAATGAAGTCACATATCCTGTTTTAGGATCCATGCTGACAAATCCAACTTGAAGACCAGAACTTGGCATATTTTTCTCTACAGCTTCCTCTGCAGCTTTTTGGTGGAGCGGATTTAAAGTCGTTTGGATGGTCCAACCGCCTTCTGCAATGTTTCGACCATTTTTCTCCAAAATCTTTTTAGCCTCCGCCCAAACTGTATCGACAAAGTAAGGAGCATTCATTTTATCGCTATCCCACTCGTCATATTTAAATGTTAGGTTTTCATTTTGTGCGCGTTCTTTTGCTTCTTCTGTAATCATCTCTTTATTTCTCATCAACGACAAGATCAGCTGCTGTCTATTATGATTATTTTCTTCACTTGCCAGAGGCGAGTAAATGCTCGGCCCTTTCGGTATTGCTACCAGCGATGCAGCCTCAGGCAGTGTAAGCTCTTTTGCCGGTTTGGCGAAATAATAGCGGCTGGCAGCTTCAATTCCATACATACCATGTCCAAAATAAACTGTATTCAAATATCCTTCTAGAATCTGATCTTTATCATAGAAAGTTTCTAATCGATACGTATAGAGGGCCTCATTCATTTTACGAAGCCATGTTTTATCGTGTGAAAGATATAAATTGCGGGCATACTGTTGAGTAATCGTACTAGCACCTTGCACTTTTTTCATTGCTTTCACATCTTGTACTATGGCGCCTGCAATCCGTGTATAGTCAAAACCATTGTGCTTATAAAAATTTTGGTCTTCAGTAGCAATCAATGCTTTTGTTACAAAAGGCGAAATATCATCTAACCCTACCCAGTAACGACGTTGTCCGGCAAATTTATCTCCAATTTGTTCCCCGCTAGTATCTAAAAAAACGGTTGCCTTAGGAACAGTTAAAGATGGAGCCCCTGTAATTTGAGCGTAAACACGGAGTGAGACCAGAGCAGTAATGACGCTTGAGGCACACACGACCATCAATATGACTAACTGCCGTAGTCGCAGCTTCTTTTTTCGTTGCTTATGATATTCAGCTCGGTTCATCCTATCGCTTCCTTTCCTATCGTTGAAACTAGTATGTGAAGAGATTGCACAAACTAAACGGAAAGAATAGCGCTAAATTTGATGAAAAACGAATAAAAAGCAGGACAGATCTTACAAATCTGAATACAAAAAAAGTGCCAATGGCTATTTGTCCATTGGCACAGGAGTTTTAGGGATTTGATTATAGTGAACGATTTGATTGTTCCCTTTCGTTGTTGCAAGTCGAAAGGCATCGTGTGTGGATTGAGCAATTTCGTAAATCGTCTTGCCGTTCTCAGGATAGTTAGCAATACCGACACTAACAGAGATAGAAGCACTGCTTCCGTCTTCTAAATCTACTGACATCTTGGAGATGGATTTACTTATATCATAGGCATATTGCAAACTGGATGCGGGCGGCAGATCTTTGCAAATTAAATAAAATTCTTCTCCACTAATCCGAATAGAGGTAGAACCAGGATGTTCTCTATTAAATTCTTTTAGCAATTCGCCAATTTTTCTTAAAAATTGGTCGCCCACCATAACGCCATGTTTCATATTAATCTTGCTAAATTGGTCTATGTCAATCAATAGCAGGGCAAACGGAATTTCGCTTTGAATGTAACGATCTATAATGCACTTACATTTTCGGATATTTGGCAAGCCTGTTAAAAAATCAGTTTCTACCATTTTTTCGATCGTATGGATTTTATTAAACTGATTATTTAAGAGACGAATTACAAACGCAGTTATATAAAGTGCTGGAATCGAGATAATGAATAATAGCACAGCGCTTATTAACCAATTTTCTGCATTGAGCGCAATGCTAGAGGCGTAAAAAAGAATGGAAAGCAATAGATAATAATGCAGATTGCGAAATTTAATCGGTTTCCACCAAGCTAGTAAGGCGAGAATAAGTCCTACTATGATGGTCAAAATTCCAGAATGGATGGAAATTTCCGAGAGACCGGAAATATATATGCGCGTTATGCCAATTAATGTTGCCGCAATACCCATAGAAATAGGGCCGCCAAGCCATCCGGATAACAACAAAAGCACATTGCGCAAATCGCCGTTTATTAGATATTCGCTCTTAAAATGGGTGGATGCTTTCATTAAAAGCAAACCTGTTATAGAAGCGGCAAAACCAACAATCCATGGATGGAATTCCTTATAGATGCCAGTAGATTGCTCAAGTAACTGATAGGCAAGGTAAAAGGAAATGACAAAAGTAAATAATAGCGAAAAATAAACTGCGTATTCAAGAAACACTAATATCACCGCCTAAAGTCTTCTATCTATTATACCATTTACCTAGATAGCGAGAAGAAAAATTTTTTCAATCTGCATAAAGAAATGTTAAAATGTATTTTTATTCTGAAATGGATTTGCTTTGGGCACATTGAGGATAGGATGGTTGAACTGACAGAAAGGGGTTCAATCGCAAGTTGTACCTTGAAATGAACTCCTCTCCTATCCTATAATAAAAAGGTTATATTAAGTAGAAAATGGAGGCATCACTTATGCCAGATGCTCTTTCAATACCGGTACAATTAAAAATAACTTCAACAATCACACAACAAGGTGAAAAGCCTGAGCAGATTGAGTTTTGGTCTGAGGGTACCCTTATGGAAAAACGTGGACAAATTTATTTGCAATACACCGAAGTGCAAGAGGACTCACATATACGGACAACATTGCGGTTTGGTGATAAGGATGCAATGATTATTCGTAATGGTGATGTTAAGATGCGCATGCCATTTGTCGTGGGAGAATCACAAAGGGGCCATTATCAAAGCCAATTTGGACAACTACCGTTATTTACTCAGGTGAAGGAAATGAAATATCATCCATCGGAAACTACGCACAGCGGCCGGTTTTATCTACAGTACGAATTAATTATCGGTTCCGAACATGCGGGCAACTTTATATTAGAACTACAGTACACGGAGGGAAATAAATGAACGCAGTAGAACAAGTGCAACAAGCCATTAAAGATGCGCTAAAATCAGCTATTCAAAAAGCAGGCATCATTGAAGATGCGAGTTCTTTGAATATTCACCTTGAAACACCAAAAAGCAAAGAGAATGGTGACTATGCTACGAATGTGGCGATGCAGCTAACTAAGCTGGCTAAAAAGCCACCTCGTGCGATAGCAGAAGCGATTCTTGAAAACCTTGAAACAGAACAAACAAATATTGAAAATATCGAGATTGCTGGCCCTGGTTTTATGAACATCACATTGCGCAAAGATTACTTAGCAGATGTTGTGAAGATGGTCTTAGATCAAGGCGTTAATTATGGCCGTACAAACACAGGCAAAGGGGAAAAGGTCCAAGTTGAATTTGTTTCTGCAAATCCAACTGGCGATCTTCACCTAGGACATGCGCGTGGTGCTTCAGTCGGCGATTCTTTGTGCAATGTTTTAGACTTTGCTGGTTATGATGTTTCTCGTGAATACTATATTAATGATGCCGGTAACCAAATCAATAAATTAGCGAACTCGCTTGAGGCAAGATACCGCGAAGCGCTTGGTTTGCCATTCAATATGCCTGAAGATGGATATCATGGGAAAGACATCATTGAAATCGCTAAAGAGCTTTCAGCAGAATATGGCCCTGATATCCTTGATAAGTCAGATGAAGAACGATTTGAGTTTTTCCGTGAGCATGGATTAAAACATGAATTCGGCAAGCTACAAAAAGATTTGCACGATTTCCGTGTAGATTTCGATGTTTGGTTCTCTGAAACATCACTCTACAAAGACGGAAAAGTGGAAACAGCTCTTCAAAAACTAAGAGATAATGGACATGTTTTCGAACAAGACGGTGCCATTTGGTTCCGCTCTACTACATTTGGCGATGATAAAGATCGTGTATTAGTAAAATCAGATGGTTCTTACACATATCTAACACCAGATATTTCTTATCACGAAGATAAATTGCGTCGTGGCTTTGACCAATTGATCAATATCTGGGGTGCAGACCATCATGGTTATATTCCACGTATGAAAGCTGCGATTGAAGCACTTGGCTATGACCGCGACCGATTAGAAGTGGAAGTCATTCAAATGGTTAACCTAATGCGTAACGGCGAGAAAGTGAAAATGTCTAAACGTACGGGGAATGCAGTTACACTTCGTGAGTTGGTAGAAGAAGTTGGCCTAGATGCAGTACGCTATAACTTTGCTATGCGTGCAGGTGACTCTCATTTAGACTTTGACTTGGATTTGGCTGTTAAACAATCAAACGAAAACCCTGTATATTACGCACAATATGCTCATGCGCGTATTAGCTCAATCTTGCGCCAAAGCGCAGAAAAAGGGTTTGTACCATCAATCGAACACCTTGACGCTTTGTCTACAGAAAAAGATATTGAGTTGTTGAAAAAAGTAGGCGATTTCCCGCAAATTGTAGCTGACGCTGCTCGTGTACGTGCACCGCACCGTATCGCCAACTATATTCAAGAACTTGCCGCAACTTTCCATCGCTTCTACAATGCTGAAAAAGTGTTAGATGAAGAAAATAAAGACCGTTCAGAAGCACGCCTTGCACTTATCACAGCAGTTCGCACAACGATTGCGAACGCGCTAAAATTGATTGGCGTTTCTGCACCGGAAAAAATGTAATAAATATAACTCTTAAAAAGCGGAGCCAACAACACCATATTGTGGCTCTGCTTTTTTGTTGATAAACAACTTCACCTAGCTTGGAAATTACCTAACTAGAATATCTATTAAATATCTCTTCCTAATTTACAAAATATTAGATATAATAAAAAGAAATAAAATACATAGTTTAATCGGTCCCGAATAGAAAGCTATTTGGGTTAAAAGGGAAATCGGTAAAAGCCGATGCGGTCCCGCCACTGTAAGTGTGAGCAATTCGAGAATGCCACTGAAGGAAACTTTGGGAAGGTGCGATGCGCGATGATCACGAGCCAGGATACCTGCCGATTATAGAACACCGTTTATATCGACGAGGATTGATAGGTGCCATTATGATCTTTTTTTATAATGCTGCAATCACCAAACCTCTCGTTGTGAACGAGAGTTTTTTATTTTGGAGAAAAGTTAAAGACCTTTTTCTCCAACCAACAGTAATCTTACAACCAGGAGGAGTAAAAAATGAAGAAACTATGGCAGCTTGGTTTTATGCTTGTGATGGCATTTACATTGCTTGTAGGCTGTGGCCAATCCGACTCTAAAAAGCCAGAAGCAGAAAACAAAACCACGCAATCAGAAAACAAAACAGCTACATATCCAATGACAGTAACAGATGATACAGACAATAAAGTCGAATTTAAGCAGGAACCAACGAAGATTGTGTCTTTAATGCCGAGCAATACTGAGATTCTTTTTGCTTTAGGATTAGATGATCACGTAATCGGCGTGACAGATAATGATACGTATCCAGAAGCTGCTACTAAAAAAGATAAAGTAGGCGGCATGGAGCTTAATATTGAAAAAATTATCAGCTTAAAACCGGATGCCGTTTTTGCGCATGGCATGATTGCCGAATCTGCAAAGAGCGGTATACAGCAACTTCGAGATGCAGGTATTCCTGTATTTGTCGTTAAAAATGCCAGCAACTTCGAGGAAACATATGACACTATTAAAACAATCGGCAAAATTACAAATAGAAGTGCAAAAGCAGATCAAATTGTAGAAGATATGAAAGCGAAAGTAAAAGATGTACAGGCTAAAGTAGCAGATGTAAAAAAACGCAATGTATTCGTTGAAAACTCTGATGAGCCTGAGATTTATACAGCTGGTAAAGATACATTCATGCAAGAAATCTTAAACCTAGCAAATGTTAAAAATGTGGCAGATGATCAATCAGGTTGGTTTAAAATTGACCCTGAGGAAATTATTAAGCGTGACCCAGATGTATACTTAATCACATATAATTATGTACCAAATATCGTAGAGAAAGTAAAAAAACGCCAAGGGTTTAAAGATTTAAAGGCTATTAAAAACGACCGAGTAGTACAAGTTGATCCGGACAAGACTAGCCGTCCAGGACCTCGCCTTGCTGAAGGGCTTGAGGAAGTGGCGAAAGCTGTTTATCCAGAGGCATTTAAATAAGTGAAAAAAATAGTAGTTGGATATCTCGTAACTTTTGCCATACTTCTTTTGAGCATGGCTTTGGGGATATCAGCCGGCGCTGTTAAAGTGCCAATCAGTACGTTATGGGACAATAATGCAGATGAAGTAGCATCGAATATATTATGGTCTATTCGAATGCCTCGTGTGATTTTAGCAGGACTCGTTGGAGCATCATTAGCTATTTCAGGTGCCGCTTTCCAAGGGTTGCTTAAGAATCCGCTTGCTGATCCATATACGTTAGGAGTGTCATCAGGTGCCTCAGTGGGCGCCGTGATGACGCTCTTTTTCAGTCTTTCAGCACCTGTATTGGGCATGTTTACGTTGCCCGCATTCAGCATGATGGGTGCATTATTGACTATGTTTTTGGTTTTAGGATTTGCTAAGCTTGTAGACAAAGCGATGAAAATGGAAACGCTGATATTAACAGGCATAATCATTAGTTCATTTTTAAGCTCTATTATCTCTCTGATGATCGCGCTCACTGGCGAGGAGCTTCGACAAATTATTAGTTGGCTAATGGGCAGTGTATCGATGCGCGGCTGGCCATATGTTAAGATGATTTTACCGTTCGTCATAGTGGGCACGATTCTATTATGGCTGAACCGACGAGAGTTGAATGCCATGCTATTTGGTGAAGAACGGGCGAAATATTTAGGTGTCAATGTTAGAAGAAGTAAATTAACACTACTGATTGGTGGATCGATGTTAACGGGAGCAGCTGTTTCTGTATCAGGCACCATCGGATTTGTGGGGCTAGTAGTACCGCATATGACACGCTTGCTTTTTGGTGCGAATCATCAGCATCTTTTGCCACTTTCACTGATGAACGGGGCATCACTGCTCATACTTTGTGATTTAGTTGCAAGAACAATTATTGCGCCGACAGAACTGCCTATCGGTGTGATTACGGCATTGCTTGGTGCGCCGGTATTCGCCTATATCTTCTTTAGGCAACGAAAAGGATAGGGGGTACAGAATGCTAAACGTAAAAGATCTTACAGGAGGATATGATGAGAAACATCCAATTGTAAAAGGTATAAATTTTAGTGTGAAAAAAGGCCAATTCTTAGGGGTGCTTGGCCCAAATGGCAGTGGCAAATCTACGCTACTTAAAGCTATTAGCGGTACGCTCCCATTCAATCAGGGAAATGTTCAGATTGAAGGGAAGAGGCGAGAGGAATATACGGCAAAAGAGCTTGCCCGCAAAATGGCTGTGCTGCCACAACTACATACACAGGCTTTTTCGCATTCTGTTCGAGAGACAGTTTCGATTGGTCGTTACCCTTATCAGCATAGGTGGCTTTCCACATGGACGGATGAGGATGAATCAGCGATTAAAAAGGCGATGGAGTCCACTGGCATTCTTTCATACGAAAAACAGTTGCTTGAAAATCTTTCAGGTGGTGAGCAACAGCGTACATATGTGGCACAAGCACTGGCACAGAGTGCTGATTTATTGTTGCTGGATGAGCCAACTAACCATTTGGATATCGAACACCAGCGAAAACTGCTTGATATGATTCGCCTTGAAGTGGTCCAAAATGGATTAACAGTTCTGTCCATCTTCCATGATATCAATCTGGCAGCGCTCTATTGTGATCGTCTTCTCTTGCTAAATAAAGGAGAAATTTATGCGATGGGTGAGCCGCATGAGGTGCTAAAAGAACACTTTATAAAAGACGTCTATCACACGACTATATCGACCTATCCACATCCTCTTTTGCCCAAACCCCAAATGACATTAATGCCTGAAATAAAAGGGGAGAGGAAGGAAAGTGTTCCTATAAAAGCAGAAGATATAAAAATACGTGATGAGTATGTCGAGTTACATACAACTTCACCCCTGAAGGCTTTCTCCTCTGCCGTCCATAATGCAGGCGTCGGCTGGTATCAGTATTTCGTTAACCGGACGGTTGATGCAGAATATATGTGCGATGATGCGCATGATGAATTAAAAGAATACTTAATGGAGAAAGGATTTTCTCCTACAAATACAGTCGCCATGATGACTGCAGTGCCAGCTAAAAATGCGGTGGTACGGCAATTCACTTCCGACGAGACCGATATCGTTGTGGCAGTTACTGCTGGGGTGGGCAATGCAATCGATATTGCGAGCGCTTACAAAAGAGAAGATGTATTTCATGTAGGGACTATTAATATATGGGTGTTTATCAATGGCTCATTGACTGATGAATCGTTCATGCAGGGGATGATTGCTATAACGGAAGCGAAAACAAAGGCTATGTATACAGAACAAATTAAAGATGTTGTTTCTGGCACCATTGCAACAGGGACATCAACGGATAGTGTGCTAATCGCCGCAACGCAAAATGGTCCTTTTTATGAATATGCTGGAAGTGCAACCGCAGTAGGCAAGCTCATCGGTCGCGGTGTTTATGAAACCCTTTGTACTGCACTACAAGACTATAAAAAAGCGAAGGAGCAGGACTAAATGCTGGCACATTTAATTGCTTGTACGCTAGGGATCGTTCTTGACCGTCTTATTGGAGATCCTAAAAGAATGCCACACCCAGTAAAATGGATTGGCGGTTTGATTGGATGGCTAACGAAACGATTAAATAAAGGCGGATTCCGCAAAACGAAGGGTGCGTTGCTAGTCATTTTGGTCGTAGGGGCAACGACTGTATCCGCTTATGCAGTGGTTGTGATTGCCTATCAAGTGGGCATTGTTTTTGGCATCTTGGTAGAAGGTTTACTCATTTCATTTGGGCTTGCCCAAAAGAGCTTGAAGCAAGCAGCGATGGAAGTCTATGAGCCTCTTACTGCTGGCAACTTAGTACAAGCACGTGTGAAGCTTTCGTGGATTGTCGGGAGAGATACAGAGAAACTTTCGGAAAGTGAAGTCACACGAGGTGTGGTAGAGACAGTTTCTGAAAATACGAGCGATGGCGTGACGGCTCCATTATTTTGGGCTTTTCTATTCGGTGCAGCTGGTATCTGGATGTACAAAGCTGTAAATACGCTTGATTCAATGGTTGCGTACAAAAATAAGGAATTTAAAGAGTTTGGTTTTGTAGCAGCTCATACAGACGATGTCTTTAACTATATCCCGAGCCGTTTAACAGGATTACTGATCCTTTTAACGACGCAAAATGAGACGAAGCATTCACTTTATGAACGAATGAGGGGATGGTTGACTGATGCCAAGAAGCATCCAAGCCCTAATAGTGGTTATTTAGAAGCAGCGACTGCTTATCAGCTTGGTGTACAACTGGGTGGAACCAATTATTATAAAGGTGTTGTCTCCAAAAGAGCCACAATGGGGCAGAAGGAAGTAGAGTTAGCTCCGAGACATATTCAGCTAGCCGTAAATCACATGTATACTGTCACAGCTTATTTTTGGCTACTCGGTATTATGATAGGAGGAGTTATGATTGTCATTGCCTAACCATGGAGCGAATCCGCAATTGTTATACAGTGAATTAGCAATTCCGCTTCCAGAACAAATCATAGATTACAGTGAAAATGTAAATCCATTAGGGCCGCCCCTCTCAGTAGTAGAAAACTGGCAAGGCTATATACACTTACTTTCTAGCTATCCAGAACCGCACGGCGAACCATTTTTATCTGCTATTGCAGCATATCACGGCATTCCGAAGAGCCGCGTATTGCTTGGGAATGGTGCGGCCGAGATTTTTTCATTGCTTGCTGGACACTTTCAAAGAAAATGTGCGATGATTGTTCATCCAACCTTTTCGGAATACGAGGCAACTTTAAGAGCAAATGGGACAGAAATCATTCATCTCTCAGTAGAAGAGATCGAAAATTGGAAGCTACCAATAGGCCATATTATAGAAAATATGAAGCGTGCCGATCTGTTATACCTTTGCACACCAAATAATCCTACCGGTGTACTGCCACCAAGGAATGAACTGGTGCACCTTTTAGAGGAAGGTCAAAAAGTGGGCTGCACAGTAATATTGGATGAAGCCTTCATCGATTGGATTGGGGAGGAAGCATCCATGATTTCGTACATAGAGGATTTTCCAAATCTAATCATTGTGCGCTCGATGACCAAAATGTACGCAATTCCAGGAATCCGGCTAGGCTATATGGTAAGCTCTCCTGCATTGATTGAAGCATTGCGCGAAAAAGTACCGCATTGGCATATTAATGGCATCGCTGCCCATATAGGAGCAAAATGTATTGACGAAACGCAATACAGAGATAAATCCATAGAATACGCTAAAAAGTCGAAAGTGAGATTTGTACATTTCCTGCAAGAATTAGGATGCAAAACAACAAAGAGCGTGACTAATTATGTTTGTTTTAAGCTTCCTCATCCAGATTTGTCTCAAAGATTTTTTCACGACATGCTGAACAGAGGCATTGTCCTGCGGCATACGGAAAACTTTAAAGGCTTGGATGGTAAATGGTTTCGAGTAGGAATAAAGAATGAACACGCGATGGCAGTTCTTCAAGAGGAGATGGAGGCATGGATCAAGCAAAACTCTCATTTATAACAGGCGGTGTTCGAAGCGGCAAAAGTGCGTATGCGGAGCAGCGATTAGTGGCGTTAGCAAAGGAAGTGCGAGCAAATCGCTTGGTCTACTTAGCAACGGGTGTAGCCTTCGATGAAGAAATGACAAACCGGATAGAGCGGCATAAACATGATCGGATAATGCAAGAGCATCAATGGGTAACCATTGAACAGCCCACGAATTTCAAAAAGGTATTGGTTCAGGTGAAGCAAGGAGATGCTATTCTTTGGGATTGCGTCACAACTTGGCTATCGAATGAATTCTATGAACAGAGTGAATCAGGCGTTTTTGCTTGGAAGCAAGAAGGAAGACTCAAACAGCGGATGGATGAGATGAAAAGCACTATTTTACAAATTCGCGCTATTGGAATACCTCTCGCCATCGTTTCCAACGAAATGTTAGATGAACCTCTTTCCACAAATCCTGAGGTACATCTATACCAGCAGACAATTGGCAGGCTCCACCAGTGGTTTGTCAAGAATGCTTCAGAAGCAATTGAAATTGATTACGGCTTTATACATAAATGGAAGTAGGGGGCGAATTAGAATGACAAATGGTCTGCTGCTTGCACTTCAATTTTTTTCAATTTTGCCTATTCATAAAGAAATTCCAATGACGAAAAAGACCGTCACGGCCATGTTTGTCGTTTTTCCTTGGCTGGGCGCATTGATAGGCTTTGTGTTGTCCATTGTCTATTATTTGTTGCATACATACACAGACATTAGTCCATTACTTTTAAGTTTTATTTTGATTAGCGGTTATGTCATTTGTTCAGGCGGACTCCATTTGGATGGATATGTAGATACAAGCGATGCCTATTTTTCTTACAGAGATAAGAAAAAACGATTAGAAATTTTGGATGATCCTCGGACAGGTGCATTTGGCGCTATATCATTGGTATTTCTAATCTTAGCTAAAATCTTCTTTTTGGCAGAATTGCTCGAAAAGCCATCTTTTTATTGGATATGGCTAATTGCTGTTCCTTTCTTGTCACGATTGTGTATGTCAATTTATTTTATTTGTACACGTACATCTAAAGAGAAGGGATTGGCTCACTTTTTTAAACAACACTTACATATGAAATATTGGTTAATTGGAACAGCATGCTCGATGATTGCAGGAGGAGCCTTATTTATATGGCTTAGTGGAACATGGACTATACTTCTTCTGCTATTCATGATTGTGTTGGCTGCTTTGATCTATAAATGGTGGTCACTTCAGCAATTTAGCGGGAGTTCAGGAGATTTGCTTGGAGCTCTCATCGAAGGGATGGAGGCGGTTTTATGGATTGTCCTGTTGTTGTGCATCTGATACGCCATGCCAAAACAAAAAGCAACGACGAAAAGCGGTATATAGGCTGGAAAGATGAGCCCATTTTGAAAAGAGAAGAGCTGCCAGTAGTAAATAGGGAATATCCCGTTGTTTTCGGAAGCGATTTAGTGCGCTGCAAGCAAACGGCTGAAGCTTATTTTCCGGGTGCGGTTTATGTAGAAGACGAGGGGCTTAGGGAATTGAACTTTGGTCAGTTTGAAGGTAAAACCTATGAAGAATTAAAGGGAGACCAGCGCTATCAAAAGTGGTTGGCTGATTCAACTCAAGTAGCACCGCCGGATGGCGAAACATTAGAAATCATGACTAATCGCTGCCAGAAAGCTTTTAAAAAGTTGCCACAAGGCTTATCAGTGTACCCGCTCGTAGTGCACGGTGGTACGATTCGCGTTTTGCTGACGGAATATGCACCGCACGAAAGCCAGTTTTGGGATTGGGTAGTCACGCATAATGATATGTATACATTGGAGTGGGAGTCGAGAAGGGCTTTTGAGGAGGGAGAAAGATGCACGTTTTTATCGGTGGTGCCTATAACGGCAAACATGAGTATGTGAGAAATTGGCTCATTGAGCAGCATGAAAATGATGTAGCGTGGTATGAAGGTGTCCTGCCAAAAGAGCCCAAGAACAAAACTATTGTCATTTCTCATTTAGAAAAAATTCTCAAATCAGATGAGGAAAAAGATGAATTAATACTCGCGAAAAAGATAGCAAAACAGTTACAATTATGGGAGAAAGAACATCAGGTGATTGTCATTGCAACCGAAATGGGGCGAGGAATTGTTCCTCTTAGCCGGCATGATCGAACATTAAGGGATGCGTGCGGAAGGCTTTATCAGGAGCTATTTAAGAGTAGTGAACATGTCACACGCATCTGGTATGGCTTGAGTGAAACTATTAAGTAAGAAAGAAGGGGATTTCAATGAATTTATACACACGTACAGGTGACAAGGGGAAAACAAGCATCATTGGCCGAAGAGTGGATAAGGATGATTTGCGAGTAGAAGCATATGGCACAATTGATGAATTGAATTCATTTATCGGCAAGGCAATGACTGAGCTAGATCAAGAGAAATTCCAAGATATCCTCGAAGATTTGCAAAATATACAAAATGAATTGTTCGATTGTGGCGGTGATTTGGCGAATGTAATGAAAGAGCGCCATTATAAAATGACAGATGAGCCGATCGAAGTTATGGAAAAACGAATTGATGTACTCATGGATGAGCCGCCATTACTTGAACGCTTTATCCTACCAGGAGGCTCACCTGGTGCAGCTACTTTGCATATTGCCCGCACTATTGCAAGACGGGCAGAGCGTTTGACTGTCACACTTTTCAAAAATTCCGAGGAAAACGATGTGCCGTTAGTTGTTGGACGATACCTCAATCGTTTATCCGATTATTTATTTGCTGCTGCCCGTGTAGCCAATTGTAGAATAAATGTTGCTGATATTGAATATATCCGTGGGGCGAAAGTATTTAAAAATGGCGGCCGTAAAGAGAAGGATTAATCCGCATGAAATTTCGTAGACTTACATTTACAGCGATGATTGCTGCTTTAAGTGCAATTGGCGCAATGATTAAAATACCTGTTGGCATCGGTTCGGCAGCGCTTGATTCAGCCCCTGCATTTTTGGGTGCTGCATTATTGCCTGCCCCGATTGCAGGCGTGGCTGCGGCGATTGGACATATGGTCTCTGCAGAGCTGAGTGGATTTCCTATGACGCTTCCATTCCACGCGCTGATCGCCATCGAAATGTTTGCAGTAGTCTATGGTTTTGCTATGCTTCATCAACGAAATCATCATCTGCTAAAATGGCTGTTCGCTGTCATCGCAAACGGTATTTTAGCGCCGTTGCCGTTTTACTTTCTCATTTCACCGCAAACATACTATGCTATTACACCCGGCATATTCATAGCTACCGTTATAAATGCC
Organism: Rummeliibacillus sp. G93; assembly: GCF_023515935.1. Lineage (NCBI taxonomy): Bacteria > Bacillati > Bacillota > Bacilli > Caryophanales > Caryophanaceae > Rummeliibacillus > Rummeliibacillus sp. G93. The sequence continues at coordinate 303,183 of NZ_CP097314.1, forward strand.
GTTATTGCGGGATTATGCTTACCGGCTATAACAAAAGTAACCGGAAAAGTGGGAGACACGTGTCGATGAGAAATGCTATACAACTACCAAATGGACTCATTGTTACAACGGATAATGCAGGAGCGATTGGGCAAAAAGAAAAAGATACAGTACATGTGCCAGATGAAATGGTCAGTTATTTTTCGGCTCGCGTGACTCTTTTAGAGCAATGGGCTGCCGGCGCTGAACCACATTCCATTCTTATGCATAACTTTAGCGGCGACGAAGTATGGATGCGCTATCTAAAAGGGATTCATCAAGTATTCGATGAGATAGAATGTTCTTCTCCACCCATAAGCGGAAGTACTGAGTCTAACATTGAAACGCTACAATCAGGCATAGCGATTACCATGTTAGGAGAACAAATCTATCAATCAAAAGCTCCAGAAACGCTCAAATGGTTTACATACGGCAAACCGCTTGTAGGAGAAAACCTACTGGCTGAAAAAGAAAAGGTTGCTTCGTTGAAATCTATTTACAAAGCTAGGCAAGGGAATATAATTGCATCTGTATGGCCGGTGGGCTCGAAAGGAATAGCAGGAGAAATCAAACGCATTTTTAGTTCCAAACCTTTTACTTGCGCATGGGAACCTCACGCTTCAGCAGGTCCATCAACTGTTGTTCTAATTGGATTAGAGGATGAAAAAGTAATTGCTGCCCAATCGCTGTTTGGTAAAATGCTCTTGCCGATTAGGTGGCGAGACAGCCTATAAGAATACGCCGAGAAATCATTCTTTAGATTTCTCGGCGTTTTTTTAGAGAAAAATTGATTGGGCGAGAGAAAATAAATATGATAGAATACTTAGACAAGTTGAAATATAACTTTCGCTTTCTAGAAAAAAGTTTACGGAAGGAGAAAATCATTTTCACAGAAATTCTAAGAGAATCCTAGAAATGTGATTGACTGAATGCTCATTCATATTTTACAATAGACAAAACAGAGTATTTTCAGAATTCTCTTGAGATAAAACAAAGGGGAGTAACAACATAAGGGGGGAATAACATGAATCCATTGTTGATTGTCAATTGGATCTTGTTTTTAGGGGTAGTCGCTTATGCTTTAGGTTTGTTTACGTATTTAGTAAAAACGCGTTATCAGTTCATTAAAATGGGGAAGAAAACCGAATTTGATAACAATGTTAAAGCACGGTTAGAAAAAATTTGGGTGTATGTTTTTGGCCAAAAGAAACTAATGAAAGACAAGAAGAGCGGTGCCATTCATGTCATGTTCTTCTATGGCTTCCTACTAGTTCAGTTTGGCGCTATTGATTTTATATGGAAAGGGTTAAAGCCGGGTTCCCATCTACCATTTGGGCCGCTATACCCATACTTTACATTTTTCCAAGAAATCGTCACCTTAGTGATTTTGGTGGCTGTTGTCTGGGCGTTCTACCGTCGTTATGTGGAAAAGCTAGTACGTTTGAAACGAGGATTTAAGTCAGGCCTTGTATTGCTATTTATCGGTGGCTTAATGGTATCCGTTCTTGTGGGAAATGGTATGGGCATGATTTGGCACGGAGAATCTGCAACATGGTCTGAGCCAGTCGCATCGTTGATTGCTACAGCATTTGCATTCTTGCCAACAACGGCAGCTATTGCTGTGTTCTTCGTTATGTGGTGGGTCCACCTATTATTCTTGCTGACTTTCTTAGTCTATGTGCCGCAATCCAAACACGCGCACTTAATCGCGGGACCAGCCAATGTATATTTCAATCCTTTGACACCGCCAGGGAAATTAACTCCGATTGATTTTAATGCGCTTGAAGATGAAGAGGGTGAATCAGAAGATGAGATGCCTTCATTTGGCGTAGGGAAAATAGAAGATTTTACACAGCTCCAATTAATTGATTTATACGCATGTGTTGAGTGCGGGCGCTGTACAAATATGTGTCCAGCAACAGGGACAGGCAAGATGCTATCACCGATGGATTTGATGACAAAGTTACGTGACCATCTTACATTTACAGGCGCTGTACAAACACATCAACAACCTTGGGTACCAAAGATGTTCTTTGGCCATACAAAAGGTAATCAACTAGCAATGGCTGCAGGAGCAGAAGGCGCTGTAATAGAAGATGTATACAGCCCGTCGTTGATTGGTGATGTCATTACGGAAGAGGAAATTTGGGCATGTACTACCTGCCGAAACTGTGAAGACCAATGTCCTGTTATGAATGAGCATGTTGAAAAGATTATTGACTTGCGACGTTATTTAACTATGACAGAAGGTCGCGTAAACCCGGATGCACAACGCGCGATGACGAACATCGAACGCCAAGGCAATCCGTGGGGTATCAACCGTAAAGAGAAGGAAAATTGGAGAGATGCTCGTCCAGATCTTCACATTCCTACAGTAAAAGAAGCAACAAAAGCTGGAGAAGAATTCGAATTCTTATTCTGGGTAGGCTCAATGGGGTCATTCGATAACCGCTCACAAAAAATTGCGTTGTCCTTCGCGCATTTGATGAACGAAGCAGGTGTGAAATTCGCTATCTTGGGCAACAAAGAAAAGAATTCAGGCGATACGCCGCGCCGCTTAGGAAATGAATTTTTATTCCAAGAGCTGGCTGAAGCAAATATCAAAGAATTTGAAAAAGCGGGCATCACAAAAATCGTCACAATCGATCCGCATGCATACAATATTTTTAAGAATGAATATAGTGATTTTGGTTGGAATGGTGAAGTTCTCCACCATACAGAAATGTTATATGAGCTGGTGATGAGTGGAAAAATTAAACCGCAACACGCAGTGAATGAAACCATTACATTCCATGATTCCTGCTACCTTGGCAGATACAATGATGTGTATGATGCGCCGCGTGAAATTTTAAAATCAATCCCTGGTGTGAAGCTAGTGGAAATGGAACGAAACCGCGATACAGCCATGTGCTGTGGAGCTGGTGGCGGACTTATGTGGATGGAAGAGCATGTTGGTAACCGAATCAATGTGGCGCGTACTGAACAAGCGCTAGCAGTTAATCCAACTATCATCTCGTCTGGTTGTCCATATTGCTTAACGATGCTATCAGATGGAACAAAAGCGAAAGAAGTAGAAGAAACGGTTGGCACATATGATATTGCTGAGCTACTTGAAAAATCAGTGTGCGGCGAAATACAAACAGTGCCGGAGCCTTTAGAAGAAACCGTTTAAAACGAGAAAAAATTAAAGTATTGCATAAATTTTGAAAGTTTTATAAACTTAACTCAAGTAAAAAAGAGAGAGCTAGAGCCCTCTCTTTTTTTCTAAAAGTTAATTGAGCGAGCGTTCAATCAAAATGTAAATACTCATCATTTCAATTTTTATGTAAGCGTAACCAATGACAAAAAGGGGTGTCAAACTTGCAAAAAACAGTGATTATTGACGGAGCACGTACAGCGTTTGGGAAATTCGGGGGAAGTTTAAGTTCTTTGGCAGCAAGCGATCTAGGGGGAGCTGCTATTAAAGAAGCATTAAAACGTTCAAATGTAGATGCAGAACAAGTAGATGAAGTCATTATGGGAACAGTGTTGCAAGCAGGGCAAGGCCAAATACCTTCGCGCCAAGCTGCTACTAAAGCAGGTATACCTTACACTGTAAAAACTGAAACAATCAATAAAGTATGCGCATCTGGTATGCGCAGTGTAACGCTTGCAGATCAATTAATACGGCTTGGAGAAGAAAATGTGATCGTAGCAGGTGGAATGGAGTCGATGTCTCAAGCGCCGTATTATTTGCCAAAAGCACGATTCGGCTACCGTATGGGAGACGGAGCTATTGTGGACGGCATGGTCTATGACGGCCTTTCATGTGCATTCTCACCAAATCATGTACATATGGGTACGTATGGCGACGAGACAGCGGAAAAATTTGGACTTACAAGAGAAGCACAAGATAATTGGTCACTGCGTAGCCACCAAAATGCTATTGCGGCGATTGAAGGCGGTAAACTAGGCGAAGAAATCGTTGCTGTTAGTATTCCACAACGAAAAGGTGAGCCGGTCGTAGTAGATCAAGATGAAGCGCCAAGAAAAGATACATCCATCGAGGTGCTTGGCAAATTGAGACCTGCTTTCACTAAAGATGGTGGAACGGTTACTGCAGGTAATGCCCCTGGCATTAACGACGGTGCATGTGCAGTAGTGGTAACGAGTGAGCAGTATGCAGAGGAAAATGGCTTAAAACCATTAGCAACTATTCTAGGGCACGCAGAGGTTGGAGTAGAACCAAACGATTTCCCGCAAACACCAGGATTAGTTATTAACAAGCTACTTGAAAAGACAGGTAAATCATTAGAAGAAATTGACCTTTTTGAAATCAATGAAGCATTTGCAGCAGTTGCGCTTGCCAGCAATAAAATTGCTAATTTGGATGAAGAAAAAGTAAATGTTAACGGCGGCGCTGTAGCATTAGGCCACCCAATCGGTGCATCAGGAACGCGCGTTATTTTAACTCTTGCATATGAATTACGTCGCCGCGGGGGTGGTATTGGTATCGCAGCTATCTGCTCGGGCGGTGGCCAAGGAGACGCGATTATGATCGAAGTACCGACAACGGAGGGATACTAAGATGGCGATACAAAAAGTAATGGTCATTGGCGCAGGCCAAATGGGATCAGGCATTGCCCAAGTGTGTGCTCAAGCAGGTTTAGAAGTACTGCTAAATGACATTAGCGAAGAGTCGTATGAAAGAGGTATTGGCACAATTACGCGAAACCTGTCACGCAATGTAGAAAAAGGACGTATGGCAGAAGATGAAAAAGCGGCTGTCTTGCAACGGTTTACTAAATCATTGTCACTTCAGGATGCAAAAGATGTTGATTTGGTGATTGAAGCAGCTGTTGAAAACATGGATATCAAGCAATCTATTTTTAAACAACTAGATGTAATAGCACCAGAACATGCCATTCTTGCTTCTAACACATCTTCATTGCCTATTACTGAAATAGCAGCAGTGACAAATAGACCAGCACAAGTAATCGGCATGCACTTTATGAATCCGGTGCCTGTCATGAAGCTAGTCGAAATTATTCGTGGGCTTGCTACTTCTGATGAAGTATACAATTCGATTGAAGAGTTAACGAAAAAACTTCAAAAAGTACCTGTAGAAGTGAATGATTTCCCAGGATTCGTGGCAAATCGTGTCCTTATGCCAATGATCAATGAAGCCATCTTTACACTTTATGAAGGGGTTGCAACAAAAGAAGCAATCGATGAAGTGATGAAGCTTGGTATGAACCATCCAATGGGACCACTCACACTAGCTGATTTTATCGGGCTAGATACATGCCTATATATCATGGAAACACTATACGAAGGATTCGGTGACAGCAAATACCGTCCATGCCCACTGCTTAGAAAATACGTCAAAGCAGGCTGGCTTGGCAAGAAATCTGGAAGAGGGTTCTACGAATATAGTTAGTAGTAAATTGCAATTACATGAAAGTTTAAAAGAATACAAAGGGAATTCAAGAGCAGAATCTTGTTAGTAATCATGAGAGCACTAAAAGTATAGTTGCAGAGAATTGATAGCAAATATTTGATGTTAAAACTTTGTAGAAGTGCGGGCAGCGGAAACTCCTTAGGAGTTAGCGAGTCAGGTAAGACCCCACAGGAAGCGGAGCTGACGAGTAGGCTTACCACTCGCCCTAGGAACGCGCAGCTGCCCGCACTTCGCCCTCATCTCAACTATTTTGATTTGTGAAACTATATGGAAGTGGAATTATCGGAGACTCCTTGGGGATTAGCGGGACAGATAAGACTCCGCAGTAAGTGATGCGAGCCAGGAGGCTTATCGCCCGCCCTCAGGAAAGCGGAGTTAATTCCACTTTGATTCAAATCAGAGTAGTAGAAAAATAGATATCTGTTTTTGAATGCATTTTAAATAAATGATGTAAAAGGGAGAGACATCATGAATCTACAATTCACGGAAGAACAAATGATGATGCAAAAGATGGTTCGTGATTTTGCAAGAGAAGTAATTGCACCTCAAGTCGATCAACTGGAAAAAGGGGAATTTCCACGCGATATCCTAGCGCAAATGGGAGAGCTAGGGCTTATGGGCATTACTGCGCCTGCAGCATATGGCGGATCAGAAATGGATTTTACATCCTATATCATTGCCATTCATGAATTATCTAAAGTAAGTGCAGTCATCGGGGTGATTTTGTCTGTGCATACATCGGTCGGAACAAATCCGATACTCTACTTTGGCACAGAAGAACAAAAGAAACGCTATGTGCCAAAATTGGCTAGCGGGGAGTATCTGGGTGCATTTTGCTTAACAGAGCCATCAGCAGGTTCAGACGCAGGATCTCTTAAAACAAAAGCAGTAAAGCATGGAGATTACTACGAATTGAACGGCTCAAAGGTCTTTATTACAAATGGCGGTGAAGCGGATGTGTATATCGTGTTCGCCTCGACAGATCCAACACAGGGAACAAAGGGTATATCAGCATTTATCGTCGATAAAGACACGCCAGGCCTTGTTATAGGAAAAAATGAAAAGAAAATGGGCCTTCATGGTTCTAAGACAGTTCAGCTAACATTTGAGCAAATGCAAGTTCCAGCAGAAAATTTGCTGGGTGAAGAAGGCGAAGGGTTCAAAATCGCTATGGCTAACTTAGATGTCGGAAGAATTGGTATCGCGGCACAGAGCTTAGGGATTGCTGAAGCGGCACTGGATGAATCTGTTCGCTATGCAAATGAGCGTGTACAATTTGGCAAGCCGATTGCAGCCAATCAAGGCGTTTCGTTTAAATTGGCGGATATGGGTACCGCTGTAGAAGCAGCGAGATTGTTAGTATATCGAGCAGCCCATTTACGTTCGCTAGGGAAGCCTTGTAGAACAGAAGCATCGATGGCTAAATTATTTGCATCAAAAACAGCTGTCGAAGTGACAACAGAAGCCATCCAAGTTTTTGGTGGTTATGGCTATACGGAAGATTATCCTGTTGAACGGTATTTCCGCGATGCGAAAGTGACTGAGATTTATGAAGGCACTAGTGAAATTCAACGAATGGTTATCTCACGGAGTTTGGAATAGGTCGTTAGGTTTCACGGTGAAAAGATAGAAAGTAAAAATCAAACAAAGGGGATTTGACAATGAACTTTACACTATCAGAAGAACATGAAATGATACGCAAAATGGTGAGAGATTTTGCAGAAAATGAAGTAGCGCCAAGTGCTGCTGAACGCGATGAAAACGAAACATTTGACCGTGCCATTTTTGATCAAATGGCGGAACTTGGTTTGACAGGTATACCTTGGCCAGAAGAATACGGTGGTATTGGCTCTGATTATTTAGCCTATGTTATTGCTGTAGAAGAGCTTTCAAGAGTATGTGCATCAACAGGTGTAACATTATCTGCACACACATCACTTGCTGGGTGGCCTGTTTATAAATTTGGGACAGAAGAACAAAAGCAAAAATATCTTCGCCCAATGGCTGAAGGGAAGAAAATCGGTGCTTATGGCCTTACAGAACCTGGTTCGGGATCTGATGCAGGCGGCATGAAAACAACTGCAAAGTTGGATGGTGACCACTACATATTAAATGGCTCAAAGATCTTTATTACTAATGGCGGCATCGCTGATATTTACGTAGTATTCGCAGTGACAGATCCAGAAGCAAAAAATGGCACGTCAGCATTTATCGTAGAAGCTGATTATGAAGGTTTCTCTGTTGGGAAGAAAGAAAAGAAAATGGGCATTCGTTCATCACCAACAACTGAAATCATCTTTGATAACTGCCGTGTACCAAAGGAGAATATGCTTGGTGCAGAAGGTGACGGTTTCAAAATTGCAATGAAAACTTTAGATGGCGGACGAAACGGCATTGCAGCGCAAGCAGTAGGTATTGCACAAGGTGCGCTTGATGCAGCAACACTGTATGCCAAAGAACGTGTACAATTCGGTAAGCCAATCTCTGCAAACCAAGGGATATCATTTAAATTAGCGGATATGGCTACTGCAACAGAAGCTTCTCGCCTGTTAACGTACCAAGCGGCGTGGCTTGAATCCAATAACCTGCCATATGGCAAACAATCGGCGATGGCAAAATTAATGGCTGGCGATACAGCGATGAAAGTAACCACAGAAGCGGTGCAGGTATTCGGCGGATATGGCTATACGAAGGATTATCCTGTAGAGCGTTTTATGCGTGATGCAAAAATCACTCAAATCTATGAGGGAACTCAAGAAATCCAACGCCTTGTAATCTCTCGTATGCTTTTGAAATAGTGTATGGAAAATGAACAAAAAAAACGGATTCATACCTCGATTAAGGATGAAGTCTTAATTGAAAAGAGGCGCACAGAGATGATTCAGGGCGCTGTTCGCCTCTTTAAAGAAAAAGGCTTCCATCGGACTACTACGAGGGAAATCGCCAAATCAGCCGGCTTTAGTATAGGAACGCTTTATGAATATATCCGCACAAAAGAAGATATTCTTTACCTTGTTTGCGACCGTATTTATCTTGAGGTTCAGTGTCAATTGGGACCTTTCCAGCAGCGAGAAGCGAGCATTGAGGGATTGATTGAAGCGATTACGCAGTATTACATGCTTGTGGATTCAATGCAAGATGAAATGCTCGTGATGTACCAAGAGTCAAAGTCCTTGCCAAAAGATGCGCTTGATTATGTATTAGCGAAAGAAATCGAAATGGCTGGCATTTTTGAAAATTTACTGTCAGGATGCGTAGAACTCGATCAAATGAAATTTTCGCCAAAGGAAATTAAACTATTGGCACATCAAATTGTTATCCAAGGCCAGGCATGGGCATTTAGAAGATGGGTATGGCGCAAAGATTATAAAATAGAAGATTATATCAAAATGCAAACAAACATATTATTAAACGGTATGTTGAGCTAAGTGGAACGGCGCAAGGATGGAATACACAAACAGCAATGTGGGTGGATCACTAGCCTTGCCTTTTCTTTTTAATAAGGGATTGAGAGAAGTTTTGTTCAATAAGGGGGATTTATAAAAATGGTAAAAGCTGAAATCTATAGACCGAAGAATCATGTACGATTCGTCACAGCCTCTAGCCTTTTTGACGGGCATGATGCATCTATCAATATTATGAGACGCATTTTGCAATCTAGCGGTGTGGAAGTCATTCATCTTGGGCATAATCGCTCTGTTGAAGAGGTAGTAAACGCAGCTATTCAAGAGGATGCACAAGGGATCGCTATTTCCTCTTATCAAGGCGGCCATATGGAATACTTTAAATATATGTATGATCTGTTGAATGAAAAGAAAGCCCCGCATATCGGCATTTTTGGCGGTGGGGGTGGCGTTATCCTACCGAAAGAAATCAAAGAACTGCATGAATATGGCGTGAAAGGTCTATTTTCACCCGAAGACGGTATGAATTTGGGTCTGCAAGGCATGATTAATCAAATGATTGAAAGAAGTGATTTTTCTACAGTCAAAGAAGGTCTTCTTGATCAATTAGACGTACTTTCAACTGAGAAGCCTGAGTTGCTGGCACAGCTGATTACAGCAGCAGAAGAAGGGGATAATGAAGAAACAGCTACGCTTTTGGAACGTGCAAGAAAGCTATCTAAACATACGCCGGTTCTTGGGATAACAGGTACAGGTGGTGCAGGGAAAAGTTCATTGACGGATGAGTTGATCCGCAGGTTCTTACATGAATTTCCTGATAAAAAGATCGCTATCGTTTCAATTGACCCAACGAAGCAAAAAACAGGTGGTGCTTTGCTTGGAGACCGTATTCGCATGAATGCTATTTTTAATAATCGGGTTTACATGCGAAGCCTAGCAACACGAGATTCCCATACGGAGTTATCTTCAGCTTTAGGAGATGTACTGGATATTGTCAAAGTCGCTGGCTTCGACCTCATCATTGTAGAAACAAGTGGTATTGGACAAGGGGATGCAGCGATTACAGAAGTGTCCGACTTATCTATGTATGTGATGACAAGTGAGTTTGGTGCTCCTACACAGCTAGAAAAAATCGATATGATTGATTTCGCCGATTTAATCGTCATCAATAAATTTGAAAGAAAAGGGTCTGAAGATGCGCTTCGCCAAGTTCAAAAGCAATATCAGCGCAGCCATGAATTGTGGGATGAAAATCTTGATCATATGCCTGTCTATGGAACGATTGCGAGCCAATTTAATGACAAGGGAACCAACTCATTATTTGCAGCATTAATTCGAACCATTAACGAAAAATGTGGCTATGATTGGCAAACATCTTATGAGCAATTTGTTAAAACGCAAAAACAAAATGTCATCATTCCAAATGACCGCCGCTACTATTTGCGTGAAATCTCCGATACGGTGAGAAGCTATCATAAAAAGGCAGCACAGCAAGCAGATCTAGCGAGAAAACTATATCAATTAGAAGGCACGCTAAAGCTTGTCCAAGAAAAGCATGGCGAAGAAGCACTTGTTGAGTCTCTGAATCAACTAATGGAAGGTGTCAAAGATCAGCTTACTGCAGAATCTAAGCAAATACTGAAAAATTGGCATACGCTGAAAGAAAGCTATAGCGGCGATGAATTAGTAACGAAAGTGCGCGACAAAGAAATCCGTACATTGCTGACGACTACGAGTTTGTCAGGTCTCAAGATTCCTAAAGTTGCATTGCCGAAGTTCGAAGATTATGGCGAGATTTTGCGCTTTGTTTATGCTGAAAATGTGCCGGGTGCATTCCCGTATACTGCGGGTGTTTTTCCGTTTAAACGCGAAGGAGAAGATCCAAAACGTCAGTTTGCTGGTGAGGGAACACCGGAACGAACAAATCGCCGCTTCCATTATCTATCGAAAGATGACGATGCAAAACGCTTATCTACCGCATTTGATTCCGTGACATTGTACGGAGAAGATCCAGATGAACGGCCGGATATCTACGGTAAAGTAGGGGAATCAGGTGTCAGCATTTGTACGCTAGATGATATGAAAAAGCTATATGACGGGTTCAATTTATGTGCGCCTTCAACCTCTGTGTCAATGACAATCAACGGTCCTGCGCCTATTATATTAGCCATGTTTATGAATACTGCGATTGACCAACAAGTACGTTTGAGAGAGAGCGAGCTTGGCCGGACACTGACTGTGGAAGAGTTTGCGGAAACAAGAGCCAATACGTTGAATGTCGTTCGCGGTACTGTACAGGCTGACATTTTAAAAGAAGACCAAGGTCAAAATACGTGCATCTTCTCAACAGAATTTGCACTTCGGATGATGGGGGATATCCAGCAGTATTTCATTAATGAAAAAGTGCGGAATTATTACTCTGTTTCGATTTCTGGATACCACATTGCAGAAGCGGGCGCTAATCCAATTTCACAGCTTGCATTCACATTAGCGAATGGCTTTACCTATGTTGAATATTATTTAAGCCGTGGCATGAACATCGATGACTTTGCGCCAAACCTTTCCTTCTTCTTCTCAAATGGCCTTGATCCTGAGTATAGTGTAATAGGTCGGGTAGCGAGAAGAATTTGGGCTGTTACGATGCGCGATTTATATGGTGCTAATGAACGTAGTCAAAAATTAAAATACCATATCCAAACATCGGGAAGAAGTCTTCATGCACAAGAAATAGACTTTAACGATATCCGGACTACCTTGCAAGCGTTGATGGCACTGCATGACAATTGCAATTCATTGCATACAAATGCATATGATGAAGCCATCACAACGCCAACTGAAGAGTCGGTGAGACGCGCAATGGCCATTCAAATGATCATCACAAAAGAACATGGTCTCACTAAGAATGAAAATCCTCTGCAAGGAGCATTTATTATCGAAGAATTGACACAGCTAGTGGAAGAGGCAGTGCTTGAGGAATTCGACAGAATGAATGACCGCGGGGGTGTGTTAGGAGCAATGGAGACTCAATACCAACGTGGTAAGATCCAAGAAGAGTCTATGCATTATGAATCGCTGAAACACTCAGGGCAACTGCCGATTATTGGTGTTAATACGTATTTAAATCCAAATCCTCCTTCACAGGAGTCCATTAACTCGATGGAAATCGCACGAGCTTCTAAAGAGGAAAAAGAGACACAAATTGAGAATTTGCGAGTCTTTAAGGAACTCCACAAGGATGAAGTGGATGCTGCACTTAGCAAGCTGAAAGAAACAGCAAAAAATGGCGGCAATATTTTTGGTGAATTAATGGAAACAGTTAAGGTTGCGAGTCTTGGCCAAATTACAAATGCTCTATATGAAGTTGGCGGCCAATATAGAAGAAATATGTAGCTGAAACATTCCTTTCATTATTCTCACTTGAATTCTTGCTCTTTAGGCTTTACGAATCATAAAATCAGGAGTATGCTTTATTCAAACAACGTTTATTTGTTCATATGAGGAAGTGTCTAATCCTACGATTAGGCCTTCTTCTTTTTGACTTATATTGGATGGGACTATTGTTGAAGGAGTGAGAATGCAGTGAAAATCGCGATTCATTTCATAGTAATACTATTGTGCTTGATTTTGACTTATTTTACCTATGATAAGCAACTTGGCGCAGTCTCATTCCTGCTCTTAGCGATCTACCTTTTTGCATATGGCTATTACCGCTTACGCTTAGAAAAGAAGAAGAATTGATTCGTGCAACAATGAATATAAGATAATATAAGGATTCGTTGTGCCGTGAAAGAAGCACAAGTTGACTCAAAGTTATTGATAGTTATGGCTGCCCATACAAATCAGTCAGGTATTGGTTGTGGATTAAGTATCTGGCATAGTACAATACTGTTGAACTCTTGAACGATCCAAATTTGGTTCCTTAGGCGTGACAGCAGTAATAAGAAGTTCAAAATGGATATGATGTTTAGGACAAGAAAGGACGTGCATGATTTGAACCTTCGTGAATTAAATGAAGAACAATTAACAGAAGAATCATTAATTAATTTAGCATATGCAATTTTGGAGGAAAAGCACCAACCACTTTCATTTACTGAAATAATGCAAGCGATTGTAGACCTAGGTGCACGCTCAGAGGCAGAAATGAAAGCTGCTTCTGCTCAATTTTATACAGATATGAATATCGATGGCCGTTTTATTGCTTTGGGCGAAAATCGCTGGGGTGTTCGTGAATGGTATGCAATTGATCAAGTAGAAGAAGAAACAGCTCCAACTGTAAGAGTACGCAAGAAAAAAGCAAAAGTCGTTGAAGAAGATGATTTAGATGACGACGCAGAAGAAATTGAGTTTGAAGAAGACTTTGATGAATTCCTAGATGAAGATGAAGCTGAAGAAGAAGCGGTAGAGGAAGAAACATTTGATGCTGGTGATCTCGAAGATATCGATGAAGAAGAGTTAGAAGAAGATATCGATATGGATGACGAAGAGTTTGAACTAGATGAAGATGAAGATGACGATGAAGAAGATGAATTGGAAGAAAAAGAAAGAGACTAACTTCTTGACTTCTTTTGAGTTATCATTTAACCTTTTACTTGGGCTCCTTAAAAAAGGAGATTGACCGTGAAACTTCACGCTCCCCCTGCAAATTATTTGCGGGAGGAGCGTTTTTTGTTTTTTTAAAAACCTATCTTCAGCACTAACTAGGAGGAATTTTCATTGACCAAATATATTTTTGTAACTGGTGGCGTAGTTTCATCATTAGGTAAAGGGATCACAGCAGCATCACTTGGACGTTTGTTAAAAAACCGTGGAATGAATGTAACAATTCAAAAATTTGATCCATACATCAATATCGATCCAGGAACTATGAGCCCATACCAACATGGTGAAGTGTTCGTTACAGATGATGGCGCAGAAACTGATTTAGACTTAGGCCACTACGAGCGTTTTATTGATATTAACTTAGGTAAACACTCAACAGTGACATCTGGTAAAGTTTACTCAACAGTATTGAAAAAAGAACGCCGCGGAGATTACAACGGTGGTACTGTACAAGTGATTCCGCATATCACAAATGAAATTAAAGACCGCATCCAACGTGCGGGCCGCGAAACAAGTGCAGACATCGTCATCACAGAGGTCGGCGGAACAGTAGGCGATATCGAGTCATTGCCATTCCTTGAAGCAATTCGCCAAATGAAAAGCAATCTTGGAAATGAAAATGTCCTTTATTTACACTGTACACTTATCCCTTATATTGGTGCAGCAGGCGAGCTAAAAACGAAACCGACTCAGCACTCAGTGAAAGAGTTACGTTCATTAGGTATTCAACCAAACATTTTGGTGGTACGTTCAGATCGCCCAGTGCCAACAGAAATGAAAGAAAAACTAGCGCTATTCTGCGATGTAAAACCGCATGAAGTTATTGAATGCGTGGATGCAGAAAGCCTTTATGATATCCCGTTAAATCTGCAAGCGCAACACATTGATGACATTGTTTTAGAACACTTTGGCATTGAAGCACCACAAGCAGATATGGCTGATTGGAAAGCTTTAGTCGATAAAGTAAAAAGCCTTAAAAAGACAACGAAAATTGCACTTGTCGGAAAATACGTTGAGTTGCAAGATGCTTATATCTCTGTAGTAGAAGCATTGAAACATGCTGGATACGCACATGATACAGATATAGAAGTGAATGCTATCAATGCAGAAGACGTAACAGAAGAAAATGTAAAAGAATTATTACATGACGCTGACGGTATTTTAGTACCAGGTGGATTTGGTGATCGTGGAGTAGAAGGTAAAATTTTAGCAATCCAATATGCACGTGAAAAAGATGTACCATTCTTGGGTATTTGTTTAGGCATGCAGCTTGCATCAGTTGAATTTGCACGCAATGTACTTGGACTTAAAGGTGCACATTCAGCTGAATTGGATGCAGAAACGAAATATCCAGTCATTGCATTACTACCTGACCAAATCGATGTAGAAGATTTAGGTGGCACACTTCGCCTTGGCCTATATCCATGTAAATTAAAAGAAGGATCTCGTGCAGGTGAAATCTATAATGATGAACTAGTATATGAACGTCATCGCCATCGTTATGAATTCAACAATGAGTTCCGTGAAGCGATGGAAGCAGAAGGACTAGTCTTCTCAGGAACTTCTCCTGACGATCGTTTAGTAGAAATTATTGAATTGCCGGAGAAAAAATTCTTTGTTGCATGTCAATTCCATCCAGAATTCATTTCACGTCCTAACCGTCCACAACCGTTATTCCGCGAGTTTGTTGGCGCTTCTGTGAAATAAATGAAACAAAAGTAAAACCAGGCTGATACATTAGCCTGGTTTTTTCTTTATTGTTTAGTTAAAATAATTTAAATATCTCCTAAGGGATGGCTTAGAATTATAGCCCATCCACCATTTCATCATAAGACATCTTGATCGCCTCATAGATAAACAAAGCTGTTAGCGTATGTGGTAAGACAATACGCTCGCCCAAATCATTCGGTAACAATCCTTTTTTAATATCCATAGAAATATACGTATAAGCTAGGTCGGCCATTTTTCCGGCATTTTCAACTTTCTCACTTGCCACAACTGCAAAGGGGATAAATGCATCGTATAAAGTTTGAGCTAACTTTAATGCATTTGGATCATGTGCGGTTCGTGCGAAGATACATACACGGTCAATATCCGAAATATTCGCTTCCGGGGTAAAAGGGCGCAATTGTTGGAAAGGCTCTGCAGCTTGCATAGCATTGACTTCTACAGCCTTTAGCTCATCAAAGCATGCAAAATAGACAAACCCTTCTCCAATTCCAGCTTGTGCAAGCAGACGGGCAGTTTCCTCGATTGCTTCTTCTTGGTCTGTAGCCACTCGCTTTAACAAGCCGCCGATTTGGGTAGATAACATTTTTAACATTCCATTCACCTCACCTTCATTATAAATGGGTATAATCCAATTGCAAAATAGAGCCCTGAAATGGTTCTCATATTGTGATATTATTTAATTTTTTTGTGTGAAAGAGAGCTTGTTAAAATAAAAACTTATCTAATAATGCAGGAAAATAAAAATAATGGGCGAATAGAGTATAATAAGGGGACAATAAAGTTTAAAATTGCAATATATACAAGTGCTAAAAAATGGAAAGATATTTTATCAATAGTTACTAATATATGAGTTCTACATTTCATTTAGCTCCTTGTTTAGCGAACTCCTAGTATTCTTATAGAGTTTGCTATTTTTGGTGTAGGAGGAATGAAACTGACGAGATTTGTATTCGGTACGCTGCTGAATGCAAATGTCTTGAATGATTTTGAATTTCCAATAAAGTGCAAAAAAGTAAAAGAAACAGAAATAGTTAAAAGATTTTAATTGTAATTAATCAAAATCATCAATATATCAACCATCGAAGGAGAGGTGAATTCTGCTATAAGGACAGGCAAAAACAACAGATAGGATATAAAAACTGCACGCTAGACTAGCATGAAAACACACATATATTAAGCTGTAGTTAATTGTTAATGGTATGGGACTTATTCGCTATAGTAGGTTTTATTTCTGTATAGATTGGGATTAGCCATCGTTTGGAAAATAATGAAAAGGTGATTCTGAAAGTGCTTACAGGATAAATATACTGGCGGTTAAGAGTTTATGAAGCAGGGTATGTCTAGCATAGATAAAATATATTTGCCTGTATTTTTGTAGCAGAAAGGTATATGAAAAAAATATTAATTGTCGACGACCAGCAAGGCATCAGAATGCTTCTCAGCGAGGTTTTTAAAAATGAGGGGTTTGAAACACTTCTTGCATCTAATGGAGCAGAAGCGGTACAAATATTTGAAAATAACATGCTAGACTGCGTGTTATTAGATATGAAAATTCCAGGTATGCACGGTCTGGAAATATTAAAAAAAATAAAAGAAACTTATGCAGATTTGCCTGTGATTATGATGACAGGAGACAGCGACAAAGAAGTGATGAATGAAGCTGAAAATTGCGGAGCAGATTACTTTTTCGCAAAACCATTTAATATTTTAGAAGTAAGAGATACTGTGATAAAAATAGTTGTGTAATAAGTATTGTCGGTAGTCAATGCTTATTCTTTTTGTTATGATAAGAAGGGAAATACTCAATATAACATAACACCATGTTACATTACATCCTAAAGGAGGATTTACTAATGGCTTTGGTTTCAATGAAAGAAATGTTAATTACAGCAAAAGAAAATAGCTATGCTGTAGGTCAATTCAATATTAATAATCTTGAATGGACACAAGCAATTCTACAAGCGGCAGAAGAAGAAAAATCACCAGTTATTTTAGGCGTATCTGAAGGTGCGGGGAAATATATGGGTGGATTTATTGCCGTTGTTCAAATGGTTAAAGGCCTAATGGAAAGCTATAACACAACTGTGCCAGTGGCAATTCATTTAGATCATGGTTCAAGTTTTGAAAAATGTAAAGAGGCGATTGATGCAGGCTTTACATCTGTCATGATTGATGCATCTCACCATCCATTTGAAGAAAACATTGAAATCACTTCAAAAGTAGTTGAGTATGCGCATGCACACGGTGTTTCTGTAGAAGCAGAACTTGGTACAGTAGGCGGCGACGAAGATGGCGTAATCGGCGGCATTAAGTATGCTGACCCAGAGGAATGCCGCAAGATGGTAGAAGCGACAGCAATAGACTGTTTAGCACCTGCATTGGGCTCAGTTCACGGTCCATACAAAGGCGAACCAAACTTGGGCTTTAAAGAAATGGAAGAAATCTCAAAACTGGCAGATCTTCCACTTGTACTTCACGGAGGAACAGGTATCCCTACAAAAGACATTCAACGTTCTATCTCATTGGGTACTGCAAAAATTAACGTGAATACTGAAAACCAAATTGCTGCTACAAAAGCGATTCGCGAATTTTTGGACAAGGATAAAGAACAATACGATCCACGTAAATTCTTAGGTCCTGCTCGCGAGGCAATTAAAGCCACTGTTATCGGAAAAATGCGCGAGTTCGGTAGCTCTCAAAAAGCATAAGCATATAGTTTAAATAGAGAGGAATGGGAGAAGGAACCGGTTTGAATCCGGGACTTCTCCATTTTTCCATCATTAGGAGGAAATAGAAGTGAAATTTTTTATTGATACAGCCAATTTTGATGAAATTAAGGAAGCACACTCATGGGGGATTCTTTCAGGTGTAACAACAAACCCTTCACTAGTAGCGAAAGAGAAAAACATCTCATTCCATGATCGTTTGAAAGAGATTGCAGATTTAGTAGATGGATCTATTAGTGGGGAAGTTATTGCCTTAGATGCAGAGGGCATGATCAAAGAAGGTCATGAATTAGCTCAAATCGCGCCGAATATTACGGTTAAATTGCCATTCACACCCGCAGGTTTGACTGCTTGTGCTGCGCTAACGGCAGAAGGAATCAAAACGAATGTGACGTTAATCTTTAATGCAAACCAAGCTTTAATGGCTGCACGTGCTGGTGCTACGTATGTTTCTCCGTTCTTAGGCCGTTTAGATGATATTGGTCAAGATGGTACCGAACTAGTAAGAGAAATTGCAGAGATTTTTGCTATTCACGAGATACCAACACAAATTATCGCTGCTTCTATTCGTCACCCACGACACATTACAGAAGCTGCTCTAGCAGGCGCACACATCGCCACTACACCATATAAAGTGTTGAAACAATTATTCCATCATCCTTTGACAGATAAAGGGATCGAAGGCTTCATGAAAGACTGGGCAAACAAAGATAAATAATTAAGGAGAATGAGATGGACGTGTATAAAATTGCGGGTGAAAAACCTCTAAAGGGCACGATTAAAGTCAGCGGCGCAAAAAATAGTGCAGTAGCCTTAATCCCTGCTTCCATTTTGGCCAATTCTCCTGTAACAATCGAAGGATTGCCAGAAATTTTAGATGTTTGGACACTAAAGACTTTGCTTGAGGAAATTGGCGGAAATGTAGAATTTGATGATGGTCGTATGGTTATAGATCCACGTTCTATGGTGGATATGCCGATGCCTAATGGCAATGTCAAAAAATTGCGCGCATCGTATTACCTAATGGGAGCTATGCTAGGCCGCTTCAAAAAAGCAGTTATCGGCTTGCCTGGCGGATGTCATCTTGGCCCTCGTCCTATTGACCAGCATATTAAAGGTTTTGAAGCCTTAGGTGCGCAGGTGACTAATGAACATGGAGCTATCTATTTGCGTGCAGAAGAATTGCGTGGAGCAAAAATTTACTTAGATGTTAGCAGTGTCGGTGCAACGATTAATATTATGCTGGCAGCAGTGCTTGCAACAGGCAAAACGATTATTGAAAATGCAGCAAAAGAGCCAGAAATTATTGATGTTGCCACATTGCTCACAAATATGGGCGCCAAAATCAAAGGAGCTGGAACTAACGTAATTCGGATTGAAGGCGTCGAAGAATTGCATGGCACGAACCATACTATTATTCCTGACCGCATTGAAGCGGGTACCTATATGATTATGGCGGCTGCTATTGGAGATGGCGTGACTATCGATAATGTTATTCCACTCCATTTAGAAGCAGTCACGGCAAAACTACGTGAAATGGGCGTAGAAGTCATGGAAGAAGAAGAACGAATTTTTATTCCTAAGCCTAAAAGCTTAAAACCTGTGGATATTAAAACGCTTGTATATCCAGGGTTCCCGACTGACTTGCAACAACCATTCACTGTGCTGTTAACGCAAGCAAACGGTTCCTCTATCGTTACAGATACCATTTATTCCGCTCGCTTTAAGCATATAGACGAAATTAGCAGAATGGGTGCAGTTGCCAAAGTAGAAGGGCGTTCGGCCATTTTAACAGGTCCTACAAAGCTAGAAGCTGCTACAGTTACTGCAACAGATTTGAGAGCGGGAGCAGCACTTATTATCGCGGGCTTGTTAGCAAAAGGAAATACCGAAGTCCATGATATTTTCCATATTGAGCGCGGTTACAGCGATATTATTGCTAAGCTACAGGATTTAGGAGCAGATATCCATCGAGAGTCAATCGAAACAGAATCTGCAAACCAAGCGGCAAAGCGTTTTAACTAAAAATAATCAGGCACAACAAAAACTGTGTGCTATAATAGATTTAGTGTGAAAACGAATCAGTCATCAAGATGGAAATGGGAGGAACAGTTAAAAATGAAACGCAGTTTATCTATGGAAGTAGTTCGTGTGACAGAAGCAGCAGCAATCGCATCAGCAAGATGGATGGGCCGTGGCTTAAAGATGGAAGCAGATGATGCGGCAACAACAGCTATGCGCCAAGTATTTGATTCCATTCCAATGGACGCGGTAGTAGTGATTGGCGAAGGCGAGATGGACGAAGCGCCTATGCTATACATCGGAGAGAAACTCGGTTCAGATCCAGCTGGTCCTCAAGTGGATATTGCAGTTGATCCGCTAGAAGGCACAAATATTGTTGCACAAGGAAGTGGGAATGCACTCACAGTTCTTGCGATTGCCGACCGAGGCAACTTGCTTCATGCGCCGGATATGTATATGGATAAAATCGCAGTTGGACCAGAAGCCGCAGGTAAGATTGATATCGATGCACCTGTAATCGATAATCTTAAAGCGGTAGCAAAAGCGAAAAATAAGAACATCGAGGACGTAGTGGCAACACTATTAAATCGTGATCGTCACCAACCAATCGTTGACCAAATCCGTGCTGCAGGTGCTCGTATCAAATTCATCACGGATGGCGATGTAGCAGCAGCAATCAACACAGCGTTTGACGAAACAGGCGTAGACATTCTGTTCGGCACAGGTGGAGCTCCAGAAGGCGTTATTGCAGCAGTTGCACTAAAATGCCTAGGCGGAGAGCTTCAAGGAAAGCTTATTCCATCTAACGAAGAAGAAGTAGAACGCTGCCGTAAAATGGGTATCGCCGTTAACACTGTGTTAAAAATGGAAGATTTGGTTAAAGGCGATGATGCTATTTTCGCAGCAACTGGCGTAACAGATGGCGAACTTTTGAAAGGCGTCCAATTCAAAGGTGGGCACTGTACGACAGAGTCGGTTGTAATGCGTGCAAAATCAGGAACTGTTCGTTTTGTTGAAGGTAGACATAGTTTAACAAAAAAACCAAAACTATTTATGCAAGATTAAACTTCTATTTTACTTGGCCCGGCATTTGCCGGGTCTCTTCTCGCTAAAATTCCATTCCCAATGACAAAGTAGTGAAGCTTCACTCAGGTGCTTTCTTTACAATGAGTGTTAGTTCGGTTCCACTGTTTCTGCATCAACTCGGAATGTCTTGATGCAGAACCTGTGAACTCGATTGGTTCAATTAAGCCTATGACGGATTGGCAAAGTTTCGCTGCCCCAATCGGTCTATTACTGGCAGTTATGGCCCACCTAAATTCTCATTTACACCAAAGTGAAGGTGGGGCTGCCCGTTCGTGCGGGATAACTCTCATCCTCATTTCGTGATTTTTACAATATTAAACAAGAGTGGTGTATTGCCTATGACGACAATGACAATTTCTCAACTTGAAGATATGAAATTAAAAGATCTCTATGCGCTTGCTAGAGAATATAAAATTTCGTATTATGGCAAGTTGACAAAAAAAGAGCTGATTTTTGCAATTTTAAAATCCCGTGCCGAAAGTGAAGGTTATTTCTTTATGGAAGGTGTGCTTGAAATCATCCAACAAGAAGGATTTGGTTTCTTGCGCCCAATCAACTATTCACCAAGCTCTGAGGATATCTATATATCTGCATCCCAAATTCGACGTTTTAGCTTAAGAAATGGAGATAAGGTAACGGGGAAAGTTCGTCCGCCGAAAGAAAATGAACGCTACTACGGACTTTTACATGTTGAAGCTGTCAATGGCGAGGATCCAGAAGTGGCCAAAGAACGTGTATTTTTCCCTGCGCTTACGCCGTTGTATCCTGATAGACACATCAAATTAGAAACAACACCGTCAAAACTATCTACTCGTATTATGGATTTAGTGGCTCCAGTCGGTTTTGGACAACGGGGATTAATCGTCGCTCCACCAAAAGCGGGTAAGACATTGCTGATGAAAGAAATCGCAAATGCCATTACGGAGAAATACCCTGAGTCAGAATTAATTGTGCTATTGATAGATGAACGACCGGAAGAAGTAACAGATATTGAACGTTCAGTAAATGCGGATGTAGTAAGTTCTACATTCGATGAACTGCCAGAAAATCATGTGAAAGTCGCAGAACTTGTTCTTGAACGTGCTATGCGTCTTGTTGAACATAAACGTGATGTGATTATTTTAATGGATTCTATCACAAGGCTTGCTCGCGCCTATAACCTTGTTATCCCACCAAGTGGTCGTACGTTATCAGGCGGTATTGACCCTGCGGCTTTCCACCGACCAAAACGGTTCTTCGGTGCTGCTCGGAACATTGAAGAAGGCGGTAGTTTGACTATTTTGGCTACAGCTTTAATCGATACCGGCTCGCGTATGGATGAAGTCATTTACGAAGAATTTAAAGGTACAGGAAATTTAGAGCTACATCTAGATCGCAGCCTTGCTGAACGACGTATCTTCCCAGCTATTGATATCCGCCGCTCCGGCACGCGGAAAGAAGAACTTCTTATTCCAAAAGAACAGTTGGATAAGCTGTGGGCAATTCGAAAAACCTTCTCGGACTCTCCAGATTTTGCGGAGCGTTTCTTGAAAAAATTGCGTAATACAAAGACAAATGAAGAGTTTTTTGATACGCTAAATACCGATATGAAAGCTGCACGTAATGGCAAAGGACTAATTTAAATTCCTCGAATTAATTTGTTGCATCTTCTGTCGGGACTTGCTATACTATGGTTATTGCATTTCATACGTGTTGCATATACGGCAAACAAAAACTGGGTCGTGTAAGGCAACAGTTCGATAATACTCTGTTCCAGATGGTTCAGGGCGAGAGGAGATATTACACATGAAACAAGGAATTCATCCAGAATACAAAGAAGCTACTGTAACATGCTCTTGCGGTAATTCTTTCAAAACAGGTTCAGTAAAAGAAAACATCAACGTTGAGTTTTGCAGCGAATGTCACCCATTCTATACTGGCCGTCAAAAATTCGCGTCTGCTGATGGACGTGTGGATCGTTTCAACAAAAAATACGGTCTTAAATAAATCACTGAAAACTTCTAATACCTGCCTTGCGCCTATTGCGCGGCAGGTATTTTTCTTGCGGCATAGGCTATTTTCGTGTAGTATTAAGCACGTTGTTTAATGAAAGTCACACTACAATTTGGTGAGGGCTTTTTTAATTCCTCTCTGATTTTGGTAGGCTTTTCTTTCACTAAAGAGAGTTTTTATCTGTTAAAACGAGAAAAAATAATCATACATATCACAAAATAGAGCGAAAAAAAAGAGCAGAAAAATGTCCTCTTTTTCGATATGATGATGGATATATGTTTTGAAAGGGGTCTACTTCATGTATGTAATGACTCAAAATGGCTGGATTGAAGTAATCTGCGGTAGTATGTTCTCTGGGAAATCAGAAGAGCTGATTCGCCGTGTACGAAGAGCGCAATTTGCAAAACAAAAGATTGTTGTGTTTAAACCTAAAATAGATAATCGCTATAGCGAAGAAGCTGTTGTAAGCCATAATGGCACAACGGTTATCGCTTATCCTATTTCACAATCTACAGACATGTGGGGCTATCTCTCAGATGATGTAGATGTGGTAGCAATTGATGAAGCTCAGTTTTTTGGAGAGGATATTATTGCTACTGTTCAACAACTAGCGAATCATGGATATCGAGTTATTTTAGCGGGACTTGACCAAGACTTTAAAGGAGTTCCTTTTGGGCCAATGCCACAACTGATGGCGATTGCGGAGCAGGTAACAAAGCTTCAAGCAGTATGCAGTGTATGTGGATCACCTGCAAGCCGCACACAGCGGCTAATTAATGGACAACCTGCTAAGGCGGATGATCCTGTTATCTTAGTGGGCGCTGCGGAGGCATATGAGCCTCGCTGTAGACACCACCATGTTGTACCGGCAAGTCAAACACAAGTAAAGTGAAACGCTGTTAAAACTTGATCCGTTCAATCGATAAAGAGATGACAGAAAATGCCCGTCAACGGGTTACGAAGAGTGGCTGCTGGCTGCTCTTTTTTCATTTGCGCTATAGGGATTATTCTGCAGAAATACAGCACTTCAGTCTTTAGTGTTGTGAAATTTAATGCCACTCAGTATTAAGCCTATATGGGGATTAAAATAAATCATGAAATTTTCAAAAAAGTAGCATGCCTTGCTGTTTTTCTTTATACTAATAAATGGAGCACATAAAACAGAATCCTTTTTAGCAGCGTCGACAGGACCCTGCTTTCCTTCATAAAGTGATGGCCAATCATGGGATTTTGTTCAATCTCCGCTGATTGGTACGTAACACTAAAACGGACGCTTTGTGGACAGTTCGCTGAAACGGACTAACCATTGATCCGTAAGGACAATAAACTTACTACAGATACAGAAAGGTATTGGTGAAATATATGTTTGATCGCTTACAAGCTGTAGAAGATCGCTATGAAAAATTAAACGAACTTCTAAGTGACCCGGATGTTGTATCCGATTCGAAAAAGCTAGCGAAATATTCAAAAGAACAATCGGATATTCAGGAAACAGTAGAAGTTTACCGTGAATATAAATCTGCAAAAGAGCAACTAGCTGAAGCACGCGAAATGCTAGAAGATAAATTAGATGCAGACATGAAAGAAATGGTAAAAGAAGAAGTAAATGAGCTTGAAAGTAATATTGCTGATTATGAAGAACGCCTGCGCATCTTACTAATCCCGAAAGATCCGAATGACAGCAAAAACGTTATTGTGGAAATCCGTGGAGCTGCAGGCGGAGACGAAGCAGCATTATTTGCTAATTCACTTTTCCGCATGTACAGCAAATATGCAGAAACGCAAGGCTGGAAAATTGATATCATGAACGCTAACCCAACTGAGCTTGGCGGTTACAAAGAGATTGTCTTTATGATCAACGGACAAGGCGCTTACTCAAAATTCAAATTTGAAAGCGGAGCACACCGGGTACAACGCGTTCCGGAAACAGAATCCCAAGGACGTGTTCATACATCCACTTCAACTGTTGTCGTAATGCCAGAAGCGGAGGAAGTAGAATTAGATCTGCAAGATAAAGATATTCGTGTGGATATCTACCATGCATCTGGTGCAGGTGGACAGCACGTCAACAAAACGGCATCTGCTGTTCGTATGACACATATTCCTACAGGGATTGTTGTAGCAATGCAAGATGAACGTTCTCAATTGAAAAACAGAGAGAAAGCAATGAAAGTATTGCGTGCACGCGTGTACGACAAATTGCAGCAAGATGCACAAAGCGAGTATGATGCAGAACGTAAATCAGCTGTAGGTACAGGTGACCGCTCTGAACGTATCCGTACGTACAATTATCCACAAAACCGTGTGACCGATCACCGCATTGGCTTAACCATCCAAAAACTCGACCAAATTATTGATGGGAAATTAGATGAGTTGATTGATGCTTTGATTTTGGAAGAACAAGCGAAGAAGTTGGATGCGCTAAATGACACAGCCCTTTAAATACATTTATGAGGCCCTGAATGGGGCTTCTTCTTTTTTGCAGGAACATGGTCGAGAGGAAATTGCTGCAAGACTTCTATTGCAGCATGCATTAAATAAGTCACATACTGAATTATTAATCAGTATGAGGGAGCCTTTAACAGCAGAGCAAAACCAAGCGTATTGGCAAATGGTTGAGTCACATGCGAAAGGGACGCCAATCCAATATATCACGGGTTCAGAAGAATTCTACGGACGAACATTTACAGTCGATCCTTCCGTCCTCATACCGAGACCGGAGACAGAAGAATTGGTGGAAGAAGCGTTAAAACGAGCTCAGCGAATATTTGAAAACGGAGCAGAGATAAAGCTTGCAGATATTGGGACAGGCAGCGGGGCAATCGCTATCACGATGAAAAAAGAAATGCCTCTACTAGAGGTGACAGCAACTGATATTTCGCCACAAGCATTATTGGTAGCGGAGAACAATGCCAAACGATTGAGTGCAGATATATGTTTTTTGCAAGGCGATTTGACAGAACCAATCGTTCAACAAAAGTGGCAAATTGTTTTATCAAACCCGCCCTATATTGCTTATCAAGAGGCGGCGGAGATGTCTGAGGTTGTCTTAGATCATGAACCGCACACAGCACTCTTTGCAGAAGAAAATGGTTTAGCCTTATATAGAAAACTAGCAGAAACATTACCAAGTATTATGGCAAAACCTAGTTTCATAGGATTGGAAATTGGTTATAAACAAGGTCCAGCTGTCGTCCAATTATTCAAAGATAGCTTTCCTGATGCCAAGGTTGAGCTATTAAAAGATATTAATTTAAACGATCGAATGGTTTTTTGTGAAATTGATGTATAAATAGTAATCTCTTTGCCCATGATAGTTTCATGGAGGGGATACAATATGCTAGAAGATTACTATACAATCAAACAACCTGAAATCGTGTCTTATGAATCTATTAAACAACCAAAAAAACAATCACAAGTGGCGACACTTTTATTATTCATAACATCTTTATTACTTATCCAATTACTGCTTCTTATTTTTCAAAGTGTTGCTACACAACAATATAGCGCGGATTTGGCACAGCCGAGATTCCGCCTTATTGCTAATAGCAACTCGCAAGCAGACCAACTTTATAAAAAGCAGATCTTAGAAAATATAAAACCGATTATAGAAAAAGAGATGGCCAATAGCTCAGGCTCCATTAACTTATCCACAATTGAAAGTGAGATCAAAAGAACGCTGGCACCAAAGATTGAGTCGGGCGAAATCAATGTCCAAACAACGAAAGCTTTATTTCCGCCAAAACGTGATGATTACAAAATGTATGCACAGGATGTCTATAAAGCAGTCGTTGTCACCATCGGCGCAGGGAAAGGCGACAATTGGTGGTGTGGTTTATTTCCTAAGGTTTGCTATAAAGATAAAGAAGTAAAAGATGAGAAAAAAGAAAAAGAAGAAGAAAAACCAAAGTTTTTCATCGTTGAATGGTTCAAAAAAATATTTTAGGATGAGAGTTAATCACAAAATTGTGCAAACTTGTCCACATTTCAGAGAATGTTATCAACAAATTGTGTATAACTTTCTGAAAAATAAGGTTTATCGGGAGGTAATCGAATGGAAACGCAACGGCTTGTTGTGGATAACAATGTGGAATCTGAAAAAAGTTATACACAAGCTGTGAATTTGTTAGCTGAAGGTGAGATTGTAGCGTTGCCAACAGAGACAGTCTATGGACTTGGAGCTGTCGCTACAAATGAAGCAGCAGTCAAAAAAATATACAGTGCTAAAGGAAGGCCGTCTGATAATCCGCTAATTGTTCACATCGGCACGAAGGAAGAGCTTAGTAAATATGTGGATAGCATTTCTGAAAAAGCGGTGAAGTGTATGGATGCATTTTGGCCAGGACCATTAACCATGATTTTCAAGTCAAAGCCAAATGTCTTTGCGAAAAGCGTAACAGCAGGCCTAGATACTGTCGGTATTCGGATGCCGAGTCACCCTGTAGCGTTAAAATTATTGCAAGCTTTAGGTATGCCGGTAGCAGCGCCAAGCGCAAATCGAAGCGGCAAACCAAGCCCAACGGAAGCTATTCATGTGGAACAAGACTTAGCCGGAAAAATTCCTTTAATATTAGATGGAGGGGCGACAGGTGTTGGCGTTGAATCAACTGTCCTTGATCTAACAAAGGAAATACCGGTAATCTTACGTCCGGGTGCGATTACAAAAGAGATGCTAGAAGAAGTGATAGGGCCAGTTGAACAGCCTACACATATAGAGCAGGAACAAGGCGCCCCGAAAGCGCCGGGAATGAAATATACCCATTATGCTCCGAATGCACCCGTATACTTAATTGAAAGAAACAAACAGATTGTCCAAGAGGCGATTCAACATTTGCAAGCGAAGCATTATAAGGTAGCATTGATTGCACCGCCATCCTTCAAAGAGTTATCACCTGATTGGTTCTTTTCAATTGGTAACACACAGGATGAAATGGCGTCACATCTTTTTCATGCCTTGCGCGCATGTGATTCTACAGATGCACAGATAGTGCTGGCTACTGCTACTTCAACAGAAGGTGTAGGCGCAGCGATTATGAATCGCTTGGAAAAATCAGCAGGCGGCAAATGGTATACGCCAAACAATATATAATAAAGGGCGTTTCAGGCATACTGAAAGACTGAGTAGGTATTAAATTATTATTATCATTTGTACAAAAATTGAATTGTAGTGGAAACAACGGAGACTCCTGCGGCATAGCAAGACAGGCGAGACCCCGCAGCGCAGCGAGGAGGCTCGGCGCTCGCCCGTGGAAAGCGTAGTTGTTTCCACTACTTCTAAACCAAATGATTAATGATAACTAAGTTTTTGGTTTTTTGGAGGTCTTATACTTTTCGTGGGAGTTTTACCCGCGCCCTTGAGTTAAATTCAGTAAAATAAAAAATGCTTCTTATTATATAGGAAGCATTTTTTATTATTAAAAATTAGTACCCCCTTTTTTCTCCCATCCTCAATCTGGAATGAAGAAGAACTTCGTTTCATAGGATATAAAAGATTGTGGTAGAGAAGGGAGTGCTGTTTTGGCAGAAATACTTGCAGCTATATTTACAGCAATAGATGTGTTGACAATTTATTTGCTATTGCCAAATGTAAAATATCGCTTTTGGCTATCTCTATGGACAGGTGCCCTTCACATGTTGTTTCCTTTAATCGGTTTCCACGTAGGTGAATGGCTTGCATCCTATATATCGAGCTTAGCCGAAAATATTTCTGGTATATTATTAAGTTTAATTGGTGTACAACTATTACTAGCGGCAAAAGATCAAAGGCCAGCAACGATTCCGGTCGTCATACTGGCTATTACAACAAGTCTTGATACCTTTTCAGTGAGCATATCTTTTGGTATGCTTCAACTAAGGGAGACACTGCTTATATGCAGTATGGGGATTTTTGCCTTCCTATTTTCCTTTATTGCTTTAACCTTAAATAAGAAAATTCCAGTAGCTTTAGGTATATATCTACAGATGCTTGCAGGAGCTGCATTACTTTTGATGGGTATTTTTTCACTAAATTTATAAAAAATTTGAACATTTCGTCAGCGTTATACTATATAATGAAGGGTAAGAGTGCACGATGAGAATTTACTTTATTTGTACAGGTAATACTTGTAGAAGCCCCATGGCAGCAGCTATTTTAAAATCAAGAAACTTACCAGGAGTAGAAGTTAAATCAGCGGGAATCTATGCAATGCCGGGACAGCCAATGTCAGCAAATGCTCAGGCTGCGTTACAAAAGCATCACATAGACCATGACCATATTTCGCAGCCGGTGAATATTGAGGAACTACAGAGTTCACATTTGATTTTAACTATGACAGGTGGGCATAAAGAAGCATTATTACAAGTATATCCTCAAATGGCAGATAAGACCTTTACTCTAAAAGAATATGTTTTAGATAGAGATGAAGATGTCATCGATCCATTTGGTGGAGACCTGGATACGTATTTAACAACATTTGAAGAACTGAACAACTTAATTGACGTACTTGAAAAGAAACTACTGGAGGAATAACCCATGGCAAAAAAAAGTGTGCAGCATTCTTTTGGGCTAAAAAAGAAACTCATTTTATTCGTCACCATCCTAGCAATTGTCACCTACAGCATTAGTTTTATCTTTATTGAATATGTGCAACCGCAATTTTTCCCGAATGTTAAACAATCGGTGTTTCAACTCATTACATATGTTTTAGGTATTATTTGGTCTGGTATTTTGGCTGGCATTTTTAGCTCCCTATTAGTGAAACCATTACAAAAGTTAGAGAATGTTGCAATAGAAGCAGCAGAGGGGAAAATTGGCAAAGATATTGATATGCCAAGAAGTTCAGATGAGATCCGTTCGCTGTCAGAGGCATTCCAAACAATGCTTGTGAGTCTTCGTCAAATGGTAACAAGCATAAATCAAAACTTCCAAACTACCAATGCAACTGTTTTAGACTTATCGGAAGAAACAGAACGTGCTACAAGACAGACAGAATCAATCGCAGAAACGATTTCACAAATTTCTGAAGGAGCAACTGGTTCTGCCATTGCGATTCAAGAGACAGCGGAAGCCTTAGAAGATGTTCGTTTATTAGCTGAAGAGGTAAATCAACGTGCCTTGACTTCATCCAATCAATCTACTCAAATGATGGGAGAATTAAAGCATACGACTGACGCTATCAATGATTTGGTAGAAGGTATCCAAAAAATTGCTTCAGGGAATTCTATGGCGTTACAGGATATCCATCAATTAGAGCAAAATGCTTTGAAGGTAGAGCAAATTATTCAGCTTGTCGGTGATATTGCAGAACAAACGAATTTGTTGGCTCTGAATGCTTCTATTGAAGCAGCAAGAGCTGGAGAACATGGTAAAGGCTTTGCTGTTGTAGCTGAAGAGGTTCGTAAGTTGGCGGATGAAAGTGCCGAAGCGGTCAAAGGGATTACGCAGCTTATCCAAACCATTCAACTGGATGTACAAACTGTCGTTGGTAAGATGACCGAGCAAGTGAGCATTGCAGAAGGTGAAGTAGCTCGAATTTCAGAAACTACATCTGCAGTAGATGGCATGTCAACGAGGGTTGGCGATATGGCTGCTTCAATAGTAGAAATCTCTGAATTCGTTAGCAAGCAATTAAACAACATCGAAAAAACGGCTCACCAATCACAAGAAGTGGCAGCCATTGCTGAGCAAACGTCAGCAGGGGCAGTTGAAGTCCAAAGTGCTACGGACGAGCAAGTACGCTCTATTGAACAAATCGACCAACTGTCACATATGCTAAAAAAACAATCAGAAGATCTATATCAAATGATCCAACAATTCGAACGATAATCTGTACGCGGGGAAATAAACTTTCTCCGCTTTTTTTTATGTCTAAAATAAACATGGATTCTAAACGTATCACCCCCTTCTAAATTGAGTGAAAAATATGTCTTTATACTAAAATAAATGGTAAACTAAAAGTGAAACTTCCTTCAGCTAGTAACGGCTGAAGATTAGATAAACCGTTTTAATTTTAACGAGCATAGTAATGAATATATTCTCGTACGTACGAGATGAATAGCATAATGAAAAGAGGGGACTTCTTTTGAAAATCGCAATATCATCAGATCACGGCGGTAACAATTTACGCAAAGAGATCGTTAATCTATTAGAAGAATTAGGGATGGAATACGAGGATTTTGGCCCAACAGCTGAAGGTTCGGTGGATTATCCAGACTATGCTTTACCAGTTGCAGAAGGAGTTGCAAGCGGGAAATTTGACCGAGGCATCCTCATTTGCGGTACGGGCATTGGCATGTCGATTACAGCTAATAAAGTAAAAGGTATTCGCTGCGCGCTTGTACATGACTTGTTCAGTGCTAAAGCAACTCGTTGTCATAATGATTCCAATGTATTGGCTATGGGCGAAAGAGTGATTGGTCCTGGGCTTGCTCGTGAAATCGCAAAAACATGGTTATTGACTGATTTCGAAGGTGGACGTCATGAACGCCGTATTGAAAAAATTTCTACAGTAGAATCAAAAAACTAAACAACAGATGAGAGGCTTAAGCGATGAACTTACAACAAATCGAAGATCAGCTACAAACGCTGTTAGCCGAATTTGAGCAACAAGTCCATTTTCGTGAAGGTCAACTGTTGGTTATAGGTTGTTCAACATCGGAAATTAAAGGGCAAAAAATCGGTACAGCAGGAGGCTTAGAGATTGCGGAAGCACTTTATAAGCCATTAAGCGCATTTTCCGAAAAACATGGTCTTTATTTAGCATTCCAAGGATGCGAACATATCAATCGTGCCATCACCATCGAAAGAGAAGCGGCAGAAAAATACGGGCTTGAGCCTGTATCAGTTGTTCCTGCTCAAAAGGCTGGCGGATCCATGTCAGCCTATGCATATCGCCAGCTGAAAGATCCGGTTGTGGTGGAAGAAGTTCTTGCACATGCAGGTATTGACATGGGCCAAACATTAATTGGCATGCATTTGAAAAGAGTAGCAGTTCCACTTCGTACTTCCATTACACATATTGGAGATGCGGTAGTGACAGTTGCAACGACTCGCCCTAAATTAATTGGCGGCGAGCGTGCTATATATAATTAAATTTTCATAAAACAGGGGGAAAAGGGTTATGGGAAATCTTGCAGCACAAGAAAAATCAATGATTGCATCACAAGACAAAGCAGTATTTGAAGCGATGGAAAAAGAATTCGCACGTCAACAATCAAATATCGAGTTGATTGCATCTGAAAATATTGTTTCAGAAGCTGTCTTAGAGGCACAAGGCTCAGTTCTAACAAATAAATATGCAGAAGGCTATCCTGGTAAACGCTATTATGGCGGTTGTGAATATGTCGATGTTGTTGAAAATATTGCACGCGACCGTTTAAAAGAAATTTTCGGTGCGGAATATGCCAATGTACAACCACACTCAGGTGCACAAGCAAATATGGCTGTATACTTCACAATCTTGGAGCAAGGAGATACAGTTTTAGGGATGAATTTATCTCACGGCGGCCATTTAACGCATGGTAGCCCAGTAAACTTCTCAGGCATCCAATACAATTTCGTAGAATATGGTGTGACAGAAGATACACATGTGATTGATTATGAGGATGTTCGCCAAAAAGCACTAGAACATAAACCAAAATTAATCGTAGCGGGTGCATCAGCTTACCCACGCGAAATCGACTTTGCTAAATTCCGTGAAATTGCCGATGAAGTAGGCGCTTATTTCATGGTGGACATGGCTCATATTGCAGGTCTTGTAGCAGCTGGAGCACATCCAAATCCAGTGCCATATGCAGATTTTGTTACTTCTACAACGCACAAAACATTGCGTGGACCACGCGGCGGTTTAATTCTTTGTAAAGAAGAATGGGGTAAAAAAATCGATAAATCCATCTTCCCTGGTATCCAAGGTGGCCCTCTAATGCATGTGATTGCAGCAAAAGCTGTAGCATTTGGTGAAGCGCAACAACCAGAATACAAAGAATACATCCAACAAGTTGTAAAAAATGCAAAAGTTTTCGGTGAAGCTCTTACAGCAGAAGGCATCAATATCGTTTCCGGTGGCACAGACAACCATCTATTGCTTTTAGATGTGCGTTCTTTAGGTCTTACTGGTAAGGTAGCTGAGAAATTATTGGATGATGTTCATATCACTGCCAATAAAAATACCATTCCATTCGATCCAGAAAGCCCATTTGTTACATCTGGCGTACGCGTAGGAACACCAGCAATTACTTCTCGCGGTTTCAAAGAAGAGGATATGAAAGAAGTTGCTTCTATTATTGCAGCGGTATTGAAAAATCCAGAAGACGAAGCTGTGAAAGAAGATGCCATTAAACGCGTAAAAGAATTAACAGACAAACACCCAATCTACTCTAAATAATCAGCCCGTAAATCCGGGATTCATACAAAAGCTGCTCTCACTATTAGTGAAAGCAGCTTTTTATTTGATCGATATTATTTATTCAAATAGTTTTTTAAAATTTGTTTAGAATTTATGCATCCAAAAGTCATGTTGTAACGTCATAACATTAAGAGACCCCCCATTTTGTGGGCAATGAGAATATAAAGTTAATAAAAAATATAAACGAATTACATAAGAACCTGCTATTTCTGTTATAATAAGCAGGATAAACTGAAACTACCAACAGTGTAGAATTACATTTCTGCAGATTGGCAGTTGCGATCGGGCTTTTCACACGCAGTAAGTATTCTCCTAAAAGCATTCTCTTCTGAGTTTATTTTAGGGTGATTAGTTGTGTGCAAAAGCAAGATAAATATATATAAGTAGGGAGAGAACACCTTGGGAAAAGTATACGTATTTGACCATCCATTAATTCAACATAAGCTAACATACATTCGTGATAAGAACACAGGTACAAAAGAGTTTCGTGAACTAGTAGATGAAGTGGCTACACTGATGGCATTTGAAATTACACGTGATATGCCAACAGAAGATATCGAAATCGATACACCAGTTACGAAAACAACTACACAAGTTTTATCCGGTAAGAAAATGGCAATTGTACCTATACTTCGTGCAGGCTTAGGTATGGTAGATGGGATGTTAAAATTAATTCCAGCTGCAAAGGTTGCGCATATTGGTCTTTACCGCGATCCAGAAACACTAAAACCTGTTGAATACTATGCAAAATTCCCAGCGGATATTGAAGAACGTGAATTTATTATTGTGGACCCAATGCTAGCAACAGGTGGATCTGCGATTGAAGCAATCGATTCACTAAAAAAACGTGGCGCTAAAAATATTAAATTTATGTGCTTGATCGCTGCTCCAGAAGGTGTAGAAGCTATTCATGAGCATCATCCGGAAATCGACATTTATATTGCGGCATTAGATGAAAAACTAAATGACCACGGTTATATTGTTCCAGGTCTTGGCGATGCTGGAGACCGTTTATTCGGCACAAAATAATGATTTCGCAAGGAGTGTTTTGATTGTCTAAAAAATGGAAAGTAATGACGGTATTTGGGACAAGACCAGAAGCAATAAAAATGGCGCCCCTTGTATTGGAATTGAAAAAGCATCCAGACAAGTTCGAAACGATTGTGACCGTAACTGCGCAGCATAGAGAAATGCTCGACCAAGTGCTGGAAACATTTCAAATCACCCCTGATTATGATTTGAACATTATGATAGAACGCCAAACCCTTGTTGATGTGACAACAAGGGGATTGGCAGGTTTAGATGCAGTTTTGAAGGAAGTAACTCCTGACATTATTCTTGTACATGGGGATACGACAACTACATTTATCGCAAGTCTTGCAGCCTTCTATAATCAGATTGCCATCGGACATGTCGAAGCGGGCCTTAGAACTGGCAATAAATATTCTCCGTTCCCGGAAGAAATGAATCGCCAGTTGACAGGGATTATGGCTGACATTCATTTTGCGCCAACTGAACAAGCGAAGCAAAATTTGTTGAGCGAAAATAAAAACGAACAAGCAATTGTTGTTACAGGCAATACGGCGATTGATGCGCTGCAAACAACCATTAAAGACAATTACACACATCCTATTTTAGAAAAAATCGGGAAAGATCGGATGATTCTGCTGACAGCCCATCGCAGAGAAAATCTTGGTGAACCGATGCGTCATATATTCAAAGCTGTTAAACGATTAATTGATGAATTTAATAATCTTCAAATTGTTTATCCGATTCATATGAACCCAGCTGTACGAGAAATTGCGAATGAAATACTTGGAGATGAATCAAGAGTTCATTTGATTGAGCCTTTAGAAGTATTTGATTTCCATAACTTTGCTAAAAGATCTTATATGATTTTGACTGATTCTGGCGGGGTCCAAGAAGAAGCGCCGTCGCTTGGGAAGCCAGTCCTTGTCCTGCGTGATACCACAGAGCGTCCAGAGGGAATTCAAGCAGGGACATTGAAGCTAGCCGGAACAAATGAAGAAACCATTTATCAGTTAGCAAGTCAATTATTGACAAATGAAGAGGCATATAATGGCATGGCACATGCTGCTAATCCATACGGAGATGGGCATGCTTCTGAAAGAATAGTTGAATTTTTATACAAATATTTAACAACAAAATAAAGTAGCTTTTCTATCGTTAGGAAAAAATGCAAATTGCTAGTTAAGACCAACAGAAATTGGTTGTTTGATTTGCTTTTGCATGAATGAATGATAATTTCCAGAACACCTTATAAACTTTTTAGAGTTTATAAGGTGTTTTTCTTATTTATATCATTTTTTTAATATATTATTATCGTTTCTTGTAAGAGTGTTTATAACTATGTTTCGAGGATGGAATTAAATCTACCATTCAACCAAAAATAGTAAAAGGATAATAATGCTTAAATATTTGTCTACTATTTGACAAATTAGGCATCTTGTGAAGATTTTCTCAATAACCAATTGACATGAAATATTCACTATTGTATGCTTACAAAGGGTAAGAATGATAAGGGTTTCATAGAAAAAACTCTTTGAAAATCTTTTGATACCAAGTTTCTACTAAATGTGCAGTGAAAATAGGTTTACTGCAGAATTTTAGCGGTTTTTGTACGTCTAGTCGATGTCAAAAGTAAAGCGGTTTCCTCTGGTCTATTTATCATATTTACTTTTTGTGAATAGTGTTATTTTGTCTATTGGGTCGCTAGTAGTATTTTACTACTTAACTGACATCTATTCGGTGGTCAGCTATTACTTCCATCATTCGAAAATAAGATTCAGGAGATTAAAGACCAATGCTTGAAATGCATCAGATTTTTGCACGGCAAAAGAAAATGTTATTTTTTTTGCTCGCATTTTGTGCGCTAGGCTGGGGCTTCACATCTTTTAAAACAGTATTCGCTGGTCTCATAGTAGGCGTGCTTTTTGGTCATTATAACTTTTGGATTCTAGTCCGAAGAATGGAAAAATTTGACCGTGCGTTAAGTGAAGAAAAAAGGGCTCCTGGTTTAGGTTCCGGCTTACGTTTTGCCTCTGGTTTCGCAGCGGCAGCAGTCGCACTTACGTGGCCTACATATTTTCACTTAGTAAGCGTTGTCATTGGGCTAATGATTCCGTACGTTCTGCTTTTAGTAGACAGGATCGTATTTCATGTAAAAAACCAATAAGCACAGTTGAAAGTGAGGTGAATACAAAGTGGAACACAACAATCCGCATTGGGAATTATGGGGATTAGATTTTAACCCGGCAAACTTATTAGTTTTGCTTGTCACAGCTTTAATTGTTTTTCTAATCGCTTTCATTTCTACAAGAAGCCTAAAGTTAAAGCCGACAGGCATGCAAAACTTTATGGAATGGGTTATGGATTTTGTGAAAAATATTATCAACAGTAATATGGACTGGAAAACTGGCGGAAGGTTCCATGTATTGGGCATCACGCTGATTATGTTCATTTTTGTTGCTAACATGTTAGGTCTTCCATTCTCAGTCAAAGTTAATGGATACTTATGGTGGAAATCACCAACAGCAGATCCTACTATTACAATGACTCTAGCAGTATTGATTCTCGTATTATCAAACTACTACGGCGTGAAAATGCGCGGTATGAGTAATTACATCGGGACATTCACAAAACCAATGTTATTCTTATTCCCTTTGAAAATTATTGAAGAGTTTGCGAATACGTTAACGTTGGGTCTACGGCTCTATGGTAACATCTATGCAGGTGAAATTCTACTAGGATTACTTGCAGGACTGGCTACTATGTGGTCAGGTTGGGGCTTTGCAGCAGCAGCCATCCCAACATTAGTATGGCAAGGATTCTCCGTCTTTATCGGTTCAATCCAAGCATTTATTTTCGTTATGTTAACAATGGTTTATATGTCTCACAAAGTGAGCGAAGACCATTAAGTATAAATTTGTCTGGCATTTGCTAGGCAGCTGACAACCACAAAAATACAAACAATTTCCAAGGAGGAAAATTAACAATGGGTTTATTAGCAGCAGCAATCGCAGTTGGTTTAGGTGCACTTGGCGCAGGTATCGGTAACGGTTTAATCGTTTCAAGAACAGTAGAAGGAATCGCTCGTCAACCAGAAGCTCGTGGCGTTCTTCAAACAACAATGTTCATCGGGGTAGCATTAGTCGAAGCCCTTCCAATCATCGCGGTAGTTATCGCATTTATCGTAATGAACAAAGGTTAATCGTCTTTAACTGTTTTATCAAATGGCGAAGAAAATTCCATTTATTGAATCCTTCGCCATTCCTTTATGTCTTAAGGGAAAATGACTCAGAATGTATATCTTATACAAAGATTCAATCATAAATGATATGAACTCTAGGCTCTTGAAGGGAGTGAAACAATCGTGTTTTTAGACTATCTATTACTAGGTGAAGCAGCTCATCCAGGTGTAAACTGGGGAGATATTCTTGCAACATTAGTAGTCTTTATCGTCCTAATGCTTCTTCTGAAAAAGTTTGCATGGGGTCCTTTGATGGGCATTATGCAACAACGTGAAGAGCAAGTTGCGGGTGATTTAGAGGCAGCTGAAAAAAGCCGCCAAGAAACGAAACAATTACTGGAAGAACAACGCAGCCTTCTTAAAGAAGCGCGTGTAGAAGCACAAGCGATTGTTGAAAATGCGAAGAAACAAGCAGATCTTCAAAAAGAAGAGATTGTTTCAGCAGCTCGCAATGAAGCTGTGCGTTTACAAGAATCTGCTAAACGTGATATCGAAACAGAAAAAGAAAAAGCCATTGCCGCATTGCGCGAAGAAGTGGTTTCGCTTTCTGTTCTTGCAGCTTCAAAAGTGCTTAATAAAGAAGTATCCGAAGAAGATAATCGTTCACTAATCGAAGAAACGATTGCGAAGGCAGGGGAAAATCGATGAGCCAATCGACTGCTAGCACTCGTTATGCAAAAGCCTTATTTCAATTAGCTGTAGAACATAAATTGCTGAAAGAAGTAACAGAAGACTTACGTGAAGTGAAGATTGCCTTCAAAGAGAACGGCGAACTTTTCCAATTGCTAGATTCACCACGTATTGGCGATGAGAAGAAGAAAGCAATCCTTTCTGAACTTTTTGCTTCTGTACAGCCAATTATTGTGAATGCACTTAAATTGTTAGTTGATAAAAAACGCATTCATGAAGTGGTCAATGTAATTGATGCATTTATCGAACAAGCGAATGCTGCACAAGGCATTGCAGATGCGATTGTCTTCTCGACTCGTCCGCTTACAGAACAAGAAAAGAAACGCATTTCTGCCACATTCGCAGGATTGGTAGGAAAAAGTGCGCTCCATATTACAAACGAAATCGAGCCAGGCTTAATTGGTGGCATTCGAGTTCAAATCGGAAACCAGATTTACGATAATTCTGTTGCAACAAAGCTTACAGGCTTACAACGTAAATTGATCGGTTAATCCAATAAACATTAAAGAGGTGACAAACGTGGGCATCAAAGCTGAAGAAATCAGTGGACTTATAAAAAAACAGATGGAAAATTACCAATCTGAAATGCAAGTTAGCGAAGTGGGTACTATCATCACTGTTGGTGACGGTATCGCTCGTGCTCACGGCCTAGACAACGTCATGGCTGGAGAATTATTAGAATTCTCAACAGGTGTTCTTGGTATGGCACAAAACTTAGAAGAAAATAATGTCGGTATTGTTATTCTAGGACCAGCTAAAGGCATCAAAGAAGGCGATGAAGTACGTCGTACAGGTCGTATTATGGAAGTGCCAGTTGGTGAAGAACTAATTGGCCGTGTAGTAAACGCATTAGGCTTACCAGTGGATGGACTAGGTCCAATTCATACAACAAAAACTCGTCCAATCGAAAGCCCTGCTTTCGGCGTAATGGCACGTAAATCAGTTGATGAACCACTACAAACTGGTATTAAAGCGATTGACGCTTTAGTTCCAATCGGTCGTGGCCAACGTGAGTTAATCATCGGTGACCGCCAAACAGGTAAAACATCTGTTGCGATCGATACGATCTTAAACCAAGCTGACCAAAACATGACTTGTATCTATGTGGCAATCGGCCAAAAAGAATCTACAGTACGTAGCGTTGTTGAAACATTGCGCAAAAACGGAGCATTAGATTACACAATCGTTATCACAGCTTCAGCATCATCTCCAGCTCCACTTTTATACCTAGCTCCTTATGCTGGTGTATCAATGGGTGAAGAGTTAATGCTTCAAGGCAAAGACGTACTTATCGTTTATGATGATCTGTCTAAACAAGCAGCAGCTTATCGTGAACTTTCATTACTATTGCGCCGTCCTCCAGGTCGTGAAGCTTACCCTGGTGACGTATTCTACTTACACAGTCGTTTACTTGAACGCGCTGCGAAATTAAACGAATCATACGGCGGCGGTTCAATCACTGCGCTTCCATTCGTTGAAACACAAGCAGGCGATATCGGTGCATACATTCCAACAAACGTAATCTCTATCACTGATGGACAAATCTTCTTACAATCAGACTTGTTCAACTCTGGTGTACGCCCAGCGATCAACGCAGGTCTTTCTGTATCTCGTGTTGGTGGTTCTGCTCAAATTAAAGCGATGAAAAAAGTTGCAGGTACGCTACGTCTTGACTTAGCGGCATACCGTGAGCTTGAATCATTCGCTCAATTCGGTTCAGACCTTGATGCGGCTACAAAAGCTAAACTTGAACGTGGTCAACGTACAGTAGAAGTACTGAAACAAGATCTAAATAAACCAATCAAAGTTGAAAAACAAGTAGTTATTCTTTACGCATTAACTAAAGGGTTCTTAGATGATATCCCAGTGCAAGATATTGTTCGTTTTGAACAAGAACTATATGCATGGTTAGATGCGAATGACGAAAAAGGCGCCGGCGTTTTAAATCAAATTCGCACAACAAAAGGCCTGCCATCTGACGAAGATATGGCATCAACTCTTAATGCATTCAAGAAAACTTTCGCTCCTTCAGCAGAGTAAGATTTTTTGATGCGGATTGATAAAATAAAACGGTAAGGTGGTGAAATACCAGTGGCATCATTACGCGAAGTAAAACAACGCATTAAATCTACAACGAGTACAAGTAAAATCACAAATGCCATGCAACTTGTGTCTTCTTCTAAAATGGCGCGTGCCGAAGCAAATGCTAAAGCATATGTTCCATATATGAATAAAATACAAGATGTTGTTGCAGCGATTGCAGCAGGCACACCAGATGGCTCACATCCTATGTTAGTCTCTCGTCCGGTGAAGAAAACGGCTTACTTGATTATGGCTTCAGATCGTGGGCTTGCAGGTGCATACAATTCGAATATTATTCGTACTGCACTAGACGCAATGAACCGTCATGGCCATACAAAAGAAAACGTCGTGATCTTTGCTGTGGGCCGTGTTGTTCGTGATTTCTTTAGTAAACAAGGCTTCACTGTCGTAGGAGAAGAAATCGGTTTGCCCGATCAACCTTCATTTGCGGATATTAAACAAATTGCTCGTAAAGCTGTTGGTATGTTCACAGACGGTACATATGATGAACTTTATATGTATTACAGTCACTTTATCAGTGCAATTGCCAACGAACCTACGGAGAAAAAAGTATTGCCAATTACGGATATAACTCCGTCAAGCGCTACAGGGGCAAGCTACGAATTCGAGCCATCAGGCGAAGCGATTCTAGAAGTATTGCTGCCTCAATATGCAGAAAGCTTGATTTACGGCGCGTTGCTAGACGGTAAAGCGAGTGAACATGCTGCACGTATGACAGCAATGAAGAGTGCTACAGATAACGCTCATGAATTAATCAATGACTTAACAATATTGTATAACCGTGCACGTCAAGCGGCGATTACACAAGAAATTACAGAAATCGTTGGCGGAGCTGCGGCCTTAGAATAGGCGAGCTTCCCCACTGCTGTAATAGTTCGATAGGAGGGAATACAAGTATGAACACAGGACACGTTCTTCAAGTAATGGGTCCAGTTGTCGATGTCCAATTCGACAACAACACATTGCCAGAAATAAACAATGCGCTAACTGTAGAAATCAAACGTCCAAATGAAGAAGCTGTAACGCTTACACTGGAAGTAGCTCTTCACTTAGGTGACAACGCTGTTCGTACAATCGCAATGTCATCTACAGATGGCTTGCAACGTGGCGCAGCCGTAACTGACAAAGGTGCTGCTATTTCAGTACCAGTTGGTGAAGCAACACTAGGTCGTGTATTCAACGTATTAGGTGAAACAATTGACTTAGACGCACCAATCACAGCAGATGTTCGCCGTGACCCAATCCACCGCGAAGCACCAACATTCGAAGAACTTTCAACAAATGTTGAAGTACTTGAAACAGGTATTAAAGTAGTTGACTTATTAGCTCCTTATATCAAAGGTGGTAAAGTCGGCCTATTCGGTGGTGCCGGTGTAGGTAAAACTGTACTAATCCAAGAATTAATCAACAACATCGCACAAGGGCACGGTGGTATCTCCGTATTCTCTGGTGTAGGTGAACGTACTCGTGAAGGGAACGACCTTTACTACGAAATGAGCGATTCTGGCGTTATCAAGAAAACAGCAATGGTATTCGGACAAATGAATGAGCCACCTGGTGCACGTATGCGTGTAGCTTTGACTGGTCTTACAATGGCTGAATACTTCCGTGATGAAATGGGACAAGACGTTCTACTATTCATCGATAATATCTTCCGTTTCACTC
The DNA here is from genome assembly GCF_023515935.1 of Rummeliibacillus sp. G93. Taxonomy (NCBI): domain Bacteria; kingdom Bacillati; phylum Bacillota; class Bacilli; order Caryophanales; family Caryophanaceae; genus Rummeliibacillus; species Rummeliibacillus sp. G93. The sequence goes on from NZ_CP097314.1 coordinate 345,311, forward strand.
AAGCGGGTTCTGAGGTATCTGCGCTTTTAGGCCGTATGCCATCTGCAGTAGGTTACCAACCAACTCTTGCGACTGAAATGGGTCGTTTGCAAGAACGTATCACATCTACAAATAAAGGTTCTGTAACATCTATCCAAGCTGTATATGTACCAGCCGATGACTATACTGACCCGGCTCCTGCAACAACATTCGCTCACTTAGATGCAACAACAAACCTTGAACGTAAATTATCTGAAATGGGTATCTACCCAGCGGTTGACCCACTTGCGTCAACATCACGTGCGCTTTCTCCTGAAATCGTAGGGAAAGAACACTATGATGTAGCTCGTCAAGTACAATCAACATTACAACGCTACAACGAATTGCAAGATATCATCGCAATCCTAGGTATGGACGAGTTGTCTGATGAGGATAAATTGATTGTTGGCCGCGCACGCCGAATTCAATTCTTCTTATCACAAAACTTCCACGTGGCAGAACAATTCACTGGCCAAAAAGGATCTTACGTACATGTAAAAGATACTGTACGCGGATTCAGAGAAATTCTAGATGGCAAGTACGATAAATTACCAGAAGATGCATTCCGACTTGTAGGTCCAATCGAAGAAGTAGTTGCGAAAGCAAAAGATATGGGCGTAGAACTTTAATACTAGGGACTTGGAGGAAAAAATATGAAGACAACTGTAGTCAACATTGTCACTCCTGACGGCCCAGTATACGATTCAGAAGTAAGCATGGTTATTGTGAAGACTGTAACTGGTGAAATGGGTATTCTGCCTGGACATATTCCAACAGTAGCTCCTTTAGCAGTTAGTGCTGTTCGACTTAAAAAAGACAACAGTATGGATGTTGTAGCAGTAAGCGGCGGCTTTGTTGAGATTCGTCCTGATAAAGTGACAATCCTAACACCTTCTGCAGAAGGTGCTGATCAAATTGATATAGCACGTGCGAAGGAAGCTGTAAAACGTGCTGAAAGCCGACTTCAAAGCAAGCAAGATGACATTGATTTCAAACGTGCGGAATTATCTCTAAAACGCGCGATGAATCGTATCAACGTTAAAGAGGGTAACATCTAAGTAATAAAGTGAAACTTCAATTGGCTGGGTTTCTTCATTCCTTGCTGATAGTAAGTATTCTATTCGGGTTTTTAGAGACAGCGATCTCCATCTGAACTTTTTGATGATGGAAAGTCTTACTGCCCTTTAAGCCGGATAAAATTAACTTTTTAAGCGAGCAGGATATTCTGCTCGCTTTTTTACAAGTATTAAGGAGGGATGTTATGAACACAATTACAACAATGGTTGGCCAAAATGCACTAATTAGCATATGTTCACATATTTTCTTTATTGCTATTACCTTTTATGCATTGCAAGCCTTTAGGGTGGAGAACATCTTTAAAAAGAATCATGTATTCCAAATACAGCTTGTTTTTATTTTATTGAGCATTGCCATTGGTGCAACTGTGTCAAATTTCTTTCTTGCAATTGCAGCATGGTCTAAACAATTGCCATATTTATTTAATTAAAGCTATTCTGTATGCAAAAGAAATAATGGCACAAACTGATTATACAAACATTCAATCCGGATGATGTATTATAATAGATGTATGCACTTATACAAATTTGATGCATCATACATTATTTCTTTTGCATAAAGCGTAACATTGCCTGGGAAATAAATTGTCGTAAGTTGTTTTATCCAAGAAAATGACGGGTACCTAAGTTGGGTGCGGAATTTTAGAAAATCTTTACACACTTCCAAAGTATTTTACGTAATATAGGAATACTATAGTTATTTATTCGTAGACTGCTAAAATAGTGTAAACGGTGCTTGTCTTTATCCAGAAAAAGCTGTATTATGTAATTTGCTTTGTTACTAATTATTTACAATGATGATTTAAAAAATGGATGAATTTGATGGACTGAAACATAAATATGGATATTTAGAATAAGTTCGGAGGGACATATTGTGGAGAAAATTGTTGTAAAAGGCGGTAAGGTGTTAAGCGGGAAAGTAAAAGTAGAAGGAGCAAAAAACGCTGTTCTACCAGTTCTAGCAGCATCGTTATTAGCATCTGAAGGAAAAAATATAATTAAAAACGTGCCGAACTTGGCCGATGTTTATACAATAGATGAAGTACTAAAAAGCTTAAATGTTCAATTATCTTTCTCAAGTGAGGAAAATATTGTTGAAATTGATGCTTCGGCACAATTATCATCTGAAGCTCAATTTGAGTTTGTACGCAAAATGCGTGCGTCTATTTTGGTGATGGGTCCGCTTCTTGCCCGCAATGGCTATGCGCGTGTAGCAATGCCTGGTGGCTGTGCAATCGGCTCTCGCCCAATTGATCAGCATTTAAAAGGCTTTGAACTAATGGGAGCTAAAATTTCTACTGGCCATGGCTATGTAGAAGCACACACAGAAGGCCGATTAAAAGGCGCTAAAATTTACTTGGATTTCCCAAGTGTTGGAGCGACAGAGAACATCTTGACAGCTGCTGCGCTAGCTGATGGTACGACAATTATCGAAAATGCTGCAAAAGAGCCGGAAATTGTCGATTTAGCGAATTTTATCAATGAAATGGGCGGTAAAGTAGTCGGCGCTGGTACGGATACAATCCGTATCGAAGGTGTTGAAACATTATATGGTACAATACATTCTATTATTCCTGACAGAATTGAAGCAGGCACATTCATGGTTGCAGCTGCAATTACTGGCGGAGATGTACACATTGAAAATGCAGTACCAGAGCATATGACAGCCTTAATTTCTAAAATGGTGGAAATGGGCGTCGAAATTGAGGAAGAAGGAGAAGGCTTGCGCGTCCGTGCAACACATCCATTAAAAGCAGTTGATGTGAAAACAATGCCACATCCAGGATTCCCTACTGATATGCAATCACAGCTTATGTCATTAATGCTTGTTGCAGAAGGTGCAAGTGTTATAACAGAAACTGTTTTTGAAAATCGTTTTATGCATGTAGAAGAATTCCGTCGTATGAACGCGAATGCTAAAATCGATGGCCGCTCTGTTATGATTGATGGACCATGCAAATTGCAAGGTGCAGAAGTAGCAGCGACAGATTTGCGCGCAGCTGCAGCATTGATTCTAGCTGGCTTAGTTGCTGAAGGCATTACACGCGTGTCAGAACTGAAACATCTGGACAGAGGATATGTTAATTTCCATACAAAATTAGCGGCTCTAGGTGCTGATATTGAACGTATCTCTACAGAAGAAGTCTTTGCCAAAGAATTGCAAGTTAATTCATAAAAAATGAAAAAAACTCATTGCATGTATGCACTGAGTTTTTTTATTTTGGGAAATGTATAAGCCCTTAATCAGAGCCTGTGACCCCAGTGTCAGTAAAAGATCTTCGAGTGGATCGAATAAGCGGTTGAGTGACCGGAATAGAGACCTGAGTGTCCTAAAAAGGAGCCTGAATGACCCGAATGGAGCCGAGTGACCGTAAAAGCGCCTCGAGTGGGCCGAATAAGCGGTCGAGTGACCCGAATAGCGATCTGAGTGACCCAAAAAGAGGACTGAGTGACCCAAATAGACCCGAGTGTCCGCAAAAGAGCTTCGAGTGGGTCGAAAAATCAACTGAGTGACCTGAATAGCAGCCTGAGTGTCCCAAAAAGAAGCCTGAGTGTCCCTAAAATCATTCCCAAGCCATACTCAACCCACCTCTACCTGTCCTAACCCCAACTTCAACAGTCAAACTGATGCCCCACCTCTTTATGCATAATCAATAAAAACCATACATATAATTCACTATGAAAAAAATACACCTATATATTCTCATTTCAATCGTCGCATTGTTTTTGCTGCCAACTATTGTGATTAAACAAAAAGCCAAGGAGAAAGTACCAGTACAAACACACGTCGCACGGCCTTTAAAAAGTGGACAAGATACTGTGAAAGAAAAAGATGGAAGCTGCCCGATTACTATTCAAATAGTGGGCCAAAAGGAAACGTACCCGCTAGAAGAATATATAGTAGGAGTTGTGGCGGCAGAAATGCCCGCTTCTTTTGATTTGGAAGCTTTAAAGGCTCAGGCCATTGCGTCAAGGACATTTGCTTTAAAGCGAACAAGCTTCGGCAAAAGTAAGATTGAACCAACTGTCTCTGCCCAGGCTTATGCAAGTCCTGCACAGCGCAAAAAAGATTGGGGTGCCAATTACCAAAAGAACGAAAAAAAGATCCGCAAAGCTGTACAAGCAACAAAGGGACAAGTACTTACTTATAAAAAGGATCTTATTACAGCTATGTTTTTCTCGACTAGTAATGGCCAAACGGAGAGCGCCAAAAGCTACAGTGGACAAGTGGTTCCCTATCTGCAGTCCGTAACTGTGCCAACAAGCGAAAAAGAATCACCGCGTTTTCACACCAACTATACATTCACGCTGATGCAATGGAATAACGCGTTCAATCAACAGTGGACGAAATCTCAAATCTACAATATAAAGATTGCACGGAATTCTTCGGGCAGAGTGAAGTATATAGCTTCGGGTACAAAAAAGTGGACAGGCAGAGAAGTGAGAGAAAAATTGCAGCTTGCTTCATCTGATTTCACCGTTGCTTGGGATACTGACACGAAAAAGGTCAAAGTCCAAACAATAGGATATGGACATGGTGTAGGTATGAGTCAATACGGAGCAAAAGCTCTTGCAGAAAAGGGGGCGAGCTCGAGCGAAATATTGCATCATTTCTATCAACACGTAAAAATAGAAAAATTAAAAAAATCTTCTTCTCTATGTTTAAACTCTCAAGCTATTGACAAGAATAGCAAATGAGGTGATGAACATGAGAGAGGAAAATAAAAAACCTACTCCACAAAAGAAAAATGTAACAAAACAACGCTGGTTCTGGCCAGTTATTTATGCAAGCTTTGCAGTATTGCTTGTTGCCGGTGTTTGGGGCTACTCAGCATTAACCAATTCTTCAAAACCATTGACAGGCAGCAAGTTAACAGCAACAAATGGTGCAAAGTCACCGACTGTCGAAACAAATGCACAAACGGAATCTTTGCAGTATCCATTTAAAGATGCACTTTTAAAAGACGCTAAAGTTGTACAGGACTATTACGATGTAGAAGCAAATGAAGAATCAAGAGCAGGCGCATTGCTTGTCTTTAACCAAACATTTACGACAAGCGATGGTATCTCTATTGCTGTCAACGGTGAAAGCTTTGATGTATTAGCAGCATTAAGCGGTAAAGTAGAAGAAGTGAAGAGTGATCCATTTATCGGAAATGAAATCACGATTTCACATTCGAATGGCATGACAACTGTTTATAGCTCTGTCTCAGATATCGCTGTTAAAAAAGGCGATAAAGTGGATCAAGGACAAGTTATCGGTAAAACAACTGATAACCAATACAACCCAGCTGCAGGAAATCATTTATACTTTGAAGTAATGCAAGAAGGCAAGCACATCAACCCAACAAGTTTACTTGCTTTTTAGAAAATTCAATTCACCCAAGTTCTAAGCATACGATTTTAAACATATGGTAAAGAAACGTTCGTACATTGTGGAAAGGAAGAGAATGTGCACGAACATATTCGCAACCGCTGTTTAAAACTCGGTTTTATGCTGAAGGAAACTAAGCAAACCGTAAGAGCCTTAGCACAAAAGACTGGTTACTCCAAAAGTACCATTCATAAGGATCTTACAGAAAGATTGATGTTGGTGAATGAAGAATTAGCGAAAGAAGTAAGCGAGATCTTAGCTTACCACAAATCCATCCGTCATATACGCGGTGGAGAGGCAACTCGGCAAAAATGGTTGACGCACCATGCCGATAATAAGACACCTTCGCAACAAGATTAGCGGGGGTGTTTTTTTTATTTTGAGCAGGTGGAAAACCCGCCAAAAAGCCCATAATATGGAGAAATAATAGATGTAATTGCGTATAGGCTATGCTAAAATATTCTAGATACATATATATATATAAACGTGCGAAAGAACAGTTAGGAAAGGTGAAATTATGTTTTCGAGAGATATAGGAATCGATTTAGGTACGGCCAATGTGCTAATTCACTTAAAAGGGAAAGGTATCGTTTTGAACGAACCATCCGTTGTAGCACTAGATCAAAAAACAAACGAAGTATTGGCTGTTGGCGAAGAAGCACGCAAGATGGTCGGCCGTACGCCTGGAAACATTGTGGCGATACGTCCTTTAAGAGATGGTGTCATTGCTGATTTTGATATGACAGAGTCTATGCTTCGCTACTTTATCAATAAACTGAATATCAAAGGATTTATGTCTAAACCTCGTATTCTTATTTGCTGTCCTACAAATATTACAAGTGTTGAACAAAAAGCGATTCGGGAAGCAGCAGAGAAATCTGGTGGACGCAACGTGTTTTTAGAAGAAGAACCAAAAGTTTCAGCAATTGGTGCGGGAATGGATATTTTTCAGCCAAGCGGCAATATGGTTATTGATATAGGCGGAGGCACTACGGATGTAGCAGTCTTATCTATGGGCGACATCGTAACATCAGAATCTATCAAAGTGGCCGGGGATTTGTTTGACCATGATATCTTCCAATATATCAAGAAAAAATACAAACTCCTGATTGGTGAAAGAACAGCGGAGAATATTAAAATCACAATCGGTACAGTCTATCCGGAAGGACGCAATGAATCCATGGAGATTCGTGGCCGAGATTTGGTAACAGGTCTGCCAAGAACTTTAGAAGTCCATTCGCATGAAATTGAACAAGCTTTACAAGAGTCCGTATCGCTTATTATACAATCAGCCAAAAATGTACTCGAAAAAACGCCTCCAGAGCTCTCAGCAGACATTATAGACCGTGGGGTAATGGTAACGGGCGGAGGAGCGCTACTTCACGGCTTAGACCGTTTATTGGCCGAAGAAATTAAAGTACCTGTCTTCATTGCTGAAAACCCTATGAACTGTGTAGCGATAGGTACAGGAATAATATTAGAAAATATTGACCGAACACCTAAACGTATGAAATAATTAGCCGAAATAAAAAAATGATAGAATCAATAAAAATATACTAAGTAAAATTTAATTTAAAATAAAAATATTCAACTACGATACTCATTGAAGAACGATTACTATATACATTCCAGCTGGAAGGATGAATGAAATGTTTCGTGGATTTTACACGGTCGCTACCGGCATGATTGCAGAGCAGCGGCGCACTGAACTATTATCGAATAATATTGCCAATGCTAATACTCCTGGGTTTAAAGCAGATCAATCAACTATCCGCGCGTTTCCGGATATGCTGATGTCAACCATTACAAAAAGCGGTCCTGCAAATCGCCAGAATGGCTATGAAGGCAGTTCCGTTAAACAAATTGGCGCGCTCGGTACAGGCACATACATGCAAGAAACGCTGCCAGACTATACGCAGGGCCAAATCACTGCGACAGATATGCCAACGGATGTAGCATTAGTAGACGGCAATCTCCCTGTAAACGAAGAAACGGGCACAAAGGGAGCGATATTTTACCGTTTACAAAATGAAGCGGGTAATGAGGCATATACACGTAATGGCAGCTTTACTCTTGATGCTGCTGGCAATCTAGTAAACTCACAAGGTTTATTTGTCCTTTCAGATCAAGGCCAAAAGATTAATTTACAAAGCGATGACTTTCAAATTCGAGAGAATGGGGATGTTTATGAGCAAGGACGAAGAGTGGCTAAACTCGGAATTGCCTATTCTGATGAACCGGATACACTAGCAAAACGTGATGCAGGGCTTTATTATACAAATAATGGTGATAATCTTCCTTCAGCTTATACAGTGAACGGTGTACAATTTTCAACGAAACAAGGCTATATTGAACGCTCCAATGTTGATTCAGCACGCACGATGACGGATATGATGACAGCCTATAGAGCATTTGAAGCAAACCAAAAGATACTTCAAGCATATGACCGAAGCATGGATAAAGCAGTCAATGAAATCGGCAAGGTATAAGCATTGGCTTTGGAGGGATATTAAGTGATCAGAACAATGGTGTCTGCTGCCAATACAATGGGGCAATTACAGCAACAGCTGGATACAATCAGTAACAACATATCTAACAGCAACACGCATGGCTTTAAAGCGAAGGAAACAAAATTTGGCGAACTGCTATACCAACAGTTCGATAATGATGATAAAGATAAAGCACCACGGCAATCACAGCCCGGTATCCGCATAGGGGTCGGAGCAGGTCTTGCACAAGCGCAAATTAATTCAAAACTCGGCACATTTCAACAAACTGGTCGAGCACTTGATTTTTCTTTGTCGAAAGAAAGACAATATTTTAATGTCTTGATGCCAGATGGCAACGCTACTAAAACTGTCTACACTAGACAAGGAGATTTTTATCTCTCACCAACAGATAATGGGAATGTGATGCTTGTCAATAACGATGGGTATCCAATTGCTGATTCTAGAGGAAATGCAATTCAATTGCCGGACGGCGCAAAAGAATTCAGCGTAACAGCAGACGGGAATTTAAATGTTCAGTATAATAATAGAAGTGTTAAAATAGAGTTAGGTGTAACTCAAATTCAAAAGCCGGAGCTAATGGAACATATTTCAGGCACTTATATCGGTTTGCCTGAGAACTTCGGTGAATTTGGTGTTCAAGAAGCTTCAGTGCTCCAAAATTTGCAAGGCGGAAACCGAAACCAAATCGCCATGCAAAATGGTGGTCTTGAAGCATCTAATGTAGATATTTCGAAAGAGATGTCCGATCTCATTAATACTCAGCGTTCATACCAATTTAACGCACGTACCATTACAATGGCTGATCAAATGATGGGGCTAGTAAATGGGATTCGATAAGTAGAGGAGAATTTTGTAATGGCAAATAATACAACAGAACAAAAAACTGAAAATCCAACTCGTGCCGCTAAAACTCGCAAAGAAGCGAAACAGCAAAAGCAAGCAGTTGTTGGAGAAAGAGACGGAAACTGGGTCACTAGAGGTATTTTATCCATCGGCATCAGAATCCTAATTGTTGTTGTTTTACTAGCTATTGCAGTCATCGCCGGAGCTATGATTGGCTATGGCGTTATCGGTGATGGCAACCCATTTGGCGTTTTTAAACCAGAGACTTGGGAACATGTTTTTGATCTTATGAACGGCAAATAGGCAGTTGATTTATAGAGGAGGAAGAGCATTGCTAACTGCAGAACAAATCCAACAAATATTGCCGCACCGCTATCCATTTCTTTTAGTGGACCGGATTACAGAAGTAGAAGAAGGCAAACGTGCTGTCGGCATTAAAAATGTATCAATTAATGAGCCTTTCTTTAATGGGCATTTCCCAGGCTATCCTGTAATGCCTGGCGTACTTATTATTGAAGCAATGGCACAAGTAGGCGGCGTTGCCTTATTGAGTTCAGATGACTTTAAAGGTCGTCTAGCCTTCCTAACAGGTATAGACAACGCACGTTTTAAACGTCAAGTAGTCCCTGGTGACCAGCTTCATATTGAAGTAGAATTCACAAGAATTCGCGGCACAATGGGAAAAGGCCATGCAAAAGCAACTGTGGATGGAGAGCTTGCTAGCGAAGCGGATATCCTATTTGCAATTGGACCTGCAACTCCAAAAGAATAAAGTCCTGCTTTTAAAAAGTTTTTTTAGTTGTAAGGATAGTTTTCCTCTTTCCGTTCATACTATTCTTGAATCGCACACAGCGTGTCGTGGTTTAAGATTATATGCTGGAAGGAGGATTTTAGTATGTGGAGAAAATCAGCAGGCGTTTTAATTTGTACTGCCATTCTATTGGTTGGGTGCAATAACAAAAAAGCAGTAGAAGATACACGTACGGAAACACCGATGGAGGACGTCAACCGTGATGTTAACACTGGCAATACAGATGACGGCGTTACAAATGACGGTGTAAACAACGGCGCTCAAAACGGCAGTACAACAACTGACATTGAGCAAGGCGTGAACAATGGCATGACAGACGTTGAAGAAGGCGTCAATGATGTCACTGAAGATGTAGAACGTGGCGTTAATGATGTGTTGCCAGGCAACCAGCCAACACCTAATGACCGTATGGTAACAGATGATGAAGCTACAAACGGCAATAATGTACATCATGATAACGATGACAATAAATAGAAAGGGTTAACACCCTATAGAAAAAAGATGATTTCTGTTAAGAGATCATCTTTTTTTCGTGTTTTTATTTTAATTTTTTTCGATTATGTAAATCAGACTTGAATCGTTCAAGCAATACATTGCCCGTTAAGCCTTCTTCTACAAGTTCAAGCAATAGCTGCTCAGCGTACTGCCTTCTGTTGGAATTTAGTGTACCTTTCAATAAGACAGATACATGGCCAGTATCGGGCATTTCCGTAATGTTATGGACAACAACGCGGAAGTAAGCAGGTTCATTGTCCGGATAAGAAATCACTGCACGGACGTCAAGGATGTCATCTGTCCGAAGATATTTAGCAAAATCGTTGGCATACTGAGCATCCATATACATCTCTAGAATCCAATATTTATGGCTATTTTCTTGATTGATAATAATCCCGTCTATGAGCGGGTATGACGTGAACTGATTTTCTTCTAACAACTCTAATGATAGCATTTTGAATGTCTTTATAATAATCACCGCCAATCTTTCAAAAAATATAGTATATGACACAAATGTTAGTTATGTTTGATGATTCCGAGAATTTTTGCTTTATTTTTTGGTCTAGATAGTAGATGTCATTATTATAACATGAAAAAAAGCTAAAATAGATTTTTACGTATTTTCCTGCATGAGGAAAACAGCATAACGCTCCGTTTCTCCAGAAACAAAATTGAATATCGAATCAAAATATAGGTTGAAATTTGTTTTCGCTATTTTGCTAAAACGTAGCCACCTACGTATGATAGGTATAACTTAAGCGGGAGGAGGTGAAGGGGTGAATCAAGTTGCTCTTGTGGGGAGGATAACAAAAGATCCAGACTTGAGGCGATTAGCGGAAGGTAGGATGGCAACAAGCTTTACCATTGCCATAAATCGCAAGTTCAAAAATGCGAATGGTCAGGTTGAAGCTGACTTTGTATCTTGTGTTGTATGGGGCAAGCTCGCTGCGAATGTTGTCAAGTATTGCGGAAAAGGCTCATTAATTGGGGTTGGTGGCCGGTTGCAATCAAGGTCTTATGACCGTGACGATGGTAAGCGAGTATATTTAACAGAAGTGGTAGCGGATGAAGTTCGTTTTATCGCATTGAAGAACCGCGAAGAACATACACAAAAAGGAACTCAGAGGGCAACAACTCAAAATAACGTACCACAGGGCTTTGTATTACCGACAGAAGAAGTAGAAGGGTTGCCGATTGTATAATGCGGCAAAGGTTGTAATGATAGCTCCTATGGCAAGACCGCGCCAATGGGTTTGATGAATTGTTCTAAATAAAAAATTCAACCAAATGATCATCCACAGAACAATTCAAAAAAGGCTATTACAGGTACAGGGAAATTATGTGATGAAAGTAAAGCGTATTAAACAAATGTCTATGGGGAAGACAGCGGATGAAGTCATCGATTGTATGACTTTATCTGTACATAATAAAAAGGTTCTGCTGTAAATAGCAGAACCTTTTTTAATTTGGCTAAAAGTTAAATGACAATAAATCCTTGATCTCATCGTCATTTAGTTCCGTAATCCATTGGCTGGATTGGATTAATTCTTCCGACAACGATTGCTTTTCGGTTAATAATGTATCAATTTTTTCCTCTACCGTCCCAGTCGTCATGAACTTATGAACATGGACAAATTGGGTTTGGCCAATCCGGTACGCACGGTCTGTTGCTTGGTTTTCAACTGCTGGATTCCACCACCTGTCTGCATGGAGAACATGGTTAGCTGCAGTTAAATTCAGGCCTGTGCCCCCAGCCTTTAAGGACAAAATGAAAATGGGGAATTCGCCTTTTTGGAAAGACTCGACAAAATAATCACGCTGATTTTTTGGCATGCTGCCTGTTAAAAATGGCGCATCTATATCGTAGAGTTCTGTTAGACAATGCTGTATGAGCTGTCCCATTCCAATATATTGTGTAAAGATTAGGCACTGCTCCCCATTGCCTGCAATATCGCCAGCCAGCGTAATAATACGATCCAGCTTCTCAGAGCGTTCCATCATTTCTTTGGCGTTCTCGAAAGGCTCCTTTAAATAAAGGGCAGGATGGTTACACAGCTGCTTCAACTTATTAAGCATCTTTAAGATAAGCCCTTTTCTTTCAAAGCCTGAGAGTGTCTCCAGTTTTTGCACCGTTTCTTGTATAAAGCTTTCATAAAGCACGGCCTGCTCCTCTGTCAGTGGGCAATATTCCCGTTGTTCCACTTTGTCAGGCAGATTGAGCATAAGGGCAGGATCCTGCTTGGTACGTCGCAGCAGGAACGGCTGGATTTTCTTACGTAAACGGTGTTTATGGACTTCTGAATCATCTCGCTCAATCGGCGCTATATATTCTTCCTGGAAGCGTGAAAAGCTGCCCAGATAACCTTTGTATATAAAATCAAAGATCGCCCATAGTTCAGATAATCGGTTTTCAACGGGTGTACCAGTCAATGCTATATGATGTTTTCCACGCAATTTTCGAATCGCCTTCGATTGTTTTGTGTGCATGTTTTTAATGTTTTGCGCTTCGTCTAGCGTAACATTTGACCACTCTATTTCTTCAAGCATTTCTACATCCTGGGTGATGGTACCGTAGGTTGATAACACAATTTGCGGTTTTTCACGCTGCAAATGATCGTAAAATGTTTGGTCCTTCAAACGTGTTGGACCATAATGCATATAGACCTTTAGGGTAGGAGCAAATCGTGCTAATTCTTTTTGCCAGTTGCCAAGCACAGAGGTTGGACAAATAATCAGAGACGGTGATGCTTCTTTGTTTTCATCATAGATATGCAGCAAATAAGAAATAAGCTGTACGGTTTTCCCGAGACCCATATCATCAGCTAAGCAAGCACCGAATTGTTGGTCGTGCATAAAGGATAGCCATTCAAATCCTTCTTGTTGATAAGGACGTAATTCTGCATGTAGATTTTGAGAGATGGGAACTTGTGGCAGTCCTTTTTTATCCACAAGTTTCTTAACATACTCTCGCAGGGACTTTTGCATTTCGAATTGGAAGAATGGATCATCTGCTTCCTCTTCTTCCTCGTCGTCAAGCGGGATGGTTAGCTCTTCCGGCAACTCTTGGAACAAAAGATCTTTCACTGTCCAATTCTCCGATTCGGCTTTATCCATCAGCTTGCGAATCTCTTGCATCCACTGTGCATCTACGCGTACCCATTCTGTACCAGCTCTGATGAATTCACGATTATCATTCACCATCTGTTGGAAGTCTTCCATTGAAATCTCTTGGCCATTTAAAGATAGCTTCCAGTTAAATGTTAAGATTTCTTGCAGGCCGGCAGCTGATTTATAGTTTGATGCAGTATTCGCGGTTGCCCGCACTTTGAAGCGAGAGTCCTTCAGCTCTTTCAGCCATGCAGGCAGAACAATTTCAAAACCTAATGCTTGAAGCCTCGCGAAATCTGACCGTAAAAACTCTCGAACATCCGCATCTTTTAACCGAGATGAAAGGAACTTCTCAGAGTCAACGTCTTGCATATATGCTTGATCTCTCAACAGGTCGATCATTTGCTGTTGCAACTGATGAATGCCGATTGCATAGTTCTTCCACTTTTCAGGAAGAGCATTTTCAATTTTCAAGGTACGTTTTCGCACTGGTGGAGCCCAGTAATTCATACTTTTCTTGCCTCGAATGACGGTTTCAAGGTGCCATTCATCTTCGTTTTCTGCTGGCTCTCTTAGCCTCATGCCAACATAGATCTCATCTTCAACAGTTTTGGAATGGATAGGCCAACCGCCATTTCGGAAATAAGATAAAAGGGAAGGGATTTCTCCAATGGCAAGCCCCAATTCGACTAGCTTTTGGGCCAAGGCTGTATTCACTAATTGTGAAGCTTGTTCGTTAATTGGCAATTGGAGGGCAAGCTGGTCTTCTTGCACTGATACATAATCCCAAAGATCCTCGCTATACCAATATTTTGACGCAGTAGAAGCTGCCTCTATCCTTTCGTTTGAAGCCTTATCTGCTCCTTCAATAGAAATAAAAGGATGCCTTTGCTGGGCTGAGAACAGCTCGATGAATTCCAGTGGTGTCACTGTAACCGTATCGTCTGTATGGACTGCTGTTAGGCCATAAAAGGATGCCTCGTATTGATAAAAAAGGAAAGATAGCCACTCATCAACATTCATAGGTGTGCCGTGCTCATCAAGCGATTGGATCGTGTAGGACTGGCCATTTTCAGTTTTGATTTCCACTAGCAAGGTTTTCAAAAATGAAGCTGGCACTTTTGATTGTAATGTCATAGCTTGAGGTTTCCTTTCTCGATTTCTTCTTGCAATGCTCGCAGGCGCTTATATTGCTTTTTCGTTTGGTCGATGTATTGATTCCAAAACTCGTTCTTTCCGCTTTTTTTGGCAGCGGTCTTCATTTTTTTCCATACTTGTACTGCCTGTTTATAATGCTGACGGGATTTTTGGCCCAATTCATTCATCGCCAAAGAATGGTATAGCGGCAAAAGTACTTCCGGTTTTTGCTCTACGACTGTTTTGAGACCGCAATTTTCCAGATATCCGAGTGAGGAAGGGAAGCGGTGATGAAGTGCCGACCATTCAGTGAATCGACCGCGTTCAACTAAAAAGAGCGAATAGGGCTGCAACCCATACGTGCCTGCTGCTGCAAATAAAACTTCCGCTTCTTCGTCATTAAGATTGATATAAGAACATAGCCTATGGAAAGCCCCCACAAAGTTTGGGCGGTAACGAATTGAAATATGGTTATTTATAAAAGTATCTAAGTGAGGAAGCATTGTACGCAAAATCATTGAAAGTGCTTCATAATCGTTATTGTGTGCGGCAAATTGAGCCAAGTCGAGCCATAGCAGCAGGTCTTCCGAGTTCATCTTCGAAAGCTCACGACCTAGTTCCTCATAATTTTTCAGCATAATATAAAACATAGACTCTATGCTTTCAATACGAACATCATCCACTACTTGCGTAGTTTGCCGGATTGTTTGTAGCTCATTCTCACGTCTCGCTTTTTCGTTAAACATTGATTCCCAGAAGTTCTTGTAAATCATTAAACGATGTCCAAAAAAGCCCTTTTCCTGCAAAGTAAATCGGCGAACCATCGCCTGAAGTGTATCGTAAAATGGATCTGTTGCAAAAAGACGGGATTTTGAAGAAGTCGTCCGTATATGCTCCCTAATATTTTCCTTTTCGTTATCGATAAAGCGAATGATATAGCCACCATAGGATTTATGGACATCTTCTAAGTGCTTCCACGTATGAATTACTAGTGCCATATGTGTGAAAAGCTTAAACAAACTTTGCCATTCGCGTTCGAGAGGCGTCTCACGAAAAACTTGGCGCTGCATATCTTGAAAAATACTCTCCAGCAAGTATGGAGTGAGCGATGTTTGACGAAATAAGTTGGCCTTATACACTCTTTCTACTAGAGCTAACCAAGATTCAGGCGACCGTTCATCTTTTAGGAGATGAAGCTGTGTAGACTTACTTCTGCGGAAGTTATCTAGCCAGTCTGATAAAGAGTCAATATATTGATACAGAACAAAAATGGCTGCCACTTTATGGCGGCACCATATTTTTCTTGGACAGTTGCATGATATGCGATCAGTATTCATGTTTAATTGAACTAGTGTTGGCATAGCGTCTTGCACCACAAATTGAATTGTATTTTGTGTTTCGCTAAACGTGTTGATTTTCACATAATTATGGCGCGCCAAAAAGGCTGCACGCCGTACTAATTCTTCATCCTCAGCATCGCTGGCATGAAGTTGTAAATCTATTTCGGCCATTTGATTGCGTATAAAGCCTTCATATCTGTTGGCCACTTCAGAAATATTCATATTCATAGTGATCGCTCCTGAAAAAAACTTTCCTTTCATTATATCGCTATTTAAGGTCTGCCGTAAATGCCTTTGAACCGTTTCGCCAAAAGCCTTCATAATTGTGCAAATGAATTTAAAAACATTCAGAAAAGGCGACAAAGATTTTTGTGTCATGATTAAAGGTTACATGATATATTGTTAATAATCAGAATATTCCTTATAAGGAGGGGAATAGAATGTTGGAAGTGAAAAGAATGGAACCATTCTACACAAAGCGAGATGGCGCAAGGCTCAAAATGGTTTTTGCCTATCAATATTTCTCCATAATAAAGGACGAAGAAGTATTTCATTTCATCCCTATAGAAGGTAAGGAAATTGTGATTAATTTATCCACTTTGCGCATCGAGAATTTGTCAGAAGTCTTTGTATTTCAAAAAGGCAGCCGTTTTCTTCGATTGCCCTTACATGAATTGATGTTAACATCGGATGTAAATAAACATTTGGAGTTAATATTAGATGATCTTGAATTAAAAAGAGATGAACAGCTGAGCGCCCCTTCAGAGATGGATTTGCTGATAAAAGAACTGGAAGACATTAATCGCTTACAGTTGATTGACAAAGCACTAGCAGAGCGAGATGAAGAGTTATTCTATACTCTCGCAAAAGAGATCGCACCAATGGAGGACGCACAGGTTGAACAATAAGTTAAACAATTAAGAAGCACCTAATCTCTAAAGATTGGGTGCTTTTGCTATATAAAAAAATTATCTATTATAATTAGGGGAACATTATCCAATTAAGAGAAGGATAAATAGCAAGATTAATAGTATGGCGAGGAAACAACAATAAACCCATATGACGGCATCCATAAAGTCGAAACCTAAACGTTTCCACAACCCTCTCATCCCAATCCCTCCGTCTTCACACTGCCTTACTCATAGATATGAAGAGTTAAGACCTTTTGTGACTAATGACAGAAAGGGTCGATGGAATAGTGGTGTATATGCATTGGTGTAAAACACAGAATAAAAGAAGTTAAAAATAAAATTGAGTGAAGGACAATGGAGGAAATCATCAGACGGCAGGTATATGGAGTCAGTAACTGAACGCTACCGGAGTATAGGTAAGCGGTTACGGAGTTACTGAATCTCCATCAGGGATTCTTCATCAAACAACATATCCCTGCCCTGTGAGTTGGATAAGACTTTCCGAAGCACACGATGATGAATTTCTTCCTCAAGAATGCGGATGAATTCAGGGTTCAAATTGTTTCTTTTGGCATCTTTATATGCTTGAACCAATAATTTGTCTGATAACGTATCCATAAACTTCCCTCCTTCTTTTTTTTGAAAATACTGGTTCTATATGGTCAAACGAAAGAATATTATTGTAGGTTGCTTGGGTGTACACCTAATTTAACAAATCGCTTCCAGCAAAACAATATGCCCTTTATCCACAAGAAATAGTGGATAAGATGTGATTAAACTGTGTGGAAAAATAGGAAACCAGTTGACTATGAGTGTGGACATTGTGCATAAACTTATCCACAGAAGACAGAAATATCGAAATTTGTCGAAAACTTTTTTGTGAATATTAGTTCTATCATAAAGATTGGGTTAGTTTATAACTATTTTGGTTCAATTGCTAAAGACATAATCGTTCCAAAAATAATTTCCAACACCTTAATAAATATCCAAATAAACAAATACTAAACCTTTTATAAGAAAATTTTCCAATTAATTTTTAAAAATATATAATTCGTTGAGCGGAAATATCTTTTATCTCTTACTCACCGAACTTACGTTTCATTATAACAAAGAACAAAGGTTCGATTCAATAGACAATGCATTGTTTTTATCTTTTGAGAGGCAGAAGATTTTGTATAACTAAGATGAAAAGAGCGAACCCTATCCTAATCTATACGTCATGTAAGGATGATAAGCAATTAGCGCTATCTGGCGTTAGTAGAACATACAATGAAAATATGCTACAATTAGTGCCTATACGACAAGGTAACAACATAGCATTATGCATACCGGCTAGTGTCGGAATTTCAAAAAAAGAAGAGGTGCTATACAAATGATTTATGCTGGAATACTAGCAGGCGGAAAAGGCACGCGAATGGGCAATGTGCCAATGCCAAAACAATTTTTACACTTAAATGAAAAACCAATCATTATCCACACAATTGAAAAGTTTATACTAAATAAAAAAATCGATACCATTATTGTAGCAACTCCGAAAGAATGGATTCGTCACACTACCGATACATTAGTGAAATACGGCTTAACAATGCCGAACATTAAAGTAATCGAAGGCGGAACAGATCGTAACGATACAATCATGAACATCATTTCATATATTGAAAGCGTTTCTCCGGTCAGCGATGAAGATATCATCATTACACATGATGCGGTAAGACCTTTCTTGACGCACCGCATTATTGAACAAAATATTGAAGAGGGCTTAAAGAATGATGCTGTGGATACTGTTATCAGCGCGATTGATACGATTGTAGAATCAACAGACGGCGAATATATCTCATCTATTCCAATCAGATCACATATGTATCAAGGGCAAACGCCACAAACCTTCAAAATCAATAAATTAAAACAAATATATAGTACGCTTAGTGAAGAAGAAAAAGAAATCCTTACAGATGCGTGCAAAATTTTTGCCATCAAGGGACTTCAAGTGAAATTAGTGCGCGGTGAAACATTTAATATCAAAGTGACAACACCGTACGATTTAAGTGTTTCCAACGCAATATTGAAAGGAAGTATGGATAAGTGATTAACCAAATTTATCGCCTCGTATCACCAAGACAAATTGAAGTCACTTACAAAGACAGCTCTATAACAGCAGAAAAAGTGGTTGTACGCCCTACACATCTTTCTATTTGCGCGGCGGACCAACGCTATTACACAGGCACGCGCGGCGAAGAAGCAATGAAGAAAAAGCTTCCGATGGCTCTTATCCATGAGGGTGTTGGTGAAATCGCTTATGACCCGCAAGATGAATTTCCTGTAGGCACAAAGGTTGTTATGGTACCGAACAAGCCTACAGAAGAAGATCCTTATATTAGAGAAAATTATTTGACTTCAAGCCACTTCAGATCAAGCGGCTATGATGGATTTATGCAGGACTATGTATTTATCCGCCGCGACCGTTTGATTGTATTGCCGCAAGATATTGATATGAATGTTGCTGCCTATACAGAACTTGTTTCTGTTGCTGTGCATGCTATCACTCGTTTCGAAGAAAAATCCATCAAACGCCGCAGTTCATTCGGCGTTTGGGGAGACGGCAATCTTGGTTTTATTACATCCTTGTTCTTAAAAACGCTATACCCTGATTGTAAAGTAACAATCTTTGGGAAAACAGATTACAAATTAAATCAATTCTCTTTCTGCGATGAAGCGATTTACATTAATGATATCCCAGAAGGCTATGAAATTGATCATGCCTTCGAATGTGCTGGCGGCAAGGGAAGCCAATACGCAATTGACCAAATCATTGATGTCATCAAACCAGAAGGCTCTATTGCATTGCTTGGCGTTAGTGAATATCCGGTAGAAATCAATACGCGAATGGTATTGGAAAAAGGATTAACACTTATCGGTAGCAGCCGAAGCGGTGTGGCCGACTTCCAACGCACAGTGGATATTTATAAAGAACATCCAGAAATCGTTGAATATCTAGCTACTTTAATTGGACAAGTCTTCCACGTGACATCTGTACAAGATGCGCTCGGTGCATTCGAATCAGACCTTTCTAATTCATGGGGCAAAACCATCATGAACTGGAAAATCTAGAAATGGGCATTGGAAGAACCATTCAGTACAATATATTATCGCTTTATAGGCTGATCTATCGGTGCTGTTATCGTCTGGCATGCATAGGAAAGCCTGTAAAGTCAAATAAGGTTGTCATTCCTTTATATCGCCAAGACGAGCTTGAAGGCAACTTGAAGGCAGTATATGAAGAAATGAAAAAGACTCACCCAGAGCTGCAATTTCATATTATCAAGCCGAACAACAAGATTAGTGTAAAGTTGTTTAAGGAAATCAATATGATTGCAGATGCCAAAATTATCTTGTTGGATGATTATTACTTGCCGGTTTATTTAATCAATCCGCGAAAAGAAACAGATATAGTGCAACTTTGGCATGCAGCAGGCGCTTTTAAGAAATTTGGCTATAGTACGGTCAACACAAAATTTGGTCCAAGCAGCAGTTATTTAGACGTTGTGCCAATCCATTCGCATTATACCCATGTATTCGTATCTTCTGAAAACATGATTCCGTATTATGCAGAAGCATTTCATATGCAGAGAGATCGTATTTATCCAGTTGGCGTGCCGCGCATTGATTACTTTAGCGATCAAGCATTTGTAGAAAAGACGCGCGATCAGATATTAGAGACCTTGTCTGAAAAACAGCGAGGGATGGTTAAAATACTGATTGCGCCTACATACCGCGCAGGAAGCAGCTCAAAGGAATCTGATCTCGATATTGTAGAAGAGTTGATCAAGACAGCCGGACATCTTGACAAGGACAAGCTAATTGTCTTTGTAGGTCATCCGTATATTGATCATAGCCATTTCGAGGCGCTTCAAAAAACGAGCAACATCATTGTTGACGGGCAGTTTTCTACAAATGATTGGATGCTAGTGTCAGATGCTTTCATCACTGATTACTCTTCGGCTATATTTGAATTTGCGCTATTCCACAAGCCATTAGCGCATTATGTACCAGACTTAGAAGCCTATACAAAAAATCGCGGGTTATATAATGACCTTCATAACATTTCAGACGGTGCTATTTTAAGAAGCAGGTCAGCACTGATCGATTGGATTAACAGTCGGCATACAGGCGAATCATATGATACCTCTCGCATGGTAGAATATAATTTTTCCCAAACCTCACATATCGCAAAGAGCATTGTTGAGCAATTGTTTAAATAAGCAGCAGACAAACATTTTCTTGTTTGTCTGCTTTTTTTATGGATTTAGGAGAATTTTCCGTCTTTTATAAATATAATTGTTCAACTATTCCGAATTGAACACTATAATGGAATGATAGAGAATTAGGGAAAGAGGGAATTGCTATGCCATTATCATTGAATCCACAAATCCATCGAATCGGTTTGCCCGGAATTCGAAAGTTTTCCAACCTTCTAGTAAACTTTCCAAATGCCATTAATTTAACCATAGGCCAACCTGATTTTGCGCCACCAGAGGCTGTAAAAAGAGCTGGTATCTATGCACTCGAAAATAATCTAACTACTTATTCCGTGAATGCTGGTTTAGTAGAACTTCGGAAAGCAGTCTCTACATTTTTAGCTGATAAATATCAATGCCAGTATGATGCAAATACTGAAATCCTTGTGACGAATGGGGCTTCCCAGGCAATTGATTCAGTGCTCCGTACCATTTTAGAGAAAGGCGATGAGGTTATTTTGCCTGCGCCTATTTATGCAGGTTATGAGCCAGTTATTTCATATTGTGGTGCAAAAACGGTTTATTTGGATACAACAGACACCGGTTTTCAACCATCTGCGACCAAACTTAAAGAGCTCATTACCCCTAAGACGAAAGCGGTAATCTTTAATTTCCCATCGAACCCAACAGGCGCTACGATTACACCTGATCAAATGGATGCATTGGCAGAAGTGCTAAAGGAAGAGGACATCTACATTGTATCTGATGAAATTTATAGCGAAAATACATTTAGTGGGGAACACCGTTCATTTGGCTATTATCCCGAACTAAAAGATCGCCTCTTTCTTATTCATGGTCTATCTAAGTCCCATGCTATGACGGGTTTCCGTATCGGTTTCCTGCTTGCCGATGCTCCACTTATTCAAGAAGTAGTGAAAGTACATTCCTTCAATGCTATCTGTGCCTCTGTTCCCAGTCAATATGCAGCCATTGAAGCACTGACAAATTGCAGGGATACGCCTGCCATTATGAATGAAAGCTATATACGACGTAGAGATTATGTATACAAAAGGTTAAGGGCAATGGGAATTGATGTATTGCTGCCAACTGGTGCATTCTATATCTTCCCATCCATCAAAAAATTCGGTCTTACTTCTGAAGAATTTGCTGTACGTTTACTGAAGGAAGCCGGTGTCGGTACCATCCCAGGTTCTGTCTTTACTCCGTATGGAGAAGGCTTCCTCCGCATCACATACGCCTATTCAGATCAAGAATTGGAAGAAGGCATGAATCGTCTTGAACGTTTCATACAAACACTCTCATGATATGCGCTTGTAATCAAAACTAGATAAGACAATTATGAAGGACATCACTATGTGATGCCCTTCTTGAAGTTGCTCCATATTTGTTTAATGTATATAGACTAAAAAAGACTCTAACTAGTATCTTTTGTATGAAAATTTAAAATAATGAATAATTATTTAAAAATATATGCTATATTAAAAATAGAAATATGTGGATGGAGAAAGTGCTGAAGGGAGTGTTTTTTTGAGTTTATATTTTACATATTTAATAGCTGGTCTTGCAATTGCAATGCCTGTAGGAGCTATGACGGTGGAAATGACGAAACAAGGTCTGAAAAAAGGATTTATGCAAGGATGGGCTGTAGGGTTAGGTGGAATGACGGTTGATTTCCTATTAATTATTGCCTTGTATATGGGATTGGCATCTATCCTTTCTATATCTTATATACAAATACCAATGTGGCTGATTGGTGCTTTTTTCTTAGCCTATTTAGGGTACGATTCTATTAAAAACTCGAATCAAGACATTGCACTTGCTGGTGATAAATCGAATGTATCATTTTTTAGCTCCTATCGTAATGGCTTATTCGTAGCTCTTTCACCAGGAAATCTGATGTTTTGGATTTCTGTTTTTGGCGCTGTACTTTCCGATTCCTATGATATGACTCAACCAACGAAATTTTTAGTTGTTGGAGCGGGGATATTAAGCGGAATCTTACTTCATGATATTGGTCTGCTTTCTATTGTTGCTGTAACAAGGAAAGTGATGAATCAAACCATGATCAAATGGGTATCGATTATTGCTGGGTGTATTTTATTATGCTTTGCAGGGTATTTCCTAGTTGAGTTTGTGTTAGCGACAAAGAGACTACTAGTGAGCTGAAAAAAGGACAACACCTTTAATGTGTTGTCCTTTCTTAGACGGGATAAGTTCATTAAAAATCAGACTTTATTATAGCTTCTAATGCTTTTTTTAACGCTTCCGTATCACTTTGAGTTAAATCTTGAAGAACCTTATCATTTAGCTTATTTGTGGCTACCTCTACTTCTTCTCTGATTTCATTCGACTTTTGAGTAGCTATTACTAGGACATTTCTACGATTGTTTGGATCCACCGAACGTTCTATTAATCCGGCCTTTTGCATTTTATCTAATATTCCCGAGACAGTAGGGGCTTCTAAGTGGACCATTTCTCCAATTTGCTTAGGGGATAATTGTCCTTCTCTCCACAGACAATTCAACACACCATATTGAGCTGGTGTCACGCCATATTCCTCTAATAGCTTGCTGAAGTATTTAAACACTTTATTTTGACTTACGCTTAGTAAAAAATTGATACACTCTTTTAATTCCATTAAATCTCCTCCAAATTGACATTACCTATAATATCATGGTAACTTTTGTAATGAAATAGTTTTGTATCAAAAGTATTTTGTAGCAAAAGGAGGAAGATATCTATGGATACATTCAAGGCAATAGTGGTAAAGGAACAACAAGATCAGGTCATTTATGGGTTAGAGGATGTTCATATGGAAGCTCTTTCTGAGGGAGATGTGTTAATTAAGGTAGCATACTCTTCCATAAATTATAAGGATATGTTAGCCGTTCAAAAAAATGCAGGAGTGATACGGAATTATCCGATGATACCTGGTATTGATTTAAGTGGAACTGTTGTTAGTTCAACAGATAGCCGATATACAGAAGGTCAGAAAGTATTGGTTACAGGCTTTGGTACTGGAGTGAGCCATACAGGCGGGTTTGCAGAGTATGCGAGAATACCAGGGGATTGGATTGTTCCATTGCCAAACAACTTAACCTTAAAAGATGCTATGGTTTTTGGAACAGCTGGATTTACGGCCTCCCTCTCTATCATGGCTTTAGAAAAGAAAGGCTTGGATGTAAACAAAGATGCTAGAATCCTAGTCACTGGCTCAACCGGTGGAGTAGGTAGCGTAGCTTTACAGATTTTATCTAAAATAGGTTACAAAAATATCGCAGCTTTAGTTCGAAAAGATTATCAGGTAGAGGTCGCAAAGTCTTTAGGAGCAACAGAGATCGTTTTTGCACATGAATTAGGGGAACTGAATAAACCGTTGAATAAGCAAAATTTTGACTTTGTCCTGGACACTGTGGGCGGTGACATTGCTTCTGTCCTCATTCCTCAAATTTCTTATGGTGGTAGTATGAGTATGTGTGGAAATGCAGGGGGTATAAAAATATCATCAACTGTGTTGCCATTTATACTGAGAGGAATAAGCCTTTTAGGCATTGACTCAGTAAATGTACCAATTGAAGATCGCCCTGCTGTTTGGGAGAGAATAGCCAATGACTGGAATATTTCTCAAACGACCTTAATAAATGAAATCTCGCTTGATGAAGTACCACAAACAATTGAAGCTATTAAAAATGGTCAGCATGTAGGTAGAACGATTGTTAAATTTTAGAAGTACTATCTAATTGTTTTTCAATAATTGTTCCGCTCCAGACGCGCTTTCCGCGAGCTTGGCATCAATCTCCTCATGCAGGGTTTTCAGCTCAAACTTTTCCCGCAGGGGGTCGCCGTCTTCCGCTACAATTGCTTTCAAAATTCATGGTGAATACCCGTATACATCTTGTTTGTATACGGGTATTTTTCTTACACATTAATGAGGGTTTAATCTCCCCAATAATTTTTCATTAAAGAAACGGACCAATCCGGTTGTCTTACTTCACCTCTAGGCAAAAATTCCTTCATCACAGGCTTAATATCAATAATAGGTGTGCCGTCGATTGCATCTAACCCCTTTACAATGAAGGATCGCTGTTTTAGTTCAATCAGCTCAACGATCGTGACACCTATTTTATTCGGTCTGTTTTTTCCTCTTTGCGCAAAAATACCGACCACAGGATAATTTGTATTTTTTCTTGGATGTCTTGCTTCATACTGAATTTTATCATCTGAAACCTTATCAAAGTAAAAAATGATTTCTAGATGCGAGAATTCATGAATGCCTCTTAGTGAGGCTTCATCTATATTTTCCACAAGTTCAATTGTTGATATGACTGGACCCCAGTGATCATCCGCAATATCCTTTCTTGTATTGTTAACAAAGGCAATTGGTTCAATCGTATACTGCATACTGATTCCTCCTTCTAATAAAAAATTCTCTCTAATTTAATTATATACGGACTTTTTATTTGTTAATTGTTTTTCTCCTACTTCAAAACCTAATGTTGCCTATAAAATCATTGATAAAAGATTATAAAATACTAAATTGGGATATAAGGAAAAAATGGATATACTATGAGTGGAGGTTTTGGATATGAAAAAAGTAACCGTAGCAGTTCCCGTGTATAATGCGGAAGAATATATTGAAACATGCTTGAATTCAATTGTAGAACAATCTTTAAATAAAGATGAGTATGAGGTTATTGTCGTGGATGATGCATCAACTGACCGGACGCAGAGCATACTTGAGTATTTCAAAATGCGCTACCCATCGCTCATCCAAACAATTTATCGCAGCGAAAATTCGGGTGGTGCCAGTGTACCGAGAAATGAAGCAATCGCCATGGCGCAGGGCGAGTATATCTTTTTTGTCGATAGTGATGACTATTTGGGTGCAGAAGCCTTAGAAAGAATGTATGCATATGGCCATGCAAACAATTCCGATATAGTGATCGGTAAATATGTCGGCGTGAAGGGTAGGAAAGTACCGGAAGCTATTTTTGCCAAAGGGAATTTAGAGAAGGCAGAAATACTAGATGACAGCCTGTTCTATGCCTTGTCAGCCCTCAAAATGTTCAGATTAGAGAAAGTGCGTGCGTTGCAGCTATCTTTTGACGCAGATGCCATTGTAGCAGAGGACCAAGCATTTACAGTTGCCATGTATTGCAATACGGAGCAAATCTCGATTGTAGCTGATTATGAGTGCTACTTTGTGACGAAGCACGAGGATGGACATTTATCGGAAAATGAACTAGATACAGATCTATATTTTCGTTTAATGGGTGACATCCTGCATTCCATTTATCAAGGTTCTGTCGGAGATACAGAGTACAAGCATAAACTGGCGGGCAAATTTGTGACGCGCATGTTCCGTCATGGACAATCAAAGGATTTCTTCAAGGACAAGCACATGACAGTGGGACAAAAGAAAGAATGGCTTCTTGCCTTCTCACGTTTTCTCAACGAGAGCATGCCTGAGGAAGCAGACCAATACGTGACAGCTACATTTAGTGAAAGATTATATTATATTCGTGAAAATGATTTATATAAACTAACAATTGCGGAAAAGCTAAGAACATTAACTACAGATGTCAAAAAGCTTAAAAAAGAAAATAAAGAGTTGAAAAGAGAAATCAAAAAGCTAAAATCAGAAAAGAAATCACAAAGCGGCAATAAAACAGAAGGATGAGAAGAATAGCACAATTTGTCCGAATTAGGGGAATCCACTGGAACGAATGAAGAAAAAACTTTATAATGTAGAAAGTTATACGACAAAAAGATGTGGCGTGAATAAAGCGATTACAGATACAACACGATGACGCCATAATATTTCTCATTAAACGGTAAAAGAGGTACATGCATTGAAAAAGCTAAAAAAAGTGAAAAAGAAATTTCGGAAAAAACTAGATAGAAAATTCAAAAGAGAAATATTCCAAGCACTTTATAAAATGTTTTCTCTATTGCCAATCAATAACAACAAAATCTCGATTCTTTCAGATAGCCGCAAAACATTGAGCGACAATTTTCAATTTGTTTATGATGAGTTGAAGAGAAGGCATAAGTATGAGTATTATTTCTTGCTAAAAGAAAGTGTTAAAAAGCGCAAAAGATACTTGGAGATTATCCAGCTAGCCTACAATATGGCGACGTCGAAAGTTATCATGGTGGATGATTTTTATCCGATGGTCTATCCGCTAAAAATTCGTAAAAATGCTGATTTAGTTCAACTTTGGCATGCAGTTGGCGCATTTAAAACATTTGGCTACAGCCGTGTAGGCAAGATCGGCGGACCAGATCCGAACTCTAAAAACCATAAAAACTATACGAAAGTAACGGTCAGCTCTTCAACTGTTGCGCCATTCTATGCAGAAGGCTTTGGTGTTTCTTTGGACAAGGTTATTCCTACTGGAATTCCACGTACCGATGTTTTCTTCGATGAAACATACAAGAAAGATAAAGAAGAAATGTTGTATACTAAGTATCCGGAATTTAGAGGGAAAAAAATTGTACTCTATGCGCCAACTTTTAGAGGTAATGGACAAAGCAGTGCACACTTTCCAATGGAGATGCTTGATTTCGATCGTATTTACGAAAAGTTGGATGACAATACCATCTTCCTAATCAAAATGCATCCATTTGTGAAGAAGAAAGTTCATATCCCTGCTGAATACAAGGATAAGATTCAAGATTTCACGAAATACCCAAGCGTCAATGATCTGTTGTTTATTACAGATGTTTTAATCACAGACTATTCATCTGTTTGCTTTGAGTATGCATTATTAAACAAACCGATGATTTTTTATTGCTTTGACCTTGAAGAGTATATTGAAACACGTGATTTCTATATTCCATATCAAGACTTTACACCAGGTCCGATCGTCCGCACCTGTGATGCCATGATTGATGAAGCAATTCAATTAAAAGATGTAAAAGGTGTAGATTATAAAACATTTACAGACAAATTCTTTGAGGATTTGGATGGTAAGTCTACTGAACGTGTAGCGGATTTAATTGACGCTTGCATGGCTTCCAAGTCTTAACCCCCTAAGAAAGAAGAAGGAGTGTTATCAACACATGAAGAAATATTTAATACGCTCAGGGATTACGCCATTTCAAACGTTTACCCCCGCTGAAATGATTGTGAACAATTCAATTGGCGGAAATGTAGGCAACCTTATTTATGCATACAGTGTGTACCGCACATTAATGACGGATGAGAACGTAGAATTCGTACCCGATTATTATAAAATCAATCCAAAGGATGCGGATTACATCAATGAAACGTATGATGCTTATCTAATTCCTCTTGCGGATGCATTCCGTAAAGATTTTGTGCCAACACTTCACAAATATACTCAGTTAATTAACAAATTGACCATTCCCGTTTATGTAATAGGCGTTGGCTTGCGTACAACATTTGATCCTAAACCGGATGATGAATTTGAATTTGATGAAGATGTAAAAGCATTTGTCAAAGCTGTACTAAAAAGATCGCCAATGATTGGTGTGCGCGGCCAGATCACGGCTGACTATTTATCTCGTCTTGGCTTTAAAGATGGTGTAGACCATATGGCTATTGGCTGCCCATCTATGTATACGTTTGGACGTGAATTAAAAATCCGTGAAACGAATATTACGCCAGAATCTATGGTTGCTGTCAACTCATCACGTCTTTCACCGAAAAATGTGTTAGATTTCATTACACGCAGCATGGACGAATTCCCAAATCATTACTTCATCCCGCAATGGCTGAAAGAATTGCGCTTGACGTATGTTGGCTATCCGGAAATTCCAAAAATCGAACATGGCAACTACCCAGGGAAAATTACAGATCCTGTTTATGCTAATAACCGCGTTCGTTATTTCTTAAACGTTCCAACATGGTTAGAATTCTTGCAACAAGCAGATTTTGCATTCGGTGCGCGTTTGCACGGTAATATTACATCAACAATTGCCGGAACGCCAAGCTTGATGATTCCAAAAGATGGTCGTATGCGCGAATTAACTGAATACCACCATTTAACACATGTATGGGCAAAGGATATTGACGACAACACAAACATTTGGGACTTAATTGAAAAAGTGGACTTCCATGAAGCATCAAAATACCAAGGGGAAAATTTTGATCGTTATATTGATTTCCTAAACCTAAGTAAAATCGACCATATCTATAAAAATGGTAACGAACCAACACACATTCCGCTTGATGAAAAGTTAGCAGGTATCGATTTACAGCCACCTCTAGAACCAATCACTAGCTGTACGATTCCAGAAGCAGTAAAACGCTTCGAAACACTTTCAGAGCTCGAAAGTAAAAAAGCACCAAAACCAAAAGCACCTTCTAGCGGCGCTGCTGAAAAACGCAGACTAGAAGAAAAAGAAAAACAAATTAAACACCTGCAAGGTACATTAAACCGCAAATCAGTACGCACAGCATTGAAAATTGCGAACATGTTTGCAAAGAAATAAAATAAAAATGCCCATTCCATTGAGAGTGGGCATTTTTTTAATTAGCTCGATAATGATATATTTTTTAGAGACGAAATATTGAATAGAAAATCCTAGAACTGAAAATAAAAAAAACACGACAACCCCGATGGCTGTCGTGTTTTTTTATTTCTTTACTATATTTTTAATCATTTCACTTAAAATAGGTCCAAAGGTTTTGGAATAAGTATTTGTCATATGGTCCATATCTCTGTATATAACGATATTTCCTATAATTGGTCTATACTCTCCATCTATTTTAAAGTATTCTGTTGGATCGAATGTTGCTAGGTTTTTTTCATTTTCTAATAGCTTTTTCCAATAGGATTCATCTTTTTGATTATTAGCTTTGTTCATCATCTTAATCGTTTCTTTTTCTCCAGATTTCTCAAGTTCCTCAGAAACGTTAAATTCGTATCTTGGAATATCTCTAATTGCTAAAACATTGATGCCATATTCATTTTTTACTTTCATCAACTCATCAACCATTTGTTGCTGAATTCTATCTTTGGTTGTATCGGCTGCTGTAACATGTGATAAAACTAAATCTATATCATCTGATTTTTTTAGATAATTTTCTAGATTTTTTACCCATTGGCCTTTCAATGTATTGTCTTCATATCCTGTTGAGAATCTTGTTCCAGATCTAGTTATATTAATTACTCTATAATCATTTTCTTTAGCAGCTTCAATGACAGCTCCTAGCCAATGCTCAGAATGCGAGCTTCCTACCAACGCAATGGTTGCTTTATAATCTTTTTTCTTTCCATAAGTACCTATTTTTAAATCTGATTTTTTCAAACCCTGATTCGTATCATCAAGATGTGATTGAGGTAAATCATCAAATACATTGGCAAAACCAGGTTTCGGATCCATTTCCTTTAATTGGCCTTTCATTTTAACCGCTAAAGCACCTGGGTAATCTTTACTTGCAAGTTCTTTATTATCAGCCGTTTTTAAGTAAGCATTTTGAGTGTACAAGCCAGCAATTAGTAAAATGTTTACTAGTGCGATAAGACCAATCTTTTTAAATGCTACTTTATTTGATTTTGCATTTCTTATTGGTGCTTCTATATATTTAGTAGTAATAAACGAAAGCACAATAGATAATGCAATAATTAATATCCCTGAAATGATGCCTGGGTTCTCGGATATATTATATTTATAGAATGATAATAATACCCAATGCCATAAATAAATTCCGAATGATACACCACCTAATTTAATCATGATAGGCATCGCCAAGAAGTTTTTAACACCATACTTTGTTTCTTTGTTTCCAGATAGAATAATGAGCAATGCGCATGTCATTGGCCATGCCGCTATATATCCTGGGAACATTGTCGAAACGTTAAATAAAGCCCCCGTAAGAATTAACCCTATAAGGCCAATCCATCCTATTATTTCTGCTGCTATGTTAGGTATTTTAATTCGACTTAAGTTAATACATAACAAACCACCTAAAGCAAACTCCCATACTCTTGTAAACGTAATAAAATAAGCTAATGGTTGGTTTACTTTAGTCAAATAAATAGAATAGACAAATGATACAACAAATATAAATCCTAAAACCAAGTTTACTAATCGTCTTCCATTTGAAAGATTATATTTTTTTATACCGAATAATATACAAGTGAATAATATAAAC
The DNA here is from genome assembly GCF_023515935.1 of Rummeliibacillus sp. G93. Lineage (NCBI taxonomy): Bacteria > Bacillati > Bacillota > Bacilli > Caryophanales > Caryophanaceae > Rummeliibacillus > Rummeliibacillus sp. G93. The sequence continues at coordinate 376,317 of NZ_CP097314.1, forward strand.
CAAATGATATAAAATTGTCCTTGAATTGACATAGCCCAATAATGCTCTAGCGGGCTTTTCATTTGATTGGCATCTAAATAATCTGTATTACTGATTGCCAACTGCCAATTTTGATAATAAAACATGGATGAAATGGCTTCTTTAAGTGTTTTATCAAAAATGGTTAAAGGTAAGAAAAATATACTCAGCACTAAAATCACAGTAATAATAATAAATGCTAGAGGAAACAGTCTTTTCATTAATTTTGATATGTATGGCCAAAACTTAAATTCCCCTGTTTTATTAATTGTGGAAATAATAGAAGTAGTAATTAAAAACCCAGAAACAACGAAGAATACATCTACGCCACCTGAAACTTTACCAAACCAAATATGATAAATAGCTACTAAAAGAGCGGCAACAATGCGTAATCCTTCTATTTCTGGACGGAATTTTCGTTCTATATTGATTATATTTTTGTTCATTTTTAAGCTCCGTCTCAGTAAATTGTTTAATATGCAACTATAAATTATAGCAAACAAATAACCAAAAATGTAAATTTATTTTTTATTAAGAAATATAGTTTATAGCAGCTTATTATCTTTACGTTACCTCGAACAAGTATCAAGACATGAATCAGAAAGGATACTAACTAATGATCTTGGACAAAGATTTACAGCGATAATTAAAATACAATTACTATAGTAGAAAGTGTGTTTGTTATGATTTTTCAATTTACTCATCCTTTCAATATTGGTATTATTAACTAATAGAGATACCATGTGTGAAGAGGAAGTGTGTTTTTGGAAAGGATCACTTTTTATATGTTCCATATAACTTTAGCATTTATAATACTTTTAGATTTCTTTGTACGAGGTAGAAATTTTATATTCGTATCACTTATTTTGTTAGTAGTAATTCTATTATTGAATAATTATTTTTCTAAAAATGAAAAGTCTAAATGGAAAATAGATAAAAAACAAGAAGCGTTAGTAGAGGTTTTAATTGCTACGTGTATGATGGCTTTAATTGTTATTTCTTATTTGTTGGGTGGACGTTCTCAGCATGGCTTGAATCCTACTGGATGTGTTATTTGGATATTATATTTATTAATATTAGGTAAGTTTTTCAAGGATTATAAAAGAGAACATTCGGGAGTAGAATAATCTAATTCATTAGCTATTTTTGTTTTTGCGTATTTAGGCTTTTTTCTGGGATCTGAATAAAAGATTAAAGTTCATTAGAAAATAATATGGTTTTTATGGCTTCTATTTCTCAATAATATGTAAGGAATCAAACAACTACAGAGTCGGTTCTGCAGTTTACTTTGATTATTAACTCACAAATAATATGAAAAGTTAATCATATAATATATGGGGAAATTGAGAAAGGGAGCGATTAATTCACTATGGAAGATAAAAAACAGCCTTTTAATGATGTCATTGACCATTTTAATAAAATAGAAGGAAATGCAGTGGGTACTGATAATGCTAAAATAAACAGATTACCTAAACCGTTAAAATTTATAGGTTTTATGATTGTTGGCTATTTTATACTTTCAATTGTCCTAATGGTTATTTTTAACTTAATAAACTAATACAAAAATATTAAAGATTTAATGAGCAGAGTCGACACTCCCTATAGAACCTGAAACCAAACAAAAAACTGCAGAGTCACCTCTGCAGTTACTAGTTCGTTAAATCATCTTTTATTTTCGTTGTGGAAATGCCTTCTGTTCGGGGAAGGTATATCACTTCGCAATAGTCTTTTAGAAAGTCAAATTTGCCTTCCCAGTCATGGCCCATGACAAATGTGTCAATCCGATGTATTTTAACATCGTCAATTTTTTGGTCCCATGTGTTTTCAGGGATGACTTCATCCACATACCGGACTGCTTCGAGGATGGTTTTTCGGTCCTCGTAGCTGTAGTATGCTTGTTTGCCTTTGAGGGCATTGAATTCGTCGGTCGATATGGCTACGACAAGATAGTCACCAAGCGATTTTGCTCGTCGTAAAATATTAATATGGCCGACATGGAGTAGATCAAATGTGCCATATGTAATGATTCGTTTCACAGTAAGACCTCCATTCAATGCGCAACTAATTTCGTGCCAGCAAATAATCGACTAGCTTGCTGCTTGCATGTCCATCCGAGAATTGATTCCACGAAGCAGAGAATCTTTGAATACGTTCAAGGTCAAATACATTATTTTGCAGTACATAGACAAGTTCATCATCAGTTGATACGACAGGCCCTGGGACAAGCTCTTCATAGTTTGTCCAAAAACCGCGTTCCATCTCATACTTCTCCAAGTCATATGGATAAAAGATTTGTGGCTTTCCAAGGAGAGCATATTCAAATGGAATCGAAGAATAATCTGAGATGACGCAATCCGCCACACACAGCAATTCGTTAATGGGCACATCATTTTTTACAGAGATGATTTGCGGATGATTCATCGCTGCCACATTTTGTGCTACAGCCGGATGCAATTTAATGATCAATAAATAATTTTCGCCAAGTTGGTTGATGATATCCTCAAAGTCTAAAGGAATACTTTGCGCATTAAGCTGCTGATCGCGGAAAGTAGGCGCATAAAGAATAATGCGTTTGCCGATCATGTCGGGATATTGCTTGAATATCGCAATTTTCGCCGCTTCCATAGCATCCAAGTCATAGAAAAAGTCTGTGCGAGGAATGCCTAACCGTAAAAACTGGCCGTCTTTCATCTCAAAGGCAGATTTGAAAATCGGTACCATCTCGTCTGAGCCCACTACCACCCGATTCATCCGATTGTATACTCGTCTAAAACGTCGTACAGCAGCGGGAGAACGGAACAACACGCTCGCATCCTGCATACCAAACTTCTTCACAGCACCTGCTGCATGCCATAGCTGAATACATTCCACATCCGGTCGGAAATCTGTCACACTGAGAACTGGGAAATAATTATCAATCAAAATGGTCCGAGCTGTCGCCAAATGATAAAGACCCCTCACATAATCCACCATATTGGTTGGATTAAACGTTAGTATCGCTTGGGCTCCTGTCCCTTTAAATGTTTCCTTACATTTAGCAGTACGCAGTACGATGAAACTTCTTTCGCCGCGCCTTGTCAGCTCATCCGCTACAAAGCGTGAGTTATCTCCAAAATCACATATAAATACAATCTTCTTCTTTATAGGAAATAGATTAAATAGTCCAAAAATACATTTATTTATAAATAAAAATAGTTCAATTAACCATTCTTTTCTCATTCATTCACCCAATCTACAAAAACGATCTATCCTGCATTGGCAGGTCTATGCCACAATTCAATAAATGCGGCTTTAATAACTTGCAACAATCAGAGAATGTATAATACAAACTGATTGAAGTTTCTCTTCATAATTACTGATTATAGCATAGTTTTGCCGACTTTTTCTAAAAAATACCGCATGACAAATTTCACAAAAAGATGTTATTGCGCTAACGGAATATTTTCCATTAATATGTTATACTATGTTGAAGTATTTTTCTTAATAAATATAAATGAATTGGTGTATTGTGGAACCTTCGATTGCCGCTAGCGTTAGCATTGTAGCGTAAGCGAAAAAGGCATGAAAAAGGAGGCATAGCAGCATTCATTTAGGAAATCAAAACCACGAAATTGAGGAATTAACGAAATGAGAGCACTTATAAAAATTATAAAAGAACAATACCATTCTTTTTATTTAATAATGCGCTTGGCTAAATTTCAGTTGCGCATCGACAATCAAAACAACTATCTAGGTTTTGCATGGGAAATACTTAATCCAGCTATTCAAATGGCGATGTACTGGTTCGTCTTCGGCTTTGGGATGCGAGGAAGAGAGAATATCTCAAACGGCCACTCAGAAATACCATATATCTACTGGATGCTTGCAGGGATATCGATGTGGTTCTTCATCAATAAGGCGATCTTAAACGGATCAAAGGCCATTTATCAAAAATATACGATGGTCGCCAAGATGAATTTCCCATTATCCGTATTGCCGAGCTATATCATCATGGGGAGATATTATGGCCACTTAGCGCTTGTCGGTCTCATTATGATTGTGTTCTGGATTAAAGGCTTTTACCCAAGCATCTATTATATACAGCTAATTTATTTCTTGCTGATGAGCTATATTCTCGCATTTGCGATAACACTCGTGACATCAACCCTTACTGTTGTTGTACGGGATATTCAAATGCTGATACAGTCACTATTACAAGCGATGTTCTTCTTATCGCCTATTCTATGGGATCGTTCTACATCGATGCCGCACTGGATTCAAAGTATTTTACAGCTTAACCCATTCTATTATCTAGCTAATGGCTACAGAGCCTCGCTTTTATATAATGACTGGTACATTGTAGAACACTGGCAGCTGACATTATACAACTGGGGATTAATACTATTCCTTCTATTAATCGGTTCAACAGCGCACTTTAAATTCAGAAACCGCTTCTCTGACTTTATCTAAAAATGTATTAAAAGGAGAATTACCATGGCGGAATCCGTGATTATTAAAAATGTAACTAAAACTTATCGTATGTATAAAACCAAGGGCGAACAGCTGAAAGATCTTGTGTTGCCTGGAAAATCAGGTTCTGATTTTAATGCAATAGAAGACATCTCCTTCGCAGTCGAAAAAGGGGATGTCGTAGGCCTGGTAGGCATCAACGGCTCCGGCAAATCGACTCTATCTAATATTATCGGCGGAATCGTGCCGCCAACATCAGGCGAGGTGATCGTCGATGGAGAAGTCAATGTGATTGCTATCAATGCAGGTCTGAACAATCAATTGACAGGCATTGAGAATATCGAATTCAAGTGCTTGCTGATGGGCTATAGCAAAGAAAGAATCGCAAAAGTCTTGCCAGATATTATCGAGTTTTCAGAGCTTGGGGACTTTATCTACCAGCCAGTAAAAAAATACTCTAGCGGGATGAAATCAAAACTTGGCTTTGCCATAAGTGTAACCGCAGATCCTGATATATTGATCATTGATGAAGCACTGTCGGTGGGTGACCAAACCTTTGCTGACAAATCACTTGCCAAGATGAATGAATACAAAAAACGTGGGAAGACCATCTTTTTTGTCAGCCATAATCTTTCGCAGGTTCGAAGCTTCTGTACGAAGATTGCTTGGATTGAAGGCGGCCACTTACGAGAATTTGGACCGACTAATATTGTCATGAAAAACTACTCTGAATTCATTAAGAAATATCATAAACTTTCGCCTGCAGATCAAAAGGCTTTCCGCGATAAATTGGCCAATCGCCGCAAACAGAACAACAAGTAGTTTTTCACGGATCGAGGCTAAAACTCGGTCCGTGTTTCACCTTAAAAGGATGTGAACTCAATGAAAAGAACAGTATTTATGACAACATGGGGCATTAGCGATACGCTGGATGACACAACAAAAGAGTTATTACAGCGGGCATCCCTTTTTGCAAATGATGATTATCGCCCAGTCATTCTGACAATGGACTTCAAAATTAATTATGATGAGATTATAAAAAAACTTTATGCATCGGGCTGGCTTAAAAAAGAGGTTGAAGTGTTAAACGTCTTTGATTATTACAGACAAAAGTTCTCGTCTAAAGAAGTGTCCTCTGCTCAAAAAGCGCAATATGAACAAAATATCAAAAAATATGAGGGCGATTATTGGGTACAAGATGGGGATACATTTGCACGTTATTTCCAAAACGGCAGTTATTTCAAATATAAGCAATGGGATGAGGATGGCGTTCTGAAATTCATCGACTACTTCGATGAGAACCGCGTACGAATCCGAAGAGAAGAGTACAATCCGAAGGGCTACAAAATCCGCGAGACTTTGTTCCACCCAGCCAATAATAAAAAGAATCAAGAGCGCTTCTTTACACCAGATGGCTTTTGTTACTGCACCAATTGGTTCAATTATAAAACTGATAAGCAGCAAGCACTTTTCCTATATGATCCTGCTCATAAAAAAGCGGAGGACTTTTCGAATCGGAAAGACTTTCAAATTTACTGGCTAGAGGAGTTGTGCCGGACAGAAGTCGTGAAGCCTGTCATCATTGTAGACGGCGCGTTAACTGTCAATCGTGTCATTCAGCTTGATGATGATTTAGCTTATAAAATTTATAACATACACCAAAATCATTTTGAAGCGCCTTACACATTGGGCAGTGACTACAGTAAAACAACGAAGCCAATACTTGATATTATTTCTAAAGGTTATCCAATCGTTGTACCGACTTCACAGCAACAGCTGGACTTGCATAAAGAGATCGGCAACAGAGGCAATATCCATGTTATCTCACCAAGTGTTGAAATACCACGCGCTAAAAATGAAAGAAATTCGCTGCTTGTATCGATGATCGCAGATTTTACGGAAGAAAATCGTATTGGCCAAGCAATCGAAGCATTCATGGAGGTTGCGCGCGACATACCAGGCGCGAAGCTTGAAATTTACGGTGCGGGCGAAGAAGAAGACAATCTGAAGAAATTAATTAAAAAGCTTAAAGTCGCTCACGGTGTCAAACTAAAAACACCTGTTCAAGATACCGATGCGGTCTACGCGAAATCAGCTGTCTCACTCGTTACGGCAGAAGCGAAAGGTTTTGTCCAAAGTATTCTCGAAGCATTCGCCAATGGTACACCTGTTGTAGCTTATGACACCAACTACGGACCAGCTCAACTCATCCAAAATGATGAAACCGGCTATCTTGTACAAGATGGTGATATGGAGGCATTAGCCGATCGTATCAAAATATTGCTTGATAATCCGGAAGACAGACAACGAATGGGCAACAATGCCCAACAATTAGTGAAAGAACAATATACACCGCAAAGCTTCTATGATAACTGGAAGAAACTAATTCAGAACACAATTGAAGAAGATAAACAGAAACCATTGCTTTAGGGCGATGGTTTTTTGTTTTAGTAGGCGCTAGATTCGATGCTCTCAAGGGTTTTATAATCGCTCTCTAGAAATTACAACTAGTGCCGCCAGGGTTACAACTTACTCTGGAAATTTACCACCGAAATTGAATAATTTAAGTCTTTTTTCCTTCTTTAAGCAACAAAAGTCACTACTTACTGTTTAAATAGCTTCCATCTTCGGTTACAATAGCCATATCTAAAACATTCACCGAAGGGAGTACTCATGAATCAAACTGCAAAAGGATTTTTTCTATTTCTAACATTTATCCTCGGCATCACCATCACTATGCAAGTACCCGCAGGTGCAAAAACTGCATACAAGACAACAAAAACTCAGGAAGTTGCTCGTATCAAAACGACGTCAGCCAAAATTTATAGCAATCCAACGAAGCTCAAAAGCTTCAAGCTAGCTGCGAAGACACATACGAGTAAAACATATGAAGCCAACAGCAAAACAAAGATTGGCAAAACCACGTACTATCAGCTGTCACAAGGCAACACTAAAGTTGGCTGGTTAGCGACAAAAGACATCACACGCCACAAACGCATCCTGCAAAGCACCAAGAAGACAACAGCATACATAGCAGGGACACATAACTCCTATAACATGCCATGGGGTACAACGAAGAACAAAGTAACCTCACTGAGTAGCTCTCGTGCAAAAGAATTCAAAGCTACTCGCATTGAAAAGATTGGCAGCACTCTTTGGTACAAAGGTACATTAAACAAAGAAACTGTATGGGTTTCAACTAGTGCACTTAAAACAAACCCATACACATCACTTAATCTTAGAAAACCATCAAACGTTACAGCGAAAGAAATGCAAAACTTCTTAATCAGTAAAGGGAAATTACCGAATAATGTATTGTACAAGCTAGCCCCGACTTTCGTTACGCTACAAAAAGAAGCGGGAATTAATGCGCAGTTTATGCTGGCGCATGCTATTTTAGAAACAGGCTGGGGAAGTTCAACCATTTCCCAATACAAAAACAATTATTTTGGCTATCAAGCCTATGATACCTGTGCATTAACCTGCGCTAAATATTTCCCATCGGGCAAGGCTGGACTTAGCGCATATGCCTATAAAATATATCGAGACTATCTAACAAGCTCTGGCGCGTATTACAACGGTCCGACATTGCTTGGTATGAACGTCCGGTATGCAACAGACCCGCAATGGAGCGATAAGATTGCCAATTTAATGGCTCAAATGAAAACGTATAGCAGCAGTTATTACAGTAAGACAACAGCTAGTAAAGTTGTTTTTAAAGAGCCAAAAGAATACGACAACGTCATTCCGGTAGGTAAACCACAGCCGGATCAATTCCTAACAATGCCGGAGGAGATTAAAGCGAAAGTGGATGTAGCGGAAGGCGCCCAAATCTATAGCCTGCCATATGTTTACTCAGCGCAATACGGCACATATAAAAAAGGACAGGCTATCACATTAAAGGCCTACCACACAGATGTCCGTGACTTCAAAAATACCAAAGGTAAAATGGTGCGCTGGTATCGCATTGATTACAGCGGCAAACAAGGCTGGCTCAGAAGTGACCAAATTGCGGTTGCGAATTTAGGTTTTACCAACAATCAGACAACACTTCAAAATGACAAGTACACACAAGTTGCCTCAGTTAATAAGAATACGTTGATCAAGCTTGTCAAAAGAGACAATAAATATGTCACAAAAACAGACAAGAAAAAAGTGAAATGGTATCAAATCTACAAGCCGGGCTCTACAAAAAAATTATGGATTAAAAGCTCAAACCTGCAAATGTTCAACTAAAAAGTAACGAGGTTCCTACTCTGGAACCTCGTTTTTATTTTGACACAATCTACTATCTATTAAATTCATAAAAATCATGATATAGTTAGTAAAAATCCATGATTTTACTAGAAAGGAAGTTTTATATGCCGATTCCTAAAACATTAGCTGCTTCGATGATTTCTGCAGCTATCCTTGCAACGACAGTTACAACGGCCATTCCTACTATTCAAGCGGATGCTAAAACGACTGTCAAAGCAAAAGTAAAACAAGGCAAAACAAGCCGACTTGGCAGAATTAAAACAGCGAAAGCCATCATCTATCCAACACCAACAGCTACAAAGGGGACAACAAGCGCTAAGCAGCTCCACCTGACGTTTTATATAAATAAGAAAGCCATCTACAAGGATACAGCGTACTTTTTAATAAGTAATTACAAAGATCCGAGCAAACCAACTGTTGGGTGGGTTAAATCGAAAGATATTACAACGAGAACTCATACGATTGCTAAAAATAGCACAACTAAACGTTATGTGAAAGGGAACGGCAAAGCGTATACAAGACCTTGGGGAGACGAGCGTAATGTTATGTTTACAACTCTCACCAAAGACAAAAATACACTGTTCCAACCAAAAACAACCGAAAAAGTTGGCAATGACGTATGGTACAGTGGCAAATTAAATGGCCAAACGGTCTGGCTTAAATACAATCAGGTCACTACAACAAAACCAACAACAAGTGTCCCAAAACCGGAAACACCAAAGCCAACCGAACCACCTAAAACAGAAGAACCAACCAAACCGACTGAACCTACTAAACCAGTCGAGCCACCAAAGGAAGATCCTTCTTTTGAAACAATAGCTGTTAAAAAAATTGGTTCTTTAAAAAGTACGGCCAAAATCTATCAAGATCCAACTAAGTTAGTAGATGCCGAACTAGGAAGCAGCTATAGCAGCGAAAACTTCTATGTTTATAAGAAAGCAGTTATCAAAAGCAAAACCTACTACCAAATTAGCCGCGACTCAAAACCAATCGGCTGGGTAGAAGAAGGCCAGTTGAATCTAAAAAACATTACATCATCAAGTACAACAAGCCTGAAGTTATACCTGACTGGTTTCGGCGCAGCATATAATATCTCTGATGGCGATACAAAAAACGTTGTCTATGAGAAACTTGATGCCTACCGTGCCAAAGCGTTCACCGCTAAAAAGGTAGAGGTAGTAAACGGCAAAACGTATTACCAAGGATCGATCGGCGGTAAGACAGTTTGGATCAATCTTGAACAAGCAGGCAATAACTATATAGCAGAAAACCTGCGCAAAACATCAAACATCACACAGAGTGAAATGCAAAATTACTTAATTAAGAAAAAAGGTACTGCAATCACTTCAGCCACTCTTTACAAAATGATTCCTGCTTTCTTGGAAATTCAAAAAGAGTACGGCATTAGTGCACAATTTATGTTCGCGCATGCAATCGTTGAGACAGGGTGGGGAAGCTCGCAAATCTCTCAATACAAAAACAACTTCTTTGGCTATCAAGCATATGATTCTGCGCCATTTACATGTGCGCTATACTTCCCTTCAGGAAAAGAAGGTCTTGCTTATTATGCAGAAAAAATTTATCAAAATTATTTAAGGGTTGGCGGCGTCTATAATAATGGTGTTAATGTGGCTGGCATGAATGTTCGATACGCGACAGATAAAAACTGGGGACGCACCATTACACGCATTATGGAAGAAATGAAGCCATACAACTCTAGCTACTATACTGCACAGCCAATCAGCACAATAGTACCGGCACCAGTGAATAAAACATACGATCATATTATTCCTGCCAATATGCCACAGCCAAGTATCTTTAAAACATTTGATAAAGGCATTAAGGCAACAACGAATGCATCGACGAAAGTTTATTCAATGCCGTATGCACAGCCAGCACGTCAACTTGGCACATTAGCAAGTGGCAAGAGCATTACACTGCTTGGCCATAATTCAGATGTGAAGGACATTAAAGACAGTAACGGCAAATTTAAAGCGCGCTGGTTCCGTATTCAATATACAGATGCTAACGGACAAGCTACAGACCAAGCATGGGTAAGCAGCGAAAGCCTCGATATCCAAAACCTAGCTGTTACGAACGGAGACGGCTGCAATGTCCGCGACAAACCAACAACAAAAGGCTCAAAAATTTTAACTAAACTAAATGACGAAACGTATTTCAAACTCGTCTTAGACAGCAAAAACAAACCAGTCACTGAAAAAGATGAAAGCAACACAACATGGTATCAGCTTTACATTCCAGGCACTACAACCAAAGCTTGGATTAGCTCTACTATTATTACGAAGTTTTAGAGAAAACTCCGCCTATGACAGGCGGAGTTTTTTAATGTTTTAAAAAGCAAAAAGGATGGCGATTGCCATCCCATACTATCAATTAGTCCCAAATCCGATCTAATTGGCCAGCATATAATTCAATAGCTTTTTTGTAACTAAGAATTTCTTCATCATTCGTCGTCTGTATTAAACACTTTAATAATATCTCCATTGCCTGGCTATGTTCATTTAAATTATATAGCGTCATAGAATAAAAAGTTTTGAGTACCTGACTAGTTGGGAAAGCTTCGATTCCCTGCAGGAAGACATCTTTGGATTTTTCATATTCTCCTAAGGTTCTATAGGAGCTGCCTAAGCCTATGTATGCTTCTTCTAAATCCTTTGAAGGTAATCCCAACTGAATAGCTTTTTCATAGTAAGGAATAGCTTTTACCTCGTCCCCTAAAAGGTCAAAACTCCAAGCGCATTGATAGTTTAAAACAGCATCGTCAGGATAATTCAATACAAGTTTTAAGAAAAGTTCATTAGATGCCTTATATTCTCCACTCTTTCTTAAATCTAATGCTTTATTCAAATCAGTTTCCATTTGAACCTCCAAAATATTTGGCTTCATTCTCTTGAATAGTATTATATATCAATTCAGAAAATTAACATATTTATAATTGTAGGTTGTGACATGTTGAAGAAAGAGAGATAGCATACAAATTAAAAGAGCAAACCATACTCATGGTTGCTCTTATAAAAGGGCTAGTAAGTTCTACCGCCAATATTGTAAGACTCTAATTTGATTTTATTGGTTTTAGAGTCTCGCATATAAGTATATTCTTTCTTATCATTTTTCAAAGTAACATACACTAGCAAAAACCTATCGCCTGTTTCCTTTGTATAGAACGGTGTAATTTCTGTGATGTCTTTTTTATCAATCTTTTTAGTTTCTATTAAGTAGCTTTCTACATCATTTTTAATAACATATTTTTTATATTCCATGTAACCATATATTGAACCACCAATAACGACACAGCTAATAATAAAAATTAAAAAATACTTTAATTTTTTATTCATCTACCCACCTCGATACCATTTATTGTATATGTATTTACATCTATTATAGTAGGTTTATGTCTCTCATGCTATTTGCTTTCAGAAATTCGTTTTGATCATATTTCCTTTTTTTCATTTTGTTCAGTCGCAGTTAAAAGTGATTATCATTTTGAAATTTATCAATATGGAAAGTTAGCTATGATATAATTAAAAGGTCTGAAAATAATTTAAAAAAGAGCAGATATTAAAGGAGGCGTTCATTATGAAAAACAATAGAACTGGTAAGAACTCAAAGGGGATAACGCCTAATTTGCAACGGTAACTTAGCGTTTCCCCTCAATTTGAAAGGGGAATGTTATGCGTACAAGTAGTGTAGAAATTAACGAATTAAATGAAGAGAACTGGTATGAGTGTTGTGCGCTTGAAATATCAGAGAGCCAAACAAAGTATATTGAGTCGAATGCTATTTCAATTGCCCAATCTAAGTTTGAAATATCATTAAAGCCTTTCGCGATTTATTATGAAGAAAAAGTAGTCGGTTTTCTTATGTATAATACGGTGAGAGAAGAGCTTGATGGATATTGGGTATACCGTATAATGATCGATAAAAATTATCAGGGTAGAGGCATAGGAAAAGCTGCAACACAGTTAATGATTTTAGAAATGAGCAAGCTGCCAAATGCCAAAAAAATTATTGTGGGTTACAATCCAGAGAACAAAGAAGCCCATCATCTATATGCAAGCTTAGGGTTTATTGATTATGGAGATCGCTTTGGAAAAGAAATGGCTGTCATTAAAAATATAAATAAGTAAATTAAAAAGGGGAGGACCAATATAAGGTTTTAAATGCTGCGTTCATTTATTTGCTTTACAATATTCTCTTTAAAATCCTTAAATGGTATACTGATTGATTGTTTTTCTCCGTGCTTCCGAACATTTACTGCGTTTTCTTTTAACTCTTCATCACCAAGCACAATAATATAAGGAATCTTTTGCATCTGTGCTCTTCTTATTTTATATCCTAATTTTTCTTCGTCATCGTCAATTTTAACTCGTACCCCTAATTGTCTCAGCTGAGATTGGACTTTGAAGCAATAATCTAGGTGAACCTGAGAGACGGGAACAATTTGTACCTGTGTAGGAGCGAGCCAAACAGGGAAGGCTCCTGCAAAATGTTCAATTAAAATGCCTAAGAAACGATCGATGGAACCGAATACTGCGCGATGAATGACCACCGGACGAGCTTTTTCATTTTGTTTGTCTATATATGTTAAATCAAACTTCTCTGGTAGCTGGAAGTCGAGCTGCACTGTAGCACATTGATGGCTGCGTTGAATGGCATCTTTTATATGAATATCAATTTTGGGGCCATAAAAGGCACCATCGCCCTCATTGATTTTGTAAGGATACCCCAAGTTATTTAGTACGTTTTCTAAAGCTGTTTCAGCCCGATTCCAAAGTTCCTCGCTGCCCATTGAATCCTCTGGGCGTGTCGATAATTCAATTTCATATTCAAATCCGAATACTTTATACACATGGTCGATGATTTTTAACGCAAGAGTAATTTCATCTTCAATCTGTTCTGGTGTAACGAAAATATGAGCATCATCCTGGCAAAATGATCTAACACGTAATAAACCATTTAAGGCACCGCTGAATTCATGTCGATGAACTTGCCCGAATTCCGCCATGCGAATAGGCAAATCACGATAGGAATGTCGTTCATTTTTAAAGATGAGCATATGTCCGGGACAGTTCATCGGTTTTAAGGCAAAGTTTTGTTCATCAACCTGTGTAAAGTACATATTTTCTTTGTAGTGATCCCAGTGACCAGATTGCTCCCACAATCTCTGATTCATCATGAGTGGAGTCCGCACCTCTTTATAATCATACTTAGCCTGTAAATTTCGTAAAAAGGACTCGAGCTCATTCCGTATAATCTGGCCATTTGCCAGATAGAAAGGCATGCCGGGTGCTTCCTCTGAGAACATGAATAACTCAAGTTCTTTTCCAAGTTTACGGTGATTTCGCTTTTCCGCTTCCTCTAGAAAGACGAAATAGTCACGTAGCTCATCCTTTGTTGCAAAAGCGACACCATAGATGCGTTGAAGCATTTTATTATTACTATCGCCTCGCCAATATGCCCCAGACACTTTTGTTAATTTAAAATGCTGGATCTTACCTGTAGAAGGTATATGAGGACCCCGGCATAAATCATAAAAGTCACCCTGTTCATAAACAGTAACTGTTTCATCCTGTGGAATGTCTTCTAACAACTCAAGTTTTAATGGATCATGCGCAAATAACTGTTTTGCTTTCTCGCGTGAAACTTCCTTTCGTTTTATCTCCACGTTTTCATTAATGATTTGTTTCATAACCTTTTCTATTTGAGGTAAATCACTTGGAGTGATAGGGGAATCTAGCTCCACATCATAAAAAAAACCATCTTCAATGACAGGGCCAACTCCAAAATGAATAGAAGGATATATACGTTTTAATGCGTGTGCCAATAAGTGGGCTGTTGAATGGAGAACCACTGCTATTCCTTCTTTTGAAGCTGCATCATATAAGGAAATCTGTGCATCTTCTGTAATCTGGCATCCTACATCTGTAGGTATCCCATTTACATAACCGACAATTGTCTTTTTAGAAAGACTTGGGCTAATGGAGTGGGCAATATCAGTTAGTGTTACGCCTCGCTCATATTGCTGTTGTTTGCCATCTGGAAATTGAATTTGTATAAATTGATCATTCATCATGTTAAACACTCCTTTTTTATAATAAAAAAACACACGCATCCCTAAACAAGGGACGAGTGTGTTGTTAACCCGTGGTTCCACCCAACTTTCCATACGCTAAAGAATAGCCTATGGCTCTGGTGCTGTAACGTAGCATAGACGGTATTGGATACTACATTCCCCAATACAGCTCAAAGGTGGTAAATTATTTTCCTAAGCTAGGAAGATTTCAGCAAAACTTCCCTCTCTGTAAACCGTAAAAATAATTCATGTCCTCATCATCGCTTTTAATTTTTATTTCAATCAATGGAATCCTGTTAAATACAAAAAAACGCACGCATCCCTAATAAAGGGACGAGTACGTTTTAACCCGTGGTTCCACCCAACTTCCCATAAGTTAGATACAACTTATGGCTTTGGTGCTGTAACGTAGCATAGACGGTATCGGATACTAGATTCCCCGATACAGCTCAAAGGTGGTAAATTACTCTCCTGCGTTAGGAAGATTTCAGCAAGACTTCCCTCTCTGTAAACCGTAAAAGCAATTCATGTCCTTATCAGCGCTTCTTCATCAAGAATTAAATTATTATATATATTATGATAATTATTACTATTTAGCAACACCTATTTTAATTATGAACAATTTATTGACTTAACTTCCTCGCCAATCCAATCATTTTACATCCCATTAAACTTCCGCTAGCATTATGACGTATAAATATCACATTTACACAGATAGATGAAAAAAGGGAAGGATGAGTAACATGAGACTCTCTATTCTAGATCAAGCGCCGATACCAAAAGGGGCTAAACCGGCACAGGCTTTAAAAAACAGCGAAACATTGGCGATTCTTGGTGAAGAGCTAGGCTATCACCGTATGTGGATGGCGGAGCATCATAACGGGCAATCGCTTGCAAGCTCTGCGCCTGAAGTAACAGCGGCTCACTTGGCTGCTAAAACAAACCGTATTCGTATCGGCACAGGCGGCATCATGATGATGCATTACTCACCATTAAAAGTAGCGGAAGTGTTCAAAACATTAAGCGCACTGTCACCTGGCCGCATCGACTTTGGCGTTGGACGCGCACCAGGCGGGGATACTTATGCTATTTATGCGATGGCAAAAGGTAAACGACCTGAGATGACGGATCAATATAAAGAAATTGAAACAACACTTAAGTTGATGAACGATCAAAAACCAGGCATCTCTGTCTATGATTCAGTTGTGGCAACACCAGCGCGCGTGGAACTTCCTGAAGCATGGCTATTAGGCTCGACTGGTAATAGTGCCGTACGAGCAGGTCGCATGGGAATGGGTTACTCCTTTGCTCAATTCTTCAATGGTGGAATGACGAGAGAAATCTTCGACACATATCGCGCTAATTTCGAGCCTTCATACTTTATGGAAACACCAGAAATTCTGGTGACATATGCGACAACTGTAGCGGAAACAAAAGAAGAAGCAGAATTCTTAGCAATGCCGATTGATATTTCTAGACTACAGCTGATGCAAGGCAACTTAATACAAACCTTATCACCAGAAGAAGCAAAAGACTATCCATTAACTGAAATGGACAAAATGATGATTGAAGAAAATCGCAAATTGCATCTAGTCGGCACACCGAAGGAAGTAGGCGATATTATTCGTCGAGATCAAGAGCAATATGGATTTGACGAAGCGATGTTCAATTGTAACCAATTCAGCATCGAAAGCCGAAAACAAAGCTACACGCTATTAGCAAAAGAATTATTGGATTAAATAAGAGACCCGCAGCAGAAGCAGGGCACATGAAAAACAGAAGTAATTCATTGAGATTTTGATGAATAATTTTATTGAAGTGGAAATAAATATTAAAGTGGGCTACCGCTCGCCTCCGAAAAATCGCAACTATTTCCCTTCAATATCATGAAACACTTCACTAACATTCATTGCCTTACCAAGACAGCTGCGGGTTTTTATTATGCTAAATTTGTTTAAAGTAAATAAGTTTTAAAAAGAGTATTGACAAGAGTTTGTTTTCATGAGAAGATTATCTCGAATTAAAGATATTTGTTTTAAGTCTATTATTTTTTTAATATATATCTCGATTTCGAGACAGTTAGTATTTTCAGATTATATACAATGGAGGAGATTTAAAATGGCAAAATGGACAGTAGATCAATCACATTCAACAGTAGGTTTTGAAGTAAAACACATGATGGTTTCAAAAGTAAGAGGACAATTTGATTCTTATACTGCAGATGTAGAAGCAGCAGATTTAACAGATTTAACAACAGCAACAATCGCATTCAAATTTGATGTAGCAAGCATTAACACAAACAGCGAAGATCGCGACAATCATTTGAAATCAGCAGATTTCTTCGATGCAGAAAACAATCCAACTATCGACTTTACATCTACAAACATCGTAAAAGATGGCGATGACTACAAAGTAACTGGTGATTTAACAATCAAAGGCGTAACAAAACCAGTAACATTCAACGTAGAATACGGCGGTAAAGGTACAAACCCATGGGGCGTAGAAGTGTACGGATTCGAAGCGGAAACAAAAATCAACCGTGAAGAATTCGACTTAACTTGGAACGCAGCACTAGAAACAGGTGGCGTACTAGTAGGTAAAGACATCAAAATCAAAGTGGAGTTAGAAATTAACCCAGCTGCATAATAAAAGCCTGTGAATGATGCTGAATTTAGTTGATAAAAGTTCAGCATCATCTCCAAACAAAAGCTCAAAAGCATTTTTTTAAAACAATATCTCGAATTCAAGATAATTAAATGGGAGGGGTATTTCATGGACGCACTTAAAGGACTACATCACGTGACAGCTATAACAAGCAGTGCAGAAAAAATATATGATTTCTTCACTTACGTATTAGGTCTTCGATTAGTGAAAAAAACAGTGAACCAAGATGATATCCAAACCTATCATTTGTACTTCACAGATGATGTCGGCAGCCCCGGAACAGATATGACATTCTTTGACTTTCCAGGCATTCCAAAAGGGGTGCATGGCACAAATGAGATTTCTAAAACATGTTTCCGAGTTCCAAATGATGAGGCATTAGCTTATTGGGTAAAACGCTTTGATAAATTTGA
Source organism: Rummeliibacillus sp. G93 (assembly GCF_023515935.1). NCBI lineage: Bacteria > Bacillati > Bacillota > Bacilli > Caryophanales > Caryophanaceae > Rummeliibacillus > Rummeliibacillus sp. G93. The sequence continues at coordinate 394,212 of NZ_CP097314.1, forward strand.
AGTGAGACATACAGGAATCCAAGAGCAGTTTGGCAAAAAGACTTTATCATTTGTCGATTTTGATGATCAGAATTATCAGCTCATATCAGATGAGTTAAACGCGGGAGTGCCAGCAGGGACACCTTGGCAAAATGGACCGGTGCCACTTGAATATGCGATTACTGGATTAGGACCTATTTTTGTCCGGACTTCTTTCGCTGACTACTTCAAACAACTGTTAGAGGAAGTATTCTTCATGAAAGAAGTCGCTAAAGAAGGCTCATTCAAACTATTTGAAATGGGTGAAGGGGGCAACGGGGCTCAAGTAATCGTTGAAATGAACACCGTGCTTCCGCAAGCTCGACAAGGCTATGGCACAGTCCATCACACAGCATTCCGAGTGAATGACAGGGCTGACTTGGATGCTTGGCAACAACGTTTAGAGTTATATAAACTGCCAAACTCCGGCTATGTAGAACGCTACTATTTTGGTTCTCTTTATACAAATGCTGCCCCTTCCGTTTTATTTGAATTAGCAACAGATGGTCCTGGCTTTATGGGGGATGAACCATATGAAACACTTGGTGAAAAACTATCATTGCCGCCTTTCTTTGAGCCAAAACGCGAAGAAATCGAAAAAATCGTAAGACCTATTGATACAGTGCGCAGTACTCGAACATTTGAAAAGGAATATTTATAGGGAAGTGAAATCATGGGATTTATGTCTAAATTATTTGGTACAAAACAAGAGGAGGAAGAAACAATGACAAAAGTAAATATCGGTATTATTTTAGGATCAACTCGTGAAGGACGTTTAAGTCCACAAGTAGGCGCTTGGGTAAAAGAAATCGCAGACAAACGCGGCGATGCAAATTACACAATCATTGATATTGCAGATTACAAATTGCCACTACTAGGGGAAGCAGGCGGAGATGCATCAGGCGCAGCTGCATGGTCAGAAGCTGTTGCAGCACAAGATGGCTTTGTATTCATCGTTCAAGAATACAATCATTCGATTACTGGTTCACTTAAAAATGCACTAGACTATCTTCGCGAAGAATGGAACAACAAAGCAGCTGGTATCGTATCATACGGTTCAGTAGGCGGGGCTCGTGCAGCAGAACACCTACGTGGTATCTTAGGTGAATTGCTTGTAGCAGATGTTCGTGTACACCCAGCGCTATCATTGTTCACAGATTTCGAAAACGGTACAGACTTTAAACCAAAAGCTGTTCAAGAAGAATCAGTGAATCAAATGTTAGATCAAGTCGTTCCTTGGTCAAAAGCATTGTTCACAATTCGTTAATCTTTCTTTCATTCATATACATGCGCAGCGACTTGCGCATGTATATGTACATCATGAAAATTGAGCAAATCACATCAAACAAGTTGATGGATGTGCTCAGTCGTTATGAGAAAAGAGACAGATAAGGGGATATGGAGATGACAGAATTCACGCAGTTGGTAAAAGAAAGACGATCGGCAAGCAACTTTCTTCCGAATTATGAGATTTCACAGGAAGAGTTAGATGAAATATTTGGCCTAGTAAAGCTCGGACCTTCAGCTTTCAACCTTCAACACACGCATTACGTAGTCGTGACAGACCCAGGGGTGAAAGAAGAAATAAGAAAGGCCGCTAATGGGCAGTATAAGGTCCATAGTGCATCAGCTGTCATCTTGGTGTTGGGCGATAAAGAAGCCTATAAAAAAGCAGCTGAAATCAATGAAGGATTATTGATGCTAGGTATATTAAATAAACAAGAATATGACTTTGCAGTAGAAGGTACCGTTGATCTGTATGAGACAAGAGGACCTTCATTTCAAAGAGATGAAGCCATCCGAAATGCTTCCTTATCTTCTATGCTCTTTATGCTAGTAGCCAAAGAAAAAGGGTGGGATACTTGCCCGATGATTGGATTCGAAGAGGATAAAGTAAAAGAAATCCTGAATATCAGTGATCAATACGAGGTAGCGTTAATGATTACACTAGGAAAAGAAAAAGTAGCGAGCAGACAACCACGAGGCTATCGCAAGCCTGTGAATGAGTTCGTCACCATCGTTTAATAAAGAATTGGAGTGAGTAAAATGAGCAAAAAAACAATGGGTATTCATCACATTACTGCCATTGTAGGCCACCCACAAGAAAACGTAGATTTTTATGCAGGTGTATTAGGATTACGATTGGTGAAAAAAACAGTCAATTTTGATGATCCAGCTACTTACCATCTTTATTTTGGGAACGATGGCGGAAAACCAGGCACGATCATTACCTTCTTCCCTTGGGCAAATGCGCAACAAGGTGAAATTGGTGACGGACAAGTTGGGGTAACAGCATATGCTATTCCACAGGGTTCTTTGGCATTTTGGAAACAAAGATTGGCTAAATTTAATGTGCAATATACAATTGCAGAACGTTTTGGCGAAGAAGTTCTAGCATTTGATGATCCTCATGGCTTACACTTAGAGCTAGTTGAAAGAGAAGCAGGGGAAATAAATACATGGACTACCGGAGAAATCACACCACAATTTGCGATTAAAGGATTTGCCGGAGCTACACTTTATTCCACAAATCCAAGCGAGACAGCTAAGTTAGTCGAAGAAATCATGGGGCTTGAAGTAGTAGGGCAAGAGGGAGACTATATTCGTTTCCGTTCTAGCGCTGATATCGGGAATGTTATCGACCTGAAACTAACAACAAATGGCCGTGGAATTATGGGTGTCGGAACAGTTCATCATATTGCATGGCGTGCCATTGATAATGAGGACCAATTAGATTGGCAAAAATATATCTCACAACACGGGTATGGCGTAACACCGGTTCGAGATAGGAATTATTTTAATGCCATCTACTTTAGAGAACATGGCGAAATCCTGTTTGAAATGGCGACAGATCCTCCAGGATTCGCACATGATGAATCACCAGAAACAATGGGTGAAAAATTAATGCTGCCTGAGCAATTTGAACCTTATAGAGCGGGAATGGAACGGAGATTAATTCCGATTGAAGTGAGAGAGCTAGATTAAATCATATAAAAGGAATGATGACGATGCGATCGATTGACCCAGAAACAATGTCTGAAAGAGAAAATTATAAATTTTTGACAGGAAGCATTATCCCTAGGCCGGTTGCATTTGTTACAACCCGTACGCAAGATGGAGTTCTGAACGGAGCTCCATTTAGCTACTTTAATATCGTTTCATCTAATCCGCCTATGATATCCCTATCGATTCAACGAGCCAATGGGAAAATGAAGGACACAGCTCGAAACATCTTGGACTCCAATGAGTTTGTTGTTCATATTGTGGATGAACACAATGTAGATAAAATTAATATTACAGCAGCTAGCTTACCACCCGAACAAAGTGAAGTAGAGCTAGCAAACTTAACACCTGTAGAAAGTACACAGATTACTGTACCAGGCATTAGAGAATCGAAGGTCCGTATGGAATGTGTACTGGAGAAAGCCTTAGAGTTAGGTGGTACAGATGAACCTGGCTGTGACCTGATCATTGGTAGAGTCGTTCACTTTCATATAGAAGAGGCTATTTATGAAAAAGGAAGAATTGATCCTAGAGGATTAGCAGCCGTTAGCAGATTGGCAGGCCAATCCTATGCTGAAATTGGTGAGATGTTTGAAATAGAAAGACCAAAATAGCTTTGGTTATACGAAAAAGGACACAAGAGGAGGTTGCAACATGAAGCACATTTTTAATAAAGGAACCAACCCGAATAAACCAACATTTTTAATGCTCCATGGTACAGGTGGGAACGAACTTGATTTGCTGCCATTAGCAGGAGTCATAGATGATGAAGCCAATGTATTAAGCGTTAGAGGGAATGTCTTAGAACAAGGCATGCCAAGGTTCTTCCGCCGATTATCTGAAGGGGTATTTGATGAAGAAGATTTAATCTTCCGCACGAGAGAGCTAAATGAGTTTCTGGATGAAGCAACAGAAAAATACGGCTTCGATCGAGATAACATCATTGCCATCGGTTACTCAAACGGAGCCAATATTGCAGCCAGTCTGCTATTTCACTACCAACATGCATTAAAAGGAGCCATCCTGTTACACCCAATGGTGCCGAGAAGAGGCATCGCTTTACCAGACCTAGCAGGAAAATCTGTATTTATTGGTGCCGGAACAAACGACCCGATCTGCTCTCCTGAAGAGACGAAAGAATTACAACAGCTACTGCAACAAGCCAATGCTAGCGTTGAGCTTCACTGGGAAAATAGAGGTCATCAATTAACAATGGGTGAAGTGGAAAGTGCTAAGGAATGGTATTTGAAGTTAGGTTAGAATCCTATTTATATAGTCTTTAGCTTCATTAAATGAACGAGATTCATTTAGTGGGGTTAAAGGCTTTTTTTCATGCGCTTATTAAATTGAAAAAGGGACAATCTGAAATTTACTGTCGTTCCTATGAGAAATACAACCGCTTACGAGACGTTTATTACCGCACTCATCTAATTTACTGCCGCTAAGAGGAAGTTTACTCACGAAAAAAGACAAATTAAGTCCCTGATTTCTCTCCGTCAGCAAAAATCACAGATTTTTCTATCAATAATTAACTTTCATCAGCAAAAAATCTTCTCAAAAAAGTTTACCTATACAAAACATCGGGTATCTCCTCTTTATGAACAAAATTTAAAGGAGGAAGACAGATGTCACAAGAAGAAATGCAAATGAAATTCAAAGAAATCTTATTATACGGTTACCAAAGAGGAAATGAAGAGGGGACACTCTCAGCTTCAGATTTAGTACAAGAGCTAGCGGATAAAATGAAGGACGTTCTATGGGTCGCAAATACGCAAGGGTAATGATAACAAATATAACTTCAAGCAACTTTTCGAAAATTCGCCAATTGCACTTACACCAAAAACTCCAAATAAACAAATCAACATAAAAGGCACCCTTAACAAACTCGTCAAAGGTGCCTTTTTTCATGCCTTAAATCTTAACAGTATTATTATCCCGAACTCGTTTGATTAACCGACCTCGCCGCCTTTTTAATGCAACGACGCTAGTACCATACTTCACCGAAAGTTCTTCATAGCCGAGCCCTCTTATATAGTAATCTATGAGAAATTGCCGATCTTGTTCCTCGATGTTATTCAATAAACCTTCCAGTTCATTAGCTATTTCATTGTCCAACTTCATAGGCAAGTATGTCTCCAGCTGGGAGTCTTCTTCAGGTTGATAGTGCGCCTCATAACGAATCTCTCGTTTCAATTCATCTAGAATACTGCCATGAATGCACCTATAAGCATAGGGGGTAAAGTCTCCCTGTGCTCTGTCATATTTTTGCCACGCCTGCCAGAGGGCAATGCGAGCAGTTTGGCGATATTGCTCATGGTTTTTGTAGATTCTGCACTTTCGGATGGATGCTGAAATCATCGGTTCGTATTTTGTCAGAACTTCTTCAAATTGATACATATTTGATTTCTCAATTCTCATTGTGCACAACGGGTTATTCCTAGGTGAGTTCAGAATAGAATCTTTTCAGAAAGATGTACAAAAGCCATTCTGTCGATTAATCACGCCAAAAAGGTCGTTTACGGGCACCAAACGATCCGAATGGAAGCCGTAAACGACAAAAATGAACAATCTTCAGTTAGTGAGGAGAAAAATAGAGAAACCTTTTTCTTACTTAATAAGATAAAATGTGTTTCCATTACCATCATAAAAACTTATCAAAATAATAGAAGGATACTCTTGAAAGATATTTTATGAAAATAAGAATTATATGAAATATTCTTTCAGAAAACAAAGGGGAATTGTTTAGTGAAAAGGAGAATATTTTTGAGTTGTTGAGCATAAGATAGCAGGGTGTCCAGTTTGAAGGAACTTATAAAATTGTTTGAAATGGAGTGAGAGAGTAGGAAATCATGCGTATATAAAATATAGATCTATCACTAAAAATTTCTAAGCGATAGAATAATATTTTAATAGGGAAAGGGTTTATAATTGTGATTAGGTAAATCTAAAGTAATGAAAGATATAGAAATATAATATTAGTACTAGACACATGGTATATATATAAAGGAAGTTAATCATAATAGACTAACCGTTTTTATCTATTTATAACCCAATTTTAATGTAAGAAGTTAAATTTATACTTTACTAATAATATATTACTTTATCTATTAACTACAAAATAAAATAAATAACTGTTAATAAGAAGTGTATAAAATAAGACTAAAGATATAAAAAGGGGTAATTTTTAATAAAAAACAATCATTAATAACATTTAATTGTATTTATTAGAATATTCATCATATAATTTTGTTATTTTTAATATTAAATTGACATTAACATTTTTTTGTTCAATATTTTTACAGAAAAAAAGGTGGAAAATTGATAGGATATAGTCGATAATAAGGACAAGCATGGTTAGTTGATAAGTCTATCAATGCGATTTAATGCTAATCATATCCAATAAGGGAGGATTTTCAATTCATGAAGAATTTTAAACTAGTAAAAACTACAGCTGCTCTAGCTCTTGGTGCTTCAGTAGTAACTGCTGCTGTCGTTCCTGCTGCTACATCTGCATCTGCTGCTTCTAAGTACAAAGTATCAAACGGTAAATTAGTAAACGCTAAAACTGGTAAAGTAGTTAAAGGTTACGTAGTATTCAAATCTAAACTTTACTACAATGGTAAATTGAAAAAAGGTTACAAAACTGTTGGTTCAGGCAAAACAATCAAACTTTACTACAACGGTTCACTTAAAAAAGGTTACAAAACTGCTAACAACAAAAAATTGTTGTTCTTCAACGGATCTCTTAAAAAAGGTTACAAAACAGCTGGCGAAGGCGAACGTCTTTACAAAGATGGTTATTTAGACAAAGGTTACGAAGTATACGGTGATATTGATAAAAATCCATCACTTTACTACAACGGCTACCTAAAATCAGGCTACAAAACAGCTAATAATGCAACTCTTTTATTCTACAACGGTAAATTAAAAGAAGGTTACAAAACGGCTAAAGAAGGTACTGTTCTTTATAAAGATGGTCGCTTAAACAAAGGTCTTGCACTAGTTGAGGAAAAATTATATAAAGATTCTTCATTAAATAAAGGTCTTGCACTATTTGAAGACAAACTATATAAAGATTCTTCTTTAAATAAAGGCCTTGCACTATTCGAAGACAAATTATATAAAGATTCTTCTTTAAATGAAGGTCTTGCACTATTTGAAGACAAACTATATAAAGATTCTTCTTTAAATAAAGGTCTTGAAAAATACGAAGAGAAATTCTACTTCGATGGAGAGCTAGCTGACGGTACTTACGAACACGAAGGCAAAGAAATTGCAATTGAAAAAGGTATTGAAGTTGGCGCTAAAGTTAAATCTGTAGAAGCGATTAACGCTAAACAAGTTAAAGTAACATTTAACAAATCAATCGATGAAGATACCGTTCTTGATTCAAATTCAAATTTATTAGCAGGTTCTATTACTTTTAAAGAATCAGCTTCAAATACTACTGCTGCAGTAACTGCTGCAAATGCAACTGGTGAATTTACAGATGCTAATACATTAGTAATTACACTTGATAGTAGTGAAATTTTTGATGGTGCATATACTTTAAATGCAACAAAAGCAGTAAAGACTACTGGTAAAGAAAGTATTGAAGAATTCTCTAGAGCATTCTCAGTATCAGATAAAGTTGCTCCAACAGTAGAATCAGTAACTGCTAAAACAAATTCTACAATTGCAACTTCTGCAAAAGTTAAATTCTCTGAACCAGTTTCAGCTGCTGTTGTTAAAATTGATGGAACTGTTTATCCAGTAGCAAGTGGCACTGGTACTGATGAATTTACATTCACTGGTTTATCATTAAGCACTTCTTCAGAACACAAAGTAGAAGTTCTTAATGCAACTGACTACAACAACAACGTTACTCCATTACAAACAAAAACATTTACAGTTAATCAAGATACTGTAGCGCCAGTAGCAACTACTGTAGCAAGTGGAGATCATGCTATACTATTAACTTTCGATAAAGATATGACTGTAAATACAGTAGCAGGTGCTGTAAAAGTTCTTGATGAAAAACTTGGAACAGTAGCTTCTACAGTAACTCAAGTTGGTACAAGTAAGACAAAATTCTTAGTAACTATCACAGGTACAACACTTTATGATAATGCTGCTTCTCGTTCATTAACAGTGGTAGTTGATGACGCAGCGAAAGATGCACTAGGAAATAAAGTTTCTACAACAACTAAAGCAGTAACATTAGCAAAAGACGTAACTGCTCCAACTGTTTCTAATGTAATAGTAGAGAATGATACAAATGGTAATGCTAAAACTCTAAAAGTGACATTTAGTGAAGAATTGAAAGATGTACCTGCTGATTTAACAGGTGTAACTGCTAAAGATGCAATAACTGGTACAACTGCAACAGTTACAAATTTATTAGATGCTACAAATATTAAATTATCTGATGACGCTAAAACTGTTGAAATTCCAGTATTGGCAGCAGCACAAGGTAACAAATACAACTTTGCATTTGCTAAAGGTTTTGTACAAGATACTGCTTTAACTGCAAATGATTCAACTGCATATGCTAAAACTGTTGCATTTGATAAAGCAGGTTCTGCTTTCAAATTAGTACAAACTGACTTAAATATTACTACTGCAAACACTATTGTTATCACATTTGCTAAACCAGTTGTAGGTGACTTCGGAGTAAACGCTGCTAACAACCCTGCAAACTATACTGTAGCTGGTCAAGCTCTTCCAGCTGGTACAGATATTGAAATTAATGCAGCTCGTACAGACGTAACAATTACATTACCTTCTGATTTTGTTGCAAAAACAGATTCAAATGCAGTATTTACTGTTAATAATGTAAAAGCAACTGATGGTTCAGCGTTATCTGCATTCGTTGGCTTCGCTAATGTTAAGGATAACATCGCTCCAAAACTTAATAAAATTGTTTGGAATGCAAATGGTACATTCACTATTGGTTTTGATGAATCAATTAATACTGTAGGCGTAAATGCGGGATATGAAGTGAAAGTTAACGATAAACTTATTCCAGATGCAGCTTATACTTTAGATGCTGGTACTGGTTCTGATGCAGGTAAAATTGTTGCTACATTCAACTACGAAAATGATGCAACTGCAGGTAACTATATCGATGTTGATGAAGATTCAGCATATACAGCAGGTAAAGATATCTTAGCTGGTGAAGTTGCTAAAGTATCAGTAAAAGTTAAAGATTCTGGTAACACTACAGCAGATGCAGCTGGTAACGTTGCTAAAGCTGGATTATCAGCATCTGCTTCAAAATAATCTAACCGATTATTAAATCCACCCCTTACCTTATTGGGCGAACGGATTCAAGGACTCCTATCTTCTTCGGAAGATAGGAGTTTTTTAGTTTCATAGCATTGAGAGACAGCGGGAGATGCCGATTGGGTTATCGAAAAAGGTTTTTCTGATTTTGCGAATGCAATTGTTGATGTACAAGAATTAAGAAACTCTACTCCTATTACTTATGATGATGAAAAGGTATATAATGTTTTGAATTGAAGGTCTCAATCTCATGCGAGAGTGGGATTTTTTGTTTGCTTTTTTGAGAAGTGCACAGATTCTTTTTAGGTTTAATTATTTTAGAGATGGACTTAAAAAAATGGCAAATAAACCGAGAATAAATCCGAGTATCTATTCTTTCCATGGATACATATTAGTAAATGAGATTACTAAGCTATGTTTTGATTATATATAGATAAGGAGTTATAAGATGAAGGGTTATGTCTTAATTATCATGCCGATCCTTTGCTTCTTTTTGTTTGAAATGCAATTCAATGCACAAGCAAAAGATAGTGAGAGAATAACAGATAAGATTGGTAACACGATAAAAATACAAAGCAACTTAGAACAGAAATTAGCTAACAGCAAAAAGGGCAAGATGAAAGTAATTATTCAATTAGATGAAAAGTTTAAGCCGGAAGGACAAATTTCTAAAAGCCAAAAGAATGTACAAGAGAGTAGTATTCAAGAGACACAGGATACTATAGTAAAAGATTTGGACAATCAAAATGTTACGGGTCATATTTCCAAATATAAAACCATTCCTTATATGGCAATGGAAGTAGATGCAGAAGGTTTACAAGCTTTGGCTGAAAACCCGTCTGTAAAAAGTATTATGGAAGATGGCGTCATCTCTAAAAGTGATATAAAAAACACTGGGGAATTAGAGGACGAACTAAGTTCAAAGCTTTTCATGACGAACAGTGTGATGCATTCAGAAAACGCATGGTCAGCTGGTTTTACAGGAGAAGGGGAGACAGTAGCCATTCTTGATACAGGTGTGGATCGTGCCCATCCATTTTTAAAAAATAAAGTGGTTTATGAGGCATGCTTTAGCTCCAATTTAAACTGTAATGGGAAGTCTACTGCAACAGGTACAGGGACAGCGAATGACACAGAAGGGCATGGTACACACGTGGCCGGCATAGCTACTGGCAATACATCATGGATGTCGGGGGTGGCTAAAGATTCCAAGATTATAGCGATTAAAGTATTGCCTGATGCAGGGGGGAAGGGTAACTTTTCAGATTTATTAAATGGGCTAGAGCGAATCTACTTATTAAGAAATCAGTATGATATATCTGCTATTAATCTAAGTTTAGGCGGTGGTCAATTTTACAGTACATGTGATGGTTCTTATTCAAGTATAAAAAGTATTGTAGATAATCTAAAGAGCGCAGGCATTGCGACGATTGCTGCTTCAGGGAATGATTCCTACAAAAACGCGCTCAGTGCACCAGCCTGTATTTCTTCTGTTGTGAGTGTAGGATCTACAAATAATTATGATGATGTGTCGAGCTTTTCGAACAGTGCTAGTTTCCTAGATTTATTGGCTCCAGGAGAATATGTATATTCTTCCGTTCCAGGAGGCGGTTACGGCTATAAGTCAGGTACATCTATGGCAACGCCACAAGTAACAGGAGGCTTCACGCTAGTGCGTCAAAAGTATCCTAATTCGACTGTTGATCAAATTCTTTCTTATATGAAAGTAAACGGAGTCAGAGTGACGGATTGGACGAATTATATCTCGACACCTAGATTGGACTTTGCTTGGATGAAACCTAACTTAGTCACGTTGAATCAAGTGCAAAAACCAACCTGGCGAGGGGAAACGATTGAATGGACAAGTATTCCGAATGCTTCCCAATATGAGGTTAGACTATATAAGGAAGATACCGTGATCTCTACACAGCGGGTTTCAGGGAGTGTACATGAATTGGACCTTTTTAATGAGATGGACAGTAATGGAACCTATACCGTAACAGTCCAAGCGATCGGTGATGGCGTTAATTATCAGGATGGCCCTGTTTCTCCTGAATCTGATATCAATCATATCGTAAGAACACTAACGAAAGTTGAGAAACCAACTTGGCATGGCAGCACTATCCTATGGAAAAAGGTAGCTAATACATCGTACTACGAGCTACAGTTATATAAAGATGCATCATTAATAGCTAAGAAGCGAGTAGCGAATAGTGTGGATCAATATAATTTTGGGGACCAAATGGTAAAGCCAGGAGCATATACGGTTAGCGTCCAAGCGATAGGTGATACAATCAATTATCGAGATAGTCTTATATCTAGCCTGTCTAATGTAAACAAGAAGCTGATTACGCTAGCGAAGGTACAAAAACCGACTTGGGTAGGCGATACTATTCACTGGAAAACAAGTGATTCGGCTAAAATAGTTGAGGTTCGGTTATACAGAGGAAGTAGATTAATTTATTCTAAAAGAGCGGCAGCAAAAGAGAAGAAGTATAATCTTTCTTCTAAAATGAGAGATCCAGGTGAGTACACCGTAACAGTAAAAGCTATTGGAGACAATAAAAACTACCAAACAGGAGCAGCCTCGGATCATTCGAGTAAAAGGATAACCTTAAAACAAGTAGCCAAACCGACTTGGAGTGGTACTGTTATTCAATGGCATACTGTTGCTAAATCCTCAAAGTATGAACTCAAATTGTACCGAGGTAATAAATTAGTTTATACAAAACAGGTCTCACCTAAAGTCCATAAATACAGCTATACTTCTAAAATGAAAGTACATGGTAAATACTCCGTGACCGTCCAAGCAATCGGAAATCAAAAAACGTATAAAAACGGACCGATTTCACATCATTCGCTTGAAAAGGGTAGATAGATTGATAGAATAGGTAACCCAAAAACAAACACCGCTCACTCCCAAAAGGAATGAGCGGTATTTTTATTTCTTAATCTTGATTGACTTGGTATTGCTATTGGCACTATATACTTTTGAGTCATAGTAAGAGACGATAAATACTTTGTATGTTTTATTTTTTGTTAATCCTTTAATGGTAGCTGATGTTTTGGTTGTTTTTAAGCTCTTCATCTTTGAGCCTGTCTTGTAGAATACTTTGTAATTTTTTGCTCCGAATACATAATCCCAGCTAACATTGATACTTTTGTTTTTATTATTGCTGATGCTATAAATGGTTGTTTTTTGTGGTTTAATTGTGAAAGTGAAGCTTTTCTTTCCTTTATATTTTCCAATGCCCTCTACCAATATCTTTCCATAACCTACTTCAATGTTATCAGCAAACTTGAGTTTGTAATCTACATTTTGCTTTAGCTTTTTTTGACCAGCATATATGGACACATTCGGTTTGACTGATTTGCCTGTATAGGTTGGGGAATTGCCATTCATTTTTGCTGATAGGTTAATTGCTGAGAGATTAATTGATGAATCCGCTTTAGGTTTATATGATGGATCTGTTGAGAACCAATAATAACTTCCATTAGCGCGCTTGATTCGGAAATATGGATATTGATTATTTTTCTTAAAGAGTGCTGCTGTATAAGCCAAAGTGTTAGAGCCTGGATAGATTGATAGGTTCATTACATTTTGGCTATCGTATAAATCGCCTAAAGTAGCGATATCAATAGGTGGTACTGACCGGAAGTTTTTATCGAAATAAAAATCATCTGCATAATAGGCAATCACATCACTTAGATCAAGCTCTTCATCTTTAGGACTGCTAACATAGGTGATTTTATATTTGAATAAAGACCATTGTTCATCAGAGGCGGGTTTTCTATTAAACATATTTTCGCTCTCAATAATAGAATCAACGGGTCCCCCAAATGACAGATCAAGCAATTGGATTTTTATTTTTTTAGGTGTATCAAAGTCGTATCTTTGAAGCGTGATAGAGTTTTCATCATAGGCACTAAATGGGTTGGTCCGAGAACCTTTTTCATCAGCAGCAGCCGAATTTGAAAAAATAATGAATGATAGGACAAGCATTCCTAGTAACAATAATACCTTTTTCATGTTATACCTCGTTTCTAAAATTTTCATACTTTTAACTATACAGTAAAAAATTTCTAGAGTCATTGATAGGTTTTTGCTTATTTTATTGATACAAATAGATACTAACCCATTATCAATTTACCTATTTACTCATTACAAGATAAGCTTAAAACATGGAGAATTTACTGTTGTTACTATTATTAGCTAGCCTTAGAGCCAACCTTGCTCAATCCTTTATATTTCCACGATATTAACAACAATAAGTGGAAGTACAAATTAGATGCGATGACACCTGGTAGTGCAAATAGAAGCATGCCTTTCCAATAGATATTTCCACCAATTATAATGAAAAGGGCGCCAACAATTGCGCCTGCCAAAGAATACATACCTAATCCCCAAAAGTACTTTCGCCATTTTGATCCTCTATTCAATTTTCTAATCAGCCAATCAATGAGAATTGAAAAGGGAATTCCTGCAATAAGATAAAGAAAGCCAGCATAAGCAATAACACATATAAAGGTTTCAAAAAAACCAAAATAATAGACGTTAGGCGCTCGTTGAGAGCTCGGAGTGTAGAAAAAACAAGAAAATCCTAATGCAAATAAAACCACTGCTAATATCATGGCTATGAACCTTTTTTTCATATAATCCTCCTTTAGTTCCTATTTTTTTATTTGAAAAATAATAAAGATTATAAAGAGAGTTAATATTAAATATCTGTAATCCTTGGACTTTTATTGAATTAATGAATAGTTAATTTTTTTCTTTTAATGTCATCATTCCACTGATAAAGAAACAAATAAGTAATAACAAAACAAAAGTGAAGAAGTTAAAAAAAACAGCATTTGAGTATATAGTGAATAAAGGAATATCCGTTCTTCCACGATATATTGGGTTTACTTCAGCTAGTACTGATTTTAATTTAAATGCCCTTATAAGAATAATACTTATAATCAAAGTCATTCCTATTAAGCTTCCACTTGTAATAATTCGAATAGAGCTTTTTTTCAACTTCAGATACAAATACGCATGTAGATAACTAATAGACAAAGCAACAAAAATAAGGATGAATGGAAATAAGAAAAAGAATCCCAATAATCCAATATTGCCATTTCCTCCACTATTATGAGTTGGAGAAACAGCTGTTAAATTTGCAAAAGTAAAAGAGCCAATTGTTATGACTGTACTAAAAATATAGATGATACGAAAGAGAGAACTAGTCATTTTTTTCATCTACTAACCACTCCTTTTCGAAGCTATAAACTAAATTAAGAAATAAAGACTAAAAAAAGTACTTATTCTAGTAAGTTTTAGTATATCTTAAATAGATAAGTAAAGTTTTGTTAGAAAGGAGGTAAAATGTTATGAAATCTATTATTCATTATTTTCATCCGTTAGTGTGGATAATACTATGCGGAACAATATTTGCACGAACTGCAAGCTTTATGGCTATGCCATTTTTAGCTTTATATTTACATAATCACTTACATGCCTCTCCCTTAATCATAGGCCTAACATTAGGCGTAGGTCCGTTATTCTCTACCTTTGGCGGACTTTTTGGCGGCTATTTAACAGATCGATTTGAACGTAAAACAGTCATTATCATAACAGTATTTGTTTGGAGTTTAACCTTTTTCGGTTTTGCTTTCACAACATCTGCAGCCATATTTGTCGTGCTGAATGCAATTAACGGTTTATGTCGATCATTTTTCGAGCCTGGTACACAAGCTCTAATGGTTGATTTTACAGAGAACAATAAAAAACGTCGACTATTTTCTGTACGTTATACGGCAATTAATATTGCCGCTGTTATCGGGCCTTTGCTAGGCGTTTGGATCTCAAATATGGCTAGTGCTTCGATTCCATTTATGATTACTGGGATTATGTATGCAATGTATGGGGTATTTTTGCTGTTTGTATTGAATCGTTATCAATCACAGCAACAAAAATTAAAATCAAATGGTCATATTGGTGCTATTTTTAAGACAATCAGTA
Organism: Rummeliibacillus sp. G93; assembly: GCF_023515935.1. Lineage (NCBI taxonomy): Bacteria > Bacillati > Bacillota > Bacilli > Caryophanales > Caryophanaceae > Rummeliibacillus > Rummeliibacillus sp. G93. The sequence continues at coordinate 409,501 of NZ_CP097314.1, forward strand.
AGGATACAAAGTTACTGCTACTAATCTTGGGCGGTATCTTAATTTCTCTTGGCTATTCCCAATTTGATTCTACCTTGCCGCAGCTTATCGATTTAAGAGTGGAGGACGGTGTGAAGCTGTTTAGTTATGTAATTGTTACAAATTCAATTACAGTATTAGCATTACAGTTACCGCTTAGCGTATTAACGGAGAAAATATCGATTTATAAGTCACTACAAATTGGCATTATTATTTTTTCAATGGGACTTCTCCTATTTGGCGTGTCAGAAAATAAGTGGATGTTTATTGGGAGTATGATTATCTTTTCAATTGGTGAGATTTTCTGCTTCCCAATGATGAATGCTCTTATTGAAGAAATTGCACCGGCTAATCAAAAAGGCCTTTATTTGGGAGCTGCTCAGTTAAAAAATATTGGTGGTTTTATTGGTCCAATTTTAGGTGGTTGGCTCTTAGTTATTGCCGTTGACTGGATGTATACTATTTTGGCATTGGTGATGGCAAGCAGTATTTGGATATATAAAAAGGCGTTGCGGAATTAATGAAGAACTAACGAATGAACATGCAAAGCTCATCATCGCCAATTTTAATTCGCATAGAATGAATTTATTAACGCTGTAAACTTATATTCCTATATTTCATGACGGTGGCAAAGATATTCAACAATCAGGCGCAGTTCCCAATTATGGGAACTGCGCTTTTTTTATTTAAGTGATAGATTGCGAGGAGACATTAAGAAATAACTCTAAGTAAATATAAAAAGCTACTTCAAGCAATCCTTTATTTTATTACAAAAATTTCACCGAAATAGGTCATTTTAACCATTATATGTCGAATAATACTTAATTAATAATAAAAAATATTTAGAATATTCCTATTTAACAAAAATGTTAAAAGTGTTAAAATACTAATACAATCATAGAGACTACATAATCTTATAACTTGATAGTTTAAAGGGGAGAATGACTTGGATAAAAACAAGATGAAAAAAGGATTTACTGTCGGAATCGCATCAGCTTTGCTTGCATCTCAAATGGTTATGATGACAAGCCATGCAAAAGCAGAGTCTGGAGTTCAATATACGAAAATTAATCTTTCCCAAAAGAAAACAGAAAGAACGAAGCTTAATAGTGGCAACGAATATAAACAAAATCAAAAAGTACGAGTTATTGTTGAATTAGAAGGTGCCCCTGCCATTTCTTATGCGCAAGATAAAGGCGTCATGTATAAAGAATTAAATGCTAGTACACGTACAAAGCTGCAAAATTCAATTAAAGATGAACAAAAAGGATTTTTGGCTGATGTTAAACAAGAAAAAGTTAACTTAAAGGTTGAAAATTCATTCACTACTGTTTTAAATGGTGTCAGCGGTGAAGTTAAATATGGAGATATTGAAAAGTTAGAAAAAATGCCTGGCGTTGAGAGTGTCAGCATTGCAACTGAATATGAACGACCAAAAGAAAAACCGACCATGGTTACAAGTAAGGAAATGGTCGAAGCACAGCAAACATGGAAAGACGGCTATAACGGAAAGGGCATGGTTGTCGGTATTATCGATACAGGGATTGATTATCACCATAAAGATATGAAGCTGACTAGCACGAATGGAGAAAAGTTATCGAAGAGTTCTACTGGCGATATTATTTCAAAAAATAGCTTGCCAGGTAAATTCTACACAGATAAAGTTCCTTATGGCTATAACTACGCTGATAAAAATGATGAAGTACTAGATCTTGGCCCAGATGCATCCATGCACGGTATGCATGTTGGCGGTACTGTAGCAGCGAATGGTGATGAAAGTAAAGGTGGCATTCAAGGTGTAGCACCCGAAGCACAGCTATTAGCGCTGAAAGTATTCGGTAATGACCCAGCAATGCCATCTACTTTTGGGGATATCTATATTAAAGCGATAGATGACGGTATCAAGCTTGGCGCAGATGTATTAAATATGAGCTTAGGTTCTACTGCGGGCTTTGTAGATGATAATAACTTAGAGCAAAAAGCTGTAGACAACGCTGTGAACAACGGTATTGTTATGTCTATTTCTGCTGGTAACTCAGATAACTTGAGTGGCGAGTTTGGTGGACAACCATTGGCTTCAAACCCAGATATCGGGTTAGTGGGAGCTCCATCCGTATCTAAAAGCTCTCTATCAGTAGCTTCAATGGAAAACAATAAAATCAGCCTCGATGTATTTGAGATTAAAGTTGGCAATGAAACACTAACAGTTCCTTACAAAAAGCAATCTTCTCCAAACCCATTAGAAGTGTTCGACAAGAATGAAGTTGATGCAGTCTTGGTGGGTGACGGCAGTGAAGGCCAATATAAGGACAAAGACGTCAAAGGCAAGATTGTAGTTGCAGAACGTGTTGCATCAAATCCTAACTATGGCGAAATCCAAGCAGCAGCAGAAAAAGCGGGTGCTGCTGGTGTAATCGTTAAAGGTTTAGCAGCACATGGCGACTATGTGAGCATGGCATTAAATGCGCCAACCATTCCTTTAGTTTCGCTTGCACAAAGTGAAGGTAATAATTTGATTGCCAAATTGAAAGAGGCTGGCGGCACTGGGAAGGTTACGTTCACAGGTGAACAAAAATCTGTCGTTAATACGTCAGCTGGTAAGATGTCTAGCTTTACTTCATGGGGCGTAACGCCAAGCCTTGAGCTGAAGCCAGAAATTACTGCACCAGGTGGACAAATCTATTCTACTTTAAATAACGATAAATACGGCCTAATGAGTGGTACATCGATGGCAGCACCACATGTATCCGGCGGGTCAGCGCTTGTTCTACAACGCGTACATGAGTTATTCCCTGACTTGAAAAACGCAGAAAGATCTAAAATGGCGAAAGTGTTGCTAATGAATACAGCAAAACCAGTGGAGGATCCAGATAATGGAGGCATCTACTACTCACCTCGCCGCCAGGGCTCAGGCATCATGCAATTGCATTCTGCCGTTACAACACCTGCTTATGTAGTTAACAAAGGTACGAATGAAGGCAAGGTTGAGCTGAAAGAAATTAATGGCGACTCATTCACTTTCACATTAACTGCAAAGAATATGAGCGATGAAGCTATTGCCTATGACGTTAATACTTCTGTTCTAACAGATGCAGTGAACGGCGGTACGCTCTCATTGAAAGAGCAAAATATCGCGAAAGCTAGTGTGACAGTAGATACACCACATGTTGAATTAAAAGGCAAAGAATCAAAAGATATTACGATAAAAGTAGATTTGAAAAATGCTGATGAAGAATTAGCGAAGTTAATGAAGAACGGCTACTTTGTTGAAGGTTATGTAAGCCTTGAAAACAAAACAGACCAAGCTGCTCCAACATTGACAGTTCCTTTTGTCGGCTTTAAAGGAGATTGGAACAAAGCGCCAATCCTTGATGAGATGGCGTATGATGAAGATTCTTATCTAGGCAGCTCCTTCATGGTAGATGAAGAAGGTGAGGTTCTTGGTGAAAATCTAAAAACTAAGAAATTAGATGCAGACAAAATTGCATTCTCTCCAAATGGCGATAAATCTAGCGATGAAATTGCACCTGCTATTACCTTCTTACGTAACAGTAAATCGGTTGAATACAGTATCGTAGATGAAAATGGAAAAACGCTTAGAACCCTAGCGAAAACAGGTCTTCAAACGAAGAACTATCAAGCGAAACAGCCATATGTTTATAATCCTGACAAAACAACATGGGATGGCTTTATCAAGAATAAAAAAGCAGAAGATGGCACGTACTTCTATCAAATTAAGACGCAGTTGGATTATACAGGAAAAGAACCGCAAACAGTTAAAATTCCTGTTATTGTAGATACTGTGAAGCCTGTCATCTCCAATGCATCTGTTAGCGAGAAAAAAGGCAATCTCAAGTTTGAAGCGACTGATATGAAAGGTAGCGGATTGCAGTATATTGAGATTTTCGTAGATGGAAAAAGCCAAGGTCAGTTCGACCCAGCTGGAAAAACTGCATTTGATATACCATTAGAAAACCTGAAAGCTTCAACACGTGTTGAAGTAGTCGCAGTAGACTATGCAAATAATATGGAAAAAGTAACAATCGGACACGAAGAGGATAAAACTATTCCATTTATCGTGACAACATCACCAGAAGCACTAGGCGTGTTTGATGATCACAAAGTATCTGTTAAGGGATATGTTGATGATGTATCTGGTGTTAAGACATTAAAAGTCAAAGGCGATAAACTAGTAGGCGGCGAGATGGACATCCCAACAGTCTACAACGAAAAAACAAAACAATATGAATTTAATACGAAAATCGCCTTTACGAAAGATGGCGTAAATGATGTCATCTTTACCGGTGAAGATAATGCGGGTAATAAAGTGGAATTCAAGCGCCAATTGATTGTCGATACAACACCGGCGACTATCGAAATTAGCGGTGTTCCAAAAGGTAATGTAGTTGGTGAAAAAGTAAGCAGTGTAACGTTAAAAGTAAAGGTCTCTGATAACTTTGATGATCTTCGTTTAACAGTAGACGGCGATGAAGTGTATGCACATCAATTCGATGAACCATATGAAATGAGATCACTAACTCATGAACTTAAGGTGCCTGTAAAATTAGTGAGTGGAGAAAATAAAATTGTCTTCAAAGCCACTGATATTGCGGGACATGTAACGAAGGAAGAAGTAGTTATCAATAAAGCTGGCAATAAGGATACAACTGCTCCTGTTCCACCAAAAGTAAATGCTTTCAGTAATAAAGATACAGTGTTAAAAGGCAAAACGGAAGCGAACGCAACGGTTGTCGTTTACAAATCAAGTAAAGAAATTGCGACTAAAAAAGCGAATGCAAAAGGTGAATTCACTATTAAGTTGCCAAAACAAAAGGCTGGAACTGTGCTTATGGTGAAGGCATTTGACAAAGCAGGAAACCGCAGTAAAGCAACGAAGGTGAAAGTGTCGGATAAAACAGCACCTTCTCGTCCAACAGTGACAAAGTCAATTACGACAAAAACTACTGTAGTGACAGGTAAAGCGGAAGCTGGTTCGACTGTTTATATTAAGGCAAACGGCAGTATTATTGGTAAAGCAGTAGCCGATAAACATGGTAAGTATTCAGTGAAAATCAAAAAACAAAAGCTGAATACGACACTTTCTGTTTACGCAAAGGATAAAGCAAAAAATACTAGCAAGACTTTAAAAGTTAAAGTAAAAAAATAATATACTAATTAAAAAACCCAATCTCCTTAGAGATTGGGTTTTTATTGTTTTATAGGTATTAAGGTTTAGATAAAATGAATCAAATTTTTAGCATATGTTTACTTCTACGTTTGTTATATATTTATTTTATATACAAATTAAAAAATGGAGGCTCACAATGAAGAAATATATTAATGGAAGCTTATTAACTATGGTAGCATTCTTGTTCTTTTGGATTACTGCGCCGAATGCTAAAGCAGCAACAGGCGTATCTCTTCCATCAGTGAACGAGAATATATCCTACAATTCAATACAAGGTATTTTGGGTGATATACCTAATCAAACAAATGCCTTGATTAATAACGACACTATTATGGATTTAATGACAGGCAATGTATTGAAAGAATTCGATTCCTATGCCGATACAGCTGTGGCGAATGAAGAAGGCAATGTGTTTGCGCTAGGTGATGGCTATAAACTATTCATATATGATGGTTTCGATAAGAAAGTGTATCAGTCGGAAAATTTATTTGGAGCAGAGGATAGTTATTTTAGTTACTATAAATCAAACAACTACGATTTCACTTTGGATACTTTTGTACCTAACGAAGATGTATTGTTGTTTTCTTCTAAAACAAAACTAATAGCATTCAATACTCGTATAGGACAAGTAGAGTTTGTAACAGGGTTGTCCAACTCAAAACAAATCCTTGCAACGCCTTCAACAATACTTTCCATCTCAGATAAACAAATTAATCTATATGATAATCGTGGGAATTACCAAGATGTCATTGTACCTGCCAGCAATATAGAAACGGCCGTAGTATCTGCTGATTACAAGAAATTATATGTAGCTACTAGCGATGCGCATTTACAAATATATGATATTGCATCAGGGGAACAAGAGTTACCGCTTGATAGAAATGCCTATTATGTTGGGAATGATCCAGCCATTCAAATGCATATCGATCAGTCAGGCAAATATCTAGCAATCACTTCTGAGTATAATGGCTTTAAGTTATTTGAAGCAAAAACGGGCTTCCGTATTTACACGGAGTTAGATGGAGCTAGAGGACCTGTATTCGTGATGCCTAAGGGCAAGTTTGTGTTAGTTGATAGAGAATTATATAATGGCAAAAATCTCAATAAGTATGTAACTAAAATTAATCTTTCATCCAAATTATTGAAGTTAGAGATAGGCTATCAATATACGCCAGAAGTCGTAGCAACGCTTGCCAATCAATCGACTCAAACTATTAATTCACAGATTAAAGTACAATCTAGTAATTTAAATGTTGCCTACTTTGACCAATATGAAAACAAACTGATTGCGGCAAAAAAAGGCACAACGACTCTTCGTGTTCAATATCTTGGTTTTTATGAAGACAAAAAGGTTACAGTAGTTGATACTAAAAAACCTGTCATCAAAGGGGCAAAGAATCGAACGATTTATCAGTGGAGTTCCTTTGATCCGAAAGCCGGCGTACAAGCCTTTGATGGTACGATTGATTTAACATCAAAGTTAAAAGTAAAAGGGAAAGTAAACACCCAAAAACCAGGTACCTATAAAATCACTTACTCAGTGGTAGATGGGGCAGGGCATAAAACAACCAAAACTATAAAAGTTAAAGTAAAGAAGTGGTAGCTAGTAAGCCAATCAATTAATGGAGGTCATTATGAATAAAAAAATTCTAGGATTTTTCATAGCGGTATTTGCATTGCTAGTGATCGTCTTTCGGCCAACTCCCTCATATGCGGCAGGGGATATTTCTTTATTAGACATTAAGCCATACCAAACAAGCAGTTTATTTTATGTGAACAAGATTAATGGTGAACCTTTAACAGATAGAGAAGGAAACCTTATAGATACGGGGGTTGCACTTACAACAGGTTCATGGGAAAGAAATACAGCATTTGCAACTTATAATATTAAAGAGATGGGCTATAAAACATTTAAAGCAAGAGTAAGTTTAGATGCAAACCGAATTGTAGGCGATTATGGAAAGACCGCAATAGGAATTTATGCTGATGATGTCCTGTTATATGAAAAGCAATTAACGAAGAATAGCGGTATTCTGCCTGTTAATGTAAAGCTACCCATGAATACGAGTAACTTTCGTATTGTTATAAAGCAAAATAAAGGCGGTAAAGGAGGTCATAACGTTGTGCTAGACAACCCTTCTTTTTCTTTTGAAGGAAAATATAAAAATACGGATAAAGAGCTGCCAGTCAGTCCCAATACAATAGGGGCGATAAGTAATAATATTTATTACGGCTACTATGTAAATCAATGGTCAGATAATGCCTTTCAAGATATCAAAGGAAATCTAGTCACAGATGGATTTGGTATGCATTCAGGCTTATATGGAGGATCAGTTTCTGCCTCTTATAATATCGACCAGATGGGCTTCAATCGCTTTGAGACAAAGTTATCGCTAGATGCTGCATGGATAATAGGGGATTATGGGCGTTCTGCAGTAGGGATTTATGCAGATGATTATCTTTTATATGAAAAAGAGCTAACGGCTAAAACACCTGTGCAGACAGTAAGATTAAATATACCAAAAGGAACTAAAAACATTCGCATTGTTGGAAAGCAAATAAAAGGTGCAAGGGGCACACAGAGGATTGTGTTCATCCATCCATTATTTATAAAAACCAAAGACCGACTTGTCACTGTCCCTAAAACAGTATCAGCAAAAACAGTTGGTGCTACTGAATATTCAACCTACTATTATTCATCTGAATGGCAGAATACTCTTTTCCGATATAGCAACAACAAAATTGCAATAGATGGTGTGGGTCTTTCAACATATAGCAACTCGGGTGGAACAGGCTATGCAGTCTATGACATTGCGGGGATGGGCTTCAATGCATTTAAGACAAAGCTCTCACTTGATTCACAGTGGTTAGCAGGCAATTATGGAAAATCCACTGTATATATCTATGGAGACAAAAAATTGCTGTACAAACGCACACTGACGAAGAAAGACGTAAAAAGTTTAACTCTTCGTTTCCCTAGCAAAACCAAAAAGGTGACGCTGAAAGTTATACAAAAAAAGGGCGCTAAAGGAACGCAGGGCGTAGTATTTGGAAATGCTGTCTTTACAAAGCTGGCTAAATAGCAGAGTAAGACTTATAAGACAATATCGAATGATAAATAATTAAAAAATAAGAAATACCCACTAACCTACTAATCTCAAAAAACTATAAAAAAATTTACCTTTTCCTTTATTTTTGTTAACAAATTCTATTCCATTGAGTAAAAGGAACTGCTATAATCAGTATGTTATTAGTAGGAAGGTGGTGATTTAGATGAAAGTGAATTTAAAGAATAGCGCTGGTGTGATGAAGAATGTAAAAGTTGGTTTTAGCTGGACTACCTTCTTTTTTGGATTTTTCCCTGCACTCTTCCGTGGTGATTTAAAATGGGCTATTATTATGTTTATTGTAGCAGCGGCTTTGGGATCATTTACATTTGGCTTAGGTGGTATGGTTGCGGATATTATATTTGCATTTATTTATAATAAAATCTATATTAAAGAACTTTTAGAAAAACAATACTCACCGGCCGATGAACAATCAGAACAACTATTACATACTGCAGGCGTCATTGCCTAACAAATTTGTATAGTAAATCTCCAATCATATAGTTGATTGGAGATTTTTTGATTTGCTAATAAGTATGTATACTAAATACTGGAATTAAATGATATAGATTTTGATTTTTATAAGGTATTTATGAATAGTGCGACTGTTCTTCCGCTGAAATTTGGGTCTTAATATTAGCAAACGAAAAAATAGTTGCTAATCTAAACATTTAAATATTCTAAATACATTGAATTTTGTAAAATAAGAATCTATAATAAATGTAACTTAATAAATGGAAGGGTATTCCGCTGATTGGAAAAACATATATAAAAGCGCCAAATTAATGAGATATAGTGGGTTAAGCTTCCTTTATAAGAGAATGATTTGCAAGTCAATGGTATGTACTTTCAGAAATCAAAAGAACAAGGAGGAGTATAAAGAGGGTATATAACTGTTTCAATTTTTTAGAATAAATGCTCCACCTTATCAGCTTTCCTAGATTACTAGCTTAAACATCTTCTATCTTGATTAGATAATATAGGGAATTTTTCATTTCTCAGAGGAGGAAATTAATTGAACTTTCCATTAAAAAATAACATCGAAGATAATCCTAAATTACAAGAAAAAAAGCCTAAACAAGCTTTAAATGCTTATGTATTGATGTTTATCATCATTGCTGCTGCGACTGTGTTGACCTATATTGTGCCAGCAGGCAAATATGCACGAATTGAAGAAGGTAGAAGAACTATAATTGATCCTTCGAAATTTGAATTTGTTGAGTCTACACCGGTGGGGTTGCTTCAAATGTTCAAAAGCTTTCATGAAGGCATGGTAAACGGAGCCCCTATCATTATGTTTGTATTGCTGTTCGGGGGTGCACTTGGCATTATGCAGGCAACAGGATCCATTGACGAGCTAATAAAGTTTACAGTAGAGAAATTTGGAGCTAGAAAGAAATTAATCGTTCCTATAATGGTTTTGTTATTTTCTTTATTAGGTACTCTTATTGGTTCTGCAGAAGATTCGCTTGTCTATATAGCTATTATTGTTCCAATGACTATTGCCATAGGCTTTGATGCAATTACAGGTTTTGCTATCGTGTTTCTAGGAGTCATTGGCGCTGGCTTCATAGCAGGCATTACAAATCCTTTTACGATTGGGGTTGCCCAAACAATTGCCGAACTTCCTATGTATTCAGGAATAGGATTGCGAGTAGGTATTTACGCAACCTTCTACCTTTTAACGGTATTTTTTATACTCCGGCATGTTAATAAGATTGAAAAAAACCCTGAAATGGCTGAATACGGGAGATTCCAACCGACAAAGAACACCGTGGTAATGACTGGTTATAAAATGAATAAAAGGCATTCTCTCTCACTATTTGTTCTTTTGTTTTGCTTCATTGCTCTTATTTATGGCGTGATAGAATTAGGCTGGTATATTAGTGAAATTGCTGCCGTTTTCCTCTTAGGTGCTATCATTATGGCCATCATTGGTAGGATTTCTGCAAATGAAGTAGCCAACAGCTTTATCAGAGGATGCTCGGACATGATTTCCGGTGCTATGATTATTGGTATTGCCAATACTATCTTAGTTGTTTTGACGGCTGGCGGATTATTAGACTCCATCTTATATTATACGTCAACTTTAATCGGCAACCTTCCACCAACTATTACGGCTATTGGAATAGCTATTTCCAACTTCTTTATTCATTTTATTGTTCCTTCTGGAAGTGGGCATGCTTCCTTAGTTATGCCAATCATGTCTCCATTGGCAGACCTTGTAGGCGTTACAAGACAAACAACCGTGCTTGCCACCATAATGGGCGCAGGTGTATCCAACTTGATCATTCCAACCGGAGGCGTTTTATTAGCCGGATTAGGTATGATGGGAATTCCATACTCTAAATGGGTCAAATGGGTATTCCCCTATGTAATTATCCAATTTGCTATTATCATTGTATTTTTAATCATTGCTCAAGCTGTACAGTATGGACCATTTTAGTGAAGTATCCGTGTTCATGTTTTTGTAAGCATAACCAACTTACACGTATTCTTTTCGTTTCACTTATGGGTCAATGGCAAGAATCTAGGATCCGCTAATACAACTTAAAAAGAAAAAGGAGGCTCTACATACAATGGCTATTAATCCAACACATATAAAAGAGCTATTTGAAGAAGCTGTTTTGAAATACCAAAACATCTGCCATCAGTTAAATTATTTCCTCGCAGAAAATCCAGAACTTTCTGGGGAAGAATTTAAAGCATGCCAAAAGTTTGTAGACATTTGCAGAGAACACGGCATGGAGGTAGAAGAAGAGTTTTGCGGTTTGCCGACTGCATTTCGCGCCAATGTAAACAATCTAGAAAACCCACAAGCGCATATTGCTATTTTGGCAGAATATGATGCATTGCCAGACTTAGGGCATGGCTGTGGCCATAGTATGAGCGGCAGCATGAGTTTGCTCATAACTCTTGCTCTACACAGCATCAGCGAGAAACTGAATGTAAACATAGATTTAATAGGAACGCCTGATGAAGAGCTGCACGGTGAAAAAATTACCATGGTTAACCAGGGCGTTTTTAAAAAATACGATTTTGCTATGATGGTTCACCTAAACTCTAATACCACAATGCCTAAAGTGAAGTTTTTAGCTCTCAGTGCGTATCGTGTGAGATTCTATGGAAAACCTGCACACGCGGCTGCTTCTCCTTGGGAAGGAAAAAATGCGCTCAGTGCCGCTCAATTGACATTCCATGCTATAGATCAATTAAGGCAACGGGTAAAACCTGACACACGAATGTCTTACTACATTGTCCATGGTGGAAAGGCATCTAATATTATACCGGATTACGCCGAAATCCAAGTAGAACTAAGGCATAGTAATCGTGCTTATTTAGATACAGTTATTGAAAAAGTAGAAAATTGCATCAAAGGAGCTGCTATAGCAACAGAAACCTCATTCGATATAGAAATGATCGGCTATCCTTATAGTGATATGCTTCAAAACGAGCCTGGAATAGAGGTTATTAAATCCGTAATGGAGGAAATGGATTTACCATTTATTGAAGAAGACGACTCTATGGGAAGCTCCGATATAGGGAATGTGAGTTATCAATGCCCTGCTTTCCATCCCATGTTGGCTTGCTCTAATGATTATTTCACATTGCATTCACAAGAAATGGTTGATGTATGCCTTAGCGAAAAGTCAAAAGAAGTTATTAATCAAGGCGCTCGTTTAATTGGCAACACCATACTCTCACTTATTGAAAAACCGGAATTACTAGAAAAGATAAAAGAAGACTTCGGTTCAAAGAGCACATTGTTAGTGAATAGCTAAGTAGTGTACGTATAAGAGGTAAGCGGAGATAAAAGACGGTCCTGTAAAGGGCTGTCTTTTTTTTAGGAAAGCAAGGTTTTGAACTGGAAAATAATGTGCAATTTAACACTTTTACAAATTTTCCATTCTTTGCAGAGAGTTTTGCATAGTATAAAACATTCGAAAAGAGAGTAACTGAGTAATGGCATGAGTAATAGCAATTTTTTAATAATATTACAATTGTTAATATTAAATATTTTTATAGCTAGAAAGTGGAAAAATCTATTTCTATAGTAAATAATTAAGATATTCACTAAATTCTGATTTCAAATCAATCAGGACAGTGAAAATAATAACGATTGGGGAGGAATTTTATTCGTGACAAACTACTCATTAAGTATTCCTGCAACTGCTAGTGTGTATGGTGCTCGAAGTAACGCTTTCATTCTTAAACAAATTCTGATACAGAAAGGAACTAGTTTACATGAATAAACGAAAATGGAAAAAGCCTTTTAATGCATTTTTGTCGTCACTCTTAGTAGCTAGTATCATAACACCTGCCATACCTACATCAGCAGCTACAGGAAATGCTTCAGAATTAATTATTTCTGAGTATATTGAGGGAAGTAGCAGCAATAAAGCAATTGAACTTTATAATGGGACTGGATCTACAATTGATTTAAGTCAGTATTCCCTAGAACTCTATGCAAATGGAGCTACTACAGCAACTGCCACATTAAAACTTAGTGGAAGTATTCAAGCTGGAGATACTTATGTTATTTACAATAATAATGCGAATGAATCGATAAAGAGTAAAGGAAATCTTGCGAATGGTAGCGTTATCAATTTTAACGGGGATGATGCTGTTGTATTAAAAAAAGCAAACGCTGTCATTGATTCGCTTGGACAAGTAGGTACGAGAGTCAATAATATGGCGGACTTAACATTAGTCCGAAAATCGACTATTACGTCAGGTGATACGGTTATTGATGATGCGTTTGAACCTACTAAGGAGTGGGATAAACTCCCGATAGACGATGTATCTAACCTGGGCAAGCATTCAATGGATGGTTCTTCAGTTGAACCAGGAACTCCAGTTGAGATCAAATCGATTGAACAAGCAAGAGCGCTACCTTTAGGCGATACGATCACAATCAAAGCTGTGGTAGCTGCGAAACTTAAAAATACAATCTCCGTCCAGGATGAAACGGGTGGAATAGCCGTTAGACCAGCTACATTAGATGCAGTAGTGGGCGATGAAGTCACTTTGACAGGCACATTAGCTGATTACAAAGGATTATTGCAACTAGACGGAGCAAAATTGGTTGAGAAGAAATCCGATGTAGGGGCACCAACGCCTAAAGCTGTTACAGGGGCAGAAGTGACAGAGGAAAATGAATCGCGCCTAGTGAAAGCCAAAAATATTAAAATTGTTTCTGTAGAAGATGGCAACACATGGGCGAACTATACGGTGACTGATGGTACTACTGAATTTGTCGTACGTGATGAGACAAAAACATTGAATTTAGCTGTTGGGAAGACCTATGACTCCATTACGGGGATTGTTCAGCAATTCGATAATGTATACCAAGTCATTCCACGTTCCACATCAGATATCGTTGAAGATGCAAGTGTTGTTCAGCCTGTCACGACATCAGTGAAAGCTGGAGCAGTGGCAAAAGGTACTGAATTAGAACTCACAACTCCAACTGAGGGCGCAACCATTTATTATACAACGGATGGAACAGAGCCTACGAAATCAAGTAAGGTATATAGTAAACCAATTACGATTCAAGATAAAATGACAGTAAAAGCGTTTGCTGTTAAAGATGGTTTGAAAGATAGTCCTGTTGCTTCGTATGAATATACTGTTTTTGATTCAGCAGAAGGAATTCAAATTCATGATATTCAAGGAGAGTCACATGACTCACAAATGAAAGGTAAGACTGTTTCAGGAATTGAAGGTATTGTCACATATATTTATAAAATCGGAAGCGGCAACTACTTCCACATGCAAACACCAGATGCTAAAAAGGATAACAATCCAAAAACATCAGAAGGGATTATTGTCTATACAGGTAACACAGCAGCGAGCGTAAAAGTTGGGGATCTTGTCAGTGTGAATGGTAAAGTAGATGAATTCCAAATTGACGGCTATGCTGACTCTAAAAAAGAGACGGATTTATCTGTCACACAGCTTAATGCTCGCAACGACCAAGGCGGGAAGGTAGGCGTGTTGAAGAGTAATGTCACCCTTCCAGAACCGGTAGTTATTGATCGTAATAACCTGCCGTCTGAAGTGATTGATAATGATCAATTTACTCAATTTGATCCACAGGAAGATGCGATTGATTTCTGGGAATCTCTTGAAGGCATGAGAGTGCAGGTAGGAGATGTGAAAGCTGTAGGGCCTCAAGATCATGGTGATTTGGTGACTGTTCTAGAAGATAGAAAAACAGATACCATCCATGGGGGTGTCTTATATACAGAGGATAATGCAAACGCAGATCGTATTCAGTTTAAACTGTACGATAATACACAAGCGAGAGATTTTAAAGTGGCGACAGGCGATAAATTTAAGGGGCCTATTACTGGGGTAGTAAACTATGGCTTCTCAAATTACAAAATCTACGCTGATTATGAGGATATGAAAGCAAAACTTGTGGAAGGTGATTCGAAGCCAGAAACCACAACAATTGTAAAAGAGGATGACAAATTAACCGTTGCTTCTTATAATCTAGAAAACTTCTCTAACAATACAAAAGAAACTTCTGAGGACAAAGCTGGCAAATTGGCTCGCGCGATTGCATCAGATATGAAAAACCCTGATATTGTTGGTGTAACAGAAGTTCAAGATAACAATGGTTCTGCTGCAGGAGATGCTGCTGCTGATCAAAGCTATAAGCGTTTAATTGCTAAAATTGAAGAAGCAGGTGGCGTGAAATATAACTATGCTAATATTGACCCGGAAAATAATGCAGATGGTGGTGCACCGAATGCGAATATCCGTGTCGGCTTCTTATATAATCCAGACCGCGTGCAATTAACGAAAGATATTCCAAGTGGTGATGCAACAACAGCTGTAGACTATAAAGATGGAAAGCTTTCATTGAATCCTGGACGAATTGATCCTACAAATCCAGCATTTGATAATAGCCGAAAACCGCTAGCCGCACAATTTGACTTTAAAGGTGAAAGTGTTGTTGTCATTGCGAATCACTGGAACTCTAAATCTGGAGATACACCATTGTTTGGCTCATCACAGCCGCCTAAATTAGTAAGTGAAGTTCAACGCCATAAAATTGCAACAATTGTGAGAGACTTTACAGAGAAAATTAAAGCTGACAATCCAGATGCAAATATTGTCTCAGTAGGTGATTATAACGATTTCCAATTCACTGATTCGTTAAAAATACTGGAAGGTAAATATATGACGAATATGATTAATAAAGTGGAAAAAGCCGATCGTTATACGTACGTATATCAGGGGAATTCACAGGTACTAGATCATATTTTGGTATCAAATAACCTAGCTAACTCGGCGAATATTGATATTCTTCATATCAATTCAGATTTCACTGACATGGCTGGTCGTGCGAGTGACCATGATCCAGTAATGGTGCAGCTTGCCTTGGCGAAAAAAGCAGACGACGATATTGCTGAACCGATTATTCCTAAAAAGATGGTTCATTTAGTAAATGTTAAACAGAAAAAACTAACATTTGCTCCACCAAGCATTGGAGTGAATTTTGAAAGTGGCAATATTTCAGAGGGAATTATCATTAGAAGTTCGCAATATGCAGAGCTTAAAGGAAAAGGATTCGAGAAAGGCTTTAAAGGAGCGACAGTGACGGTTGACCCTAACAAAGCGGGTGCAATCATTAACTTCACAGGTCTTGCGTTAGAAAAAGTAATTATTGATGGTCCTAATGTCAAGGAAATCAGAGGGGCTGAAAATCTACAAAATATCGTTTATAAAAACGGTGCAAATCCTGAAACAATTCAGTTTAGAGATTCAGAGGGCAAAAAAATAGAGCAGCCTAATAAACCAGCAGAAAACAATGCACCCGTAGCCAAGAAAAGCTTTGATAATCAAACGGTAACAGCTGGAAAAAAGCTAAACTTTTCTTTGGCAGATTATTTTCATGATCCAGACGGAGATAAACTAACCTTCAGTTCTACGATGGGCACGATTAACGGTTCAGAACTAACGTTAGATTTGCCTACTGGTACACATTTAGTGGCCGTTACAGCTTCAGATGGTAAAAAATCTGTTACTTCTCGTTTCAGCGTAACTGTGACACCTGCCAATGCTACGGATCAATACTATAGCGATGCTATTGGTAAAGAAGGCCAAGCGTTAAAAACGGCATTGCACGATATCATAGATGATAATAAAGTTCTTTCATACAGTGAAGTATGGGATGCTTTGAAAATCACTGATGAGGATCCAAAAAACAAAAATAATGTCATCCTTCTTTATACAGGTGAATCTCGCTCAAAGGATAGAGCAGGTGGCAATGCGGGCGACTGGAATAGAGAGCATACATGGGCTAAATCCCATGGCAATTTCGGAACGAGCAATGGCCCAGGTACAGACATTCATCATTTACGACCAGCCGACGTTCAAGTTAACGGGGCAAGAGGTAATCTAGATTTTGATAACGGTGGAAACGCAATCAACGGTTGCTCTCTTTGTAAAAGGGATGGCGATTCGTTTGAGCCGCCAAATGACGTAAAAGGGGATATTGCAAGAATGCTCTTTTACATGGCTACTCGTTATGAAAAGGGTGACAGAGTTGACTTAGAATTGAACGATCAAGTCAACAATGGAACAAACCCTTACCATGGCAAACTATCTGTTTTAAAGCAATGGAATAAACAAGACCCGGTAAGTGAATGGGAAAAACAACGAAACGAAAAAATATTTAACATTCAAGGGAACCGAAATCCATTTGTCGATCACCCTGAATGGGTAGAAGCTATTTGGTAAATAAGAAATTCATGGTGTAAGAATTTAGAACGCTGACCCAGTGCGACCAAAGCCGAAGATGGTTATAGTTAAATTAAATAATGAAGGCCGAACTATTGAAAAATGCTGTACTAGCATTTGGATAATAGTTCGGCTTTTTTAATTGCATTAGGATTTTTTCCTTCAGGGTATCGAATAGGTAAGAATATTCGTTTAGCTAAAAATATTGTTCTTTATTTTTGAACGAACGAGTAAAAACCTAGTGAAAGCATCATATAAGGATATAAAACTTTACAACAAGCCGAACTGGTAATAATATGTGTAAAATATAGGTTATTATTCACTTAATTTTTACAGAAAATTAATACTTATTACCTTATAATAAAAATAAGTAAGGTAATAAATACCTAAAAATGTGATGTTGATGCTTACGATTTTTTTTAAAACGGAGTATAGCCTTTTACCGATAAAATCAATTCAATATAGTTTTTTTACTTTTCGATATACGAATATATCTTATATTTTCTGAGATACGAATTATAAGGGAGGATTTGTTTGAAATGCAGGATTTGAAAAATCAATTTAAATTTATTTGTGATATAAAACCTTTGAGAGACCATAATGGGAATGTTGAAAGTTTTGAGGTACATGTCGAAAATAATAATATTCAAGGGTTATCCTTGAATAAATATGGTCAGGGGCCGTTCTGCAAATTCTCTATCCCAAGTGATATACAGCAAGCGGGTTTATATGCAATCGCTTTAAATAATGAACTTGTCTATATAGGTGTATGCGAAAGTCTTTCGCGAAGATTTAATAAGGGATACGGCATGATTTCACCAAGAAAATGCTTTATTGGAGGAGAATCTAACAATTGTCGTATAAATCATCTAATTTATGAAGCGAGCCAGGTAGCTCAAGAAATTAAACTGTATTTCTTGGAGACAGACAACAAATTTAGTATAGAATCAGCCTTAATTGCGAAGGTAAATCCAGTATGGAATATTTCGAGCGAAACAAAGCGATCAATAGTTTTGGAAAGTAAGAAGCTTGTTAGTGAAAGCGTAAAATTAAGAAAATCAAGGCGGAAAGCAAATTGTAGGGGTGAGTTACTTTCAGCCGTCACGTCATTAGTGAAAGATAAAGGTAAAAATGAATTTACAATCAATGAAGTGATTGAGTATATGAATAAGTTAAATACGAAATATAAAGAATCAACGATTAGAACGCACATCGCATCAAGATGTTGTGTAAATGCTCCGAAACATCATGTAACGGTACATAATGATTTTAGACGGATAGGCAAGGGGGTTTATGAATTGCATAATCTGGAGGAAAGTGAACTCTAATACGAGATTATACTTTAATCTAAAAGAAGATAAACAAAGTGGAGAAATGATGGTTGAGTAGCTATCGTTATATATATATAAAACAAAGCCCTCGCACAAGGAGAGGGCTTTGTTTTTATTGTCTAACTACTTCTTCTTGTTTCTTAAATCGTACATAAGAAATGGATTGGATTTTAATAAGTATCCATCCGAAGCCTTTCCAGGATAGGAGTAGTGTTAAAATGGCTGCGAAACATAGATATATTTCTAACCAATGGTTAGGTGAAATTTTAGCTAAGTAGTCATTCAAGTGATAATGTTGATAAATAAATAGGATAAAACGATGCAAGAAATAAACTTGTAGAGATCTTACTCCTATTACTGTATACCATGTTTTTTTGTTAGGCATGATTGCCATAACGGCTAAAGAGACAATCGTTGTCACAATCATTAAACCTAGACGGATAAAACCACCCATGACCGGCAGGCCGGCAACTACATATGCATTACGACCTGACAATAGAGGACGTAAGCCATAAATCAGATCAATATTGAAGTAGATAAAGGCTATCGTCAATAAGAGAATAATGCCACTTGTTATGCGAACAGATTTTTTTTGTAAAAAACCCGCGAGTTTTTGCGGATTTGTATAGTAACCCGCCATAAAGAAAGGTAGATAGACTATAATTCGAGAAGCGACTAAAAAATCACCTACTTCTTTATCGTAGCCAACTAATAAGGCTAATACTGTAGTGCCAATGAGCACATACTTTGGTTTGAATTGATTTAAGAAGTAACCTATGCAAAGCCACGCTGCCATGGCAAACATAAACCATGATACGCCATCTTCAGAAAACATGGTTAAGTCATAGCTATCGCTTCCAAACCATACATGAAGCATAAGATACAGCACTATTTCCAATATAAAATAGAGCAATAAGAAAGTCAGTACTCGATCAATTCGAAATGGTGATTTATTAATAGTAGATTTACTAAATAAACCGGCTATAAAGATAAAGAGAGGCATATGAAAAATATATATAAAGAAAAATAGAACCTGCATATTACGAGAGATATCAGTATAGTAGTCAACGAAATGCCCGAGAACTACTAGAAAAATCAATAAAGCTTTTGAATTATCAAAAGTAAAAACTCGTTCTTTAGCAATCAATACGTAATTCCTCACTTTCATTTCAACTATCAATTATATTATTGATATAGTAGATAGTTTTTAAATTATGAAGCTAGTTTGCGCATTATTTCGTGTTGGTTCTAAAACTAATCTAAAATGCAAAATGGCGACCTAAAAAATAAAAGACCCAACTGTGAGAGTGGGACTTCTGAAAGAAAGTTAATGGTAAAAAGTATATTTAGCACAGTAACATTCTAAGCTTCTATCTAAGGGAGGTTTCTCTCGTCCTTCTAAATTTGATATTATTCTTGAGGTCACTATGTTAAATCTTAATGGCTATAAAAGTATCTTACAAGGAAAATCATAATACTTTAATGAAAAGAGCGAAATTTTACTATACTGCTTTGTTTCTATTGGAGTAGATTTGTTTGAATTCATATTAAAAAGTCCTTTTATTATGTTTTTTTTCTCCATTCAAACTATTAAAGTGAAGCCATAGTTTTTCAGTGGAAATAATATAAAAAGCCAACAAAATTGTTGGCTTTTCAAGGGTATTAATCTTCGTCCTCATCATTTTGATTATCATCATCGTCTGCTTGGGAATCATCGTGATCTAATGATTGTTTTTCAAATTCTACTTCTTTGCCATTTAAAAATTCTACTTCGGCTTCCATATCATATGAACCTTCCAAGTGTAACTCTGTTTCAATAATTGATTGCATTTCTTCTTCTGTTAACTCCGTGGCTGCTTCAAATTTCTTTACTAAGGCTTCAACCGTCGCTTTTGTAATGAATTTCTTACTTACTTTTATTTTGGCATGGCCTTTTTTATATTCATACTCAGCCTCGAAGTCATCATCATCAGTCTCAATTTCTAGTTCGAATTCATGAACTTTTTTTGAGTATTCTACGCCATGCTTGTCTACTTCAGCACCGTCTTTAATTTTATCATGATCAGAATCTGGATTGCTGGGATCCGTCCTAAGCTCTACTTCAGCTCTATTGCTTAATTTGTCACCATCCGCATCTTCCAACCCATCGTTTACATGATTTTTATCAGTGTCTGCAGATAAAGGGTTTAAGTGAAGCTGGTATTCCACTATATTTGGAAGACCATCCTTATCTTTGTCTTGTGAAGCGATATTTTTACCTGTTAGCTTATACTTCTTTTCCCATTTATCAGCGATCTTATTTTTATTTTTGTCATGAGTTTGTGTTTTCTTCCCATGGCTTTTTTCTGAATGTTCTTTTGCATTTGCTACAGTCATTCCCTGTGACAGTAGCAATGTTGCTGCTAGTCCTACACTCCATGCTTTCTTCATGTTTATCATATACATTCTCCTTTTATAGATAATTCGGTAACTGGCTGGCTTAGTGGAAACCACCTTAGCCCCTATAGCTTTGCGCAACTATATTTCTATAGTGTTGCCTTGTCGTTGTCTATCTTTATACAGAAGAAACAGCAACAATTATTTATAAATATAATGAGTTTTTTGTATGTTGAATAGGTTAATAAGGCCTATTCTTAGAAATATTTTTTGAATATTGAGTTTACACTGCGATTAGCCTCATTTTTATTGTATAGAGATCATGCAGCATCAGTAGTAGTGTACTCTCTATACTTATATAAAAAAATAAACCTCCACATCAAATCGAAGTGGAGGTTGCAGATTATATTAGGGATGACATTTATCTTAAAAGACAATACCAATAATAATGGCCGATAATACACTTACGAGTGTAGCGCCATATAATAGTTTTAAGCCAAATCGTGCAACAACATTGCCTTGTTTTTCATTCAAGCCTTTTACAGCACCTACAATTGTGCCAATAGAACCGAAGTTCGCAAAAGAAATAAGGAATACAGAAACAATGGCTGTTGTGCGCTCGCTTAAATGGTCTTTCACTTTAACAAAATCCAGCATTGCAACAAATTCATTGGCTACAAGTTTTGTGGCCATAATGCTTCCGGCCTTAACTGCTTCATGCCAGGGTATACCCATTAAAAAGGCAATAGGGGCAAAAACATAACCTAAAATCGCTTGAAAACTCATGCCGAATATACCGCTGAAAATACCATTAATTAAGGCAATTAACCCAACAAATCCAACTAGCATGACACCAACTACTATAGCAACTTTAAAACCATCCATGATGTATTCGCCTAGCATTTCAAAAAATGTCTGCTTTTCGCCATCTTGAATATGGATAATATCTTCTTCTGGTGTTACTTCATAAGGGTTAATAATAGATGCAACAATAAAACCGCCAAATAAGTTTAAAACCAATGCTGCAACTACATAGCGAGGTTCTAGCATTGTCATATATGAACCGACAATTGACATAGACACCGTTGACATGGCAGAAGCACATAGTGTGTAGAGCCGGTGTTTAGGCAAAAAGCCAATTTGGTTTTTGACCGAGATAAATACCTCATTCTGTCCTACGATGGCAGCTGCCACTGCATTGTAAGATTCTAGCTTTCCCATACCATTGATCTTGCTTAAAATCAGACCGATATATTTGATGATGAAGGGGAGTATCTTATAGTATTGCAATATCCCGATGATCGCTGACATAAAAACAATGGGCATTAAAACGAATAGGAAGAATGTATGGGCTCCTTCGTTTGCCATTCCTCCAAAAACAAAATTAATTCCTTCCTCAGCATAGCCAAGCAGTTTCGAAAAGCTGTTTGCAAATCCTTTAATCAGAAATTCCCCAATGCTTGTCTTAAGTAAAAGAAATCCTAAAATGATCTGCAAAGCCACCATGACAATGATTGGACGATATTTAATCTTCTTCTTATTATTACTTGCAGCCCATCCTAGCAATAGAACTAAAAATAGCCCTACTATTGATATTAAATAATGCATTCTTTTCCCTCCTTATATAGTTAAACTGTGCGAATTTAAAAGATTAGCTTAGTGAATTCGTCTCCACTTTAAAGTTTGTTCTAAGATAATCGCTAAAAGGCTTCCGCAAATTAATCCATTATTTAAAACAGCAATAATAATGGGCGATAGTTCGCTAAGTGCAGATGTTGGGATGAGCATTAAACCAATGCCAACCAGAAGAGAAATACCGCTAATAAAAGCTGTATATTCTTCATCTATCACCTTTTTTAACTCCTTCAAAGAGATGCCGAACATTTTTACAAAAATAACAAATGTGACGGAATAGCCTATAGGTGTAGGTATACTTGCTATAAGGCCCATAATGGGCGGCAATAAAGAAATGCTTACGACAATACTGCAGCCAATGATGAATGCAGCCCGATCTTTCATTCCTGTTTGTTCAACATAGCCCGCCGCACCTGAAATAGGAACCGAGCCAACTGCCCCCAAACAGCCGCACATTAATTGTGTTATACCTGCTACCAATCCAGCACGATTGTAACGATTATCGCTCTTTGAAACTGGAGAATTTACAACACTCTCCATCAAACGTATCGATGCAATAGCATTGGTGATTAGTAAAAGTGTTAATAATAAAGCTGTGGTGATGGTTCCGCTATCAAAGGTAGGCTGTCCGAACGGAAAAAGCTCAGGAAGCCTAATAATTTCGGTCTTATTAATCGTTATAGATACCTTGGTAAAGGCCAAAAATAGAACCCAGCCAATCATTATACTAAGAATAATTGAATATTGTTTGAGTATAGAGAAACGGCTATTGCCGAAAACAAATGTAAGAAAAACGACAATGACACACAACAATAATACTTTGCCATCCAATGCTGGATGGGTAGATGAAATGCCCAACATTCCTTTCATAAATGAGCCGCTCAATTGAAAGATAAGTAAAAACATATAAACAAAAGTAATAGTTGGGGTAAATAAACGGGCAACTTTATCCAGTAGCTTAAATATTGAAAGAATAATAAATACAAAGCCGCTGATGACCATTCCTCCGCATAATGCCTGCAAGGCGGCAATGTGTGAAGTGTACAAAACGCCAACTAAGCTTGCATAAATGGTGAATATGCTCCACCATAATCCAGCTGGCCCTTCATGGATGGGCAGCTTATGGCCAACAAGGGCTTGCAATAGGCCTGCTATTCCTAAAGCAATGATTGTATTTTGAATTAATCCTGATGTTTCGGCCGCTGTTAAATTATATAAATCTGCAATTGCAATTGGAGCTGCAATCGCACCAGCAACCATAAAGATCATCCACTGCAATCCAGATAATATAATCTTCATATTTTCACTCGATTCTTGTAATATTGCTTCTATCTAGTCATCTACTAATCTTCGATAATAGTATTAAGGGCAACTTCAACCATTTCATGGAAAGAACTTTCGCTTTCTTCATGTGTTAAGAACTCACCAGTTAATAATTGGCTCCCTACAGTCAAAATAGATAATGCCTTTACACCATACTTAGCAGCCAATGTATAAAGAGCTGTGCTTTCCATTTCAACTGCCAAAACGCCAAACTCCATAAACTTATGAAGTCTATCTAATGTTTCACGGTAGAACTCATCAGAGTTGTAAATATTTCCGACGAAAACATTTACCCCTTTGCTTTGCGCATGTTGATATGCCTTCATTAGTAAATGAAAGTCTGCGGTTGGAGCAAAATTGCTTCCGTAAAAAATTTTCTCTGTCAAATTACTGTCTGAAGAAGCTGATTGTGCAATTACAATGTCACGAACCTGAATCTCCTTTTGCATAGCGCCACAAGATCCTATGCGCACTAATTTATTCACACCATAATCATTGATCAATTCAGTACCATAAATACTCATGGATGGATTTCCCATCCCCGTACCCTGGACTGAAATTGGAGTTCCTTTATACGTGCCTGTATAACCATACATTCCTCTTACCTCACTATAGCAATAGGCATTCTCCAAAAAGTTCTCAGCCACAAACCTTGCTCGTAATGGATCTCCAGGAAGTAATACACGTTCTGCTATTTCTCCTTTTTGCGCACCCAAATGTCTACTCATATCTATTCCTCCAATAAATCTAATTTTTTATATAAACTCTAGTAAACGCTTCCATTTTTAATTAAAAAAGCTCAAAGTGATTCCAAAACGAACTTGGAACTACTTTGAGCATAAGGCTTTTAACTTTTTGAAACTAGATAAGAATTTTACTATGAATACAGAAAAAATTTGACCAAATTATCGTAGCAACTCTTTTCTTATATTCTCTAAGTCTCTTTTAGAAGGAATGGTGGATATGGTTACAACAGGTACAGCCTCTAAAGAAACAGGCAAGTTGCTAATGACAAAGTCGATATGATGCTGTTGTACCATCTCATCCGTCAATTCTTTCATTATAGATGTATCGATTATTAATTGGTCGCCAATTTCTTTTTTTATTAAATTGGCAATATAGTGCCGAATCGAAAATTCCTCTCCCATTATAAGAAAAGCCTTTTTACTTTTGTAACGTAAACTTGAACGGACAAGCAAGGTCAATTTTGTTAAATGGTAATCATTATATAAAATGGATGGATGTGAAGCTTGCCACTTCTTCATGCAATGATCCAATTCTTGATAAATCTGTTGACACTCTTTCTGAACATACATGGTTAAAACGCTTTTTGTCACGGCCATCCAGCCAGGAATGGCATTATCAATTAAAAGCTTCTCAAAGAACTTATATATTTCTAACTGGAAGTGTTCTTTTTCTTCTATATGCACATAGTAATCTGTCAATAGCGAGATTAACTCATTGCCCATATGGAATTCACGCTTATTTCTATATAATTCTATCTCTTTTATGGGGGTCATTTCAGAGCCTTCATAGTAATGATATTGACTAAGGTTAAACTGTGATTGCATAAAATACACTTCGTTCTTTGGGATTTCGACTAGGAGTTTTTCTTCCATTTTTTCTGCTAATTCTTTTACCGGGATATGAAAGGAGCCTTCTTCCCAGGGATAATTATCTTCTTCAATAGTCACAAATTCACCTTTTGCCGCTCTCTGCAAAATGATAGCTACTAAAAAGGTTAGTCGCCGTTTAGAATTAATAAAGTAAACTATATTTTGCTGACTTTCTAAGCTTGTTATAAGCTGTTGAATATATTCAAAGCTGATATTCTGAAAAGGCCACCCTGTGAATTTATATGCATTTTCATATAACTTCCAATAAAAATATCGGATATTTAATTCATTCCCTTTTACCCTTGGAGCCGAATAGGTAATCTGCAGTTTATATGGCTTTAAATCATTATTATTTAATTGCACAATTAACTTTTTTAATGATGAAGCACTCATAAATAAAAGCTCGGCAATTTCTTCTAAAGAGTGCTTGGCGCCGCTTGTAAACAATATATTCATTAATCTGTAATAGATGGTTTGCCGGAAAATACTAGAGATGACTTCACTGATAGTCTTGCTTTGGCCATCACGTTGAAGATAAATCCCTTTTCCTCTCGATACAAGGATCGAAATATCAGATGGCATCTGCTTATTTAAACGTTCTGTTATTTTTCGAATTGTTTTATCAGAGCTTCCTAACTCCTTTTTAACCTCTGTTAAAGTAAACCATCTTTCCTCCGAATCAAGTAAAAGCAATAATTGGCGTGCTGCTATGTAATCTTTATCCAACTTCCCATCCCTTTCCAGTCAATCGATTGGCTTGTTTAGAAATCTTGATATTTTTAATTATAACAACAGATGCAAGGATCAAGTGATTAATAAGGAGTACAATGAGATAAGCTTTAAAGAAGGGAAATATAAATAACTTAGAGCAGGTGGCAGGTATGAACAGTTACATAAAACAACTGGTTGAATTATATAACCAACATAAGGATGAAGAATACGCGAACTGGTCGCAAAATTATTTGCGCAATCAGTTTCAATTTTTAGGAATTCGAACACCTATCCGCAGAAAGCTGACGAAACAATTTTTGAACGAACATGGTGTCCCCTCAAAAGAAAATCTAAAAGAGGTCATTTTAACATTATGGGAGCTTCCCGAAAGAGAGTATCAAAAGGCGGCGCTCGATATACTAGAGAAGGTAAAAAAGGAACTTACGCCTGAGGATATGCCGTGGCTATGTTCTTTGTTGGTGACGAAATCATGGTGGGATACGGTGGATGTACTTTCGCCCCATAGAATGGGGTATTTGTTTACAGCTTATCCACAGTTGATTTCTTCGTATGCAGATGAGTGGATTTTAGACGACAATATATGGTTACAAAGATCAGCATTACTGTACCAGCTTCGGTATAGGGAACAAACAGACGAAGACCGCCTATTTCACTATATTCGTACAAGAGCCGACAGCAATGAATTCTTTATTCAAAAAGCGATAGGATGGATCTTGAGAGAATATGGGAAGACGAACCCTGATGCAGTAAAGGAGTTCGTAGGAACAAATCAATTAAAACCGCTTAGTAAACGTGAGGCCTTGAAAAGACTCTAGAGAAGATAAAGAAAAGTCCCCAAACACCGTTTTGGGTCTTTTTTTAATGTTATAATATCGCTAGAATTCCAAATAGGAGGCTAAAATGAAAACTTTTGGTAAACGTAATTACGATTTAAATTATTGGAAAAGAACTGGAGCATATGCTGTTATTCAAAATGACCAACAACAATTCTTATGTGTCGAAGATTTGGATGGGAATTTATTTTTAGTTGGTGGATGGATTGAAATAGATGAATCGCCTGAAGTTGCATTATTAAGAGAGAGCATTGAGGAAACAGGTCATGAAATTCGAATCGTTGAGCAGATGGGTAAAGCTGAAAGACATTGGGTTTCAGCAAAATATCCTCGCGACTCTCAACACAATATCGGAATATTATACACTTGTAAACTATTAGAAAAGATAGCTGAACCAGTTGAAAAAGAAAAAATGCGCTGGGTTGATTTCAATTATTTAGAAAAGCATCTTTTCCATGAACATCATTTATACTTATTAAAACAGTATTTAAATATTTCATAATTTCACCTTAAAGCCAAGAATGATAAAAAAGTAAACTTACGAAGAAATGAGTGCTCCAATGAATATAGAAAAAGTTAAATTAATGTATGACAAAATAAACGTGGATAATAATCTTATAGCAATAGTGGCATGTGTGTTTTGGGCAATTGTTTTAGTGGCTATATTAGTTGAATTTGTAAAAACGAAAAAGACAGCCGCAACTATTGTAGGGAATGCAATTTCAATAGTAATTGTAATGGCGATTTTGATAACTCTAACAATGAATATTGTACAATCCAGAGATGCCATTACAGAGCCAGAGTGGAAAGTGAATTATTTAAAACCATATTTACAAACTAAATCAGTTACTAATATAGAATTAGAACATATTGAACAAGTTTTAAATAAGCCTAATCATTTAACGAATAGTGTTTTTGTTGAAGAAAAGAACGTCAAAAATTATTTTAAATTAACTTTTAAAAATAAAAAAAGTATTTATATATCAGCAAAAGTAAAAATGAGTAAGACAAATCAAAGCTATATGACCTTTAAAAAAATAAGTGCTGATATATCTCAGAAATATAATCAAAACACATACTTTGATCCGGTAATTTATGTTCAGAAGGGTTATATACCAGTTCATGAATAGGGGATGACTGGGAATGGATTCAGACAATAAGAAAAGAGCAGCATTAGCTGCTCTTTTTTATTGCTATCATACGTCTAATAAAGGCTATAACAAAAAATAAAGCGATGAAAAATAACAGAGTAAAAGTTATATCAAAATAATTAATGTGCATTTAACATTCTCTCTTTTCCATACTATTTTTTCTGAGCGAAGCATTAAGATAAATCAAAACAAATGCGGTTATAATAAACTCTGAGAATCGTACTCTTAGTTCGTTGTTTTGTATATTTACTGTACACTAAAAATTTACAATTTGCAACTTAAAAGGATATATTATCTACTGTTATGAACGGATGAAAATTGTTCTGTTTACACAATGTGTTGTAAGGTAATAAAGAGTTACAATAAGAAGGAATATAAAGATGAAGGGAGTACGCAGATGAAAACTTTTTTGAGATCCATCTATTCGGTTATTTTATTTGGAGCAGGGGTCCTGCATTTCGTCCATGAACCCGGTTTCCGCAGGATCGTACCGAAAATCCTCCCATTCCGTCGAGCTATTGTATTAGTGACAGGCGTGTTTGAGATTATCTTTTCAGTATTGCTTTGGGTGAAAAAAGGTCAAGCCATTACAAGTAAATTGTTAGCCTTCTTTATGGTGGCCGTTTTTCCGGCAAATGTGTATATGACAATAAAGAAAATATCATTCAAGCCAGGTCAAAAAGCAAATCCTTTAATCCTATGGCTTCGTCTGCCACTACAAATCCCTTTGATTATGGGAGCTCTAAAGCTTGGAAAAAGAGAAAATTAAAGTTGAGAAGAACACATCTGTCGAAGCGTATGTGGTATTGTAGGCTTCAAACAAAACAAAAAACCGTATTCAAGAGTTGACCTCTGAATACGGTATTTCTATGGAAAATTAGTTAAGGCTAACTAATCAATCGTATATTACATTTTTTCCTTCTTCACTTAATTTTTTTAAAGATGTGATCATATGATTTATTTCTTCATCGGAATGCCTTTCCCATGAACCTAATTTGGCTACAATTTTCAAAGGAGATTTGGACCTATAAGAACGTGTAGGGTTTCCCGGGAATCTTTTGTCAGTTAAGTTCGGATCATTCTCAAAATCACCTAATGGTTCTACAATATAGATTCTCTCTTTTGAATTAGTTCTGGCTAATTCAGCACCCCATTTAGCTGCGTTTAATGTGGCAGTAAAATAGATATAGTTAGATTTTTTATCCTGATAATTGGATAAGTATAATGGTTCAAGCAGTTCTCCTATTTTCAGATTTGCTTTCGTACCGTGAAAGAAAGG
Source organism: Rummeliibacillus sp. G93 (assembly GCF_023515935.1). Classification (NCBI taxonomy): domain Bacteria; kingdom Bacillati; phylum Bacillota; class Bacilli; order Caryophanales; family Caryophanaceae; genus Rummeliibacillus; species Rummeliibacillus sp. G93. Next base: position 438,844 of record NZ_CP097314.1, read on the forward strand.
CCCAGGATCTAAGGTATTCGTTTGGTTATTCATATAGCCACTCTCCTTATTTGTAGACTTTCGTATTACAGTATAAAGCAGGATCAGAGCGAAAAAACAGTCTATAAATAATATTTAGATTGGGTTATAATGTAAGTAGAGGCAAGAGGTTAATGACATTATTTTTAACCAAGCTGATTATTTCAATTTAGAATTATATAACAAACTTAGACAGAAACCTTATTCTTCTTGAAGAGTAAGATTTTTTTATAGTGTAGAGGAGTTATTTTCTTTTCTATTCTTTCAATTATTAATACGTATGTGGTAAGAAACCAGTCTTTTAATAGGCTGGTTTTTTTTAGACAAACCGTTCATTTGAAGGAGAACCATTCTTACTTGGAGAAGAAACTACTACTGGATATAAATAAAAAACGGTCCTATAAAAGCAGATAATGACAGGTTTTATGGCCATGAAATTAGTATTCTTAATTCAAGGAGGTGCGATATGGAGTGGATTGATTCTTTACAGAGGGCAATAAACTTTATAGAAGAACATTTGTTAGAGGAAATGACAATCGACGATATAGCAAAGGAGGCACAAGCATCCGTCTTTCACTTTCAACGAACATTCAATATTTTAACTGATAGTACCGTTGGAGAGTATATAAGACGAAGACGGTTAACCTTAGCTGCGCAGGAACTCTCTAATACGAAAAATAAAGTTATTGATATTGCCTTTAAATATGGTTATGAAACTCCTGAATCGTTTACCAAAGCATTTCGAAGGCAGCACGGGATAACACCTAGAGAAGCGCGGTTTAATAAAGGGATGCTTAATTCTTATAACCGCCTGGTCATCCAGGTGAGTCTGAAAGGGGCAGAGCCGATGAAGTATAAAATTGTTGAAAGAGAAAGTTTTCAGGTAGTAGGGATAAAAAGAGAGTTTTCAACTGTGAATGATGAGAACCTTAAAGGGATACCTAAATTGTGGGATCAAGTGAATAAAGACGGTACGGACGATCTTTTATTTAGCTTGAACAATGGAAAAATTAATGGAGTTCTTGGTGTATGTGCTGCTACAACGGAAAGCAAAAGTGATTTATTTGATTATTGGATAGCTACAGAATATGCTGGTACAACACCTGAAGGTTTGGAAACACTTGATATTCCCGCTACTAGATGGGCAGTTTTTGAGGTTCACGGACCCATGCCAGATGCTATGCAACGAGTGTGGAAGCAGATTTTTCAAGAGTGGTTTCCCTCAAATTCATATGAACACGCGGGTACCCCAGAATTAGAAGTATATTCAGATGAGGACCCTTCGAGTGAGGATTTATATTCTGAGATATGGATTCCTTTGAAGCAAAAGGCGAATTAAAAACCAATTATTTAGAGTGAAAACCAGTCTTAATAGGCTGGTTTTTTATGTGTTTAAAGGATTTACGGCTTGCCCACAATGATGGCGGCTAAAGAAAAAAGGAGCAATCCTACTATCATCACAGTAGGTTGCTCCTTATAAATTATATAGTTTGCATTTGTCATAGAAGGTGGTTTTGCTAATTTGCAGCAACTTGGCGGCTTCTTGTTTATTTCCTTTTGTAACAGCTAACGCGCGGCGAATCGCCGACATTTCAGCCTGAGCGACTGTATCTTTTAAGGGGCTTAAAGGAATAGTAGTCTGACCTTCAAATGGAGTGTCTTTTGGATCCTCTGCTACATCCTGTAAATATAAAGGCAGGTGAAACAGCTCAATGGTTTTCCCGTCGAGTACATTGATGGCACGTTCTAAAACGTTCTCCAGTTCACGAATATTGCCAGGCCACATATGGCTTTGCAGCCTTTGGATGACTTCCGGTGAAAGAGATAGATCCTCACGGTAAAATTTCTTCGCTAGCTTTTCTAATAAATGCAGACTAATTATCGGAATATCAGCTTTCCGTTTGTGTAGAGGGGGAATGTCGATCTTAATGACATTTAATCGGTAATATAAATCTTGTCGAAACTTTCCCTCTTGCACCATTTTTTCTAAATTCCGATGTGTGGCGGCGATGACACGAACATCGATTGGGATGGATTGCTGGCTACCGATGGGCTGTACTTCTTTTTCTTGCAGAACTCTTAGTAGCTTGCTTTGCATAGAAAGGGGCATGTCACCGATTTCATCCAGAAAAATTGTCCCTAGGTTTGCGTTTTGAAATTGTCCTTTTTTGCCGCCTTTTTTAGCTCCGGTAAAGGCGCCTTCCTCATAGCCGAATAGCTCAGATTCCAATAAATGATCAGGAATAGAGGCGCAATTAATGGGGACGAAAGGAAATGATGCACGAGGGCTGCCCGAGTGAATGGCATGCGCAAATAATTCCTTTCCCGTGCCCGATTCACCCAACAGCAAAACAGACGATTGGCTTCCAGCTACTCTTTCCGCCAGTTTTTTTGCAGCTATGAAGTCTGTGCTACTCCCGATTAAATCATCAAAGGTGTATTTGCTTTTCAATTCTTTTTCGAACCGAGTTTTATAATAGGCGAGCTCATCGACCAGTGACTGAATCTTTCGCTGATATTTCTGCCATTCCTCTGGATTGCTGAACATCACTGTGCCTAGGGCTCCGACCAATTCGCCATCTATAATTAGAGGGAAACGGTTCGCGATCATTTCGCTGCCATTAATCGATTGGACTGCAGCCAGTTCTGCACGGCCGGTCTCTGCCACGATATGCATACGAGTATTTTCAATCACATCTTCAATATGCCTGCCAATCGCCCAATCAACAGTGGTTCCAATAAAATCGCAATAAGCCGTATTAATATAGAGAATGATTCCTTGGCGATTGACTAAAACAATTCGCTCTGCTGCTAGATTGATAATCTTTTCAAGCCAGTTAAAGGGAATATTTTGAAATCCGTTCATCATGTGCCTCCCTTTTTAATATCTAATAACTCTATTATAGCAAAAGAATATTAAAATATTTAAAATTTAAAAAACTTCATACAGTGCTATAAAGTAATAAACCGCATGAAAGGGAGTATCTTCATGCGGTAATAGGCTCTCTTATTGAACAGTATAGCCACCGTCAAGAACCACTGCTTGCCCGGTAACACCCTTTGCTTTATCGCTGGCTAAGAAGACAGCGTAATCCGCTATTTCTTCTACAGTGAGCAGTCTTTTTTGAGGAATGAATGGGAAGAGTACGTCTTCCATCACTTTATCCAGCTCGACACCGCGAGTTGCCGCTAGGTCTGAAAGTTGATTACGTACTAATGGCGTATCTACATAGCCCGGACATAGAGCATTTACAGTAATACCTTGCTCTGCTCCTTCTAATGCAGCTACTTTGGTTAATCCGATGACACCGTGCTTTGCACTATTATAGGCAGCTTTTCCTGCAAAACCAATCAGTCCGTTGATGGAAGCCATATTAATGACTCTGCCAAATCCTTGTTGTTTCATAATAGGAAATACATGCTTGATTCCCACAAACGGCGCTGTAAGCATGACATCGATCATTTGCTTGAATTTCGCTGTTGGAAAGTCTTCGATATTTGATACATGTTGCAGGCCTGCATTGTTAATTAAGATATCTATCCGTCCAAAGGCTTGATAGGTTTTTTCAATGCTTTTTGCAAATGCCTCTTCATCACTTACATCACATGGAGCGGCAATCGCCTCAAATCCTTGTTCTTTCAACTCATTGACTACTGTGATTGTCGCGTCTTCCTTCAAATCAGAAATCGCTACTTTTGCACCTTCCTTGGCAAAAACTTTCGCAATTTCAAGGCCGATGCCGCTTGCTGCTCCCGTAATCAAAGCTGTTTTTCCTTCTAATAACATTCCCATGTTCGTTCCCTCCGTTTTTCTGTAGTTGTTATTATTGATGTATAAGCAGTTGTGGGCTCACGGTAAAAGAAGCTTCCGTTTTTTCTTGTACTTCTTCTAAGGTGGCGCCATCCACCAGTTCTATTAATACCATTCCACTTGAAGTGAATTCAAAAACAGCCAAATCCGTAATTAAACAATGCACAACATTCTTACCTGTTAAAGGAAGGGTACATATTTGTTTTACTTTTGATTCGCCATGCTTATTGACGTGCTCCATAACCACGACTACTTTTTTTGCACCGTTCACAAGATCCATCGCGCCGCCCATTCCTTTTACCATCTTCCCTGGAATCATCCAGTTGGCAAGATCGCCAGTTTCAGAAACCTCCATACCGCCAAGGATAGCTAAATCAATATGACCGCCGCGAATCATGGCAAATGATTCTGCGCTATCAAAAAAGGCAGCACCGGGCACAGCTGTTACAGTTTCCTTTCCTGCATTAATTAAATCTGGATCTACCTCAGCGGGGGTAGGGTAAGGACCGATCCCTAGCAGCCCGTTTTCAGATTGAAGCAACACGTTGATGGAAGGGGGAATTTCATTAGCAAGCAGAGTAGGTATGCCAATGCCTAAATTCACATTCATACCATCTTTTATTTCTAATACAGCCCGTTGAATAATTTTTTGTCTTACGTCCATGAAAAATCTCCTTTCTCCACTTGTACTGTCTTACGTTCAATCCGTATTTCATATCCGTTGCCTTGTAAGAGCCTTTGTACAAAAATGCTAGGTGTATGAATCTGATCCGGTTGGAGTTCACCTGGTTCTACAATTTCTTCGACTTCAGCTATCGTTACCTTTCCGGCCATAGCAGCCAGAGGATTGAAATTGCGTGCTGTTTTTCGGTATACCAAATTCCCGAGAGTGTCTGCTTTCCATGCTTTTACAAGAGCAAAATCAGCTGTAATGCCTCTTTCAAGGATATACGTCTTTCCATCAAATTCTTTGTGTTCTTTACCTTCAGCAATTTTCGTGCCAACACCAGTTGCTGTATAGAAGCCAGGTATTCCAGCGCCACCCGCTCGGATACGTTCTGCTAAAGTGCCCTGAGGAACAAGTTCTACCTCTAGCTCACCACTTAAAAATTGCTGTTCAAAGATCTTGTTTTCCCCAACATAAGAGGAAATCATTTTCTTGATTTGTTTATTTGCTAACAATAGGCCAAGTCCCCAATCATCCACGCCACAATTATTACTGATAATGGTTAAGTCTTTTACACCTTTATCTCGAAGCGCGAGGATTGATTTTTCTGGAATGCCGGATAGGCCGAAGCCCCCTACAATAATGGTTGCACCATCTTGTATCTCTAGAATGGCTGATACAAAGCTTTCATTGATTTTACTCATTTTAGAAGTCTCCCTTTCAAATGAAGGTTACTAGCATAATAGAAACTAGTAACCTTCCAAAAGATTTATACAATGCCTGTTAAAGAATAAAGCGCAATGATGAAGAAAACGGCAATTGTTTTAATGATTGTTACAGCAAATATATCTTTGTAAGCTTGGCGATGCGTTAAACCTGTAACGGCAAGGAGAGTAATGACTGCACCATTGTGAGGCAGTGTATCCATGCCGCCAGATGCCATAGCGACAACGCGATGCATCACTTCAGGCGGAATATTGGCCGCTTCAATCATCTGATTATATTTATCTGCCATGGCACTTAAAGCAATCCCCATGCCGCCAGATGCTGAGCCAGTGATACCGGCAAGTGTGGAGGTTGTTACCGCACCATTTACGAGCGGATTCGTGAAGGTATGAGAAATCCCACCACTAATAGCTGAGAATCCTGGAAGAGCAGCTATAATTCCACCAAATCCGTACTCTGCACCAGTATTCATGGTCGCGAGTAAAGAACCGCTGATACTTGCATTTAAGCCTTCTTTAAAGTTTACTTTTACTCGATTCCAGTCATATAGAATGGTGGCAAAGATCCCAACAACAAGCGCCATTTCTACAGCCCAGATAGCCGCAACTGCTGACGTATCAACTACACCAAATGAATCTAGTCCGATTTTTGAAAAGTCGAAGCCGTTTGGATACCATTTCGGAATATAAGTGACGAAAATTTTATTCATTACACCGACAAGGATCAGAGGTACAAAGGCAAAGATTTGCCGGAGTACAGATTGATTTGCCGTAAATTTGATAGCAGGCTCTTCCTTCATCGTTTCAAGAGTAGCAGCCGTTTCTGTTTCGAAGCCATAATAGCCTTCTCCAGCTTTGGCTGCTTTTTTCCTGCGGGATTCTAAATAAAGCAATCCAAAAATTAATACAAATAGTCCGCCAAGAATTCCTAACGTAGGTGCAGCATAAATATCCGTTTTAAAGAAAGAAATCGGAATAACATTTTGGATTTGCGGGGTACCAGGAATGGCATCCATCGTGAAAGAAAATGCTCCCAATGCGATGGTCCCCGGAATAAGGCGTTTCGGAATATTTGCTTCTCTAAACAGCTGTGCTGCAAATGGATAAACAGCAAAAACAACTACAAATAAGCTAACGCCGCTATATGTTAAAATAGCTCCTAATAAAACGATGGTAAGAATCGCTCTTTTGGCACCGATTAATTTAACAATCGTTTTGGCAATGGATTCTGCAAGGCCAGACATTTCCACAACCTTGCCGAAAATAGCTCCAAGTAAGAAGACAGGAAAATAAGATTTTATAAAACCGACCATTTTCTCCATGAAAACGCCAGAGAAGAAAGGTAATACATAGCTAGGCTCTGTTAATAAAACAGCAAAAAGTGCACAAATAGGCGCGAATAAAATAACTGAAAATCCACGGTAAGCAACAAACATTAATAAACCAAGCGCCAACAGTATGACAATTAAATCCATGAAAATCCCCCTTATTATTATTTGTAAGAAAGCGTTTGCAAAAAAATACATCCTCCTTTTTTGAAAAATCCCCTTCAGCTTAATTTAATTGCAAGAATCATGCCAAAAACATCTGTTTAAGCAAATCCCTTAATTACTGAGAATTCTACGGTGTAATTTGCAAATTAATTCTAAATTTCCGGATTATCGGATTTTTCATTTTAGAAGCGTTCCGTAAAAGTGGAATTTTCCGATATTACGGAATGATAACTGCTATTAGAAATAATGAAATTCTTTCCAATGCAATACTTCAGACGGTTTAGCTTTTTTGGAAAGTGCTATAATAATGACGAAAAGTTAAATCATTTCTAAGGGAGGAATCGAAATGGCAGATCGTTTTAAAGGAAAAACAGTTATTGTAACTGGTGGAGCAAGTGGTATCGGGGAAGCTACGGTAGTAGAGTTCGCGAAAGAAGGAGCGAATGTTGTGATTTCCGACATGTCTGATAAAGGACAAGCACTTTCGGATCAATTAAATCAAGATGGATACCAAACTATGTTTATGAAAACAAACGTAACAGAAGAGGAAGAAGTACAACGTTTAGTCGAAGAGACTGTGAGTAAATATGGAAGCTTAGATGTCCTTTTTGCCAATGCAGGAATTGGCGCAGCAACGCTTGTTCATGAAATGAACTATGCTGATTGGAAGAAGGTAATCGATGTCAACCTTAATGGGGTTTTCCTTTGCAATAAATACGCCCTTGCGCAAATGTTAAAACAAGAAACAGGCGGCGCCATTGTTAATAATGATTCCATCCATGGATTTGTAGGGAAGCCAGGAGTCAGTGCATATGCAGCTTCAAAAGGCGGCGTAAAATTGCTTACACAAACGGCAACCTCTGAATATGCAGCAAAAGGCATTCGCATTAATAATGTAAACCCAGGTTATATCGACACTCCATTGCTTGCTGGCATGCCAGAAGAAGCAAAACAAGAATTGATTGACCTCCATCCAATCGGCCGTTTGGGCAGACCGGAAGAAGTTGCAAAAGCTGTTCTCTTCTTAGCAAGTGATGATGCATCCTTTATCTCAGGAGCAAGCTTGCTGGTTGATGGTGGATATACTGCAGTTTAATAATTTAAAGATAGCTTAAATCCCTTTTCTACTGGAGAAGGGATTTTTTCTGCCGTTGTGGGTGGAATAACTTACCACCTATTTGCGATGATTTACAACCGCGGAGAACTCGTTTACCACCGTCGCGGGGCCATTTACAACCGCTCTACAAATGTTTATCGCTGAAACCTTACATAAGTCTTAAATGCATGTCGTTCATAAATAAAATATCCACAAAAATTGGTGAGCTTTTCACATTTTTCATTCACTGTTCTGTTTTAAAAAGTAAGAAGCGGGTAATCAAAGGTATTTGGTTCAGCTGAATGATATATTTTTTTTCGGGAAGAGTAAAGAATGCAGAATCACGATTCAGTATACTAGTGTATTGAAGGTATATTATATATAATACTTTTTATACTTAAAAATGATAATATCTATATTTGCTTAGAATTATGGATTAATAAAAGCAGGAAATCTGGTTTTGCATCAAATAAGTATAGTTTGTTTGAGAGGAGAATAATCATGTCAGAAAATTATCAAGGTCTTGTCGAACGACAACGGGCTTTTTTCCGTACAGGAAAAACAAAGGATGTCGAGTTTCGCGTAGAGACATTAAATAAACTTGTAGACGCAATGAAGAAGTATGAAAATGAAATACTTGCAGCTTTGCGTAAGGACTTGAATAAGTCAGAAAAAGAGGGTTATCGTACTGAAATTGGATTCGTTTTACACGAAATCAAATATATCTTAGATAATGTGCATACGTGGGCTAAGCCGAAAGAAGCACAAACGCCAGAGGTTTTTGGTAATGCTTCGAGTATGCTGTACCCAGAGCCTTATGGTTTGGCTTTAATTATTGCGCCTTGGAACTATCCATTCCAATTAGCGGTTGCGCCATTAATCGGTGCGATTTGCGCCGGCAACTGTGCTGTGCTGAAACCATCAGAATTCACGCCTGCTACTTCAGGAGTGCTTGCAAAAATGGTGCAAGAAAATTTCCCAGAAGAATACATTGCGGTTGTAGAAGGTGAAGCAGAAACAAGTACAGCTCTATTAAAAGAAAAATTCGATTATATCTTCTTTACCGGAAGTACGGGTGTTGGGAAGATTATCATGTCAGCAGCTGCAAAACATTTAACACCTGTCACACTGGAATTAGGCGGAAAGAGCCCTTGTATTGTCCATGAGGATGCAGATCTCGATACTGCAGCTCAGCGCATTACTAAAGGGAAATTCTCTAATGCCGGTCAAACCTGCGTAGCACCAGACTACTTGCTAATTCACAAGAGTGTGAAAGATGAATTCCTTGAGAAGATGAAAGTACAAATTAAGGAGATGTTTGGAGAAGATGTATCCAAAAATCCTGACTTCACACACATTATTAATGATCGACATTTCAACCGCCTGTCCGCTTTCCTAGACAATGGGACACGAGTAGTAGGAGGCGATACAGAGGAAGACAGCCTATTTATCGCGCCTACTGTATTAGACGACATCAAGTGGGAAGATCCGGTCATGCAAGATGAAATTTTTGGACCGATTCTTCCAGTCATCGAGTACGATGATTTAACAGAGGTAATCCACAAAATCGTAGAGAGACCAAAACCTCTTGCACTATACCTATTCACAGAAGACGAAGAAGTAGAAAACACTGTTCTAGGAAATATCTCATTTGGTGGCGGCTGTATCAATGACACCATCTCCCATTTAGCTACACCTTACCTGCCATTCGGGGGCGTAGGTGAGAGTGGTATGGGATCTTATCATGGACAAGGTAGCTTTGATACCTTTACACACTATAAATCCATTTTGAAGTTAAATCGAGCTAAATAATGGTTTTAAAAGCACTAACCTTTGGGTTGGTGCTTTTTTTCATTTTTTATAAATACTTGTCCTCTTTTTCGAAGTTTAGTCTATGTAGTGAATGAAAGGGAGGTGAGCAACATGGCAACGAAAACATTTGAAAAAGGTACACTTCGCATTAAATTCTCTACTGGCGTGAATACGCAAGGACAAATGATCGAAAAAACAAAAGCATTTCAAAATGTAGCGCGAGATGCACAATTAGAAAACTTGGCAGCTGTAGGTACAGCACTTGCAAGTCTTTTCGAACACGAATGGATTGGCACAGGGATCCTAATGCAAGAAAGCATTCAACAATAATATGAAAAGGAGGAAAATGAATGTCAAAAGTATTGCAGCTTCAATTCCAAATCTCGAAGGGAACAGGCTATTCAATGAGTATTGATGCGCCAAAAGAAGGGCTATCATCCAAAGAGGTGTATGATGTGATGAACACCATCATTGAAAAAGGCGTGTTTGAGATAAAAGGGGAACGCTTAGCGGAAATAGATAGTGCCCGTTATGTTGAGCGGACTGTAACTGAATTAGAAGCATAAATAGCAGAGCTGTTCCATCTATCAAATATAGATGGAACAGCTTTTTTGAATATAAGAATATCTATTTTAGAAATTTTAGAAATGTGTATACAATTGATATTTCCCTTTGATATAATTTTATTATAGAAAGTATTTCCGTATTACGGAAACATTTGTATTTTTGTAAGCGTTCACAAAGGGGGAAATAATTTTGGACAAGTTTATGAATCTTATTGGAGGTATTACTGATTTTATATGGGGACTTCCGATGATGCTTTTGCTATTAGGTGGGGGGCTGTATCTTACTTTTAAATTAGGTTTCTTTCAGTTTCGTTATATGCCTCATATTATCAGTCAAACCTTCGGGAAAATTCTTAGCAAATCTGATGCATCTGAGGGAACATTAACACCATTTCAAGCGGCTACATCTGCGTTAGCTTCAACTGTAGGTGCGGCAAATATTATTGGTGTGCCTGTAGCGATTGCATTCGGGGGACCAGGGGCAATATTTTGGATGTGGGTTGTCTCATTAATAGGAATGGCTGCTAAATATTCTGAAGTTGTGCTAGGAGTAAAATATCGGGAGAAAAATGAAGAAGGGGAATGGGTTGGGGGACCCATGTATTATATTGAGAAAGGTTTGGGATGGAAGCCGGTAGCCTCATTCTTCGCTTTTGCTTTAATGCTCGAAATTGTAGCAAGCACAATGGTGCAATCCAATTCACTTTCCACAACCATTTCTGGTGCGTTTCATATTTCGCCTATCATTACGGGCTTACTAGTTATGGTGTTAATTGGCATTATTGTTTTTGGTGGGATTTCAAGAATCGGTAAAATTACAGAGAAGTTTGTTCCTTTTATGGTGGGCATTTATATAATTGGATCTTTAATTGTAGTCTTTGCCAATGTATCTGCTATACCTTCAATATTCGCTTTAATTTTTGAACATGCTTTCACACCGATAGCTGCTGCAGGTGGATTTGGTGGAGCTGGTATTGCAGCTGCCATTCGATGGGGACTTGCAAGAGGAACCTACTCAAATGAAGCCGGAATGGGAACAGCACCTATTGCACATGCAACCGCTAAAACTGATCATCCTGCAAAACAAGGGTTCTGGGGTGTTTTTGAAGTAATCGTTGATACCATCATCATTTGTACAATGACGGCTATCGTTGTTCTTTGTACAGGGCAATGGGAGAAAGTTCCTTCTGAACAGGCTTCAAACATGGTGACGATGGCGTGGGGACAAGTTTTCGGTGACCAGTTAGCTGGCATTATCATGAGCATTGCACTCTTTTGTTTTGTGTTATCGACTGTGGTGGTTATCATCTATTACGGAGAGAAACAAGCGGAATATTTATTTGGTACATTCTTTTCAAAAGTAATGCGTTTTGTATATGTTGGAGCCATATTTGTCGGTGCAATTGGCGGATTAAAGTTTGTCTGGCAATTCCTCGATATTCTTTTAGCTCTTGTTATTTTGCCGAACATTATCGCCCTGTTATTCTTAGGCGGTGAGGTGAAAGAGATTACAAAAGATTACTTTACACGTATCTATAAAAAGAAAAACTACATGGAGGAAGTCCAGCTTTCACAGCCAGAACAGTCATTAGAAAAGGCGGAATAGTCGTTAAAGTCTGTCGATTGTTGTTTTCCTATTCAGGGGAATAGTATAATAGATTCAATAACTATTTTTTTAAGAATAGGAGAATACCATGATTCAATCGATTGACCGTGCCATGTCAATTATTCATATTTTAAGATCAGATCCGCATCGAAATGAATGGTCCATTTCTGAGCTATCAAAACGCACAGAGTTGCCAATCAGTACAATGCATCGTTTATTAAACTCCTTAATTGATCATGGTCTTGTTATACAAAATCCTAACACAAAGCATTATAAAATAGGCCTTCTTTGGATGGAAGTTGGTTTACAAGTGCTTGAAAGTATTGATTATAGAAATGTAGCTCGTCCGATTATGGAAGACCTGGCACTGGACGTAAAAGAAAGTATTTACTTAAACATTCAAGATGGGAATTTCGGGATGACAATTGAAATAGTGGACAGTCCCTTAAAGGTTCGAATCGCTGAAACTTTGGGTATTCGCAGTCCATTGAATGTCGGGGCACCCAACAAGGCCATCTTGTCCTTTTTGAAGGAAGAAGAAAGAGCAGATATTATAAAAAAGCTAGGTTTGACAGATGAAGAAACCATTCAATTAAAGGAAACGATAGAAGAAGTACGCCGGAATAGGTATACGATGAGTAATTCGGAGCGTACGGAAGGCACTATATCTATTGCAGCGCCCATTTTTGGATACGGCAATAAGGTTTTAGCTGCAGTAAGCATTAATGGCCCTGATTTTCGTATAACAGAGGAGAGTCTTCCACAGCTAGTAGAAAAAGTAAAAGTGGCTGCGGAGCAAATCTCAAATCGTATAGGAAGATTTTATTGATGGGAATCCCTTGAGTTAATCAAGGGATTTTTTTAGTGAAAAAAATAATGACAAACTTATTTGAATATTATATATTATGAATATAAATAAAATAGAAAGCGTTTCCATAATGCAGAAAACATTGGAGGGATGGGTATGTATCAACAATTAAAAGAAATGACTTTGCCTGAACAAGTTGAATTTTTGACAAGACAGCTTGTCGGGATAGATAGCGTGAACGGAACATCTGGAGAGGGAGCTATCGCTGATTCTCTCAAGGAGATTCTTCAAAGTTTTCCTTACTTTATTCAAAACCCTAATCAAGTTTGGGAGAAAAAAGTCCCGAACGATCCTTACCGTAAAAATATTTTTGCCTTGGTAAAAGGGAAGGGAAGCTCTACGAATACAGTTATTTTCCATTCGCATATTGATACAGTGGGCATTGAGGATTTTGGACATTTGAAACAGGATGCCTTTAACCCTGACCAAATCGAACAGTTTTTCAAAACATATGAACTGGATAAAGATGTCCAAATGGATGCAAATTCTGGCGATTGGATGTTTGGAAGAGGATCTGTCGATATGAAGAGTGGAGCTGCTGTCCATTTAGCCAATGTTCTTTATTTTTCTGAACATGCTGAAGAACTGGCCGGGAACATTCTTCTTATGTTCAATCCTGATGAGGAATCCCAGCATAAAGGAATCATCTCAGCTATTCCAGAGTTGAAGCGTTTAAAAGAAGAGCATGGGCTGGAATTTATCTCAGCTATTAATGATGATTTCATTACGCCTCTCTATGAAAATGATCCGCACCGCTATATTTATACGGGTGCTGCTGGTAAAATTCTTCCGAGCTTTTATATTTACGGACGCGAGGCACATGTAGGAGATACGCTATCAGGTGTGGACCCCAACTTTGTAGCAGCAGAACTGACACGCCGAATCCATAATAATCTGGAGCTGGCTGAAAATATTGAAGGGGAAATGACACTCCCCCCAACATGTTTACAACAAAGAGATACAAAGAAGTTTTATTCAGTACAGACTGCAACAAGCAGTTACCTATATTTTAACTACTTCTTATTTGAGCTTTCTGCAAAAGAAGTGATGGATAAGTTGATTGCGATTGCTACAGATGCATGTGTAGACGTAGAAGCTCATTTATCTAAGCAATACGAAGAATTCTTGAAACGAACTGGATTGCCTGGTAAAAAGCTGTCGTGGCATTTAGAAGTGACGAGCTTAGCTGACTTTATGAAGGAATTAGTGGCACAAGGCATTCCTGCTTATGAAGTGGCCAAAAAAGTGCAGCGAGAAAACAAAGAGATGGAGGCCAGGGAGCTTTGCTTTAAAATCGTTGAGGAATTACAGAACTGGGATCCGTATAAAAAACCAAGAGTCATCATTTTCTTTGCACCTCCTTATTTGCCGCACAACTATTTGAACCAATCCAATGAACGGGATGCAGAGATTCTAAAATCGGTAAAAGAAACGTTAGTAGAAATGGAACAGGTAACGGGCGAAACATTTGCCTTAAAAAAATTCTTCCCGTATTTAGCAGATGGCAGTTTCCTATCCTTGCATGAAAGTGATGAGGAGCTTAGCTCATTAATCAATAATTTCCCTGAATGGGATTCTATTTACCCTGTGCCAGTTAACGAGATTCGCGGATTAAATATACCGTCTATTAACGTTGGGGTATACGGAAAAGATGGCCATAAATGGACAGAGCGAGTGTATAAACCATATACATTCCATGTTTTACCGATAGTGATTCGCACTATGGCACTGAATTTATTAAAAAAAAAATTATCAGCGCCTGATTTGTCAGAAAGACAGTATGAGGAACCAATTGGAATCTAAGAGTTCCGGATTCGATCGGTATTGTGGTGGCTCTAGGAAATGATAAGAATGTGATTAAAGGAGCTTAAATAAATAAAGTGCAGACTCCACGTTTAAAAGGAGTCTGCACTTTATTTTTTGCTATAAAAGCCCGCTTCTCGTTTTACAAAACATAAAAAATTAAGAAAGTGAAGAATCTCGATAACTTGGTAAGATTTCACGATTTTCCGCTAATATTTTTCTGTTTTGGGCTATGGTTTCTTCTATAGAAATTAAAATTTCATTTTCGTCAGTTTTTTGAGACTTTTGTTCTTCATTTGGATTAAGATCTGATGACTTATACATTTCGTTATCCATTGTTTCTACTCCCCAACGCAAGCTTAATTTTTTTAATTATTATAAACCATTTTTAATGAATTTAAATGTTAAATTTAGTTAACTAATATTACAGTTTTAAGAAGCAAGAGGACAAAATGGAATAGGATTTTTAAAGTATGTTATACAATCAGAAAATTAAAAGAGAATGAGCAAAATATAGGCATATATACGACTGTAGTCTCTAGATTGGTGAAGATGGAAGCGAAAAATCATTTCCTAGTAATTTGCGATTACCGAACATAGTTATTAAATACATTTACAAGAATCAAAGATGTTTTAACCCTAAATTTACCTCTCAAATCCTTCAAACTACTAAATTTTTTAGCAGCCAAATAACCATTCATGGCATAAAACACCCAATTCATGTAAAGTGACTGTATTTACTCAATATTTTGCCGATATAACGAATGAGATAAGGATTGTGTTAGGGGGGGCTTCGAGATGAAAATACAGGTAGAACATAAAGTGAATTTTATTCACGCGAATGTAACCGTGATGAAAAATCAGGAGATGCAACAACAAAAGCAAGAGCAACCAAAAGACTCTATTTCAATTGGTGTACAGGCTCGTCAATTGTTTGGTAGCCATAACAAAAAAAGCTCCCTTATTGAGAGCTTAATGAAACAACGTGAAAATATTTTAGAGCAGAAAAACAAGCTAACTGAACGAGCACTTGATAAAGGAAATGATCTATCTAGTTTGAAAGAACAAATGAAAGCCTTAGAAAAGCAAATCTCTGATATTGATGCACAGATTGCTCAAGAGCAAAAAGGGAAGCTGGAAAATAAAACCCCAGAGTCCAAAGAGTCAGCACCCAAAACTACAGAGGAGTCTATTTTTTCTAAAGCAGACTCATTAGAGCAAACTAAAACACTGTCACGAATGGGACGTACGCTTTCTCGTGAAAAGGTTTCACTAGAAAGTGAAATGAAGATTGATGCAAAACGCGGTGTACATAGTGAATATAAATCTAATCGACTAGAAAAATTGAAGGAACAAATGACCACTGTACAAGGATCTCTTGCAGAGAGTGTTAAACAAACTACTGCTACAACCGAAAATGTTACCAATAACGAAACTGAAAATGAGGATGAATTAAACGTACAGGAGCAGATCAGTCTAAATGCTGCTGATTAGGTTAGAGCTTCCTTATAAAAAATAGCTGTCTTATCTATTTGGATAAGGCAGTTTTTTTATTTTTCTTAACGAATAGATAATGAAAAAACCCAATTGTTACTGAGGTCTTAAAGACCGAATCAGTACAATTGGGCAACTATATCTAATCAAATTTAGCTTGAAAACAAATAGGATCTTTTACTTCAGTTGATCATTCAACACACTATCTTCTAAAACAGAAAATTTATCTCCGTATACTTTTGTTAAATGGCTTTCTCCCCATAAACATAGTGAATTGAGGATGCCCTCTAAGCTTTGGCCATATTCACTGAGTTCGTATTCTACCTTTGGTGGTACCTGGTTGTAGACGATTCGGTTGATTACACCATCCTCTTCTAGTTCACGAAGCTGTTGGGTAAGCATCTTTTGTGTGATGTTTGGCATGAGCCGCTTTAATTCGCTTGTGCGTTTTTTGCCGTGAGTCAGATGGCAAAGAATCACACATTTCCACTTGCCTCCAATGACTTCTAATGTGGCTTCCACAGATATATTATATTTCTTCTTTTGCATCTTTTATTTATCCTCCTTATAGGTACTAAAAGGTTCCTATGATACTTTTATGTTTCTATAGAACTTTAAAGTGCGTACTTTTCTTTGTGATTGATATATACCATAATAACATTTGCCAGCCAATTGATACTATACTTTCTTTCGTAAATCTTATCCGAAAAGAAAGTTTCTATTTATATAAAAAATGAAGGAGGAGATATTATGGCTTTAGGCAAAAAACAAAGTACGTTAGCTTTGCTTGCATTAGCAGTGAGTGCTTTTGCGATTGGAACAACTGAATTCATTAGTGTCGGGTTACTGCCCCTTATTGCAAATGATTTAAGTATTCCGGTTACGACAGCAGGCTTAACGGTATCTTTATATGCCTTAGGGGCAACATTCGGTGCTCCTATATTAACATCTTTGACATCAGGAATGTCAAAGAAGACTTTATTGCTTTGGATTATGGTTGTCTTTATTATCGGGAATACACTTGCAGCTAGCTCTACAACGATTGGATTATTGCTAGTAGCACGCGTTATCGCCGCATTTTCACATGGGGTATTTATGTCAATCGGTTCGACTATTGCAGCCGATTTAGTACCGGAAAATAAAAGAGCTAGCGCGATTTCAATTATGTTTACCGGACTTACGGTAGCTACAGTAACGGGTGTACCATTTGGAACCTTTATTGGACAGCAGCTTGGATGGAGAGCAGCCTTTATTACCATTGTCATTATAGGGGTCATTGCTTTCATAGCAAATAGCATCCTGGTTCCATCTAATTTGAAAAAAGGAATCAAAACAAGCTTTAGCGATCAGCTTAAACTTGTAACAAACGGACGACTATTGCTTGTATTCATCATTACAGCTCTGGGATATGGCGGAACATTTGTGGTATTTACTTTCTTATCACCATTGCTTCAGGATATTACTGGTTTTAAAGAAGGAACAGTAGCTGTTATTTTGTTAGTTTACGGTATTGCGATTGCGATTGGAAACATGGTTGGTGGAAAGCTATCGAATAAAAATCCAATTCGCGCACTGTTCTATATGTTTATTATACAAGCCATCATCCTATTTGTTTTGAATTTTACAGCACCATATAAAGTTGCTGGATTAATCACAATTATTTTGATGGGGCTTTTAGCCTTTATGAATGTGCCGGGATTGCAAGTATATGTTGTTATGCTGGCAGAGCGCTTTGTTCCTAGTGCGGTGGATGTTGCTTCTGCGATAAATATTGCTGCATTTAATGCCGGTATTGCACTAGGCTCTTATGTAGGAGGCCTTGTGACTGACTCAATAGGACTTATCCATACACCATGGATTGGTGCAATCATGGTTGTCGTGGCAGCAGTATTAACAGGAATTAGTAAATCATTGGAACGAAAAGATCAAGAGAGTAAAATATAATCAAATTGTGGAGGTTTTACAAATGACAGCAAAAAATTTACAAGATACAACTACTTTGAATAATGGTGTGAAAATGCCTTGGCTAGGACTAGGCGTCTTTAAAGTGGAGGAAGGCCCAGAATTGGTAAATGCCGTAAAAACAGCTATTAAACATGGCTACCGCAGTATTGATACTGCAGCGATTTATGGAAACGAAGAAGGTGTGGGCAAAGGGATTCAAGAAGGGTTAAAAGAAGCGGGTATTTCAAGAGAAGACTTATTTGTCACTTCAAAGGTGTGGAATGAAGATTTAGGGTATGAATCAACTCTTGCTGCTTATGAAACAAGCTTGAAAAAACTAGGCTTAGACTATTTAGACCTATATTTGATTCATTGGCCAGTGGAAGGTAAATATAAGGATGCATGGAGAGCGTTAGAAACTCTTTATAAAGAAGGACGCGTAAAAGCAATCGGCGTAAGTAACTTCCAAGTTCATCATTTAGAAGATTTAATGAAGGATGCAGAAATTAAACCGGTGATCAATCAAGTAGAACTTCACCCACGATTAACTCAAAAAGAGTTGAAAGCATTCTGCCAAGACAACAACATTCAGCTTGAAGCATGGTCACCATTAATGCAAGGTCAGTTGTTAGATAATGAAGTACTAAAAGAAATTGCAGCGAAACATAATAAATCAGTTGCCCAAATCATCGTACGTTGGGACTTGCAAAATGGTGTAATGACCATTCCAAAATCAACAAAAGAACACCGTATTGTTGAAAATGTAGATTTATTTGATTTTGAATTAACACAAGAAGAATTGGAAGTAATCGATGGATTAAACCAAAACCATCGTGTAGGTCCAGATCCAGATAACTTTGATTTTTAATGAATAGACGGATTCAGAGTGCAGAGAGATACTTCTTTCTCTGCACTTTTTTAATTTCTAGAAGCTTTTCACATTTGTCTTAGTAAAGTAATGTGACCCCTATAGCATTCAAGCAATATATTCCATATAAATGCTATAATCGAAGAAAAATAACAAAGGGTGAATGGGCATGTGGACGGAAAATGTAAACATTCAAGGTCCGTATAATTTTGATTTGGTATTGAGTAGGCTGGCATTAGATCCTCTGCATGAGGTTGATTTGTCGGAACGTAGAATAAAAGTGCCCCTACGGTTACAGGGTGAGCCTATGGTGGTTACGGTTCAAGGGATTGGCACGGTAGATGAACCGGCATTTAGTATTCAAGGGGGAAAAGAAGAATTTAGAGAGGAAGCAGTTCGCCACGTGAGAAGGATTTTCCGTTGGAATGAATCTTTACACGAGATTGCTACACATTTTGCAGGCACTGACCTTCGTGATCTTTTTGAAGAGCATCGGGGAACGGCAATTGTGCTTGATTTTGATTATTTTAACTGCTTGGTTAAATGTATTATTCATCAGCAACTAAATCTTGCCTTTGCCCATACATTGACGGAACGGTTTGTACACACATTTGGTATGCAACTAGACGGCGTATGGTTTTATCCAACGCCAGAAGAAGTGGCGCTACTGACTGTAGAAGAACTGAGAGCACTCCAATTTAGTACGAGGAAAGCAGAATATGTTATTGGCCTTGCTAAAACAATTGCAGAGGGGCATTTAGATTTAGAGGCGCTTGCTCAACAGCCTGATGAAGAAATCATGAATACGCTTATAAAAATCCGAGGAATCGGCAGATGGACAGCTGAAAACTTTCTTTTGTTCGGCGTTGGTCGTCCTAATCATTTTCCTAAAGCTGATATCGGTATCCAGAACGCTATCAAAAAATGGTACAACCTCCCACAGAAGCCGACAATGGATGAGATGGAAAAGTACAGCAAGCCATGGTCTCCTTATTTAAGTTATGCCTCCCTTTATCTATGGCGGAGTATTGAGACATAGTTTTAATTTTAGATTGCTTTAGTAAACCATCTTGGATAATGCTGGTTATTATATTTTATAAGGTATATAAGTATTAGCATATTTAGGTAAAATTCTTGGTAAGGCGGAAATCCCTGTAGGATGAGCTGAAGAAGTAAGCCCGTGCAAATCTCCAACTGTGGGATAACTGACCTTGGAAAAAAATCTTTTTACTAAGATTGTTTCTATGAATTTGCTTTACAGGTGAATAAGAGGGAAATTGTATCGTGCTATTATTGGAAATGTGAATATTGCATAGAAGATGCATAAAGTAATCGCTCATTTTATCGGATCAAAGCATGTGTTTAATTATAAATTAAAAGTTGAGAGCGTGTATTGAACTATCATTTCAATACACGCTCTCTTTAGCCTTATTCTTATCATAGTTTGCTCATCTTAATTTGAATTGACAGAGGGTGCTGTAAACTCAAAAATATAATTATTTTACAGTTATTTTCCGCTTAACAATTGATTTATTACCTGCTTTATCAGTTACAGTATAAGTAAGTGTATAAATGCCTTTTTTCTTTGAATTTACTTTCCCAGAAATCTTAATTTTCTTCGTGATATTACCGTCTTTGTTATCAATTGCTGAAATGCCCTTAGTTGTACTGAAGGCTTGGCCACGCTTAATGATTTTGTTGGAAATGCCCTTAAAGACAGGTTTTTGGATATCAGAATTTATTAATGTTTTTAATGTATAACGTCCAACATAATCTTCATTTTGAATACGGACATAGTAAGTTCCTGGACTTAAGATGCTCGAAAATTTTGTTGATGTATTTAGGTTAACGTGTGTATTTTCATTAATATGATTAAAATAGTAATCCTTTGTCCTTGGGTATATGTACCAGTTAAAACCGTTTTGGTGATCTGTATTAGAAATCGTTAACGTAACTCGGCTTCTTTTGCTTAATTCAATTTGATAATAATCTATATCGTCATCATAAGAAGAAGAAACTTCGTTTACTATTGTATTATTTTCTAATAAAAAAGGATTAGATGAAGAGCCCATCCCTCTTAAATCTGTTAAGTGATATAGTTTTTTATTCATTTGTAATGTATAGCTTCCTTGAGAAACATTGTTGGATATTTCGATATAGTAGGTTCCTGGTTTTAATACCAGTTTTGTTTTTGTTGAAGAAGCTACGTTAATGTGTGTATCATTATTAATATTTTGAAAATTATAATCATTAGCGGAATAAATAGACCACTTAAAACCATTTATACTATCAATATTATTAAAAGTGAAGTCAATAGCAGTTGTTTCTGTTAGCTCTATTCGATAATAATCTCTTTCCTCGTCCATATAGCCATTTACTTTTGTATTGCCTTCAACCAGTTGTGCTGTTGCTTCTTCATGGTTGTTTTCTAATTCATTTACAACATTTATGGATGTTGCAGAAGCAGTAGTAGCTGCAATCAAAGCAGTTACTGCAAAAAATAGTGCGCTTAAAAATTTCTTCATGCTAATTCTCCTTACTTTGTTTTATTTAATGAATTGTTTTGAGATGAGTAGAGAGGTATTGGTGGTTTAGAGAACTCTAATCTATGATAAAAGTAATACTATTATAGTAATAAAAAAAAGTTGATGCATCAGTAAATAGGATTAATATGGAATTAATATTTAATAACTATTTGTCTTTCAAAAGGTAATTGTGAGCGGAAATCAAAGGGTGTGCAAATTGTTTAAAGGATATCAATTATTGTTGTAGGTAAAATAGCATATTTCTAAAAGTGGAGGAAAGTAAAATGGAAGAGAACGTATTTGAACAAATGGCGAAAAGGTACGACACGGTAGATAGGATGCAATTAGCTAAGGTGATTTCAAAGCAAGTCAGGAAGGAATTGCAAGATTGCTCATCTCAATCATTAGTAGATTACGGAAGTGGAACGGGACTGGTCAGTCTGGAGATAGCTGATTTGGTTGATTCTGTTTTATTGATTGATTCATCAAAGCAAATGCTAGAAGTAGCTAAAGCAAAAATTAATCAAAAGAGAATTACAAATGCCAAGGTACTTTATTCGGATTTTACAGTGGAAACACCAGCGTTGAAAACCGACATTGTTTTCATGTCTTTAGTGCTCCTTCATGTGCCAGATACGAAAAAAATACTGCAAGAGTTGTTCAGTATATTAAATCCTGGCGGCAAACTAATCATTGTCGATTTTGATGAAAATAAAAAAATCTACCATCCGAAAGTTCATAACGGTTTCGCTCATGAAGAATTAAAGACCACTCTCGCTGAAGCAGGATTTACATCAACAGAAATGAAGACATTCTATCATGGAGAACGAATTTTTATGAACCAAGATGCATCAATGTTTATAGCCAGCTGCGTAAAATGATCCCGCTCTTTAATTTAATCACAAGAAATATCAAAATGATGAAATAAAGTCCTCCTATAATGGAATAGAGGAGTGAGATAGATGAATGAACAGATACAACATATGATTGATTGGATAGAAGCTACGTTAAAAAATGATTTTTCATTAGAAGAGCTTTCTAGCTATATGGGCTATTCTCCATATTATTGTTCCTTTAAATTTCATCAGGCAACAGGTATAACGATTAGACGATATGTTCTTCTGAGAAAGCTATATTTATCTACCGATGATTTGAAAAATAATAGGAGAATAATTGATATCGCTGTTGATTATGGTTATTCTTCGCAAGAAGCATATAGCAGAGCTTTTAAAAGCGTTTTTGGCCTGAATCCAAGAGAGTTTCAGCTTAATGAGATGCCTGTTCAATCATTTATTAAACTTACTCTAGAAAAAGAAGGGGAGTGGGATGGAATGATTATTTCAACAAAAGAGGTTGAAAAATTAAAAAGGCAGTCAAGCAAGCTATTTGATAGAGATGTACTAAATGTATTAAACGGTCAATTTATGTATGAACAATTTAAAGAGAATAAACTAATGGGTGATTCTGATTACGTTCCATTTAATGAAGCCATGTGCGTAAATGCAGCAACTAGCCAAGTGTTCGATGAAGAGTTTGTGAAAACTCGTGCTCAGGGACACAATGATTCAGTAGAAAATTATTTTAAAAAAGTTATCGAGCCATTAGATAACCTGTTTACTAAACAGTATAAATGTATTGTTTTATGGTTTGGAGAAGATTTGTTTTGTCAAATGAACCTACTTACAATGCTTGCTTATCTGGAGCAGTCCAACTATAAGGGAGAAATATTCCTATATAGTTTTAGAGAAGATGAGTTTAAAGTGAATGTAACTGAACTTAAATTGGGTACTTATTCTGCTATTTATAAAGAAGTGCTAGTAAAACATCAAAGACCAAAGAATGACGTGTTTTCAGTAATGTATCAGGCCATAGAAATTTATTTAGATATGCTTAAAGAAGACAATGCTGTAGTGAAATATATAGCAAAAAATAAAGATGTACCTACTATGGAATTAGTGAATAGATTGTTTACTCGTTTCCCAACCATAGGGTATGGAGATACACAATATATAGAGCTCATTCATAAAAATAGATAATTATATCACCCGTATTTTAGTAAGCCTAATCTCTATTTATATAATAGAGAATTAGGCTTTTTATTTTAAAATTATTTTATTGAAGAGAGTTCAGAAGCTTTGAAAGTTGAGGAAAATACCTCTCTATTAATGCTGATATTTTAAGGTTTTTTAACTAGTTTTCCCAATTTACCAAACTAGCAAGCTGTGATAAGATTTAGAAAATTACAAAAAATAAATCTTAGGAGGAATAATCTATGAAAAAAGGTACATCTATCGCTCTTGCTCTTAGTTTAACTGTTGGTGCCGTACTACCGTTTTCGTCAACTGCCCACGCTACAAATTCTCAAAATGTGTTAGCAGCAAAAATCAAGGAATCTGGTAATGAGAAAAACGTAACCAAGAAAAAAGGACAAGCCGTTCCTACCTTCATTCATGGGAAACTTTCAAACAAACCGCATAAAGACAAAGAAGCGGTTAAACAATTCCTTAAAGATAATAAAGAAACCTATCCATTTGATGTAGAGAAAGATTTAACATTATTGGATGTAACGAAGGACGAAATCGGAAGTAAACACTTTGACTTTGTACAATCTGTTCAAGGTATTCCGGTTGATGGTTCTGCACTAAAAGTTCACACAGATGAGAAGGGCTATGTAACTGCTGTCAATGGTGACGTATTCGTTGAAGCGGGAGATTACTTTAAAGGTAAGGGTAAACTGAAAACAAACCTTACGAAAAAAGAAGCAATCAACAATGCTTGGAAATCTATCGATCTGACAAAAGATGAAACACTAGTTGACTTTGAAGTTGGACCAAAAGGAGAAAAACAAAGTGGCACCAACGAGGAAGGAAAACAGGTGATTTATAAAAAAGGAGATAATTTCTATAATGCATACAAAGTTAATCTCCAATTTATTAATCCTTATCCAGCGAACTGGGTTGTTTATGTAGACGCGGAAACTGGTAGTGTCATCGATTCCTATAATGCAGTAACAGAAGGGACAGGCGTAGGAGTTCTTGGAGATACGAAGAAATTGAATACCTATTATTCAAGCGGCACTTACTATTTATATGATACAACTAAGGCAATGACAGGCGTGATTGAAACTAGAACTGCTAAAAATTTATCCAGCCTGCCAGGAAGCTACTCTGTCGATCCTGATGACAACTTTAATGCTACAAATCAACGTGCCGATGTAGATGCACACTACTATGCAGGCGTTGTTTACGATTATTATAAAAATACTTTCAATCGTAATAGTTTTGATAATAAAGGCGCAACGATAACTTCTACTGTACACTATGGAAGAAATTATAATAATGCTTTCTGGAACGGTTCACAAATGGTATACGGTGATGGAGATGGAACTACCTTTACATCATTATCAGGATCTCTTGATGTTGTAGGACATGAGATTACCCATGCCGTGACAGAAAGAACCGCCGGTTTAGAGTATCAAGGACAATCAGGTGCACTTAACGAATCAATTTCTGATACCTTTGCGATGTTTATGGATAAAAAGAATTTCTTAATAGGTGAAGATGTGTACACACCTAAAATTGCAGGTGATGCATTAAGAAGTTTGTCCAATCCAACTCAATATGGCCAGCCGGATAATATGAGCGGCTATGTCAACACTACATCAGATAATGGCGGTGTCCACACAAACAGTGGTATTCCAAACAAAGCAGCTTATAATACAATCCAAAGCATTGGATACGATGCAGCTCAAAAAATCTACTATCGCGCGCTAACCGTTTATCTTTCACCAAAAAGTAATTTTAGCGCAGCACGTGCAGCTATGTTAGCATCAGCAGCTGATTTATACGGCACAGGAAGCACACAGTACAATGGAGTGGCATCCGCGTGGACAAAAGTTGGCGTCAACTAGGAATATTAATAATTAATTCATAGTATACCGGTTTGTTTTAGGCCCTCCAACCTATTGTTCTAATTTAATGGAATAATTAAACTATTAATAAGGAATAGTGGGAGGAGGGATTAGACAAATTGATCGGTGAACGAATCCGTTACTTTCGAAAACTGAAAAACATTACGCAAAAAGATCTAGCAGATGGAATATGTGCAATTTCCTATCTTTCAAAAATCGAAAATGGTGTAGCCACGGCGAGTGAGGAAGTCATCAACATGTTATGTGAAAGGCTGGGACTTGACTCGGAGGAAGCAGTGAATGAATTTGATGGGGGATTACTGAGGGTTTTTACTCAGTTTAAAGGGAATGTAAAAAACAGAAACTTTTCAGAAGCTGAAAAGCTCATTCCAGAGTTAAATGGTCTAATTCAAGAAAGTCAATCGCAAGAGATTCGTATACAGTACGATATTTACTTATTTGGATTATATGTTTTTACAGGACAAGTCAAACAGTCTACCATTCAGTATCAAAAAATCCATCAAACATCGATTGATCTGCTTTCCCAGTGGCCACAAATATTTTTTGATTATTATTACTACTTAAGTTTGTATCTGTGTAGGAAAGAGGAATTTCATAAAGCCATGAAATGCAATGAAAAGCTAATAGGCTTAATGAAGCTTATTGAAATTTCAGAGATTGAAAAAGGTAGAATCTACTTTAACCAAGCTTGGTTATACACACATCATCGCTTGTATTTTCAATCCATTCAGGTTGCTAGAAATGCTATCGAATCCTTTGAAGCAGAATTTGATATTGAAAATTTACTTGATTCATTAATTTTAATAGGTGTTAATCAACGCCGAATTCAAGATTATTATGAATCTGAAAAGTTTTTAAAAAGAGCCTTGCAGCTTTCTGAGAAATTACAAAAAACGCATACAATTGCTATCACGCAACATAATCTAGGTTATCTTTATTCAGATATGGGTCGTTCTCTAGAAGCTATTGATCAGCTACAGTCTGCCTTCCAGTCTGCACAATTATCGGGTAATGAATTATTATGTTTAATTTATTTGCTATCGAAAGAATATATGAAACTGGAACAGTTTGGAGCAGCAATGGAATGGTGTGATAAGGGACTGTCTTTATTAGATACTTTTCCTTATAGAGAATACCATTTTCACTTTCATCTTCAATATATGGAGATTAGAAATCTGGAAAATGAGCAATATGAAGAAACACTTCGGGAGGCGATCGATTTCTTTGAAAAAGAACAGTTAAACCAGTACGTTGTGGAATATGCAGAAAAGCTAGCAAACTATTACTTCCAAAATACTAAGTACAAAAAAGCGAGCGAGCTTTATCGTTTAGCAAATAAAGCTCGTCACAATTAGGAGGAAAACAAAATGAAAAGAAAACAATTATTAGTATTCACATTAATTTTAACAGGTGCTTTAAGTCTATATGTAGGTCTAGAATTTCCAGACCATGATATTATCCCTGGTATAAAATATTAAGAAGTTGATTGAAAATTTATCTGAACAAAATACCCCCCTTTAAAATAGAATAAGAGTGGTTCCTCCTACAAAAAGGGGAACCACTCTTTTTATTTTCACTATAACTCAATTAAAAGACAAATAATAAGCAATGCTTATAAAAGTCGGATAGGTGAAAATTGAAATAAGCGTTATGATGTATTCTCTTCTATTTTTATCATATTTCCATTCAATAAAAGCTCGAATTAAAACAAAAGAAATTAATAAGATCATGGCGAGTGGGAATTTATAGTTACTAAAAACTAAAACAAATAGGAAAATTAAAATCATGGAGATTTCAATTTTTTTGTGTGTAGAATTGACAAAGCGGTAATCCTTATCTTTTGGGATTTTTAAGCTTTTTCTTAGTAGTAAATCTAAAGCCCAAACAATAATACAAAAGACAGAAAAAATAATTATAAATTTTAGCAATATAATACACTCCAACCTTTTTTATACTATTATACTTATTGATTTTTGAATATTCAATAAGATAAGAAGAGTCTACAAATTCATTCTAAGAGTTGATAAAAATTTAAATGCATAGAGGAAAAAAGTTAGGAAGGTTTACCGCTGTTCTTAGATGATTTCCAGCCGTTCTCGAGCGTTTTACTACCGTTCTCTCTCCATTTACAACCGCTGAGCGGAAGTTTACTCCCGAAAGAAAGCAATTTAAGTCATAAGCTACCCAAATGTTTTGCGGCCTAGGATTCAGGGGGGAAGAAATTGTGCTATAGACTTAGTAAGAAACAGAATGTTTATAGATAGCTGCCGCGATTTCATTGGTAAGCTGATCAAATTTGGAATCAAAGAGTTCATTATCTGTTTTATTAGTGATAAAGCCAACTTCAATAAGAATCGCTTGTGAGTAGGTTTCCCGTAGAACGTGGAAGTCAGCCTGTTTCACACCCCTATCTTTAAATCCAAGGTTCACCATTGCTTGTTGTATTGAGGTAGCGAGAGCTTTAGCTTTTTTGTTGTTAGTAAGATAAACAAAGGTTTCTGCTCCCGAGGCACTAGAACTTTTTGCTGCGTTGCGGTGAAACGAGATAAAGTAGTCATATTTTTTCTTGTGTTCAAGATTGCTGCGAGCGAGCAAAGAAATCATGACATCACGATTTCGCGTTTCATCGATAGTTAGACCTTTTTCTCGCAATATGGCTGCAATGGCTTTTCCGAGTTTCAATACATCGTCTGATTCCTTTCTTTTACCTGCAGTAGCTCCGGGGTCTCTGCCTCCATGGCCATAATCAAATAGTAGTAACATAATATATTCCTCCATAACTTTTTATTATTTCATCTAGTACATAGAGAAGAATGATGAAAAAGGGACATTTAATTATTTTTTATAGCTTAGAGGAATACGATATTGTTGTACCGTATATTTATAGAAAGGAGGGGACGCATATGGAATTAAGACAATTAAGAACTAATGACGCTGAGGACTATTTTTCTCTAAGGCTTGAAGCTCTCCAACAAAGCCCAGATGCTTTTGCCACAACCTACGAAGAAGAAAAAAACCAAACAGCAGAGAAATATAAAGAGCGATTTACTGATCCCGTGAACTCATTTACTTTGGGTGCTTTTGAAGAGAACGAGCTAGTGGGAGTGGTCACCTTATTTAGAGAGCCATTAATAAAGCTGAATCACAGAGCAACGATTGTAGCGATGTACATTAAACCTGAAAAGCGAGGAAGTGGATTAGGAAAGACTTTAATCTATGAAGCAATTGAAAAAGCGAAAAGTTTAGAAGGCGTTGAGCAAATATATTTAAGCGTTGTATCAACTAATATCCCTGCCATAAAGTTGTACACCACCTGTGGCTTTTCGATATACGCAAAAGAGCAAAGGGCATTAAAGGTTGATAATACATATTATGATGAAGAACATATGGTTTTGTATTTATAAGGGGAAATCTGAATGGGAAAATTAAAGATTGGTTTTTCAGTTATAGTCATTATTTTATTAGTGTGGACAGGGATACATTATATGAATACCTTTAAAACAAAATCCTTAGCGAATGATATCTTAACTGATGTTAATTTTGATAAAGTGGATGTTAGCTTAATTAACATCAGTGATAAGGAAGCCAAAATAATAGATTTTGATCAAGCTGATTCAACAAAATTTATACAAGTTTTGAGGGAAGTTGAAGTAAAACGTATTAGAACTTCAAAGTGGTTGGGAGACGATTATATAGTCCTTATTGGCGGCAGTGGTGGATCATTTCAATTATATCTCTCAAAACAGGGTACTTTTGTGATTGATGCAGAATCTGATGAACCTTATACCTTTCTTGATAAAGAAGCATTTAATGATTTGTTAGTTTTGATAAAAAAGCAACTATCTTAATTTTGGAAGTTGCTTTTTAGTTTGTTCTGTCGATACAGAATCCCTCATGTTTCTAAGTATGAGATAGGGTATGGAGAGTAAACTGCTGTGTCTCCATCTTCCTCTCGCTTTAAAATGATAATAAAATCTGCCCCGTTACTTATATCTCCACGGGGAATTGGAATAATCAGGGGTGGGCATCTTAATGCATTACCATGTTCATTAAATTCCTCACGAAAGTTATTTAGAGCAAAATTCACGCGTTCATCTATAAGAGCAGACAATTTGTCCATTCCGCCTGTTTTTAAATCAAAATAATCAGGGTTGCTCTTTCGTTTCTCAATTAATCTCTCCTTGTATTCGGAGACTGTTAAAAAACAAAACTCCCAATCAAGAGGAAAGAGCCCTCCGCCTAACCAATAAATATGCATCATTTATCTCTCCTTCAATACGATTCTTTTATTTTACTGATACTTTTTAGCAACCACGTATTCAACAATAGGTAATATAATCATCGCTAAACCTAATAGACCTAATAAAAAAGCATTGATTGTCCCATTTATTAATTTATCGGCAGCTACAGCTACTACAATAAAGAATAGTAGAAGAAAGTAACTTATTTTAGAGCTTTTTTCTGTAATTCTTTGACCAAGTTCTTCCTCCTGTAATATGCCATCTTGGTCTATTTTATCTCCCCAGGTGATGGTAGAGAAAAACATCATCAATAACACCCCGATTGTACCTACCTCATTAAATCCCATCTCTTTTCCATTAGAAATCTTGAAAATGGAATAGCCTATTGCGATCAATGCAGCAATTCCGATTAACATGGCATTTATTTTTAGAGTTTTCATCTCTCATTCTCCTAATTAATTGAGTTAAATTTCTAGCTCATCTCGATCTTCTCCTGCAGAAACGGATAAAGGCTCACGGCAAGGTTGATGGTGAGAAATTGCTGACTGTTTGATAGGTTGGTCTCTAAGATTTCTTCCACTCTCTTTATCCTGTAGAGAAGTGTATTTGTATGAACATGGATGGCTTCTGCTGCTTCTTTTGCATTTTGGTTATATTCCAGATAGGCAAATAGGGAAGGGAGCAGTCCACCTTTTTTATTTTGATCATATCGGATGAGTGGACCAAGCGTTTCATATATAAATTCCATTAGCTCATCCTCCGTGTTTTGAAGAAGCAGCTGATGAACACCTAAGTCTTTATAGCTGACGACTTTGTTGTTCTCTCCGTAACTGCTCATGAACTGCAAGCATTTTGCCGCTTCCTGTAATGACTTTGTTGCTTTTTGCAGTGTTGGATGAATCCGGCCGATGCCAATTGACAACGCATCGCCCCATTTTTTGACCACATACTCGTGTTGGAGTTTTGAGACAAGCTCCTTTATTTGCGTTGTGGTATAAGAGACAGAAACCTTTTGTGGAAAGGTCATGAGCATAACGATTTGGTCATGGTTTCTGACGGCAATTCCTTTTATTTGATGATGTGAAAATATATGATTAGCCAACTGGATGAAATGCCGGCTGATGCTGGTTCGAAGCTGATCCTCTTCATCTATACGCAAGATGAGGGCAATATAATTTCCACTCGGATCAAAATGTAACTGCTTTGCTTTTTGAACGAGCGCATCATCCATTTTACCAGCAAGGAGGTCATTAATAAATTCACCATCTATCCGTTCTTTTGCTTCAAAAATAGCTTGCTCTTTCACTATTTCAAGTGAGATGACAGTGCACGCGTGTTCCAATGCTGCCAAATCGACGGCATCTATTTTCTCACTAGCTGCTACAACGAGTGAACCAAAAATTTCAGGCCTTGCACCAATAGTAAGTAGGTTTATGTATGGATAATGTGGGTTGATTGTTCTTTCAATGGAAGAACGCACGATTTCGGTGGTTTGCATTGTATTTTGAACTTTTTCCTTTAGCTTAAACAGTTTATCGTCATTCCAGCTTACATCATAGGCATGGGAGATGTTTTCCCCTAACTCGTCGAATAGGAAAACTTGATAGCCTGTGATTTCATGCAAATAACTGATAATAGATTGCAGTCCTTCTCCTTTTAATACGAGCGTCGCAAGATTTTTATGAATTTCGACTGAACGGGAAAGTATTTTGTTTTGATCGATGATTGTATTGTTTAATCTCTCCAATACTTTGACTGTCTGTTCCTGTTCTTGATATAGATTGGCTTTTTCTAATGCAACTGCAGCCTGATGTGCAATAGCATTAAGCAAATGAATATCCTGAGGCACAAACTGTAGGTTCGGATCAAAGGAATCAAGGGTAATAACTCCAATGCATTCACCGTTCGAAAGAATAGGTGAGCATATGGAAGAGTAGGGAAGCATCGGGACAGAGGCGTACATTAGCTTTGAATTTTTCTCAGATAAAGTAGCAGTAGCTTTTTCTACTTCCACTCTATTTTTGAAAATCAAACACTCTCGTGCATTGAAGGCTAAGCCTGTCATCGATTCGCCAGGTCGAAGGCGCACTTCGGATAGAGCTGTTGTGAAGCGTCTATTAGATCTGGGCAAAAGAACATTCTGCACCTTGTCATAGATAAATAAAACACCCCCGTGTGCTGCTTCTGTAATAGAAACTGTTTGGTCCATGATGGAATCTATTACCGTATCAATATCTAAAGTTGAATTCAATACATTCGAAACCTCGATTAAAGATTGCAGCTGGCGATGGCTCAATGTTTCTTTCATTTGGCGTCACCTCATATTCTAGATAATATTTATCAATTATAATAAATTTTCAAACTATTTTCTCTACTTTTTGTAGATTTACACAAAAATTTAGTGCTAATTTTGTTTTCAAAAACATAACAAATATTCAGAAAAGTTTTATAATGGTTCTTAACACAAAATTTTAGCCATCACACGATGTCGGGAAGGGGGCAATCATGATAAACCCGGAAAGATTATGGAGCCGGCTTGAACGTCTTGGAGAGATTGGTAAGGCGGAAGGCTGTGGAGTAATCCGCTTATCTTTTACAAAGGAATTACGGGAAGCAAAGGAATTGGTCACTTCTTATATGAAGGAAGCGGGTCTGCTAGTTTGGGAGGATGAAGTTGGCAACCTCATCGGCAGAAAAGAAGGGAAGAATCCAGACGCGAGTGTAGTTTTGACAGGGTCGCATATTGATTCCGTGTTCCATGGAGGAAATTTTGATGGGCCGCTTGGTGTTTTGGCTGCGATTGATGCATTGCAGAGTATGAACGAACAAGGAATTGAAACAGAGCATCCGATTGAAGTGATTGCTTTTACGGATGAAGAAGGCGCAAGATTTAGCTTTGGCATGATTGGCAGCCGCGGTGTTGCGGGCACGCTTACTGAGAAAGATTTAGAGCAAAGGGATAAAGAAGGAATCTCTATTGCGGAGGCGATGAAGGCTGATGGGCTGAATCCTGAATCTATCGGCCGGGCAGCTAGAAGACCAGAGAAAGTCAAAGCTTATATTGAACTACATATCGAACAAGGGAAAGTGCTAGAGACACAAAAACTGTCAGCGGGCATTGTGACAGGGATTGCAGGTCCTCTCTGGCAGAAATTCATCATTGAAGGGGAAGCAGGCCATGCAGGTGCAACTCCAATGGCTATTCGTCAGGATGCATTGGCAGCGTCAGCGAAAATAATGCTTGCGATTGAAACAGAAGCCGGTCGAAATGGCACAACAGTCGGTACAGTCGGTCAGCTGGATGTGAAGCCAGGTGGCATTAATATTATCCCAGGCAGAGCTGAGTTTACACTCGATTTGCGTGATACGGATGAAGCAGTGCGCGACGAGGTGGAAACACGAATTCGTGAACAAGCTTATGATATTTGTGAAAAGCAAGGAGTGCGCCTAACGATAGAAGATTTGCAGCGCGTTACACCGGTCCCATGTGCAGATTCAGTAAAGAAAGCAGTAGAAGAGGCATTTGACATAGTAGGACTTGAAAAAACATATCTTCCAAGTGGCGCCGGACATGATGGTATGCAGTTTAAAGATTTATGTCCAATGGGGATGGTTTTTATTCGCTCGAAGGATGGCATCAGCCATGATCCTGCTGAATGGAGTTCAAAGGATGATTGTGCGGACGGCGCGAACATTCTTTGCCAAACTCTTTTAATGCTAGCAGTCCAAAAAGTAAACGAAACGATAGATTAGTAGAAAAGGGGAGACATGACAATGAATGAGAGCGTAACAGTAGATTTAAATAAAGCAGCACAAGATTTGAGAGAGGATGTTATTAAATGGAGAAGACATTTGCATGAAAATCCGGAACTCTCTTTTGAAGAAGAAAAAACAGCAAAATTTGTGTATGACACGCTAGAATCGTTTGGCAACCTAGAGCTTTCTCGCCCAACAAAAACAAGTGTGATGGCTCGTTTAATTGGCCCTAATCCAGGCAAAACATTGGCACTAAGAGCGGATATGGATGCACTTCCTATCCATGAGGAAAACACTTTTGAATTTGCTTCCCAAGTGCCGGGCGTTATGCATGCTTGTGGTCATGATGGCCATACAGCTATGCTTCTAGGCGCAGCTAAAATTCTTTCTGGATTAAAAGATCAAATCAAAGGGGAAGTCCGTTTCTTCTTCCAGCATGCTGAAGAGCTGTTCCCAGGCGGCGCAGAAGAAATGGTGCAAGCAGGTGTAATGGATGGCGTTGATCTTGTCATCGGTACTCATTTATGGTCACCTCTTGAACTTGGAAAGATCGGTGTTGTATATGGCCCGATGATGGCAGCTCCTGATACGTTCTGGTTAACAGTCAACGGAAAAGGCGGGCATGCGGCTCTTCCGCATCAAACGGTTGACTCCATTGCAGTTGCAGCTCAGGTTGTAACGAATTTACAGCATATTGTATCACGCAATACAGATCCACTAGACAATCTAGTACTTTCTGTAACGCAATTTGTAGGTGGTACAACACATAATGTCATTCCTGGATCTGTGGATATTTGCGGTACTGTTCGCAGCTTTGATGCTGACCTTCGTAAAACCATTCCGGAAAAGATGGAACGCGTTATTAAAGGGATTACTGAAGCACATGAAGCGACATATGACTTCAAATATGAGTTTGGCTACCGTCCTGTGATTAACGATGAGGAAGTAACAGCAGTGATTGAGGAAACGGTGCGTGAAGTATTTGGCGAGGAAGCACTTGATCTGATGAAGCCAAATATGGGTGGCGAGGACTTTTCAGCTTACATGGAAAAAGCGCCAGGCTGCTTCTTCTATGTAGGTGCAGGTAATGAAGAAAAAGGAATCACTTATCCACACCACCATGCACGCTTTACAGTAGACGAAGATGCGCTTGAAATTGGAGTGAAAACATTCCTGCATGCGGTGTTTAAATTCTTAGGTAAATAAATAGTAAAAGTTAGAGCCGCTGGGTATCCGGCGGTTCTTATAAAATAAGGAGGTTACTCAATGAAACTGCATCATTTTCTTGCCCTAATCCCATTCGTCGGATTGCTAGGTGGCATTCCATTTGCTAATAAAGTGACACCGTATGTTTTCGGCATGCCTTTCCTTCTATTTTATGTGGTCTTATGGGTAGTGCTGAGTTCAGGTATTATGGCTATCGTCTTCAAATTAGACCCCGAGAATAAGAAGGAGGAAGTACAATGAATATTGCTTTAGTTATCATATTTGGTTTTTTATTGCTATCCATCTTCTTGGGCGTTCGAGCACAAAAAGGCAAGGATATGAACCTTGAACAATGGACAGTCGGCGGCCGCGGATTCGGCACTATCTTTGTCTTCTTGCTGATGGCAGGGGAAATTTATACGACCTTTACATTCCTTGGTGGTAGTGGCTGGGCATATGGTAAAGGTGGTCCAACATACTACATTCTAGGCTATGGCTGTTTGGCTTATATCATGTCGTACTGGTTATTGCCAGCCGTTTGGCGATATGCAAAAGACCACAAGCTGATGAGCCAATCGGATTTCTTTGTCAGCAAATATAAAAGCCCTTATCTAGGCGTATTTGTCTCACTTGTTGGTGTGGCAGCGCTTATTCCATACTTGGTCTTACAGCTTAAAGGTTTGGGGATTATTGTGGCTGAAGCATCTGGTGGCTCTATTTCTTCTACAGCTGCCATTTGGATTGGTGTAATTTCAGTAACTGTCTATGTCATGATTTCAGGTATTCACGGCTCTGCATGGACAGCGGTAATCAAGGATACGATGATACTCGGTATTGTCCTATTCTTAGGAATATATTTGCCGATGCATTATTACGGCGGTTTCCAGCCGATGTTCGAATCAATTGAAGCAGCAAAACCGGGCTTCCTTGCACTTCCAGATGCAGGCTTAAGTACCTCTTGGTTTATTTCAACAGTCTTATTGACTGCACTAGGCTTTTATATGTGGCCTCATACATTCGGTACGATCTACTCTGCCGAAAATGCACGTGTATTTAAGAAAAATGCTATTATCATGCCATTGTATCAGCTAGTATTATTATTTGTATTCTTTGTAGGGTTTGCCGCAATTCTTCAAGTGAAAGGCTTAGAAGGAGCAGATGGAGACCTAGCTTTATTAAAGCTTTCCATGCAAACCTTTGATCCATGGGTTGTCGGATTAATCGGTGCGGCAGGATTGCTGACTGCTATTGTTCCAGGTTCAATGATTATGATGTCTTCATCTACCTTGCTTGCTAAGAATGTTTATAAGGTATTTGTACCGTCAGCTACAGACCAACAAATTTCAAAATTAGCGAAAAACCTTGTGCCAGTTATGGCGATTGTTGCACTGTTCTTTACGTTCAAGGGTGGAGATACACTTGTTACATTACTGTTAATGGGCTATAGCCTAGTAACTCAATTATTCCCTGCACTTGTTTTCAGTCTTGGCAAAAAGAATCCAGTGACAAAGGCGGGTGCCTTCGCAGGGATTGCTGTCGGTGTATTCATGGTGGCCTACATTACAATCAGTGGCTCTACAATCGGAACACTCTTCCCATCATTGCCGCAATTTGTGAAGGATCTTAACGTGGGTGTAGTAGCGTTGATCGTCAATCTTATTGTGACATTTGGCGTAAGTGCTCTAACTAAAACGCAAGCTACTGTCGAGGATTCTGTTGATAAGCAAGTAGCTTAATAGCTATAATAATTAAAGTCTTTGGCCTCTTCGGAGGTTGAAGACTTTTTTGATGGGGTAATTTACCCTCGGTGAACGTCGATTTTCCACCGTTCTTGGGCAATTTACTACCGCTCCCACAACATTTACCACCGCTTTGAGGCAATTTACTACCGAAAGAAAGCAATTTAAGTCCCTAGCATCCTCTTGTAATTCACTCATACAGTACGGTGAGTAATAGGAGAAATAATAATTTCACTTATACTGTAATTCCAAAAGATATATTGGAAATAAAATATAATAAATATTCTAAAAATTATAGATTATCAAAAAATATTGTGTTACTATGATAAAAATTACAGTGACACTGTAATTTAAAAGCATTTCAAAGGATTAAGAAGAATATGATTTACAGTACTACTATAATTTTTTAGGAGTTAGCAACATGGAAGACATCTATAAGAAAATCAAAGAATTAAGGCAGCAAAAGAATTTGACATTAAAAGAGCTAAGCGAAGAGACGGGACTTTCATTAAGTTTTCTTTCACAAATTGAAAGAGGAACTTCTTCATTATCGATTACTTCGCTAAAGAAATTAGCAACTGCTTTGGATGTTCCTATGATCTACTTTTTTGAAGACGATAAAGTAAATCAGAATTATCTCATCAAAAAGCAGGAGCAAAAAACGTTAAAGGTAAATGGAGGAGAGCAGAAGTATATACGGTTATCGGGTGCATTTCCCGATCGCAAACTTGAACCGCTAATAGTAATTCTTCCCCCTCATCTGAAAGAAGAGCATAGCTATAGCCATTTAGGCGAAGAGCTTTACTATGTTTTAGAGGGTGAAGTAATATTTACGATCAATGGGGAGTCTTATCACCTGACAGCTGGGGACACAGTCCATTTTCCTTCAGAACTTTTGCATGCATGGGAAAATCCTACTTCAAATGAAACCAAGATTTTAAGCGTCTCAACACCTGTTATTTTTTAATTTAAAAAAGGGAGTGTAGATCAAATGAGAGTAGCAACAGATATCGGAGGAACCTTCACAGATTTAGTATACGTTGATGATAGCGGTGTTATTGGAATTGCAAAAAGTAATACGACTCCACCTAATTTTGAAAAAGGCGTTTTAGATGTAATGGAGAAGGCTGATGTTCAAAGTGGAGAGTTATCTACATTTATTCATGGTACTACCGTGATTATTAATGCTTTGACAGAACGTAAGGGTGCCAAAATGGGGTTAATTACTACAAAAGGTTTCCGCGACATCCTTGAAATTGCAAGGGGCAACAGACCGGATCTTTTTAACGTAAGATACGAAAAACCTGAACCGTTTGTTGAACGTCATTTACGCCTTGAGGTGGATGAACGCCTGAATTATAAGGGAGAGGTACTTTCACCGCTGAATCGCAAAGATATTGAAGAGTGTATACAGTACTTTAAAAGTGAAGGCGTCGAATCTATTGCTGTTTCTTACCTGCACTCCTATGTAAATTCAGCTCATGAAGAAGAGACTGTAAAAATAATTAAAGAACTATGGCCTGAAGTGTTTGTCACTGCATCAAGTGATATTACAAAAGAATGGCGTGAATATGAACGAACGAATACAGCAGTTCTAAATGCATATGTGCAACCGGCAGCTACCACATATGTGGATAAGCTGGATAGAGAATTACAAAAACAAACAAAGAGCGATCAGCGTTACATTATGCAATCAAATGGTGGGACAACGAAGTTTAACAATGCAAAGGAAGCGCCTATCAATATGGTTGAATCAGGACCCGTTGCTGGTATCTTTGGGGCTGCTGTGTTAGGTGAATTAATTGGAGAAAAGAATATTATTGCATTTGATATCGGCGGGACAACGGCTAAATGTTCACTAATCGAAAATGGAGAAGTGAAGGTTTCAACAGATTACTATATTGAAAGAGACAGCCGTAACGCGGGCTACCCTATAAAGGCACCTGTAGTTGATATCGTGGAAATCGGCAATGGAGGCGGTTCGATTGCATGGATCGATAATGCAGGTTCTCTAAAAGTAGGGCCTCAATCAGCTGGAGCTCTGCCAGGACCAGTGGCGTATGGATTAGGCGGCACTGAGCCGACTACTACGGACGCTAATTTATTGGCTGGTCGCTTATCACCTAAGAATTTTGATTACGATGTAGATATGGATGAAGTGCGAGAAGCCATTCAAACAAAAGTCGGCAATCAATTTGGCATTACAGCTGAAGAAGCTGCTTTAGGCATTATTCGTATTGCCAATTCGAATATGTTGAATGCTTTAAAGTTAATCTCCATCCGTAAAGGGTATAACCCGCAAGATTTCACTTTATTAGCCTTTGGCGGAGGTGGCTCTATGCATGCGCCTGCTCTTGCTCTTGAACTCGGTGTGAAAAAAGTCGTTGTCCCAATCGCATCTCCGGTATTCTCCGCATGGGGCATGCTGATGACGGACTTGAGACATGATTATATTCAAACCTATATCAAGCGAATGAATGAACTATCTTTAGATGAAATAACTGCACAGTGGGATGAAATTGAGAATCACGCACTTCGTCATTATGTGGATGAAGGCATGACAGAGGATAAAGTAGAGTTCCATCGTTTCGCAGATATGCGTTACCTAGGTCAAGAACACACGGTAAAGGTACCAGTCCCTGTGGGAAAATGGTCTGAAGAAGATAAGAGAGACATTATTGAGAGATTCCATACTCTTCATGAAAAGAACTATACATTTAAATTAGAAGATTCTCCGACTGAAATTGTTAATTTGCACGTAACAGCTTTCGGTAAAGTACCTAAGCCGGTCATTGCAAAAATTGAACGGATAGGGACAGTCCTAGAAGCTCGGAAAGAATTCCGTGCAGTTTACTTTGAGGAGAAAGGATGGATCAATACACCAGTTTATGATCGTGAAAAGCTCCCATCTAATAAGGTCATTAAGGGACCTGCTGTAGTTGAAGAAAAAGCGGCTGTGACGGTTATTTATGAAGGCCAGCAACTGCATTTAGACACCTACGGAAACATCATTATCGAAATGGAGGAAAAGTAATATGATTACTTCTGTGAAAGTGGACCCGTTTACGCTGGAAATTGTGAAAGATTCTCTTTTGGCGGCAGGGGATGAAATGTTTATCGCTCTTGCTCGAACATCGATGAGCCCAATCATTTATGAAGTGTTAGATTATGCAAGTGGTTTAACAGACGCAAAAGGTAATCTTCTTACACAAGGTAATGGTGTCACAGGCTTCATCGGGATGCTTACATTTATGGTAAAAGAAACAATCAAAAAGTATCCCGGCGAAAAAATAAAGCCCGGCGATGTGTTTATTATCAATGATCCATACAATGGTGGGGGCTCCCATCTATCGGATGTAGGGCTTGTAATGCCAATCTTTTATGAGGGAGAGCTGATTGCTTTTTCTGCTAACAAGGCTCACTGGACAGAAGTAGGGGGGAAAGACCCGGGCTCGTTTACGAATGATGCTGTTGATATTTTTCAAGAAGGCCTGCAATTTAATTGTATTAAGCTTTATGATGAAGGCCGCCTAAATGAGGCAATCGTTGAAATCATTCGTTCTAATGTCCGTTTCCCAGACCTTTCATTAGGTGATATGTGGGCTCAGGTAGCTGCTTTGCGTACAGGCGACCGCCGTATAAAGGAATTGTGTGAAAAACACAGTAAGGAAACTATCGTAGCAGCGATTAATTATCTCTTAGATCATGGTGAAACCATCTCAAGACAAGAGATTAAAAAACTACCTAAGGGTGTTTTTGAGGCTGAAGATTTTATTGATACGGATGGAATCGGCAATGGCCCATTCAAGATTAAAGTAAAAGTAACGATTACAGATGATGAATTTATATGTGATTTCCGAGGAAGCAGTCCGCAAGTTCCTGGTCCAGTAAACTGTTCATACACGGGTCTGATGTCAGCTGTGCGTACAATTTTCTTAGCTATTACGAACCCTGAACAAGATGTGAATGATGGTGTCTTTAGGCCGCTCCAAGTAATTGTTGATCCAAAATCGATTATGTCGGCTGAGCGTCCTGTTCCAGTGTCAAACTACTTCGAGACATTATTAGGAGGTATGGACTTAGTCTGGAAAGCATTAGCTTCGCATCTTCCAAATCGCCTGACTGCAGGGCATCATTTGTCTGTATGCGCTGTAACTCTGTCAGGTAATCATCAAGATACTGACGAGCCATTCCTAATTGTAGAACCATCCGTTGGTGGATGGGGAGGCGGACAGGGCCAAGACGGAGCTTCTGGTCAATTCTGTATGGCTGATGGAGAAACCTATAATGTCCCGGTTGAAGTGGCAGAAACTCGTTATGGTGTGTTGATTGATGAATACAGCCTTCGAGCGGATGGAAATGGTGCCGGTGCAGGGGAATACATTGGCGGAAAAGGGGTCATTCGTTCATATCGTGCATTAACAGATGGACAAGCTGCTACAGTAACCTTTGGGCGTAATAAATTTTATCCTTGGGGTATGAACGGCGGTAACGAAGGCTCGCCAAATGAATTTTATATTCATAAAGCTAGTGGCGAAGTAGACGGACCATATGGTGTGTATCCGCGTTATAAACTACAAAAAAATGATGTGATCCGCTTAATGACTGGAACAGGCGGAGGCTACGGAAGCCCGAAAAAACGCCCGGCAGAACAAGTAGCCAAAGACGTGAAAAATGGATATTTCACCATTGAAGAAGCGAAGGAACACTTCCAAGTGGAAGTAAATCCGATTACCTTTGACTATAAAGAGCTCCCTAGAAGATCATAATTGGAGGAATGAGTATGAAAATCGAACAACCAATGATTACAGAGGATATTGTACAGGTTCTCTTCCAAAATCAGTTTCAAGATGCAGAAGTAAAGTTTGGCTATGTTACCATACCAGCCGGTGAACGGCTTCCTTTAGAGGGAACGACTGTTCATGAAGAGCATGAATACTCCTTTATTATTAAAGGTTCTTTATCTGGCGAAAGTGGTGGAAATCCATACAAGATTCAAGCAGGTGAAGCCTCCTATATTCCAGCAGGCGAATACCATTGGTGTGTAGGCGGAGAAAATGATTGCGAATTAGTATATGCCTTAGTGAAATCTAAGTAATGCAAAGAGAGAATAGAAGCTTTTACAAGTTTTCTATTCTCTCATTTTTTAAAAATGAAAAGGGGGAAACATATGGCACAACCGAATACAGTAGAGGTGGCGGAAAAAACAAACAAAACGAGTGCTGAAGGTTTTATGGAACAAGACCAAGCGTTGGATTCAATTCCAGAATCCCAGCGTCAGCATTGGCTGACACCAGCCATGATTTTTGGCGGTTTAGAATTTACCATTCCGGTTTTGATGGTAGGAGCTTCTCTTGCTGCTAGCTTTGGATTGTCTACCATTCTTGTGATACTGATTATTTCACTATTCGGTATTCAGTGGATTGGAAATACGCTTCAAGGATATATCGGCGCTAAAACAGGAAGAGCCTCTTCCGTTATAGCGAAGACGAGCTTTGGATCTGTGCAAGCAAAAGTCTTAGTCGGATTGACGATTTTCCTTGTTTCACTTGGCTGGTGGGCAGTTCAAACGGCAGTTGCGGGGAATGCTATATCAGCTATGTTTGGGATTGATTATAAGAATAACTGGATTGGATGGGCCATTGTAACAGTTATTTGTGGTTTACTCTTTGCATTGCCTTCTATTATTGGCTATAGCTCAATGAAATGGACAGATTATATCGCTGTACCAGCAGGCTTACTTTTGATTGCAGGAGGGATATACTATGCCTTAAAGAATACAGGGTGGGAAACCATTAGTTCCTGGCATCCTGAGCCTACCATGTCTATATGGGCAGCTATCAGCCTTGTTATTGGGGTGAATGTTTCTCAGTGGGTGATCGCATCAGATTACACGCGCTATGCAAAACCTACTTGGAAGGATAACTTTATCATTCCGAGTGGCATCGTATTAGTTGGATTCCCTCTTTTCATTGTCGGAGCAATAATGGCAGTAGGCGTAGGTGATGCTGATATTGTGAATGTGATGATGGGCATGGGTTTTCCGATTTGGGGATTTCTAATCCTATGGTTTGCTACATGGACCTCACAGCTTGTAAATAATTATAGCATGGGTCTCGCCTTAGCAAATGTTTTGAATGTAAATTCCGGTAAGGGGCGTGCGCTTTTAACATTATTAGGAACAATACTCGCTATAATAGTCGCGCTATTGGGAATACTCGACCACTTTATGGACTTCTTGTATTTAACTGCTCTATTGTATCCAGCAATCGGTGGAGTAATGATGGCGGACTTCTTCATGATTCGTAAACAGGAGTGGGAAGATAAGAATGGATGGAACTGGATGGCAACGATCGCTTTAGTTGCCGGTATCTTTGTTGGCTATTTGACGCAATATGTATATAATGTAGGGCTCCCAGCAGTCCAATCGCTATTGGTTTCTGCGATTGTCTATATAATTGCTATGCGTGTTAAAAAGAATATTGCACCTGACCATTTTACTGTTTAATGATGAATAAATTAAAACCCAAGATTGCTATTTCTACAGCAATCTTGAGTTTATTTTTAATTCCAATGAAATGGCGGAATAAAATCGAATGATACAAATAAGAAATAGGTGATTGCCACAAACAGAAGATAAATTATCATAAATAAAAGAGTGATAATATACTCTCTTTTATCTCTAGCAAATAACCACTCCATAAAACCGCGGAACAGATTCAGTATAATCAAATAAAGCAGCACAATTAAAAAGGTATACTTAGAAAAAAGTACGATTGAAATGAAGAAAAGTCCAAGCAGCGTCCATTCTAAACGTTTATGTAGTAGATTGATAGGCTTATAAATATAACCATTTCTTTTGACGTTAAAGGTTTTTCGAAGTAGATATTCGATAACCCAACCGCCAACTAATAATAAGGTAAGGAAAATTAAGAATTTCATCATAAAGTACCCTCCTTCGTATAGGAGTATTGTGTTTTAAGAATTACTCATCTCATGCAGCCGAACTTTCTTCATGAACTTCAGCGTCTTCTTTTGCTTTAAAAATAGAAAACAAGTAGCAGCCTGCAATGACGATGATGCTGCCGATCACTTGGATGAACGTCATTCGTTCTCTTAAAAGTAAAAAAGATAAGATGGCTGTAAAAATAGGATTGAAATTCAAGAAAAGGCCAGCAGTTGTTGCGCCGATTTTTTGTACGCCAATATTCCAAAGCACCATACATAGGACTGTAGAGATCAGCCCGGTATAAAAAAGGGCACCCAAGAAGGATGGATTGACATTGGTGATGTGGAAGTCAGCCACATTAAAAGGAATTATGGCGATTAGCCCAAAAATACCTGAATACAAGGTAGCCATTAACGGTGTGGTTTTCGCCATCGCCCATTTACTAAAAACAGAATAAAGCCCCCAAATCAGAACAGCCGCAATCATCCACAAATCACCCACATTGAATTGAAAGGCGAGAAGTAAGCCTAATTTCCCTTTTGTCAGTACAAGCAAAACGCCAAAGAAAGAGAAGGCCATTGCGAGTGTTTGTAATGGAGCAATCCGCTCTTTTAATAGAAAAAAAGAAAAGACAGCGATTGAAATGGTATTAAGTGTGGAGATTAACCCAACATTTGTCGCCGAAGTATGTTCGAGCGCTAAAAATTGAAAAATATTAAATAACACCACGCCTGTCACCCCCATCAGTATAAGGGGTAGAATGGCACTTTTTGATGGCAGTAGCTTCTTTTCTTTCCACCATACAAAAGGTAGGAGACAAAGTACAGCAATCAACCATCTTAAGGTAGTCAAGGTAATGGGGCTAGCATGGTCTACAAGTGATTTTCCCACTACAAAATTCCCCGCCCATAGAAAACTCGTCAATAACAATAAACATACATACAACATAGGCAAGGTAGCCAGCTCCTTTATTTAAGTATAGCTAATTATAACAAGCATTTCTGAATTTTGAATAAATAAAATTACCCATATAAAGGACACTCTATATTCCAATGTCCATCAAAGAATTATCACAGTCATAAAAAAACATGCTATATGCCTCTTCTGCTAAATGGTTATACCACTTTTATCTGATATCTATGAAGGATTATTGATATTCTCTGAAAGAATTCGGTTCTAATAGACTTTCCTCATCAATATAATAGGTCAAACATTTGAACGAATTTTATTGATGAGAAGAGGTGCATAAAGATGAATCCATTGAAACTTGTAGATGTTTATCGCGGGAAAAAGATAGAAAGCTCTCATTTTGGACATGTAGCAGTTGTTGATTCGGCAGGTACATTACTATATGCAGCGGGTGACCCATATCGAGAAACCTATGCTCGTTCTGCAGTGAAACCGTTGCAAGCTATGCCGATTGTGGAAACGGGAGCAGCGGATCGATATGGGCTAAGTGAACAGGACCTCTCCTTATGTTGTGCATCACATAGCGGAGAAGCACAGCATACCGATCGCGTTTTAGCGATGTTAAAAAGGACAGGCATAGAAGAAGCATTCTTGCAATGCGGCACCCATATTCCTCATTCGCAGGAAACTTATAAACAGCTCATGGCAGCCGGAAAGGAACTGACCCCTTTATATAATAATTGTTCAGGGAAGCATAC
Source organism: Rummeliibacillus sp. G93 (assembly GCF_023515935.1). Lineage (NCBI taxonomy): Bacteria > Bacillati > Bacillota > Bacilli > Caryophanales > Caryophanaceae > Rummeliibacillus > Rummeliibacillus sp. G93. Next base: position 483,629 of record NZ_CP097314.1, read on the forward strand.
AGGCATGCTAGTGACAGCAAAGCATAACAGTGAATCACTGGAAGACTATTATTTACCTGATCACCCTGTCCAACAACGTATCATGAAGGTGATTTCTGAGGTGACTGAGTATCCAATTGAAAAAATAAAGATTGGGATAGACGGTTGTGGAGTGCCGGTACATGCATTGCCATTAGAACGATTAGCATATGGATTTGCAAGAATGACTCGTCCAAACACATTTTCAGACAGCCGGACCGAAGCGGTTAATCGAATCACTACCGCTATGATGAAATATCCGGAAATGGTTGGTGGGACGGCCCGTTTTTGTACAGATTTTATGAAAGCTGCCGCAGGAAGAATGTTTGGAAAAGCAGGAGCCGAGGCTGTGTACTTAATTGGCGATAAAGAAACTGGCGTCGGCATTGCTATAAAGGTAGAAGACGGGAACAGCAGGGCCGTTTATCCAACAGCATTAGAGGTACTGAGACAGCTGGATTTATTAGATCAAGAACAATTGAATCATTTAAGGCAATATCATCAGCCAGTTTTAAAAAATGCCCGACAAGAGGATATAGGGCAACTTGTTCCATCTTTTATTTTGCGAAAGTGTTAGAAGCAGGGAAAATAAAAATGTCGAGGGGGAAGGGAAATGTTTAAGAAAAGATGTCTATTTGTATGGTTAACTAGTTTATTGGCAGTACTCCTTGTGCTTGCAGGGTGTTCTGGTTCCACAAGCAAAGAACCTAATCCATCCAAGAATGCAAATCCTAAAAACCAATCGCTTGCAAAGAAAGAAGGCAACTCTCTTACGATTGCCATTAAAGATAATCTTGTGAGCATGGATCCACAAGACACAAATGATACACTGTCTGGTTCCATTCAATCCACCCTGTTAGAAGGACTTGTTGGCTTTGATAAGGATATGAAAATGATTCCTGTATTGGCGGAAAGCTATAAAGCTAGTAAAGATGCAAAAGAAATCACCTTCAATCTGAGAAAAGGAATAAAGTTTCACGATGGTGCTCCATTTAATGCAAAAGCTGTAAAGGTCAATATCGATCGTGTAGCAAATCCGGATAATAAATTAAAACGTTATAGCATGTTCGAGCTTGTGGAGAAAACAGAAGCGATCGATGATTACACCTTCAAGGTGACATTAAAGAAACCATTTGGTGCAATGCTGAATAACTTCGCACATCCAGCGGCAAGAATCATGAGCCCTAAAGCCATTAAAAAGTATGGAAAAGATGTTGCAACACATCCAGTTGGCACAGGTCCATTCAAATTTTCTGAGTGGGATCAAAGTGATCATTTAACAGTTGTGAAAAATCCAGATTACTGGCAAGCAGGATTGCCGAAAGTTGATGATATAAAGTTTAAACCAGTGCCGGAAAATGGTGCGCGTGTAGCCATGCTTCAAACAGGCGAAGCTGATTTCATTTATCCAATTCCAACTGAACAAGCTGCTCAAATAAACGGTAAAAACGGAATTGTAGTTGAAAATAAGCCATCCATTGTGGCCCGGTATATGTCGATGAATACCACGAAGAAACCATTTAATGATGTGCGAGTACGCCAGGCAATTAACTATGCTATCAATAAGGAAGCATTTTTAAAAGTGGTTTACCGCGGATATGGAAGTGAAATGGACTCCATTATTCCAGAAGGTCTCCAATTCTATTCTAAGCAAACACCATATCCTTATGATCTTGAAAAAGCAAAAAAATTGTTAAAAGAAGCAGGATACGAGAATGGTTTTGAAACAAAAGTATGGGGCGCGAACAACTCGGATGCTATGAAGGCAATGGAATTTATACAACAGCAACTGAGCCAAGTCGGTATTAAAGTAAACGTGGTCCCGATGGAATCCGGGACACTTTCAGATAAAATTTGGTCTGTGCAAAATGCAAAAGATGCTGAGGTAGAGCTTTACTATGGCGGTTGGTCTTCTTCTACAGGTGATGCAGACTGGGGAATCCGCCCACTGTTAGCGGGTGATTCAGCTCCTCCAACATCTTATAACGTATCATATTATGAAAATAAAAAAGTAGATGAATTAATTGATGCAGGCCTTCAAACAGCAGACCAAGAAAAACGCAAAGAAGCCTATGCTGAAATGCAAGAAATTATTTGGAAGGATGCTCCATGGGCGTATCTCATGGTTGAAGATACAATGGCAGGCAAAAAGAATTACTTGGAAGGCGTCTATTTACTTCCCGATGGTGCGCTCAGCGCAAGTGAAGCTGAAATTAAAAGATAACACATAGTGAAGAGCGCTAGTTGCAAAATTAGCGCTCACTATTATAAGAACCTTTACTAACAATCTTCGAGGGGGAGGATTATGTTTCACTATACGATTAAGCGCTTATTAGGGATTATTCCAACTCTCTTCATTGTCTCTATTTTTATATTTATGTTTGTGCATATGATTCCAGGAGATCCTGCAAGACTAGTAGCAGGACCTGATGCGAGCTATAAAGATGTAGAGCTTGTACGGCAAGAATTAGGTCTAGATCAACCAAAAGTTAAACAATACTTTGTATATCTAGGAAAAATACTACAGGGCGATTTAGGTACATCAATGAAAACCAAAAGACCTGTATTTGATGAGATAGTGGACAGATTTATGCCCACCTTCTGGTTAACAATTTGGAGTATGGTGTGGGCAATTGTTTTTGGATTGCTGATAGGAGTCATTTCAGCCACAAAGCGAAACAAGTGGCAAGATTACACAGGGATGTTTGGCGCTGTTTCAGGGATCTCGTTGCCATCCTTTTGGCTGGGTTTAATGCTCATTCAATTATTTTCAGTAAAGCTTGGATGGTTTCCAACAGGAGGAATTGAGTCTTGGAAAAGCTATATTCTTCCTTCAGTCACTTTAGGAGCAGGAGTAGCTGCTGTTATAGCGCGTTTTACACGATCTTCTTTAATGGACATTCTAAGAGAAGATTATATTCGGACTGGAAGGGCGAAGGGGCTTAAAGAAAATGTAGTGGTGTGGAATCATGCTTTAAAGAATGCCATGATACCAGTAATAACGATGACTGGATTACAGTTTGGCTTTTTATTGGGAGGATCTATTGTCGTGGAAACTGTATTTAGTTGGCCTGGATTAGGACGTTTGTTAATTGATTCAGTATCGTTTCGCGATTATCCGGTCATTCAAGCAGAAATGCTGCTTTTTGCATTAGAGTTCATTTTGATTAATCTAATTGTGGATGTTTTATATGGGATGATGAATCCGCAAATTCGCTATAAATAATAAATAGGGGGTAGAGAGTTGAAAAATGGTACTGTGGATCTTCATTTAAAAGATGGCCGACAAGAAGCCGAAAAAGTCCGAACCCCGTTTTTAGAGTTCTGGAGAAAATTTAAGAAACAGCGTATTGCTATGATTGCTGCCTTTTTTATTGGATTCTTATTTATTGTGGCGCTATTAGGTCCATTTATTGCACCATATTCAGCTGTAGAGCCGGATTATGAAAATATTTTGAGTTCACCGTCCATGCAACATTTAGCTGGCACAGATGCATTTGGAAGAGACATCTTTAGCAGAATTATCGAAGGAACAAGAATTTCTCTTTTTGTCGGATTAAGCTCTGTATTTTTCAGTGCTGTTCTTGGAACAATTTTAGGCTTAGTCAGTGGTTATTATGGTGGCTGGCTCGATAATATGATTATGCGAATTTGTGATGTTTTATTTGCCTTTCCCGGTATTTTACTAGCCATTGGGATTATCGCTATTTTAGGACCAGGATTAGGAAATGTCGTGATTGCTGTTGCTATTTTTGGTATACCGACTTTTGCGCGAATTGTCAGAAGCAGTACTCTCTCGATTAAAGAAACGTTGTATGTTGAATCAGCCAGGTCAGTTGGAGCATCAGCAAAAAGGATTATATTTAAACACATTTTCCCCAGCACCCTCTCAAGTATCATTGTCTATTTTACGATGCGAATTGGCACAGCGATTTTAACAGCTGCAAGTCTGAGCTTTTTAGGATTGGGTGCACAGCCGCCATCTCCAGAATGGGGTGCCATGCTCAGTGCAGGGAGAGATTTTCTAAACACGGCTCCCCATGTTACGTTTTTCCCCGGTCTATCCATATTTATTACGGTTCTTGCTTTTAATTTGTTAGGTGATGGATTACGAGATGCGCTCGATCCGAAGATGAAAGATTAATAGATAGGGAGCGATCATATGAGTAATAGGTTATTAGAGATATCTAATTTAAAAACTTATTTTTTCGTTGATAATCAACAAATACCTGCAGTGAATGGCGTTGACCTATTTATCAATGAAGGAGAGACACTGGGCATTGTGGGTGAATCCGGATGTGGTAAAAGTGTAACGTCGCTTTCTGTTATGGGCTTGCTTGGTCATACACCTGGTAAAGTCGTAGATGGATCTATCAGGTTTAAAGATAGTGATCTTTTAACCCTGCCAGAAGACAAAATGCGTAAAATACGAGGCAATGAAATAGCTATGATCTTTCAAGAACCTATGACATCACTTAATCCAGTTTATAAAATAGGTCAACAAATTGGAGAGGCAGTTAGGCTACACTTGAAGTATGACAAGAAAAAAACGCGAGAACACGTCATCAATATGTTAAAGCTTGTTGGGATACCTAGAGCGGAGGAGATTATCGATGAATTTCCCCACCAACTTTCCGGCGGCATGAGACAGAGAGTAATGATTGCGATGGCCATGTCTTGTAATCCTACATTATTAATAGCAGACGAACCAACAACCGCATTAGATGTAACCATACAGGCTCAAATATTAGAAATCATGAAAAAAGTGAAACAAGAAAAGGGAACAGCTATGATGCTGATCACTCATGATTTAGGGGTAGTGGCCGAAATGTGTGATCGTATTGTCGTTATGTACGCGGGCAAGGTGGTAGAAGAGGCGGATGTCTTTGAACTATTTGAAAATCCGAAACATCCTTATACAAAGGGCTTGTTAAATTCTGTTCCAAAATTAGGATTGAAATCAGAGCGGCTTACGTCTATTCCGGGTAATGTTCCGACTCCTGCTAATATGCCAAAGGGCTGCAAATTTGCTCCGCGTTGCATAGAAGTAATGGAGATTTGTAAAACGGAAGATCCAGAGTTGAGCCAGATTTCGAATGGACATCAGTGTCGCTGTTTCCTTTATGAAGATGAATTTGTAAAGGAGGCAAAGTAAATGACAGAGCTCTTATTGGAAGTCAAAAATCTAAAAAAACATTTTCCAGTCAACAAAGGTTTGTTTGGGCAGAAAAAGTCTTTTGTTCGAGCAGTGGACGGAGTATCGCTTACTATCGAAAAAGGAGAGACGTTAGGGTTAGTTGGGGAAAGTGGATGCGGCAAGTCTACGATTGGACGAATGATTACAAGACTGCTTGCACCGACTGAGGGAGAAATCTTGTTTGACGGAAGAGATCTTAGTAAGTTAAACGACAAACAAATTCGAGAAGCAAGAAAAGAATTACAAATGATCTTTCAGGATCCATATGCCTCCTTAAATCCACGAATGACGATAGGCGAAACTATTGCTGAGCCCTTAATTGTTCATAATATGATGAACAAAAAAGACAGAATAAAAAAAGTACATGAATTATTAGAATGTGTTGGGCTTACATCCTATCACGCCAATCGTTATCCACATGAATTCAGTGGTGGACAAAGGCAACGAATTGGGATTGCGCGAGCACTTGCTGTCAATCCGAAATTGATAGTAGCAGATGAACCTGTGTCTGCATTGGATGTGTCCATTCAATCGCAAGTGTTGAATCTCATGCAAGATTTACAAGAGGAATTTGGGTTAACTTATCTCTTCATATCTCATGATTTAAGTGTTGTCGAACATATCAGTGATCGGGTAGGTGTAATGTATCTTGGTAAATTAGTAGAGATTGCTCGGAAGGAAACATTGTACGAGAATCCAAAGCATCCATACACCAAAGCCTTAATGTCTGCCGTTCCAATAGCTAATCCGCGTATAAAAAAAGAACGAATTGTTTTGCAAGGAGATATACCAAGCCCATCAAATCCACCAACTGGTTGTACATTCCACCCTCGCTGTAATGCCTGTATGGAAATATGCAAAATCGAAGTTCCTGTATTAAAGGAAACTTCTCCAGGCCATTTTTCTGCTTGTCATTTATATTGAAAAGAGATAGTCTTCAATTTATATAATAGACAAATTTTGGTGGTGAAAAGAAATGGGCAGAGTTAGGCTACGTGATCTAGGTATTAAAATAGGTAGATTTCAAACCGGAAAACATAATTCGATAACAGATGTTTCGGGTGTGAAGGTGGGACATGTTACCCTTTCCTATAATAATGAAGACGGACATGCCATTCGAACAGGGGTAACAGTTATCCTGCCTCATACTGATTCTCTCTTCGAAGAAAAAGTTTTAGGGAGCTCATATGTGATTAATGGATTTGGCAAGACGGTAGGGACCATCCAGCTACAGGAATTGGGTGTAATTGAAAGCCCCATTATGCTAACAAATACGCTATCTGTTCCGGCAGTCTTAGATGGAACCATTCGTTATCTTCTCAGGCAAAATCCGCAAATTGGCGATACAACCGGCACTGTCAATGTCATTGTAGGAGAATGCAACGATGGGTATCTGAATGATATTCGCGGCATGCATGTTGCACCAGAACATGCCATTCAAGCAATTCAGAATGCTGAGAGTGGGATCGTGGAAGAAGGATGCGTTGGTGCAGGGACAGGTATGTCTTGCTTAGGTTATAAAGGAGGCATTGGGACAAGCTCAAGAGAAGCCTCCTTTGGGGATAATCTGTATACAGTTGGAGCTTTAGTCGTGAGCAATTTTGGTGAAAAAAAAGATTTGCGCATACCGGGTGACGGCCGATTCGCGAAAGCGGAAGAGAACAAAGAAAGAATGCCAGATGGCTCTATTATGATAGTCCTTGCAACAGATGCTCCTTTAAATGAAAGGCAGTTGCAACGATTAGCGAAACGCGCTGCCTTTGGTCTTTCGAGAACTGGGTCTTATGCATCCCATGGAAGCGGAGATATCGTTATTGCCTTTTCTACAGCGCATCGTATTCCTCATAAGCTGCCACCTAACCAGGAATGCAACACATTTCACTTTTTGCGAGAGGATGGCCAGCTGATCTCCCAACTTTTTGAAATGGCGGTGGACACTGTGGAAGAAGCTATTTGGAATTCTATCTGTAAAGCCACCACTACCGAGGGTAACAAGGGAAAGGTGAAAGAGGAAGTTCCTTATGAAGTTTTAATGGGGCTTAAAGGATGGAATAGTTAGTTGTACTTATTAACTTAATATTGAAGCTCCCTATTTGGTAGACAGTTAATCTGTTTATTGAATGGGGATTTTTTTATGTCTGAAAAATTATTATAGGAGGAGGTATGTGATCTAGTTTTGGTTTCAAGCCGATCTATTTTAAATGCTCATCATTATTATGAAATGAAAGCATTTACATTTTTACTATTCAAAATATATTGACAAATAAAAGTATCGTTATTTATAATTTAATCAATATTCCTTTTAACAGAATTTAATTCCGCTATGCGGAAAGAGGGGGCAAAGAAGCGCTTATAGCTTTTAATAGGGGAACAGGTTTGGTTCTATTAGACTTCAAACATATCTTGGGGGTGCGGTTAATGGAGAAAATGGAAACACACGAACAGTTAAACCGTTCGATGAAAAAACGCCATTTATTTATGCTTTCACTAGGCGGCGTTATCGGGACCGGGCTTTTTTTGAATGCAGGTTTTACGATTAATCAAGCAGGAGCCGGGGGAGCTATTATTGGCTATTTGATTGGCGGTTTGATTTTGTATATGGTTATGGTTTGCTTGGGGGAGCTTGCTGTTCATATGCCAGTTACTGGTTCGTTTCAAAAGTACGCAGCTAAATACATTGGGCCATCTGCGGGTTTCTCACTAGGATGGATGTATTTTGTGGGTTCAGCTGCAACTGCAGGTGTTGAATTTACAGCTGCAGGCATGATTATGAAGCATTGGTTTCCTCATACGCCAGTTTGGATTTGGTGTGCTGCATTTATTGTGCTTTTATTCACTTTAAATGCGTTAACAACGAAAGGATTTGCTGAGGCGGAGTATTGGTTCGCGGGGATAAAGGTAGTAGCTGTGATTGCATTTATTCTTATTGGCATCGCAGGAATCTTTGGTTTCATTCCTTTATCTGACCGCTCAACTCCCTTTATGACGAATTTAGCGCCGACCGGTCTTTTCCCGGCAGGTATTGCCATTGTCTTTGTTACCATGATGAATGTTATTTTCTCCTACCAAGGGTCAGAATTAATTGGAATTGCTGCAGGTGAAAGTGAAGAGCCGGAAAAAAATATTCCGAAAGCGATTCGCAATGTTCTTTTTAGAATAATCGTTTTCTACATTTCATCGATCATTATTCTTTCCGCTATTTTCCCTTCTTCTGAATTAGGATTATTGGAAAGTCCATTTGTTACTCTAATGAAAATAGCCGGTGTGCCATATGCGGCGGGCATTATGAATTTTATTATTTTAACTGCTATCTTATCAGTAGGAAATTCCTGTCTGTATGCTTCAACACGTTTATTATGGTCAATGGCTCACGATGGAATGGCTCCTAGAGTCTTCGGAAAATTAACTAAGAGAAAAGTTCCACTCAATGCCCTTATATTCACCATCTCTTTTTCGCTTTTATCTTTATTAACAAGCTTCATAGCAGCTGACACAGTATTTGTTTTATTGATGTCTATAGCCGGAATATCGGTCACTATTTCCTGGATGGGTATTGCTTTATCTCAATATATGTTCCGTCGAAAGTTCCTAAAAGGGGGAGGGAAGCTGACGGATTTAAAATACAAGGTTCCATTATATCCAATCGTCCCGTTATTTTGTTTTGGATTTTGTTTCTTTATTCTTATCTTTCTTGCCTTTGATCCTACCCAGAGACTGGGTGTGTTTTATGGCGTAGGTTTCTTAATTGCTTGTGTATTGTTTTATAAATTTAAGTTGGCGAAGAAAGTGGTGACAAAAGAAGAGGAGTTTACTGAACAAACCATTGTACAAATAACTGAACAAGAATCATAGCCATAATAAAAAGCAATGAGTTATTAGCACTGCTGGTAAACCCATTGCTTGTCTTATTAAAAACCGTTATACCCTAACTTTTTAGAAATGCGGTTGCCTGTTTCCACCACATTTTTAATGAGGAAGTCTAGTCTATCATCTGTTAAATTAAAGCTGACAAATCCGATGCTTACTGCACCATGGACTTCTCCAAAATGGTTTAAAATCGGGGCGGCAACAGAAGTCGTCCCTTCCGTTCTTTCATTGTGGCTGATTCCGTATCCGTTCATTTTTGTTTCTTTTAAAACTTCCCAACAAGCTTCTATTTCCTGCTCAGGCAAAAGAGATTCTAAAATTTTCTTTGTCTGTTGGTATGGCATAAATGAGAGCATCGTTTTATTGGCAGCACCTATGTTCATAGGAATCTTAGATCCTAGCTGATCATACACCCGAATTGGGTTTGCTATACTGTCAATTCGCTCAATAATTAGTGATTCATTTCCCATAGGTTGGCTAAGGTAGACGCTTTCTTCTACGTTGTTCATAAGCCTCTCTAGTTCAGGTCTAATCTGACTAATATAGTCCATTTTGTCATACATAATTAAACCGTATTCAAGCCAACTATTCCCTAAGCTATATTGTTTAGATTGGAGATCTTGTTGGATTAATCCATGTTTCATCATGGCTTTTAGTAGTCGGTGCATAGAGCTAATGGGAAGGTTGCATGCTTCCGCGAGCTCTGTAATAGACATCCAGTTATCAGAATCAGAAACTAATATTTTAATAACACTCATCGCACGGTCAATTGATTGCATATGGTTTGTCACCTATCTTTCGGTTCATTAAAAATAAAGATTTCTAAAAATTTAAAACATATTGACATTATAACATATTCACTTTTATAATTTAAGAAGATTTTCCTTTAAGCAGAAATATTTTTCACAATGCGGAAAAAGGAGTGGGAGAGAATGAGTTTTTGTTCATCTATGTATAAACCCTTAGAAAGAGTAATTGTTAAACGGCCAGAAGAATCATTTATCAATCAAGAAAATGTCTCGAAGGAATGGAAGAGATTCAACTATTTAGAAGAGCCGAATTACGAAGAAGCAGTAAAAGAACACGCTACGTTTATTTCTATCCTGAAGAAACATGTTCCGAATATTGATTATTTGCCTGTCTTTTCTGATGCAGGATTGGATTCCTTATATGCCCATGATCCAGTGAAATTTACAAGTGATGGAGCCATCATTTTAAAATCTGGAAAGGCAGTAAGGCAGCCTGAAGCAAAGGCATATAAAGAATTTCTTGGGGAAAAGAACATTCCTATTATTGGTGAATTGACAGGAGATGCTGTTTCTGATGCTGGGGATCTTGTGTGGCTTGATGACAGAACGCTTGCTGTAGGATTGGGCTATCGGACGAATGCTGAAGCAATTCGACAGTTGAAAGAAATAACAGCACCTCTTGTTGATGAATTCATTGTTGTGCAACTTCCACATGATCAAGGAGTGCGCGAATGCCTGCATTTAATGTCATTCATCAGCATGGTAGATCATGATTTAGCAGTAGTGTATTCACGGCTCATGCCAGTCTTCTTTAGGCAGCTATTGATTGAACGGGGCATCCAGCTCATTGAAGTTTCTGATGATGAATATATGAATCTAGGGTGTAATGTACTAGCCTTGACTCCAAGGGTATGCGTTATTCCAGAAGGCAACAATCAGACCAAACAACAGTTGATTGATGCAGGGGCTGAAGTATATGAATACAAGGGGCAAGAAATTAGCTATAAGGGCACAGGGGGACCAACTTGTTTAACATGTCCGGTAGTGCGCAAATAAACTAAAAACAATGGGGGAATAGTAAATGTTTAAAAATGTAATTGTAAAAACACCTGGGGAAAGCTATGTAAATGGATTAACAACATCAGATCTTGGTAAGCCGGATTACGAGAAATTATTGGAACAGCACAAGGCTTATGTAGAAGCATTAAAAAAATGTGGTGTAGAAGTAACACATCTTCCGGCAAGTGAAGATTTTCCCGATTCTACATTTGTGGAAGACACTGCAGTCCTAACTTCTGAGTTTGCGGTGGTTTCCAATCCAGGAGCGGATTCACGAAATGGCGAAATAACAGAAATGGAATCCGTATTAAAAGATTTTTATGAAAAAATATATTATATCAAGGCACCAGGCACTTTAGATGGTGGAGATGTTCTTCAGGCAGATAATCATTTTTATATAGGTATCTCAGATCGTACAAATGAAGAAGGGGCACGCCAGTTAAAAGAAATAGTAGAATCTGAAGGTTATAAAGGAACTATTGTCCCGTTAGAAAAATTTTTCCACCTCAAAACAGGGATTGCTTATCTAGGTAATAATTTAATTGTGGCAGCAGGCGAATTTTTAGATCATCCAGATTTCGAGCAATATGACAAACTGACAGTATCAGCTGAGGATGAATACTCTGCAAACTGCATAAGAGTAAATGATTACGTTATCATCCCAAAAGGTTATGAAGAAACAAAACGAAAAATGAATGAAGCAGGCTATAAAACCATCGAATTAGAAATGTCCGAATTCCAAAAGCAAGATGGCGGATTAAGCTGTTTATCTTTACGGTTCTAGTATAAATAGAATATAAAACTATCACTAAGGGAAATTTTATCAAGGAAGGTGATTGGGATGAGTCAATTATTATGGGCCACCCCGGAAAAGCTTAGAGCACTGTTATGTGAGCTTGTCAGCTGGGATAGTCGAACCTTTACAGAGGGGGAACGCCAATTTGCACATAAAGTCCATAAAAAGTTAGGCGACCTGGAATATTTCAAAATGCATCCAGAATACTTGTCTTTTCACGAAGCTGACCTTGGTCGGAAATTGGTGACTGCCTTTTATAGAAACCAAGAGGTAGAAGAAACGGTAGTTTTAATCAGCCATTTTGACACTGTGCAAACAGAAGAATATGGTGATCTTGAGCCGCTTGCCTTCCAGCCTGAAGAACTAACAAAAGAGCTACTCAACCGAAAAAGTAATCTTCCGGAAGATGCGCGGCTGGATCTTGAATCAGGGAAATACTTGTTTGGTCGAGGGACAATGGATATGAAAATGGGCCTCGCGCTGCATATGGCACTTATCGAAAAAGCAAGTATAGAAAAGTGGCCCATTAATCTAATTTTATTAACTGTTCCGGATGAAGAAGTGAATTCATCTGGCATGAGAAGGGCCGTAACAGAACTAGTCAAGATGCGCGATCAATATGGCATTGCCTATAAATTGTTTTTAAATAGTGAACCTTCATTTGCACAAATACCTGGTGATGAGAAACATTACATTTATTCAGGGACAATTGGTAAGATTATGCCAGCTGCTCTTTTCTATGGAAAAGAAACGCATGTTGGCGAGCCGCTAAAAGGGATGACAGCAAATTATATTTCAACCTTCTTAACGCAACGAATGGAATGGAATGCGCTTTTCCAAGAAAGTGATCTTTCGGAAACCACGCCGTTGCCGGTTTCTCTACAGCAAAGAGATTTAAAAGATGCGTATTCAACACAAACGCCTTACCGTGCCTCTGCTCTATATAATGTATTTTTAATGAAACGGTCAGCTTCTGAGGTATTGGATTTATTTGAGCAAATTGCAGAGGAATCAGCAGAAGACTGTAATAAGGCGTATACAGAACTTTGTTTAAAACAAGGAATCGAAGGCGTAGGGAAAGTAAAAGTATTGCGTTACGAACAATTACTTTCTTACGCAGAAAACAAGTTGGGCATTGAACGAGTGGTACAGATACGAGATGAAGTTATCACAAATTCTAATTGGGACGAACGTGAGCAATCTTTACGAATAGCAGATAAGTTGATGATAGAATGCCAAGAGTTGGCACCAGCTATCGTATTGCTATTCGCCCCACCATATTATCCGGCCGTTAACACATCTGATGATCCGCTTATTATGGATGCTGTCCAATTGGTAAAAGATGTAGCTATAGAATTTGGTGTAGCAATGGAGCAAGTCCATTATTTCAACGGGATTTGTGATTTAAGTTATGTCCATTATAGTGGAGATGAGGATGGATGGGCTGCATTTGAGCGAAATACACCAGTATGGGGAGACGTTTACAGTATTCCATTTGCTGATATGCATAAACTTCAAGCACCTGTACTTAATGTAGGACCGTTTGGGAAGGACCCCCATCAATTAACTGAACGACTACATATTGAAAGTGCATTTATTCAAACTCCTGCTATGCTTGATCGTTTAATAAAAAGCTTGATGAAAATAACTGTTCAGTGAAAACAATAGCGTAGATTATATCAAAGTCTTCAATCTTTTATAAGGTTGGAGGCTTTTTTGTTGTTGTTTAAAAATACATAGCTGAAATACCAGCATTAATGTTGAAATTTAGAGCTATTTTTAGCTTTGAAATTTATAGATTAGCAAATGAATCTTTACTAATAAAGTAAAACTTATGATTCATCCAATTAAAGTGCTACCATATTACTAATTTAAAATATTTAGAATATTTCGGTTGACGGAATATATGTACTTCTGTATATTTATTAGCAATATTCAAAATTTATTACTATTCATTTAAAAAGAATAGATGATAAGGGGGGAAAGGTATGACAAATAATACGGCGCCAAAGGTTGTAGACATACGAGAGGCAAAAGCTGGGAAGAAGCCGAAAGAGATTAATGTCTTTGCTCTTTTATTAGGATTGTTAGCTATCTGCGTAATATTGACGTATATTATGCCAACTGGAGAATATGAAAGGGAAATGGTCGATGGCAGGAGTATTGTGAAACCTGATTCGTTTCATTTTATAAAGGCTGAACCAGTTGGGTTTATGGGCATCTTGGGTAGTATCCCTGCTGGGATGGTCGATGCAGCTTCAATTATGTTTTTCCTCTTAATTATTGGTGGTGCATACGGTGTGCTGAATTCGACGGGTGCTGTTGAGGCTTTCATTGTAACGATGACTCGCAAGTTCGGCTCAAAAGAGAAATTACTCATTCCCGTTTTGATGCTATTTTTTGCATTGTTAGGCTCATTGCTTGGGATGTATGAGGAAACACTTCCTTATATTCTGATTATCACTCCGCTGATTGTAGGGCTAGGATATGATGCGCTTACAGGTCTTGGCATTGTGTTAGTCGGTGTATCCGCAGGTTTTACGACGGCGATTATGAATCCATTTACCGTAGGGGTGGCACAAGGAATAGCTGGGCTTCCGCCATTCTCGGGGATGGGCCTTCGGATTGTAGCTTTTGTTGTTATGTACATAGTATCTGTAATTTTTGTTTATCGGCACGCGATGAAAGTGAAACAAGACCCGTCCTTAGGGGAATATGGAACAATTCAACGTGAACAAATTGACCAGCTATTAAAGTCTGATATTACATTAACACGCAAACATAAATTGATTCTCGCTTGCTTTGTTCTCAATTTGATAATCCTAGGAGTGGGCGTTGTAAAATTTGGCTGGTTTATAAATGAAATTGCCGGAATGTTCATTATATTCGGTATAGCAATTGGGCTCATTGCCCGCTATACCACCAATACATTAGTCGATGAATTCATGAAAGGTTCTCAAGCACTCATTTATGGTGCCATGATTATTGGTGTTGCAAGAGGCATTGTGATTGTGCTCGATCAGGGACACATCATGGATACCATTCTGTATTATGCCTCTACTTTAATTAAGGACTTGCCTCCTTCCTTTGCGGCAATTGGCATGATGGTTTTCGATTCGCTGCTCCATATAGCGGTTCCTTCCGGCAGTGGAATGGCTGCTCTAACAATGCCGATTATGTCTCCGCTATCTGACATCATTGGGGTTACCCGACAGACAGCTGTACTTATATTCACATTTGGCGATGGCATATTCAATATGATAATACCTGGCATAGCTGTAGCAGGGGCGGCCTTGGTTGGCGTTTCTTATATTCGCTGGTTAAAATGGCTGTTCCCATTGGTGCTCGTGCAATATGCAGTAGCCATCGTGTTTGTCATTATCGCCTATCTCACAAAATATGGACCTTTTTAAGGATATACAAATGAAAAAATGAGGTGTTCTAAATGAATGATACGAAAATAGAAAATGAAGTAGCAAGAATAGATCAATTAATTGAAGAAAAACGAGACAAGCTGATTGGCGTCAGCGATCAGCTTTGGGAATATGCTGAGACTGGATTTGAAGAATGGAAGTCTGCCGATCTCATTAGCAAGGTGCTTGAAGATGAAGGGTTTCAGGTGGAGAGAGGGATTAGCGGCATTGAAACAGCCTTTGTGGGAAGCTATGGAACTGGCAATCCTGTGTTGGCGATTTTAGGTGAATTTGATGCCTTGACTGGTCTAAGCCAAAAAGCAGGATCAACCAAACAAGAAGAGGTTGTGAAAAACGGTAACGGCCATGGCTGTGGACATAATTTGCTTGGTACTGGGTCGCTAGCCGCAGCGATTGCTCTTCGTCAATTAATGGAAGAAAACAATTTACCAGGTACTATACGGTATTATGGATGTCCTGGAGAAGAAATCGGGGGCGGTAAAATCTTCATGGTTCGAGAAGGCGTGTTTGATGATGTCGACTTTGCCTTAACATGGCACCCAGAAGCTCATAATAAAATTTGGTCTTCTCGCACACTCGCATGCTATGAAGTGAATTTCCGCTTTACAGGCAAAAGTTCTCATGCTGCAGCAAGTCCTTATTTAGGGAGAAGTGCGTTGGACGCGGTAGAGTTAACGAGTGTTGGAGTGAATTATTTAAGAGAGCATATCATTCCGGAAGCAAGGGTTCACTATGCGATCACCAATACAGGTGGAGTGTCGCCAAACGTGGTTCAATCAGAAGCGGAAGTGTTGTACTTTGTTCGTGCGCCAGAAGTAAAACAAACACATGAGATTTATGAGCGGGTCTGCGATATTGCAAGAGGAGCTGCTCTTATGACAGGCACCGAGCTTGAGATTGGTTTTGATTCGGCCATGTTCAATTATATTCCCAATACAACGTTAGAAACCGTTATGCAGGAAAAATATGTAGAGCTCGGTGTACCTCAATTTAACGAAAAGGAAATACAATTAGCCAAAGAAATTAGAGATACACTTACAGATGCAGAAAAAGAATTTGGTTTGCAAAATGTGAAAGAGTTAAAAGGAAAAGAGCTCTCTGATATCGTGGAGCCGCATGTGGAGGACATAGAAGTCATGCCTGGTTCTACAGATGTGGGAGATGTCAGCTGGATTGTTCCGACAGCACAATGCTATGCTGCCTGTGCAGCAATAGGTACCTCTTTGCACTCTTGGCAAATGGTCTCACAAGGTGGGTCTTCCATCGGCCACAAGGGAATGCTGCATGCAGGAAAAGTGATTGCTGCTACTGCCGCTGAAGTGATGAAGAGACCAGATCTAATCCAGAAGGCGAAAGAAGAATTGCTTGAACGTCTTGATGGAGAAAGCTATGTTTCACCTCTTCCGGAGGACTATAAGCAATATAGAATCCGTAGATAATTAAATGGATTCTACTATTGATTTTCCGCACAAAGAAAAACCGTGATGTTATCAACATATCACGGTTTTTTAGTGTGATTGAGATGACTATGGATGTTCCTAGAAATCAGACTTTTCTACTAATTCCCATCCAGTATTCCTCCCAAATAATATCAAGTCGTAGATAGAATTCCTGCTCATCATAATACTGTGACTCTAAGAACAAACCATTCATTAAGCATTGGAAGGCAGTTGTCATGTCTTCACTTTTTCCTTCTCTAACCTCTATGTTGCGTATAGCTTCTTCAAAGACAGCATTAATTGCTTGTCGTTCTATTGCAACAAGTTTTTGGAAGCTTTCTGTGATTTCGCTTTGTAAAATTTCAGGCGGGAAGAGCATCAGCCTTCTAAACAATTTCATTTTTCCAGCTTCAGATAAATGATATTCTGCCGCGGTTACTAACAATCCATACAGCTTATTTTTGGCGTATCCATTCTTCAATTGTTCTAGCATATCCTGCAGATGCTTATGATGCTCATCAAGTATCTCTTGATAGATATGCAGCAACACATCTTCCTTTCCCTCAAAGAATGCATAAATAGATGGAGGCTTTATGCCAACTGCATTTGCAATATCCTTTAAAGTTGTTCCTTCATATCCTTTTATGGCAAATAGTTCTGTAGCCGCTTTCATAATGTTAATTTTTGTCGACAATCTATTTCCTTCTCCCTCTTGATTACCTAACTAATATTAGGTAGTATATATTTTATTAAACTTTATATTATCTGAATATTTCATATTAATTGAATTATTTGTAAGGTAACTGGAATATTCACGCAAAAGGGGTGGTTTTAAAGTTAATCTAGCATTGCATGAAAAGAATTCTAGCCTTATCACTTTAAGTATAAATGAAAAAGGAGAGCAGACAATGAAAATTAAAGTAATCATGCCTATTATTTCAGATGTATTTTTAGAGGAAACGAAAAAGGAATTTGATTTATATGGTACGGCTAACACAGAATTTGGCGTTTGCAGTCTAGATTATGGTCCTGCATCAATAGAAAGTGAATATGATGAAGCATTAAGCGTACCGAATTTGCTGGAAAAAGCTAAGGAGGCGGAAGAGGAAGGCTATGATGGGATTATTAGCGATTGTTTCGGAGATCCCGGAGTGAAGCCTGCCAGGGAGATACTAGATATTCCTGTCGTTGGGCCATGTGAAGCAGGAATGCTATTTGCGAGTTCATTGGCCAAGTCCTTTTCAGTCGTGTCGGTGCTACCGAATGTGGTGCCAATGATTGAGAATATCAGCAAGACTTTAGGTGTGCACGGGAATCTAGCATCCACTCGATATATTAATATTCCTGTATTAGAAGTTCATGAGAAGGAAAGGTTGAAAGAGGCCCTATTCGAAGAAATGGTGAAGGCAATAGAACAAGACGGTGCACATGCAATCGTACTTGGATGTACAGGCTTTTTGGGCGTAGCAGCAGAACTGCAAGAGCGCCTTAGGGAAAAAGGTTATGAAGTCCCAGTGATTGATCCGGCCTTTGCTGCCACAAAGATGCTCGAAGGTTTGATAGAGATGGGTGTGAAACAAAGTCGTTTGACATATATGACGCCACCTTCAAAACAAAGAGTAAAGATGTAATAGAGTTTAGTTCCTATGAGTTAGAGCTGAGTAGAGGAGAAGAGGCAAATGGAAAATAAACAAAATGCAATGGATGATTATTCACTATCTCGCGTACCGCAATCAGCACGACAATCATTATGGAATGTGTCGATTGTACGTGTTGGATCAATGGCAACGATATCCTCATTTGTGATCGGGGCAGCATTAGGATATGGCATGACCTTTTGGCAAGCCTTTTGGGCAACGATGTTCGGCAGTGTCATTTTAGAAGTAATTAGCCTTCTCCTAGGATATGCAGGAGCACGTGAAGGTCTTTCCACGAGTCTATTGTCAAGATGGACGGGCTTTGGCCGTTATGGGTCAAGTATTATTGGTGCTGTTATTGCGATTTCCACAATTGGCTGGTTCGGTGTACAGAACTCCGTTTTTGCAGAAGGGCTAGTACAGGCAAGCCATGGGAAATTAAGTCTCCCTGTTGCGGCTACACTAACGGGACTTGCTGTTACGGTCCTCGTAATTTTTGGATTTAAATTATTAAGCGCGACCGCGACAATCGCTGTACCTGCATTTCTAATCGCTGTAGCCTTTGGGATTTATCAGGTTCTTAAAGATCATTCTATCTTTGAGTTAATGAATACGGCTCCTGCTGGTGAAAAGATGACCATGGGCGTAGCAGCAACAATGGTCGCCGGAGGATTTATTATCGGAGCAGTCATCACACCGGACTTTAGCCGTTTTGCTAAAAGTGGAAAAGACGTCTTTTGGATGACGATGATTGGAACTGTTATTGGCGAACTTTTTATTAATATGATTGCGGTTTTGATGGCACTTGCTGCTAGAACAAATGACGTGGCGAGCATCATGATGCAAACATCTGGCTGGCTTGGTGCATTAGTAGTCGTTTCATCAACGATCAAGATTAATAATTTGAATTTATATTCTTCATCACTTGGTTTTACAAACATCTTTGATTCAGTATTTAAGGTTAAATTAAATCGAGGAATTGTCACATTGGTTATTGGGATTATTGGAACGCTGCTTTCCGTTCTAGGCATTCTTGATAAATTCGTGGATTTCCTTGTCTTGTTGGGCGTTCTGATACCGCCAGTTGCCGGTATTATGGTGATTGACTATTTCATATTAAAAACCAATCGCCAGGCACTTGATGAGAGCAGAGAAGAAGGGACACTACCAGTGGTGGGTGAAAAGCTAAGTCCGATTACACTTATCGCGTGGGCAATGGGTTTTGCTGCAGGTTACTTTGTCACTCTAGGGATTCCATCTATTAATTCTCTTGTGGTAAGTGGAGTAGTTTATTACATTGGGAAATTAGCTACGAGATCGAGTGCAAATAAACATATTGAAAATGAGAAACAAGTGGCATAATAAAAAATCGGAATATTCGGGAGGCTTTTAATGAGGAAAATAGGCAAACAACAAATTGAAGATATTGCAGTTGGCGCAGCAGTGCTAGGAACAGGCGGTGGAGGTGACCCATATATCGGAAAGCTGATGGCACTGCAGGCAATCGAAGAATATGGGGAAGTCACACTTTTAGATGTAGAGGAAGTACCAGACGACGCTTTAGTAGTGCCATCCTCCATGATGGGGGCACCAACAGTGATGCTGGAAAAAGCGCCAAGCGGTGAAGAGCCTATTTTGGCTTTTAAAAACCTTGAAAACTATTTAGGGAAAAAGGTGTATGCCACATTCCCAATAGAAGCAGGCGGTGTCAATTCTATGATTCCATTTGCGCTTGCTGCCAAACTAGGCATTCCTGTCATAGACGCAGATGGAATGGGGCGAGCATTCCCTGAATTACAAATGGTCACTTTTTATCTAGATGGAATATCTGCTACACCTGCCATACTCGCAGATGAGAAAGGTAATACGACTTTATTGTCTACGGTGGATAATGTGTGGACAGAAAGAATTGCTCGTGCTGTTACTATCCAAATGGGTGGATCCGCTATGACTGCGATGTATTCAATGACTGGCAAGAATCTACGCGACAGTGGCGTGAAAAATATTTTAAAACTGGAAGAGGAAATCGGTAGAACGATTAGGCTCGCCAAAGAAAAGAATGTAAACCCAATCCAGGAATTATTGAAGCAGATTGATGGTTATGAATTGTTCAACGGCAAAGTTAGCGATATCAATCGCAAAACAGAATCAGGTTTTGCGAAGGGGATTGCAACATTTGAGGGACTTCATTCATATAAAGGGGAAACACTGCAGCTACATTTTCAAAATGAACATCTTCTTGCCAAGACAGACAATCGCTTACTTTGTGTTACCCCGGATTTGATTGCGGTGCTTGATGCAGAAACAGGGCTACCTATCACAACAGAAGGCATTCGATATGGATCAAGATGTGTCGTCATTGGTATACCATGCCACCCAAAATGGAGAACGGAAGAAGGAATTAAGGCTGTCGGTCCACGATACTTTGGATACGATGTGGACTATGTACCTGTAGAAGATCTTGCGAAAAAAGGAGTGCTATCATAATGAGTATTTATCGTATAGGAATTGACGTAGGCGGAACCCATACAGATGCCGTTTTGCTAGACCAAAATAATACTGTATTGTCAGAGACAAAATCCCCGACAACTGAAGATGTGGCAACAGGCATTTATAATGCAATGCACCAAATTATTACGCAAGCAAACGTACCTCGTGAGAAAATTAAATATGCAATGCTTGGCACCACTCATTGCACGAATGCCATAGTAGAAAGAAAAAGGTTAAATAAAGTAGCTGCCATCCGAATCGGAGCTCCTGCAACTTTATCAGTGAAGCCACTGATTGGTGTTCCTGATGACCTTCGGGAAGTACTAGGGAAACATGTTTATCTCGTACGTGGAGGTCATGAATTTGATGGTAGGGAAATTGTTCCGTTAGATGAAGATCATTTATATCAAATAGCTGAGGAGATTAAGGGAAAGGTAGATTCAATTGCGATTACATCAGTGTTCTCGCCCGTATCCAAATCGCATGAAGAAAGAGCAAGCGAGATACTTCGAGAAGTGCTAGGCGAACATATTCCTTTATCACTATCCTCTGAAATTGGTTCAGTAGGACTTTTAGAAAGAGAAAATGCAACGATTCTGAATGCATCCGTTGTGAATGTGGCAAAAACAGCAGCCGACGGATTTATTAACGCACTGAAGAGCGAAGGAATAGATGCGAAAGTATTTTTCGGACAAAATGACGGGACACTAATGTCTATTGAATATACAGTCAAGTACCCTATATTTACTGTAGCTTGCGGTCCGACCAACTCATTGCGCGGGGCTTCTTATTTAAGTGAGCTCACTGATGCAATTGTGGTAGATGTTGGGGGTACAACATCCGATGTGGGTGTTTTAGTACAATCCTTCCCGCGAGAATCGTCTCTAGCAGTTGAAATTGGTGGTGCTAGAACCAACTTCCGTATGCCTGACCTTGTGTCGATAGGACTTGGAGGAGGGACAGTGATTCGTACCAAAGACGATGGAGAATTTACGATTGGACCTGATAGCGTTGGGTACAAATTACAGGAAAAGAGCCTTGTCTTTGGAGGAGATATTTTAACGGCTACAGATGTTGCTGTAGCTCTAGGCAAAGTAGAGATCGGTGATTCTACTAAGGTAGCACATTTAGATAAGGAATTGTTGAATAGAATGTACACGAAGATGGTGTCACTTGTAGAAGAAGCCATTGATAAAATGAAGACGAGCGCAGACCCAGTACCTGTAATTCTTGTAGGAGGAGGTAGCGTATTGTTGCCGGAACATCTGGAAGGTGCTTCAGAGGTAATCCGTCCGGAGCATTCAGGTGTTGCCAACGCAATCGGTTCAGCTATCTCACAAGTAAGCGGACAAATCGAAAAGATTTATTCTTTAGATGAAATAGGAAGAGAAAAAGCATTAGAGCACGCAAAACTACAGGCTAAAACAGAAGCGATCAATGCGGGTGCAGCCGAGGAAAGCTTGGTCATCGTAGATGTTGAGGATGTTCCACTTGCCTATATGCCGGGAAATGCAACACGTATACGCGTAAAAGCTGCCGGTGATTTGGCACAATTTGAAATGAAAGAATTGGTGTGATTTTAAAGTTCAATTTATAATTTACCAATTGATCAATAGACGTTCCCTCTCCTTAAGGGGGAGGGAATATCTTTGTTTTTAATGATGAGCATCATTGTAATTGTGTGAAGAGGAGGACGGCTACTCATGCGGAATTGCGCGATCTGAAAGTCCCGCAGGAACGTAGTGACGCAGAGATTGAAGATAAGACTGCGGAAAGCGCTGTCTGGAACGGAACACAAACTAACTTTTATATGTCAGTTCAATAGAAAAAAACAAATGAAAAAGCCTGAACTCATTATAATTTCACATGGGTTCAGGCTTTCATTAGGATGTCATATTATTGGAAAATTCAGTCTTTTTTATGTGCAATTTGGTTATTGAACATTTTCTACAAAGGTTCTGGAGCATTCGCTGTTTTTTGTCTCTTTGCTTTTCGAGCCCACGAAAGGATAATAGCTATGATTAAGGCGAGTCCCAGGTAGCCCATAGTAGAGTAGACCTTTCCGACAAGGGTGGTGAAACCGACAAGGCTTGCTCCGAATCCAAGTAAACCAATCACAACAATGGCAGGCTTGAAGTGTTTTTTTTCAGGTTGTACGAAACGAACGGTGAAAGCATAGAACATGCCGACCGCAGTGTTATACATCATGCCAAGCAGGGCAATTCCCATAAGAACGCCAACAATGGGGTGGATTTGGGCAGCTAATTCAAGAGTTGGCATGTCAACACCTTTGATCACATCGATCTTTACAAACATCGCGATATTGATAAGGATAATTAAGGCACCCAACATAATCCCGCCATATATCCCGCCCATACCTGCGACTTTGCGGTCTTTAATCGTTCCGCCCATCACAATCAACAAGGCGGCACCAGCTGCGATATTATAGGAAACATAAAGCAGTGCACCCAGCACCCAATTAGAGGCAGCGGAACCTTGTTCTTTAGCGATTGTGTTGGCATCAGCTAAGGAGAGATCCATCGTAAAAATAGAATAGATTAATATAATAAAAATAATCGCCATTAAATAGGGAGTGATTACAGCAATCAAATTGATGATATTCTTTATATTCAGCAATAATGTTAGGATGGTGGCAGCAACCATAATCAAACTGCCTATTAATGGAGGAATGCCGAACATTTGATGGAATGTTGATCCAGAACCGGCAAACATCACAACCGCTACACCGAATAAAAAGAATGTAATTAAGACATCTAAAACAAATCCGATATACCGGCCGCCAATATGATAAATCACTTCTTTATGTGAAGAAGTTTGTAAATCTGAGCCAAGCTGAGCCAACATATAGCCTAGAAATGTAAAGGCGACAGTTGCAAGAATTCCACCGACGGTTCCCCAAAGGCCAAAGCTTGTAAAGTACTGCATGATTTCCTGGCCGGAAGCAAATCCGGCTCCTACAATCAATCCAACGAAAGCGGCGCCAATCCGTAAACTTTTCCTCATATATTTCCCTCCATTATTTGTAATGTTTTTTAGCAACAGTAAAGGATTCCACAGCCTCACGGTCAATCTCATAGCCTATTCCAGCAGCCTGTGGCACGTTGATGTAGCCATTTTCGGATACGACTTCAGGCTTGATAATATCCTTATCCCAATATCGATTTGAGCTTGCTGTATCTCCCGGTAATGTAAAATTCGATAATGTTGTTAAAGCCACATTATGTGCACGCCCAATACCTGATTCGAGCATCCCGCCACACCACACGGGAATGCCGTTTGCTTCACAGTAATCATGGATTTTCTTGGCTTCGGTTAATCCGCCGACACGTCCGATTTTAATATTAATAATTTTTGTACTTCCAAGCACTACTGCTTTTCGTGCATCTTCAAGCGAGTGGATGCTTTCATCTAAACAAATCGGCGTTTCTAGCAATTTTTGCAGCTGTGCATGGTCAATAATGTCATCTGACGCTAAAGGCTGTTCAATCATCGTGAGGTTGAACGCATCTAGCTGTTTCAGCAATTCTGCGTCTTCTAACCTGTAGGCGGAATTGGCATCTGCCATCATGGCAACATCGGGGAAAGTGTCTCGTAATATGCGCATGACTTCCACATCCCAGCCCGGCTTAATTTTCACTTTAATCCGTTTGTAGCCTTGTTTGACATAGCCATCGACTAATTCAACTAACTCTTCAATCGATTGTTGAATGCCAATGCTAATCCCGACTTCAATTTTATCTCTTGTACCGCCGAGTGCAGAGGCAAGAGATTGATTTGTTTGCTGTGCATAAATATCCCATACGGCTCCTTCAATGGTGGACTTAGCCATATTATTTTTCCGAATAGGTGCAAATAACTCACTAACTTCATCCGGGTGGTGGATTTCCTTATTTAAAAGCAATGGAATTAAAAAGTCCTCCAGCATATGCCAGTTGGTCTGCAAAGTCTCTTCGTTATACCAAGGGGAGTGGAAGGCGACTGATTCACCCCAGCCAATGGTTCCATCTTGGTCCTGCGCTTCAAGCACAAGAAAATCTCTATCTGTAAATGTTCCAAAACTTGTAGTGAAAGGATCCTTTAATTTCATTTTTAGTTGACGGATCGTGATATTTACAATTTTCATAGATACTCTCCTCCAAGTTCTAATGTTTCTGTTTTTACAAAAATATAGTCATTATGTGTTTCATACGATTGCAAACGCACAGCTGCATAGCCTGTTTTAAAGAGGCGTTGAAATATCTTACGTGTTTGCAAGCGCCAATCAATTGCAAGTATTTGACTTTGCGCTTTGAGGGATTGAAAATCTTTCGGCACTGCAATGGAATAGGCAGGTTTGTTTAATTCTTGCTCAGGGCGTGCAATAAAGACAGGTAGTCGGTCTTCATTCTGAGAAATGGTGTTCAAAGCTTTGACTACTTCTATTTGAAGCTGTTGCTTTTCAACCACATATGGACTAGTCAAATGCCAATGCACTTCAAACCGGTCTGATGGTAATCCTTGATTAAATTTATTTTGCATTTTTCCGTAGCAATCTTCGAAATAAGTGTTACATATGCCGTTTAGTTTCGTTAGGTTTAGGGATGCATTGCGGGTTTCAAGTGGATCATACGTCCATTTCATGATGTGGAAGCCCTTTGCAATGGCCATTTCACGCTGTGCAAGTTTTAACTTTTCGCCAATACCTTGTGAACGGTAATTCTCATCAATCCCGAGCATATGAGAGCATAAATAGCTTTTTCCATTATCAAAACCAGGAAATCCATAGCTGAAGCCAACTAAATCGACTCCATCAAATGCTCCAACTATAATGCCGCCATTTTTTACAGCTGTTAAAGTTTGATGAGTCGGTATGGGATCCATATCCCATACTTTTTGTTCAAGCTCTTGAATCTGTTCCATCTCTGCAATGGTCTTCAATTCTCTAATATTCATCATCTAATCGCTTCTTTCTATTTGATGTAGGGCTAGTATTAAGGCTCTTGCAATAATTTCAGCACCTGTTGGGAGTCGCTCCTGATTAAAAGTCATATTTGGGTGATGTAATCCGGGTGTAACCCCACATCCAAGCCCAAGCATGGTTGTTTTCAAATGGGGGCGTGTATAGGCATAAAAGTGAAAATCCTCACCACCTGGTGTCACAATCTCAGGCGCTAAATGATCCTCACCAACCACATCGAGGATGGCCTGCTTCATTATGTTTTTCGCGCTATCATCCACTTGCGCTGCTGCAATATGCGCATCTATCTTGTAAGTGATGACTGCCCCAAATAATGTGCTGACAGCTTCCGTTACCTTGTCAAAGCCACTTGTTAATTCATCCATCAATTCATTATTTTGAGCACGTGCATCGATGCTGAATGTGGCACTCCCAGGAATGATGTTAGTAGATGAACCACCTGCCTGAAGCTGTGTCATCTTAATAGAAGCTGATTGTTCGGGACTAATCAAAATCCTTTTTAACCCATCGATCATGGCAGCTGCTACTTCAATGGCATTCACTCCTTTCTCAGGACGTGCTCCGTGTGCTTCAAGTCCTTGGATGGTTCCGGTAAATAGTTTTGCCGCTCCGTGATAGAGTGCTGGTGAATAGGTTCCGTCCTGTAACTCGTATAGCGGTCTTACATGGGTGCCGAACAAATAGGTCAGGGAATCTACAATTCCTAATTCGGCGAGTGCCTTTGCTCCTTGCGCTTTTTCTTCAGCCGGCTGAAAAAGAATTCGAATGGCGCCTGGCAGGGAAGGGGCCATTTCTTTCAGGAGCAGCACTACCCCTAAGGCCACGGTCATATGTCCGTCGTGTCCACAAGAGTGATTTGCTTTGAATTTACCGTCTACTTCTTGCCATAGTGCATCCATATCTGTGCGGAAACCGACTTTTGGAATGCCTTCTCCAATATCAACATATAAACCCGTCATATTTTTAAAAAGATGTGGCTTCAAACCCTCTTGACGAAGGAATTCTGCAATATAAGACGTTGTTTCTACTTCATTCCAGCTAGTCTCAGGGAAATGATGTAGATGTTCGAAAATCGTTTGTAGTCTTTCGGAAAATGGTTGTTTCATCAGTTAAAACCACCGATCTGCAATAAAGCTATTTTTATAATCATCGTATCTTACTCGCTGATCCTGATAATATTGCGGATCAAGAGTCATCAAACCTGTCACGATAACATTTAAAAATGATATAAGAGATGGCATGAGATCAATCGTCGACAGTTCAGGCTGTTCGAGAATAAAGGAATATGAGCTGTGTTTATGGATAGGGGCTAATTTCGAATCTGTAATAGCTATGACCGTAACCCCTTGGTTGTGAAGTGTTTCTGCAATTTGAATGGGTTCCTTAAAATACCGATGCAATGAAATGACAACGACAACCGATTCTTCATCTATTTCCTGCATTGTCCGAAAGAGATCCGCCGAGTCCGTTTGAATCAGCTTTACGTTCGGCCGAAGGATATTTAACGTAAAGTGCAGCCATCTTGCCCCAAACTCTGATGCACCTCCACCCAAAATATATAGATTTTTTGCTTTATGTAGTCGTTTGGTTGCCTCATTAAAATGTTCTTTATTAATTTGCTTGGCAATCCCGCTGATTTTTGTACTGTCTTTGTTCATGCCTTTTTCTACTAGACATTGGTCATTGTAGAGCTCCATTTTCGAAGAAACATAGTAACCAAGTGTACTAACAGCGGTATTGTTAAAAACATGTAAGGTAATTTTCTTTTGGAGTTCTGTATAGCCTTCAAGCCCAAGCGCAAAGCAGAAGCGAATAACTGTCGTTTCACTTGTTCCCGCCTTTTCACCAACCTCAGTAGCTGAGTGAACACTCACAAATTTGGGATGCCGTAAGACAAAGTTTGCTACCTTTTGTTGAGCTTTTGAGAGATCATGGAATTGCATCTCAATCAATTCTTTGATACTTCGTTCTTTTTCCAAGAGAAGTCTCTCCTTTTTATTGTATGTTTTGAAGTTTCAACTTCATACGAGGATAGCATAAATTAATTCATAAAACAATGAATATTCAGAAATATTTTACGGGATTAATTGATCACGGATGGATAAAAAAGAATAAGGTTAAAACTGATTAGATCAGGAGAGAAAATAATGAAGAATACCTTGAAATTGACAGTTATACGAAAAGCCAATTTAATGGTCAGTTGTCTACTACATAATTATGAAGGCCAAAAATAATATATGTGTTTATGAAGTGGGACAGCGGAGACTCCTTAGGGATTAGCGAGACAGGTAAGATCCCACAGGAAGCACAGCTGACGAGGAAGCTTACCGCTCGCCCCTAGGAATGCGCAGCTGTCCCACTTCAATTTAATATGAATTAATAAAAACATTTACAATTACACATGTTCAATACCTCAATACAAATCTATCAGCAAATGGTACCGCCAACTTCACGAATATCTTCATGATCATGTGCAGCCACTACTGCCGATAGTTTAATGCCTTCTACGATGGTATCTAGACTTAAGCTTGGTTGGTTGTTAGAGACGGCTTGCTCAGGGATGAAAGGAATGTGGATAAACCCTCCACGAATATGTGGTGCATAATTAGCCAGATAATGCATGACGCCATAGAATAAATGGTTACAGACAAATGTACCGGCAGTATGAGAGACGGCTGCTGGAATCCCTGCTTCTCTCATATCATGCACCATTCTTTTAACTGGCAGAGTGGACCAGTAGGCAGCCGGACCGTCTGCTGCAATCGGTTCATCAATGGGTTGATTCTTCTTGTTATCAGGGATACGCGCATCATCAATATTAATAGCAATCCGTTCAGGTGTAATTTGAGTGCGTCCACCAGCTTGTCCAACAAGAATTACCACATCAGGCTGGTGCTTTTCAATGGATTCCGTTACAACTTTAATTGACTCATGAAAGACAGTAGGAACTTCTTGTGTAATGATGGTTACATCATCAATTTTTTGGCCTTCTAACTTTTTCACAGCTTCTAAAGCGGGGTTCACAGTATCACTACCAAACGGGTCAAACCCGGTAATCAGTACTTTTTTCTCCATTCGAACATTCCTCCTATTTAATTAGAAAATACATAAGAACGATATTGAAAGCTAATGCACATAATGCTGTTGGAATTTGAACTCGAATAACATGATTCTTATCCTTTAAATCTAGTAGAGCTGCAGGCACAATATTGAAGTTTGCAGCCATTGGTGTCATCAATGTGCCGCAATAGCCTGCAAACATTGAAATAGCCGCTATTTGATTCGGATTGGCGCCGAATTGTTTGATCAATAACGGAATGGCAATGCCAGCTGCCATCACAGGGAACGCTGCAAATGCATTTCCCATAATCATCGTAAAGACAGCCATGCCGATACAGAACGCAAATACTACCCAGAATAAAGATGTTTCTGGTATAACCTTTGTGACCATATCTGAAACGACTTTGCCCACACCAGCAGAAGTGAAAATGGTTCCAAGTGTAGCTAATAGTTGAGGGAGTACAACTGCCCAGCCGATTGCTTCTAATAATCTTCGTGACTCTTTAATGGTGGTTTTAGGTGTACTTTTTGTCAGAGCTACTGCTGCGAGGATTGCGATTAAACATGCAATGCCCAGTGATACAAGTGTAGGGTTAGCTGGATCTAATAATTGCAGTGAGCCAATTTTTACATTAACAAATAACTTAGAGCCTATAACCGTGATAATCGGTATTAATAAGGCAGGCAGGAATAACATATTTCCAAGTTTCTTCCGGCGCTCTTCGCGTTGTCCCTCAGTCGCCTCTTCATATGAACCTTTCTTTAAACCGCCTAAGCCGACGATTAGCACCATAAGGATAACCATGATTCCTATGTAAAACGGCGGTATGACTTTGCCGAATAGTAGTGTAAGAGAATAAAGAAGATAGAATAAACCGGAGGAAATTCGGCGTGGGTTTGCTTTATCTAAAAAAGTATAGATGGAGCAACAAAACCCAATAATACCCATGATGATATAAATAAATTCAACTGAAAAAACCATTAGCTCACATCCTTTTTATTGATCGGTGGAGTGTTCTCTGTCTTGCCTCTTAGTTTCCGATCTAGCTTTTTATCAAAGAAATAAAGTCTTATTGAGTGGACGATGAAAACAAAGATAGCGGTAGGGATACCCCAAAGTGCCATCGATATAGGGTCTGCTTCAATCCCGTTTTGATCAAAGAAGCCTTTCATCAGTAAAATTGCACCGACAGCTACAAAAATATCTTCTCCAAAAAAGAGTCCAATATTATCTGCTGCTGCAGCATGCGCTCGAATTTCTTCTTTTTCTTTTTCGGGAACCTCTCCATATTTTGCTTCTGCTGCACCCTCAGCCATAGGGGCGATAAGCGGTCTAACAGTTTGTGGATGCCCGCCAATACTATTTAATCCAAGAGCGGCACCGATTTCGCGAATCAGCAAGTAGATCGTAAGGATACGGCCTGCTGTAGCGGCTTTTATTTTTGAAACAAGATGTCCCGCCTGATTTTGTAACCCGCTTCTTTCTAAAAGGCCGATGACGGGAAGTGTAACAATCAAAATAGACATATAACGATTTGTCGTAAAGGCTTCTCCAAATTGGGTAATGATTTCTTTTATAGGCATACCTGCAATTAAACCAGTTACTAAACCGGCGACAGTTACAACTACAAGAGAATTTAGCCTTAATGCAAATCCGATGATAATTAATGCAACGCCAATTAAAACCATATAAACTCTTCTTTCTCTTAGGAATTTTTTGAATATAAAAATACTAACAGATATAAAATAGGCTGAAAAGGGCTTCAGAAGTTTAATTTTAAAATAGTATTAATTATCTATAAATTATATATAAATAAAAATATTAATGAATAAATAAAGACTTTATTCTATTTTAAATTGTTTAAATCTTTAAAATAAAATATACTATAATAGTATATTGATATTTATATTAGAAAAGCTATTAAATTAATGATTTTTGCGAGGGGGAGACTTAATGGATTATTCCTTGTATCCATTGGGAGAAAATGCAATCATTATCGAATTGGGAAATGAACTAAATTTACTCACGCATCAAAAGGTACAAGCAATTTCATCTTTTTTAGAGAATCATTCATTCCATTGGATGGTAGAATACATACCTGCATTTTCGACAGTAACTATTTTTTATAATCCGTTAAAAATAATGAATAATTTAAAAGGAGAGCTCCCAAACCAGTTTGTTTGCAATGAATTACATGAGGTATTATCAGACTTACCTGTAGACCAGCATACAGAGACGAGAATTGTGGAGATTCCGGTATGCTATGGGGAGCAGTTTGGTCCGGATTTAGAATCTGTTGCTAAGTTGAACGGCTTAACGGCAGATGAGGTAGTTCAAATCCATTCTTCTGCAGAATACACTGTCTATATGATTGGGTTCGCGCCGGGATTCCCGTATCTTGGTGGTATGTCGGAAAAGATTGCAGCACCCCGATTGCCATCTCCAAGGCTGAAAATACCCGAAAGAACAGTTGGGATTGCTGGCAAACAAACGGGTATTTATCCGATTTCAACACCTGGTGGCTGGAATTTAATTGGCCGGACACCAGTAGAGCTATTTCAACCAAATGCCGAAACACCAAGTTTGTTGCGAGCTGGAGATAAAATTCGTTTTAAACCGATTAGCTATCAAGAGTACATAGAGTGGGGAGGGCAAGAAGGATGATCACTATAAAAAAACCCGGACTCCTCACAACGATTCAAGACCTAGGTCGGTATGGCTTTCAAAAATACGGGGTAGTTGTGGGCGGAGCAATGGATACCGTTGCACACCGGATATCGAATTTGTTAGTGGGAAATGAAGAAAATGCCCCTACATTAGAAATCACACTTATGGGTCCTCATATAGAATTTCATGAAGATACACTTCTATCAATTTGCGGTGGTGATTTATCTCCTTCAATTAATGGAGAGCCAGTTTCAATGTGGAAAACCATTTATGTGAAAAAAGGAAGCGAACTTCGATTTGGTGCGGCGAAGGCTGGATGCCGAGTGAACTTGGGGGTTGCAGGCGGATTGGCTGTACCCTCGGTCATGGAGAGCAAGTCAACATACCTTAAGGCTGGAATTGGTGGGTTTAATGGAGGAGCTATAAAACAGGGAGATAAAATTTCAACCGATTCAATTAGTGGAGTAGCGCAGCACATGATGGGTCAACTGAAAAAAGACATGAAAAATCAAACATTCGTAGAAGCTGAATGGTCCATTGCATCTGAGCTCATCCCTGCTTTTAAAAATGACCAAGTGATTCGTGTGATGAAGGGACGTCACTACTCACTTTTTTCAACTTCAAGCCAAAATGCTTTTTTCTCCTCGCGTTTTGATGTTTCTACACAATCGGACCGGATGGGGTATCGTTTAAAGGGAGAGAAGTTAGCACTAATAAAGGCGAATGACATGTTATCAGAAGCGGTAAGCTTTGGGACAATCCAAGTACCTTCAGATGGAAATCCGATTATTTTGCTGGCAGACCGCCAAACAACAGGAGGCTATCCAAAGATTGGGCAAGTTGCTGCTGTTGATTTGCCATTATTGGCTCAAGCGAAGCCAGGTGATACCATCCGTTTTACAGAAATTACACATGAAGAGGCCCAGATATTACTTTTACAAAAGGAAAGAAAAATACAATTACTAAAAAAAGCGATAGAATTGAAACTAAACGAGGGGGAATAAACATGCTTAAAGTTGATTTGAATTGTGATATGGGAGAGAGCTTTGGTACTTATAAAATGGGAAGAGATGAAGAAATTCTGGATTTCATCACTTCAGCTAATATTGCTTGCGGCTTTCATGCAGGAGACCCTGCGACCATTAGGAAAACGGTCCGTATGGCAATAGACAAAAATGTTGGTATTGGCGTACATCCAGGATTGCAAGATTTAGTCGGCTTTGGCAGAAGAAATATGCAAATTTCTCCGCAGGATGCATATGACCTTGTTGTCTATCAAATAGGAGCAATTTATGCTTTTGCTAAATCAGAAGGCGGACAAATTCAACACGTGAAACCCCACGGGGCTTTATACAATATGGCAGCAAAAAATTCATCACTCGCGATGGCGATTGCAGAAGCCGTCTACAAAGTGGATCCAAGCATTATTTTATTTGGTTTAGCAGGAAGCGAGCTAGTCAAAGCAGGTGAAAAAATTGGCTTGCGCACAGCAAATGAAGTATTTGCCGACAGAACATATCAAAGTGATGGCTCACTAACATCAAGAACTGAACCGCAGGCTCTCATTACGGACCGCGAAACAGCTGTGAAAGGCGTCATCCGCATGGTAAAGGAAGGGACTGTAGCGTCACTTCAAGGTATAGACGTCCCTATCCAAGCAGATACCATTTGTATTCATGGCGATGGAGAGAATGCACTGGACTTTGCTAGTTATATTTCTAGTAGCCTGCGGGAAGCTGGGATTGAAGTAGCAAAGATTGCAAGCTTTAAGTGAATAACGCCTTGATAGTTGTGCTAAAAAAATTACATATATTCTTGAATGACAGAGGCATGGATTGTGGCACCTAATGAGCACCTACTACGCATCACTTCTTCTTGCCTCTTCCAAATAAAATTCCATCACATCTACGATAAATCGATTCAATTTTCTATCTAACTTTTTGTACATATAGCCAAAGGGATTGCGAATAAACTGCTTTTTGGTCTGTTGAATGGTTTCTTTGAAGGCCGTAAAACTAATATCTTCGAGTTGTTGTTTGCGGGATTGATATATTTCCCATTCCAGCAACGGCTTAAGTTGCTTGTACACCACATCTGCAAACCTCTTTGTCTCTGATGTATTACCTGTGGTAGAAGCTAGATAATGAAAGATTCGATTACGTATGGATGTATTGAGCATCGGGTACGTATGTTTACCGTATTGATGTTTAGGATTAGAAGATAAAGAAGGTTCTTGTTCAGTTGTTACTACCTCCTCCTTACTCTCACAAGGAGTTTCAGCTTCCTCTTGATGTGCCAAAATCGATGTGTCATGGTAGGGTAAAATAGAAAAGATGTTGGCGCCTTTGATGCCATTCATCTTTTTTGTTTGGATGCGTTGGATAATTTGAAATTCTTCTAGGCGTTTAAGCGTACGGAAAACAGTTCTTACAGAAATGCCTAAAGCTGCTGCAATTGTTTGTGCTTTTAGGTGGCAGGCCCCCGGGTAATCCAATGCATGTGAAGCCATTTTATAAAGAATTGCCTTGTCTGATGGAGTCAAATTGTAGTAATGCTTGTGGATATGTTGTTCCACTACTTCGTCCATTTCTTGTACAGTTGTAAATGTCGCATATGGTGCCAAATAATTAAAACGTGCCATTGTATTCTCCCTCTTTCTGCTTTTACATGTTAAATAGAAGAAAGTGGAGAAAAGAGGACAACAAGAGAAAGAATTTTTTCGCTTTATGTGAATGATGATATCAGTCATGTTAAATAAATATATGTCTTCAATCTTCTTTCAGGTTGAAGGCTTTTTTATAAAGAAAATTTTTTCAGAATGAATTTCATGCAGAGGAGGTAGAGCAAATGAAAGTACTATTGGCGCCAGATTCATTCAAAGGTAGTTTAACAGCAATGGAAGCTGCTAATGCTATGTTAGAAGGAATACTGGAAGTGGACTCAACTATTGAAACGATTGTATTGCCTGTGGCAGATGGCGGAGAAGGCACGATGCAAAGTTTAATTGATGCAACGAATGGCAAACTTACCCGCGTACTTGTAGAAGATCCGCTTGGGAAAAACGTCCAGGCAGCATATGGAGTGCTTGGTGATGGAGAGACATGTGTAATTGAAATAGCTGAAGCTTCAGGGCTTACTCGTTTAAATAAAGAGGCATTAAATCCGATAAAGGCGTCTTCATATGGGACCGGAGAATTGATCCAGCATGCATTGAATGCAGGATTTCGTAAATTTATCATTGGATTAGGCGGGAGTGCGACGAATGATGGGGGAGCAGGCTTGCTGCAGGCTCTTGGCATTCGTTTATTAAATGATGAAGGCGCAGACCTGAAAAAAGGTGGAGGAGCATTAGCTGATGTAGCCTCCATAGATATGAATGGTTGGGATGCTCGCATCGTAGATTCTGAATTTATCATAGCATGTGATGTGAAAAATCCATTCATCGGTCCTAAGGGAGCTTCAGTTATTTTTGGACCACAAAAAGGTGCTTCTGCTGAAGAGGTTGTTTTATTGGATTCTAGTTTAAAACGTTTTGCGAATGTGATTGAAAGAGAGGTTGGCATTGCGTTACACGAGAAAGAAGGAGCAGGAGCCGCGGGAGGTGCTGGAGGAGCATTCCTAGCTTTTTTTGATGGACAAATGAGACAGGGTATTCAAGTAGTATTAGAAGCAGTTGATTTTACTCACCATGTATCAGACGCCGATCTTATTTTGACCGGAGAAGGAAAAACAGACCTTCAGACATTATCAGGAAAGGCGCCCATAGGAATCGCCCAAGCAGCCAAAAAAGCAGGCAAACCCACTATTTTAGTTTCTGGAACGATTGATGAGGATTGCCGATGTAGTCTTACACCCTATTTTACTGAAATCTATTCGGTTGTAGAAGAGAGCGTCTCAACGGAAAAGGCAATGGATGCAGCCTTTGTATATTTGAAAGAGAAGACAAAAGAAGTGATGGCACGATTCGTATGTAAGAAAAATAAAGAAAAGAAATTATAACATCGCAAAAAAGTTTCACTTTAACGGAAACTTCTACCAGAAACAAGAGGAGCTAGGTCTTTGAATGATTTTCTACAAAAAATTAATTAATTGTTACTTAAGCACTTGCCACTATTAAAAGATGGCAGGTGCTTTTTTTGTTCAGTTTTTATTCAGTGCTGTGAAGGTAGGATAACAAAGGTGTTCAGTTAGAGGCTTTCAAAAAGAAAATTAGTGTTTGATATGAAGTATTTTTGCCGATTTTATATCGTATTTCTTCTAGTTTTTGCTATACTATGAAAGTTAAAATTGATTCGAAAGATATAATAGAGGAATTATTTCAAGTAAAATAGAAATAATAATAGAACATTATACTTATGGCTGAAAAATAATTTTTATTAGAAAGTGTGTTTTAGGCATTAAGAATTATTGAGAGGAATATAATTAATACCCCCTATAAACCTAGTGATAATAAGGGATTCAGGGGCATGATAAGGAGCCAAAGTGCTTACTATGAAAATACGAGGAGAAACAGTATGAAAGTATTAATAACAGGAGGCTATGGTTTCATTGGTTCGCATGTAGCTGATCGCTTTCATAAAGAAGACCATGAAATATTTATTATTGATGATTTATCATCAGGCAAGAAAGAGAATATCACCTTTAAACACAAAGGATACGTACTTTCTGTTGATGATCCAAAATGTGAAGAAATTTTTAAAGCAGTCCGATTTGATATTGTCATTCACCTAGCTGCTCAAATAAGTGTCGTGAAATCCTTTAATAATCCTTTGTTAGATACAGAATCTAATGTTGTTGGGCTTGTAAATATATTATCACTTTCTCAAAAGTACCATGTGAAGAAGTTTATATTTGCTTCATCTGCAGCTGTATATGGTGTGAACGGTCAATTGCCTTTATCAGAAGAAGAGGAATGTGCACCAATATCACCATATGGAATCAGCAAATGGATTGGTGAAACGTATTGTGAAAAGTGGAACGAAATATATGGGTTTGAAACTGTGTGTTTTCGTTTTTCAAATGTATATGGTCCTCGTCAGAATAGTAAAGGCGAGGGTGGGGTCGTTTCTAAGTTTGTAAACAACACATTAAATAGCGAAGCACTGAAGATTTTCGGAGACGGCGAACAAACGAGAGATTTTATATATGTCGGCGATATTGCGGACGCTATATATAGGTCGACCAATGCTCCTATTAGTGGAGTCTTTAATCTATCCACAAACACAGAAACAAGCATTAATGACTTGGCGCAGATCTTTCAGGATATACACGGAAAAGTGAAAGTAAATATGCTGCCTGAAAAAGAAGGCGATATCCGCCACTCTGTTTTAAATAATAGGAAACTTATGGATGGCATCGATTGGAGTCCACTTTATGATATTAGGTCAGGATTAGAAAAAACCTATCAATGGGCTGCAAGAGATCGGGCGCAAAAAGAAATAGCAGCCACTACTGTAGAAGCAACAGATAAGCCGAAGAATTTTGCGCATGTAATAAAGCCTTTTAAAGCTTATATCGAAAATATTGTAGTTTTCCTTATTATCGCATGGTTTGTGCTGACAAATGATATATCTATTTTTAATACAACAGAAATTGGTGTTTTTTATATTATGATTTTTGGTGCTATGTATGGCATTAAACAATCTATCTTGTCTGTCGGATTATCAATCGGACTATTAACCATGGAGAAACTGTTTGAGGGAAGAGAGTTTATATCATTATTGTATGATACATCATTTTTCTTCCAGATTGCCTTATTTTTATTTATCGGATTAGTTGTTGGCTACTCTGTACAACGTAAAACAAATCGTTTACAAGAGCAGCGACAAAAAATGACTGAGCTGGAACAGCGTTATGAGTTTTTAGAAGGCATCCATACAGAAACTCGAGAGGTTAAGGATGAGCTCCAAATGCGTCTATTGAATAGCGAGGATAGTTTTGGTGAAATTTATTCCATAATAAAAGAACTAGATGAACTGGAGCCGGAAAAGGTATTTTCAAAAGCTGTTCAAGTAGTAAAACAGGTGATGGACGCTGATAATGTATCAATTTATGTCTTTAATCGTAATCAAGCATTTTTAAGATTAGTAGCGAATACAAACTTCTCTCAATCAGCTCAAAAAAATTCGATTAAAGCAACTGAATATAAATATATACAGCATGTATTGCAAACTGGCAGCATCTTTGTAAATAAAGAATTGTTGCCGGATACGCCTATTATGGCAGCACCCATCTATCGCAACAATAGGATTTCTGCTGTGATTACAATCGACTGGATGGAATTTAAACACATGTCACTCTACCATGAAAATTTATTTAAAATCACAACAGAGCTTGCTGGTTCAGCATTAGATAGAGCATTGCGTTATATAGAGGCGACAGAGGCTAACCGATTTATTCCTGAAACGAATGTCTTATATCTAGAAGTATTTAAAAGCATATTAGAAAGCAAGAGGGAACAAAAAGATAAGTACGGTCTGCCGTATGCAGTGCTTGAGGCTTTTGTTGTTCAGCAAGAGATAGGTACTTATTCAAATAAATTATCAAACTTGCTACGAGAAACGGATTACATTGGCATGTTAGACCAGAATCGGGTGGGTGTCATTCTTTCGAATACAAATCGGAATGATGTGGAGTTAATTTTATCGCGTTTTGAGGCAAATCATATTTCTATGCGCTTGTTAGAAGGGGAAATGTAAAAATGCTGTACCTCTATCTTATTTATGTAATAGTCTCTGCTATTATCCTTGCGTTGGCTAAAAGAAATGTAAAGGAATGGCTTTTAGGTATGACGCTTGTGTCCTTTTTACCGTTAATTGGCTGGTTGTTACCTAGCATTTGGCCAAAAAAGTTTATTTCAAATGAAGGTAAATTTTTAGAGGATTATATGAATGAGCAAACGAATGATATAGAAATTGAATTATTAACAAAAGAAGAAAGTGTAAAGCGTGAAAAAGAATTGAATGTGATTCCGATTAAAGAAGCATTGGTTATCAATGATTTTGCTACGAGAAGGAAATTGATGCTCGATGTTTTAAAGAAAGATACCATGCAATATATTGATGTGATCAAAATGGCGGTGCTAAATGAGGACTCGGAAACATCTCACTTTGCTGTAGCTGCTGTCATGGAAGTGAAACGAAAATTATCTCTTTCACTTCAGCGTTTTTCTGTTGAGTTTGAAAAGAATCAGCAAGACACAACGGTTGCTAGATCATATGCGCAGGTTGTGAAAGAGTACATGGCAAGCGGATTTTTAGATGATCAAACGTTAAAGAAGTATAAGTATATTTACATCCAAGCTGTAGGGATATTGATTGAACATGGGCAAGGTGAACCAGAGATTTATGAAGAGAAGATGAGAGTAGAAATGGAATTGCACGAATACCAAGAGGCTGAGAAGACAGGGCTTCAATACTTGGAGGCGTACCCTTTGCAAGAGGAGCCCTACCTGTTTCTGATGGAGTACTATTACAGAACAAAATCTAAAATGAAGATGCAGGAGATTTTAGATGAATTGATGAATTCAACAATCCAATTTTCAAATCGTGCTCTTACCGTCGTGAGATACTGGTCGGGAGGAAATAAGCATGAACTTCAAAAGTAAGGAATTAAGAAAAGTATATATTATTCTATTTCTTTTATTTGCCTGTGGTCTTTTACTCTTGTTTTCTCGTTCACAAACCGTTTTGAAAGCTCAAAAAGCAGATCATCCACAA
Organism: Rummeliibacillus sp. G93; assembly: GCF_023515935.1. Classification (NCBI taxonomy): domain Bacteria; kingdom Bacillati; phylum Bacillota; class Bacilli; order Caryophanales; family Caryophanaceae; genus Rummeliibacillus; species Rummeliibacillus sp. G93. The sequence goes on from NZ_CP097314.1 coordinate 522,739, forward strand.
AGAAATCAATATTTGGCAACGTTGGAGAACCAGCGTAAGACTCCTCAGCTAACAGGAGATAATTATTGTATAGCATATAATTCTTCAAGCGATTATAACAGGAAGCTAAAAGCGAATGCTGAAAAAGCGCTTGAAAATATGAAAAAGCTAACCACAATTTTTGATACGAAGGAACACCGAGTAAAGTTAAAGGATTGTAATACCACAATTCTTGCTACCGAGCATTTAAAAGATCTTGGTTCTGTAGAGACTATCGAAAAATATGTACAGAATGGTGGCTATGTCCTTTTTATGTCAGTCCTTAATCAGGATTCAGCATATCAAATTTTATATCGGAAGTTGGGTATCTCAAGTTTTGGAGATTATGTATCACCAAAAGGTATTCACCTTTTGTCAAATGTATTAATTGGAGAAAAAGGATATAAAGTCGACGATGATTTTATAACAAACGATTCGATTAGTCTGGACCTTGATGATCAAACAGAATTGCTTGCTGAAAGTGTAGATAAAACGCCGCTCCTCTGGAAAAGTAAATATGGCGAAGGAGCGTTTATGGTTTTCAATGGAACCATCATGCAAGAAAAGATAAGTCGTGGTCTATTTACAGGTGCCTTAAGTCTATTAGTTCCTGATTATATTTATCCTGTGTTTAATGAAAAGCTGTTTTATATTGATGATTTTCCCGCACCTATTCCAAAAGGCAGGAATGCTGCTATATCAAAGGAATATCAGCGTGACATCCCATCTTTCTATAATGAAATTTGGTGGCCGAATATGCTGAAAACAGCGAAGAAGTATGGTTTTAAATACACTGGTGGGATTATCGAATCGTACACAGATGTAGTAACACCTCCTTTTGATAGTGTAGAAGATAAAGATAGCCATTACTTAATTGCCTTTGGTAGAGAATTATTAAAAAGCGGCGGAGAATTAGGCTTTCATGGATTTAATCATCAATCGCTTGTTTTAGACCCAAAAGTATCTTCAGTATATGGCTACAAGGTGTGGAAGGATGAAGAGGATATGTCGGATTCCATTCGTGAACTCAGCGCGTATGTAAGCAGGGCATTCCCAAATTACAAGATTACAAGCTATATTCCTCCTTCCAATGTACTGTCTGAAGAAGGAAGACGTGCTTTAAAGGCAGCTTGGCCAGATTTGACTGTCATAAGTTCTGTGTATAGGGAGGATATGACGGGGCTCGGCTATGTCCAAGAGTTTGAGGTTGCAAAAGATGGCATTATTGAAATGCCTCGAATTACATCAGGCTATTTTGAGAGCGGATTTGATCGGTGGTCAATCGCTAATACTGTTACAGAGTTAGGGTACTTTTCTCATTTTGCCCACCCCGATGATGTGATTAGTGAAGATCGCAGCAATAATCTTGGCTGGAAAGAGATGTATGATGAGTTTGATCAATACATGGCAAGAATTAAAGAAACGTATCCGTGGCTGCGTGCTAATACATCAACAGATGCAGCTTATGAAGTAGCCAATACGCTGCAAATGCAAGTAGAATGGAGAAATACGGAAAATAGTTTGGAAGGTCATATTAGCAACTATGCGCCGAACCAGTTTTATATCCTACGAACAGATAAGAAGCTGAATAGATTAGAGCATTGTGAAGCTATAAAGATTGATACACATACGTACTTAATAGAAGCAAAAAAGGCAGATTTCAAAATTGATTTGGGGGAATCCTGATATGCGCATATGCTTGATAGCTGAAGGATCTTATCCATATGTGGCGGGCGGTGTTTCTAGCTGGATTCACAGCCTTATGACAACGATGAAGGAGCATGAATTTATCATTTATGCTATAGGAGCAGAAACAAAACAAAAGGGACAGTATAAATACCAGCTGCCGCCAAATGTATTGGAATTAAAAGAGATATTTTTAGATGAATATTTATATGAGAAAAAGAAATGGGGGAAAAGGTATAATCTTTCGACTGTACAGAAAGAGTCCCTCATCTCGTTAATCAATAATGATGTAAATGTGCCCTGGAACGAGTTATTTGATTTGATACGAAGCAAGAAGTTTTCTAATGTAGGCGAATTTTTATCAAGCAAGGATTATTATGATCTGGTCGAATTTATGGGGAAGAATGAATACACGCAAGCACCTTTCACTGAACTATATTGGACTATCAGCTCTATGTTGCTACCTCTCATATCTATCATCCAGCATGAGGTCCCTAAAGCGGATATCTATCATGCTGTCTCCACAGGATATGCAGGTGTAATAGGGACATTAGCCAAGCATCTATACCAGAAGCCATTGGTCCTGACAGAGCATGGGATCTATTCACGTGAAAGAGAAGAAGAAATTATTAAAGCAGATTGGGTTAAAGGATATTTCAAAGATATTTGGATTAACTACTTTTACACTTTATCAAGCTCTATTTATCATGCTGCAGACCAAGTCGTGACACTCTTCAACCGTAACAGAGAAATCGAAATAGAATTAGGCTGCCCTGATGAAAAAATTCAGCTTATTCCGAATGGTGTTGAGTGGAAGGATTATCAACAGCTAGAAGTAAAATCAGATACTCAACAAATTCGAATTGGAGCAATCGTCAGGGTCGTGCCTATTAAAGATATTAAAACAATGATCCAAAGCTTTGCATTAGTAGAAAAGAAGGTTCCAAATGTTGAGCTCTATATCATGGGCCCTACTGATGAGGACTCTGAGTACTACGAGGAGTGCCTTCAATTGGTAGAAGCTCTCGAAATAAAAAATATTGTTTTTACAGGTTTAGTCAATATCAAAGACTTTTTAGGGCAAATAGACTTTTTCCTATTAACTAGTATCAGTGAAGGCCAACCATTGGCTATTCTTGAAGGGTTAGCCTGTGGGAAACCCTTTGTATGCACAAATGTTGGTGGATGCAAAGAAATGCTGTTTGGCGGATTAGATGATGATTGTGGTCAGGCAGGATTTATTGCATCGGTTATGCATTATGAAGAAATTGCGCATTACATGATTGAACTGTGCAATAAACCTGCATTGCGCAGAGAATTTGGAAAGAATGGATTGGAACGAGTGAAACATTTTTATACCAGATCGGCTTTGATATCAAACTATCGAAAATTATATCAATCGATAGGAGAGGAATAGACATGGCGGGAATTGGTTTTGAACTTCGAAAACTATATAGAGAACAGGGGCTTGTTCAAAATATAAGAGCTTATGTATATTCTTCTGTGACTACGATTGGTCCAATGATTTTGTGCTTAATTTTGATGTTTGCCCAACAAATGATGATGAAGGCGAATGGCAGCAGATACTTAGAGAACGAGCTGTTTATTGCAACGATGGTTTATAGTTTTGTGTTCTCCATTATCATAACATCGGGATTTTCAATGAGCGCTACTAGATATGTTGCCGACATGGTGTACCAAAAGTCATTCAGCAAAATTATTTCAGCTTATTATGGAACACTCATTGTTGTCGTGCCGCTAGCTGGAGTAATTGCTCTACTCTTTCTTTATAGTGTGGAAGAATCGATAGGCTATAAACTAGTTGCTTATTTGTTCTTTATAGAATTAGTGATTATTTGGCTACAAAATGTTTTTTTATCTGCCCTGAAAGACTATAAGAGAATAGTACGAGGCTTTGCGATTGGCGTTGTTATTTCAATATTAATTAGCCTCTTATTGTTCAAAGTGACAACACTACCACCCGCAATTAGTGCTTTAGCTGGTATCGATGTAGGATTCGCAGTAATAGTGGGAATGATTATGTTTCACTTTGAACGTGTTTTTCCAAGAGATCATTCAAAAGATTACTTTGCCTTTTTAACGTATATCCGGAAGTATCCATCTATTTTTTTTAGTGGTCTGTTCGTGTATTCTGGCGTTTATATTCATAATTTTGTTTATTGGATATTCTCTGATCGTCATTTTATAGTGGCCGGCCGGTTTGTCTTAATGCCATTTTATGATGTGCCAGTGTTTTACGCGTATATATCTGTATTGTCGTCTCTCGTCTTATTTGTCGTGATGGTAGAAACCAAATTTTATGAAAGGTTTTTAAATTATTACCAAAACGTCGTGAACGGCGGCACATATGAGAGTATGAGCAAAGCAAAGAAGAAGCTTCGGGAAGTATTGATGCAACAGCTGACCTTCCTCGTAGAAGTCCAAGTGCTATTTACGGTTTTATCTATCGCTTTAGGTATTCTGTATTTGCCTAAGATTGGATTTACCATGGAACAACTGGATTTGTTCCTTATATTGTGTTTGGGATATGTCTTCTTTATCATTCTGTTTGTTATCTTGCATTTGCTCATGTATTTTGATGATCGAAAGGGAGTTTTATTTATTAGTGGCTTATTTATACTAGTGAACGTTCTTTTAACGTTTGGCACTATGAAGATAAATTTTGACGGAGCAGGCATGTTTTTTGCGTCATTCTTCGTTTTATTCATTGCCATTTATCGATTGCTTTATATTATTAAAAACTTAGATTACTATACCTTCTGTTCTCAGCCAGCTATTACGATGAGCAAGAAGAAGCAGGCTTTATCGCGTCCCTTAAAGTCTCTTTCTCTTTTCGTTCTTTCTATTAGTGCGGCAATGTTGCTAACAGCCTGTTCCCAAGAGAACCAGGCAGATAATAAGAAACAACAAGTGAAGAATGAGATAGAGGTCGAATCTGCGAAAAATAACGATAAGTTAGAAGATGATAAGCGTTTGTATGAAAAAGATCAAGATCACTCCATTAAAAATATGTATATTACCGTGTTGCCAGACAAATCTAAAGGGTTAGATTGGTATAAACTCAATCGAAATACCAATCGCCAGAACAAAGACAAATTGGATATTATTTTTGCCGAAGGCAATGGTGGTGATAAAGGGGAATTTAGTGTAAATGAGGATGAACCTAATGCCAAAATAAGCCTTCGGGGGAACTCTTCACGAGAGGCTGCGCAGAAATCATATAAAATCAAATTGTTTGATAGTGCAGGTCTTTGGCAGCAACAACGCACAATTAATTTAAATAAACATATTGATGATCCTAGTCGTTTACGAAATAAATTGAGTTTTGACTTGATGGAAAAAATTCCACATATGACAAGCCTCCGTACGCAGTTTGTCCATTTGTATGTAAAGGATTTGACTGATGGAAACAAAAAGAAATATGAGGATTATGGCCTCTATACACAAATTGAGCAGCCGAATAAAAGGTTTCTTCGTACACATTTACTAGATCCGAATGGTTATTTATATAAGGTAACTTTCTTTGAATTTAATCGGTATCCTGATGAAATCAAAGTGAAAACAGATCCGAAATATGATAAACAAAAATTTGAATCCATTTTAGAGGTTAAAGGAAAAGATGACCCCGAAAAGTTGATTTCTATGTTGGATGATGTGAATAACGATAATATGCCAATAGAGGATGTTATTGAAAAACACTTTGATGTGGATAATTTGCTTACTTGGACCGCAATGAATATTCTCATGGACAATATGGATACGGATGCCAATAACTTCTTTCTTTATTCACCATTGAATTCTGATAAATGGTTTATCTTGCCGTGGGACTATGATGGCGGTTGGGAATTACAGCGAAGTGTTAATAGTATCCGACCTTACCAAGCAGGGATCAGTAACTATTGGGGAAATGTATTGTTAAATCGTTATTTTCGTTCAGAAAAAAATGTTCAAAGATTAACGGATAAAATTGAAGAGTTATCAAACCTAATCAATAAACGTACAGTGACTGCTCAAATGAATCAATATAAAGATCTAGTAAAACCATTTGTCTTTAGCAGTCCAGATAAAAATTATTTGCCTATTGAAAATAAGCTTTATGAGAATGACTTAGACTTAATAAGAAATACACCGGATAGAGCTAAGAAAAGATATTATGCGGATATACAAAAACCTAAGCCTTTTTATACGGATGATGTAGAACAAAACGGTAAAAAATTGATCTTCACATGGGATGTTTCCTTTGATTTACAGGGCGATGATGTATTTTATACATTTACGGTTGCTAAAGATCCTTCTATGAAAAATATAGTTGCTACTAAGAGAGATATACGCACTAATAGAGTGGAATTAGACTATTTGGCTAAAGGTCATTATTTCTGGAAGGTATCAGTGAGGGATAGCAAGAACCATCAGCAAAACTCTTTTGATTTGTATACAGATGAAGAAGGAACAAATTATTACGGAATAAGAGATTTTGAGGTAGATTAATATGGATATTGCACAAAAGGTTTTTAGACACGAATTCAAATATTATCTCAACGCTTTGGAGTATGTTGCATTACAAAAGAAGATTGCTAGTTTCTTACCGCTTGATTCCCATTCATTTGATGAAGAGGGGTATCTCATCTCAAGTTTATACTTTGATGGTATACATCAGCATTCACTGTATGACAAAAACAACGGCGTCCTCAATCGAGAGAAATATCGCATTCGTATTTATAACGGGAGCGATCAAAAGATTACGCTAGAGAGAAAAAGTAAGAATGGAGATTTTATATGTAAGGAAAATGCACCTCTTTCTAAGCAAGAGTATGAGGCCATTTTAAATGGGCATCCGGAGGTCTTGGCAGATAAAGAAGATGTATTGCTCAAGGACTTCTATGCCGCTTTAATGTATCGAAATTTCCAGCCAGTCGTTATTGTGAGTTATACACGAGAACCATATGTGTATGAGCCTGGTAACGTAAGGATTACATTCGATAAAAAATTAAATGCTGCAGTCAATACCATTGATTTGTTCGATGAACATATGATTTCTCAGGAAGTATTATTGCCGGAACAAGTCATCATGGAAGTGAAATTTGACCATTTTTTACCTGATAGCATTCGTCAGTTATTACAACCTGAGAGAATGCTGCGTTCTGCTATTTCTAAATATGTGCTATGCAGAGAAGCAACATTTCAAAACTTTAAATAGAAACTTGAGGGAAATTATATGAATGATACAATGGGTTTTCAAGATTTTTTTAAGAAAAGCATCCTTCATCTCGAATCTTTCGAGACGGTATCCTATATTGATATAGTACTAGGGTTAGCTTGTTCTTTTGGCATCGGGATGTTTATCTACTGGATTTATAAAAAATATTTCCGCGGTGTTGTCTATAGCTATAACTATAATGTTTCATTCGTTCTAATGACAATGATTACCACTTTAATCATTATGACCATCAGCTCAAATATTATCCTGTCACTGGGGATGGTAGGGGCTTTGAGTATTGTCCGTTTTAGAACAGCAGTTAAAGATCCATTAGATATAGCATATATGTTTTGGGCGATCGCAGCTGGTATTGCGACCGGGGCTAAGATGTATCCATTATCTATTATTGGTTCTCTTGCATTTGGTCTGGTCATTGCATGGTTGTCTAAGAAGAAAGCAAAACATGAAGTGTACTTGCTGATCATACGGCATACAGATGAAGCAACTGACGAGCTACGTGTATTATTGCGAAAACTAAATACAAAGCTAAAATCCAAAAGCATACGTAACGGATTTACAGAGGTAACAGTGGAGATTAATTTAGTTGATGACAACACAGCTTTTCTGAGAGAAATTGACCAAATGAATGGTGTGCAGTCTTGCTCCTTAGTCAACTACACAGGCGACTACGCACAATAATGCATAAATTATATACAAACACAGCCTTATATGGAGGCTGTGTTTTTTACGGGTGTGAGCTTTTTTAGTAACCATTAATGGTATTATAGCGGTAGGAATATTTGTAGAAAGGAGGAAACCGATATAATTAATAATATTCGATTTTTATGGCGCAGTAACACAATAAGTAGATGTCTTTCTTGTTTGATCATTGCTTGCCTAAGTCTCTTTATCTGGTGTATAGATGCCAGTGCAGAGACAACCACTTCTCGTATTTTTTATGTAGATAATAATGGGAATGACGAGAATAGCGGAACCATCCATGAGCCTTGGAAAACAATACAAAAAGCCGCAGACAATACTGCACCTGGAGATCTTGTATATGTTAGGGGAGGTATTTATCCTGAGTTGGTCTCTATTAAAAATTCCGGCACAGCGGAAGATGGATATATTACGTTCAAGGCATATCCAGGAGAAACGCCAGTAATGAATATGAATGACCAGGTGATAAAGAAAGGGAATTCAGCTTTCTTTACGATAAATGCAAATTACATTGTAATTGACGGATTTGAAATGAAGAACTTAATCACAAACGGTCCTGAATATTACCCGAACGGTATCCTAGTTATGAATCAGAGCCATCACATACGTCTCCTTCAAAATGATATTCATCATATTGAAAATCATTCGAAAAAAGGAAATGCACATGGGATATTGATTTACGGAAATGCCTCAGATCCTATTTCGGATATCACAATCAAGGACAACAATATCCACCATTTAATTCTGGGTAATAGTGAAGCATTAACACTGAACGGTAATGTAGAAAAGTTTACTATATCAGATAATGTAGTACATGATAATAATAATATTGGCATTGATATAGCGGGGTTTTATGGGACATGTACTGGGTGCATAGACCAAGCAAGAAATGGAACGATTAAAAACAATCGTGTCTATCTGAACAGTTCTAAAAAGAACCCATCCTACGCTGGGCACTATGCTGCAGGCGGTATTTATGTAGACGGAGGAAAAGCGGTTAAGATATTAAATAATATCGTATATAAAAATGATTTTGGGATAGAGCTTGCAAGCGAAAGAAAAGGGAAAACAACAAGTTCAGTAACGGTGAAGAATAATAATATCTTTAATAATAACGGGGCAGGTCTTCTATTAGGAGGGGCATATACCTCAAATGGTGGAGCAAGCAAAAATATCATTACAAATAATGCATTCTCTTTAAATGATATTAAGCATCAAGGCTATGGTGAGATTACTTTTCAAAAATATGCCAAAAAGAATCAGATTATAGACAATAAATTTTATATAAAAAAGAAATCGACGTCTATTGATCCCGCTCCGAAAAAAAATCCTGAAAACACTTTTAAAAATAACAAAACCTATTTTGAATTCTCCATTTTTCCAACCTATGAATATTTATCTCTATCTTTCTAGGATGCTTTAAATTTAATGTAATCAGGAACAATACATTCTAGCGTGAAAAAGCCAAACAAAGCAGAAGTTACTTTCTAATTGTTTGGCTTTTCATTTTGTTACTTTTCTCTTGAAAATTGTATTTGAAAAGCAGCCTTTCCATCTATTAGTAGATATAGCGGGACAAAAATTGGATAAAGACCAACGATTCAAAAAAGTAGTATAATAAAGTAGCTAAATACTTACTCAATATGATATAGTTCCTTTTTAGAACCATGGATTTCTTATATAGCAACGCTGGTAAGTTGCGATACATAGTTTTCTTTGAAAGGATTCAATTGTTTAAAAGAAGGAGAGAATATTGTTGAACAAGATAATTTTTGATGTAGATACAGGTATAGATGATGCAATGGCGATGGCATATGCAGTCAAAGCAAGCGAACTAGAGGTGCTTGCCTTTACGACTTGTTTTGGTAATGTGCCAGTGGAGGATGCAACCCGCAATACACTAACTGTACTAGAAAAGTTAGGAAAGCAGATACCGGTTTATCAAGGAGCGGCAGAGACCTTCGCACGTGGTGAGAAAACGCATTGGGCAAGGCATGTCCATGGTGAGGATGGATTAGGTAATAAAAGATCTGATGATATTTTGAATTTCCAGGCGGAAAGCCAATATGCACCTGATTTCATCATTGAACAGGTGAAAAAACACCCACATGAGATTACGATTATTGCTGTTGGACCGCTGACGAACATTGCGCTTGCTATCCAAAAAGATCCAGAAATTGTTTCGCTCGTGAAAGAAGTGGTCATCATGGGTGGTGCAGTAAGAGTACCAGGAAATACGACTCCATTTGCAGAAGCGAATATTCATGCGGATCCGGAAGCAGCAGAATTTGTTTTTGCTTCTGGTATTGAAGTGGTTCTTGTTGGGCTAGATGTAACCATGCAGACATTATTGCCAATTTCCAAGTTGCAAGAATGGCGTGAAACAGGAAAAGAGAGCGCTGCATTTTTGGCAGACATTACAGAGTTTTATATTGATTTTTATGAATCTACATATCCTGGCATTGGCGGCTGCGCGCTTCATGATCCACTAGCTGTAGGCGTTGTGATTGACCCAAGCTTTGTTAAAATGGAGTCTATCGAAGTAGGTGTCATAACAGAAGGGGAAGAAGTCGGCAGAACCTTCGAGCAGTCAAATGGCGGACCAAAAATTCGCGTATGTACAGAAGTAGATGCAGATAGATTTGTAGAGCATTTTGTTAATCATACTGTATAACGATTTGAAAAAGGGGACCCTACACAGGTGTCCTCTTTTTCTGTCCTGTCTTCTCGACATTTGAGCAGTGCAACGTGTGAGAGTAGATGTCGTCCTATGCCTAGGAGGTGGATTTCTAGTGAAGTGGAAGAACAACTTGAAGAAGAAACAGGTTTTTATCTTTTGCCTGTTGCTTTTTTTATGTTTAGTTTCCATGGTTTTTGTAACGAATAACTATGGTGTATATGACCGACCAATTGCTAAAGTAGCCCATATGGAAGTCACGCATTCAGAAGCTGAGATAGATATGAATGGAAATAAAGATCGCCTGTACACGCAGAAGCTGATTGGTGAATTAAAAAATGGCAAACAAAAAGGAAAGAAAATCGAGTTAACGAATTCATACACGAAATCGAAGGCCTACGATCAAGCCTATAAAACGGGTGATGAGTTATTTATCACTATTGATAAGTCAAAAGGGAAGACCTTGAAGGGTACTATCCAAGATGTAAAACGCGATAAATATATGATGGCAGGTTTTTGGGCGTTTCTCTTTGTTTTATACGGGATTGGGAAAAAACAGGGGCTATTCGCTGTCTTTAGCTTAGCTGTCAATATTGCTTTACTGGCAGGAGCTCTTGAAATATATGTACGAACTGGACAAAATCTATTACTTCTTTCGGGTTTATTGGTAATTCTCTTTACAGTTCTGTCGCTTTTGGTTATTAATGGGCCGAACCAAAAAACATATGCAGCCATTTTGACAACGTTGTTAGGGACCTTTGCTTCTATTGGCATTACACTGCTTGTCATGCGGCTGACTTCAGAAAACGGCCTTCGCTATGAAGAGATGCAGTTTTTGACACGACCCTATAAGACCGTGTTCATTGCAGGACTATTTATTGGAGCGCTTGGCGCCGTCATGGATGTTGCGATTACCATCACTTCTTCTATTTTTGAGTTGTGGGAGAAGAACCACGACATAACGATTCAGGCATTGAAAAAGTCTGGACTCGAAATTGGCAGAGATATCATGGGTACCATGACGAGCATTTTGTTTTTTGCATATATTAGCGGTTCTATTCCCATGTTGATTCTCTATTTAAAAAATGCACTTCCGCTAGGATACACGTTGTCCGTTAATCTTTCTTTAGAATTAACACGGGCTTTGGCGGGCGGCATAGGTATTGTGCTGGCGATTCCGATTGGCTTATATATTTCAATTTTTTTCATAAAGAGAAAGAGGGCTAATATATGAATACGATTGTAGTATTGGCAGCAATTTTACTTATTTTAATGATTCTTGTTGGAGGGGCAAAAGGGGCAAAATCCTTCATCGCGTTATTTTTGAATTTTATCGTCATTCTATTTACTGTTATCTTAATGTTAAATTCGCATAATAATCCGGTGGTTTTGACCTTGATTGCATGTATTGGCGTTAGTGCAATCAATCTCTTTTATATTAATGGCATTAACAGCAAAACAGTGATTGCCTTCGTATCGACACTTATCACAATAAGTATTCTTCTTTTGCTTATTTATCTATTCGCCAAAAAAGCGATGATCCAAGGTTTCAGCGAAGAAGAAGAGGAGGGTATCAGTATATTTTCAGTGCATATAGGAATAGATTTTGTGAAAGTAGCTGTATCATTAATCATTATCAGTACGATTGGCGCCATTACCGATGTGGCAATCGCCATTTCTTCGCCGATAAGGGAAGTATTTCATCATCATCCGAAAATAAGCCGCCAGGAGCTTTTCAACTCAGGGATGGTCATTGGCAGAGATATATTGGGCTCTGATACGAATACACTTTTCTTCGCTTTCATTGGTGGCTACATGGCATTGCTACTATGGTTCCGTGATCTATCATATTCCTTTGGGGAAATCATTAATTCGAAAGTCTTCGGAGCGGAAATGCTGACGATTTTCTGTGGAGGTATCGGCATTGCGCTCATTATTCCGATAGCGGCAGGTCTTAATGCATGGTATATCACAAAATATGTACAAGGCGAAGATACAAAACAATACGAATAGAAAAACTGTAATAAGCCTATCATTTCTAATGGAGATGAAGGCTTTTTCTTTATTGTTGGTGGATGACTAGGTTTCGCGTTTCAGTGCTATGCTTTGAAGGGTAGTAATGTACAAAGTGGTTAATTGGCTTCAGTTATTTTTGCGGAAGAATTCACTGCCAATTAACTGAAAAATTTATTTTTGTCTGTGACGAATTAAAGTCCTAAACACCTACTGTTTTCCATATAATAAACCGAATCATCACTCTCACCTGCCGCCGTACAAAAATCTTTAGAAAGAAGGGGAAAAGTTATATAATCAAGAAACACATTGGTGTAGCAGTGGAGGTGATTCTATTTGCAGCAAAAAATATTGCCGGCCATGTCGACGATGAAGGATTTTGAGAAGTTTTTAGCATCGCCATTTGAAATAGGGGTATTTCTGGAGGTCCACATCTCTCAGTTGAAGAATATCCATAAAATGGCTAAAGAACATAATAAAAAAATGTTTTATCATATGGATTTAGTTCATGGACTAAAAAATGATGATTTTGGGACAACATATGTGTGCCAGGAATATAAACCATATGGACTGATTTCTACCAAATCAACCGTGATTACCACAGCCAAAAAAAATGGCGTAATCGCCGTGCAGAGAATTTTTTTAATTGACAGCCATGCGCTGGAGAAAAGCTATAAACTCATCGAGAAGATAGAACCCGATTTTATAGAAGTAATGCCTGGGGCCATGCCACATATGATACGTGAGGTAAAAGACAGGTTGAACATTCCAATCTTTGCAGGTGGGCTAATCCGTACAGTGGAAGACGCAGAAAAAGCGCTTAATGCAGGGGCTTCTGCGATTACCACATCAGAGAAAGAAATATGGAAGCGCTTTTCCTAGAAGTTTGAAATGTAAAAATACTTGTTGACAGCGCTTTCTTTTACGATTAATATGTATTGTAAGTTAATAATCGTGAAGGAGATTGGGAGATCACAGGCAGTAGTAGCTCTTTTTGAGAAGCTATCTATGTCTATGGTCTCCCTTTTTCTTTTACACAAATTCATTCAAATAAAGGGGAGCGGTTAGTATGACACCATTTTGGGGTGAAATGTTAGGTACTATGATTTTGATTGTATTTGGTGCAGGGGTTTGCGCCGGTGCTAATCTAAACAAATCTTTCGCAAAAAACGGAGGATGGGTTGTCATTTCGTTGGCCTGGGGGCTTGCGGTGACAATGGGTGTATTTGCAGTCGGCAGTATAAGCGGCGCGCATTTAAACCCTGCTGTAACCATTGGCTTAGCGATGAACGGTGATTTTCCTTGGGCAGATGTACCAAAATATATTCTGGGTCAAATGATTGGAGCTATTTTAGGATCAGTGTTAATCTATCTTCATTATCTTCCACATTGGAAAGCAACAGATGATCCTGCCGCTAAATTAGGTGTATTTGCTACTGGACCAGCAATACCACATACATTTTCAAATCTTTTAAGCGAAATGATTGGTACATTTATTCTGGTGTTAGGCTTAGACTTTATTGGGGCAAACAAATTCTCAGAAGGGCTAAATCCATTAGCTGTAGGTTCCTTGATTGTCGTAATTGGGATGTCGCTTGGCGGAACTACAGGTTATGCGATCAATCCTGCCCGTGATCTCGGTCCTCGTATTGCTCATGCCATCTTACCGATTGCTGGTAAAGGCGGATCTAACTGGGGATATGCTTGGATTCCGGTTGTTGGGCCAATACTAGGTGGTTCACTCGGTGCACTTTTCTTTAAAGCAGCATTTAAAGGAGAGCTAACTGGTTTATTCTGGATCGTACTAATCGTGGTTATCGTGTTGCTTGTTCTATGCTATATCTTTGGCGAGAAAGGGAAAATTGCACACGATCCCAAATCAGCTAAAATAAATGAATAAAAATATATAATGTTATCAGAGTTACTTAAGTCAATTACATCATACAATTTTAATAAACGAACGTTCTTTATCTATATTGTGTAGCAGAAGACGGCGACTCCGCGGGCACGCAAGAACGAAGTGATGAGAAGATATCCTACGGAAAGTGCGTCTGAAGCGGAACGGTTATCGGCAGTAAATCACTGAAAGTGTTAGGAAATTATTTTACCTATTTAAAATATGCATTGAGGGGGACATATCATGGAAAAGTACATTTTATCCTTGGATCAAGGAACTACTAGCTCTCGGGCTATTCTTTTTAATCATAAAGGAGAAATCGTTCATACAGCTCAAAAGGAATTTACACAATACTTCCCGCAACCAGGCTGGGTTGAGCATGACGCAAGCCAAATTTGGGGCTCTATCTTAGCGGTGATCGCATCTTGTTTATCCGAAGCAAACGTTAAACCAGAGCAAATCGCGGGTATCGGCATTACCAACCAACGCGAAACAACCGTTGTCTGGGATAAAGAGACAGGCAAACCGATTTACAATGCGATTGTTTGGCAATCACGGCAAACTAGCGGTATTTGCGAGGAATTAAAAGCTGCAGGACATAATGACCTATTTCGTGAGAAAACGGGTCTTCTGATTGATGCTTATTTCTCTGGTACGAAAGTAAAATGGATTCTTGATAATGTGGAAGGCGCACGTGAAAAAGCAGAAGCTGGAAAACTCTTATTCGGAACCATTGATACTTGGTTGATTTGGAAACTATCTGGCGGCAAAGCGCATGTAACAGATTACACGAATGCTTCTCGCACATTGATGTTCAACATCTATGACTTGGAATGGGATGAAGAGCTTCTTTCTATTCTGGATGTGCCAAAACAAATGCTTCCCGAAGTGCGTCCATCATCTGAAGTATATGCGAATACGGTAGATTACCACTTCTTTGGGCAAGAGATTCCGATTGCTGGTGCTGCAGGCGACCAACAGGCAGCGCTATTCGGCCAGGCATGCTTTGAACCAGGCATGGCGAAAAACACATATGGCACAGGCTGCTTTATGCTTATGAATACAGGTGAAAAACCTGTACCTTCTAAACATGGTCTTTTAACAACCATCGCCTGGGGATTGAATGGAAAAGTGGAATATGCATTAGAGGGAAGTATATTTGTTGCAGGTTCTGCAATCCAATGGTTACGTGATGGACTACGAATGTTCAGAGATGCCGCTGACAGTGAAGAATACGCTACAAGTGTAGAATCTACTGATGGCGTTTATGTGGTACCTGCTTTTGTAGGTCTTGGTACTCCATATTGGGACAGCGATGTGCGAGGTGCAGTGTTCGGCCTAACTCGCGGAACATCCAAGGAGCATTTTGTACGCGCTACACTTGAATCACTTGCTTACCAAACGAAAGATGTTCTTTCATCTATGGAATCAGATTCAGGCATCGAGCTTAAAACATTGCGTGTAGACGGCGGTGCAGTGAAGAATAATTTCTTAATGGAATTCCAAAGCGATATACTAAATGTGCCGGTAGAACGTCCACGCATTAATGAGACAACAGCTTTAGGCGCTGCATATTTAGCAGGTCTTGCTGTTGGTTTCTGGGACAATGAGGATGAGATTGCCCAACAATGGGCGATTGACCGGGCATTCGAGCCTACCATGGAAGAAGTAAGAAGAAATGACCTATACAATGGCTGGAAAAAAGCGATTCATGCAACAATGGCTTTTAAATAGTAACCACTTTTTAATGACAGCACATGTAGAAAATGATATAATAGAACCAAGTTAATAACAGGTTGGAGATTTGGAGAGGCCAAAGAAACATTTATTTATAAATGTTTTCTTTGGCCTCTTTTTATTTTATTCTCAGGAGGGTTTACTGTGGAATTTTCAAATAAAAATCGGCAAGAAATCAAGAAAGCAATGACAGATGTACAACATGATGTCCTCGTAATCGGTGGTGGAATTACAGGTGCCGGGATTGCGTTAGATGCATCAACACGTGGCATGAAAATAGCGCTAGTGGAAATGCAAGATTTTGCGGCAGGCACATCTAGCCGTTCAACTAAGTTAGTACATGGCGGTTTGCGCTATTTAAAACAACTGCAAGTCGGAGTAGTTGCAGAAGTAGGGAAAGAAAGAGCGATTGTTTATGAAAATGGCCCACATGTGACAACCCCTGAATGGATGTTGTTGCCATTCCATAAAGGGGGAACATTCGGCAGATATAGTACCTCTCTAGGTTTGAAAGTCTATGACTTTTTAGCAGGCGTAAAAAGATCTGAACGTAGAAAAATGCTATCAAAAGATGAAACGATCGAACGTGCACCACTTGTAAAAAAAGAAGACCTCATTGGCGGTGGCTACTATGTAGAATACCGGACAGACGATGCACGTTTAACAATGGAAACGATGAAAGAAGCTGTGAAATTCGGCGCATTGGCATTGAATTATGCACGTGTAGAAGAGCTCTTATATGAAAACGGAAAAATTATCGGTGTGACCGTGCGTGACCTTTTAACAGATGAAACATTTAACATCACAGCGAAAAAAATCGTCAATGCAGCAGGGCCATGGGTAGATGATATTCGTGAAAAAGACCATTCAAAAAAAGGCAAAGTCCTGCAATTATCGAAAGGTGTTCACCTTGTGTTCGACCAATCAAAATTCCCATTGAAACAAGCTGTATATTTCGACACGCCAGACGGACGTATGGTGTTCGCGATTCCGCGTGAAGGAAAAACGTATGTGGGCACAACAGATACTTTCTATAATAAAGAAAAGGCAACACCACGCATGACAACAGAAGATAGAAACTATATCATCAAAGCGATAAACTATATGTTCCCGACTGTTGGCATAAAAGATGATGATGTTGAATCTAGCTGGGCTGGCGTTCGTCCACTGATTTATCAAGAAGGAAAAAATGCGTCTGAGATATCCCGAAAAGATGAAATTTGGGAATCTCAATCTGGCCTAATCACCATTGCAGGCGGTAAATTGACAGGCTATCGTAAAATGGCTGAAAATGTAGTCGATCTTGTGGCTAAGAAATTTGCTGCAGAAGAAAATCGTCAATTCCCAGGCACAAAAACAAAACATCTTCCATTATCAGGCGGACATGTTGGCGGTTCAAAAGGTTTCCAAACCTTTATGGCCAATCAGCTTAAAAATGGTATCGATGTAGGATTAACTGAAAAAGAATCAAACGATATAGTACGTAAATATGGTTCAAATGCGGAAATTTTATTTGAAATTGCCCGTACGAAAAAAGAGGAAGCAAAAGATTGTGGCTTGCCTCTTGGCCTATTCTCTATGCTTGTATATGCAATCGAGCACGAAATGGCTGTAACACCGCTCGACTTTTTCCTAAGACGAACAGGTTTCCTTCTATTCTCAATAGACACTGTGAGACAAACAAAAGAAAGAGTTATTCATTATATGCAAACAGTCTTTGGTTGGTCTGAAGAAGAGAAAGCACGTCTTGAGGAAGAGCTAGAACGCGAATTGAATTTTGCAGTGATTCCAGCAGATTTACAAAAATAATAATCACATTGAAACTATGAAAGTCTCCATCTAAAAAGATGGAGACTTTTTTGTTGGATGAAATACTGTCAAAAATCTATCACACCTTTTCTATTTACACTTTATAAATGGTGTAAATACTAACAAATTGACCTATCTTAGTCAAGATACATCTCAATCTAATGCGTGTCGAATTCTAGCGGAATTTTGGTTACGGAATATATTTCCAAAATTTTGAATAAAAGCTATGATTCATATGACTATGTTTTTAGGAGGGGAAATGTTGAAATCATTTTATCAGAAACTCGCTGTTCTAGGTGTCAGTACTGGCCTTATGGCTTCTACTATCATGCCAACTTGGACAGCGGCAGTAAGCAAGCCATTTAGTAGTACAAATCTTTCTAAGTTCGAGGCGAAGGGAATCCACTCAGGAGATACCGAAAAGCAAAACCCATTGAGCAAGGATACACTCGTTATTAAATTTGATAAGCCTCTGACAGCAACAGAGCACAAACTTGCAGGTGGCACAGTCGTAAAGCAGTTTTCGAACCTGCACTATGCCGTAGTAAAAGTGAAGGACAAGAAAAACCTGTATAAAGTGATTCAAAAATATCAAAAACTTCAGAAGGTCCAGTCTATCGGCCCAAGTGTTAACTATCAGACAATGGGGAATACCGACCCGAAAGCTGCAGAGCAGTATCATCTCTCTATGTTAAATATCGCCAAAGCCCAGCAGCTAGCGGGTAAAACCAAAGTGACTGTAGCGGTCATTGATACAGGTATTGACACAAAACATCCAGATCTAAAGGGCTTATTTTTGCCTGGCTATAACGCCCTGGACCCAATGCATCAGCCTGCAACAGATAATCATGGAACACATGTGGCCGGGATTATAGCAGCCAATAAAAATAACGGAATTGGTGGATACGGGATAAATCCAAATGTCAAAATCCTGCCGATAGATGTGTTTGAACGTTGGGGTGCCAGTGACTATAGCATAGCTGAAGGGATTTTACATGCAGTTAAAAAGGGCGCAAAGGTAATTAATATGAGTCTTGGTGGGCCAATGCCCTCACCTTTAATCGAAGAAGCGATCAATAAAGCGAATGAAAAAGGCGTGGTCGTCGTGGCGTCTGCGGGCAACTCTGGAGATGATTGGGTGAATTATCCGGCTGGCTATGAAGGCGTCATCAGCGTAGGAGCTGTGGATAGCCGAAAAAAATTAGCGGATTATTCGAGTTACGGAACTTCTGTTGATCTTGTCGCCCCAGGAGATGAAATTTACAGCACTTTTTATGAGGCAGAGAAGAAATCAAGCTTCCAAAAAATGAGCGGTACTTCTATGGCTTCGCCAATGGTAGCAGGTGCCGCTGCTTTATTGCTGTCCAAATATCCAAAATTAACGCCGTCACAAGTCGAGTATATTTTAGAGCAAAGCGCGACAGACTTAGGTCCAGCAGGTTTTGACGAGAAATATGCGACCGGTCTCCTGAATGTTGTAGAAGCGATGAAATTTAACACTAAGAAAGTTCCTACATTTGTAAAGGAAAAGTGGAATCAGCAGGAAATACTTAAAAATGCTCAGAATGTAGAAAGTAATGACAAGATAGAAGTAAATGGTGAGATAACAAAGCCTTTCGAACAAAAATGGATTCAGTTTAAGGTTGAAGAAGGTGAATCGATTCAGGCTGTTCTTGAAGGTGCTGCCCAGTATGATTATAAAATGATGATCCATTTCTATGGGGATAACAAAAAAGAAACAATGGACGTGAATAGCACAGGAGCTGGCAAGCAGGAAGGAAAGCTTGTAAAGGCACCATTTTCAGGAACTGTGGCTATTGGTGTGAAAGATGTAAACGGTAGTTATGACAGCACATCAAAAAAACAATCTCATTATTCATTGTCCGTAGAAAAAACGAAGGAACTCCCTAAGGATGATTCATCTGTAGAAAATATGGTAGCTATAGATGCACTCCCATTTGAATCGAAAGAGGGCTATACATTCATTGGTGAGAAAGGCGATAATGATTACTTTACTTTCAAAGTTGAGGAGAATCAAGCGGTTAAGATTACGACAACTGGAGTGCCAGGTGTGAATCCAAGCATGAGCTTATATCAATTAGACCAACTACTATCGCCTGATGAGGAAACAACAGAAGAAGAAAAAACAAAATTGCTTAAGAACATGCTAGAGGGAAAAGATGAAATTGAACCAATTGCTTATGCCAATAATGGTGGTACAAGTGAAGGTGATAAGCTTACTTATTCAGCTGAGCCGGGAACCTATATCCTTAAAGTCTCCAATAAACCAAGCAATTACTTTGGCCTTTTTGACTTCTTTATGGGTATGGAGATTTCAGAATCCAATACATCCGTTGAACAATCGATTATTCCTTATGGATTAAAAATAGAAACGAAAGTGCTTCCAGAGGATGAGGATAACTATCCGAAAATGGAAGATAAAGAATCTACTGAAGAAACAGAGGGAACTGAAAGCCTACAAACAGATGCGCTTGCCAAACAACGAGCAGCACTTGAGGAGGCAGAAGAACAAGAATCAGAAGATCCACAAACAGAAGATCCTAATGAATATGTTCAGGGGATACTTGATAGCGCAAGACCTTACTCTATGATTGGGGAGACATCCGCTTATTTGCAAAACAACATGGATGAGGATTGGTATGTCATCAAGCCAGAACAAACAGCCATCTTTAAATTTACGTTAGAAAATAAAGATAATGAGATTCCAATGATGGATATATATCAGCTTGATGAGGAGAAAAATGAAAAAGGTGAAAAAATATTAAACTTAAATAACCTTGGTGATAACATTGATTGGGGCAGTAGTTTAATCTCAACCAAGAAGAATTTCTATACAGGTTTTAAAAAAGGCAAGACATATTTAGTGAATATCCAATCGAATTACTTTAATGATTCTAATAGTATTTCGTTTGAACCGTACAAGCTAAGCTCTAAGGTAAGGCTCTCCGGAGTAGAGGATCAATATGAAGACAATGATTCATTTGAGAATGTGAAAAATTTACCTGGAGCATCGTTTAAAGGGAATTTTGCAATGCCATATGATAGGGATATTTTTTATTATCAGGCAAAGAAAACGGAGTTAATCGGTGTTACCATTGATGAGCACACCATTACAGATACCATGAAAGCAACATATGCAAAGGATTTATTAAGCATGTATGCAGGTGTGACAGTTATAATTGAAGACCGAAATAATAATAGAAAAATAGATGAAGAAGAATATAATTATGTACATGTCATTGACAAGGGTATTTGGGGTCATTTATATGGGTCATTTAACGCTAAAAAGGGAAAAAATTATTTCATTATGATGGAACCAATGATGAATGGTAATGTTCCAATGTCTATTGTCCCTTACACATTTACACTTGCTTCAGCACCCACGAAGGATGAAGATGCTGGCTCAGTTGTGAAGAAAAATATTCCGTCTAAGCCACTTAAGCTGAAAGGAACAAAGGTTAAAACGGCCACAGGCTACTTCAATGCAGGTATCACAAAGGGAGATAGCGACTGGTATGAATATAATGTAACGAAAAATACCAAAGGGGTCATCAAGCTATCTGCTGGCCAAGAAATTGATGGTGTCATTTCTGTTTATAAAAATGGAAAACTAGTATTTAAGTCAGATTACTATTCTAGCGGCGATGCAGAAATCACCCCATTTAATCTGAAAAAAGGCAGATATCATATCAAGGTGAATGATGTAAATGGCAATGCTAGCATGAAGCCATATAAACTAAGCATTTCAACTAATAAATAAGAATTAAAAAGTCTTCAATCTCTAAGGAGGTTGAAGACTTTTTATATTATTAGTGAGTTATTTTTAAGCCGAAATTTGAACTTGAAAAGAAGTGGAAATAACTACGCTTTCCGCGGGCGAGCGCCGAGCCTCCTCGCTACGCTGTGGGGTCTCGTCTGTCTCGCTATCCCGCAGGAGTCTACGTTATTTCCACTTCAATCATTTTTAAAATCATTTTTATATCAGGTTTTAATACCCGTTCTTTATATTAGCCTTTTTTACGAAACAGACTAATTAGTGCTAGTAAAAGAGCTACTGCAGATAGTGTAATTGGAAGCCAATTGGAGGAATCGTTTGTGCTTGTTTCAGCTTTTGCTTCCGTTGTTTTGGCTTCGCTTTGAGCATTAGCCTTAGTATGTCCTGCTTCTGCATCGCCTTTGTTAATCGTAGTCACAGAAGCGGGCTCATCTGAATCAGGAGCGCCTGTCCATTTTACTACAGAACCATCTTTATAGGTTTGTAACGCATTCCAGCTCACTTCTCCTGGTTTGCTTGGATTCGCACCAATAAAGGCGAATTCCATAAATTCGTTGGCTTTAATTCCAGCTTTTTTAGCTGTCCAAATAACTGAGCTGACTTGTCCATCCTTATCTTTTTTAAGTTCATAACCCCAATCAGGTATTGGCATAACAGAGACAAGGCTGACCCCTTTAGGAACCTTTAATTCTACTTTAGTTGTGTTGATATCCTTTTCAACAGGTACACGCATTGTATACTTCTCATATGCATTTGTTGTTGATTCCTTTGGTTGTACAGAGACATGAGCATCCGCTGTATAAGTAAATCCCATTAAAATTGATGTAGCTAATATAGGGGTTAACCATTTTTTCTTTGTTTTCATTTTTATCTTCTCCTATTATTAATTATTTGCACTGCTGATTGAGACTTGATCAGTCCATTCCGTGGTTTTTCCACCAGGGTAGTTGGCTGTGATACTGTAACGATAGTTGCCGGACATCACGAAAGGAAGTGAGACCTGATAATTTCCGGTATCCATTTCTTTGGCAGGATAAGGACCGGCCTTCATATCATGATCGGTCATAAAGATTGTAACGCTCACATCTTTTGGTTTTTTCTCTTTTAGCGGAGGTATTTCGATCGTCATTGTTTTATTGCCGGCATGCAAATTTTTCATATGAACTTGGACTGTTGACTCCGATGCTGTCAAAGCTTTATCATACGAAGTTTTTGGCAGGGGATAAGCTGATTGGCTTAACCAAACACCAAGTAATATAAGAACAATACCGATCAACCATTCTGTGCGAATTAGACGGAAAGTAGAAAATCCTCCGTTTTTCTTCCATTTAAGTGTTTGCACAAGTGCCAAGCAAAGCATTAGAAGAGTAAGCACAATTTTGCAAAGAAGCAATGTGCTCCAATTCATCCATCCTTCAAATATAGCTTTCCAACTGGTTTGGAAAAATACCATGGCTATTCCGGAAAGGATGACTAACCCGGAAAAGACAAGAACTCGATTGACGAAGAAGGATCTAAATTCTTCCCAATGAACTTTTCCTTTGCGTCTAATTAAAATCATGTACAAAAGTGCGCCTAACCATAGGCTTATGCCTAGTTGGTGAATAATACGCGGAATCAATGCAGCATATGGATGTGCCAGACCCCATACATGTCCTCCAAACGCTGGCGTGATGGCCAATGCTAGCCACAAGATAATATACCAGCCTCGCACCATACCAGGAATCAAGAGAAGTAGAATGCAAGCTAATTGTGCAAATAACATCAGCACAAATGGGAAGTGCAGCAATAGATCCCATCTTCCTTTAAACATAGCTTGTACCAATCCAGGTGGGAGTGAATTTACGTAAGCCACTAATTCGGCTGCACTCGCTACCAGTAGGATTGGATAAATCCAGTTGAATTTAGTGATTAACTGACGAAGAGCAGGATAGTTGCGTCTCTCCGCCCAAAGGCTAAATATGTAGACACCTGCTAGTAAGACAATAGCTCCTTGTGCAACCGTACGGAAAATAATCAGCAGTACACCGCTTGTTTGATTGCCATCTGCGATTGCGTTTGCTCCATTACTAGTTGCTTTGCCAACTGAAAAGTAGTAAGAACCGCTGACTGGATGACCATCTAATGACACAACACTCCACTGAACGGTATAAGTTCCTTCTTTTAACTTAGGAAGTGAAAAAGAAAGATTAGCTGAACGCTCACTGTTACTTTCTGGTTGATGTGTAAAGACAGGCAATGAGTTTCGATCATAAATAGTAACATTCGCTAAGTCTAATTCTACCGGCTCATTAAAGCGCAACTTTAATGTGGTTGGTGATTTTTCAGTTACAGCTCTTTCAGCAGGTATCGATTCGATAAGGGCAGAATGTGCATCGGCAGTATGCATCCCAAAAAGGGGAAGCAACAAGGCTATGGAAGCTACTATGAACAACGCCAATTGGGCAATATATTTTTTAAAAATAGCAAACTCCCCCTAGCAATCTGAACAGCAATTATTATTGCTGCCATTCATTTTTTGAGAGACTTGTTGCATAGCTTCTTCAAACGAATACACTTTACCACCAAAACCTTTTACAAAGTTCTCCGCATGCTCACGCCATTGAAAGGGAAGTACTTGAGGTTGGCAGCACCCTAAATTCAGAGAGGTGTCCATCACATACCATGCCATAGGTGCACTAATTGTTGTTTGGGTAAGAAAGTCTGGGCAAATAGCTTGCATGGTTTTCTCTGCAAGCTGTTGATGCCGAAGCAGTCCGCAATGTGTACAACAAGCCATTTCAATCTGGTTATTGCTTAAAATTAATCGATAGGCTAACTTATCATTTATACTTTTGTGGCATAGTACACAGAGATTCGAGTTAGTGCTATTGGAAGCTTGGTATGATGGAGCAAGACAAATGCCTCCAAACGTTTTTTCTACCATGCCCTCCTGAATCAATGGCTTTACATCACGATGAATGGTCATTTCGGAAACATTCAATAGCTCACTTAACTCTGTAATCTTCAAATGTTTTCTTTCACTGATTAATTCTTTTATGCGCTTTTGTCGTTCAAGCGGCAACATGATATCCCCTCCTGTTATAGTATTGATAATTTATAACAAAAATAAACATTTTATAACATGATAATTGTAAGTGCAATACCAATAAAAATCAACGAGATAGTCTGATTGTTTACTGCTTTATTATTAAAATAGAAACTTTTTGTGTCAGGGAAGTATATATTCGTCCTATTTACAACGGCTAAATTAAATTGTACTCTCATATGCGGGTAATTTACTTTTTAAAATATACTCTTTTCTAATGTAGAAACACTAGATATCATCAATGTCATACTGTAAAATAAACTAACAATATAATCGACAGAATATTCGAAAGTTATTGAAGGTCGAACTATGGAGGAGTTGCAAAATGGCAAATTCTATAACGGATCACATTGGAAGGCATATAACTGTTCCTGACTCTCCTAAACGAATACTCTCTATTTGCCCAGCCATTACGGAAACTCTTTTTTCATTAGGGCTTGACGAAATGATTGTAGGACGCACAAAATATTGTATATTTCCAAAACGAAAAGTAGAAAATATCCCTATCGTTGGCGGCACAAAAGAGGTTAAGATTGAAACTATCCATGATTTGCAGCCGGATTTAATTTTGGCAGAAAAAGAAGAAAATACGAGAGACATTGTGCTTGCATTAGAAGAGATTGCTCCAGTTTTCGTCACAGAGGTACAGAGTACAGACGATGCATATCGGTTGATTGAAACACTTGGGTCATTGACCAATCGAAAGAAGCAGGCTCATGAGCTGCTTACCTCATGTCAAAATGTTTTTCCTACACCTACAGAGGATCAAACGCTTAAAGCGGCCTATATAATTTGGCGAAAGCCTTATATGGCCGTTGGCGGAACAACGTATATTGATGATGTCTTAAGGATATTAGGGTTCGAAAATCCCTTTACGAAGAAAGAATCAAGATACCCTGAGGTTACAAACGAAGAACTTGCAGAGGCTAATCTTGATGTCCTTCTGCTTGCTTCTGAACCTTTTCCATTTCAAGAAAAGCATATAGCAGAATTTCGTAAGTTCCTTCCAAAGGTCAAAATTCTTTTAGTAGATGGTGAGATGTTTTGGTATGGCGCAAAGATGCTGGAGGCTTCTGAATATCTGAAGGACGTAAAAAGAAGAGCTATCTCTGAAAGAGATTAGTAAAGTAAATGAATTAGGAAGGTTTTGAGCAAAATGAATCCCAAAATTGATGAATATATAAACAGTGCGACCCTTTGGCAAGAGGAAATGAAATTGCTGAGAGAAATAATTCTATCCTGTGGCCTTACGGAAGAATGGAAGTGGCGGATTCCTTGCTACACGATGGATGATAACAATATCGTTATGATTCAGGCATTTAAAAAATATTGTGCACTGGGCTTCTTTAAAGGCTCCTTATTAAAGGATCCCAATGGCATCTTAGTCAAACCAGGGGAGAATACACAAGGTGGTCGCCAAATTCGATTTGCTAATGTCATAGAGATGGAGTCTATGAAAGACACGGTAAAAGCATATATCTTTGAAGCAATTGAAGTGGAAAAGGCCGGCATGAAGGTAGCTCCCAAAAAAGAAGAAGTAGAGATGCCAGAAGAATTGAAAACAAAATTTGTTGAAATGCCAGCTTTAAAAGCATCTTTTGAGTCATTAACGCCTGGACGACAAAGAGCCTATATCATGCATTTTTCAGCTGCCAAACAATCAAAAACGCGAGATGCCAGGATAACAAAGAATATCGAAAGAATTCTTAGCGGTAAAGGATTGAACGATTGTATATGTGGCATGTCAAAAAAAATGCCGAATTGCGATGGTTCACACAAGTTTATATAAGGTTATTGAAAAATAAACAATGAATCTGTCGAATAATAAAGGGTTTTGGACTTCTAGAGAAGAATGAAATAAAAACTAAAATACTGAATGAGGTGCTGAGGAAATGAGAGCATGGAAATCGCACGAGCACATTGAAGTAATCTTCGACGAATCTCAGAAACACCGTCTAAAACTCACTTGTACATGGGATGAAGATTTGCCGGATTGTTTATATATTATGTTAAATCCGAGTTCTATTGATTTGGACAAATGTGACCACACGATTGATCGTTGCATTAAGATTGCCGAATTTAATGGTTATGGCTCAATCAGTATTGTTAATTTATTTTCTTTACGCACCGCTAAAACAGAAGAGTTGCTAGGGGCAGAAATACGTTCTATTCCTCAAAATCTTTGGACGATCAAGAAGTCGATTGATAAAGCTCATATTGTGGTGGCAGCATGGGGCTCAAAAGGGGGATGGTTCAATGCCAACTATCCTATTTTGAAATACTTAGAAGAGACAGGAAAAAAAGCGCACCTTCTAGATGCTAATAGTTTTGGCTGTCCTATGCATCCATCGTTCATTAAAACGATGACCTATTTTAAGGAATATCAATTTCATGAAAAGATAGGCCTGTCTTCATGATTTCTCAACGGTTGGAAAATTTCATTAACCATAAAACTATAAAGACCAAAGATTTAGTCTCCAGCCTGTTAAAAGGTTGGGGATTGTTTGCGTTCGGAATAGTAAACGTTCTTTAAAACCCCTTAACCACAGAAGTTATCTGGCTAACTACCAGTTTTTCGCTGTGAATAAGGGGTCTACTATTCTTCCACTCTATGCAATTGCTGATCTGCGAATTCTTTGTAAAGAGGATGTGATTGATAGAGCTCCTCATGTGTACCGCTTCCTGTGATTTTACCTTTTTCAAGAAAAATAATCTGATCTGAATCAATAACTGTTGAGAGACGGTGGGCGATGACAATCGTGGTACGACCATTCATTAGATCGTTTAATGCTTGTTGCACAACTTTCTCCGATTTGCTGTCAAGGCTGGATGTCGCTTCATCTAGCATTAAAATTTCTGGATTTCTTAAAAACGCTCGAGCAATGGCAATTCGTTGGCGTTGGCCGCCAGAAAGTTTCATTCCTCTTTCGCCGACTTCTGTACTATAGCCATTTGGGAGATCCGCGATAAATTGATCGGCATAAGCCATTTTAGCGACAGTCTGAATCTCCTCATCGGTCACCTCACGCCTCAAACCGTAGCAGATATTATCCCGTATAGTCCCGGAGACTATCGGGCTTTCTTGTGATACATAACCGATATGACTTCGCCAAGAGGTAAGGGAGAAATCGTTGATTGATTTATCGCCAATGGTAATACGTCCACTATTGGGCTGGTAGTATCGTTCGAAGAGAGAGAATAGGGTTGTTTTACCGCTGCCGCTAGGTCCGACAATAGCGGTTACTTTTCCTGACTGGATAGTAAAGTTTATATCATGTAAGATTGTATCTTTTTCATTGTAACTGTAGTTGACATGTTTCACTTTTAAATCTGCATCTACATGTTCAACGTCATCTGTAGCATTTGGCTCTGGGGCTAATTCAAGAATATCAATGATTCGTTCTGTGGCACCTGTAGCTTTTTGGAAGTGAGTGAAAAATGACGCCATTTGGGCCATTGGCATAATGATCTGAAACAGATACATGATGAATGCTACTAAAGAGCCCGCTGTTAAAGCACCGGATGAAACGCGCATGCCGCCATAACCCAGTAGCAGAACAAGCAGTGTCATCATTACAAGGCTAATGATTGGGCCAATTAACGATTGGACCTTAGCTTCTCTTAAACCAAAATTGAATAAGTTGGTAATGCCTCGACGTCCATTCGCATATTCAACTTCTTCAGCATTGGAAGATTTAACAAGTCGAATTTCAGATAAAACCTGCTGAAGGACAGCAGTGAATTTTGCCGTTTCATCTTGTGTTCCTTTAGCGATTTTATACATCTTTTTACCAAGTGGAACAAGTATAGCAGCCGCAATCGGTATTGCAATGAACATCACAAGGGTCATTTTCCAATCTAAAATAAAGAGAACGATAATAGAACCAACAATGGAAATAATACCTGCAACAAAGTTTGCTAAGTGGTCAGAGATGAGATCTTTCACAACCGATGTATCATTCGTCATTCGGCTTACCGTCTCACCAGAAGGGTGTTCATCAAAATAACTGACAGGCAATACAAGTAGCTTCTTCCAAAGTCTATCTCGAATGCTCGCCACAACTGTTTGACCAATACGATTCAATAAATAAATAGAGAAACCGCTTGCCAATGCCTGAGCAAGAATCGCTACGACTAGGAAGGATATACTTTTTGCGTTAATGGCGCTAATTGAAAAATCATTCACCAGGTTTTTAGTGAAAAGTGGTACGAGCAAGCCCACCCCTGTCGTAATCAGACTTAGCAAGATGGCTATGCTGATTAAGAGTTTTGGCGGATTAGCTTGTTGTACAAGCTGAAGAAATGGACGCCAGCCTTTTTGATTCTTTTCTTGTTTCATAGAGTAGTGTTCCTTTCTCTCATAGTAATCAAATTATATACATCTTTTAAGTGTGTGTCAGGCAGCAGGGATTGAATAGTATTGAATCAAAAGGTAATTTGCAAAAGGGAGGGTGTAACTTTATATCGAAATATCTGGAAAACAGTCTATCTTCACTTTTGACAAAAAGTGATTTTGCTTGAAAATGCCAATTTAAACCTATAGTATGGGTAATAGATTCCAACAAAGAGCTTTTAATAACAAAAACTGTACTATTTTAGATAGATTAAGTATTTATTTGCTTAAATAAAGGATTAGAGTGCTCAAATGAAGAATTTATATAATAAAATATACTAAGGGGGTAGTTTATAAGAATTGATTTGATAAATGAGTATTTTTCGTAAAATTAGATGAAGATTGACGAATAATCTCTATTTTATAGTTTTTAGGAAGACGAAAATCCTTTGGATAAGCTTGAGCTTAAAATCCAATTGGAGCGAAGCCTTAATTGGCAAAGAAAAAGTTTCCTTTATACACTATTACAAAAAATTTATGAAATGATTCAAATAAACTACTGTTGTATTTGTAATTAGTTTTTGTGACTACATTTAATATTGAAAAATCCTCGAAAAACCTTCTTTTTCATCCCACGATTCTCTTTTTAAATTTCCAGCACATAATCTTGATAGAGATTAGTTTATTTCACCATATTTCAGTTGTTTTCTGGATGCTGTTTTTTGCTATTTTTTAAAAGTGGAAGATAATTAGAAACAAAATTATTTATTAATATCCAAGTGGTAACAACTATCGTGTAAAATTCTTTGAATGCTTGAGAATAATTAGGATAGGTAGGGGATGAAGAATATGGGAAAAGTGGTAGATCGAGATCAGCTTTATTATATGCAAATAGATGGGATAATACAGCGTTGTAAAGCCTTATCTGTTCCATGTCACATTCAAACAATAAGTACTTTAACCGGTCTGAATGATGAAAAAATATTGGAATTGATAGAATGTAATTATAACAATAAAATGATTTCAAGAGATAATTATTTTATTGAATGATTCTTAATGAAAAGATCATCAATTAGTTATCCACAACTAGAAAAGCCGAACTATTAGCAATGCTAGCACAGCATTCTATATAGTTCGGCTTTTTGACATTAACTAAATTAGCATTCCCCTAAGTACTCATCATCATAATATATGTCCCATATTTAAAGTAGTAGATTATGAATATTAGCAATGGAAAGATATAACGTCGGAAGATTAAAAGATACTAACATCAATCAATCTAGTGAGAAAAGAGATTTTAAATTATTCACTCTTTCCAATAAATAAATTAAGAGATTCTGTTTGAAATGTAATCTTTCAATCCATACTGAAGAAAAGAAGGTATGAAAGTTAAATAGATTATTTTTAATTAAATTTATTAAAAAAGAGTAGAGTAGGGGGTATTAAAGTGCTTCAGCTAGAATCGATGGTTGAAAAATTAAATGCTACTTTTTATAATTCGGTAGATTTTGTAGCTAGAGAAATTTCTTTTCCGAAAGATCAGTATGCTATTCTCTGTTACTACAGTTCGATGGCTAACAAAAAAGATGTACAAGATATAGTGAATTTATTGAAGATGCAAACAACGGTAAACGAAAAAGAGTGGGATGCAACGACATCTTCCCAAAAGGAGAGTTATAATCTTGAAAAATTAGTTGAGTATGTTTGCCAGGGATTTACAGTGCTACTATTATTGAATTCTCAGGAAATGGTTCGTTTTACCATACCAGACTTACCTCATCGTTCCCCAGATGAACCGACGAACGAAGCAATTATACGAGGTTCTCATGAAGGGTTTGTCGAAGATATGGATGTGAATTTGGGATTAATCAGAAAAAGGATGCGCGTACCAGATTTAATTGTTAAAAAAGTGACTGTTGGAACGGACAATAAAGCTGAGGTATATTATTTTTATTTAGCCCGCTTTGCCAATCAAGATAACCTCACAGAATTAGAGCGTAAACTCAATCTAATGAAAGATAAAATAGATGGATTATACACTTCTGGTCAAGCAAATGACTTTATTGAGGATTCTCCTTTATCGCCATTTCCACAAATCTTGAATACAGAAAGGCCAGATAGGGTCTTCGCTAATCTTTCTGAGGGGAAAATTATTATAATGTCTGATTTTTCCCCGAATGCTTTTATCGCACCAGTCACATTATTTTCATTTTACCAATCGCCTGATGACTTTAATAGTCGTGTAATCGTGGGTTCTTTTTATCGGATGGTGCGAGTCTTTAGTTTTCTGGCAGCCATTTTTTTACCGGCCTTTTATATAGCGGTTGTTAGTTTTCATTATGAGGTGCTGCCAATAGAATTAAGTAAGAAGTTAAAATTAGATATAAGTGAAATTCCCTATAGACCCATATTTGAAGCATTGATTGTTGAAGTTATTATTGAACTCATTCGTGAGGCCAGTGTACGGCTTCCAGTAGCTTTGGTTCAAACTATTGGTATTGTCGGTGGTTTAGTGGTCGGAGATGTCATTATCAATGCAGGTTTAGTTTCAAATATGGTTGTAATTGTGGTAGCTTTAACGGCTATATCTAGTTATGTAGTACCGTCAGTGGAGTTAAATACTTCTATCCGAGTTTTGCGTTTTCCGTTTATGTTTGCTGCTTCAATACTAGGATTCTTTGGGATATTGCTAGGAGCGCTTGCTTTAGTTGTTCATTTATGTAATTTAAACTCATTGAAATCACCCTATCTATATCCAATAGTTCCATTTGATCCAAAGAAAGTGAAACAAATTTTATTCCGTGGAAAACACACCAAATCTTCTCCACAACCCAGCAGTTTTGACCCGAAAGGAAGGGAAATATGAATTTTACAATTACAAAAGTTCAACTTTTTCTCATGCTCTTTTTCAGATCAACAGGTATCATATTTATTGGTTATCCCGAAACAATTATTTTAGCTGGTGGGCGTGATGCGTGGATTATATTCTTTGTGGGATCACTAATTGTTTTCTTTCAATTATGGATATACGAAAAATTATATAAGTACTTCGATTTAGGGAAATTCACAGCTTGGATATATATTTTCATTTGGATAATTGTTCTCATTGGTTCAATTATTTATATGCAATACAATTTGAATATATGGGTACAGCAAAACACACCTCATACTATTTCATTAGTATTAATGTTATTAATATCTTTTTATATCAGTGTAAGCAGACCGTCTACAATTATCAATTTACCAGTATTTATAATTCCTTTTATTTTTATTTTTATTATATATTTGTTATTTTCTATTCCAGAGTTAAGCCTTAATCATCTATTCCCAATAGGGACGAGTACAGGAGGTCAATGGATGAAAGGGACGATGGTTGCAATGGCTGCTTTTACAGGACTAGAGGGGTATTTAGTATTAAGAAAATATGTTTTGCCAGAGGATAAAATAAGCTTTAAAGATATTCTAACCTTCCAACTTTCTATAACACTATTTATTGGTTTCTTAGTTATTGTTACTAAAATGTATTTTGCTACAGATGCTTTGCCGTATGTAACAGAACCTATCTTGTATATTTTAAAATCAATCGAAGTAACATTTGTAAAAAGACTCGATATTTTCTTCTTTTTTTTATGGCTGGGCTGGAGCATTATTTCATTTGGTCTAATCGTGTTCAATATACGAATTGTCTATTTCAAACAGAAACGTAAGCACAAAATATGGCCAATGGCTGTTTTGCATTTGATTGTTTTTATTGGTAGCGTAGGAATAATAAACATTCAAGTAATGGAATTCATTCGAAACCACTTCCACTATTTTTATATCCCAACTACTTTTATTCTTCCTTTCATCATTATGTTATTCAATAGAAGGAGGAAATCTAAATGCGCCGAGCTTTGATGTTCTTCGTGATTGGTTCTCTATTTCTTAGTGGTTGTTGGGATCAGAGGTTGTATAAAGATCTTGCTATCATATCTGTTATAGGAGTTGATGGGTATATTGGGGATATCAAAGCCTACTATGCATATCCTAGTTCTAGTGATGATCCAACTCAATATATTGTACTTGATGGAAAAGGTAAAACAGCGAGAGAAGTGAGGATGGATGCTAATAACAAATCAGAGCAAGCTATAGATATAGCAGAGTTGACGACAATATTATTTAATGAAGATACAGCAAAAAAAAACTTATATAAAATGTTAGATGTCTATTACCGTTCAGCTCAGAGTCCGATGACTGCGAAAATTGCTATAACAGATGGATCTGTAAAAAGATATTTAAATTTGAAAGAAACCATACCAAAAGAGATTGGTGAGTATTATTTAGACTTTATAAAAAGCTTTGAAGATTACTCTATATATCCTAAAACTAATTTAGAAATTGCAGCCAATCTAATGTTTAGTGAAGGAGTGGACTTAGGGTTACCATATATAAAAACTAGTGGAAAAGGGCTTCCACAAGCAAAAGGTTTAGCATTATTTAATGGTCAAAAATATACCGGCGTTCATCTTACACAAAGAGAGTCTCAATTTGTCACTTTATTAGGCCATGGAAAAGCAAATTTTGCTGAGCTATCATATTTATGGGATAAGGATGGAGAACAAATTCCGGTTTCATTTAGTGTGATCCGTTTTAAAAAGAAGAAAAAAGTGGCTCAGGTTGGAAGTAAGATAAAGATGACCTATGAAATAAAAATGCCTGTTGTCATGACAGAATATCCACCTGACCATTTAAACAAAAAGAAAAAAAGAGATCCAATAGAGAAGTTTATTGCAAAAAGGATTGAAAAAGACATGGCCAAGATGTTTAAAAAATGCCAGGATGCTGAATCAGATGTAATAGGGATAGGAGAAGAGATTAGAGCATATCATCCGAATCTATGGAAAGAAGGAAAATGGAAAGAATTATATAAGGACATGGAAATAAAGGCAAAAGTAAATGTACAAATCGAAAGAAGTGGCAGCACTAGATAAGCAATCTGTCTACTGATTGTCTTTTAGTTAGATTACTGAAACAAACATGAATGTTACACATTCATGTTTGTTTATTGAAAAGGCTATAGCAGCTTAATTCTTCATTTTATATCAATAATAATAAAACACTGATCATCACTCTTAGAGTTATCAATCTGACAGTTGGAAAGTGTTTGTAACATTTTTTTCTTAAATGCAGGTAAAGATAGAGATGCATTCTCCATAAGGAAGGGATGCAAATATTCTGTCCCCAGTGGGTCTACACCATCTGTATAAAGGAGTAATCTACCGCTGTTTTTATATAAAAGGGTTTGAGATTCAAATAGCACATTTTTAAATAAACCAAGAGGAGGAGTAGTCGAATGTAATTCAAATTGTGTACTATTCGCATCTTGCCACAGTGCAGATGGATGGCCGGCATTTATGTAATCGATTTGTTGTTTATCTGTATCTACTAAGAGAAAAATAGCAGTACAATAATGCCTTGCCTCTTCGTTATTTTGGAACAATTCATGCAGATGGTTATCTAAACCTTTCATCACTTTTTCGACTGTGAGGCCATCCTCCCTAATTAATCTATGGAAAAGGGCATGAAGAGACATCGTGATTAATGCTGAAGAGATACCATGTCCCATTACGTCAAGAAGGATAATCCCGAATCGGGTTGAATCAAGTTGATAAATCCCATATATATCACCAGATAAGTCTTTAGATGCTTTATAGTATGTTTCCATTTCAATATCTTTATTTTGAATTGGAGAGGTTAACGATGTTTGTTGAATTTTTCGAGCCAGTTCAAGCTCTCTTTTTGTTTCTATTTTGAATTGTTGGTTTTGTTCATTCAGTCTTAGAAGTTCCTCTGCTTGAGATTCTAATGTTTCTAGTGTTACCCGTAATTCTTCAATAGCATCATGCTTAGCTTTTAGAGCTGCTTCAGCATCTTTTTTTGCGATTAACAGTTCGTTTTCATACTTATTTCTTTGTCTAATTGGAATTAATATGCACTTAATATTATTGTTTTCAATTACGTTTTTTTTAGAAGCATTGATAAGAATAGGAATTTCTCCGCCATTCTTTGTCTTTAAAGTTATATACAATTCTTCAACGTGGCCTTCTAGCGCTATAAGTGGTAAAAGGTAAAGCTGAACAAAAAGGCATGATGGAGAAGTTAGGATCAAATTGATATGTTCCCCAACCAAATTCTCTCTCTTATAATCAAGCAGTTCTACTAAAGTTTGATTTACCAATGTGATGGTGCCATCTTCTGTCATACTTAGAAAACCACATGGTGCACGATCCAATAGCTCATCCATTTTATAAAATCTCCTCTATCTGCTTTTTAGTTAACTGTTGTTTCAAACATTGATGGTTTGTATTTGATAATTCTTCAGGATAGCTCATATGTAGACAATGTCCAATTGCATTCAATTATTCTAATACACTAATATTTGAAATATGTAGATGCGTATTGTATGAGTAATGATATCATCAGTGCAGGTGTAGGATTTCTACCATTCTCGAGATATTTTAAGATGTTTGCAAAAAAAGTTGCCTAGCGAAATAAAGAGTAGTTTTAAAATGAGAAAAAGGGTTCTCCAGTTATTTTAATAACCGAAAGATCTAAATCGTGATTAATCATAACATAATTAATCTAGGTAAAGTTAATATTCACGATTTACTATCAAATCAAATAACTATCAAACAATATCTGGAATCTACTATACCTCCCTAATGGAAGTTGAAAGTCACATGATACGAAATGGAAGAACAGTGCGAAAGGTATTATCTGGAACGAGGAAATGAATGGTAGATTGAACGAGGCAGAGTGGTTTACAATGTTTTCGAATACTTTTATAGTGTTGAGGGTAATGGGTAATCATACATACTTTTAAGCTTGAAATATAAAACCCTATTAATAGGAGAAGATCTTATGTCAGAGAAACAAAAGTCATCCAATCGAGTTATTACACTTTTGACAATCATTGCAGCATTTTTGATGGGATTTATTGATGCATATACTTTTATGGCGCAAAACCACGTGTTTGCGAGTGCTCAGACAGGGAATATGGTGACATTTGCCGTGAAGCTGTTTTCTGGAGAATGGCGGCAAGCTGTCCGTAATATCATTGTGTTCTTCGGATTCGCGCTAGGTGTTTTCTTAGGAGAGATTTTTCTTGTGAAGTTTGCGGAGCTGAGAATGCTCAAATATCGATTGTTTCTCTATTTCCAAGCTGCCCTACTATTATTGCTAGCTATATATCAGCTTCAATTAGATACGCGCGTGATGGGCGTTTTACTTGGAATCTTATCAGGCTATGAATTAACAATGTTCCGGAAAATTAGAGATACACAAGTGAACAATGGAATTATGACAGGCAATGCGAAAAATTTGATGAACAGCTTATATCGTATTCTATTCAATAAAGAGAAGAAGGCGAAAAGCGATTTTCTCAATCAATTGACCGTTATTGTGATGTTTATCTTCGGGGTAGGCATTGGGACGCTAGTTGTGCAATGGCACGCTACCTATAGCTTATGGTTTGCTTTCTATCTTGTTTGCTTATCCATTGTCAGCATGTTTTTTGTAAAAGAATAAGGGACAATCCTCCTATTTGGATGTTTACTTTTTACCAGTAAAGGTAGAAGTGTATAAGGTTTAAATATCCAGTATAGGAGGATTTTGTATTGAATAAATTAATTGGCGAAAATCGTTCCTTTTGGCGCATGTCAGCCAAAGGGCTAAGTTACACAAAGCTGGCCAATACGGTCGAAGTGGATGTGGCTATTGTAGGTGGAGGAATTTCAGGTATTTTGGCATCTTACTTTTTAGCAAAGAAAGGCAAGAAGGTAGCTCTATTGGAATCAAGAGAATTAATTAGCGGAACAACTGGAGGTACGACTGCAAAGCTGTCAGCTCAGCATGAACTTGTTTACAATAAACTAATTAAACAAAGCGGAGAAGAGTTAGCGAGACTTTATTATGAAGCGAACTCAAAAGCTATCGATATAGCCGAGTCACTTGTAAAGGAATATGGGATTGATTGTGATTTTGAAAGAACAGATGCGTACGTCTTCTCACAAAAAGAAAGTTCTCTAGAGCAATTAGAAAGTGAGGAAATTGCTTACCGAAAATTAGGAATAGATGGAGAGATGGTCGATGACATTCCTATTTCTTTTGATATAAAAGGGGCACTCGTTATGAGGAATCAAGCACAATTCCATCCGGTTAAATTTCTGCAGGGTATTTTAAGAGAATTGGAAGACATGGGGGCCCATATTTATCAGCATACCAAATATACGGGTTATGAACGAGACGGTGATCGTCTTACTCTTAATACTGATACGCAATTCCAGGTAATATGTGATGATATGGTCTTAGCTACATTGTTCCCCGCAGAAGATCCAGAGTCATTTTATTCGAAAAACATGAAACCCTCTACAACACATTTAACCGCGTTTGCTCATCTGGATCGAAATTTGCAAGGCATGTATATAAGCAATGATAGACCAGAGCTTTCCTTTAGGTCCGCGTATTATGAAGAAGAGCCTGTTTTAATTATCGGTGGTCAATCTCATCCAACTGGCGATAATGTATCTACAGTGGAAAGGTATGAATCTATTAAAGACAGAGTAGAAAAAGAATTTGGTTTAACCGAAATGCTGGACTATTGGTCAGCACATGGTTATCTTACACCCGATTCACGTGCCTTCATAGGGAAGTTGCAAAAAGGAACTGATTCCATTTATGTTATGACTGGCTTTAATGAATGGGGTATGACAACTGGTATAGTGGGAGCAGAGTTGATTACCGATTTAATTATGGGAGAAGAAAACCCATATCAGCCATTGTATGACCCGAATCGTAGTCTGCCAAAGCAACAGAATCACGGGAAGAAATTAACTCCTACTATTTTAGATGAAGCAGCTGAACTTAAGGAAGGGCAAGCGAAGAAGTTTGAAGTAGATGGAAAACCTGCAGGGATGTATAAGGATGCAAATGGCGAGGTTCATTATATGAACTTAGCCTGTACACATCTCGGCTGTGAAGTGAAATGGAATGATGGAGACCATACATGGGATTGTCCATGCCACGGTTCTATCTTTGATGGAAAAGGAGAAGTCATATCAGGACCTGCAAAAGAACCATTGAAGAGAGTGAGCCCATTTTAAAATATGAAAAGAAAGCTCTAAATCTTTTGAAAGATTTAGGGCTTTCTTTATGTGTATCAAGAGGGAAGGTATTACACTATCACATTAAGAAAGCGAAAGCCCTGCAGATACAAATCTACAGGGCTCTACGGTTATTATTTAAATTTTACATTCGGACGTTTATCGCTATGCAACGCATTTTTGATAAATTCATCGCTTAGAGGTAAGTGTTCTTTTAGAAGTGATTTTGGTGTTTGAGACATCCATTGATTAAGTGAGATATCTGCATAGTGATCACTTTTGAAGATTTCAAGGAAGCGGAGAGGAGTATCTCCTGTGTTTTGGACATAGTGTCCCATCGCAAATGGAACATAACCAACATCACCAGCTTGATAATCATATGTCCGAGCTTTGCCGCCAGAGGCAAACACAGTCATTCGGCCTTGTCCTTCAAGATAGTACTGCCATTCATCATTGTTTGGATGCCAATGTAATTCACGGACAGCACCCGGTTCTAATTCAACAAGAGCTGCTGCCACTGTAGTAGAGGCTGGAAAGTTATTTGAATCTGAAATCCACACTTTACCGCCGTTTGTGACAATTGGCTCAACATCATGAAGTTTAAAGCTATAAGGATTTTTAACAAATTCATTTGCATCATCTGGTAAATCTTGCGCAATGGGACCTGGTACTTTTCCTTGATACATGTATACTTCGCCGCTTGGAATATTATCGAATTCCTCTTCTGAAACGCCAAAGTTTGCAGCAAGGACGTCTTTAGGTGTGTGTGCGAACCAATCTGTGATTGAGAATGTACTATTCTCTGAGAAACTACCATCATCAAATGCGAGCAGGAATTCGGCTCCTTCGCTTAGACCCTTGATAGAATGAGGAACACCTCTTGGGAAATACCACAAATCTCCTTCCTCTACATCGTCTACAAACTCACGGCCATCAGGAGAGATAGCTGTAATTCTTGCTTTTCCTTTAATCATGTAAGACCATTCGCCTTCTTTGTGCCAATGAAGCTCACGTACCCCTCCTGGCTCTAAATGCATATTAACGCCAGCGATAGTAGTAGATGCAGGCATTTCACGAACTGTTACCTCACGAGACCAGCCGCCATATTCTACACGCATATGTGATAAAGCATATGGGAATTTTAAGTTTGGCATAGTCCCTTTATCAGTCGTTGGGGGAACTAATATATCTGGATTTTGGCGGTCAATTTCCGGATTTTGGGCACCCCAAATTTCTCCTCCGCGCTCACCGCTCATTGGTTGTGGGTTAGTGTTTTCATTTTGTTTATTTAAAGTCATTCTTGAATTTCTCCTTTCAATATGATTGGATTTTTCAAAAAACGAGTTAGTTGCCAATTGCTAGTCCGCCAGCTCGCGGATCTGCTCCAGATTCAAGGCGATCAGGCCATATGCGAATTGCCTGTGCATGACCCATCAAGTCACTGAAGTTTTCTACCATGGAAACGTTAATATGACCTAGCTCCTCGAGTTTTTTTGCAATTTCTTTATCATAACGGCTTTCTAAACGAAGACCCCGTATATCTTCTCCCCATGTACGGCCGAGAAGCCATCTTGGAGCATCGATTGCTTCTTGGACAGAGTAATGCTGGTTTAATATTCGCATGATAATCAGTGCTTGTGTCTGCGGTTCGCCGTCTCCGCCCATTGCTCCAACAACTAGCTCGGGTTTGTCGTCTTTGAACACCATGGAACAAGTTAACGTATGGGCAGGGCGTTTATTAGGTTCTAAAGTGTTATGCGCTTTTGGATCAAGCGAGAAGTAAGCACCACGGTTTTGAAGCATCATGCCTGTCCCTTCTGCGACGAAACCTGAGCCCCATTCCCAATAGAGGCTTTGGATGACTCCAACTGCATTGCCTTCTTCATCAACTGCACAACTAAATGTTGTATCTCCTTTCTTGGCATATCCGTTTTCCGGTGGACCAAGCGATGGATCATGCATTTTTTTAACGCGTTCTTCAAAGTATTCTTTGCTTAGTAAGATATCAGTTGGAACTTTATTGAATGCAGGATCATCTAAATATTGGTCCCGGTCCATAAATGAAAAAGCCGTGGCACGTGTAAAGTAATCAATAAATTTTTCCTCTTGGCCGATTAAGCTTGTAATATCTAAATGATCCATCATACCAAGGATTTGGAGTGTGACCATTCCAGCTGAATTGGGCGGCGGCGCAATGACTTTGCGGTCGCCGTATTCTACAGAAACAGGTTCTACCCATTCTGCTTTGTGATTAGCAAAGTCTTCTTTTGTTAGCAATCCTCCATTTTTTTGCAAAAATGCTGTAACCATATCGGCTATTTCACCTTTGTAAAATGCATCTTTACCGTGTTCTGCTATTTTCTCGAGAGTTTTTCCAAGATCAGGATTCTTAAGGATGTCGCCTTTGATATACGGAGCGACACCATCTTTGAGGTAAACCTTAGCTGTCGATGGGTATGTGCGGAGTAATGTAAGAGCACTTTCTGAGAACTTAGCAAGAGAGTCTCCAACAGGAAATCCATTGTAAGCGTAATCAATCGCTGGCTCTAAACAATCTTTTAATGGAAGCTTTCCAAACCGCTCATGCGCTTCAATCCATCCGCTGACAGCTCCTGGTACTGTGGTAACTGCTTTAGCTCCGCGGATGTCCATGCCGTCTTCCCGATTGAATTGATCACGCGTGACATTCTTTCCTGAGTGCCCAGTAGCATTTAAGGCGTGACGTTTACCAGTTTTTGCATCATAAATTAACCAAAAAGAATCGCCACCCGCTCCTGTCATATGAGGGAATACAACACCTAGAACTGAGTTGGCTGTAACCATTGCATCAATGGCATTTCCACCTTTGATAAGAATTTGGTTTGCGGCCATTGAAGCAAGTTCGTTAGGAGTGGCAACTGCATTTTTGTTAGATATAAAGGAGTTGCCGTAGCGAGGATCAATATCTTCACCATATACCCTGGATTTTTGAACCATTTAAGTACCTCCAAATTAGAAAATTTATAGGTAATTTCGTCCCTATAACTATGCATACCCTTTTACATATGGGTAAAACATATTAATTTTTAGAAGGTGGTTTAATACGATTCCATTTCACGGTATTTTCTAAAATAAGTGCGATCAATATGCCCATTAATAAGCCATTTCCGACTATAGGCTGTACTACCTTTGGAAGAGATGAAAAATAAGAGTCAGGCATAATCATAATGACGATGGCTAAAAAAAGGGGAATAGCAGATCGATAGACATTTTGCTTGTTCAGCTCTATTTTCTTAAAGAAGTCCATAGATGAATTTAAGAGCTGTAAATAAGCAACAAAGAGGACCATACTGCCAATGCTAAGCGGAATATTAGAAAAGAAATGTGCTGCAGGCGGTATCAATCCCATCATGAAAAATAGGACACTTCCTATCACAAAAGGCAGGCGTTTGACGATTCCAGATTGTTCTAAAAAACCAATAGAAGAAACAAATGGAGCATAAGGAACTAGTCCGAATAGCCCGCTCAAGCCAGAAAATACGCCTGAAATTGTAAGGCTGCGCTTGTATTGCTTCTTGCTCGTTTCTTCATCATATAAATTTTCTGTTCCTTTTAAAGCACCAAATGTATTTGCCAAATTCATCAAGCCTGTAATGACAGCCATCACTATAATGCCAATATTCCAAGCGGGTTTACCCAAATTAAACAGTTGGAACTTGAAGGAAGCATCAGTTTTGACAGAATGCTCTGGTCCAAAAATAAGTGCATACGCAATCCACCCGACAACAATCCCGCCGAGAAGTGAATACTTGCTGTATTTAACAGGTGCCTTCACATTAATAAAAATCATTATAGCTGCAATGACAAGCGTCAAGACTGCTACGGATAATTTGATTTTCGCATCATCAGGCGCATTGCCCATCGGTATGCCTAACATGCCTTTTAGGAAGATTTGGATTAATTGAATGCCAAACAATAGCATAAATACAGCCATAACACCTGGTTTGAAAAGCTTTGAAATAGCAGGCCCCCAGCCAAAAAGCCCAATAGCTATATTTAAAACAGCGGAAATCAGGATTCCAACTGTCAAACTGCCCCCTAATTCCCCGAGGGAAGTTCCTTGTGCAGTGGCCATGCTGACAATCGATAAAATCATGCCCCACCATAAACCTGATTGCCCTTCAAGAATGGCTCGTTTATGGCCAATGAAAGCCTGCAATAAACAAGCTGCTCCTGTGACTAAGAAGGATAACTGCAATGTGGTAATAATACTGTCTTGTCCAAGCTTAAATGCTTTTCCCACTGTTAATGGGATAATGACAATATTGGCGAAAATAAAGAAAAACCACTCAATCCCTGCAATCCATTGAGATGGCTCCTTTAGGCCAGAAAACTCCTTCTTCATTTCTTTTTTTTTATTTTGTTCCATTACCTAACCTCCAATCTTTTAGGTTAGTAGAAGATTCCCTAAAAAAAAAAAATAAAACGAAATTAGGTTTATTATTATTATTAAAATCTAGATATATAGGCCGTAAAATGTAAATACATGTATGCAATAATATGCTATATTTTAGGTGATAGACCATTGATGGGATGGAAGTGAGAAATGACAATGTCTAAAACTACTATAATTGACAAAGAAGCTGCTCGTCGGATCAGAGAGGGAATGAAAGCAGATTGCACAAAATGTTTTGGTCTCTGTTGTACTGCTCTAAATATTGTTGCTTCAAGCGATTTTTCAATTAATAAACAGGCAGGAACTCCCTGCCTGAATTTGCAACCTAATTACAGCTGCCAAATACATAGCCAGTTGAGAGACAAAGGCTTCAAAGGATGTACAGTTTTTGATTGCTTGGGTGCTGGTCAGGTCGTTTCTCAGGTTACTTTTAAGGGACAAAGTTGGCGAGGGAATCCTGAAATAGGGAAGAAGATGTTTCAGGTATTTCCAATTATGGAGCAGCTCCATGAAATGATTGCATATGTTT
Organism: Rummeliibacillus sp. G93; assembly: GCF_023515935.1. Taxonomy (NCBI): domain Bacteria; kingdom Bacillati; phylum Bacillota; class Bacilli; order Caryophanales; family Caryophanaceae; genus Rummeliibacillus; species Rummeliibacillus sp. G93. Next base: position 565,835 of record NZ_CP097314.1, read on the forward strand.
CAGAAGCTCTGTCTTATGAATTGCCGGAAGATATAGCAGATAAATTGAGAATACAGTTAAAGAAATTGCAGAATTTAACCGAGTTGGCTGCAGATGATTTACTTGACCTGGATTTGATAATGTACCGTTTTTCTTTAAATGAGCTCCTAACTATAGCAAGCAACTTTGTTAGAGAAAAAGCGATTAGTAAACTGCCTGGAAATCGAAATATAAAAGATTTGGATCATGCAAGAGTCGACTGGATCGGAAAGAAACTGGAAGGAAAAGATTTAAGGGCTGCTGATTTTAGAGGCGCTTATTTGATTGCTTCAGATATGAGAAATACAGATTTGAGAGAAGTAAATTTCATAGGTGCAGATTTACGAGATGTTAATTTGGATGGAGCTGACCTTTCCACTAGTATATTTTTGACTCAAATGCAAATCAATTCGGCAAAAGGAAATGAGATGACCCGCTTGCCAATATATATACAGAAACCGTCTCATTGGTAAAGGTAGCTTATCGCTGTCTGTTTTATATTTTTAATCTTCAGGTAATATGACCTGCTAGCGTTTGATCAAACCTTGCAGTTTCTCTGAGGGAAGCGCTGAAAAGCATGTATGTTTACTTGTTCATTTTTATTGATGACAACTAAAATAGACCTTTGTTCAGCTTCATGAACAAAGGTCTTTCTCTTATACAAAGGGACGTCTTACACCTGCAATTATGTTACAGTGTGCGTTGACAACTGGTGAAATCATGACTTTTTGTGGCCATGATTCGATTACTTTGTTGTCGCCGAGATAGATTGCCACATGCCAAATGATGTGTGTACCCGGCTCATAGTAAAAGATTAAATCACCGCGCTGCCGCTTGCTGTAGCTTACTTTTTTAAATTTCGAAGAAGCAAACAGTTTGCGGCTGTTCCACTCATTGCCAGGATGTGCGTGTTGGATGCTTGATACTGGGACGGGGTTAATCCCGCCCGCATACAATCCTTGCGTTACAAGCCCACTGCAATCTAGTCCATAGCTTGGTGAAGAGGAAGCGCCGACGATATAGGGTTTTCCTAAATATTTATAGCTTTGTGTAATCATCGCTTCGATATGTTCTTTACGTCCATCCCAAGCAAAGGCTTTAAGCGGTGCTATATACTGGTCAATGCTATACCATGATGCTTCACTGAAGCCTAATTTCTTCCAAGTTTTTATATCCACATTACCTGTAACGGGCAGATGATTTTTGGCTTGGAAATTACGCACGGCATTATATGTGGCATTGTTATATTTAGCATAGCCGTTGGGTCCGATAATCCCAAGTTTATTCATAACTTTCCATGTCTTGATGCCTTCGTAGCCTCGACTTAAATTATAGCCAACTTTCCCTGTTGGCTTGATTTGTTTATATTGAACTTGATAGTAGGCCTTGGGATTTTGATAACCCTTCGTTTTTACCACAAAGTGTTTATGAGCGGTAAAATAGTTGCCATTCGTCAATTGAAGGCGCGGTGTTCCTTTAGAAGAGGAGACAATTCGCTTAACATGCAAATAGGTGCCTTTCTTTTGAAAGCTTACTTTCTTTTTAAATTCAACATCTTTATACATGGAGGTACCTGCTATTACCTTTACAATCACAGGATTGGTCTTATAGAACGTTGATACTTCTTTTGCCTGTGCAGTGGATTCCTTGCCAATCGTAGGGGAGAGCAAGAGAATACTTGCCATCAAACCCATTATCCATTTTCGCTTCATATATGAGCCTCAACTTTCCTAGTATATTAATAAACTTGCATTTCTTCATTAATAGCTGATTGCCCGATATTTGTCATCTTTCCAATGTTTCTTAAATGTACTGATTTTCATGCTGCTTTTTTTACCTGTCCAAGGGTCATTAAAATAAACTCTTGAATTATCATAGCCTGTTACAGTTAATGCATGATTTACAAAACCATCGACATTCGCTACCCATACAACTACCGGGTGATTACGATTGATTTGTTTTTTAATCGATGTAAACGATTTGCCTGTCATGTTAACCGAGGAACCGGCATATTTTTTGACTAGTTTCATCAATGCAGGAGGGAAGATCCACCAACCTGCTTTACTATAGGGACTACCAACGAAGCCTAGATTGCCGTTTAATGTACTAGTCCTTGGCATTTCCCTGGCCATTTTCATCTTATCCACTTTGGCTCCTTTATACTGGAGCATCATGGTGACGGCAGTAATTTCACAACCAGTTGGCAACTCAGGAAGCTGATTAATGACCTTTACGTTTAGGTTTTTATAATATTCGCTTAAGCCATTTGCTTCAATCCACCCTAACAATTTGCCTTTATATGAAATTCTGTACCATAGTTTTCCGCCAGCTTTAGCAGATCTGCTTATGTACATTTTCTTGCTCTTATAGTTGAAGCTGCGGTGGCTTGGTTTCATGGAATTCTTGTCTACATTATAGGGATTATGTTTATAGATAGGGTAATTTTTCTTTTGCACTGTTTTGATTTTTAGATAGAAATTCTGTTTTTTTTCATCTATCTTTTTATAGTAAAAATGTTTTGCCTTTAAAGGTGTTTCCTTCGGTGGTTTCGTCTGTGGAACTTCTTTACTTTCATCTGATTCTTCAGAAGGAGTTTGTGGATTGGTTGGTTTATTTAACTCTCCGTCGCTTTCATCATCGGTTTTAGGAATAGCCTCTATAGCACTGGTTGGTGTGTCCTCTAGCAACTGATCGACACGTTGATTTTCTTCGTGTATAGCTGGTGTCTGTTTTAAGATTCTTTGCTGATTTAGCTCATTTGCTTTTGGGAGCTTGGGTGTTTCATTTGCCGCATGAACAGAATATAGAGAAGGCTCTGCAAATAGAAGCGAAGCAGCCAATATAGTAGGTAAGCCAATTTTCTTCCTATTATTCTTCATTTATAGTCCCTCCAATGTTAATTTATTTATAATGTATTACCCATTCATGCTAAAAGTATATAGGTTAATGGGTGAATTTACAAAAAAATTAAAAAATGGAATGTAGCTTATAGTCCTTTTTCTTTATATTTATTTAAAAAAGTTCGCTTAAAAAATAAGCGAACTTTCGTATTTAACTATATTATTTTAATACCTAATCATGGAGCGAAAGGTTAAGCTATTTTTGTTATATTTAGCTGATGCTCTCGATTGAAGGCTCCACTCCTGCTTCTTGAGTGGGTTTTTTATAAACTTCATCTTTGGTATAGATAGTTAAACCTGTTGTATCTTTTGTTGATCGAGAGAATAGTAGACTAATGATATATCCATATACATATGCAGAACAGAATGAAACGATACTAACTGTAAACGGCGTTAAATTAGTCTTTTGAACAAAATACGCTGTAATTGCACTTAGGAATAGGCCGATTAACACGCCTGGTGTATTTGCGCGTTTTGTAAATATACCTAATGCGAAAATACCGGCAATAGGTACACCAAACAATCCGGTAATAGCTAGGAAGAGATTCCATGTTTCTGCACGATTAGTTGAAATTAGATAAAGAGCTGCAGCCATACCGAGTAGGCCTGCTATGATGACGATGATACGAGCCAACCAAACATCTTTTTTCTCATCTTTTCCAAAGAAACGTTGTTTAAAATCAACTGTTACACAAGCAGAAATACTATTCAAGCTTGATGAAATAGTTGATTGGCAAGCTGCAAAAATAGCAGCAATCAGAAGACCCGCCACGCCTGCCGGCAAACTGGAAACGATAAAGTAAGGAACAAGAGCAGACGTATTAAAGCCTTCAGGAAGTGAAGTGACATTGTTGTAATAACTGAAAAGCACAGTTCCCATACCGAAGAAAACAGGAATTGTCACCAAAGCTAAAATGCCGTTTGTCCATAGAGATTTATTGGTTTCCTTAATGGAACTCGTGGTTTGATAACGCTGCACCACATCTTGGCTCGCCGTATATTGATGTAGATTATTAAAAATAGAGCCCAAGAAAATAATGGGAATGGCAGCAGCTGCACCCCCGAATTGGAAGTTTTTCGCCGTGATTAATTTATCATGGTCCATCGCGTTTTGCATCACCGTAGAAAAGCCACCGTCAATCGCATGAATCCCTAAAAAGACAAGCAAAATTGCTCCGCCCAATAGAATAATCCCTTGGATAACATCACTCCAAATAACACCTTCCATACCACCTAGGAATGTATAAATGATACATAAACCTCCAACAGCTGTTGCGATAATAATCGGATTAATATCAGATACAAGTGTGATAGCCAATGTCGGCAAATAAATAACGATGGCTACGCGTCCAATATGGAACAGTGTGAATAACAAGCTGCCAATAAAGCGAAGAGATACCCCAAATCGTGCTTCTAAATATTCATAGGCAGTTGTCACATTTAATTTTCTGAAGAAAGGAACATAAAAATAGATTAAGACCGGAATAATCACCAAAATCGTGAGATTCCCGGCTGCATAGGACCAGTCAGATAAAAATGCCTGTTCGGGTGTTGACATATATGTAATCGCACTTAATGTCGTTGCATATATACTAAACCCGGCAGCCCATGCGGGAATTTTGCCGCTAGCTGTAAAGAAAGCATCTGTATTTTTGCTTGATCTCTTTGTGAAATAAATCCCTACCGCCAACATAGCCAGCAAATAAAGAACAAGTACCGCCCAATTGGCCGTTCCAAAGCTAATTTTCTCCATCAAACTCACCCTTTCAATAAATAAAACATTTTTTATTTATACAAAATTCTTTCAATTTAGCCCGTAGCAATCTACTAAAAGATTGCTAAAAATTAGAGTTCAAATTTTTCCACAAGATCTTTTACTGCATCTTTCTTTACTGGATCCAGAGAAGACATTGGCTGTTTGACGGTGCCGGCTTGAATGCCTTTTACGTTCAGTATTTCTTTTAACGTTTGATACAAGCCAAGCTCTAAAATCTTTTCAATCAAATCATTGGTTTTATGTTGTACTTCGTAGGCCTCTGCGACTTTGCCGCTTTGGCATAAATCCCATATTTGTTTTGCTTGTTTTCCGTTTACGTTATAGGTGCTACCGATTGCTCCGTCGACACCGCTGATTGCTCCGTAAATTAACATTTCATCAAACCCTGAGTAAATAAGTTTATTAGGATATTGTTTTCTAAGACGTTCAAGTAAGAAGAAGTTACCGTCTGTATATTTCACACCTATAATCTTTTCATTTTGGAAAAGCTCGTCAAACTGAGCCATGGACATTGAAACACCAGTAAGCGCTGGAATAGCGTAAATAATCATATCGTTGCCAGTTTCACGAATAATTGTTTCATAGTAAGCTTTGATTTCTTGGAATGTAAATTTGTAATAGAAAGGCGTGACAGCAGAAAGGCTATCATATCCAAGTTCTGTTGCATATTTACCAAGCTCAATTGCTTCATTAAGATTAAGCGAGCCAACCTGTGCAATTAATTTAACTTTACCTTTATTTTCATCGCTTACGATTTGAAAAATCTGCTTCTTTTGTTCTGTGGAAAGTAAGAAGTTTTCTCCCGAACTTCCATTTACATAAAGTCCATCAATTTGTTGAACATCAATGTTAAACCTTACGACATCACGCAAACCTTGTTCAATTATTTGGCCATTTTCATCAAATGGTACAAGCAATGCAGAAAATAAACCTTTCATTACTCATTCCTCCTATTTACTAATTGATAAAACAATACGCAAAATATATAATATTGTCAGACCAATTTTTAGTTAGTACCATCATAAAAGGCTCAAATTGAAAAGTCAATATTTTTTGTAAGGGCTTTCATATAGTTGCAGCTTATAGATCAGAGTCGTTATGATAGAAAAAAAGAGGAGGAGAAGGTGAAAGATGGTTATCCAGAAGATATCTTTGGTCGACCTTGCAATTGATCGAATAAAAAATTATATCAAAGACCAAGAATACAAACCGAATGATAGATTCCTATCTGAAAAAGAGTTGGTAGCCAAGCTTCAGGTAAGTAGAACGGTTGTAAGAGAAGCACTCATATCTCTCCAAACCATTGGTATATTGACTATCAAATCAGGTGGCGGAGTATATATTGCAGAACCAAAGCTTGATTCCATTACAGATATCTTGAAATTTCACTATGATACGTACGGAATAAAGCTTAAAGAATTAATTGAAACGCGAGAGATTGTTGAAATGGGTGCTCTAAGATTAATTATTGAAAATAATACGCTCGCAGATACAACCGAATTAACAAACTTGAATGAATCATACTATCAAGCGATCTTAGAAAAGGATGATCCTAAGCCGTATGATCGACTATTTCACCAAGCTTTAATGAAAGCTACTGATAATAGTACGTACTATTTATTTAGTGAAATTATCAACGAATACTTTTCATTTGTTTGTATTGATGTAAAAGAAAAAGAAGAGGAACTGTTACAGGCATACGCAGAACATAAAGCTATTATTGAAACTATAGAAACAGGAAACCTACATGAAGCGCAAAATAAAATGAAAAAGCATTTTGAACCTATTTTTAAATTGGTTCAACAATTAAAGGAGACACCTGAAGATGGAGCCGATTCAATCCTCTGAAAGAAAGTCATTAAAGAAAATGATCATCCAAGAAATTAAACAATATATTATTGATCATGAATTAAAAGCTGGCGACCAGCTCCCAACTGAAAGGAAATTCACAGAGTTATTTGGAGTGAGCAGATCCGTGGTCAGAGAAGCATTGAGCTTTCTTGAAAATACAGAAATCATTACCGTACGCCAAGGACATGGAGCTTTTTTAAACGAAACAAATTTTGAAAATTTATTGGACAATTTTTTCTTCTTATGGCAAATCAATAGCGGCAAAATGAAAGAAATTGTAGGCTTAAGAGCACTTTTTGAATCAAGTGCTATTGATGAAATTGTGAAGGCAAATCGCAAGGAAGAATTAAACCGCCTAAAAGAATTGGTGGATAATAGTGCAGGGCTTACAACCCCGGAAGAATTCAGAAATGCTGATCTTGCCTTCCATCAGGAGCTTTTGAAAGCAACGGGCAATGAGTTGTTTATACAAATGACCAACATGATTACAAGCTACTTTTTCCAAGTGCAGCATGTACAGCTGACACATGAAGAATATCAGGCGATTAATAAGGAACATCAGGAAATAGTAGCAGCCTTGCTAGCGGGAGACGCAGAACGAGCCAAAAAGCTTTTGACAAATCACATGAAAAATACACGTGCATAGGGGGCTACCATGGCTAAATATTTAACAATAGATGTCGGCGGCACCTATATTAAATACGCATTGGTTGATGAGCAGCTACATCTTATTGATAAGGGAAAAGTAGCTACAAAGAGAAATATGGAGTCTGCCATTTTACAACAAGTAGACGAGATAATAGAAAAATTTTTAAGCGTAAGCTCGATAAATGGGGTCGGTATAAGCACAGCCGGAATTGTTGATAGGCAGAAAGGCGAAATTGTATACGCCGGGCCTACAATTAAAAATTATAAAGGCACTTCGTTTAAAAAACATATAGTTGAAAAGTTTGATGTGCCTGTTCATGTTGAGAATGATGTGAATGCTGCATTATTGGGCGAAATATGGAAAGGTGCGGCTCAACATCACGATCAAGTCTATTGCATTACACTAGGTACGGGAATAGGTGGGGCCTATTATGATGAGGGAATTGTAGATGGCTACCATTTGCAAGCTCACTCGGTGGGCTATTTATTATATGACCCTGCTTCTAAAACAAACTATGAAATGAGGGCTTCCACCTCTGCTTTATCAAGGAAGGTTGTAAAAGAATTAGGCACTGATCTTACAGTGCAAGATGCTTTCGACAAAGCGAAACTAGGTGATGTGAGCTGCACCGATATGATTAGAGATTGGTGTAAGGAAGTCGCGAGAGGACTTTCTGAAATTATCCTGTTGGTTGATCCAAGCTGCATAATAATTGGTGGAGGCATTTCTCAACAAGGAGACTTTTTATTGCACCTCATTGAAGAACAGGTGGAGGAGTTCTTGCCATCCCATTTTTTAAAGACGGAAATTAAAGTGGCGCAACTTTATAATGATGCAGCCTTGTACGGCGCTGTATACCCATTTTTTAAGGAGGAAAAGTAGAATGATCCAACAAGTCAAAGACGGTCTGATTGTTTCATGTCAAGCTTTACCGAATGAACCATTACACAGTTCTTTTATCATGTCAAAAATGGCGTTAGCTGCCTGGCAGGGGGGGGCAAAAGGGATACGTGCTAACTCAAAAGAAGATATTATAGCGATTAAAGAAGAAGTGGATTTGCCTATTGTAGGTATTGTGAAGCGCGATTATAGGGATAGTGATATCTATATTACAGCCACTACGAAAGAAATAGATGAATTGCTAGAAAGCCAATGTGACATGATTGCACTGGATGCGACAAGCAGAAAACGCCCTGGTGGCATTCATTTAAGTGAATTGGTTGCGTATGTGAAAGAGAAGGCTCCTGAATGCCAGCTGATGGCAGATATTGCAACACTTGAAGAGGCAATCGAAGCAGAGAGATTGGGTTTTACTTGTATCTCTACTACATTGCATGGCTATACAGAAAAAACAAAAGGGAAGAAATTATATGATAATGACTTTGAATTTCTTAAGAACGTTCTCAGTCAAATTAAGATACCAGTTATTGCAGAAGGCAATATTTTGACCCCTGAAATGTATCAGCGATGCATGGAGATAGGTGCACACGCATGTGTAGTTGGAGGAGCCATCACACGGCCAAAAGAAATCACTCAGCGCTTTGTGGAAAAGTTTTAATCTGTAAAGTCTTTAATCTCACCAAGGTTAAAGGCTTTTATTATATATATCAATCTGGTGAGTTTATATATACATAATATTTGGGTGAATCACACATAATTTTATATAATTAAAATGAAGTTTTAAATTTGATAAGAAGGGTTTTGAAATTATGGTTGCGAGTATTCGTAACATTACCATCTCCAACAAAGATGAAATTTTAGCACTGCATGTAGCTAAAGCGCAAGAAGGGTTTATTGAAACAACACAAGAATGCTTAGAGGAGGCCGGTGAGAATGCCAATTTTGTCCCCGTTGGTTTGTATGTAGACGACATTCCTGTAGGGTTCGCCATGTATGGTTCCTTTCAGGATGAAAAAGAGGGGCAACGAGTGTGGCTAGATCGGTTTTTGATTGATTCGCATTACCAAGGAAAGGGTTATGGTCGTCTTTTTCTTGAGCAATTAATCCAGCATTTGATTGCGAAGTATCAGTGTAGGAAAATCTATTTAAGCGTATATGATAACAACAAGCATGCTATCCATTTGTATCAGCAATATGGGTTCTTCTTCACCGGTGAACTAGATACCAAAGGAGAGAAAGTAATGGTTAAGGATATTTCGAACTAAATTTTTAAAAAAATCCAACGAATAAAGTTGGGTTTTTTTGTTTATGTAGTGCAAAAAAGGGTATAAGGTGTTATCTTAGCATGTGTATACATATGTTAGACAATGTGCATTTTTATTTCAAAGGGAGGAAATAAAATGAAAAAGTGGTTAGTTACAGGTTTATCGATTGTGTTAGCAGCTACCCTTGCTGTTGTCCCAGCAACCCCAAGCGTTTTAGATGCAGGTCCTAAAACAGCATCTGCGGCTACAAAGACAACGCAAACTTACATGCTGAGTACGAAGAAAACTTATGTACGTAAGGGTGCAAGCACAAAAAATACGGCTGTTGGATATATTGACAAGAAAGTACGTGTAAAGCTGAAGATTACAAAAGGTAAATCTTGGGCTTACTTTAGCGAAAAAGGCTTAAAGGGCTATGTAAAACTAGCTGACTTTAAGGATTTAAAAAGAAAGAGTAGCAGTGAAAGAGAATCAAAGATTATTACCCTTGTTAATAAAGAACGAAAAAAAGCAGGCTTAAAACCTCTTAAAGAAAATAAAGTGATGAACTATACAGCTTATTACAAGAGTAAAGAAATGGCACAAAAAAATTATTTCGGCCACGATGGCGGAAAGTATAAAACATGGTCTAACCTAATTACTAGCCATATTGGCATAAATATTACGGGAATGGGCGAAAATATTGCCTATGGTTATCCATCCACGAAAGAAGTAATGATTGCATGGATGAATTCAAAAGGGCACCGCGAAAATATTTTAAACAAAAACTTTAAGGAAATGGGTGTTGGCGTTTATTACGATAAGAGTAACAAACGTTTCTATTGGACGCAACATTTCCTAACAAAATAAGAAAAGAAAAAAGGATATCTCATTTTAAAGCTGAACTAATTTTTCTATTAGTTCAGCTTTTATTTGTTTTGAAGGCTATAACTTATATTCCACAGAATGATTAATTGAATAAGCCTGCCAAATAAAACCGTTTGTTTGCGGTTATATTAGAGTAAAATTGTAAAGGAACATCTAAATTAAAGAAGTAGTTTTGTAGAAGAAACAAATTAAATTGGGAACCACCTTTTAGATTAAATCTAATTGGTGGTTTTTTTATTACACTATCTTTAAATTTCAGAAAAATTATTTAATTTAAATTATCTTGGTATCAACAATAGTGTACGATGCATAGTATAAATCAAATACTGTATCACATCTAGTAAAGCAAAATGAGGTGGGTGAATGGGTAATTTATTGAATTCATTATCGACAGAACTTAGGAGAGGAACGTTAACATTAGCCGTTTTAAGCCAATTACGAACCCCCCAGTACGGTTATTCACTAGTTCAGTTATTGGAAGGAGCAGGTATTTCCATTGAGCAAAGTACCTTATATCCTTTACTTCGCCGATTAGAAAAACAGGAGTTGGTGACGAGTAGTTGGGATACATCTGAGAGTAGACCCCGTAAGTACTATGTTTTAAGTGAATATGGTTTTGAGATATTTTTGCAGTTAAAGAAGGAATGGATAGAAAATTCTAAGGAACTTTATAGCTTATTAAAGGGAGGGGAAGTTGATGAATTTAATTGAAGTTTATATTCAGGAAGTTACTCGAAGGCTGCCTGAAAAGAGTCGTGGGGATATTGCACTTGAGTTACGGTCAACCATAGAGGATATGCTGCCCAACGATTACAGCGAGGAAGAAGTAAAGACTGTTCTTGAAAAATTAGGAAGTCCTGTCACGTTAGCTGTTGGTTATCGGGATCGACCGATGCATCTGATAGGCCCACGCTATTTTGATGTGTATGTGTCGCTGCTAAAAATGATATTACCGATTGCCGTTGTTATTTCGCTGATCTCCATGATTGCAGAATATTTTATTGGATATGATGGAGAAGAAGCGATATTAAATGTAATATTTGATGTGATTGCATATGGTATATTGAAAACTCTGGAAGTTGGGATTCAAGTATTCTTTTGGCTAACACTTGTTTTCGCTATTATAGAAAGGGTAGATAACGGAAAAGATGAACAACCCTTAACTACAAACCTTAAAAAATGGTCACCTGCTGATTTGAAAAATGTCGCTTATATTCCTAAGAAAAAAATCATTACAAAGCTTGAGGTATTTGGTAGTTTAATGTGGACGGCCATTTGGGCAACCATTTATTTTTATGCAGACCATCTTGTTGGTATTTATAGAGGAGAGGGAAATAGATTTGAATTCATCACTCCAGTCGCTAATCAAGAGGTCTTGCTCCAGTATTGGTTTATCGTTCTAATTGTAATTTGTTTGGAAATCGCATTGGCTATTTATAAATTAATTAAAAGTAAATGGACTAAAGGAATGGCTATTTTTAATGCGGCATTCCAGTTGATTTCCACCATTGTTTTCATTGTGATTTTAATAAATCCAGATTTAATTACACAGAATTTTATTATGTATATGACTGATTTATTCGAGATAACGGCTAACCAATTGAAATCATGGATTATTGGGGGTGGCATTTTCTTCTTTATAGTAGGTGCTGCAATCAATGTATATGATGGATATCGCAAGGCTAGAATTCGTTAATCGTGTGAAAGCAATTTTGGGAACGTTGGTTAAAGAAGAAAGTTAAGCTAGCCTTGTTAAAACTAATTTAACAAGGCTATTTTTTTGAAATTAGCTATTTAAACTGCTTAAAATGATTAGCATCCCTCGTCTTTGATTCTCTACTATATATTGCACCACAGCTATTAGCAAAATAACGTTTAGGAGACATGTAAGCAATATAAAAAACGTACACTACTAAATTGATTATAGTAATGTACATTTTTATATTATTAGCTAATTTTAAGTAGTTTTAATGCACTTCCTTGTTTTTAACATTGCAAGGTAATATATTTTATTCATTCAATTTCCATGTAGCATAATTTAGACTGAGCGCGAAGATAACCCATCCGATATAAGGAATCATCAACGTGCCTGCTGTTCGATCAACTTGGAAGAAGTCATAGGCAGTGAGTGCAATCGCGCCTAGCAATACGGTCATTTCCACTAATGCCGTGCCACGAAGCTCCCAACGGAAGAACAAAAATGACCATAAGAAATTAAGACCAAGCTGTAGTTCATAGATGGAAATTTCCTTTTTTCTTTTACCTTCTTGCTGTTTGGATACTCTATATTTTGCGAGTCCCATTAATCCGTATAATGTAGTCCAGGCAATGGGGAAAACAGCGGAAGGCGGAGAAAACGAAGGCTTTTTCAGCTTCTTATATTTCTCTTGAGCATGTCGATTGGCAAGCCACCCAGTAACGGAACCTCCAATAATAGGGACGAGGACATGCTTAGCCAAGCTCTTTGTATCCATCTTTCCATTAACTTTCAATAGTTCCATAGAAAATACACCTCCTGACTATCATCTTTCCCTTGTAGTAATAATCCAAACAATACCTGATGAATCTTAACGGATAAATTTTTACTGCCGTTTAAAAGCAATTTACCCCCGTCCCGAGGAAAAATACTACCGCACTTCGATGATTTACTAACGCTAATCTAAAATTTACTCCCGAAACTTTACAGATTACGTCTTCTAGAGAAACTAATCATAATAATAAAAACCCCCTCGATTAAATTCGAGGGGGTTGCTACATCTAACAACATAAGCACATTAGTCAGCCATTTTTGCCTGAAGTTCTGCTTCTTTTGCTTCCATAGTTTCAGATTGCCACCAAAGGACATCATCTGGGTCTTGATCTAGGACTTCTTTAAACTCTTTACGTGAATCCACAGCTGGGAACGAGCCTTTTAGTGGACGTCCAGATGTATCGCGGAATAGCCATGTAAAGATTACGAAGCCAATAATACTAATCACCATTAGATAGATGGCAGGTGACAACGGATTTTTTGTAGCATGTACAAGATAAGATGCTACAAGTGGTGTAGTACCGCCAAAAATTGAAACAGAGATGTTAAACGATACAGCTAATGCACGGTATCTGACATCTGAGAAGAAAAGTGTTGGTAATAGCGACGGCATAGTACCTTCATAACAGCTTAGGAAAAAGCCCAGCAAAAAGACGCCGGCGAAAATCCAGCCGATATGGCCATAACCCATCATTGAAAATGCAGGGACAGCTAAAATAAGCGTTCCAAGTAAACCAATTTGAACAATACGTTTATTACCAATCTTATCACTCCAGCGACCAAAGAAGAGTGCAAGTGGAATCATAATCATCATCACAACTAACAAAATGACTAAGCTTACTGTATTGTGAATATGCAATACCTCTGTCATATAAGAAGGAATGTACGACAGTATCATATAGTTTGTAATGTTAAAGAAAGCCACAATCACAATACTTAGTAGTAAATCTTTTTTATAGTACTTAATGATATCTCTAAATGGAATGTGTTCTTCGCTTTCACGTGCTTCTTCCATTTCTTCAAATACAGGAGATTCATCTAAATGACGGCGTAAGTATAGGCCGACTAAACCAATTGGCGCTGCAATAATGAACGGTAAACGCCATCCCCATGATAGCATTTGTTCATGCGACAGCATAAAAGTAAGTAGTGTGACAACCCCAGAGGCAAAGATATAGCCAACGAGCGTACCAATTTCTAGGCCGCTGCCAAGAGTCCCACGTTTTTTATCAGGAGAAGATTCTGCAATATAGACCATTGCGCCTGAGTATTCGCCGCCTGTTGAAAAGCCTTGAATCATGCGTGCTACAAGCAGTAAAATAGGTGCCCAAACACCGATTTGTTCATAAGTGGGTAAAATACCGATTAAGAGGGTAGAGATTGCCATCATAATAATGGTCGTACTTAAGACGATCTTTCGTCCATATTTGTCCCCGATCCGGCCAAAGAATATGCCGCCGAGTGGACGAATTAAGAAAGCAACCGCAAAAGTGGCGAATGTAAAGACGAGTTGAAGACTGGGGTTACTTACTCCTGCAAAGAATAATTCACTGATTACAACAGCTAGGTATGCGTAAAGTCCAAAATCAAACCATTCCATCATATTACCTACACCTGTTGCAAATACAGCTTTCTTTGCTTTCTTTGAGCTTACGATATTAATATCCGAAGGCTCAATATCAAGATTTTTTTGTACCATATTTCTAAAACAGCTCCTCTATTTAGTTTTTGCTATTTTCGAGAAGCTCCAAAAAGATACCTATGTTTAAAAGAAATAGCGGAAACTTAAAAACAATCTCCGTACCTTTTAAGAGACCATATTCAGTTGTATTGTTGCAAAGTAATGAGTGAAAAGAGATGAAACTATGAAGTTGTTAGATGTGAAAAAAGATAAACGCATTTCCTAATGATGAATAGGTATACTATTATAATAGAAGAAACTAAATTTAACAACCCATAATGTCCACCATGTTCTGATTCCCTATTCAATCAGCCTATAAACATATTAAAAATAGATAAATCTTTTTGTGAGTGAAATAGGTTCTTATTTCATATAAATTCAACAAAATTCGACACTAATAAGGTATATTAATATATGTATTTTTTATTGGAGGGAAGCCATTTGAATCGCCGAGGTATCAGTATATGTCTGTTGCTCATATGTTGTTTGTTTGTATTAACGAGCTGCATGAAGAAAAGTATTCAATCCCAGGAAGTAAAGCCTCTTTCATCTACCGAAAAATTTGTGATTAATCATTTAATCAATGAGGATGGGCTTTTGCGCACGAATTTAACTGATCAAAAAAATGTCTATTTATCTGAATCTGCCGGTTTATGGTTAGCTTATTTATATGAAAAAGGTGACCAGGAACGTTTTCATCAACAAGTAAAAGTGATTAAAGACCATTTTTTAAAGAACGGATTGCTTGCATGGAAAATTGACGGAGAAAAACAGGCAACTGTCAATGCATTGATTGATGATGAAAGAATTGCAGGTATTTTACTAAAAGCAGGGGACAAATGGCATAGTGCAGCATATACCAAGTTAGGGAAGACAATCAGCCAATCGCTAGTAAAAGACGGAATGCAGGATGGCACTTTTGTTGATTATGTAGATGTAGATTCATATAAAAAAGCAAATGTATTAACGCTGAGCTATATAATGCCACAATCTTTAAAGGAAATGAAAAAACATGATGTTCTTACAGAGGAACAATATCAAAAGCAGCTATCGATTTTAAGTAAGGCGCCACTATCAAAAAATGATACCTATCCAAAGGCCTATCAGATTGATAATCAAACGTACGTTTATGACGATGATTTGCATTTAGTTGATCAGCTTTATGTCGCATATCACCAAGCATCTGTTGGTCAAAATACCCAAACTTTCAAAAAATGGCTTATTAAGATATATAGAAGGGAACATAAACTTTATGGCAGGTATACAGCAAGTACTGAAAAACCCTCTGTGCAGTATGAATCACCCGCAGTTTACGCACTTGCTACACGCTATATGCTTAAAGCAGGAGACTTCAAAATGGCCCAAGAATTTTATGGGAAAATGAATGAAATGAAAATTAATAAAAAATCTGGTTACTATGATGCACAAACAAAAGAAACTCACGCATTTGATAATCTATCCCCATTATTAGCAGAAAGGGAGATGGCGCATGCAACTAAAAAGTAAATGGCTAAGAGAATTATTTGGCTTTGGGGCTTTGTTTATTATACTGAGTCAATTGCCCCCTTATTTTTTGTTGAATGGTGAGAATACACGGCTGCTATTATATATCCTATTGCTTCTTATCTTTTTCTTTACGCTGTGGCGTGGGTTGGTAGCAGGATTAATTAGCAGTTTAATTTATCTGTTTATAACAGGTACAGCCCTGATTTATACGGAGTTTTCAGGTGAAGCTGTATCAGCGACTCGTATGCCATTACAGTTATTTTTAGGATACGGGATTGTACTTTTGCTTGGCGTCCTCGCCGCAGGGAAGATACAAGGAATACTTGTGACGCAGCAGGAGTATAACAAAAGGCTTCAACAAGATATCAAGAATTTTGTAGCGGTGGATCCGGAGACGGGTTTTGACAATGAGATGCGTATGCGTTTGACATTAAATGAAGAAATGCGAAGAGCTGATCGCTATCATCATACATTTACCTTCATTCTCTTAAAGCTTGAGAATTATAGTCAATTTAAAAAACTATATGGCATGAAAGAAGCAAATAATCTTTGGAAGCAGTTAGCTTTAAGAATTACAGGCAAGCTCCGTCATATTGATAAAAAGTTTCGGTATCAGCAGAATGAAATCGGTTTGCTGTTGACAGAAACATCAGACGCTTCGATTGATATTATTTATCAAAAATTGGATGACATACTCAAAAATCATCAACTACTCAATGGCAAATGGATAACACTCCAATACAAAACAAGCTACATTACCTATACACCTAATAGCGAGCGTACCCTTGATGAATTGCTAGGAGAGATGGAAAGGGAGATGAGAACAAGTGAGCTATAAGAAGTTTTGGCTGTTTACTCTTGTTCTTTTAGGAAGTGTTATTTATGCAGGAAATACATATGCTTCTGCCAAAGAAAAGGACACTGCAATCGTCTATATGACAAGCGACGGGCGAGTCAATGAAGAAATCGTAGCATTGCAGGAGATGTTGGAATCTGTAGTGTCTGTCGATACAATCCCCGTAGAATCATTAACTGATAACAACTTGAAGCAATATCGCAGGTTAGTGTTTATTAGCACCTATAAGGAGAAAGTTCCCCTTAAAGCAAAAAGAGCAATGGAACATTTCAAAGAGCTGGCACTTGCTATTGGCGAAAATGCCACGCAATTAGAACCTTTTGGAAAGTGGAAAGACCGTGAAAATATAAAACTACGCAAAATTGGCAACTATTCGTTGACAGAACCAATTAGGTGGCATGCTATGATACCCCCGAAAGAACAATGGAAAGTCCTTGTACATGCCTCTACGTTAACGCAAAAAGTGCCATTCGTATCGCGTTCTCTTCATTCAAACTGGTCTTATATGGGCGATTTGATGTCGTCAACAGACTTTGTCTACAGCTGGTCGCATCTCTTTAGCCAAGTGCTGGGCATACAGTTTCAAAATACACATCCAGCCTATATCGTCCTAACGAATATAAATATGAAAACCAACTTAACAAAGCTAAAAGAAACAATCAACGAGCTTTCTTCTCGTCACATTCCACTTCATCTAGCAATTACGCCGATTTACAAAGAGAAAGATGGCTCATCCTATTATATTCAGGATAACAAAAAGCTGGTTAAGTACCTGCGTTCTCTTCAACAAAGAGGGGCATCGCTTATTCTATCTCCTTCTGGCAATGAAGTAGATAATAGTTTGGAATATATGGTTTTAAATAAGCTCTATCCTACAATCATCAGCAATCCAACTAAAGGCTTTACGGCTGCCCTGCATGAACATAGCCACCACTTTTATATGGCAAAACAGGATGGTCATATAATATATCCGATAAATGTAAATCAGATACAAGAATCAACGGAGACGTCCATTAATCAGTTTCAGGCATCGCTTGCTCGATTAAGAAATGTGCCAGGTTCAGCGATAGGCATGCCTTATCCAGTCTATCTAGGAGCTCCCTTGATGGAAAAAATCATCAGCACATTGGAAGATACTCAAATGCCAATTGAATGGATTGATTTTCGGAAGAGTCAGCTTCAAGTCAAGACAAAGAAAGTAGATATCAAACAAGAAAAAAGCGGAGCCCTGCACGTGAAGAAGTCATTTACTATAAAGGATCGGCTACAAATGTATTTCCAGGAAAGGCCTTTTGAAGTTATTTTGTGGGCTATTCTAGTGGTTGTGACAGTATTTATAGGGATTTTTTTCATAAATACGCTTCGTTTGCGTATCACATTGCGCAAGCGATTGTTTGAGGAGAGGAATGAGCATGGCTGATCTTTTATTTTATATAGCACTATTTCTTATATGGGTAATGCTGTTATATCATATGTTTCTAATGGAAGGGGGCTATCTCCATTTCCGCAGTTTTGAAAAGCCCATTCCTAAATGGTCCAGAAATATGGAGGAGCTGCCAACTGTTAGTGTCTTTATACCAGCCCATAATGAAGAACTCGTTATCGAACAGACTTTACGAGCGATGTCTCGGTTGTATTATCCCAAGGATAAGCTTGAAGTCATTGTTATTAACGATAATTCGTCCGATGATACGGGCTTGATTGCAAGTAGGTTTGCGGAAAAATACCCATTTATCCGAGTCCTTGAAACAGTGGAACCGAA
This sequence comes from Rummeliibacillus sp. G93, assembly GCF_023515935.1. Classification (NCBI taxonomy): domain Bacteria; kingdom Bacillati; phylum Bacillota; class Bacilli; order Caryophanales; family Caryophanaceae; genus Rummeliibacillus; species Rummeliibacillus sp. G93. Next base: position 584,397 of record NZ_CP097314.1, read on the forward strand.
TAAGGGAAAAGGCAAATCCTCTGCATTAAATTCTGCGCTTGCTGACTCGTCCAGCGAGATTGTTATCGTATATGATGCAGACAATACGCCGGAGCGAATGGCGGTTTGGTACTTGGTGATGGGACTTCAAAATGATCCCAAAGCCGCAGCAACTGTCGGTAAATTCCGTGTCATCAATGCGGAAGAAACCTGGCTGACTCGTTTTATCAATATTGAAACGATTTGTTTTCAATGGATGGCACAAGGCGGACGTTGGAAATGGTTCCGTGTTGCCACCATCCCTGGTACTAACTTTGCTATTCGCCGCAGTATTTTAGAGAGGCTAGGCGGTTGGGATGTTAAGGCATTAGCAGAGGATACAGAGCTGACCATTCGTGTTTATAATCTAGGCTACCATATCCGCTTTTTCCCAAAAGCTATTACATGGGAACAAGAACCGGAAACCTTGAGTGTATGGTGGAAACAAAGAACACGGTGGGCGCGTGGCAATCAATATGTTGTGCTAAAGTTTCTTCGCCAATTTTTAACACTGAAGAGAAAGAGTATTATCTTTGATTTGTTTTATTTCTTTTTCACTTATTTCCTATTTTTCTTTGGAGTAATTCTGTCGAATGCTTTATTTATCATCAATTTGTTCTATGATATCGGTCTTAGCATTGGCAATATCTCTTTAATTCTCTGGGGACTTGCATTTTTACTCTTCCTAGGAGAAGTGATGGTCACATTAAGTATTGAAAAAACAGAGATGAATTGGAAGAATTTCATATATGTCATCGCCATGTATTTTACATATTCACAGATGTGGATTGTGTTAGTGGTTCGTTCTTTATATTTAGAAATCAAACGTTTGATTACAGGCCAAGAAGTCAAATGGTATAAAACAGAGCGCTTTGCGAAGAAGCCAAAGTAAGGAGGAGAAACATGAGAAACTTTATATATCTTGCAGCATTGTTCTTCAGCCTGTTTCTATTTTCTTTGCCTGGAAAGGCAGCAACGAACATTACGGTGAAGCACCCTATTACAATAGAAGGCACAAGTAACGAAGAAAAACCGCTTACCAATAAAGTAATCGAATTGCAGGGGCCATCATCTTCCACTGACTTTTATTATTCACTAGAAGAAAGTGAAAGAAATAAAAAGCATAGTGCTACTTTTCACTTGGAGCATTCGGAATTACTGAAATCCCCTTCATCGTTTACAGTGAAAGTGGATGGACTGCCCGTTAAGTCAATTTCTCTTGCAGGCAAGAAAACAAACAATAGCGTGACGATTGATTTACCAAAAAGAGCTTTAACAAAAGGAGATCATACGATAACAGCGAGTTTTTATGGAGTGGTAAAAGAAGGCGTATGTGTTGCGCCGGGAGATCAAGGTAACTGGCTTAAGATTGATGTACTTTCATCCATCTCTTCGTTTGCAAAAGAAAAAAAAGAAATAGCATTAAGCGATTATCCATCTACTTTTAAAACAGGGAACACCCAGATAGTATTACCAGACAATCCATCAACAGCTACTTTAAATAGCGCCTATCAGCTAGCGGCATTTTTATCAGAAGAGGAGGACAGCGAGGCTACAGTATCACGAGAAACTCATCTTCGCACAGTAAAAGGACCAGTGATTTTTGTCGGAGCTAAAGATGAGTTTAAAACAACGGAAATACAACGCATTATGTCTAAGGCAAATGTCAGCTACAAAGATGGAATCTCCCTCAAAAGCGGAACATTGCACAATCAAGGCAACAAGAATGAGGTTCCTGTACTTTTTGTAACTGCAGACAACAGCAGTACCATTGAACAAAGAATTGATCTTTTATTAAAAGAAGATTTAACAAAGCAACTGTCGGGGCAACAGATGACGGTAGACCAATTGCCGCAGTCAAAGAAGAAGGACGGCACTCATATAAAACTCAACGAATTAGGCTTTAAGAGTGAAACCTTATCTGGCGGTAACACAACATCAAAAGATTATTATGTTTCACTGCCTCGCATGGAAGAAGACCATCAAGCAAACCTTCATTTGTATTTGAAAAAATCAGCAACCATGCCTGTAAAAGATGAAGCGAATGGCCGAAAAACAGAGCTAATCCTTTATGTCAATGATGTTCCTCATTCCATTGATCTTAGCAAACTAAAGAAAACACAATCAGGTATATATGAAGCGAATGTACCCATTCAAACGAATTTATTAAACAAGCATTCGCTCGTTGATTTGAGATTCGAGGTCACTGGATTCCAATTAGAAGATCCATGTGAGCATACAGGTGAACGTTTTGAGTTGTATATTGATGGAGACAGCACGTTGAATCTTGCTGAAAAAGCAAACAATACGGTATTTTCATTGCGTGATTATCCAAATGCTTTTGATCATCAAACACTGATCATCATGCCTAATCAAAAGCAAGTGAGCGATAGTCAAATGCTCGCTCTATACAAAACATTATTTATTAACGGTGAGCTTCCGCCTATTAAATTAAAAAAAGAAAAAGAGGTTTCGCAGGCCGAACTGCAAAAATATGCGCTAATCTTTACAGGGGAAGCGAACGATTTTAATTTATTAAAAGATAAAAGAGACCAACTCCCATTATCAGATGAAAAAATGATGGAAGAAGGCTTCTTGCCGCAGGCAGTCGCATTAACTGCTTACATCACACAAAATTTCTGGCAGTCTAGCGAACCGTTGCTCGTGCTTGGAAACCGCGAGCAATCTCTCCAGGATGATGATTTTTATCGTCAGTTGAAAAACTCAAACGCTAACAAATCAGCAGCAGTTGAAACAAAAGACGGTCGCTTTATTGTTTCTACTAAAAAAGTTACTGAAACAAATAATGTCTCCAAAAACGATACAAAGAAACAAGCTGTACCTTATATAGTAGGTTTTGTTATTCTCATCGCGGCTATTGCTCTTATTCTTTACATGGCCATACGGAGAAAGAAAAAGAATACGACCAACAATGAAAAATAAACGATTTAAACCCTTTTCTATAAGAAAAGGGTTTTTTTTCAGGAGAATTAAGGATCAACCATTCTTTGAATACTGTTAAAGTGACATACTAATCAAGATTTATGGGGGAAATTCAGATTTAGTATGACATAAATTAATTATTATGTTGACATAATTAAAGTTTTTAAGTATATTATGTGTAAACGATTACACATGTAACCGGTTACACGTAAAATAAGGAGAAATTAATGGTAACAATTAGGGATGTGGGGAAACATGCAGGCGTTTCGGTTGCGACCGTTTCGCGTTATTTAAATGACAAGGGCTATGTAAGCGAGGAAACAAAAAATGTACTCAAGAAATCGATTCAAGAATTGGGATATAAACCAAATCAGATGGCACGTTCACTCAGTACAAAAAAGACAAATATTATAGGATTGCTTGTTCCTGATATTACTAATCCTTTCTTCCCGGAATTGGCGAAAGCCGTAGAGGAAACAGCTTTTTCGAATGGCTATACGGTTGTCCTTTGCAACTCTTCTGAACAACAGGAGAAAGAAAAGCATTATATACAATCATTGCAGCAAAATTATGCAGCAGGGCTGATTGTAACGACTAATTATACGGAAGCGGAATATTACCGACATATCAAATTGCCGATAGTTGCGCTCGACAGGCGATTAGATCCTACCATACCGACTGTTACGACAAACAATGTAGAAGGCGCTAAAACGGCGACCAACTATTTACTTGACCAAGGATGCAAACATATTCTTTGCATAAGAGGGCCTCAAGGAATCGGAGTAGCCGAAGATCGGATGAAGGGTTTTCTGGAAGTAGTCAATAATGCGCAGGATATTCAAGTCGAAACCATCACATCGCCATTTGAATTTACAGAAGCTGAACAAAAAGCTTTCAACATACTCAATGCTTTTCCAACAATTGATGGAGTGTTCGCAGCAAGTGATGCTTCTGCGATTGGTGCTATGAAAGCAGCGCAATCGCTGGGTAGAAAAATTCCAGATGATATCCAAATTGTAGGGTTTGATGGAATTAACCTTGGAGCGCTTGTCACACCAGAACTAACCACAGTTGCTCAAGATATTTATCATCTTGGTAAAGTAGCGACAGAATTATTGTTAAAGAAAATTAAAGAAGAACCTATAGATAATCATCTCATCGAATTGCCGACAGAGTTAGTTGTTCGGCGCTCGACAAAATAAGGAGGGGTCAAATGATTACAGTCATTGGCAGTATCAATATGGACTTAGTAGTAGATACAACGATTTTTCCTAAACAAGGAGAAACCGTGCTAGGCAATCGTTTTGAAACAGTGCCTGGCGGAAAAGGCGCAAATCAAGCGGTCGCAGCAGCGAGACTTGGTGGAGACATTCATATGGTAGGCGCTGTAGGACAAGACGGATTTGGCCAAGAACTCACAGTAAATTTATCAACAGAAGGCATTCACACACGTTTTGTTGCCACTGCTCAAGAAACAGCAACGGGCATTGCCAATATCCTTTTATATGAAAATGACAACCGGATTATCGTTGTGCCCGGTGCAAATGGACTTGTAACAGAAGCTGAAATTGACGAAGCGAGAGAATTAATCGAGCGCAGTGAACTAGTCATCATGCAATTGGAGATTCCGCAAGAAACCGTTGATTATGCACTTCGTGTTTGTAAAGAAGCAGACATTCCTGTTCTACTAAATCCAGCACCTGCGAAAAACTTTAAGGAAGAATGGATGAGTAGCATTGCTTACTTAACTCCAAATGAAACAGAGTGCGAAGAGATCTTTCATAGTGAAATAGAAGAAGCTCTTGAGAAGTATCCAAACCAATTAATCGTCACTTTGGGTGCAGCTGGAGCTCGCTATTATAACGGCAAAGAACATGTATTCATTGAAGGCTTTAAAACAAAAGCGGTAGATACAACAGGGGCCGGCGATACATTCAATGGTGCACTTGCATACGCCATAACATCAGGACAGCCGTTAAAAGAAGCAGTACGATTTGCAAACATTGCAGCATCCTTATCTGTAGAGAAATTCGGAGCGCAAGGTGGTATGCCAACACTTCAAATGGTGGAAGCCCGCTTGAAAGGATGAGCAGTTTGAAAAAACAAGGAATTTTAAATCGGGAGCTGGCAGGTATTTTCGCAAAGATCGGTCATACAGATACCATCATGATTGCTGATTGCGGTCTGCCCATTCCGGACGGAGTCACATGCATAGACCTTGCCTATAAAATGGGAAAACCTAGTTTCATAGACATACTCGAAACTGTGCTTGGTGATTTCAAAGCAGAAAAAGCTTGGATAGCAACAGAAATGGACGCAGAAAATGCTGAGCTTTATAGTCAGCTGACGCCTTTTCCATGTCCAATAGAAAAGGTCAGCCATGAACAATTAAAACAAAAGTCGGTGGATGCCAAAGTTATTATCCGCACAGGAGAGGCAACACCATACGCTAATATACTTTTGCAATCAGGTGTGATTTTTTAAAAGGGCGGTGTTACAAAATGATTGAAATGACAGGCATTGATAAAGCCTTTAACGGTAATGTCGTGTTAAAAGGCGTCAATTTTTCTCTCGAGGACGGAGAAATCCATGCGTTGATGGGTGAAAACGGAGCAGGTAAATCAACGCTAATGAAAATTTTGACAGGCATTTATGAACGGGATGCAGGCGTAATCAAAGTGAATGGACAAGAAGTCGACTTTAAATCTCCCAAAGAAGCAGAAGCACTAGGCATCGCCGTCATCCATCAAGAGCTTAATATTTTGCCAGATTTATCGGTTGCAGAAAACCTATTTTTAGGGAATGAGCAGACCCTTGGCAGAACAGGCATTTTAAAAACGAAAGAAATGAACAAAGAAGCTTCACGTATTTTAAGCCAATTAGGGCTCGATATAGATGTCAAAACGCCAGCTGGACAACTTTCTGTTGGGAAACAGCAGATTATTGAAATTGCTAAAGCAATTGAAACGAAGGCAAAGGTCATTATTATGGATGAGCCGACGGCAGCTTTAACAGATCGTGAAATTCAAACACTATTTAAGACCATTCACAAGCTACAAGAACAAGGCGTTTCATTTGTTTATATTTCACATCGTATGGAAGAAATCTTTGCGATTTGCAATCGTATTACGATCCTACGTGATGGACAATATGTCGGTGTTCGAGTGATTAAAGAAACTACTTTCGATGAGATTGTCAAAATGATGGTTGGACGTGAGCTAGGTGAACGTTTTCCAGAACGCCATGCTGAAATAGGCGACGTCAAGCTTGAGGTGAAGGGTCTTACAAGAGATGGTCATTGTGAGGATATTAATTTCAAGCTACGTAAGGGTGAAGTCCTTGCCATCGCAGGATTAATGGGAGCTGGGCGTACAGAGGTAGCACAGGCCATCTTCGGATATCGCAAAATGGCAAAAGGCGAAATCTTCATTGACGGCAAGAAAGTAAAAATCACGAATCCGCTTCACGCTAAAAAACATGGTATTGGATATGTGACAGAGGACCGCAAATCGGAAGGTTTAGTCGTTGATTTCTCAATAAAAGACAATGTGTTGCTGACCAACCTAGACAAAGCTTCAAACATGGGTATCATCAATCGAGCAAAAGAAAAGAGTTTTGTAAGCGATTTAATCAAAAAGCTGGGGGTTCGTACATCAGGCCCTATGCAAACAGCCAAGTCTTTGAGTGGTGGGAACCAGCAAAAAGTAGTCATTGCTAAATGGCTAGGCGATGAACCGAAAATCTTGATCCTGGATGAGCCGACACGCGGAGTCGATATTGGGGCTAAAAAAGAAATCTATCAAATTATTAATAACCTTGCTGAGCAAGGTGTCGCAATCTTAATGATTTCCTCTGAATTACCAGAAGTAATCGGCATGGCAGATCGCGTGCTCGTTATGCATGAAGGAAAAGTTACAGGAGAAGTAACAAAGGAAAATATGACGCAAGAAAAAATTATGTATTATGCCACTGGAGGTGACAAAGTTGTCCAAATCTAAAGATTTAATTCAAAAACTCGGACCATTGCTAGGACTTCTTTTAATCATCATTATTATTTCATTTATGAGCCCTAGTTTTTTAACAGCTACAAATATTTTTAATGTTCTGCGCCAAGTATCCATCAGTGCCTTAATCGCATTTGGGATGACGTTTGTCATTTTAACAGGCGGGATCGATTTATCGGTCGGCTCGACATTAGCGCTGACAGGAGCTATTAGTGCAGGCTTACTTGCAGGTGGTATGAATCCACTTTTAGCTATGCTTATTGGTTTACTATTAGGTGCATTGCTTGGAGCTATCAATGGAGTTATTATCGCAAAAGGTAAAGTAGCACCATTTATCGCAACACTTGCCACTATGACTATTTTCCGAGGTCTAACACTTGTTTATACAGATGGTAAACCGGTCTCAGGTCTAGGTGATTCACAGGCATTCCAACTATTCGGGAAAGGGTATTTATTTGGAATCCCTGTGCCAGTAGTGACTATGATCGTGGCTTTCATTGTTCTTTACTTTATTTTAAAACAAACAACATTCGGCCGCAGAGTGTACGCAATTGGCGGTAACGAGGAAGCTTCCCGTTTGTCTGGCATTAATGTAGATCGCATCACTATCGCGGTATATGCACTGACAGGTATGCTTGCTGCATTGTCTGCTTTAATTCTTACTTCTCGTTTAAATTCAGCACAGCCAACAGCAGGCCAATCTTATGAATTAGATGCCATTGCGGCAGTTGTATTAGGCGGTACTTCTTTAACAGGCGGACGTGGCTGGATCTTCGGCACATTAGTCGGTGCATTAATTATCGGCGTATTAAATAATGGCTTAAACTTAATTGGCGTTTCATCCTTCTTCCAACAAGTCGTGAAGGGGATTGTCATTCTAATCGCAGTACTACTTGATCGTAAAAAAACAGCATAGGAGAGATAAAAATGAAAAAATTATCATGGACTCTAGCGTTATCAGCATCATTATTACTAGGAGCTTGCTCTATGTCACCAAATGGTGATGATTCAGCTTCAAAAGACTCGAAAAAATCAAATGACGATATGAAAATCGGTTTGTCTGTCTCAACTCTAAATAACCCATTCTTCGTTACATTATCAGATGGCGCGAAAAAAGAAGCGAAGAAAGAACATGTAAATTTAACAGTAGTAGATGCACAAGATAATGCATCGAAACAAGCTTCGGACGTGGAAGATTTAATTCAACAAGATGTAGACCTGATCATCATCAATCCAACTGACTCAGAAGCAGTAGCATCTGCAGTCGAATCAGCAAACGATGCAAAAATTCCAGTTATCACAGTTGACCGTTCATCAGACGGCGGTAAAGTTGTAGCTCATATCGCTTCCGATAACGTTAAAGGTGGAGAAATGGCAGGCGACTATTTGAAATCATTGATTGGCGATGGAGCGAAAGTAGCTGAGCTTGAAGGTGTAGCAGGTTCATCAGCAGCGCGCGATAGAGGAGAAGGTTTCCATAAAGTAGCAGATAAAGGCTTAGATGTAGTCAAAAAGCAAACAGCTAACTTTAACCGCTCTGAAGGTCTAACAGTTATGGAAAATATCCTTCAATCTAACCCAGATATTAAAGGTGTATTCGCTCATAATGATGAAATGGCTTTAGGCGCACTAGAAGCAATTGAAGCTTCCGGCAAAAAAATCAAAGTAGTCGGCTTTGACGCTACTGATGATGCTGTAAAAGCTGTAAAATCAGGCAAGTTAGCAGCAACAATCGCACAACAACCAACAGAAATTGGCGAAATTGCTGTAGAAACAGCTGTTAAATCCCTAAAAGGTGAAAAAGTAGAGAAAAATATTCCAGTCGACTTAGAACTAATTAAGAAATAAGAGCGGCATAGAAAATCACACTTCATTTGAAGTGTGATTTTTTTATTGGGGAGGGGATTAGGATAAGTGTATGAAAGAGGCAAGCGAGTGTCCGGAATAAGTGGACGAGTGACCTCAAAAAGAGAGTGAGTGACCCGAATGAGACTATGACTGGCCTCAATCAGGGCGAGTGTCCCAAATAGGCTTCCGAGTGTACCGAATAAGTGGACGAGTGTCCTCAAAAAGGGAGTGAGTGACCCGAATGAGACTATGAGTGACCACAATCAGAGCGAGTGTCCCAAATAGGCTCGCGAGTGTCCGGAATAAGTGGACGAGTGACCTCAAAAAGGGAGTGAGTGACCCGAATGAGACTATGAGTGACCTCAATCAGGGAGAGTGTCCGGAATAAGTGGACGAGTGTCCTTAAAAAGGTAGTGAGTGACCCGAATGAGTCTACGAGTGACCACAATCAGGGTGAGAGACCCAAATAGGCTCCCGAGTGACCCGAATAAGTGGACGAGTGTCCTTAAAAAGGGAGTAAGTGACCCGAATAAGAACATGAGTGACCGGAATCAAGGTGAGTGATCCCAATGAGTCTACGAGTGACCACAATCAGTGGACAAGTGTCCTTAAAAAGAGAATGAGTGACCCGAATAAGTCCTCGAGTGACCCTAATAAAGCCAACCTAAAAACCAAGTGTAACCAATTTATAAACATCCCATTATCAAACTACTTTTAAAATAACTTGAAGTATATTTAAGGAGTGGTAATATAATGAATAAGTTAGGAGATGATAAACATTATAGAAGGTAGAACAAAATCATTACTCTTTACTGCATATCGACGGTTATTGATTCGCCTCAGTCAACATTCTTCGAAACGAGCTGAAATTGTTCGAGATTTTGAGAATATCAAGATTGGCTTTAGCGGTGAAAAGAGAGTTGATCGGGCCGTATTAGAGACACACTTTTCCGACATTCACTATATTTTGCCGAATGTAGAGTTAAGGGTATCGCAGAATAGGCAAATAGAGATTGATACACTCATTATAACGCGTAATTTTATATGTATTTTGGAAGTTAAGAACTTAAAAGGTCATCTAAAGTTTAATGAAAATCCTTATTCGCTACATCAAAATTTAAATGGAAAAGTTTTTAGCTACCCATGCCCACAGATGCAAGTGAAGAGAGCTGGGGATAGTTTAAATTACTGGCTAAAACAACATTTTAACCTGGACCTTCCCATCCACAAGGCAATCATTTTGCCAAACGAGCATGTGTTACTCGAGACGCCCCCAACACAAGAGAAACTGCTCGGTCTAAGAGAAATCCCTTTATATCTTCAATCCTTAGAACAACAACCCCACTTCATCTCTGTCCAACATTTATATGCCATCATATCTAAATTGAAAGAAGAGCAGCAACCGTATAACCATTTTCCTCTTTCAGAAAAATACCATATCCCCCTTAGTCATTTGCAAACTGGTGTCATGTGTCAATGCGGCGGTAAAGGTATACGCCAAACCCAGAGGACGTGGCTTTGTAATGTGTGTGAACAAACAATACCACAGGCAACAGAAAATGCAGTGCTCGATTGGTTTTTACTTTTCAAATCTTCTATCACTCACGAGGAATGTAAAAAATACCTTCAAGAGTGTTCACAAAAATCTATTACAAGATTGATTAGTAGGACAAGTCTCCTACAAAACGGGAATAACCGGTCGAGAAAATACATCTATCGATACAATCAGCCTCATTTCAACAAATTACTTGAAAAATCCCCCAAATAAAGTTGCAATCTTTTACATTCCTATCTAAAATAAAAGAAAGAATGTGCAGTATATTCGCAGATTTTCTTGCTCTGTTTGAGACTCTCGTACAGGGCTTTCTTCATTTTCATTCTATGAATCTTGAAGAAGGATGCGATTAAAGGAGAAAAAAATATGATACTGAGGATAAACCCGTTTAGAGGGATTTTTACGCCCGCTGTTTATAGAGGAATGTTAGCGGAAGCAGAGCATTATAAACGTTATCGTCTTTCTATTATTTTATTATATCTGGCAAGTATTTTAATCTACATGGTGGGTAGCTCGCTTGGCATTGGGAGTGAATCCATCTCGAAGGAACTACCAACGCTCACAGATTCCGCCTTTGAAGCGAGAAAGCAACTTTTCTTAATAGGAAAGCTGCTGCAAGCCCTTATCATTCCAACCATCTTCTTGTATTTAAGCAGCTTATATTATGTGGCTTTTGCCAATGGACAGTTCCGCAAAATGATGATTATGCAAATGAATGTATTGGGACTTTTCCTTATTGAGAAACTCCTCCTTATTCCATTATTTTTGGGGCTAAATATTGGGTCTGCATCAAATGTTTTTTCATTTGGCGTCATCGCACAATATATCACTTCGAATGTGATTGCTATAGACTTTTTAAGTGAACTCACTTTATTCCGGTTAGCGATGTTCTTCTTATCATATTTCTATCTAACGAAGTTAATTGAAGGACGTAAGCAAACGCTATTCGTACTAAATGTGATACTATATGTGATTTATTGGATCTTTGCAGGTTTCATATCTTATATGAAGATAGAATTCTTTTTCTAAAGGAGATTGGAAAAATTGAAGAAGTGGAGCAAGTCGATTATTGCCGTATTGGCCATTGTGTTTGTTCTATGCAATGTGTATCTTCTTTTAAAAGAAAATAGCAAAGCTGAAAGAACAATTAATGTTCGAGACTGGACAAGAGTAGAAAAAGATAATGTAAAAAAATTATTTTATACAAAAGGTGTGACAGAGCCAGAGTCTGAAACGCATGTATATTTTGATAAACGCAAGGGTTCATTAGATAAAATCCTTGTAAAAGAGGGCGAAACGGTGACTGCTGGAACCCCGTTATTTGTGTATGATGCGCAAAAATTGGAGGATAAAAAAGCAGTATTAGAAGACCGGAAAGAACGGCTGCAAAGCGAGATGAGCAGTGTGGAAAATGAAATTACAGAATTGCAGCAAATTAAACAACAAGCTCCAGCGGATACAGCAAAAACCGAAACAGAAAACAAAAAAGTAAAAGTAGATGTAAATATAGATACCTCTCCAATTATTGATAGCAATGTACAACAAAAAATAGCCGCAGCTCAAACGGAAAAGAGCAAGCTAGAAGCAACTCTAACTGAAAACGATGCGAAACTATCTAGGATTGATGAGCAATTACAAGATTTAAATGTAGTGAGTCCAGTTGATGGGCAAGTAACAAATATTAACCCAGAACTGCAGGATCCTATGATTACAATTGCCTCTGCTAGTTCAGCGGTAAAGGGTAACTTGCCTGCAACGCGGGTGCACGAAGTTCAAGAAGGACAAGCGGTTAAATTGTATTCACCACTGTTGGATCAGTATTATACAGGTGAAGTATCGCAAGTTATCGCTATTCCTGACTATAAAACAGCAAAAAAAGAACCTATGTATTCTTTTTTGGTTAAATTAGGAAAAGAAAGTGACAACAGTGCAATGGAAGATACTTCAACTGATGAGCCAACAGGAATCACAAGTGAAGCTGAAGAAAATACCACAGAAACAAGTGGCAACACGGATGCTGCGAAAAATCCAGACAAACAATCAAAGGTAAACCTAAATAACGAGGCGTCGACGGTAACTGAAAAAGAAAAACCGTTGTTACTTGGTACAAAAATGGATATGCAGGTAACGTTAGCTGAAGCTCTTCAAGTGCCTGTGATTGCATCAAAGTCTATTGAAAAAGAAAATAAAAAGTATTATGTATACCAAATGACGAAAAATGGCATGGTCCGAAAACAACCGATTCAAATAGGTGTATCATATAAGAAAAAAAATCAGGTTATCGAAGGCATTCTAACAAAGGATACAATCGTAACAAATGAACAAAACGTCAAAGTTTCTGATCCATCTCCGTTTATTACACCAAGTAAATCAGAGAATTTGAATAAAAAGGATATCAAAGCGTTGCCTTCTATTCAAAAGGCAAAATATATCCTTATCGGTCTTTTTGAATAATAGTAAACTGTAGGCGAGTCAAACCTCGTCTACAGTTTTTTTGTTTATGCATCTTTTGTCGATTGATGCTAGGTGACTATTTTGTCGTATAATGGCTTTTCATTTTAAATAAGCGAGAAGATCATAAGACAAATATGGATACTATTTGCTATGCAGGACCTCATCCTTTATAGATCTATCTTATTTATGCTATATTCGAAGAAAGGGAATAAATGGAGGTAGTGAAACATCTCATTTCCCCTTTACTATTTGAAAAAGGAGCGATAAATATGAAATCTCGATTAGAGCATTTTATTAATGGCGAATGGATTGCATCTACAGGAAGCGAAACAATTGATGTCATTAATCCTGCAACGGAGGAAGTAATTGGCCAAATCAGCAGTGGAACAGAGGAAGACCTAGATAAAGCTGTTGCTGCTGCACGGGAGGCTTTCCCTTCTTTTTCACAAACTTCAAAGCAAGAACGCATTGATTTACTGAACCGAATTGCGGATGAATATGAAAAACGCAAAGACGATATTATAGAAACAATCACACAAGAACTTGGTGCTCCGATAAAAATGAGTGAAAAAGTACACTACAATATGGGGCTTTCTCACTTTAGACAAGCAGCTAAAGAGCTTGAAGCTTTAGAGTTCACTGAAAAAAGAGGCTCCACTCTTATTACAAAAGAGGCGATCGGGGTGTCTGGGCTGATCACACCTTGGAATTTCCCAACTAACCAAACTTCTACAAAGCTTGCAAGTGCCTTTGCGGCAGGAAGTACAGTTGTTTTAAAACCTTCTGAGCTAACACCTTTTGCTGCAATTATATTGGCAGAAATCTTTGAAGCAGCAAATGTACCAAAAGGAGTATTTAACCTTGTAAACGGTACAGGTGAAGTTGTCGGAAATGGCATTAGCTCTCACCCTGATATCGACTTTGTTTCATTTACAGGTTCAGGGGCTGTCGGCCAAAAAATTACTGAAAATGGCGCAAAAACGATAAAAAAAGTGGCATTAGAACTTGGTGGGAAATCTCCTCTCATTATTCTTGATGATTATGATGTGAAAAAAGCTGCAAAAATTGCAGTTGGCAATATTCTATCCAACTCAGGCCAAGTCTGTGCAGCTGCGACACGTACGTTAATTCCACAATCAATGAAAGATGAGTTCATTGAGGCAGTTAAAGAGGTTCTTCCAGAATTCCCAGTTGGAGATCCGTTTGACCGCAACACATACTTAGGGCCACTCGTATCTGAAAAACAATATAATCGAGTACAGGATTATATTAAAAAAGGGCAATCTGAAGGTGCCACACTTGTTGTCGGTGGTACGGGCAAACCTGAAGGATTAGACAAAGGCTATTATGTAAAGCCAACTGTTTTCGCGAATGTGAAAAATGATATGACCATAGCTCAAGAGGAGATCTTTGGTCCAGTAATGTCTATCCTAACCTATGAAACTCTTGATGAAGCCATTGAGATTGCGAACGATACCATTTTTGGATTAGCAGGTTATGTTGTCGGTGAAGATAAAGACACATTATTAAAAGTGGCTTCTTCTATCAGAGCAGGCCGCATCACGATAAACCAAGTACCAGCTGATTTTGCTGCTCCATTTGGCGGCTATAAGCAATCAGGTATCGGCCGAGAATGGGGCGCATACGGAATCGAAGAATACTTAGAAATTAAATCGATTATCGGTATGCCATCATAATATAAAAAACATCCAAGTTCCGTAATAGAACTTGGATGTTTTTTTACATCTCAATAAATATTTCATTCAATTTATTAAAGCCCATCACAATTCTTCCGCTATTCGTAATACTGATACCTTCAGGTTCTCTATCGGTGTTCAACCGTAGTTTCTGGCTTTGGCTTCCATCAGGATTCACTATCATATATTCGCCATTTGAAAGGATATAATATTTCCCCTTGCCATATGCAAAGCCTTGTACTTCCTTACCTGGGGTTGTTCCGACAAGACCATTAATGTGTACCTTTTCTCGCCAATCACGATCAGCTTCTTTTCCTTTTCCTAAATGAATCTTGTTGAGGTCATAACCATTGCCGGATTTAGAAACGCCAACTGCTGTATTTTTATCCAACATAGCAATAACATTGGGATGGATTGTCGACGGAACCAGCCATTTGCGTTCCACTTTAAATGTTTTTACATTGATTTTTTGCAATGTATACCGGCTTTGTCCGCGTATATCTGCTAATTGATATAAGTAGCCATCTTTATAGGCAATAGCTTGGCCATGTCCAATCGTGAGACGTTCACTTTTTTTCATCAGTTTCCCTTTAGAGCTATATTTATAAATATACCCGTACCGCGTTTTATCACCTGTTGAGTAGGTGAGATAATATTGTTGATGCTCATCGACTGTGATGCCTTGTAATCCCTTTGATTTTGAGCCCGTTACACCTGCTGGGTCTCTGTAGGGATAAAAAAGTGTCTTCGCTTTTAATTGCTTACTTAGCTGTAATGTATGAACTGGATTAGATTTGGCTGTAGCTGATACTTGCATAGCTAAAAGAGCAACTACTAAAAGTAGTAATAATCTCAGATTTTTCATCATGATTGAACTCCTTTTTGATAAATTATAGTTTAATTATCGGTTAGAAGTTTGATTTATTCACAAAAAAGCTCCTTCTGTTTGTAGCCAAACAATAGGAGCTTTTTTTATATACCCATTCCGCCATCTGCAGGCATTGGATCGATTTCTTCATTGTCGACATCAATTTTTTGAGAGTCATCCACAGGTTTTATAGGATTATCATGATTTTTTTCTATATACTTTATCAGTTTTGTCTCTTTCTCCTTATCTTCATGGAAGAGATTGTCTAATTGATTATCAATAAAATTCATTGATGTGGATAACACAAGTTTGACGTCATCGAATACAGAAGAAAGTGTGGCTGGGGCAGCGGCAAATAATTCAACACTATTTTTGTTCCAATCTAGAAACTTAGTTGATGATGTATTCAATGTATAATAAATGCCTGCTCCAAAAGATATGGCGCAAATAAGTGCTATACTGATTAGTTTTTTCAACATACATAATTCCACCTTTATAAACAATCGTTAGGATCATTATGGACAAAATTATACAAATTTAATCAATCAACAGGATAGAAATCGACAGCTCTCTAAAACCGGATAAAATGCACTTTTTGAGGAAACCTAAAAAAATAGGAGGTGATCTTTTGAGTTTAGACAATCATTCAAAAAAATCATTGGATTTTAAGAAAGTATACGATCAAAATTCGCAGGTTGAAGCCACAAGTGATGCAATCAAAACGATTGTAGGACAGTATGGCGGAACGATGACATCTGCCTATAGTCATCCAGTCGATTATGAGAATCCCCCCTTATTTTCATCCGGTGGTGTTAGTCAACATCAAGCTAAAGGAGAACCTGATCAACCTCAATCCACAGATGTGTGAATAAACAAAGATGAAAGGAGAGACAACAGATGAATAAAAAATATACTGAAGTGGGCACAGACATTGAGGAAGTAAAAAGGCAAAATGCGATGTCTGGACCATCTTACAATGAAATAAAAGAAATAGTAGCAAATCATGAATGGACAGATACACAATCGAATGGCAATATGATTGACTCGGAAACGCCAAAAAAGTATACATGGACTGGAACGGATATTGAGGAAGTCAAAAGGTTAAATGCCGCTTCTGGTCCTAGCTATAAAGAAATCTTTGACATGTTAGATGAAAAGTACAGCAACAGATAGGTTAAAGCCTCCGAACATTAACGGAGGCTTTTTCATATGCTTTTTAAAAAGTAAATATAAATTGTCCACATCAGACATATAGTGAAATATAGAAACGAAATGGAAGATTGGATGATGAATTATAGATAAATCCGTATTAATTATGGTTGTGATGCGCCTGTTTTCAGGAAGTCTTGAAATTATGGCCGCATTATTTATGTTTAGGTTCAACAATCTAGAGAAGGCGTTTTATATCAATACAATGCTAGCGTTAGTGGGACCTACTGTACTGATTATTACTACGGCCGTTGCCATGTTTGGGCTAGCAGATAAGATTTCTATGACGCGCATGATCTGCCTATTTGCTGGCGTTACGCTAATTCTTATCAGTATGAATGCCAAATGAATGATAAAAGAAGGACCGATTCAAGAGAATCTGGTCCTTTTTTATTCTGTCTTTGGTTCCAAGTTTTTATTTTTTGAACCAATCTCTTCTGCTTTAATCAATTTAACGACAAGCCATACTAAGATCAATCCTAATATGCTAGCGGTGATATAACTATGATTCAAATAGTTTTTCATTACAAGCGACATGACGGGTGGGCCAGCAGCAACGCCAATAAAGCGAGCAGCACTGTAAAAGGAGGTAACTGTACCGCGTTCTTCCTTTTTAATATTCTGAGTAATTATAGCATCTAGTACAGGTAGCAAGCAGCCAAGAGCAATGCTGGCAATACTTGCAACGATCAAAAGGAAAATTAAATGATCCTCTAAAAAACCAATAAAAGCAATACTCGCAGAGGTGATGATTAATGAAATCAAAATCAGCTTTTTCAATGCTTTAATTTCGCCCTTTGCTTTTTTACCCGTAATAAAGGAGGCGATACATAGCATCAATAACGGAATGGCCAAGATAAATCCTTTTTTCACACCTTTGATATCATGAGTGCTTTCCAGAACCTCAGACAGGAAAAATAACATGCCAAATAGCACAAGCATGACATA
This sequence comes from Rummeliibacillus sp. G93, assembly GCF_023515935.1. Classification (NCBI taxonomy): domain Bacteria; kingdom Bacillati; phylum Bacillota; class Bacilli; order Caryophanales; family Caryophanaceae; genus Rummeliibacillus; species Rummeliibacillus sp. G93. Next base: position 601,941 of record NZ_CP097314.1, read on the forward strand.
TATACCGCTTAAAAAGACAACAGACAGCCACTTACCTTCTCTTGAAAATGTTTCTTTAACGTTGGATACAAATTCTTTGAAGGCGACAGGCTCGTCCTCTTCCTTGGGGACTTTAATGAAGAAGAATATTAAAATGATGGAAATTAAACTGAAGAAAGAAATCGAGAAGAAGGGTAAAAACCACAGAAAAGCAGCAAAAATGGAACCCAATATAGGACTTAGCACTTTACCGAATGTATTAGATGTTTCAATAATGCCAAGGCTGGATGTAGCCTTTTCTTCATCGCCATTAAAAAGATCCCCAACAAGAGGAATAACGATAGGCATGGCCCCCGCTGCGCCTATACCTTGAAGGACTCGTCCAATAATAATCATGGTGTAGGGGCTATCCAGCTTCCATGAGGCGATGGCTGATATTAATCCGCCGATCAGAGCTAAAATTAAACATGGCAAAATAACGATTTTTCGTCCAAATCGATCCGATAAATAACCAGCTACTGGGATAAACAGAATGGCTGCAATAGAGTAGCTGGTAATAATCATACTTGATTGGAAGGAAGAAATATCAACTTTCTTTTCTAAAATCGGCAATACAGGAATTAACATCGAATTGCCGAGCGTCATGACTAGAGGGATGGAAGCTAAGCTGAATATCGCCCAAAAACCTACCTTCACATCATCTTTTTCCGTATTCCCCATGAAAACACCTCAATTTTATTTGTTAGAGGTAGGTTTTCCGTATTGTACTTTTTTATGCAAACAGGGCTTGATATGCTTGGTAGCCAAAGTGAATACCAAAGCCAATCATAGACAAAGAGGAAACGATTGAGATGCCATTTAAAAACTTCGTAGAAAGGACTTTTCGAGAGCCACTTGAAATACTTGACATAAAAAGGTCTACCAATACAATGCCAAGCAATATCACTAAGCTATATAAAATAATTTCCCATTTCTCAAGTTTCCCAGAACCGCCTACTAATACAGAACCATAAATGCCAAGCCAAAAAAGGATGGTCAAAGGATTTAAAAGGGCGATGAAGAAACCAGATAGAAATGAATGTCTTAATCTTGTGACCTTTTTAAAGTTGGTATTAAGTTTAACTTTATGGAGGGTTAATAAGTTTTCAATCCCTGTATACAATAAGACGAAGCAGCCAAAAGACCAAAGAATGGTTTTGACGACTTGAAATTCAATAAAATGCCCAATACCAAAGTAAACCAATAACATATACAACATGTCAGTTGCGATGGCGCCAAGGCTAAAAAACCAGGCATGAAAAAAACCATTTTTTATCCCAAGGTTTAGCAGTGTTGCCTTAACTGGTCCAATCGGCGCGGCCAAAGATATGCCTAAAAAGAAATAAGGGAAAAAAGAGTGCATTGTGGTTTCCTCCGTTTTGTGGTGTCTTACATCCTATTCAGCGGAGACAACCATTACGACTAATAGTGGAAAAATTTCTAAAGAGGAACCGAGCGATTAAAGTTTTAGTATGGCCTAGGATGGATATGCTTACACATAAGAGAAAAAAGGAGGTTTGTTGATGAAGGAATTTAAAGTGACTTACTTTTTTGACCAAGAACATTATGTGCGACGTTTTATTTTTGTTGAGTCGCAAGCAGAAGCAGAAGCATTAATCCAAAGTGAAAGAGATCAATACATCCACTTTACAGATTCTAGAGGTATTTATCATGAACTCTTTACGGGGCATGTACGAGTTATCCAAATTTCAGAGTATCATAGAATAGATAAATCAAAAAAAGCGAAAGAAATGATCGACGGAAATCATTTTTATTCATAGTGAGTGGCTCGCTTCTTAAATAAGATGCGAGCCTTTTTGTAATATAAATTTGTTCTCCTTATCACATTCTTGTCATATTCACCCCTTATAATGAACATGTTCAATAAATAACTACAAAAAATAAATATAACTAATAAAGATAATAACTGAGTTAATTTCATAATAAAATTTCACTAAAAAAAGAGTATTGATAGTATTACGGATACGGCATCTTCTAAGGGATGCGATCGAGCTGGAAGCCTAGCGAAATGAAGCAATATAGAGAGTAAGCTAATATCGCTGAAAGTTCTGTCTGGAGAACAGATTACTGTTCGTCTATATGCTATTAAAAAGACTTATGAGATTGATTCAACTAAGGGAGAATATTAAATGAGAAAACCATTACTAACAGCAATCGCACTAAGTTCGGCACTGCTATTTACAACCGTGGGAGAAGAAACAACCGCATCAGCAGCTACAGTTACATACAAAGTAAAATCAGGCGACACTCTTTCTAAAATAGGAAGCAAATATCATATTTCATACAAAACAATTATGAAATTAAATCATATGAAGTCTACAAAAATATATGTAGGCCAAAAATTAAAAGTGAAAAAAACAAAAGCTAAAAAGAAAGCTACGAAAAAAGTCAGCAAAAGTGTTGCAGGCGTTTCATCCTCGTCTAAAGCTTCCAAGGCTCTAGCAATTGCTCTTAAGCAACAGGGGATAAAATACGTTTTTGGCGGCTCGTCAAAAAGCGGTTTTGATTGTAGCGGACTTATTTACTATGCATATAAAAAAGCAGGATACTCTGTATCGCGCACAAATGCTCAAGGTTTTTATGCACGTTCATCTGCAACCAAATCACCTCGTATTGGCGATTTAGTTTTCTTTAAAAATACATATAAATCAGGAATTTCACATATCGGTATTTATATGGGCAACAGCAAGTTTGTTAGTGCAAGCGGTACAAAGGTTCAAGTTAGCTCTGTGAATGAATCTTACTGGAAAAAACACTTTGCTGGTTACAGACATTTATAATTTGATATAAACCAAAACCATTTAGTTGAAAAGCTAAATGGTTTTTTTGACATAATTAAGGGTAAGGTCTGTAATTTTTTTCATTTTACATTGAAAAGTTGAATCTCACGCTGTTATAATAATGATGAAAAAAGGCCTAATTATCTTTTAAGATAACAGGAATTTTTACTTAATCGCTGAGGAAGTGAGAAATTTGACGATGGATGAACTGAAATGGGAAGACCTTCAAAAGAAAAACTTTTACCTATTTTTAATGGTCTTTATTTGCTCTGGGTTAGGCACAATTGCGCAGCTTATATTGTCATCAACAAATTTGGTAAGGATTAGTTTGGGAATATCTTTTTTACTTTTTATAATCGCTTATTTTGCACAGAAAAAAATTAATGCGCTAAAAATTGCTTTCCCATACTTTGTTGTTGCCATGATATTTCTAATTAGTATGACTTTGATTTTTGGCCAAGGTGAATCAACACTAGGTACTATTGCTTTAAGCTTTTTCTTAATTATAGTGGCAAGTATTCATTCTAATCGAAAGATTTACTTTACCGGAGTAATCCTCGGCCTTATGACAATTTATATGAACTATATCAATTTTCAAGATGAAGATATACATAGTCAATTGGCCAATGTCGTATTAGTTTATTTATTAATGATTATTGGATTGTATCTACAAATTTTGCAAAATGGTAGAGTGCTCGACCAAGCGTTGGGCTACTTACGCACAGTACATGAGCAGGCAGAAAAGGAAAAAGATACTTCGAATAAGCTGAATACAACAGTCGGTACAATAACTTCTAATTTAAACGATATTAAAAATACTTTTGAAAACACCACTACTTCATATCAAGAGATGCTAGGGGCAGTGAGTGAGGTAAGTGCTGGAGCAGAACAGCAGAATTATCGGATCAACGATATTGCACAAGATATCCAATATATGCACAAAACGGTACTCGATATTGGACGCTCGGTAGAAGGCGCTAAAAATGAAACAGAGGAAGCTGGTCAACAAGCAACACAGGGTGCGAAAAATATGAAAGAAATGAAGGAAGAAATCGATAATTTCTCTGGATTTTTCCAACAACTTTCTCAATCCGTTGAAACGCTGACTTCTAAAATACAAGAAACCAATACATTCACAGTTGCGATTAAAGGGATTACAGAACAAACTAATCTGTTGGCCCTCAATGCTTCTATTGAAGCCGCGCGTGCCGGTGAATATGGGAAGGGCTTCGCTGTTGTAGCCGAAGAAATCCGTAAATTGGCCTCCACTACTGCAGATACATTAGTGAAAATTGATGAAAATCTAAGTAATGTTAACACATACAATGAAAGTACTTTAAGCCAATTACAAGTAGGGGCGAAACGTGTCGAGCAACAAGTGGAAACTGTAGAAAAGTCAGTAAATGCGTTTAATCATTTATATACTGCTATGCAAAACCTGAATCAGCAAATGATAGTAGTAGCAAGTGAAATTAAAAGTGTTGAGGACAAGACAGGCACTATTGAAGCGAATACAAATGAATTTGCAACAATTATTGAGGGAAGCACTGCTTCATTAGAAGAGCTCAATGCTACACTAAGTATGCTAGCAGATGACCAGAAAAAAACGGCCCATAATCTCGTGGAAACATACGAGGCAGCAACACAACTATAGATGAAAAACCAGCGAATGCTGGTTTTTTTGTTGGTCAAAGAAATGTTCTTTTCCGATACGCTTTACCCATTGTTAATCTATTAGTATAAAGGCCCAATTGCCTTAGTCATTTGACCATATGATACAAGGAATAATGAAAAGGGAGTGTTTAGAGAATGGTTCAACCTTTTGATGGGCAAGGCGTTAATTACATGAGGGAAAATATGGAGTATAACCCATGGATGTCACAAATGAGTCAACAGTATGGTGGGTGGCACTCTGGCGATCAATGGGGACAGGGGCATGATTGGAATCAAAACTATGGACATATGCAACATCAACAACACGGCAACTGGAATATGGGACATCATGGAAGCCATGGGGGTCATGGAAGCCATGGAGGTCATGGTGGCCATGGATATCCAATGCATCATGGATACCATCAATCCTATCCTTGGCAATCCGGTCAACACCATTGGCGTCCAACACAACAGCATTGGCAAACATACCCAATGCATCATGATGGCCATCACCAACAATGGCAACAATGGAACCCAGGCCATCCATGGATGTAATTTAATATAAATTAGAAGGGCTGGCACAGAATTTTTCTGGCCAGTCCTTTTTCGTATGTGAATAAAAACCTTTCTATTTGCCTTAGACTTATTCAACATTGGCAATTTAGGAGGAGTTTTAGTGGAACAATCTATAACACAGCCCGAAAGTAAACGGCAATTTATTAATGTTTATATATTATTCATATTATGCTTGTTAGATACAATTTTAACAGACATAGGCTTACGCAATCATATTATTGGCGAAGCCAATCCTTTAATGAGTTGGATATACAGCTCGAGTAAAATAGCCTTTTATTTAATGAAATTAGCTTTACCTGTAGCTCTCATTGTTATTCTAAGTAAGATGAGGGCTACTTTATTGACAAATCTACTTTTAAGAGCAGCGCTTGTTATCTATAGTATTGTTTTTCTTATGCATATTAGTTGGATTGTGAGTGTATTGGCACTTTCTATTTAAATAATTTTAGCCTTTTGGTTGGTTAAAATTAACGTGATTTAGGCCGTTTAAGTTAAGAAAGTAATGAAAAAAGTTAATCAGCTTTTAACAGTGTAAAATAACAAAACCGCTAATTAACAGGTTTTTGAGAGAAAAAAGGGATTTTATAGTGAATTTAATAGGAAAATATGTTTATTTGACATCGGATTTTAATAGTAATAATATAATATAAAATTATCCTGAATTATGTCGAATTTACAAATTATGTTTGATTTGATGGCGGGAAATTTTGTTTTATCGCTTTTATTTTATTAATGAGGAGGGAAATGAATTGATTAAACATGTTTACGCTTTATCTATTGAAACGCTTGCACTTATCCCATTTTACGAGAATGCGACGGGGAAGGTAAAAACTAAAATTATGGAATTAGGGGGAGTTACACTAAGCGATTTAAATCCAATCGAAATTATGGACGCCAATTTAAAATTCTCAGGCTCTAGCTTAACAGGGGCTGGACAAGGGACAAAGCATATTCTTGGTAAAGTTAAGATGCATCCGGTCACTATTAACGAAAGAGTCTGGTTTCCCGTTTTCTCGCCAAAGAAAGATGGCTGCATATGGTTAGCACTTAACCATATAAAAAGGTACAGTGCATACGGTAGCTTAGGTACGATTATTACTTTTACTAGTGGAACCGAATTAATAATGGATATTACAGTAAGTACATTTGAACGGAGAATGAATCGTGCATGCGCATTAAAAGCGCAAATAGAATACTATACGTTTTATATGCGAATCCCTCCAAAAGAAAAGAGAAACTATGCAAAATACGAGATTATTAAAGAAGAGAATAGCATCAACTATCAAATTAATAGAAAACCAAAACAAAAGGTTAAAGGTGACGATGAAGGCGAAGCGAACTTAGTACCTTAACACATAATGAACTGTACAGTATAACTTGCAGAACAGGGAGATAGACAAGCTCAAAAGCCAGAATAGTAAAGTATATCGGATCCTCTTTACCTACAATAGAGACATATAAAAAGATGCCCAACCTCTTAAAAGAGTGGGCATCTCTATCCTTAATTACTACCTTTAAATGTACCTGTTGCAAATCCAACGAGTTCATCTTCTTCGTCATAGAGACGGCCTTCTACAATGGTTGTTGAACGGGTTTGTGAAATGATACGCGCTAGCCCTTTCACACGTCCGTGAGTAACCGGCTTTAAAAAACGCGTTTCTAGTTGAATAGTAATTACATCTTTAAAACCAAGTGTATGTGTTGCAATGCCCATCACAGTATCAAGAGCTGACATGAAGACACCGCCGTGCATTGTACCCACCACATTGTTTAGTTCTTTTTTATAGTCAAAGGCAATTTCGGCAATTCCATCTTCAGCATGTATATATTCAAGTCCAAGTGTTTGCCAAAAAGGACTTTCTTCAAAACGTTGTTGAACAGATTTCATTGTTGTCAAAATAAATTCCTCCCCAAATTTTAACAGGCACATCTAACTATAAGTTCTACGTAATTATATCATATTTAGGCAAAATTCTTCAAAATTTTTAATAAAAAAGCGCTTTCATTTATTTGAAATGATGATATAGTATTATCTGAATAGTCTTACATGCTATTATTATATTATTTTTAATTTTGAGTATTGTATTGTTATATAGCAGACTATACAATGAAGAAGAAACAAACTTACATATAAAATGGGAGAGTGTAGAGAGTGTTTAAAACAAAAATCGTCGCAACATTAGGGGCTGCTGCATTATTAATGACGCCTATGTCAGCTTTTGCCAAAACAACGCCAGCAAAACCGAAAGCACCAACAACTGTGCCAGTACAGTTTCTATCTATCAATGATATGCATGGTAATATCGGAGAGAGTTATAAAGCTACTGATGGCACACCAATCGGAGGAGCACCAGCTCTTGCGTATCACTTTGAGCAAGAAAAAGCAGCGTTTGCTAAGAAGTACAAATTAAAAACAGCTGCTGCGAATACTTACAGAATTAGTGCAGGCGACTTAGTAGGCGGAAGTCCATCTTATTCAAGCTTACTTCAAGACGAGCCAACAATGAATGCAGCCAATGCAATTAAATTTACTGTTGGAGCACTAGGTAACCATGAATTTGATGAGGGAATCGATGAATTCAAACGAATTTTAAACGGCCTTGCACCGACTGAAGCAACACAAAACTATGAATTAGTAAAAGATTATAAATTGACTAAAAGCAATATGGAGATCCTAACTTCCAACATTGTAGATAAAAAGTCTAAGAAAATCCTTAGTGGCTTCAAACCTTATACAGTGAAAAAATATGGTGGAGTTAAAGTTGGATTTATCGGTGTCGTTACACCAGACATTAAAACAGTAGTACTATCTAAACACGTTGAGAATATCGAAGTGGTAAATCCAGCAAAAGCAATCGCAAAATATTCAAAAGTTTTGCGTAAACAAGGTGTAAATGCAATCGTCGTAGTTGCACACTCAGGTGCCTATAACACAGATGCAGACACATCAATTGAAACACAAGGAAAAGAGAAAATTTTAGGCCAAACAGTCGATATGCTGAAAGAGCTTGAAAAAATCGATCCGAAACACTCTGTAGACGTAGTAATCGGCGGCCATGATCACAACTTTGCTAATGGCGTTTACAAAAATACACGCATTATTGAGGCAAAATCATTTGGTAAAGCTTATTCAGTTGTAACAGGTAAAATTAGCAAAAAGACAAAAGACTTTATTAAAACACCATCTGGTATTGTAAAATATAACTACTTGCCAACTGAAGAACAAATCAACAGCAACAAAGTATCTAAGAAGGTAAATGGCATTGTGAATGAAGCGAAATCTTTAGTAAAAGAGAAAATTGATGCGCCAATCGCAACAGCATCATTTGAATCCATTACAAGAGACCGTGTCGCTCATCCACTAGGCGGTTCTCCAGTCGGCAACTTAGTAACTGATGGACAATTAAGCCAAGCAAAAGCTTCAGGCTACAATGCTGACTTTGCTATGACAAACTCTGGTGGTATCCGTGCTGACCTTACTACAGTTAAAGACGGAGACAAAAATGTTATTACATGGGGTAAAGCGCAAGCAGTCCAACCATTCGGCAACTACTTGAAAGTGGTAGACATGACTGGTGCTAATATTAAAGAAGCAATCAACCAACAATTCACAGGTGGTTATGGCTTAGAAGTATCTGGCTTGCACTATACGTATAATTCAAAAGGAGTTGTAGATGTATTTGTAGGAGATACAGATGAAAAAATCGATCCTGCAAAAACATATTCTGTTGTAATTAACGACTTTATCGCAACAGGTGGCGATAACTTCAAAGCATTCACAACAGCAACAAATGATAAAACAATCGAAGTAGATACTGATGCATTCATCAACTACTTAAAAGGTAAACAAACTATTGATGAGCCAACAGAAGTTCGTAATGTAAAAGTGGACTAACAAACTAATAAAAATCCTCTTGCTATAAAAGCAGGAGGATTTTTTTTGCCTTAGCGTTTCATTTCATATAATGTAAGGAAAATGATAAGATAAGAGTAAGTAATATTAATTACACACTAATGGAGGGTATTTAATTGAAATTTAAAAAACTTGCGGCAGCTTTATTTGCAGCTACTCTTGCTTTCTCAACTGTAGGGCCTGTTGTTTCAGACCATTTTAGCATCACAGCTGATGCAAGAGGATACAAATCAGGCAAAAGAGGTTTTAATTCAAACGGTAATTCCAATAATTCTATTTTCAATAACAATAAATCCAATACAAATCGAAATACACAAGATAACAAAAACTCAAGCTTTAATAACAAAACTAACAAATCAAAAACTGCTAATTCAACTCCACGAAAGGGCGGATTTATGCGTGGCATGATGCTCGGAGGACTTGCAGGACTTTTATTTGGTGGAATGCTTAGCAATATGGGTGCAATGGGCAACTTATTTGGTTTATTAATCAATGTTATTGCCATCTTGGTACTTATTATGTTAATCATGAAAGTTTTCCAAATGTTCCGTGGCAACAAAAAACGTGACGAGGACCGAAATGTATGGAAACAATAGTCTTATCAGAGGACCAATTAATTAACGCATTATGCGTATACCATGCACGCCAAATCAATGTAATGCCCGAAAATGTAGAGATCGAGCTTTGCTTTGATGACGATGAAGGCTACTCTGCCGATGCATATTATAATAATCGACAAGATACGTATCGCGTAGCCAACATGTTGTCCGCTATCCGTGCCTATTTACAAGAAGAAACCAACGTAGATCCCTATGCAGCAAGCATCCGATTAGAAATTGATGATGAAGAGGGCATGATTGCCGTTATAGAATAAGAAATAAAGCCATCCAATTATGGATGGCTTTTATTTTTATGGAAACAGAATAGACGTAATAGGCTATCTAAGAGTCTTATTGGATTATCAATTGAAAGATAGTGCAAATTCAAATTAAGATTTATGTTAGTTGTCGGTTTTTTAATATGCCGACTAAGAGAATCGAACTCCTATCAGTGGATTACGAGACCACCGTTTTGCCATTAAACTAAGTCGGCAATATTTATTTACACCAATAGTATAGCACTTTTATTTTCTTAATTCAGATTTCATGATTTAGGCGAAATTCAAAAATGCCCTAGCATTATCTTGACTTATTCTTCTCCAATGCAACTGGGAAGAAATGAATTATTTTTCTTCCTCTTGTCCTTCGCGTTTCCACTTTCCACTTTTAAAGGTTTTCTTAAAATCATCATCATTATTGATGGTCGATTTGGCCAAAAGTATGAGTGTTAGGAGCATTGTGCCTGTTCCAACGATAAGATAGAACATAGTGAATACTTTTCCTATCGCTGTTTCAGGGGAAAGGTTGGTATCGATGCCGGTTGGAATAATGCTCACAACGCAGAAATAGATGGCGTCTAGAACGGCCCAGCCTTCTTTTTGTGTATAAAATAACACGCCTGACAGAATGATGAAAAATAGGGTAGTAATAAGCGATAAAAATAAAGGATGTTTTGATGATTTATACAAAGCTTCTAGCAGTCGTTTTAGTGTTAGGATAAATGAAATCAAAGTGAAAGAATTCCTCCTCGTTATTATTCATTGAATACAGTATCATGCAAGGGAAAATATTTCTAGGTTGAGGGGTGGGGTAGTCGGATAAGCAGGATTAGAAATTGAAAAAACTGCTCACAAAGCATATAGCATTTGCTAGCAGTCAGCATGTTGTATAACTACTTTATAACGCGTGAAACCGTCATTCCGTCGCCGATCGGTATTAATACAGATTGCAACTGAGAGTGTTCTGCGACTGTTTTATTGAACTCTTTCATGAACTCACTATAACGTTTAGGCTGTGAGTTTGAATCTGCAACACTCCCGCCAGCTAAGACATTGTCTGTGACAATAATAGCACCATCTTTGGCAAGTTCGATACAAGCGTTTAAATAGTTGATGTAATTTAGTTTGTCTGCATCTATAAAGAAAAAATCATATTGTTTATTATTTTCTTTTAGAATTTGGAGGCTTTCTAGTGCTGGACCAGTCAAGTAGGTAACTTGATTACCAAAGCCTGCTTTGGTTAAATTTTGATGAGCGAGGGTAGCATAGTTTTCCTCTAATTCGAGTGATGTTAAATAACCTTCGCTGCCAAATCCTCTTGCCAAGCATATGCCGCTATAGCCGCCAAGTGCTCCAATTTCTAGTACTTCTTTAGCTTGTGATAAAGACACCAGCATTGTAAGAAGCTTACCAGAGCCGGGTGATACGGAGATAGAACGCATTCCGTTTTCTTCAATTGATGTCAGCACGTCCTCTAAATCTGTATCTGTTGGAGCGAAGAGGCTATCGATGTATTCATTGATTAGTTTCATCTGCTAGATCTCCTATCGTTTCTGAGGCTTCTATAGAAGGATTTTCAGTGGTTACCATTTCATCACTTTCTTCTAAATCAAATAGCTGTATAAATTCGTTGATAACCATGTCGAGTGCCTTTAACTCACCGATTAAGACTGGCTTAATAGTTTCAAATTCGGGTTCGTCTAGTTGCTGTTTGATAGTCATACGTTTTAGCTGAAGTATCTCTAAAAACGCTATTGCTCTGCCGCGCCTAAATGTTTTAGGACCCTTTGTATGATGGCCGCCGCCATGATGACGATGTCGGCCGCCTCTTTCCTCATTTGGTCTCATATCACACCTCTTTCTGTATACAATTGTATACAATCGGAATATAAAATTATTGTATACAATTGTATACAATAAATCAATATAAATTATAAGAGCGAATTATTATTAATAAATTGCTATTGGATTTTTGAATGGAAATTGGGAATATAAAAAAGCCGATTCAATTTAATAGAATCGGCAAATTGTTATTTTGATTGCAACACCTTAAGCAGAAAAAGAGGTATCTTCATCATACGTTTTATACGGGTGGGTTGTGTGATTAGGCGATAGAACCATTCAAGATTAAGCTTGATAAAGAGTTGTGGCGCACGGCGAACATTGCCTGATAACACGTCCAAACTGCCGCCTACGCCCATCATGACACAGTGCTCGAATTGATGGCGGTGACTAGCTATCCATTCTTCTTGTTTGGGAGCTCCCGTAGCAATAAAAATAAAATCAGGCTTTAAGGACGCTGCCTGAGTGGCTACTGCGTCACTGTCACCATAGCCATCAGCAGTCCCCACAATATTAATATGGGGGTAGAGGGCGATTGCCTTTTTAGCCGCTGCTTCTGCTACACCAGGCTTGCCGCCATAAAAGAAGAATCGATTTTTATTAATATCAGCATTTTTCATAAATGCGTGTACTAATTCATAGCCTGGTATCCGTTCCCGCAATGGAGTACCTAATATTTTAGAACCGATGACAACGCCTATACCGTCTGCGACTACATAGGTCGATCGCTGTACGTATTGTTCATATTGTGCATTTTCTTTTGTTAGCATAACAATTTCGGGATTCGCTGTTACGATTGAAATGGGTTCCTTGTTGCTGGTTGCCAAGGTCAAAACATGGCTTACAAACTCTTTTTTGGTAGTATCTACAAAAGGAATGCCCAATATATTTATCTTTTTCATTCAACTTACCTTCCATAACACTTTTTCCCTCATTATATACTACGGAATGGAAACTTTAAATAAACCGAGTAGACATTATAAAGGAGACCTATGGAAAAGAAAGTGAGGAGTGCATATAGTGCTGAAAATAGGGTAAAACAAATAAGTAGAAATACCTTCGAAAAAAATCTATTTTCTCATTCTATTCTCTGGAATTTATGCTATGATAATCTTTGTGAAATTGAATCTAGAAAGCCGAATTGATAAAATTTTGAAACTTTCATATAGGCTCATTCGTCTATAGTATTGACAATTAAATAATGATAGGAAGTGGATGTGTGATGACTAAAAATCGACGGTATCAGCCAAAGAAAGCATCCATCAAAAGAATAGCTGTATCCATTGTTTTAATGGCAGCCATTATCTTGGGTGCGTTTATGCTCCTAACCAAAAATGAAAAGTCAGCTAATGAAAATGAACATATTAAAAAAGTAGAGAAAATCAATAAGCCTAAAAAGGAAGAGACAAAAAAGAAAGAAGAACCAAAAAAGGATCAAGAGGATAAGGTGACAGCTAGCCGTCAAGAGGGCAGTGTGACTAATGATATTCCTGCAACTGGCCAACCAACGACGACCAAAGAAGAAACAAATGTTGTTATGCCTAAAAATGATACCTCTGCAATTATTGCAAACGCTAAAACGCAAGTCTATACGATCGTGACAGATTTGCAGCAAGGTTCTGGGTTCCTATTTAACAAAAAAGGAGACATTATCACGAATGCCCATGTGGCGAAGGATGCTTCTTATGTTTTAGTTTCAAATGAGCATGGCCAAGAGTTTCAAGGTCAGGTAATTGGAATTTCAAAAAAGACAGACGTTGCACTTATACGTGTACCAGAACTGGAAGGGAAAGACCCGCTCGTTTTAGATACAGCACCAGCAAGACTTAACACGCCTGTTATTGCAATTGGTAGCCCGAATAATAAGGGCGGCACTTCAACTGAAGGAAAAATCACAAACATTGGCGCAGAGTTTACGGATGAATACACATATAGCGGTCTATATGAAATGACAGCTCGTTTGCATCCCGGTTCTAGCGGTGGCCCGCTGATTAATGCAGAAACAGGTAACGTAATTGGTATTAATTCGATTATTTTAACAGACCAACCTGAAATAGGTTACGCTATACCAATTAAACAAATAATGAATTTAATTACAGGGTGGTCAAACAAAGATGTAGAGATCGATATTGATAACGATCAAGATTTTGATAATGATCACAGAGATGAAGCATATCTAGGGAAAGACTTGATAAAAGATTATATCGATAGCTTCTATGATCTTGTACCACTTGCTATTAAAGACCCTGTTAAAAGACCTTCATATGAGTCCTATATTCTTCCAGGAAGCACAGCGCAAAATGCTGCATCTAAGATGTTAGAAACATACACAGCTGATGGTAGAAAGTATAAAGATTTAAAACATTCAATCGGCAATATTCAAATCACAGACGATTATGCGACTGCCGAAGTTGACTCTACATTCACTTATGTAGATAAAAATAAGCAAGAGCATCAATTAAAAGAAAAAATAATCTATAAAATTGTTATCGACGACTATGCGGATTATCAATTTAAAGAAATTACGATCAACAGTACTCAAGACGATGGAGCATCTGCAGAAGAGTTGGAGACACCAGAGCAAGATACTGATGATGAAGAAACACCAGCCGTACAAACGAAAAGCGTTAAGGAAAACAAATCAGTTGTAGAACCAAAGTCAACTGAACCTGCAAGTGAAGAAGAAACTTATCAAACTGCATCCTAATGAAAAAGCTCAGCTACGTTAGCTGAGCTTTTTTAACGTACGATATATTATTCTAACGGGCACTACTTATAACATTCAGTTAGCGAATGCTACCGTAGCTATGAATGTAATTTTTCCAATAAGTGCTCATTGTTTGGTATTGTACATGGCTGCCTGCTGCATGAACAATCATGCCATTGCCTGCATAAATTGCCACATGTGTTATAGCACCGCCACCTACATTAAAGAATACTAAATCTCCTGGTTGTGGATTGCTTGTATATGGTAGGGCAGTACGTTGCTGACGACTTGTACGTGGTAAAGTAATACCATGTTTGCCTAAAACGTAGCGTGTAAAACCACTGCAGTCAAAACCAGATGGAGTGGTTCCACCATAAACATAAGGAACACCCAAGTAGTTTTTAGCTGTATTTACAATATCACTTTGATTTGTACTAGAAGAAGTTGTTTTAACGCCAGCGCCAGCTTTTAAGTAAGCTGCAGACATCCAGCCTGTTTTGCCTTGTGCACTAACTTTTAACCATGTTCTACCTGACACAACTTTTTTGTAGCTTGCATTTACAGTTTTATTTTTTTTGAAGTAACCTAACTTTCCTGCAGTTAGAGAAGGTGACTTACGTAATGTTAAGGAATTTGCAGTAACATGGTATTTGCCGCTGATTTTAACAGCTTGTGAGCTTGAAACCATTGTAATAGATGTATGTTCTGTAGTAGTTGCTGTATTATGTTGTTCTGCTGCTTTTGCTTGGCCAAATCCAATTGTTAATGCTAATGCGCCTGATGCGATAGCCGTTAAGAAAGTTCTCTTTTTCATGAAAGGTCCTCCAACTATTCTAGTAAGTTTTTTTATATTTCGTAGTTATTTAAGTTCAATCGTTATAGTTCAAATGTTATGTTTTATTTCGTTTTTTACAAGTATAACTTTATAAAAAATCTGATAAATTAACAATGCTATTTCGTTTACAGTTATATTACAGTCTTGTAACAAAAGTAGAGCATAATGATTACAGTTCGACAAAAACGTTGATATATCAAGCTTTCTTAATGTAAAAAAACCTTATCCAAAAATATTAGATAAGGTTTAAAAGTTAGTATTATAGGGAAAATTTATAACTTATAAATCATAAAATCGTTTATAGCTATCAAAGTGGCTCTTCCAATAAGATTCATTTACCGAAGATACCTGTACATAATCACCGCCGGCATGGACGAATTGGCCATTCCCAATATAAATACCTAAATGCGAGATACCAGTCTTGTACGTATTTTTAAAGAATACTAGATCGCCAGGTTTCGGACTGGAAACATAGTAAGAACGCGCTTCGTAGCTAGCAGCGCTTGTGCGGCTGATGTTATTATAACCAGCTTGTTTAAATACATAGTAAATAAAACCGCTGCAATCAAAGCCGCTTGGCGAAGAACCACCCCATACATAAGGTGTTCCTTTCATAGAAAGCCCAATATTAATAGCATTTTTTAATACTGTAGATGACGCTTGTCCAGGTGTTGGATTAGACACACCTGTTGTATTCTCTTTATCTTGTTGGACTGTTGTTCCGCTATTTTTTACTGCGAGGACTTGCCCAACGCGGATCATATCTGAAGTTAATCCATTCCAAGATTTTAGCTGTGTGATTGTTATACCAAATTTGTGGGCTATTACCGAAAGCGTATCACCTGACACCACTGTATATTTTTTTGCGTTCGAAGGCGCTGTTGGAGTCTTACTCGGTGTCGCTGGTTTCGTGTTATTGCTTGTTGGTTTTGTTGAAGACCCATTAATTTTTAACTTTTGACCAACATAAATAACATGGTTTTTTATGTTATTATTTTTTTCAATTGACGCAATGGATACGTTAAAAGCTGCAGCAATCTTTCCTACATAATCACCTGATTTGACAGTATAGGTCGTTGCTTTTTTGCTTGTCATTGGCTTTGGAGAATTATTCTTGTTAGAAGAAACATGAGTGACTGTAGTACTTGAGCCAGGTATCTTCAATGTTTGGCCAGCAAAAATAAGATCATTTTTTAGGCCATTAGCTTTCATTAAGGCTGATAATGTAATACCATGATTGGCTGCAATTTTTGCGATATAATCGCCTGGTTTTACTTTGTACGTACCAGACTTTTTGGTAACAGTTGTACTTTTACTTGTTGTACTTTTTTTCGGAGCAGAGGTTTTCTTGCTCGCACTGTTGCTCGTTGTGCCTGAGGTTTTTAAGGTTTGTCCTACATAAATAAGATCTGAAGTCAGATGGTTCAGTTTTTTAAGTTTGGTGATTGTCGTATTTTTCTTTTTTGCTATGACATATAGTGAATCACCACTTTTTACCTTGTATGTATTAGTACTTGCTTTCGCATCTTGGTCATGTATTACAAAAGTGGTAGCACATACAGCTAGAGCAGAAACGATTGCTTTTTTCATATAGGTCACTCCTTTTGGGTTGGATCTTATGAGTATATTTTATTAACTGTATTGTAGAGAAAAATGGGATTTAATACAATCAACTGACGAAAAAAGGGAGTTTTGATAGATAGATTGAAATATTTTTAAAATATATGTAGGAGAGGTAGATACTAAAGGACCATTAAATAAGTAGGTGAAAATAAAAAAAGCGCAATTTGCGCTTTTTCTTTACATTTGAAAGACTTGTATTTGTTTGTTTAATGTTTCAGCTAACTGGCTCAACTCTTCTGCTGAGGCTGTAATTTCTTCAACAATTGCATATTGCTCCTCACTCAGGTTAGCAATCTCTTGAGTTTTTGAATTTGTTTCTTGTGAAATAGCATTTACATTTTCAAGGGAAGCTGCAGTTTCCTGAGAGGCTGCTGCCATTTCTTCGGTAATAGTCGATACTTCTTGTATTTCATTAGAAAGATTAATAGACATTGTATAAATCTCCTGGAATGCTTTACCTGTTGTTTGAATACTGTTGAAACCATCATCAGCCTTTAAATTGACTTGTTCCATTTGCTGTACTGTTTTATGCATATACTTTTCGATATTTTCGGTTGTTTCACGTATTTCATTCGCTGAACGTGCCGATTCCTCTGCAAGCTTTCGAACTTCCCCGGCCACTACCGCAAAACCTTTACCATGCTCCCCGGCACGAGCCGCTTCTATTGCTGCGTTAAGTGCTAACAGATTCGTCTGCTCCGAAATTTCAGTAATCGTAGAAAGCATGCTGTTAATTCTCTTTGAACTATTCGCGAGCTCTAATAAAGAAGTTTGGGTTTCTGCCACTTCTGCTTTGATCTCTTTTATTTGTTTGACCGTATTCTTTAGATGCTTTCCGCCAAATACCGTTTTGTCTGATGAGTTTGCAGCTGATTTAGCAGCGGAAGCAGCTGATTCGGCTACAGCGCTAATTTGGCTAGCAACAACATTCACTGAATTTGTTCCATTTGTTAAGTAGTCAGTTTGCATCGCAGAATCAAGTGCAAGCTGATCAATTTTTTGGCTTACAATTTTAGTTGTATTATTGGTTTGCTCAGTACTCGCGTACAATTCTTCGGAAGAAGCTGCTAGATGTTCACTCGTTTGAGTTAATGTATGGATCATGTCTCTTAAATTTTGGTACATACCATTAAATGCTTCCGAAAGTTCATCAATTTCATCTTCTTGTCCATGGTGAATTGGTTCAATTGTTAAATTGCCATTCGCTACTTCTAAAACAAAATTCTTTAGTGAGTATATAGGTTTCATTTTATGAGAAAAATAAGATAGAACTACTGCAATATAAATCATAAATAGCGCTAGAAGGCCAGCCATTGTGATAATGCTCACTTTTACCTGCGTTTTAGCTTTTGTTACTTGTTTTGCTGTTAATTTTTTTAATGATTTGTCAAAAGAATCAATAGAGCTGCTGATATTATCTTTTAATAAACTATATTCAGTTCCATAAAGTATATCTTTAGCCTGGACGAATTCCTCGGATTTTGCTAATGAGATTGCTTTTTCTTCTAGTGGTTTAAGTTGTTCTGATTGTGTAATCGCATATTCGGCAAGAGCAATAATATCTTCTGGAAGTTGATTGCTCTTTAATTTTTTTAAAGTCTCATCAGCGTTTAGTGAGGATTGGACCTCACGCTCATAAGCTTGTAAGAAACGGCTAGAGCCAGATTCTGCGTATGTACGAATATTAGAAGACTTTGTTTCAGTATTCTTCATCAATGAAAGAGCAATTGAACTATCTTCTCGGTTAATTCTTTCAATTTTGTTTTGATTGGATATACTTTTTGCCAGATAGCCTAAACTTAATCCGTTTAGAATAACTAAAATAGCTGTAATTATGATTGTCAGACGAATCATCTTTTTAATGCTCATTACCACACCTCATATTTTCACAATGAATTTTGTAACTTTTGACTGAATTTACTTATACTTTTACTAGTATAAATGTAACTGCTCCATCTGAAAATAGGCATGTTTGCATTTTCGACAAATTTTTCATAATTTAGTGCAAAAATAAGATGATTACTTTAAAATAAAATAGAATTACTGTGTAAAAGAGAAGATTTAGTAATCAATACAAGGGGAATAAATAAAAATAAAGGTTATTCCTCGGGAAATAAGTCGGATTAAATAGTAAAAGAACCGCTAAGGGGGAAGCGGTTCTCTTGGGGGAAGGTTTTTTCACATGAATTTATATTTCAAATCGAAATATGCTATGGGAGTTGGATGATTATATTTCCAGTATAACTAAGTACTACAACTTCTATACAATTAATTTCTAATTGAATTAATTTTCTTTTAGCAAAATGAAAGAACCTCTACTCCGTTTATTTTGAACAGAAATCTTGTAAGTTTATAGGGAGTATATTTACCTTTAAAGACGAAAGGGGTAGAATGTATTTCTAATCGTCACAAAATAGTCATAATAGTGTAAGGTGGAGGGAAATATATGGCAATACAAAATATTATACGTAGTCTAATAGTAGAAACACCATCAAAACCAGGGAATTTCGCTAAAGTTGCAAAAGCGATCGGCGACCAAGGTGGCGATATCGGCGATATTAAGACGCTAAAGATTGGCACGTTATCTACAATTCGTGATGTATCTTGTACATGCGATAGTGGAGAACAATTGGATGCCATTGTGGGTGCGTTAAATGGCTTAGAAGATATTACTGTCCGCGCTGTTTCCGACGATGTAATGAAGGCTCATGAAGGTGGAAAAATACATATGTCCAGGAAGATTGATGTTCGTTCACTTAGTGATCTTCGACGTATTTATACACCTGGCGTGGCAAGTGTCTGCCAAGAAATTGAGCGCTCACCTGAGAAAGCAAATTACTTTACAAGCATTGGTAATACAGTAGCGATTGTCACAGATGGTACTGCTATTTTAGGGCTTGGTAATATAGGATCTGTAGCTGGGATGCCTGTCATGGAAGGCAAGTCTGTGCTGTTTGACCAATTTGCAGGAATTAGCGGTATACCAATACTACTTGATACGAGTGATCCTGATGAAGTTGTTGAAACAGTAAAACATATTTCACAAGGGTTTGGCGGGATTCTTCTAGAGGATATTGGTTCACCTCATTGCTTTGAAATTGAAGAACGCTTAAAGAAAGATTTAAATATACCTGTTATGCATGACGACCAACATGGTACTGCGGTTGTAACATTAGCTGCAGTTTTGTCTGCTAGCCGTTATGCAGGCGTTGACTTGAAGCAAGCAGTTGTTGGACAAGTAGGTCTTGGAGCTGCAGGACTTGCCATTTCTCGTATGTTGATTGAGTATGGCGTGAAAGAAGTATGCGGTAGTGATTTACAAGAAAGTTCTTGTGACCGCTTACGCAGTTTCGGTGGTACAGTCATGAATTCTTTAGAAGAGCTCATGCAAAAATGTGATATTGTGATTGCGACAACTGGTGTCAAAGGTCTTATTAAACCAAGCATGGTGAGAAAAGGGCAAATCATATTGGCGTTGTCCAATCCATACCCTGAAATCACACCAGAGGAAGCATTACAAGCAGGTGCGGCCTATGCGGCTGATGGTCGGCTTGTAAACAATGTTCTTGGGTTCCCAGGTATCTTCCGCGGTGCTCTAAATGCCAATGCAAAAAGCATTACTTATCCGATGTTGCTGGCTGCAGCGAATGCAATCGTGGATGCTACACATAATGGCGATTTAGTGCCACACCCACTAGATCCGAATGTCCACAGCTCTGTTGCGAAAGCAGTGGAACGAATTGCATTAAAAGAGTTAGATTAAAATAGGCTGGGTACCAGAATAACCTACCTTGCTTTCTAAATAAAAAAGGCAACTTTTGTTGGGTTTTCAACTGAAGTTGCCTTTTTACTTTAATTTTAAGTTTGTCAGGTATAAATATATATAAATTGTCTTATATTAAGATGGTTAAGCATGTAAGCTCTAGTAGATGGTAGTGAGGTAGATTTGTATCAGTTGAAACAATCGAATGAATTTATACGAAAAAAACGAGTATAAGAACGAAGGAATCGCTCTTATACTCGCATATATTCACCATCCTGCTAAAGAGCAGGGGAGCTATTTCTATTTAAATTAAAATTTAGGATTAAGGTTTTCTACTTTATATACACGGCCATGTTCATCTTTATAGACAATATGTTCGCTATTAAATTTAGTAGGAGAATCCAAGCCGGCAGCAGCTGCTACTCGGTAAAGGCCTTCCCGCATTGTTAAAATATAGTTAGTAACACGGAACTTCTTCTCATCAACGATTAAACCATTTTGTAGTTTTGGATCTGTTGTAGCTACTCCTGCAGGGCATTCATTTGTGTGACAACGTTGTGCCATAATGCAGCCTACTGAAATCATAAATCCACGTGCTACATTGATTAAATCTGCGCCAAGGCCAAGGATGACTGCTGCACGATCTGAAGTGATAATTTTACCGGAAGCTATGATTTTGACACGGTCTCGAACACCATGTTTTACAAGTGCGTCATGTAAAAGGACAAGACCGCTGTGCAATGGAAGCCCCACACTATCAGCTAAATCTTGATAAGTAGCACCAGTACCGCCTTCAGCACCATCGATTGTAATGAAGTCAGGGCCTTTGCCAGACTCTTTCATATATGAAGCAAGGTTGTCTGCATCATCTGGACTGCCGATAACCACTTTAATGCCGACTGGAAGTCCGCCTACCTCACGAATTTGTTCGATAAAGTCGAATAATGATGGGAAATCATCGAATTGGCGGAAACGGTTTGGACTGTTGATTGTTTTACCAGGTACTACGTTACGGATACGGGCAATCTCTTCGGTTACTTTATCGCCTTCGACGTGGCCGCCTCGTGTTTTTGCACCTTGAGCCAATTTTAGTTCAAATGCTTTTACTTGTGGTATAGCTGCTTTTTCTTTTAATAATTCAAAACTGAAGTCGCCTTCAAGTGTACGGAAGCCAAATAAACCAGAACCAATTTGTGCGATTAGGTCAGAACCACCCGCTAAATGGTGATCGGAAACGCCCCCTTCACCAGTGTTCATCCAAGAACCTTTGGCTAAGCCGATCCCTTTTGATAAAGCGCTAATTGCATTTTTCCCTAAAGCACCATAACTCATCGCTGATTGGCCAACCAAGCTCTTCACATGGAAAGGCTCACGGCAATTAGGTCCGATGACAACGGCGTCTTCATCAGGCAATAACCATGGTTTAGCGACAATTTTTTCAGTATGCTCTTTACGGCTAATTAGGCTATCTGAATCAATTACATATTTTTGTGTTTCAACTGTTTGTGTTTGGTCTACGCGCATTTCTTCTACTTGTTTAGTAAATGTGGCATTACGAATATAATATCCTGGTTCTTCAAAATTTCTTTTTGAACCAAATCCGATGACATTACTCAAGTATTTCCCAGGTAATACGACATGTAAGAAGTCTTCTCGACTAAAAGGTTTCCCTTCATTGTCTCCGTCGAATAGATATTGTCGAAGCTCAGGACCGACTTTTTCTGTAATATAGCGGACCCTGCCAAGAACCGGGAAATTTCGCAAGATGGCATGTTGTTTTTGTTTTTTGTCCATTATTTGTAGGAATAATAATGCGATCCCTAGAACAACGACAAAGATTGCCAATAAAATTAAAATAATCGAAGCGACTAATTCATACCACTCCATTTTTGTTACACCCTCAATCCTTTGTGTCTAATTTATGAATATATCTCAATAGCGTATTAAATATATCACACTATGAGATGAATTCAAGCTTTTGTTCTTAAAAAGTTGAGTCTTTTATAAAATTTTTGAAAGCGTTTTTTTATAGTTGTAAATTTAATCAAAATTAATAATTATATAGAAGGTAAATGATTGACTATGACTGGTTAAAGGGAAGGTTTAAAATATTGTTTTATCCTATTAAATGAAAGCACAATAAAAAGCGATTAGAGATTCGCTCTAATCGCTTAAATAATAATATATTATTTTCTTTTTAGGAAAAGAGAAATGATCCAGCCAATCACTGCACCAATTAAAGCGGGAATGAGCCAACCAATTCCTGTTGTATAGAGTGGAATTTCTTTCAAAAATGCCTCATAGCCTGGCCATTTAATATTTGCACCTTTAAGACCATCGTAAATACTAATGAGGGCAGTAAAGATTAGTGCAGTAATGTATACAGAGCGTGCGTCATTGAACCATTTAGATACCAATGTTAATATCATCAAAACAATTGCTAGCGGATAAATAGCTAATAGAACTGGTGTTGAAACTGCAATTAGTTGTGCTAGACCTATGTTTGATACAACAGTAGAGAAGATTGCGAAAATCCAAACCCATGTTTTATATGAAATCGATGGGAACAATTTATAGAAAAACTCTGATGAGGCTGTCATTAATCCGATCGAAGTTGTCAGACATGCCAGCAAAATCACCGCAGTTAATAAAATGTTACCGAATTGTCCATATAGAATGTAGGCAGACTTTGTAATAATATCTGCACCTTCTTTAAATTGGCCAATTGATTGGTAGCTGGAAGAACCTATATAACCAAGAGCTATATAAACGAGCGCAAGCCCAGCTGCTGCAATAAAGGCTGCAAAAACAGTTGTTTTCACAACAGTTGGTTTATGCGTAATATTTTTACCCTTCAATGCTTCGATGATTACAATACCGAAAATTAGTGCTGCAAGAAAGTCCATTGTTAAATAGCCCTGTACAAAACCTTCGCCGAATGGATTTGAGACATATTTACCAATCGCTTTTCCAGCTCCATCCATTGGGGTTACAACAGCTTTTACGGCAAGAGCCGCGATTACAATCAGAAGTGCTGGTGTTAGAATTTTTCCTACTCGGTCAATAAGCTTGCTTGGATTCAATGCAAAAAACACGGTAATTAAGAAGAAGAGTATTGTAAAAATAATTAGTGGCCAGCTCATAGAAGCGGTATGTTCTGATAAATAAGGTTTTACCCCTAATTCGTATGAAACGGTTCCGGTACGCGGCATGGCGAAGAAAGGACCGATAGCTAGATAAACAATTGCTGTGAAGATGATTCCAAATAATGGACTTACTTTAGAAGCCATATCCTGTAATTCGCCACCTGATTTAGCAACTGTAATAACGCCTAGTAAAGGCAAACCCACACCTGTGATTAAAAATCCTATAATGGCTAAAACAAAATGTTCGCCTGATTGTTGTCCTAGCAATGGCGGGAAAATAATGTTGCCTGCACCAAGGAAAAGGGCAAATAGCATAAAACCTACCGAAATTTTTTCTCCAAGTGACAGTTTTTGAATTTCCATAGAAAAACTCCTTTGTACTTAGGCACTGAAAAATCTAAGAAGTGTTTTAGTGTTTTTCATTGGCCTGTGTTTTGCCGTATATCATTTTTTAATTAGAATAGTGAGTGAATTTATTTAATATCTGAAAATTCTAATTAAAATTTCAAAAGCTATTGATTAGAGTAACATAAAAAAATATCGAAAAAAACACTATTTTGTGATAAAAAGATGAATATTTTTATAATTTGTCGAATACATTAAAATCTTAAGGCTTTTTAAATGTATTTATTTACTATTAACAGTTCTATTTTAAAGAGATCAATAGTCTGGTAAAATGAAGAACAATAATTGGAACAATTTGTTCTTAAATACGTCTTGTAATTTTAGAGTATCCCAATTAATATATAGTGAAGATTAGAAATAAGTAGAGCGACTGCATTTTGTCTATGTGTATAAAGAATAGAATTGGGGAAGAAGTACATTTGTGAATGTGAGTTGCCCAATGAATTCCTTGAAAGAGACTGCTATTTTGCTAATTTCGTGTTATAATAGTCTTTGTACTTAATGAGAAATAGTATATCACTGCGTTATTGGGACGCATATTTCATATAAAATGATGTAGAGTTCGTAAGGAGGACGGGTAATATGACTTACCTAGCATTAATTGTAGCTTTTGTTGCTTCAATACTCTTGACTCCGTTCGTTAAGAAACTCGCATACCGCATTGGCGCTGTTGATAAACCAAACCATCGCAAAGTACACAGCAGTGTAATGCCGCGACTTGGCGGTTTAGCCATTTTTATAGCCTTTCTAATAGGGATTGCTGTGGCACATCCTATGGATAAGTCTGTATCGATAGTTGCTATTTTGCTTGGCGGCTTTGTGATTGTTATAACTGGGGCTCTTGATGATATGCTTGAAATTACGCCAAAAGCAAAACTGCTTGGCCAATTGGCAGCAGCATTAATCGTCATCTTCTTTGGCGGCGTTCAAATTGATTTTATCAACTTGCCTTTTAACGGAAAATTAGACTTTGGATACTTTAGTATTCCATTAACGATACTTTGGATATTAGCTATTACAAATGCAATTAACTTAATAGATGGATTGGATGGCCTTGCTGCTGGTGTTTCTACGATTGCTTTAGTTACACTTGCTGGTATGGCGTTTATTATGAGTAATGGTTTTGTACTTGTGATTGCTTTAATTCTTGCTGCAAGTACTTGTGGTTTCTTATTTTATAATTTCCATCCAGCTAAAATTTTTATGGGTGATACAGGCGCGCTGTTCCTTGGCTTTATGATTGCCGTCTTATCATTACTAGGTTTTAAAAATGTTACGTTTATCTCTTTGGTTATTCCGATCGTAATGTTAGGCGTGCCAATTTCAGATACGTTCTTTGCTATTGTGCGCCGTTTATTAAATAAACAACCGCCATTTAGTCCTGACAAATCCCATTTGCATCACCGTTTGATGAGTCTTGGATTTACTCATCGCCAAACAGTACTGTTAATTTACGGTATTGCAGCGATGTTCGGAGTAGCAGCAGTTACATTCTCGATGGCTACAGTATGGGGAGCTATTTTGTTAATCACGGTGATCTTGATAGCCATTGAATTATTTGTTGAAGCGATTGGACTAGCTGGACAAAATTACCGACCACTTTTAAATCTAGTAAGACGTAAATAAATAGTGATTGTTTAAAATTCTAATTAAAAGACGTGAAAGATATATATCTTTCACGTCTTTTTTTAGTTAATAAATAGATAAAGGAGATGAACGACAAAGTGAAGTTTTATAAGAGAGGAAGGATGACTCAGTTCTTATTAAACTCAAAATAGATGGACTATTATAACTAGTGTAGTAGATACGATATCTCCTAATATATGCGTGATCTGAAAGTCCTGCATGAACGTAGTGACAAAGCGAGGGAACCAAGCGCGCAGAAAGTGCTTCTTAAAACGAAACAATTATTGCGCAATACTAATTTGAATTAAAAAAATTATTGTGAAAGACCAAAAAACACCCCAAAGCTAGATTTGATTCTAACGTTTGGGGTGTTTTTTATTTATTAGCCAATGAAGCGACTTTATTGATTACCGCCGGAATTGTAACTGCCACTATAGTTGTTAGTGGATCCAGATTGGTAGCCAGCATTGTTGTTTCCAGTATTATTATTTTGTTGGTTTGTGTTTTGCTGTTGGTTATTCGTGTTTTGTTGATTAGTATTGTTCTGCTGATTATTAGTATTTTGTTGATTAGTGTTGTTGTCAGTTTGTTGATTTGATTTGTTTAAATCACTGTCACTAATTCCTAGTTGTTTTTGCAAAACTTGGCGTGTTTCAGCTAAACCATTTTCGTCAAGTTTATAGTAGTAAACACCTGTAGACATATCATCGTTACCTTTTAATGAAAGCGACTTAACTTTTGGCATCCCGTTTTTCACATAGGCCGCAAGGGACTTCATTTCGCCGAACGTCATATTGGTTTTCATATTGTTACCGATTGCTGCAAGGATGTTATCATATTTTGTGAATGATGAAACGGAAGAAGCTTTTTTAATTATGGCTTTTAAAATCATTTGTTGGCGTTCGCCGCGCTGTATGTCGCTGTCCTGATGGCGTGTACGTGCAAGTGCTAATGCTTCACTACCATTTAGGACTTGCTTTCCAGGTTTTAAGTTAACTGTCCGTTTATCATTTTCGTCTAACTCATGTAGGGCATACGGTACTTTCACTTCGATACCGCCTAATGCATCTACAATCTGAATAAACGCATCAAAGTTCAATCGATAATAGTAATCCACTGGTACATTCAACAAGTTTTCAACAGTATCGATTGTAGCTTGTGTACCGCCATAAGCGTGGGCGTGCGTGATTTTATCTTGGTAGCCTACATAGGGAATATATACATAAGAGTCACGCGGAATGCTTAGTAATTTTACTGATTTATCTTTGTTATTTAAAGTGGCAAGCATTAATGCATCTGAGCGGGAATGATCAGTGCCTTGTTCTCGTTTTTCGCTGTCATCAATCCCAACAAATAGGATTGAGATATTGTCTTTCAACGGTTCTACTTTTTCAGTACGCAAATCAGATTTTTCACGTTGGTTTTCATTATCATATGCTTTGTTGGCAGCCTTCTCGCCTTGTTTGTATAAATAGTATGCATAGGCACCGCCAGAAACGAGCATTAATGCAATGACAATTAAAAAGACTTTTAAAGCGAGACGCGACTTTTTCTTCTTAGGCGTCTTTTTCACTCTTTTCTCTTTTTTTGCCTGTATTCTAGAATTTGTCATATATAATCTCCTCTAAATTTAGGAATACTAAGTGTAGATAATTATTTGACGCTATTCAAAAGAAAGAAGTTTCTTTTAGCACATATAGCGAACTTCATTATACTATGTGAAAATGTAAAGGTAAAATTAAAATTTCATTATATTTTGTCGAATTCACGAAATACTTTGTCAACACATGTAATCATTACTTGCCCATTAGTCATGTTTGTTAACCATTCGCTAAACTCTGCTTCTTGTTCTTCAGGAACATATACGTAAAATTCTACATTATCTGCGTAAGCAATCTCTTTAATTAAATAAGAAGAATTTCGAATTTCATTTTCTAGTTTTCCGAGCCAGGTATAGTCAATTGCTGCTTTCATAACATTATGTAACTTTCGTTCTACGACTCCGCTAGCCTCAATACCAGCAGACGCTGCCTTACCATACGCTCGTACTAAACCGCCTGCACCTAATTTTATGCCACCGAAGTAGCGGGTGATGACAATGACTGTATCCTGCAGGTTTTGTTTTTTGATAACTTCTAATATAGGTACACCGGCAGTTCCACTAGGTTCCCCATCATCATTTGCTTTTTGGTATTGGTTATTCTCACCGATTATATATGCAGAGCAGTTGTGATTTGCAGAATGATGCTCTTTTTTAATTGATTGAATAAAGTCTAATGCTTCTTCCTCATTTTCCACCCGTTTACAATTAGAGATAAATCTTGATTTTGATATTACGATTTCATTGGAACCAGCGCTTTTTATTGTTAAATAATTTTTTCTCATGTTACACTCCTCTTTATATAGGTCCTATTTCGTGAAGCCTTAGACATCTGTTTGTCATCATAATTTAATAGTCTTAAGTCTGACACGTGATATAATAATGATGTGAATACAGTAGGAAAGATATATAAGCCAGCAAACAGGCGAAGTATTGATTTAAATGTAGCACAAAAAATAAGGATGATGTAAATGTTAAACGATAAATTCGACTTAGAATCGTTGGATTTAATCTTCAACCGAATGATTAAAACCATCGACGAATCAAAGAATGACATCTTCACTATCAGTGAACAGAGTCGCAAAACATTTGATGAAATGAAACTCGAGCTGGAACAAGTTCGTTCTAAAATAAAGGAAGTAATTCTGGAAAATGATGTGCTAGAGAAAAAGTCACGATTGTCGAGAGTTCGTTTAGCGGAAGTTTCTAAGAATTTCAACATTTATAGTGAAGCAGAGATTCAAAAAGCCTATGACCAAGCAAATAAGATTCAGATTCGTTACTCGATTCTTCAAGCGGAAGAAAGGTTATTGCGTGATAAGAGAGATGACTTAGAAAGAAGAATGCGCTCTCTACTCGATACAATTGAACGGGCGGATCATTTAGTGAGCCAAGTCAACGTTGTGTTAAATTATTTGACCGTTGATTTGAAGAGCATTCGCCCGGCATTAGAAAATGCGAAGATGCGTGAAGACTACACCATGAAAATTATTGAAGCCACTGAAGAAGAAAGAAAACGGATTTCAAGAGAAATTCATGATGGTCCCGCACAAATGCTTGCTAATGTATTGCTACGCACTGATATAATTAATCGTACATATCAAGAACGAGGTATTGAAAAAGCTTTGCTGGAAATAGTAGAACTAAAGGGTATGGTGCGGGATGCCTTGCATGAGGTAAGACGTATTATTTATGATTTACGGCCTATGGCTCTAGATGACTTAGGAATCGTACCGACCTTGAGAAAATACCTAAGTTCTGTAGAAGAGTATCATCAAGGAACGAAGGTTTATTTCCAAAGCATTGGAGAACAGACCCGGCTTGATTCAAAATACGAAGTAGCCATTTTCCGTTTGGTGCAAGAGTGTGTAAATAATGCCATCCAACATGGAAAATCACATCAGGTGTGGGTTAAACTAGAGAGTTGTAAAGACTTTATCAATATCTCCATTAAAGATGATGGCATTGGATTTGATCCACAAACTACAAAACAGAATTCTTTTGGCTTGATTGGAATGAAGGAACGTGTCGATTTGCTAGGTGGCGAAATGAATTTAGATTCTGTAGAAAAACAAGGAACGCGCATCATGTTTAAAATACCAATTAAAACAAAATAGAGAATTTAGGTGCAATTTAGGAGGAAGTTTTCATGACAAAAATTATTATTATTGATGATCATCAATTATTCCGCGAAGGGGTTAAACGTATATTGGACTTTGAAGATTCATTTGAAGTCGTTGCAGAAGGCGACGATGGTACGGATCTTATCCAACTATATGAAGAGTATCAACCAGATGTTGTCTTGATGGATATTAATATGCCACAAAAAAATGGCGTCGAAGCAACAGCTGAGCTTATTGAAGGACACCCTAATGCTAAAGTGATGATTTTGTCCATCCATGATGACGAGTCATATGTATCGCATGCATTAAAATCAGGTGCATTAGGTTATATGCTTAAAGAAATGGATGCGGATGAAATTGTTGATGCGATTAAAATCGTAGCTGCTGGCGGCTCCTACTTGCATCCAAAAGTAACAAGAAACTTAGTAGCGGAATACCGTCGTTTAAGCGAACGCGAAAACAAAGGTTCATTCCATCAAACAGAAATTCGTCGTCCATTCCACTTGCTTACAAAGCGTGAATGTGAAGTGCTACAACTTTTAACAGATGGTCAAAGCAATAGAGCAATTGGTGAAACATTATTCATCTCAGAGAAAACAGTTAAAAACCATGTATCAAGCATTCTTCAAAAAATGAATGTAAACGACCGTACGCAAGCAGTGGTTACAGCAATTAAAAACGGCTGGGTCGAAGTAAGATAAGAAATTTAAAAAGCTAGAGTATAGCGGAGTTCGACCCGCTACTCTAGCTTTTTACTATTTATACCGTGTTAAGATGGATACCGAGGAAGTTAAGGGAGTTAAAAGAAGATGACACGCTTTCTTAACTGGATTATACTGATATTGTTTGAAATGAAACATATTAATTCTTTTGACGTCAATATGTTTGCTGAATACAAAGTAGGAGGGCCTCATCCATGTTTTTACGAAAGATAGCGCTAGTCGGTGTATGTGCGTTGATGCTAGCTGCATGTGGCAACAATGATGAAAAAGCGAGTAGCAATACAGGGTCGACCAAAGATAGTGATTATACATCTCAAAATAACGCGATTAATCACGGTATTTCCGATACGAAACAAAATACAGAAGCGAATGAACAGGCCGCGAAATCATCTGTTTCTTCAGATGATGAAGGTGTAGGTTTTGAGCTAAATTCAGACGGTAAAGTTGATGAAGATCAAACAGCGCCAGCTGAAGAGAAAAAAGCTATATTAGCCGTCTTCGATGAATATATTGCTGCTTTTAATGATAAAGATATTGATCGATATGCCAATACCATTGCTGATAAACCACAAGGCTTCGATTATAAAGAAGAAATTGACTACACTAAACAAGCGTTTAAAGACTATGATGTAAAGCGCACCGCTAAAAATATTATCTTGAAGAAATACAAGGACAATTACGCAGAAATCTTTGCGAATATCAAAACTGTTGTGAAACAAGATAGCAACTCCTTCACACAACCACTCAACCAAGTGACAGTAATGACGAAGGACAATGGCAAATGGGGCATTTCTGCCGTCTATGTCATGGGCACAAAAAAATAGAAGTACTGCTAATGGACGCGGAGAAATCTTTGCGTTCATTTTTGTTTTGCCGGGTTTAGCTATTTCCCATTGAACATAACAAGTGATCTATTATAGAATTGTATTTATGTAGGTAGGGGAGTGAACAATTAATGACAACCGCCATCGTTACAGATAGCACAGCCTATCTGTCAGAGGATGAAATAAAAGATTTAAATATACATGTAGTCCCACTAAGCGTTATTTTTGAGGGAGAGTCTTATGAGGAAGGCGTCGATTTGGACGTAGGGACGTTCTATAAAAAAGTTCGGGAAGAAAAAGACCTTCCTAAAACATCGCAGCCGCCAATCGGCAAATTTGTCTCCTTGTTTGAAAAACTTGCGAAAGACTATGATGAAGTCGTAACAATCCATTTATCAAGTGGTATTAGTGGAACATATCAAGGCGCTGTACAAGCTGGTGAGATGGTCAAAAATTTAGATGTACATGGTTTTGATAGTGAAATTGCCTGTTATGTCCAAGGCTTCTATGTCATTGAGGCAGGTAAAATGGCCAAACAAGGTGCTTCTGCAAAAGAAATCATAGCGAGACTTGAAGAAATGAAAAAAACAGTACGTGCTTACTTTATGGTGAACGATTTGGCGCACTTGCAACGTGGTGGCCGCCTGTCAGCAGCATCAGCCTTAATCGGTGGGTTGCTGCAGGTTAAACCTATCTTGCATTTCCAAGATAAAGTGATTGTCCCATTTGAAAAAATTCGTACACGTAAAAAAGCGCTTAAGCGTATAGAAGATTTACTTGGCGAAGATGTAGCAGTCCATCCAAATATCAAAGCTTCCGTCATCCATGGTAATTGTGAAGAGGAAGGGAAAGAATGGATGCGTGTCCTTCAAGAAAAATATCCATCCGTTGAATTCACATTAAGCTATTTCGGTCCTGTCATTGGTACGCACCTTGGCGAAGGTTCACTTGGGCTTGGATGGTATCGAAAATAATTGTTAAAATCCCGTTGATGCAAGTTTGTCTATCGGGATTTTTTCTTTTATGAAATAACCCTTGTTAGGACTCTAGAATATCGCTAAACTTAATTCAATCCAACCCCAGAATTGGAGGGAATCATTGCGATTTCAGTTAAACAAAACACAGCTTAATCTTACCCAATCTTCTCCTTTACATCTTTTGCATCATCAGCTTCGAGACTTTTTAACTGGCAGGCTATGGCTACGCAATCAATCATTTTTAAGAAGTGAAACAATCGATCAGCAAATTAAGCTTGGCTATGTAGAAGTCATCCCTGGTATTCAATTAATCTCAACAACCAATCATTTATTTTCCAAAGAAAAATGGCAATGTAATCGTTGCCGCAATATAAACCAACACTTTTTCGCATGTTTTCATTGTGCAAAGTGTGAACAAACATGTGTGTATTGCAGGCATTGCATTAACATGGGCAGAGTCAGTTCCTGTACACAATTAATAAAATGGATCGGTCCTCCAAAGAAAATAGTGACCAAGGGAAATACGTTTATATGGGAAGGTACCTTTACACCTCAGCAAGAAAAAGCTTCTGTCGAACTGATAGAAAGTGTACGCCTAAGTAAAGATCATCTTACTCATGCAGTATGTGGCGCGGGGAAAACTGAGATATTATTCCCAGCAATTGCTGAATGCCTAAAGTGCCATAAACGAGTATGTGTGGCGACGCCTCGAACAGATGTGGTGCTCGAGCTTGCTCCGCGGATACAAAAAGTGTTTCCACAAACATTTGTACAAGCACTTTATGGGGGAGCGGAGGTAGATAAACGCTATTCCCAACTCATTATTGCAACGACACATCAGCTTTACCGTTTTGAAGAGGCATTTGATGTAGTCATAGTTGATGAAGCGGATGCCTTTCCATATACATTTGATCAAACATTACAAGAAGCTGTGCAGAAAGCAAAGAAACCGGAAGCACCCATTCTTTATGTAACCGCAACACCATCTGATGAATTAAAAATAGGATTAATAAAAGCAAGGGCGGATATTCTTTTATTCCTAGAAGATATCATACACACCCTTTGCCAGTGCCGCGTTTTGATTCATTGTTCAGTTATCAAAAGAAACTAACAAAAGGCAAAATCCCTCAAAAGCTAAAGCAATGGATTTGTGATCGGCTGGAGAAAGAAGAACCTTTTTTAGTATTTTTTCCTACAATTGAGCTAATGGAAAAGTCGGTTGACTTATTTCAGCAATTGCATCCAGCTATACAAGCTGTTCACGCAGAGGACTCAGACCGAAAAGAAAAGGTGCTTTCATTAAAACAGAGTAAAATACCAGGGCTTTTGACCACAACTATTTTAGAACGTGGTATCACCATTCCACGAGTGCAAGTAGCGGTGATTGGTTCGGAAAGCGCCATTTTCAACAAAAGTGCGCTCATCCAAATTGGTGGACGTGTCGGCCGCTCAGCGGACCATCCTTCAGGAGATTTAGTATTCTTCCATCATGGCATTACGTTGGAAATGGATGAGGCACGAAGGGAAATCGTAAAGCTGAACGAAATGGAAGTGATTCAATGATGCACTGCTATTTATGCTCCGCACCATTGCGTCACCAACTTACTTGGAAGCTGCTGTTTACTTCAATGCCCGAGCCTATTGTCTGTGAGAAGTGCTTGAGGAAATTTGAGCGGGTACAAGACAGCGAGCAAAAATATGAAGATGTCTTTGCGCTATATCACTATAATGAAGCGATGCATGATTATCTTCACCAATTCAAATTTGGGCAGGATGTTGTTTTGGCAGAAGTTTTTCGGTCAGACATTGCTACTTATTTGAAAAACAGTTCTGCGACGATTGTGCCAATTCCTATGCATCCTTTAAAGAAAAAAGACCGGACATTTGCGCAGGTGGACGAACTATTGAGGGTTGCCAGCATCACTTATACACATTTACTAGAGAAAAAGACTACGCAAAACCAAGCGACTAAATCAAAAATAGAGCGGGAGCTATCAGAGCAATTTTTCAGTTTAACGGAAGATTGTCAAATAGAACATATCGATTATTTGTTGGTCGATGATATTGTGACAACAGGAACAACCTTGAAACATGCTGCTACGTTACTTATGGACACAGGTGCGAGGAAAGTAACGTCATTTGCACTGATTCAAGGATAATTTTACTTGTAGTAATATAAACTCTTATTGACTTTTCACTTAATTTTCTATAGGCATATGCTTTTTGTTTTGCTATGATGTCCATAGAATGCCAAAAGTCTTAGTGGCTATAAGTTGGAGGAATGACAATGGGAGAATTGCGAAATTGTCCGAAGTGCGGCGGCTTCTTTAATTATACCGGTGTAAGGGAAGTTTGCCCGAAGTGCACTCAGGATGAAGAAAATATGTATGAAGTTGTCTACCGTTTTTTGCGTAAACGAGAAAACCGCGCGGCGACAGTTGAACGGATTGTTGAAGTCACAGGCGTGGAAGAAGAGCTTTTATATAAATGGGTTAGAAAAAATAGGCTGCAACCGGCCTTATTCCCGAATTTAGGCTATCCGTGCGATCAATGCGGACGCATAACAACTTCAGGGAAGCTTTGTAACGAATGTGCAGATGGATTGAAAAAAGATTTAAATAAATTTAATGCAGCACGTGAATTCAGGCAAGCAAGAGAGAATCAAGATAAGGCAACTTATTTATCTGACAGAAATAATAAATAAAACACAAACCTTCATTCCTTTTAGCGAATGAAGGTTTTTAATTAGAAAAAAGTACTATATTAAATAACAAACAATAGGAACTCTTTCGTTTTATCGCGTATTGGCTTAACATTCACCAAATTGTACCGAAATAAAAAGTATATGATCATTAAAAGAGGAGGTCATTACGTTGAAAATTCAAAATTACGGTGTAAACAAAGTAAATCCATACCAAAACCAATCATTAAAAACAGAGAAACTAAAAAAGAGTACGGTCAATATGACGGACCAAATTGAAATCTCATCTGCAGCGAAAGACCTTCAAGGAATCAAAAGCTACAGCACTGACCGCGCAGAACGCATTGGTCAAATTAAAGAACAAGTGGAAGCAGGCAATTACAAAGTCGACGCAAATAAATTAGCATCAGACTTATTGCGTTATTACCGCAAATAAAGGAGAGAGAACATGTCCATAGAGCCGCTGTTAACCAGCATGAATAAACTTGAAAAAATGCATAAAAGCCTGCTCAAACTAGCTTATCGCAAAACAGATCTAATCAAAGTCGGCGATATGGAAGCTCTCGACCAAATTTTGAAAGACGAGCAAGCACATGTACTAGCCATATCGCAGCTTGAACAACAGCGCCAGAAGGCAGTAACGGATTACTTCAAAGCAAAGGGATTTGCTTCCTCTGGCAGTAATACTGTTGCGCAGGTTATAGAAGCAGCTAGCACACACGTTGAAAAAGATGCATTGAAAGAGACTAGCAATCGCTTAGTTAGTCTCATAGATTCACTGAAGCAGCAAAATGATTTAAATCAAAAAATGATTTACCAATCATTACAATATGTCAATATGACGCTCGACTTGATGCGCCCAGAGCAAAATCAAGTGAATTATTCGAAAAACGAAGCCAGAGGCAGCCATTTGCCGAAAACTAATTTTGATTCGCAAGCATAAATGCACGAATTGCTATAGGGGGAAAAAGAATGGGCTCCACTTTTATGGGTTTAGAAACAAGCAGACGCGGCCTTACAACCCAACAACAAGCACTTTACACAGTTGGCCATAATATCTCTAATGCCAATACGATCGGCTATTCACGTCAACGCGTCAACATGCAGCCGACACAAGGGTTCCCAGGTACAGGAACGAATTCGCCCCAAATGCCTGGGTTTTTAGGTACGGGCGTTGAAGCAGGCTCAATAGAAAGAATCCGCGACAAATTTGTCGACAACCAATATAGACAAGAGACCAATAAACTTGGTTATTGGCAATCCACATCGCAAGTCATTACACAAATGGAAGATATCTTAAACGAACCATCCAATTATGGACTTGCCCAAACAATGAATGAATTATGGAATTCATTGCAGGACTTAAGCGTACATCCGGAAGACGGAGGAGCACGTGCCGTTGTTGTTCAACGTGGCGTGGCGGTAGCAGATTCATTTAACTATATGGCAACATCGCTTAAACAAGTGCAAGATAACACGGGAAAAGAAATTGGTATCTCATTAAAGGATATTAATTCACTTGCTGAACAAATTGCCAATATCAATAGACAAATCAAAGATGTGGAACCAAACGGTTACTTACCAAATGATTTGTATGATGCTAGAGATAATCTGGTTGATGAGCTTTCCAGCTATTTCCCGATTGATTTGGAATATCAAAAGTCTGGGGGGAACGCATTAGCTATTTCGGAAGGTTCTCTTACTGTTTCTATTAAACTTGCTGATGGTACGAAGTTGAAATTGGTAGATGGGGCAGATCACGCTGAATTGCGGACAAAAGGTTCAACAGACGGCGTAACACCGACAGAACCTGTTACAGGCTTTTACCTTGTGAAAAAAGAACTGGATGCCGATAAAAAGGCAATTGATAAACCAGTTAACAACGATTGGTCAGCAGAAGGGGAAGAGGTTCATTTAGCAAACAAGTTTACGGAAACAGGCAAGTTAAAATCATTAGTTAATTCCTACGGCTATCGTGTAGACGGTACATCAACTGGAACCGTTACGGGAAAATTGCCAGAAATGCTAGCTAACTTAGATAAAATGGCTAAGGCTTTTGCAGAAGAGTTTAATAAGATTCACAAAACTGGTACAGATTTGAATGGTGTTCAAGGACAGGATTTCTTTGTAGTAAAAGACGCATCAAGTGGCATGTCTGCTAGTAATATTGTCGTGAATGAGACGATTGTTAAAGATCCAAAGCTAATTGCTGCATCTGATTCTACAGATGCGGAACCTGGTAATGGAAAACTTGCTCAAAAACTAGCAAATATGAAATTTTCAGCACTGACAGATTTAGGTGGCGTTAGCACGCAATCCTACTTTGAAGGACTAATAGGTCAGCTAGGAGTCGACGGCCAACAAGCAAACCGCTTGCAATATAATTCAGAAACATTGCTGCAATCTGTCACAGAACGCAGAGCATCCGTAAGTTCTGTATCCTTGGATGAAGAAATGACAAATATGATTACATTTCAAAAAGCATACAGCGCATCAGCTCGTATGATTACGGCAATCGATGAAATATTAGATAAGATCATTAACGGTATGGGCCGAGTAGGTCTGTAAGTAGGAGGTAAAGTGAGATGCGTGTAACACAATCGATGCTCTCAAACAATATGCTACGCAATCTATCAAGTAGCTACGGTAAAATGGGGGATCTGCAGCGCCAAGTGGAAACAGGGAAAAAAGTAAACCGCCCTTCAGATGATCCTGTTGTTGTTATGAAAGGGATTAACTACCGTACAGCACTTGGCAAAATAGAGCAGTATGAGCGCAATATTGGTGAAGTCAATAATTGGCTTGATACATCTGATAATACAATGGATAAGGTAGGAGCAGCATTGCAACGAACCAATGACCTGTTGATTCAGGCTTCGACGGACACAACTACAGACGAAGATCGTGAAAAAATAAAAGCTGAATTAGTTCAGCTAAGACAGCATGTACAAGACTTGTCGAATACAAAAATTGGTGACAAATACATCTTTAGTGGTACAAAAACAAATACTCCGCCTTTTGATAAAGTAACAGGAAATTATGTAAATGATGCTGCTTTTGAAAAATCAATAAATATAGAGATTTTTGATGGTATTTCATTGCAATCTAATACAACGCCAATTAAAACTTTCCAGAAGATTGATGAAATGTTTACAAAGCTGGAAAGTGCCACAACAGCTGAGGATTTCAGCAACTCTATAACGGACTTGAATACCAATAGCAATGACTTGTTGACAATCCGAGCAGACATTGGTGCACGTCAAAATCGTGTAGAACTAATGGAAGACCGTCTATCATCACAAGAAATTACTACGACAAAGCAAATGTCTGATAATGAAGATGTTGAGTATGAAAAGGCAATTACCAACATGATCACACAAGAATCTATCCACCGAGCTGCATTGTCTGTAGGAGCTCGTATTATACAACCATCACTGACAGACTTTTTACGATAAGATGAAGAAGCGTTTGGAACTTTTCCAAACGCTTCTTTTGAGAGGTGATACTTTATGTACATGCCAAAGTTGCACATTGAATCAACGCAAGGCAAACTTGGTTTAAACATTCAGCAGCCAATCCAAGAAATTCAACAGCCTCAGGCAGAGCTAGAGTTAGAACAACCAGCTGCGATTCTTGAAATCAATACAATAAAGCCGGAGCTTTCCATCGATACAATAGAAGCACGGGCAGATTTGGATTTGATGAGCAGTATACGGCGTACTGCCGAAGTTGCTAGTTATAGCAGAGGGCAACTCTTAGAGGGGATTTCAAGAAGAGCGGGTGAAGGTGACGACTTGATGCATATTGAGAATGGGGGTAATCCGATTGCTGAGCATGCCAAACAGTCTGGCAGACAGCCTTATTCTAGCTTAGGTATTAAGTTTATCCCTTCACCAGGCGGCGTTAAAATTTCATACCAACCGGGAAAGGTAAATATAGAAGCCCAACCGCAAAAAGTAATTAACAACACGAAAATCAATAAGCCAATCCATGAATATGCACCGGGTAAAGTGACAACAGAAATGCTTCAATACCCTTCATTAAAAATAGATTGGCAAGTGTAAGGGGAGATTAAACATGAATATTCTAACAGCCTATTTAGGGGAAGTAGAGATTGAATCATCTCAAATTCTTCATTTCGAACATGGCATACCAGGTTTTGAGGATGAAAAAGGGTTTGTACTACTCCCGATTGAAGATAATACGGCATTCCATGTCCTGCAATCGATTAAAACAGCAGAACTTGCTTTTATTGTGACTAATCCATTTGACATTACAACTAACTACAGCTTTGAAATCGACGAAATCATCACGCACTCCCTGCAAATAAATGATCCTAGGGATGTTGCAGTGCTATCAATTGTTTCATTAAAAGAATCAATTGAGCAATCTACGATTAATTTAAAAGCGCCAATCGTTTGGAATACAACGAATAACAAGGCAAAACAAGTTATATTAAATAACGAAGATTATGCAATACGACACCTTATCTCAACAGAAAGCGTAGAGGGGTGAAGAGATGCTAGTACTATCACGTAAAGTCGGCGAAACTATTTGGGTAGGGGACGACGTGGAAATTGTCATCACTGACATTAAAGGGGACCAAATTAAACTTGGCATTAAAGCTCCTAAAAATATTGGAATAGTACGGGGAGAACTCCGAACAGAAGTGTCACAATCTAATACGGAAGCGGTGCTCCAAAATTTAGACATATTTAAAAAGAAAAAGTAAAAAATTTATCTAAAACTATTAAACAATTACGTAATGCTCCGATAGTAAGTATGTAACAGGGAAAAGAGACCGGCCGGCTTAATTCCCTGTCAAAACACTGTGATCCACAAGGATGTGGATTGTACATTCCAAGGAGGAAATTATAATGAGAATTAACCATAATATTGCAGCTCTTAACACACACCGTCAATTGAACAGTGCTTCAGAAGCACAATCAAAATCAATGGAGAAATTATCTTCAGGTCTTCGTATTAACCGTGCTGGTGATGACGCTGCTGGTCTTGCAATCTCTGAAAAAATGCGTGGTCAAATCCGCGGTTTAGATATGGCATCTAAAAACTCTCAAGATGCAATCTCAATGATTCAAACTGGTGAGGGTGCATTAAATGAAACTCACTCAATTCTTCAACGTATGCGAGAATTAGCAGTTCAAGCAGGTAACGATACAAATACAACCGAAGATAGAGGACAACTTCAAAAAGAAGTAACTGATCTAATTGCAGAAGTTGATCGTATTGCTACTACTACACAATTCAATACTCAAAACTTATTAGATCAAACTGGTGGTACAACTGGCAAGTTTACTTTCCAAATTGGTGCAAACAAAGACCAAAAGCTAGAAGTAACATTTGCTAAAATGGATTCTGCTTCTCTAGGAATCGATGCAGTAACTGTTGCAACTGATGCTGCAACAGCTTCTGGTGCTATTGACACTCTTGATAAAGCGATTGCTAAAGTTTCTGATGAACGTGCGCAATTAGGTGCAAAACAAAACCGCCTAGAGCATACAATTAACAACTTGAACACATCTTCTGAAAACTTAACAGCTGCGGAATCTCGTATTCGTGATGTAGATATGGCGAAAGAAATGATGAACCAAACTAAGAACTCTATTCTTTCTCAAGCTGCACAAGCTATGTTGGCACAAGCTAACCAACAACCACAAGGTGTACTTCAATTACTTCGTTAATTGTTATATTATTCAAAAGAAGGAGCTTATTTTTAGCTCCTTCTTTTTTAAATGAGGAGCTAAAAATGAAAGTAAAAGAACTGCAACCAGTTTATATGAAAGATTTTAAATGCATAGGTACACAATGTGAAGATACATGCTGTGCAAACTGGACAATTTCAATAGATAAAAAAACATACAAGAAATATAAAAAAATATCAGAACCAAGTTTCCAAAAGAAGTTTAAAAACGGTGTTACTAGAATTAAAGACACTTCTGATCAACATGTAAATCTCTATGCTAAAATGAAGCTTAATGATAATAATCAATGTAGTTTTTTAACGGAAGATAAGCTGTGTGGAATACAACAGCAATTCGGTGAAAGTCATCTTTGTCATACATGTTCTATATACCCCCGTATGATCAATAAATTAGGGGATAGTTTCGAAAAGTCGGGCACAATATCTTGCCCGGAAATAGCTAGATTAGCATTATTAAATAAAAATGGTATCGATTTTGAATTTATTGAAACAGATATACCTACTAATATATATAATGCTGAACTTCAAACAAACGATTTTATACCAAGCAGTATAGAACATAATTATTGGAATGTCCGTTTTTTCATAATTGAGGTGCTACAAGAGCGTAGTATAAGTTTATGGGAACGTTTATTATATATCGGATTATTTATACAACAAATACAATCCAAAAGTTATAGTACGAAAAATGAATTTGATGGTTTACTGACAACATTCCAAAATAATTTAAATAATAATGTATCAGATCTTTTTAGTGAAATTCCTGTAAATATGGATACACAATTCGAGATTTTAAAACTAATTGCCGAGGCTAGACAACTTCAAGGAATTAATCATCCTAGATTTCAAAAATACTATGACAGTTTTATGAAAGGAATTAATTATTCTTCTTCTCGTACCAAATCTGAGAACCTACACGATTACAAAACAGCCTTAGATCAATATCTAAATAGTGAAAAAGAAATCGAATATATATTAGAGAATTATTTAGTTAATTATGTATTTCAGACAATGTTTCCATTAAACAATAAAGGAAACTATATGAGAGAATATGGTATTCTCGTATTACATTATACGTTAATCAGATTGCATCTTATTGGTATCAGAGCAAATATAGATGAAGATTTTAATGAAGATATAATCGTGTCATTTATCCAATCATTTGCTAGAAATGTAGGGCATAATAAAGGGTATTTACAAAGCGTGTATAATTTCCTCGAAGAGAATTCTTTAGATAATTTAGGTTCTTATACAATATTATTAAGAAGCGAAACTTGATAAAAACTACTCCTCTAACTTTTTAAATATATCATTTATATAAAATTAGAAAGTAATTCTTCTTAAGAGCTCCTTTTTTATATTGAAAGGCTAGAAAAATATTTTCCAATTAATATGGGGATATACTTGTTTATATTATAAGAGAATAGAATTGTTAAGAATGAAGTTTTGCATTTAGCAAAAAGCACTTGTTTGTTTTATTAGGCACAGGTGTTTTATTATTGTATTATAAAATTTTAACTTTGGACTCATAGGACTAAGCTTTACTGAATTCTTAGTCCATAGAGCTATTACATTTAATTTTAAGTAAAGTAACGATAAATTATATTAATGGTTTACTGATTTTCGTAGCTCATGGTTGTAACAGTTAAATTGAGTATCGTAGACACAAAAAAGCTGCAGAATAAAATTCCGCAGCTTTTTAGTATTCCTTATTTCCGCAAAGCAGAGCGCAAATCTTCCACAAGGTCTTCGGCATCTTCCAGTCCGACCGAAATCCGTACAAGTCCATCCTCAATGCCCAGTTCTAATCTCCGTTCTCGTGGAATTGAAGCATGAGTCATAAGAGGGGGAACGGAGATTAGACTTTCGACAGCACCGAGGCTTTCTGCCAATGTGAAGTAGCGAACATTTTTCACAACTTCTCGCGCTTTTTCTTCGTTTTCCACGGTAAAGGAGACCATGCCTCCAAATCCGCCAGCTTGGGATTGGTGGACCTCATGTCCCGGATGATCTGCAAGACCTGGATAGAAGATTTTGCCTACTGCTTCCTCTTCTTGAAGCATTTCTACAATCGCTTTTGTATTCGATTCGATTTCCTCCATACGGATACCGAGCGTTTTTATGCCTCTCATCAAAATCCAACTGTCTTGTGGTCCTAGTATCCCGCCGGTAGAGTTTTGGATGAAATGGAGGTCTTCTCCAAGCTCTTCTGTTGCCGTTACGGCGAGACCAGCTACGACATCACTATGACCACCAAGATACTTCGTCGCACTGTGCAGGACAATATCCGCGCCTAGTGCAATCGGGTTCTGCCAGTAAGGCGTGCTAAATGTGTTGTCAACGATGAACAGTAAATGATACTCTTTGGCAATTGCGCTGACCGCCTTAATATCCGTCACTTTCAATAGAGGATTCGTAGGCGTCTCCACAAAGATTGCCTTTGTCTCAGGACGAATCTCCGCTTTAATTGCATTTAGATCTGTTGTATCTACAAACGAAACTTCAATGCCAAAACGGTTGAATACCTTCGTCATGACACGGAAGGAACCACCGTACACGTCATCGGTTAAGATCAGATGGTCGCCAGATGAGAACAAATGGACTACTGCTGTAATGGCAGCCATACCAGATCCGAATGCAAACCCCCGAGCACCGCCTTCAATATCAGCAATAAGCTTTTCCAACGCTTCTCTCGTCGGGTTGCCTGTTCTTGAATATTCGTATGTGAAATTGCCGACGCCGTCCTGCTTGAATGTACTCGACTGGTAGATCGGTATTGAAACTGCACCAGTATATGGGTCACTGCTGATTCCACCATGTATTAATTGTGTTTTCTTTTTCATCTTTATTTCACCTCGTCATATATTCTGTTACTTATATATCGTTCGCTGCTATCAGGAAAAATGGTGACAATATGGCTTCCTGGAGCCGCTTGTTCCGCTTCCTTCAACGCTGCAGCCAGGGCAGCGCCGGAAGAGCTCCCGACCAAAAGGCCTTCTAATCTTGCGGCTTCCCTTAGATAATGGAATGCGTCCTGATCAGAAA
This sequence comes from Rummeliibacillus sp. G93, assembly GCF_023515935.1. Classification (NCBI taxonomy): domain Bacteria; kingdom Bacillati; phylum Bacillota; class Bacilli; order Caryophanales; family Caryophanaceae; genus Rummeliibacillus; species Rummeliibacillus sp. G93. The sequence continues at coordinate 645,440 of NZ_CP097314.1, forward strand.
TCGTATGAATTCCATCGAACAATGCTGTATCAATAAATGGGGGAAGGAATTCCATGCCAATTCCTTCTGTCTCATGGCTTCCTGGCTTTCCGCCGTTCAATATGGATCCTTCAGGTTCTACCACGACACAGCGGACACCGGGAACGTGATCCTTCAAATAGCGGGCGGTTCCGGTAAATGTCCCGCCTGATCCAACTCCCGCTACGAATATATCAATCTGTCCGTCCATTGCTTCCACAAGTTCAGGACCGAGTGTTTCATAATAAGTGGCAGGGTTCCATTCATTCCGAAATTGTCCTGGATAATAGGAATTAGGGATTGTTTGAAGAAGCTCTTCTGCTTTCTTTATGGCACCTTCCATCCCGAGCTCTGTCGGCGTATTCACCACTTTTGCTCCAAGCGCCTTCATTAAAATTTGCTTTTCTTGGCTAAATTTCTTTGGTGTGACGAACACAGCTTTCACCCCGTAATGGATGGCTGCAAGCGCCAAACCGATGCCAGTATTACCAGCGGTTGGTTCAATCACCGTGCCGCCTTTCTGAAGTTCTCCTGAACGAAAAGCCTGTTCAAGCAAATACTGGCCGAGCCGGTCTTTTACACTGCCACCAGGATTGAAAAATTCTAATTTGGCAAACAGTCTGACTCCTTCAGGCAAAGGAAAGGCAGTCAATTCAAGCAAAGGAGTATGGCCAATCAATTGTTGAATATTTTTTGCGTACTTCATGCTGCTCCCTCATTTTTAGGCAAATACTTCTGTCCATTCGTCTCTTTTTGCCAGCATTTTTTTTGCTGCATCTTTTGCACCTTCTAGGCTGTGGCTCGCTGCCCAGCCGCATTGAACCTCGTTGCAGGCAGGTACTTCGGTCGCTACCAGAACATCATTCAATGTTTTTTCAAGAATAACGAGTACATCATCATAATCATCATGATTGATTAACGCCATATAATAGCCTGTTTGGCAGCCCATTGGTCCAATGTCGACGATTTTATCGGAATGGTTGCGGCTGAATTCTGCCATCATATGCTCAAGCGAGTGCAAAGCAGGCATTTCTAAATGCTCTTTGTTCGGCTGGCAAAAGCGAATATCATATTTGCGGATGACATCTCCGTTGATCCCTTCTTTGACACCTGCAAGTCGGACATAGGGTGCTGCTACTTTTGTATGGTCGAGATTAAAGCTTTCTACATTCATCTTTTGTTGTGCTGCCATAGTTATCTCTCCTTTTTTATTGAGTCTATTAGCCAGACAAACTCATTTTGCTGTTCAAATTTTACTAAAAAACCATTCTTCTCGAATAATTTGGTCAGGACCGGGATGGTCGTGTAGTACTCACTCTTTAAATCTTCGGCAAGCCGGAAGAATCCTTTTTCCTCGGACTCTTTGATTTTTGCTTTATAGGCGTTATCGTCCAAGAAAACAGTGTCAGCAAAAACGATTCTCCCATTCTCATTGAGCACTTCATGAAAACGGCCAATCGCTCTATCTTTCTCTTCATCTGTCAAATGATGAAAGGCATAGGTGCTGACAATTGCATCGGCTTTTACGAGAGGATCGGGAAACTGAAGAAAATCACCGTCAATCAGCGTGAGATCAGGGAGCTTCTCCTTTGCTTTTTCTCTCATCCCTTGGGATGGTTCAACAGCATAGACCTTATTTCCTTTGCTGACAAGCTTGCTCGTCAGGTTGCCGGTTCCCACACCAAATTCAATAACAAAACCGGATGCTCGGTCTGCCACTTCCTCTAAAATTTCATCATACCTTGTAAACACTTCTGTATATTCAAGATCATGCCCCGAAATCGTTCCATCATATGTCTGGGCCCATTGATCAAACAAGTCGTTGAATTCTCTTCCCATACTCATCCCCTCTTTTCAGATTACTTTACTAGGAATTAAAATTAGACTACCAGATGTTTTCAGAAAAATCAAGGTTGTCAGAAACCTGATTTTTCATGCCATCAAAAATAGTGAAATATCATTACAACAAAAGTGATTATCTCTGATCAATCATTTAGTAAACCATGTTAGCTTTATAATGACTATACCGATTGATTTAATATATGTTGAGATCAAGGATTTTGACTGTTCTTTTTAAATCCCTAAAGTCATTGAGTGATTGGATAATATAAGTTTTCTCTTACTTAGAGTGACACACAGTATTAGCCTAATTAACCTTGTATAGACAAAGCTCTGTTTCAGGTAGAATTCTTCTCCGATACTGAAGAGTCCCTTTTTCTATAAACAGGCATTATTGAATTAGGCTATAAGAAGAGTGCACAGGGTATTTAAGTATAGATGAATAGGTATATGTATATCTAATAATGATAGGTAATTTTGCTCGGAAAAATCTAACTAATCTATTCTTTTCTTCGTTTTCAATAATTTAATGAGTTTCTTTTAATAAATAAAATCCTTTAGAAGAATTTCTTCTGACCTAGAATGCTCATTGACGCCAATACTATCCTTTTTTAAAATGAAATTATAAATTTTTTACAATTGAGGAATTAATCTTAAGTTGTTTTATAAGGTGGTGTAGCAGGTGAAGATTCACTATGAAGAGGCAAAGTGGAAGAGTATAGCTTCAGCACTTGAAAAAGTGAATGAAGCGCACAAGTATGACAATAAGTATGAGCATGCAGATGACCTATTTAAGGATTCCAAGAGCGAAATAGCAGACAAAGATATCGATGGAGCCATTTCTTTTAGCCCCCAGACATACCAACCAGAAGCGAACCCCATCCGCGAGAAGTACAAAAAATTATATAATTATGCCAAGGGAATTGGTAAAATTATAGATGAAAAAGTAGACGAACCGTTCTATAAAAGCATCGATGAATATATGCAAAAGATGGCGGATATGAATGTTTCTGCGTACACAACAGCGAATACGATTAACGTTCAGACTGGTCCCTTTTTTAATAGACACGATAAAAAAGAAATCAAGTTAACGGATCTATATGAAGCGGACACGGAGTATTCTGAAAACCTAAAAGCTGAATATGAGGCTTGGAAGCTGCAAAATCCAGATGTGAAATCTTCTCAAGAGGATTACGAAACAGCCGCTTTAAATAGTGGGGCCTTTGAATATGAAGGAATTCGTGCGGGTCAGGAGAAGAAGGAATTTTGGTTTAATTTAATTGCTACAGGGGTTGTGGTAGGCTTAACGATTGTCTGTCCACCCGCTGGACTCGTGGCAGGGGCTGCCTATACGGCTATAGATGTCGGAGGAGCCATCACGGGAGAAGATCTTATATCCGGCAGAAAACTCTCGGATAACGAACGCCTAGTAAGAGGGGCATTTGCGATTGTGCCGGGTGCCGGCGCAGCTGCGGGAAAAGCCTTATTAAAAAATATGCCAGCTCTTGCGAATGTGATGAAATCCGCCTATAAAACTGTTGAGAATGCAGGGGGATCTGCATTAAAGTCGACACAAGAACATGCGAGGAATCTAGGGAAAGCCCATGGCAATCAGTTGAAATTTACCCTGAAGCATCCCGTTCTCGCTGCAGTCACATCAAAGACAGGCCAACAAACAGTCCGCCAATCCGCCAAATTTATCGACAATGCCCTCCGTCCAATCGAAGTCCGTGCCGTACAAACAACCGTTGGGAATGTGGTCACCGGTGTAGAACGAGGTCTTCCATCAGGCAAACTTCCAGCGAAAGCAGATGAGTATTTAGCGATCAAGCAGGCGGAGAAGGATGGGGTTTTGGCTGATAAGGGTACAAGTAAATCATATGGTAATTACTCAACGGCTATTGATGATAAAGTAGAAGTAATAGAAAAGGTAGATTTGGCAGAATGGATAAGTGAGTCATTTACTGATTGTAATTATAGGACAGTAATCACGAAAGAAAAAATCATCTTTTATAGAACATATGGTGGTGGGGCAAGAGCAACAGGTTCATTTGTGACTACTAGCCCTGCTGGAAATAGAATAAATGCAAAAACAAGTACAGCATTAGTTCCTGATTGGAAAAACACCCGAGAATTTGAAGCAGTAATAGAAGTACCGAAAGGACAAGTTTTGAATATAGGTAAAGTTGAGAAGCAATATACAAAAAGTGGTGCATTATTAGAAGGAAATGGAGACCAAATATTGTTACCGCAAGATTGGCCATCTGAATGGATAAAAGAAATTAGAAAAGTACCAAGCAGATAGGGGAAGATATAATGGACAAGAAAAAGCAGATAATTGATCAGATAAAAGTTGTAATAAATAATTTCGAGGAAGGTTATGCAGATGAAATCAAAAGTGGTGGTATATTACAATTAATATATACAAGATATATAAAAGCACTAGCCACATTAGAAAATCACCAGGATATTGAGGAGATTAACATATTGGGCGGTGTACGTGCTTATATGGATAGTTACAATGACTATCAAAATCAGTTATTAGCAGAAATGCATAAAGCTGAAAAAATGATAAAGGAATTATTTATGGAATAATTCTTTTTTGAAAAGTGTATGCATATAAAGGTACTTGTACACACTAGCATTTTTTAAGGTATTTAGAGTTATCAAAACTGCTAACAACAGTATTTCTCAGACAATTAAAGTTATCGTAAAGTTCCCATAATAGACATATAACGAGCACTTGAATATCGATTAAATATATCTAGTGCTTAATGAAATTCAAGATAAAATTAAATCATATTGATGCATACTCTCACAGAATTCAACCTAGAAAAATAAAAAAATGACCGAACAAAGTGAAGTTAACTTTCACCTTCGTTCGGTTTTTTTCACTAAAACATTTCAATCTCATTCTCAGAAGGATCACAATCCCCACAACTAGGCTTCGTTTTTCCTAGCTTGAAGTGAACTTTCAATAATAGAATCAAGCAGTTGAGAGTAAGGTATACCTGCTGCTTCTGCACTTTTCGGCATTAGACTATTTTTTGTTAATCCAGGTAGTGTATTAACTTCTAACACATAGGGAACACCGTTGTAAATCATCATGTCTACTCGGGCATAGACGCTACATTTCAATGCCTTATAGCAAGAGATGGCTGCATCAGCAACACGATTATGTGTTTCAATAGGGAGTTGAACCACTTCTTCAATGGTGGCTGCATCATCATATTTCGAGGCGTAATCAAAGAATTCACCCTGATGCCGGATTGAAATCGTCGGTAAAAGCTTTCCATTCAATATGGGACAAGTGATTTCCTCACCAGATATAACCTTTTCAATAATCACTTCTGAATCCCATTTGAATACGTCTGCTATCGCTGATTTAACTGTTTCCTTGTCATACACTATTTTTACGCCTACACTCGAACCGCCTGAATTAGGTTTCACCACTACAGGGAAACCCAATTTATCTAATTCGTCCAGGTTAAGTTCATCAGTGTTTGAAAGGTGAATCCAATCGGGTGTTTGTACGCCTTCATATCTGATGACTTTTTTCGATATATTCTTATCCATACATAAGCTGCTGGACAAGACATTGCTTCCTGTATAGGGAACGCCTAAGGTATCTAGAGTACCTTGAATAGTCCCATCCTCACCATATTTACCATGTAGCGCCAATAGTGCAACGTCAAGATTCCGTGCTTTTTCCATTAGGTCTTCTTTTTTCTCAATACGAATAGGTACGACCTCATATTTATCTTTATCTAAATGTACCATCATTTCTTCACCTGTCATGATTGAAACTTGCTTCTCGGAGGAAATCCCTCCCATAATGACGCCAACTCTCATTTGTTTAACCTCCAAAATTAGTTTTTAATGTGTCTCCTATAATTTTAATTCCTTCAACAATCTCGTTTTCTTGTAGCCTAGAAAAGCCTAAACGCAGCGTATGTTTTCCATTATTGTCCGTGTAAAAAACATGGCCTAACGAAAAAACAACGCCTTTTGGGTAACATGCTTCCAGTAGCTTTTGTGCATCTATATTATTATTTAGTTCTATAAAAAGGTGTAGTCCACCGTCACCAGTTATCCGTTTACAGGGGATATATTGCTTACAATAATGGACAGCAAGCTCATATTTTTTCTTATAGACTGCTTTTGCTTTTTTTATATATTTTTCAAAATAGCCATCATTTAAATATTGGTATAACACTGCTTGATCTAACGTTGATGTATGAATGGTACGAGCTCTTTTCATACTTTCCAAGTAATAAATCAACTCTTTGTCTGCTAAAATCCAGCCAACCCGTAAGCCAGGAAAAAGAATCTTAGAGAAGCTACTAATATATATGACGTTATTGCCAAGTCCACCAAAAGCAGCTAACGGTGCTAGATGTGATCCTGAGTAACGTAATTCTTCATTAAATCCATCTTCAATAATCGGCAGTTGATAGGCTGAAAACAGATCCATCATTTTCTTCCTTTTTTCTGAGGAAGTTACGATGCCCGTTGGATTATGGTAAGAGGGAATCAAGTAAGCAAAATCATATTCCTTTTCGGATAGGGATTTTTCTAACTTCTTTACATTAACACCGTCGTTTTCCATTTCAATTCCATCGATTTCAAAGCCGTGTAATTGAAAAAGCTTAAGGGCAGAATGATGGGTTGGATTTTCGCAAATAAGACGGCCATTCTTTTTATATAAAGAGGATAAAAGTAAATCAAGGCCTTCCGTAAATCCATTTGTAATTAAAATATCTTTGTTTCTCGTATCGATCCCTTTAATCTCCATGTAATGAAGCAGGTATTCGATAAGTGGTTTATAGCCCTTTGCATAGCCGTAGTTGAGAACAATATCTCCCTCTAAGGACATCCGATTTAAAAAAGCTCTTTTGAAATTCTCTACATCAAAAAGCTTTTCATCGGGGGCGATGCTAGTAAATGAGATCATTCCTTTTTTCCAGCCCACTCCATGCTTCATGAGGTCCATCTTTTCTGCAAGAAAGGTTTGCTCATTGATCTTTTCTGTCCAATTCAACTGGATGGATTGGGATTTGAATGTTTCAACATGGCTTACAAAATGTCCTTTTCCTTTCAATGCATAGATAAGTCCTTCTTGCTCCAAATCTGTATAAGCCGTTAGAACGGTGTTTCGACTGATGGATAATAATGAACTGAATTCGCGGGTAGATGGAAGCTTTTGGTGCTCAAGTAAATGCCCGTTGGTAATCATCCTTTTAAGATAATCCTTCAGTTGAATATATATAGGACGGTCTTCCGTTAGCTTAAAATCGTTAAACAATGAATTCATCCCCTTAATAACATTTTTACATTTTCTATCAAATTTCAAAAGGTCCACACAATATGTATTTTTACTATCTTGTGGTAGGGCGTGGAACTATAAGATACCATGTAAAGTCTTTGGGAAAATGAAAAATCGAGAAAATTATAGTAGGGATGAGAAATACATTTACGGATGGGGCCTCTCATCAACCATTAAGGTAGCGTAACACTTGTGATGTCACCCTATAAGTTAAATATACATACCTTGTGAAGAGGTGGTGACATGGAGGAGATTTCTTTGCAGTTATTGACATATGTGAATATGTTGGTTTTTATCATGCTGTATGTGTTTATGTCCCGTTACCGAAAAGTAGTTGGTTTTCACTTAGGCATGAATATAGCCATGGTTACCGGCGGTATGCTTAGCCTTTCGGTAGGTGTTTTACTGATGGTGCAGTATCCTTTTCATTTTATTGCGATTACCTGCTTGTCAACGATTCTTGGAATGGTGGCAGGAGGTATTTTCGGTGCGCTATTTGATTATCAGACAATGCTCACAGGGTTGAGCAATGGTTTAATGGTAGGGATTATGGCACCGATGTTAGGAGCAATCTTGATTAATCCGTTTCTATTTATTGTCATGATGGAGGGGTTAATTTGTTTCATGATTGTCCTATTGGTTATATCACTTAGGCGTTCATAGGAGGTGCGCCATGTTTATAGTTATTGTTCTTGGCATTTTTAATGTGCTGACAACATTTGTTTGTTACTTTATCCTACGAAGGAAAAGAGCATTATTCGGGGATCGGTATGCAGCATCTATCACTAAAGCAGCTGTCTCAGTCTCAGCATTGGTAGTAGGCATCCATATATCTAGCGCCTTCACAATGCAACCTTCTTTTATCGTGCTATGCAGCATTATGTATGGTGGGGTAGTGGGTATTTTATTTGGAGCGCTTGTCAAATTCCATTCCATTTTGCTTGGTTTTTACCAAGGCGTGTTAGGTAGCATTATGGGAGTGATGATAGGCGAAGTGTTGAAGAACCCCCAATTATGCAGTATTCCTCTTGCTTCTGCTCAGCAACAATTCGTTATGATATATCAAATGTGTGGATTTTCATCGCTTCTACTACTATTCGTTTTCATGCTTATTTTATATTCGTTAAGAGTATGAGGGGGAGGAAGGTTTGAAAAAACGAGTCATCATCATGTGCGGGCTTTTATTCGGGGCCATATTAGTGTACATCTTTTGGCCGAAAGCAGCTGAGTTGCCAAAATTGCACAAGATAGAAAACCCTGAGCTACAAACCATTGATGGAAAAGAGTTCTCCTTTTCCAATAGTAAACCGAAATTAATCACTTTTTATTACACAAATTGCCCGGATGTTTGCCCGATGACCATGCTAGATTTAAAAGAGCTCCAGGGTGTATTAAAGGAAAAAGATGTGAAAGAAACTGAATATGATGTAGTTTTAATTACGATGGATCCTGAAGTGGATACTTCTAGAAGGATTAAACAGTACGCATCCCATTTTGAGCCAATTCCTGCTAATTGGATTTTTATAAGGGGAACTTTAGAAAATACCCGAAAAACCATCAACGACTTTAATTTTGCCTACAAAAAAGATGAAGAAGGTACAATCGCCCATAGCACGACTATGTATTTAGCAGACACTGCCAATCAAATCCGTGCATACCATACTATGAATACGGGGCAAAAGGCTGTCAACATAGAACAGCTTGCAGAAAATATTTATCTACTGATAAAAGAAAATTAATAGCTTGCGTACTCTGTATACTTCAACAATAAGGGGTGAAAAAAATGAACGAAAAGGTTAATAGCCCCCTGGTAAATCAAAAAGGAACAGGTAGTGCTCCGTCATTTTCCTCACCGACAAGTCCGGTATCAGCAGAAGAGACTAGAATTCTAGCAGAATATATCAGTCAGCAAAATATGTTTCAAATTACTAATATCCATGAACCTATCCGTAAGACTTTAACGTTAAAGAAGTTTTTCAAAATGAAGCGAAATCAAGAAGTAGTTATTACTATATCAGAGGAAGAGCCAGTGGTGGAGGGCAAAGTCGCAACCATAGGCAGAGATTTTGTAATGATTACAAATTTGAAAAAACGTATTTGGCTTCCTTATAGTTCAATTGTGTCTGCAACGATTCCTTTTGGTCATCCTACTTATTCGAATGCACATCAAAACTATATTTATGATAACGGATTAAGAGAAAAACTTATTCTGAAGTTTGGTGAAACAGTCACAAAACGAGATGCGCTGGTTCAACAATTTTTTGAGGAGTCACTCAGAACAAATCTGGATACCTGGAAAGGGTGCTCTGTAGAAGTTCGAACAGATGACAAAATGTATTATGGAAAGATTAATCGAACTGATAAAAGCCATTTATATCTTAAACTTTTGAAGGCGGAGAGTGTAATTCCTCTTAATGATATACATTCTGTTGCGACCGTAAGGCTTTTTACCTTTTGGAGGGAAATGATAAAAGCGATTTTCTAATCACGAGGAGGAGATAGCGTGAAGCAAGCTGATGAAATGCTAGTAGATTATATGCAAAAGTTGAAAGGGGAGGATGTGCTGGTTATAACAAGAGCAGTGCAGCTAAACCTTCTGGGTCAAGTATTTAGGCCCATATTTGCAGGAAAAGTTTCTGATATCCAATTGGGACATCTTACCTTGTCACCCGTCATTATTAAAATGGTGAACGCCCCTTTCTATGAATTTCCACTTCCTTTAAGTATTCCACTTGAACAAATTGTTGCTTTTTCAACAGAAATTCCAAGTGATATGGCCTTTCCACTAACCTAGTGCAGGAGGATGAACAAATGCAAAAAGAACGATTGAAAATGATCAATGAGCGAAGACATGAAGCAGTGACAAAACATTTTAAAAAGAACGTGAATCGAAGGGTATTTATCTTAACGCAAGCATTCCCCTTTATGTTTATTGGAAAGATAAAAGAAGTCATTGAAGATATTGTTGTGCTAGATGTTGAAACAACAAGCGTTGCTGAGCTAGAGGGGAAAGAATGGAGCGTACACATTGATTCCATCAGTGTTTTTTACATTGAAACCAATATTGGCCCAAGTATCCCTGAGTTGAAAGGTTAAAGAGACGGAGGAGGTTAAATGAAGAGAAAATATCATGTCATCGCTATTCCAATTCGGATTGTGGTCAACACATTTGGCGACCATAATCCGAATGGCATGATGTATGTGTTAAAAGAGAATGAGCAAAAAGTAAAAGACTTGGTCAAGAAAAATCCTTTTACACCGGTGGATTTAGTAGAGCCATTGGTTATTCGGGCGAACGCCGGCGATATTGTAGAGATTCAATTTGAAAATAAACTGCCATTCCATACAGGCATGCATTTTTATGAAGCAGAGTACGATGTTTGTAATGCAGATGGAGCAAGTGTCGGCTATAACAAGGATAGTACAGTAGCCCCGGGTGATTCGATAATATACCGGATACATGCATTGGAAGAAGGAAACTATTTCTTTGCAGATCTAGGTAACCCCTCAAGCAGCGAAAATGGATCCAATTCGAATGGACTTTTTGGAGGACTATGTGTTGAAAATCGATTTTCCTGGTGGACAGATCCAGTATCGGGCAAGCCAATGAACAGCGGAATGTATGCCGATGTTCATCATCCATTGCTGCCTTCTCACAGAGAGTATGTGTGGATGTTCCATGATGAGATGGAGATCAATGATGTCACAGGAAACCGTCCTATCAACCATATCACCAATCAAGAGGAAGAATCATTTCATGGCGCCAATTACAGATATGAGCCGGAAAATAGACGTGCTCAGTTAATTTCTGAAGGCGTGGTGTGCCCTAACTGTGTCGGAGAAGAGGTGCATCATGATTCATGGGTATTTGGCGATCCATCTGCTCCTATATTACGGGGGTACGTAGGAGATCCCGCCAGAATACGCCTATTCCACGGTGGTCAAAAGGAAACACACGTCTTTCATTACCACGTCCATCAATGGTTTGAAGATCCGCAAGACTTAGCATCAACCATTGTTGATGCCCAAGCCATCAGCCCACAATCCCACTATACAATAGATCCACTATATGGATTAGGAAGCCTTCAAGGCTCATTTGGAGATATCATCATCCACTGTCATTTATATCCGCATTTCGCAGCGGGGATGTGGGGGATGAATCGAATCTTTGATACCCTGCAAGACGGGAGTCAATGCTATCCGAATGGTGTACCAATCAAAGCATTGCAGCCCTTGCCTGATCGGGCGCCGCCACCCAAGCCAACGAAGCAAAGACCTGGCTTCCCGAATTTTATTCCTGGCAAAGTAGGGAATAAAGCGCCAAGACCACCTTTAGGTATTGTTGGCGGAAGGGACATGACAGAGCTGGAACGTCATGCAGCGATTGAAAAACCGCGCCCAGGTGCCGTATTTACAGACCCGTGCCCTGAAGAAACACCCGTCAAAGAATTCAATGTTTCTATAATTGAACTGCCGATTATTTACAATAGAGAAGGCTGGCATGATCCAAAAGGGCGTATTTATGTGTTAGATGAAGATGTGGAAGATGTCTGTTCTGGAAAGAAAGAGCCAGAGCCACTTGTTATTCATGCTTCTGCTCACACCTGCATTAAGATTAATTTTACTAACAGGTTGCCTCATATTCTTGATGGTGATGCTTTCCAATTAGTTACCAGAACATATGAGACCGGTTTTCATATTCACTTTGTAAAGTTTGATGTACTGGTATGTGATGGTGCGAATGTGGGGTGGAATTATGATTCTTCTGTATTGCCGGGTGAAACAATCCGCTATTCTTACTATGCGGACGTTGAATTGAAGGCATGGTTCTTCCATGACCATCTCTTCCCATTGAGCCATCAGCAACATGGCGTCTTTGGTTCAGGTGTAGTACATCCAAGATTTTCTGAATTTCTTAATCCAGCCACAGGAGAAGCGGTTGACCGTGGTACGCAGGTAACTGTCAATCATCCGCTCATACCAAATTACCGAGACTTTGCACTTTTTGCACAAGACTTTACTTTACTGTTTGACAAAGATGGCAAGCCACTCAATCCTCCAAACTTCCCGGGCTCTCAAGATGACCCTGGATTATTCGGTGTAAATTATAAAAACGAACCGTTGCGATTCCGATTAGGGAAAGAGTGTGATCCCGCTTATAGTTTTAGTTCATTTACGCACGGTGATCCAGTCACGCCAATACTGCGTGCATATGCAGGCGATCCCATAAGGATAAGGCTTTTGCAAGGCGCACAAGAAGAGTCGCATAGTTTTAATGTCCATGGTTTAAGATGGCTAAACGAACGTGGAAATCTCTCTTCACGGTTAGACTGTCAACAACACATCGGGATTTCTGAGTCTTTCACCTTTGAAACATTTATTCCAAGACCAGGAGATTATCTGTGGGCTTTTGAAACTGAAGAGGATCTATGGAATGGCCTTTGGGGGTTAATCCGAGCATATAAAGAAAAAGTGCCCGATTTGATTCCTTTGTCAGATCGACCGATGCCTATGAAGCAATCAAGGCCTTTGCCGGAGTGTACTGGAAAGAAACCACCGCCTGCAAAGAAAGCAACACTCCGCCCAGCGAAAGGTCCTATACGGACTTTCGATATTGTCGCTTTTCAAGTCCCAATAACCTATAACGATTTTGGCGACCATGACCCGTACGGCATTATTTTTGCACTTCAAGAAGATATGGAAGATATTTTGCAAGGTAAAAAGAAGCCAGAGCCACTTGTAATCCGAGCCAATGTGGGGGATACAGTGGATGTAACATTGACGAGTAAGCTGAAATTTGATCTATTCCCATTCAAGGATGGTATCTATCCATATCCAGAGGTGAAAGAGCAGGCATTTTATCCACCATCATTAAGGATTTCACTGCACCCACAACTAGTAGATTATGATGTTCAAACTTCCGCTGGCGAAACGGTTGGATTTAATGGAGATCAAACAGTAGGACCGGGAGAAAAAAGAACATATCGCTGGTATGTAGATTCTCAATTAGGTGCCTGTGGATTATGGGATATGGCAGATATTCGCAATCATAAATCGCAAGGGGCCTTTGGAGCCTTTATTGCCGAGCCGAGAGGGACAGAATATGTGGATCCTTATACATTAAAGCCGGTCCGTTCAGGCGCGAATGTGATATTAAGGAACCCTCTTCTTCCGGATGTAAGGGAGTATGTTTTACTCATTCATGATGGTGTTAGGCTTCTTGATCAAAATGATGAGCTAATTATCGATCCTATTGATGGAATTTTATTGCCTCCTCCAGATTTGGATAAAGAGGATTTAGTAGACACTTATAATCAAGGCTCACGAGGCTTTAATTATCGTAGTGAACGCTTGATTAACCGTTATAACAAGAACCCTGTTCTTCATAAATTATTTTCATCTATCGTATTTGGCGATCCAGCGACACCTGTATTGGAAGCATATACAGGCGATCCAGTTACAATCCGCCTTATTACGCCGGCAGAAAGAAGAAGGTCTCACACATTCCACCTCCATGGCCACAGATGGCTCTTTGATGTAAAAGATATGGATTCTCGTGTTGAATCATTTGTAGGTCATAATGTGGCAGGCGGGCTTAGAAATTTGCAGCTCTTAGGAGGAGCAGGTGCTATTGGGGGTTATTCCGGCGACTTTATGTATCGAGCTGGCAATATAAGATGGGATTTAGAACAAGGCATGTGGGGGATCATACGTGTGCACAAAGAAATACAAAAATACTTGCCGCCAATTAATGAATAAAGAATCCTTTGCTGTTAAAGAAAGGAGGTGACACAGATGGGAAGTAAATATGAACTACCGCTTGTCGAACTGTCTCCAATAGAAGACTTTTGCTCTCAGAATCCATGCTGCCCGCCCAACATGCTCTCGCCAACCTATCCTTCGCCAACGAGCTGCCTTCCTATTGAAAAATTAAAAGATGTAGAGGATGAAATTGCTGCAGCAAATGAACTGCTTCTTGATTTGGCCCTTAATGAAAGATCCCCCCAAGAAATTTACCGCAATGCGTTTAGGGGTTTGGAAGGACTGTATGTGGAAGTTACTCTAAATACAGATAATAAAGTAGAAGGGCATGTCCAAATTGCCGGCTTTGATTTTGTCGTACTTCTAAATGAAAAGCAAGAGGTGATTATTCCGTACAGCGTGATTGATGAAGTGAAACCATGTGGCAGATATGCTGTACCTATACACGAAGCGTCATTAAGAGACGTGGACCCTTGTTTTAGGAGAGAAGTGGCTTATCATTTTGGAGAAGTCGTCTCTTCCTCGCCAGAGCTGCTTCACCTGTTTTTCGGTATGCGATTACCCATATATTTATTATCTTTGGAAGCAAAAAGAATTGAACTTACCTTCGATGGTATAGAATTAAAAGGGTTTGTAACAGATGTTAACAAAGATTCTATTGTGCTAAGAATAGAAAAAGAGCTCAGAATAATTCCTCTAGCAAAACTCACCTTAATAAAAAGAAAGAAAGAGTCGATTTCTTGAAAAAAACTCAGTCGCAAAAGGAGGACTCCTTAGCGGCTGAGTTTTTTAAATTCTTCCTTAATGCAAATATTTTAGTGCGGCCAATGGACGTTGTTTTTGACTGCCTGATTATCCTTCATCTCTGAAACTAATGCCTCAATAGATGATTATTAAGCAAATATAAAACTAAGAAATGTTGAATTATTTTGGTGTGCAAGTATAGGTTAAAAGTTACTTTAGTACTCTCTTCAATAAGAGTCATCAAAGAGAAGTTAAAGCGGTTAATGGCAGCTACAACGATATTTTATATCCATAATTTTATCTATAGAAAAAATGGTCATATGCTTCTTTTTTCTATTATTTTTCTTTTTTCTTTTATTCTTCTTCTTTTTAATATCAGAAGGAGGCTTCTCGATTATTTCTTCATTAGAAGATACTTCTTCGATGACTTTATCTTTAACTATTTTTGGTGGTTTGTAGTCTTCTTCCATAATCTCTACAAAGTTAGATCCTACATGGCGGATTTCACCATATAAGGTGTTGCCGTTATCCATTAAGAATTCAACTTTACAACCTATTAATTGCCTCAACCGAAAGTTTAGTCCATTTTGCAAGCCACCTAGCCGAATGCTGAAATCCTCATCACAAATAGATCTTCTGCAGTGGTAATGATGGGAATGGTAGCAGTCGCAACAGGAGTAAGAATGGTTGCAGTTGCACTTATGGTCATGAGACGACATGCCATCACAATGATGAGTGATGGCATGGTATGATTTATGGCTACCACATGTTGGGCAAGCGTCATTCATCTTATTTCCCTCCTTTCACGTTAATTAAGGCCAAGAATGTTAAGTCCTTGGTTATTAATATCATATGAAAAGATTTGAATGAGGCATGGACAAATACAACAACTTTACGGGATAGGGTAAAATATACACGCGAAAAAATGCATATGGTTGGAAAAGTGCTCTAGACTTTGTATGAGGCAAGCCGAATTTATAAATCTCAAAACACTTTATGAACATGTTCTGAGTTACAGAATATATTTAAGTGTAAGTAACCATAGGAAACATAAAAAAACTGCTTTCAACGAATAAACGTTGGAAGCAGTTTTTAAAATTATTTTTGGATATCTACAGCTTTAAGGTCAATTTCACCTAGCTTGTTTGGTGCCATGTTTTTCACATAATCTTTTTCTACATAGTTGTTTACATAGAAGTAGATTGGTGCGATTGGCATTTGTTCAGCTAGTAATGTGTTCGCTTGTTTTAATAATTCAAGACGTTTGTTTTCATCTGTTTCTTTTGTTGAAGAAACTAGTAAAGATTTGTACTTTGGATCTTCCCAAGCAGTATCATTGTTACCATTTTTAGCAGTATCATAACGTTCTAGGAATGTGTAAGCATCGTTAAAGTCAGCGATCCAGCCCATACGCGCTACATCATAATCTAGGGCAGTTACTTTATCAAGGAATACTTGCCATTCTGAGTTATCCATTTTCACTTCGATACCTAGGTTTTTGTGCCAGCCTTCTTGAATATATTGTGCGATAGCAGCGTGTGCTTCACTTGTGTTGATAGAAATGCCAATTTTGATATCGCTAGCTTTTTTGATACCTAATTCTTTCATACCTTCTTCAAGTGCTTTTTTCGCTGCTTCGATATCGTTGTCTTTGAATTTGTTGTTTTCATCTTCAAATCCTTCGATTGCAACTGGTACATTGCTCAATGCTGGTTTTTGTCCGCCTTTTAATACATTATCAGCTAAGCCTTGACGGTCGATTGCGTAAGATAATGCTTTACGGATGTTTGCATTTTTAGTGAATTTACCTTTTGTATTGAATTTGTACTCATAGATAGCAGCATATGGCATAGATTTTAAAGTTTTGTCTTTTTTATAACCATCCATTGCATCAAGTGGAACAGTTTGGTATGGAGAGCCTAAGTAATCTAGATCTCCGCTTTTGAACATACGGTTAGCAGTTGTTTCAGATTCAACCATTTTAACGTTAACAGTAGATAAAGCTACGTTGTCTTTATCCCAGTAATCAGCATACTTTTTAAGAGTGATTGAGTCATTGTGTTTCCAGTCGCTTAATGTGAAAGGTCCGTTTGTTACATAAGTATCGCCAGCTTCAGCGAACCATTTTTTATTATCTTTAACTACTTTTTCGTTAACAGGCATATAAGTATAGAATGCTGTTAATTCTAAGAAGTAAGGTGTTGGGTTTTCAAGTGTTACTTCTAATGTTTTCTCATCAACTACTTTGATGCCTAAATCATCAGCAGAACCTTTTCCACCGTTAAACTTTTCTGCACCTTTGATAGGGTAAAGAATAGATGCATATTCAGAAGCGTTCTTTGGATCTAGCGCCCATTTCCAAGCGTAAGCGAAGTCGCCAGCTACTACAGGATCGCCATTTGACCATTTTGCATCACGCAACTTGAATGTGTACGTTAATTTATCATCGCTTACTTTTACATCCTCCGCCATTGCGTTTTGAACATTACCGTCTTTATCTACACGAGTAAGACCCTCAAACGCTGCACGAATGATAGCACCAGAAGTACTGTCCGTTGCCAACTGTGGATTCAAGCTTGGTGGTTCAGAAGTAATTGAAAGATTTAACGTTTTATCTTCGTTTTTGGTAGTGCCAGAAGATTGGCCGCCGGAAGAGGTATCTTTTTCTTTCGTTCCGCCGAAGTTACATGCAGCAAGTACTAGCATTAAAGCTGATAATAGCACAAGCGATAAAAACCTTTTCTTCATAAAAATCCCCCTTATCTAATGAAAAATTTAGCTACTTGAGAAGAGTAACTATTAATACTATATCAAAGGATAAAGTAGAATAAAACAGAATTATTAAATTTATTAAAATTTAATGAATTTTCAGTACTATCATTTCGCATATCGAAATATATCATTCTATGGGATATGAAATATATTTAAGAGGAGATAACTAGATAATAAAAAAGAGAAGTGGCTTCTCACTTCTCTTTTTTATGTTTCATCTTATGCAATTAGCGAACTACATATCATCTAACCAAAGAATAAATCTAAAATATTAGAGGAAGCAGATGACTTTTTGTTATAAAACTCTGCATACCCACAATTTTTGCAATACACCACAATAAATTGATTGTGCTGAATATCAAACATCTTGGACAAACCTGTGCCCGTCATAGCAACTTCCTTCGTAACAGCATCCGTACAACCACACTTAATACAGCCTTTACCTTCCAATTCAATTCCTCCTTTTCATTTTGTCTATGATTCATCTACGAATAATTGAACCAAAAGATTCGTTACGATTTTTATTTTATTTGAATACGTTAGATCATCTTTTGATTTAGTTCCCGAGCAAATTTTTCTTCAATCTCTTTTTTATTTCCATAGAGCAGTACTTGGTCACCTTGATTTAAGGTACAGGAGAATAAATCCTTTCTTATCCAGACTTCTCCTCTTTTAATGAATAATATACGTATGTCTTCTTCATCATCTAATACGTCAGATATCCTTTTGCCCACTAATTTAGAGTGTTCAGTAATATTCATTTCTGTTACAAAATCCTCACTGTCTAGATATAAAACATCTTTTACAGGACGCTCATATATTTGAAATTCATTCTCTAACTCTCGTTTAAAAGATCGTGTTAATTTTTTTCGAGTCAAAGGCAATTTTAAAATCGCCAGAATTGCAAAGAGTACACCGCAAATGATGGATAGCTCTTTTAATCTTAAATCGTCCGATAGAATATTACTGATGGAGGAAATGATGACCGCAAGTGAAAAGGCACCGAATAATATAAGAAATGATGCAATTTTTCTTCGTATCGGATGATCAATGATAATCTTGGATTCATCTGTCGTGAAGCCAGTGGCTGTTAGCATTGAGATGACCTGAAACCTCGATATTTTTGTTTTGAGGCCGGTAAAGTGAAATAACATGACAGAAATCTCAATTACGAATCCAATAATCACGAAATATAACATAATAAATACGTACCCCATCTTCGCTCACGCTCCTTATCCCTCCTTTAATTACCCGATTCTTGCTTCTTGAGAAACATGCTACTTTTGTTATCTAAATCTCAAATGCTTTTAAGATATAGAAGGTAATGCTCGAATATAAAAGAATTTTCAGAATTTACTGTTGACAACTGGTAAAATGAAAATTAGAATTTAATTGTATTACAACTAAATAATTAATCGTTTAAAAAGTGTTATATAGTTTCAGATTTTAATGTTCCATATTCTACAATTAGGGGGTTACACCACATGTACAATCCGCAAATTGAAACAATGGCGCGTTCTGAAATGGAGAGCTTACAGGTTGAGCGCCTTCAAAACACAGTAAGGTTAGTCTATGAAAATGTAGAATTCTATAGAGATAAATTTAGTGAAATAGGGATTACACCAGATGATATTAAATGCTTGGATGACATACTAAGGCTCCCATTTACAAAAAAACAAGATTTGCGGGATCATTATCCATATGGTTTATTTGCTGTTCCACAAGAGAGGCTTGTGAGAATCCATGCTTCATCAGGAACAAGTGGGAAGCCGACTGTTGTTGGTTATACAGAGAATGATTTAAAAGTTTGGAGCGAAATTGTCGCCCGGTCCATAGTGGCTGCGGGAGGGAAGAAAACGGATATATTCCACAATGCATACGGCTATGGATTGTTTACAGGTGGGCTTGGCTTACACTACGGTGCTGAAATACTTGGAGCGGCAGTCATTCCCATATCAGGAGGTAATACAGAACGGCAAATCACGGTTATTGAAGATTTCAAACCGCGTGGAATTTGTGGAACCCCATCTTACATTTTAAACATAGGTGAGAAGATGCTGGAGATGGGAAAAGATCCGAGAGAAACATCGGTCGAATATGGCATTTTTGGTGCTGAGCCCTGGTCTGAAGAGATGCGGACTAAGCTTGAAGAGATGTTTAATTTGAAAGCAGTTGATATTTATGGATTGAGCGAAATTATGGGGCCAGGTGTCTCAATTGAGTGTGCAGAAGCGCAAGATGGCCTACATGTACAAGAAGATCATTTCTTTGTAGAAGTAATTGATCCGATGACGTTGGAACCAGTCTCAGATGGAGAAATTGGCGAGCTTGTTTTTACAAGCTTAACAAAGGAAGCGTTTCCAGTTTTACGTTATCGTACAGGCGACCTTGCCTCTTTATCAAGAGAAAAATGTAGCTGTGGACGGACAACAGTCAGAATGTCTAGAGTAAAGGGACGTACGGATGACATGATTATTATCCGAGGTGTAAATGTCTTCCCATCTGAAATAGAGCGGGTGCTACTTCAAATCGATGGACTTGTGCCGCATTTCCAAATCCACCTTATCCGCAATGGAGCAATGGACGAAGCAGTGTTACATGTCGAGATAGAAAGCAAGCTATATGAGGAAATAGGCCAAGACTTGTCACATGAACGTGTTTCGAAAATAAAGAAAGAAATCCAGCGTGTAATGAAATCTACATGCTTAGTGACCATAAACACTGTCTTTAATATTCCTAAAGCAATACCAAGGTCAGAAGGCAAAGCTGCCCGAATTGTTGATTTAAGAGATTCTAAGGCAGTAGTAGTGTAATAGAAACATGGAAGGACGGAATTGAATGAATGAAAATCAGAATATTTTTGATATTACGATAATTGGTGGTGGGCCAGTTGGCATGTTTACTGCTTTTTATGCAGGTTTGCGGAAAATGTCCTGCAAAGTGATTGAGAGCCTGCCGCAGCTTGGCGGTCAGCTATCGGCACTTTACCCAGAAAAATATATCTATGATGTGGCGGGTTTCCCAAAAATCAAGGCGCAGGAGCTGGTTGATAATTTGAAAGAACAGATGGACCAATTTCAACCGACTATTTGCTTAGGGGAATCAGTTGAAATTCTTGAAAAACGAGAAGATGGCATTTTTGAGTTAACAACAAACAATGGCATTCATTATACCAGGGCCATTGTTATTACAGCAGGAAATGGGGCTTTTCAGCCTCGGAAGCTGGAGTTGAAAGAAGCAGAGAAGTATGAAGGTCAAAACCTCCATTATTTCATCCAAGACCTTAACAAATTTGCCGGTAAAAAAGTGCAAGTGTTTGGAGGAGGAGATTCAGCGGTAGATTGGGCATTAATGCTTGAACCAATAGCTGAACAGGTTACCATTGCCCACCGACGAGATAAGTTCCGAGCCCATGAGCATAGCGTGGAAAATATGAAGAATTCTTCAGTTACGATCATGACGCCGTTTGTTCCAACAGAATTAATCGGTAAAGATCGGATTGAAAAGGTTGTGCTGGAGCAGGTAAAAGGCGACCGAAAAGAGACGATTGAGGTGGATGATGTTGTCGTCACATACGGCTTTGTGTCATCGCTTGGACCTATGAAGAATTGGGGTCTCGAGATTGAGAAGAATAGCATTGTTGTTAACTCAAGGATGGAAACGAATATTGAAGGGATTTACGCTGCTGGAGATATTTGCACATACGAAGGAAAGGTAAAGCTTATTGCCAGTGGTTTCGGCGAAGCGCCAACTGCAGTTAGCAATGCCAAAGTCTATATTGACCCAAAAGCAAAAGTGCAGCCATTGCACAGCACCTCTGTGATGGGAGAAAGCGAAAAAAACATAGCAAAATCTGTGTAAACTACCCCTTACAAAGACCAAAGGAGGAACTTTTATCATGCCGAAGTACACCATGGTGGACAAAGAAACTTGTATTGCATGCGGTGCTTGCGAAGCCAGTGCACCAGATATTTTCGATTATGACGAAGAAGGCATCTCTCATGTCATTTTAGATGATAACGAAGGACGCGTTGAAGTTCCTGAATATCTTCTTGAAGACTTAGAGGATGCGGTAGAAGGTTGTCCGACAGATTCAATAAAAGTGGAAAGTGAGCCATTTTTCGCTGTGAAATCCTAAATAGTCCTTTTATTAAAAGTGGGGAAGCGCAACAAAACCTGATAATGGTGGAAATATTTCTTTGACACATAACATATAATCGTAACGGCGTGTAAATCTGTTATAGAAAACTACAAATAAATTAATTTTTTAGGAGGAGAGCAAGTGTCTAATCTGGCAATGAAAAGCGAAGAAGAAATGCTTGAACAATTTATCGAGCGGATTGAAGCGGGAGATAAAATTGAGGCCGATGACTGGATGCCTGAAGAATATCGAATCGCGCTCATTAAGTTAATTTCCATGCATGGTATCAGCGAAATTATGGGAGCGCTTCCGGAAAAAGAGTGGGTACCAAAAGCCCCGACGCTTCATAGAAAGCTTGCCATCATGGCGAAAGTGCAAGATGAAATGGGGCATGGGCAATTACTGCTTCGCGTAGCAGAAGATTTATTGAAGCCATATGGTAAAACCCGCAGCGACATCATGCAGGATTTATTTAATGGGGATTTAAAGTTCCATAACGTCTTCCATATGGACACAAAATCTTGGGGAGATGCAGGGTTGATTGGCTGGCTCGTCGATGGCGCGGCCATTATTACTCAAACAAACATGCTTGGCTCCTCTTATGGCCCGTATGCAAGAGCACTTCAGCGCATCTGTGCAGAAGAAGTCTTCCATGCACAGCACGGGGAAGCAATCATTATGGCGCTTGCAGAAGGAACAGAAGAACAGAGAATAATGGTACAAAATGCAATAAATCATTGGTGGGAATCTTTGTTGATGTTCTTTGGCCCGGCAAGTAAGGAAACAACTGGCTCCTCTAAACAGGACATTACGATTAAATATAAAATCCGTACAAAAACAAATGAACAGCTAAGGCAAGACTTCTTTACAAAATATATTCCACGGATTCTTTCGCTCGGGCTTAAACTGCCGGATCCAACCATGCATTACGATGAAGAAAAACAAATGTGGATCTACCAGCAGCCGGATTGGTCTGAGTTTAAGAAAATTATTAAAAACCAAGGACCACGTTCACAAGCTCGCCTCAATCTTCGTAGAACCTCATATGAAAATAACGCATGGGTTCGTGATGCATTAGCAGCTACAACCAATTAATTGTACCGATGGGAGGTCATATAAATGGCAGAAAAAACATTTTACCGAGAATTTGAAGTGTTTAGCAAACGAACGCCGAGTTCTGCTTTTCAACACCAATTTAGCCTGCTTGCGCCAAACAAAGATATGGCGTTTATCATGGCACAAGAAAACTTTATGCGCCGTGAGCCTGTTGCAGATATTTGGATTATAGATAGAGAACATATCCGTTCTATGAATGCTGATGAGAAACTGACACTGGGCCGTTTGGATAATAAGCAATACCGCACAACTAAAGGCTATGGCTATTTGAAAAAGAAGTGGCGCCATTACGAGCAGCAAATGCTAGATGAAAAAGAAATCCTATCGTGGGGAGGGAACAGCAAATGAGCAGCGGAGAAAACGTTTTAAGCCCTGAATATAAAAAAGCATTAGAAAATCTATTGTTTCAATTAGCGGACGATGATTTTCTCATCTCTTTCCGCGGCTCTGAATGGCTCGGCCTTGCCCCACATATAGAAGAGGATGTGGCGTCTTCCTCCATCAGTCAAGACACAATGGGGCATGCGGCTATGTTCTATACACTGCTTGAGGATCTTGGTGCTGGAAAAGCAGATGACCTTGCACACCTGCGGGAAGCTCAGGATAGAAGAAATAGTGTGCTCGCTGAACGAGTGAACGGTGAAGGCTATTACATGGAAACACCGAAATATGATTGGGCTTATGCCGTTGTTAGAAATTTCTTCTACACCCAAGCGAAAAAAGTCAAGATGGATTCATTACGGCAAAGCAACTATAAGCCGCTTGCTGAAACGGCTGTAAAAGTAAACATGGAGTTGTACTATCATCTTCTGCACTGGAAAACATGGTTTATTCAGCTTCTCAATTCAACAGATGAAGCAAAACGCCGAATGAATGAAGCAATAGAGCTTGTGATGAAGGACTTTGGCGATGTTTTCTCGTACGGAGATGAAAAAACAGCGATTGAACAGAGCGGTCTAATTGCCGGCGAAGATCAATTAAAAGAGGGATGGAAATCGAACATGGCGCTACCATTTGAATGTGTTGCGATGAAAGTGCCAGACATTCCAGAAGCTTCGGCAAAGAATGGCCGCAATGGCGATCATACGGAAGAATTGGCATCTGCATTAACGACTCTGTCAGAAGTGTACAGATTAGATCCTGCAGCAGCTTGGTAAATGAACATCAAAAGAGGTGATCACAGGTGGTATCACTTGAAGAAGAAATTCGACAAGAAGTATACGATGCGTTAATGGGCGTGAAAGATCCAGAAATCGATACAGTCAGCATCATTGATTTAGGCATGGTAGAGAAAGTGAATGTGGAAGGAAACAACGTGAACATAGTGCTCCTTCCCACTTTTCTGGGATGCCCTGCATTGGAAATTATTAAGAAAAATACAGTGAATGCAGTGAAAAGACTACCATCGGTGGGTGAGGTAGAGGTCGAATTTGTATTCCATCCACCTTGGACATCTGAACGTATTACAGAAGAAGGACACAAAGGGCTCCGCGCGTTTGGCATTGCGCCACCTCCGCAGCACTTTGAAGTAGATGGTTCATGGCATGTGGATTGCCCTTATTGTGGGTCTACTTATGTAACTATGGAAAATATCTTTGGGCCCACTGCCTGCAGAAGTATTTTGTACTGCAAAAGTTGTAAGAACCCGTTTGAAGCAATGAAACCAGTATCAACAATCATGTAAAAAAGTGGAGGGATTTAGAATGGCAAAAGTAGTGGCATTATACAAACAACCGAAAGACAAAGAGAAATTTGATGAGCATTATTTTAATGTTCACGGCCCTGTTACAGCAAAAATTCCAGGCCTTCGTGAAATGAAAGTAACGAGATTTACTAAAAATGTGATGACAGGCGGCAAACCAGATCTTTATCTCATGTGCGAAATGATTTATGACAGCATGGAAGATTTGAAAAGCGGCATGAAGTCGGATGAAGGGAAAGCTTCCGGAAAAGATTTAATGGGATTTGCAGGTGATCTTGTAACATTGATGATCGGCGAGGAAGTAGAATGAGTGCTTTTGACTGTATCGACACATTTATAACAGGCGGAACGGCGGTCATAGAGTTAAACCGCCCCCGCCAGTTAAATGCTCTTAATCGAAAAATGGTCAGTGAAGTCGTGGAAGCAATGGAGTCATTTGACCGAAATGAAGAGGTGCAGGTGATTGTCTTAACCGGAAAGGGTCACTCTTTCTCAGCTGGCGCTGATATTGATGAAATGGCGGAGGATGATCCGATTCGGCTGGAATTGTTAAACCAGTTTGCCGATTGGGACCGGCTCTCACTCATAAAAAAGCCCATTATCGGAGCGGTGAAAGGGTTTGTATTTGGCGGCGGATTTGAGCTTGCATTATGCTGCGATCTTTTAATCGCGGCTTCTGGCACTGAATTTAGTTTCCCGGAAGTATCACTCGGTGTTATGCCTGGAGCTGGTGGGACTCAAAGGCTGACAAAGCTGGCAGGACGTACAAAAGCGCTTCAGTGGCTCTGGACAGGAGAGAGGATTCCAGCAGAAGATGCTTTAACACATGGTGTGATTAATCAAATTGTTTCCCCGGAATTATTAATGGAAGAAACATTAAAATTTGCGGCCAAGATTGCAAAACAGCCCCCACTTTCTTTACGTCTGATTAAGGATTCAGTCAATAAGGCTGTCGATTATCCACTATACGAGGGCATGCAATATGAACGGAAAAATTTTTATCTGCTTTTTGCTTCACAGGATCAGAAAGAAGGCATGAATGCTTTTGTAGAAAAAAGAAAACCAGAATATAAAGGTAGATAAGGAGCTGCATCTATGTTTGAAACCATTCATTATGACGTAAGAGATGGAGTTGCCTGGCTCACGTTGAACAGACCCGACAAACTTAACGCGTTTACAGCAAGGATGAACAGTGAAATCAAAGATGCTGTTAAGACAGCTTCACGAGATGAAGAAGTCCGAACAATAGTGATCACAGGAGCAGGTCGAGCGTTTTGTTCCGGCCAAGATTTGTCTGACGTAGATGAAACGATGGATCACGGAGATATTTTAAGATCGCATTACGGACCAATGGTAAAAGAGATGAGACGATGCGAAAAGCCAATAGTAGCGGCCGTGAACGGAGTTGCCGCTGGTGCTGGATTTTCTCTAGCGCTTGCTTGTGATTTTCGCTTAGTTTCTGAGAATGCTAGTTTCGTTAATGCTTTTATACATGTTGGGCTCATACCGGATTCAGGCAATCTATATTTCCTAACGAAGCTTGTAGGGGAAGGAAAAGCAGCTGAGCTAGCTATGCTGGGTGAGAAAGTACCGGCAGAGAGAGCTGTTGAGATTGGTCTCGCTAATAGAGTTTATACAGCAGAAACATTTACAGATGAAGTACACACATTTGCAGCCCGCCTCGCAACTATGCCGACAAAGGCAATGGGCTTAATCAAACGGTCACTGAAAGAGGCAAGCACACTTTCATTTGACGAATATCTTGAACGTGAAGCCCAAGGACAACGTATCGCTGGTTTGACAGCTGATCATCGTGAGGGTGTTGATGCGTTTATGCAGAAGAGAAAACCAGTTTTCCAAGGAAAATAAAAGGAGTGGAATAGATGTCAACAACTCAAGAAATTAAAGTGGAACAAGCAGCAATGAAACGAGATTTTTACCATTTAATCATTAACGGAGAGAAGGTAAAAAGCAGCAGTGACGAAACGATAAAAGTATACAATCCTGCAACCGGCGAATTGGTGGCTGAAGTAGCAAAAGCTTCAAAAGAGGATGCAGATCGAGCGGTATCTGCTGCACGCGAAGCATTTGATAACGGTAAATGGAAGAAATACCCTGTCGGCCGCCGTGCACAAGTATTGAATAAGATTGCTTCTACTATGCGTGCCCGTTTCAACGAACTAGTGGAACTAGAAATTCTTGATACAGGTAAGTCTATCCATGCTGCACAGGGACAGGTTATGCAAGCCATTGAAGATTTTGAATTCTACGCAGGCGCGATTATCGGCCACCGCGGGACGGTTAATAATGTGCCTGGGCAATTCCATAACTATACAGAAAAAGAACCTGTCGGTGTTTGTGCCCAAATCACGCCATGGAATTATCCAATGATGATGGCTGCATGGAAAGTGGCACCGGCGATTGCTGTTGGCTGTTCCGTTATTGTTAAACCTGCTTCTCTTACGCCGCTTACAACGATTATTCTAGGTGAAATTTGCCTAGAAGCAGGTGTTCCTGCAGGCGTTGTAAATATTATTCCTGGTTCAGGTGCAGAAGTGGGCGATTATCTAGTGGGTCATCCACAAGTGGATAAAGTTGCATTCACAGGTTCTACGCCAATCGGTAAAGACATTATGGCCAAAGCATCGCAATCATTAAAGCGCGTGACACTTGAGCTTGGAGGCAAATCACCTAATCTTGTCTTTAATGACGCAGACATTGATGCGGCAGTTGATGGATCATTGTTTGGTATTTTCTATAATAGCGGACAATCTTGCGAAGCACGTTCACGCTTGTATGTGCAAGAAGACATATATGAGGAATTCATGAGCAAGTTCGTCCAAAAGGCAAAAGCTATTAAACTGGGCGATCCATTTGATAAAGGTACACATATGGGGGCAATCATCGACCAACGTCAGCTTGACACAATTGACAGCTATGTAAAATCTGCGGTGGAAGATGGCGCAGAAATTCTTGCTGGTGGGAACGTGGCAAAACCTGAAGGCTTTGAAAATGGCTTCTGGTATGAACCAACTGTGATTGCTAATGTGAATCATGATATGAAAGCAGTAAAAGAGGAAATCTTTGGACCTGTTGTTGTTGTCATGAAGTTTAAAGATGAAAAAGAAGCGATTAAGCTGGCGAACGATACGGAATTTGGTCTCGGTTCTGCGGTTTGGACAAAAGACGGCGCCAAAGCAACACGTGTAGCCAATGGGATTCAAGCAGGTATTGTCATGGTCAACTGTCCATTTTCTGCATTTCCGGGAACGCCATTTGGCGGATACAAACAGTCAGGCTTTGGCCGCGAGTTAAGTATTGAGTCACTGGATCTCTATACAGAAACAAAGAGTATCCTATCTTACTATGGCAGCCGTCCCCTTAATCCATTAGGCGTTTAAGCTATTTATTGAAGACGGACAGGTGACCATGATCTCTTGTCCGTTTTCCTGCATAAAGGAGGAGAAAAATATGATCAACCGCATTGGCGTCATTGGTTCAGGTGTCATGGGTAGAGGAATTGCCTATGTTGGAGCACTTGGCGGATACTCTGTCACAGTTGCAGATGTAAGCGAAGAGGCATTGCATAATGCAAAAAAAGAGATTGAGACCATTTTTGAAAAAAGCATCTCCCGCGGACATATCACTGTAGAGGTAGCAGAACAGGCTCGTGGAAATTTACATTTTGAAACAGACTTAGCATTCGTCGCGACAGGGGCTGATTTACTGATTGAAGCTGTACCAGAAGTAGCAGCTATTAAGAAACAAGTATTTGAAATGATGGAGGAGCATGCCCAAGAGCATTGCTACTTCGCAACAAATACTTCTACTATGAGTCCGACAGAGATTGCTTCCTATGCGAAGCGTCCGGATAAAACGATTGCGATGCATTTTTTCAACCCTGTACATAAAATGCCTCTCGTTGAAATTATCCGCGGGCTAGAAACAAGCGATGAAACAGCAGCTGTGATTAGAGAAGTCGCTGAAAAAATGGAGAAGGAGACCGTTGTCATTAATGAATTCCCTGGGTTTGTGACAAGTCGGATCAGTGCATTGGTCGGTAATGAGGCCTTCTATATGTTACAAGAAGGGCTCGGCACGCCTGAAGAGATTGATAAAGCGATAAAACTTGGATTGAATTATCCAATGGGTCCCTTTGAATTAGTTGATCTTGTGGGCCTTGATGTCCGTTTGAACAACTTAAAGTATTTGCATGAAAAGCTAGGTGAAAAATATCGTCCTGCACCACTTCTTGAACAGTATGTGAAAGCGGGAAGGCTTGGCCGCAAAAGTGGAAGAGGCGTGTATGACTATACTGATCAAAAAGAACTGATAAAAAAATGAGAGAAGTCGTTATTGTAGATGCAGTCCGTACGCCAATTGGCAGATATAAAGGTTCATTAAAGGATGTCAGGCCGGATGATCTTGGAGCAGTTGTCATTAAAGCATTGCTTGAGCGAAACCCGACAATCCCTCCAGAACAGATTGAAGAAGTTGTATTAGGCAACGCGAACCAAGCTGGAGAAGACAACCGCAATGTGGCAAGAATGGCAGCCCTACTTGCAGGTCTTCCAGTAGAGGTCGGCGGCACCACGGTTAATCGCCTGTGCGGCTCAGGCTTAGATGCTGTGATGTATGCTGCACGAGCAATTGCAGTAGGCGAAGGAGATATCTTTATTGCAGGCGGGACAGAAAGCATGACACGAGCGCCATTAGTCATGGCAAAGCCAAATCAGGAGTTCCCACGGGGAAATATGGAACTGCAAGATACAACAATCGGCTGGCGTTTTACTAATCCTGTGCTACATGAAATGTATGGAACAGACTCTATGCCGCAAACGGCAGAAAATGTTGCGCAGCGCTATGCCATTTCTCGTGAGGATCAAGACGCATTTGCCCATGAAAGTCAGCAACGGGCCAAAAAAGCATTGGAAGAAAATCGTTTTACGGAAGAGATTGTTCCGGTTGTATATAAGGACCGCAAAGGAAGTGAAATGGTTGTTGACCGTGATGAACATCCGCGTCCAGAGACAACACTTGAAAAGCTTGGAAGGTTAAAGCCACTTTTTGAAGGTGGTACTGTGACAGCGGGAAATGCATCTGGGGTAAACGATGGGGCAGCTGCATTGCTGCTTATGAGCGCGGAAAAAGCGAAAGAGCTAAATGTAAAGCCGCTCGCCAAATATATAACAGGAGCTACAGCGGGGCTAGAACCGGCCGTTATGGGTCTTGGCCCAATTTACGCAACCCAAAAAGCACTTAGACGAGCAGACCTGACTGTAAATGATATCGGGCTTATCGAGTTGAACGAAGCTTTTGCTTCCCAGTCAATTGAATGCATTCGCCAGCTAGAATTAGATTCGAATAAAGTGAATGTCAACGGAGGAGCCATCGCTTTTGGCCATCCATTAGGTGCTAGTGGGGCGCGTATTTTGACAACGCTTCTTTATGAGATGAAAAGGAGAAACGAAAAATTCGGATTGGCCACAATGTGTATTGGTGTCGGTCAAGGCATTGCAGCTATTGTAGAAAATTATAATGAATAAACATTACAAATAAGCTGTCCCTTCAGATGCTATTGTTCTTTTTGTGAAATAAAAGGGCAATGGAAGAAGAGATGCACTGAAAGAGTAAAAGCGCAATTTTATTAGTATAGATTTGATAAGTAAAATTTAATTGAAGTGTGAGCAGCGGAGACTCCTCGGGAATTAGCGAGTCAGGTGAGTCCCCACAGGGAGAGAATCGAACGAGGAGACTCACCGCTCGCTCCCAGGAACGCGCAGCTGTTCACACTTCGTTTTCTTATCAAATTAGTACAATAAGAACTGTGGAGTTGAGACTTTCGGTGTCCTCGGATGAAGACGGACAGTCTTTTTAATAGAAAGGAATGGTAGTATGTCGACCGTATTATATACGAAGAAAAATAATATTGCTTATGTAACTATTAATCGGGAAGAATCTCTTAATTGTTTTAATTATGAGACTCTTAAATGCTTACAAGAAGTTACAGATGAAATTTCGATTGACCCAGAGGTTAAAGTAGTCATATTTACTGGTGCCGGCAATAAAGCATTTAGCGCAGGTGCTGATTTAAAAGAGCGCAAACATTTAACCGAAGCAGAAGTCCGACGAAATGTAAAAGCAATTCGCGATGTATTCAATGGCATTGCGAGCCTCCCACAGCCAACCATTGCAGCAGTCAATGGCTATGCACTGGGCGGTGGATTTGAATTGATGATTGCTTGTGACTTCCCCATCGCAGTAGAAGATACGCAAATGGGTTTGACTGAAACAAGCTGGGCCATCATACCAGGAGCAGGTGGAACACAGCGCCTGCCTAGATTAGTAGGGGAAATGAAAGCGAAGGAACTCATTTTTACCGCCAAGAAATTTTCAGCACAAGAAGGATTGTCCATGGGGGTTGTATTGCAAGTAGTGAAGAAAGAGGAATTAATGAGTACCTGTGAACAATTGGCGGTAGATATGATGAAAAATGGTCCTGTTGCTTTAAAACAAGCCAAATATGCTATCACACAAGGAATGAATACAGACTTACAAACAGGTCTGGCTATTGAAGCTAAAGCTTATGAACTGACGATACCAACAAGAGATCGCTTAGAAGCACTTCAGGCTTTTAGTGAAAAAAGGGAACCAGAGTATATCGGCAAGTAGGCATTCTATCAAATTAACGTTATAATAAGAAAATAAAGAAATGTCGAAAAAAGAAGAAAGAGAGGAATGAAATGGCGAATACACAATCAATGATTTTCACCATCTATGGCGACTATATTCGTCATTACGGAAATAAAATATGGATCGGCAGTTTAATTCGTGTATTGAAAGAGTTTGGACATAATGAGCAATCCGTTCGAGTTGCTGTCTCTCGAATGGTGAAGCAGGGCTGGATTGTATCCGAAAAAAAGGGGAACAAAAGCTATTATTACCTTACACCACGGGGAGAAGCGCGTATGGAAGAAGCAGCACACCGGATTTTCAAGTTAAAGGCACATTCATGGGATGGCAAATGGCGCATGCTGATGTATACCATTCCAGAAGAAAAAAGGTTAATCCGTGATGAATTACGCAAAGAGCTACTATGGAGTGGTTTCGGGAGCTTTTCAAGTGGCTGTTGGATTTCACCAAACGATCTTGAAAAAGAAGTGAAGATGCTAGTTGAAAAATATGAAATAAGCGAGTATGTTGATTTCTTTGTTTCAGATTACAAAGGGCCAAATGAAGACCGTGCACTTGTCGAAAAAAGTTGGCCGCTACAAGAGATTGAAGGAAAGTATGAAGAGTTTATTGCAACATATAGCAAAAGATATATTATCCACCAAAGTGCTATGGCAACTGGGCAAATGACAGATGCGGAATGTTTTGTTGCGCGGGCGAACCTAGTGCATGAATACCGTAAATTTCTATTTACCGACCCGGGATTGCCAAAAGAGTTGTTACCTCCTTTGTGGAATGGTGACCATGCCTCACTTCTATTCAGCCAATACTACAAATTACTGGCAGAGCCAGCCAGCCGATTTTTTGAAGAAGTATTCAGTGAGGATAATGATATGCGTCGTAAAGACAAAACGTATAATGCAGCGCATCATCCATATCTAGTCAATGAGAATCCAAAGTAAAACCCAGAAAACGAAAAGCTTTCTGGGTTTTCAATCTACTAGTATATAAAATATATCCAAGGCATCTTTTAACCCATTGGTTCATACTATTTACTACTAGCTGATAGTTAGATGTCTGTTGGGTGCTAACATAGTTTAATCTTGCTCTAAAGCTTTTCTAAAGTCATATCCTTTTTGCACATACGTATCAATAGACAACTGAATGAGTTCAAGGTCTTTGTCATTTAGTTCGCGGACCACTTTACCAGGTGAGCCAACCACAAGTGAACGAGGAGGAATTTTCTTGCCGCTCGGAATTAAAGTGTTGGCGCCAATAATGCACTCTTCACCGATTTCTGTATTGTCTAGTATGGTGGACCCCATGCCAATAATTGAACGTTTCCCCACCTTACAGCCATGCAAAATAACATTATGGCCAACCGTTACTTCATCTTCCACGACAACCGGAGAACCTTCATACAAATGTATGGTTGAGTTATCTTGGATGCTGCATCGTTTACCTATTGTAATGGAGCCTTCGTCGCCGCGAAGCACAGCATTAAACCAAATGGTCGATTCTGAGCCGACATGGACATCTCCTATCAGTTGAGAGCCAGGTGCAATAAATACATTTTCTTCGAGCTGCGGATTTTTCCCGTTAAAAGCAATAATCATAGCATACCCTCCGTTAGTAATTTTCTAAATTGTTTTTCTATTCTATTTATTATAACATAATTTCAAAGGGAGGAGAAAAAATGATAGATGTTTGTGAATTGCTTCAAATAAACTATCCTATTATCCAAGGGGGGATGGGCAATATAAGCAATGCCCAATTAACCGCTGCCGTTTCTGAAGCGGGAGGGCTTGGCACGATTGGGTGCGGTACTATGGATCCTGGTGAGGTAGAAAAGATTATTCTAGAAACTAAACAGCTTACAGCTAAAAGCTTTGCGGTAAATATAGCAATAAGCGTATCACCTCATACAAAAGATCTTATTGATTTGGTTATCAAGCATAAAATTCCGTTTGTTTCACTATCAGCAGGTAATCCAGCACCACTCATTCCACTACTCCATGAACATGGAATCAAGGTAATTGTACTTGTAGCATCTGTTAAACATGCACAAAAAGCAGAGGCAGCTGGTGCGGATATCCTTGTAGCGGAAGGATTCGAAGCAGCAGGTATTAACTCTTCTTTTGAATTAACTACATTTACACTGGTCCCACAGATTGTGGAGCATGTAAATGTACCGGTACTAGCTGCTGGTGGGATTGGGGATGGTAGAGGTCTGGCAGCAGCTCTTATGCTTGGCGCAAGCGGCGTACAAATAGGGACAAGGCTGATTGCAACAAAAGAGGCGCCATTCCATGAAGTGTACAAGAATCATCTTGTCCAAGCAGAGGATACAGAAACGATGATTTTGGGTCGCAGTGTTGGCAGGGTCAGACGGATTTTAAAAAATCCTTATGCAAGGCGCTTACACGAGCAGGAACAAGAGGGAATGACGTTAGATCAGTATACAGAATGGACTTCGGAAGATAAACATATACAAGGCGCGTTGAAAGGCGATATGGAAAATGGCTTTATTAACAGTGGCCAAATTGCAGGACTAATTGATGATGTACCGACTGTTAAGGAATTGTTCGAAAGAATGATGGAATCGGCAGATGAGCAGCTTAATTTTGCAGCACAAGAAGTAAAAGAAATCAGATTTCGTGCGGCGAAGCAAGGTGCGACTGTTATCCTTGGAGAAAAGGATATATAGTACTGATTAATCCTTACAAGGAAAATATCCCCTTGTAAGGAGCGGATTTTGTTGAATATAGGTGATAGAGTTTTCAGAAAATAATGTTGATTTTCATATAACGGGTTGATAAAATGTAGTTGGAAAAACGTTATACCAATAGAGGGGATTAAAAGAGAGAAGTGTAAGCGTTTTCCTGTTTAATAAATATGAAGGGGTGGAGTATTGGAACAGAAAGAACAATGGTCATCGAAGCTGGGGTTCATTCTGGCAGCTGCTGGTTCTGCAATTGGGCTCGGCGCTATCTGGAAGTTTCCTTATGTAGCGGGTACAAGCGGGGGAGGAATTTTTCTACTCATTTTTATTCTCTTTACATTGCTTGTCGGTTTGCCGCTTTTAATTGGAGAGTTCATTATCGGAAGAAGTACGCAAAAAGATGCAATAGAATCATATAAGGAACTAGCGCCAAACTCTTCATGGCATTTTATTGGAAGGCTTGGCATTTTTACATGCTTTATCTTGCTATCATTTTATAGTGTAGTAGGCGGATGGATCTTAATTTACATTTATAAAGGTTTTACCGGGGCTTTAAATGGTCTAACAGAAGTCCAATATGGGACTTTATTTGGCGAAACGATATCCAGTCCATTCCTTTCTATTTTCGGTCAATTTTTGTTTATGGCAATCACGATTTATGTGGTTTCACGGGGTGTAACAGCTGGTATTGAAAAGGCAAGCCAATTTATGATGCCGGCATTGTTTATTTTATTCCTGCTTATTATTATTCGTTCTTTAACACTAGAAGGATCAATGAAAGGACTTGAATTCTTTCTTAATCCTGATTTATCAAAGATTACTTCGGATACAATCTTATTTGCCATGGGGCAGTCATTCTTTACCTTGAGTGTTGGGGTATCCGTCATGGTCACATACAGCTCCTATTTATCTAAGAAGGAAAGTATCCCACAATCCGCTATTTCCATCGTGGTCATGAACCTGCTTGTAGCAGTGTTAGCTGGATTGGCTATTTTCCCTGCTGTTTTCTCATTTGGTCTGAAACCAGATGCAGGGCCAGTATTGCTATTTAATGTGCTGCCAACAGTCTTTAACCAAATTCCGTTTGGCATCGTCTTTTTACTTGCCTTTTTAATTCTATTTTTATTTGCCGCATTAACTTCTGCTTTTTCTATGCTTGAGATTATTGTGGCTGTACTAGCAAAAGGCGATGACAGCAAACGGATGAAATATTCATGGATCATCGGTCTACTTATTTTTGTTGTAGGCGTACCTTCTGCACTGTCATACGGTGTGTGGAGCGACGTATTGATTTTCAAAAAGTCTATTTTTGATGCGGCTGATTATCTTGTAAGTAATTTGCTTCTACCGCTTGGGGCTTTGTTGATCGCCATTTTTGTTCCGATGAAAATTTCAAAAGAAAGATTAGTAGAAGAGATTTCTTCTGGCTCATCTATTGGAAAGAAAATTTTTGCTACATGGTTCCTATTGATTAAATACCTTGTGCCTGTTGTGATTGTGATTGTTTACTTGGATGTTCTTGGCGTCTTCGACTATTTTTTTTAATAGAATAGAAGAAAGCTATGCGTAAAATAAAACGTTTGAGGGTGATAACATGGACGTGACAGATATTCAACTTTTGAAAATTCTTCAGGAAGATGGACGAATTACACTAAGCGATTTATCAAAAAAACTCTCCCTCAGCAGGCCAAGTGTAGCCGAACGTTTTACAAGGTTAACTGAAAAAGGAACGATCGACAAAATTGGAGCAAGAGTATTGCCTAATGCAGTAGGTCGAAACCTGCTTTTATTCATTCAGGTGAGTGAAGTAAAGGTTCTTTATGATGATTTTGAAGAAATGACTCGAAACCATCCCGATATCATTGAATGTCACCGTTTAACTGGCACTGTGAACTATTTATTGAAGGCAGCAGTCAATGATGTGGATCATTTAAATAAGCTTATTGATTATCTAATTCACTACGGTATTATCCATACATCGATCGTGCTAAAATCACCTGTTTCGGAAAAAATAGTTTTGCCATCAGCTATTGAGCAAGAATGGCCGTGAGCCTTTAAAATAAAAGAATAATAGACTTTCATTCGCGACCTCTTTCACTTTGGAAAGGGGTTTTTTACTGCAGTAAAAGGAATTTACAAATCGGAGTAATTGATCAATAAATATATTCATAATGTTAAAATATTTCAGAAAATTAGATCAGTTTGATATATATTTGTACACTCTAACCTTTTATAATTAAAGTTACATTTATTTATCTTCATTAGCACTATTTTGAAAGGGCTTACAGTGGAGAAGAGACGTCAACCATTCAATGAAAGCGGGGATAAAAATGAATCTGGTAGAAAAGAAATCAATAACAGAAGAATTTACGCTTTTTGAAAAAATGTCTAAACATGAACAAGTGGTCTTTTGCAACGATCCGGCATCGGGCTTGAAGGCAATTATTGCCATTCATAATACAACGCTTGGACCTGCGCTTGGCGGGTGCCGTATGCAGCCATATAACAGTGTGGAAGAAGCACTTGAAGATGCCCTGCGCCTCTCGAAAGGCATGAGTTATAAATGTGCTGCCTCAGACGTTGATTTTGGTGGAGGAAAAGCTGTTATCATCGGGGATCCGTTAAAAGATAAATCACCTGAATTGTTCAGAGCTTTTGGTCAGTTTGTTGAATCGCTGGGTGGCCGTTTTTATACGGGGACAGATATGGGCACAAATATGGAAGATTTCATTCATGCCATGAAAGAGACCAATTGT
This sequence comes from Rummeliibacillus sp. G93, assembly GCF_023515935.1. Classification (NCBI taxonomy): domain Bacteria; kingdom Bacillati; phylum Bacillota; class Bacilli; order Caryophanales; family Caryophanaceae; genus Rummeliibacillus; species Rummeliibacillus sp. G93. The sequence goes on from NZ_CP097314.1 coordinate 682,010, forward strand.
ATCGTTGGTGTACCGGAAGCCTATGGAGGCGGAGGAGATTCTTCTGTTCCGACTGCAATGGGTGTTCTTTATGGCATCAAAGCAACAAATAGAACGCTCTTTGGTAGAGACAGTCTTGGCGGCCATACATATGCCGTTCAAGGCCTAGGAAAAGTTGGCTTTAAAGTAGCAGAAGGCTTACTGGAAGAAGGCGCTCATTTGATTGTGACAGATATCAACGAACAAAGCTTACAGGCGATACAAGAAAAAGCAAAAACTACGCCAGGTTCAGTTTCTATTGTGGCTAGCCATGAAATATATACACAAGAAGCAGATGTTTTTGTTCCTTGTGCCTTTGGTGGAGTTATTAACGATGAAACCATTGCACAGTTGAAAGTAAAAGCAATCGCTGGTTCAGCCAATAATCAACTTCTTACTGAAGAGCATGGAAGACAGCTTACTGAAAAAGGCATTCTATATGCACCGGATTACATTATCAACTCGGGTGGTCTCATTCAGGTAGCGGATGAATTATACGGTGTGAATAAAGAACGTGTACTTGCAAAAACAAAACATATTTATGATGCCATTCTTGAAGTATACCAGCAAGCAAGACTGGACAGCATCACTACGATGGAAGCAGCAAACCGAATGTGTGAGCAACGCATGGCATCCAGAGGAAAGCGAAACAGCTTCTTCACTTCTTCTATCAAGCCAAAATGGGCGATTCGTAAATAATTGTGTGCGAGGAGGGTACTATGGAGACTCAATTTCCGATCAAAAGAATCATAGATGATGAAGGAAACGTAGTGGACGCTTCCTATCGTGAACAATTGCATGAAGAGCTAGCAAAAGAGTTGTATTACCATATGAAGCGGATTCGGGCCTTTGATAGAAAAGCGATCAGCTTGCAGCGGCAAGGACGCCTTGGCACATATGCACCAATGGAGGGGCAGGAAGCTTCACAGGTGGGCAGTGCACTAGCACTGGGGCAGGATGATTGGATGTTTCCAACATACCGCGATCACGGTGCAAAGCTTACATTTGGCGCCCCTATGGTTGAGACCTATCTTTACTGGAATGGAAGAGCAGAGGGGTGTGTTCCGCCTGTAGGAAAGAATATTTTTCCGCCTGCTGTGCCGATTGCTACACAATTGCCGCATGCAGCAGGAGCAGCTTGGGCAGAAATGCGTAAAGGGACGCGGAATGCAGCCATTGCCTATTTTGGAGATGGAGCAACATCAGAAGGAGATTTCCATGAAGGATTAAATTTCGCCAGTGTATTAAAAGCACCTGTCTTATTTTTTAATCAGAATAACCGGTATGCCATATCGGTTCCGATTGAAAAGCAAATGAATTCTGAAACGATTGCTCAAAAAGCTGTCGCATATGGCATGCCAGGAGTACGTATTGACGGCAATGACTGTTTCTCTGTTTACTTTGAGGCTAAAAAGGCCTTAGCAGATGCTAGAAACGGTAGAGGGCCAACGCTTATTGAAGCGGTGACTTGGCGTACAGGTGCCCATACAACTGCAGATGATCCGTCAAAATATCGTCCGGAAGACCAAGGGAAAGAGATAGTAGATCCATTAGTGCGACTAGAGAGCTTTATGAAGAAAAACAGCTGCTGGGATGAGGCTTGGATTGTTGAGATAGAAGCATTAATCAAAGCAGAAGTAGAGACAGCTGTTGAAGAGATGGAAAGCTATCCAAAAGCAAACGTGGAAGATTTGTTCGACCATGTTTTCGCTGAAATGCCGACACAACTGGCTGAGCAAAAAGAATCCTATCTTGCACATTTGAAGAGGGGGTAATGGGCTTTGGAAATGGAAGTTAAGGAGATACAACGAGAAAATACGGCCACACAGCTTTTGACGATAGTAGGAGCTGTCAATGATGCGATGAAAACGCTGCTTGAAAGCGATGAAAGTGTCATGATTCTTGGCGAGGATATTGGAAAGAATGGCGGAGTTTTTCGTGCGACGGAAGGGCTTCAAGAGAAATTTGGTACTGATCGTGTTGTTGATACACCCCTTTCAGAAGCTGGAATTATAGGTACATCTATCGGCCTTGCAGTCAATGGATTTAAACCTATTGCGGAAATTCAATTTTTAGGCTTCATTTATCCAGCTTACGAACAAATTATGACACATGTCTCACGGCTTCGGATGAGAACTATGGGGCATTATACTGTGCCGATGGTTATTCGAGCCCCATACGGCGCAGGAATACGTTCACCTGAAATTCATTCTGATAGCACAGAATCCCTGTTCACACATATGCCGGGAATAAAGGTTGTTTGCCCATCTACTCCCTATGACGCAAAAGGGCTGCTGATTGCTGCAATGGAAGACCCAGACCCGGTATTAATGCTTGAGCCTATGAAGAGCTATCGTGCGAAAAGAGAAGAAGTGCCGGTTGGAAAATATACAGTTGAGATTGGCAAAGGAAAAAGGGTGAGAGAAGGTACAGATGTCACTCTGATTGCCTGGGGAGCTATGATGACCATTGTAGAAAAGGCGGCGCAGCAAGCCGAGAAAAAAGGAATCAGCTGTGACATTATTGATTTGAGAACACTCTATCCAATCGATCGAGAAATCATTGCGGAATCTGTACAAAAAACAGGGAGAGCTGTTATTGTTCATGAAGCTCATTTAACTGGCGGTCTTGGCAATGATATTATCTCTATTATTAACGATACATCTTTCTTATATTTGCGGGCGCCTATTGAGCGTGTTACAGGCTTTGATGTGCCAGTGCCTTTCTTTGCATTAGAGGAAGACTTTCTTCCAACGCCAGCACGTGTATTAGAAAGTATTGAAAAGGCTGTTCATTTCTAATCGTGTGGCTGAAGGCGCCAATTCCTGGCGTCTTCTATTTTTCTATAAAGAGAATAAATGCATTCTGATTTTTGAAATGGGGGAACGTCTATGCTAGAGGTAAAACTTCATGATATCGGAGAAGGAATGACAGAAGGTGAAATTATTCATTACCTTGTTAAACCAGGAGATCGGGTGATAGCTGACCAGCCGCTTGTAGAAGTGCAGACGGATAAGATGGTGGCTGAATTGCCCTCACCTGGAGCCGGTACAATAAAAGAAATTATTATTAGTACAGGCACAACAGTAGCTGTAGGTACGACGCTGCTTTACATTGAAGGAGAAGGAAGCTTAGAACCTGTTAGTGAAGGGAAGGCATCTGAAACTCCTAAAGAAGAAGTTCCGTTGCTATTAAAGGAGAAAAATGAGTTTGTTTCTTCGTTTAATCGCGTATTAGCTACTCCCTATACACGCAAAATTGCACGCGATCACCATATCAATATTGAAGATGTTACACCATCGGATCCCTCTGGAAGGGTAACAGAAGAAGATGTATACCGGTTTATGAAGGGAGAACAGTTAGCAGAGAAGGAAGCTGTATCGACTATTGTAGAGCCAGAAATCCTGGCAAAGCCAATATCGCCTGATGAAATTCCGTTCCGGGGTATACGCAAACAAATCGCGAAGAAAATGACAAAATCCCTCTTTACGATTCCACATGTGACCCATTTTGACGAAGTCAATATGACAAATCTTCTGAAGCTGCGGGAGGAATTAAAGAAGGAAGGCGTTCATGTATCGGTGCCTGCTTTCTTCATGAAAGCCCTGGTATTTGCTTTGAAAGATTTCCCTGTATTTAATGCGGAGCTTGATGAAGAAAACGATAGAATCCTGCTGAAAAAAGAGTATCATCTTGGCATGGCAGTAGATACAAAAGAGGGCTTAATTGTGCCAGTTATTCATCATGCTGATAAAAAATCAATACAACAGATTCATGATGAGATGAAATGCTTAAATGAAAAGGCGAAAGACGGTAAGCTTACGGCTGCTGATATTCAAAACAGCACATTTACTGTCAGCAATGTGGGGCCACTTGGAAGTACAGGAGCAACACCAATCATCAACTATCCGGAAACAGCACTAATCGCTTTCCATAAAACAAAAAAAGTGCCAATCGTGACGGAGAACGATGAGATTATTATTGGCCATGTGATGACATTGTCCATGTCTTTTGATCACCGTGTTGCAGATGGTGCTACTGCGGTTGCATTTACAAATCGTTTTGCTAGTTTAATTGAACAGCCAAACAAACTGATGCTGGAGATGATATAGATGGTCGTTGGAGATATCAGTCAAGAAAGAGATTTGGTCATTATCGGTGGCGGTCCCGGCGGATATAGTGCGGCCATTCGTGCTGCGCAGCTTGGTTTATCCGTAACGTTGATTGAACAAGAAAAACTTGGCGGCGTTTGTTTGAATAGGGGCTGCATTCCGTCTAAAGTGTTTACATATGCTGCGAAAAAACAGTCAGAAACTGGGCATATGAAAGAGCTAGGTCTTTTCGTTGGGGAAACATCATTTAACCTAAACAAGCTGCTTTCTTATAAATTGAAAGTGACTGAGCAACTCAGAAGTGGTGTAGAAACACTTTGCAAAGCCAATAAAGTAGAGATAATTAAAGGGAAGGCAGGATTGATTGGAGAAGATCGGATTGGTGTTGAAAATGGCCACCAATTTGATATTTATACGTTCAAGCAAGCAATTATCGCTACAGGTAGTAGCCCTGTGTTGCCAGAGGGATGTCCCAAAACCAATAAGCGTATGCTGCTTTCTCAGGAAATATTTGATTTGCAGGAGTTGCCCGAGCATTTAATCGTTTATGGCCATGATTATATATCGCTAGAAGTGGCTTCAAGCTTTCATGCATTAGGGGCTCAAGTGACAATTCTATTGGAAGACACAGATGATTTTATATTTGATAGTTCTATCACTAAGGAATTGAACAGGTTACTGAAGAAAAAGAAGATAAAGGTCTACAAAGAAGCGAAGATTTTGTCAGCCGAGGAAACAGAAGCAGGTATAGATGTAAGGTTCAGAACGCAAGGAAAAGAAGAGGATGTTTCAGGTACACATTTGTTCGCAGCAGGGAACAGGAAGCCGAATGTAGAGGATCTAGGGCTACAACGATTTGGTATCGAGCAAAATATAAATGGGTTTATAAAGATCGATCGAAATATGAGGACAACAGTTCCCTCTATTTACGCGATCGGGGATGTGACGGAAGGTCCACTTCTCGCAGTAAAGGCAATTAAGCAAGGCAAAGCCGCAGTAGAATCGATTGCTGGTGACAATCCGGAGGTAGATTTAGCATTCCTACCAACCATTGTTCATTCCATTCCGCCAATTGCTTCAGTTGGTTTGACTGAACAGCAAGCCCAAAATCTTGGAATCGATCTTCGTGTAAATCAATTTGCATTGGGGAGTAATGGCTATGCCATGATTACTGGCAATAAAGATGGCTTTATTAAAGTAGTGACAGATGCTTCAAATGACTTTATTTTAGGCATTCATATGATAGGAGAAGGAGCGGTTGAGCTATCAAGCACATTTGTTCAACTATTGGAAATGGCAGCGAAAGAAGAGGATGCAAAATTTCCGGCCTTTGCCCACCCTAGTATGAATGAAGCCCTGTTAGAAAGTGTGGAAGGGCTTATTGGCCAGGCAATCCATACTGTACCAAAGGGAAAAAGGCAAAAGGAAAGTTCCTTGAGCTTTATTAGGTAAAAGATTTTCCACAGAGGGTAAATTTCATTTGACAGAATTTTGCTCTTTGGTTTAAGATAATTGTAATTCAAACGGACGAGAGGGTGACCCAACTAAATGATTTACTAATCCTATGATTGAAAACACACAAATGAAGGTTTTAAGTAGGCGGACACCGCTTCTTTTTGATGCCTTCAATTGTCATTTTCAGAATAGGATTGTATTTCTATAGTTGGATTGAATGGTCTCTTTATAGGCTTATTTAATGATCCTCTATTTATGAATGCCTCCTATTCTGCATAAAATAGGAGGCATTTTCTGTCTCCAAAAGGAGATGAATTTATGCAGGTATTAAAAGCGGGACAAATAAAACATTATGTAAAAGATCGTTTGTTGTTGGATATTACAGAACTCGAGGTGCAACAGCATGAACGGATTGGGCTGGCTGGACCGAATGGAAGCGGAAAGACGACACTATTACAGATTTTAGCTCAGAAAATAACGCCTGATAATGGGTTTGTGCATCAATATGTAGAGTGTGAGTATATTCCGCAAATAAAGGTTGATGTCACAACCAAAAGTGGTGGAGAAGTCACACAAGAATATATTCAAAAAAGCCTCAATCGAAATTCAGGCTTACTGCTATTAGATGAACCGACTACTCATTTGGACCTTTCTCATATCAGCTGGTTGGAAAAAAGTATGAAAAGCTGGCAAGGAGCATTTATTTTAGTATCACATGACCGGACATTTTTGGATGCTCTCTGCACGAGTATATGGGAAATAAGAGATGGCCAGCTGACAAAATATAAAGGCAATTATAGTGAATATGTAAAACAAAAAGAAGTGGAAAAGAATCAAGAGCAAGCGGCATACGAAAAGTACGTAAAAGAAAAGAAACAGCTTGAAGAAGCTTTAATATTAAAAGAAGAAAAAGCAAAAAGAGCCACAAAAAAACCGAAAAAGCTGAGCTCCTCGGAAGCTAGAATTACTGGAACAAAGCCATACTTTGCAAAAAAACAAAAAAAGTTATATCAATCTGCTAAAGCCATTGAAACGAGAATAGAAAATCTTGAAAAAGTGGAAAAGAGCAAAGAGCGTGCCCCTATAAAAATGGATTTACCTCATGCAGATTTAGTGAATGGACGTATTGTCTTTCGAATAGAAAATGTGGAAGGGTCTTTCGGGGAAAGAAAGCTATGGAAAAAGGCAAGCTTCTTCATACGAGGCGGCGATAAATTAGCAATAATCGGAGCAAATGGAACAGGGAAAACAACGCTCCTTAAAAAAATAATGGCAAGAGATGCAGGCATTTCGATATCTCCCTCTATTCAAATGGGCTATTTCAGTCAGAAACTCGATATATTAGACACTGAAAAAACAATCTTAGAAAACGTGCAATCTACTTCTAAAAGAGGGGAAGACTTAATCCGTACAGTTCTTGCTCGCTTGCATTTCTATCATGATGACGTGTATAAACCTGTTGGTGTATTAAGCGGGGGTGAACGAGTAAAAGTAGCGTTCGCCAAATTATTTGTCAGTGACCTAAATACATTAGTGCTAGATGAGCCGACCAATTTCTTAGATACCGAAGCAGTAGAAGCTTTAGAATCACTCCTGCAAGATTATGAAGGCACAATTATTTTTGTATCGCATGACCGTCAATTTATTGAAAAGATTGCAACTCGAATATTGGAGATTAAGAAGCAGAAGATCCATATTTTCGAAGGTAGTTATCCGCAATATGTACAGCAACAAAAGCCTAAAAAAGATAATCCTAAGTCAGACCAGCTTCTCTTATTAGAGACAAAAATAACAGAAGTGCTCAGCCGTCTAAGTATTGAACCTTCTAGTGAATTAGAGAAGGAATTTCAAAGGCTGCTGAAAGAAAAAAGGGAATTAAACTAGCTCCGTAATAGGTAGTTCGACAAAAAAGCTACTATCAATCCTAACAAATTTTATAAAATATGTTTTAAGCCTGCGACAGCGGGTATATATAGAATACAAGGGAAAAACAATACTACAACGAAGGGGACTGATAGACATGAAGTGTTTAACAGCGACTGCAGAAGATGTATTGGAAAACACCTTGTACGGGGAATTTAGTTTCCGGGCGAAAGGAACACTCGTCCTGAACCGTTATATTTAGCGCTAGAATTTTTTTCTAGTAATTTCCCTTGACTCCCGCAACTAGTGGGATGAAAAAGGCGCTACTCAATCGAGTAGCGTCTTTTTCGTGTGTGGTGATATTTAAAAGTTATAAATCAATGATAAATTAGATTTTGAACTGGTTCACATGTTCTTGCAACTCTTCCGCCATCTTAGAAAGCGCCAAAGCAGAAGAAGAAATTTCCTCCATTGATGCCAGTTGCTCTTCAGAAGCAGCAGCCACGTGTTGAGTATTTGTCGCGGAAGTTTGTGCTATTTGAGCAATATCTTCCATAGTGGCGTTGATCTGTTCAGCGCCTGCTGACATTTCTTCAGAGATAGCTGTAGACTCTTCTATTTTGGAAGAAACTTGTTCTATTAATTTCACAATCTCTTTAAAGCCAGTTTCAGCTTCATGTACGACAGTCATGCCGACTTGCACTTCATGTGTTCCTTGTGTCATAACATCTACTGCACGTGCCGTATCATTTTGAATTTTGCTGATCAATTGAGCGATTTGGTCAGCGGATTGCTTGGATTGTTCAGCTAATTTTCGTACTTCGGCAGCAACTACTGCGAAGCCTTTACCATGTTCGCCAGCTCGAGCTGATTCAATCGCAGCGTTTAATGCCAACAAATTTGTTTGATCGGCGATTGAAGTTATCACCTCAATAATATGGCCGATTTCTTCAGAATGGCTGCCCAAGTTTTTGACGACTCTAGCAGAATCATCTACTACATCTGTAATGGTATTCATTTGGGAAATCACTTTTTTCAACGAGTCATGGCCATTATTAGCTTCTTTTAATGTATCGCTTGATAGTTCAGAAACTTGTGCTGAAGATTCGGCTACTTGTTGAATACCTACTGTCATTTCATTCATTGCACTAGAGCTTTCCATTGCACCTTGGCCTTGCAGTTCTGCACCGCTTGAAATTTCATGGATGCTCGTTGCAATTTGGTTTGTCGCCAGTGAAGTTTGTTCAGCGCTAGCAGTTAATTCTTCTGCTGAAGAAGCAACTTGGACTGCATTATTGTTTACTTTATGAATTAAACTACGAAGGTTATCGGTCATCAAATTGAATGATTGAGCTAAATCGCCAATTTCATCTTTATTTTTCACTTGAATAGGCTCAACAGTTAAATCACCGTCTGAAACGCGCGAGGTTGATTGTGCAATGGCGATGAGCGGCTTAGATATAAGACGGCCGATGAACCATGCGATGGCAATCGAAACTATGACTGCTATAATGCCAATTAGAATTAAAATATTTATTGTATGCATTACTGTATCTGTTGTTTCTTTATTTCCTTTGTCTAGAATATCATTTTGATAATCAGACAGTTTTTTTGATTGTTCATTAATACGACTTACAATATCTTTACCTTTTGAAGTCATCAAAAGATTTGCTTCTTCTGTTTTCTTTTGTTTTTGGAGCGCAATGATTTGCTCGGAGAGTTGATTATATTCATCTTCAATACTATTTAAATCACTTAACATTTTCTTTGCTTCGGGGATCTTAAATCTACTTTGTAGATTGTCATACTGGTTTTTAAAATCCTCGCGTGATTGCGTGTATTCTTGTAAAGCTTGATCGCCACCTAAAAGTAAGAATCCTCTTAAACTAAACATTTCTTGCTTCAACGCTACCTGTAAATCTTTAATATCTACAGCTTTCTGCGCTTTGTCTTGCAATAGAAAGCTATAACTATCATTCACTGAACGAAGTTGGGAAAAGCTTATTGCGACCATAGTAATTAAAAGTGCAATTACTACTCCGAAACCACCGAGAAGTTTTCGGTTAATGGTCCATTTCATTTTCATCATCCTTTTCTACTATGCTTTATAGCATATAATTTTAATTCTATTGGGAATTTGTTGTTTCTTTAAAACATCAAATCTTTTGACCTATATTATGCTTTATTTTGCTATGTACAAAGGTATTTATAATCTGTAAATACACCTTTTTCAATGAGAAAAGCATCTTTATATAGTTATTAAGTCAAATTGCCCAGCAACTTTTCTATTATAATAACATGTTATTAAATTTACAATATTTTTAAATTGAAACCTAAAATTTTTATTCTTTGGAATATTTCTGGAAAAATACTTATTACTTTTTACTATTTAGCAGGCATGGTAGAATAGTTTAACGTACCAGTCGCCTTTTGGGTATATTGGTCCAAATTGCTATACATAGCAGACAACTAGGGGAGAAAAAACACATGAAGAAGACCAAAAGTATAGGTTGGAGATTGTCAGGGGTAATTATAGGGCTGTTTCTAATATTGTTCCTGATATATTCGGTATTAGTAAGTATCAATTTATATCAAAAAAGTATCCAGGACTCAGAAAAATATGCAAAAGAGCATTCGAAGCTATATGCCGCTGAAGTTTCTGAACGATTTGAGGCCACAGAAGAAACAATAAAGGCGACAAAACATGCGTTAGAAGCACTTGCAAACGATCATAAACTTACAGCACAATCAGTTTTAAGTATTATGAAGCAAAACTTAGATAATACTTCGCAGCTTACCGGCATATCTATAATTTTAGAAAAAAATATTGCACCTAAAAAGAATTTAGTAGATTCGAAATTGTTGGATGAGAATGGGCGATACATTCCATACATGTTAAAAAATAATGATCAAGTTAACGTAGTACCAGCAGTCGGATATGATAATGAAGAGATAAGTAAATGGTACGCTATTCCCAAAAATGAAGATCGTACTGTATTAACGGAACCACAGGAGTTTAAAGTAGGAAATGAATCTATTTATGTGGCTTCTATAGCTACGCCTATTTATACAGAAGATCATCAATTTGCAGGTGTAATAACAGCTGGAATTTCAATGGATTTCTTAAATGAATTGGTTAAAGACATGAAGCCTGATGGAGGTTATGCGAGCATTATCACAGACAATGGGACTGTGGTAGCGAATAGTATAAACCCCAAAATCACTGGAACCAACATGGCGAATGCGATTAATTGGAAACCGGTAAAAAGTCAATTGACAAAAGGTGATATACCAAGTCTGTATGTAGATTCGAAGCAATTAAAAGAACAAGCGTTTAACGCATTTGCACCAATAAAAGTCGAGGGAGCAGATGAGGTATGGAGCGTGCAGTCGGTAGTTCCTAAATCAAGTATTCTGGCTACGTTTAAATCTATTTTAACTCTAACAATCATTGCAGGTGTTATTATCATCATCCTGATGGCGGCAGTATCGTTCTGGTTCATTCATCATCAATTGAAACCTCTTGCCAGCTTAAGAAAATCCATTGAAAAAGCAGCTTCAGGTGATCTAACTGAGAAAATAGATGAATCGCAAATACGTCCAGATGAAATTGGGCTTGTAGCTATAGCATTCAATGATATGTTAGACCAAACAAATGAAGTCATTGGCACGGTCAAAGAATCTACTTCGCGCTTGAATCAAACATCTACGAACGTGCATCGTGCATTTGAAGAGGTTTCAGCGGCGAGCGAAGAAGTGGCAGCAGCAGTAGAACAGATTGCGCAAGGTGCACAACAACAATCAATTGATGCAGAAAATACAAATCAGCAAATGGTGGATCTTTCTTCACAGATTGATGCGTTAGCAGCACTTTCTGCAAATATGGATCAGTTGTCACTGAAATCAGCTCATTCTACTAAACAAGGAATTAAGCAAGTAGAATTGCTTCGTAATCATCATGAAACCACTAACGATATGAACAGTAAAGTGGAAGCTCAAATTTCAGTTCTATCCCATAAGATGACAGAAATTAATGCGGTTATTGAATCCATCCAAGGCATTACAGCACAAACTAATTTATTGGCACTGAATGCGAGCATCGAAGCTGCAAGAGCAGGGGAGCATGGCAAAGGATTCGCGGTTGTGGCAGAAGAAGTAAGAAAGTTGGCTGAGCAATCACGTACAGAAACAGAAAGTATCCAGCATACAGTGAAAGAAATTTTGAATGAAACAGCTCAAACAGTTTCGCTGATTCAACATAATATAGAATTGATGGAAACCACCAATCAATCTGTCTCTGATACCGAGTCAACATTTATGGAAAATGCGTCAGTAACAAAAGAAATGGGCGGCTCCATTGAGCAATTGTCCAAGAAGCTAGAAGAAATGCTGACATATAAAGAAAGAGCGATGGAAGCAATCCGCAATGTAGCAGCAATTTCGGATGAAACGGCTGCATCAGCGGAAGAAGTGAGTGCATCTGCTGTCCAACAACAACAAGAAATGGAGCATGTGTCTACTTCTACTGAGCATATGAAACAAATTGCCGGTGAATTAGAAGATGTTATTGAACGTTTTAAATAATTGAACAGACAAACCGCCTATTCCTATTTGGAGGGGCGGTTTTTTGATTTCTTTCTAATGAACTATTGAAAAGCAAAAGACTTATCCGATATTAAAGGTAACTAATTATGCATGCTAATTGTAGGGAGGAATCTGTCTATGCGAATTGCTTCACAGATGCCGCCGGTCGATCCGGCTATAGCAAATACACCTTTAACAAAAAATGCGAATGAATCAACGGAAGAAAGTTTAAATCAAAACAAAGAAAATGACATACCGAAAGCCACTTTCCAGAAGGCAATAGACAAGTTGAATGAGTTCATGGAGGTACATAATAATAACTTGAAGTTTGTCTATCATGATGGATTGAAAGAGTATTATGTCAAAGTGGTCGACTCGAAAACAGATGAAGTTATTCGTGAAATCCCATCTAAACAAGTATTAGATGCTTACTATGAAATGCAAAAGATTATCGGAAATATAGTAGACGAAAAGATTTAAGGAGTGAATGAAATGGCGAACATATCTAGTTATTCTTATTTGCAATCAAGCAGCAATCGTATCACAGGCTTAGCCTCGGGTATTGATACTGAATCTATGGTGGAAAAGCTTATGCAAGCGCAAAGTGCCCAAATGGAAAAGCTTCAACAACAAAAGCAAAAATATGAATGGCAACGCGACTCATACCGAGAAGTGAATACAAAACTATCCACATTTGAAAAGACATTCTTTGATGAATTTGGGCTTCAAAACAAATATCCTTCAAAAACAGTAAATATATCGGATAGTACAAAAGTTTCTGTGACAGCCTCTGGAACAGCAAATGGATCACTTTCAATAGAGAGTGTTAAACAGCTTGCGACTGCAGGTAAGGCAACAACAGTAACATTACCCCAAGGTGTTGAGAAAAATACCAAATTATCGGAGTTGCCTAGTTTCCCGGGTCAGGATGGAATGCTCACGCTAAGTGTTCTTCAAAACGATGGATCAATGAAAGAAGTTAAAGTTGCATATAAAGGTACTGATACTATTACTGATTTTACAGGCAAACTAAATAAAGTAGGTTTAACTGCACTTTTTGCAAATGGTCAAATGTCGCTTAAAGCCAATGTAACAGGAGAGCCTCAAGATGGTAAAGCTGGTTCTGTTCGGTTTGTTAGTGATAATACAATGGAGAATGGAGTAGAATCCACAAACTCTCAAAGTAAAGGTATCATGGAATTACTAGGTTTTGATACAATAAATCCACTTGTAGAAAATGGTCAGAATGCGATCTACAAAATAAATGGAATTGAAATGGAAAGTCAATCTAATCAAGTTTCTATCAATGGATATAGTATTACATTGAAGCAAACTTTTGCCGAAGATCCTAATAATGCAAATGCAGTTACTGTTACATCTACAACTGATACAGATGCAATGGTAGATAAAATGAAAGACTTTATAACATTGTACAATGATCTTATGACTTCATTAAATGATAAAATCGGTGAAGCTAAGTACAAGGATTATGCCCCACTTACTGACGCTCAACGTTCACAAATGACCGAAGATCAAATTAAAAAATGGGAAGAAAAAGCGAAGTCTGGATTGCTCCGAAATGATTCAATAATAAGTAACGCACTAAACAATTTGCGGGGAACTCTATATAAATCAGTAGATTTTGGTGATGGTAAAGGTAAGGCTTTATTTGAGATAGGAATTACTACTACCAAGGATTACAATGATGGTGGCAAATTAGAGATTAATGAAACGAAGTTACGAGAGGCATTAACAAAAGACCCGGAAAGCGTTATGAAAATTTTCACACAACCTGACACAGGTATTGTGGCACAAATGCGTAAAATCTCTCAAAATACAGTGAAAGAAATTGAAGAACGTGCAGGTAAGGCATCTTCTGTGGATAATACTTATACCCTCGGTAAACAACTTGAAAGTCTAACGGACAAAATTACTGATTGGAAAGATCGCTTAAAAATCATTGAAAATCGTTACTGGAAACAATTTTCTGCCATGGAAGATGCCATTGCACGTGCGAATAGCCAAGCCTCTTACTTTGCTCAATAGATTTTTGAATAGACCATGTAAATTAAAAGGAGTTGTCCAACTTGCAAGCACAAAATGCGTATAATGCATACAAACAAAATAGTGTCACAACTGCCTCACCTGGGGAGTTAACACTGATGCTATACAATGGCTGTCTCAAATTTTTGCACCAAGCGAAAAAAGGGATATTAGAAAAACAAATGGATGTTAAGAATACCAATCTTCTCAAAGCTCAAAATATAATAAAGGAATTAATGTCAACTTTAAATATGGATTTGGCAGTTTCTAATGAAATGATGGTTCTATATGAATATATGAATAGGCGATTAGTTGAGGCAAATATTAAAGTTGACCCGTTAATAATTGATGAAGTGGAGGGACTACTAGTAGAGTTCCGTGATACATGGAAAGAAGTCATAAAGTTTAACCGACAAAAACAGTTTGTTGGGAATCAATTATAATGGATTTGCTTCAACAACTATTGCAAGTATCCGCGCAACTTTTTAAACATTTGTCCGAGCTGCCGCCGGATAAAGAGCGGGATGATTATTTACAAATCACAGAACGTTTACTAGATGAACGGGGATCTATTATTGAGGAACTACAACAGTTGGAAGTAAATCCACTGCCGGGTCATCCATTTGAAAAGCAGTTGCGGGAGCTGGATGAAAGAATCCGAAAACGTTTGAAAGCCCAAAAAGATGAACTCTCAACAGATATAAAGAATCTCCATTTATCTAAGAAATCTGAACGAAGTTATGTTGATCCTTATGCGAGTGTCCGTGTGATGGATGGCAGCTACTTTGATGGTAAGAAGTAAAAGTAATTACTCTAGCGAAGGCTGCTGTTTTTGCTAGAGTCTTTTTTTGTTATATTCTTCATATTGTCACTCTCGTTATAATAGAAACAATTTAGTAGTAAAGGTGTTGGAAAGCGTTATGAAGTTTAAACGTACCGAGTCATTTCGGCATATATTTGAGAACAGGATAACTTCAAAGTATAAAGTAATAATGGACGGAATTGTACAGGATTTTTCTTCAACCTCAGAATTTTGCCAGTTAGTCGATTTAAGCCCCAGCGGTGCGAGGATTGCTTTAAACGATAATTTACCAATTGAAGGCAAAGTTTGCGTTATTGAGCTTCTCTTTGTCTTACATACCAAACCTATTGCTGTACATGGTGAAGTGAAATGGAAGCGTCCTGCTTTTGGCCATTATTATTATGGTATTGATTTAGAAACCGATGAGCTGATTGAAACGCTGATAATTTCAGAATTGAAATTACGTCGTAAACAAGAAATTATTGATAAAAAACAACAAGTATAAATCTAGACTATTCCCGTAGAGAAACAAATCTTTACGGGGTTTTTTCATTTCTTAATAAACCAGTTATTCTAACATTACCAATTCTTCTTCCGATATAATAGAAGAGAGACTATATAAATAACATTACATAAAGGGGGATTCATATGCGTAAATCATTTGTCGCTATGGGACTTGCAGCTGTATTAATGGCGCCAGCGTTTTTGTCTGCTGCTAGCAAGGAAAGTACAGAAGCACAAGCTGGTCCTGATATCTCAACCCATGCTGATATTACGATGGTATCCAAAAAAACAAGTAAAAAAGCTAAAGCAGTTATTAATAAGATTAAAGCGATTAAATCTCAAAAAGCTGACTACATCCAAAAAACAAAAACTGCCAAAAGCGCATACGATAAACTATCGAAAAAAGACAAAAAGTTAGTTGCGAATTATTCAACTTTAAAAAAACATTGGGCAAAAATACAGCCAGCTCTTAAGAAAGTAAAAAAGCTCCAAGCTGATGTCACTAAATTAACTGATAAAAACTACAGAACAAAAGCTGCTCCGCTGAAAAAGACCTATGATAGCATGAATGCAATAACCAAAGCGGCTGTTCCTGCTTCTACAGTAAAAAAATTAAATCATTATAGCAATGTCACAGGTTCATATCGTTTAATGACGCTAGCTGTAGGAAATGCAAATAGCGGAATACAAGAAAAAAATGGCCCCAAAATATATAACTTTTTAACCTCTTATAATAAGCTTTCGGGCGCTCAAAAAAATCTGTTAGACCATTTAATGAGTTCAGACGAGAAAAGTAAATTAAATGGTTATCTAACTCAAGCTGACACAATTAAAACAGCTGCCACATTGGAGAAAAAATACGCAAGTTTAAAGACATCCAGCAATACGTATGGTAAAGATGCTGTTGCTTTGTACTGGGAATACACAAATGCAACCGTAGCAGATAGCGAAGTTGCAGGGTTTATGCCGAACAGCTCTAAAATTGTGGAACTACAAAAAATCTACGAAAAGCAAATAGTGGCTGCAGCGTCTTTTGCGAACCTTGTGGATTCCATTGATGAAGGTAGTGCATCAAAAGAAGAGTTACTAAAAAAAATACAGGATGCGATAACTTCTTATAAAAATATAAGCAAACCGACAGCGAGCTCTACTCCTAACGTTTATCCTAAACTGGCGCCAATTGATGTTGTGGATAAAAAGATAATAGCTACATATAAAAAGTACGAAACCATACCAAGTATTGTTGAAGGAATATTAATTTTACCTGATTTTATTAAAATTGTGCCAGGCTCATTAACTTCAGCCCAAATTGATAATTTAATCGACCAGCTTGCAAAATATAAAAAGCTTGGAGCAGATCAGAAAGAGATAGTTCAAGCAAACGCAAAGGAAAAAAAGCCATATCTTTTAGAAGAAAAAAATGTGGCTAGTGCACAGAATATAGATAAAAGTTATGATTCAGTGCAAAAGAAAAAAACGAGTCCAACTTACTTAGCAGACCTGCAGAAGGTTTTTGATGCATATGATAATGCCATCATTGATGTTAGACGATTTATAAAGAATGCGCTTACCATTGCCGCAATTCCTACGTCTCCAGTTTACAAAGAAGCAAAGAAAGCAGCTGATGACTTTGCTATAGACGTTAATAAATTATCGGCAAATAGCACTCTACAAGACGTAAAATCAGTTGTTGCAAAATATAATGCTATGTCTAACGCAAAACCAAACCAAACAGCATTAGTAGATAAAACAGTTCTTAAGACATACAACCAATACGCAGGCATTCCACAAGTGGTAACAGCGTTTAATAAAATTCCAGATAAAACATTAAGTAATGGTTATTATGGCTATTCTACAAAGAATATTACTGACCTTTTATCCAATATTAAAACGTATAAAAAGCTAGGCACTCCTCAAAAAGCAATTGTAGACAATTCGACAACAACACACAAACCAACAATTGAGATGCTGGCAGGTGAAGAAGCCAATATTAAAGAGGCGCAAGGACTCGATAAAGCTTATGCTAAACTGAAAAAATCGAGCAAAAACTATCCAAAAGAAGCGAAAAAAGTACACATCGATTATCTAGATGCATCACCTGATACGCTTAAATATTTGGTAAATGGCCTAAAAATGGAAGGGTTGGATCAAGCCTATAAAAGCCAACAACAGCTTGCCTCAACCTTTGAGGAAATGGTTAACCAATTGAATCGCAAAAGTAATGCAACGCAAGATGTACTGCCAGTTGTCCGTTACTATTTAGCAAAGGTAGAACCTTATTCAAAAATAAGCAATCTTGTTGATAGCAAAATCATAAAAAAATATAAGCAATATGAGCCAATTGCGGATATCATGCAAATGTTTGATTTGATAAAGATTACGAATGAAAACGATATTTCACCAACTAATATTGAATATATTCAACAAGCCATCAAAACGTATAAGAAGCTGGCAGCTGATCCGAAAAAAGTAATAGATGATGCAGATCGCTCTAAATATAAATTTTTGCAAGATGGAGATGAGATAGCTCAAGCTGCAACAATTGATAAAGCATTCGAAAAAATTAAACCTACTGACAGCAAGTATGAAGTAGACGTTTTGAAAGTCTATTACACTCTTTATGACCGTGCACCGTCACAGGTGAAAAAATATGTAGTAAACAAGAAGGCCTTGGAAGAAGTAGGAACGCGATATATTCCACAGCTTGCGACAGCTAGGGAATTCGAACAAATGGTGAAAGACCTGTGGGAAGTTAGCAATAAAGGCTATACACCGGGTGTGCAAGATGTAAAAAAAGTGAAAGATTACTATGTGAATAACGTAAAATACAACAAGATTAATGCGCAGTATAATGTTCCTTTAGAAACGATTATAGATCCAACAATTATGGAACAATATCATAAATTCGAAGATATTCTGATAATCCAGGATATTGCCAAAAGCATGTATGTGCAATATGGACGGTTTGTAGAAGGAAAAGGGTATGCTTCTGGTGATAAACTAAAAAATAAAAATGACGTAAATAGTATTGTGAAGGTTATTACTCTTTATAATCAATTAGATTCACCGCAAAGAGCTATTGTCAGCAAGGCGCCAAGGTATGCTAACGACCACTCGTATGAAGAATCACACAACATTCCGTATGATCCAAATCGAGTTTTTGAAGAAAATGAAATTATTCGTCCGTCTATCCCGTTGAATGATGTGGCGATTCAGAATTTCCTAGAAGCACAAAAAATCAATGCAGCGTATGAAGCGTTAAAGCCATCTAGCTCTAGCTATAGAGATGGTGCAATTGCTCTATATTATAGATACATGAATGCGGGTCCAAACGTTCAGGCTTATGTAATCTACTCGAAAGAGATTGAGGATTTTGCTAATCGTTTTAATGCAGCAACTATTAAAGCCGAAATTGATGCATTTATCCAAGCATTGAATAAGTTGTCTAAGAGCAGTTTGTACGAGGAGGTCAATTCTGTTGTGAAACAATACAATGCATTAAATGAAGTACAGCTTTCGCTTCTAGATAAGCCAACGCTAGCAAAATATAATAGCTATTCCCCGTTAGTCGAAATGGGGAAAAATATAGCTAAAATTACTAACCAGGATTTTAAGTATAATAATAATGAAATCCAAGCAATGCTTTCTACAATTGCTATTTATAAAAAGCTAGCAAAAGATCCGAAGACCATAGTGGCAAATGTAAATAATAAACTAGATTTGAACAAACCATTTTTAGCAGACGAAGCGGCAATCAAACAAGCGCAAAAACTCGATAAGAGCTATCAATCACTTGATCCAAACAGTAAAAAGTATGGTACTGATTTGAAAAAACTAATACAAGACTACAGCAAACTGTCAACTACGGCTAAGAAATATGTAGTGACGGATTTTAATAGCATCCAATCAGGTGCTGAATACAAAACGCCAAAAGAAAAGGCAGATGCTTTTGAGAAGGCAGTCAATCGCTTGAGTCCAAAAAGTCCATATGCTGATATATTAGAAGCAGTGAAATTGTATAATGGACTTGACAAAAAAGCATTAACTTATGTAGATAGCAAAGTGCTGGCTATTTACAATAAATATGCTCCCATCGTTTCAATTGTGACAATACTAACAGATCCCTGCACTCCGTATGATAATCAGTATATTGATAATATTGCACAGGCCATAACACTGTACAATAAGTTGGGTAAGGACCAAAAGGCAATAGCAGAAGAAGCGTTAACTGTACCTCAAAAGGCCTTGCTAAATGAAGGTGACAATATTAAAGCCGCTCAAGAGCTAGATAAAAAGATTGTGGCTATTACACCTGGAAAATCTGGTTACACAAAAGCAGTCATTGAAGCAGGCAAAACTTATGACGCTATGTCGGTCAATGCCCAAAATTATGTGAAGAATAAAAGCAAATTAAGAGAATATAGGACAGATAAAAATATCGAACCTTCTATTAAAAAGCTTGCAGACTTTGAAAAAGGCGTAGCCAAGGTAGAAGAACTTGCTGCTGATGAAACAAATAATAATTGTGAAACTGGGACATGTAGTAAAGACATTGTCGACAAAATGGTTATTCTTGAACGGCTTTACCAAGATCTAAATATACCAAAGCTAATCAAGGGGGAAGAAATCAAATTAAGTACACTTATTGATCGCAAAGTACTTCAACGCTATCAATATTTCTATGCGGTTTATGATATTAAAAACCAATTGGATAATCTTTAATATAATGAAGGCCCGAGCCGTTATGGCGTTCGGGTCTTTTTTTGAAATCTAAAATATCAAAAATATATCATTTTGTTCTATATCTAAGTCCCAAGCAATATACTTTAGTGGAAATAAGACAAAATAGTGGCAGAACACAATAACAACATCAAAAAAAATTAATTAATTATGTGTTTTAAGAAGGGTTTTAACGGGCATTGTAGAATAATATTAGTATGGTTGATTAAAGGAGGAGTTTACATGCTAACATTTAACATTCGTGGTGAAAACATTGAGGTAACTCCAGCAATTCGAGAGTACGTTGAAACAAAGCTTCAAAAATTAGAACGCTATTTCAATGAAGATCTTAATGCAATTGCTCATGTAAATTTAAAGGTTTACAATGACAAGAGTACGAAAGTAGAAGTAACAATTCCTATGAAAAGTTTAACTTTACGTGCAGAAGAGGCTAATGATGATATGTATGCTGCAGTTGACTTGATTATTGGCAAGTTGGAACGTCAAATTCGCAAGCATAAAACAAAAGTTAATCGTAAATTCCGCGATCGTGAAGGAGTAGGCATTTACTTTGCAAATGTTCAGACTGAAAATTCCCCTGGAGCAGTGACTGATCCGAATGATTCAGAGGAAGAACTATCAGTTGTCCGTACAAAACAACTTTCCTTGAAACCTATGGACGAAGAGGAAGCCATTCTACAAATGAACTTACTCGGTCATGATTTCTTTATTTACACAGATGCAGAGTCAGACGGCACAAATATTGTCTACAAACGCAGAGATGGTAAATACGGACTGATTGAAACTAGTTAAGATAATAAATTCATAGTATTTGCTTTTTAGATAAGCCTAGCAGGAGCAACCTAATGTTTGCTCAGCTGGGCTTTTGTGTGATATCCTTCATTATCAATTTTTGAAATCAAATCTTTCCTTCTATGTATTTCTTTTAAAAGAAATTAAAGATTGATTTTTCAATTTATTTACTTTACTGTTAAGTTATCATTACTGTTATATGTTAAGTGAACGCTCACAGTAGATGATTTGATTCATCACACTGAATAGATTTGTAAATTTCAATTCTGTATATCTTTTTTCCTTGTATTATTTGTTTAGGAATAATAGATTTTTACTAATTGTTCATTTGCTTTAAACGTTCAGACAGTGTTAAAATGAAGGTTGAGACTATATAGGATGTGAAAATCAATGCCTAGCATATTAAATAAAATTTTTGATCCAAATAAAAAAGAATTAAAACACTTAGAAAAAGTTGCAAGTGCAGTCGATGCATTTGCTGAAGATATGGCTAAATTAACAGATGAAGAATTAAAAGCAAAAACGAATGAATTCTACGAACGTTTTTCTAACGGCGAAGATTTAGATAAAATTCGCCCTGAAGCTTTTGCAGTTGTTCGTGAGGCATCTAAACGCGTTTTAGGCATGTACCCTTACCCAGTTCAATTAATGGGGGGCGCAACGCTTCATGAAGGGAATATTGCTGAGATGAAGACAGGGGAAGGTAAAACGTTGACTTCCACTTTACCTGTTTACTTAAATGCCCTTACTCATAAAGGCGTGCATGTTGTTACAGTCAACGAGTACTTAGCAAGCCGTGATGCTGAAACAATGCGTCCATTATATGAATTTTTAGGTTTAACAGTTGGATTGAACTTGAATAACATGTCAAAAGATGAAAAAAGAGAAGCTTATGCTTGTGATATCACATATAGCACAAACAACGAACTTGGCTTCGACTACTTGCGCGACAACATGGTGCTTTATAAAGAAGAACGTGTTCAACGCCCGCTGCATTATGCAGTAATCGATGAAGTGGACTCCATCTTAGTCGATGAAGCCCGTACACCTTTAATCATTTCTGGTCAAGCGAATAAATCAGCTGCCTTATACAAACAATCAAACGCGTTTGTACGCACATTGAAAAAAGATGAAGACTACAATTATGATGTAGAAACTAAAGGCGTTACAATGACAGAACAAGGGATTGAAAAAGCAGAGAGAGCTTTCAATATTGATAACTTGTTTGATTTAACGCATGTTGGTCTAAACCATGCCATTAACCAATCGTTAAAAGCGCATGTTAGTATGCACTTGGATGTTGATTATGTGGTACAAGACGGTGAAATATTAATCGTTGACTCATTTACAGGACGTATTATGCAAGGCCGCCGTTATTCAGAAGGATTACACCAAGCCATCGAAGCAAAAGAAGGCGTGGAAATTCAAAACGAGTCTATGACCATGGCGACTATTACGTTCCAAAACTATTTCCGTATGTATGAAAAGTTATCTGGTATGACAGGTACAGCTAAAACGGAAGAAGAGGAATTCCGCAATATTTATAATATGAATGTTGTTGTGATTCCGACTAACAAACCAATTGCACGTGATGACCGTCCGGATTTAATTTATGCATCTATGCAAGGTAAATTTGAAGCGGTGGCAAATGAAATTGCAGACCGTCATAAAAAAGGGCAGCCAGTACTTGTTGGTACAGTTGCTATCGAAACATCAGAATTAATCTCGCACTTATTAGCAAAACGCAGCATTCCGCACAATGTCTTGAATGCGAAAAACCATGAGCGCGAAGCAGAGATTGTTGCAGAAGCAGGTCAAAAAGGCGCTGTAACTATTGCAACAAACATGGCTGGTCGTGGTACAGATATTAAACTTGGTGAAGGCGTACTTGATTTAGGCGGATTAGCCGTTATTGGTACAGAACGTCATGAATCACGCCGTATCGATAATCAGCTGCGAGGCCGTGCTGGACGTCAAGGTGACCCTGGTATCACACAATTCTATCTTTCTTTGGAAGATGAATTGATGAAACGTTTCGGCTCAGAAAGCATGAAAAATATGATGACAAGATTAGGGATGGACGATACACAGCCAATCCAATCGAAAATGGTATCCAAAGCCGTTGAATCTGCTCAAAAACGTGTAGAAGGCAATAACTTCGATGCGCGTAAACGCTTATTGCAATATGATGATGTCTTGCGTCAACAACGTGAAATCATCTATAAAGAGCGTTATGAGGTATTGGAAACAGAGAATATGCGTGGCTTAGTTGAATCAATGGTAGACGAAGTACTAGTTAGCGCAGTTCATTCATATACAACTGAAGAAAATCCAACTGAATGGAATCTAACAGGACTAGCAAGTTTTGTAGGTGCTAATTTGCTACCAGAAGGCGTTGCTACTGTCGATTCATTCAAAGGTAAAACCCAAGAGGAAATCATTGAATTCCTTCGCACTGAAGTGCAAAAAGAATATGATCGCAAAGAAGAAGAACTTACGCCTGACCGCATGCGCGAATTTGAGAAAGTTATTTTGCTTCGTGCAATTGACTCTAAATGGATTGACCACATCGATGCAATGGATCAATTGCGCCAAGGTATTCATCTACGTGCTTACGCTCAAACAGATCCGCTTCGTGAATATCAATCAGAAGGTTTTGCGATGTTCGAAGCAATGGTAGAAGCAATCCGTTCTGACGTTGCTCAATATGCAATGAAAGCAGAAATCCGCAGTAATCTTGAACGTGAAGAAGTAGCGAAGGGTGAAGCGGTAAATCCGAAAACCGATGAAAAGACTTCTAAACGCAAGCCAGTCCGTAAACAGCAAGAAGTAGGTCGTAATGATTTATGCCCATGCGGTAGCGGTAAGAAATATAAAAACTGCCACGGTGCTGTATAAAGAGTAAAAATAGTGGGATCCTTTTCTCCCGCTGATGAGCTCTTACTGCCCGTAATGTGGGTTAAAATGAATGATGTAATTGGCAAAAGGAGCTGTTCAAAATTTGAACAACTCCTTTATGTCTTTTCATAGGTATAGTTGTAGAAAATTCTCCCTTCTATAAGTATACTTACAGTGAATAACATCCAGCCTTAGTTGTTGAAAATTGGCCAAGATGCGTGATAAATTATTGAATATTTAATGTAATTGGAGGAACAAATTATGATGGAATTATCAGATGTTCGGAACGACCTTGATGGGACGTCCACAAAATTAGAAGACTTTAGGGGGTCTCTTTGACTTAGAAAACAAAGAGGCGCGGATTCAAGAATTGGATGAAATGATGCTTGAGCCATCTTTCTGGGATGATCAAAACAATGCGCAAAAAATTATCAGTGAATCCAGAGGTTTAAAAGAAATCGTCAACGAATTTCACGAATTAGTTGAAACGCAAGAAAACCTTGAAATGACACTGGATTTATTGAAAGAGGAACCAGATGAAGAATTGCAGCAAGAACTTTTTAACGAGATGGATGAGTTTAAAAAACGCACCGAGGATTTCGAACTGCAATTGCTTTTAAGCGATCCTTACGATCAAAACAATGCCATTGTGGAACTTCACCCAGGTGCAGGCGGTACCGAGTCCCAAGATTGGGGGTCTATGCTTTTGCGTATGTATACGCGCTGGGCAGAAAAACATGATTTCAAAGTAGAAACATTAGACTACTTGCCAGGCGATGAAGCAGGGTTGAAGTCTGTTACACTCGCAATTCGTGGACATAATGCATACGGTTACCTGAAAGCCGAAAAAGGCGTTCATCGCCTTGTACGTATTTCACCATTCGATTCCGCGGGACGTCGACATACTTCCTTTGTGTCTGCAGATGTTATGCCGGAGTTTACTGATGAGATTGCTGTTGAAATTCGTTCAGAAGATTTAAAAGTAGATACGTATCGTGCATCAGGCGCAGGAGGACAGCATATTAATAAAACAGAATCCGCTGTCCGTATTACTCACTTGCCAACAGGTGTTGTGGTAGCATGCCAGGCTGAACGCTCACAAATTAAAAACCGTGAGAAAGCGATGAATATGCTGCAGGCGAAATTGTATCAGCTAAAAGTAGAAGAGCAGCAAGCTCAGCTAGATGATATCCGCGGTGAACAGAAGGAAATCGGCTGGAGTAGCCAAATCCGTTCATATGTATTCCATCCGTATTCAATGGTGAAAGACCATCGCACCAACACAGAAACCGGTAATGTCCAAGCGGTGATGGATGGCGATATTGACCAGTTTATTAATGCATATTTGCGCTCACAATTATAAAAACTGTAAGTTATGAATAAATAATACGCCCGAGTGGATAGACTTTTGCAAGGTCTCATCTGAACGGGCGTATTTTTTGCTAGTAGCGGTGTTGTCTCTTTCTATTTTGGGTATTGAGACAAAACATACCAAACGTTTGTTCTTAAATTTACTTGCTAAATGAGCAACTCGAATATAAAATAAAATAAGAACGTTTGTTTTCTATGGAGGTTGTTGGCGATGTTGAATTTATCGAATGAAGCAATTCATAGGTTAGAGCAGGCCATTTACTTGCCAATGGTGCTGCAAATTCTAAAACGTGATAGCAAGGAATTTGAGCAAGGGCATTTTAAATTAAAACAACCCTATATAAGGCTGCTTGAACAGACAACCAAGCGAGTCCACAAAGAACTGGCTGAGACGAAACGTTATTTGGCTATGCATCAGCTGCAAGTATTCCGCGGGGAGCGAGATGATCTATTCTCCGAATACATTTTTATCAATAAAAGAGCCCAAGATTGCCGGCGATACTCGAATATTCGGCTGCGCAATCATGTGGAGGAACTGTTAACTCACTATTTATCTAAGTCATAAGAAACAAGCCGCGCTCTATAATTGAACGATTGTCCATTTTTTGATGCCTATTGATCACCTCGTCCATATGACGGAAATAAAGGATGGAAGCATAATATTGCTGCCTTGAAAGGGTTGTAAAGCTTAAATGTTCCTCTATATAAACTCCTTGCTTGAAATATAAGCCCATTTCTTGTTTATTCATCATAGTATGTCCTCTAAAATTTTGCCACAAAATCCACGCGTTATGCTTTTTCTTAGGTGATGCAGTCGGAAAGAAAATATACGGCTGTAAAAGAGCCGTTAAGATGATAGGTAGTTTAATTATCGTGTCTGATTTAGCATGTTCGTTTACTTTGCTAAATACGTAATTTGAATATTCCAGTGATACGTCCAAAGAAGTGCCGAGTGAAGTACAAATATAATTAATCAACCGGGTCACGGTACATGAGACGATGTATTGACGATTCAGCTCAATAACAAGTGAATAATTACGTTTGTCTACCAAAATAGGCTTAAGCATGCAAATATCCGGTGTGAGATAAAATTCATGAATTTTTATAATTTCCATTTTTATTCCTCCTAGTATGTTGGTGGATTCAAAGACTAAATTTACGGGTATATAATGTTCTCAACTACACTATTTCTATAGATAATGAGAAAGTAAAAAAGATTGCATATTCATGTTGTTTTTCCTATACTAACAAAAAGCATTTCAGGAAATAAAACAGAGAAAAGTGCCATATCATTGGTCGTTCTTCTCTTTTTGTTGGTAGAATGAATACTTTGCTTGGGCCATATGAGGGTAAAATTAAACTATTTTTGTTTTACTTTCTCAGTAAAAGCCCCCAAAGTCGAAAACTGTGACTGTTATCATTCAATTTAAAAATTAAAAACCGTTCAGATGGAGCGGTTTTTTTATTTAAACAATAAAACGTACGTTCGCTTATTTCTGGATACTTGTGCGTAGCTATGTTAAAATATGTCTATGAGTTTTAAGGAACGGGGAGGAACCAAATGAGTAAAGATTTCGAATTACATTCCGCATATCAACCGAGTGGTGACCAGCCTGCAGCGATTAAAGAACTGGTTGAAGGCGTTAGACAAAATAAACAGCATCAAACACTCCTTGGAGCAACAGGAACAGGGAAAACATTCACGATTTCAAACGTTATCAAAGAAGTGAAAAAGCCGACGTTGATCATTGCGCATAATAAAACGCTCGCAGGTCAACTTTACAGCGAGTTTAAGGAGTTTTTTCCAAATAATGCTGTCGAGTATTTCGTCAGCTATTATGATTATTACCAACCGGAAGCGTATGTGCCACAAACCGATACCTACATTGAAAAGGACGCCAGCATCAATGATGAAATCGATAAACTGCGGCACTCTGCCACTTCCTCATTGTTTGAACGAGATGATGTAATTATTATTGCATCCGTTTCTTGTATCTATGGCTTGGGGAACCCGGAAGAATACCGTGAAATGGTTGTGTCCATTCGTACAGGGATGGAAATTGAACGCAACCAGCTGCTCCGCAAACTGGTAGATATCCAGTATGAACGAAATGATATAAATTTCACGCGTGGTACCTTTAGAGTGCGCGGAGATGTAGTCGAAATTTTCCCTGCATCTCGAGATGAACACTGTATCCGTATTGAATTTTTCGGGGATGAAGTTGACCGCATTAGAGAAGTAGATGCGTTGACAGGCGAAGTACTTGGAGATAGAGAACATATTGCTATTTTCCCAGCATCCCACTTCGTTACGCGTGAGGAGAAATTATTAAAAGCAATAGATAATATTGAAGTAGAACTGAAAGATCAATTAAAACATATGCGAGAAGAAGACAAGCTGCTTGAAGCACAGCGATTAGAGCAACGAACGAATTACGACTTGGAAATGATGCGCGAAATGGGCTTCTGCTCTGGCATAGAAAACTATTCAAGGCATCTTACATTGCGCCCGGCTGGTGTTACACCTTATACATTGCTTGATTACTTCCCGGAAGACTTTCTGCTTGTCATTGATGAAAGCCATGTTACATTGCCGCAAATCCGTGGTATGTATAATGGAGACCAAGCACGCAAAAACGTACTAGTAGAACACGGATTCCGCTTGCCGTCGGCGCTTGATAACAGGCCGCTGAAATTTGAAGAATTTGAGAAACATATTCATAACGCAATTTATGTTTCGGCAACGCCTGGTCCTTATGAATTGGAACATACACCTGAGATGGCTGAACAAATTATCCGCCCGACTGGCTTGCTTGATCCAGAAATCGATGTACGCCCAATCGAAGGCCAAATCGATGACCTAATGGATGAAATTCAAAATAGAATTCAACGGAATGAACGTGTACTCATTACGACGCTTACGAAAAAAATGTCGGAGGATTTAACCGATTATTTAAAAGAGATGGGCATCAAGGTACAGTATTTGCACTCTGAAATAAAAACGTTAGAGCGTATTGAGATTATTCGCGAGCTGCGTGTAGGAACTTATGATGTACTAGTCGGTATTAACTTGCTTCGTGAAGGACTAGACATTCCGGAAGTTTCGCTTGTCGCTATTTTAGATGCGGATAAAGAAGGTTTCCTTCGTTCAGAACGTTCTTTAATCCAAACAATAGGACGTGCTGCCCGAAATGCCAATGGGCATGTCATTATGTATGCTGATCGCATTACAGATTCAATGGCAAAAGCACTCGAGGAAACGGAACGCCGTCGTACAATTCAAATGGAATATAATGAAAAACATAATATTACACCTAAAACTATACAAAAAGAAATTCGTGATGTGATTCGCGCAACACAAGCTGCCGAGGAGCCTGAATCATATCTGACAAAGGCAACCAAAGGCAAAAAGCTTACAAAGGCGGAAAAAATCACATTGCTTGAATCATTAGAGACAGAAATGAAGGATGCTGCAAAAGCGCTTGATTTTGAGCGGGCAGCAGAATTAAGAGACACTATTTTGGAATTGAAGTCGGAAGGATGACCAATTTGAAAAATCAAGAGATTGTAGTACAAGGTGCCAGAGCAAATAATTTAAAAAATATAGATGTGACCATTCCAAGAGACCAATTAGTCGTGATTACTGGTTTGTCGGGTTCAGGGAAATCCTCTCTCGCTTTTGACACGATTTATGCGGAAGGTCAAAGGCGTTATGTTGAGTCGCTGTCATCTTATGCACGGCAATTTTTAGGTCAGATGGACAAGCCGGATGTAGATGCGATAGAAGGCTTATCGCCTGCCATATCAATCGATCAAAAAACAACAAGCCGAAATCCACGTTCAACAGTCGGAACGGTAACGGAGATTTATGATTACCTGCGATTGCTTTTTGCTCGTGTCGGAAAACCAATCTGTCCAAAGCATGGTATTGAAATTACTTCTCAAACCATTGAACAAATGGTGGATCGCATTAAGCAGTATCCTGAGCGTACCAAGCTTCAACTGCTTGCACCCATGATCCAAGGGAGAAAGGGCACACATGTAAAACTTTTAGAGGATCTAAAAAAACAGGGGTTTGTCCGTGCACGAATAGATGGTGAACTCCGCGATTTAGACGATAATATTGAATTAGACAAGAATAAAAAACATACGATTGAAGTGGTCATAGACCGTATCGTTTTAAAAGAAGGCGTCGAGGCACGTATAAGCGATTCATTAGAAACAGCGTTAAGGCTTGCAGAAGGCCGTGTAGTAGTCGATGTGATGGAACATGAAGAATTGTTATTCAGCGAACATCACGCTTGTCCTATTTGTGGCTTTTCAATCGGCGAATTAGAACCGAAAATGTTCTCCTTCAACAGCCCGTTTGGTGCATGTGCAAGATGTGATGGTCTTGGCTCTAAACTAGTAGTAGATAAAGAATTAGTCATACCAGACTGGGATTTGACATTGGATGAAGGAGCCATTGCTCCATGGATTCCAACAAGCTCACAATTCTATCCACAATTATTGAAAGCTGTTTGCTACCATTACGGCATCCCAATGGATGTGCCGGTAAAAGAGCTATCAAGTGAACAAATGGATAAGATATTGAATGGATCGGGAAATGATAGCATTCACTTCCACTATGAAAATGAATTCGGAAGCGTGCGAGACCAAAATATTTTCTTTGAAGGTGTGTTAAGAAATGTAGAACGACGCTACAAAGAAACTAGCTCGGATTATGTACGTGAGCAAATGGAAAAATACATGGTACAGCAACCATGTCCATCATGTCACGGTCATCGTTTAAAACCCGAATCATTAGCTGTAAAGATCAATGGTATGCATATTGGTGAAGTAACAGAGCTATCTGTAAAAGAAGCATTCCAACTATTTAAAGAACTAGAGCTATCGGAAAAAGATATGCAGATTGCCCGGTTGATTTTAAGAGAGATCCAAGAGCGATTAAGCTTTTTAATCAATGTTGGTTTGGATTATCTAACATTAAACCGTGCAGCAGGTACATTATCGGGCGGGGAGGCACAGCGAATTCGTCTAGCCACTCAAATTGGCTCTCGGTTAACTGGTGTGTTATATATCCTTGATGAGCCGTCAATCGGACTACATCAGCGCGATAATGACCGTCTGATCGCTACATTGCAAAGCATGAGAGATCTGGGCAACACATTGATTGTTGTCGAGCATGATGAGGATACAATGATGGCCGCTGATTATTTAATCGATGTAGGACCTGGCGCAGGAGCACATGGCGGTGAAATTGTTGCTGCCGGTACACCACAGGAGGTTATGCATAATCCGCATTCATTGACAGGGAAATATTTAAGTGGCGAGAAATTTATCCCATTGCCAATTGAACGGAGAACCCCTGATGGCCGCTATATCAAGATTAAAGGGGCAAGAGAAAACAATTTAAAAAATGTAAAAGTAGATATTCCATTAGGCGTATTTGTGGCAGTAACTGGTGTTTCTGGATCTGGGAAGAGTACGTTAGTCAATGAAATTCTATATAAAACGCTCGCTCATAAATTGAACCGCGCCAAGATTAAGCCTGGCGAAGTGAAAGAAATAGAAGGGATCGAGCAGTTAGAAAAAGTGATAGATATTGACCAGTCACCGATCGGTAGAACGCCACGTTCTAACCCAGCAACATATACAGGGGTATTTGATGATATTCGAGATGTGTTCGCTTCTACAAATGAAGCGAAAGTACGCGGTTATAAAAAAGGACGCTTTAGCTTTAATGTCAAAGGCGGACGCTGTGAAGCGTGTCGTGGAGATGGAATCATCAAAATTGAGATGCATTTCTTGCCTGATGTTTACGTACCATGTGAAGTATGTCATGGCAAACGTTATAACAGGGAAACACTTGAGGTAAAATATAAAGACCAAAATATTTCAGATGTGCTCGAAATGACAGTTGAAAATGGCTTGGAATTCTTCAAAAACATCCCACGTATTGCTAGAAAGCTGCAAACATTAGTTGATGTGGGATTAGGTTATATCAAACTTGGCCAACCAGCGACTACGTTATCCGGTGGGGAAGCGCAACGCGTTAAGCTGGCATCTGAATTGCATAAACGGTCTAATGGAAAATCCATTTATATATTGGATGAACCGACAACAGGACTTCATGCAGATGATATTTCGCGTCTATTGAAAGTGTTACATCGACTTGTAGAGAATGGCGACACAGTGCTGGTTATCGAACATAATCTTGATGTAATAAAAACAGTTGACTACATTATAGATATGGGACCAGAAGGCGGAGATAAAGGTGGTACTGTTGTTGCTAAGGGAACGCCTGAGCAAGTAGCTGACACAGAAGGTTCATATACTGGTTTTTATTTGAATCGTGTATTAGAACGTGATCGAGCCCGTATGGAAGCATCGCTCGAAAAAGCGCAGAAATAGTAACCGTAAAATGATTAAGATAGCATGACTGGAAATGGAGATTTATCTGCCCTTGGGAGCTAAGTAAGCTTTGGCAGGTATATCTCCTTCCGCTATTATGAAACTTTTTGCCAGTGAATTCGTACATGTAGTAAGACGAATAATGGAGGGTGTTATTATGCAAGATGAACGTAAACGAATTTTGGATTTAGTCGAAAAAGGCACAATCACCGCCCAAGAAGCAATCGTACTATTTGAAAAACTTGAGCAGCCATCAAACATGAATCAACAGCCAAACGAAAATAAAGCAACAACTGATAGCAGCAAGACTGCTCCACAGAAAGAATATTTCGAAAATGAGTCGGAAAAAGAGAAGATGGCAAGTGACCAGTATGGGGAGCAGACAACTGAACAACGCCAATCGGGCAATGAAGATGAATTCTTTGAAGAAATACGAAAAGACTTCACACAATTTGGAACGAAATTGGTGAATTTAATGAATACTACTTTCTCGAAAGTGAAAGAATTCGATTTTGACAAAGGATTTATGAGTTCTTCAGCCTCAGAAGAAAAAATAGAAGAGTTACAAAACGCTACGTTTTCTAATATTAGCATTGATATACCCAATGGTAATATCGAGTTGATTCCAACGAACGAAGAGAGCGCGAAAATTGTATATCGAATTCGACCAACCATTGGAAAAATGTCGGATGACATATTAAAAGAATTCAATCAAGGTGTAGTCAGCAAGGCAGATGATGATACATTACGAATTGTCTCTGCAACAAAAAAACTGCGCCTAGATGCTACTATTTACATTCCGGCAAAAAAATATGATTTCGTCACAATCCGCCAATTCAATGGAGGATTTAAAACAGCTAACATTGACATCGAACAAATAAAAGTCAAAACAATGAATGGTGGTATTGATTTCAAAAATGTTGGTTTCTACCAATTGGAAGCAGAAACTGCCAATGGCGCAATTGACCTACGTGATGTGAAAGGGAAAAAAGCAGAAGTAGAAACGGTCAATGGCCGCATTTATGTCGATGGCAAAATAGAAGAATTAGATGCGAAATCAGCTAATGGCCATGTCGTAGTGACGACTCGTACTGAAAAAGCAAAGAATATCCGTGCACAAACAATTGCTGGTGCAGTGGAAATTTATATACCGAATAATACCTCCCTACAGGGTGAAGTCACTTCAAACTTAGGGAAAGTAGATGTGCGTCTACCGGATATCCAACGACAAAATGAACAAAATCAGTTCTTGCAAAAGAGTGTACAATTCTCAAAAGTAATTGAAGATACACAAACTCTGCTAGTTGAAGGGGAAACAAAAACTGGTTCAGTTATAGTTCGATATAACCTTTAAAAGTTATGGTAAGAAGACTGCTTTAAAAGAAAGCTTTAACGCTTTCTTTTGATGCAGTCTTTTTTTGCACATTAAATAACAAGTAAATAAAAAGAAACACCCAAGTAATAATTCACCTATTTGAAATACACTTGTAATGGTAGACAAATAGTGCCGTGATATAATAGAGTGGAAAATAGTCAAGTTTTACTAAAACATAGGTGGTCTAAATATGATAGAAATGAAAAATGTCTATAAAAAGTACCCCAATGGTATTGTAGCGCTGAATGGGCTCAATATAAGAATTAACCAAGGGGAGTTTGTTTATATTGTCGGTCCGAGCGGTGCTGGGAAATCGACTTTTATTAAGATGATGTATCGGGAAGAAAAAGCGTCATCAGGTGAAATTGTTGTGAATGGCATGAACCTGTCTAATTTGAAGAATAAAGAAGTTCCTTACTTAAGAAGGCAAATCGGCGTAGTCTTTCAAGATTTTAAGCTGCTGCCAAAGCTTACTGTCTTTGAGAACGTCGCATTTGCTCTTGAGGTAATTGAAGAACATCCGGAAAAAATACGGAAACGTGTGATGGATGTGTTGGATTTAGTGGGCTTAAAAAAGAAAGCGAGAATGTTTCCGGATGAATTATCGGGTGGCGAGCAACAACGCGTGTCGATTGCGAGATCCATTGTCAATTTACCAAAAGTAGTAATTGCCGATGAACCGACCGGAAACCTAGACCCTGATACATCTTGGGAGATTATGAGTTTATTTGAAGAGATTAATGCAAGAGGGACAACCATTATAATGGCGACGCACAATCGAGAAATCGTTAATAATATGAGACGTCGTGTTGTTGCCATTGAAGGCGGACTAATTGTTCGTGATGAACGAGGAGGTGATTACGGCTATGAAATTTAACACCTTGTCGCGTCATTTACGAGAAAGCTTTAAATCAATTGCCAGAAATGGATGGATGACATTTGCTTCTGTCAGTGCCGTCACCGTAACCCTATTGCTTGTAGGAGTATTTATGGTGATTATGATGAACTTAAACAAAGTTGCCGATGATCTGGAAAACGATGTGGAGATCAAAGTACTCATTGATTTACAAGCAAATGAAAAAGATGAAAGCAATCTGCAAGATCAAATTAAGAACCTGCCAGGGGTAGAATCAATACGCTATTCATCAAAAGAGAGTGAATTAAGCGGTTTAGTGAAAGACTTTGGTAATGATTTAAGTTTATTTAAACAAAGCAATCCATTGCGAAATGTTCTTTATGTCAAAGCATCCAACCCTCAACAGACAGCGAAAATCGCTAAACAAATTGATAAGATGGATGGTACATATGAAGCGCTATACGGAAAAGGGAAAATCGAGAAGCTCTTCAATGTGTTAAACACAGGTAGAAATGTGGGGATTGTACTCATCATTGCCTTATTGCTGACTGCAATGTTCCTAATTTCGAATACTATCAAAATTACTATTTTTGCTCGAAGTAAAGAGATTGAAATCATGAAACTTGTAGGTGCTACGAACTGGTTTGTACGCATTCCTTTCTTACTAGAAGGGATTTGGCTAGGTATTTTAGGATCGATTATTCCGATTGTAGTTGTAACGCTTGCGTATGCAAATATCCATAGTGCGCTAGCGCCAAGATTAAAGGGAGAAGTGTTCGAATTGCTAAGCGTTTCTCCATTTATCATTGAAATAGATGCATTGATATTAGTAATGGGCGTAATCATCGGTATGTGGGGAAGTTTTATGTCTGTACGTAAATTCTTAAAAGTGTAAGTTAAGCCATAAATGTGCAATGTTGAGAGAGAAAGAATATCAGGGGGATTCGTGGTTGAACATGAAATCAAGGGCCTTAAAAGCTTTACTATGTACCACAATCGCATTTGCTCTAGTATGGCCAACGATAAAGGTGCATGCAACATCTATCAAGGACTTAAATAGTAAACAGCAAAGAATGGACAAAGAAAAAAGTGAAATCCATTCAAAACTAGATGCAAAAACTTCTGAGATTAATCAACATCAAGCAACAATTGAGACTTATATGGACCAAATCGCTAGCCTTGATCGTAAACTTACTAAAACTGATTTGAAAATTGGTTCCGTGCTTGCGAAAGAACACAAGATGTCTAAAGCAATCAACCAATTAAGTGTTTTGGTTGAAAGCATGCAGCAAACAATCAATCAACGTTCTAAATTGCTTGATAATCGTGCAAGGGCTCTTCAAGAAAACAGTGGGAGTTTAAGCTATGTGACCCTTGTCTTACAATCACAAAATTTAGGTGATTTTATTGACCGTGTAGGTGCTGTGAATACATTATTACAAGCAGATCGCCAAATTTTACGAGAACAACGCGACAAAAAGGAGCGTTTGGAAGAGAAACAGGCAGAGCTTGATGGGAAAGTAGAGAAGAAAAAAATCTACCGTGAACAATTAGAATTGCTTCGTAAATCGTATGATGAACAAATAATAGATAAAAATCGTATAATCGACAAACTGGAAGCAGAACAAAAAAAGCTGCAAACAGGGAAGAGACTCCTTGAAAAGGAATACTCAGAAGCTGTCACGATGAGTGAAAATGTGAAAAGAGAGATTGAAGAAGAACAGCAAAGACTAGCAAACCTAGCAGCACAAATGTCCTGTACGTCAAATGCAGCTTCTTCGGCTGCTTTTCAAATGGAGACGGGCGAACTGCCCGAGGTCACGTTTGGAACATGGACAAAGCCGGCTGTAGGGCGACTGACATCCAATCACGGTTGGCGGGATTTAGGTGAAGGTGCAGAATTTCACTATGGTATTGATCTTGCGAATAAAGAGGGCACCCCTGTAGTAGCAGCCTCCGATGGAGTAGTGTTTCGTGCTAGTCCCTTGTCTACCTACGGCAATGTGATCATGATGACACATTCCATTGAAAGACATATCTTTACGACAGTTTATGCACATTTAAGCCAATATAAGGTATCTGTTGGCGAAAGGGTTCATAAAGGCCAGGTGATTGGCTATATGGGGCATACAGGCCGCGCATACGGCAGCCACCTCCATTTTGAAATCCATACAACACCATGGGAAGGGCAAAAAGTAGGAGCGGTCAATCCTTTGCGGTATATCTCATTTTAAACATAATGAATTGGTTGCTGGCTAATTAGCCGGCAACTTTTTTTATTTCCAATGTATCTATTCACACAGCATTCATAGCTTTTCAAATTAGATTGTGATAGCATTTTTAGTATGGAAACAAGCATAAATTCTTATAGATATGCAAAGCTGGAGGCGAAAAAGTGAAAAAGAAAGTTTTCGGTTTGCTGCTAGTCGCGGCATTAATTGTTTTTGCACTCACGAACTTTTTAAAGTCGAAAATAACTGAAGCAGAAAAAATCGACACCTCATACACAAAAGTAGAAACAAAACAGACAGAAAAGAGTGGATTGGAAATCGGACAATATGCTCCTGATTTTACACTTAAGACTCTCGAAGGAAAAAAAGTGAAGCTATCGGATTATCGCGGCAAAAAAGTGATACTAAACTTCTGGGCAACATGGTGTCCACCATGTAAAGAAGAGATCCCTCACATGGAGAAATATTATAAAAGCTTAAATAAAAAAGATAATGTAGAAATTTTGGCAGTTAATTTGACTAGCTCTGACAAAAGTAAAGAGTATATTAAAGAGTTTGCCGAATCCTACGATATCACGTACCCCATCTTATTGGATAAGGAAGGCGAACTGCAAAAGCAGTACGAAATTGTTACAATTCCAACTACCTTTTTCATTAATGAAGCAGGGCAGATTAAGCAGAAAGCCGTGGGCCCAATGGATAAGGGAATGATGGAAAATACAATGAAGATTTTAAAATAATTTCAAAACATGTCCACCATTTTAGTTTTATTTCAGGACTCTCTCTCATATAGTGCAAAGATATGGGAGGGACTGAGATTAATGCGAAAATGGTGGCTTTATTTATTTATTAGTGTATTGGTATGCGGAGGGATTTTCTATTTCATGAAGTCCCAAAAAACAAAAGAAGCAGTGAAGGCTGAATCAACGACTTTAGAACCTGTTGGAGAAGCATATCAATTAATTCGCCAAGAGTCGGTTCATAGTACAACGGAAAAACAATTGGTTGAAGGCGCGATTACAGGTATGGCGGGCGCTTTGAAGGATCCCTACAGCACCTACTATACAAAAGAAGAAGCAAAAATGCATAAGGAACAATTATCTGATGAACGTGTAGGGATAGGAGCAGAGATTACCCAAAGCCAAGGCCGGTTTATTGTCGTGTCGCCAATGAAAGGGTCACCAGCTGAGAAAGCTGGGCTTAAACCTTATGACGAAATCGTCCAAATAGATAAGCAAAGGGCAGAAGGAAAGTCATTAACTCAATTGCTTGCACTTATAAGGGGCGATGAGGGTACAACCCTTACCATGACAGTATTTAGACCTTCAGAAAACCGACATGTAGATATCAAAATTACAAGAGGAGCAATTGCGCAAACATCTGTCAAAAGCAAGCTCATTGGAGTAAAAGACAAAAATATTGGTTATATTGCTATTTCTGTTTTTGGTGAAAAGACGGCAGAAGAGTGGTACCAGCAAACAAGTGAACTAATGAAAAATAATATTCAAGCTTTAATCATTGATGTAAGAAGCAACCCTGGCGGATATCTCAAAAGTGTCGCACAAGTTATTGGAAGTGTCGTTAAACCGGATTCTACTTTCGCCTACATGGAAGATGCAATGGGCAATCAAGAGCCTTTAAAAGTCGCAAAAGATGATCTTGCGTTTGATTATGATGAAAAGTTAAAACAGCTGCCGATGGTCCTGCTGCAAGATGAGGGAAGTGCCTCTGCGAGTGAAGTGCTAAGTGGAGCGTTAAAAGAGTTAGATCGAGCAATGATTATTGGTGTTAAAAGTTTTGGGAAAGGTACTGTACAAGAAACTTGGCCATTATCTAATGGGGGCGAATTGAAGCTTTCCACGAATAAATGGCTGACGCCAAAAAGAGAATGGATTCATGGCAAGGGTATCCAAGCTGGAGTTGAAGTGGAACAAAATCCGCAATTTCATATGAAATTGCCACCAATCGCAGGGAAATTTAAAGAAGGAGATTTTGCAGATGATATCCAATCCATCCAAGAAGTATTAAAAACACAGGGCTACCAAATTAGCCGATTGGATGGGTATTATGACAAATCCACAGCAAAAGCTGTTCAACAGTATAGTGATAAACACAATCTGTCCGGCAAAAGTGAGATGAATGAGGAATTCTTAACAACCTTGCGTGAAGAGATGGTTCAATATAGAGAGAAAGAAGAAAATGATACGCAGCTCCAAATGGCGATTAGCTATATTAATCAAAAATTGAAATAGATGAGAAAGCCCTGTAGGTGAGCAGTCATGCTCGACCGCTTCCTACAGGGCTAATCTTGCAATTCTTGAGCCAGAAAGTGAAGAAAAGTAAACTATTGCTTTTCACCGTTTTTACATTCCCTAATATAAGATAAATGGTACATAATCATTAAAACACTTCGTTTTCAATCGGCTGTTTGATACAATGAAAGCACCATTATATTAACTGCCGGAGAATGAAAGGTGATGCAAAACGTATGTACATAGATGTAATCATGGAAATTATCAAAGGCATCGGCCGTTTCTTTTTAAATCCTTTATTATATATAGGAATCTTATTCGCTATTTTAATTGGCTATCAGCGTGTAAAATCAGAACGGAAATCCTTTAAGACACGAATTTTTTGGGGATGGTCTGAGACAATCCTTATGGTGAAAGAAGGCTGGTTGCCTGGAGTTATCATCTCAGCCATAAGCTTAATCGTAGGATTAACAGTTCCCATTCAATTTATTGTAATCAGTGCAGTCGTCGGCGTTATTTTAATCGCTGTTTTTTATTATCATGCAGCTTCTGCTGTTTATCCACTTGGCATCGCATTTGTTATCTTATGGTATACATATATTACAGATGGCTCTTGGCACTTCTTGAAATGGGATGTGACAAGTCATTCTATGCATGTCGGTATGTTAAGTACGATTCCTATATTAATTGGGCTTGTGCTGGTCGCGGAAGGTGCTCTTGTCGTAAAGAACGCTGCAAAACTGGCTTCACCTAAAATATTAAAGTCTGAACGAGGTTTACCATCCGCTATCTACCTTGCCAAACGATTGTGGATGCTGCCTATTTTCTTCGTCATTCCGAGTGGAGCGATTCACGAATATGTTCCATATTGGCCGCAGTTTACGCTAGGAAGCAATACATTCTCACTAATTCTTGTACCGTTTGTCATTGGTTTCCAACAGAGATCAAGAAAGTTGTTGCCGGTACACTTTTATCCACAAGTAGGGAAAACAATCGAGATACTGGGCCTGCTTGTCTTAATTGAAGGAATTATTGCATACTTCTTTCCAATCATGGGAGTCGCAGCAGTATTTGTCGGTATAATTGGACGTATTTTTATTTCAATCCTATATTCATTAAGTGAACGCCATGGCACCTATGCCGTAACGCCGAAAGATAATGGTGTAATGGTTGCGGGTGTTTTGCCGGATTCCCCAGCTGCAGCTATGGGCATTCAAGTGGGTGAATGCATTCGTAAAGTCAATGGCATTCCGGTCTCAAATGAAGAAGAATTATATGAAGCGCTCCAAATAAATGCGGCTCATTGCCGACTAGAAGTGGTTGACCAGGACGGAGAAGTTCGATTAAGGCAGCATGTCATTTATCGTCATGACCACTATCGAATTGGCTTGCTAGTAGTTCGCTAGAAGACACATTGCTAGCGGAAAATAGAGCTAGAGTTAAATCTTTAAAACTGAGTATATATAAATAGAAACATATCTATTATGACGGTTGCTGTCTGAAAGGACAGGCCGTCTTTTTGTGTTATAGAGAATAAAATTTTGTCGAAATTAAGGCAATCCTTTTGTCTCTCACCCCTGTACAAAGTGTTGTATAATAATTGGACTACCCCCTATTAAGTTCAACGGGTAAATGTATGTCGAAAATAGCAAAAAAGTTTCAACTGAATCGTAACGCAACTTATAAATGGCTATATTAGTCTTAACTATAAAAGTAAGATTTGTCGAAAGGGGCAATGACCGTGCCTGAATGGTTATCCATTGAGAAATTTCAGCTGCTTGCACAACATTATCGTTTAATTGGGACTCTACTAGCTATAGCCTTGCCATTCTTAGAGGCTTTTTTGCCGTTTTTGCCATTAGCTGCATTCGTGGTGGCGAATGCTAGCGCCTATGGATTATGGTGGGGATTTTTATTTTCGTGGGCAGGCGCAGTGTTAGGGGCTTACTCTGTATTTATTATTATCCGAAAGTTTGGCAGAAGCAAAATCCTGCGCTTTATTTCAAATCGTTCTGCTGTTCAAAAGCTTATACATTGGGTTGAATACCAAGGGTTCACCCCATTATTAATATTGCTTTGTTTTCCTTTCACCCCATCAGCTATTGTCAATGTGGTGGCGGGCTTATCCAAGCTTAAAAAGAAGAATTATTTAGTCACGGTGATGCTGGCAAAGCTAGTGATGATCTTTATTATTAGTTGGATAGGCTCAGATTTGCGAGCACTCATTACAAATCCTGTTAGGACAGGCTTGATTGTGGGCGTTCTGGTTCTCTTATGGTGGGGAGGAAAGCATGTCGAAGCGCGAATGAACAATAAAATGAAAGAAGAAATGAGAAATTCATCTAAATATGAACATAAATAGAACACTAGTTCTTATTGTGCTATAATAAAGGAAAAGAAAGTGGGGGTTATGTATGTCACTGCGATTCATTACAGGCAGATCTGGATCGGGCAAAACAGCCCTGATTCAACAAGAAATTGTGGCGAAAGTGGAAGAGCAGCCAATTGGTTCGCCGATTTTTTTAATTGTGCCTGATCAGATGTCATTTTCAGCCGAGAGAGATATGACACACGAATATAGCATTAAAGGGCTTATTCGTGCACAAGTCACAACCTTTAAACGACTGGCATGGCGTGTTCTACAAGAAACAGGTGGGATTAGCCGCAAAGAAGTCAATGGCTTTGGCTATCGAATGCTGATCCGGAAATTGTTGGACCAACACAAAGAAGAATTTGCTCTGTTTAAGAAAGCTGCTGATAAACGGGGATTTACAGCTGAAATGGAGTCATTGCTAAAGGAATTTAGCAGATATAGTATGGATAGTACAGCGCTAACAAATCTAATGGCTAGTTTTGCAGATGTAGATGCGCCTAAAACGCTACAGGATAAAATGCATGACTTACATTTGCTTGTAGGGGCAATAGAAGAATCATTGGGCACGACGTATGTTGATAGTGAGGGCTACTATCCATTGTTAGCGTCACAGCTGGGAAAATCACTTGCTATCCAACAGGCAGACATTTATATAGATGGCTTTACGGCATTTACTACACGAGAGTTAGAAGTCGTAGAGGAATTGCTAAAAACAGCGCGCCGCGTAACGGTTGTTTTACCAATGGAGTCTATTGCAGATGCAGAAGACGAGCATGCATTGTTCTATCAATCTTCAAGAACGTGCGCTAAATTAATTGAAATAGCGCAGGAAAATGGCGTTGAATTAGAACCGACTATCCATCAAAGAGAGCAACACAGATTTCAGACGGCTGATTTACGACATTTAGAAAGTCAGTTTGATGCATTCCCAGCACTTCAACAAGAGAGCGATGGCAGTGCGGAGATCATTGAAGCATCTAATCGTCGGGCAGAAGTTCATGCTGTTGCCCGAAAAATTCATGGGCTTGTCCATGAGGATGGCATGCGTTATCGTGATATGGCAATTCTTTATCGCCAACAAGATGTCTATGATCCCCTAATCCACACGATCTTTCCTCAATATGATCTGCCATACTTTGTTAGCCAAAAAAAGCCGATGCTTCATCATCCGCTGATTGAATTAAGCCGATCAGCTTTGGAAGCTATCCAATCTGGCTGGCAGTATGAGCCTATTTTCCGTGCCGTCAAAACAGATTTATTTTTCCCAATGAATGCAGAAAAGCAAATATGGCGAGAAAGAGCGGACTTACTTGAAAATTTTGTTTTGGCAAAAGGTATATACGGAAAACGCTGGTTTGAAGATGATCGCTGGCTCTATAAAAAATATCGCGGTCTGGAATTATATACGGCCAATCAAACAGACGAAGAACGAGCGTATCAACAGGAGATAGAATTGGTACGTGAAAAAATACGTGTCCCATTGAAATCGTTGGAAACGGAATTGCAAGAAGCCGTTACTGGGAGAGATATCGCCACAGCCATTTATCGTTTCATGGAGACGCTAGAAGTATTTGATAAGCTGCAAACGTTAAAGGACTATGAAATTGAAAAAGGACGTTTACTGGAAGCAAGTGAGCATGAACAAGCATGGAAAAATTGGGTGGATATCCTAGACCAGTTTGTTCTTCTTTTTGGCGATCAGCCTATGAATTTGGAAGAAGCCTTTGAGATTTTAGATGAAGGCTTTGATACATTGGAGTTCTCAAGAATTCCGCCTTCTATAGACCAAATAACAATAGCATCAGCTGATATAGCTCGTTTAACACATGTTAAGGCAGTTTTTGTGATTGGCGTAAATGATGGTGTGTATCCAAAACGGCTCGATTATGAAGGGATATTGGCAGACAGCGAACGTGAGTGGTTTTCAAGACTTGGGCATGAAATCGCACCAACCTCTAAAACTCGCTTGTTAGAAGAAGAATTTATCACCTACCATGCATTTACTATGCAATCCCATCGTTTGTTTGTTTCTTATGCGATGGCTGATGAAGAAAGCAAGGCACTGCTACCGTCTTTGTATATCAAACGCTTGGAAGATCAACTGAAAAACATACGTAAAACAATGGCGCTTATTGATCCGACCGAATCGACTGAGGCTTTTGATATTATGTCATATATTGTGCATCCGCGTACGTCGCTTGCGTATTTAATGAAAGGACTACGGATGCAACAGGAGCATGGAGAGTTAAGTCCTGAATGGTTAGCGCTTCAACAGTATTATGAGAAGGATCCTTATTGGAGAACCATTTTAGAACGCTTAATGCGTCCATTAAAAACGCATGGGCAGGCTGAACCTTTAACACCTGAAATGACAGAGGCCCTTTATGGATCTACATTAACTTCCAGTGTATCGCGAATAGAGAAGTTTTATCGCTGTCCATTCTCCCATTTTTCAATGTATGGATTAAATCTGGAGGAAAGAGCAGAGTATCGCTTAGAAACACCTACAATCGGCGATCTTTTTCATGCTGCTTTGAAATGTATTAGTGAAGAAACGGATCGTCTGCACCTCTCATGGAGCCAATTAACGAATGAGCAATGTGCGCATTTAGCTAAAAAAGCTGTTGAAGAAATATCGCCACTTTTATATCATCAAATTTTATTAAGCAATGCACGCTACCGCTATATTGCTCGAAAGTTGACCTATATCGTACAACGTACACTGCAATCGCTAAGCCAGCATGCAAGAGTGTCGGGCTTTAAACCCATTGCGATTGAAGCAGCTTTTGGGCCGAATGAGCCTTTGCCACCACTTGTTATTCAGTTGGACAACAATAAGAAAATGCAAATGCGCGGCCGAATTGACCGTGTGGATGCAACAACCATTGACGGTAAACCGTATATACGCGTTGTCGATTATAAATCATCTGCCCGCAAGCTGGATTTAAATGAAGTTTACTATGGACTATCTTTACAGATGCTGACATACCTAGATGTGGCCATTACGAATTCAGAGGAATGGCTTCCGGTCCATGCCGAAGCTGGCGGCGTTCTTTATATTCATGTTCACAACCCAATGCTAAGCGCATCTAATAGCTTATCAATAGAAGAAGCCGAAACTGAGCGTTTAAAGGAATTTAAAATGCGTGGCCTATTATTAAATGATTCTCAATCAATCCTTGCGATGGACGAAAATCTTGCTG
This sequence comes from Rummeliibacillus sp. G93, assembly GCF_023515935.1. Taxonomy (NCBI): domain Bacteria; kingdom Bacillati; phylum Bacillota; class Bacilli; order Caryophanales; family Caryophanaceae; genus Rummeliibacillus; species Rummeliibacillus sp. G93. The sequence continues at coordinate 725,897 of NZ_CP097314.1, forward strand.
AGAGTGGAGGATATTCCAAGGTCGTGCCTGTTTATGTCAAAAAAGACGGCAGTGCATCTCCCGGTATGTCATCCATCATAGCGCCAGATGATATGAGTTCACTTACACACTTTATTCGGAGTAAGCATAAAAAGGCAGGCCGGGAAATTCTGGAAGGCAAAACGGATATAAGCCCATTCAAGATGAATCAGCGTACCGCATGCGAGTTCTGTTCATTTAAAAGTGTATGTCAATTTGATACAACAGACCCAGCGCAGCATTATCGCCAATTATCACTGGATAAGCCTGAACAAGTAATTGAAAAGATACGAAAGGAGAGTGGTCACGATGACCTCAGCCATACCTAAAAAGCCGGACGATGCGACATGGACGGACGAACAGTGGAAAGCCATATGGGCAACTGGACAAGATATCCTAGTCTCTGCAGCAGCAGGGTCAGGTAAAACGGCAGTATTGATTAATCGGATGATTGAGAAAGTCATTTCATCTGACCATCCCATTGACGTTGATCAGCTGCTTGTCGTTACATTCACAAATGCATCTGCGGCAGAAATGAGACATCGTATGGCCGATGCGCTTGAGAAGGAAATTAAGAAAAACCCTACTTCTAAGCATTTGCGCAGGCAATTAAGTCTGATTAATAAAGCGCAGATTTCTACACTGCATTCGTTTTGCTTAAATATCGTGCGGCAATATGCATATTTACTGAACATAGACCCAGGTTTTCGCATTGCAGATGAAACAGAAGCAGCATTGCTAAAGGATGATATTCTCGCGCAAGTGCTAGAAGCGGCCTATGACGGTGAATATGCAGAGCGTGTCTACCGGTTAGTGGATAGTTTTACATCCGATCGAGATGACCAGGCGATTGAAGTGCTCATTTCTAAGCTATATGAAATGTCTCGCGTCAATCCAGAGCCGTCTAAATGGCTTTTGGCCTTGCCAGAGCAATATGCCATTGCAGATGATGCTGTTGTAGATGATTTGCCTTTCATTCCATATGTGAAAAAGGCCATTTTGCATGATATTGATGGGGCCATCCACATTGCCCAAGAAATCCGTCAGCTTGCACTGTTGCCAGATGGGCCTTATGCATACGGGGAAACAGCAGAAAAAGATTTAGTGCTGCTTCAAGAGGCAAGAGCTCTTGTTAGTGAGAGAAGCTGGCAGGAGGCTCATTCATTCTTCCAAAAGGCTAAACTAGACAGAGCGAAAGCCCAAAAGAAGGGTAGCTGTGATGAAGAACTGCTAGAAATGGCAAAAGCGAAACGTAAGCAAGTAAAAGAAATGTTTGAAAAGCCAGTTGAAAAGTATTTTCAGCGTTCTCCAGAAAGGCTGCTTGATGAGATTCGCTTTATGAAGCCGATGATTGCAACGTTGGTAGAGCTGGCTTTACAATTTAGCGAAATGTATGGAGCAGCTAAAAGCTCAAAGGGATTAGTAGACTTTTCAGATTTAGAGCACTACGCATTAGCTATTTTAACGGAAGACGTGGATGGCAAAATGGTGCCTTCATCGGTTGCACTTGATTATCGGGCCCATTTTAAAGAAGTGTTAATTGATGAATACCAAGATGTCAATTTTCTTCAAGAGACCATCCTACAGCTCATCAAAACAGGTGAAGCATCAAACGGCAACATGTTTATGGTCGGTGATGTGAAGCAGGCCATCTATCGATTCCGCTTAGCAGAACCAACGCTATTTCTTCATAAGTATCTAGCTTACAATGAGGGGGAGAATTCAGGCCTCCGTATAGACTTGAACGCTAACTTCCGTAGTCGTCCACAAGTGTTGCATGGAACGAACTATGTTTTTAAACAAATCATGGGCGAGGAAGTAGGAGAAGTAGTTTATGATGAAGCTGCCGCTTTAAAACCACAAGCACCTTATGACGAAAAAGAAATGCCAATTGAATTGGCTATTTTATATACCGAAGAGAATGAGGATGAAAGCGGTTCGCAAGCATCCGAGGAAGAAGAGTTAAAGAAATCCCAGCAAGAAGCTAGATTTATGATTAAAGAAATTAGACGCATGATGGATTCAGGTATGACAGTAATGGATCCGTGGACCAAAAAAGAAAGACCCATCGAGTATAGGGATTTTGTCATTCTAATGCGTTCAATGACTTGGTCTGCAGATTTGGTGGATGAGTTTAAGGCAGCGGAGATCCCATTGTATGCGGAGATTTCAAAAGGTTATTTTGAAGCACTTGAAGTCATGATTATGTTAAACACCTTAAAAACAATCGATAATCCTTATCAAGATATTCCGTTTGTATCGGTTTTAAGAGCACCTTTTGTGGGTCTTACTGAAAATGAATTGGCCAAAATTCGCCTTGCACAACCGAAGGCATCATTCTACGAAGCGCTTAAACAATTCGTGCGTAGTGAAGGAGCCGGGTTAAACGCCACTACTGCCTCGAAGTTACAGCGTTTCTTATTGCAAGTAGAGGATTGGCGAGATTTGGCGAGACGCGGATCTCTGGCTGATTTGATATGGCGCGTTTATATGGATACAAATTATTATGAGATGGTAGGAGCTATGTCAAATGGCAAGCAAAGGCAGGCGAATCTCCGTGCGTTACATGATCGGGCTATAGCTTATGAAAAAACGTCATTCCGAGGTCTTTTCCGCTTCTTACGTTTTGTAGAGCGCATGCGGTTGCGGGGAAATGACTTAGGAACTGCTAAAGCTATCAGTGAGAAGGAAAATGTTGTTCGTCTCATGACCATCCATTCATCTAAAGGCCTAGAGTTTCCTTTTGTTTTTGTAGCAGGGCTTGGCCGTGAATTTAATAAAATGGATTTCCATTTGCCTTACTTATTTGACCAAGAATTTGGCTTAGCTGTGAAGATGATTGATCCAGAAAAGAGAATCCAGTACACATCTCTGCCTTTCCTTGCGATGGTAGAAAAGAAAACACTAGAAATGAAATCAGAAGAGATGCGTATTCTGTATGTAGCCATGACAAGGGCGAAGGAGAAGCTTTTCTTACTTGGAACGATTAAAGATTGGGAGAAAGCGAAGAAACAGTGGACGGATTCTGCACAGCTGCCAGATGGAGAAATGCTTCCAGACTACCTTCGCGCAAAAGCAAAAAGTTATTTAGATTGGATCGGACCGGCATTTGCAAGACATCCTCATTTCAAAGGAGAAGAGGTAGGGACAGAACAATCTCAATGGAAATTAAATGTTTTGCATGTGAATGATTTATATGAAACTGAGGTAGAGAAAGTAGAAGAAGAAAAAGAATCTTTACCAGAAGCGGAAGTAAATCCGGCAATGGTGGCAGAGATCGAAAGACGCTTTGACGAACCTTACGCATATGAACGAGCGATTGCTAAACGTTCCAAAACATCTGTCAGTGAATTAAAGAGACTGCAGCAGCTACAATCACAAGAAGAGCCAGAGCTATTTACGAGCAGCACGCCAAATCAGCAAAGAGTAGCACAAAGGCCTGCATTTTTACAGCAGCAATCACTGACAGCAGCAGAAACGGGGACAGCTATCCATACAGTGATGCAGCATATCCCAAAAGAAGGTCTTCATAGCGAAGAAACAGTACGCAGGTTTGTGGATTCTTTAGTGGAGCGCCAACTGTTAACAGAAGAAGAAGCGAAAGCTGTGAAACCGAACAAGATTATCGACTTCTTTAAAAGTGAAACAGGCATCCGCTTTATGAATGCGCAAGAGCTTCATCGAGAAATGCCTTTCACGCTAAGTCTTGCAGACAATGAGGGAGATACGCAGGTTGTGCAGGGGGTAATCGACTGCCTGTTAAAAGATGCAACCGGGAAGTGGATTTTGCTCGATTATAAGACGGATCGGCTTTTGCCCCATATGCAAACAATAGAGGGCTTGCGTACTGAAATGGTTAAGCGATATGAAGTGCAGCTTTCACTCTATAAAAAAGCAATAGAAGAGATATTGAAGATTGAGATTGCAGAGAAAGTGATTTACGCATTTAATGCTAATCACTCTATACAATTATAGGAGGAATAGACGTGCGGAGTACCCCAACGGCGACCAAAGAGAGAGTCGCTACCATAGATATTCTGCGAGGGGTCAGTTTACTTGGCATTCTTCTCGTAAATATGTTTGCATTCAGTACGCCAGTACCATATGTAGATTTAAAGACGTATTTTTCAACGCCGCTTGATATTTCATATCATAAATGGTTGGATATTCTCGTGCAGGGCAGTTTTTATCCGCTTTTTGCTATGTTGTTCGGCTATGGTCTTGCGATGCAACAGGAAAAGGCGGAAAGGCTAGGAAACAGTTTTTATAAATTGAGCGTAAAACGTTTGGTGGTGCTATTCATCATCGGTGTACTTCATGTACTGTTTCTTTGGTGGGGAGATATTTTAATGATGTATGCTTTCTGCGGCCTTATTGCCATTAGCTTGATTCGTATGAAGCCCCAGTTTTTATTAGCCATTGGTTTGCTATTTTACGGAGCAATAAATGGTTTGGTAGCTTTATTGGCATATATCGCCTCATTAGTTAAAGCTTCATCCGAGACATTTGAATACGCGGATATACAAGCTGTTCAAAGTGCGATTAAAGCTTATGGGAGCGGTTCTTGGATGGATGCGTTCCAGCAGCGTTTAACAGATGCGAGCGTACAATTTTCTCCTTCTATGTGGATTATGGCCTTGTTCACCATACTACCTTTCATGTTAATTGGAGCCGCGGCGGCTAAATGGAAGTTAATAGAAAGTGCTAAAAATCATCTATCTAAGTGGATTGTGGCAGCGGTCGTGCTCATTGCACTTGGCATTATTTTAAAAATGTTGCCTTATACAATGGATCGCACTTATTTTCTAGATAGCATTCAAATGCAATTCGGTGGACCGCTTTTAGCTGTTGGATATGCTAGTGCTATCATTCTTATTTGTTGCATTCCTTATGCAACGAAGATTTTATTGCCTTTTGCGATGGCAGGGAGAATGTCATTAACTGTTTACTTATTAGAATCCCTTATTTGTACACTTATTTTTTATCATTTTGGATTAGGGCTTTATGGAAAATTAGGTCTTGATACAATCACCTGGTTAGCGCTTGGAATATACGCGATTTTAGCAGTTTTTTCTATGTTCTGGTTATTGATTTTTCGCCAAGGACCACTAGAAAGCCTATGGAAACGTATTACGTATGGAAAGATTAGCGAAAAAAGAGGAAATATTTAAGTAAATGTTGTATGATGGGTAAAAAAAGGAGTGCTACATTTATGAAAATTCTTTCTTTTCGTTATAATGATCAATTGGGCTTTGGTCCAAAGGTGAAAAAAGAAGAAGCAGTTTGGGATGTACTTGCGATTCAGGAAGAGCTACAAGTTCTGCCTTCGTATGCTAAAACAATAGTAGAAGGCATGACGAATGGCTTTGAATTTGTGGAGCAAACACGCAAACTAGTAAGAGCTGCTGAAGAATCAGAGAACCCAGCTCACTTTAAATATAGCTTTAATGATATTGAGTGGTTGGCGCCTATACCGCGTACTACTAAAAATATTATTTGCGTTGGCAAAAATTATAATGAGCATGCAAAAGAAATGGGTGCAGCAGAAGCTCCTGAGGATATTGTCGTATTTACAAAAGCGCCGACAGCTATTGCTGCTGACGAACAAACTTTGCCTATACATGCAAATGTAACATCTCAATTGGATTATGAAGGTGAACTAGCTGTTGTGATTGGCAAAAAGGGAAAAGACATACCGAAAAACCTAGCCTTTGATTATGTGTTTGGCTATACGATTGCCAATGACATTACTGCACGAGATTTACAGGGAAAACATAAGCAATTTTTCTTAGGCAAAAGTTTAGATGGCTCTTGCCCAATGGGACCTTATTTGGTGACGAAAGATGAATTACCTAATCCGCAGAATTTAACTGTTGTGACAAAGGTAAATGACGAAGTACGTCAAAATGGTACAACCCTAGATATGATGCACACTGTTGAAGATTTAATAGTAGAGATTTCTAGATTAGTAACGTTAGAACCTGGAGATGTTATTTTGACTGGCACTCCTGCAGGCGTCGGTAAGGGTATGAATCCGCCGCAATACCTGAAAGCGGGAGATGTGGTGAAAGTATCAATCGAAGGAATCGGCACTTTGGTAAACAGTTTTGAATAACGAAGCTGACATGTGTAGCCCTTTTAATCTACATTATTGAAATAATTATGTCAGAATTAAGAATAAGACCGATGGAATCTATTATCCATCGGTCTAAAATTTGTATAGTACATAACAAATTTGGTAGGATAAATAAGACAATAACTATTTGGGGGAAAATACGAAATGATACACTTACATTTTACATCGGTTATTATAGCAGTCATTTTATTCTTCGTAGCTGTTATGATGCAAAACGGCTCTAAAGGCCAAAAAATCACACATATGATTTTACGTGTATTCTACATTTTAATCATTATTTCTGGTGGCATAGTATTTAGTGATCAAATGGCAGGCCCTATGGCAATGGAATACGGATTAAAACTATTGGGCGGATTACTTGTAATCGGCATGATGGAAATGGTCCTAGTTCGCAAACAAAAATCAAAATCTACAGGCGTACTTTGGGCGCTCTTTATTATCTTCCTTGTATTCACTGTATATATGGGAGCACATTTGCCATTAGGTTTCCTTCATATCTAAAAGGCAGTAGATTAAAGCACACATTCTGTAAGAATGTGTGTTTTTTTCTGTCAAAGGACATTCACAACTTTGTTGAAATTACAGAAGGATTACATTTTTTTTGCAAGTACGTATGGAGAGATTGTTATTCGTTTGTTAAAATTATGTTGGACAGTTCTATAGAGGAGGACTTCGAGTTGAATGTAAAATGGATTAGTACTGCAGTTGCATCCATATTGCTGGCCACGGCAATTGGCACAGCCCCGGCAGTATCTGCGAAAGAAGAGACACCCCAAATTCAAAATGAAAGTATTTATGATGTATTAATAGACCGATTTTTCGATAAAAATGTAGAGAATGATTATAATATTAATGCAAAAGATCCAAAAGCTTTTCATGGTGGAGACTTTGATGGGATCGCTACTAAGCTTTCATATTTTCAAGATTTAGGTTTTACCATGCTTTCATTAGGTTCTGTTTTTTCATCCGAAACATATGATGGACAAGCCGTTGTAGATTACAATAAAATTGAGCGCCATTTCGGTACAGGCAAAGAATTTTCATCATTAATTGGAACTTTGCATAAAAACCATATTAAAACGATGGTAGATTTTCCGATTAACAATGTAAGTAAAAATCATGCATGGGTATTAGAAAAAGGCCATCAAGACTGGTACGAGCTAGCAAATTCTGACCGCATCAATTGGAAGACATCCAATCCTGCTGTACAAGACGCATTAATACAGGCAGCAGTAGATTTTGTAGGTAAGTATAAAGTGGATGGAATCCGATTAACGGAGCTTGGCAAAGCAGACACTGCATTTCTCAATAAGATGATTACAGCGCTTAAACAAAAAAATAAAAATTTGTATGTGATTACAAATGAGCCAAGCGATGCTGATTTTGATTTGAAAGTAAACAAACATACGATTGATACATACCAATCCATCTTTAAGAATGTGGATCAAGACTCTTCACAGCTAGAGAAGCCATTAGGTAATAGTATTAACGATACCTCGCAAAAGCCTGTTGCACTAATGCTTGATGATTTATATAGTGCTCGCTTTACACATGCATCTGCTGAAGAAAACATGTTCCCGCCTACACGGATTAAAGTTGCACTGGGAGCAATCATGACATTGCCTGGTGTGCCGATTGTTTCATATGGTACTGAAATCGCGCAAAATGGTGTGACTACAGATGAATCACATGCGCCAATGGATTTCCGTACAAAAGATGATATTATTTCCTATATTGAAGATCTTCAATCAGTTAGAAACAAATCGGAGGCATTGCGTACAGGGAAATTTAAGCTGTTAGAAAATAAAGATGGTTTAATCGTATATGAGCGCTACTCTGGAAAAGAAAAATGGATTATAGTTGTCAATAATACAGATAAAACAAAGAGATATGTTTTGGATCCATCTGTGATTGGTAATAATAAGGAACTGCACGGCATCTTTGAAAAAGATATTGTGCGCCAACAAAAAGAAGATGAAAAATACAACATTGTTTTAGACCGTGAACTTGTTGAGTTTTACCAAGTTACTGACCATAAGGGAATTAATATTCCTTATATGATAGCGCTAGGACTTGTGTATGTCATCTTTATTACCTTCATTGTTTTGTTGCTTCGTAGAGGACGTAGAGGGAAAAAAGCATAAAATAAAAGCTCTTCTTATCGAAAAGATAAGAAAGAGCTTTTTTTGTATTCTTTTATTTTTCGGGCAGCTGATTTAAGAAGAAGACAGAAATAGTACCTGTCCCTGTATGTGCCGCAATGACGGATCCGATTAAATGAATTTCTACTGCTTTAGGATGGAAATTCTCCTCAATCAAAGCTTTCATTTCCTCTGCTGCAGCGAGGTCATCGCTGTGGCTAATGGCAATCACTTGTTCAGAAAGTGAGTCGCCTCGTTCTTTCATTAACTCTATCAGGCGTTTAAATACTTTTTTGCGCCCTCTATATTTTTCGATAGGCACCAATTTTCCATCTTCTACATCTAAAACAGGTTTAATGCTCAAAAGGCCACCGATAAAAGCACTCGCTTTGGAGAGTCTGCCACCCTTTGCAAGATAATCTAAATCATCTACTGTAAATAAATGCTCCATATGGAGTGCGTTAAATCGCGCTCTTTCCGTCACTTCATCGTAAGATTTGCCTTCATTCTTCATGCGGGCAGCTTCTTTAACGATTAGTCCGTAACCAAGAGAGGCACATTTTGTATCAATAATAGTTAGCTTTAAATCCGGGTAATTTTCTTTTGCCTGCTGCGCCATCATGACGGCAGTATTGTAGGTTCCCGAAAGTTCAGATGAGAAAGCAATGTAGATTCCTTCTTCTCCGGATTGACCTAAAGCGTTAAATTCCTTCAAAAAACGTTCGGGTGAAGCTTGCGAGGTTTTTAATGATTCTCCATCCCGGATGGCTTGATACACCTCATCCATGTCGACGCCAATGATGTCATCATATTCTTTTCCTTTTAGATGAACGCGAAGTGGGATGAGTGTAACATCCTCTTGTTCATAAAAAGACTTTGGCAAATCAGATGCGCTATCTGCGTAAATTCTCATTTTAAAACCCCCTGTATTCTATTCTCTATATATGAAGACGATCAATAAGGAATTCAGCAATTCCGTCTTCGTTGTTGGTTGTTGTTACTTCATTCGCAATATTTTTAAGTTGGCTAATGCCATTGCCCATTGCTACGCCTACACCTGCATATTCAATCATTTCAAGGTCATTGTCCTCATCGCCAAAAGCAATAATGCGGTCGCGAGGAATGCCCAGGTCTTTCGCTACATGAGAGAGGCCGACAGCTTTATTCAAGCCATGACGTACGATTTCTATGACCGGGAAAGGATCTCCCCAACGCCTATGATCAATCAATTCGGCTTTCGTGTCTGCCAGGTATTGACGAATGCTCGGCACGCTGCTTTCTTTCGCTTGAATTAACAAACTTGTTGGGTTGTCTTTTAGATATTGATGCAAGTCTCCCGTCGTTACTTTCGGGTCACCCATACTAAATATATTTAATAGCTTCTCATCATGGTATTGTACATACACGTCATCCATGACTTCGGCAATTAAATTTTCAAACTGCTCTCTGTTTAATGACTCTACGACTTCTTGTACAACTTTTAAGTCAATCGGCTTATGTACTGTCTTCCAGTTTTGGTCTAGAGGATGATGTACAAATGCACCATTGAAATTGACGATGGGTGTGTGCAAACCTAGTTCATGATAGAACAATTTACTTGCACGATAGGGCCTTCCTGTTGCAATCATGACTTCATGTCCGGCCTCTCTAGCTTTTTGCAATGTGGCCTTTGTTTTATCAGAAATCACTTTTTCATCAGTTAATAGGGTTCCATCTAAATCTAAAACAATTAAATGTTGTTGTGCCATGCTGATAACTCCTTTTCTTATTTGTTTTGTCGATGTGTAGTCCAAATTTAGCTAGTCCTGTGATTTAAGTGAAATTTTCATCATAGGAATACATATGTTTAAATGCCAATAGCTGAATCATTTTCACCATATAGTTGAAATGAACGAGCTTTCTTTATTTTATAGTGTAAGTCCGTGAAAAGTGCCGTTTGAAGCGAAGCGTTAATTGGCAGAAATTCTGAATGATTAAAAATAAAAACGTTCGTTTATACACTATTTAAATGGATATATGAAGTTGATTCAGTTGGTAAGATATATTAAAGTTTATCCTTTCAATAAGGCTTTAGTCAAAGTTTATTCACAATAAAGGGTTTAATGTATTTCTAAAGGTTATATATATTTTAGAATAACTAACAAAGGGGAGTAGTTCAGATGTACAAATCGATTATTTTTGATATTGATGGTACTTTATTGGATACAGAAAAAGCCATCTTATTATCTCTACAGCAGGTATTGAAAGAAGAAGGATTAAGTTATGAATTAGATGATCTAAAGTTTTCTTTAGGAATACCGGGGAAAGAGGCACTCAAGCAACTCCCTGTTACGAATGTAGATAAAATGGATAAGAAGTGGTCGCAAGCCGTATTAGAATATGCTGATGAGGTTGGATTGTTTAGCGATATAGAAGAAATCATAGAGTTATTGGCTGATAAGCAGATCCAAATGGGGATTGTTACTTCTAAAACAAGAGACGAATTGAAAAGAGAGTTCGAACCATTTGGATTGAATACCTATTTTCAGTATATAGTTTGCGCTGACGATACAGTCAAACACAAACCAGAGCCAGAACCACTATTGGCTTGCCTAGAAGGATTAGGTGTACCAAGTAGCAGCGCGCTGTACATTGGTGATTCCATCTATGATATGCATTGCGCCTATAAAGCAGGAGTACATTTTGCCCTGGCATTGTGGGGAGCGAAAACAACAGAGGGCTATGACTTAGCGGAATACGTGTTAAAAAAACCACAGGATATAGCAGTATTAGTAGGCTTGAAACCATAAGTATATAACATCAGATTGGCTTCACTTTCTTTTTTTTGATAACATTGACATAACGAAATGAGGGAGTGAATGAAATGAAAGTGGACCATGAAATTTGGGGCAATATCCCTTTACTTCATATATACAATGAACAGTCGGCGACAAAAGAAGCGCCCACTGTCATTTTTTTGCACGGATTTACAAGCGCAAAAGAACATAATCTACATTATGCTTACCAGTTAGTAAATAAGGGTCTACGTGTATTATTGCCTGATGCGCTATTGCATGGGGAACGCGAAGAAGAACTGGATGAAGTTCAGTTGAGTCTTCGTTTTTGGGAAATTGTTTTAACTTCTATCGAAGAAGTACAATTTTTACGCAACCAGCTGCTAGAAAAAGGGTTGGCAAAAGAAGGTGAAATTGGCCTTTCTGGAACCTCAATGGGTGGCATTGTGACGCTTGGCGCATTGAAAGTATATCCGTGGATCAAAACGGCGGCTGTTATGATGGGCTCTCCAGCTTATGTAGAATTAGCGAAGGAACAAATTGCCGGCATTGAAGAAAAAGGGTTTAAAATTCCGTTGAATGACGAAGAGTTAGAGAGAATGTATAAAACGCTTAGTCGTTTTGACTTAAGTAAAGAACCAGAAGGTCTGTTAGGTCGCCCTGTATTCTTTTGGCATGGCAAAAAGGACCAAATGGTACCATTTAAGCCTACGCATGAATTTTATAAACTACTTCAAAAAGATTATTATCAGGATCATCCAGAAGATTTGGCGTTTATGGTTGATTCGTCTTCTGGCCACAAAGTATCTCGTGCAGGGATGCTTGCAGGGACTGCTTTCCTTGCTGACCATTTGGCATAGTGATTTAGGGATGATATGATTAGGGAACAATATGAAGAAAGGGGATAAAACCATGGATGCAGATTTAAAAGAAAATATTCTAGGTGCACTTGAAAATGTTATTGACCCAGAACTGGGTATAGATATCGTCAATTTAGGTTTAGTCTATGACGTGGATATGTCTGAAGAAGGACTATGCGTCATCACAATGACACTTACTTCTATGGGTTGCCCACTGGGACCAGTGATTGTGGATCAAATCCGTACAGCTTTATTTGAAATTCCAGAAGTAAAAGATGTAGATGTCAATGTTGTCTGGAATCCGCCTTGGTCTAAAGATAAGATGTCACGCTACGCAAAAATGGCATTAGGTATTCGATAAAAATTAAAAATCAGTGGAGAACTAGTTCTTCACTGATTTTTTATATAAGCATTCCGAATATATTCATGACAGTAGGGTATACATAGAAGATGAAGCATTAGTCAATACGACAGACGCTAATAGGGCAGTTATCACATTCACATTGATCTTTTAAATAGTTTAATTGATGGACGGTAATCAATCCTTTATCAAAAGAAATGACGTCTAAATTCTTTAATTCATGCAGCGTACGATTGATTACTTCACGGCTTGTAGCACACAAATTTGCTAGCGTAGTGTTTGTTAATGGATAGTTAATTAGAATGTCACCATTTTCTAGTTTTTCACCGTACGTATTGGATAAACGAATGATAGTGGAATATAGCGCACCTTTCTTGCCAAATAGCAGCAAATCACGCAGCTTCGTTTGGGTTTTTAAATTTTGAAGCTGCAGCCATTTAATATACTCAATTAACAAATCAGGTTCTTGAGCTAAAAGTATTTCGAAAAGGCCTGCATCTAATGTAAGAATTTGAGAGGCTTCCAATGTTTTCGCACTCAGTGGATAAAAACCAGATGTGCTAAAAACAATTCCTTCACCAATACAATCATCACTGCCACAAATTCGGAGCGACAATTCTTTGCCTCCTGCAGTTTCTTTCGATACAACCACTTTTCCAGCTACGATAAAGAAAAGATCTTTAACTGGCTCTCCCTCGATGCAAATATGGCTACTCTTAGGAAATTTAATCAATGAACCATGTTCTTCAAAGATTTTTCGTATCTTTTGTGGAAGCGGTTCAAAATGATCCAAATCTGCCAATACCTATCCCATCCTTCACGTAATCTATTTTTCTCATTATAACACAGCCTAGTTAGAATGATAGTCATGTGAATACAGTAAATAATGGTAATTATTATATAGTCAAATAAGGTCAAACATATTACTTTACATTAAAGATAGAGAAGAATATAATAAAATTAACATAAGGTCAGTAATGGTCAAAGGGAGCTGATTTGAATGCAAATGCAAATGAATAACGAAGAGCAAAAAAGCCCATTAGAACAATTTGGACGGAATTTAGTAGAAGAAGTGAAAAAAGGAAAGATGGATCCTGTCATTGGTCGAGACCAAGAAATTCGGAATGTTATTAGAATATTGTCCCGTAAAACGAAAAATAACCCGGTATTAATTGGTGAACCTGGGGTAGGAAAAACAGCTATTGTTGAGGGCCTTGCACAGCGTATTGTAAAAAAAGATGTACCTGAAGGATTAAAGGATCATCTCATATATGAGCTTGATATGAGTGCATTAGTGGCTGGTGCGAGCTACCGTGGCCAATTTGAAGAACGGTTAAAGGGTGTCTTGAAAGAAGTCAAAGAAAGTGAAGGACGTATTATTTTATTCATTGATGAAATTCATACTATTGTTGGCGCAGGAAAAACAGACGGAGCAATGGATGCAGGCAATATGCTTAAACCAATGCTTGCACGCGGTGAATTACATTGTATTGGCGCGACAACGCTTGATGAATATCGCATGTATATTGAAAAAGATCCGGCGCTTGAACGTCGCTTCCAACAAGTACTCGTGCGAGAGCCATCAGTAGAAGATACTATTTCCATTTTACGTGGTTTAAAGGAAAGCTTTGAATTGCATCATGCCGTAAAAATTCATGATAGAGCGATTGTAGCGGCAGCAGAATTGTCTAATCGTTATTTAACAGAGCGCTTCTTACCAGATAAAGCGATTGATTTAGTCGATGAAGCTTGTGCGATGATTCGTACTGAAATCGATTCAATGCCACAAGAGCTAGATGAAGTAACACGTCGCCAAATGCAGCTGGAGATTGAAGAACAAGCGTTACAAAAGGAAAAAGACGAAGCAAGCAAAAAACGGCTTATAGCTTTACGCGAAGAGTTAGATCAATTAAAAGCATCATCTAAAAATATGAAAGAGCAGTGGGAATCAGAAAAAAATGCACTGCAAGCTATCCAAGAAAAACGGGAAACATTAAACCGCTATCGTAGAGAATTAGAGGATGCAGAGAATCAATATGATCTTAACAAAGCTGCCGTTTTGCGCCATGGCAAAATTCCAGAATTAGAAAAAGAACTGCAATCGCTTGAAAAATCTTTGCAAACTGATGATGAGAGCCGTTTGTTACGAGAAGATGTAACAGCGGAAGAGATTGCATCAATCGTTTCAAGATGGACGGGTATTCCTGTGACTAAATTAGTAGAAGGTGAACGCGAAAAGCTATTGCACCTGAAAGACACATTGCATGAACGTGTAGTTGGGCAAGACGATGCGGTACGTTTGGTGACGGAAGCAGTATGGCGTGCAAGAGCTGGCATTCAAGATCCGAACAAGCCTATTGGTTCATTCCTATTTTTAGGTCCAACAGGTGTCGGCAAAACAGAATTAGCTAAAGCATTGGCTGCTCAGCTATTTGATTCAGAAGATCATTTCATTCGTATAGATATGTCCGAATACATGGAAAAACACAGTGTTTCAAGATTAGTGGGTGCACCTCCAGGATATATTGGATACGAAGAAGGCGGTCAATTGACAGAAGCCGTTCGCAGAAATCCTTATTCTGTTGTGTTGCTCGATGAAATTGAAAAAGCTCATCCTGATGTAGCGAATATCTTGTTACAAATATTGGATGATGGTCGCATAACCGATAGTCAAGGGCGTACAGTCAACTTTACTAATACAGTCATTATCTTAACTTCCAATATTGGCTCACACTATTTGTTGGAGTTAAAAGGGCAAGATAGCGATCATGCAATCGAAGATCTAGTAATGGCAGAATTGAAACAACATTTTAAACCTGAATTGCTTAACCGACTTGATGATATCGTGATGTTCCATTCCTTATCAGAAAAACAATATTACGAAATTGCTAAAAAATATGTAGCACTCCTTCAAA
The DNA here is from genome assembly GCF_023515935.1 of Rummeliibacillus sp. G93. Taxonomy (NCBI): domain Bacteria; kingdom Bacillati; phylum Bacillota; class Bacilli; order Caryophanales; family Caryophanaceae; genus Rummeliibacillus; species Rummeliibacillus sp. G93. The sequence continues at coordinate 741,102 of NZ_CP097314.1, forward strand.
AACGGGTGGCAGAACAAGATATTGAGCTAATCGTAAATGAAGATGTACTAGAATGGGTAGTTAAAGAAGGCATTGACCCTGCATTTGGCGCACGTCCACTACGCCGCTTTGTTCAACGCTATATTGAAACTTTGGTAGCGCAAGAATTATTAAAAGGCGAAGCAAGCGCCGGAGACCGATTAGTAGTAGCCTTGGAGGATGGTAAAGTAACCATTCATAAAGAAAGTAAATAATCATTCTTCAAAATAAAAAACCTGTCCATTATTTGGGACAGGTTTTTTAGTCATTATTCGTGTTGACCGATTTCTTTTGGTGAATCTTTTGGAATCACTGCATCCATTATTAAGATTAATACTGAAATGATAAGTGATATCCATAATCCTTTTGTGAATGCTGGTCCATCTAATGGCACATTATTGATTGAGCTCACAACATAGTTTAATGTGGAAACCAATAATGCTGACCAAATCACTAACATAATGTATTTCATATAATCACCTCTAGCTCACTTTTATCCGCATTATGGGGCAGCAAGACCTCAACTCAACACTTGAGTGATAACGAATGGTTAGAAGAGTTACTGACCATAAATGCCCGATTGGTTCAACGCGCACTAATTGAGGATTAAACCTCATGAAATCTGAGTGTTCGTTTCACTTTTTATCAACTCTATCATACCATAACGTTTTATTTTTTTGGAAGAAACTTTTGCAATCTGATAAGAACAAAATTGATTCATATTGATAAAAAGAGAATTATTCGCTATAATTAAGACCAGATACTAATAATTGATAATAAGAAAAGAGGCGCTACCTCATGAATGCTGGGATTGTTGGAGTAGGAAGATGTGTTCCAGAGAAGGTATTAACAAATTTTGATTTAGAAAAAATGATGGATACGTCAGATGAATGGATTCGCACACGTACTGGCATACAAGAACGTCATATCGCTGCAGATGACCAAGATACATCCCATATGGCATTTGAAGCAGCAGATAAAGCGATCAAAGACGCTGGCATAAAACCAGAACAAATTGGATTAATTCTAGTAGCTACTGTTACGCCGGATCAGCCGTTTCCGAGTGTAGCCTGCATGATACAAGACCAGCTTGGTGCAGTTAATGCAGCAGCGATGGATCTTTCTGCAGCATGTGCTGGCTATATTTATGGTTTAGTCACAGCTAAGCAGTTTATTGAGTCAGGTGTTTACGATTATGTTTTGGTTGTTGGAGTTGAAAAACTAACAAAAATTGTTGACTGGTCTGATCGTAATACAGCCGTTCTTTTTGGAGACGGTGCAGCTGCAGCAGTGGTAGGTAAAGTTTCTGAAGGAAGAGGTATACTTTCATTTGAATTGGGTTCAGACGGTTCAGGTGGAAATCATCTATATCAAACGAAAGAAAACTATCTTTCAATGAATGGCCGCGAAGTATTTAAATTTGCAGTTCGTCAAATGGGACAATCTGCACTAAATGTAATTGATAAAGCAGGCTTAACAAAAAATGATGTAGACTTTTTGATTCCGCATCAAGCTAATATCCGTATCATGGAAGCTTCTAGACAACGGTTGGAATTACCGCCTGAAAAAATGTCGTCAGTTATCCACAAATACGGTAACACTTCAGCTGCTTCAATTGGTAATGCGTTAGTAGAAGAGTTGGAGAACGGCCGCATTAAAGATGATGATCTACTTGTTTTAGTAGGTTTCGGAGCTGGATTAACTTGGGGCGCTGTTGCAATGAGATGGGGAAAATAACACAAAGGAAAAGTGAGGAATTATAACCATGGCAAAACGTCGAGTAGTAGTGACTGGTATTGGAGCAGTAACACCGCTAGGAAACGATATTTCAACAACTTGGGAAAATATTAAAGCAGGCCATGTTGGAATTGGACCATTAACAAGATTGGATCCAGAAAAATTTCCGGCTAAAATTGCTGCTGAAGTAAAAGACTTTGATATTGAAAAATATATTTCTAAAAAAGATGCGAGAAAAATGGACCGTTTTACTCAATATGCATTAGCTGCATCTATTATGGCTGTTGAAGATTCAAACCTAGAAATTACGCCTGAGGTCGGATTGCGCACGGGTGTATGGATTGGTTCAGGAATTGGTGGAATGGAGACATTTGAACAGCAATATAATAATTTCCTTGAAAAAGGGCAACGTCGTGTGAGTCCATTTTTCGTACCAATGATGATTCCCGATATGGCTGCGGGTCAAGTATCCATCCATTTCGGAGCAAAAGCGATTAATTCATGTTCAGTAACAGCTTGTGCATCAGGTACAAACTCAATCGGTGACGCCTTCAAGGTAATTGAACGTGGTGATGCTGACGTCATGATTTCAGGTGGAGCAGAAGCCCCGATTACTAACATGGCAGTAGCTGGTTTCTGTTCAAATACTGCACTAACATTAAATCCAGATCCAAAAACAGCTTCACGTCCATTCGATAAAAATCGTGATGGTTTCGTCATTGGCGAAGGTGCTGGTATTGTGATCCTGGAAGAATATGAACATGCGGTTAACCGTGGTGCAAAAATTTACGCAGAAGTTATTGGCTACGGCTCAACAGGTGATGCACACCATATCACGGCTCCTGCTCCAGAAGGTGAAGGAGCAGCACGTGCTATGCAACAGGCACTTAATGATGCAGAAGTATCTCCTGAGCAAGTGGATTACATTAATGCTCACGGAACAAGTACGGTCTATAATGATTTATTCGAAACGAAAGCGGTCAAAACAGTTTTCGGAGAGCACGCTTATAAATTAGCGATCAGTTCAACTAAATCAATGACCGGCCATTTACTTGGTGCAGCAGGTGGCATTGAGGCAATCTTCTCTGTGTTGGCGTTGCAAGAAAATATTTTGCCACCAACAATGAATCTTGAAACACCAGATGAAGAATGTGATTTGGATTATGTGCCAAATAAAGCAAGAGAGCAAGAAATCTCATACGTGATGAGCAATTCGCTTGGTTTTGGTGGACATAATGCTTCACTACTGTTTAAAAAAATGTAATACAAAAAGTTAAAACTAGTAGAAAAGCCTTTCTCATGAATAGAGAAAGGCTTTTTTTCATAGCTTATAATAGATTCTTTAAACGACAAAGCGAAATTTCACACAACAAATCTCTTTCAATCACTGAAATAAAAAAACAAGAAAAGGATAATGATATGCGATTCTTATTTTTTTTAATTTGTTATGGACTAGTTGTATTGACCGCCACTCATATGATTTTGTATTTAAACTATCATGCTCTCGGTTATCCATGGTCTGATGTATTTATTTTCATCTTGAAGACAGTGGATTTTAAAATCTTTTTAGGAGCATGTCTTGGACTGATTACCGTCTTTTTCTTCCCAAGCCCATCGCGGACTCCATTTTCGTAACAGTTTCACTTGCAATCTTGTTGGCTTTCTCAGCACCAACATTCAGAATTTCATCCAATTCAGGTGAATCAATTAATTCATTGTATCTTTCTTGAATTGGTGTTAGGTGTTGAATAACACTTTCCGCTACGCCAGCTTTAAAAGCACCATAGCCAAGTCCATCATATTTTGAGACTAAATCGTCTATCGACATATTGCTCAACGCTGCTTCAATAGTTAAAAGATTAGAAACGCCTGGCTTATTTTCCATATCGAATTTCACGATACCTTCCGAATCAGTAACGGCTGATTTGATCTTTTTCTCGATTTCTTTTGGCGTATCCAGCAAACGGATTGTTGCTTTTTTGTTCTCATCTGATTTGCTCATCTTCTTCAATGGATCTTGAAGTGATTTGATGCGAGCGCCGTTCTTAGGGAGTTGAATTTCTGGAATAGTAAATACTTCGCCATAGCGTTTGTTGAATCGCTCTGCTAGATCACGTGTGATTTCAAGATGTTGTTTTTGATCCTCTCCAACAGGAACGATGTCTGTATTATAAAGCAAGATATCTGCTGCCATTAATGGAGGGTAAGTTAAAAGGCCTGCTGAAACGGCATCTTTTCCTTTCGACTTATCTTTAAATTGAGTCATGCGTTCCAATTCTCCGATATAAGCTGTACAAGTTAACATCCAGCCCGCTTGTGCATGTGCAGGAACTTCAGATTGAATGAATAATGTTGATTTATGTGGGTCAATGCCTGCTGCAATATAAGTAGCGGCAAGAGCTCGTATGCTGTTTCTTAGTGAATCGCTGTCTTGCGGTACAGTAATTGCATGTTCATCAGCGATACAAAAGATGCAATCATAATCCTCCTGCATAGCCACGAACTGACGAAAGGCCCCAATATAGTTTCCTAATGTAATGACACCTGTTGGTTGTACACCTGAAAAAATTCTTTTCATTTCTTTTTCCTCCTAAAAATTTCTTATAAAAACAAAAAACATTATTCATCCCTCTGAAAAGGGACGAATAATGTTATGTATCCGCGGTACCACCCAAGTTTGCCGAATCCGGCCACTCTAATCCTGTAACGTAGGACAAACCCGAGCCTTACTACTATGTTTTCATAAAGCTACTCAGAAGCCCATTCCCTATAGCGTATGATCTGTTTCCACCAGCCACAGACTCTCTTTACAAACGAACTATAAGTACTCTTCTTCTTCAACGTTTTATCAATATGGTGAAAATTATAATATAGCGTTTTTGAAAAAGCAACTGTTGCATAACTTCCAATTATAGAGAAAGCTTTTATTTGTCTACTGCAAGTCAGTTAGAGAATATCTAAAAAATATCTTCTTTATTTTTCATCTTTTCAAAAAGTTTTGGAACCTTTTTGGCAATTAAACGTAAATAATAGTATAGCAACTCATTTTCAGTGTAAAGGTATTAATTGAGAAAATTATTCTGGATTTTTATGTTTAGTTGTTCCTGAAAATGGGGATAATACAGATATAACTGAGAATTGCTCTATGACGAATAATAGTGAAACTGAACATAATAGAATAATTCGTCATATTTAGTCGTCAATCAATTGATGTAATTTCTATTTTGTGTATATTCAAATGAGAATTTATGGTGTATAATGATGTTAGACTTCTTTATTAGAGTAATTCTAATTTAACAATACAGCAATTCCTATATACATTAACTCACATTTTCGAAAGGATGTGTTTTTGAGATGATGGTCACTCTTTTTACATCACCGAGTTGTACTTCATGTAGAAAAGCAAAAGCATGGTTAGAAGAACATGAGATTTCATATAAAGAAAGAAATATCTTCGCGGAGCCGTTAAGCATAAGCGAAATTAAAGAAATACTACGAATGACGGAAGATGGCACAGATGAGATTATCTCTACACGCTCAAAGATTTTCCAAAAATTAAAAGTAGACGTTGAATCATTACCTTTACAACGATTATATGAGTTAATCCAAGAAAATCCTGGCTTATTAAGACGTCCAATCATTTTAGACGAAAAGCGTCTGCAAGTGGGGTACAACGAAGATGAAATTCGTCGTTTCCTACCACGTAAAGTTCGTGCTTACCAATTGCAAGAAGCGCAAAAAATGGTGAACTAACTCTGTATAGATCAAGTACAGGTGTACAAGCTAAGCTAGAATCCATCGTCTGATGGGTTTTAGCTTTTTTCGTTTTTTAAAAGCCATTTGTGGGTAAAGAAGAAGGTAAAGACATGAGGATATTAAAGAACAGCGATGTGTCAACAATGGCAAGGCATCAGAATATAATGTTAAAACAATTGCGGTGAATACATTCTATTCACATTGCCATAATCTATTGCTTCTTATTGGCAAATGGAACTTAAAACTATTATAATTCATATACTATTGATATTTCCTAAGATTTATCCTTTTCATTTTTCACCATCTCGTCATACAATAGTAATAGACGCTGTTAAAGTAATACACCTTGAAAATCTGGCTACATGATCGTTGAAGAATATTATAATTATGGACCGAAGGGGGTTGTGTAAAATGGATATGGAACGCATTAATGAGAATACACTAAAACTCTTCATTTCTTACGTTGATATTGAAGAACGAGGATTCACCAAAGATGAAATTTGGTATGACCGTGATAAAGGCGAAGAACTCTTCTGGGTTATGATGGAAGAAATTAATGATGATATAGATTTTGAAATGGATGGCCCGTTATGGATCCAAGTTGTGGCAACTGACAAAGGTCTCGAATTGACGGTAACATCTACAAAGTTATCTCCTGATGGTTTGATGGATCTCCCTTCCAGTATTGAAGAAAAAAGAAAGTTTTTTGAAAATGCGTTTAGTGGGCTTGATGCGAAGGCGGGTTCCTCTAACTTTGATACAATTTTCGGCGAAGTTGAGGATGATATAGATGGATATACGTTTATCCTAAAAGACTTTGACGACATAATTGATATAGCAGAAAGAATGCCGCAAAGTGCAAACTTTGAAACATCACTTTTCGAGATGAAAGGCAAGTATTTCTTGCATGCTGACTTTGACGAGGAAATGACGATGGATGATTTAGAAGACTATCTAAGCGTTATCTCCGAATGTGCAGAAGAAGCAGATACAACCATTCACCTTTTAGAAGAATACGGAAAATTAATTATGGATAAAAACTGTTTAGAAACAGTACGAAAATACTTCTAACAGTTTCTTTGAAACCTTCTCTATTTCCAAGTAGAGAGGGTTTTTTGTTTGCATTCAGTGTTGAATATTCTTACACTTGGTTTGTGGAGGTGATTGAATGTTGACGGCACTTGATTCCTCGAACAAGCTCATTTTGTTGTCTGGAAATGAGGATAAAAATGGGTTAAGTCGTTTGAGAGAAAAAGAACAATTTTTTTGTCCGCAATGCCAAAAAGCCGTGCATTTAAAAATTGGACAAGTGATGATTCCGCATTTTGCACACAGAAAGAAAGGGTCTTGCCAGTATTTTTCAGAAGGCGAGACAGCTACACACCTGCTTGGAAAACGGCATTTATATGAAATGTTTCAAAGACTGCAGATAGAGGCAAAGCTAGAGCCTTATCTAAAAAGTTTAATGCAACGTCCCGATCTTCTTATCAAAGTAGAAGAACAGCAATATGCTATTGAATTTCAATACAGTACGATTTCCAAACCCCAAATGGTAAAACGTACAACTGGCTATCACAAGGAAAAAATGATTCCACTATGGATTTTACATACCCCTACGGCCAAAAATCCTCATAAAGATGGAATTCAACAAATACGTTTATCCCCATTTAAACAGCAGTTCATCACATATAGTAATCAACATGCCCATCTCATCACCTACAACCCCACTTTAAAACTATTCGTGTACTTTAATTATCTGCTTCCTATTGGCGGGTATCGCTTCATTGCAAAGGTACAAACACTTGCCATTGACCAACAGCACTTTCCTTTTTTGCGTGCAAGTGCACTCACAAAGAATGAATGCTTGAAATATTGGCAGCTTTGGAAAAGGGAACGAGAACGAGTTCTTAGAGGAAGACTACATATAAGCAAGAGGGGAGTAAAGGATCCCTTTTTACGTGCTTGCTATTATTTACGAGTCATCCCTGAGAAGTTGCCCTTATTTGTTGGCATTCCAATAAATAAAAAGCCGCATTCAATAGAAGCAGTTGAATGGCAGCTGTTATGGCTATATTTTTTATATACACAGCATCAAAATTGTATGGCTTATAGTCTAAAATTAGCAAAGGATTTCACTGACTCACATGGCATATGTGTAGATACAGAATCAATTCGTTTTTATAGCGAAATATTAAATCATTTAGATATTGAAGATATATTTAGCCATTATGAGGAAGAAAAGATATTTCACTATATTTATAGCCAATTTCTTGCAAAAACTTAAGAAAATTGAGAAAATAATAGAGCAGTCCATTTTTGGAGTTGAAAGTAGGAGGTTTAAGTAATGACAGAAAAAACGAAAGTACTTACAAGAGAAGAAGTACCAGAGGAATTAACATGGAAATTGGAAGATATTTTTCAGTCAAATGCTGATTGGGAAACTTCTTATCAAGAATTAGCAGAATTGGCGAAACAGGCTTCGCAATATCAAGGTACTATTGCTGAAGGATCGGATGCATTGCTTAAAGTCCTTCGTTTCCGCGATGAAGTTTATACTAAGCTTGGAAAGCTTTATGCATATTCTCATATGCGCAATGACCAAGATACAACGAATTCCACATACCAAGCTATGGACAGTCGCGCTAAAACATTATATGCAAAGGTTTCTACAAGCCTGTCTTTCTTGACGCCGGAAATTTTAGCGTTGGATGAAGCGGTAATTAAAGAATATTTGAAAGAAAATAAGGATCTCCAATTATATACACATGAATTAGAAGAAATTAATAATGAACGCCCTCATATTTTGCCTGCAGAGCAAGAGGCATTGCTTTCGCAAATGTCTGAGGTAACGGGTGCTTCTTCTAATACCTTTAGCATGCTGAACAATGCAGACCTGGAATTCCCAACTGTACGTGATGAAGAAGGTAATGAAGTTCAATTAACTCATGGCAACTATGTTCATTTCTTGGAAAGCAAAGATCGCTCAGTCCGTGAGGCTGCATTCCGTGCGATGTACAAAACGTATGGAGATTTTAAAAATACATTTGCCGCAACGTTATCAGGCAATGTGAAAGCTCATAATGTGAATGCTGAAATTCGCCATTATGATTCTGCCCGCCAAGCTGCTATGAGCGCAAATCATATTCCAGAAAAAGTATACGATCAATTGCTTGAAACTATCCACAAGTATTTACCGTTGATGCACCGCTACATTGCATTGCGCAAAAAAATGCTTCAAGTAGATGAATTGCATATGTGGGATGTCTATACACCACTTGTCGCTGAATCAAAAATTGATATGACATATGACGAAGCCAAGGAACATATGCTCAAATCCTTAAGTGTGATGGGTGATGAGTATGTAGGTATCGTTGAGCAAGCTTTAAAAGATCGCTGGGTGGATGTTTTAGAAAGCAAAGGCAAACGCAGCGGGGCTTATTCATCAGGTTCTTACGGAACAAATCCATACATTCTGATGAACTGGCAAAACAATCTGGATAACTTGTTCACACTTGTGCATGAATTTGGACATAGTGTCCACAGTTATTTCACACGCAACAATCAACCGTTCGTGTACGGTGATTATTCAATTTTTGTGGCAGAGGTAGCATCCACATGTAATGAAGAATTGTTAAATGACTACCTGCTGAAAACAATTGATGATCCGAAAACAAGAATTTATATCTTAAACCATTGGCTTGAAGGCTTCCGTGGCACCATTATTCGTCAAACAATGTTCGCAGAATTTGAGCATATTATTCATCAAATGGACCAAAAAGGTGAAGCTCTAACTGCTGATCGTATGACTGAAGTATACTATGAGTTAAATAAGAAATATTTTGGTGACGACATGGTCGTAGATGAAGAGATCGGCTTGGAATGGGCTCGCATTCCACACTTCTACTACAACTATTATGTGTATCAATATGCAACAGGTAAAAGTGCTGCAATTGCATTAAGTTCTCAAATTTTATCAGAGGGCAAACCAGCTGTAGAGCGCTATATCAATGAGTTCCTAAAAGCAGGCTGCTCAGATTATCCTATCAATGTGTTAAAAGCTGCTGGTGTTGATATGGAATCTGCATCCCCAATTGAAGAAGCATGTAAAGTGTTCGAGCGAAACTTAGAAGAATTAGAAAAGCTTTTGTCAGAACAATAAACGAATGAAAAAGATTGGACTCTCTAGTTGAAGAGTTCAATCTTTTTTGCTTTGGGTACAGACGGGGGATATTGCTAATAGAAAGTATTAGAGAAGTCTGACCCCAGGAAAGTGTAGCTATCCCCACTTCATCCACATATCAAATTAGTACGCATATATAAGAAAGCCCTGTGAATAAATGGATAATATTCAATGATAACGCTTTCTATTTGACAACTTTGTGAAAAGATGTTCAAAGCGTTGATATATGCGATTTTCCGTGCTAAAGTAATAGATGTGAAATAAATCACAAACAAACATACACCCCTTTGTTTGAACGTGAACATTTCTCCCATCCCCTTTGTGAAAAGAAGCATCTCCCGTAGAGATGCTTCTTTATTTTTTTGCCAATTTTAGAATGTTATATCTCAATATAAAAAGCCCTAACTGTTATCAACAGTTAGGGCTTTTTTGTTATTTATTTTAAACGCCAGAGCGATAAGTTTTCATAACTCACTCGGTCTACTTTTTGTTGCAACATTTTTTTCTTTAGCTCACGTTCACAAGTAGAAGGGGAAATTTGATAAATTGCTGCTAATTCTTTTGTTGTAAATGTATGAAAGCGATGGAATAAATCTTCTACTGATGGCGGTTGCTGGCAAACTAGCTTTTCACCGAGTAATTCTTCTAATATTTTTTCATAGACTTCATAGGAGTAGCTGCCTGAAACTTTTAATCCCTCATCCTCAATATTTTCATTGAAGAATACAAAGCTTGGCACTTCATCTACTTCCATTTCTCGTGCGATGCATAAATCATTTTGGAAAGAGCGGGAAGCTTCCACGGATAAAAAGTCTGTTTGGAATTCTTCTACATCTAGATTTGTTTCATAAGCGATTTCTTGTAATGTACTGCATTGGCATACATTTTTTGTGTTTAAATAGGTGTATTCCTGGAGCTTAGTTAAATAGCGATAACCTGCTTTTTTTCCTTGCAGTTCCGCAGCCTTTACGGCGATGGAAGGCAGGACAGGATGTGATAGGTCCACTAGCTCTTCTTGTGTTTGGCAACTATTAATACGCTGACAAGCACTGTTTAAAGAATTTAATTCTGTGCTCAGGACAAAGCGCATTGAAAAATAATGGCCATAGTTTATTTGTAATTGTCGGATTAGCGCTTGAAGTTCAAAGCTCCCCGGAGAAAGCAAATCAATGAACACATAAAGTTCAATCGGTTTGCTTAGAGATGGGGAGACAGCAGGTTTTTCGCTTAAATACTGAATATTGTTCACTCTAAAACCTCCTCGTCTTCGTCCGGTGTGTTGATCATGTGATGTGCAGTTTGGACAAGACGTTGATAGTACACGTGTCTAAATTTGCCGTCTAAGCCGACTTCATCCATAGCTTCGGACATGCACTCCAACCAAGCTTGAGCTCTTTCAGGAGTAATCTTAAATGGCATATGCCTAGCTTTCATCATGGGATGGCCGTGCTCTTGTGTATAAATGTTGGGACCGCCTAAATATTGTGTTTGAAATTGCTTTTGTTTGCGGGCGGTCTCAGTTAAATCATCAGGGAATATAGGCTTTAGCTTCGGATTGTTGGCAACTTTTGAATAGAAAATATCAATTAATTTATAGAGTCTTTCCTCACCAATTTCCTCAAATGGGATAATAGGTTTTTGCATCATAGATGTATCTCCTTTGCTTTAGCTGTAATCCTATTTTATCAACCTCTTTCTATTTTCTCAAACAAATGATACGTTATCTATTTCAAATTTCATAGAGTACAAAGTAAAAAGCCAATCTACGTGCTAAAATCATACATAATTAAACGTAAAAAGATGACAGTTAGCTAAGATTGGCCAGTAATATAAGAGACTTAAGCATTAAATGTATTCATAATAGATTGCACATAGTTCATCGTTTCTTTATAAGGAGGAACGCCGCCATATTTTGCAACTGCTCCAGGTCCTGCATTGTATCCAGCGAGCATTAAATCGTAATTGCCCCCAAATTTATCAAATAATTGTTTTAAATATTTAGTACCGCCCATGATATTTTGTTCGGCATCATACACATTGGAAACACCCAAGAATTTAGCGGTACTCGGCATTAATTGCATTAAACCTCCTGCACCAGCGGAGCTAGTAGCACTTGGATTGAAGCCAGATTCTTGTTTAATTACCGATTTTATCATTTTTTCCGGAATCCCATACATATTGGAAGCCTTCGTGATTAACTCATCAAAACCCGTTTGTGGCCCAGACCCTGTCGCGGCACTCACGGGCTGCTGTTTTGTATTTAACACAGACGCGGAACCATTTGTAAAGTTCATCGTAGCTGGACTGTAAACGGGAGATGTCCCGTTGTAATAAAGCGAGTTGGCACTGTTGGATAAGGAGCCTAAGCTGCCCAACAGTTGGGTCGGATTGAAGGCGTTGGCTAAATTACTATTCTGCATACCGCTAGAAGATAATAATTGCAATAATTGTGTTCCTGTATTCGACAAAGCATTAGACATACCAAGCATTTGCGAAGTATCGGATGATTCTGTTGATAAGCCAGCATAATGCCCCATCATGTTAGCAAAAGAATTTGTTGTGTTATTTCCATTTATATCTGCCGTACTCGTATTAAGTGATTGTATATATGGAAGAATAGATTGAATGTTCATGAATAGACCTCACTTTTTATCAAACAGAGATTGTAAAAAATACCCCTTACACATGATGTAATAAGAGAAAGATCTTATTTTTTCGCATTCATCAAGCGGGCAATTTTTTTCTCTGCAGGACGGATGGGAATCGAATGGCTAGCAAGAAATTCAAGGAATGTTGCTTTTCCTTTTTCCTCATTTGATACTTCATATTCTAGTTCATAGTCTTCCGTACGTCCATAATTTGAATGGTCTAAAACTAGAAGACCACCCTCGTACTTTATTTCGGCACGTTTGGTGATAAGTGTACCTATATTATTTAAGTCTTTTATATTAATTTTTAATGCTTCAAGCCGTTGGTTTACTTCTGAGGCAGCAAGTGGGCCTTCTCCTTTTAGAAAAGAGTCTGCTTCGCTTGCAGTTAGCCTGTCCGTTGTTTCCATGAGCCCTATACCGGTGAACGGTTCTTTTAATGTACATTCAAAGGAAGAGCCTTTTTTTCGTATACGGAGACCTGCACGCAGCTGTTTCAGTAAGAAGTCCCTTGTATCAAAGTAATAATTGGTTTGTTCACGAAAGTCATCTTGTTTTAGGTTGAAATAGTTGGCGAGTTTGATAAACTCATCTTTTGTCAGCATATTTTTGAATTCAATTTCTAATTCTTGGGGCATTCTTTTCACCCTTTCTTATCCTGAATTATAGCGGAATATAGGCTAAAATGACAACAAAGGTGTACAGATGTAAAAATGAAGAATATGGTTAGAAAAGAACGTCTTTATGATAAAATAATATGGAGTTCTACAACTAAGTAAAGAGCGAACAATTTGATCGTGAAATCCATAATACAAAACAAGAGAAACACTTCACAAAAGGGGAGAAGAATAGTGAGAAAAACATATACGATTGGCAGTAGTACTTTAGAAAACACACATATTAATTTTCTACTTGAAAACCAAGAGGAGAATATAATGGGAACGCCGTCCGGCAAGCTTATTACAGACTCGGATGCCATGACTTTTGTATATATGATGGACGAGGAAGAGGGATATAGCTATGTGGAATTCCCGCAAGCTATTTGGCCGAATTTAGCTGCTGCTATGCAGATAAATGCAGTACCTGTGTTAAAATGGGATGCGGGTAAAGTGGAATTAGTTCATCTATGGGATGAATTAAGATCGCTAATATATAATATTGAAGGCAACTCTAATTACGGCGAAGCTTTTACAACAGCGGTTGAGGAAGTGTTTGCACAACTTTTGAGTGAAGCCTAAATGTGTTAGGGGGACTTATCATGGGACAATGGGATCGCTTTTTGCAGCCATATAAGCAAGCCGTTGATGAATTGAAAATAAAGTTAAAAGGAATACGTGCTCAATTTGAGAAATCAAATAGGACATCGCCGATTGAATTTGTCACAGGCAGAGTAAAACCGCTTGCAAGTATATATGATAAGACATTGGAAAAAGGTTTGGTCTTTGAACCTTCCGATACACTTGCACATGAATTGCAAGATATCGCAGGCGTGCGAATTATGTGCCAATTTGTCGATGATATACCAGTTGTGATTGACCTTTTGCGGCAAAGAAATGATTTACATATCATAGAAGAAAAAGATTATATTACGAATGTGAAAAAAAGTGGATATCGTTCTTATCATATGATAATCGAATATCCTGTCGGAACCATTCAGGGCGAAAAAAAGATATTGGCAGAAATCCAAATACGAACGCTCGCTATGAATTTCTGGGCTTCAATTGAACATTCGTTAAACTATAAATATAAAGGGTTATTTCCTGACGAGATAAAAAAGCGTCTTCAAAGCGCAGCCGAAGCGGCATTCATGCTTGATGAGGAGATGTCTGAGATTCGCGAGGAAATTCGAGAAGCGCAGGCATATTTCACAGAATATAAAGAAGCAAACAATCCAGAAGTGCGCCAAAGCCAAGGGAAAGGAGATGAAGGAAAACGATGAGATTCGCAGTTCAGTCACGGAATGATCCCCAGTCTAATGAACTGATGGAACGAGCTATCAACTATTTAACACATTTCGGGTTGGAATTAGACGAAGAAAAGCCGGAAATAGTCTTATCTATCGGCGGTGACGGTACACTATTACAGGCTTTCCATAGATATACACATATGCTATCAGAAGTGGCTTTTGTAGGAATCCACACAGGTCATCTCGGTTTCTATGCAGATTGGAAGCCAGCTGAAATTGAAAAATTGGTCATTTCAATTGCTAAAAATGAGTTTGATGTAATTGAGTACCCATTATTAGAAATGACGATTAATTATCAAGACAATACGGATTGTTTTACCTATTTAGCGCTAAACGAATCTACTGTGAAGTCGCCAGAGGTCACACTAGTAATGGATATAGAGTTAAACGGTAAGCTATTTGAACGTTTCCGCGGCGACGGTCTATGTGTCTCTACTCCTTCCGGCAGCACAGCCTATAACAAGGCACTAGGAGGAGCCATTATTCATCCATCATTAGAGACAATTCAACTAACGGAAATGGCTTCTATTAATAATCGCGTATTCCGTACAGTTGGCTCTTCGCTCGTGTTACCTGCACATCACAACTGTGTATTAAAGCCAGTGAAGGTGGATGATTTTATGGTAACGATTGATCATATTCAGCTTTTGCATAAAAACGTGAAAACCATTCAATATCGTGTGGCAAAAGATAAAGTGAGATTTGCGCGTTTTAGAGCATTTCCTTTCTGGCAACGTGTACATGACTCCTTTATTGATAGCGATTTGAGGGACTAATGAAAGATTTACGATACCATTTAACGTTTCATGCATCTCTAGATAGACAATTACTTAGAGATGCACTAGCTCAATTTGGCATTTCGAAGAGAACATTAACAGCGATCAAATTTCGCGGTGGCGCACTGTTGGTCAATGGAGAAGAACAGAATGTGCGTCATCCCTTAACAGAAGGCGATGAAATTAAGGTTATTTTTCCTAAAGAAGAGATGAGTGCTGGCTTAATACCTGAAAAAGGACGTTTAACTATCTGTTATGAAGATCAAGCGTTATTGATTGTCGAAAAGCCGGATGGTCAAAGTTCTATACCCTCACATGACCATCCGACAGGCAGTATTGCGAATAAGATTGCGGGGCATTTGCAAGAGCAGGATGTGGCATCCACTGTTCATATCGTCACAAGATTAGACCGCGATACATCAGGGTTGATGTGTATAGCAAAGCACCGCCATATACATCATTTGCTCAGCGAAGCACAAAAATCGCATACCATTTACCGAACATATGAAGCTCTTGTACATGGCCACGTGAAAGAAGACTTTCAGCAAATCATCGCACCGATTGGCAGAAAAGCAGGAAGCATTATTGAACGTGAAGTAACAGAGGATGGACAATACGCCCATACGGATGTCACTGTCTTAAACCGTTTTAATGTAAATGGAGAAGAAGTAAGCCATGTTCGTTTGACTTTGCATACAGGCAGAACACATCAGATTCGTGTACACCTATCTTCGCTTGGACATCCATTGTTGGGTGATGACTTATATGGAGGAAAGTGCACATTGATTAGACGGCAGGCGCTGCACTGTGTTTCGCTAAAGCTTCAACATCCTCTCTCCCAAGAGGAAATGATATGGTATAGCAATCTTCCGGAAGATATGGAGCATATTTTGCTCAGCCATTCAAATAGTGGTGTAAATTAACAAGAGGCTGGGCCATAATTTCAAAAATAAAAATGCATGAAGGACAATACGCCTTCATGCATTTTTTCTATATGACTGCCTTTAAATATCCCAAACCCCTATTCAGTTTTGGGAGTGAACCGGAGCGGAAAAAGGTCGACTCCTGCGGGATTTAGTGCAATTTTGAGACCCCGCAGGAGCGTAAGCGACGAGGAGGCTCAAGGTGCGCCCCGCGGAAAGCGATCTTTTGGAGCACAGGGAACGGACTACTTTAGTTATGTCCCAGGCTTTTTTTTATATGATATTTTTGGGGTATAGTGCAGTAGATATAGTGATCACTGCAGGTAGAGCTTGAGCTGAATACTTGCAAGAATGAATTGATTAAGTCTCCCACTGCAAAGTGTGTCTAGCCAGAACTATTATGAATAAATAAAAGGTTAAAACGTTCTTTTATGAAAACGGATTTATGAAATTGATTCGATAGAAACACTAAAAAAGAATTGACCCTTGTCGAAACTTCGAACTATTATAGTAAGGTATTAAAAAAGATCCAAATCGAGAGGAGGGGACATGCATGATGGATAACACAACAGAAAATGATGAAGTACAATTTGATGAAGAGCATTTATGCTCGTTAATTCACCAAGGCGATACACTTGCATTCAGAGAAGAGTATTTATCGCTTCATCCATATGATCAGGCACAGTTTTATGAGAAGGTGGAACCAGATATACGACAGGTGATCTATCAATACTTGTCCCCGAAAGAGTTGGCGGAAATCTTCGAAGCTCTAGAACTTGACGATAATGGATATACTCGGTTTCTTGAAGAAATGACGCCTATTTATGCGGCGCAAATGATTTCAGAAATGTACACGGATGATGCGGTCGATGTATTAAATGAATTAGACAAAGACCAAATTAGCCATTTTTTAAAATTAATGAGCAATGAAGATGCCCAGGAAATTCGGGAGCTTCTTCATTATGAGGAATATACTGCGGGTTCTATTATGACCACGGAATATGTGGCAATCCCTGAAAATTCCACTGTAAGGTCTGCTATGACGATACTGCGGAATGAGGCGCCGAATGCTGAAACCATCTATTATATCTTTGTGGTGGATGATGCAGAACATTTGGCAGGTGTCATTTCATTGCGTGATTTAATTATTGCGGATGAAGATACGCTAATCCATGAAATTATGAACGATCGTGTCGTAAGCGTGAAGGTAGCGGATGACCAGGAAGATGTAGCTCAGATTATGAAGGACTATAACTTCCTAGCGGTCCCCGTTATTAATTCAAAAAATGAAATGCTCGGTATTATCACAGTTGATGATATTATTGATGTTATTGATGAAGAAGCATCTGAGGACTATTCCAAGCTAGCAGGTGTTTCAGATATGGATACATTTGACAAGAATCCTTTTTTGGCTGCCAAAAAAAGATTACCTTGGCTTGTCATACTGTTGTTCCTTGGTATGATTACGGCTAATTTAGTTGATCTATTTACTGATACGCTTGAAAAAGTAGCGTTGTTGGCAGCATTTATACCGTTAATTGGCGGGACTTCAGGGAATAGTGGTACACAGGCGCTTGCGGTTGCGGTCCGGGGGATTGCGACAGGGAATTCAGAAGAAGATAACAAATGGGCACTAATGCTTAGAGAGATGGTCACCGGCATAATCATGGGGGTTGTTTGCGGTATTATCGCGCTCGGCATTGTATACTTCTGGCAACATACATTCCTTCTAGGATTGTTGGTAGGTGTGGCCATCTGTTGTTCAATCGTCGTGGCAACGTTGGCTGGTGCAGTGATTCCATTAGTGATGCACCGCATGAATATTGACCCTGCAGTTGCTTCAGGTCCTTTTATCACAACATTAAATGACATTACCAGTATTCTGATTTACTTAGGAATTGCTACAGCTTTCATTAATCATCTCATGTGAACCCATATGGCATATTAGGCATATGATAAAAATAAAAAGGATGTGTGATTGTGGGAAAAGACCCACTCCTTTTTATCAAAACGCCCCCTGCTTTTTTCAGAGAAACAGTCCCTGTGGAAACAGGTGCGGAGCTAATTGAAAGTATTGTAATCGAGGACCAAACAGAGCATTTTGAGAGTGCTCAAAAGCCAAGTACACATAATTTAGATAACAGTGAATTAGTAAAAAGAAAAGAGAGGCTTCATTTCCTGTCAAAGCCATTTCAGCAAAGGGCATATCAGCCGCTTGTATTTGTACTGCATGATGGGCAGGAGATCACTGGAGTAGTAAAGAAATTTGATAGTGAGACAGAGGATGTCTTTATTCGTACCTCTGAAACAGTGTTAACGTATAAGGTTTGGGAAATCTCTGATTTGGTGTGGAGAGGAAGCTCATTCTTTAAACCACAGGTCCAACATGTTGAAAAAGACAAAATCGATGCTGAATCTTAAAATCAATTTTTAAAACTTGCCTAGATATTTTCTAGGCTTTTTTTATTGCAAAATAATATACCACTTCCATAAAAAATTTGTATGAAAAAAGCGAGATTCACCATAGTAAAGGAGAATCCCGCTTTTTAGCGTCTATTCGTTTTCTGGTTTAGGTATTTTTGTTAATCAGGACAAACATTTAAGAAGACGTCCTGGATGCATTGCACGCCGCAGAAGCAATTTAAATCTACAGTAATGCAACTATCTGTAAGTTCAAAATCAGTTACATCACAAATTGCATTTAAATCGATTGAGCCGCAATCGCAATCTTTATGAATGTTTTTGTTTGGTTTTAGTACACGCAATGTTGCACAACAGCCATCAAATACATCTTCTACACGGAAAAATACAGAAAAACATCCGTTATGATGTGTTGTACTGTTATTATGCGAACCGTGATGACGCGGTTTGAAAAATGCTTTAAATGGTGTGCCGTCTTTTGTTAATAACATAAACACACGTGTGTCTGCATTTGATCTAGATGGACTTACCAAGCCACCCAGCGGTTCTAAGAAACAGTTAGAAGGGCACTGGCAATCATTAGTGATGTCCTGTGTCTGAATGTCTAAGATTGCTTGCACCACATCACACACACAATTAGCTGAAGTGATTGGTCTAACGCTTGAGCTCGAACTTGAGCTTGAACTGCTTGAGCTTTCTTTTCCACAACCCATTAATATCACATCCTTATTCAGATTCTCTATAGCATATGCCTTATTAAAAAAAGAGACTGGGCTAAAAGAACAAAGGGCCCTAATCATAGATTAGGGCCCTTTGCCATATTACGACGCTGTTTCACCTTGAGCGAGCTTTTTATCGGCAAACGTCTAAGAAGACATCTTGCACACATTGTACGCCGCAGAAGCAATTTAGATCTACGGTAATGCAACTATCTGTAAGTTCGAAGTCAGTTACTTCACAAATTTTATTGAAGTCGATGGAGCCGCATTCTTTTAGGATGTTTCGATTCGGTTTTAATACCCGTAATGTTGCACAGCAGTCATCAAAAATATCTTCTACACGGAAAAATACAGAGAAGCAAGATTGATTATGATTATGATGTTGTTGATTATGGTGCTGTTGATTATGATGATTGTTCATGTTCATTCCGCCTAGTGACGTACTCTCTAAAGAATTACGATGATGGTGACGAGAGTTTTTGAAGAAAGCTTTAAACGGCGTGCCATCTTTAGTCACTAGCATAAATACACGAGTATCAGCATTGGATCTTGATGGACTTACTAAACCGCCTAGAGGTTCTAGGAAACAGCTAGTAGGACAAGTACCGCATTCGTTATTTTCACGTTGAACTTGGAGGTCTAAAATTGTCTGTAATACGTCACATACGCAATTTCCTCCCATAATTGGGCTCACACTTGTACTTTCTCTTCCACAACCCATTCAAATTCACCTCCTTATTTCCAATTCTTTATACTATATGGCTATTTAGTGGGATGGCGCAGGCTATTATCATTATTGCTTTTGAATAATTTGAATTTAAAATTCGCATACTATCAATAAAAAGGATGGGGAAGAAGATATGAAAAAAAGCCTGTTGATGTTTATTGCTCTATTAACTGTGCTTGCTGGATGTGGAAAATCAAATAGTGCAGCTATCTCAGTCAATGATGACCACAAATATCAGGAAGAACGGCAATCGGTAGAAAAAGTTTTAGGCCATGACAAACATGTCCAAAAGGTATCTGTCTTATTTACAAAAAAAGAGGCAATTGTAGGTGTTGAGGTAAAGCCGTTTTCAAAATGGAATAAAAAGAAATATGAAAAGAAGTGGAAAAAAGAAATTAAGCGTGCGCTTCCTGATCGCGATGTGCTAGTTAGTACAGATCAAAAGATAATAATGGAAACAGATCGTTTAAACGAAAAGAAAATGAGCGAGAAGAAGGTAAAAGAAAAAATTAAAAATTTAAAAGAATTAGCGGAGGAGCAAACTTAATGGATGCAAAACAATATGATACTTTACAACAATCTCTGTCGCCAAAACCTTCCATTATAAAAAATTGTTTAAAGGCTTTTCTCGTAGGCGGCATCATTTGTACAATTGGCCAGCTGATTACGTTCTTTTATATGGCTTATTTTAATTTTACAGAAAGAACAGCGGGAAACCCGACAGTCGCTACAATGATTTTCCTTGCTATGCTATTTACTGGATTCGGGCTTTATAAGAAACTTGCACAGTTTGCAGGAGCAGGTAGCGCCGTACCGGTTACAGGGTTCGGTAATGCTGTTATCTCATCAGCCATTGAACATAAATCAGAAGGATATGTATTGGGTGTTGGAGGCAATATTTTTAAATTAGCAGGATCTGTTATTGTATTCGGCGTTGTATCAGCCTTTGTTGTAGCACTAGTAAAACTTCTTTTAGTAACAGTGGGGGTGACGAATTGGTAATGGATCAAGGAGTAATTTATTTTCCGTCAAAGCCTTCCATTATTGCTTCTGGAGTAGTAGGTGGCCCTTTAGAGAAAAAAAGTGTATTTGCTGCTGATTTTGACCTTCTTTTAGATGATGAAAGAGCAGAAGAGAAATCCAATGAAAAGGGCCATAAGCAGATGGCTCTTCAAGCATGCAAAATTGCATTAGAAAAAGCGAACATTAAAGAACGTGATGTTGACTTCCTTATGAGTGGAGATTTAGTTAATCAAATGACTCCCTCCAACTTTCTAGCGTCTACGTTAGGTATTCCATATCTTGGACTTTATTCTGCCTGTGCTACTTCCATATCCGGAGCTATTGTGGCAGCATTACTAACAGAATTAGGGGCAAGTAAATATGCGTTGGCTGGTGCTGCAAGCCAGCATAACTCCATTGAAAGGCAATTTCGATATCCAGTGGAATATGGCGGTCAAAAACCTGGTACAGCACAATGGACCGTTACAGCAGCAGGCTATGCATTAATTGCGAAAGGGCAGATGAATAGTCCTGTAATAGAGGCCGCAACTGTCGGAAAATCCATCGACTTACAGCAAACTGATCCTTTCCATATGGGGGCAGCTATGGCACCTGCAGCTTGCGACACAATTACAAGGCATTTAAAAGGAAGAGGACAATCATTAAGCGACTACGATTTAATCATTACGGGAGATTTGGCGAAGGTTGGTCTTCCAATATTACAGGAATGTTTAATTAAGGAAGGAATGGCTCAGCAAGATGTTATGAAAATCCGTGATGCCGGAGCAGAATTCTATGGAGATGATCAAACCTTTCTTGCCGGAGCAAGTGGCGCGGGGTGCTCTGCATCTGTCTTTTTCAGTACTATTCTAAAGGGATTGAATGAGAAGAAGTATGAAAGGGTCTTAGCAGTCGCAACAGGAGCATTGCTTTCGCCGCTTACTGTTCAGCAAAATGAGTCTATTCCTTGCACGGCACACGCCATCGAAATTTCAATGAAATGAGGATATAAATATGTTTGCAACATTGTTGATTGCTTTTATTGTAGGTGGCCTTATTTGCGTTGTAGGGCAACTGATTATGGATTTAGGAAAACTGACCCCAGCACATACTTTAAGTATTCTGGTTGTTCTTGGTTCAGTTTTAGACGGCTTTAATTTGTATGAACCGTTAATTGACTTTGCTGGAGCTGGTGCAACTATTCCGATTACCTCCTTTGGTAACTCCTTGACACACGGTGCTCTAGCGGAAGCAGAAAAGCATGGATGGATTGGCGTTCTGACAGGAATGTTCGAAGTGACAAGTTCGGGTATCAGTGCAGCAATTGTTTTTGGTATGATTGGTGCGCTTATTTTCCACTCAAAAGGTCAGCATCCATAGACATACGCCCGGTCTCTCTTTTCCAAAAGGCATAGGATATAGAGAAAAGAGAGGAGGGGATGTAAATGTCATGGGGATACGGATGCGGAGGCGGTTACGGATACGGAGGCGGCTTCGGCGGAGGCTGCTATGGTTATGATGGTGGTGGATCTTCTTACGGTGGATCTACTTTCATTTTAATCGTTGTTTTATTCATCTTGTTGATTATTGTTGGCGCAAGTTTCATTTGCTAGAGGAGGATATTGAATGAATTCACCTTTCTTTCGTAAAATCGAACAAAAGACTGGGGTTCCAATGGAAGAAGTCTTCGCACTAGCAAATGCCATTCAAAACGCCGACTTTCAAGATGAACGTCAAGTACGTAAAATCGTAAAAAAAGTAGCGAAGCTTGCAAATAAGCCCGTTTCAAAAGATCTAGAAGAGCAAATTGTCAATTCTATTATGAAGAATGGCAAGAATTTGGACATAAGTAAAATCCAAGATATGCTTTAATATAAGTTTCCCCTGGCATGATGTTTATCTTTTAAACATATAGGGTATAAAGGATAAAAAACTGTCGGGGGTGCTTATAATGAGTTATATTTTACCAATCAATGACTATCAAGCTGCTCAATATATCAATCGCTCTGCACAAACAAGAGAATCCTATTCATACGTGGAACGTGTTGAGAAAGTGAAAAATTCATCAAAGTTTCAGCAGGAGTTAGAGCAAAAAAGGCAAACGATGAAGCAATCTTTCTATGTAGAGAAAAAAAGATCTACACCTGTACACCAACCAATCATACACAGGCCTAAACGCCATACAGCTGATTCTTATGATCACGAAATTGTGAATAAAACGGATAAGGGATTGATTTGCAACTTATATGTCTAATATGCTCATTTCATCAATGGATCAACCTAAACCCTTCCATACTTCTTCCATATAAAAAGCTACGATGTACTTGAGATTCATAGACATCGTAGCTTTTTTGCTGTTATATTATTTTTTCCATAGCGCGGTAAGGTATTCCGGCATCGAGAAATTCTGGAGAAGTGATGATATAATTCTGTTTCTCGTAAAAAGGAATAGCATGCGTTTGGGCATTCAACTTTACTTTACGAATCTCTGAGCCATGAATAAAATCTTCTAGGCAATTCATCATGAGAATACCAATCTGCTTTCGCCGGAAATCTGGTAAAACGCATACGCGTTCTACAACAGCTACTAGTTCATCTGTAAATCTTACACGCCCAGCGGCAATCGGTCGATTATCAAAGTATGCGACAAAGTGTGTAGCACTCTCATCATATTCATCTATTTCTAAAGGTTGAGGAATTCCTTGTTCTTTCACAAACACTTCTCTTCGAACAAAAAAAGCATCCTGCAATTCTTTTTCTGTTTCAACAATCTTAGCGAAAACCAATAATTACTTTTCTCCTCTAAGTCGGTAAGTTTCAAACACTGTCCAAGAACCATCCTCTAACTGATAAAGCAAATGAATACGATTAATTGTTTCGTTGAAATCAACCTTTGTCATGCGCAATTGGCCAAAGACATCATCATGTTCTCCAGCGCTCATATCTTGGGCAATCGTAATATGAGGTACAAATTTATATTTTGCTTCGCCGCCTGCAACATCATTTTCTAATGCCTCGTGTAAGTGCATAAGTTGTTCTGTCGGCTCCACTTTTAAATAAATGGCATTATTAACAGGTGCAAAAGAGCTAATCTTTGAAATAGAAATAGTTAGCGGATTAAATTGTTCGCACACCTTCTTAATAGATGCTGAGATTTCCTCAATTTCAGAAGATTGGATTTCTGTTTCTCCTTTTAATGTAATATGCGGAGTAATTTTTGCGTAATGGGTATCATATCTTTTACGATAAGAGTTGGCAAAATCTTGGATTTCTTTTGATGGGAATGCAACAATTCCATATTTCATATTATGAAAACCTCCTTAATAGAAAAATAATTAACTTAATTTTCAGTATAGCAGAAATTACTGTAAAGGTTATTACCTAACTATTTATTTTTGACCGAAATTTTGTCGGATAGCTCTTTTTAAGTCAGCTTGCCAAAATTTCCACGTATGTTTGCCCTCAAATTCATCGTAAAACGTATCAACACCTAGTTCCTTAAGCAGTTGGTGAAGTTTTCGGTTTGGTGTCAAAAAGTCTTTTACTTTTTTATCCATCGTCACAACTTCCGTTTCTAAAGAACCGATAACATGATATACCGAAAAAGCATGAGGATCTTTCATTTCTTGGACTTTCTGAAGCACCTCTTCATTCACTTGCGGGGATTGAAGAAGTACCTTTCCAAAAGTATTAGGATAGGCAACAGCGGCAAGCAAAGATACTGTGGCTGCTTGAGAATCACCAATGAGTGCCCGGGCCATGCCCATATGATAAGTGGAATAATTTTTGTCTAAATAGGGCACAAGCTCATGTGCTAAGAAACGCAAATAAGCGGTATGTAAGTCGCCATTTGGCAAGTACTTGCGTCTACGATCTTCCACATTTTTATATGGAACGCCCACAATAATTAAATTTTCAATCTCTTCATTTGCCAAATATTCATCGGCAATTCTAGAAATGCGTCCTAACTGAAAATAGTCGCGCCCGTCAGAAGCGATTAAAATAGTATATTTGTAAAGCGGTGAATAATTTTCTGGTAGATAAATCAACAAATGTAATTCTTCTTGTAGTGCTTCGCTAAAAAATGCTATATCGTTAATAGTTCCTTGTCCCATACCAAACACACCCTTCAACATTCTGTAGGGAAATTGTAACATATGAATTTGCAAAGGTATAATAAGAAATATAGGGAGAAATGAGGTCATTATTATGTATAATGAAAAAGTGAATATATCCTCCGAAAGCGTCCGAAATGCAGCTAAAGAAGCAATTGCGCGACGTGGCGTGTTGATTAGCGATATCGCCGAAATTGTATTTGAGATGCAATATCCCTATAGCAACGGCTTGACACTAGCACATTGCATTCAATCAGTCGAACGGGTTCTCAATAAGAGAGAGGTACAGCATGCTATTCTCGTCGGAGTTGAATTAGATGAACTAGCAGAAAAGGGAATGCTATCCCAGCCGTTGCAGCAATTAATCGAGTCAGATGAGAGCCTTTTTGGCATTGATGAAACACTTGCGATAGGCTCTGTCCTCACATATGGAAGTATAGCAATGACAACGTATGGACATTTGGATAAGCAAAAAATCGGCATCATCAAGAAATTGGATACTAGAGACGGAACAGGCGTCCACACTTTTTTAGATGATTTGATTGCAAGCATTGCTGCATCTGCTTCTTCTCGACTAGCACACCGTATTCGCGACGTCGAAGAAACAGGTGAATCCATTGCAGGAAGAGACAGAGTATAGCGTCTTTGGGCAGCGTCATACTTGGCGCTGTTTCGTCGCGTTATGCAAATTTATAAAGAAAATATGGTGATAGTATGAAATGGTGGATCATCCTACTATGCAGCTTGGTCCTTGTAGTACTTGCCGGCTGTACATTGGACAATTCTTCTAGCAATGAACAAGAAACTGAAACATCAGAAAAGGTATCTGTAAAGGTAATAAGCGTGATGGATGGCGATACAATTAAGGTAAAATATAATGGTGAACTAAAAAAAGTTCGCTACTTATTGATTGATACACCCGAGATGTATCATAAACAACTTGGGGAGCAGCCATACGGGCGCGAGGCACAGTCTAAAAATAGAGAGATATTGAATCATGCTAAAAACGTTTCCTTAGAGTTTGATGTTGGCGATAAGGAGGACAAGTATGGCCGCCTGCTAGCTTATGTCTATGCAGATGGAAAAAGTGTGCAAGAACAATTAGTGGCTGAGGGACTAGCACGTGTTGGCTATATCTATCAGCCGAATACAAAGTATGTAAATGAATTTAAAGATATTCAAGAACAAGCTAAGAAAAAGAAGATAGGGATATGGAGATATGACGGATATGTGACGGATCGAGGATTTGTCAAATCTGTCGTTGAAAAGCAACAACATACGAAAAATTCAAACGGGACTTACCGACAAAAAGATAACGAAAAAAGTGCTTGTACGATTAAAGGCAATATCAACAGCAAAGGAAATAAACTATACCACATGCCAGGAATGGCTCAGTACAATAATGTAAAACCGGAAAAAACATTTTGTACAGAAGAGGAAGCCAAAAAGGCAGGTTTTACAAAAGCGGCAAGGTAGGTGTATCAATGACAAAAATCTATATGCTTCGCCATGGGGAAACAGATTGGAATTTAGCGGGGAAAATTCAAGGTGGGACAGATACTGTACTGAATGAAAATGGGAAGCGGCAGGCGATTGGTTGTAGGAATTACTTTCAAGATAAAAATTGCCAAGCTATTTTTAGTAGCACACTTCAAAGAGCACGGCAAACTGCTACTATAATGAATGAAACGCTGCACCTGCCATTAATTTTGATAGACGAGTTTAAAGAACGAAACTTTGGCAAGGCAGAAGGACTAACACTAGAAGAACGTTTGAAATTATATCCAAGCAAGCAATATCCGAACCAAGAATCTATGGAAAGTCTCTGCCAAAGGTTAGCAAAGGGTTTGCAAAAGATTCAGCAAAGCTATCCCCACGATGAGGTTATCTTAGTCACACATGGTGCAGTCATCCATACAATCTTTGATATGGTTGAAAGGATGACAGTTTTTCCAGAAGTCCCTCGCTTATCAAACGGTGGAATTAGCACAATATCATATGAAAAAGAGAAATGGTTATTAGAAACATATAATGATACAAGCTATATGACGGATTTAAAATCAGAGGGCAAGTAGAAACAGTACGTTGTCATTACAACTTTAAATGCTTAAAAAGGATAGATAGAGACGATTGAAACAGCTCTATTTATCCTTTTTTATGTGATTCTATTAGAAGAATGAAAAATAGACGATTTAAACTATGGTTTACTCTTCATCATAATAACTACTATTATTCCAGCTATTCCTATAATAGCGAGTAAACAATAGACTAGAGTTTTTCCAAACCAGTATAGAAAATAAGGCAAAACTATCAAAACTATACCTAATAAGATAAGAACGATGCCCGTGCCCTTTGCTAACTTTTCTTTATCCCCTTCAAAAGTTGTTTCATTATAACCCGCAATTAGAAAAAGCATCTTCTTATACCAAATTAAATAACCTAATAAGATTAAGATGAATCCCACAATTAAAGTTAAAATAAACCCGTTAAGATTCATATCCGCTCTTCCGTCCTTCACAATTTAATAAACTGTCCAATAAAAACAACAAGATATATAATTCATCGTTTTTCTTCCAGAATAATTTTCGGGTCAATATATTTTTATAGTGTTGCTTTACTATCTCTTTTAAAGAATAGATAAACTGTAATAAGTACAGAAATTCCTAATAAAATATATACATACACTGGAATATAATAAATCCAATGCTCAAAATAATCATCAGATAATTGATCAACATACATACTTAAAACAGCAAACATAATCACAGTAGAAGTAAACAGTAAATTTAATATTAGTGACATATAAGCTAATTTTCTATATTTCATCGTTTCCCCTGCTTCCAATTTAATTAGTCCTCAATTTTATAATGGAATTCATCAAACTATGTATTAAACTACAAAAAACCTAAAAATGTAAATCCCTTAATTCATCGTATCATGCACAAAAAGATAGAACAATCTTTATCCTATAGCGTAGCGGAAGACGGCGTATCCTGCGGGAAAAGCTTGAGCTGAAAGCCCCGCAAGAACGAAGTGATGAGGAGATTGAAGCCAAGCCAGCGGAAAGCGCCGTCTGGAGCGGTGCGGTTTATAATTAGTTATTTAAAAAGCGAACATTATATAAATAAAATTATATAATGTTCGATTATTGGTTTGACAGCTGGATAATCCTGTAGTATTATCAGGGTGTAATAAGCAATTCTCTCATATATCCCCGGGAATATGGCCCGAAAGTTTCTACCCAATAACCGTAAATTATTGGACTATGAGAGAAAGTAGAACCGTTTGCTGGATAGAATGGGACCAGTGTACCCATTTTCACTTTCCGGACAGACTACTTTCTCTTTGAAAGTAATCTGTCCGTTTTTTTATTTCAAAAGAATGCAGAGTAGAGTGATGTCTTACTTAATCTTTATGTTAGATGGAGGGAAAGAGATGCCACAAGTTGGGGTAATTATGGGAAGCACATCTGATTGGGAAACAATGAAGCATACATGTGCCATTTTAGAGGAACTGAAAATCGACTTTGAAAAACGAGTAGTATCAGCTCACCGAACGCCAGAATTATTATTCCAATATGCCGAAGGGGCAAAGGAACACGGCATAAAAGTAATAATCGCTGGTGCAGGAGGAGCGGCCCACTTACCAGGTATGACAGCTGCTAAGACAACGGTTCCCGTTATTGGCGTTCCAGTACAAACAAAGGCGCTCAATGGGTTAGATTCTCTTTTATCGATTGTGCAAATGCCTGGCGGTGTGCCAGTCGCAACAGTAGCAATCGGGAAAGCAGGTGCAACAAACGCTGGCCTGCTGGCTGCTCAAATTTTGGCGACATCAGATGAAATGTTAGCGGAAAAGTTAGAAAGAATGCGCAATGAGACAAGGGAGAAGGTGCTAAACAGCAGTGAACAACTTACATAGCCCTGTGATTGTACCGGGGCAAACGATTGGCATTATCGGCGGAGGACAGCTTGGGAGAATGATGGCCATTGCTGCGAAAGCGATGGGGTTTCGTGTTGCGGTATTAGATTCAACTCCAAATGGGCCATGTGCACAGGTAGCAGATATTGAAATTATTGGCGCTTATGATGATACAGAAAAATTAAAAGAACTTGCAGGTGTAAGTGATGTCATTACATTTGAATTCGAAAATATTAGCTCTCCAGCATTGAATTGGCTTAGTGATTATGCGTATTTGCCTCAAGGCTCTGCATTATTAAGAATCAGCCAAAACCGTATTGCTGAAAAAACGGCTCTAAAGTCCAGCGGTGTTGAGGTCGCTCCATATTGTGTCATTCAAACCTTGGAGGAACTTGCAATCGGGGTAGAAAAAATAGGATTTCCGTGCGTGTTAAAAACAGCTCGCGGCGGTTATGACGGTAAAGGGCAGCTTGTAATAAAGAGCCGTATAGATTTATCTCGCGCAAGCGATCTTATACAAAGCGGTATCTGTGTATTAGAAGCTTGGGTGCCCTACGTGAAAGAAATATCTGTCATTTTGACTAGAAAAGCAGACGGTGAATGCACGTGCTTCCCAATTGCTGAAAATATTCATCAAGACAATATTTTAGCACAGACCATTGTACCTGCCCGCATCAGTGAAAAAGCAGTCGAAGAGGCTACCAAACAGGCAATGATGCTCGCAGAAAATCTAGAAGTTGTCGGCACGCTTGCGGTCGAGATGTTTTTGACAGAAGAAGATAAAGTGATTATGAATGAACTCGCACCACGACCGCACAATTCAGGACACTTCACGCTGGATGCCTGCGAAACCTCACAATTTGAACAGCATATTCGGGCAATCTGTAATTGGCCACTAGGAAGTACCGAATTGCTAAAGCCCGTTGTCATGATGAATTTGCTGGGACAGCATATGGAGAACGCGATTACAACCATATCACATAGTCATGGGTGGAAGTATCACATTTATGGAAAAAAAGAAGCGGCGTTTAATCGGAAAATGGGCCATATTAATATTCTTCACCGGAATACAGAAGAAGCTCTTGTGCAAATTGAAAAAAGCGGATTATGGAAAACACCCTTAAACACATAAATCATGCACATATATTGAAATGGGTGTTTGACTATCTTTATGGCGTATTTTATCAATTATTTAGTCATACTATTCGGAAAATGGAGGGGCAGGAATGGAAAAGAGAGAGATGTTATATGAAGGGAAAGCAAAAAAGATATACGCAACAGATCAGGAAGATGTAGTCCTAATACAATATAAGGATGAAGCCACTGCTTTTAATGGGGAGAAAAAAGCAGAGATTGCAGGCAAAGGGGTTTTAAATAATTCGATTACAAGTTTGCTGTTTTCAAAACTTCATAGCGAAAACATTCAATCTCATTTCATCCAGAAACTTTCCGAACGAGAGCACCTTGCAAAGAAAGTATCCATTATTCCATTGGAAGTAGTAGTGCGAAACAAAGCTGCCGGTAGTCTGTCCAAAAGGCTCGGTATAGCAGAGGGAACGCCATTCTCTAAACCACTTGTTGAATTTTACTATAAAGATGATGCATTGGGCGATCCACTGCTCAATGAAGATCATATTGAAGAACTGGCGATTGCTGATCCAACTGATGTGATTGTGTTAAAACAATATGCACAGCGGGTGAATGCGGTGTTGAGTGCGTTCTTTCAAGAGCTTGGCATTACGCTTATAGATTTTAAATTGGAGTTCGGCAAAACAGCTGATGGTGAAATTTTACTTGCGGATGAAATATCGCCGGATACTTGTCGACTGTGGGAAACAGCTACAAATAAAAAGCTAGATAAAGATGTCTTTCGCCGGGACTTAGGCAGTTTAACAGAAGCTTACCAAACGATTCTCATGAAATTGGAGGAAGAAATCCATGTATAAGGTACAAGTATATATTACATTGCGTGAAAGTGTATTAGACCCTCAAGGTTCGGCTGTAAAACAATCCTTGCATAGCCTTGGCTATAAAGGAGTTGAAGAATTACGAATTGGTAAATATCTTGAACTTACCATTGATCAAAAAGAACAAGATATAGATGGTTTGGTTAATGAAGTTTGCCAGAAACTCCTGGCAAACACGGTGATTGAAGACTATCGCTACGATATCAAGGAGGTTGCCGCGCTATGAAGTTTGCTGTCATTGTATTTCCTGGTTCGAACTGTGATGCTGATATGTACCATGCCATCAAGGATGAGCTTGGTGAAGAGGTGGATTATGTTTGGCATACTGAAGATAATCTAGAACGCTACGATGGCATTTTGCTTCCTGGAGGATTTTCTTATGGAGACTACCTTCGAAGTGGGGCGCTTGCGCGTTTTTCAACTATCATGGAGCAGGTAGTTAAGGCAGCTGAGGAAGGGAAGCCTGTGCTTGGCATCTGCAATGGATTTCAAATTTTATTGGAAGCAGGCCTTTTACCTGGCGCGATGAGAAGAAATGAACAGCTTTCATTTATTTGCCGAAATGTGAAACTAAAAGTAGAAAACAGTCAGACTCCTTTCACGAATCTATATACAACTGGTGAAGTGCTTTCCATTCCGATTGCACATGGTGAAGGAAATTACTATTGCGATGATCAAACACTAGAAGAATTAAAAAAAGAAAATAGAATCCTGTTTACCTATCATGAAGAAAACCCGAATGGAAGCCTCGAGAATATTGCCGGCATTATGAATGCGAGAGGCAATGTGCTGGGTATGATGCCACATCCTGAACGAGCTGTAGATGCGCTTTTAGGATCAGAGGACGGGCTGAAGCTGTTCCAATCAATCGTTAAGAGCTGGAGGGAATCACATGTCGTTACTACTTGAACCTACTGTTGAATCCATTAAAGAAAATCGTTTGTATGCTGAAATGGGATTATCTGATGAAGAATTTGCATTGGTTGAAAAAATTCTGGGACGCACGCCTAACTACACGGAAACAGGTCTTTTTTCTGTCATGTGGTCAGAACATTGCTCCTATAAAAATTCAAAGCCCATTTTAAAGAAGTTTCCTGTAACAGGCGAAAAAGTATTACAGGGACCAGGTGAAGGAGCAGGGATTGTCGATATCGGTGACGATTTAGCCGTTGTATTTAAAATCGAAAGCCACAATCATCCATCGGCTATCGAACCCTATCAAGGAGCTGCCACAGGTGTAGGGGGTATTATCCGTGATGTCTTTTCGATGGGAGCACGCCCTATTGCTTTATTAAATTCGCTTCGTTTTGGAGAACTGCAAAATCCTCGTGTGAAATACCTGTTCAAAGAAGTAGTTGCAGGTATTGCAGGATATGGAAATTGCATTGGCATTCCAACAGTAGGAGGAGAAATCCAGTTTGATTCTTCCTATGAAGGCAATCCTCTTGTCAATGCGATGTGCGTCGGTTTAATTGCACATAAGGATATCAAAAAAGGCCAAGCGCATGGCATAGGGAATACTGTCATGTATGTAGGTGCAAAAACAGGACGCGATGGAATTCATGGAGCTACATTTGCTTCAGAGGAGCTTTCCCAAGCATCCGAAGAAAAACGCCCTGCCGTTCAAGTCGGTGATCCGTTTATGGAAAAACTATTGCTTGAGGCATGTCTTGAGCTTGTTCAATCAGATGCGCTTGTTGGCATACAAGATATGGGTGCAGCAGGTTTAACCAGTTCTTCTGCCGAAATGGCAAGCAAAGCTGGTTCTGGCATTGAAATGCATCTCGATCATGTTCCACAACGCGAAACAAATATGACCGCCTATGAAATGATGCTTTCCGAGTCACAGGAGCGCATGCTACTTGTTGTTAAAAAGGGTCGTGAAAACGAAATCGTCGAATTGTTTTCGAAATATGGCCTTGAAGCCGTATCGATTGGAAGAGTAACAGATGATCACCAATTGACACTATTCCATCAGGGCGAAAAAGTAGCACAGGTGCCGGTGGATGCACTTGCCGAGGATGCACCAGTCTATCATAAACCATCAAAAGAGCCGCAGTTTTTCAGCGATTTCCAAGCAATGAACGTAAAAGTTCCAGTGGTTACAGATTATAAAGAGACTCTTTTGAATCTTTTGGCACAGCCTACTATTGCCAGCAAAGAGTGGGTGTACAACCAATATGATTATATGGTGAGAACAAATACAGTCGTAGCGCCGGGCTCTGATGCCGCAGTTGTCCGCATTCGAGGAACGAAAAAGGCTCTTGCAATGACAACAGACTGCAATTCGCGTTACTTATACTTAGACCCTGAAAACGGAGGGAAAATCGCTGTAGCCGAAGCAGCTAGAAATATTGTATGTTCCGGCGGAGAGCCACTTGCTATTACAGATTGCTTGAATTTCGGCAACCCGGAAAAGCCAGAGATTTTCTGGCAGCTTGAGCAAGCGGCTGACGGAATGAGCGAAGCTTGCAGAACGCTGAAAACGCCGGTAATTGGCGGTAATGTTTCGCTCTACAATGAAACAAATGGTGAAGCAGTATACCCAACCCCTGTAGTAGGCATGGTAGGGCTTATTGAAGATACAGCACATATCACAACACAAACGTTTAAAGATGCGGGTGATTTGATTTATATCATCGGCGAGGCAAAGGAAGAGTTTGGTGGAAGTGAACTCCAAAAGATGGTAGAAGGAAAGATCTTTGGGAGTGCCCCAGCTATTGATTTAGAAATCGAACAAAAGCGCCAATCCCAATTGCTTCAAACGATTCGATCAGGACTTGTTGCATCAGCTCATGATATTTCTGAAGGTGGACTATCTATCGCACTGGCTGAATCATTATTTGGTCAAAATCAATTGGGAGCAAAAGTATCTATAAAAGGTATTGAAACAGCAGCACTCTTCGGTGAAACACAATCTCGTTTCCTTCTATCGATTAAGGAAGAGAATCAAGCTGCATTTGAAGCAGTGATGGATGATGCTGTATGTCTCGGTAAAGTGACGTCCACACCAACGCTTATCGTTCATAACGAAAAGGGAGAACTACTAATAGATGCGGCTGTCCAAGAATTGCAGGATGTGTGGAAAGGAGCAATCCCATGCTTGCTGAATTAAAGGGTTTAAATGAAGAATGCGGCGTATTTGGGATATGGGGCCATCAGGATGCAGCAAATATTACATATTACGGACTCCATAGTCTCCAGCACAGAGGGCAAGAAGGCTGCGGAATGGTTTTAACAGATGGAAAAAATCTAACCGGTGCAAAAGGCGAAGGGCTTGTCACAGAAATATTCACACCAGAAAAAATGCAAGGCCTTTCAGGGCATGCGGCGATTGGGCATGTACGTTATGCAACAGCAGGAGGTGGCGGATATGAAAATGTCCAGCCATTCCTCTTTAACTCACAAAGCGGTGGGCTTGCACTGGCACACAATGGAAATCTGGTGAATGCGGCACAGTTAAAAGATCAGCTGGAAGCACAGGGAAGCATTTTTCAGACCACTTCAGACACGGAAGTTCTTGCTCATCTAATTAAACGCGGTGGTTTTGCTGATTTGAAGACGCGTGTTAAAAATGCGCTTGGGATGTTAAAGGGAGCATATGCTTTTTTAATCATGACCGAGACGGAAATGATGGTAGCTCTTGATCCACATGGTCTTAGGCCATTGTCTTTAGGAAAGATTGGCGATGCGGTTGTTGTAGCTTCTGAAACATGCGCCTTAGACATCGTCGGCGCTCAATTTATACGGGATATTGAACCGGGTGAGCTTGTGATCATTAATGAGGAAGGCATTCATTCTGAGAGATTCGCACATGCGACACAGCGCTCGATGTGTTCAATGGAATATGTTTATTTCTCTCGTCCTGACAGCAATGTAGATGGAATTAATGTTCATACAGCGCGTAAAAATTTGGGAAAACAGCTGGCGCTAGAATCTGTGATCCATGCAGATGTCGTGACAGGGGTGCCCGATTCTGGCGTTTCAGTAGCGATTGGCTATGCGGAAGCATCTGGTATTCCATACGAGATGGGCCTCATAAAAAACCGTTATGTCGGACGAACATTTATCCAGCCATCACAGTCTCTCCGGGAGCAAGGGGTGAAAATGAAGCTGTCACCTGTGAGAGGGGTTGTAGAAGGTAAACGTGTAGTCATGGTCGATGATTCGATAGTACGAGGAACAACAAGCAAACGAATTGTAGCCATGCTGAAAGAAGCGGGGGCGAAAGAAGTGCATGTTTGTATCAGCTCACCGCCTATTAAAAATCCTTGCTTTTATGGTATCGATACATCGACGCAAGACGAACTGATCGCATCGAAACTGTCAGTCGAGGAGCTTCGTGAATTGATTGGAGCAGACTCGCTTACTTTCTTAAGTGTAGAGGGCATGGTCAAGGGAATTGGTAGGCCTTATGCAGATGGAGGGCAATGCTTAGCATGTTTTACAGGCCAATACCCAACGGAAATTTATCCGGCATCAGAATCTGTATCAGAAAATCTAACAGTAGAAGAAGTAAAATTGGGAGCTAACTGACGCTCAAACAATTAATCTTGGTAAAAAATAGAAATGCTGAAAAGGAGTCATTCCATGGCAAATGCATACAAACAAGCTGGTGTAGATATTGAAGCCGGCTATGAATCCGTAGAACGCATGAAAAAACATGTGGCAAGAACGATGAGGCCAGAAGTGATGAGTGGACTTGGCGGCTTCGGCGGACTATTTGACCTTTCCACACTAGGTTTAAAGGAGCCTGTCTTAGTATCTGGGACAGATGGCGTTGGGACAAAGCTTCTTCTAGCGATGAAGATGGGACGCCATAACACAATCGGCATTGACTGTGTCGCAATGTGTGTAAACGATATTGCCGTACAGGGGGCACAGCCGCTTTATTTTCTTGATTATATCGCGCTGGGTAAAGCTGTGCCGGAACGTATTGAAGACATCGTGAAAGGAATTGCTGAGGGCTGTGAGCAAGCAGGCTGTGCATTGATCGGTGGCGAAACAGCTGAAATGCCTGGCATGTATGATGCGGATGAATATGATGTGGCTGGTTTCGCTGTAGGGGCGTGTGAGAAATCTCAATTAATCACAGGAGCATCCATCCAGCCTGGCGATGTGATTATTGGACTTGCTTCAAACGGCATTCATAGTAATGGGTTTTCGTTAGTACGAAAAGTTGTTGAAGATATGCCTTTGGATCAGTATGTTGAGGAGATTGATGGGGTACTAGGCGATGTGCTGCTTACACCTACGAGAATTTACGTAAGAGCTATTCAGGCTGCGATGCAAGAATTTGAAATCAAAGGAATGGCCCATATTACAGGTGGAGGTTTTGTAGAAAATCTCCCTCGCATGCTGCCTGCCGGAGTAGGAGCAGCTGTGAAACTCGACACCTGGAAGGTTCACCCAATATTTTCTTTATTGCAGAAAAAAGGGCAAATCTCAACGCATGAAATGTACCAAATCTTTAATATGGGCATTGGTTTGGCTGTGATCGTGAAGGGTGAAGACGCCGAACGTGCTGTAGCTCAATTTAAAAAATCAGGTGAAGAAGCCTATATTATTGGCGAAACAGTTGCAGGGGAAGGAGTGTCGTTTGCCTAATGAAAAAGATTGCTATTTTTGCATCAGGTAACGGCTCAAACTTTCAATCCATCATGGAAGCTGAAGCAAAGAAAGAACTAAAAATAAAAACATCCCTTCTTGTCTGTGATCATCACGAGGCTTATGTTGTACAACGTGCACAAGGCTTGGGACTTCCTATTTTTTGCTTTAATCCAAAGGAATACGAAGATAAAAAGGCATATGAGGAAGTAATCCTAGAGCATCTACTTGTAGAAGGAGTGGACTATCTCATTTTAGCTGGCTATATGCGCCTTATTGGACCGACCATTCTACGGGAATACGAAGGACGAATCATTAATATCCATCCTTCACTACTACCAGCTTTTCCTGGTAAAGATGCAATAGGGCAGGCACTTGATGCAAAGGCAAAGGAGACAGGCGTCACCGTCCATTATGTGGACGAAGGCATGGATACAGGACCTGTCATTGCACAGGAGTCCGTGCGAATTTATGAGAATGACACGGAAGAGTCGTTGAAGAAACGTATTCAAATAGTAGAACATCGTCTTTATCCATCTGTTTTAAAAGAACTATTTCAACAAGAGCATTTAAACATAGGTTGAGGAGGAATCATATGTCTAAACGAGCATTGCTGAGTGTATCAGATAAAAAAGGGATTATTGATTTTGCGAAGGGTTTAAAGAATGCTGGATTTGAAATTATTTCAACAGGCGGTACAAAAAAGGCACTATTGGACGAGGGCATTGAAGTGACAGGCATCAGTGAAGTGACCGGTTTTCCTGAAATTTTGGAAGGACGAGTAAAGACACTCCACCCAATGGTTCATGGAGCACTGTTAGCAAAGCATGGTGAAGAAAGCCATCTTCGTCAGATAGAAGAGCATGGCATCGCACCCATTCAGCTTGTTTGCGTCAATTTATATCCATTCCAACAAACCATTGAAAAACCAGATGTAACTTGGGAAGAAGCCATCGAGAATATTGACATCGGAGGACCATCGATGCTTCGATCAAGTGCTAAAAACCATCAATATGTTACGGCGGTTGTTGACCCAGCAGATTATGAAGGCATCCTTTTAGAATTAGCTGATACAGGAAGTGTTTCATTTGAAACAAATCGGAAGCTAGCTGCGAAGGTTTTTCGCCATACAGCAGCCTATGACACGATGATTGCCCAATATATGACAGAGCTATCAGGGGAGGAAAATCCGGAAAGTCTAACAGTGACTTACCAATTAAAACAAAACTTGCGTTACGGAGAGAATCCACATCAGAAAGCTGCATTCTATGAAAAGCCACTAGGCTCTCTTTTCTCAATCGCTAAAGCAAAACAGCTTCATGGAAAAGCACTTTCCTACAACAATATCAATGATGCAGACGCGGCCATTCAAATTGCCAAGGAATTTGCAGAACCCGCGGCGGTTGCTGTGAAGCATAGTAATCCTTGTGGTGTAGGTACAGGTGACACAATAGCCGAAGCTTTTGCTAAGGCGTTTGAAGCAGATGAAACTTCTATTTTCGGAGGAATAGTGGCTTTAAATCGAACCGTTGATGTGAAAACAGCTGAGAAACTCAGCGGCATTTTCTTGGAAATTATTATCGCTCCTTCATTTACACCAGAAGCGCTCAATCTCTTAAAAGCGAAGAAGAATATTCGTCTGTTAACCATCCCATTTGAGGCTAGTTCAAATGTAGAAAGAAGAATCTCTTCCATTGAAGGCGGGCTGTTGGTACAAGATAGTGATAATGCCAAGCTGGATGAAACGACAACTACAGTGCCTACAAAACGGAAGCCGACTGAAACAGAGTGGCAGGCGTTGAAATTTGGCTGGAAGGTTGTGAAACATGTTAAATCCAATGCAATTGTTGTCTCCAACGATCAAATGACACTTGGTGTGGGAGCAGGTCAAATGAACCGAATAGGAGCAGCTAGCATCGCCTTAGAACAGGCAGGAGAAAAAGCAGCAGGCAGTATTATGGCTTCAGATGCCTTTTTCCCAATGGAGGACACAGTAGAAGCTGCTGCTAAAGCGGGCATTACGGCCATTATTCAGCCTGGAGGTTCTATTAGAGATATGGATTCTATACAAAAAGCGGATGAATATGGAATTGCCATGGTATTCACAGGTGTTCGACATTTTAAACATTAACAATGAGGTGATTGGATGAAGGTACTTGTAGTAGGACGTGGTGGCAGAGAACACGCTATTGCAAGAAAACTTGCGGAGAGCGAGCATGTTGATAGAGTTTTTGTAGCACCAGGAAATCCAGGAATGGCCGATGTTGCTGAACTATGTAACGTCCATGAAAATGACCATATCGGACTTATCGCATTTGCAAAAGAAAATCAAATTACCTTCACTATTGTAGGTCCTGAAATACCTTTAATGGAGGGTCTAGTAGACGATTTTGAGGCGGCTGGACTGCGTGCGTTTGGACCTTCAAAGCTAGCGGCAGAGATTGAAGGAAGCAAATCATATGCAAAGGATCTAATGAAAAAATACAGCATCCCCACAGCACATTATAAAACTTTTACTGACTTCGCTCTTGCTAAATCTTACATTATGGAAAAAGGGGCACCAATTGTATTGAAAGCAGATGGCCTAGCTGCTGGTAAAGGTGTAGTAGTGGCTATGACAGAAGAAGAGGCGCTGCAGGCATTGTCAGAATTAACATGCGAAAAATTGGTGATCGAAGAATTTTTAGAAGGAGAGGAGTTTTCCTTCATGGCTTTTGTAAATGGAGAAAAAGTGTACCCATTGGCTATTGCACAGGACCACAAACGAGCTTTTGATGGAGATGCGGGCCCTAATACGGGAGGTATGGGGGCATACTCGCCTGTTCCACAAATTTCAAAAGAGATCGTGCAGGAAGCGCTTGATCATATTTTGATGCCGACCGCAAAAGCGATGGCTACAGAAGGACGCCCATTTACTGGTGTACTGTATGCCGGGCTAATTTTAACCGATGCTGGTCCTAAAGTGATTGAATTTAATGCTCGGTTTGGTGATCCGGAAACACAAGTGGTCTTGCCACGTCTTGGTTCTGATTTAGCAGAGGCCATCGAAGCTGTTTTAGATGGACGAGACATGGAGCTAGAATGGAAAGAAGAGGCAGTGCTAGGCGTAGTTCTTGCAGCTGAAGGCTATCCAAGAGATTATACAAAAGGAATTTCACTTGATGGAATGGAAACAATATCTTCTGATGTACATATCTATCATGCTGGAACAGCTCAATCTAAAGACGGTAAATGGATTTCAGATGGCGGAAGAATTCTAGTTGTTGCAGCTGAAGGAACTGATTTGGAGGATGCACATAAAACAGTGTATGAAGAAATTAAAAAAATAAAGAACGATGGCTTGCATTGGCGAAATGATATCGGCAACCGAGCATTGAAACTGAACCAGCCCGCACTCTAAGCGGCTGGTTTTTTTGTTGTTGAAGTTTATATTCAGGTTTATAAGAGAATAAAATCGAAATTATTGAAAAAGTTAGTAAGTAATGTTACAGGATTGTAAATGTTCTATTAAGTAGTGTAAATTTACAAGCAATTTATTTTAATTACTGATATGCTATTTTTGCAAACAGCACATAGTATATACTAACTTTTTCAGGGGGATTTTATGTTTAGTCGAAAGAAAGTAGATCCATTTTTTGATGCCTTAGTTAAAATATCAGTGAATGTACAAGAAGCCTTGCATTTTGCCAATGATTTTCGAATTAAAAATTTTGAGGATCTACAGGAAATTAGCACAAAAA
The DNA here is from genome assembly GCF_023515935.1 of Rummeliibacillus sp. G93. NCBI lineage: Bacteria > Bacillati > Bacillota > Bacilli > Caryophanales > Caryophanaceae > Rummeliibacillus > Rummeliibacillus sp. G93. The sequence goes on from NZ_CP097314.1 coordinate 781,325, forward strand.
TGAAAAAGTATGAAACTGACGGTGACACGTTGATTCATGAGTTAATTGTGATGTTGAATAAATCGTTTATGACTCCAATTGAACGTGAAGATATTTTGGCACTAGCCAACAGCATGGATGATGTACTGGACGGCATGGAAGAATGTATTGCACATTTTGATATGTTTGCGTTAACAGATATTGATGAATCTATGAATACATTTATCGAATATATTGTGAAGAGTACAGATGAAATTGTGAAAGCAATGGAGAAATTGCAAAATAAAAATCTAACAAGCATGCGTGAAAATGCAATTTTAATAAAAGATTACGAAAGTAAATGTGATGAAGTACTGCGTGTATCCATTAAACAGTTATTCTTACATGAAAAAGACCCAATCCGCATTATTCAATTTAAAGATATTTACGAGCAACTAGAAGATATTGCGGATGAATGTCAAAAAGTAGCAAATACAATGGAAACCATCATTATGCGTAATGCATAGAAAGTGAGTGCAGCATGGATTCAATCATACTATTAACAGTTCTCGTTGTTATTTTCGCTTTAGCATTTGATTTTATCAATGGGTTCCACGATACAGCTAATGCGATTGCCACTTCAGTATCCACAAGAGCATTATCGCCAAAAGTAGCTGTTATGATGGCTGCTGTAATGAACTTTATTGGAGCTATCACTTTTACAGGAGTTGCGAAAGCCATTACCAAGGATATTGTCGATCCTTTCGCCTTAGAGAATGGGTCAGTGGTAATTCTTGCAGCATTAATAGCAGCGATTATATGGAATTTAGTGACATGGTATTTCGGTATTCCATCTAGTTCCTCGCATGCCATCATTGGATCGATTGCAGGTGCAGCCATTGCAGCTGCAGGCTTTAGCATCTTGAATTACGGTGGTTTCCTTAAAATTTTGGAAGCATTACTTCTTTCGCCGTTCATTGCGATTGCCATGGGATTCATTGTGATGTCTCTTTTCAAAGTCATCTTTAAAAAGGCACATCTTTATAAGACCAATAAAGGGATCCGCTACTTGCAAATTTGTACAGCAGCGATTCAATCATTTACACACGGCACCAATGATGCCCAAAAAGCTATGGGTATTATGACAATGGCGTTAATTGCTGCAGGCTGGCAAACAGGCGATGAAATTCAAACATGGGTGCGGATTGCAGCAGCCACAGCGATGGGGTTAGGTACGTCTATCGGAGGCTATAAAATTATCAAAACCGTAGGCGGCAAAATTATGAAGCTTCGCCCAATTAATGGTGCTGCTGCAGACTTAGCATCCGCATCCATTATCTTCGGTGCGACGCTGATCCATTTGCCTGTAAGTACAACTCATGTTATTTCTTCATCTATTATGGGTGTAGGCGCGGCACAACGAGTAAAAGCCGTTAAATGGGGAGTAGCCCGCAAAATTGTTATGACATGGATTATTACGATGCCAACGTCGGCTGCCTTAGCTGCCATTTGTTATTTTATACTGAACTTAATATTTTAATAGAATTAGGCTGTCAACCTCTTTTGGGGTTGGCAGTTTTTATTGTGTATGCATTGTTTGTATGTAGAGTAACTTTGGAGGTTTTCTCAGAAGAAAAAAGATGGTATGGAATTTTAAATCAAAATAAAAAAGCAGGCGCTCATCTGCCTGCTAATAGAAAAGAACTCCCAGCAATCCGTGCTGTTATGGAGTTCCTTTTTGTGATGATTTACGAATAAATCTCACGTAGGTTTGGCACCTAATTGTATATTATAGTACGGTTTTTAAAAAAGACAAGCTATTTTTACTGAAATGAATCATTTGTAGGATAAAGTGCAAACAAAAGCCTTGCACAGCAATTGTGCAAGGCTCTTATTTGAGATTATTGAGTCTTACTTGTGTAAGAATCTCCATCTATCATAATTTTCAAAACAACAAATGTCAATACGTTGTATCGTTTTGATGTGAAATACGTAGATTTAGTGGAATAAACCAGATTTTCTGGATTTCTCGGTCATTTTTAAAGTCATGGTTTGCATTTGCTTTTTAAAAATACTTCCAAATAACAGGATAAATAGCAAGACGCCACCTAGGAAGGATAAGTCTAAAATGACTTTCTGCCAAATGATTCCGCCAATAGATTCTCTAGCCAAGGAAATCGCGTAGGTAAAGGGAAGGTAAGGATTAATGATCTGGAAAAACTTGGGTAGCAAAACGACAGGATATGTCCCTCCTGAACCTGCCAGCTGCAATACAAGCAGGACAATGGATAAGGCTTTTCCGATATTTCCGAAGACTGAAACGAGCGTGTAAACAATGGTCATGAATACAATGCTGATAAATAAGCTAAAGAGTAAAAAAGGAAGCGGTGCTTGTACGGAGACTTTTAAGAGGAAAAGGTCGCCTAATACAATAATTAGCGCTTGCAAAAGGCCAATCGTCCAAAATGTCAGCAGCTTACCAAAGTATACTTCTCGAACAGTATATTGCTTATCCTCTACGTCTGTCGCCAATAATGAAACAAGCAGTAGTCCGCCAACCCAAATGGCCAAGACAGAATAAAACGGAGCCATGCCAGTGCCATAATTAGGGATAGGGAATACGCGATGTTCTTTCATCTTAATAGGTTCTTCAAAAAAGGTCTTTTCAGCGGTCGGATTATTGATGAGCAATTGGATGACACTGTTAAGATTTGTTTCTTTCTCGAAACTGCGTATTTGATTGGCGAGCTTTTGTACACGACTATGAATAAGCGGATAATCAGCAATTGCTTTTTGCAATCCTTGGTTGGTGCTAGCTAATGTACTATCAGATACATTTAATAAGCGTGTTATTTCAGGGAAAGTAGACTGGATATCTGTCAATATACCTTTCGTTCCTGTTAGCATCTCTTTTATATGATTGATATGTGAATCGATTGTAGGTTGAATAACATTGTCGAACTCATTCGTGAAATTCTTTAGGCCAGTGAGGGCGGTATCTGAAAACTCCCGTAGCTTTCCAATCCTTTGAGAAAGCCCTTGTACTTGGTCTGTGTTTGATTGTATATTTTGCTGCAGGGTTTCCATGGCTTGTTGAGCATTGGCTGTTTGCTGTAAAGCTTTGTCTAAAGCTTGACGGTCCTCCGTTGTTTGTTGATTATTGCTGTTTTGTTGCAGTGTTGTCAGGGCAGTGTGAATAGCGGTCAATCTTTCAAGTGCAGTACTCGCTTGCTGGTTCAGTTTATTATGCATATCAGTCAAAGTGGCAGGCGTGAAGTTATCGTTGTTTAAGGCTGTAATGAGATCTTGGGCAGATGTAGCAATATGCTGGATTTTTTCAACATCATTTCTTACTTGGGGTTTGAGCGAATTTATTTTTGTTTCTGCATTATTGATGAAAGTTAATGTCTGATTGATCATGGAAAGACCATCTTGTGTTAAAGCCTTTGCTTCTGGCAAATCCTTTTTGGCTTTTTGAAGAATTTGACCAGCGCTATTGAGGTCCTTTTGCGCTCGTTGAAGCTTGTTGAAAATAGACGGTAAATCTCTTTCTAGAGTGAAAACCAAATTTTTAAAGTTTTCGATATCAGGCAATTCCTCCTGCATCGTTACGCCAAGCCTGTTCATAATATCAAAGATAATACCATTCACTGTTCCAATAAATTTGCTGCTCATTGATTCGACTAAAACACTAGCACCTTTGCTGGTGATTTTCGGAGCAATAGAATTAATCTTTTCGTTTACAAAGTAATCCATCTTGGCGCGTTGGGGCTGCCCGCTTGTGACAGTCGCTAGTTCCTTAGAAAACCCTTTAGGAATGATGATGACAGAGAAATAGTCTCCATTATTCAAACGATCCAACGCCTTAGTCCTTGTTGTAAACTTCCAATCCATATCATGATTGCCTTTTAGTTGCTCTACTAATTCCTTCCCTGCATTAAACGAGCGGTTCCCAGCTGTTGCTCCTTGATCTTCATTAACAATGGCAACGGGGATCTGATTGGTTTTTCCGTAAGGATCCCAAGAAGCAGCGATATTAAGCCAAGCATAAAGAGAGGGTAGAATAATTAGCCCCAATATGATAATGGCTGAACTACCGTTTATAACAATATTTTTTATATCTCTTTTATAAATTTGGATGCTTTTGTTCATTCCTGTCTCCACCTTTTTTTGAAAGTGAAAAAAGCATGTATACGGATAGTTGCGTATACATGCTTGAAGTAAGATGAAGGTATATGTTAGATCGTTAACTCATCTTGTCGTTCAAAACGTTCTGTATTTTGCAAATACAAAAATCCTTCATCTTCTAGCTCCTGTTGACGTTCCAGTGATAGTCCAATTGATAAATCCCCTGAAAATAAAGATTCCCACCAAGTGTCTGTTTTTATCATATTAATGACTCCCTTCGCGACTAGTATTCATTTTTCACAAATGGTACAATTTGAAAAAAGACAGTGCGTACTGGCAAAATCAACATTCTATTTAGCTGAAATTAGTATGGATAAGTTGGTTTTTTTTATACTTTGTAGGAGGGATTTTATGGCGAATTTTACTGTACAAGATATTGAAAACATGATCGCTTTGCAACGAGAATATTATATGTCGGGTGCAACAAAAACACTGGAATTCCGTAGGGAACAGTTAAAGAAATTAAAGGGATCCATTCAACGAAACGAAAAAGAAATAATGAGCGCTTTAAATCAAGATTTACATAAGAGTGAGTTTGAGGCTTACTCGACAGAAGTCGGTATTGTATTAGAAAGCATCGGTTTTATGCTGAAGTATTTAGAAGAATGGATGCATCCTATAGCTGTTCCTACTCCGATCTATTTCCAACCTGCCAAAAGTATGGTGGTTCGAGAGCCATATGGTGTTTCATTAATCATTGGCCCATTTAATTATCCATTCCAGCTTGTTATGGAGCCGTTGATTGGCGCCATTATTGGTGGGAATACAGCAATTGTGAAGCCATCAGAGTCTGCTCCACACACAGCAGCTGTCATACAAAAAATAGTTGAAGAAACATTTGAAGAACGTTATGTACGTATGGTAGAGGGCGAAGTGGAGGAAACATCCATACTTATCCATGCACCTTTTGATTTTGTGTTTTTCACAGGTAGTGTAGGAGTAGGGAAAATCGTAGCCAAAGCATGTGCCGAACGATTAACACCACACGTGCTTGAGCTAGGTGGTAAAAGCCCGGTCATTGTAGATCAAACAGCTAATATTGAAGTAGCAGTAAAACGGATTGTGTGGGGGAAATTTTTAAATGCAGGCCAAACATGTGTGGCACCGGATTATGTGCTTGTCCACGAATCAGTGAAAGTAACATTCATCCGCCATTTAAAAAAAACGCTGCAAAAGTTTTATGGCTCCAATCCACAAGAGAGTCCGGACTTTGGACGTATTATCAATACCAAGCAGTTCGATCGGCTGAATCAACTGCTCACAAAGGAAAAGGAACATCTCTTGTTTGGCGGGAATGTAGACAGAGAAGATTTGTATATTGAACCAACTGTTTTACAAGATATCAGGTGGGATAATCCTGTGATGGAAGATGAGATTTTTGGTCCGATCCTTCCTTTACTAGTGTATGATGATTTGCCTGAGGCTATATATCGGATCAAGCAGAAGCCAAAACCGCTTGCGGCTTATTTCTTTTCAGAGACCGAAAAAGCCATTCAATACTTTTTAGATGAATTGCCGTTTGGCGGAGGGTGCATTAATGATACGATGGCACATGTCGGGAATACCCACCTGCCATTTGGGGGAGTTGGTCCGTCAGGTATCGGCAATTATCACGGTAAGGCTAGTTTTGAATGCTTTACACATCCAAAATCTATTCTTAAACGATCTAGTAAACTAGCGAATAATTTATTGTATCCACCTTATAAGCAAAAGGCAAAGTTAATTCGCACAGTTTTGCGATAAAGGATAAATGAGAAATCTCTAGCCTTAAGGGGGAGAAGAATAAATAAATGAGGAAAATTGTTTATGGCTTCTTAATTGTATGTGCACTGAGTGGTTGTTCTCAGAAAGAATATATCGATGATGCGGAAGACGATACACCACTTATTGCAGATGTGAAAATTCCGCGTACTGTTTTCAATTCAACCAAAAAAAATCAAACTCTTAACAAAGAGGAAATGAAACGTAGCATACAAACCTACCTAGATAGTGATGAAAAATTAGAACGTGCTAGTGAACCATTTGAGGACAATATTTATGACGGTGAGAAATTATCTAAAAGTGAATCAAAAAAGCTGAACAGGATTAACAAGCTTATAAAAGAAAATGATGAATCCTTCTCACAATATATCTCGAATAATACCTTACCGGAAGGGTATCAAGAAGAATCTGAAAGAATCAGTCGTTATATAACGGCTTCAAACGAATATATTCATGAATTAAACACAATAATTGATAAGGTTAGTGATGGGGATTTTTCTAAATTAAACATTGGTTCACTCATTGAGAAAAATGGGGTAGTCAATGGCAAAGAACAGAAAAAAATAGAAGCATTCCTTGATAAGGAAAATATTCAAACAATAGCATTTGGACGTGAAGGTACTAAATAGAGAGATTAGTTTTTAGGCTATCGGAGGTTGGTATGGGATATATTAAGGAATTAAGAAATATAGTGGGCAGTCGACCTTTAATCATGGTAGGTGCATGTGTAATTCTTATTAATAACAAAAATGAGCTATTGTTGCAACTTCGCAAGGATAATCATTGTTGGGGGTTATCCGGTGGTTCTATGGAGATAGGGGAAACATTAGAACAAGTTGCCAAAAGAGAGTTATTTGAAGAAACAGGATTAACTGCAAACAATTTAATGCTATTAGAGGTTTTTTCTGGCCAAGATCTTTACTATCAATATCCTCATGGTGATGAGGTATATAATGTAGTAGCAGCTTATATATGTAAAGATTATAAAGGAATCATAAGGCAGAAGAAAACGAGGTTGCGGACTTAAAATTCTTTCATATAAATAGTATCCCTTCTAACATAAGCCCACCAGATTTGCCGATAATCCGTGAATATATTCGGAGCCAAATGCAAGAATAGGCTCAACCCTTTTAGATCAAGTAATTATTATAAAAAGAGGCAATAGCTATTCTGTTTTTGGATAGAAATTGCCTCTTTTCATATGTTTAAATTAGCTATGTTGTTGAGCAATGGTACAGCCTGTCTTGAACAGTGGCAACGCCTTCTATAAAAAAAGCGAGTATGAGAACGATTTCACATTCCATACTCGCAGTTGTCTAAAAGGGAGACTTTTCAGTCCTCGTATCAAAATTTTATCTAAATACAAAATAGCTTTATTGTAACTTCTTACGATTCAGACAGCATTTCTAGGAAAATGGATATTTCAGTTCCTTCTCCAACGCTGCTGTTGATTTCTATCCAACCTTTATGCTCTTGAATAATTTTTTCAGAGATCATCATACCAAGCCCTGTCCCTGCATCTTTTGTTGTATAAAATGGCTCGAAAATATGTTGAATGACTTCCTCAGACATTCCCTGCCCGTTATCTGCCACTCGAATCGCACAATAACCTTCTTCTGCTTCTTTAATCGAAATCGTAATGGTGCCATCAGTTTCAATCGCTTCGATTGCGTTTTTTATCAAATTAATTAAGACCTGTTTGATTTGATTAGAGTCACCTCTTAATACAATATTGTTATCCGGAATATCCTCTAGTAGACAAATATTTTTCATTTGTAACTCTGGTTTGAACAATAATAAGATATCAGATACCACATGTTTAACATCAAAATCTCTCACTTGTTTTGAATGAGGTTTCGACAGAACTAAGAACTCGCTAATGATTAAATTTATACGGTCAATCTCTGCGTTAATTAGATTTGTATAGTAGGTGTAAGGCGAATTTTGCTCATTATTCATCATTTGAACAAAACCAGAAATCACCGTTAAAGGATTACGAATTTCATGAGCCACCCCAGCAGCAATTTCACCTGCAACTTTTAACTTTTCTGACTGGATTCGCATTTGTTCTGCTTCTTTTTTATAGGATATATCTCTAGTAATGACAGATGTGGCAATAACCTTGCCTTCATCGTCAAGTATTGGTGAAAGAGTTACTTGTGCATCAAAGTAAGTACCGTCTTTTTTCATATCCTTTGTCTCAAATAGGTGGAAGCTTTCTCCATTTAACAAATGGCGTAAACGCTCATTTGCATACGCTAAATTTTCTGGTGGAACAAGCGGAATCTCGTTTCCAATACATTCTTCTTTACGCCATCCATACAATTTTTCAAAAGCAGGGTTTACTGCTACCACACGTCCTTCCAAATCAAAAACGGCAATACTATCTTTCGCATTTTCAAAAAATAGGTGCAGGTAGCCTTCTTTTGACAATAATTCTTGCTGTTTCTCTTCAGCTACTTGTTCAACCTTTTTCCATCTATAATTCAAATAGTTGCTTTGAATAATTCCAATTACTGCTAAGAATATAAAAATTAAAAAGAATATCGTCATATCTGTTGAATTATAGAATTTAGAAAAGGGCTCATAATGAAATTTTAATAGAAAATAAAATTCAATCAATGAGATAGACATCATAGCAAAATTCAGCCAAAAAGAATGATAGATAGCTAAGATAAAAAGTAATAATATAAAGAGGACCAAATGATGTGTATAATTAAAATATAGATTAATCAGTACAACAAATGAATTGAGTCCTATTGCCAACAGAATACAAATCAGTCGTTCATCAATTTTAAAATAGGTTAATATACCAATACAGATACAAAATAGAATAGACGAAAGCGTTAAGAGTTGGCCATCATCTATTAATCCAAGTAAATTAATCAATGTATGAAAAATGGTCGCCGCTACTAAAATTAACAGTACGAAGCGATTCTTTTTTCTTAATATGGTAGAGTGCTTCATTAAGACACCTCGGAAGTACTAAATATTTTCATACTTCCATCATACATGATTTTACGTTGTCGTAAAATGTCCTATTTTGATATGATGAGAGAACAAGTAGGGGGAATTGCATTGAAAAATAGATTTAACGAAGAAGAAACAGTTGAATTGCTAGAAAAATTAGTGAATATTGCAAGTCCATCAGGCTATACAACAAAAATTATGAATTTTATCAGTGAATATTTAGAAGATAGTAATGTTCCATTCATCAAAACAAATAAGGGCGCTGTCATTGCTACACTTGAAGGCAAGAATACGCAACGCCATCGCTTGCTGACAGCTCATGTTGATACATTGGGCGCTATGGTAAAAGAAATCAAATCAAACGGTCGCCTGGCACTGACGATGGTGGGCGGTTTCAGATGGAATGCTGTAGAGGGTGAGTCCTGTACCATCCATACGGCTTCCGGCAAAAAAATCCGAGGTACCATTCTCATGCACGAAACATCTGTTCACGTATACAAGAAAGCAGGCGAGCTGCCCCGCAATGAGGAACATATCGAAGTTCGAGTTGATGAAAAGGTGTTTAATGAAAAGGACAGCCGATCAATCGGTATAGAAGTAGGCGACTTTGTTTCTTTTGATGCCCGTTATGAAGCAACTGAAACAGGTTTCATTAAATCTAGACATCTGGATGATAAAGCAAGTGCAGCTATACTGCTTCAATTCGTGAAAACAATCGTTGCTGAAAAGATTGAATTGCCGTATACAACGCATTTTTATATTTCAAACAACGAGGAAATTGGCTATGGCGGCAATGCAAGCATACCTTCTGAGGTTGTTGAATATATAGCTGTAGATATGGGAGCGATTGGTGACGGCCAATCATCTGATGAATATACTGTTTCCATTTGTGTGAAGGATTCAAGCGGTCCTTATCACTATGAGCTGACACAGCATTTAGTCAAGCTCGCAAAAGAAAGCAACATAGATTACAAACTAGATATTTATCCTTACTATGGTTCAGATGCTTCTGCCGCCATTCGCGCTGGTTTTGATATACGGCATGCATTATTTGGTGCAGGGATTGAGTCATCTCACGCGTATGAACGGACACATATTGATTCAATTAAGAATACAGCTCAACTTGTATCTGCGTATGTGGCGTCAACCATGTGTGACGAGTAATAGGAGGAAATAAAGAATGCAAGCAACACAGTTATTACAATGTTTACCGAGTAAAAAAGTCATTGGAACATTGCCAGATCAAATAAAAAACATTGCGATTGATTCTCGTGGTGTAGAACCCAAAAGTATATTTATATGCATTAAAGGTTATACAGTCGATGGGCACGACTTTGCCCAGAATGCGGTTGACCAAGGTGCTACTATTATCGTTACTGAAAAGCAACTTGATTTGTCAGGAGATGTAACGCAAGTCATCGTTAGCGATACAAATCGAGCGCTTGGCCTTTTGTCAGCACGGTTTTTTGACTATCCATCAACAGACTTGATAATGTTCGGAGTGACGGGAACAAACGGCAAAACAAGTGTCGCTACAATGATCGAAAATATTTTATTGGGGCTTGGCGTTCGTTCTGCATTAAAAGGAACTATTGGCTTTAATTTGAACGGAATTTTATACGAATCAGGCAACACAACAAGTGATGCATTATCTACACAACAAATGATATTCCGCGCCAAAGCGGAGAGCTGTGAAACAATGGTAATGGAAGTTTCCTCTCACGGTCTTGTTTTAGGCCGTGTTGCGGGCGTAGACTTTGATGTTGCTATTTTTACAAACCTAACACATGACCATCTTGACTTCCATGGATCGATGGAGGAATACGGAAATGCAAAAGGTTTGTTATTCTCTCAGCTTGGCCAAGATCTTGAGAAAGATAAACATGCTGTATTAAATGCAGATGATAAGTGGTCTGAAAAATATGCGGGTCTTACCCCATATCCAATATGGACTTATGGTCTGCACAATGAAGACGCATTGTTTAGAGCCATTAACTGTGAGTATCATGACCATCACACCTATTTTGACATGGTAACGCCAGAAGGAACATTTAGCGTTGAATTGCAATTGCTTGGCGAATTTAATATTTATAATGCTTTAGCTGCTACAGCCGCATTATATTGCAAAGGATATAAAGTACAAGAAATTATTGAACAGCTAGAACAATTAAAACCTGTAAAAGGCCGTATGGAACAAGTATCGCCAAAGAATTTCCCTATACAAATCTTCGTTGATTATGCTCATACACCTGATGCAATTGAAAAAGCTATTACTGCTGCAATGCCATATAAGAAAAATAAGCTCATTTTTCTAATAGGCACAGGCGGCAACCGTGACCAATTAAAACGTCCGGATATGGCTAAAAAAGCCTCTGCAGCTGATTATGTTATATTAACGACAGATGATCCGCGCTATGAAGAATATGGCAGCATTCTAAGTGGTTTAGAAAAAGGGATGCAGCATGATCAATATCGTTGTATCGGTGATCGTGCAGAAGCTGTACGCCATGCAATCGAAGTGGCTGAACCCGGCGATGTTATTTTGTTTGCAGGGAAAGGTCATGAGGATTATCAAATCATTGGCAATGAAAAATACCCGCACAGCGATGCAGAGATTGCTCTAGCAGCTGCAAGGGAAAAATTCAACTTACCTAATCGATAATTAAAATTACATCATTTAAGAAAAGTGAGGGTATGAATACCCTCACTTTTTTTGATATAATTGCAAGGTTAAGTTTTAATTAAAAAACGGCGAAGTTATAATTCTACAAGAAAATGGGATAACTGATTGTGAAGGTATTCCAAATCTTTCATTAAAATTAAAATATAAAAATTCACTTAGTGAAAAATATTAAAGGATGAATCCGATGTAGACTAACTATAGATCCCAGATAAAAATCACTATTTAAAGAAATAAAGGAGATTACAATATGAGTGCTAAGCTTGAACAAGATATATTAGCCCGTCGTACATTCGCCATTATCTCTCACCCGGATGCTGGTAAAACAACGATGACCGAAAAATTATTATACTTTGGTGGTGCTATTCGTGATGCGGGTACTGTCAAAGCAAAGAAATCTGGCAAATTTGCGACATCTGACTGGATGGAGATTGAAAAACAACGGGGGATTTCTGTTACTTCCTCTGTTATGCAATTTGACTATAATGATTGCCGTGTAAACATTTTGGATACACCTGGACACCAAGACTTCTCAGAAGATACGTACCGTACGTTAATGGCTGTTGACAGTGCTGTCATGATTATTGATGCAGCGAAAGGGATTGAAGCCCAAACGTTGAAGTTATTTAAGGTTTGCCGTATGCGAGGTATTCCGATCTTTACATTCATCAATAAATTAGACCGTCAAGGTAAAGAGCCTTTAGAATTAATGGAAGAACTAGAAGAAGTATTGGGCATTGAATCGTATGCGATGAACTGGCCAATCGGTATGGGGAAAGAATTCCTTGGCATTTATGACCGTTACAATAGCCGAATTGAACAATTCCGTACAGAAGAAGATGAACGCTTTTTACCGTTAGATGAAAACGGCGAGCTTGCTGTTGACCATGAGATGAAAAAAACATCCTACTATACGCAAGCAATGGATGATATTATGCTGTTGAATGAAGCGGGAAATAGCTTTTCAAAAGAGCGTATCAAAAGAGGGGAATTAACACCTGTATTCTTTGGTTCTGCTTTAACAAATTTTGGTGTTCAAACATTTTTAGAAACATATTTAGAATTCGCACCTACGCCTCAGCCTCGTTTAACAGAAGAGGAAACAATTGTAGAGCCGTTGGATCAAGAATTCTCAGGTTTTATCTTTAAAATTCAAGCAAATATGAACCCAGCGCATAGGGACCGTATTGCGTTTGTCCGGATTGTATCAGGTATGTTTGAACGCGGTATGAACATCACTTTATCTCGTACGAAAAAATCCTTTAAAGTGACACAATCTACTCAATTTTTGGCTGATGACCGCGAGACTGTTGATGTAGCGGTAGCAGGCGATATTATTGGTCTCTATGATACTGGAACATATCAAATCGGTGATACGATTGTCGGCGGAAAGAAAACATTCCAATTCGAAAAGCTTCCGCAGTTTACACCTGAACTGTTTGTTCGTGTAACAGCTAAAAACGTTATGAAGTCTAAGCATTTCCATAAAGGTATTGAGCAGTTGGTGCAAGAAGGGGCCATTCAATACTATAAAACTCTACACACAGAAGATGTGATCTTGGGTGCTGTTGGGCAGCTTCAATTTGAAGTTTTCGAAAACCGTATGAAAAATGAATACAATGTAGATGTTCATATGGAGCCAATTGGCAGTAAAATTGCCCGTTGGATTGAAAACGAAGAAGATGTCAAAGAATCAATGTCCGGCCCGCGCAGCATGCTAGTGCATGACCGTTTTAACAACTACGTATTCTTATTCGAAAATGAATTTGCTATGCGTTGGTTTAATGATAAAAATCCGGATATTCGCTTATATAGCTTATTGTAATTCAAATGTTTCCATCTACAAAAATGCATTTACATTTTGAATACTTTTTGCTATACTGAGTTAACAAACTGTATAACTTCTTTTGACACATGTCAAAGGGGAGTAGCTATAGGGAAACCTACCTCATAATCGTCATTACATGGCAGCAACGCCATCGGTTATGAGAAGCATCCAAAAATGACGAATGCTAAGCGAGACCTTTGCCTTTTATAGGCAGAGGTCTTTTTATTTTCAAATTTAAGGGAGGAAATAACTTTTATGGAAACAATTTTACTAGAGTACGGATGGGTACTATTAATATTAATAGTATTAGAAGGTCTGCTTGCGGCAGATAATGCGGTGGTCATGGCTGTAATGGTGAAACATCTACCGCCACTTCAACAAAAAAAGGCGCTCTTTTATGGTTTGATTGGTGCGTTTGTATTGCGCTTTGCAGCACTTTTTTTAATCACTTTTTTAGTAAAGTGGTGGTGGATACAAGCAATAGGTGCAATCTATCTTCTCTTTGTTTCAGGAAAGCATCTGTATGATATGAAAAAGCATCAAACAGGTTCTTCAGATTCTGTTAAACAAAAGAAAGCTTCAGGATTTTGGGCAACAGTAGTGAAAGTAGAAATGGCAGATTTAGCGTTTGCGATAGATTCAATGTTGGCAGCTGTTGCACTTGCTGTTACCTTGCCTCACATGGGAGATTTTTCTATCGGAGGCATTAATGCAGGACAATTTGCGGTCATGTTCTTAGGCGGGATTATCGGTTTGATTATTATGAGATTCGCTGCACAATGGTTTGTTTCGTTATTACAGAAATATCCTTCATTTGAAACAGCAGCATTTATGATTGTAGGCTGGGTTGGTGTAAAACTAGGCGTGATGACTCTTGCACATCCACAGGTTGGTATTTTAGACGAGGATTTCCCACATTCAATTGCTTGGAAAGTGATATTTTGGGTTGTTCTTCTTCTTATCCTTGCGGGTGGTTATATATTGAGTGTAAGTCATAAAACAAAATCCTTAAATGAACCTGAAAAATAAAGATAGGAAATCCTATTCCCTGTAGTAGGGAATGGGATTTTTTTTTGCTTAAAAAGGGAAAGATAGCAAAGAGTAAATCTTTTCCCTAATACCCTTCCTTTTTCGTTCATTATTCAATACAATAGTGTGTATGTATCTTGGTTAACAATGAAAGGACCGAAATAATGGCTTCAGCAAAAGGTTTTAAAAAGCGGTTAACGCCGTTCCAAGCAATCGTGACTTACTATTTTATAGCGATCGCTATTTCATTCATCTTATTAATTTTACCTGGTGTGCATAAGGAAAATGTCCATGTATCTTTGCTAGACAGTTTATTTACTGCTGTGAGTGCTGTTAGCGTTACTGGGCTGACTGTAAATAATATTTCTGAAACATACTCTGTTTTTGGGGTTATTATGTTGTCGGTTATTATGCAGCTCGGCGCAATTGGTATTATGTCATTAGGTACCTTTACTTGGCTTATTTTTGGAAAGAAGATTGGGCTGCGTGAAAGGCAATTAATCATGGTGGATCATAATCAATATAATTTATCAGGTGTTGTCCATTTGATTAAAGAAATCATCAAGCTTCTTCTAATGATTGAATTAATAGGCACTGCGATTTTAACACTATATTTCACTCAGTATTTTGATACATTTTTAGAAGCGCTCTATAATGGTTTCTTTGCAGCTATATCAGCGACTACTAATGGAGGATTTGATATTACAGGCAATTCTATGTATCTATTCCGACATGATTATTTTGTTCAAGTTATCAATATGATTATGATCGCGCTTGGTGCTATTGGTTTTCCTGTATTAATTGAAGTGAAGGCCTTTTTGTCAAATAAGACGCCAAACTTTAAATTTTCTCTTTTTACAAAAATTACCACGTCTACCTACGCTATTTTATTCATAGTGGGGACAGCAGTTATCCTGTTACTTGAGGCATTCAATGCATTTAAAGGGATGAGCTGGCATCAAGCATTCTTTACAGCTATGTTTCATTCAGTCTCTGCACGTTCAGCAGGATTAACGACTATTGATGTAACGCAGTTCCATCAAGCGACAGATATCTTTTTAAGCCTATTAATGTTTATTGGTGCGTCTCCAAGTTCTGTTGGTGGAGGTATTCGTACAACCACTTTAGCGATTGCTATTTTATTTTTAATCAACTTTGCACGAAATAAGCAGGATATTCAAATTTTTCATCGTGAAATCCATGTCCTGGATGTTTTTCGATCCTATGTGGTGATTATTTTGTCTACATGCTTAGTAGTATTAGCAACAATGATCTTATCATTAACTGAATCGCATGCATCGTTGATTGAAATTCTCTTTGAAATCACATCAGCGTTCGGTACATGTGGTATGTCATTAGGGTTAACTGAGCACCTTTCTAGCATTGGGAAAGTTGTTATGATTTTCTTAATGTTTATAGGCAGGGTAGGAATGATTTCATTCCTTTACTCTCTTGGCGGAAAAGCGAAACAGACGAAATATCATTATCCGAAGGAACGGGTTATTATTGGATAATCAATAAAAAGCCTTGATACAAAAGGGTTCAGAAGGTGTAGTCATTGGTTTTGACCCCTTTTTGACCCCTTTTGTTATTTTTTTAGATAGGAATCGAATAAATCTACAGATTTTCTCTCATGATTTTCAGAGATATGCAAATAAGTATTACCTGTCATTTGAATATCAGAATGTCCAAGTCGCTCACTTACTGTTTTTATATCAACACCAGCTTCAAGGAGCATAACAGCATGTGTGTGTCGTAATAGATGGGCGGACTTTCGTTCATTCAATTTTGCTTTTCTTAGTAAGTTAATCATGAGGTCCTGAGGCTTTGTATGATAAAAAGGTTTACCGCTCTCATCTACCATTACATATTCACTTTCAATGTAGTGAGGGTTAGCTTTCTGATTTTCTTCTTGCCAGCATTTATACTCTCGCAGTTCATTTCTCAAAGTTTCATCAATTGCTATTGTGCGATAAGCATTTTTTGTTTTTGGTGGTCCCAAACCATTTCGTAAACGTTGCTGATCTACTGTTAAGAAACCTTTATCCAAATCGAGATGCGACCATGTTAATCCTAATAACTCCCCACTTCGTAAGCCGGTACGCAATAATATAGAAACCATCACTCTTTTAAAAATCTTTTCTTCCTGAATAGCTTCTAGTAATTGTTTTACTTCTTCTTTCCGTAGGTATACCACTTTTTCTTTCTCTTCTTTTTTAATTTCTACACCACTTAAAATGTTTCTATCCAATTCATCATTTTCTACAGCACTATTTAAAATTCCCATCATTTCTCCATGAATGCGAGAGACAGTATTCTTAGAATAGCCTTTAACAAAAAGTAAATCGTTTATAAAAATTTGATAGTCCGTTCTTTTAATTTGATTTAGTTTATATCCTTTATACTGCTGTAACAGTTTTTCTTGACCATTACGCGCTGATACATTGCTTGATTCTCTTCGATGTACATTTTTAATTTCAATATATTTTTCTAACCAATCTTCGAAAAGGATATCGCCTCTCTTTACAGCAGATATACCACCTTTGAATAATTTTTCTTCTATAAGTGTAGCAGCCTTCTTCGCTTCCATTTTGGTTTTAAATCCACTCTTAGAGAGTGTTTTTTGTTTACCACTTTCCGTATATTTTATTCGATACTCCCATGAATTACTTCGCTTTCTGAAATATGCCATGTTAACACCACCTATTTTTGAAACGTATGTTCTTTTTATGAGTATTAAAATAACCGTTTACATTTTAGTTCAACAAGCTCCACTGGCACGTTATGTAAAGCGGCTATTTGTTTAATAGATAAATTTTCACATTCTCTTATTGATTCATCAGAAATTAATAGTTCTGCAGCAAATGTATTTGCTTCAATTTCAATTTTAGAAATTGATAGGAACGTGTTTTTTCGCATTAATGGTGTATTATGCCTAGCATGCAAAATTGCATGGCCTAATTCATGCGCACAAACCACTCTTTGTGCTTCTTGAGATAGGTTATCATTAATTACAATGTATTTATTACGACGATCGTATTTATAAAATCCTCTAATATCATCATGAAGATTCCATCCAATCACATTGATTTTTTTACAAGCAGCTATCTCATAAGGATTTTCAGTTTTGTATTTTTTCTTTAAATCCATTACAATGCTTTTTAACATAAACTCGCCCCACAATCCTAATCGTTGTCTTTAAATTTATTAGGTATGTATTTCTTATTTATCCTTTGTGTTTGGCGGAAAATATGTTCCATTGATTCGATTAACGATTCTTTTGCTTCATCAGAGATTGGTTCGCCATCAAATGCAAGGCCATCTGAATTTTCAATTTCATTTTTAAAAGCTTCCAGTCGTTTTGCGATATCTTTTTCTTCCTTGTTAGGTGTTTGTCTAGTATTTGTTGTTGCTGTATTGTTTTTTCTTCCTAGTAAATCATCAATCGTCACTCCAAATAAATCTGCCATCGTTTCAAGCAAATTGGTATCCGGTTCTCTAAGCCCGTTCTCATAGTGAGAATATCTTGCTCTTGAAATTCCTAACTTCTTAGCAATTTCCTCTTGTGTTCGTTTGCCTCTAAATTTCTTTAAGTTTTCAGATAGCACTATTATCCACCTCAAATTTATATAGAAAAGTGTAAAAGAATTTATAAATTTCTTATAAACTTTGTACACTTTATGTATACAAAATGTATACACTTTTTATATACCCATTATATATTCTTACAGATACAAAAAGTATCGAAAATATAAAAAGATACAAAATGTATCAAAAACAGTTGACGATACGAAATGTATCTGATATATTCTAATTACAGATACAAAACGTATCAAAAAAGAGGTGATAAAATTGCGTACAAAGTTAATTGAACTTCGAAAGGGCTCAACATTAACCCAAGCGGAGTTGGCAGAAAAACTTGGTATCTCGGAAATCCACGTTAGAAAAATTGAAAGTGGAGATAGAAATCCTTCTGTAACATTAATGGTTAAATACGAAAAATTATTTAACGAATCAATGAAAGACTTATTTCCGGATATTTTTTTTATAGATATTGATACAAAATGTATCAAAAATAAACAAGCTATTTAAGGAGTGAATCGAATGAATGAACTACAAATGTTTAATTTTGAAAATCAAAATGTAAGAGTTATCCAACAAAATGGAGAACCATGGTTTGTCGCGATAGACATTTGCAAAGTGCTGGATCTCACAAATCCAACCGTTGTGCTGTCCCGATTAGACGATGATGAACGGACTAAGTTCAACTTAGGTCGCCAAGGATTTACCAATGTGGTCAGTGAATATGGTTTATATTCTTTAGTCCTAGCAAGTCGTAAGCCAGAAGCAAAACAATTTAAACGTTGGATAACACACGAAGTAATACCAACTATTCGAAAGCATGGCGCATACCTAACGCCGGAGACATTGGAACAAACAATGCAAGATCCTGACTTCTTAATTGGCATACTCAATGGATTAAAAGAAGAACAAGAAAAACGTCGTGCTGCAGAGTTAGCAAACCAAGAAGCTCAAGAAATTATTCAACAGCAACGTCCAAAAGTATTATTTGCTGAATTAATAGAAACGAGCCAAACATCAATTTTAGTTCGTGAATTAGCAAAACTCCTTAAACAAAACGGCATTGATTTCGGAGAAAAACGCCTATTCGCATGGCTTCGTGAAAAAGGCTACTTAATTAAACGCCTCGGTACTGATTACAACATGCCAACGCAGAGAAGTATGGATCTCGGATTATTTGAAATAAAAGAAACGCCAGTTCCTCGTTCGAATGGACTTACTACTATTAGTAAAACTCCAAAAGTAACAGGTAAGGGACAACTTTATTTCTTGAATAAATTAGCAAGTAAGGAGCGTGCTATATAATGCTACAAGTCCAAATTGATGAACAACAAGTGCTAGACATTGCTCGAGAAGAAATTCAACTTGCAGTAAGAAAAATTGAAAGCGAATTTGTCTTCTGGGACGTGAAAACACTTTGTGAAAAGACGTGTATGTCGAGAGGTTTTATTTTAGAGACATTCTTTTTCTTACCGGATTTCCCAAAATACAAAGTCGGGACTAAATGGTTGATACCAGCAAAAGAAGCAACGGAATTTTTACTTCAATGGCTAAAAAAACAATCAACTAACTAATTAACTAACTGCATCTTAACAAGTTTACTAGTATCTATGTAACTTCAAGCAATACAAATAAGGGGGAGATAGAGATGAAAAAATCAGCAAATGTAGGTAATGCAATCAGAGTATTAGAGAAAGACGAGGAACTTACAAACGATCAACTAGCTTTTGATTTAAACCTAAGTCCTCAAATGGTCAGTCATATGAAAAACGACAGAAGAGTTATGCAGCAGGACATTGCGCGGGAGTCAGTCGCTATGTATGATAACCCGCGTTACACAATGGAAATTCTTCATAAGTTTAGTGATGGCTTCGCTGTTCCGATGATGGATGGAAAAGCAGTCGATTGGCATCGATTATCTTTGCTAGCTATGTTGAAAAAGCAGTTTGAAGAAGCACTTGAAGCCTTGAAAGAGGTGGATTTCACCAAACCACCACAAGCAATGGAGAAACACGAAAGAGAGCTCATGGTAAAAGCCTTTGATGAAATATTGGATGCTCGATTGTCCTTAGAAAATTGGTTAACCCAGTTGCAAGAGGATTATGGTATTTCGATTAAAAAACGTATGAAAGCAATGACACCAAGATGGAAGGCGAGAGGATGGTTACAATGAACAGATTAAATTTTCAACCGGAAGATTGGAGAATGGCAGAAAAACTACATGAAAAGATTGATTTAGTACAGAACGAATTATTAATACAACTGCAACAAGGAAAATATGGAGCAGCAGAAATAACTACGGAGCGTATGAATCTTTTAATAAAGCAGCTTTGCAAATTGAGACGCAAGAAACGGGAGTATGACAGGTTCGAGGAAACAGCGAAGATGATGGTTCAACAAGGGATTAACTTAAAGGTGGTGGCGAGATATGTATGATCGCTTAGATATGTTAATCATCGTAAGTTTAGCAGTTGCGGTTGCTGTCGTTCTTACATCAATGATTTTCTCATACAGGCATGAAAATGAAAAATAGCCGGCTAACTTAAGGGAGTTAACCAGCTACACGTGATAAATCTTTTGTTAATTCATTATAACACGACAGGATAGCTCCTGTCATGAAGCACATGAGACAAAATCCATATAAAGAGGTGAAAAAGCCTCCAATTTGTTTATCAACTCATGTGTTTCATGATGCGAGTTAATGGCATCAAAAAAACGAAAGGAGAGGAGAAACTATGTTAGAAAACCCAATGGTTACCGGGCGAGGTTTTGAAGAATCGTATGCAACCCCGGTTGGGCGTTGTGTTGAATGTAGAGATCTTGTATTTCAAGGGTTTGAAGGTGTGTTGTTTGAGGATGATTTATTTTGCTGCACAACGTGTCTCGAAAGTCATCTTAAGAAGGTTGGGGCTTTGCAAGAAATATAAAAAGACCACTTCGCGAGAGTGGTCTCCATTACAAACAATATTTACGTGATTATATCACGAAAGGAGAGAAAATGCATGGTTCAAAATTTTATTTCAACAGTTGATATGTCTCGACATGATTGGTTGAAACAACGCCAGAAAGGGATTGGCGGTAGTGATAGCTCCGTCATTTTAGGATTTAACAAATGGAAATCACCATTCCAACTTTATCTTGAAAAAACAGGGGAGCATGTTGAAGAAATCGACAATGAATTTATTTATTGGGGGAACGTTTTAGAAGACATTGTAGCAAAAGAGTTTGAAGTGCGAACTGGCAAAAAGGTGCGCCGAATGAACAAAATGCTTAAGCATAAAGATTACCCATTTATTCAAGCAAACCTAGATCGTGTTGTGGTCGGTGAAAAAGCATTACTCGAATGTAAAACAACCTCGACTTATAACAAAGATGTTTGGGATGGAGATAGTGTGCCTGCGGCTTATATTTGCCAAGTACAGCACTATCTAGCTGTCACTGGCTATGAAAAAGCCTATATAGCTGTATTAATCGGAGGAAATCAATTTGTTTGGAAAGAGATTGAGCGTGATGACGAATTTATAGATTTGCTCATTAATCACGAAAAGAATTTCTGGGAAAATCACGTACTTCCAGAAAACCCTCCAGAAATTGACGGTAGTCCATCGGCAGCTGAGTTATTGCAAAAGCTCTATCCAGAAGACGATGGATCAGCAATTGTATTGGATGAACAAGCTAACACATTAATTGAAGCAATAGAGTCACTCAAATCAGAAAAGAAGAGCCTAGAAAGCCAATTAAAAGAGTACGAGAACAAACTTAAGATGCAACTAGAAAGTGCATCAGAAGGCTACTCAGAACGGTTTAAAGTTACTTATAAATCACAAACACGAAAAACAATTGATAGCAAACGATTGAAGGCAGAAGCGCCGGATGTTTACGAGAAATATACAAAAGAATCAAATGCACGTGTATTGAAAATTAAGGAGGCTAATTAATTATGGCAACTACAACTGAATTGAAAGAACAAATGAAGCAGCAGGCACCAGCTCAAACGAAAAAACCAAAGACTATTGAGGATTATATGAAACAAATGGCTCCTGCTATGGCAGAAGCATTACCAAAGCATATGAGTGTTGACCGTTTAACACGTTTAGCCATGACAACAATTAGGACAACCCCTGCACTACGTGAAGCCGATGTTTCAAGTTTACTTGGGGCTGTCATGCAAGCGGCCCAACTAGGATTAGAACCTGGCTTACTTGGCCAATGCTACTTACTGCCCTTCAAAAACAGTAAAAAAGGAATCACAGAAGTTCAATTTATCATTGGTTATAAAGGAATGATTGATCTTGCTAGACGAAGTGGACACATCCAATCCATCTATTCCCATGCAGTCTATGAAAATGATGAATTTGATTATGAACTAGGTCTGGAACCAAAGCTTAAACATACACCAACAATGTCAACAGATAAAGGGGCTTTCATAGGAGCCTATGCAGTAGCACATTTCAAAGATGGGGGTCATCAATTTGAGTTTATGAGTAAGGCAGATATTGAAAAGCGTAAAGGTCGTTCTAAGGCTGCAAACTCAAATTATTCTCCTTGGTCTACAGATTATGAAGAAATGGCTAAGAAAACAGTGGTCCGTCATATGTGGAAGTACCTTCCGATAAGTGTAGAAATGCAAGAGCAAGTAGCTTATGACGAAGGAGTCGGTCGAAGCATTAAAGATGTAACACCAGAAGAAGATGTTTTTGTGCAGGCGCCTGATGAGATTTTAGAAGCCGAAGCAACAGAAGCATAAACGATGAATACACAAACAAAAGTCGTCCTGCCTGCATGGATTTTCGAGCAGGCTCAAGGCGATAAAGATGAAATTAAAAGACTTGTACTCGAATATATGAAGCGCTATGACGGTTATCGAGTGATTAAAGTTAGCAAAAGATTAGCAATTTGCGAGACTAATAGAATTTAAACAAAAAAGAAGGTGCGAAATGGATCAACTTAATGAAAATATATTACGGAAAAGTCGGAAGCAACGTGCCTTTACACAGATTGACAATGAAATTATCAATAATGAAAATCTTTCTTGGCAAGCTAAAGGATTAATGGCGTATTTGCTAAGTAAACCGGATGATTGGAAGTTTTACGAAGCTGACATCGTGAACCGAGGAACAAACGGAAAAGCAAGTGTTAAAGCAATAATAAAAGAACTCTTAGATTCAGGTTACTTAATTCGAGGAGAACGCACTCGGGATGATAAAGGCCATTTGAAAGGTTATATCTATACAGTTGAACCTTACTTATACGATAACTACGATGGAAAGTCCTACATCCGAAATTCCAACGTAGGGAATCCCAACATAGGAAAACCCTACGTAGGAAAAACGGACAATAGTAATACTAAATCTTTAAGTAATACTAAACCTTTAAGTAATACTAAACCTTTAAGTAATACTAAACTTCAACCAACCATAGATTCAGAGTTTGTTAAGATAAAAGACTTTTATGAAAGCAATTTTTCTCTAGTAAGTCCAATCATTGGAGAAATGCTTGGCGGGTTGGTTGATGATTTCGATACGGATTTAGTTTTATATGCTTTTGAAATCACAGCTTTAAATCCGAAAGTATCAAATCCAATGAGATACGCCACATCGATATTAAATGGTTGGCAAAAGAACTTAGTAACTACTCGTCAACAAGCTGAAATCTATGAATCTAATAAACGAGGTGGCAACAATGAAAACAATCAACCAACCGGAACTGCTAAAGTCGGAAATGTTGATGTGGGATTCTAGTAAACATTGTGAGATTCACAAGATGAATTATTTGTACATGCCAGGTGGTCAAGAAACTGGCGAAAGCTATTGCCCAATCTGTTGGAGAGATGCGGAAACCAAAAAGCTATCAGAATCATTTTCTCGCCAAATCTTAGATGCGGATCGTGCAAAGAAGCATAACACGCTTGTTAAAAAATCGATTATCCAGGACAACACGATAAAGTTTGCGACATTTGATAAATTCCAGCCTACGAATGCAGAAGAAAAAAGAAATAAGGAACACGCTAGGAATGTAGCCAGAAGGTATTGCGAGGGTGACGTATTTAACACATGGATCCAATCAGCAGAAACAGGGGTTGGGAAATCCCACTTAGCAATGAGCATTGTTAAGACGGTCAATCAATTTGGTAATCAAGAAACATCATGCCTATTCATTGATGTAGCTAGAATGATGGAACTTATAAAAGATTCTTTCGATAATAACGAAAGTATTTACACAGTAGAGTATTTCACTACCCTTTGCGGAGAAGTGGATCTGTTAGTCCTAGACGATTTAGGAGCTGAAACAGGCGATATTTACTCAAATAAACGTGCATCAGAATACACCAGTAATGTACTAAGAAGCATTTTTAATGCTAGGCAAGATAAATCTACCATCGTCACTACAAACCTTTCAGGTAAGCGATTAACTGGCTATGTAGATAAAGAAGGAAAACATCATGCCGGCATGTATGACAAGAAGATGATTAGCCGAGCGATGGTGAATATTGAATCAATTGTTTTTAAAGAATCGGTGGATAAACGGCCATCGAAAGTTGAATTTTAAGGAGGCTAAATGATGTCACAAATCACAACAAAAGTAGCTGCAGAACTAATTGATACAAGTTTCGGAGTACAGCTTATTGCGACAGGGCTTGCACACTTGGTAGAAGATGAAGGCTTTACACCACATGAAGCATTACAAATCGCACGTTATACAGGGCAGAATTGCTTTCATGCTCTATTGGAATTGAAAGAGGAGGCTAAATGATGAGGGAAATTAAGTTTCGTAGTTGGTTAAAAGAACGAAAAGAATTTATCTACAATTTCACAATGGATAGCATTCTGGATAGTGAAGCGGAAAGGTGCATTCTTAGTCAATACACTGGTCTTAAAGACAGTAACGGACGTGAGATTTTTGAAGGGGATATTGTTCAACAAAATTACAAAGATGTATATAACCAAAACCAAGCGTTCGTAGGTGAAGTCGTATATTCGGATTGTGTCTATTGGTTAAAAAACGGTGATGAATACACCTTCTTATATGACGAATACAGAATTTACAATTCCGTAGTCATCGGCAATGTATACCAAAATCCAGAGCTATTGGAAGGAGTGAATGTAGGATGAAACCAACAAACAGCATCCAATACATTATTGATCAGATTGTTATCGCTTATTGCCAGTATGAAAAGTTTGGTGATAAGACATTCGGTGACAACTTTGAAAAATACACAGCGCAGTTAATGCAAATCACAGGGCTAGATCGTGATAGTGCTTTAGAATATGCAGTCAGTTTTTTAGCTGGTGAAAGCAAGGTTAAGGGGGTAGCGTGATGAAACAACTCGACTTATTTAGAGAAATCATAGTCGATAATTTTGCTGGAGGTGGGGGTGCAAGTACCGGAATAGAGATGGCAACAGGTCTATCTGTAGATATTGCAATTAATCATGATCCAGCAGCTATAAAAATGCATAAAGTTAATCACCCGGACACAGAGCATTATTGTGAATCTGTTTGGGATGTAGACCCAATAAAAGCCGTCAAGGGCAGAAAAGTAGGGCTCGCATGGTTTTCACCAGATTGTAAACATTTCAGTAAGGCAAAAGGTGGCAAGCCAGTTGAGAAAAAAATAAGAGGGCTTGCGTGGATTGCAGTCAGGTGGGCTATTGCAGTAAAACCTAGAGTAATAATGTTAGAGAATGTAGAAGAGTTTAAGACTTGGGGACCTTTAACCAAAGATGGTTATCCAGATGCAAATAAAAAAGGAAAGACATTTGAATCATTTGTTAAAGCTTTAGAATCACTAGGATACCAAGTAGAGTTTAAAGAATTAAGAGCATGCGATTATGGAGCGCCAACAATTCGAAAAAGATTTTTTATGATTGCCCGTTGCGACGGATGTCCAATAGTGTGGCCAAAGCCTACCCATGGAGATCCAGTTAGCTTAGAAGTACAGGCAGGTAAATTAAAGCCATGGAGAACTGCAAGCGAGATTATTGATTGGTCGATTGGAACGCCGTCAATTTTTGATAGGAAAAGGCCACTAGCAGAAAATACTATGAGAAGAATTGCAAGAGGTATAGAAAGATTTGTAGTCAATAACCCTTCTCCATTTATAGTTCGTATTGGCCAAACTGGTTTTGGTGGAGATAGACTCCAATATCAAATTAATAAACCATTAACTACTATTACAACAAAAGCAGAGCATTGTTTAGTAACGCCTACACTTCTAGTAAATACAACAGGTCATACTGGGAGTAAATTAGACGAACCCATCAAGACAATAACTACCGGAGGACATCATGCGATAGTAACTCCATTTTTGGCCACTTACTATACTGAAACAACTAAAAACGGTGTACGGGGACAGACATTAAAAGAGCCTATTGCGACAATTCCAACTGCAAATCGATTTGGTTTAGTGAATGCATTTTTAACTAAATATTATGGGTCCGACACTGGTCAACAGATAGATGAACCGTTGCATACCATTACTACCAGAGATCGATTTGGATTAGTAACAATTCATGGACAAGATTACAAAATTGTTGATATCGGTATGAGAATGCTTCAACCTCACGAACTATTTGCAGCTCAAGGGTTTCCTAAAGATTATGTAATTGACAGAGATTTTGAAGGAAAAACTTATCCTAAGACAGCTCAAGTGGCACGTTGCGGTAATGCAGTACCTCCACCATTTGCTGAAGCTTTAGTAAGAGCAAATTTACCAGAATACTGTGTTCAAGAAACAAGATATTCAATGGCACATTAGATTGTGTTTATGAAGAAGAAAGGCTATAAAAGTTCGCAAGATTTTGAAATCAGAAAGTGAGGTAAGAGCATTGTCAGTGTTTGAATTAATAATTGTAACAGTCACGGTTGCATGGATGTGCCTTGCTATCAAGATGGCAATGGAGGCGTAAAGAAAATGAATGATGAAAGTATATGCCTTTGCGCACGGTGTAACCGGCCTTTAAAATCCAAGCGATCCATAAAGTTTGGTATTGGTCCAACTTGTCGGGTACGAAAAGCAGAAGAAGACTTTTTGAAGAACCAAGTAACAATTTTCGATATTTTAGGCGGTGAAAATGATGTCATTAGCGGAACAAATAGCGCAGCTTGCTCCTAAGATGCCAATTGAAGTACTGCAAGATGTGGACAAGCGTATTGCAGATTATCTAGCAAGTGGTGGAAAACCGGAAGGGCCGTA
This sequence comes from Rummeliibacillus sp. G93, assembly GCF_023515935.1. Classification (NCBI taxonomy): domain Bacteria; kingdom Bacillati; phylum Bacillota; class Bacilli; order Caryophanales; family Caryophanaceae; genus Rummeliibacillus; species Rummeliibacillus sp. G93. The sequence goes on from NZ_CP097314.1 coordinate 808,516, forward strand.
CATTGAACAGCAATTAAGATACATGAGAAATGTCGAACGTGTATTAGAGCAAAAATAAAAAAGGATGAGGTGATTAGATGGCTTGGGGAAGAGATGCTGGAAGAAAGATTCTTCGTGGCTATACAGCAATGGACTTGCAAAAAAGGATTGATGACTATGAAACTCGCGGTTGGAAGCAAATTAGCAAGATCCAAACTGAAAATAAAAACGGTGGCGCTTATGCGGTGCTAATGGAATTGAACAAAAGAAAACACGCTTGAAACAAGTTCAAGCGTGCAAGAGCCTATTAGGAGCAGACGGTTAGGAGACCGTCCACCTTTATTATTATCAATCGGATATTAATTATACGGATAAGAATCCATAAAGATTCGTTTATTATAAAAATCATCAGAGCGGAGGCGTAATATGGTCAAAAACATTCAACAAGATTCCGATATGATTGCCGAAATTGATTTACATGATAATGCTGTATATGTTGTTGCCGGAGGTAGGATTATTTCAGTAGACCCGCCGCCAAGTGGTTATGGCAAGCAGGAGATTAGTTGGCATAAGGGTGAGCCGACACATTCTGAGATTAAATATACGCAGAAGTTTTGAAAAGATTTTAGGTAGGATGTTTATATATTAAAACACGAAGGGAGTTCCATCAGAATGATGGCAACTCCTTCTTTAAATTATCTTATACTTCCACTACGGACGATATCCACGTTTACTTTTGCTTCAATTTTGATGTCTTTATATATATCCTTCCATTTTCCCTCTCTCCATAATTGCGGATAATAAGCCCGGATATATTCACCAATCCCGAGTATATCGGAAGAAGCCTCTTGGATTTTTTTAAACATTCTAGCGATGTCTTTTTCTACGCTATCTTCAATAAATTCCTCTAATGGTTTCCTTACTTGCTTTCTATCTAAATGATCTGGTGGGTATTCTGTCACTGTTATTGGCATATTAATATTATACTGGATTTTTATGTTATCTCCTTCCTGTATTACTTTTTTCTTTTTCTTAAAACGGATGACGTCAAATGCAACAGGTATATTTTTCCCTTGCTTATCCCACAAATAAGCTAATTCAACAATTCTTGCTTTTCTATAGCCTAATAATGTAGCAAATGTGGATTCTCTAAGTGTAAGGTATTCACCCGTATATTTTTTTCCATTAAATAAAGCTAATCCTTCTAATTGAGGAAGCGCCTTGTCACTACTCGTTTTTAAGTATGGTAAAGCAAGGTCTCTTCCTTCGCTAAACATGAGATCAGCTGCCGTCTCCAAATTTATTTCAGGAACTATAGTTGCATCCTCAAAACTCTGTACAAAATCTAAATAATACTCGCCAATTTCCTTTGGTATCGTTTCTTTTAATTCTAAAAACCTTCTTGATGTGCCCTCTGTAACCACAATCTTTGCTGTCGTGGGACTTTGAGCCGACCGATAATAAACATCCAACAAAGCATATAAATCACCTTTAGCTGTTTCTTCACTAACTAAAATTGTCGTCAATTCAGCTATGTCCATAGTTTGCTCTGTTTTTTTATTGGCATCAATCCTTACTTCTCTCGCTGTTTTGCCCTCGCCCTCAAGTACTATATATTGAGTAGGGTCAGTACCTGAGCTAGGGTAAGCGTAGTAGGCTTTAAGTTCTCCAATGTGTCCACCTATGCCAACTACGGAAATCACGGAGAGTTCTTTGTATAGTCGTTGATCCGAACACCCGCTAAGGAACAAAGAACTTGTAAGAAAGAAAATAATTGCTTTACGAATTTTGTGTCCCTCCTTTATCTTTCCGAATCACAATTACACTAATCGAATCTAGAAAGTACATTACATTTCTTATTTTTCAGTATGGAACAGTTTATTAAATTTCAGACAAAGAACAGCCATTATTAATTTTTCCTTGTCTTTAACTATTTGAAATGGATTTTAAAAGTTGGACAAATGTGTTGAAAGCTTTATACATAAAAATTTCAAATATGCTAAAATATTTTTAGCTTAATAACTTGCTTATTGGAACAACCGGGAGCATCGAATTTACGCAATTACTGCGTTTATTTGGTGCTCCTTTTTTATTAGCCAAAAAGGGGATGTGGGTATGAATGGTGTTCAAATAAAATGGGTGTCACGTGCTCCAGAAGAAGAGATAAAGAGAAAAGGCACAAATAGTCATAAAGAGAGAAAAGAGCAGTTTACGCAAAGAGATATAGAAGAATTGATGGGTGTTCGTAGACCACGCTATAGAAAAAGTGGAGGAGCTTTTAAACAGAGATAGAGACAAAAGGGGAAATGAAGATGACACAAACTTTAACTAAGAAGAAGTATTCAGCGGCTGAAATTTTGTCTATTATGACTAGTTACAATTGGATGATTAACTATATCGCCAATATGAGAGAAGAATTCAATGCTATTTATGCCCCTGTTGCAAAATACGATGGCATGCCACACGCTAAAGGCGGGAAAAGCGATCCCATATGGAATGAGATTACACGAATTGAAAGGTGTATTTCAGATTATGGTGAAACAGGAGACAAAGTATTTTTTATGCAGGAATTTCTTACATCAAGTGCGTTTGAAAAGATGGAAGAAAAAAATAAAATGATTCTTCAACATACACTTAATGGGATGAAACAAACCAAAATTGCTAAGTTGCTAATGTGCTCACAACCTGCAATTCAGTACCGTCAATGTAAAATTGCAGAATATATATTCGAAGAATGTTAATTTTATATATTTTATAGTTTTTATACTTTTTATGAAGTTTTTTAAAAGAAAAATTGTATTGTACACTGGAAGGCAGGTACCGGGGAGGCGGATTCCCCGGTCGTCCGAATACCTTCGGTATATGATTATTCTTTTAAAAGAGTTATTAATAGGATTGAAAAATCAACCAACCAACCCAAGAAGACAATTGGCGTTGGCTATATTCCGCTAAAATGGAATACGTCTGATATAAGCGAATAATACGGAGCATCAAATAATTAAATGCAGGCTACTGGACTAGGTATTATAGGCTCGGCTGTATTGTTCGTTTATATGAGATGCAAAATCAAAATGATATGTATATCTCAACATGAATTGAAAACTCCTTATAGAAAGGCTATCGTTGCTTGCGGTAGCCTTTTTTCATATACTTCCTAGTTATTAACCTATATAGTTAGTGTAGGGGGGTGAGGGAATGAAGAGAAGGTATATGGAATATACTGTCCATTTAAAACTCATTGGTGAGTTTATTAAAAGAATTAATTATTTAGTAAACAATCAAACTAAGAGTCAAAGTATAGAATTTCAATTGGCAATAGCGGGCTTTGACCATACATTAGAATTAATTAAAAACTTTAAACCATCAGATGTAATTAATAAGGAACATCAGCAATTGATATCTGGTTTAACTGAATGGATAAATGTCATTAAAGGGGCTAATCGATTTGGGTTTTTAATTTAAAGTAGAAGCACACAAAGTGAATCAAGCTACTTAATGTTATATATAGATCGATAATTAGCATCCCTCGGGGTGTTTTTTATTTTGCAGAAATGAGGTGTTGAAATGGCTCGTAGTAAATACAAGAACAAACAAGTTGAAGTTGATGGAATTATTTTCGATTCTGCTTTAGAAAGTCAATATTATTTGCATCTGAAACAATTGCAGGAACAAGGCGTCGTGAAATCGTTTGAAATGCAAAAGACGTATTTACTGCTTGAAGGCTATTCGATTGAAGGGAAGAAACGACAGTCGATTAAGTTCACACCAGATTTTATTGTCCACTATGCAGATGACACCACAAGAGTTATTGATGTAAAAGGCAGTGAAATGGCAATATCAAGAGATTTCCCATTGCGAAAGAAGATGTTCGAATGTCGCTATCAAATGCCGCTAGATGTCGTTATGTGGTCCTCAATAGATGGCGGTTGGATTGAATATGAGGCTTTAAAGAAAGCTCGTAGGTTGAGGAAGAAGAACAAAGAACCTGCTAAGAAACGAGGTGGTGAAATGACTAATGCCAAGAGCACGTGATCCAAACCGGGATAAAGCATTTGAGATATTTAAAGAGCATGGCGGCGATATTGCAAATCGTAAAATTGCTGAGATGTTGAATTGTCCTGAAAAGAGTATTGGTGGTTGGAAATCAAAGGACAAATGGAATAAGAAATTGAACGGAGTACTCCAAACAGATGAGCGGAGTACTCCGAATAAAAATAAAACTAAAAAGATAGTAAAGAAAGAAGCTGCTGAAATCGAGGAAGTGCCAATGAATGAAAATGGCGAGCTTACCGAAAAACAGTGGCTTTTTTGTATGTACTATACAAAGTATTGGAATGCGACTAAGGCTTATCAAAAGGCATACGAGTGCAGCTATATGGTAGCAAACAAAAATGCATATTTGCTTATGGTCAATCATGGTATAAAAGCCGAAATTGAACGTATGAAAGCAAACATTTCAAGTGGCATAATGATTGACGCTAGAGTAGTGCTACAGAAGTACATTGATATTGCATTTGCGGATATCGGGGATTACATTTCATTTGAAAAGTATTCAGTTACTATCAAGGATTTAACGGAAGTAGATACCTCATTGTTAACCGAGGTTAGTAACACGGAAGACGGTGTAAAACTCAAACTAGCTGATAAGATGAAGGCCCTTGATTTCCTAACTAAATACACTGATCTCCTCGGTGAAAAAGAGCTGAAACAGCTTAAAGTTGAGCGTGAGCGTATTGCAGTTCGTAAAGAAAATGGGGAGGAGGAAGAATATGAAGATGATGGATTCATCGAAGCCCTCGCAGGTACAGAAGTTGATTGGGATGATTAAACGAAAGAAAAAGCCCGCTCTCTTCAAGTTCGCGCCGTTTAGTATGAAGCAAAAGAAAGTCCTCACTTGGTGGGTTCATGGTAAGTCGCCATACAAGGATAAAGATGGTATCATTTGCGACGGATCAGTACGAGCCGGTAAAACGGTTGTGATGTCCCTCTCATACATCATGTGGGCAATGGAAAGCTTTGACGATGAAAACTTAGGCATGGCCGGTAAAACAATTGGTTCATTTAGACGTAACGTTTTCAAGCCTTTACAAAAGATGTTACGTAGCCGTAAGTATCAAGTCAAAGAGCATCGCACAGAAAATATGTTTACCGTCACGAAGAATGGTAAGACAAATCATTTCTACTACTTTGGTGGTAAAGATGAAGCTTCACAAGATCTTATCCAAGGGATTACACTCGCTGGGATGTTCTTTGATGAGGTAGCGCTTATGCCTAAGTCATTCGTTGACCAAGCAACGGCGCGTTGTTCTGTTGAAGGTGCAAAGTTCTGGTTCAACTGCAACCCAGCAGGCCCTTATCATTGGTTCAAAACAGAATTTATCGACAAGATGGAAGAGAAGAATCTATTCCAGATTCATTTCTTGATGGATGATAACCCTTCATTGTCCGAACGCGTTAAAGAACGTTATAAGCGCATGTATAGCGGCGTGTTCTTCAAACGATTTATTCTTGGTTTATGGGTACTTGCCGAGGGCGTTATCTATGACATGTTCGATAAGGAAAAGCATGTTGTTGAAACTGTTGAACGTGAATATGAAAAATACTATGTCAGTATCGACTATGGTACTCAAAACCCTACAACATTTGGCTTGTGGGGTCTTTTTAATGGTGTTTGGTACAAGATAAAGGAATATCACTATGATGGTCGTAAGAAGTCAAAACAGAAGACTGATGAGGAGTATGCAAATGATTTAGAACAATTCATTGGTGATGTTTCTCACTTTAAAGGTATTATCGTGGATCCATCGGCAGCATCTTTCATTGCTGTATTAAAGAAGCGCGGTTTGCGTGTAATTAAAGCAAAAAACGATGTGCTAGACGGTATTCGTAACGTAGCAACTGCTCTAGAAAAGCAATTGATTCAGTACAATGATTGCTGCAAAGAAACCTTCCGTGAGTTTTCATCTTACATTTGGGATGAGAAAGCTGCAGATCGTGGAGAAGATAAACCAGTAAAGCAGAATGACCACCAAATGGATGGTGACAGATACTTTGTGAACACAGTTGTCATGAAGAAACGTGGTATCACAATTTTGAAATAAGGGGGCGATAACAGTTGCACTGGCTACTTGGAAGGACTCAAACAGATGAGTTCATAGAAATTATAGAAAACAACAAGCCGAAAGCGATCGATACAGTTAAGGAACTGTACACGACATTCAATCCATCGAAATTTTTAGAAGGCGTCAGGTATTACTTTACCGAAAACGACATTCTGAATAAGAAAGTATATATCTATGATGCAAATGGCGCCAAATTAGTTGATGGGGACGCAACAAGTGAAGCATCCAAGATACCATCGGGCTACCACAAGATATTAGTTGACCAAAAAGTCGGCTATCTTGCTGGGGAGCCTCTTTCTTTTGGTTCAAAAAGCGATGATAAAAAGGCGCTTGAACTCATTGAAGAATTAATCGGAGAAGAGTTTGAAGATACGCTGCCGGAGTTAATTTTGAATGCTTCTAACAAAGGCAAAGAGTGGCTTCATCCTTATGTCGATGAGGATGGCGAGTTTCAACACATCATCATACCGGCAGAAGAATTTATCCCTATCTACGATACAAAGCGAAAGGATAAGCTTCTAGCAGGCATTCGTTTTTATAATGTCGCAGATAATAAAGTGAAGCTAGAGTTATGGACGCCAGAAGATGTAACCTACTATGAAATGATTAACAGCGAAATCTTTATCGATGTGACCGAAGAAGTTAACCCGGCACCGCATTTCTACCAAGGTGATAAAGCCATGAGCTGGGGTGATGTACCTTTCGTTGAGTTTAAGAATAACGAGTTTGGTGTATCAGACCTTACATTTTATAAAAGGCAAATTGATGGCTACGACTCATTAGTAAGTACTACCCAAGACGTGCTAGAGGATATTCAAGCAATGGTCTATGTGTTGAAAGGCTACGAGGGTGAGAATTTAGAAGAATTTAAAACGATGCTCAAACGCTATCGAGCTATCACCATGGAAGCTGAAGAAGGTTCTGGCGTTGATACATTAAGCGCCGAGGTTCCGGTTGAAGCCTACAAAACACAACGAGACACTTATACCACTGATATTTATTCTTTCGGTCAAGGTGTGAATCCATCACCGGATATTATTGGAAATGCTCCAAGTGGCGTTGCATTGCAAAACCTTTATTCATTACTAGATATTAAAGCTTCTATGCTCGAACGAAAATTCACCAAAGCTTTAAGAAGATTCATGTGGTTTGTTGCTGAGTACGCTAAGTTGAGCAAAAAAGGTGAATTTAATTATCGTGATATTACTTTCTCCTTCAATAAAATGATTTTGACCAATGAAACAGAGATAGTCGGGATGGCTCAACAAAGTATGGGGATCATATCTCAAACTACTATTCTTGAAAATCACCCTTGGGTTAAAGATGTTCAGTTGGAGCAAGAACGTCTGGATAAGGAAAAAGACGATATTGCACCTCTTGCTTATAAAGAAGGTGAATAGATGATTGATTTAGATAAGTACGCTAAATTACTCGCTGAATGGTCGGATAAAGTCACTAAGAAGTATGAAAATGAGTTAAACAGTATGTACAGCGAGTTAATTAAAGCGGCTCTCGCTCTTCTAGGCAACATATTTAACAGCTACGAGAAAGACGGCAAGCTTACCTATACTGAAATGATGAAATACAAGCGATTAGACAGCTTTCATACTCAAATGAATGTCTTAATCAATACCATGTCCAAAAAGCAACGAGACAGCCTGCTAGACTTGTTAGATGAACACTATGAGTATAGTTGGGATTGGATGGCGTGGGCTATCGAAAATGAAGCTGATATTCGTTTGAAAAACATGAGGACAAAGCTAGATCAAGTTGAGAAGTCCATGCAGAATCCTATTAGTGGACTCACGCTTGATGAAACTTTGGAGAAAAACCGACGAGACATCATCATCAAAGTAAAACGAGAAGTTACTCAATCACTTGTTCAAGGAAGTACCTACAAGCAAACCGCTAGCAGGCTTACAAAGACGTTTGAAGGGGATTATGTTAAATCGGTTCGAGTTGCTCGGACAGAGACACATAGAGTACGTGAGCAAGCTTCTTTAGAGTCTGCACAAGAAGCGAATAGCCAAGGTATCATCATGGTTAAACGATGGATGAACATGAAAGATGAAAGAGTCCGACGAACTCCAAAGGCTAACCATGTCTCATTAGGTGGTCAAAGTGTTCCAGTTAATGAGCTATTTGATTTAGGTGGAGGGGAAAAGGGCCAAGCTCCAGGTATGACAGGCTATCCTCATCACGATATTAATTGTCGATGCTTAACAGGGTACAGCATTGAACGAATTGAAAAGCAGAATCAGAAGGATGTTGCCAAGAGGACATATGAAGAATATAGGAGGGCTATAAAATGATGACTGCATTTTTAGTTTTAATTTACATTGGTATTGTTGCTTATACGGTGACTGGTATATTAAGTGCATATGAAAAATTGATCGTTATTAAGAAGTTGAAAGAAGTAACTAAAGATATTCATAAGAAAGTGAAGGTGAAGTAACTGTGATAACTACTGTAGAAGAAAAAGAATTAGAGCCTTACATTTTTTCGTTAACGACTAACCCGGAGTTAAAAAACCTTACAGCTGAGCAAATTTACTCGATTGCTTTAGAAATGGCTTCGCAAGTTAAAAAAGCAAAATCAAGCGTACCACTTGGGAAATCAATGATGAGTTTTAGGGTCAATATCGACACAGAACGAATAAAAGATATAAGTAAAATGATCAATGATCTCAAAGAGGAAATGAATATTGTATTCTTGAAAAATAACGGTCTTTAAGCACAGACATTAAACAGGCTTTTTTATTATGCCTTCATCGTCTTTTAGCTTTGTAGACGTTAAAGAACAAAGTCTAACCTATCGCCGCGTTGGGCGTAAAAAACGTATAGGAGGAAAATGAAATGAACAAAGAAGCATTACTTGAATTAGGTTTAACAGAAGAGCAAGCAGATAAGGTTGTAACAGGTTTTGGTCAAATGGTTCCTAAAAGCCGTCTTGATGACAAAATTCAAGAGGTTAAGGACTTACAAGGCCAAATTACAGATCGTGATAATCAGCTTGACGATTTAAGCAAGAAAGCAGCTGGCAATGAAGAATTACAGAAGCAAATTCAAACATTACAAGAGCAGAACCAAACGACGGTTGCTGACTATGAAGAAAAGTTAAAGCAAAAAGACTTCGATTTTACATTGTCAGAAGCATTACGTAATGCAAAAGCTAAGAACCCGAAAGCAGTTAAAGCTCTATTAGACGTGGAAGGCATCAAGCAAGATGGACAAACGCTTTTAGGCCTTGAAGATCAACTGAAGGCTTTGAAAGAATCAGATGCTTATTTATTTGAATCCGATAGTTTGAAGGGCAAAACACCACCAGCAGGCGGTCAACATTTACCAGGTGGCTACAATAAACCAAATCCGTTTGCGAAAGATACATTTAATTTAACAGAACAAGGGATTTTGCTACGTGACAATCCCGACTTATACAATCAATTGAAAGCCCAAACTGGGCAATAGGAGGAATTAATTTATGCCAATTACACGTATTGGAGATATCATTCAACCAGAGATTTTCACAAACTATGTCACTCAACGAACAATGGAATTATCAAATGTATTAAACAGCGGAATTGCAACAAATGACGCGGAATTCAACGCATTAGCAAGTGGTCCAAACACACTTGTCAACATGCCTTACTTCAATGATCTTACAGGTGATTCAGAAGTAATGTCGGATGACGGTTCTTTAACTCCAGGGAAAATCGGCACAAGCAAAGATGTTGCTCGTAAACAAGGGCGTGCAAAAGCGTGGGGAGCAAACGGCCTATCAGCATTGCTTTCAGGTGCTGATCCTATGGGAGCAATCGGAAATCTTGTGACAAACTATTGGGCTCGTGATCGTCAAAAAGTATTACTTTCAACACTAAAAGGCGTATTTTCTTCCTCATCAATGGCTAAGAAAATTCATGATATTTCTGGTGAAACGGATGCAGGTGCACTATTCACCGCTAATAGTTTCTTAGATGCAGTACAAATCATGGGGGATGCAAAAGACTCTTTAGCAGCTATTACAATGCACTCAGCCGTTGAAACATATCTTGCTAAACTTCAATTAATTGAGTATGTACAACCTGCAGGCCAACCAGTAAGAATCCCTTACTTTATGGGTAAACGTGTCATTGTGGATGATGGCATGCCTTATGATACTGCAACAGGCGTGGCAGAAACGTATATCTTTGGTCAAGGCGCATTGGCTTGGGGTAATGGTAAGCACCCGAATATTATTGAGACTGAAACAGATCGTGACACAATGGCTTCATCAGGTGAAGATTTCTTAATCAATCGTAATATCTTTATGCTCCATCCACGTGGGGTGAAATGGACTGAATCAGCAGTTGCAGGCGATTTCCCAACAAACACAGAATTAGCAACTGGCTCCAACTGGGAATTAGTTTATGAACCTAAAGCAGTTCGTATGGTTGATTTCAAGTTCAAAATTAAATAAGAGGGCGCTTAGGCGCTCTTTTGTTATGAAAGGGTGATTGTATGGGAGCTTATACATTTCGACGTGCTCGTGAGCGGTTAGCGGCTAAAAACCATTCATATGAGCAATTGAATGCCATGAAGATTTCTCAAATTAAAGGAATCTTAGATTCAAAACAGATTGATTACAAATCTAACGGCACTAAAAAAGAGTTAATATCTTATTTGGTAGAGATTCCAGAAGAGCAACCAGGTAGCGAAGTGAGTGATAATGATGGCGATGACTCTTGATGAATTGAAGATACGTATTAATGCCACTGCTGATGATCTTGTATTGCAAACAAAGCTTGATGATGCAATTGACTTTGTCTGTGGTTATCTACATCGTACATTCAACGATGAAAAGCCAATGCCCTTGAAAGTAAAAAGGATTGTAGCAAAGTATGTACAGTCTGAATTGACGCTCACAGATGGAATAAAATCTGAAAGCATAGACGGTTTATCACAGACGTTTGAAAGCAAAAGTGAACGTGAAAACGCCATAAAAGCTGAACTACGTTCTACTGGCTTAAGAAAGTTTGCGTGGTATCGTGGCTAGAATCAAAATCAAAGACAACAACAAAATACCACAGGCCATTAAAACGATTGAAAAAATCAATCGCAAAAAGGTAAAGGTCGGCTATTTTACAGGTGATTTTTACGATGGTAATGGTGAGCTTACTGTGAAAGGTTTAGCGGCAGTTCATGAGTTTGGTGTTCAGATTCAGGTTACACCGAAAATGAGATCCTTCTTGCATCATAAAGGACTGCACTTGAAAGATTCTACAACCCATATCACGATTCCAGAACGAAGCTTTGTACGAACCGGAGCGGATCAGTCTAGGTTTGCAGTTGTTCAAAAGACAGAAGAACTTATTAGGGATGCCATTACTGGGAACATACCTGTTGGGTTGCTCTATGAAATGATTGGGGAAGAAATGAGAGCAGAAATCCGTGAACATGCTATTGATTTACAGAATCCAGCCAATCATCCTTGGACTGTTGAAAATAAAGGCTCGTCAAATCCTCTTGTTGCTACAGGTAATATGATTGGGGCTATGGAGGTTGAAGTGAAATGATGTTCAATTTTGATAGATTGATAGCAAAGTATAGTTCTACTTTCACGGCTAAGATTACAACAGAGGGCTATTATGATGATGGTGGTAAGTACCATAAAGGCGAAACGAAAGAGGTTCCTTATACAGGCGCGGTAATGCCAATGACAGCGAAATCCGTTTATGCCAGCGGTGGTAAATACACTACGTCGGATGCAAAGCTTTATATGAAAACTCGGCTTAAGGAAGGCACGAAGATAACATACGATAATCATATGTACACTGTACAAGATGAAAAGTCGTATGAACGCTTTGGTGGCTTCTTTTATTATGTGCTAAAGGCGGTGGATAGCTTTGCTTGATATTGAGCCTATTCGTTTGGCCATCGTTAGAAACCTAGCGGTAACTACAGGAATCTTCACAATCATTGCTGAACAATCGAATGAACAACCGGCTTATCCGTTCATTGCTATTAAGTTCACTACACTTGGAAAACAGGTGGGGAGAGCGACACAGTACATGAAAGAGGATGGACAGCATACTGAGAGAGATATCGAAATGGTCTTGTCTGTTTCTTCTTTTAGTGAGGAAATGGATGAATCAATCAATAATGCTTATGCAGCATTTCAATTTTTCGAAGTAGATGGCATTCAAACGTTGCAAGAAGCTAATATTGCCGTCGTAAAGACAACAGAAATATCAAATAGAGATACGTTTATCTCCATCGAATATGAGCGTAGAACAGGGTTTGATGTTCGAATTAGAACTAGGGCTCACTCGATAAAAGAATTCGATTCCATCGATACAATAAATATCAATAATTAGGAGGAAGAACATGCCTTTAAAAGATGTTACCGTCACGATTAATATTCAAAAATCATCTAAGTTAACAGGCTTAGGTAAGCCGTTAATATTAGCGAAGTTCACTGGCGATTCAACCTATAAAAATTATGCTGATCCATTAGATGTTGCGAAGGACTTCGGCGCTGATACGGTGGTTCATAAGTTAGCTAAAGCACTAATCAACCAAGGAAACACAGCGCCATCCAAGATTGCTATTGCCACTTATAATCCTGCAGCCGAACCCGCTATGACTGCAGCCGATGCACTTAGAAAATTCTATGATGAGGATTGGTACTTTGTTGTTTCTGATACTCAGGTAGAAACAGAAGTGAAGGCTATTGCTGATGTAGTGGAAGGTAAAGGGGTCAAGTTACATGGAACAACTGTAACAGCTCTTGAAGCACTCACAACATTGAAAGGTTATAACTATGATCGTACCTTTGCTATGTTGCATACAACAGTCAATGAGTATGCTGCAGAAGGTTTGATTGGATCGGTTGGTTCCAGAGATGTTGGCTCAATTACGTGGAAGTTTAAATCAATCAACGGATTAACGCCACAGCAAGTGACAGAGGATGAATTGAAAGATATACACGCATTAAATGGTTTTGCCTACGTAACGAAATCTGGCATCCCTCAAACATCAGAGGGAAAAGTGTTGAGCGGTGAATATATCGATGTTATTCATTCGAAAGACTGGATTAAAATCAATATTGAAGAAGCAGTGCAGCAAGTCTTTGTGAAAAACGGCAAGATTTCATACACAGACGATGGTATCACGCTATTGGCAAATGCAGTTAAATCAATTCTAAAGGCAGCCTTTGATATGGGTATGATTGCTGAGGATTCAGAGGGCAGCCCTTTATATAGTGTCGCAACGGTTTCACGCGTTGATACACCATCCAGTGATCGTGAATCACGTGTATATAATGGCTTATCCTTTAACTTTGAATTAGCCGGAGCCATTCACGAAGCAAATATTGCGGGCGAAATTATGATCTAGTTAAAGACATTCATTTGAATGATTTTTATTTTGGAGAGAAAAGAGGGCATTAAATGGATATTAAAACTTATGATGCGAGAAAAGTGAATGTTGATGTAGGTGGAATTTCGCTAACTGGTTTCGGTGAAGATACAATGGTTGAATGTTCGCAAGATGACGATACAATGTCCGCCAAGAACGACGCTAAAGGGAATGTAGGTATCACAATCAATAACAAAACGATGGGAACAATTAAAGTCACTTTAATGCAAACATCTCCATCGGTCAATTACCTAGATAAGCTAGCGAAAAGCCGAAAAATTTTCCCTATTTGGGTAACGTCAAACAACGAAATTAAAGAGGTTGTTGGCGGAACTAAAGCTTTCGTCACAAAGCCTGCAGATAAATCTTTCGGTGCTGAGGTAGATGAACGACAATTCGAAATTCGAGTGACCGACTACACAGTAGAATAGGCGGTGAGGGGCTATATGCCCCTTTTCTTATGCATAAAACAGTGAAAAGACATTTACTACTCAAACAAAAAATGAAAAAACAGGAGGCTATTAAAATGGCTAAATACGGAGAAAAGAAAGTAATCACTTTTAAAGATAAAAAAGGCAAAGAGACTAAATTCAATCTTCAACATGTTGGTTTACAAGGATCATTCGAAATTCTCGACCGGACGAAGGATGCAAATGGCAATACAAGTATCACTGCCATGCATAGTGAGCTATTCGAACACGTTATCCGCACAGAGGACAATGAACAAGTAAGTTATGATTGGTTTGAAGAACAAGATTTTGGTTCAACAATGCTAAAAGAAGTCGTAAAGGAAGCAACAAAGTTCATATTTCAATAAGCCTAAATCAAATATGTTTTATAAAAAGCTGGCGAAAAGACGTTGGCTTTTTTGGCGAATAATAGTTGAGAATGTTGTAGATTATAAAACCGCAATGACAATGTCCCTCGATGAAATCATGGAAGCTAACGCAGCTCTCAATTATAAAATTGAGTTAAAAAATCAAGCGGCTAAGAACAAGAAAAAGTGAGGTGATATAAATGGCATTGCGTGATATAGACGTTGATATTGAGCTTGATGTCGATTATGGAGAACTCACCTATCTTAATGAGGAAATCGATGAGACATTACGGTTGTTGAAAGGTATTGACGATGATAATATCATTGATCTTACACGTGAGTTTAGACGGATGGGGCGTCAAGTAGACAACGCTACCCAAGATGTTCGGCAATTAAATCGGCAAGTTGAAACCTTATCGGATATCAATGTAGATGTTGATATGGAAGATCCCTTGGCCGATATTAAACGACTACAAATGCAAATTGAAGCACTTGACCGAGAAGATATCAATGTGGATATCGACATCAGAAACGCTGCAAGTGAACTAACAAAGCTCTATACCCAAATGAAGATGATTGATGGCAAAGATATCGATATTAATGTTGACGTTAATGGAGCCTTAAAAGAATTAGGTATCTTAAGGGCACAGCTAAACGCTTTTAAAGCCACAAATTCGATATCCCTGCCAAGTATGGGGATGGACTTACTATCGAATTTTAATCTTGTTGGATTGGCTAAAGCCGCCGGTATTATCGTAGCCCTACCTGTTTTACTTCCTATTGTTGCTACCTTAATCGGTGCTGTAGGAACGCTAGGGGTAGCGATAGGGGTTTTGGCAGGCGGCTTATTAGGCATAGCAAGTGCAGCTGTAATAGCAGGTGGAGGACTTCTTGCGTTTAGTAGCCTTGCGATCTCCTCTATTAGCGACTTATACGAAGAAGATGCCAAATTAACAACCGAACAAAAGCAGTTAAAACAGGAGACTGATAAGCTAGTCGGCTCATGGGGAGACTTAAAAGAATCGTTAAGTGATGAGGTATTCGATGTAGCATCTAGAGGGGTTAAGTCCTTAAATAAGCTTTTGGATATGTCTACTCCAATCTTAGAACATGCAGGCGATTCAGTTGCTAAGTTATTAGGTAGTTTCGATAAATCTTTAAAAACAAACGAAGTTAAAAGCTTCTTTAAGTATGTTGACAGTTCTATAGGTCCTTTAACAGAAAGTCTTGGCGGTGGGTTAGGGTATGCCTTGAAAGGTGTAGCAAATACCATAGTAGCTCTTGGTCCTTTGACGTCATGGATGGCAGATGGCTTTGAAGGTATGATGTCTAAATTCTCAGATTGGACAGCAGGCTTAAAAGGTTCAGAAGGTATGAAGACGTTTATTGACTATATTAAAGACAATTTACCTAAACTCGGTTCAATTCTTGGTGATGGATCAGTAGGTGTAGCAAAGTTTTTTGCTGCCTTTGATACAACTGCAGCGGATGGCCTTGATTGGCTGGTCGATAAAATGAAAGATTTCTCGAAGTGGGCTAGCGGATTAGACGAGAATAAGGACTTCCAAAAGTTTTTGGATTACATCAAAGGAAATGGTCCGGAAATTGCTAATATTATCGGTAATGTTTCGGAGTCTATAAGTAATTTAGTAGGCTCGCTATCTAAGGATGGTGGCAATAAGTTAGGCTTTTTATCAGATCTAAGTGATTTCGTCCTTAAGTTAGAAGATAATGGTTTCACTGACTTAGTCAAAAGTCTAATGACTTTTGATTTAAAAGGAGTTTATGGATCAATTGGAGAGATGACAAAAAATCTGCTTGGCGATATTGATATCACAGGCGCTATTTCAAATATTGATTGGTCTAGCTATATTAGTTCTATAAATTGGGCTAGTTTTATTCCTGGGCTTAGTTGGCTAGGGTTTGTGAAAAATATTGATTGGTCTAGTTTTGTTAAACATCTTAGTTGGGTGGACTTTATAAAATCGTTAACTTGGTCTACCTTTGTGAAGGGGCTATCTTGGTCATCTTTTGTCAAGATACTTAGTTGGGCTAGTTTCATTAAAAATCTCGGTTGGGGATCATTTATTAAACATTTAAATTGGTCTGGTTTTATAAAGAGTCTTACTTGGGGAGGTTTTGTTAAAGGGTTAACTTGGGCTTCGTTTATTCCTAAATTATCTTGGGGCAGCTTTGTAGGCGGAATAAAATCTCTCATAGGAGGATCTCGTGATGGTTCTCACGCTAATGGATTAGGCCGCGTTCCTTTCGATGGATATACAGCAGAACTTCACAAGAACGAAGCTGTACTGACTGCTCAACAATCAGATACACTTCGTTCTGCAGGAATGCTTCAAGGTGATGGGGCATACCCAACGCTTGATATGAACGCAGTTAGCAATTATGAGCCTTTAGCAGCGACTTCATCAAACACTACGACAACTAGCACTACATCAAGTAAAACTGTTGTTATCGAAGCACCTGTGACTATTCGTGTTGAAGGTGGAAAAGACGGAGAAAGCACAGCGAAGAACGTCAAAGATCAATTAGAAGAATACTTCGAGGATTTACAAGACATATTCACGGTTGTATTGGAGGGATAGTATGGCTAAAGCTAAAAAGTGCAAGCTCGGTAAAATGTACTTGTTTATCGAAAAAGAATCTTGGTTGGACGAAGCTAATATCCCTACCTATGCCGTAGAATATGGAATTGATATTTCAGATCATATTGAAGATAGACCAAACGAGGTTACTCTTACCGGAATCATTTACTCGGATAATAAACATACAATCGCCGAAAAGATAAAAGGCCTTAAGAAGTACAAGAATAATGGTATACGGCTTACTTATGTGGGAAGACGAACAGGTACAAACTTCTTAATTAGAAAGTTTAGCTATGACAGCGAAGTTTCAATCGCAAATGGTCATAGCTTTTCTTTATCTTTGCAAGAGGTTCGGATTGCTAAGAAATACAAAAAATCCAAAAAGAAAACCGCTAAAGGCAAATCAAACGGTGGACGTAAGCAAACGAATAATAGTAAGAGTAAAAAATATCATACTACCAGAAGCGGAGATACTTATTGGGTGTTAGCAAGAAAATACGGAACAACTTGGCAACAACTCTACAAATGGAACAAATATCCGCCAAAGCGAATACCAATAGGCGTTAAATTGAAGGTGAGATAATGGACAAGGAATATATTGAGATTGAGAAAGATCTTATCCCTTATGAATTCGAAATAGAGCTTGAAGAAGAAATATTCACCTTTGATGTTCGTTACAATGAAAATCATGATTTTTTTACGATTGATTTATATAAAGACGAAGAATTAATATGCGCAGGGGAAAAGTTAGTCTATGGTGTTCCCTTATGGGAAGACATAACGACGAGCGATTTCCCTGCACCTACCATTATTCCTCTTGATCCAAGTGGGAAGGAAAAGCGCGTTTCTTGGGATAACTTAAATACAACAGTTTTTCTTATTCTAGATAACCAAGGTGAAGAAGATGAGTGAATACTTTAAAAGGGTCATTAAAGTTAGAACACACAATACCACATGGACAAATGACAAGCTTCACATTGAGTTTGAAGTACCTTTTGATGATGACCATGAACCCAATCGAAGTACGATTCGAATATATAACCTCTCACACGACTCACGCGCTAAGTTTAAGAGAGGTAATAGATTGGTATTAAATGCAGGCTATGAAGGCGATGTAGGCGTTATATTGGATGGTGAAATCACTAGAGTGAGAAGTGAAAAAGTCGGCCCGGATAGGGCAACTATCATCAAGGTACTAGATACTCATGGGATTACTAGCAAAAAAACAATCAAGAAAACATACAAACAAAAGACAAATACATCTACAATCATTCGTGATCTAGCACATGCAATTGGGCTTAAACTAAAAGTGTTAGACCTACCAAGAGATAAAGTTCAAAAGAAGGGTTACAACGTCACTGGCAACGTTCTCGACGCAATCGAGAGACTAGCTGACGATTGCGGCGCTTCTTTTTATTTTTCAAAAGGTTACTTATATATCCGTGATATCCGAAAAGGTGATAACACAAAATTCACGCTAACATCGTCTACTGGTCTTATTGGTTCGCCTGACATATTCGAGAAAAGTTATCACGGAAAAACGGTAAAAGGATTTAGAGTAGATGCCTTGCTGCAACATAAAGTCTCTACTGCATCAATCCTCACACTAAAATGCCAGACTGTAGTCGGTAAATTTCGAGTAATTAGCGGTAAGCATGTGGCAAATAAAAGTGATTTTCAAACGCAATTTGATTGTATTTCAAGTAAGTAGGTGAAGTAATGGCAGCAGATACGAACTTCTTTAAAAACTTTCGGAATCAGATTTTATTCAGCATTAATACAGCTTTTCCGGCAAAGGTATTAGCATTCGATGAATCGTCTTTAGAAGCGAAAATACAGCCTTTATTTAAAGTGAAGGAAGTTGGAGAAGAACCAGAGACGGTTCCAGTAATCGAGGGAGTGCCCGCCTTAAAACATGAATTTAGTGTGGAAGGTGGTCCTGTTCAATCATACGATCCGGTTTTAAAAGTTGGAAAGATTGTCCTTTGTGTATGTGCTCAACGTTCTTTAGATGATGCATTTGAAGGTAAACCATACTATGCCGGTAAATCACGTATTTTGGACATACAAGATGCTGTAATCGTGGGGGTGCTACGGTGAGAGATATAGCAATCGTAAACGGGGATATCTCTTTTGAAAAAGGGTTTGTCACAGGTTCAGAGGAAGTTTCTCAATCCATCGTAATTGAATTGGGTTCACAACTGGAAGAGTTATTCCTTGATGAAGATTATGGCTTTGATATGTCAGTGCTACAGGATAAACCAGATGATGATGAAATTATTGCAGAAGTAGGTAGGGTCATTGCCAATGAAGAACGTGTTGAACTTGTTGGTGAAGTATTAGTCAATCAAGACCGTAAAGAGCGAGTTGCTTATGTGCAATTTAAAGTACAACTAAAAGAAACAAATGAAGAACTAGAATTGGATGTGAGTCTAGGTGGCACTGACGAGTAAGGGCTATAAACGAGAATCATATGAAGATATTCTTGAACGCTTAGATGTAAAAGCAAAAGAGTTATTCGGGCAAGATGCCAATACAGGTGCACGATCAGCGTTAGGTATTTTATTAAGAATAATGGCATTTGTATTAGCACTTGTATGGCAAGACAATGAAAATGTTTATTATTCTGGATTTCGAAAGACAGCGGAGGGGAGGCAGCTCGATGCATTATTGCCATATGCAGGGATAACGAGGAACCCAGCTACATATGCAGATGGACCTGTAGTTTTCAGCGGTGCGCCAGGTACACCTATAGAGATGGGTTTCACGGTTGGCAAGGAAAATGAAACGCTTTATTACACTTTAGAAGATGCAGTAATAGGTCCAGATGGGATGGTTTCAGTAGATGTTATATGCCAAGTAAGCGGAGCTATTGGTAATGCCGATGCCGGCCAAATCAATCAAATTATAAATCCTATTGATGGACTAGAGGGGGTTACCAACCCAATTGCCTTTACAAACGGTAAAGAACAAGAGACAGATCAAGAAGTAAGAGAACGTGCTGACACAACAGTTGAAGGATTGGGGAGCGGTACCACGGCATCTATTAGGACGGAGCTTCTGGAAGTTTCAGGGGTACGCGCTGCTTATGTTGATGAGAACTATAATGATGAAGCGAATATATATGGTACGCCATCTAGGGCAATTCAAGCGTTTGTGTTGGGGGGAAGTGATGAAGATGTGGCCCAAGCTGTATTCAAAAAGAAGGCAGGCGGCATTAAGCCATTCGGTCAGACTTTTGTAACGATATTAGATGACGCAGAACAGCCTCACCAAGTGGGATTAACGCGCGCTCAAACGGTTCAAATATATGCAAAGGTCACTCTTAAAACAAATAATAGCTTTGAATCAGACGGTCAAAACCAAGTAATCAAAGCAATTGTTCAATATATTGGCGGAACAGATGCAGAAAGCAATACCTATATTGGCTTGAATATGGGCGAAGATGTTATCTTATCTAAGCTTATAGCAAAGCTTTATGGCGTGAATGGTATTGATGATGTAGATGTGCAATTATCAGTTGATGGTTCGCAATTCAATGCGAGTAATGTTGAAATCCAACTGCAGCAAGTCGCTCAAATAACAGCTGCTAACATTGAGGTGATCTAATGTATAGCACAAAGGAAATCATTTCTCTTTTCACCGATTACTTTAAGAAAAATGAAGATTCCAATTTATATAAGCTTATTTCTTTGTTTTCAGGTGAGTTAGGAAGAATCAAAGAAACAAATAGATTGATATTAGAATGGCGAGACATCGACAAGGCCCAAGGAAAGGCACTCGATTTAATTGGCGAAAACATCAATCAAAGTCGTGGTGTAGCGACTGATGAAGTATATCGGATTCTATTAAAGTCGAAGATTGCTAGAAACCTATCTGATGGCACAATCAATACAATTATCAAAGTAATTGCTATTGCCCTTTCAACTGATAAAAAGAACATCAAAATAGTGGAAGGTTGGACAGATGAAGATAATCCTATACAGGCATCAATTAAATTAATTGAGATGCCTTTAGAAGCAATTAATAGAGCTGGGCTAGATCCCGCAAACTTCGTGCGTATTATTCAAAAGACTGTTGCAGCTGGTGTAAAAGTTCAAAGCATCGAGTTAAATGGAACATTTGAATTTGGCGATACATCTTTATCCATTGATAATTCAAAGGGCTTTGCAGATATTGAAAGTGATATAGGGGGTTATTTTGGCGCTACATTCAATCCAGAGAAGCAACAGGATCTACCTATATAAGGAGGAGTATAAGTGGCATTTACGAGACAGTTACCAGAATGGCATGCGCTTGGTGTTGAGCCGCCTCAAAGTTTAAAAGAAGGTGGTTGGAAAGCAGGTGTAAAGCCCCCTGCTGATTATTTCAACTGGCTACAAAACAAAGCTTTTAGAGCAATAGAAGAGCTGCAATTAAAAGCCGGAGAAGTAAAAACAATTAACGGCCAGTCACCAGATGAAAAAGGAAATATAACGATAAGTGTAGATACAACATACTTGGCAACAAAAGAAGAGCTTAAGGTCAAATATTCTAAACCAACAACCGGTATTCCTAAAAGTGACTTAGCTAGTGGTGTTCAAACTTCTTTAAGTAAGGCCGATGGTTCAGCTAAACAAACAGATTTTGAAGCTTTAGACAAAAAAGTTAGTGAACATCAGGCGGAAGATGCGACTAACGAAAAGAAGGGGCATGTGCAGTTAGTTGATGATGTTAATGGTAATTCAACATCTTTAGTACCTTCTCAAAATGCTGTTCGCAAAAAGGTAGAACAGACAGAATATAAAATTAATAAAAGTGGTAAGGACTCAAATGGAATTTTTACCACAGTTCAATACACACGTAAATCAAATAATACATTAGCCGTAAAATCTGTTTTAAGCGGTGGCACAACTCCAAAATATACAACTCGCACAGTAACTTATTATGGTATCGATGGAACAACTGTTGAAAGTACGGTTACTAAAACGTTGTCTTATGATACAGATGGCGATTTAGTAGGTGAGGTGTAATTATGTTTGATATTAGAGATCATGGAGGTCCATATGGATCAGGTAAATACCGAAAAGGGAGTGTTATTCCAATAGCTGAATTAGGAATAGCGGACCCCCCATCGTATAACATTTATACAGTTCCATACAATCCTGGGCATTTAAATAACTGGTTATATGATTTTATATATATACCATCTATTAAAAGATTAATTGTGTGTTGGAAAACATATACTAGCGGGACATACTTCCTATTAAGAACATACACATTGGCTAATGCTTCGGCTAATTCTAATATTCTTAAAGACTCAGATATGCAAGGTAGTTATACAGACACTTCAAATTCATTTTCTAATAGTTCTCTTATGGATTTGCAAAATGGTAACATATTATTCTTTGTAGGTGGTAAATGGTATATACGTGCTCGAGATACTTTAAATGCCGTCGCTAATGGTACTATGCTATGGGATAATAACCAGGGTATCATACAGTTAACTAAATGGGGTAATTTTGTAGTTGGTGCGGCTTTACAAAATGTTACAACTATAAACTTATCGACCAATGTAACTAAACAAATGAGTAATATGTTCGTTCAATTTGGTCCAAAAACGGCTTTCGCAGACACTAATGGGTTGGTATATGCTATCGAATCTGATGGTCAAATGATATCTTACTATTTATCATATTGGCAACTAAATGCTGCAGGCGATACATTAACTAAAATATCTCATAGATTATATGAAGATACCGCTAGTAGACAAGATTTTAGTAATACGAGATTGGATTTAGCTGCAAATTTAAACGGTTCTATATACGCTCCTTCTGGTACAAAATTAATAAGAATCGATGGGGCAACTTTAACGAGCTCAAATGATCCAGGGATAGGGTATATATACAAAATAGAACCAATAAATTCATCAACATGTATTCTTTATTCATACATTCAGAATGCCGATTATACAAGAACTTATAAAATGTCGGTTTATAATTTCCAAACTAATACTGTTGTTAGCACAACTAATGCTCCTAATATGACTAATGCTAAACCGATTAATTCATATTCTAAAGTGTATGGTAATCCAGATTTAGGAACAACTATGGGGGCAATACAAACCTTAATAACAGGAGTACAAATACAATAATTGGAGGAATAAATAATGGTTTATATTGAAATTAATAATGGGGTTGTAACATTTGTTCATAATATACCTTTCGACAAACAAAACGGACTTGGTAAAACAAAAGAGGAGTTGGAAGAAACCGGATTCTTGTTAGACAGTATTCCAGATGCAACACCTCAAGCAGGTCAAGATTTTATAATGAAATTTGATGGTACTAATGTATTTTATGAGTATCATGATGCACCACTCACAACAAATGAAGAAGTTGAATCACTCAAAGCACAAAATGCTCAAATGCTATTAGCACTAGTTGAAGGAGGTTTGATGTAATATGGATTGGTTCAAAACAATTTCAGACTTTTATAAATCAGGTTTTTATACTGATAATCAAGTTAAAGTATTTGTTGTTAAAGGGAAAATTACAACAGAACAGTTTCAACAAATAACTAATCAAACATATGCAGCTTAATGAACAATTGGAAGATGATACGACATAAACGCTGTTAAACGACTAGCGTTATTTTTATTGCCAAAAACAACCACAAATATAATAAAGGTACTTTCTCCTTTTTTGTCGAATTAAGTAGATAGATGGGAGTGGATGATATGGATGATATGTTAAAAGAATTTGATAAGATAGATATTCTTGCTCAAGGTGAAAAACGTATATTTAAGACTCAAGGAAATTTTGGCGTTAGAGAAAATTCAATTGAAATTAACTTTAGTAAACGAGATGACGCATATAAACATTTCATAAAATTGCATATGAATCACTATATTATTACAAGTTTGCTAATATCAAAAGGTGATGAAACCAGTGACATGGAAAATTATAAAACTATTTTTATTACAGACTCGGATAAAAAGGTTATGTTAATAAAACAGCAAGTTCAATAGGAGATTGCTGTTTCAATACCTTCCACAATCATTGTGGAGGGTATTTTTATTGCCGAAAGATAAAATGTCAGAAGGGGCTAATTCCATGTTTAAGACATTAGAGGAAGATGATACGACATAAACGCAGTCAAGCGTTATTTTTGATGAAAGAGGGGATAATTGTTAAAGGGTAATATCCATTTCTTTTGAATTTTATCAGTATAGAGAGGGAGTGAGCCGTGTTAAGGGAATTTGATAAAATAAAAATCTTTACAAAAAATAATTCTTTTGAATTTCAATCTAAAGGAATAGTTGAAGAAAAAGTAAAAAGCAATTTAACTGACCTTGAATTGGATTTTTATTTTAAGGATGCAGCAATAGAATGGTTTATAGATGCTTATAGAAATAGTAGAGAATTTATATGTATAATGGTTTCAAAAGGTGATGAATTTTATATTTCACAAGTGAGAAAAGTAGAGGTAATTATTGAAAATTTGGTTATTTTAATTAATTAAAACACATTCTGTTGAATTTTTTTTTATACTTCCTCCAACCCGCATAGAGGATATGTAGGTTTTATCTAAATTAACAAAAAAATATTAAAGGTTAATTCTTCGATTTGTCGAATTTAGGTAAATAGGGGGCGTTTTTTATGAATAAATTAGAACTATCTAAACGGTTGAAGAAAGTGAAAGGAAACTCACTTTTAATTCAATTTTGCACCAAAAGTAAAGCTGATTTAACTTATCAATCAGCAGAAAAGCTGAAAGATGAGGGAGAAGCAAACATAGGAACTTTGATTAGACGTGACGACTTTTCGATTTATATTCAAGCGAATATGAAGTAGAGTAAGCCCTCCACAATAGTGGAGGGCTTTTATTATACGAAAATTGAGCCTTTTTACGGTTCTTTTATTTTGGGGAAATGAGGAGAAGAAATGGAACAAATTCTAAAAACAGTTCTTTCAATTGTTGGTGGTGTTACTTCCTATTTTTTAGGAGGGTGGAGCGTGTTACTTACAACTTTATTGTTACTAAATGTATTCGACTATATTACTGGAATGGCTGCCAATTGGGGACAATTATCTAGTAAACGTGGTTATCAAGGAATTATAAAAAAGGGCGTTATGTGGGTTTGGATTGTGGTAGCCAACCTCTTATATATGGTTTTAGGACAAGAGGGATTTAACCTGTCCGAAGTTATTCCAGATGGGGTAGTTATTCTATTCATTCTGAACGAAATTACAAGCCTAGGAGAAAATAGCATTAAGTTAGGTATCAATGTACCAGAACCAATCCAAAAAGCACTTGCAGTTATGAAAGGGGATAAATAATTATGGGTAAAATTGTAGACATTTCAAAATGGCAAGATAAAGTAGATTACAAAGCATTTGCGACAGAGACGGACTTGGCTATCTTACGAGTGCAAGATGGATCAACAATAAAAGATATGGTATATCAAACACATACCGCAGGATGTGAACAATATAAAGTTCCATACGGTGTGTATGCCTTCACACGCTTTACATCAGTTGAAGATGCCAAGGTAGAAGCAAGAGACTTTTATAGTCGTGCTACAGTTGGCGGACGAAAACCGTTGTTTTTTGTTGCTGATGTTGAGGTTAAAACAATGGGCGACATGAGAGCAGGAACTAATGCTTTTATTGCAGAATTGCGCCGCCTTGGAGCCAAAAAGGTGGGTATTTACGTAGCTCATCATCTATATAATACATTCAACTTAGACTATTCTAAAGCTGATTTTGTATGGATTCCTCGCTATGCAAATGATGGTGTTTCTGTAATTAAACCTAATTATCCTTGTGATTTACACCAATATACGGATAAAGGAAAAATTGCAGGCATTACTGGTAATGTTGATTTAAACCGTTTAAATGGCACAAAATCTTTAGATTGGTTTCTTGGCAAAGAAGATGTGAAGGCAGTTTCAAAGCCAGTTAACCAAGGTTATTACAAAAAGAAATATGACAGATTAGTTTCTCTAACAGACGTCGGCGTGTATGAAGATAAAGAGTTTAAGAAAGAGCTGAAACGTCATAAGAAAGGCACTAAACTAGATATTATCGACATTGCTCATTCAAAGAATGGTACACCTAGATTTATTACTTGCGGTGGCTACGTCACTGCAAACCGTGAGTATGTAAAAGCCTATACCGTTAAGTAATACCAAATTTATTATAAACAAGACCAGGGTTCGATTAATTTATGAACACCTGGTCTTTTTTTATTCATCTTACAATTCCTTTTCACGTGCTTCAATCCACGTTTTTACTTCGTTTAAATCCTCTAAACTACAATACTTATTGATATATGTTTTAGCAGCACTCTTTGCGGATTGTTTACGTGTTTTTTCTCGATTCTTTTCACGGTACGCTTGGGTAGCACGCTTTTGTGCTTCCGATGTTTTATTTTCAGACATTATTTAATCACCTCTTTTTCATGAAATAAAGAACAATATTTACAATCACTAATATTAAACATATTGAATAAATAATAATCATTGAGTAATCAAAAGCACTTGGATTTTTCCAGTTAACCATATCAGTTAAGATGTAATAAGCAAACGCTAAAGCTACGACATATCCTATATTTTTCATAATGAAAGGGATATGATAAGATTAGGGAGAAGGAGGGGCTAACCTCCTTCTGTAGATTGTTAGCGACGTTTTCCTTTGCGAGAGGGGCGTCGCTTTTGTTTTTTTTTACTTTTCATATCGCTTATATTTTTCGCTGAACTTGTAAGCAAGTTTAGGATTGTTGCGATAGCTACTAAGTAAGCTAAAATCTTATCATAATCCACTTTGTTCACCTCCTTTCTATAATTTTATTGTATACCATGGTATATAATAAATCAATACCTCAATTCAAATTATTTTATTTTCTAACATATTTAAAAATATTAAAACCTTTTTTCTACATGGAAAAAGGACTTTTTAGTATTACTATAATTTCTTATATTTTCATACCGTTTCTTATTATTTCATATTATTTCTTTTCATTTCTTTTTTTTATGTTTTTTCGTATAATGGGTAGAAGTAATACAATAGTACATGTAATTTTGTATTACTGAGGATTTAAATACATATTTAAGAAGGGGGTACCTCTTGTGAAGAAAAATAAAGATGGTAAATATAGCGCTTCAAATGTTGCAGCTTATATTATTAGTTCTTTTAACGAAAAGAGAGAAACCTTAGATCACCTGAAACTACAAAAATTATTGTATTTTGTTGCAGTGAAGTGGATCGGTGAGTTTGGCGTATACCCATACGTACAACCAACCGAGAAATGGAAATTAGGTCCAGTAATTAGAGCTATATATGGAGAGTACCGTTCGAATGGTTCAGGAAGTATAACTAAACCTGCAACAACCCTTCGCATGGAAAATGGGAAAATCACACTTGAAGAAGCTAAACTGGCAAAATTTAATGAAAAGGAAAAAGACTTGGTCGATCAAGTACTTTTTGAGTATGGTAAAAGAAATTCATTTGAATTGGTGGATTTAACCCATTCTCACACCCCATGGTTAAAAGAAGAAAGAACCATAAATAAAAATAATGGTAATTTATTGGAATATTCCTATGATGATTTCAAAGAAGTCTTAAATGAACTATAAAAGAAGGTTATAACTAATGCTGCCGTTAGAACAAGGGGAAGAGATAAATGGTTTAATTAAAAATAACTTCAAAGAGTCATTAAGTAAAATGATAATTTATAACGATGAGATTAATGAGGACTTAATGGAAATATTTGAAGTTTGGAAGACTGTTTTCTTAAGTAAAACTAGAATTTACTCAGTTATAAGTCAAGAGTTATTTAATACGAATTTTCTTGAAATAGATCAACACGATGAAAATCTGACAACTATCCAAAGGAATATTATGTTGTTAAGAACTGTTCAATTTCACCCAGAAGAGCAAAAGGATGACTGGGAGAGTTTTTTATTTAAAATTGACGACCATATTGAACTTGTACGTGTACAAGTATATAAAATTTATGAAAGTGTTCGGATAGCCGAAGGTTCTGTAGATATATTTCAAAGATCGTTAGAGCTTATTAATGAAGAACAGGATTCTAAGTATAAAATTTTAAAGAAAAAAACAGAAAAACAAGCAAATGTGGCAAAAAATATTCAAAAAGACTTTATTGCTATATTAGGTGTTTTTGCTTCAATCTTAGTGGCTGCATTCGGTGGACTGTCAGCATTGACTAGTATTTTTAATAATATAAATCATGTTTCTACTGGTAAACTATTATTTTTCGGAGCTTTTTTAGTTTTAGCCATTCTTATGATTATATTTTTATTATTAAATGGGATATCTAAATTATCTGCGCTTACTCTTAAAAGTTGCGGATGTGGTCCAGATGATATATGTGAATGTGGAATTGCTAGAAAACATCCTACCTTATATCTCTTATCTGTATTCCTAATTATAGTGGCATTTTTAGGCGCTTCTGATTATATTATTGATTATCACAGGTTATTCAGTAAAATGGGTGATGTAACAGCATTTATTATTGTGATTTCAATTGCTTTTTTGATAGCTATTTGTAGTTTTGTATATTTTCATGACACAAGAAAAAGACCCAAGCATTCTTAGGCCATTACAACCAGAGCATTAGGGTCTTTTTTTATTTGCTTGAAAAAAGAACAAACGTTCCTTATAATTAAACAAACAAACGTTCTAATTTAAGGGGGAGTCAAAATGAAAGAGCAGCTAATAAAAGCCATGCAGCATAATCAATTTGTTGATTTAATGTACATTTCTCAAACAGGAGAGATTACGAAGCGTCGAGTAAAACTAATAAAAATTGCTGGTGACAGATTTCAGGCGTTTTGCTTCACTAAGCATGCTAAACGTACTTTTATTACCGATAATGTTCTTGCAGTGATGCCAGTCCTTAGAAAAGAACGAGAAGTCGTATGAGTAGGGAACACAGCGATCTAGTGCATAAACAAATCATTCTAGATTTAACAATACGGACACTAGAGCGTGATCGTAAGTTTTTAGATAGTTTTAAATCGCATGGAGCTTTTAATATGTGGTTTGAAAATAAGATACAAGAAGTAAAACAAGAAAAACTGAATGTCAAAAGACAACTAGGTGCTTTGGGAATAAGAATAGAAAAAGAAGTAAGAGAAGATGATTTCATAACCGTTTACGAAGTGTTATATCGTGGTGCAACAGAGTACCATAGGTATTTTAACGTGGCGTTAAGAAACTGGACTAACGAAGAAATAAAACGCCTACTAAATATGGAGTATAAAACAGTAGCAGAAGTTAATAGGAAGGTTTATCACAAATAAAAAGGAGAGATAACCATGTCTGTAGGATTCCCGAAACCAAAAAGAGTTAAAAAATCCGCTAAACATCCTGACCGTGACGAATTCGATTTAGAAGAATTAGCAATGACATTGAACGAAGCTTTAAATACAAACAAAACGTATAGCTTTGCAGTATTTAATAAAGATGAACCGATTGTTGGAAAGGTTACTAAGATGGATCCGAATACAAAGTTAATTACTATTCAAAGGTATGGAGAGATATTTAAGGCTCATTTCTTGGATATTTTAAAAGTAAACTCATATGAAGGATAGTATTGAAAAAGAGCTACCATAAAAGGTAACTCTTTTTCTTCATTTCAGAGAGATCACAATCTTAGTCTTTTCACCGATTGGTTCTTTATTTTTATCCACTGGAGAATCAAAGTAAAGAGTAAGTTTCTTTATATCTTTTAAATCTTTTTCTAAAAAGAAAACGACACGCCCCTCTTTAGAAACTTTGCCTTTAAAATCTTCACCTACAGTTTTAGAAATCTCATGAGCTCGAACATCTACTTGTTCTCCTGTATTAGTAACCAGGGTAGGGTGATCAGCGCTAAACCAAACCTCTTTATTAGAAGTGTTTCTTGTATTAAGGTTTAAGATAAGAACATGAGCCTTTTTTAGATTATCAAATATAAATTCACTCTCTTTATTAGGAGCTAAATCAGCAACATTAATGCCTGTGATTTCTAATTTCATTGGGCCAGTAACAATTTTATAACTTAAATCCTGTTTGTTATAATATTCCTTTACATCGCCATACTTAGAAAGAATGTTATTATCTTTAACGTCTATTGTAGTTTCTTTTTTATTTTCTACAGACACACCACAAGCACTTAGCAATAATGAAACGCTCAATGTTGCTATCAAGAATTTTTTCATATGTATATCCCTCCAATCTCTTTAATGTAAAATTAAGTATATCATCCCTAAAAAGCAATTTTTATAAAATCAATAAATATAGAAAATGCCAATCCTATTATATAAGTACCTAGACCCCTTATTTGACCCCTATAGTAATTCAATTTATATATATTAATAGAAGGATAAAATTTAAAAGTGTTAATATATGAAGTAGAAAAAACATGTATGAACAGGTAAAAATGAGTAGCTATAATACGGGTTATTATTGGATAGTTTGTAAATGGATAAATTAAGCTTGAGTATTTTAAAAAGGGCTCCTTAGAGGAGCCCTTTTTTTGCATACATGATTAACTGTAAGCCATTTGTTCTTCACGGATAAAAGCAAAGTACGGAGCTCCATCTTTGCGGAAATAGGTCATTAGATAACCATTGCACTCTTTGACCTCATTATTATTATTCAGTAAATCTAAATCGATATAGAAAGGCAGAAGCAGTGTATGCTTATACAGTTCTTTTTCTCCTACATTGAATTGGGCAAATGCACTGCCGGCCATTTCAGGGTGTAAGCGTATTTCTTTCAGTATATCTTTTGATTTAATTTCAGGTAGCTGATTTTTCCACCAAGGTTTACGAGGCTGGAAACGCTGTGCTTTTAAATAGTCTAGCTGCAGCAAACTTACAATGATATTCATATTTACGTTTCCGCGCTGTTCTAGAAATGCTATCAAGCGTAAGAATAAATCTTCAAGCTGGTGGCCTATACGTGACCAGCCTTGGTTGTCCCAATAGGTTCCGAATTCTTGGAAGAAATCAAATGGTGTTTCAAAGACGCTACTGACCAAATAATCTATCGTATAATCAATTCGGTGATCATTCCAATATTTCTCTAATATATCCTCGGTTTGTTTAATCCGAAGCATATCATCAAAGCTTAGCACATTATTTGCGACAATTTCATATGGAGCTACATCCACATAATCGTAGCCGTATTGTTTCGCTTGTAGGCGCAGACCTGTGCCACGCAATAACTTTAAGAAACCTAGCTGTAATTCCTCTGGGCGTAGAGCAAATACGTCATTAAATGTTTGGCGGAAACTGTGATAATCTTCTTCTGGAAGGCCTGCTATTAAATCTAAATGTTGATCAATTTTGCCTCCTTCTTTTACCATTGTCACTGTACGAGTTAATTTGGAGAAGTTTTGTCTTCGCTTCACTAGGTCATTGGTTAAGTCATTTGTCGATTGTACGCCAATTTCAAAGCGGAATAAGCCCTTGGGTGCATTGTCATTCAAAAATTGAATAACTTCTGGACGCATGATATCTGCTGTAATTTCAAATTGGAATACGACACCTTCTTGATGTTCATCTATTAAAAACTGGAACATTTCCATTGCATAGCTTCTGCTAATGTTGAAAGTACGATCGACAAACTTTATCGTCCGGACGCCGTTATTCATCAAATATCGTATATCTTCTTTTATTTTTTCGCGGTTAAAGTAGCGAACACCAACTTCTATAGAAGAAAGGCAAAATTGGCAGTTAAAAGGACAGCCACGACTAGTCTCAATATAGGCAATACGCTTTGATAGATGGGGAAGATCTTCTTCAAAACGATAAGGGCTAGGCATTTCACGCAAATCAACTTTTTGTGCCGCTTGATGTATTTCAACCTTATCCTCTTTTAAAAAAGCGATGCCTGGCACTTCAGAAAGAGGAATTTGTCCATGGTAATAATGAAGTAGTTGTTTAAAAGAATGCTCACCTTCGCCCATAATAATGCAGTCAACATCCTCTTTTAAACGCTTGAGCCAAACATGGACATCATAACTTACTTCTGGGCCTCCTAGGACAATTTTCGTATGAGGGCTGACTTTCTTCACCATTTGTATTACTTTGATTGTTTCTTCAATATTCCAGATATAACAACTGAATCCGAGGATATCTGGAGATTTTCGATAGAGATCAGATACGATATTAAAAGTAGGGTCTTTAATCGTATACTCTGCAAGAACTGGGTTGAAGTCAGGCTGGGCATAAGCTTTTAAATATCTGATAGCGAGATTAGTGTGGATATATTTGGCATTTAGTGTTGCAAGAACAATATTCATAGGGAATCTCCTTTTAGCTAATTTGTCGAGTGGAAATATCTTGTATATTTAACAGAGTTGTTTTAAGATAAAGATACTAGCGTAATTATACAAAAAAATTTAAAGTAAAAAGTCCTATTTATAGAATTTGATTTATATGAAATAATCTGAATATTAATAATTTAATTTCGGACGGAGGTAATTTAGGACATTAAAACTCCTATTTAGTAGAGTTTCATCTTATTTAGTGCTAATTTGATGTCATAATTTATTGGCGAAATTCATAGAATGATAAAAAGAAGGGATTGGTGATTAGTTAATGCCGCAACGATTTTTCAGTAATTTTGATTTTACATTTCAAGAATGTGAAGAACCAATTATAATTGTTGACCACAGATTCCATATTTTATTTGCTAATGAATTGGCCAAAGAACACTTACAAGTAGAAGAAGATATTGATATAAAAAATTGGCTAAGCGAAGATTCCTACGATGTATGGAAGAAGATTGTTGAAAATACTAAAACTCGTTCGTATACAACTGAGAAGATGTCTATTAACACCTTAAACTCTAAAATAGAGGATATGAAAGTAACGAGCTGCTATTCAGATGTATACGATTGGATTTTACTATGCTTCCACTACTCGGAGGTTACTAGTAAAGTTGATAAGCATCTCGCCGTTGAGAAAAAGTTCCGACGTGTTTTTGACCAATCTGAGAGTGGTCTTCTCTTAACTGATGCTGATAAGCGAATTGTTGAGATGAATGAAATGGCCGCCAAATTATTAAATGTTTCCCTGCATAGTATCATTGGACAAGATATCTCTATTTTGTGGAAGTTATTCCCTAATGAAGGGTATAATATCCATAAATTCTTCTGTTCTTTAAAAGAAACGGGCAAGGGAGAATTAACCGTTCAAGTGCCAATGAAAGAGGGCACGCGCTATATACAGTTATTGAGCAATTATGACAGCCAGGATGATATTCATTTAACAATTATTCGCGATGAAACGGAAAGAATTATGATGATGAATCGGCTGGAACACCAGCAAACACTTCAAATGGTCGGTGAGATGGCAGCAAGTATCGCACATGAAATTAAAAACCCTATGACAACATTAAAGGGTTTTACAGATTTAATGAAAATGACAGCCACAGGTGAAAATAAGCGTTATTTATCTGTTTTGGACAGAGAAATCGAGCGTATCGAAAATATTGTAAATGAATTCTTAGATTTATCCAAGCCAGGTGGCTATGAGATGAATATTTTCTCATTTAGCGAGTTAATGGAAGAGACGATTGAGCTGATGCAGCCCCAATCAATTATGCAGCATGTAGAGATAGAATATGAGAAAAACCTTTATCAAGAAGATTTAATTTTAGGGAATAGCCACAAACTGAAGCAGGTGCTAATCAATTTATTAAAGAATGCTTTTGAGGTTATGCCTTCAGGTGGCAAGATTGTCATTCGACAACAAATCAAGTATTACGATAAAGTGACCATCTCGATTGAAGATAGTGGTACAGGTATGTCTGAAAACGATTTGGAAAATATCTTTACTCCCTTCTACACTACTAAATCAGAAGGTACTGGATTAGGCCTTGCTTTTGTGGCGAAAACTGTTGAAGAACATAATGGTAAAATCACAGCCACAAGCAAAGTAGGAGAGGGCACGATATTCAGTATTGATTTTCCACTTGTAATCCAAAAACAAAGAGAGATGGTGGCAGAAAAAAGCTTGGAAATAGACTTCGCTGATCTTACAGAACAGAGCGATTGCTTTTATTCTGTATAACATCACCCTTTTGACAAAGTATTAACCACAGCGGTATAATATCTTAAAATCAAGATTTATTATAAGGGATGAACAAGAATGGCAACACAAGATGAAATAAAGCAGTCATTGAAACTCTTTATTGTACTTTCGAGGGCAACAAAAGCTATAAATGAGTGCACAAACCAATTCTTCCAGGAGAATGGATTAAATCCTACAGAATTCGCTGTGTTGGAATTACTTTACCATAAAGGAAGACAGCCCCTTCAAAAAATAGGAAATAAGATTTTACTGGCTAGTGGGTCAATCACTTATGTTGTTGATAAATTAGAAAAAAGAGGTTACTTAACGCGCGTATCATGTCCATCTGATCGGCGCATAACATATGCTGAAATTACACCCCTAGGTACTGAGTTTATGGACGAGCTGTTTCCTAAGCATGAACAACAATTGCATGAAATTACAAGTGTATTGACTGGGGAAGAAAAAGACCTAGCGATTGATTTATTAAAAAAACTAGGGCTCTCAATTAAAGATTTGTCTTATTAAGATCAAAAGAGTGGTGTGATGTAAGACACATACATCGCTCTTTTTGTCATAATAATAGAGGGCATTACAGTATAAAGAGGATCTAGGGAAAATGCTAAACGTAAAAAGACAAACAGACAATAGAAGTATTTATAGGTTGTTTAATAAAAAATGCCGCTCTTATAGAGCAGCACAAAATGTTTGGTATTCGTAGAGACAACATGGTTGAAGAATATGTAATGCGTTATATTAATTGTTATTAGCAGCTGCTAATATTTTATAGCGTTTATGGTTAACAACAGT
Organism: Rummeliibacillus sp. G93; assembly: GCF_023515935.1. NCBI lineage: Bacteria > Bacillati > Bacillota > Bacilli > Caryophanales > Caryophanaceae > Rummeliibacillus > Rummeliibacillus sp. G93. The sequence continues at coordinate 843,315 of NZ_CP097314.1, forward strand.
TTTTTCTTCAATCTCAAGTGAATTGAAATTCTCCATATACGTTAGATTCACGATCACAGAATTCTCATTCACTTTCTCGACAATTCCCTGTAGTCCATTTCCGAATTCAATGACATTACCAATTTCAGCTATTTTCATAAGTACCAGCCCCTTTAACTTTAGTTACTTTACAGTTTGCCTTAAAATAGTTATTTCGTAAAGTGAAAACCATTTTATGTAGATTTTTGATATTATACGTAAAGGGAGTTGCGAATATGAACAATTACATACAAAAGTTAGACGATTTAAAAAATGGAAACATTCAAGAATTAAAAGTAGATAAACATGAATTTTATCAACTGAGAGAAGAATTAATTAAAAGAGAAGACTTTAAGCATTTTCAAGGGATCGCCAAACAAGGTGGAGATATAATCTATGTTTACTTGAAAGAACCACGAAGTTAAAATAGAATTTCATAAGACAAGCTACATCTGCAATAGGATAAGAAAAACAATACTTTACTGAGAGGAGGATGGTGGATGTCTGAGTCCATTTTAAAAAAATTAGAAAATACACGTGAAAAAATGATTCAATCAGGTATCGAGAAGGGATTTTCTAATATTGAAACCATCCGCTTAAGTAAAAAGTTAGATCATTTACTAAACACTTATCAGCAAGAACAAGAGCATGAACAAGATTATCCTAAGGATGAAGATTTAGTGAAATTTTAAAGGATAACTCCTATTAGGAGTTATCTTTTTTTGTAGATTTATTTACTTCCAGCAAATGAAAGACACAATAAGCCTTGGTAATACTTTTGGCTATCTACTTACACTATATAAAAAAATTTACACAAGGTGGTTTAGAATTTGTTGTAGCGTGGAATAATAATAAAGAACACAGCAACAATCTCATTTCCCCCTTTCTTTAGCAGGTACTTTACGTATCTGCTCTTTTTTTGTACTAAGAAAGTTCTTGTATAATAAAGAGGAATGAAAATTCTGATATAATGAACACAACAATAATAAGGGGGAGTCATAATATGAAAAAATGGACCATTGGCTTTATTGGAACTGGTGTAATGGGATCAAGTATCGCCATGCATTTATTAAAAGCAGGACATACAGTACATATTTATACGCGAACAAAAGCAAAAGCGGAAGCTTTAATCGAACTAGGGGCAAGCTGGTTTGAAAGTCCAGGCGAAGCAGCGGAAAATACCGAAATTGTTTTCACGATGGTAGGCTATCCGCAGGATGTGGAAGAAGTTTATTTTGGAGAAAACGGTATTTTTAAAATGAGCAAAGAGGGAACAAGATTAGTTGATATGACTACATCTCAGCCAACCCTAGCTAAAAAAATTGCTAAACATGCTGAGACTATAGGGATGGAAGCATTGGATGCTCCTGTTTCAGGTGGAGACATTGGCGCGAAAAATGGGACACTTTCCATCATGGTAGGCGGCAAAAAGGATGTATTTGAAGAAGTACTACCTGTATTTGAATTATTTGGTGAACATATTATTTATCAAGGAGAGGCTGGAGCGGGACAGCATACAAAAATGTGCAACCAAGTTGCCATTGCGAGCAATATGATTGGTGTATGTGAAGCAATCGTTTATGGCAAAAAAGCAGGGCTCGACATTAATACAGTACTTCAATCCATATCAACCGGTGCAGCTGGATCTTGGTCTTTAAGCAATTTAGCTCCACGTATTGTTAAGGGAGACCTAGAACCAGGATTTTATATTAAACACTTCATCAAGGATATGGGCATTGCCTTAAAAGAAGCAGAAATGATGGGACTCCAATTGCCGGGTCTATCTCTTGCAAAAGGAATGTACGAGGAGTTATCGCAAAAGGGATATGATGATTTAGGTACTCAAGCATTAGTTGATTATTATAAAAGTTAGTTACTTTTGAGCTACGTGGTTTGATGTTAATGCAAAAATTGACTACTTATTGTCAATAATTCTTCTATATGCAAATGATGTAATATGATACAATTGGGGTAATTATGGGAGAATTGTAGGAGGTATTAGCTCAGATGAATGAAAATAAAGGTATTTTGCTTGAGAGCGGTACAAATGAGCTTGAAATAGTTGAGTTCCAAATGGGGACAAACAAATTCGGTATTAATGTTATTAAAGTAAAAGAGATAATTCAACCTATACCTGTTACTTTTATTCCGCATGCACACCCACATGTAGAAGGCATTATCCAATTGCGCGGTGAGGTTTTGCCGGTTGTTGATATGAAAAAGGTTTTGGGATTGTCCAATACGCCTTATAGCGAACAGCATAAGTATATTGTAGCTGAGTTTAATAGACAACGAGTTGTCTTTCATGTAGATAATGTAACGCAAATCCACCGTATCTCATGGGATCTTATAGAAAAGCCGTCAGATATGTATCAAGGGGGAAATTCACAAGTCATCGGTGTCATCAAGCAAAATGATGTAATGCTATTATTGCTTGATTTTGAAAAGATTATGGTAGATATCAATCCTGACTCCGGTATTAATGTGTCTTCCATTAAAAAGTTAGGACAACGAAGCCGCTCTGAAAAGAAAATCGTGATTGCAGAAGATTCACCACTTTTACGTAAACTCCTGCACGATACGATGGAAGAGGCTGGCTATGCGAATGTCGAATTTTTTGAGAATGGAAAAGATGCATTAGAATATTTGTTAAGCATTGCGGAAAAAACAGATGATATTAGCGAATATGTCCAATTGATGGTAACAGATATTGAAATGCCGCAAATGGATGGGCATCATTTAACAAAACAGGTGAAATCTCATCCTGTATTAAGCAAATTGCCTGTCATCATTTTTTCAAGCCTTATAACAGATGATTTGAGACATAAAGGAGAAAAAGTGGGAGCTGAAGACCAAATCAGCAAGCCAGAAATAGCTGATTTAATTTTAAAAATCGATCAATATGTATTATAAAAACCGGAGAGAATTCTCCGGTTTTTTTAATGGCCATAAAAATAGCTGTTCATTTGGTAAAGTCCTTTTTTTCTGTTCTCCTCGTAAATGCTTCGAGGAGTTCTTTTTTTTCGTTTAGGGATAGAAGATGGAGAAGCTTCCGGCTCAAGGAAGTTAGTCAATATTTGTTTTGCCTTGCTTAGACTCATACTACGTCTAGGGTTTCGATAATTCTCATCTAAGTGACCTAAATGAGGCAATTCCTTGAAGTCTTCTTTCTTCGGCAATGAGTGGAAATAGTAATCAGAACATTGAATGACCACAGCGGACTGCTGTTGGCTAAACCGTGGTCTTTTGACGAATTGAAGTCCTATTTTTTTTGCGCATCCCATCTTAATCATCTTATCGAGGGCTAATCGCTTTAATGTATAAAGAGTTTTATTATCAGGGGCAGTTTTTGCATGTTTATTAACTATATAAATCGCTGTAGCTATATCTCCATTGTGGGGGCGATTGCTCATCGTATTCCTACCTTTCTGCTAAAAAAATAATTTCAATATAAAGGAATAGTATGGAAACAAAAGAAAAAACACTTCTCATACAAGATAATAGAATGATTTGGCGCATATTACACGGGTGCAAGATAGCCCCGAGCGGAAATATAACTGCCTCCAAAACCTTAAAACAACATGATGAGGTCTTACTTTTTCTATTATAATACCAATCAATTATATCTGTATATACAGAAGAATATACTTTCTAATTATCTCTTTTATCCCAAATAAGCATGCTATAAACCTCTTAACAAAAAACAGAGTGAAAATAATAAATGAAGGAAGCGAAATGGGACTAAACGCATAGTAGGGATTATTAATTATTTTTTGAATGCGACTTTTTATGGAAAATAGGTAAAAAGGGTTCATTAAATTCAAAAAATTTTTGTTTTTAATCTATATAATTCTTTTGAAATCTATTATGATAGTCTAAAGTACACCTTTTTGTGGAGGCGCTAAATGAAAAAAACAACTTTAGACCAAAAGTCTTTGCAATATATAGTAAATCAATATAGCAGTATAGAACAGAGTGGTCTTTCTGTCCTTATTCGTAAATCTAACGAACAGTACTCTATAATGTATGCTAATGACATGGCACAAAATGAATTTGGAGTGCTCCACTTTCCCAAAACAGAGTTAGCTCACCGTTATTTGCCAAGCGTAATTTGGCAACATTTGAAAACAATGATTCTAACAGTGTGCGCTAATGAGACGGCAGCTTTTGAGAATCTAGAACACTTATTAACTGTTACGGAAGAGACGGTTTCCGAAGATCAATTCTATTACTGTACAATACATAAGCATCCACAAGATCCAGCGTTTCTTGAATTACTTGAACAAAATTTCGACCCTATTTTAGTAGTGGATAAAGAAGGCAATATTCTTCATAGCAATGCTGCGGCAAATGGCAAATTTGGATTTGTTGGGGCAAACCTGCAAATAGACAAATATGTGAGTCTATTTGCAAGGGAAGAGATACAAAAGCTTATAGATGAAACAATCTCTTCTCAAAAGAGTATTGAGTTAGCGGATATAGGCCTTAAAACAATAGAAGGAAAATCTGTTATTGTTTTTATAAAAAGTATTCCAATGCTAACAGAGCAAAAAGTCTCTAAAATCCTTCTAATATTGCGTGATATAACGCCTTCTCGTGAATGTGAAAGCGACACGAGTTATTTTACCTATCATGACCAACTGACAGGTTCATGGAATCGTAAGGCGCTAAGCGTACATTTTAAGGAAATTATAAAAGACTCGATGAGAACGAATCAAAAATCAGCCATATTGTCCATTGATCTCGACCGCTTTAAAAGGGTCAATAAAACGTATGGGACTGCTGCAGGCGATATGATAATCAACGCAGCTATTGAACGTGTTTCTCAGATAACCAAGAGTATAGGATCAATTTATCGGTTGAATGGCGATAATTTTGTTGCTGTCCTGCAAAATGTTCAAAAAGAGCAAGTACAGCAAGTGGCTGCGGATATCATCTACAGTATGAAAAAACCGTTTCTTATCGAGGATTCTGAATTAGCTACAACAGCTTCTATTGGTATAACCTATTTTCCTGATGATGGGGCTTCTATTGAGGAGCTCTTGCAAAAAGCAAATCAAGCTTTATTATATGCTAAAGAAAAAGGACGATCTTCATATCGTTTTTACCAAAGCAAAATGAAAAATCAACTCGAAAACACAGCTCTCATGGAAGCTCATCTGCGCAGAGCCATTGAAAAAAATGAATTAATGGTGTATTACCAACCGCAAATAGATTTAGAAACAGAAACCATTACAAGTTTCGAGGCATTGTTGCGCTGGCAAAATCCGAAATTTGGTTTTGTTTCACCTGGTGTTTTTATACCACTCGCAGAAGAGTCAGAGCTTATCGTAGATATAGGTAATTGGGTACTGGAGGAAGCATGTAAGCAATTATATGAATGGAAAGTACAAGGTATCTCTAATATCCGAATTGCAGTCAACATTTCGCCAAAACAATTTCGCGAAGATCAGTTAGCATCCAAGATTCTTTATTTTTTAGAAAAGTATGAAATTGAACCATCTCTGTTAGAACTCGAAATCACAGAGAGCTCTATGACGGATGCAGAAGATACGATGAAGATTCTAAAACAACTAAAGAGTATGGGGCTGATTATTTCAGTTGACGATTTTGGAACAGGCTATTCCTCATTAAGCTATATTAAAAGGTACCCAATTGATATTATAAAAATTGATCAATCTTTTATCCGTGATATGGATACAGATGAAAAAGACAAGGCTATTGCTCAAACCATTATCCATCTCGCTCATAATCTAGGCTTAGATGTCATAGCAGAAGGTGTAGAAAAAGAAGAACACGTTGGTTTCTTAAAAAAGCAGCAATGTAAAAAGGCTCAAGGATTTCTCTTCAGCAAACCGTTGCCGATTTATGAGCTAATGAAGGAAATTCCTTTAAAAAAGTGATAAGGAATTTTTAAGTCATATTCCATGCATTAATTAATCGGAGATGTTTCATACTACATGAAAAAGAAAGAAGGTTTTTTCTTGAATTTCACGGGTGAACTGACATGGCCATTAATTATTGTTTGCGTTCTTATTGCAGGTATAGCATTATTTTGGACTATGGGCATTGCAAAAAAACAAGCAGCTCAATCAACTGTAGAGGATCAAAATTATTCTGAGACGGTGGAAAATCACCCGACAATGTTGAATCCCATTATTTGGTGCTATTTGATCGCGGGGATATTTATTACCTTTGTTGTCTTTTATAATATCTTGGCATATCGTTAAAATAGGGGCAGGGTAACTTTTGAAAAATGTATACGCTTTTTCGGTCATTAATGGAAATCTTTGAATAATATATGGTAAGATGAAATTGTAGTTTTAATTGTTCACTTTATGAACAAGTAAGGAGTAGAATACTATGATTTCGACAAGTAGCAGAGAATTCCTTGAAGCGCCGATTGCAGATTTAATTATACCTTCTGATAAAGTTGCCCATGTCCAATTAGGCAATAGCGCAGAGCATGCTTTACTCGTGTTGACAAAGACAGGATATTCTTCTATCCCTGTACTGGATATGGATTATCGTTTACAGGGGTTGCTTAGTATGCGCATGATTACTGAATCTATTTTAGGTCTCGATCACATTGAATTTGAAAAATTAGATACAATAAAAGTAAATGACATCATGGATGCTGATGTTGCCATGTTAAATATTAATGATAAATTCCAAAAAGCATTAGATTTAGTCATTAACCATGCTTTTTTATGTGTTGTAGATGATGACTCAACATTTGTTGGTATTATGACAAGACGTGTTATTTTAAAACAATTAAAAAAACATATCTATCAACCGAATAGCTAGAGTAATAGAAAGGCTCATTTCATGGGCCTTTTTTTTATCCACAACTATTATGACGAATTTTAAAAGGAGTAGTGGTATTTATGACTATGACCAATGATGCCCAAATTATTAAGGTATTAGCAGAGGAGCGCAATATGCGCAAAGCCGCAGAGCGATTATTCTTATCACAGCCAGCCCTTTCACAACGGCTGCAATCGATTGAGAAAGATTGGGGTACCCAGCTTTTTATTCGGTCACAAAAAGGACTGACAGCCACTGCATCAGGCGAGCTAGTTATTCAATATGCGGAAGAGATGATTACAAAGAGAGAAGAAATTTTTGAATCCATACAAGCCTTAAATTCTAAAGTCCACGGCACATTAAAAATTGCTTGTGCCTCCATCGTTGGGCATACCTGGCTCCCAAAAGTATTAAAGGATTTTGTGACCGAATATCCTGACGCCAAGATTTCCTTAATGACTGGTTGGAGCTCAGAGATTGTCAAAGCGCTGTATGATGGGGAGGCACATGTCGGCATTGTCAGAGGACAAACAGACTGGAAAGGAGAAAAGCAGCATCTATTTCGAGATACTCTTTATTTAGTCGATACAGAAATAAAAACGCTGGATGATGTATTTAAAACCACTCGGCCATTCATACAATTTAAAAGTGACTCGAATTATTATCAAGAAATACAGCAATGGTGGCAGCGGCATTTTTCATCTAATCCAAAGCATGAGATTATTGTCGATCAGATCGAAACATGCAAGCAAATGGCATTAAACGGTATCGGATATGCCATACTTCCATCCATTACACTCACGGGACAAGAGGATGTTAACAGGATTCCTCTCACAAATCAGGAAGAAGCATTCAATATTACAAGGGATACCTGGCTGATCGGATATGATTCTGCTTTCGAATTGCGCCAAGTTGCCGCTTTTGTGGAGGTAGCGAAGAAACAAGCGGAATGTTTGTATGATTATTCAAAAAATAAATGAAATTATCCTTTTTATCATGTACAATAGTAGAAATTGATAGGGGGGTTTCTAATGGAAAAGTTGAATGCAGAACAAATTATCTCTTATTTAGCCAATGCCAAAAAAGCTACACCTGTAAAAGTATATGTGAAGGGTAAAGATATCACTTCCATTCCTTTCGGAGAAAACAGCAAAGTCTTTGGTGAAAAAGATGCTGCGGTTGTCTTCGGTGAATGGCAAGATATCAAAAAAGCCTTAGAAGAGAATAAAGAGACGATAGAAGATTATGTGGTAGAGCATGACCGAAGAAATTCAGCTGTACCAACACTAGAGTTGTTAGATATCCATGCACGAATCGAACCAGGAGCAATCATTAGAGATCAAGTGACAATTGGCCAAAACGTCGTTATTATGATGGGCAGTGTCATTAATATTGGAGCTGAAATCGGCGACCGTACGATGATTGATATGAATGCCGTATTAGGCGGTCGTGCGACTGTTGGAAAGGACTGCCACATAGGAGCTGGAGCGGTGCTTGCAGGGGTTATTGAACCACCTAGTGCAGATCCGGTAGTTGTCGAAGACAATGTATTAATAGGTGCGAACGCTGTTGTTTTAGAGGGATGCCGAATCGGCGAAGGCGCTGTAGTAGCAGCAGGTGCTATCGTGACAAAAGACGTGCCGCCGTATACAGTAGTAGTTGGTGCACCGGCTCGTGTCATCAAAGAGATCGATGAAAAAACGAAATCAAAATCTGAAATCATGCAGGATCTTCGACAAATATAAGAGGTGCCATTTCGATGAAGTCTTTAGTGGAGATAAGAAGGGATTTACATAGAATTCCTGAAATTGGATTTCAAGAAGACAAAACGCAAAAATACTTATTAGCTATTATAGAAGAGTTAAAAAAGAGTTATTTTCAAGTAGACCTATGGAAGACAGGTATTATTCTCACAATCCAGGGTACGAGGCCTTCATTCAAAATAGGTTGGCGAGCAGATATAGATGGTTTGCCAATCGAAGAGAATACAGGCTTGCCATATGAATCAACACACCAGGGTTTTATGCATGCATGCGGTCATGATTTTCATATGGCCATTGCTATAGGGCTTATAAAAGCTTTTTCAGAGCAACAGCCTATAAATACGACCATTATCTATTTCCAGCCTGCAGAGGAAGGACCGGGTGGCGCTAAACCGATGCTTGAATGGATGGAAAGGGAGCGTAAGGATTTATTACCTGACTATCTATTTGCGCTTCATATCGCACCTGAATATCCTGTAGGAACAATTGCGACAAGAGCAGGCTTGTTATTTGCTAATACATCAGAACTGTTTATTGATTTGCATGGTGTAGGAGGGCATGCAGCTTTTCCACAGCATACAAAGGATATGACTGTAGCAGCAGCTAATTTAATCATGCAGCTACAAACCATCGTAAGTCGAAATTTAAATCCATTAGATAGCGGTGTTATTACCATCGGTAAAATGGTTTCAGGATATGTCCAAAATAGTATTGCAGAAGATGCTCGATTAGAAGGAACAATTCGTACCATGTCTGCCGAATCGATGCTTTTGATGAAAGAGCGTATTGAAGCACTCTGTAAATCAATTGAAATAGCGTATGATTGCGAAGTAAGCATAGATTATGGGTCGTCATACTATCAAGTATACAATGAGGACTATTGTGCAAAGCAATTGCTAGAGACAGCAGAAAAGGTTGCCGGCACCACACCGTATGAATGTCCGCCTGCCATGACTGGAGAGGATTTCGGCTTCTTTTTAAAGGAGATTCCTGGTGCGATGTTTTGGACTGGCGCAAATTCACCATATGGTCTGCATCATGCATCATTGCAGCCGGATGAAATGTTATTGGACATCAATGTCCGTTTTGTAGAACAATTTTTAAGAGATTTTAAAAAGAGATAGATATTTTATAGGATGTAAACGAAATGCATAGAATAGAATTACAGCCTTTAAATTAGAAAACGGCACGCAGTGAGTGAACTGCGTGCCGTTTTTTACATCATAGTGGAGAACTTTTTACGGTTCCATGTGAAGGTAATGATATAACAAATACTTAGAATAATTGCGCCTAAAATAAATGGCGTATTCAAATGGATGTCCAATAGAGTACCTGCAAGTGCAGGACCAATCATGTTTCCAAGACTCATATATGCATTGTTCATACCTGCCGCATAGCCTTGTTCATTACCCGCTACCTTCGAAATCATTGTATTAACAGAAGGTCTGATTAAGGTTGTTGCGGTTTGGAAAAGTGTCGCTACGAGCAAGATAGAGAAGTAGAAACTCACAAAGACCATTCCGAGCATAGCAAGAGCAGCTACAATTAAGCTCACTAATATGATCTTCATTTCACCGAAGCGTTTAAATAGTTTGTTGATCAGAACGCCTTGAACAATTACACCTACAAAACCACCGACAGTCATAATGATGGCGATGTCATTAGGAGTGAAAGAAAATTTATATGTCAAAAACATTGATAATGTAGCTTGGAAATTAGCAATACCAAATGAGAAGACAAATACAACAAGCAATAATATGAAGTATGGCTTTTTAAAGGAATTTGCCATCTCTTTTAAAATATTATTTCCGCTTCGTTGTGCTTCAACAGCAGGCGTCGTTTTGGGTAATAAAATGATAGAAAGTATTCCTGCGATAAGAGCTGCGATACCAGCTATAAAGAATGGGAAGTGTAAGCTTACATTTGAAAGAGCGCCGCCAATCCCTGGTCCGACCATAAAGCCGAAAGAAATAGCAGCCCCGATAAGCCCCATTGCCTTTCCGCGTTCTTCTAGTGTAGTAATATCCGCAGCATAAGCCATGATAGGCGGTGTGATAAAGGCGGACCCAACACCGATTAGAAAACGCAAAACAAATAGTTCCCATAAGTGATTAGATAGGCCAAATAAAATCTGGCATGTCCCATTTAATAATAGGCCGAAGATGATTAGCTTCTTCCTGCCAAGCCTGTCTGATAAACTGCCGGCAATGGGAGAGAAGATAAATTGCGCAAAAGCTATAGTAGAAATCAAAAAGCCGAGTACTGCTCCTTTAGCGCCGAACTCCTTCAAGTAGTTGGGCATTATAGGTATAATTAAACCAATTGCACTCATAGTGACAAACATATTAACCATTAAAAGAATTAAAGCTATTCTATTTTTTTTATTCATCTAGTTTCTCCTTAATTATTTCGTGATGCTAAATATAAAACAATACTAATCAAAATTATACCTTTTGTCTATAGGGTGTTCAAGAAAGCTGTTTTATAACAGAGTAATCTGTAGAAAAAGTAGAAGGAGGAAAAATTTTAGGGAGACTACTTTTTATCTGACTTAACCAATGCCATCTAAGAAACAAGAAGGGGGAAAATTAATAACTCCTTATAAGCCAATCAATTTCAGAAACATAAATTAAGAGCTATAGAGAGCGTACGGCGAGTCCTGTGAATCTTAGTAGATCGTAGTGATGAGGAGATTAAAGCTAAGTCTGCAGCAAGGAACACATTACGAAATTTCACAAAAGAAGAACCGAACACACGTGAAATTAAATTTCACAGGTGTTCGGTCTTTTCATTAGCTAAAACTTTTTTGATTCAGCTTCTTTCTTCAATACATTAACGTATAGACATTTTGAAGCGTAGGAAAAGTTCATTATATTCGCCGATCTTTTCTTTTCCTAGGTTTTTATAAACTTCTAATTTTTCACGAACGTCTTTTGATACGTAATAGCGTGTATCATTGACGATTTCAGGATCCATCAATTTTAATGCGGCTTTATTAGGAGTTGTATAGCCTACATACTCAGAGTTTTGAGCAGCTACTTTTGGATCTAGCATAAAGTTGATGAATTTATGGGCACCCTCTATATTTTTCGATGTTTTAGGAATGACCATATTATCAAACCATAGATTGGAGCCTTCTTTTGGCACGCTGTATGTCAAATCTTCATTTTCAGACATCATATCAGCCGCTTGACCAGACCAAGTGAGGGCTACTTCCGCGTCCCCATTGATCATTAATTGAGTTACCTCATCACCGATGACCGCTTTCACGTTTGGCGCCATGCGAATTAGTTTATTAGTCGCTTTCTGCAAAACAGTAGAATCTGTTGTATTCAGTGATTGACCGATACTATTTAGACCAACACCAATTACTTCTCTGGCGCTATCTACTAAAATAACCTTGCCTTTTAGTGATGGATCCCAAAGGTCATCCCAGCTATCAAATTTCTTGTCTTTTAAAAGTTTCTTATTATAAACAACCCCTACAGTACCCCAAAAATAAGGAATCGAATATTGATTCTTTTTATCAAAAGCCAGATGTAGAAAATCTGGTTCAATATATTTTAAATTAGGGATTTGCTTGTGATCAATTTTTTTAAGCAAGTGGCGTTCTCTCATTTGTTCAACCGTATATTCAGAAGGAACGGCAATATCATAATTCGTTCCGCCTTGTTCGATTTTCGTCATCATGGCTTCATTTGAATCAAACGTTTCATAAATAACATTGATGCCTGTTTGCTTTTCAAATTTCTTAATTAAAGCAGGGTCAATATATTCTCCCCAGTTGTAGATAGTTAAAATATCTTTCCCGGATTTTCCGGAAGTAGCATCCATTGCATGTGAAGTATACATTAATATTCCGCATACAAGTAAAATGCCAATCGATGCTCGTATCAAAGATTTCATTTATGAGCCCCCGATCTTGTTTGGCGTTTTGTAATAAAGTAATAACCTAATACAAGGAGCAATGTGACAAAGAATACTAAACCTGAGAGTGCGTTGACAGTTAACGAAACGCCTGCACGAGCCATTGAATAAATCTCAACAGAGAGTGTGCTGAAGCCATTTCCTGTAACAAAGAATGTGACAGCAAAATCATCTAAGGAATAGGTTAAAGCCATAAAGAATCCAGCAAAGATACCCGGCTTAACATAAGGCAATATAACACGGGTTAAAATATCGCGTCGGCTTGCACCTAAATCAAGCGCTGCATCAATTAAAGATGAACTCATTTCATGCAATTTTGGTAATACCATTAGCACAACGATCGGGATACTAAATGCTGCATGTGATAATAAGACGGACATAAAGCCAAGTTTAATCCCAGCCATTGTAAAGAGGATCAAGAATGAAGCACCAATAATAACATCAGGGCTCACAATCAGGATATTATTCAATGAAAGAACGGTATTGCGCATTTTTCTATTTTTAATAGAAACAATGCCAATAGATCCGAGAGTTCCAATGATCGTAGCAATCAATGCAGATAACAAAGCAATAACTACTGTATTGATTAAAATAACGATTAACCTAGAATCTTGGAAAACTTCTTTGTAATGGGCAAAGGTGAATGATTTAAAGTTGGTCATTGAATCGCCGCTATTGAACGAATAGAAGACAAGAAAAAGGATAGGCGCATATAGAATGACAAAGACAAGCGCCAAATACAATTTCGATCGTTTATTTAGCTTTTCCATTACGCGCCACTCCTTTCTTCCGTTCACCTGTCAGCAACATAATAATAAACATAAAGAGTATCAAGAATACTGAGATGGTTGAACCCATACCCCAGTTTTGTGTTGTTAAGAATTGCTCTTCGATTGCTGTACCAAGCGTAATCACACGGTTACCTGCAATCAGTCTTGTAATCATGAACAATGAAAGTGCCGGTATAAAGACAGCCTGTACACCTGCTTTAACGCCGTTCATGGTCAACGGAATGATAACTCTTCTGAAAGTAGTGATTTTCGAAGCGCCTAAATCTCGTGATGCGTCAATTAATGCAGGATTTAACTTATCTAATGCATTAAAGATCGGCAGAATCATGAACGGTATAAAAATATACACAGATACAAAAACAAAGGCAAAATCAGTAAAAAGAATTTGCTGATTTGGAAGTCCAATTGCTTTAACGAAAGCGTTGATTGGACCTTTGTTGCCAAAGATGCCAATAAAGGCATAGGTTTTCAATAGAAGATTAATCCAAGAAGGAATAATAATCAGGATAAGCCATAACTGCTTATATTTTAACTTTGTAATTAAATAAGCAGCTGGATAAGAAATAATTAAGGAGAACAGCGTGATGAGAAATGCATACCAGAACGAACTCAAGGTCATTTTCAAATAAACGCTAGTCAAGAAATTTCGATAGTTGTTGATTGTGAAATGGCCATGTAGATCAAGAAGCGAATAATAAACAATTAAAAGGATCGGTGCAATAACGAAAAATAGAATCCAAATATAGTAGGGGATTAGTGATAATAAATTCCCTTTTCTACGCATTATTTTCTTCTCCGTAAGATTCAAGTCTTTTATCGAAGTCTTCTTCTGATTCATTTAAACGCATAACGTGAATAGCTTCAGGGTCGAAATCTAAGCCGATTTTTGCACCAACATCAGCTTTTTTCAATGAATGTACAAGCCACTCATTCCCATCTTGGTCATAGGTAGAGAGCTCATAATGAACGCCGCGGAATAATTGGGTATCAACTGTTACAACAAGCTTTCCACGCTCTACATCTGTGATCTCTAAATCTTCAGGTCGAATGACGATATCTACATTTTCGTTGGCGTTCAAGCCTTGGTCTACACATTCAAAAGTCTTACCTGCAAACGTAACCTCAAAATCTCGAATCATTGTACCTGGCACGATGTTTGATTCGCCGACGAAATCAGCGACAAAACGATTGATTGGTTCATCGTAGATATCCACAGGTGATCCACTTTGCTCGATTTGGCCTTCATGTAAGACAAAGATTTCGTCTGACATGGCTAGTGCTTCTTCTTGGTCATGAGTGACAAATACAAAGGTCTTGCCTAAACGCTGCTGTAATTCGCGCAATTCATATTGCATTTCTGTGCGCAGTTTTAAATCTAGGGCAGATAAAGGCTCATCTAATAAAATGATTTCTGGATCATTTACGATAGCGCGTGCTATGGCAACACGTTGTCTTTGGCCACCAGACATTTCGTAGATTTCACGTTGGCTATAACCTGCTAAATTGACAAACCTTAATGCTTCTTCTACTCTTCTGGTGATTTCTTCATTTTTTACTTTCTTAATACGCAAACCAAACGCCACATTTTCAAACACATTAAGGTGAGGGAATAGTGCGTAGTCTTGGAAAACGGTATTGACTTGGCGTTCATTGGCTGGCACATTATTGATTGTTTTACCATTGAAATAGATTGCACCATTGGTAGGTTCCATAAAACCTGCGATGAGACGGAGAATTGTTGTTTTCCCACAGCCAGATGGCCCTAAGAGTGTATAGAACTTGCCTCGTTCCATTTCAAAGCTTATATCTTTTAGCACTACAGTGCCATCACTGAATGATTTTGAAACATTTTCAAAGCGGATAATTGCATTTTCCGACATCTGGGGTCCCCCTAAGCTATAAATAAGATTCTGTTGCAACGAGTAAAATTTCCGTTTTACCTGCAAAGTCGTTGAACAACTGATGGTGGTTAGAAGCATCGAAGTAAATAGAGCTGCCTTGTGAAGCAACGAATTCTTGTTTGCCTAAAACCAGTTTTACCCGACCAGATAGTACATAGATAAATGTTTCAGACAAGGAAGGCTCAAACTTTTTGAATTCGCCATTCTCTTCAAAAACAATCATCACTGGCTCGATTTCTTTTTCATTTGAAGTGGGGATTAACCATTTTAAATAATACCCCTTCTTGTCATCTGTAAAAGTCGTATGCTCTTCGTCTGTATAGACAACATTTTGGTCTTCAATTTCATCATCAAAAAATTCTTTTGGGGTAGAACCCAATACTTCTAGTAAGTCAAATAGCGTTTCAATAGAGGGGGAGTTTAAATCCCTTTCTACCTGGGATATATAGCCCTTGCTCAAATCGGTTCTTTCGCCTAGTTCTTCTTGCGTCAAACCTTTTTTCAGTCGCAGGCGTTTGATTTTTTTGCCTATCTGCATCAAATGCATTCCTCCTCTATTTTCAGTATTTTCTTTAGTAAAGAGTTATATTTTCATTTATTGGAAGTTTACTTATGGTGAACTTTAAGTAACACAAGTTTACTAAGACAAAACTTTTAGTTTAGTGAAACGTATTCTATTATACAAAATAGGACATATTTTTCAACCTTTTTTTCTAAAATAATATTCTTTATCAAATAATTTAATAGACTGACACTAATCCTTTACCCTCAAGCATTTAACACTAACATTTTTTTACTGTATCAATTATTGCATTTACATAAGAAATAAAAGGAAAGAATAAAAGTTTTTGATAAAAAAAGTAATTGCTATTTGTTGAAAGTTATCATTTAATAATTTTTGTGAAAAAAATTGATTACGCTAGATTAGCAAAAGTGTGATTGAATTTTCTCGCAATTAGGGAATAAAGATTCCTATGAACAAAGTAAATTTAGTGGAAAGGAATGTGGTTGATGAAAAGATTTTTAGGTGGTGCATTGGCGATTTCGCTGATCGCAACTACATTGGTGGCATGTACGCCGGAGAAAAATAGTACAGAGGAAAAACAAAAGAAAGCAGTGGAAACAACAGATTCGAAGAGCTATGTAAAGCTAGCAGACGCAAATTATTCGTATGAATTTGCGAAAAGTTTAGAGCAATTTAAAACAAATGAGAAGCTAGGCTATCGAACAGCTGGATCAACTGCTGAATTGCAAACAGGTAAGAAAATAGCAAATGAAATGAAAAAAATCGGGCTTACGGATGTTTCGAAAGATGAGATTACAGTCGATAGCTGGACCTTTAAAAAAGCAGATCTGAAGTTTACAGATGCCAAAGGAAAAACACATTTGGCTGTTCTTGGCGGATATCAAACGAACTTTGATACGAAAGGACCTAAAACTTTTGATGTTGTGTATGCCAACAGAGGGACAGCGGCTGATTTAGAGAATCTTGATGTTAAAGGTAAGCTAGTTCTTATAGATATTAATCAGCGCGAGGATTGGTGGATTAATTATCCAACATATCAAGCACATTTAAAAGGAGCTGCTGCTGTCATTGCAGTACAAAGCAAGGGATATGCAGAAGTAGATGGAAATGCCTTAAATGCACAGGATATTTGTGGGCCTGATGATGCTCCTGCATTTTCTATGTCGCAAAATGACGCTGCATTATTAAAAGCAGCATTAAAAAAACAACACAATAAATTACAGGTTGATTTTGATGCCAAATCCACAGTGAAAAAAGATCAGAAGACATATAATTACTACGGGAAAATTGAAGGGAAAGACCCGGATTCATATGTAATTTTATCAGGACACTATGATTCCTATTTTGATGGATTCCAAGATGATAATGCGTCCATAGGATTATTGATGGGGATTGCAAAAGGATTAGTAGATAGTGGCTATAAACCCCAAAAAACTATCATTTTTAATGCATTAGCTGCGGAAGAATGGGGAGTAAGCAATACAAGATACGACTGGTCTACAGGTGCCTACAATCAAATCTTCCGTGTTCATCCTGAATGGGTAGGCAAGGCGATTGCCAATTTGAATTTTGAGTTACCTGCATATGAACATACCAAGACAAATGAAATCCGAGCAGTATATGAATACAAAGACTTCCTTACGAAATTTGCTAAAACTGTACCGACAGTCAAAGGTGTTTATAAAAAAGGGATTTCTGTAGTGGCGCCACTCCGTACGTGGTCTGATGATTTTTCATTCTCGTTAGCTGGTGTTCCAGCATTGCGTAATGATTTTCAGGATAGTGAGTTTATGCATACACATTACCACTCACAATTCGATAATGAAAAAACAAATAATATTAAAGCACTCCAATTTAATATGAATTTATATGGATTATTGACTATGCAATATGATCAAACAGCTGTATCGCCGTTAAATTTCACAACACGTTTAGAAGAAATGAAGAAGACATTGAAGCAGGATGTATTAAAAGACTCGAATGTTTCAAGCGACACACTCATTAGTACGATTGATGAAGCCATTAGCACTGCAAAACAGGCAAATAAAAAGGTAAACGAAATAAATAGTGCGTATGCAAAAGCGCTACAAGCAGGCGAAGATAAAAAAGCTGCGAAATTATATAAAGAAAGTCGTGATGTAAACAGTAAGTTACTTCACACATTTAAATTGGCGCAAGATCAATTTGTTCGTTTAACATGGGAGGATGAACCTATTTTCCCTCACGAACATGCGCAAAATAATATTGAAAACTTATCTGCTGCCATTAAAGCAATAGAGAAGGGGAAAGCTCAAAAAGCCCTTGATGACTACTTGTTTGCCGTTGATAATAACTGGTATGCCTACGACTTTGATAAAGAAACATATCATTACTTTACAGATTATGTAATGAACCAGCCTGCAGACCGTTTAATGTGGGGAGCGGGCAGAGTGATGGGCCATGAAGACTTATATGATGTCATTTCAGCACTTCAAGAAAAAAGCAAGAAGCCAAAAGCTAATTTAGATGCAGAAACAAAAGAATTACAAAAAGCATTAGAAAATGAAGTTTCGTTGCTGAAAAAGACAGTAAAAGAAGAAAATCATGATGTACAGCAATTGAAAGCTGAGTTGGAAAAAATCAAATAATGAACACAAGACCCCGCAAAAGCAGAAACTATTTTTGCGGGGTTTTTATGAGTTATATATCCAGTAAGCGTTTTACTTCATTTAAGTAGGTTTGACTAACTGGAAGTCCAGTTCCATCTTCCATATGGATTATTAAATTGGAGGAAAAATCACGGGTGATACGATCGATCGCGTGGATATTGATTATATAAGATCTGTGGATACGAAGAAAATCTTTCGGCAGCTTTTTCTGAAGGTTCTTCAATGTTGTGCTTACTGTATACTGCTTACCATCTGTGTAACACCAATTCTTTTTATTTAAGCTCTCGAAATGTGTAATTTTTTCAATTGGAACTAACACCCATTCATCTTGTTGTTTGCCTGTTATAAAACGGATTGGATCATTTTTTATCTCTTGATAAAGGGGAGATAATATTACCAATAACACAGCAGCTTCACCCATTAAAGTAATTGGGTAACCAATCCCATAAAAAGGTTTTTCTAAAAAAGCTTCGTTCATTAACTCCTCAATTTTTCTTTTTTCTTTCATGACGCGTTCTACTATACTTCCAGACTCTACTTTTTTGCCATTAAATAATTGAAGTTTTTGGCAGCCATTAAAATAAACGTACGTATCGCCTACTGCTATTGCTACTGAAGATTCCTCAGGCAACCAATCACTCATCAGATTATAATACTGTTCCGCTACATTTTTTGATAAAAACGAGATGTCATTATCTCTCACATCCAAAGCCCCCTTGTTTGTCATGCAAAAACAATGTTTCATCGCTAAATAGTTGCATTTTATCCAAAAAATAATACAAAAAAGCATTACTGTTATATATTACATTATAACAACTTAATCTGTTGTGCAACAGTAAAATAATAAAAAGTCGGAAGGTGTGATTCAAATGACAACAAGGCAAAAACAAATTGAGAAACTTGAAAAGAGCTGGGCAAACGATGAAAGATGGCAAGACATTAAACGTCCGTATAGTGCGGAAGAGGTAATCAAGCTTCGGGGTTCAGTAGACATTCAGCATACGTTAGCTGAAAAAGGCGCAAAACGTTTGTGGGACACACTGCAGCAAGAAGACTATATTAATGCGCTAGGTGCATTGACCGGCAATCAGGCAGTACAACAAGTAAAAGCTGGTTTACAAGCTATCTATCTTAGTGGTTGGCAAGTAGCAGCAGATGCCAATTTATCTGGGCAAATGTATCCTGATCAATCCTTGTATCCCGCTAATTCAGTGCCGCAAGTGGTCAAACGTATCAATCAAGCATTGCAAAGAGCAGACCAAATTGATGGAGTTGAAGGACGAGAAGACAGCTTTGATTGGTTTGCTCCGATTATTGCCGACGCAGAAGCAGGATTTGGAGGACCACTAAATGTTTTTGAGTTAATAAAAGGGATGATTGAAGCAGGGGCAGCAGGTGTGCATTTAGAGGACCAATTAGCATCTGAAAAGAAATGTGGCCATTTAGGCGGTAAAGTATTGCTTCCCACACAAAATGCTATACGAAATTTAGTCGCTGCACGATTAGCTGCGGATGTATGCGGAGTACCGACTATCCTAATCGCCCGGACAGATGCAGATGCTGCGGATATGGTCACGAGTGATATTGATCCGCGAGATGCTAAATTTTTAACAGGCGAGCGAACACCAGAGGGATTTTTCCGCACATATGCTGGAATCGATCAGGCGATTGAGCGAGGCCTAGCTTATGCTCCTTATGCCGATTTAATATGGTGTGAAACATCTAAGCCGGATTTAGAGGAAGCAAGACAATTTGCAGAGGCCATCCATGCACAATATCCAGGGAAAATGCTTGCATACAATTGTTCACCATCCTTTAATTGGAAAGCAAATTTAGATGAGGAGACGATTGCTAAGTATCAAAAAGAGTTGGCGAAAATGGGATATAAATTCCAATTTGTTACATTAGCAGGGTTCCATTCGTTGAATCACAGCATGTTTAAACTAGCGGTTGATTATAAAAACAACGGAATGGCTGCCTATTCAAAACTTCAACAAGAAGAATTTTCAAGCGAACGTGATGGATATACAGCAACTAAACATCAACGTGAAGTGGGTACGGGCTACTTTGATGAAGTATCTCAGGTTATTTCAGGAGGGACATCATCTACAACAGCGATGGAGGGTTCTACTGAAACAGCTCAATTTATCCCGCATTAACGGGCAGTAAGACCCCCACTTCAAAACGTAAGTATGTAACGGAGAAGTTTACGTGGGGGTTAACTGCCCGTAAAAGCCCGATTGGTTCAACTAACACTCAGTAGGGGATAAAAACCCCCCACTGAATGGAGTTTCACTTTATCGCGCAATGATGGCAAGCATTTAAATGAAAATAAGAAAGGGTTGTTGCAAATGAGTATCCAACAAACAGTCACTTCATCCATCAACATTACTGGACTAGTAAACGATTCTACAAAACAAATTCTGTCAGCAGAAGCACTTCGGTTTATTTCGTCTTTGCATCGTCAGTTCAATCAGCGCCGCTTAGAATTATTACATTTTCGGCTAGAGCGGCAACGTCAATTAGATGCCGGAGGCACACTAGATTTTTTAGAGGAAACAAAATCAATTCGTGAAAGCACATGGGAAATTGCACCATTACCTGAAGATTTACAGGATCGTCGTGTGGAAATTACAGGCCCAGTATCACGGAAAATGGTCATTAATGCGCTAAATTCAGGAGCTAAATTATTTATGGCATGTTTTGAAGATGCTACTTCACCCACATGGGAAAATATGATTGACGGCCAAGTGAATCTGTTTGATGCCATACGAAAAACTATTTCTTATTCACAACCTTCAAACGGGAAAGTTTATCGATTAAATGACAAGGTGGCTACATTAATCGTAAGACCAAGAGGATTGCATATGGAAGAAAGGCATATAGAGATCGATGGTGAGCCTGTGGCAGGGAGCTTCTTTGATTTCGGATTATACTTCTTCCATAATGCAAAAGAGTTAATTGCTCAAGGCACAGGTCCATATTTCTATTTGCCGAAACTTGAAAGCCATTTGGAAGCAAGGTTATGGAATGATATCTTTAATTACTCAGAGAAGTACATGGAGCTAGCAAAAGGGACAATAAAAGCAACAGTCCTGATTGAAACCATTACAGCAGCCTTTGAAATGGATGAGATATTATATGAATTAAAAGAGCATTCTGCCGGCTTAAATTGCGGCAGATGGGATTATATTTTTAGTTATATTAAGCGATTACGTAACCATCATGAAGTCATTTTGCCAGATAGAAGCCAAGTAACCATGAATTCGCCATTTATGAGAGCTTATACGCAATTATGTATTCACACATGTCATAAGCGCAATGCGCCAGCCATGGGTGGCATGGCTGCCCAAATCCCTATTAAAGACAATCCACAAGCGAATGAATTAGCGTTCGAAAAAGTACGAGAGGATAAGATAAGAGAAGCAAAGGATGGTCATGATGGAACATGGGTGGCGCATCCAGGCTTAGTGCAAGTGGCAATGGAGCAATTTGATTACTATATGAAGACACCTAATCAAATTCATCGTAAACGAAATGATGTGCACGTAACAGCAGCGGACTTATTAGAAGTGCCAATAGGTTCCATTACAGAAGAAGGAGTACGGCTCAACTGTAGTGTTGGCGTTCAGTATATTGCATCTTGGCTTCGGGGGAATGGCGCTGTGCCGATTTATAATATGATGGAAGATGCAGCAACTGCTGAAATCTCGCGTACGCAAATATGGCAATGGATACGACATGAAAAAGGAAATACAATCGATGGACAAAAAATAGAAGCGCATTATGTACAAAAAATTTTAGAAGAAGAAGTTTCGATTTTAAAAAATCAACTCGGTGAAGAGAATTATGTGCAAAGCCGATTAGACAAGGCTACAGACATTTTCAAGAGTTTAATTCTCCAAGATACATTTGAAGAATTTCTAACGATTCCAAGCTATCAGTCTATTTGATAAAGGGAATAAAACTTTTTAAGGAGGAGATCTAATGAAAAACAAAAACACTCAAAAGTATCCGAAGCTTTGCTTAGAATGTGGTTGTGAAATAGTGGAACAAGTAGAATCCACATTATATGAGTGTGAACGGTGTTTAGGAGCGAAAGAGGAATAAAGATAGAGAAATGCTTGAGACAAAGGATGGATTATGAATTTTGGCATTCAATCGAATAACAATATTTCCGTGTCCTCATATAATGATGGGGACATTTTTTATGCCTCGCATAGAAGTGGCAGAGAAGCAGTACAACTTATAATAAGGGAATAGCATAAATTGGTATTTCCCGATGACTTTAAGAAAACTTGTTTCAGCTCGTAATATGGGAAAAGGAATAATCAAATATTCAAAATATACCATGAAACCTTTGCGTTTAATAGTATTATTTGTTATTGTAGAATGTGGATCGTAGCAATAAGCTACTTACATTTATATTAACTTTTGGAGGGATTTATCATGGCAGAACGTATGGTAGCAAAACAAGCACCAGTATTCGAAATGCAAGCAGTAATGCCTAATAAAGAATTTGGCACAGTAAGCTTAGAAGAAAACATGAAAAATGACAAATGGACAGTTCTATTCTTCTATCCAATGGACTTTACATTCGTATGTCCTACTGAAATCACTTCAATGTCAGACCGTTACGACGAATTTGAAGATTTAGATGCTGAAGTAATCGGCGTTTCAACTGATACAGTTCATACACACTTAGCATGGATCAACACTGACCGCAGCCAAAATGGTATCGGCGAGTTGAAATTCCCATTAGCTGCAGACCACAACCAACGTGTATCACGTGACTATGGCGTGCTTATTGAAGATGAAGGTGTTGCATTGCGCGGCCTATACATTATTAACCCAGAAGGCGAACTACAATACCAAGTTGTAAACCACAACAACATTGGCCGTGATGTAGACGAAACATTGCGTGTGCTTCAAGCATTGCAAACTGGCGGTCTTTGCCCAGCAAACTGGCGTCCTGGCGATGCTACGTTGAAAGGCTAAGCATTGCAAAGCGAAGGGACTAACAAATGTTAGGTCCCTTTTTTAAACAGATGTTAACTAAATGAAGAGGTGAATAGCATGAAATTACGAGCACATATGCCTGAATTACAAGGCGAAACAGCTTGGTTAAATGGCCAAGTGACAAAAAGTGAGCTAGTGGGTGATAAACCAACACTTATTCATTTCTGGTCTATTAGCTGTCATTTATGCAAGGAAGCTATGCCGGATGTAAACAACTTCCGTGATCAATATAAAGATGAGCTAAATGTTATTGCAGTTCATATGCCACGCTCTGAGAAAGACCTAGATTTAGGAGAAATCAAAGAGGTAGCTAACGAACATGGTATCACTCAACCTATTTTTGTAGACAGTGATATGAAATTAACAGATGCTTTTGAAAATCAATACGTTCCAGCTTACTATGTATTCGATAAAGACGGTAAGCTACGCCACTTCCAAGCTGGTGGTAGCGGCATGAAAATGCTTGAAAAACGTGTCAATCGTGTACTTGATGAAGTAAGAAATGCTGAATAAGCATTCGGAGGCAGTTGTTTGTACAGCTAATGTACAGACAGCTGCCTTTTTCTGTAAATGAGAACAAGGATACAGCTCAAAATGTAGAGTAGGTAGTATTGGAGAGAATGAAAATTTCCTGAGCATGTTTTTACGTTGTTTGTTAAAATGGATACAGAACCTTGTAGGAAGTGCTGGGAAATCGGAGGTATTTGGCATGAAGAAAGAATTTGTTGTGATTGGATTAGGCCGTTTTGGAGGTAGTATTGTTCAAGAGCTTGTTCAGCAAGATGCAGATGTAATGGCCATCGATAAGCAACAAGAGCGTGTAGATGAGTTTGCGTCAATTGCTACTCAAGCAGTTGTAGCAGATACAACAGACGAATCTGTACTTAAATCATTAGGTATACGTAATTTTGAACATGTTATTGTAGCCATTGGCGATGATATTCAATCGAGTATCCTAACGACATTAATTTTAAAAGAAATTGGTGTGCAAAAAATTACAGTAAAAGCGCAGAATGACTATCATGAAAAAGTGCTACGGAAGATTGGCGCTGATCACGTGGTACACCCAGAACGTGATATGGGCATTCGGATTGCTAACAATATGATGTCTAATAATGTCTTGGATTACTTAGAGTTGTCCGATGAACACTCGATTATGGAGATAAAGGCAAATCATCTACTTGAAGGCCATACCATTATAGGATTAGATATTCGTGCACGGTACGGCATCAACATTGTAGCTATTAAAAGGGAAAAAGAAATTATCGTATCACCTCAAGCAGAGGATGTTATACATGAAGGTGATATATTAATTGTCATCGGAGAAGACGATGATATAAGCCGCTTTGAGAAGAAAATGCTGAATTAAGCGAAAACAAGGCCTCCAATTAAGTATTGGAGGCCTTGTTATAATCTATTATACTTCCATAATAATCGGCAAAATCATTGGGCGCCGTTTTGTTTTTTCAAATAGGTATGGCTCTAGAAGATCAGTAATTTCATTCTTTAATTCCGTCCATTGAGGTGTTTTTTCAATTAAGAGCTGTTGCAAGTGTTTGCTTAACATTTGCTGTGCTTCATTAATCATCGAACCAGACTCTCTCATATAAACGAAACCGCGTGAAATAATATCAGGGCCTGCTACCATTTTTTGTAGCTGCATGTCTACGCTAACGACCACAATAACAAGACCTTCTTCTGATAAAATTCGTCTATCGCGCAAAACAATATTG
Source organism: Rummeliibacillus sp. G93 (assembly GCF_023515935.1). Taxonomy (NCBI): domain Bacteria; kingdom Bacillati; phylum Bacillota; class Bacilli; order Caryophanales; family Caryophanaceae; genus Rummeliibacillus; species Rummeliibacillus sp. G93. The sequence goes on from NZ_CP097314.1 coordinate 868,448, forward strand.
CCGATATCTCCAATACCATTTCCATCAATATAAACTGCTCCTGATGGTATCCGTCCTGCAACATGAGCTTCATTAGCACTTAATGCCAATACCTCACCATTTTCCATGATAAAGATATTATCTGCTGGTACATCGCAGTCTTCTGCCAAGTCTCCATGCATACGCAACATGCGGTATTCACCATGAATTGGCATAAAGAATTTTGGCTTAATTAAACGCAGCATTAACTTTTGTTCTTGCTGTGAGCCATGACCAGAAGTATGGATGTTATTCAATGATCCATGAATAACTTCAGCTCCAGCGCGGTACAATAAGTTGATAATCTTATTTACACTGGTTGTATTACCAGGAATCGGTGAAGAAGAGAACACAACAGTGTCTCCAGGCTGTATTTGAATTTGACGGTGCGTACCGTTAGCAATTCGTGATAATGCAGCCATTGGTTCACCTTGGCTTCCGGTACATAAAATCATCACTTCATTGGCAGGAAGGCGATTTAATGTTTGTGCATCTACAAAGGTTTCTTTTGGTGCAGTAATATAACCAAGCTCACGGCCAATGTTAATGGCATTGTCCATACTACGTCCAAATACAGCGACTTTGCGGCCATGTTTAGCAGCAGCATCTGTCACTTGCTTTAAACGGTGGATATTAGAAGCAAATGTTGCGAAAATAATGCGAGATTCTACTTTGCGTAAAATTTCATCGATGCTTTCGCCAACTTTGCGTTCCGACATAGTAAATTCAGGACGTTCGGCATTAGTACTGTCGGACAGTAAACATAAAACGCCATCGCGCCCGATTTCAGCCATTTTTGTCAAGTTTGCTGGTTCGCCAACTGGCGTGAAATCAAATTTAAAGTCACCCGTATGCACGATATTGCCAGGTGGTGTCTTGACTACAATCCCGTATGCATCTGGGATACTATGCGTTGTTCTAAAGAAGCTTACTGAAGTTTTGCGGAATTTGATGACATCATCTTCCTGGATTTCAATTAGCTTTGTTTGGCGAAGCAATCCATGCTCGTCCAACTTATTGCGCAACAACCCAAGCGCCAATTTGCCTCCATATACAGGGACATTAATTTGGCGAAGTAAATATGGAACGCCGCCGATATGGTCTTCATGACCATGGGTAATAAATAACCCTTTAATTTTATCGACATTTCGAACAAGATAGGTATAATCGGGAATTACATAATCAATCCCTAGTAAATCGTCTTCTGGAAATTTAATGCCGGCATCAATCAAGATTATTTCGTCTTGAAATTGAACAGCATACGTATTTTTGCCGATTTCGCCCAGTCCGCCGAGTGCGAAAACTGCAGTTTGGTCATTTTTGACGAATTTCATTAATTAGATATTCTCCAATTTGAAATCTTCGCTTGCTTTTTCATATTCCAAGTAGTTTCCTTCAAGCGATTGGATATACTCGATGTTATAACCGCGGCCTTGAAGCTTCTCGCGGACTTCGCGCACTTCATCAGCTTCAATATACAAGCTTTTAGTGTTTTCGCGAACAGGCACTTCAAGGATATTTTCTTGATAATATACTTTATAAATCATTGTTTGCTCTCCTTTAACACGTTCAAAATAAATTCATTTCCTTTATATTAGCACGTAGGTAAACTAAAATAAAGAAAAGCCCTTCAAAATATGAAGGGCAACATAACTTTAAGCGATCGTTTTTTTCTCGAGCAAGCCACGAAGCCTTTTCAACAATTGTTTTTTAAGACGTTTGAACATGGCAGATCACTCCTTGCCCCTATTATATTCATTTAAAAAGAAAATGTAAAGAAAATTCACTTAACAGACAGAAAGGTTGGGATTAACAAGTGGATAAGAAAATTTTATTTTTTGATATTGATGGTACGTTATACAATTCGGAGAAAAAATTGCCCCCTGCAACATTTGAGGCAATCAAAAAAGCTGAGGAAAACGGACATGAAGCCGTCATTGCGACAGGTCGCTCTCCGTTCTTCCTAAAACCTGTATTAGAGGAGCTTGGCCTAAATTCATTTATAAGCTTTAACGGGCAGTATGTCGTTTATAAAGGAAAAGTGATATCTGAAAGACCGATTCCCATGGAGATAGTGGAGAAACTGGTGGTCCAAGCAGAGGAAGAGAATAATCCTGTTGTATTTTTGGATGATGCGAGGATGACATCAGCAGCTAAGGACGATGTCAAAGTACGTACAAGCATGGATTCCTTATTCTATCCTATGCCGGAAGTGGACGCTGAATATTATAAACAATCCAATACGTATCAAATATTATTGTATGTTGACGAGCATGGGGAGGAACGATATGCAAACCTATTTCCTGAGCTGAAATTGATTCGTTGGCATGAGTTTTCAGTTGATGTAATAAATAAAGATGTTTCAAAAGCATATGGCATTCAGCAATTTTTAAAGCATACTGCATTTGAAATAGAAGATGCCATTGCATTTGGAGATGGATTAAATGACGTGGAAATGCTGCAAGCAGCAGGGACAAGCGTAGCGATGGGAAATGGGCATCCGAAAGCTAAAGAAGCAGCGACGTTTGTTACAGATCATGTGGATGACGATGGTTTATCTAAAGCCATGAAAAAACTGGGATTATGGTAAATGAAAAACGGACTTGATGAAGGTTCATCAAGTCCGTTTTTTTTAATCTTCCAGCGGATTGGCATTTGGTTTCTTTTCAAATGGATTCTCTTTATTAATGTGATCATAAAACATTACACCATTTAAGTGATCCAACTCATGTTGGAAAGCAATAGCTGGCAATCCTTTTAACCGCATTTTCTTTTCTTCACCATCAAGAGTGAAAAATTTGACCGTAATGCGTGCTGGACGAGGTACATAGCCGGGCACATCACGGTCTACTGAAAGGCATCCTTCCCCAGAAGGAACGTATGCTTCTTCTACAGAATGGCTTACTATCTTGGGGTTGACGGCAATTAGGCTGATTTGCTTGCCCGCACTGTCTGGTAAATGCAGAGCGAACATTCTTTTTGAAACATCTACTTGAGGTGCAGCAATTCCAATTCCTGACCGTAAACCATGTTTATCGGCTAATTCTACATCTTGGCTATTTATCAAAAATTGAAGTAGGTCTTCACCTAATTTTTTTTCCTCTTCTGTAAGGGGGAAGGACAAGTTTTTCGCGACAGCACGCAAAGTTGGATTTCCTTCTCGTATAATATCGTGCATTAAAATCATTTTGCTCTTCCTTTCAAAAAAAGTTCTTTTCTATTATAACGCACACCCAAAATCCCACAATAGAAAAGAACCTCGGAAGGATGAAAACATTGTTTTAATACATATTAAAAAGGTAATAAATATATTGGAATGAACTGTGCTAGTAAAGGTAGTGAAAAAAACACTGTAGTATAATACAGGTTATTCGCATTTTATAATACAGGTTCCTTGCAATAAACTATATGAGAATGAATTTTTAACTCTGCTACTTGCATTGACCGATAAATTATAAAACAGTATACTGGACTTAAATAATAGTTGTATTATAATTTTCATTAGATTTTGTAATACAGATGTATAAAGGAGATGTGAGAACATGGCTTCAAAAAAAGGACAACAATTTGATCCTGTAGCAAATTTGCACGAAATTGAAGAAAAGTTTGAAATGTTCCAGATTTTGAATGAAGAAGGGGAAATCGTTAACGAAAGCGCTAATCCTAATCTTTCTGATGAAGAACTAGTTGAATTAATGAGCAGAATGGTCTTTACACGTATACTTGACCAACGTTCTATTTCATTAAATCGTCAAGGACGTTTGGGCTTCTACGCACCAACTGCTGGTCAAGAAGCTTCTCAAATTGCTTCCCACTATGCACTTGAAAAAGAAGACTATATCTTGCCTGGATATCGCGATGTGCCGCAAATCGTTTGGCATGGCCTTCCTTTATGGAAAGCATTCTTATGGTCACGCGGACATTTCGTTGGCGGCCAAGTTCCTGAAGGTGTAAACATTTTAGCTCCACAAATCATCATTGGTGCTCAATACGTGCAAACTGCAGGTGTTGCGCTTGGCATGCAAAAACGAGGTAAAAAAGCAGTAGCTGTAACTTACACAGGTGACGGTGGTTCTTCACAAGGTGATTTCTACGAAGGTATTAACTTTGCAGGGGCATTTAAATCACCTGCTATATTTATCGTACAAAACAACCAATATGCTATTTCTACACCACGTGAACTACAAACAGCTGCTTCTACAATTGCTCAAAAAGGGATTGCAGCAGGACTTCCAAGCATCCAAGTAGATGGTATGGATCCACTAGCTGTATACGTGGCGACTCGCGATGCGCGTAAACGTGCTGTAGCAGGAGAAGGTCCATCACTTATTGAAACAATTTGTTATCGATATGGCCCGCATACAATGGCAGGCGATGACCCTACTCGTTACCGTACATCAGATACAGATTCAAAATGGGAAAAGAAAGACCCAATCGTTCGTTTCCGTAAGTACTTGACTGAAAAAGGTTTATGGAGCGAAGAAAAAGAAGCTGAAGTAATCGAAAAAGCAAAAGAAGAAATCAAAGCAGCAATCAAAAAAGCGGATGAAGCACCAAAACAAAAAGTAACAGACTTAATCAATATTATGAATGAAGAAATGCCAGCAAATCTTAAAGAACAATATGAAATCTACGCGCAAAAGGAGTCGAAGTAACCGATGGCACAAATGACAATGATTCAAGCAATTACAGATGCACTTCGTTGTGAACTAAAAGATGACGAAAACGTGCTAGTATTCGGTGAAGACGTTGGTGTCAACGGAGGGGTTTTCCGTGCAACAGAAGGTCTTCAAAAAGAGTTTGGCGAGGATCGAGTTTTTGATACACCACTAGCAGAATCAGGTATTGGCGGTCTTTCAATCGGTCTAGCTTTACAAGGGTATCGCCCTGTTCCTGAAATTCAATTCTTCGGTTTCGTCTATGAAGTAATGGATTCAATCAGCGGTCAATTAGCACGTATGCGCTATCGTTCTGGTGGCAGCCTAAATGCACCTGTTACAATCCGTTCTCCATTTGGTGGCGGTGTTCATACTCCAGAAATGCACTCAGACAGCTTAGAAGGATTAGTAGCTTCTCAACCAGGTCTTAAAGTGGTTGTTCCTTCTACTCCATATGATGCTAAAGGGCTTTTAATTTCGTCTATTCGCGACAATGATCCCGTTGTTTTCTTAGAACATTTAAAACTATACCGCTCATTCCGTGAAGAAGTACCAGAGGAGTCATACACTATTCCTCTAGGTAAAGCAGATGTAAAACGCGAAGGTAAAGATCTTTCTATTTTTGCTTATGGCGCTATGGTTCATGAATCTTTAAAAGCAGCAGAAGCGTTAGAAAAAGAAAACTATTCTGTTGAAGTAGTTGATTTACGAACAATTCAACCATTGGATATCGAAACAATCATTGCATCTGTAGAAAAAACAGGCCGTGCAATCGTTGTCCAAGAGGCACAAAAACAAGCAGGTATTGCAGCGAATGTAGTAAGTGAAATTACGGAACGCGCTATTTTAAGTCTTGAAGCACCCGTACTTCGCGTTACAGCACCTGACACTGTATATCCGTTCCCACAAGCTGAAGCTGTGTGGTTGCCAAATTCAAAAGACATTATAGCTACAGCTAAAAAAGTTTTAGAATTCTAAAAAGGAGTGGTGACTTAAAATGGCATATAAATTCCGATTACCAGATATTGGTGAAGGTATCCATGAAGGAGAAATCGTCAAATGGTTTGTAAAACCAGGCGATAAGATCGAAGAAGATACAATATTGGCAGAAGTGCAAAACGACAAAGCTGTTGTTGAAATTCCATCTCCGGTAGAAGGAACAATTGAAAAAGTGCTAGTTGAAGAGGGTACATTGACAACTGTTGGTACTGTATTGCTTGAAATTGACGCACCTGGATATGAAGAATTAGAACTTCATGGCCATAAAGATGAAGACGCAGAAGAAGAAACAGAAGCACAAGTCCAAGCAACTGCTGAATCAGGCAAAGAAGTCGAAAAAGAGCCAGCTGTTAAAGAAGAAGAGCCAAAAACAGCAACTCCTCCAGCAGGAGAAGAGCCAGAAGAAACAGTAGGCAATGCACGTGTTATCGCAATGCCATCTGTCCGTAAATTTGCACGTGAAAACGGCGTAGACATTAAACAAGTTTCAGGTTCTGGTAAAAATGGCCGTGTATTAAAAGAAGACATCGAAGCATTTAAAAACGGTAAAGCTGCACCAGCAACAGAAAAAGCTGAAACTGTTGAAGCAACAGCAAGCCAAGAATCAGTACAAGAAACAAGCAAAACACCGGCAATTCCTGAAGGTGATTTCCCAGAAACACGTGAAAAAATGTCAGGTATCCGTCGTGCAATTGCAAAAGCAATGGTGCATTCTAAACAAACAGCTCCACATGTAACGCTGATGGATGAAGTAGATGTGACTGAATTAGTGGCACATCGCAAGAAATTCAAAGAAGCTGCAGCTGAAAAAGGTATTAAATTAACATACCTTCCTTATGTGGTAAAAGCTTTAGTCAGCACATTGCGTGAGTTCCCTGATTTCAACCGTTCATTAGATGATGCAACACAAGAAATTATCCAGAAACATTATTACAATATAGGAATTGCAGCCGATACAGAAAAAGGCTTGCTTGTTCCGGTTATTAAACATGCTGATCGCAAATCTGTATTTGCTGTGTCAAATGAAATTAACGAGTTAGCAACAAAAGCTCGTGAAGGAAAACTAGCGCCAAACGAAATGAAAGGCGCATCATGCTCTATTACAAATATCGGTTCAGCTGGCGGACAATGGTTCACTCCTGTGATTAATCACCCAGAAGTCGCAATTCTAGGAATTGGGCGAATTGCAGAAAAACCTGTAATAAAAAATGGTGAAATTGTAGCTGCACCTGTGTTAGCATTATCATTGAGCTTTGATCATCGTATGATTGATGGTGCGACTGCTCAACATGCGTTAAATCATATTAAACGCTTGTTAAGCGAACCAGAATTATTATTAATGGAGGCGTAAAAAATGGTAGTAGGAGATTTTCCAATCGAAACAGACACAATTGTCATTGGCGCAGGCCCTGGTGGATATGTTGCAGCAATCCGTGCAGCACAAACTGGACAAAAAGTGACAGTAATTGAACGTGAAAATGTTGGTGGTGTATGCTTAAACGTAGGTTGTATCCCATCTAAAGCATTAATCTCTGTAGGTCACCGCTTCGAAAAAGCTAAACATTCCGATGATATGGGAATCGTTGCTTCAGAAGTGAAATTAGACTTCAAAAAAGCGCAAGAATTTAAAGATTCTGTAGTTAAAAAATTAACTGGCGGCGTCTCTGGTTTGCTTAAAGGCAACAATATTGAAGTGGTAAAAGGCGAAGCATATTTACATGATGCTAACTCATTACGCGTTATCACAGAAAACTCTGCACAAACATACAACTTTAAAAACGTAATTATTGCAACTGGCTCTCGTCCAGTTGAAATTCCAACTTTTAAATTCTCAAAACGCGTCTTAAATTCGACAGGCGCGCTTAACCTAGAAGAAGTTCCTAGCAAACTAGTTGTTATTGGCGGCGGTTACATTGGTACAGAATTAGGTTCTGCTTATGCAAACCTAGGTGCTGAAGTAACAATTCTTGAAGGTGGTAAAGATATTCTTGCTGGCTTCGAAAAGCAAATGACTACTATTGTGAAAAAAGGTCTTAAGAAAAAAGGCGTTACAATCGAAACAAATGCTTTAGCACAAGGTGTTGAAGAAACTGAAACAGGCGTAACTGTTAAATATGAAGTAAATGGTGAAGCTAAATCAGTAGAAGCAGATTACGTACTTGTAACTGTTGGTCGTCGTCCGAATACGGATGAAATGGGCTTAGAAGAAGTGGGAATTGAATTTGGCGAACGCGGTTTAATTAAAGTTGACAAACAATGCCGCACAAACGTTCCAAATATCTATGCAATTGGTGATATCGTTGCTGGACCACAACTTGCTCATAAAGCATCTTATGAAGGTAAAGTGGCTGCAGAAGCAATCGCTGGCGAAAAATCTGTTGTCGATTATTTAGCAATTCCTGCTGTATGCTTTACAGATCCAGAAATGGCTACTGTTGGTTTATCTGAAGACCAAGCAAAAGAAGAAGGATTTGAAGTTTCAACTGGCAAATTCCCATTCGCTGCAAACGGTCGTGCATTAGCATTAAATGAAACAGAAGGCTTTGTGAAATTAGTTGCACGCAAAGAAGATGGCCTGCTATTAGGTGGCCAAATCGTTGGTTCTGGCGCTTCTGATATGATTGCTGAAATTGGTTTAGCGATTGAAGCAGGTATGACGCTTGAGGATGTGGCGATGACTATTCACGCACACCCAACTTTAGGCGAAATTACTATGGAAACAGCTGAAGTTGCGCTTGGTAACCCAATCCATATTATTGCAAAAAAATAATCTATCCTTATCTAAATCTCTTAATAGATTAATTAAGAGAATGGGCTGTAATCAAACTCAAACTTTTGAGTTTGCCTACAGCCCTTTTTATTTCTAATTGGACATAAATCGAATGTAGTTGCTTGTTAGTCTCCTATCCTATACTTCTTAATGATGCTTTAATAAATCCTGCATTCACTGCATAAAAATGTTTGAAAGACGTAGGAGAAGGTAAAGTTAAAGAGTGCATGAATTATAAAAAGGGAGTGCTGTTAATGGATTTAAAATTAAGAGATAAAGTAGCGATTGTAACGGGAGGCAGCAAAGGTATTGGACTCGCTACAGCAAAAAAATTAGTTGAAGAGGGAGCAGAAGTAGTAATATGTGCGCGTACTGCAACTTCTCTCGATGAAGCGATAAAAGAAATAAAAGAATCGACAGGAAAAGAGGCATTTGCTGTTGTCGCAGATGTGACGAATGAAAAAGATTGCCAAAACCTGATCGAGCAAACCATGCAGAAATATGGAAAAATTAATATTTTAGTTAATAATGCGGGTACTTCAGCTGCTCATTCATTTTTAGATGTAGATACAGACTTTTGGAAAAGCGATTTGAATTTAAAGTTATTTGGCGCAATTCATACGGCAAAGGCAGCGATTCCACATATGGAAGCGGCAGGTGGAGGATCAATTGTAAATGTTACTGCCGTTTTAGGGAAAACTCCTCCAGCATCTTCACTGCCAACTACTGTAAGCCGTGCCGCTGGAATGGCACTTACAAATGCGATGAGCAAAGATGTAGGCTCATTAAACATAAGGGTCAATACTGTCTGCATTGGATTAATTCGCAGTGCGCAAATAGAAGAAAAGTGGAAACATGAATCACCACAGCTATCTTGGGAAGAATACTCAAAAGAAGTGGGGAAATCCATTCCGCTTGGCAGGATTGGGGACACTGTTGAGGCAGCAAATGTGATTACATTCTTAGCTTCAGATGCAGCGTCATATGTAAGCGGTACTGCCGTTAATATAGATGGTGGAGCTGCACCTGCTCTTTAAAAGTAAAAACTCATCAAAGATTCCATCCTTTGGTGGGTTTTATTTTTTGTAAAATTTTAATTTTTGCATTCAATTTAAAGCAAAAAAGCATCAAAAACTTTCCTTTTTTAGAACTATATTTTAGTTTTTTTCTTCGTACACATTTTGTTCAAAGTTAATACACACAACGTTCAAAAATCCTTGAATGAATTGTGATAATGAGTGCTTTTTTCTTTTAATAAAAATCGGTTGGAGTATAATTCATATGAATCAAGAAAAGAATGATTGAATTTATAGGGAAGTAAGGTGAATTAAAATTGCTGTTGTTATTTTCTACTATATATAAAGTGGAAATGTAAAAAAGTCTCAACAAGTAGTTTTATACTTTTACTTTTATGTTTTTTCAATTATAAAAGGAAAGCTTGTAGAAATTAGTTTCTAGAAGGGACCAACAATTCATTAAAACACTTTATAATGTTTTTATTTGTTTTCTTGAGAAGGGAGTAAAATTATGAAGAAAAAAGTGTTAATCTTACCTTTTGTTATGGCATTCTTGACACTTGTTTTATCCGGATGTCAGCCTTTGATGATCTTTGATCCAAAAGGTCCTAATGCAAGAACGTTGTCAAACACAATCATAATGTCGATTATCGTAATGCTTGTCATTCTATTAGTCGTATATGTTCTTTTGATTAACATGCTTTCAAAATATCGTGCGTCAAAACAAGCGCCAGATTATGAGCCGCCGCACGAAGAGGGCAGCAAAGTACTGGAAGTTGTTTGGACAGTAATACCAATCCTTATTGTTACAGCACTTGCAATTGTAACAGTGTTTACAACATCAAAAGTTGAAAAGAAACCAGAGGGTTATGGTAATAAAGAACCGCTCGTTATATATGCATCTTCTTCAAACTGGAAATGGCACTTTAGCTATCCAGAACAAGGTGTTGAAACTGTAAATTATGTGAACATCCCGACAGACCGACCAATTGAATTTAGGTTATATTCATTCGGTCCGATTACAAGTTTTTGGATTCCGCAATTAGCAGGTCAAAAATATGCAATGAGTGATATGCTTACAAAAATTCACCTAGCTGCTGACCAAGAAGGTTCTTATATGGGTCGAAATTCAAACTTTAGCGGTGAAGGCTTTGCTCAAATGGAGTTTGAGGCTCAAGCAATGTCACAAAAAGATTTTGATGAATGGATAAAAGATGTAAAAGCGAAAGAACCTAAATTGACTGAAAAAGAGTTCGATAAGCTATTAAAAACTTCTTTTGTAGGACGTAAAAGTTATTCATCTACTCACCTAACCTTTAGACCAGCTCCAATGGAACATGGAAAACATGGGAAACACGATATGGAGAATATGAAGGATAAGGATATGGAAGGCATGGATATGTCTCATTAATTTATCATTCTAAAGAATGAAAGGAGTTACACACATGAGTTTTGATGAGTTATTCGCTCCGATGAAAGAGCCGATGATTTTAGCGGCTGGTATCAGTATCATCGTAGGAGCTATTGCTGTTGTTGCAGGTTTGACTTATTTCAAAAAGTGGGGCTGGTTATATAAAAACTGGCTAACTACTGTTGACCATAAAAAAATTGGCGTTATGTATGTCTTTGTAGCGCTTATCATGTTGTTTAGAGGCGGTATTGATGCTTTATTAATGCGTGCTCAAACAGCTATACCAGAAAACGGATTATTAAACTCCGAACACTATAATGAAATCTTTACTACACATGGTTTGATCATGATTTTATTCATGGCAATGCCATTCATCATTGGTTTGATGAATATTGTAGTACCGCTACAAATTGGTGCGCGAGACGTTGCATTTCCACGTCTGAATGCTCTTAGCTTCTGGCTATTTGCAGCAGGTGCCGGTTTGTTGAATGTATCATTTGTTATCGGGGGTTCACCAAATGCCGGCTGGACAGCTTACTTCCCGTTGGCAGGTACTGAATTCAATCCAGGTGTAGGGAATAACTATTACGCTTGGGCTCTTCAAATTTCAGGTATTGGTACTTTAATGACAGGTATCAACTTTATTACAACTATATTTAAAATGCGTGCACCTGGCATGAAATTAATGAAAATGCCAATGTTTACTTGGTCCGCATTGATTACAAACGTTATTATTACATTTGCATTCCCTGTATTAACTGTAGCGCTAGCATTAATGACTTTGGACCGCCAGTTCGGTACAAAATTCTTCGCAATGCAAGATGGCGGTATGGACATGATGTGGGCTAACCTATTCTGGGTATGGGGACATCCAGAAGTATATATTGTTATACTTCCTGCATTCGGTATTTACAGTGAAATTATCGCGACATTTGCACGTAAAAACCTTTACGGCTATAAATCAATGGTTATGAGTATGGTCATTATCTCGTTACTATCCTTCATGGTATGGGCTCATCACTTCTATACTATGGGACACGGTGTAATGGTTAACGGCGTCTTCTCAACTACAACTATGTTGATTGCAGTGCCGACAGGTGTAAAAATATTTAACTGGCTTCTGACGATGAGGCACGGGAAAATCCAATTTACGACTCCAATGCTTTATGCATTAGCGTTTATCCCAATCTTTACAATTGGTGGGGTAACAGGGGTTATGCTTGCTATGGCAAGTGCTGACTATCAATACCATAATACAATGTTCTTGGTAGCTCACTTCCACTATGTATTGATTCCTGGGGTAGTATTTGGTGTACTAGCAGGTTACCACTACTGGTGGCCAAAAATCTTTGGTTTCCGTTTGAATGAAAAATTAGGTAAATCTGCTTTCTGGTTTATCATTTTAGGATTTAACATTGCGTTCTTCCCACTATTCATTTTAGGTTTAGATGGTTATGCGCGTCGTATGTACACATATTCAGCTGACACAGGCTATGGTCCATTGAATATGGTATCGTTCCTTGGAGCTTTAATGATGGGTGTAGGCTTTATCTTACTATGCTACAACATCTACTACAGCTTCCGTCACAGTCCACGCGAAACAACTGGAGATCCTTGGGATGCACGTTCACTTGAATGGGCAACACACAGTCCAGTTCCAGAGTACAACTTTGCAGTAGTACCAAAAATCAACCAGTTGGATGAATATTGGTTTGCGAAAAAAGAAGGTAGAGACATTACTGCTGGCGAGTATGAACGAATTCATATGCCGAATAATAGTAGTGCGCCAATGTGGATGGCCGGTGTTATGTTCTTGTTTGCTTTCTTCTTCGTATTTAGTGTATGGGCTGGAGTAATTGTCTTTGGTCTAGCAACTCTCGGATTCTTGGCATATCGTTCATTTGAAAAAGATGATGGCCATTACATCGAAGTGGCTGAAATTGTTGAAACAGAAAGACGTTTGGGAGGTGAACAATAATGTCTAAAGAAAATACATCAGCCCCACTTGAATACCGCACACATGAGAACGAGATGAAAATCTTTGGTTTCTGGGTATTCTTAGGAGCAGAAATTGTTCTTTTCGCGACATTATTTAGTGTTTATTTTGCATTAGCAGATCGCACAGGTACTGGCCCAACAGGTAAAGAAATATTTGAAATGCCACCAGTATTAATAGAAACATTTGTGTTGTTAACAAGTAGTTTCTTAATCGGTTTAGGCGTTCATGCAATGCGTATTGGTCGTAAGAAAGCGATGATGGTATTCTACATCATTACGTTACTTCTTGGCTTAGTATTCCTTGGCGTAGAAATTAACGAGTTCTTAACATATATTCATGATGGTGCAACAATTACAACAAGTGCGTTTATGTCAGCTTTAATGACTTTATTAGGCACGCATGGTGCCCACGTAACATTTGGTTTCCTATGGGGATCAGCCATCCTTATTCAAATTAAGAGACATGGCTTGAATGCGAAAACAGCTAATAAAGCATTTATCTTTTCACTGTATTGGCACTTCCTTGATGTTGTATGGATCTTCATCTTCAGTTTTGTGTACTTGAAAGGAGTGTTGTAATATGAAAGAACTTTTTCCTAAAGAGCACGTATTAGGGTTCGTAGGTTCTCTTCTTTTAACACTCGCTGCGTTAACTGTTATTATGTTCAAAGGTATGTCTAATGGATTGGCTATGACCATCTTGCTGATTACAGCTGCTGCTCAAGCGCTAGTCCAACTGATACTATTCATGCATATCGGTGAAACTGATGACAAAAAATCTCTCTACGTCACTATTATTTATGCAGTAGTTGTAGGTTTAATTACGGTGTTTGGTACGCTTCTTGCAATGGTATGGGGCTACTAATCGCAGACTAATAATAAAAAGCAGGACAATTTAATTTGTCCTGCTTTTTTCATACATATGATGGCTATATTGTTTGATTAATGTAGCAAGCCAACGAAGTTCATTGCTTGCAGTTAAATTTGATGACATGCCGAGCAACAAGGCTTTACGTGGAGATTCCTTCTGCAATTCTTCCGTTAGCAAATCGAATGTGTCTTGTAATACTGCATCATCTAGAATATCCTTTTTGCACTTTTCAATTTCTGATAGTAACTCTTCTTTTTCCAAATGGCGGCTTTTTTTATGATTTAATTCAAACATTTCTTTTGTAATTAACGGCTCAATTGGAGCTGTGGCCAATACATCAATATGGTGTGCAAGTATCTTGCTCATCTCATAATAGTCGACGCGTTGTTTAGGGTTCATAATGATCTCTGTATAGCTTTTTACTAGCCCTTGAATACATACGACAAGGTCATATTTGTTTTGAGATATTTGATTACCATATACCTCATCTAAAAGAAACAAGGCGACATAATCCGCTCTCTTGAACTGTTGAATGATTTCTTCCAGGGCATTAGGGTCTATAATATTAATCAGCTCACGACCGTGTGCCATTAAAAAAGGATAATTCTTTTCGACAAATTGAAAAGAAATAACAAAATACTGTATTAGTTTCTCCCTAGGTTCCGCTTGTAAATTTAAGAGAACCTGATACTTTGCTGTGATATCTCGAATAATATATTCAAATATTGCAATTAAGAGTTCTTCCTTAGATTTAAAAGAAAGATAAAACGCGCCTTTAGATATTCCGCATGCTGCTGTAATATCTTGTATAGATGTAGATGAAATGGTACGCTCGGATAAGATTTCCATAGACTTTTCGATAATTAGGTCTCGTTTTGACATTGTTTCACTCTTTCTATGATACTTTCTTTCTATAATTTGACTTTTGACCAGCTAGTCATTTATTATATTGAATTGTGACCAGTAAGTCAAAAAAGGACGGTGTATGAATGAATTCGCTTATTAAATTTGTGCTGAAAAATAAACTAGCAGTTTGGCTATTGACCATAATTGTAGCAGCTGCAGGCCTTTATTCGGGGCTTAAGATGAAGCTAGAAACAATACCGGATATTTCAGTGCCTGTTGCTACTGTAACAACTGTTTATCCAGGTGCCACTCCGCAACAAGTAGCTGATGACATATCTATTCCTTATGAAAAGGCAGTCAATCATTTAAAGGGAGTTTCTTCTGTTTACTCCAACTCTTATCAAAATGCTTCTAGTCTGCAAATTGAATTCAAGTATGGAACAGATATGAAAGAAGCTGTGGGTAATATTAAGGAAGCGATTGAGAAAGTAGAACTTCCAGAAACAGCTCAAAAACCTACCGTTGATCGCATTAATATTAATGCATTTCCAATCGTAGCGTTAAGTGTAGCTAATAAAGATCAGTCAATCGCAGACCTAACAAAAACCACCGAAAATTACTTTGTACCGAAACTAGAAGGTATTGACGGTGTATCCTCAGTATCAGTTTCCGGGCAACAAGTGGAAAAGGTCGAGCTTACATATGACCAAAAGAAATTAGCTCAATATGGCTTAACAGAAGATTCAATTAAGCAATATGTGAAAGCAATGGATACGAAAGTTCCGCTAGGTATGTTCCAATTTAAGGATGAAGAGCAATCTGTAGTTGTCGATGGTAAAATGACAACTATTAAAGATTTGAAAAAATTAAGTATTCCTGTATCGATGGGAAATTCATCTCAAGATCAACAACCAGCAGATGCTGCACAAGGTGATGCTTCGCAAGCCAATGGTGCACAAGGCGCCCAAGGTATGCAACAAGCACCTCCTGCAAAGCCATTCGTAAATTTAGGCGAATTAGCTAAAATTAAAGTGATCGGTGAAGTAGAGTCAGTATCACGTACAAATGGCCAAAATGCAATCGCTGTTCAGGTTGTTAAATCGCAAGAAGCGAATACAGTCAATGTAGTAAATGATGTAAAAAAAGCTTCTAACAAGTTTGAAAAAGAAAACAAAGGAATGGATATTGAGGTTACACTTGACCAAGGACAGCCAATTGAAGAGTCAGTCCAAACAATGCTTGATAAAGCATTATTCGGTGCCATTTTCGCTGTCATTATCATTATGTTGTTCCTACGCAATATTCGTTCTACTATTATCTCAGTTATCTCTATCCCGATGTCATTATTGATTGCAGTAGGTGTCTTGAAACAGATGGATATTTCACTGAATATGATGACATTAGGCGCGATGACTGTTGCAATTGGGCGTGTTATTGATGACTCGATTGTTGTAATTGAAAATATTTATCGCAGAATTTATCTTGAAGGCGAAAAACTGCATGGCCGAGCATTGATTCGTGAAGCGACAATGGAAATGTTCAAACCAATCTTGTCTTCAACAATCGTAACAATTGCAGTATTCTTGCCGTTGGGTTTAGTGGGCGGCATGGTCGGAGAATTATTCTTGCCATTTGGATTAACTATGGCGTTTGCGTTAATCGCATCTCTCATTGTGGCCGTAACGATTGTACCTGTTATGGCACACTCATTGTTTAAAAAAGAGTTGTATGGTCAGAAAAAGACGAAAAAAGAAGAGCACGGCAAGTTGGCAAATGGATATAAGCGAATTCTAGAATGGGTATTAAACCATAAATGGATTACTTCTATTCTTTCAGTCGTGATTTTAGTTGCAAGCTTATTCTTAGCACCTTTAGTAGGGTTTAGTTTCCTTCCAGATGATGAACAAAAAATGGTATATCTAACATATACACCGAAGCCTGGTGAAACACGTGACCAAGTTCTAGAGAAAGTGGAAGAGATTGAAAAAGTCGCTATGAAGAAGAAAAATGTAGACACAGTACAATCTTCTGTTGGCGGAGCAAATCCAATGAGTCCAGGTAACAGCAATGGCGCTCTTGTCTATGTTATTTATGACAAAGACACGCAAAACTTTGGTGATAAAAAAGAATCGTTAATTAAAGAAGTAGAAAATATCGGCCATGAAGGTAAATGGAAGAGCCAAGACTTTTCATCAACAGGTTCAAGCAATGAAATTTCTTACTCAGTTTACGGCAATACAGTGGAAGATATTAAACCAGTAGTAAATAAAATTAAGAACATTATGAAAAAGCAAGATCATCTAAAAGATGCGAAGTCTTCGCTTGCTGAAAACTATGAAGAAAAAACATTGGTAATCGATCAAGATAAAGCGAAAGCATTGGGGCTGACAACTGGCCAAATCGCCATGGCGATCAACCCTAATACGCAAACTGAAGTATTGACTACAGTTACAAGAGAAGGTAAAGAACTCGATGTGAATGTTCATAAGGAAGCAGCATCTCCTGATGAATTCAAGGATGTCTTAAATGAGACTGTTGACTCTCCATTAGGGAAAAAAGTGAAAATTTCAGATGTAGCTGATGTGAAAGAAGGCACGACTTCTAATCAAATAAACCGCAGTAAAGGTAAAGTCTATGCGGATGTAACGGCAACAGTGACATCCAAAGATGTTACAAAAGCATCTTCAGCGGTAGAAAAAGAAATTAAGAAACTTGATTTGCCAAATAGTGTAGAAGTAGATACTGGTGGGGTAGCAGAGGATATGAATGAAGCCTTCGGACAATTAGGCTTAGCTATTGTTGCAGCCATTGCTATCGTTTACTTTACATTAGTGGTAACGTTCGGAGAAGGTTTAGCCCCATTCGCTATCCTATTCTCATTACCATTTACAGTGATCGGTGCATTAGTCGCTCTATACATTTCTGGTGAAACCATTAGTGTATCTTCTCTTATCGGTTTATTAATGCTGATTGGTATAGTGGTGACGAATGCCATCGTGCTTGTCGATCGGATCATTCATATGGAACATGCAGGCAAAAGCATGCGTGAAGCCATACTTGAAGCAGGAGCAACCCGTTTGCGACCAATCCTCATGACAGCTATTGCAACAATTGGTGCTTTAATACCTCTTGCTATCGGAGCAGAAGGCGGCGGCTTGATTTCAAAAGGCGTTGGTGTAACGGTAATCGGTGGATTAATCAGTTCGACTATTTTAACACTATTAATTGTGCCATTAGTATACGAATTACTCTCTAGAATCCTGAAAAAAGACCGGGCACACGAGAATAAAGTAGACTAACATGAATGGATTGCCCAGGAAATCAAAGTATATGATTTCCTGGTGCAATCTTTTTTTATGTTGTTTTAATAATTGCCCTTGATAAGAATTCAGGATACACATCGACACAATAAGCATGAATAATTTCATTTCCCGGGGAATATGCTAATAAACAACAACGGTTGCAGTTTTCTTTATTCAGCGTTTACAATGAACAAAACACACTATATAAAGTTAGGCAGGTAATAGCATGGAATATTCATACCCATTTTCAATTGAATGGTCAACAAACGAAATTGTAGACGTCATTGCCTTTTTTCAAACAGTAGAGAAAGCTTATGAAAAAGGTGTACAAAGAGAAGAAGTTTTATCTAAATACCGTAGATTTAAAGAAATAGTCCCATCAATGGCAGAAGAAAAAACTATTTTTCGCGAGTTTGAAGAAGAAAGCGGATATGTTAGTTATGATATTGTGAAGCAGACAAAAACAAAAGAAAATGGCACAATCATCAAAGGTGAGAAAAAAAGTCGCTAGATACAAATATAAATACGCACTTAAGCAAAAAAAAGCAATCGAAAACTTCTGCAATTTGCAGTGTATCGATTGCTTCTTTGATACCTAGGTTAAATCGGCGGAAGCCATTAGCCTATAAATTGGCATAAGCTCTTCTAATGTTTCTTCTGTTTTCTCTTCAAATTCTTCTCCTGAAAGTTGTATTGCTTCTTCCCTTGATATTTGCAAACCAATCAAAAACTCGCCTTTTTTAACTTCCTTTAAACGAATAAGCAGTTTTTCTAGCGTCCCATCTGCAATCGCCTCGTTAAGGGAGGTCCCTTTAGGATCAAAATGATCGCCGGTTACAAAAAACGATTGGGGCAGTGCCTTAACAGTTTCAAGATTGTTTAATAGGTTATCTGCAATAGCTTTTTTAGTAGGCGCTTCATAAATAGCACAAAGAATAATAAAAACGTGCGATTCAAAAAGACCAATCTCAAAGTGAGGCAACGCTTTATAACCTCGTTTATTTGGCGCAAATGCAACCCAGCTATCAATCGGAGGATTCACTTTCCTTCTAGCGTGTCTTGCGATATGCGGATAAAATTCAATACCTGTCTTAGATGTAAAGTATGTAGTGTACGTTTTTGCGAGCTCTTCAAATTTAGGACGCACATGCTCTGTTAGAGCTTCCATACGCTGCTCTAGGCCGGGTATAGTAAAAACATCAAAATCATCGGTTGTCCATTTTACAGCCACTTATTTCCTCTCCTTTTGTAAAGATTTATGTTTATTTTATGCGAAATATGGGAAAAAATCTTGTAGAAGCACTTACCAATCTTGCTATAGTCATTAGCATAAAAAGAGTGAATTGATAAAAAGTACAAAGGAGCTGATATCATGAAACAGGTCGTGCATATTATACGTAAAGTGGATTTTGAGAAGCAATATATTAAAGGTCTTCAATTAGAAGTGGATTATGAATTGGCTACATTATATGACGCCATCCAAAAAAATGACGCAAAACAAATGTCAGAAAGTAAGGCGAGATTAGCGGAAATTCATATGGAACTGGAGGCTTTCCATGCATTCGCCTAAAGAAATAACCGCTTTCACTTCATAGTGACACTTGCTAATCAATATGAGAAGCAGGTGTTTTTTTTGTTATAATAAAAAAATCAAAAGGTTTCTAAAAAGTAGGGTGGGGGATTTATGGAATTATCTAAGATAGATGTGTATGCGAAATCAATTATACTCCAAGCCGGAGATCGAATCAGACAATCCTTTTCTGAAAAGTGGACAATCGAGACAAAAGCCGATGCAAATGATTTAGTCACAAATATAGACCGTGAAATTGAATTGTTTTTCATCGAAAAAATTCGCACCTTTAATTCCTCTCATAAAATTATTGGGGAAGAAGGGATGGGCGAGAAAATTCAATCACTCGATGGAGTTGTATGGATTATCGATCCTATTGATGGAACAATGAATTTCGTACGTCAGCATCGGAATTTTGCCATTTCGGTTGGTATTTATGTTGATGGAATTGGAAAGTTAGGCTACATATATGATGTCATGAGAGATCACCTATATCATGCGATTGAGGGACAAGGTGCATACATGAATGATCAGCCATTAAAAGCATTAGAGGAAATTTCATTGGACAAAGCGATTATTGGTTTGAATGCTGTATGGGCGACGCCTAATAAACGCATCAAGCATGAACCAATGATTGAGCTTGTACATAAGGTAAGAGGGACAAGATCATATGGTTCAGCAGCTTTAGAAATTGTCTCTGTTGCGAGTGGAAGAATGGATGCTTATCTTTCAATGCGGTTATCGCCATGGGATATAGCAGGTGGCGTTATGATCGCAAATGAAGTAGGAGCTATTGCAAGTAATTTAGAAAACCAGCCGATAAATTTACTGGAGCGGGATACATTTATTATAGCCAATCCCTTCATCCACAAAGAGATTGTGGAAAACTATATAGAATTAAAATAAGAAAAGGATTGTCTAATGAAGTTGGGTTTTAAACAACTTTATCAGACAATCCTTCTTTTCTTTTACTATAGAAAAAGGGATGGTACTCTACAGACTCTTCTTCCCACACATTGCTGGGTAGGAAAACCTTCTAAGGAAAGTTTACAGTATTATAACAGCCCTTGATCACGAAATTGGCGTTTAGTTTTGAACGCTAAGCCAAATACTACGATTACAGCTACAATTCCACCGATCGCACCGAAAGTGCTTCCAGCAGCAATCGCATACCCAATAGAGCACATCGCTAAAATGCCCGCTAGAGCAAAGATAGCCATCACAATTTTTGCTTTCATGTTTAAACCTCCAAGAAAAACTTAATAAGTCTATTGTCGAACGAAATACAGAGTTAAGCAAGCCTTTCACACAAAAAAATAAAAAGGAAAAGCTAATAAGACAAAATGAATTTTTTGTGCTATAATAGCACAGTTATGGACTCGAAAAAAGAATGTGGAGTGGAATAATGACAAAATTAAGAGAAGATCTCAGAAATATAGCAATTATTGCCCACGTCGACCATGGTAAAACTACATTAGTCGACCAATTATTAAAACAATCAGGTACATTCCGTTCAAATGAGCATGTGGAAGAACGTGCAATGGACTCTAATGATATCGAACGCGAACGCGGGATTACAATTTTAGCGAAAAATACAGCAGTAAACTACGAGAATACTAAAATTAACATCCTTGACACACCAGGACACGCTGACTTCGGTGGAGAAGTTGAACGTATCCTTAAAATGGTTGATGGAGTATTACTAGTAGTTGATGCATATGAAGGCTGTATGCCTCAAACACGTTTTGTATTGAAAAAAGCGTTAGAACAAAAATTAACGCCAATCGTTGTAGTCAACAAAGTGGATAAAGATTCTGCACGCCCTGAAGAAGTTGTGGACGAAGTAATTGATCTTTTGATCGAATTAGGAGCAGATGAAGATCAGCTTGAATTCCCAGTAGTATTTGCTTCTGGTGTTAACGGTACTGCATCACTAGATCCAGATCCAAGCAAACAAGAAGAAAACATGAAATGCTTATTTGAAGAAATTATTCGCCATATCCCAGCACCAATGGATACTCGCGATGAACCATTGCAATTCCAAGTAGCATTGCTTGATTATAATGACTTCGTTGGACGTATCGGTATTGGTCGTGTATTCCGTGGTACTATTCATGTTGGTCAACAAGTATCACTTGCAAAACTGGACGGCACAGTTAAAAACTTCCGTGTAACAAAAATGTTTGGTTTCTTCGGTTTAAAACGTGAAGAAATCCAAGAAGCATATTCTGGCGATTTGATTGCTGTATCCGGTATGGAAGAAATCAATGTAGGTGAAACAGTGTGTCCTCAAGACCACTTAGAACCGCTTCCTCCAATGCGTATTGATGAACCAACATTACAAATGACGTTCTTAGTTAACAATTCACCATTTGCAGGACGTGAAGGTAAATGGATCACATCTCGTAAAATTGAAGAACGCTTAAATTCTCAATTACAAACTGACGTTTCTTTACGTGTTGAACCAACAGATTCACCTGATGCATGGACTGTTTCAGGACGTGGTGAACTTCACTTATCTATTCTTGTAGAAAACATGCGTCGTGAAGGTTATGAACTGCAAGTATCTAAGCCAAAAGTTATTATTCGTGAAATTGATGGTGTTAAATGTGAACCAGTAGAACGTGTTCAAATTGACGTGCCTGAAGACTCAGTAGGTGCTATAATTGAATCATTAGGCGATCGTAAAGGTGAAATGCAAGATATGGTCAATGAAGGCAACGGACAAGTTCGTTTGATCTTCATGGTACCAGCACGCGGTTTGATTGGTTATACAACTGAATTTATGTCATTAACAAAAGGTTTTGGTATTATCAACCATACTTTTGATTCTTATCAACCAGTAGCTTCAGGTCGTGTTGGTGGTCGCCGTAATGGTGCACTTGTATCAATGGAAACAGGTAAAGCAACTACTTATGGTATGATGCAAGTAGAAGATCGTGGTATTTTATTCGTTGAACCAGGTACTGAAATCTATGAAGGCATGATCGTTGGCCAAAATACACGTGATAATGACATCACAGTAAATATAACAAAAATGAAACAAAAAACAAACGTGCGGTCTGCAACAAAAGACCAAACAAACGTAATCAAAACTCCTCGAATCTTAACGCTTGAAGAAGCATTAGAATTCTTGGATGACGATGAATATCTAGAAATTACACCAGAATCTATTCGTCTTCGCAAACAGATTTTAAATAAAAATGAACGTGAAAAAGCAGCGAAAAAGCTACGCAACGCTGAGTAAGCTATTATTCGCCAGTTAGGAGGATGTTGAACTTGTTTAAGTCAGCTTTATTATTAAAACTGAATTTTATACAGGCTGCTACATCTACAACTGCAACGTCAGATGGACACGATTTTGTATTTGAGCGCCTGTCCGGCGTTGCTCGCTATATTTACGAGGGTGCCCCTAATTTCACTGTAGCTGGTTATATATTATTTGCTGTTATCTTTGTGCTAACAGCGATTGTATACCATCTTGGTTTTGCCAGAGAAGGGCTAAAGCCTTGGCAAACAGGTGTAATTTATGTATTTTTATTTGTTGGATGTATTATCCTTACATTCCTAGCTTTCTTCCTACCAATGGTAGAAGGATTGATTGTTGCGGCTCTCGTTCTTATTGTCTATAGAATGCGATTGCGCCGGGATAAAAAGAAAGAAGCTACATCATAAAAAAACGATGCCTTTATGGCATCGTTTTTTTTATGTAAGGATTGTTCTTTTGAAGAGAAGATTAATTCAATAGGGGGAAGGAAAAAGGTATATAGTAAGGGAACTATTTAATAGTAAGTAAAAGTATTAATAAAGGAGAATAGTCTACGATGAAGTCATTTATTGAACAAGTTCATTATATTAGATTACCTGTCAAAGATTTAGAACTCTCTGCACAATGGTATAGAGATGTACTAGGACTCCAGTTATTAAATATTACTGAGGAACGAGCAGTTATCAAAGTAAATGAAGGTTCATTTTTACTTATCTTAGTTTCGACTGGAGATGAAACATATGCGCATTTTACAATCGATAATGAGGAAGCATTTAGTATTGGCTTCACAAGTCCAAAATTATCAACATTTCTTCAACACTTAATGGATAATCAAGTTAAGGTCGAAGATATACTAAAAGATGATGATGGGCATGCCTATTTCTACTTTTACGACCCTACTGGTAATAAACTTCAAGTACATTGGTAGGATTACAATATAAATTACTTTAATAACTGGCGAAATAAGAAAGGAACGTCCACAAATTAGACGTTCCCATTAGTTGTTTCATGAGATGCAACAACCCTATTTATAAAAGCTTTTTTTATGAAGTTAGAAATTATCTTGCTGCAAGCTGGTATGCCGAATAAAGCGGAACTTGCCTGTCTTTAAACGTTCATGCGTTTTTTCCGATATACGATCGTGGCATGTTTCACACATAAACGTATGAATTGGCCGATTTCGCAATTTCTTTGCAAGGGGTGAAAAATCAGGGATTTCGCTAAATTCATCGCAAATCACACATTTAACTCTCATTGTGTTCCCCCCTATTTCACCTCTAATGATGTGATTCCTTTAATAGGATTTTCAAGATTAGATCCATCATTAAATAATAAATAAACAGGGCCATCCTGTGATAACATTTTTCCTTCTTGGCTAAATTGGAAAATGAAAGTTTTGGCTTCTTCGATAGGGAAGCTATGCTGTTCACCGCTCTGTGTACCAAAAATAACAGTCGTTGCATCTGTTTTAGGTTCAGCATTTTGAATAAATGGTTCGATTTTAATGCCAAATGTGCCTGACATCATTTTTTGTCGGTCGAATTTCCGTTCTGTTTTTAAAGTTGGCGGGAAAGTAGCGCCTTCCATAATTTCGCGAGACCAAAACTTTCCGGCTTTTTCGATATACTCTTCATCAGCATCTATTTCAACGTGTTTTTCAGTGAAATATTGGTCTAAATCAAGTTTGCGGTCATCAAAAATCCATACTGTTGGATCTAATGTGATCTGAAAATTAACTTCGCCTTTTACTTGGATGATGGATTCCATAAATCTTCCTCCTCTAATCAAAACTCTTTTTTAGTATAACGCTTTTAAGAACAAGATAGAAAGAAATTATATGGTGATTCTTAATTTACTATATAGATGCTTGCAATTTCCTTTTATAAAAGATAAACTTTATTAAGATAGAATTGAAGAAATATCAGGTAATGGGGGCGTCCTCATGGATACAAAATCTCAAAATTCGTATCAGGAGAAAGCATTGGAACTCCTAATTGCCGATGCGGATAAAATAGCAAAATTAATAAGAGTACAAATGGAGCATTTGACAATGCCTCAATGTCCGTTGTATGAAGAAGTTTTAGACACGCAAATGTTTGGTTTATCGCGTGAAATTGACTTTGCAGTTAAACTTGGATTGCTTGAACGTGATAAAGGCAGAGAGATTCTCGATTCACTTGAGAAAGAATTATCTGCTTTGCACGATGCATTCACAGAGAAATAAAAGAAAACTCAAACACAACGTTGTTTGGGTTTTTTTGCTAAACGAAGAGGTAATAAAATGAAAACATATTTCAAAAAATATGCGAAGTATTTTGACTATCCTTTATTCTTTACTTTTGTACTACTATGTTTGTTCGGTTTGGTCATGATTTATAGTTCCAGTATGTTTTGGGCTGTCAATACATTAGGACAAGCACCGGATTATTTCTATAAAAGACAATTAGTCAATCTTATACTCGCAATGGTTACATTTTTAATAGGATTTATTATTCCATACAAGCGCTATAAAGACCGCAGGATGATGCTATTTATAATCGGCGCCATGTTATTTTTATTAATCGCAGTCTTTTTTGTAGGGTATAGCCCTGGTAATTCTGGCGCAAAGAGTTGGCTGAATCTTGGTCTATTTAACTTACAGCCCTCCGAATTGGCTAAGCTAGGTATGATCCTTTACTTTGCAGCCTTTTTCACTAAAAAACGTGAGACAGGTAAAATAGATATAATTAATGAATCAATCGTGCCGCCTATTGGTGTGTTTATGGTTGTATTATTCTTTATTGCTCTGGAACCTGATATGGGGGCAATCGGCTTGTTAACGATCATTGTCCTTTCCGTAATGGCGGCAAGTGGCATGAAATTTAAGACATTCGGAAAAATTATCGGCACGCTAATAGGTGGTATGCTCGCTGTATTTTTACTTTTGTTTATTTTCAAAGATTCATTTTTTACAGAACGTAGAATGGGGCGTTTAAAAGCATATCTGGATCCTTTTAAGGACGCGGATGCCTTTGGATATCAAATGGTAAATGGATATTATGCTATTGGCTCAGGTGGAGTGAAGGGACTTGGTTTAGGCCAGTCTGTTCAAAAAATGGGCTACCTTCCAGAGCCGCAGACTGACTTTATCCTAGCGATTATTTCAGAGGAGTTGGGGACTTTCGGGATTGCAGTTGTTCTGTTTGGCTTAGGTTTTATTGTCTATCGATCAATGCGTATTGCCATCAAAGCAAAAGATCCATTAGCTCGAATGATCGCTGCTGGAGTCGGTAGTTGGATTGGCATTCAAACATTTGTCAATGTTGGTGGATTGAGCGGTATTATTCCACTAACAGGTGTTCCGCTTCCATTTATAAGTTATGGCGGTACCTCAGTAATTTTGTTATCTTTAGCTATGGGGATATTAGCAAATGTTTCTATGATGGTTAAAAGAGAACAATATAAAAATGAAAGATTAGAATAAACGTTTCTTCTCAGTTTTGGGATATTAATTTGATGTGTAAAGAATATGTAGCTATGAATCTCTCGAGTGATGATAAGCCTCAATTTATTTATTAGGAGGCTTGTCGGTCACTACAATGAGAAATTCTTGTATTTTATTTCTGTAAAACACATCAAATTTTTATTATATATTTCTGTTTTTTTTTAGACTAGCTATTATACTTTAAGGAGGATTTACTATGCCAATTAGTAAAATTTTAGTTGCTAATCGCGGTGAAATTGCCATTCGAGTTTTTAGAGCTTGCACAGAAATGAACATTAAAACAGTTGCTATTTATTCAAGAGAAGACAGCGGGTCTTTCCATCGTTATAAGGCTGACGAGGCTTATCTTGTAGGAAGCGGCAAGAAACCGATCGAGGCATATTTAGATATCGAGGGGATTTTAACGATTGCCAAGGAGTCGGGAGCAGATGCCATTCACCCAGGCTACGGTTTTTTATCTGAAAATTTAGACTTTGCGAAACGTTGTGAAGAAGAAGGCATTCTCTTTATTGGCCCTAAGTCCAAGCACTTAGATATGTTTGGAGATAAGGTCAAAGCACGTGAACAGGCTATTACTGCAGGAATACCAGTCATTCCTGGCTCTAACGGTCCGGTCGAAACCATTGAAGAGGTCAGGGCATTTGCAGATGAATATGGCTATCCTATTATGATTAAAGCGGCTCTTGGCGGCGGTGGACGAGGCATGCGCGTTGTACATAAAGCAGAAGAAGCACAAGAAGCTTATAATCGGGCGAAATCAGAAGCAAAGGCAGCTTTTGGTTCTGATGAAGTGTACGTTGAAAAATGTATACTACGACCAAAACATATTGAAGTACAAATATTAGGTGATGATCAGGGGAATATTGTTCACTTATACGAACGCGACTGTTCAATCCAACGACGTCATCAAAAAGTAGTAGAAATTGCTCCGTCTAATTCGATATCACAAAGCTTACGAGAAAGAATTTGCGAAGCGGCAGTCAAACTAATGAAAAATGTAGATTATGTTAATGCGGGTACGGTGGAATTTTTAGTGGCAGAAGATGCGTTTTATTTCATTGAGGTCAATCCACGTATTCAAGTTGAGCATACAATTACGGAAATGGTGACAGGAATTGATATTGTCCATGCACAAATTAACATTGCCAATGGCTATGATTTGCATGGTAGCGAGATTAATATACCAAATCAATCTAAAATACCGCTCTTTGGCTTTGCAATACAATCAAGGGTAACAACAGAGGATCCACAAAACAACTTTATGCCTGACACAGGCAAGTTAATGGTATATCGTTCAAGCGGTGGGTTCGGTGTAAGACTAGATGCAGGGAACGGCTTCCAAGGAGCTGTTATATCACCTCACTATGACTCTTTATTAGTAAAAGTATCAACTTGGGGAAATACATTTAAAGAAGCTGCAGCTAAAATGGATCGAAATCTACAAGAGTTTCGTATTCGTGGTATCAAAACAAATATCCCGTTTCTAGAAAATGTCGTTAAGCATCCTAATTTTATTAATGGAGCATTTGATACGAGCTTTATTGATACGACGCCGGAATTATTTTTATTCAAGCTTGCAAGAGACCGCGGTACTAAATTACTTAGCTACATCGGCAATGTGACGGTAAATGGGTTCCCAGGCATTGAGAAAAAATCAAAGCCTCTTTTTACAAAAGCACATAAGCCGCCAATTGACCGCAAAATTGTTATACCAGGCGGTACTAAGCAAATCTTAGATGAGAGAGGCGCTGACGGATTAGTAAAGTGGATTCGCGAGCAAGATGATCTGTTATTGACAGATACAACGATGAGAGACGCCCACCAATCGCTTCTTGCTACACGTGTGCGTTCATATGATATGTATGAAATTGCAGAAGAGACCTCCAGAATCATGGACAATTTTTTCTCACTGGAAATGTGGGGAGGGGCAACATTCGATGTAGCATACCGATTCTTAAAGGAAGATCCTTGGGAGCGATTAATCACACTACGTGAAAAAATACCAAACGTATTATTCCAAATGCTAATGCGAGGAGCCAATGCAGTAGGTTACAAAAACTATCCAGACAATTTAATTAAAGAATTTATTCAAAAGTCTGCACAAGCAGGTATTGACGTATTCCGTATTTTTGATAGCCTTAACTGGATCAAAGGAATGGAAGTGGCCATTGATGCAGCTAGAGATGCGGGAAAAGTTGCCGAAGCGGCCATTTGCTATACAGGAGACATCTTAGATGACTCAAGAGCAAAGTATACAGTACAGTACTATAAAGATATGGCGAAGGAATTGGAGGCCGCTGGTGCTCATATATTAGCGATAAAGGATATGGCCGGTCTTTTAAAACCAGAGGCAGCCTATCGACTAATTTCTGAATTGAAAGAATCAACGGAGTTGCCTATACATTTGCATACACATGATACAAGCGGGAATGGCATTTATTTATATGCCAAAGCAGCTGAAGCAGGTGTAGACATTATAGATACAGCTTTAGGGGCTATGGCTGGCTTAACATCACAACCAAGTGCAAACAGCTTGTATTATGCAATGAAAGGCAATAAACGGCATGTACGGGCTAATATCGAAGGCTTAGAAAGACTCTCAACCTATTGGGAAGATGTTAGAAAGTATTATAAGGATTTTGAGAGTGGCATGATTAGTCCTCATTCTGAAATTTATGTGCATGAAATGCCAGGAGGCCAGTACAGCAATCTCCAACAACAAGCAAAGGGAGTAGGCCTTGGCGATCGTTTTGAAGAAGTGAAAAAGATGTATGCACGCGTGAACTTATTGTTTGGGGATATTGTTAAAGTCACCCCATCTTCTAAAGTGGTAGGAGATATGGCATTATTCATGGTGCAAAATGGCTTAGATGAAAAATCAGTTATAGAAAGAGGCCATGCGATCGATTTCCCGGATTCAGTCATTGAATTTTTTGAGGGCTATATTGGCCAACCTTATGGTGGTTTTCCGAAAGAGCTGCAAAAAGCTGTGTTAAAGGATCGAGTACCCATTACTGATAGACCTGGAAAATTGCTTGCTCCAATTGATTTCACACAAATACGAGATAATCTCTTTAACAAATATAATCGCCCTATAAACAGTCATGAAGTATTAGCTTCCGCATTGTATCCGAAAGTATTTGAAGAATATATGGAAACTGTTTCGAAGTTTGGCAATGTATCTGTATTAGATACATTAACATTCTTATACGGCATGAAATTAGGCGAAGAAATAGAAGTGGAAATAGAAAAAGGAAAAACTCTTATTGTTAAATTGGTCTCAATTGGAGAGCCGCAGCATGACGGAACGCGTGTGCTTTATTTTGAGTTAAATGGACAATCCCGTGAAATTGTGATTCAAGATATGACAGTCGAAGTAGCTGGAGAGCGTAAGCCAAAAGCCAACCCATCTAACGCCAACCAAATTGGCGCAACTATGCCTGGTACTGTCTTGAAGGTAGTTGTTTCGCCAGGAAGTGAAGTAAAACGGGGCGAGCATATTTTAATTACTGAGGCGATGAAAATGGAAACTACTGTTCAGGCGCCAAAAGATGGCGTGATTAAAGAAGTACACGTTAAAGAAGGCGATGCCATCTCAACCGGAGACTTGCTTATTGAAATTGAGTCTTAAGCAGAGATGTTAGCTTTCTAATCAATTGCTTTAAGGTCAAACTGAGAAGAAAGAAGAAGAGGCTATCCTGTTAAGTTTAACAGAACGCCTCTTCTTTTCATTTTGTGTTTAATGCTTTTGCAATAACAAAATATTATTTTTTAGCCTGGTGGCTGCTTCTAGATATCAGCATTATCATGTAGCATAGTAAGCCGAATAATAAAGAAATAAATAACGTATGTAAAAGCGCAACAACGATATTTAGCCTAGTTAATACAACGCCCATGCCGGCAATGACTTGGCAACAGACAATTATAAGTGCGATAATCCAACTCCAATAAAGCACCGGCTGTTTTTTATAATGCTTGATAACATGTATAGCGATAATAAGAACCCAAATAAAAATTAAGCCTGCTGCTAAACGGTGGCCCATTTGCACCCATTCATAAAAGTTACCTGGTAGAACCATTTGATCATTACGACATAATGGCCAATCAGGACAGATTAAACTAGAATTTGTATGGCGAACAAGGGCTCCAGTATATACAACAAGATAGGAATAAATAGTAACGCCGATCGTGTTCCATTTTAATACGCCCCCAATGTGAACGTTGTTCGCATTAAATTTCTGGTCTACTTCAAAAATAATTAATGTGAGTAAGAAAACAGCTGCAAAAGAAATGAGAGAAATACCAAAATGCAGAGCTAAAATAAAATCTCCTTGTCCCCAAAGCACTTGGGCTGCACCAATTAATGCTTGCGCGATCAAAAAGAAGAGCGCAAGAAAAGAAAGGAATTTAACTTCCCTAACATGTCCAAGTTTTCGCCAAGACCAAAAAGATAATATAAAGATTAAGATAGATACCGAACCTGTCACAACACGATGAGAAAATTCAATTAAAATTTCTGGAGTAATATGTGTTGGTATTAAGGAACCGTTGCAATCAGGCCAGTTTCTGCCGCAACCCATTCCACTGTCAGTTTTGGTGACCAAAGCTCCACCCAGTAATATGAGCGCCATTCCAATTGTTGCAGCAACAGCAAACCACTTCATGTATTTACTTTGTTGCATATTTTGACACCTACTTTATCTATAGTAATCACGTAACGTGTGATACTTTCAATCTCGATAATATCGAAAATATTACCAAAAAACAACTTGTAAAAAAAATTGGTAATCTATCGGTCTATTTATTTCACAAAATGTTCATAAATTCGTTTCACATCCTTCACATTATTAGTGGTTAAAATGATTTACTATAGATATGTTGTGTTATGGTTACCAATTATTCCAGCGCGTCGACACGAAATTTTGCTTTTCGTCTAGAAATAATCGCATTTTTTGGTTATAGTATGTTTAACGGAATGTGCTTATCAAATTGAATTGAAGGGTAAAATGTCTATTAGGCGAACTATGTCTAAACAGGCATTTAAACTTATTTTCTTTTTGGAGCGAAGTTTTGTTATTTAGGCATAGAATGCTGCCGGCGTGTGGAGACTAGCAGGATTATAACTGTCGTTTTATATTCAATGTGGTCTAAAGCGAAAGCGTGGGAGCAAATTACAGCTGATATTTCAAGGATGTACTGAAATTTTGGCTTGACTGCCGTTGGATGATTATGAAGTAGTAGATATTTTTTGTAGATGTATATTTGCATCCTTTTAGCTTGGTAACCTCCTTCTTTACTTTGTGATTGCAAAGATGAATGATTGATTTTACCAGTGTAGGCATAGCTCTTATATCCGTTTCCGTTTTACCGTCCAAACTAGTTTGATTTTATTTAATACTACGATTAAGTTGGTTTGTACTTGCATTGAAGTTTTTTAGGCTGAGAAACGATTTCTCTTGGGCGAATAAAGAGTTTATTTACTCATTAGACTGTATGGCAGTGGCAAAAGTTCCATTGAATATATTCAAAGCCTTTATAACTACGGAGTTCTTTCTTTTTAAAGAATTCATATAAAACAACCACAGTCCTGGTTACACATGAAATACAACAAAGAAAGAGGGGTTTAATTAAGCTATGATGAAAGGGCTTAAAAAGTGGCGTCTATTTGCATTGCTAACAGCACTTATTGTTTTCCTTTCGGGTTGTGGCAAAAACTATTTATCAACTTTAACACCCGCTGGTGAAGTTGGTAGAGAACAACACAACTTACTGCTTTTAGCAACGGCTATCATGACGCTTGTTATTTTGGTAGTAGTAGTAATCTATGTACTTGCAATCATCAAATTCCGACGCAAAAAAGTTGGAGAAAATGTTATTCCTAAGCAAGTAGAAGGCAGTACTACTTTAGAAGTGCTTTGGACAGTAATTCCAATCATTTTACTTCTAATCTTAGCTGTTCCAACAGTTGCACTTACTTACAAATTTGCTGATACGAAAGCTATGGATGCAAAAGACGCTGATGGTAAAGCAAAAGCTGTAACTGTAAATGTTACTGCAAAATTATATTGGTGGCAATTTGAGTATCCAAACGAAGGAATCGTTACTTCACAAGAATTAGTTGTTCCTACAGGTGAAAAAGTTTACTTTAACCTTAAATCAGGAGACGTAAAACATTCATTCTGGATCCCGACTATCGGTGGTAAAATGGATACAAACGTTGAAAACATCAACAAATTTTACTTAGAATTTGACAAAGAATCAAAAGATCTTGAAACAGGAGTCTTCTACGGTAAATGTGCTGAGCTTTGCGGTCCTTCCCATGCATTAATGGACTTTAAAGTAAAAACATTGAGCAAAGCAGACTTTAATAACTGGGTTTCTGAAATGAAAGCATCTAAAAACCATGTAGCTTCAGGAGACTTGGAAAAACAAGGTGAAGATATCTTTAAAACAAGCTGTATTACTTGCCATGCTGTATCTGGCGATGGTAAAGGTACAGGGATTGCACCTAACTTAGCAACATTTGGTGACCGTAACCGCGTTGCAGGTGTGCTTGACCATAATAAAAAAGAAATTAAAAAGTGGATTAACGATCCACAATCTGTAAAACCGGGCAATACAATGCCTCAACCTGAAAAAATTAATAATGGCAAGAAATTCTCAGATCAAGAGCTAGATGCATTGGCTGCATATTTAATGGGCTTATCTGTAGAAAAATAATACTTAATGTAAAAATTTAATTGAATTATTTTGAAGGAGGTTAAGGTTGTGAGCTCAACTGCAAAGAAAAAGGGCTTTGGCGCAACTATATGGGACTATTTAACAACAGTCGACCATAAAAAAATCGCCATTCTTTACCTACTTGCCGGTACACTTTTCTTCGTCATCGGCGGTATCGAAGCAATGCTCATTCGTATCCAACTTGCAAAACCAGATAATGATTTTGTAAGTGCGGGTCTCTTTAATGAAATTATAACAATGCACGGGACAACAATGATTTTCCTTGCTGCCATGCCGTTGTTATTTGCATTCATGAACGCTGTTGTACCACTACAAATTGGTGCACGAGACGTAGCGTTTCCATTCCTAAACTCACTAGGCTTCTGGTTATTTTTCTGGGGTGGTATTTTCTTAAATCTTTCTTGGTTCTTAGGCGGAGCTCCTGATGCTGGTTGGACTTCATACGCATCATTATCACTAGCATCTGCTGGTCATGGTATTGACTTCTATGCAGTCGGTTTGCAAATCGCCGGTGCTGGTACGTTAATATCAGGGATCAACTTTATCGTAACAATTGTAAATATGCGCGCACCAGGTATGACATTTATGCGTATGCCTTTAATGACATGGACAACATTCATTGCCAGCGCATTAATCTTATTCGCATTCCCACCATTAACAATTGGTCTATTCTTCTTGATTTTCGACCGTATGTTTGGTTCGAATTTCTTTGACCATACAATGGGTGGTAATACAATTATTTGGGAACATTTATTCTGGATCTTTGGACACCCTGAAGTATATATCTTAGTACTTCCTGCGTTTGGTATTTATTCAGAGATTATTCCTGTATTCGCACGTAAACGCCTATTTGGTTATTCATCAATGGTATTTGCAACAATTTTAATCGGTTTCCTAGGCTTTATGGTTTGGGCTCACCACATGTTCACTGTAGGTCTTGGTGCTACTGCTAATGCTATCTTTGCTATTGCGACTATGGCTATCGCAGTACCAACTGGTATGAAAGTGTTCAACTGGCTATGTACAATGTGGGGCGGTTCTATCAAAGTTACCACGCCTATGCTTTATGCACTTGGTTTCATTCCATCGTTTGTTGCTGGTGGTGTGACTGGGGTAATGCAAGCTGCAGCTCCTGTCGATTACCAATTGCATGATTCTTACTTTATCGTAGCTCACTTCCACTATGTAATCGTTGGTGGGATTGTCCTAGCATTATTGGCTGCTACTCATTTCTACTGGCCGATTATGTTTAATAGAATGTTAAATGAAACATTAGGAAAGATTACGTTTGTGTTCTTCTTTATTGGTTTCCATCTAACATTCTTCATCCAACATTTCTTAGGTTTAATGGGTATGCCTCGTCGTGTATTCACATACCTTCCAAATCAAGGATTAGATACATTTAACTTAATTTCAACTGTCGGTGCATTCTTCATGGCAATTGGGGTTATCCTATTAGTTATAAATGTAATTATTACATCAATTAAAGGGCAACCTTGTGGACGCGACCCTTGGGGCGACGGACGTACGCTTGAATGGGCTATCCCACAACCAATACCTTTTTATAACTTTAAACAAACACCACTTGTACGTGGGCTAGATACTTTCTGGATTGAAAAAATGGAAGGAAACAAAGAAGGTATGTCATATGCTGAACCAATTTCAGATATCCATATGCCAAACAATTCTTTCATTCCATTCGTAATGGTAATCGGTCTATTCGTAGCTGGTTTCGGTGCTCTTTATAATCAAGATGCAGATAAACCTTGGTCACTTGTAGCGTTGATTGTTGGATTAGCTATCACATTAGGTGCTATGATTGTACGTTCTCTTAAAGATGATCTTGGATATCATATTCACAAAGAAGATTTATTGAATGACAAAGGGGGTAATGAATAATGAATTTAAAATCTAAATTCACCCCACAATCTTGGCCTGAACATCCAGAACTTTCTACTGCAGAAGGTAAAAATAAGGTAGTGGGCTTCTGGATCTTCCTTGGTGGAGAAACAGTGTTATTTGCTACTTTGTTTGCAACATTCTTGGCACTTAAAAACAAAGGGCCAAGTGGAATGGAATTCACTACTCAAAATTTATTTGAATTACCTCTTGCATTTATCATGACGATGTTGCTTTTAACATCTTCATTAACAAGTGTTTATGCAATGTACCATATGAAGAACTACAATTTTAAAGGTATGCAAGCTTGGTTGGCGATCACTGTATTGCTTGGCCTTGGCTTCTTAGGCTTAGAAATTTACGAGTTCACTCACTATGTGCATGAAGGATTTACTTTCTCACAAAGTGCATTTGGATCTTCTTTCTATACATTAGTTGGAACTCATGGATTGCACGTTGTGATTGGTTTAGCTTGGATTGTATTGTTAATGGTTCGAAATGCAGGACGTGGTTTAAACCTTTACAATGCACCTAAGTATTTTATTGCTTCATTGTATTGGCACTTTATTGATGTTGTTTGGGTATTCATCTTCACAGTAGTTTACTTGATGGGAGTGATTAAATAATGTCACATGATGTCCATGTAGAAGCACGAAGCGAGGAAGAGTATAAATATAATCGTCGCAAAGCTAGCCAAGCGATGCGTAACCAAGTTACTGTTTTTGCGATTATGATATTCTTGACATTTGTCGCTTTCGCCACTGTTCAAGCTGGATTCTCAGCATTCCTAGTAGTCCCTTTGATCTTATTGTTTGCAGGAGTTCAAGTTGCACTTCAACTGTATTACTTTATGCACTTAAGCGAAAAGGGAACAGGCATTATGCAGTTCTTCATGTATTCTGGCATGATCGTTGCATTTACAATGATTCTAGCTTTTGTAACAATTATTTGGTGGTAATTAAGAAAGAACCAAGCTCTTTAGCTTGGTTCTTTTTTTGCACTAAAGTAAAATAAGATACAGTACGCTTAGTGGAAATGTCATGAATCGTTCATTGTAGTTTCATCTGAACGACTATATAATGTAGGTAGTGAATAAAAAGGAGCGAAGATTAATGCCTCTAAGTATTTTCGGTTTCCGAGCAATGTGGAGTCCGGGCCTAATAATTGTATTAGTATTCCTAACCATTCTTTACTTTTTGATAACAATGAAGTGGAGGAAGGATTTTAAAAATAGTCTACCTTTAAAAAAGGGTGAAGCTATATCATTCCTTATTGCCATGTTATTAGTCTATACCGTCATTGGCTCTCCAATAGATTTAATGTCGCACATTATGTTTACTATGCATATGGTGCAAATGGCTTTATTGCTGCTTTTAATCCCTATATTTATTATCATGGGTATTCCAAATTGGTTATGGAAAACGGTAATCAATTTACCTTATATTAAACCAATATTTCACTTCATGACTAAACCAATTTTTGCTATTATCTTTTTTGTATTAATGTTTTCCGTGTATCATTTACCGATTCTCTTCGACTATATTAAGCTACATGAAACATTACATTCGCTTTATACATTTATTCTTTTCCTCTCTGCTTTGTTTATGTATTGGCCTTTGCTTAATACGGTGGAGGATGAGCCTAAAATGAAGAATTTGAATAAGTTGTTTTATATTATTGCAAATGCCGTTTTAATAACACCAGCATGCGCATTGATTATTTTTTCTAACACGCCTTTCTATGCAACATATACAGATGGTGCTATGTGGATGAAAGCGATGGCGCTTTGTGTCCCGGCCTCTACTTTACAAGGTCTAACATTGTCTGGTCCTGAATTGTTTACAAGCATGTCATCCCTAGAAGATCAACAATTAGGCGGGGTACTTATGAAAATAATTCAAGAAATTATTTTCGCAGTAGTGTTAGGTCGCGTATTTATTACTTGGTATAGAGATGAGCAAGAAAATGCGGACCAAATTACACAAGATGCATTAAAAGAAAGACAACGACTTTATGGAAATCAATTTTAAACTAAATAATATTATTTGTGAGGAGAAGAAGTATGAGTTTGCCTCTGTTACCGACAATTAGTACCTCTTTTATTGTATTAAGTGCAATACTTATTGCGATCGGTTGGGTTTTAATAAAACAAAGAAAAATTGAAGCGCACAAAAAAACTATGATTGCTGCTGCCATTTCTGCATTATTGTTCTTCCTGATATATGTATCAAGAACAGTGTTTATTGGAAATACAGCTTTTGGTGGACCGGAGCATTTAAAAATTTATTATACAATATTCCTTGTTTTCCACATTACATTAGCAACTGTGGGAGCAGTGTTTGGGATTATTACGCTAATTGCTGGGTTTACGAATAAATTAGAGCGTCATCGAAAAATCGCTCCAATAACTAGTATTATTTGGTTTTTCGTAGCAATTACTGGCGTCGCTGTATACCTACTGCTCTATGTTTTCTTTAGTGGGGGTCCTACAACTTCTGTTATTAAAGCTATATTAAATAATCACTAAACCTATGGACAAACTATAAGCAAGAACAAAAAGGCTACTTTCTGCGAAGAAGTTAGCCTTTTTGTTTTTCATTAATAAATATCCAGCTTTGCCTGAATTGTTTCACTACAACAATCAGAATGGCAAAAATGGGTCCGATAAAGAAACCGATAACACCGAAAATCTCAAAACCAACATACATACAAATCAGCGTTGTAAGCGGAGGAAGCCCTAGATGACTACTTGTTACTTTTGTTTCGAGTATCTGTCTTAGCGCAATGATGACAATCGTTAATATAAGCAGAATAGTGCCAGTCAAGGTATCACCGTTTAACAGATTAAAACCAGCCCATGGCAGGAGTACCATCATACCACCTAAAAGAGGCAACAAATCGACAAACCATATTAGGAGTGCCATGAACAATGCGTATTTAGGTATAATGAATAGTAAAACACAGAGAGTGACAAAGAAAATGGCAGAACTTACAATCAATTGCGCTTTCACAAAATCAAAAGCCCCTTTTTTAAAATGTTGATAGAAGAGGGCAATAAAGGTGCTATGTTCAAGACGAGTCCACTTTCGAAATGAAGCGATGATTTGGGGATATTCAAGCATTAGATAGTAAAGAGCTAAAAAATAAATAAATAGCTTGAAGATTTGAGAGGGGATATGCTGAAATAGACTGAGCATACGATCTGCCTCAACATAGTTAGTTGCCAATTCTTGTAAGCTAATTAACATGTCTCCAATCCAAGATTGAATGGATAAGATAATAGGGCGTGGCAGATCATGGGTCATCGTTGAGATTTTAGATTGTAGCATTATCCAATTCTCATTTAGCGTAGCTATTAAATGGGGCACCCATATGGAGAGTTCATTGATTTTTATGAGAATAACCGTGTAGAGCAAATAACAGCAAATAAGGATACATATACTGAAAATAATAAAAAAGATAAATACGATAAAGCGTCTGCTTTTCCTCCAATTTTTTTCAACTTTCTTTACAAGGGGATTTAGTAATAGTGCCGTTAAAAAAGCTAAGAGGATGGGGCGTGCGTATAAAAAGGAGAAAACTGCGACTATAACAATGAGAATTAAAGGCCAGTACTTTATAAAAAATTGTTGAATCGGTTGTATCATCTTATCATCACCCATAACTATTTGACATAGTGTGTGAAGTTTTCTCCAAATTATGCAAATAGAATCTACAGCCGCTCGATAGGACAAATAAAATAGACATATCAACTAGTGATATGTCTATAAAAGTATGAAAATATTAAAATTGCTCTAATTCATTTGCTAATGCTGCTAATTCTTGTTGACAAGTTTTCACAACTTGTGCAGGATAAATTTCATTGTCTCCATATTCTACGCCATGTGGGAAATAGTGCTTGCCTAGAACTGGTTTAGAAAGTGTGATAATAGAATCGTTAGATCCATTGTCACCTTCTTTTGAAATCCCAAACACGCGTAGATAATAAGTGCCTTCAGTGACTACGAATTTACGATCCCATGTGATACGTTCATAGTCCCAGCCTGTAGCACGGATTAATCCGTGTTTCTCCATTAAATCATCAAGTAAAGTAATATGTGCGCTTTTGTTTTCAAGTCCCGTATTTTCAAAATACATTGCAAAATCCTCCTTCGACTCTTTCGTACAATATAGGTTCCATTTTATAATAGAGCAAAATAACGTTTGTTGCAATGGCAACATTGTTAATCAGCCGAAGGTATAGGTATAATAAGTATAACAACAAATTGGAGAGGTTAACTTGAAAGTATTATGGAGAGTTTTAATTATATTAGCAGTACTACTAATTGTATTTTTTTACTTAAATCAACCAGTCAAAGAAAATGAGCCTTTAAAAGCACCAAATTCGAATGGAAAGGTAATTCCGCAAAATAAAGCACCCAGCAATCTTAATCAAAATACGGTTGAACGGCCAACCAGTGGTTTATCCACATTAGTCGGCCAATCAACCAAAGAGTTACAGAAGACACTAGGAGAACCAACACGCAAGAGTCCTTCTGGTTACGATTTTGATTGGTGGGTGTATCCGCTATCCGATGCGAATTATGTTTTAGCTGGCGTAGAGCATGGAAAAGTGAAGCAACTATATATTGCCGGTAAGGAAGCTGAGGCCCTGCCTTTTAAAATAGGCCAGGGAATTGATGAACTTTATCGCAATACAATCACAGATTCAGAAGTGACGGTAAAGATTAATGATAATATCTATACATTTGTATTAAACGAAGAGGATTTACAAACGCGCATTTTAGTCATGTATGAAGGTTTATATGTCCAATTATACTTCGACAAAATAGATAAATCGTTAGAGGCTGTTCGTTTTATTGATGGAGAAACATTAGTTAAACAACACCCATACGACATGACTTATATGGGAGATATGATAACACCTTCTGTTCCTTCCTCGTTTAAACAACAGGAAATAGATCGAGAAAATCAACTACAATTGTTTGAGTTGACGAATGTATATAGAACTCAAAAAGGTTTAGAGACATTATCATCGAAAGATGATTTAAACCAACTTGCAATGGAGCATAGCGAAAAGCTTGCTAAAAATAAAATTTCGCAAGAAGAACAAAAAAATGATGCGTTTAAAGATCGCTTGAAAAATGCCGACATTCAATTTGAATCTGCGGGCGAGAATGTGACAGAGGATTATTTAGATGCACCAGAAGCTGTCAATGGATTGCTAAATTCCGAAAAGCATCGTGATACATTATTAAATGAACAATTTAATGAGATAGGCACGGGTGTCTTTGATAAACATTTTACACAGGTATTTATTGAAAGGGTTCAGTAAACCAACTTACTGCATCTTTCAAACATTTGGATAAACTATTGTTCCACGTTCATTTGAAAATACGTTTCGTATATGCAGCGTGAGTTGGTGTTTTCTAGCCAATTCCGCTGCTTTTATTTGGACGATGGGATGTGTATTATTTAATAGCTTTAAAAATTCACTATAAGAAAGAGACTCAATCAGTTTTACATCTTTCTCTATGTGTGGATCTCCAGTCATAACCCCGGGTACATCCTTATAATATTCAACGATTGAGCTTGGCAAATGTGCTCCCAGAACAGCAGCTGTTAGATCACTACCTCCTCTGCCAAGTGTCGCAATTTCTCCTTGAAGGGTAGTTCCTTGAAAGCCGGGAACTACAATACAATCAAAATCTTTTAAGTCATATAAAAGATTTTCGCAGTTTATATCTATAATTTCAGCATCTCCAAAGTGCTCTGTTGTAGTAATGCCAAGTTTCGGCCCGTAAACTAGTAAATTGTCAATTCCGAATTCCTTTAATTCTGAGGAAAGGACGGCAGCAGCCATTAACTCCCCGCACGCCGCAACTAGATCCTTTGCCTTTGCAGTTTCTTGCAATGCCTCGGTAATATTCAGCAGCGTATCGGTAGCATAAGGGTCTCCTTTTCTGCCAATTGCCGATACAATTACTACTGTTTTTCCATGTTCTTGTATCGCCCTATTAATATGGTGGAGGCAATGCACACGCGATTCTTTCGATTGCATAGCAATTCCGCCAAATTTTTGAATAATCATTTTGTAACTCCTATCTCCTCGTGACATATTCAACATGTTTTTCATACGATAAAAGTAGTAGTGGGTGGTTATAGTAATGTATTCATTTCTTACTAAAAGGTGCAGGGGGAACATAGTTGATCTTGGCAGAGCTATTAAAAGAATGGCCTTGTGAATTGGAATGTGGATCCATTCGGACTGAGGTAAAAGGCATTACAGATCGAGCAAGTGATGTATTGCCAGGCGATGTGTTCGTTGCCCGTAAAGGGAAGAAGTATGATGGATGGGATTATATAGACCTTGCGATACAAAATGGGGCAGCAGCTATTATTCATAACAGATATGAGAGCAGTGTGGAATTTCCTTTACCCGTTATATGGGTCCCTAACTGTTCCACGTTTTTGTCCTATGCTAGCAAGAAGCTATACGGCCCATATGATGAAGAGCTGACAATTATTGCGGTTACCGGTACAAATGGAAAAACCACAGTGACCCATTTTATTGGCCAGCTGTTACAATCACTTGGCAATAAAGTGGCTGTTGTAGGAACTGTCGGTCTATTTATAAATGGAAAAAAGCAAACTGTTAGCCTTGAACCTTTAACTACTCCATTGGCAACAGAACTATATAGAATATTTGCTTATTGTGTAAGTCAAGGCGTGACCCATTTAGTTATGGAAGCTTCGTCTTTAGCTTTGTCGGAGCATAGATTAGATGACTGTAAAATCGATATCGGTGTGTATCTCAACGTAAGTCGCGACCATTATGAAGAACATGGTGGCGAAAAGTATTATTTAGCAGCTAAAAAGAGATTGTGCTTATTCTCGGAGCAAATTGTGGTGAATATAGATGATGAGTTTTGCAATCAATTGCGAATGGAGCATCCTGTTGTTAAAAGTTTTGGCAAGGGAATTTTAGCTGACTGTAGCATCATACATGAAGAAACCACCAGTAAAGGAATGCGGTTATTAATACAGGACTACGATATCCCCGTAGATATTAACTTGCCGTTTAAAGGAGAATATTTACAATATAATGTTCTAGCAGCTGTTGCAACCATTTCGGAGTTGGGTTTTTCCTTACAAGAAATTGCGCCGCATACCGAACGACTGACATTGCCAAAAGGTAGGATGCAAGAATTAAATAATGACTTGGGGTATAGGATTTTTATTGATTACGCCCATACACCTAGCGCACTGAATGCGTTATTAGGCGCATTGCGAACACAGACTTCCGAAAGGTTAATTGTTGTATTTGGTTGCGGTGGTGACAGAGATAAAGGGAAAAGAGCAGAAATGGGAGCTGTTGCTGATCAATATGCTGATTTTATCATTCTAACTGATGACAATCCTCGTACTGAATCGTCTAGCATTATATTAAACAGTATTGCGCAAGGGATTGAGACGACAGACTATAGCATTCAACCAAATCGAAAGAAAGCTATACAACAAGCGCTAGCCATGTCAGGAAAGGGAGATCTAGTGATTATAGCAGGGAAGGGACATGAGGAAGGCCAAATAATAGGTTCTGATATACTACCTTTCTCTGATGAGCATGTAGTTAATGAATATCTGGAAAAGACTAAAAGTGCCAATGAATAACCTCCTGTTTACATGATAGAGAAGCTCTCCCTATACACTAAATAGAAGACCAGATGAACCACCTATACTAAATTCTACTGGATAGATTTGCAAGCATATTAAACAAGTTGGGGAAAATCTGTTATCATAGGTGTATGGGGGGAAAAAACAATGATGATAACTTCCGATTGGGTAATGATTCTTGAAGAAGTAGAAGAATTGAATAAAATGATCCGTTCCTCCGAACAATTTGAAAATCTAAAAATGGCCCACCAAGCTGTCTATACAGACGCCGAGCTTGTGCGCCAAGTAGATGATTTCAACAGGATGAAGGATCAGTATGAGGATGTCCAACGATTTGGAAAATACCATCCGGATTACAAAATAATTATGAAGTCGATTCGCGTGAAAAAACGTGAACTTGACATAAACGATAAAATCTCTGCACTCCGTATAGCAGAAAATGAATACCAGGATCTGCTGGATGAGATTAGCTTGCTAGTTGGAAAAACGGTATCAGAAGCAGTAAAAGTATCTGTCAGCAATCCGTTTTTCGAAAAGTCATCTTGTTCAAGCGGAGGTTGTGGCTCTGGCGGTAGTTGCT
Organism: Rummeliibacillus sp. G93; assembly: GCF_023515935.1. Classification (NCBI taxonomy): domain Bacteria; kingdom Bacillati; phylum Bacillota; class Bacilli; order Caryophanales; family Caryophanaceae; genus Rummeliibacillus; species Rummeliibacillus sp. G93. The sequence continues at coordinate 911,553 of NZ_CP097314.1, forward strand.
CTTGTTCAGCGTAATAAAGAGCCTGATTATTTAAAAAGGATTCTACATCTTGTAGAATCCTTTTTTGTGTTATTTATTTATTGTTTTTAAAGCGATGTCGGGACGATCTGTTACTATTCCTCGAGCTCCGCTAGCGATTAACTCCTGCATAGCAGCAGCATTGTTGATTGTCCAATAATGGACAGGTATATTCAATTCATCTAAAAAATGAATAAAGTGTGCTGAATCAAGATTAATGATGCCATGTTTTACAGGAATTTGGAAGACATCTACCTTTGGATGATAGAGATGTCCAAATTGGCTAGTGAAAGAAGTGAAGGCTCTCCGTACTTCAGTTTGGCCAGCTCCTAATGCTACTTTGTTTTGAGCATACAGGTTGAAGCGGTCAATTTGCTCGTCATGGAAGCTCGTAACAACAACGCGGTCGGTGGCGTCTAGTTCTTCAAGCAAGCGCCATAGTTTTGAAGGCATTAGACCGCCTTCATATGTATCCGGCGCATCTTTCATATCAATATTAATATACATATGTGGAAACTCTGTCAATAGCTCACGCAATGTGACAATCGGTTCGAAGTCTTCCCGGTAAGACAAATAGCCGTCTAAATTTACGAAATGATACCCAAAATTAAATTTGCGCAATTCTTCTAATGTAAAAGAGGCAACTCGTCCAGATCCATTGCTGGTACGGTCAATCGTTTCATCATGTGTCACAACAATCTCTTCGTCCTTTGTAAGACGAATATCAATCTCAAAGCCGTCTACACCTAAATTGTTAGCATTGCGAAATGCAGCCATTGTATGTTCAGGAGCTAAATGTGATCCTCCACGATGTGCTAAGATAACAGGGCGATTATACTCCAATGCGTGTTTACTAGCTCGTTTTCCTGGTTTGGATAAAGCCTTAGAGCCTGCCCATGCTGCAGCACTTGCAGCAGCAATTGCAACCGCCACTTTTGTTTTCTTTCCCATTATAATCCTCCTATCTGAATTGCCGGTTAAGTAAATTACTTTACCCCTATTGCTTGCAAGTAATAGCCCGATTGGCCATTTCAGTTAATTATGCTTTTTTCTAGTTGAGACAGTCGGGTTCATACTGTTTATAGCCAAGGTAATAAGTCTTAATTATAGACAGTAGGAAGGGTTTAACACTCAGAGCGCTAAATAAAATATTCTGAGTGAAGTTTTCCTTTATTATAACGGATGCCTTCTAATCTGTCAGTATCCTTGGTTGCTTCCATTTTCAAAGATATGGTATTCTTTAAGGTAAGAAATGAGGGAATGCGTATGAAAGACCGACAAGGCTTAATCGTCTATGTACATCATTTAAAACAAGCGAAAACAATGCGTCGATACGGCCATGTTCATTATATTTCTAGAAGGCTTAAATATGTTGTTTTGTATTGCGACCAAGACGAAGTCGATAGCCTTATAATGAAACTAAAACGGCTCCCTTATGTGAAGGAAGTCCTGCCTTCTTATCGTCCTTTTGTTTCGACAGAATATGAAAATGCGAAACCAGATAAAGCAAAAGAATACGATTATAAAATAGGCCTATGATTGCTAGAATAAGTACAATTAGTGAAAAAAACTGTTTCTAAATAAACCTTTGTGTTCCTCTGACGATATAAAGAAAAGAAAGTAGAATGACTAGTGTAATGATGGGATATAGTGATAAAGACGCAATATGCCAATTAAGTATTGGTAGTAAAGATCTTTCTCAGCATAGATAGAAGAATGTTTTACATCTAATGTAATAAGTAGCTGATCTAAGCTATTTACTGTCTCCTTGAAGATTTCTAGACGCTTTGAAGGTTTTTCTGCTGAATATGGGATTCCTTCCCGGCAGATATATATCGGAGTAAATTTGCTTTCTCCGACAGGGTTAAATACGGCCGCAATAGAAGCTACCTTTTTTTCTCCTTCTGTTGCAGTGAATATAATAGTACGGCTGATGCGATGTTTATTTGTTTTCATTAATTCGCATAGCTCGTATACATCGCCGTAACCTTCTCCTAGCTCTATAAATTGTTGAATCATACTATACACTTCCTTTCTATCACATAGTATCACGATTTGGGGGATTCGCATATGAAATTAGCAGCTGGTTTATTTTCCATACTGCTATTTATAAATGGAATAATGTTGACTTTTCAATACCATGTTTATTCCAATCAATTAACGGAAGAAGATAAGACGTTTTATTACGATCAGGATATTGAAGTTGTCTATTATAAAAATAAATTTACTATTCGTCATCATTTAAATTCCTTACCGGAAAGCCAGGTGAGATTGAACTGGCCTGCTAAAAGCATTAAAAAAGAATGTGGGGATGAACAGACGGAGAAGTGCAACCGTTTAAATAAGACAAAGACCAGCCTAAATAAAGGTAAAACGAAGGAACAAACCTTTGTATATACGATTCCTGCACCAAGCGAGGGAAAATTGTCTGGTAGAGTGATCAAAAACATTTTCTTGTCATTAAATTTAGGAAAACCAGTACATACAACGATCCATATTACAGATAAAAAGCATTCTGGCGGACAGTGGATTACTGGATTGCCTGAAGTGAAGAGTAAAAATTTAAAGCTTATTCAATATAGTATGTTTAGTGGGAATGGACCTGTTACATCGCTATATTGGCAAAAGGCTAAAATGAAAGAGTTATTTACAAATGATCAAGTTACACTTTATGGCAATGGACATGCTTCTGACAACCTGGCACAAGCCCTCAAGGGGTTGGATATAGAGGGGTTCGAGCATGTGGCAATCATAGAAAGCAAGAAGTATAAAAAATCAGGGGATCGAATCCTCTTTACCTCTGAATTAAATAAAAAAACGCTGACGGAAAAATATATCTTATCGCAAATGAATCAAAAATATAACTTTGATATGCTTCCTAATTGGGGGCCGGCAGTTGTAGCTTCTTTCCTGACCGAACGTCGGGTAGGCTCTCCAAAAGCTTCTAAAATGGTCGCTACATTAAAAGATTATATGAATGAACAGCAGCTCAAAGACTGGAAGGCAAGCTTAGAGGATCTACAGGGGAAAAAGATAACGGCTGGATTGCTTGATGATAAGCTGTCCTCATCACTAGAATTGAAAACATCCTTTTTCAAAATGAATGCACAAAATGGAAATAAGGTAGCGCCGCTCTTATTTGAAGACAAACGGCCAATCTATTTAAATGGTTTGCAACAAAAAAATATGCAAGTTATATTAAAAGATGGACGTATCCTTTATTCGGTAAAACCACTATTAAATAAACTGGGCTATTCGACTAAAATAGGTGTACATGGTTTTTACGCACAGAGTAAGGAGCGCAATTTTAGGTTCCCTATGGATGAGCCGTTCTATGTATATAATGAACATCGCTATGATCTACTTTCACAGCCGATTGTAAAGTACGGCAGTGACTATTATATTGAAGAAGCTTGGCTTGTAAGGCTATTTATAGTGGATATTGAAAAATCGGAGAAACAAATAAATATTAAACGCCAGTAAACGGTGGTAAAAGGTTTGGTGCAAAGTGAGAATAATTTCAGGTGAGCGAAAAGGGATGGCTCTTAAAGCTGTTAATGGCATGACAACCCGTCCGACAACAGACAAAGTAAAAGAATCGTTATTTAACATTATTGGCCCTTATTTTAGTGGTGGTACTGTTTTGGATCTGTTTGCAGGAAGCGGAGGTCTAGGTCTTGAAGCTTTAAGCCGGGGAATGGAACACGGAATCTTTATTGAAAAGGACAGTCGCGCATTCCAAAATTTGAAAGAGAATATTTCTAAGTGCCGTTATGAAAATTGTACAGAAGTTTACCGGAATGACGCTTTGCGAGCAATAAAATTGCTCATTAAAAATAAAGTACAGGCAGATTTGATTTTTTTAGATCCTCCTTACAAAAAGCAGCAGTATTACAATATGGTTGAAGACATCGTTGCAAATCAAATGATACACGAGGATGGGACCATCGTGTGCGAACACGATAGGGAAGTCGATTTGCCAACGGTATTTTTAGACTTTCACAAAGTACGAGAAGAGGAATATGGCAGTACTATCATTTCAATTTATCGTTTCGTAGAGGAAGAAGGGGATTATATTGGGTAAAATTGCTGTAGTACCAGGAAGCTTTGATCCAATCACAAATGGACATTTAGATATTGTTAAGCGTGCTGCGGATATTTTTGATATTGTGTATGTAGCGGTGATGAATAATTCAAGCAAAAATCCATTATTTAATGTTTATGAAAGAATGGATTTAATTAGGGAAGTCACAAAAGATATTCCCAATGTTCGGATTGATTCGTCCTCAGGCTTATTAATAGATTATGCAAAATCAGTCAAAGCAGATGCAATTGTACGTGGGCTTCGCGCCATTTCAGATTTTGAATATGAAATGCAAATTACTTCGATGAACCGTTTTTTGGATGAACATATTGAAACATTCTTTATCATGACCCAAAACAAATATTCCTTCTTAAGCTCAAGCATTGTAAAGGAAGTCAGCAAATATGGAGGCAATATCCATGAACTTGTCCCACCGATTGTTGAAGAAGCTTTAAAGGGAAAGTTTGAAGAAAGATAAAAGACAAGGCTACTGCCATTATGAATGGTGGAGGCCTTGTCTTTTCTTACATAAAAATAATCCAATATAAGAGCGGTACTACCAATGTTTGAAGTACACGTGCGGAAATATAAGGTTTCAACGATATTTTGGCTTCTCTTGCTAAAACAGCAACTTGCATATGGATGCTAAGTCCTTGCATTGTTAGTATCGTTATGACGATTAATGGAAGCCAGCTTGAATGGCCATAGAAATCTTCCGATGCTGCTAAACCAGATGTCATTTCAAGAATGCTATAAAGTGATAACATGACGCCCTTTGGCAAAGAATCAACAAAGTTTTCTAAAGTTTGTGTGAAAACATAGCTGAGGGTCGTGAAAAATATAACGGTCGCAGCAACGAGTAGAACCGTAGGCAAGCTACTCTTAATACTCTCAATTAAAGGATTGCCAGTATCTTTTGGTTTTGGCGGAAGGTTCGTAGGTGGAACCGTTTTTCGGAAAACAAGAATAAAAATGACTAGCATGATTATATTAACAAAATGGAACAGTCCAAGCATTTGCCATCCGCTTATGGGGTTTCTTAATATTTCCATGCCGACAAAACCGACGACAAAAAGAGGGCTTGGTGCATGGCAAATGGCTAATAGATAACGAGCCTCTTTTTGTGTCAGCTGTTGTTGCTGATATAAAAAGCCAGTCGTCGCCGCGCCTGTTGGGAAACCGCCTAAAGCACCCAAACAATATAATTGTACGTAAAAACGCCATTTAGATCCCTGTGGTATACTAGAAATATTCGTTAAACGCAAAAGCCATTGCGTCAAAATCAAATAAGGGAGTAGATAAGGGAATAAGTTATCTACAAAAATTTTTATCCCTAAATCAGCACCTTCATGGGCTAGTTCGGGTTGCAAGAGCAATAAAAAAATAAAAAGCCAGCATATTGCGATATTGCTGTAGTGTAGTAAGATTTACATCATCCAATCATGTAATATATTTTTTATAAAACTGCACAGAAGTTCTCGTCCTTTTATCAATTGGACATTATCTAGGAGGTTCCTCAATGAGTGTGAAAAAATTTTTGATTGTCATTGCATTAGCAGCAATCATCATAGTGGGATTTGTATATCCGCTGCCTTATTATATTATGCAGCCGGGAGGAGCATATGATTTAGATCAGTATGTAAAAGTAGACAATGCAGATCAAAAAGGCAAAGGGAAATTAAATATGATGACAGTATCTATGGCTGTTGCTACGCCTTTTACATATGCTGCTGCGTATGCAGACGATGAAAAGGATATTTTAAAAGAAGATGAGGTCAGAAGTCCAAACGAGAGTGATAAGGATTATAATAATCGTCAAATTAAACTTATGACAGATTCTCAGTTTAATGCAAAGTATATTGCGTTTAAAAAAACAGGATTAGATTATAAAATTGTCTATAATGGCGTCTATGTCTATTATGTTGTGAAGAACGGAGCGGCCGATGGGATATTAGAGACAGCGGATGAGGTAACTGGCATTGACCGTTTGAAAATTCATAAACATCAGCAGCTGGTTGATTACTTAACAACAAAGAAATCAGGCGATACTGTAACTATTAAGATCAAGCGTGATGGAAAGAACATGAAGAAAAAGGTGGTATTGAAGGCTATTCCAGGTACGAAAGGAAAAGTAGGTCTTGGTATCACATTTGCAGATAATACTTCTATCAAGACAGACCCTGAAGTGAAAATTCAAGCAGAGGATATTGGCGGGCCATCAGCTGGTTTAATGTTTACCCTCGAAATCATCGATCAATTGACAAAAGGCGATTTAACAAAGGGCTATAATATTGCAGGAACAGGTGAAATGCTAGCGACTGGCGATGTTGGTCGGATTGGCGGCATTGAGAAGAAGGTGATTGCTGCAGATGATGCAGGCGTTGAAATCTTCTTTGCGCCAAATGATACATTGCCAGAGGTTGTGAAGAAGAAATATCCCGATATTCTGCCAAATTATCAGGAAGCACTAAAACAAGCCAAAAAAATAGGTACGAAAATGAAAATCGTACCTGTAAAGAATGTGAATGATGCTCTTGATTACTTGGAAAAATTGCCGGAGAAAAAATGATTAAATACGAATGGGCGGGATGCGATAATCCAAGCCCATTTTATTTTTGCCAAGTCCAAGCATATATAGATCTGTTGCCTTTATATCTTGAAGTAGCATTGGTTCTTTGGAACTTGCGGCTCTGCTGATTAAAGGTAACGACATGCTTTTTTTTCGTTCGGATAAATATTTCTGACCGTTTTGGTTCATACCAAGGATACGGATATAACGAGGTGTGTCCATGCTTTTCAACTGCGACCATGTAAAATTCGTAAAAATATGTGTGAGCATTCGTTGAATTCTGGTCCATGTATAGCGTTTCGATTTAACTTTTTTCATAAAGCTTGTAAAATCCGTACATTCTTTTGCAGCTTCCAGCAGCAAAAATTCAATTCCTTCTGTCACTTCTGCGTATTCTTTTAGTTCCCCAGGTGTTAAACGTAATAATGTGAAGCGCAAATATGGCCAAAAGTACGTCCAGCTTGCAAATGGCTGGTTTCCCTGACTCCATTCACTCAAAAGATCAAATGAAGCAGAAGGCAAGTAGCCAGATACATGCTCAATAGCCTGATGTTCATGAATCGCTTGTCGAATCCCCGTCGCACTTGCAATGGTGGTACCTTCTTGGACGGGATCATGGTAGCCTGCCTGCTTGCGAAGAATAGTAGTCGGTTTTAAAGCTGTTTGAAATTTCCGTGCAGCTTCTATGTAATGGTAGCCGAGTATGTTATTTGGTTGAGACAAATCCACAAACTGCGCATTACTATCAGGGATAAGTGTTTGATAGGCTTTATTTAGCGCAGAAGGATAGCTTAAGCCGCTTTTAACAAATTCCTGTATAAATTGTTGGAAAGACGCGTTCTGCTCTTCTAAAAGCGTATACGTGTTAAAAAAAGGATCTATGCTTCCTTGTTCGCTACCAAAACATAAGTAATCGCATTGCAGAGCATCGAGAAGCAGTACGCCACCCTTTGCAAAGTCACTTGCTTGGGCGGTAGCAAATGCATAAGGCAGTTCAATTACGAGATCAGCCCCATTTGCAATCGCCATCCTCGTTCTTGTCCATTTATCGACAAAAGCCGGTTCTCCGCGCTGCAAAAAATGGCCACTCATTACAGCGATGATAATATCTGCGTCTGTAAGTTCTCGCGATTGTTTGATATGATAGAGATGTCCGTTATGAAATGGGTTATATTCAACAATTACGCCAGTTGCAATCAAGTCTTCACCCCGTTTATACTTAGTACTATGATTATACGAGTAGTTTAGCCTAGTGACAAGAAAATATCTTGACATCTATAAATGAGCATTATATAATCAACTTTGTTGTTTAGAGGTGATAATGTATGAAATGGGCAATCCCACAACTATCTAAATATCGCCAAAGCGGGATGCCAATTGACGAAACTGTACAATTGGAAGGCATTATGCGTCGCAATACGGATATACGCCATATAACTCCTGTCCACGTAGAAGGCTTTTGCACTTTTGGTGCGAGCCAAATGAACTGTCATTTTCATTTGACAGGCACGCTTACACTTCCTTGTTCACGCACATGGGAAGATGTCGAATTTCCTTTTGACATTGAATCAGATGAAGTCTTTAGCTGGTCTGATTATGCCGCTACAGATGAGCATGATAATGTTCATCCTGTAAAAGGGGAAATAATCGATGTTGATCCAGTATTAGAAGAACTAATTTTATTAGAGATTCCTATACAAGTGTTCAAAGAAGATGCCGAAAACCCAAAATCCAAAAATAATGACGCTTGGTCTTATTTAACAGAGGATGAGTTTTTAAGTCAAAAAGAAAAAGACGCCCAAAAAACGGATCCAAGACTGGCTGCTTTAGCTAAGTATTTTGATCAAACAGACGAATAACCGATCTGTAAGGAGGTGCCATCAATGGCTGTACCATTTAGAAGAACTTCTAAAACTGCGAAACGTCAACGTCGCACACACTTTAAACTAGCTGTACCAGGTATGGTTGCTTGCCCAAGCTGCGGTGAACTTAAATTGTCTCACCATGTATGTAAAGCATGCGGAACATACAAAGGTAAAGAAGTAGTAAGCAAATAATTCAGTATTTGCTTTAAAGGAGACTTTCTAGAGAGACCATGGCTCTTTAGTCAGACTTAAATGCAGTTTTAACACAACGGAAAACCCTTATTTAAGGGTTTTCTTTTTTTATATTTTTTCGTCTCTTATTCTAGTTATGGTAAGATGATAGCAATTCTGAATAAAGGGGATATGAAGGATGGACTTTATCATTGCAGAGCAAGAGGGAATAGTGACATTTACGATTAATCGGCCAGAGAGGCGAAATGCGATAAATTATGCGGTAATGGAAGGTTTGAAAGAAGCAATAGAGTATATACATAATCATGAAACAGTTCGAGCATTTGTTATTACGGGAACTGGTGATCAAGCCTTCTGTTCAGGCGGGGATTTAGCAGAATTTCATCACTTGATTACAGAAGAAGAGGCTTATAGCATGCTCAGTAAGATGGCGGAAATACTATATGATTTAGCTACATTACCTATACCAACCATTGCATTAATCAATGGAGTTGCGGTTGGGGGAGGATGCGAGATAGCGGCTGCATGCGACTTCCGCTTAGTTAAGAAAGGAGCACGCTGCGGTTTTATTCAAGGTACATTAGGGATTACCACAGGATGGGGTGGTGGTACATATTTATTGGAGAGAGGCCTACAGCAGGAGAAAGCATTAAAAATGCTATTAGAGGCTAGGCTATATAATGCAGAGCAACTGTTTGCATTGGGCTTTGCGCAATATATCTTTGAAGGTGAAAAGAATGAGGCTATTAAAGATTTCATAGCAGATATGGAAAAGATTCATCCGAGTGTTCATAAAGCATATAAAGAAATTTTGATTCGCAAATGGAATAGTCAGCATCTCAAGGAAAGAGTTATGGAAGAAGTAAGAACATGTGCGAAGCTATGGGAAAGCGAAGCACATCATCAAGCTGTTAAACAATTTCTATCAAAAACGAAATAACTTCTAAACTTCAAAAACTCGCATATAGTAATAAAAAATGCGAGGTGATTCGTATGGAAGTGAAAAAAAGAAAAGATCAATGGTTACAGCAAGATGATGATAGGTTAGCGAACATTATATTACAGGCTGTGAGTGAAGGAAGATCACAATTAGCTGGATTTCAAGAAGCGGCAGAAGCATTAGGACGAACAAAACAAGCCTGCGGGTTTAGATGGAATAAAACACTACGCAAGGTTTATGAAAAAGAACTAGAAAATGCAAAATCTCAGCCAAAACAAATGATGAGAACACATTTAAAGCAAGCCTTAACTAGTTTTGATCAATTATCAGAAGCTTACTATGAATTAAAAGAAAAGCATGAGCAATTGCAGCATGATCATGTAGAAGTGCTCCAGTGGCTCGAAACAGGGTCTAAATTCTTAAAAAAAGGAAACATCTAGGCGATGTTTCCTTTTTTGCTTTGTAACAGTATAATAGCAATGGTATAGTAACCGATCTAGAGCGGAGAATGAAGAGGTGTCGAAATGGATTTCGTAATAGTGGGAGGAGGAGCCATAGGACTAGTCTTAGCAAGTAAGCTTTTTGAACATGGGCACAATGTAGAAGTGCTGGTACATTCTAAAGAGCAGAGTAAGGCAATCCAATCTGGCGGCGGTTTAACATTTATTAACGATGTTGGCGAAGAAAAGACTCTTCCAATAAGTGTTACCACTAACCCGCAGAACTTAAATAAGAAAGCAATCTGGATTCTGGCTGTTAAATATCATCACTTACAAGACATGCAGCTGCTTTTTGATGAGCTACCAGAAGAAACAATCCTATTATTTATCCAAAATGGAATTAAACATATAGAATTTGCTCGTGATTTAAAACAAAAGAATATATTAATGGGAACCATTGAATTTGGAGCAGAGAAAGTAAATAGCAACAAAGTGATTCATCGTGGCATTGGTATCTTTAATATTGCCAATTTTAAAGGTGAAGCATGGAATAACGAAAAGTGTCAGCGTCTAACAGCAATCGACTTACCTATTTCTTTTTCTGAAAATTATTTAGAAATGTTGTTGCGCAAAACAATTGTCAATTGCCTAATTAATACGCTAACAACACTTTTAGAAGTTCCCAATGGTGATCTGATTCGCCTATCATCTCATCATAGAATATTAAAAGAGCTGTATTTTGAAATAGTCTCAGCATTTCCAGAACAAAAAAACATGTTGCCATTTAGTAATATAGAACAAATCTGCAAAAATACCTCTCAGAATACTTCATCTATGCTTGCAGATTATCGCCATGGCAGAAAAATGGAGATAGACACAATTGTTGGAGGAGTTATGGTGTTAGCAAAAGAAAGAGGGCATGATTTGCCTATGCTCAAAACACTCTATCTCTTGTTGCTAGCTCTGGAAGGAAAGGAGGAATAAAATGTGATAGCACTTTTATCTTTGATTGCGTATCCATTCATTCTTTTTCCTTTTTTCCTATTCTTGTTTGTCTACTTCTTTTTTAAGAAACTTTTCAAAAAGTCGAATGCTTTTAGTAAGGCAGCAGACGCAACAACTTTACTGTTGTTCTTCTCCATTCCTGCCCTTACTAAACTAATATGGCATTTTGATTTGGGCTTTATCGTCATTATACTCGGGATTTTTATTGCGATGATCCTAACTATAGTAGAATGGATAAAAAGCAAAGAAATTGATTTAATAAAGCTATTTCGTAAAATCTGGCGGTTAATGTTTTTGATTTTAACCTTTGCATACATAGGTATATGTTTAGCCGCTATTATTCAAAAAGTTATTGAGCTATATTAACTCAAGCACGTTTTAACGATTTTAAAATGCGAAGAATAGACTTTGTTTAGCACGAATAAGCTGTATAAAATTAAAACAAACGATGAAAAGCACCTTATGGTTAACTGAACATAAAGTGCTTCTTTTTTATTTTTAAAGCCTAATCAATTACAAAAAATTGTTATTTCGTTCTTACGTTTGTGAGTGAGCGTATTTTTTTGTTAACAGGTGTTTAAATGATATACTTCAATATAGCTAACCATTATAGAGGAGTTTACAAAATATGAAATTGGAACAAGTTGAGATTCCTATAACGAATCCTTTACTAAAAGATTATACCGAAGAAAAGTCATCCATTCTTCCCTTTTTTCATTATGCAAATAGAGATGATTCCTTTTCGAAACGACTAGAGGATATACAAAACCACCCTGTAAGAAGACAACAATTGGCTGCAATTGTTCGTGACTATATGAAACCGTTTGGCGTTTCAGAGAAGGCAGAAGAACATTTAAAAGAATTAGAAGACCAAGCAGTAGTGGTGATAGGTGGCCAGCAGGCTGGCTTACTCACAGGGCCCATGTATTCTGTACATAAAGCATTATCGGTTATTCTGCTTGCAAAAGAACAAAGAAGAAAGCTTGGATTGCCTGTTGTACCTGTATTTTGGATTGCTGGCGAGGACCATGACATTGACGAAATTAATCATACCTTTACAGCGATTAATGGCAGACTAGAAAAGCATATCTATAGAAGCAATTCAAAAAAGAAATTAATGGCTTCTACAACAGTATTAGATACAGAAGAAGTACGTTCATTTATCCAAGAGACATTCAAGCAATATGGCGAGACAGCGTATACTGAAAAGCTTCTGAAGCAAATCGACCAATTTTTGGTAGAAAGCAAAACGTATACGGATTTCTTTACAGCTCTTATGAACTGGCTGTTTAAAGAAGAAGGGCTCTTGTTTGTTGATGCTGCGGATCCTAAATTGCGTGCTTATGAGTCTCCTTATTTTGAAAAATTGATTAAGCATACAGAGCAAATTGCAGATGTCGTCACTCAGCGGGAAGCGGATTTTGCAGAGCTTGGCTATGGGACTCCGATTGGTGCAACAAAGGATGCAGCCAATTTATTTTATGTGCGAGATGGCGAGCGATTCTTATTAGAACACCATAATGGCAAATTTATAAACCATATAGCAAATGTCCAATTTAGTAAAAATGATATGCTAGAAATCGCTAATGAGCACCCTGAACAATTGAGCAATAATGTAGTGACTAGACCATTAATGCAGGATATGGTATTTCCTGTACTTGCATTTATTGGAGGGCCTGGTGAGTTGGCCTACTGGGCTACATTAAAGGATGCTTTCGCATTGTTAGACATGAAAGTGCCTGTTTTTGTGCCTCGTTTAAACGTTTCAATTATAGATAGACAGGTACAACATGTATTAGGAGAGTTAGATTTGTCTGTTGCGGATGCCTTGGCAGGTAAAGCAACTTTGCTAAAAGGAGCCTATGAAGCGGATGTATATGATGTAAGCGCTAAAGAGATGATTGACCAAACAATGGACTTATTACGCGAACAATATGATGGACTGCTAGAACACATGCGCAAAAATGATATACAGCTAGAAAAATTAGCAGAGAAAAACCTGTCTATACATCAACAACAATTAGACTTTTTAAATAAGAAGATTGAACGAGAAATCCTACTTCAACATGATGTAGAATTAAGAAGATATCGATTAGTAGAAGATCGCCTATTACCAGGAGGCGGCCTACAGGAGAGAACATTTAATCCCTTCTTATTTATGAATGAATATGGCGAAAGCTTTATTCAAGATCTGATGGGATTACCATTTTCATTTAACAGCAAACACAAAGCTGTATTTTTATAGAACAATATGCTCAGGTAGATTCGACAAAAGGCATGGGGAGATACGTCTCAATGCCTTTTGTCTTTTTAATTTGCAAGAAATATAAAGCTTTTGGTTTAAATATGGACCAAGATGTCTATTTAAGAAGGGGCAACAACCATAAAATCCCGATAACGCGCATACATTAGCTCATTTACGTTTAAAATGTTGAGGCATACATAATAGCAAGGACAATTTTCATATTTTTTATGTTTGCCATTAATTTGTCTATGAATTAGTGGTGGAAAGTGGGGGAATGTGGTACTCTATTTTCATATAGTGGGGTGAGTATCATGTTCATGGGAGAATACCAACATAACATTGATCCAAAAGGCCGCTTAATTATCCCAGCAAAGTTTCGAGAGTATTTTAAAGACGGTTTTGTCATCACTCGAGGCTTAGACCAATGTTTATTTGGTTATCCAATGGATGAATGGGAAAAGCTAGAGGATAAATTAAAGAAATTGCCGCTAACGAAAAAAGATGCTCGAGCGTTTACGCGCTTCTTCTTTTCTGGAGCGACAGAAGTGGATATTGATAAACAAGGCCGTATCAACATACCCATGAACTTGCTATCGCATGCCCGCATTGAAAAAGAATGTGTTATTCTTGGCGTGTCCAATCGCATTGAGATTTGGGCGCAACAGGCATGGCAAGATTACTTTGCTGAGTCTGAAGATTCCTTTAATGAAATTGCTGAGAATATGATTGATTTTGATTTATAACAACCAAGAGGAGGATTTCAGTTGTTCAATCATACGACCGTATTACTGAAAGAAACCGTTGATGGATTGAACATCCGTCCGGACGGGATTTATGTGGATTGCACCTTAGGAGGAGCAGGACACAGTGAGTACCTTGTTAGCCAATTATCTGGTAAAGGACGCCTCATCTGTTTTGACCAAGATTTAGCTGCAATTGAAAATGCAAAGATTCGTCTAGCACCATACTTAGACAGAGTGACATTCATACATGCAAATTTTCGTTATTTGCAAGAGGAGTTAGCTAATTTAGGGATCTCTAAAGTCGATGGCATTCTATATGATTTAGGTGTTTCATCACCTCAGCTTGATCAGGCTGAACGTGGTTTCAGCTATCATCAAGATGCGCCACTTGACATGCGGATGGATACAACAGCTTCTCTTTCTGCATATGAAGTGGTGAATGAATGGGATTATAGTGATTTAGTTAGGATTTTTTACCGTTATGGAGAAGAAAAGTTTTCTAAGCAAATTGCTCGCAAAATAGAAGAGGCACGAAAAAATGAGCCAATCAAAACAACTGGTGAATTGGTTGATCTCATTAAAGAGGGGATACCGGCAGCTGCAAGACGTAAAGGTGGACATCCTGCGAAGAGAATTTTCCAGGCCATTCGCATTGCAGTGAATGATGAGCTTGGTGCAGCGGAAGATTCCCTGCAACAGGCGATTGAAACTATTACTGTCGGTGGAAGAGTCAGCGTGATTACATTCCACTCACTCGAGGACAGGCTTTGCAAAACCATATTTAAAGAGGTGTCTTCTTTGCCAGATTTACCTCCAGGTTTGCCAGTTGTTCCCGCCCATATGGAGCCAGCCATCAAGCTTGTTACTAAAAAACCGATTGTGCCTTCAACGGAAGAGCTAGAAGCAAACAATCGCGCACGTTCAGCCAAACTGCGGATAATTGAAAGAGTAAAAGACTAAAGGAGTTGATTATATGGGATTGCCACAACAAAGAGAACATCATACGTATATAAAACAACCAGTAGCACCCGAACAGCATATTCCAAAGACTGTCACTAAACCGCGTAAATCAAGAATCACCAAGCTAGAAAAAATTCTAATGCTTGTAATGACTGCTACAATTGCTTTTATTGCTGTAGGGAATTTGAATGTCCAGTCTTCTATCAACAGCACAACAGTCGATATTCAAAAAACAGAAGCTGATATAGTAGAAGTGAAAAAGCAAAACTCAGAATTGTCTATGGAAATAAGTGAACTTTCAACATATGATCGTATTTGGAAAAAAGCAAACGCTTTAGGCCTAAAATTGAACGAAAAAAACATGAAAGTAGCGTCAGGACAATGAAAAAGAACAAATTTCAATGGGGAGCCTCCACGATGCTTATCATCTACGGGCTTCTATTTTTTTTAATGTTTTTTAGAATATTCTATATCCAAGTCACTGGGCAAGTAGAAGGGCAGCAATTAGCCGCAAAAGCAGCTGCCAGATATGAAAAGAAAAAAACAATTACAGCAGACAGAGGAAACATATTAGACCGAAACGGTAAAATTATTGCAGAGGATGCGGTGACGTATCGCCTTGCTGCTACTGTTAACCCGGATGCATCAAAAGGTTCAAAAAAACCTATCCATGTGGTGGATCCAAGAAGAACAGCTGCAGTATTAGCAAAATATATACAGATGGATGAAGAAGAAATATACGAAAGACTGCTCAAAAAGTATACTGCAAAGCACAAACCTTTATGGCAAGTAGAGTTTGGAAATGCAGGTAGTAATATTAACCATGCTACCATGCAAAAAATTCAAAAAGAACATTTACCGGGTATTATTTTGATGGAAGACAAAAAACGCTTCTATCCAAATGGTGTATTCGCATCGAATTTAGTAGGGTTTGCGCGAAAAGAAGATAACGAAAAAGCTCCTGTTGGAAAAATGGGTTTAGAATCCATTTATAATAAAGAGCTTTCTGGTGTTGATGGAAATGTACAATATAAGAGTGACTTATTTGGCTATTTACTGCCGAATAGTAAAAAAATGATCCAACCAGCTAAAGATGGTGAGAATGTTTATTTAACCATTGATCGGACAATCCAAAACTTTCTAGAAGCTTCAATGACGAAGGTTTATGAAAAATATAAACCTGAATCTATGATGGCTGTAGTTGCCAATCCTAAAACTGGAGAAATCCTGGCTGTATCACAGAGGCCTACCTTTAATCCTCAGACAGGGGCAGGTCTAAATAATAGTTGGATTAACTCATTAACTGAAACAACCTTGGAACCAGGCTCAACGATGAAGACGTTCACTCTTGCTACTGCTATAGAAGAAGGAAAATGGAATCCAAATGATAAATTCCAATCAGGCCAATACAAGGTATATGATCGTACAA
Organism: Rummeliibacillus sp. G93; assembly: GCF_023515935.1. Lineage (NCBI taxonomy): Bacteria > Bacillati > Bacillota > Bacilli > Caryophanales > Caryophanaceae > Rummeliibacillus > Rummeliibacillus sp. G93. Next base: position 928,043 of record NZ_CP097314.1, read on the forward strand.
TTCGAGATGCCAACCAAGTTGGATGGGGAACAATTACATATCTAGAGGGTATTCAGCGTTCTTCCAACGTCGGAATGGCAAACTTGCTCAAAAAGATTGGAGATAAGACCTTTATCAACTATCTAGGGAAATTTGGATTCGGGCAAAAAACAGGAATAGATTTGCCAAATGAAGCAACAGGTAAAATATTGGATGAATACCCGATTAACCGAGTAACAACAACCTATGGACAAGGTTCTACCGTGACACCGATTCAGCTCATCCAAGGACTTACCGCTATTGCGAATAATGGTAAAATGATGCAACCTTATGTGATTAACAAAATCGTCGATCCAAACACGGGGAAAGTAATCCAACAGCATGAGCCAGTAGTGAAGGGTAAGCCGATTTCAGCTGCCACCGCTAAAAAAGTAAGAGATACATTAGGGACGACTGTTACGTCCAAAAAAGGTACTGCTCAGAATTTTGCAAGCAAAGAATATGAGGTTTCAGGAAAAACAGGGACAGCTCAGATTCCAAGACCCTCTGGCGGCTATTACTGGGGGAAGAATAGTTTCCTTTATTCTTTCTTAGGCATGGCTCCGAAGAAAAATCCGAAATTAATTATGTATATTGCTATCAAAAAACCGCAATTAGGTATGACAGAAGTTGGTTCTGAGCCAACTTCAGAAGTATTCAATACAGTCATGGGCAGTAGCTTAAAATATTTAAATATAAAACCTTCCAAAATGAAGACTGAAAAACCTGTAATCGTTGGCCAATATGTAGGGGGTAGCAGCAAAACAGCAACCAAAGAGTTAAAATCTCAAGGTATGGAGCCTGTTCAAATTGGCGGAGACGGTGAAGTATTGGAACAATACCCGCAGGAAGGAAGCAGTTTACTAGGTAAAAATCATGTATTCCTTAAAACGGATGGCAACAACATTAAAATTCCAAACTTCAAAGGTTGGTCATTGCGGGATATATTGGCTTATCAATCAATATCCGGAATTAAAATTCATACAAGCGGAGATGGATTTGGTGCAAAACAAAGCATCAAGCCAGGAACTATTTATGAGGGAAATGCAAAATTAACTGTAACATTGAAAAAACCAGAAGATGAATATAATTAAGTCGTAGAAAGCCCATTTAATAAGGGAGAAATGGTTCGCCAGCTTTTGTTTATGCTAAAGAGTCGAGGTTTACACACTTCGATTCTTTCACAACCGTTTCTTTACGGAACAATGTGAAATGAACAAAGATAAGCATAGTCACCTTTTTGCAATCATATCTTACATGTAAAAAGGTGTGATTTGTCGAACTATGTGGGTTACTAAACAAGCAAGCATGAGATTGAAAATTGTCGTATTGATTTTTTTCTGCTTAGGTGCAATGTTGATCGGAAAATTGATTGTGGTTCAGTTTATCCAGCATGATTTTTTAACCAAAAAAGCAGAAGAAAATTGGGACAGGGAAGTGCCGATGAAAAGTCTGCGGGGCAATATCACTGACCGCAATGGTAAGCTGTTGGTTGGGAACAAGCTGGCGCCTACATTATACTTTATGCCTGCACAAAATAAAGAACCTGATAAAGTAGCAGAGCAATTAGCTCCAATTCTAGGTACGAGTAAAGAAGCTTTAGAGAAAAAGCTGAATAAGAAAGACTTTATTGTTAAACTGGCGCCAGAAGGAAAGAACATTTCCAACGAGGTAGCGGAAGCTATTCAAAAATTACAAATCCCTGGCGTCTATACGGGTCTTGATTATATGCGCGACTATCCATATGGTGTATTGCTGTCAAGGTTATTAGGATTTACAGGCAGCGATATGCAGGGGCTGGCAGGACTTGAATATCAGTATAATGACTTGTTGTTAGGGAAAGAGTCAGCCATTCGATTATTTACTGATGCAAAGGGAGCAAACCTACCGCATGTAGAGGATGGATGGAAAAAGGGACAGGACGGTGCCACATTAGAATTAACGGTTGATGTTGGTGTCCAAAAAGTGGTTGAAAGAGAACTAGCGCAGGCGATGAAGAAATATAATGCAGATCAAGCAATTGGTGTTGCAATGAATCCAAATACAGGCGAAATTTTGGGATTAGCTTCATTCCCAACGTATAACCCAGCAGAATATTTGAAAGTGGATCAAAGTATCTACAATCGTAATTTGCCTGTATGGATGACATATGAACCGGGTTCAACATTCAAAATCATTACATTAAGTGCAGCACTGAATGAAAATGCAGTCAACTTAGAAAATGAAAGTTTCTTTGATCCAGGCTACGCCAATGTAGAAGGAGCAAAGCTACGTTGCTGGAAACGCTCCGGTCATGGTAGTGAAACATTCTTGCAAGTTGTGGAAAATTCATGTAACCCAGGATTTATTGAATTGGGAAGACGAGTGGGCCCGACTAAATTGCAAAAGTATATCCGTGACTTTGGTTTTGGCCAAGTTACAGGCTCTAACATGGCTGGAGAGTCGACAGGCATTTTATTCTCACCTAAAAATTATGGTCCTGTAGAGCATGCTACCACGTCATTTGGTCAAGGAATTTCGGTAACGCCAATTCAACAAGTGCAAGCAGTCGCAGCAGCTGTGAACGGCGGGAAATTAATGACCCCATATATCGTAAAAAGAATTGTGAACGGAGAAAATGGAGAAGTCCTTAAAACATACGAACCGACCAAAAAGAACCAGGTGATACGAAAAGAAACGAGCGCAAAGGTTAGAGCTGCATTAGAATCTGTGGTTGCAAACGGTTCAGGTAGAGGCGCTTACCGTGATCAGCTTCGAATCGGCGGGAAAACAGGAACTGCACAGAAAGCTGAAAATGGACGCTATAAAGATGGAGAGTATATTGTATCATTTGTCGGGTTTGCACCAGCAGATGATCCGGAAGTAGTTGTCTATGTAGCGATTGATAATCCGAAGCAGGGACCTCAGTTTGGGGGCGTCATTGCTGCGCCGATCGTAGGTCAAATTATTGAAGATATCCATCCAATTGTTGGAATTAAAAATCGCAAAAAGCAGATTGAAAAGCCATATCGTTGGGGTGATGTGGAAAAGGTGCGCGTTCCAGACTTAGTGGGCCAAAGCAAAAAAGAAATTACAGGTATGCTTTATCCATTCCGTATAGAATGGCATGGGGAGGGAGAGAAGATTGTTTCTCAACTACCTGAAGCAGATGCACAAATCGTAAAAGATGGGACTATTCACGTTTATTTAGAAAAAGAATAATCTTAGTCTTTAAAAATGAAACTGAAACTACTATGATAGTACATGTACTAAAGAAGTTTAGAAGGAGAATTTTTTCATGTCAATCGCAACAATGCTAATTATTTTAGCAATTTCTTTTGTTATCTCGGTCATATTAGGCCCTATTATTATTCCCATGTTAAGACGATTTAAATTTGGCCAAAGCATCCGTGAAGAAGGCCCTAAATCACATATGAAAAAGGCGGGTACGCCGACGATGGGAGGCGTCATTTTCCTATTATCTATTATTGCGACTACCCTTATCATTAGCCTTATAAAAGGCGAGTTCACCTCACAATCCATTATATTAATTATTGTTTTAATAGGTTTTGGGGTGATCGGATTTTTAGATGATGGCTTAAAAATCATCTTTAAACGTAATTTGGGATTAACCTCTTTACAGAAGTTGATTGGCCAAATCGTTATTTCTGTAGCAGCTTATTTCTTGATGAGATTAGGTACCTTCCATAATACAATTCAAATACCGTTTACTGACTATGCAATCCATTTAGGGGCAATCTATGTATTATTCCTGATTTTCTGGCTTGTTGGTTTCTCAAACGCAGTGAACCTGACAGACGGATTGGATGGTTTAGTATCTGGCACAGCATCTATTGCTTTTGCTGCTTACGGAGTATTGGCGCTCTTGAATGACCAATTAGATATTGCTATTTTCGCGTTTGCTGTAGTAGGAGCTCTATTAGGTTTCTTACTATTCAACGCAAATCCGGCAAAAGTGTTTATGGGAGATACAGGCTCGCTGGCACTGGGTGGAGCTTTAGCTATGCTCTCCATCCTTGTTGGCCAAGAGCTTCTTCTATTGATCATCGGGATTATTTTTGTCTTAGAAACATTGTCTGTTATCTTACAGGTAGCAAGCTTTAAATTAACAGGTAAACGAATTTTTAAAATGAGTCCACTACATCACCATTTTGAGCTATCAGGCTGGTCGGAATGGCGTATTGTCCTAACGTTTTGGTTAACAGCATTAGTGGCGGCATTGCTCGCAGTGGTTCCGGAGGTATTGTAATGAAACAACTATCTATGATGGAACATAAGAAAGTTCTAGTATTAGGTTTGGCTAAAAGTGGGGTGGCTGCTGCAGAATTGCTTCATAAAATGGGCGCTTTTGTAACAGTCAACGATGCCAAACCATTCGAAGAAAATATAGAAGCTCAAAAGCTCCTTCAACAAGGAATTACTGTTATTTGTGGTCATCACCCGGGAAATTTATTGGATGAAGGCTTTGAATATGTGATTAAAAATCCAGGTATTCCGTATAACAATATTATTGTAGAGGATGCTATAAAACGTGGTATTCCAGTTTGGACAGAGGTTGAGCTTGCTTATTTAATCAGCGAAGCACCCTTTATTGGTATTACCGGTTCAAACGGAAAAACGACTACAACCACCTTGCTATATGAAATTTTACAACAAGGCGGTTTAAAGCCATTAATTGCTGGCAATATAGGTACAGTGGCTTGCACAGTAGCTGAAAGTGCAGAAGCTGATCAAGTTATAGTCACGGAGCTTTCATCATTTCAGTTAATGGGTATTGAAACTTTTAAACCCAAAATTGCGATTTGGACTAATTTATACGAAGCACATATTGACTACCATGGCACCATGAAAGAATATGGTGAAGCGAAATTCAACATTACGCGAAATCAGGATAGTAGCGATTATTTGATTTATAATGCCGACCAAGAAATTGTAGCTTCCTATGCAGAAAAATCTAATGCGAAATTGATTCCTTTTACAACAAAAGCAATAAGCAAAGAGGGCATTAGCGCTGACGAAGATATGATTTATTGGGAGGGTGCACCAATTTTAAAACGTGACACAATTGCATTACCTGGTGCGCATAATTTAGAAAATGTCCTCGCAGCAGTAGCAGCAGCTATTTTGATGGATTGTCCAAAAGAGAATATGGCATCTGTCCTATCTTCATTTGCCGGTGTAAGACATCGTACACAGTTTGTCCGCGAATGGAGAAAGAGAAAAATTTATAATGATTCTAAGGCGACGAATACCTTAGCTACCCGAAGTGCTCTTGCTGCGTTCAACCAACCGATTGTTCTACTTGCGGGCGGATTAGACCGTGGTCACTCCTTTGAAGAACTTCGACCTGTCATGGCAAATGTTCATGCTACAGTTGTATTCGGTCAAACCGCAGAGCGTTTTGCAGATTTTGCGAAAAGTTGCGGTGTTGAAAGCATTGTATATGCAACGGATATCCAGAAGGCTGTCCCTAAGGCAGCTCAGTTGTCTAATGAAGGGGATGTGATTCTTCTATCACCTGCTTGTGCAAGTTGGGACCAGTATCCAAACTTTGAAACTAGAGGAGATTTATTTATCCAATCTGTCATGGAATTAGACGAATATAAAGACTAACAATAGGAAGGATGCCTTGCCTGTTACAGCGTGAACGTTTATGGTTAATCATTGCCGCGTTATTTCTAACTGCCTCTGGCATTGTTTTTGTATATTCGGCAGGTTCGTACTGGGGTAAAATCCATTATGGCCAAACAGCGCCGTTCTTAGTAAAGCAACTCATCTATTTAGCGATCGCTTTAACCGTTTTCTATGCTTGCGGTCGTTATAAAGGACTTCAGCTAGAAAAAACATGGACACTATTTTATTGGTTATCATTACTGTTACTAGTAGCAGTTTTAATTCCAGGGATTGGTGTTGTCCGGAATGGATCCCAGAGCTGGATTGCGCTTGGACCACTGAGTCTTCAACCTTCGGAATTAACGAAGATTGCTACAATCATTAAGTTGAGTTTTATCCTGTCTAAACAAAAGGCAACTGCATCTAAAATTCATTGGAAACATTTTCTTTATCTGTTTTTGCCAGTGGCACTTATAATGGTACAGCCAGATTTTGGATCTGCATTTATTTTAATTGTATCTGTCTTCTTGTTATTCTTTATCGCAGGATATCCATTCCGGTTTTATGTTTTCTTAATTATTGCAGGCGTCGCAGGGCTAGTTGGATTGATCCTATCAGCACCGTATCGGTTAAAAAGAATCGAGGCTTTTTTGGATCCGTGGTCAGATCCTTTAGGTAGCGGATTTCAAGCGATTCAGTCATTAATGGCTATAGGACCGGCAGGATTATATGGCTTTGGTTTTGGCAATAGCCGCCAAAAGTATTTATACTTACCTGAACCCCAAAATGATTTTATATTCTCCATTATTACAGAAGAAATGGGTTTTCTGGGGGCAGCGACAATTATTTGTGCTTTTGGGTTGCTGATTTATGCAGGCTTAAGATTAGCTTACAAGTCGAGTCTCAAAGTTTCGCTGTATAGCATTGCTACATTAATAGGAATGATTGGATTTCAAGCATTCCTAAACATTGGTGTAGTATCAGGTTTATTGCCCGTTACTGGTGTCACATTGCCATTTATCAGTTATGGAGGAACATCTCTTGTGGTAACATGGATTGCGATTGGCATCATATGGAACTTTTCGAGGGAAGACTAATTTATAGAAGGGAGTGGTCAGTATGGATAAAGTAATTGATATTGAAGAACGAATTCCAACATTAAGAGAACGCCGAAAAAAAAGAACAAACCGACGATTTATCATACTTATAGTTATATTCTTAATTACCTTACTGACTCTTCTATATTTTCAATCGCCATATAGCCATATTGGAAGAATAAAAGTAGAAGGTAACCATTTACAAAGTAAAGACTATTACATAAAGCATAGTGGTTTAAAAAAGGGTAATTCTTTATGGGATTTTAAAAGTAGCAAAATTGAAGGGCTTATAAAAAGTAAGCAAATAGTAAAAAGTGTTGAGGTCAAAAGAAGCTGGCTCAACACTGTTACACTTTCCATTAAAGAGCATAAAGATGTAGCTTTCTTAAAAGAAAATGATCAATACAGTTTAGTTCTTGATAATGGACAAACCCTGCGTTTAAGTAAACTACCAACAAGGTTGGATATGCCAATACTTGTTGGTTTTGAAAATAAAAAAACCCGGGTCAAGATGATTCGTCAGTTAAAACAATTGAGTAGTGAATTAACTGCATTGATATCACAAGTAAATCTAATACCAAACGACTCAAATCCCTATGCTATTCAAATGTTTATGAATGATGGTTTTGAAGTGAGGGGATCTATTTCATCTCTTGCTTCCAAGCTAAAATTTTATCCATCCATCATTTCTCAAATTAAACATAAAGATAAAGGCGTTATTGATTTAGAAGTGGGTACATTTTATCGATCATATCGTGATGAATACAGCAAAAAATAGAAAAACAGTACAAGCATTTGGTTAATTCAGTGTTTTTATCTAAAAATTACATTATTTCTATTATTATCAGTTTTAAATAGTTTACAAATGTAGTAATCTTAGCTTAAGCATTAATTGATTGAAAAAAGTTTTATTTTTTTCTTCCCTATATTTTATTGCAATAGTAGATTTATATAAAATTTGTTATTGCCGAAAACCTCTTTATAGGTGAAGAGTTTCCTATTATGTGAATGGGGAATTAAAGTGTATGATGTATGAATCCGTTTTATATAGTAAAAAAAACAGGTGAATAGAAGGATTTTCGTATGTCAATCATGAATTTATTTAGACAAGTTTAACATTTTACAATAGAATAATCATAAGAGTTATTGAAGGAGGTGCCACAGTTTGAGTCATTCAGAATTATATGTTTCACTAGATATTGGTTCTTCTTCTGTAAAAGTGCTAATTGGAGAAGTTAATGATGAGACTGTGCATGTAATAGGTGTAGGTAATGTCAAATCGGTAGGTATCCGAAGAGGAAGCATTGTAGATATAGATGCTACAGTCCAATCTATTAAAAAAGCAGTAGATCAAGCTGAAAGAATGGTAGGAATGACTATCAATAAAGTCATTTTAGGTATTCCAGCAAACCAAGTACAATTACATGCTGTTAAAGGCGTTGTGGCAGTAAATAGCGAAAACCGAGAAATCACAGATTTAGATTTGGATCGTGTGATGGAATCAGCACAACTGATGTCTATCCCGCCAGATCGAGAATTAATCAACATTGTACCAACTCAGTATATTGTTGATGGCTTAGATGGAATTAAGGATCCAAGAGGTATGATCGGAATCCGTTTGGAAATGGACGGAACAATGATTACCACATCTAAAACAGTCTTGCACAATGTATTGCGTTGCGTTGAAAAGGCTGGTTTAGAGATTCAACAAATTTATTTGCAGCCATTAGCATCTGGTGAATTTGCACTTACTGAGGATGAGCGCAACAGAGGTACCGCTTTTGTTGATATCGGCGGCGGCTCTACAACTATTGCTGTATTTGAAGAAGGACATTTTACTGGAACAGCCATGATCCCTGTTGGCGGCGATCATCTGACGAAGGATTTATCAATCGTTTTGAAAACTCCAACAGAACAAGCAGAAAAGATTAAGCGTGAATATGGTCATGCTTATTATGATGATGCTTCTGATGATGAATTGTTTGAAGTACCAGTTATAGGTGCAGATACAAAAGAACAGTATAGTCAAAGATACATATCCGAAATTATAGGTGTAAGACTAGAAGAACTTTTCGATTTAATTATAGATGAATTGTATCGGATGGGGATTCAAGACTTGCCGGGTGGTGTTGTTTTGACTGGCGGTGTTGCGAAATTAGAAGGCCTTCCTCAATTAGCACGCCATGTATTGCAGACAAGTGTAAAGATTTATACACCTGATTATATAGGAGTAAGAGAACCTGAATATACGTCCGCTGTAAATTTAATTCGCTATGCGTATAAGGAATCGCAATTCAACCATGAGGTAAGCGATAATAATCCGCTAGGCAATGTGCCATATGACACTCATGTAGAACAGCCCAAAAAACAAGCATCCTATGAAACGGAAGAACATAGAGATGGTGTACTTACAAAAGTAAAAGGGTTCTTTAATAAATTCTTAGAATAATATATAGGCGATTTTCCCTACACACTAATAGCTGAACTAGGAGGAATTAGGATGTTAGAATTTGAAACAAATGACGATTCACTAGCTGTAATTAAAGTGATCGGTGTTGGCGGCGGCGGTAACAATGCAGTCAACCGAATGATTGAACATGGAGTGCAAGGGGTAGAATTTATCGCCGTGAATACAGATGCACAGGCATTAAAACTATCAAATGCAGAAGTTAAATTGCAAATTGGTGCGAAATCTACTCGCGGACTTGGCGCAGGTGCTAACCCAGAAGTAGGAAAAAAAGCAGCAGAGGAAAGCAAAGAACAAATTGAAGAAGCACTTAGCGGTGCGGATATGGTATTTGTTACTGCCGGCATGGGCGGCGGTACAGGTACAGGCGCAGCTCCTGTTATTGCCCAAATCGCTCGTGATATTGGCGCATTAACAGTTGGCGTTGTTACACGTCCATTCTCTTTTGAAGGGAAAAAACGTCAAAAACAAGCTGTTTCCGGTACATCCTCGATGAAAGAAGCAGTTGATACGTTAATTGTTATTCCAAATGATCGCTTGTTAGAAATTGTTGATAAAAATACGCCAATGCTTGAAGCTTTCCGTGAAGCGGATAATGTACTTCGTCAAGGTGTCCAAGGGATTTCAGATTTAATCGCTGTCCCTGGTTTAATCAACTTAGACTTTGCCGATGTCAAAACAATCATGTCCAATAAAGGCTCTGCTTTAATGGGTATTGGTATCGCATCAGGCGAAACGCGCGCTGTAGAAGCTGCGAAAAAAGCAATTTCAAGTCCATTGCTTGAAACATCTATTCATGGGGCGAAGGGTGTCCTAATGAATATGACAGGCGGATCTAATTTAAGCTTATACGAAGTACAAGAAGCGGCAGATATCGTTTCATCTGCTTCTGATGAAGATGTAAACATTATCTTCGGTGCTGTCATTAATGATAACTTAAAAGACGAAATCGTTGTGACAGTCATTGCAACAGAGTTTACAGAAGATGAAGTACAACAATTTGAAGGCCGTAATACAAACCGAGGCGGTATGAGTGCACCACGTCAACAACAACCAATGCAGCAAATGCCAAATCGTGAAGTACGTTCGGAAGAAATGGCGAACACAATGAAAGAGGCGCCAAGACAACAACAAAACACTTCTTACCAATCAAATAATCAAGAAGAAGGTCTAGATATTCCAACGTTCTTGCGTAATCGCAATAGACGCCGTTAAATAAAAAACTGTAGGCAAACATGAAATCCCTCGTGTTTGCCTACAGTTTTTTTATGCTGAAATTAAAAAAATGCCCCTTTATGTCGGAAATTTCACCTGTTTACCTTTCACCCTTTGACAATTTTTGAAATCTGTCTATGGTATGTTGTTAATAGGCGGGAGGTGGTGAATTGTATGGTGAGGTATTAATATTAATAAACGCCATTTTTAATTACGTTATTCTTTCTTTTACCAACTCAATCTGTTATATGGGAAAAAAGAAAATAAGATTAATGGGAAGCGCATTATTTGCTGGTGCATGGATTGTTATATTTGGTCACCAGTTTCTCATGATGGTCGTCGCATTTTTACTCATGATGATTCTTGCCTTTGGATTTCGTATTCGCCAACTTTGGAAAACTGCTCTGATGTGTTTCATTGCTGCATTATTTGCAGGAGGTCTTTTTACAGCCCTTGAACCATTATTAATTGGACGTTCAGTTATTATACTGATGCTAATAGCAGGAGTTGTTGCCTCATTTAGTTTATTTATTTTAAAAAGCCGGTTATTTGCCTTTACGGGAGATCGCCTTCAACAGCAACTTGTCCAATGGTGTAAAGTTCAATTAGGCGAGATAGATGTTTCTTTAAAATGTTTTATTGACACTGGCAATACGACTGTTGAACCATTATCAGGACGTCCTGTTCATTTTGTGCGTTATCAAGCTATCGAACAATCAATGCCTGAACACTTAAAAATTGCATTGCATAATTGGGATGTTAACGATCCATATAATTTAGATATGTTTCCAAATGAATATAAAAAGAAAGTTGCAGTCATTCCGATTACAACTGTTCAAGAGAAGAAAACATATAGTCTTGCGCTTAAATACGACCAGTGGCAAATATTAAAAGGCAAGCATCACTCCATCGCTCCGGGCTTTTTAATCATAACTCTGCAAAATACTCATTTTCCACAAGAGACAGATGCAATCTTACACTTCACTGCCTTATCGAGAGTTGGCAGTATTTAATGCAAACTACAACTCTTCAGCATAGCTATAGCAGATTTCAATGTACTAAAAAAAGAAGAAGCTTGAATAAAGTTTCACCATATACTTCAATCTTACGAACGGGAGGGCATTTAAATGTTTTTACGATTATGGCGTTGGCTAACAGAAGTAATTGCTAGGTTTAGAGCGACGGGGACATTTTATATTGGCAGTCATGAATCATTGCCGACACCCTTAAAGAAAGAAGAAGAACAGGAAATGATTTTGGCTTTTAAAAATGGAGATATGCATGCAAGAGATGTATTAATTGAGCATAATTTAAGACTTGTTGTATATATTGCAAGAAGATTCGATAATGCGAAAACCCCTATTGAGGATTTAATTAGCATTGGTTCAATCGGCCTTATTAAAGCAATTGAAACATTTAATGCTGATAAAAAAATTAAATTAGCTACATATGCCTCAAGGTGTATAGAAAATGAAATCTTGATGCATTTGCGAAAAACAAGCCGTATGAAAGGTGAAGTGTCTTTAGATGAACCGTTAAATTCAGATGGAGATGGAAATGAATTATTGTTATCTGATATTTTAGGCACAGAAGAAAACCTAATTACAGATGACGTAGAAAAGAAAATCGAACGTCAATATATGTTTCACGCCATTCAAAAATTAGAGGAAAGAGAACGATATATTATGGAATGTCGTTTTGGCTTAGCAGGAAAAGAAGAGATGACGCAAAAGGAAGTAGCGGATCATTTAGGCATTTCTCAATCCTACATTTCTCGTTTAGAGAAAAAAATCATTCATGAATTGCGTACGCATTTAAATCAATTAACGTCTTAACGGTTGAAATTGGTAAGAAAAATCACGCATATAATTATCCCGGACGGACACACTTAATTTACTAACAGTGATTAAGCATCCGGGAGGCAGATTATGCGAACAAAAGTTGAAATTTGTGGTGTTGATACATCCACTTTACCTGTATTGAAGCATGAAGAAATGCGGGAGTTATTTGTCGCATTGCAAAGTGGTCAGGAAGAAGTAAGAGAACAACTTGTGATGGGGAATTTACGGTTAGTGTTAAGCATTGTCGGCCGATTTGCATATCGAGGGGAACAGGCTGATGATTTGTTTCAAGTAGGCTGTATTGGGCTATTAAAGTCAATCGACCACTTTGACCTCTCACATAATGTACGATTTTCAACATATGCAGTACCTATGATTATCGGTGAAATTAGAAGACACTTAAGAGACCACCATCCGGTACGCGTATCCAGATCTTTACGAGATATTGCTTATAAAGCAATGCAAGCAAAGGAACAGTTCCTAACAGAAGAATTGCGGGAGCCTACCTTAACTGATTTAGCTCGTATGACAGGTTTACCCCAAGAAGACATATTGTTTGCACTTGATGCTATCCAAGAACCCATGTCTCTTCATGAGCCGATTTATTCTGATGGAGGAGATCCAGTTTATATGATGGATCAATTAAAGGATCAAAGTGTATCGGAAGATCGCTGGCTAACTTATGTTTCAATTAAAGAAGAAGTTCAGAAATTGGATAAAAGACAACAAAATATTCTCTCAAAACGATATTATTATGGTCATACTCAAACAGAAATAGCTAAAGATCTAGGCATCTCTCAAGCCCAAATCTCTAGGCTAGAAAAAAGCGCGCTAAAAACCATTCAAGAGCATGCAAGCGAAAAGAATTGATTGCTAAGATGCAATGCTTCCATCAGTGAATTAGAAAACGTTCCTTGCTGATGGAGCGTTCCTATTGTTCATGTATAAAGATTCATCTTGCAACTAGGCGGACTGTTGCCACTACATTTTTTGTGTTGAGGAATACAGGTGCCCATACAAGATAAAATTATAAGAAGCATCCATATCAAGAATGGTGCTTCTTTTTCATATATATATACATATAGGAGTTAATCTTTTCATGCAGATTCAACAGACATTCTGAATAGTATGCATGAACCCGCTCTTAATATAAAAAGGGGGAAACTGAATGCGTTTTTCGGATATTCAACGAAAAGAGATTATTGCGGCAAATAGTGGACGGTTTTTAGGATATGTTGAAGATGCAGTTGTCCAAAAAGACACAGGGTATGTTGAAGCGTTTGTCGTGGCAGAACCTAAAAAATTCATTTCTTTCAATTCAGGGCATAAAGAAGCTTTAAAAATACCAATAAAGGATATAGTAGTGGTAGGGAAGGATGTCATCCTAGTTAAAGGATTAGATTGAAGAATTCGGCTATTCATTGATAATTACCAAAAGGCTTGATACAATAGGGTAAAGTTAAATTTCAAGCGGTAGTTACTTTAAAACTCCAACTGCTTGGAAGTGGAAGTATATTGGGATTTGAGACCGATATTTCTATCCTAATTTACTCTTTATTTATATTAAAATTTTGATGTGAAATAAAAACCCTTAAGTGGGATACAAGATTTTTTGAAAAGTCGAGGCTAACATGAACTCAATAATAAATAATTTACATGATATCCAAAAAAGAATGGAAGATGCTTGCAAAAAGGCTGGCAGAAAACTTAGCGATATTACGATAATTGCTGTTACAAAGCAAGTTTCAACAGCTCGGACCAAAGAGGCAATAGAGGCAGGGCTGACCCATTTAGGAGAAAATCGTCCTGAGGGTTTATTAGATAAGCAGGTTGAGATTAAAAATAATGCAACATGGCATTATATTGGTTCTTTGCAAACTAGAAAAGTCCGTAAAGTAATCAATCAGATTGATTACTTACATTCCCTTGACCGCATTAGCCTAGCTGAGGAAATAGATAAACGTGCATCTTCTAATGTCAATTGTTTTGTGCAGGTGAATGTATCTGGTGAGGATTCCAAACATGGTTTAACGCCAGAGGAAGTTTTGCCTTTTATAGAGCAACTATCAATATTCCCTCATATTCGCGTTGTCGGTTTAATGACAATGGCACCTAATACTGAAAATCAAGCAATTATTCGCAGTGTATTCAAATCATTAAAAAATTTACAGTTAGAGATTGCTAGTAAAGGATATAGCTATGCACCATGCACCGAACTTTCAATGGGAATGTCGAATGATTATGAGATTGCCATTGAAGAGGGAGCGACATTTGTCCGTATTGGCACAGCTCTAGTTGGGACGAAAGAAGGGACTCTTAATGAAGGTGAAGGATAAAATCAAAAACTTTTTCTATTTAGAAGAGGAAGAAGAATACGTAGAAGAACAGGCTGTACGCAAAGAACCAATACGCCAGCAAGCTGTGCCGCAACAACAAGCAAGACAGCAACAAGTACAGCCACCAATCGTTAATAGACCTGCTGCTGTTAAGAAGCAGTCTATGAAAGAACGTCAAAAACAAGTTGATTATCCGTCAAATGTCCCGAACCTCGTTAGTATTACACAAAAGACTTCTAAGCTCGTGTTATCAGAGCCGCGAGTCTACTCAGAGGCGCAAGATATAGCTGACAATCTAAAGAATAAGCGGGCAGTGGTTGTAAACCTGCAAAGGATTGAACGCGATCAGGGTATGAGAATTATCGATTTTATCAGCGGAACGATTTTTGCCCTTGGCGGAGATATTAAAAAGATCGGCAAAGATATATTTTTATGTACGCCTGATAACATGGAAGTGGACGGAAATATATCAGAATACTTATATGACGATCAATAGAGGAGAATAATTGTTCATGCTACCATTTACAATAGTGAAGGTTTTTTTTGAGTTCTATTCCATTGCATTAATTATCTATATTTTGATGTCTTGGATTCCTTCAGCGTATGAGTCAGCTGTAGGAAGATTTTTAGCTAAAATATGTGATCCTTATCTGGATTTCTTTAGAAAGTTCATACCACCAATTGGCATGATTGATGTATCACCGATTGTGGCGCTAATTGCTTTAAATTTAATTCAAACAGGCATATTTTATGTACTTAGCTATATAGTGTTTTAAAAAAGAGCCCCTTAAAAGGGCTCTCTTTTACAAGTTGCCACCACCCGAGTGTGGGGCTTTTTTGTTAGATAAGAAATTAAAAGGGAGACACTACAATGGAAGATGTATTTCAACATTTCAGGCCATCGGAGAGAGCCTTTATCGAACAAGTAATCGGGTGGAAAAAAGAAGTGGAGGATCAGTATGCGCCAAAGCTAACCGATTTTTTAGATCCACGCATGAGTCAGATTGTCCACAATATTATTGGGAAGAATGGCGATATACAAGTTTCTATGGCTGGTTTATTTGATGGAGCGGAGCGACAAAGAGCTCTCATTTATCCAGATTACTTTTTACCGTCAGAAGAAGATTTCAACCTAGTTATTTGTCAACTTAGCTATCCTTCGAAATTTGTTCATTTAAAACATCCAGATGTACTGGGCGCCTTATTATCGATTGGACTTGAGCGCTCTAAGTTTGGCGACATACGTGTGGGCTCAGAAACTGTTCAATTTGTTGTGGCCAAAGAAGTGTTTGAATATGTGAGGCTCAATCTGATTAGCGTTGGCCAAGCTAAAGTAGAAGTGGGGCAATTGCCTACGTCTGATACTTTATTGCCTCCTGATGCCGATTGGAAAGAGCAGTCAACAACAACAAGTTCTTTACGTTTAGATACTGTCATAGCTTCGGTTTATCCAATATCGCGCCAGAAAGCAGCTGCGTTCATCAATGGTGGGAAAGTAAAAGTGAATTTTGCCCTATGTGAACAAGTTTCTTTCGAATTGCAAGAATCCGATTTGATATCCATAAGAGGACTCGGCCGCTTTATCATTCAATCAATCGAAGGTAAGACAAAAAAAGATAAATACCGCATGAAAGTAGGGAAAATGGACCGAAAATCGTAATTTTCTTATAAAAATGCAGAATTTGAGTGAACTTCCAAATAGAGAAATGTATAATAATGAGTAAATGTAGTTAAGGAGAGGTGCAAATCATGCCATTATCGCCACTTGATATACATAATAAAGAATTTAGTCGCGGCTTTAGAGGATATAATGAAGATGAAGTAAATGAGTTTCTAGAACAAGTTATTAAAGATTATGAAATAGTGCTAAAAGAAAAAAAGGAGCTTGAGAATAAACTTCTTTCAAGTAACGAACAGATTGGGCACTATAACTCAATTGAAGAAACGTTGCAAAAGTCAATTGTCATTGCACAGGAAGCAGCAGAAGAAGTCCGTCGAAACTCTCAAAAAGAAGCAAAGCTAATTGTCAAAGAAGCTGAAAAAAACGCGGATCGTATAGTCAATGAAGCCCTTTCCAAAGCTCGCCGCATCGCAATGGAAATCGAAGAATTGAAAAAGCAATCAAAAGTCTTCCGCAATCGTTTCAAAATGATTGTCGAAGCTCAATTGGATTTAATTCAATCAGATGATTGGGATCATTTAATGGAATATGAAGTGGATACCGCAGAATTAGAGCATCTGGACCTGCCACAGGATTAGTACTTGACTGGAAGCGTCCATTTTAACTATAATGTCATCATATATAAAAGTAATGATGGAGAGAGTACTTTATAAGTGCCGTCTAGCGATTTAGGGATAGTGGAAGCCTAAACGAAACGCTTATAAAAGAAAATCACTCCTGAACTAGATTGTTGAAAGGGAAGTAGGCAATCTCGTCAACACCGCGTTAAGGTGTCTTAAGCGGCGCTTTTACAGCGCAACTAGGGTGGTACCGCGAGAAATCTCCTCCTCGTCCCTTTTTGGGATGAGGAGTTTTTTTATTTTAAAAATGAGTTTCAAGTAGTCAAGGAGGAATAAAAATGGATTATAAAAATACCCTGTTAATGCCAAAAACAGATTTCCCTATGCGCGGAAATCTACCAAACAATGAGCCGAAAATTCAAGATAAGTGGAAGGATATGGACATCTATACAAAAGTTCTAGAACGTACGAAGGATCGCCCAGCATTCATCTTGCATGACGGCCCTCCTTATGCAAATGGTGATATTCATATGGGCCATGCGCTCAATAAAGTATTAAAAGACATGGTAAATCGCCATCGTTCTATGACTGGGCACTATTCACCATACGTACCGGGCTGGGATACTCACGGACTTCCAATTGAGCAAGCTTTAACAAATAAAGGCGTTGACCGCAAGAAAATGACTGTAGCGGAATTCCGTGAACTTTGTAAAGAGTATGCATACGAACAAGTAGAACGCCAACGTGAACAATTTAAACGCATTGGAGTTCGCGGTGATTGGGAAAACCCATATATCACTTTGAAACCGGAATTCGAAGCGCGTCAAATTGGCGTGTTTGGCGATATGGCTAAAAAAGGCTATATCTATAAAGGATTAAAACCAGTGTATTGGTCTCCTTCAAGTGAATCTGCTTTAGCAGAAGCAGAAATCGAATATAAAGATATTAAATCTCCTTCTATTTATGTTGCTTTTGATGTTTTAGATGGAAAAGGTGTAGTAAATGCAGGGGAAAAATTCATTATTTGGACGACAACACCTTGGACGATTCCTGCGAACCTTGGTATTTCTGTAAATCCTGAATATACGTATGTAGTTGTAAAAGAGAATGGTCAAAAATACATTATTGCGAAAGGATTGCTTGAAGCGGTAGCTGAGAAGCTAGGCTGGGAAAATCCTGAAATCGATCGTGAAATCAAAGGGACGGACCTTGAAAATGTAACGGCGAAACATCCTCTATTTGATCGTGAATCACTTGTTATGCTGGGCGACCATGTAACGCTTGATGCTGGTACTGGTTGTGTTCATACAGCACCTGGCCATGGTGAAGATGACTATCAAGTCGGTAAGCGTTACGGACTGGAAACTTTATCAGTTGTAGATCATAAAGGCTGCTTAACAGAAGATGCGGGCGAGTTTGCTGGTATGTTTTACGATAAAGCCAACAAACCGATCTGCGAAAAATTGGATGAGGCTGGCGCGTTATTGAATCTTACATTCTTTGAACACTCATATCCGCACGATTGGCGTACAAAAAAACCTGTTATTTTCCGTGCTACACCACAATGGTTTGCATCTATTGATAAATTCCGTCCAGAGTTGCTTCAAGCTATCCGTGACACGAATTTTACGCCGGTATGGGGTGAAACTCGCCTGTACAACATGATTCGCGACCGCGGAGACTGGTGTATTTCACGTCAGCGTGCATGGGGCGTGCCAATTCCAGTCTTCTATGCAGAGAACGGGGAAGAAATTATCACTG
This sequence comes from Rummeliibacillus sp. G93, assembly GCF_023515935.1. Taxonomy (NCBI): domain Bacteria; kingdom Bacillati; phylum Bacillota; class Bacilli; order Caryophanales; family Caryophanaceae; genus Rummeliibacillus; species Rummeliibacillus sp. G93. The sequence goes on from NZ_CP097314.1 coordinate 946,632, forward strand.
AAGAAACCATCTCACACGTACAAAAATTATTCCGTGAGCATGGCTCAAATATTTGGTTCCAAAAAACAGCGAAAGAATTGCTACCAGTAGGATTCACGCATGAGGGATCGCCAAATGGAGAATTCACGAAAGAGACAGACATTATGGATGTATGGTTCGACTCTGGTTCATCTCACCAAGGTGTATTAGTTGAACGACCTGAATTACGTTATCCTGCAGACTTGTATTTAGAAGGCTCTGACCAATATCGCGGTTGGTTTAACTCTTCTCTTATCACTTCTGTAGCTATCAATGGCCATGCGCCGTACAAAGGATTGCTTTCACACGGCTTTGTACTTGATGGAGATGGAAGAAAAATGAGTAAATCGCTTGGCAATATCATTGCGCCAAGTAAAGTGATGAACCAATACGGAGCAGATATTTTACGTCTATGGGTAGCTTCTGTTGACTATACAGCAGACGTGCGTATTTCGATGGATATGCTGAAACAAGTGTCAGAAGTATATCGTAAAATCCGTAATACATTAAAGTTCTTACACGGTAATTTACACGACTTTAATCCAGAACAAGACTATGTATCGTATGAAAATTTACGTGAAGTCGATCAATATATGTACATGGAGCTACAAAAGCTGATTCAAACAGTACGTGATGCATACGATCGTTATGAATTTGCGACTGTTTATAAAGCAATCAACAACTTTGTAGCAGCAGAGCTAAGTTCATTCTATTTGGATATTGCAAAGGATGTTGTATATATCGAGGGTGCAGATGCTCAGCCGCGCCGTGCAATGCAATCCGTGATGTATGATACATTAAATGCGTTATTGAAATTATTAACGCCAATCATTCCGCATACAACAGATGAGATGTGGTCTTATCTAAGCTATGCAGATGCTGAAAGCGTCCAATTGACAGATATGCCTGATGCTGTTCAAAAAGAGAATTTCGAACAACTATCAGAAAAATGGACTTCTATTATGGCGATTCGAAACACAGTATTAAAAGCATTAGAAGAAGCTCGTAATGCGAAAACAATCGGGAAATCATTAGAAGCAAAAGTAACAGTCTTCGGTGATGAACAAACGGTTACTCTTTTACAGGATCCACAAATCAATTTTGCTCAGTTGAACATTGTATCAGAATTTGTTGTAGGCGGAGTTGTTGATAACGCACCTGCAGATGCATTGAAAGTTGAAAATGTTGCTGTTGTAGTCGAAAAAGCAGAAGGTGAAAAATGCGAACGCTGCTGGACGATTTCAAAAACAGTCGGTGAAAATCCTGCTCATCCAACACTTTGCGCACATTGTGCAGATGTAGTGGAGAATTACTATAGCGAAGCTGAATAATAGCAGTAAACAAAAAGCCGTTCACGAAATGTGAGCGGCTTTTTGCATTTAATCATTGTCATGAATCAAGCAATATAAGGATTTTTGACTTGAATGTATGGTGTGTTTTTCTCTTGCGTCTATTATATGATAGAATAGGTTAGATTCGGCAGTAAACGGAGGGTTTGCCATGTACAAATATTATGGTATAGCGATTTTGGTCATTATACTTGATCAGTTGTCAAAATGGAGCATTGTGGAGAATATGAAATATGGAGAGAGCATCTCGCTAATAGATCCTTATTTTGGGCTATACTCCCATCGTAATCGCGGAGCAGCATGGGGAATGCTGCAAGGACAATTTTGGTTATTTGCATTAGTCACCATTATTGTGATTTTGGGCATCATTTATTATTATCACAAAGAAGGAAAGGGAAAACCACTGTTCCAAGTGAGTTTGATGTTGCTGCTGGGCGGAGCAATTGGCAATTTTATTGACCGAGTATTCCGAGGAGAAGTAGTCGATTTCGTACATGTGATCATCCCAGTGATTAATTATGATTTCCCTATATTTAATATTGCAGATGCAGCGTTAACATTTGGTGTTATTATGCTCATACTATATATAATCTTCGAAGGAAAAATAGAAAAGAAAAAGGTGAAGTAATGTCAGTCACATATACGATAACAAATGAAATGCAAGGTGAACGTATTGATAAAGCCCTTGCATCAATTCAACAAGATTGGTCACGTACTCAAATTCAAGGTTTTGTACAAGAGGGCCTGGTAGTTGTAAACGGAAGTCCCATCAAAGCCAAATATAAAGTCCAAGAGGGTGACGAAATCACAGTAACACCGCCTGAACCTGAACCTTTAGAAATTATCGCAGAAGATCTTAATTTAGACATTGTTTATGAAGATAGTGATGTGCTAGTAGTTAACAAACCAAAAGGTATGGTCGTCCACCCTGCACCAGGACATACGACAGGGACTTTGGTGAATGGTCTGATGTACCATTGCAAAGATCTTTCAGGCATAAATGGTGTGATGCGCCCAGGAATCGTACATCGAATTGATAAAGATACGTCTGGCTTATTGATGGTGGCCAAAAATGATAAGGCGCATGAATCACTTGTTCAACAATTGGTTGATAAAACAGTAACGCGCCGATATACTGCGCTTGTACATGGACATATTCCTCATGATAAAGGTACGATTGACGCACCAATTGGACGAGATCAAAAAGACCGCCAAAAGATGGCAGTTGTCGATCAAGGAAAACACGCAGTTACACACTTCCAAGTAGCTGATCGATTTGGTGTTGACTATACGTTAATCCAATGCCGACTTGAAACTGGAAGAACACATCAAATTCGTGTGCATTTGAATTATATTGGTTACCCGTTAGTAGGCGATCCAAAATACGGACCAAAGAAAACGATTGATTTCGGCGGACAAGCGTTGCATGCAGGCATTTTAGGTTTTATTCATCCCATAACAAAAGAGTATATGGAATTCCAAGCACCTCTGCCTGAGGATTATCAAGAACTCTTGAAAGAATTAAAAAGCAACTATTGACATCGTCAATGTGAGGGCATATACTAATTGCAGTGAAAAGTTAATATTCACCTTTAAGAACAGTCCAGAGAGGCTGAAAAGGGATGCGATGAATGTGAAGTTCGTATGCAGTAACTGCTTACTTGACAATCTATCAGTATACCTATAACCTCTTGGGCCATTCGCTCAAGAGTTTTTTTATGCAAAGAATTTCAACGAAAGGAGAACCATAATGAAGAAAAAAGCAGAACTATTAGATCAAGCTGCAATGAATAGGGCGATTACCCGTATTGCACATGAAATTATTGAACGCAATGAAGGGATCGATGAATGTATCCTTGTTGGAATTAAAACGAGAGGCGCATTTTTGGCCAAACGATTAGCTGAAAAAATTAACTTAATTGAGAAAAAAGAAATTCGTTCTGGTGAATTAGACATTTCCTTATATCGCGATGATCTAACAGTTAAAACAGACAATGGCGAAGCCTTAGTGAAAGACGTTGACATAACGTATGATGTATCAAATCAAAAAGTCATCTTAGTAGATGATGTTCTATATACAGGGCGTACAGTACGAGCAGCAATGGATGCCGTGATGGATATTGGCAGACCATCACAAATCCAATTGGCGGTTTTAGTAGACCGCGGCCATAGAGAATTGCCGATACGAGCAGACTTCGTAGGTAAAAATATTCCTACGGCTAGCAATGAAAGAATTGAAGTCAACATGGTAGAAGCTGATCAAACAGACGTAGTAGCTATTTACGAATAACAGTAGTTTTCTTAGAATGTGAGGAATATTGAGATGTCAAATGCAGTATTGGATATTAACGACAAACCTTCGGGAGGACAGTTAGTTACACTTAGTTTGCAGCATATGTTTGCAATGTTTGGTTCAACTATCCTTGTCCCAACATTAACAGGCTTGTCACCAGCCATCGCTTTATTAACAAGTGGAATAGCAACAATTATATTCTTGCTTGTAACACGCTTTAAAGTACCGGCTTATCTAGGATCATCATTTGCCTTTATAGCGCCGATCCAAGTAGCATCAGCAACAGGAGACGGACCGGGTAGTGCGATGATCGGTGCAATGGCGGTAGGGCTTGTATATGGGATTGTATCCTTATTAATTTGGAAAACAGGATACAAGTGGATTATGAAATTATTGCCGCCTATCGTAGTAGCGCCTGTCATCATGGTCATTGGTTTAGGGCTTGCAGGAACTGCTGTCCATATGACGATGTACGAAACAGTGGGAGACAACAAAGAAGTGTATAGCGCAGCTTACTTTGTTATCGGTTTGATCACGCTAGCTATTTCAATCCTATGCAATAACTTCTTTAAAGGTGTTATTAGCACTATGCCGATACTTATCGGATTGATTGGCGGTTATATTGCTTCACTGATCTCAGATGCGGTGTTTAATACCCACCTCATTAACTTTAGTAAGGTAGTAGAAGCAAAATGGTTTAAAACGCCAGACTTCCTGATACCTGGAGTTGATTATGAATTCCATGTCACATCTACATTGCTGCTGGCAATGGTGCCGATTGTCATTGTGACAATCTCCGAACATATCGGGCATCAGCTTGTTTTAGGAAAAGTAGTTCACCGCAATTTTATTAAAGACCCTGGTTTAAACCGGTCCTTGCTTGGTGATGGACTAGGCACACTCATCAGTTCATTGATTGGTGGTCCACCTAAAACGACTTATGGTGAAAATATCGGTGTCCTTGTATTAACACGTATTTTCAGCGTATGGGTGATTGGTGGTGCGGCAGTATTCGCCATCCTCCTTTCATTCTCAGGTAAACTAATGGCACTTGTTGGTACGATTCCTACTCCAGTTCTTGGTGGTGTATCAATCCTGCTCTTCGGGATTATTGCTTCAAGCGGTTTACGCATGCTTGTCGAGAATAAGATTGATTTTGATGATAAGCGTAATCTTGTGATTGCATCTGTCATCTTAATCTTAGGAATTGGCGGAGCAAAGCTAGCATTTACCAAAACGTTTTCCATTGAAGGCATGGCTCTTGCAGCAATCATTGGTGTTCTTCTAAACTTTATACTACCAGGTAAAGCTCAGCCAGATCTTGAGATGGAAAGAGAAGAGATGGAAATGAAAGAAAATTCAATTGAATAATTTGTAGCAGTACCTTTTAAGGGTTGTCCAGAGAGGCACAGAAGGGTGATTCGATACGATAAGCATGCATAAAGTATACAAGCTTATTTTGTCATATCCTTCAAAAGCCTCCTTGAAATTCCAAGGAGGCTTTTAGTTTAATACAAAACTAGGAGGCAAAATGATGAAAAACTTATTATCGATGGAGCAAGTATCAATACAACAAATTGAGGATATTTTAACACGAGCAGCTGAGCTTGAGGCAGGAGCCAAACCACAGCTTGCACAGAATGCAATGGTTGCCAACCTCTTCTTTGAACCAAGTACAAGAACAAAGGTAAGTTTTGAAATTGCCGAGCGCAAACTAGGTGCCACAGTGATACCTTTTGAATCAGGTTTCTCAAGCACACTGAAAGGTGAAACGCTTTACGATACAGTGAAAACATTAGAATCTATGGGAATCGACGCAGTTGTCATTCGCCATAACCAAGATGCTTATTATGAAGACCTGTTGCCGGGAATTAATATACCAATCATCAATGGTGGAGACGGAACCGGACAACATCCATCACAATCTCTACTCGATCTCTATACTATCTTTAAAGAGTTTGGCCGATTCAAGGGCTTAAATATCACAATAGTAGGAGACATCTCACATAGCCGCGTAGCAAAATCCAATATGATTTCACTTAAAAGATTAGGCGCAAACGTACAATTAGTTTGCCCAGAACAATGGCAAGGAGAATTCCCAGAGGCGAATAATGAATGGGGCGATCTTCATAAAACAAGTGATGTGATTATGCTGCTACGTGTCCAAAACGAACGAAATGTTACATATGAAGGATACAGCACTGAAAACTATCATCAACAATACGGCTTGACAGTAGAAAGAGAAAGTATGATGAAAAACAATGCGATTATTATGCACCCTGCTCCTTTCAACCGCGGAGTAGAAATTGATTCCGACCTAGTAGAGTGTGAACGTTCACGAATTTTCGAAGCGGTAAATAACGGAGTTTACATTCGAATGGCAATCTTAGAAACTATCTTAAAGGAGAGAAAATACAATGACAGTGTTACTTCAAAATTTGCAGTTAGTAGATAAGAACGGAAATCTTTATGCAGGGGAAATATTCGTTGAGGATGGGAAGATTGCAGCAGTCGGCGAGAAATTAAATGTGCAGGCAGATGAAATAATAGATGGGAAAGGATATATGGCATCACCTGGTTTTGTGGATGTCCACGTTCATTTGAGAGAACCAGGCTTCGAACATAAGGAAACCATTGAAACAGGTTCTCTTTCAGCCGCAAAGGGTGGTTTTACAACCATTTGTGCGATGCCAAATACCAAGCCAGTTCCGGACTCAGTTGAGAATTTAGCGTTGATTAATGGATTAATTGAGCAGAGCGCGATCGTGCGTGTTCTGCCTTATGGTTCATTAACTGTTGATCAATCGGGTGATGCTCGCACAGATTTAAAGGCGCTGAAGGCACACGGAGCTGTTGCTTTTTCAGATGATGGAGTAGGCATACAAGAAGCGAGAACAATGTATGAACAAATGAAGGATGCAGCTGCTCTCAATATGACTGTAGTTGCACATTGTGAAGATAACTCATTAATTTATGATGGAGTAATGCATGAAGGTAAACGCAATTTAGAATTAGGATTGCCTGGTATTCCTTCTATTTGCGAGTCTGTCCAAATTGCACGAGATGTATTGCTTGCTGAGGCTGCAGGCGCGCATTACCATGTATGCCATGTATCCACAAAAGAATCTGTACGCGTAGTGCGGGATGCCAAAGCAGCAGGAATCCACGTAACAGCGGAAGTTTGCCCGCATCACCTACTTTTAGAAGAGATGGATATTCCAAGCGATGATGCTAACTGGAAGATGAATCCGCCACTTCGTGCTAACGAGGATTGGCTGGCTCTACATGAAGGACTACTAGACGGCACCATCGATTGTATAGCAACGGACCATGCGCCACATACAAAAGAAGAAAAATGTTGTGGCATGGTAGGAGCTCCATTTGGAATTGTGGGCTTCGAAACAGCATTTCCTCTTTTATACACACAATTTGTGAAAACAGCAAAATGGACATTGCGCCAGTTGATTGACTGGATGACCGTAAAACCAGCTCAACTATTCAACTTGCCATATGGCACACTTGGAATCGGTGAGTCCGCGGATCTAGTCTTAATTGATATCGAAAATGAGAAAACAATCGATGCAGAAGAGTTTCTGTCTAAAGGAAGAAACACCCCGTTTAACGGCTGGAAAGCAACAGGCTGGCCAATGCTTACAATGTGTGAAGGCAAAATTGTTTGGGAGGATGGATCATGCTAAAAAGAAAACTGATCTTAGAATCGGGCGAAGTTTTTGAAGGCATTGCTTTCGGCAGTGAAACAGAATCAGCTGGTGAAGTCGTGTTTACAACAGGAATGACCGGCTACCAAGAAACGATTTCAGATCCATCTTTTTGCGGACAGATTGTGACCATGACTTACCCTTTAATTGGCAACTACGGGATTAATCGAGATGACTTTGAAGCCATCTCGCCTGCAATCAAAGGTTTTGTTATCCACGAATTGGCAACAGTACCTTCAAACTTTCGCAATGAAGGAACATTGGATGAATACCTAAAAATGAAAGGCATTCCAGGTATCCAAGGGATTGATACAAGAAAACTGACACGCCTGATTCGTAAGGAAGGTGCTGTCAAAGGCTATCTTTCAAAAGCTGGAGAAGAAATCAATCTAGAGGAAATAATAGAATGGCTTAACGCTGTAAAGTTTCCAACGAATCAAGTTGCACAAGTTTCAACACAAAAGGCGTATCCATCTCCTGGTCGCGGTAAACGTGTCGTGTTAATCGATTTTGGAATGAAGCACGGGATACTGCGAGAGCTAAATAAGCGAGATTGTGATGTGATAGTTGTACCTTATAACTCAAGTGCAGAAGAAATAATGACCTATCAGCCAGATGGAATCATGCTGTCTAATGGTCCTGGAGACCCAATGGATGTTCCTGAAGCTATCGAGACGATCAAAGTACTAATCGGTAAGGTACCAATGTTCGGTATTTGCTTGGGCCATCAGCTTTTCGGACTTGCCTCTGGAGCTAAGTCATTTAAGTTGAAATTTGGTCATCGAGGTGCAAATCATCCTGTCAAAGATTTAAGGACGGGACGGACAGAACTTACATCGCAAAACCATGGATTCGCAATTGATATGGATTCACTTCAAGGCACAGACTTAGAAGTAACGCATATCGCATTAAATGACGGCACATGCGAAGGGATGCGCCACAAAAAACACCCAGTATTCACCGTGCAATATCATCCAGAAGCTTCACCTGGTCCAGAAGATCCCAACCACCTGTTTGACGAATTTATCGAGCTAATGAACAACAGTACGAGAGAGGAGCAATTGCAACATGCCTAAACGCCATGACATTCAATCCATCCTAGTAATCGGTTCAGGTCCTATTATTATCGGTCAAGCTGCAGAATTTGACTATGCAGGTACACAAGCTTGCTTGGCATTAAAAGAAGAGGGGTATAAAGTAATCCTCATCAACTCCAACCCGGCAACAATAATGACGGACACAGAGATTGCTGACACTGTTTACATCGAACCTATTTCGTTAGAGTTCGTATCACGCATTCTGCGTAAAGAACGTCCAGATGCAATTCTGCCGACGCTCGGTGGGCAGACCGGTTTGAATATGGCAATTGAATTGCATAAGTCAGGAATATTAGATGAACTTAGCATAGAAATTTTAGGGACAAAGTTAGACGCAATCAACCAAGCGGAAGACCGCGATCTATTTCGCAGTCTTATGCAAGAGCTTGGTGTTCCAACGCCCGAATCAGAAATCGTACATACATTAGAAGAAGCTAACACATTTGCCAGCCGTATAGGTTATCCCATTATTGTTCGCCCCGCCTTTACATTAGGTGGTACAGGCGGCGGCATCTGCCATGATGAGCAGGAATTGAAAGAAACTGTAGCGTCAGGCCTAAAATATTCACCTGTTACACAGTGCCTGCTTGAAAAATCGATTGCAGGATACAAAGAAATTGAATATGAAGTGATGCGTGATTCAAAGGACAATGCCATCGTTGTTTGCAACATGGAAAATGTGGATCCTGTCGGCATACATACAGGAGATTCAATCGTTGTAGCACCTTCCCAAACATTATCGGACCGTGAGTACCATATGCTCCGAAATGTATCGCTGAAAATTATCCGTGCACTCGGTATTGAAGGTGGTTGCAATGTTCAGTTAGCACTAGATCCATACAGTTTCAATTACTACATTATTGAGGTTAATCCTCGAGTTTCTAGATCATCAGCTCTTGCTTCTAAAGCAACAGGATATCCTATTGCAAAACTGGCGGCAAAAATTGCAGTTGGATTAACTCTCGATGAGATGATTAATCCTGTGACAGGTAGAACATATGCGTGCTTTGAGCCAGCACTAGATTATATCGTGGCAAAAATTCCGCGCTTTCCTTTCGATAAATTTGAAACAGCTAAGCGAAACTTAGGGACTCAAATGAAAGCAACTGGAGAAGTTATGGCAATTGGTCGCACCTTTGAAGAAGCCATTTTAAAAGCTGTGCGCTCATTGGAGACAGGCCAAAAACATATAGAGTTAAAAAATGCAGATGATTTAACGGGTGAACTGATCGAAAAGCGGATAACAAAAGCAGGAGACGAGCGGTTATTCTTTATAGGTGAAGCTTTAAGACGTGGCATAACAATCGAGCAAATTCATGATTGGAGCAAGATCGATCTTTTCTTCCTTCATAAATTGAAAAATATCATTGACTATGAAAAAGTGATAAAAGATAACCCACAAAATGATGAAGTGCTCAAAAAAGCTAAAACAATAGGTTTTGCAGATGAAATAATTGCAAGGCTCTGGGGCATGACAGAGAGAGAAGTATATGATTACCGAAAAGAAAACCGTATTCTACCGGTCTATAAGATGGTAGATACATGCGCGGCAGAGTTCGAATCAGAAACACCCTACTTCTATGGGACATACGGTTCTGAGAATGAATCAATACGGTCAAACCGTGAATCTGTCATCGTACTCGGTTCAGGACCCATCCGCATTGGACAGGGTGTGGAATTCGATTATGCAACTGTGCACTCGGTGTGGGCAATACAAGAAGCAGGATATGAAGCAATCATTATAAATTCAAACCCGGAAACCGTATCAACAGACTTTTCGGTCTCAGATAAACTATACTTTGAGCCGCTAACGATTGAGGATGTCATGCACATTATTAATCTAGAACAGCCACTAGGGGTGGTAGTCCAATTTGGGGGCCAAACGGCAATTAATCTGGCAGAGCAATTAGAAGAGAGAGGCGTGAAGATACTAGGTACAACACTCGATTCGATTGACAGAGCAGAATCACGAGACCGTTTTGAGGAAGCACTGCATGAATTAGGAATTCCTCAACCAAAAGGGAAAACAGCAACAAATTCGCATGAGGCTGTAGCCATTGCAGAGGAAATAGGGTACCCAGTCCTTGTGCGTCCATCTTATGTGCTTGGTGGTAGAGCGATGGAAATAGTGTACAACAGCAAAGAACTAAAGCATTATATGGAAAATGCTGTTGAAGCTTCACCAGAACATCCTGTATTGATTGATAGATATCTGACGGGAAGCGAGATTGAAGTAGACGCCATTTGTGACGGAGAAAACGTGCTCATTCCAGGCATCATGGAACATATTGAACGTGCTGGAGTGCATTCAGGAGATTCGATTGCCGTTTATCCGCCGCAAAACTTAGCCCAAAAGCATATTGATACATTAGTAGATTACACGACACGTTTAGCAAAAGGTTTGGGGATCAAAGGCTTAATGAATATCCAATATGTCATTTCTAAAGATGTGGTCTATGTAATTGAAGTTAACCCACGTGCATCAAGAACAGTTCCTTTCTTGAGCAAGATTACAAATATCCCTATGGCCAATGTTGCGACAAAAGCAATCCTAGGAGAGTCGATTATTGAGCAAGGTTATAAAGCAGGGCTTGCACCTTCTAAAATTGGTGTGTTTGTAAAAGTGCCGGTGTTTAGCTTTGCAAAACTTCGTCGTGTCGATACCACATTAGGACCTGAAATGAAATCTACAGGCGAGGTAATGGGGAAAGACAGCACATTAGAAAAAGCGTTATATAAAGGCTTTGTAGCAGCAGGAATGAAAATAGCCGATCATGGTTCCGTCTTGATGACTGTGGCGGATAAAGATAAAGCAGAGGCGGTAGAACTGGCTGAACGATTTATGAAAGTAGGTTACTCAATCCTTGCCACACCAGGGACAGCAAAGACGCTGGAAAGTGCAGGGATTCAATCAACCGTTGTGGATAAAATCGGATCAAGCGAGAAAACGTTGCTTCATGTCATCCAAAATGGAGAGGCTCAGTTAGTCATTAATACACTGACAAAAGGAAAACAGCCTGAGCGAGACGGTTTTAGAATACGCCGTGAAGCAGTAGAAAATGGTATACCTAGCTTCACATCACTAGATACAGCAGCAGCTATTCTCCAAGTCATAGAATCTATGACTTTTACAGCAACAGCAATGCCAAAAGCAGAGTTAGAGGTGTCCTTATGATTCAACAAGAAAAAATGGAAGTCATTCATCATCGATCTATAGCAACAAATATTTATGAGCTGGTCTTGCATGGCCAGCTTGTAAATGAAATGAAAAACCCTGGACAATTTGTGCATATTCGAGTGTCAGATAGTTATGAACCTCTGCTCAGAAGGCCAATTAGCATCTGTTCAATTGACCAAGAAAACTTAGAATGTACATTGCTATATCGTGCAGGAGGAAGAGGAACGCAGCTGCTCTCTTTAAAGCAGCCAGGCGATATGGTGGACGTGCTAGGACCATTAGGAAATGGATTCCCACTAGATGCCAGCAACTCTGGTGAAACGGCATTACTAATCGGGGGAGGTATCGGTGTGCCACCGCTCTATGAATTGGCATCTAGATTACAGCAAAAAGGGGTACGCACGATCCATGTCCTTGGTTTCCAGTCAATCGGTGATGTTTTTTATGAAGAACAATTTAAGGCTCTTGGTGAAACACATATTGTTACAGCGGATGGAAGCTACGGCTCAAAAGGGTTTGTAACAGATTTATTAATGCAAGAGAAACCTGAATTTGACGTTTTCTATAGTTGCGGCCCTACGCCAATGCTAAAAGCAATTGAACAAACGTATCCTGATAAATTAGGATTTCTATCTTTCGAAGAGCGTATGGGATGTGGAATTGGTGCTTGCTATGCCTGCGTGTGCGAAACAACTGACGCTGTGTCGCAAGATTATTTAAAAGTATGCAGCGATGGACCCGTTTTTAAGAGAGGAGTTGTAGCACTATGAACCGCCTTCAAATAGAACTTCCAGGTTTATCATTGAAAAACCCGATCATTCCAGCTTCCGGGTGCTTTGGCTTTGGCCAAGAGTTTGCGAATTTATACGATTTATCAACATTAGGTGCAATTATGATTAAAGCGACGACGCTGGAGACTAGAAGAGGAAATCCTACGCCGCGTGTAGCTGAAACATCATCAGGTATGCTGAATGCTATTGGTCTTCAAAACCCTGGGTTAGAGCATGTGCTGGAGCATGAACTTCCATGGCTTGAACAATTTGATGTGCCCATTATTGCGAATGTTGCTGGCACAGAAATGACCGATTATGTAGCGGTTGCAGAAAGAATATCAACCGCCAACAATGTGAAGGCGCTTGAACTAAATATCTCTTGCCCCAATGTAAAATGTGGAGGTATTCAATTCGGCACTGATGCCAAAACAGCAGGTGAGTTGACTGCAGCCGTAAAGGCTGTTTCTGAAGTCCCTGTTTATGTTAAGCTTTCACCTAATGTCACGAATATAGTTGAGATTGCCAAAGAAGTAGAGGCAAGTGGGGCAGATGGAATTACAATGATTAATACACTAGTTGGTATGCGCCTACACCCTTCAACTGGCAAGCCTATTATTGCAAATGGTACAGGTGGACTTTCGGGCCCAGCCGTGAAGCCTGTGGCGATTCGAATGGTTTATGAAGTCAGTAAAGAAATTTCGATTCCGATTATTGGCATGGGTGGCGTAACAAACGCTGAGGATGTTATTGATTTTCTATCAGCCGGAGCGAGTGCTGTCGGAGTAGGAACAGCAAACTTTGTGGACCCATTTGTTTGTCCAAAAATAATCGAAGAGCTTCCTCAAAAACTAGATGAGATAGGATACAGCAAACTAACAGATTTGATTGGAAGGAGCCATCGTTAAATGACAGATAAGCCTATTATTGCCTTAGACTTCCCAGGGGAAGAAGACGTTTTTGCCTTTTTAGAACAATATAATGAACCTCTATACGTAAAAATAGGTCTAGAACTTTTTTTACAAGAAGGTAGTTCAATCATAAAAAAAATAAAAGATTTAGGACATGAAATTTTTCTAGATTTAAAATTGCACGATATACCAAACACAGTTAAATCAGCTATGCGCGGGTTAGCAAGATTAGGTGTTGATATGGTAAATGTACATGCTGCAGGCGGTAGTGAGATGATGAAAGCAGCACTTGAGGGGTTGCAAGAAGGAACTCCAGAGGGAAAAAAGAGACCTCTACTAATCGCTGTTACACAACTTACTTCTACAACGGAAGAAGAAATGCAAAAAGAGCAAAAGATCATGACAACGCTTGAGGAATCAGTGTTGAATTATGCACTTTTAACAAAAGATGCAGGCCTTGATGGTGTTGTTTGCTCTGTTTTGGAAGCAAAGGCAATCGAAGAAGCTTGCGGCAAGGAATTTTTAAAAGTCACACCTGGTATTCGTTTAGAAGGCGGCGAAGCGCATGACCAGAAACGGATTGCCACACCAGTAGTTGCAAGAGAAAAAGGCTCGACACATATTGTCGTAGGCAGAGCGATTACGCAAAGTGTGGATTCAGTAGAAAGCTATCATACGGTTTTAGAGCAATGGGGAGGACAATAATATGACAATGACAATTCAAAAAGAAGTAGCGCAAGGTATGTTGAAGGCAGGGGCTGTTTCCATCAATCCAACCAACCTTTTTACATGGGCATCTGGAATTAAATCACCAATCTATTGTGATACGCGTCTTACCATCTCTTATCCAAACGTACGAAAGACCATTGCTAAGGGACTGGCACAGTTAATTCAGGAAAACTTCCCAGTGGCAGAAGTGGTTGCGGGGACCGCCACAGCAGGCATTCCACACGCTGCATGGGTAAGTGATCTTCTAGATTTGCCGATGGTCTATGTTCGTTCTAAGCCAAAAGGGCACGGACAAGGCAATCAAACAGAAGGGAAACTACATAGAGGACAAAAAGTAGTTGTTGTGGAAGATATTATTTCTACTGGTGGTTCAAGCATTAATGCAGTAGAAGCACTTCGACGTGAAGGGGCAGAAGTCATAGGGGTTGTGTCTGTGTATTCATACATGTTGAACCGAGCAGATGAGAATTTCACAGAAGCAGGCGTACCGTACAAAAGCCTGACTAACTTTGAAACATTAGTCGAAACAGCGAAAGAGAACCAGGAAATCCAACCCTCTGATATTCCAGGACTGCTTCAATGGCATGCTGATTTAAAAGAAGGAAAGCTTTAATAGAACTAGCAATAGAAATATTGTAGTAGGCTTATGCAGACTGTAGACAAATTTAAATTTTGTTTGCAGTCTTTTTGTATTACTTATATGTGATAATTGTATTCAATCAAAAAATCTAACATTGTAAAGGCCATTACCCTTCCGTAAGTCAACTGTTCTGCATTATATATAAGTAAGATGCTTTAGAAGGAGGGGAGAATTGGACAATCAAATACAAGCGTTATTCGGATCTTTAATAAATGCAATAGGTACAACAATCGCAGCAATTGGAAACACGCCATCAATAATAAAAAGTGAAGAGGCATCAACCTCTCTTGAGTTAGTCGGAGGAACTTTACAAGCTACGGGAGGAGCTTTAGTAGCAGATAGTATCAAACAATATTCATTAGGGAAATTGGGTATACAGCTAAAAGTAATTGGTAATCTAATCACAATAATTGCCATTGTCGCAACGGCAAATGAAGAAGATAGGATAAAGTTGGAGATTCAAGAATCTCTTACTGAAGCAACTGGTGGGGGTCTTTCCTTTGTGGCGGCACTAGAAGAGGAACCAACTCCCCTTGCTTTATATGAAATATATGGTAGCTTTTTAGAAACAGTTGGATACTCCATGGTAGCTCTTGCTGGAATTAAAACACTTAGAGGAGAAGAAAGCGAAACAATCAATACAATCGGTTGGTGGATTGAGGTGATTGGCTCAGTTATTGGCATTATAGGAGTAGCAAAAGGTATTCGCAATGAGTCTGGGCAACCTGAAGCAAGTTGGTTGGAGACAGACTAGTGATTGTGTAGGTATTAATTATTATATGATGATACTGCTATTACATTGGCATAATTAATAAAAGGGAATTAGGTAGAAAAAAGAACCGCCAGCTGAAGAGCTAGACGGTTCTTTACTATTTAGTCTTTTTTCAATTTCATAACAAGCTCTTCATCTGGTGTAACAAAAATAGTTTTTTGTTCAAAGTAGATGACAAAACCAGGTTTTGAACCATTTGGCTTTTTAACATGGCGAGCTTCCGTATAATCAACAGGAACGGATGAAGATTCGCGAGCTTTACTAAAATAAGCTGATAATGTCGCCGCTTCTCTTATCGTTTCTTCATCTGGGTCGGCATCATGTATAACGACGTGAGAGCCTGGGATGTCTTTTGTATGCATCCATATTTCAGATTTTTTTGCGACTTTAAAGGTCAGGTAGTCATTTTGTTTATTATTTTTGCCGACTGAAATGCGTATACCTGTGGATGAAATAAAATCTTCCGGCATTGGTTTCGTTGGTTTTTTTCTTCGTTTGTTCGCACGCATTTTCATAAATCCTTGCTCTGCTAACTCTTCGCGGATTTCTTCAATGTCGTGAGGAGATGCTTGCTGCACTTGTTGGGACAGCATTTCAAAATACGTAATGTCATCATTTGTCTTGTCTATTTGTTCTTGAATCATAATAAGCGCATTTTTTGCTTTGTTATATCTTGTATAGTAGCTTTGCGCATTTTCAATAGGCGTTTTTCGTTCGTTTAAAGGTATAGTGACAGCTGCTTGATTTTCATCATAATAATTTTCAACGGTGATTTCTTTTGCGCCTTTATCAAAATTATAGATGTTCGCCATCAGCAACTCGCCATATAGTTGATACTGGTCCAGCCGTGTTGCCTGCTGCAAATCTTTTTGCAGTTTTTTTAGTTTTAACTTTAACTTGTTCACTTCGTTTTGCAGCCAACGTTCTAAATCGCCTGCCTGTTGTTTGACGCGATCTCGTTCAGCCCGTGCAAAGAAAACACGATCTAACAATGAGCTTAATGTATCAAATGATGTAGACTTGCCATCTAGATGTGTTAAGGGCGTTGGCGAAAAATGAATTTTACCATTAACCTCTACGTATGTAGGCTGGTCGCCACCATGCTGGAACGATTCAATATAGGAGTTAAAGTAATCGGCGGCAGCGTCATGATTTTTCTCTATACGATATAAGAACTCCTTCGCATGAAGTGGAGAAAAGCCTGTGAAATGCTGAACGATGTCTTGTGCCGTTTTCTCCGTTTCAAAGAATGATTGTAATGCTACTGCATCCGCCTCGGTTGGATTTACTTTATCTTGCGGCGGTGGTGCAATGTAGGCTTGACCAGGAAGCACTGTACGGTAACTATTCAGGGAAGGCGGCAAGTGTTTTAAACTATCTACAATTTTGTGCGACTCTTTTTCTATTAAAATAAGATTACTGTGCCTTCCCATGATTTCTGCAATTAATTCTCTCGTGATACGATCGCCAATTTCATTTTTACTGGTAATTGTAAAGACGATGATTCGGTCGCCGTCAATTTGGCGAATAGATTCTATAATCCCGCCTTCAATATGTTTGCGTAAGAGCATGCAAAACATTGGCGGTTCAGATGGATTTTCTACTGATTGGTCCGTTAAATGGACGCGGGCGTATGATGAATGGATTGAAAATAATAGTTTATGGTTTTTTCCATTTGCCCGGATTGTTAGAATTACTTCTTGTGCATTCGGTTGATGCACTTTTGCGATGCGACCTGTCGTCAGCTTTTGTAATTCTTTGGTCATCGCTAATGTAAATAAACCGTCATATGCCATATGGTATTCCTCTTTCAACACGTTTTGTTCTATCTTAACATTTTTTAAAGGCAATATGAATTTATGGAGCCTATTATGTGCTCAATAGACCATAAAAGAAAATACAAAAAAGGGATAGCTGAAGCTTTTCTAGAATATAAAACTGAGGGGTACTTTTCTGGAATCAGAGAAGTGTGAGAATGAAGGGGGTATTTTTTATGGCAATAGATTTTAATAAACCGGCTAATCGCTTTACATATTCTACTAGAGAAGCGGATCATACGTGGATTGATAAAGTGAATGAAATATGTGAAGTGAAAGGTAAAAAGGTTTTAGATATTGGGTGTGGCGGAGGAATTTATACAAAAGCATTGGCCAAGATGGAGGCTGCAGAAGTTACAGGTTTAGATTTTTCAGAACAGCTATTACATACGGCAAAAGAAAACTGCAGGGACTATGATAATATAAATTTCAAATTAGGAAATGCTTTAGATACAAAATTGGCTGATGAGCAATATGATATTATTTTAGAAAGAGCAGTTATACATCATATTGATGATTTAAATGCGTGTTTTCAAGAGGGATATCGATTGCTAAAACCAGGTGGTGTCTTCCTTATTCAAGACAGAACGCGAGAGGATTGTCTTCTGAAAGGCAGCGCCACTAATATAAGAGGATACTTTTTTGAGAAGTATCCAAGTTTGATCGATAAAGAAATTTCTAGAAGATACCCGAGTCATGATGTGATGCAATTCCTTAAAGAAAATGGTTTCCATCCTATCGAAGAATATAGTTTATGGGAAACTAGAAAAGTTTATCAATACCTCGATGATTTAATGAAAGATATTAAGAATCGAACAGGTCGTTCCATTCTCTATGAACTGAACGACGAACAAGTAGATGAGCTTGCGGTATACATTAAAGACCAAATCAATAGTACAACTAATAATCCTATTACTGAAAAGGATAGATGGACTATTTGGAAAGGCATTAAGTCGTAATGTAGAAAACAATTTAGGAAATCTATTGAATAAAGATTAAGGATAAAACAAGAGTAGATAGGTCCTACCAAGCAATTTATTAGAGCTTCAATAGAATAATGATAAAAAGAAGAGCCGGACAAATGTGAGATTTTACTTTACAGAGTGTTCGGTTTTTCTATGAGTTAAAACAATTAGTTTCAGCCATTAGAGGTTTTTAGAATGATATATTATTTAAAACTTCTCTACTAGTCAATGTACGCAAGATTTATTTCTTGTGCTATACTTATTAGATAGAATGCAAAGAAGGATGTGACGGGCCTTGGTTCGAAGTATGACTGGTTTTGGCAGGGGTGTCACAACAACGGAACAATTGCAGTTGACCGTAGAAATCCGCTCGGTAAATCATCGTTTCTTGGAAATTTCAACGAGATTTCCAAAAGAGTGGACGGAAGCAGAAGTATTTGCAAAGAAGCTACTCTCTACAAAAGTAGCAAGAGGAAAACTCGATGTATCCGTAAATGTGAAAGAAATGGAACCACTTGGTCAATCAATACATATTAATTGGCCATTAGTCAATGCATATATTGAGGCGCAAGAGGAGCTTAGCAGTAAGCTTCCGCTTACAAAGCAGTGGTCTATGGCTGAGATATTAGGCTTAGAAGAAGTCGTCACGGTAAAAACAAAGGAACTGTCTAAAGAAGAGGTCTTAGCAGCCATCGAGCTTGCAACTGAAGAAGCTGCTTCTGTTCTAGTTGGAATGAGGCAAAGAGAAGGTTTAGAATTATTAGAAGCAGTTCGACGTTTAAAAGCAATGCTAGAAGCGCAGATTACGATTATACAGAAAGGATCTGCGATGGCTGTGGAAAAGTATCGTTCTAAACTCTTGGCTCGTATTCAAGAAATTTGCCAAGCTGACCATGTTGAAGAGCGTGTTCTGATGGAAGTAGCTGTATTTGCAGAAAAAGCGGATATAGCTGAAGAAATTGACCGTTTGAGCAGCCATTTAAAACAGGTGGATGAAACCTTAAGAGATGAAGCTGCAATTGGCCGAAAATTAGACTTCTTAATGCAAGAGATGAACCGGGAGATTAATACGATTGGTGCTAAAAACCAATCAGCTGAAGTAGCAAGCGCGGTTGTTGAAGCTAAGTCAATTCTTGAGAAAATGCGTGAGCAGGTCCAAAATATTGAATAGTGGCTTGGATTATTGTATGATTATTTTTTTGAAACATGAGGGAGAGTTATGAGAAAAGAACGTGGATTACTAATTGTCTTATCAGGTCCATCAGGCGTAGGCAAAGGCACTGTTCGTAAAGAACTGTTTTCACAGCCGGATACCAATTATGAATACTCGATTTCTATGACTACGCGCAAACCGCGCGAGGGTGAAGTCGATGGTGTGGATTATTTCTTTAAGAGCAAAGAAGAATTTGAAACATTAATTGAACAAGGCAGACTGCTTGAATTCGCCAATTATGTGGGGAATTATTACGGTACGCCAATTGATTATGTAAATGCTACACTTGATGCGGGCCGCGATGTGTTTCTTGAGATTGAAGTACAAGGAGCAGCGCAAATACGCGAAAAAGCGCCGGATGGCTTATTTATTTTCCTTGCGCCACCAAGCCTTTCAGAGTTGCAGGACCGCTTAGTCGGCCGTGGCACAGAAACGGAAGAAGTGATTGCAACACGCATAGCCGCTGCAAATAAAGAATTAGAAATGATGAATTTGTATGATTATGTTGTGGAAAATGATGAAGTACAATTAGCTTGTGACCGCATCAATGCGATTGTACTAGCAGAGCATTGCCGACGCGAGCGTGTGGAAAAACAATACCTAGCTATGTTGAGAGGAGAATAAACGATGTTATACCCATCTGTTGACGTTTTAAAAACGAAAATTGATTCTAAATATTCACTTGTAAGTCTTGCTGCTAAAAGAGCGCGCTCTATGCAGGAAGGAAGCCCAAATTTACTAATGAGATATGTTTCTCACAAAAATGTTGGGAAAGCGCTTGAAGAAGTAGCTGCAGGCGTCTTAACAAAAGAGGAACAAGACGAAACAAAAATTTACGAAGACGAAGTATAAGCATCTATTCGGGCATCCTATGTAATTAGGATGATTGGATACATAAAATTTGTATTCCGAAACATTTTCCCGACAACCGAATGATATAGGTTGAAAATATGGCTTCTTTAATTCATACGATCTATTAACAGCCGCAGCTCCCAGGGAAAACTTTCTTTGGGGGCTTGTGTTTTGAAAGGAAGAGAAAAATGCTTTCAAATAAAAAAATCTTACTTTGTGTTACTGGCGGCATTGCCGTTTATAAAGCTGTTGCTCTTGTTAGTAAATTAACCCAGAAGGGTGCACATGTAAAAGTCATCATGACAGAATCTGCTACACGATTTGTAACGCCACTCAGCTTTCAAGTAATGTCTAAACATGATGTTTATACAGATACGTTTGATGAAAAGGATTCAAATGTGATAGCCCATATTGATTTAGCAGATTGGGCAGATCTGATCATCGTAGCGCCGGCTACAGCCAACACTATTGGTAAACTGGCAAATGGTATAGCGGATGATATGGTGACAACAACATTACTTGCAGCAACAGGGCAAGTGTGGATAGCCCCTGCTATGAATGTACATATGTATGATCATCCAGCTGTAAAGCGCAATGTAGAAACACTTACACAGGATGGTTACCAATGGATTGAACCGGATGAAGGTTATCTTGCATGTGGCTATGTTGGAAAAGGACGATTAGAAGAACCAGAGAAAATTGTTGCACTGGTAGAAAGTTATTTCATGCCAAAACACTTGCCTTTAAAAGGAAAGAAAGTGGTAGTGTCTGCAGGCCCTACACGAGAAAGAATTGACCCTGTTCGTTTTCTGACGAATTTTTCAAGCGGGAAAATGGGATATGCAATGGCGGCGGCTGCAGCGAAATTGGGAGCACAAACGATCTTGGTTTCTGGTCCTGTTTCAATAGATCCTCCAAAGGGTGTTCAAGTAGTACCAGTAGAAAGCGCTGAAGAAATGCTGCAAGCCATCCTAAAAGAGTATGATACAGCGGATATTGTTGTTAAAACTGCAGCTGTGGCAGACTATCGACCGAAAGAAACTTTTTCCCGCAAGATGAAAAAGCAGCCAGGCGATTCAACGATAGAATTAGAACGGACAACCGATATTCTTTTGACATTAGGTGAACGAAAACAGCACCAATTATTGATTGGTTTTGCAGCTGAAACGAATGATGTCATCAATTATGCTAAAGGTAAATTAGAAAAAAAGAACGCCGATTATATTGTAGCCAATGATGTATCAAAAACAGACCGCGGATTTGGGACAGATCTAAATACAGTTACGCTTGTCGGAAATAATGACTATCAAGTAAACTTCTCACAACTTCCGAAAGAAGAGCTTGCTTTAAAATTGTTTGAAACTATATTAAAAAGGCAAGGATTGTGGAATTAAAAATTACTCAAGCTTGATAGCTGTAAAATAACCATAACCGCTAATTTCAACAATAGAAAGGTAGTGGTAATAATGATATTACCCTAACATGATTGCGCAAGTAATAGTGGATGTGTCCGCATATCCTGTCGATCGGCCTTTTGATTACAAAGTGCCTGAAGAATTACAAGAGCTAGTCGAGGTTGGCTGCCGTGTAAAAGTACCATTTGGCAAAAGAAATGTTCTGGGATTTATTACAGCTTTACAAAGTGAAAGTGATGTACCGAAGGACAAGCTTAAACCCATTGCCGAACTGTTAGATATCGAGCCCATTTTAACGAATGAAATGCTAGAGCTGGCTAAATGGATGACAGACCATACGCTGTGTTATGAAATTGATGCTCTGCAGGTTATGCTCCCATCCGCATTGCGTGCGAAATATGAAAAAACAATCCTTCTAAAAGAAGATCCTACTTATTTGCCAGAGGAACTACAGCAGCTATTCGGAAATAAAACGGCCATTCCTTATAAAAAAGTAGAAAGTGCCAATCTATTAAGGGTGCTTAAATCTTGTATGAAGAATGGGTATGTAGAGCAAAAAACAGTTGTCAAACAACAAGGCAATGTGAAAGAAGTCCGCAAAGTCAAAATAGCAAGCGATTATGAGAGATTGCAAGAGATTGCTGAAAGTATCCCTCCACGAGCTAAAAAACAGCGGCAAGTCGTAGAATGGATGGCTTTGCATGTGGGAGAGGAATTTACTCCTAATGAAATATGTAAAACCGTGAGTGTGACGCCGCAGGTTGTAAATGCGGTTATTGAAAAAGGAGCGGCCACATATTTCCAAGAGGAAGTGTATCGTGATCCATTTTCAAAAGAAGTGAAGGGTTCAATTCCTCTAGCCTTAACAGATGAACAAGAAGTAGCCTTGAAAGAAATTTTACATTCTGTAAAATCACGTCAAGCAACAACCTATTTATTGCATGGCATCACAGGAAGCGGCAAGACGGAAGTATATCTGCAAGCGATCCAGGAAGCGATTAATAGGGGACAAGAAGCCATTGTATTGGTACCTGAAATATCCTTGACACCACAGATGACAGAACGCTTCAGGGCTCGCTTTGGCGATTTGGTTGCAGTAATGCACAGCGGATTGTCAAAGGGTGAAAAATATGATGAATGGCGA
Source organism: Rummeliibacillus sp. G93 (assembly GCF_023515935.1). NCBI lineage: Bacteria > Bacillati > Bacillota > Bacilli > Caryophanales > Caryophanaceae > Rummeliibacillus > Rummeliibacillus sp. G93. The sequence continues at coordinate 969,514 of NZ_CP097314.1, forward strand.
AAAATTGGTCGTGGAGAAGTTAAAGTAGCAGTTGGAGCAAGGTCAGCTGTTTTCGCACCTTTTACAAATTTGGGCCTGATTATTCTAGATGAAGAACATGAATCGACGTATAAACAAGAAGACACGCCTCGTTATCATGCAAGAGATATAGCAATTTGGCGCAGCGAGTATCATCATTGCCCCGTTATATTAGGAAGTGCTACCCCTTCCCTTGAATCGTTTGCGCGTGCAAAGAAAAATGTCTATACATTATTAACGCTAGAAAAAAGAGCGAAACAGCAATCTCTTCCGAAAGTGGAAGTCGTTGATATGCGAGAAGAGCTCCATAATGGCAACCGGTCTATGTTTTCAGGTGCATTAATGGAAGCAATGGAAGATCGGTTGAAGAAAAAAGAACAAATGGTATTGTTTCTGAATCGTAGAGGTTTTTCTTCTTTTGTGCTATGCCGAGATTGTGGAACAGTCGTCCAATGTAAAAATTGCGATATATCCATGACATATCACCGTTCTTCTGAAAAGCTTAAGTGTCATTACTGTGGTTATGAAGAACATGTTCCAACAGAATGTCCAGAATGCCATAGCGAACATATTCGATTCTTTGGCACAGGCACACAAAAGATAGAAGCAGAAATTTATAAACTATTTCCTGAAGCTCGTGTTCTTCGAATGGATGTCGATACAACAAGGCAAAAGGGTGCCCATGAGAAGATATTAGAAGACTTTGGGAACTTAAAAGCAGACATTTTGCTTGGTACGCAAATGATTGCTAAAGGATTGGATTTTCCAAAAATCACCCTCGTCGGCGTATTAAGTGCTGATACCTCATTGAATTTACCGGACTTTCGAGCGGCAGAGCGGACTTTTCAATTGCTTACACAAGTAAGCGGACGAGCAGGACGGCATGATTTGCCTGGTGAAGTCATTGTCCAAACATACAGTCCGGAACATTACGCAGTCCAGCTGTCGAAAGAGCAACAGTATGCACCATTCTATGACCAAGAAATGATGATGCGTCATCAATTCGCTTATCCTCCTTATTATTTTGTAGCGCTTATCCAAGTTACACATGAAGATGTACTCATGGCAGCAGAATATGCAGGAAAGGCAATGGATTTTTTAAAGCTAAAACTATCCAGCCAAGTCGGGCTAATTGGGCCTACACCTGCGTCTATAAGCCGCGTCCAAAATCGATATCGTTATCAATGTTTGATAAAATATAAAATAGAACCAAACCTAACCGAAACGTTAAAACAACTGATACGGATTTATCGGACGGACTGGATTAAGAAAGGCATCCAGCTAACAGTTGATTTAGATCCTTCAGTTATTTAATAGATAGAACGGAGAAAAGAATATGGCCTTATTAGAGATTGTTAAAAACCCAGCAGAAATTTTAAAGAAAAAAGCAGCAGAAGTTACACAATTTGATAACAACCTAGCGCAGCTTTTAGATGATATGTATGAAACAATGGTAGAAAATGATGGAGTTGGAATTGCAGCACCTCAAGTGAACAAAAGTATTCAAGCGGCTGTTGTCGAGCTTGGAGAAGAACGGGATGTTCTCGAATTAATTAATCCGGTTATTGTGGCAATATCAGAAGATACGGATACGGATATTGAAGGATGCTTAAGTTTCCCTGATGTATATGGCGATGTGGAACGTCCAGTATACGTAAAAGTAGAGGCGCAAGACCGAAATGGAGACTTATATGAACTAGAAGCACATGATTATGATGCTCGCGTCATCCAACATGAGGTAGACCATTTAAACGGCATTTTATTTGATCAAAAAATAACTAAAACGTATACACTTGAAGAAATCGAAGAGATGTACGCAGACGAGGAGGAAGAAGAGTGACATCGATTGTATTTATGGGAACGCCAGACTTTTCTGTTCCGATTTTGCGTATGATTCAGGAAGAAGGCTATCATATCCAAGCTGTCGTAACACAGCCAGATCGCCCAGTCGGACGCAAACGGGTCCTAACGCCTCCACCTGTAAAAAAAGCGGCTGTGGAACTTGGGTTGCCAGTCATCCAGCCTGAACGTTTAAAAGGTTCAGAAGAACTAAAGCAGATTATTGACCTACAGCCTGATTTGATTGTCACAGCAGCATTCGGGCAGCTTTTACCTAAAGAATTGCTTGAGACGCCAAGACTCGGCTGCATTAATGTCCATGCATCACTATTGCCGAAGTATCGCGGCGGTGCACCAATCCATCAAGCGGTGATAGATGGCGAAAAAGAGACAGGCGTTACAATTATGTATATGGCAGAAAAACTAGATGCTGGCGATATTATTGCAAAGCAAGCTATGCCAATAGAAGAAGACGATACAACCGGTACACTCTTTGATAAATTAAGCATTATCGGCCGTGATTTATTAAAAGATACATTGCCTTCTATCATCGAAGGGACGAATGAGCGCATTCCACAGGACGAATCGAAAGTGTCGTTTGCTCGTAATATTTCCCGTGAACAAGAACGTATTGATTGGTCACAAAGCAGTACAGCGATTTATAACCAAATCCGAGGTCTGCATCCTTGGCCGATTGCCTATACAACCCTTGATAATCAAAACGTTAAAATTTGGTGGGCTGAAAAATCGACTGCTACGCATACTGAAAAACCAGGCACTGTCATTGCGATTGGCAAAAAGTCTTTTACAGTTGCTACAGGAGAGGGTCAAGCCATTGATATATTGGACTTGCAGCCTGCGGGTAAAAAGCAGATGGAAGCCGTTAATTACTTAAATGGTGTTGGTTCAAAATTGCAGATTGGGGATCTTTTTGAATGAGTAAGAGTAAGAAAAAAAGTAGTAATAATGCTATTTGGGACGGTAATGTCCGCGATGCCGCCCTTTCTATTTTGTTGGCTGTCGACCAGCAGCAAGCCTATAGCAACTTGCTGTTACACCAAACAATTGAAAAATACAAAATTGATGCTAAAGACCGCGGGCTCCTTACGGAAATAACGTATGGCACACTCCAACATAAGATGACGCTTGATTACTATTTAGAGCCATATGTAAGAGGAAAGCTAGATAATTGGGTACGTTGGCTATTGCGCTTATCTCTCTATCAAATTGTATATTTAACAAAAATACCTGATCATGCAGCCGTCAACGAAGCAGTTGAAATCGCCAAGAGGCGTGCACGACATCGAGGTGTCAGCGCAACAGTAAACGGCATTTTGCGTTCTATACTAAGAGAAGGATACCGTGATACGACACTCATCGAGGATGATGTTTTGCGATTGTCGATTGAATCCAGCCATCCTGAATGGCTTGTTCGCCGTTACATTCAAGATTATGGATTAGAAAAAGCAGGTGAAATGCTGTTTGAAAATAATATGCCACCACACCAAACGGTTCGTGTAAACACGGCGAAAGCGACTATAGAAGAAGCACTTCGCAGTTTGTGGGATGATGGATTTTCAGTCAAACGGAGTGAAGCAATACCTGAATGTCTTCATATTTTAGAAGGACAAGCAGCTCGCTCGAACGCCTTCAAAGAGGGCTTAATTACGATTCAAGATGAAAGCTCCATGCTGCCTGCATATGCGCTTGATGTTACGCCAGGCATGAAAGTATTAGACATGTGCGCGGCACCAGGTGGAAAAACAACACATATAGCTGAAAAAATGAGCAATCAAGGCAAGCTTATAGCAACAGATTTACATGCACATAAAATTCGTTTGATCGATCAAAATGCAACGCGTTTAGGCTTATCCATTATTGAACCAGCAGTATTGGATGGCAGGAAAGCTGCAGAACAATTTGGTGAAGAGTCATTCGATCGCATTTTAGTAGATGCACCATGCAGTGGCCTTGGTGTCATACGCCGGAAACCGGATATAAAATATACAAAAAATGAGAGCGACCATGAGTCTTTGCAAAAAATTCAGCTGGAATTATTAAATACAGCCTATATTTTATTAAAAAAACAAGGCAAAATGGTTTACAGTACTTGTACAATTGATAAAATGGAGAACGACGAGACGGTTGCTGCATTTTTAAAAGCGCACCCAGATATGGAGCTAGCGCCAATTGAAAATGCACCTGATGCGTTTCCGCCATTGAAAGAGGAAGGCATGATACAGGTCTTTCCACAAGATTTAGGCAGCGATGGTTTTTTTGTCGCGGCTTTTAGAAAAAAAGGAGGATCCACAAACTAATGGATCATGAAATAAAAACAGCAAGAGTAAAAAAAGAAAAACCACAGCTACGCGAATCAATATATTCTCTATTACCAGACGAATTACAAGACTGGCTGAAAGAAAACGGAGAAAAGCCTTTTAGAGCAGCCCAAATTTTTGAATGGCTCTATGTGAAGCGCGTAAAAAGTTTTGATGAAATGACTAATCTTTCAAAAGGCTTACGTGATAAATTGCAGCAAGCATTTGCTTTTAGTACGTTAAATACACTAATCAAGCAAGAATCCAAAGACGGCACTATTAAATTCCTTTTCCAATTGCAAGATGGCTATTCCATCGAAACTGTTTTAATGGCGCATGATTACGGGAATTCAGTATGTGTAACAACCCAAGTAGGCTGCAGAATTGGCTGCTCTTTCTGTGCTTCCACATTGGGAGGATTAAAACGCCATTTACTACCTGGTGAAATTGTAGAACAAGTAGTAAAGGTACAACAAGCATTGGATGAAAAGGATCAGCGAGTTAGCTCAGTAGTCATCATGGGTATCGGTGAACCATTTGATAACTACGATGCTATGATGCAATTCTTAAAAGTGATCAACCATGAAAAAGCATTAAATATTGGCGCAAGACATATCACAGTATCAACAAGCGGCATTATTCCGAAAATCTACAAATTTGCAGACGAACAATTGCAAATTAACTTTGCACTTTCATTGCATGCGCCTAACCAAGAGCTGCGTCAGCAATTAATGCCAATTGCAAAAGCATATAAATTGCCTGAATTAATGGAGGCAGTACGTTATTATACTGAAAAAACGGGTCGTCGAATTAGTTTTGAATACGGGCTTTTTGGTAGCGTCAACGATACTGTTGCACATGCGGAAGAATTAGCAAAACTGATCAAAGGTATTAAATGCCACGTGAATTTAATCCCTGTCAATTATGTACCAGAACGCGATTATGTTAGAACACCGCGCAATAAGATCTTTGATTTTGAAAAAACATTAAAAAATCATGGTATTAACGCAACAATCCGTCGCGAACAAGGGTCGGATATTGATGCGGCTTGTGGCCAATTGCGGGCGAAGGAGAGAAAAGAAGAAACAACCCACTAATGAGGTGATCTGTAGTGAGATATACAATCGTCAGTGATATAGGAAGAAAACGAGCTTTAAATGAAGATTGTGCTGCATTCATCTCCCGCGCCGACTCATACCAGCTAGCTATTGTAGCGGATGGTATGGGTGGGCATAATGCAGGGGATGTTGCTAGCAAAATGGCTGTTAAACAATTAGAAGAGTATTTTATAGAAGCAGATGGTGCCAGTTTTGAATCTACTTCCAAAACAGAAGTTTGGTTAAAAGAAACAGTTAAAAGCATCAATAGCTCACTTTATAAGTACTCTTTAACACACGAAGGCTGCCAGGGAATGGGGACCACATTAATTGCTGTTGTCTTCAAAGACACAAATGCTGTTATTTCTCATGTTGGAGACAGCCGTGTGTATTTAATATCATCTGAGGAAGTTCGCTTAATCACAAAGGACCATTCTTACGTCAACATACTTGTTGATAATGGGGAAATTAGTGAAGAAGAAGCTAAGAGTCATCCGAAGAAAAACTATATTTTGAAATCATTAGGAACAGAATCTACTATTGAACCTGATAGTTATCAAGTTGAGATGATGGATGATACCTATATGCTGATTTGTTCGGATGGCTTAAGCAATAAACTAACAAATGAAGAGATGCAAACCATTGTGATGAATACATCAACTATAGAAGAAAAAGGTGACGAGCTCGTCCAATTAGCAAATGATTTGGGCGGAGAAGATAATATTACACTAATCCTTTTATCGCAAAGCCATGAGGAGGTGTAAGCATGCTAGCTGGAAAAAGAATTAGCGGCCGCTATAAAATCTTAGAAGTAATAGGCGGCGGAGGCATGTCGAATGTCTACTTGGCTCATGATATGATTCTTGACCGAGATGTTGCTATTAAAATACTGCATTATAATTTTAATGATGAACAGGAAATGCAAAGACGGTTTCAAAGAGAGGCGCTCTCTGCTACTAGCCTTACTCATCCGAACATTGTGAGCATTTATGATGTTGGCGAGGACGGCAATATGCACTATCTGGTAATGGAATATGTGAAGGGGCAAACACTGAAACAATACATACAAAAATATGCCCCGTTAGCTGCAGCGAAAAGCGTCCAAATCATGAAACAATTAACTTCAGCAATTGCTCATGCCCATCAAAACCAAATTATCCACCGAGATATCAAACCACAAAATATTTTGATGGATGAAGAAGGTAATGTGAAGATTACAGACTTTGGTATTGCAATGGCTTTAGAAGATACTTCTTTTACACGTACCAATTCAGTTTTAGGAACTGTTCATTATTTATCACCAGAGCAGGCAAGAGGTGGTACAGCTACTAAGAAATCGGACATCTATTCTTTAGGAATCCTGTTATATGAATTATTGACAGGTCAATTGCCATTTTCCGGAGAATCAGCGGTCTCAATTGCTTTAAAACATTTGCAAACCGAAACACCTTCTGTACGGGCAATTGTGCCGGGGATCCCTCAAAGTTTAGAAAACGTGGTTTTAAAAGCAACTGCCAAAGACCCTGTGCACCGTTACCAATCAGTGTGGGAGATGGCGGAAGATTTAGAAACAGTCCTTTCTGATGAAAGAAGCCATGAAGCGAAATTTCAGACTCCAATTGATCATGATATGACAAAAGTTATCCCAATCATTAAAGAACCTGTTGAAGAAAAAGATTTGCAAAAAACAATGGCAATGCCTATCAGAGACAAGGCGATAGAAGAACCAGCACAACCAATTAAAAAGAAGCAGAAAAAGAAGAAAAGAAAATGGTTGATTCTCAGCGGATTGCTCATCGCACTTGTGCTTATTCTACTGTCATTATTGTTTATCTTTCCAGATCTGTTCAATGAAAAAAGATATCCAATTCCTGACGTTTCCAAACAACAGACAGATGAGGCAATTACCAATTTGAAAAATGCAGGTTTTGAAATCGGTGAAAAAACAAAGCAAAATTCGGACGATGTGAAACGAAACCATATTATTATGACCTCCCCAGGTCCAGACAATGAAAGAGCAAAAGAAACGAAAATTGATCTTGTCATTAGTAAAGGGCCCAAAAAAGTGGAGATCTCAAACTATACGGGAAAAGACATTGACCAAGTGAAGGACCTTCTGGAAAGACAAGGTTTTAAAGATGTTGAGGTTGAGGAGGACTATTCAGACGAAACGGAAGGTATCATTATCAAGCAATCGATTGATGAAGGCAAGAAAGTGGTGCCAGGTGATACGTCCATTAAACTGATTGTCAGCAAAGGGCAGGAACAAGAACATGTTTCAAATCTCGTCGGCTATGATGAAGAGGCTCTTAATACCTATGCTAAAAGCTCTGGATTCCACATTCATATTGGCAGCGAAAAATACTCAGATGATGTTCCTAAGGGTCAAGTAATTTCACAATCTCCATCAGCAGGTGAAGCGTTAGCTGTCGGTAGTACGATTGAAGTAGTTTTATCTAAGGGACCTGAAGAAAAGCCTGTAAAAACATACGTAAAAACAGTGAACATCCCTTATGAAAAAGAGAGTGAAGGCGAGCCGCAACAAGTACGTATCTATATTCAAGATAAAACGCATAAAATAAATGATGTTTACCAAGAATTTCAATTGTTCTCCTCTCAGGAAAAACGATTGCAATTTGAAGTTGAAAAAGGCCAGCAAGCACGATACAGAATCATACGAGATGATAAAGTAATTATAGATGAAACTGTTTCTTATGATGATTTGTCATAATATTGGATAGCATAAATGAGATGAATTAGGAGGTATGGTATGCCAAATGGCCAAATACGAAAAGCATTAAGTGGTTTTTATTATGTGAAGGATGGAGAGAAGCAAATTCAATGCCGCGGACGAGGAGTTTTCCGCAATAAAGGGATTACGCCGCTTGTGGGTGACCACGTTGAATATGAGGTAGAGGGCAACAATGATGGCACAATTACAGCAATTGATCCCCGGAAAAATGAACTTGTCCGTCCGCCGATTGCGAATATAGATCAGGCTATTCTCGTTTTCTCAACGACAGAACCGGCATTTAATTCGCTTCTGCTCGACCGTTTTTTAGTGGTGTTGGAATCGTTCCACATCCATCCTATCATCTGTCTAACTAAGACGGATCTGTTATCGATAGAAGAAAAAGAAAACATAGCATCATATGAGCAGGATTACAAAAATATAGGTTACACCATCTTGGAAACCTATAAAGAAGATCCAGAATTACTAAGTAAAATGGCTCCATTGCTGCAAGGAAAAACCACAGTTTTAGCTGGACAATCTGGTGTTGGAAAATCAACCCTGCTTAATTCGATCATGCCAGCACTTGGTCTAAAGACAGGCATCATTTCAGAAGCCCTTGGCCGAGGAAAACATACAACGCGGCATGTAGAATTAATTGAGATTGCGGGAGGCCTTATCGCAGATACTCCGGGATTTAGCTCTTTTGATTTTGATGAGATTGAAAAGGAAGAATTAACTCGTTGTTTTCCTGAATTGGATGAACTATCAGAACGATGCAAGTTTCGTGGGTGCCTGCATTTAAAAGAGCCAAAATGTGCTGTGAAAGAGGCGTATGAATCTGGCAGTATTAAAAGTTATCGCTATGAACACTATTTGCAATTTTTACAAGAAATCATGGACAGAAAGCCGAGGTACTAGTAATGATTAAAATCGCACCATCTATTTTAGCAGCTGATTTTTCAAAATTGGCTGAAGAAGTAAAAGCCGTAGAAGAAGCAGGAGCTAAATTAATTCATATCGATGTTATGGATGGCCATTTTGTTCCTAATATCACGATGGGTCCCATTGTAGTTGACGCGTTGCGCCCTGTAACAAATCTGCCATTAGATGTTCACTTAATGATTGAAAATCCTGATCAGTATATAGAAGAGTTCGTAAGAGCAGGTGCGGACTATATTACTGTACATGTGGAAGCATGCAGACATTTGCATCGCACGATTCAGCTAATCCGTTCACTTGGTGCAAAACCAGGAGTTGTATTAAACCCTCATACACCAGTTGAAACCATTCAACATGTCTTAGAAGACATAGACTTAGTACTGCTCATGACAGTAAATCCAGGTTTTGGCGGACAAAAGTTTATCCATTCTGTCGTTCCGAAGATTGAAACATTATCAGGTATGATTAAAGAAAAGAACTTGAATGTGGAAATTGAAATTGACGGCGGTATTAATGCAGAAACGATTAAACCTTGCGCTCAAGCAGGCGCCAGCATTTTTGTTGCTGGTTCAGCCATATACGGACAAGAAGACCGTAAGGCTGCATTGCAAAGCATTTTAACAGCAGGAGAAGAAGCGATCAAATGACAACTGTCGTTATTTGTGCTGGCGGACCGAAGGAGGAAATCGTTACAGGCGATTTCCTCCTTTCGTTTAAAAATGCGGTATTTATTGGAGCCGATCACGGTACCATAACATTGATGGATCATGGGATTATGCCAGACCTGGCTATAGGAGATTTTGATTCGCTTACAGAGAGTGAATGGTCTAGGATACAAGAGCGCGTATCAGGCATTGAACATCATCCACCGCAGAAAAATGAAACGGATACGGAGCTTGCCGTTATCAGAGCTTTGGCATACAAGCCGGAAAAAATTATATTAATTGGAGCAACAGGTGGAAGATTAGACCATTTTGAGGCAAATATGCGAATGATCTATCGATTACAAGAAATGCATCCATCTATTGAATTTAAAATTATAAATAAAATGAATTCTTTGCAATTTTTTCAGCCTGGCGAACATAAGATAGTAGCAGATTCCTATTTCAAGTATATATCCTTTTTTGCGTATGGTAGCAATGTCTTAAATGTTACTTTGAAAAACATGCTGTACGAAACAACGGATGAAATCATTGATTTAGGGACGACTCGTTTTACGAGTAACGAAATAGTGGGTGAATATGCGTCTATTTCTTTCACACATGGCATATGTTTAATGATAAGAAGTACAGATGATAAGGAGTGACCAGTTGAAAGTATACACATTTCAATTACCAAAAGTAGTGAGTAACTTTGCACGTTTTTGTTTGCAAATGGTATCTAATGATTCGGCAGGGCCTAAAAAAACAGCAACAGCCTCGAAAAAGAAAAAAGGGAAAGAAAAAACGCCAAGTTGAGAAAATCAACTTGGCGTTTTAATGTTAAAATTAAACGCGTTCAACTTTACCTGATTTAAGTGCACGAGCTGAAACCCATACACGTTTCGGTTTACCGTCTACTAAGATACGAACTTTTTGTAGGTTAGCTCCCCAAGTACGTTTGTTAGCGTTCATTGCGTGAGAACGATTGTTACCAGATACTGCTTTACGTCCAGTAATCACACATTTTTTTGGCATATTAATTCCCTCCTCATAAAGAAGTTGAAAAATTTATGATTTCACTTCGGTATTTCACATACTTTAATAATTTAACACACACTTTTCGCCATTGCAACTGATTTTGACCCTCTTTCAAGAAAAAAGCCTTTACACTTAAAATCATTTAAACATTCTAGTGGAAAATATTGAAAATAACAAAATCGCTTTACCTGTTGCTCATTTCTATCTGTCTATAGTTAAATGTAGTTTTATAGTACAAATGCAAAAAACTATTGTATAATGTGCAAAGAGTCTAGATAATGTTGTCCTTTGCAAAGAATTGATAGTACAATAAGAGATAGTCGAAAAATCAGGAGGAGTTATTATGTCAGTAGAATTGAAAAATGAATTCGGTCGAATTGATATCTCTAATGATGTAGTTGCACAGATTGCAGGGGGTGCAGCAATTGAATGTTACGGCATTGTCGGCATGGCTAGTAAACATCAAATACGCGATGGTTTAACAGATATACTTCGCAAAGAAAATTTTGCAAAAGGCGTGATCGTTCGCCAAGATGGCGAAGATATACATATAGACATGTATGTCATTATCAGTTATGGAACAAAAATTTCTGAGGTTGCATATCAAGTCCAATCCAAAGTAAAATATACACTCGATCAAACACTGGGAATGAGTGTTCATTCTGTAAATATTTTCGTGCAAGGTGTTCGTGTGGCGAACGTGTAAGAGGAGGAACTAAAAACTTATGAAGTCATTAGACGGGATCAAATTTGCGGAAATGGTGGAGGCAGGCTCCCGCCATTTATCTCAAAATGCAGAGTATGTTGATTCGCTAAATGTATTTCCTGTGCCAGATGGCGATACAGGAACAAATATGAATTTATCGATGACGTCTGGCGCCAAAGAAACGGCTGCTCATAAAACAGAAAACATCGGTAATACAGCACAAGCCTTATCTAAAGGTTTATTGATGGGGGCACGCGGTAATTCCGGCGTCATACTTTCTCAATTATTCCGCGGTTTTGGAAAAGCAGTAGAAAAAGAAGATACATTGGATTCCATAAAATTTGCACAAGCGCTAAAGCATGGTGTTGACACAGCTTATAAAGCTGTTATGAAACCTGTAGAAGGTACTATTTTGACTGTTGCGCGCGTTGCTGCAGAAAAAGCTGTAGAAGTCGCTGAACATGAACAAGACATTCGTGTAGTGATGGAAGAAACGTTAACAGCGGCAAAGGAAGCGCTTGCCCAAACTCCTGAAATGCTACCTGTTCTAAAAGAAGTAGGCGTAGTAGATAGTGGTGGACAAGGTTTAGTTTTTGTTTATGAAGGATTTACAGCGGTATTAAAGGGTGAGGAAATTCCTACTGCTACCGTTGTGGAATCACTTGATGATTTAGTCAACGCAGAGCATCACAAGGCGCAAGATTTCATGGACACTTCAGAGATTGTATATGGCTATTGCACAGAGTTCATGGTGCGGTTTGAAGAAGGAAAGAAACCATTTGAAGAGGAATCTTTCCGAAATGATATGAGCAAATTCGGTGATTCATTACTTGTTATTTCAGATGATGAAGTCGTAAAAATCCATGTGCATTCCGAAACGCCAGGAGAAGTAATCTCCTATGGCCATCAATATGGAAGCTTGGTCAAAATAAAAGTAGATAATATGCGTCTACAACATACAGCTATTGTTGGTGAAGATCATCCACAAGGAGATACAAAAAAAGCGGCAGAAAAAGAAGTGAAGAAGCATCCTTATGCGATTGTTACAGTGGCAATGGGCGAAGGTGTGGCAAGACTTCTTGAAAGTATTGGAGCATCCTATGTCATAGAAGGTGGACAAACAATGAACCCTTCTACAGAAGATATCGTAAATGCTGTTAAAAAAGTTGGCGCTGAAAAAGTGTTAATCTTGCCGAATAACAAAAATATTGTCATGGCAGCAGAACAAGCTGCAGAACTGTTAGACATTGAGGCAGCAGTTGTGCCGACTAAGACAATTCCACAAGGTTTGGCGGCGGTTCTTGCTTTCAATCCTGATCAAACAGTTGAAGAAAATAAAAAACATATGGCAAATGCAAGTACGAATGTAAAGTCTGGACAAATTACTTTTGCTGTCCGCGATACGACAATTGATGGCATTGAAATTCATAAAGATGATTTTATGGCCATTAATGAAGGCAGCATTATTCAAGCAACCCCTTCTTTGAAAGTAGCATCAGAGCTTCTGCTTAGCGATATGATTGATGAGGAATCTGAAATCGTAACCGTGCTTTATGGTGAAGACATTCAAAAAGAAACAGCAGACGAATTAGTACATTTCATTGAAGAAAAATATCCTGATGTAGAAGTAGAAGTTCATAACGGCAAACAGCCGCTATATCCTTATATCTTCTCAGTAGAATAAGAAAATAGGACGAAGAACAGCTAAGATGATCGCTTAGCTGTTTTTCTTATGGTGAAACAAAAAAGTTTGGTTAAACGCTAGTATTCGTGTAAAATTGAGATAAAGTTAAACTTAACGCACTAGGGGTTATATGTCTCTTTATGCGAGATTAGTAGGAACAAGGAATCTTACGGACAACTATTCATTTAAGCTTAGATGGGAAGGTATCGTCCGGTAATAATATTGGATAAAACATTCATAAAAATTGGGGAGAAATATATGAAATATACATCTGTGTTCGATATTATCGGTCCTGTTATGATTGGACCATCATCATCTCATACTGCTGGCGCTGCTCGCATCGGCCGAGTTGCAAGAGATTTATTTGGACGCCTTCCAAAATGGGCAAAGATTCATTTATATGGCTCATTTGCGGAGACATATAAAGGACATGGAACAGACGTAGCGATCATTGGTGGATTGCTAGATTACGAGACATACGATGAACGCATTAAAACAGCATTCCAAGACGCAAAGAATGCCGGTTTGGAATTTGAATTTATACCTGAAACAGATCATACCGAACATCCAAATACAGCCCGGATTGTAATAGGAGATGACGAAACAGAAATGTCAATCGTCGGTATTTCAATCGGTGGTGGTACAATTGAGATAACAGAACTTAATGGATTCCCGCTTCGATTGTCTGGAGGCATGCCTGCTATTTTAGTTGTGCATAATGACCGTGCAGGCTGTATTGCAAATGTGGCGAAATGCCTTGCAGAATATGATATTAATATTGGCCATATGGAAGTATCTCGTAAGGAGAGAGGAAATATGGCGTTAATGGTCATTGAAATTGATCAAAATATTGACCAATCTATAATGGAAGAAATCGAACTTCTACCAAATATCACCAAGGTGACACGCATAAAAAAATAGGAGGAAAAAAAGATGGAAGTCTTATTTCATAATGTAAGAGAATTAGTTGAACGCGCTGAAAATGAAAATAAGCTTATTTCAGAGATCATGATAGAACAAGAGATGTTAATGTCTGAAAGAAGCAGAGAAGAAATTATTGCCCAAATGGAAAATAATTTAAAAGTAATGGAAGAAGCACTTGAGAAGGGTTTAAAAGGCGTAAAGTCTGTTACAGGTTTGACAGGTGGGGATGCCGTTCTTATGCAAAATTATATTCAATCAGGCAAAGGTCTATCAGGGGATATCTTGCTAGATGCTGTTAGCAAAGCTGTAGCGACAAATGAAGTTAATGCAGCAATGGGGACAATATGCGCTACACCAACAGCGGGATCTGCAGGCGTAGTTCCAGGTACGCTTTTTGCTGTGAAGAATAAATTAAATCCAACAAAAGAACAAATGGTACGCTATTTGTTCACATCAGGTGCATTTGGTTTTGTGGTTGCTAATAATGCTTCTATTTCTGGTGCAGCGGGCGGTTGCCAAGCAGAAGTTGGATCAGCTGCAGCGATGGCAGCAGCAGCGATTGTTGAAATGGCTGGCGGTACACCTGCACAAAGTTCGCATGCTTTCGCTATTTCCTTGAAAAATATGCTCGGCCTTGTTTGTGACCCTGTTGCAGGACTTGTAGAAGTACCATGTGTGAAGCGTAATGCCATGGGTGCAGCCAATGCAATGGTTGCTGCAGATATGGCTCTAGCGGGCATTACTAGCCGAATTCCAACAGATGAAGTCATTGGTGCCATGTACCGTATTGGTCAAACAATGCCTACTGCACTAAAAGAAACTGCGCAAGGCGGTTTAGCTGCTACACCAACCGGCAAAGCGCTACAAGCAAAAATTTTCGGTGGAGCTGTTTTAGAACGTGGCTAATCTGTTCAGCCCTGTAACAGAGCTGAAAGGTGTGGGTAAAGCTTCTGCTGAAGCATTGCAGGCAATGGGCATTGAAACAGTCGAGCATCTCATTTGGACATTTCCATATCGCCATGAAGATTTTCGCTTAAAAGATATAGCAGAAACGCCTCACAATGAGCGCGTTACTGTAGAAGGGCGCATTGAAAGCGAACCAGCTGTACTTTATCTAGGGAAAAATAAGTCTAGAATGCAGCTGCAAGCTTTAGTGGGTCGCCACCTAATTAAACTAGTATTTTTTAATCAAAACTACTTGCGGACTAAATTGTCGCCGGGCATGGTTGTGACAGTTACAGGGAAATGGGATCGTGGAAGACAAGTCATCAATGTGAGCAACATTACATTTGGCCCGAAAACAGATCAAGCGGATTTCGAACCAGTTTATAGTTTGAAAGGAAAACTGTCACAGAAAAAGTTCAGACAATTTATGAGGCAGGCATTGGATGATGCCAAAGCGGATCTTCCGGAAACATTACCTGCAAGCATACGTAAGGAGTATAAATTGCTAAATTTGCCGGATGCTTTGGAAGGTGTCCATTTTCCGCAAGATGCTGCTCATGCGAAACAAGCTAGGCGAAGATTTGTTTATGAAGAACTGCTACTTTTCCAAATGAAAATTCAAGCACTCAGAAAAACAAGAAAGCAACAAGAACATGGCATAGAGATCCATTATGACTTAAAAAAAGTACGTCAATTCATCCAATCGCTGCCTTACGAACTGACTCAGGCGCAGAAAAAAGTGGTGAACGAAATCTCCCGTGATTTGTTGATTCCTGAACGTATGAATAGGCTCCTTCAAGGAGATGTTGGGTCTGGGAAAACAGTCGTTTCAGCTATTGCACTTTATTCTGCTGTCACAGCAGGCTTTCAGGGTGCCCTAATGGCGCCCACAGAAATTTTAGCTGAACAGCATGCTGCTTCACTTGATGAATGGCTAAGGCCGTTCGGCGTAGAAGTTGCTCTCTTGTCAGGCTCCATCAAGCAAAAAGCAAGGAAAGAGCTATTACAGAGATTAAAACAAGGCGAAGTTGATATATTAATAGGGACCCATGCGCTTATCCAGCCAGATGTAATGTTCAAACGATTAGGCTTAGTCATTACAGATGAACAGCACAGATTTGGTGTGGAACAAAGAAGGATATTACGTGAAAAAGGGGAAAATCCTGACGTTCTTTTCATGACAGCAACACCCATTCCTCGTACTCTTTCAATCACAGCATTTGGAGAGATGGATGTATCCATTATCGATGAAATGCCTGCTGGTAGGAAAAAGATTGAAACCAGTTGGGTAAAACATGAACAATTTGGACAGGTCCTCCTACAAATGGAGCAAGAGCTCTCTCAAGGCCGTCAAGCATACGTGATTTGCCCGCTCATTGAAGAGTCCGACAAACTAGATGTTCAAAATGCAGTTGATGTGTATCAACAATTAATTACTTTATTTAATGGTAAATATAAGGTTGGCTTGATGCATGGCAGATTGCCTGCTCAAGAAAAAGATGCTGTCATGCGAGCATATAGTGACGGAGAACTGGATGTATTGGTGTCAACGACAGTTGTAGAGGTTGGAGTCAATGTCCCGAACGCCACTTTTATGGTGATTTATGATGCAGAGCGCTTTGGTTTAGCTCAACTTCATCAATTGAGGGGGCGTGTCGGACGAAGTGATTTTCAGTCTTATTGTGTATTAATTGCCGATCCTAAAAGTGAGGAAGGAAAAGTTCGAATGCATTCAATGACAGAAACGAATGATGGCTTCCAATTGGCAGAAAAAGATTTAGAACTTCGTGGTCCTGGCGATTTCTTTGGAAAAAAACAAAGCGGTTTGCCAGAATTTAAGATGGCGGATTTAGTCCACGACTACAGAGCATTAGAGACTGCGCGGCAAGATGCAATACAACTAATTAATTCTACTGATTTTTGGCAAGATGATGAATATGGCCCGTTGCGAGAGCGTCTACGGGTGTCTGGAGCGCTAGATGGAGAGAGAATTGATTAAAAGGATGCAAGGTGGAGTGAAAACAACACTTGCATTCTTTTTTTTATATTTATATACTGATATTAGTACCAAGTGCTAATATTAAGGGGCGACGAAGAATAATATGAAGTACTCCAAGAAAGAACGACAATTATTATTGCAGCAAACCATAACAGACAACCCTTTCATCACAGATGAACAGCTAGCCTCAAAGTTTCATGTAAGCGTTCAAACAATAAGATTGGATCGTATGGAGTTGTCTATCCCTGAATTGCGCGAACGGATTAAAGATGTCGCAGCAAACAATTTTGAAAGTGAAGTAAAGTCCCTGCCGATCGATGAAGTTGTCGGCGACATCATTGATATTGAACTAGATGAAAAAGCCCTATCGATTTTTGATGTGGGAGAAGAACACGTATTTCAACGGAACCGCATTGCAAGGGGGCATCATTTATTCGCGCAAGCCAATTCATTGGCTGTTGCCGTGATTGATGATGATTTAGCTCTCACAGCACATTCTGATATATATTTTTTAAAGCCGGTAAAAGCAGGGCAACGCGTTATTTCAAAAGCTGTGGTCACAAGCAATGACAAAGAACGAAAACGTACGTTTGTGACAGTAACATCAACAGTTGATGGAAACACAGTTTTTACTGGGGAATTTGAAATGTACCGCACGAAAGGCAGTGAACATAAATGAAGTTAGCCGTAGACGGCATGGGCGGAGATCACGCGCCTAAAGCGATAATAGAAGGCGTATTTCAGGCGCTTGAATCGTCACAGGATTTAGAGGTTTTACTATATGGCCATCAAGAGAAGATGCAGCCGTATCTAAAGGAACATCCTCGTCTAAAGGTAATCCATTGTGAAGACATCATTGAAGGTACGGATGAACCTGTAAGAGCAGTACGCCGCAAAAAAGATGCTTCCATGGTTAAAATGGCACAAGCAGTTACGGATGGGGAAGCAGATGCTTGCATTTCTGCCGGTAACACCGGTGCATTGATGGCTGCGGGATTATTTATTGTACATCGCATTGATGGCATAGACCGTCCTGCTTTATCTACAACATTGCCAACGCTTGACGGTAGTGGTTTTGATATGCTCGATCTAGGGTCCAATGCTGATGCAAAACCTGAAAACCTTGTACAGTACGCAATAATGGGTAGCATCTATGCCAAAAAAGTGAGAGGCATTGAAAATCCAACAGTTGGTTTATTGAACATTGGTACAGAGGATAAAAAAGGTAATGATCTGGCTAAGCATGCGTTCCCTCTGTTAAAAGAAGCACCAATCAACTTCATTGGCAACGTAGAAGCGCGTGAATTGCTTAATCATGCAGCAGATGTAGTAGTAACAGATGGATTTACAGGTAATATGGTTTTAAAAACGATTGAAGGTACAGCTGGCAATGTCTTTAGTATGCTGAAAGAAGCGTTTATGGCTTCCGCGAAAACAAAAGTAGCAGCATTGCTAATGAAAGATAAATTAAAAGACTTAAAGAGCAAAATGGATTACACCGAATATGGGGGTGCTGCATTATTTGGCCTTAAAGCACCTGTCATAAAAGCTCATGGGTCATCTAATGCACAAGCATTCGCGAGCGCGATACGTCAAGCTCGTCAAATGGTTGAATATAACGTTAGTAAAACAATTGATGAAACAATAACAACAAACGATTAAAAATGAAAGACAAGGGGAGAAAAATATGGTGAAAGTTGCTTTTGTTTTTCCAGGACAAGGCTCTCAAGTTGTAGGAATGGGACAAGAATTCCTTGCAGACAACGAGTCTGAAAATTATTATAAGCAAGCCGACCAATTATTAGGTTTCGAGCTATCCAAACTAATGCTAGAAGGCCCAAAAGAAGATCTCACATTAACATATCATGCTCAGCCTGCATTATTAACAACTGGCGTTATGATTGCTGATCTATTGAAAAAAGAAGGCATACATCCCTCTTATACAGCAGGCCATAGCTTAGGTGAATATGCGGCCTTAGTGACTTCTGATGTGATGTCATTTAAAGATGGTGTGCAAGCAGTACATAAACGCGGCGTATACATGAATGAGGCTGTACCCGCTGGAGAAGGGGCTATGGCGGCCATTTTAGGTCTTGATCGGTCAGCGTTAAAAGAAGTAACAGATGAAGTCTCACGAAATGGTGAGTTAGTGCAGTTAGCAAATTTAAACTGCCCAGGACAAATCGTGATTTCTGGAACAGCTAAAGGCGTGGAAGAAGCTTCTTTGAAAGCAAAAGAAGCAGGTGCGAAACGTGCTATTCCGTTAGTAGTGAGTGGTCCGTTCCATTCCGAATTAATGCGCCCGGCATCAGGTGAATTGAAAGAAATGTTGGCAAGCATCGAAATGCAAGATGCAAAAATCCCTGTCATTGCTAATGTCACTGCACAACCTGTAACGAAGAAGCAAGACATTCAATCATTGTTAGTAGAACAACTATACAGTCCTGTTCTGTGGGAAGATTCTGTACGCACATTACTAGAGGCAGGGGTAGATGTCTTTATTGAATGCGGACCTGGCAAGGTATTAAGTGGTCTTATTAAAAAGGTTGATCGCAAAGTGAAAACATACTGTGTATATGACTTGGCAACGTTAGAGCAAGTTGTAGAAGCTGCGAAGGAGTGGTAGAAATGGCTAATTTAACAGATCAAGTTGCAATTGTCACTGGAGCCTCAAGAGGCATTGGACGTTCGATTGCCCTATATCTAGCAAAACTTGGAGCAAAAGTAGTTGTCAACTATAGCGGTAGCAAAGAGAAAGCAGAAGCAGTTGCGAATGAGATCCAAGAAAATGGTGGTACAGCTATAGCAGTACAAGCCAATGTGGCAAATAGTGACGATGTTTCAGCTCTTATGAAAGAAACCATTGATACATTTGGCAGAATCGACATACTAGTTAATAATGCAGGCATTACGCGCGACAATTTACTTATGCGCATGAAAGAAGACGATTGGGATGCCGTAATGAATACCAATTTAAAAGGCGTCTTCCTTTGCACTAAGGCTGTTTCTCGCCAAATGATGAAACAACGTGCTGGTCGTATTGTCAATATCGCCTCTATCGTTGGTGTTTCCGGCAATGCAGGACAAGCAAATTATGTTGCTGCAAAAGCTGGCGTTATAGGTCTGACTAAGACTTCGGCTAAAGAATTGGCTGCGCGTAATATTTATGTCAATGCTGTAGCGCCCGGTTTTATTGACACAGAGATGACAGAAGAATTGCCTGAGGATATTAAAGAACAAATGCTTGGTCAAATTCCGTTAGCTAAGCTAGGTAATCCAGAAGATGTAGCGAAAGTGGTTGCATTCTTGGCGTCCGATGATGCAAGCTATATGACTGGTCAAACTTTGCATGTAGATGGCGGAATGGTCATGTAACTTTAACTATTAATAATTTGATGTTTTTTGTATAATCATTGAGGGGAGGTGAACAATTTGGCAACAGTAATTGAACGTGTAACTAAAGTAGTAGTTGACCGTCTAGGTGTTGATGAAAGCGAAGTGAAGCCAGAAGCTTCTTTCCGCGACGATCTAGGTGCGGATTCACTAGACGTAGTTGAGTTAGTAATGGAATTTGAAGAAGAGTTTGATATGCAAATTGATGATGAGGACGCTGAAAAAATCGGCACTGTAGGCGATGCAGTAAGCTTTATCGAAAGCAAATTAGGCTAATTTTAAGTTTTTAAACACATACTATACTTGAAACTTCCCTTGCAGTATTCTTGCAGGGGAAGTTATATTTTTATCTAGGATTATTCAGCAGCGAAGTACATGCCTTGATTTGTAAGGAAACCTATGACAAGATGAGGGACTACTGATTGCTAATCACTGCCGGAATAACATTGCTAGTGGAGAATCAACTCAGCGCAGCTTTCCTATAATACTTTGCAGATTAGAAAAGAAAAAGGTAAAATAGAGGTGTATGAAATGGAAAATAAGAAGGTTGATAAAAAATGAAAATACAGGGACTCTCACAGAAAAATGGAGCAATTTCTGAACAATCACGTTTAAAATTTGCTCAATTACAAAAACAATTAGACGTGCATTTTGAGAATGCGAATTTATTGTATAACGCATTTACACATTCATCATTTGTAAATGAGCATCGTAGAAAGCTGTTTGAAGATAACGAACGCCTTGAATTTTTAGGAGACGCCGTGCTAGAGATAACTGTTTCTAAATTTTTATTTCTAAAATTCCCAAAAATGAGTGAGGGTGAGCTGACGAAATTACGTGCAGCTATAGTTTGTGAATCTTCTCTTGTTATGTTTGCCAATGAATTAAATTTTGGCGAATTTGTACTGTTGGGTAAAGGAGAAGAGATCACAGGGGGCCGAGAACGCCCAGCATTGCTAGCAGATTGCTTTGAAGCTTTCGTAGGCGCATTATATTTAGATCAAGGATTAGAAACAGTTGTAACATTTTTAGACAAAGTTGTGTTCCCTAAAGTGGAGCTCGGTGCTTTTTCACATGTGATGGATTTCAAAAGCCAATTGCAAGAATTAATTCAACAAAATAACTCAGGTACTGTGCAATACGAGATTATAAAAGAAAACGGTCCTGCACATAATCGTACATTTGAGTCAAAAGTTTTGTTGAATGACAAAGAGCTTGGCGTTGGTCATGGCAAATCAAAAAAAGAAGCAGAACAAAAAGCTGCTGAACATGCTATACGTGCATTTAAAGCCCAGTTAGCGAATGATCAGGAGGGTTAATTTTGTTTTTAAAACGACTTGAAGTGATTGGTTTTAAGTCATTTGCTGATCGAGTAGGAATAGATTTCGTACCTGGGGTAACAGCAGTAGTTGGGCCTAACGGTAGTGGGAAGAGCAATGTAACAGACGCTATTCGATGGGTGCTAGGCGAGCAGTCAGCCAAATCACTGCGTGGCATCAAAATGGAAGACATTATTTTTGCCGGCAGTGATTCACGTAAGCCGCTCAACTTTGCTGAGGTTTCTTTAATTTTAGACAATGAAGACGGACGCTTGCCTATTTCTTACAATGAGGTAAGCGTGACTCGTCGTGTCTATCGTTCTGGTGACAGTGAATATTTATTAAATAAACAGCAATGTCGATTAAAGGATATTACGGATTTGTTTTTAGATTCTGGTTTAGGCAAAGAAGCCTTTTCTATTATCTCTCAAGGACGAGTAGATGAAATTCTCAATAGTCGGCCAGACGACCGCCGTTCTATTTTTGAAGAAGCAGCAGGCGTATTGAAATACAAACAGCGCCGAAAAAAAGCGGAACACAAATTATTTGAAACAGATGATAATTTGCATCGCGTTCTAGACATTTTGCATGAATTAGATAAAAGGATCGAGCCACTGCATATACAAGCTTCTGCCGCAGAAGATTATTTAAAGATGTCCGAAGAAATGAAGGATATGGATTTAGCTGTTTTAGTTCATGACATGGAGCAGTTAAAACGTTCAATTGAACAGATTGTCAGCGAAAGAAAGAATGTTTTGGCCCAAGAGCAAGCCTATTCCAAGCAGATTGCTGAAAAAGAAGAAACTATTACAGCGTTTCGTCAAAAGGTTAGTAATCTCGATTCCTTGTTAGACGAATCACAACATCAATTAGTGGAAGTAAGTGCTGAGGCTGAGCGTTTCGAAGGAAGAAAAGTATTAGTAGCAGAAAAAAGAATGAATGCTAATACTCAACTGGAAAAGTTAAAGCAATCCTTACAAAAAGCAGAAGCATCGCTTTCTCATTGGGAACAAGCAAAAGTAACTCGTGAAGGTCAGTTAACGGAGCGTCAAAAGGATCTGCAAGAATTAAAAAGAGCAGTAAAGCAGTTAGAAGATCTTCTCAATCGCTCTTCTTCCGAGATACATGCTGAAATTGAACAATGGAAAAATACCTATATTGATCGCTTAAATGAAGAAGCCACTGTGAAAAATGAAGTTAAAAATATTACGCATTTATTGGCAGAGCAAGCTCAAAATGAAGTGAAGATTTCGAGCCAATCTATTGAGATGGCTGAAGAGCTTCAAACATTACAAAAAGAGCAACAGCGAACTGTCAAATCGCATGATGAAGTAACAAAAGAAGTTGCTCGAAAATTAGCAGAATATGAAGCTTGCCAAAAAGATGCCAACCATGCGAAAGCACAATATGATAAGCAACAAGAAATGCTTTTTAAAGGATATCAACACCTGCAGCAGCTGAAAGCAAGAAAAGAAACACTTGCGGAGCTAGAGGCAGACTTTTCGGGGTTCTATCAAGGTGTAAAAGCTGTATTGGTCGCACGCGAAAAAAATCAATTGAATGGTATCCACGGAGCGGTAGCTGAACTTATTCACGTAGATGGCGAGTATGCTAAAGCATTAGAAACAGCTTTAGGTGCTGCTATGCAGCATATTGTCACTGAAACAGATGGAGATGCAAGAAAAGCCATCTCATGGCTTAAACAGCAAAAAGCTGGCAGAGCAACTTTTTTGCCTAAAAACGTCATAAAATCTCGCAAAATAGCAGATAGTGTTTTGCAGACTGTCAACACCCATCCTTCTTTTATTAATACGGCGGATGAACTGGCTACTTACAATCCAAGCATAAGAACAATTGCTGAAAGCTTATTAGGCCACGTCCTAGTGGCACGAGATTTACAGGGCGCTTCACAAATAGCTAAAGCTTGTAATTATCGCTATCGCGTTGTGACGTTGGACGGTGATGTAGTAAATACAGGCGGTTCTCTAACAGGGGGGTCCGTTAAACAACAAGCTTCATTGTTTAGCAGAAAAGCAGAATTAGAAGGCCTATCTGAACAGCTTGTCCAAATGGAGCAATCGATTGGAAAAGCAGAAAAAATTGTAGCTGACTGGAAAAAGCAATTTGAACAAAAGTCTACCCAGCTTGAAGAATTACGCTTGCAGGGTGAGGAATTGCGTTCCAAAGAAGTTGAATATAGTGCTCACTTGCGTGAAATGGATACTACTATCAAGCGGTTATCACTAAGAGTCTCCATGTTCACAGACGAACAGCAAGATGCAACAGGCCGCAAAACCACTCTAGAACAGCAATTAGAAAGCTTTGCAAAACGTCAAAAAGAACTAACAGAAGAACTGACGGAAATTAATCGTACAGTCGAAGAGTTGAATGCTTTACAACAGCAAAGTGAGACAAAGCGAGATGCCTTGAAAGAAGAATATGCCCTTAAACGTTCTCAACTAGCAGTCCTTAACGAACAAGTCACACAGCTAAAATCAGCTGTTGCGGAAGCTACATCACAAGTTGAACAAGCAAAAGAAGAAGTGAAATATACGTCGAATGAGATGGATTGGCTGCTAAATGGCGGAGATCTAAATGGCCAAAGCGAGGAAGAAATCCAGGAGACCATTGAACGTTTACAAAAACAAAGAGAGACTCTTGTACAAACGGTAGAACGTACTAAAACAGAGCGCATGCAAATGCAGCAACAGGTAGAGCAAATCGACCTCGACTTAAAGGAATTACAACGTGTTCATCAAGGTATGCTTGATGGTATACGAAACTATGAAGTAAAACTAAGTCGTTTAGATGTAGAATATGAAAATTTGGCACAACAAATGGAAACAGATTATGATATAACATTTGAAGATGCCTTATTGCAACATGACCACGATACAGATATTGAGGCAGCACGACGTAAAGTCAAACTGTTGAAACAATCGATTGCAGAACTTGGGACAGTTAACTTAAGTGCAATTGAGGAATATGCGACTGTTTCGGAACGCCATACATTCCTAACAAATCAACGTAATGATTTATTAGAAGCGAAAGAAACTCTGCACGAGGCGATTCGCGAAATGGATGAAGAGATGACAAGTCGTTTCAAGGAAACCTTCTTCGAAACGCGTGCACATTTCCAAAGTGTTTTCCGAGAATTATTCGGCGGAGGTCATGCTGATTTAGAATTATTAGATCCTGATAACTTATTAGAAACAGGCATCGAGATTGTTGCCCAGCCACCAGGGAAAAAGCTTCAAAGACTTAGCCTGCTTTCTGGGGGAGAAAGAGCTTTAACAGCTATTGCGCTGCTGTTTGCAATTTTAAAAACAAGGCCAGTACCATTCTGTATTCTAGATGAAGTAGAAGCTGCATTAGATGAATCTAATGTTAATCGTTATAGCCAATATCTAAAGCGATATAGCCAAGAAACACAGTTTATTGTCATTACCCATCGGAAGGGTACAATGGAAGGCGCGGATGTATTGTACGGTATCACAATGCAAGAATCCGGTGTTTCTAAGTTAGTTTCTGTCAAACTTGAACAAGAAGTACCCGTACCAACATAGTACAAAGGAGTGAATAATATGAGCTTTCTAAAACGTATGAAAGAAAAACTCACAGGCGGTCCGAAAAATGATCCTGCTGAAATGGAAGACCTGGAGCAGGGTGAAAAAGCGGGAATAGTAGAAGATGCACCGTCAAATGATATAGATGTCAAAGAAGCGGTGAAGGAAGAACAGGTAGAACAATCTACAGAAGAACATGAGCACGAAGAAAAACAAGACGAGCAAGCAGAGCTAGCAGAAAAAGAAGAATTAGAAGAGGAACAAGAAGTATCCTCCGATGAAGAAGAAAATAAAGAAGAAGCAAAATCAAAATGGGGCTTTTCTGCTTTCTCTATTACGGAAAAATTCAAATCTGGCTTAGCCAAAACGCGTAATTCATTTACCTCTAAGGTAAATGATCTTGTAGCACGCTACCGCCATGTGGATGAAGAGTTTTTTGAAGAGCTTGAAGACCTTTTATTGCAAGCTGACGTTGGCATGGAGACCGTGATGGAGCTAACGGAAAAATTGCGTTTTGAAGTACAACGCAAAAATATTAAAAATACAGATGGTATCCAAGCGTTGATTTCCGAAAAGCTGGTTGAAATTTATGAACAAGGCGAAGAGGATATCACAAGCTTAAATATACAAGAAGATGAGTTAACGGTTATTTTATTTGTAGGCGTGAATGGCGTGGGCAAGACCACAACTATTGGCAAACTTGCTCACCGTTTAAAGCAAGAAGGGAAGTCGGTTATACTCGCTGCAGGCGATACCTTCCGAGCTGGTGCTATAGACCAGTTACAAGTTTGGGGAGACCGTGTAGGCGTTGAAGTGATTAAACAGTCAGAAGGATCAGATCCAGCTGCTGTTATGTATGATGCAATCCGTGCAGCGAAAAATCGTAAAGCAGATGTATTAATTTGCGATACTGCCGGTCGGCTGCAAAATAAAGTAAACTTAATGAATGAGCTGGAAAAGGTTCATCGTGTCATTTCCCGGGAAATTCCGACAGCGCCTCATGAAGTTTTACTTGCACTCGATGCTACAACAGGACAAAATGCTTTACAACAAGCTCAAATATTTAAAGAAGCGACAAATGTTACTGGTATTGTATTAACAAAGCTAGATGGCACAGCAAAAGGCGGTATTGTACTTGCTATTCGCAATAAATTGCATATTCCCGTTAAATTTGTCGGTCTCGGAGAACAAATGGATGATTTGCAGCCGTTTGACTCTGAGCGATATGTTTACGGCCTTTTCGCGGATGCTTTAGATGAACAACTGGCTGAAGAAAAAGAATAGTTAGCGAAACGCAAGAATGTCGTATGTTCCTACTGCTGCATTCTTGCGTTTTTTTTGAATGAAAGTCGAAAAGACAAGTAATTTTACTTGACGGATAGAGGTTTTGAAATTAAGATACAGTAGAGTATGTATAATCGAGGGGAGTTTCAGTATGTTACTTGAAAAAACAACACGCATGAACTTTCTCTTTGACTTTTATCAAGCGTTGTTGACGGACAAACAAAGAAGTTATATGCAGCTTTATTACCTAGATGATCACTCATTGGGGGAAATAGCAGAAGCTTATGAGGTGTCACGTCAAGCAGTTTACGATAATATTCGCAGAACTGAAGCGATGCTTGAAGAATATGAAGAAAAACTTCAATTGTTTGAGAAATTCCAAAACCGACAGAAAATAATAACAAAGCTTTCAAAAAGTATGACAGATATCCAAGCAGACAGCAAAGAGGTATTATCGCTGATTGAACAGCTTAAAGAATGGGATTAGGAGGCGATTTTTATGGCATTTGAAGGTTTAGCGGAGCGGCTCCAAGGAACGATCAATAAGATTAAAGGTAAGGGGAAAGTAAACGAACAAGACGTAAAAGAAATGATGCGCGAAGTTCGTTTTGCTTTAATCGAGGCCGATGTTAACTTAAAAGTGGTTAAAACGTTTATAAAAAAAGTTAGTGAACGTGCTGTAGGTCAAGATGTAATGAAGAGTTTGACACCTGGCCAACAAGTAATCAAAATCGTAAAAGATGAACTAACAGAATTGATGGGTGGAGAACAAAGCCCGATTAAATTCGCGACTAAGCCGCCTACTGTTATTATGATGGTAGGTTTACAAGGTGCCGGTAAAACAACGACTACCGGTAAATTGGCTAATGTATTGCGTAAAAAATACAATCGTAAGCCATTGCTAGTTGCAGCGGATGTTTATCGTCCTGCGGCGGTTCAGCAATTGCAAACACTTGGTAAACAGCTTTCGTTGCCTGTTTTTGCTTTAGGTACAGATATTTCGCCTGTGGAAATAGTGCGCCAAGCATTAGAAAAAGCCAAAGAAGAACACCATGATGTTGTCTTGGTCGATACAGCTGGACGATTGCATATCGATGAAAATCTAATGCAGGAATTAAAAGATATCCGTGGCTTAAAGGAACCAGATGAAGTTTTCCTAGTAGTTGATGCCATGACAGGGCAAGATGCTGTAAACGTAGCGGAAAGTTTTAATGAAGCTGTAGGCATTACTGGCGTTATATTGACAAAATTAGATGGCGATACACGTGGTGGTGCGGCGCTTTCTATTCGTTCTGTAACAGAAAAGCCAATTAAATTTGTTGGTATGGGCGAAAAAATGGATGCGCTGGAACAATTTCATCCAGAACGTATGGCTTCTCGTATTCTCGGCATGGGCGACGTTATGACCCTAATTGAAAAAGCTCAGGCTACAGTTGACGAGGATAAGGCTCGAGAGCTTGAGGAAAAGTTCAAAACTCAAAGCTTTACTTTAGATGACTTCTTAGACCAAATGAGCCAAGTGAAAAAATTAGGGCCGCTTGATGAAATTTTAAAAATGCTACCTGGCGCAAATAAAATTAAGGGCTTAGAAAACGCAAAGATAGATGACAAACAAATTGGCCATATAGAAGCCATTATATTGTCTATGACGCCTGCTGAAAAAACGAACCCTGAAATTATCAATGCCAGCCGTAGAAAAAGAATTGCTAAAGGATCTGGTTCTTCTGTACAAGAAGTCAATCGACTGATTAAGCAGTTTGATGATATGAAGAAAATGATGAAGCAAATGACAGGTATGGCTCAAAAAGGAAAGAAAAAAATGAAACTTCCTGGGCTAGACTCCTTGTTTAAATAAAAAAAATAAGTTAAAATAATGTGTGTTAAGAAAAAACACTTTACAAAGTATTTAAAGCTTGATATCATACTATCTTGTGTGAAACTATTCGGAGGTGCAATTAAAAATGGCAGTTAAAATTCGTTTAAAACGTATGGGAGCAAAAAAATCTCCTTTCTACCGTATCGTAGTTGCTGATTCACGTTCACCACGTGATGGCCGCTCTATCGAAACAATCGGTACTTACAACCCACTAACTTCTCCAGCAGAAGTTAAAATCGACGAAACTAAAGCATTAGCTTGGTTAACAAATGGTGCAAAACCATCTGATACAGTTCGTAACTTGTTCTCAGACCAAGGCATCATGGAAAAATTCCATAACTCTAAAATCGGTAAATAATCGGAGGCGGTCTTATGCAGCAGCTGATCGAGACAATCGTAAAACCTTTAGTCGATTATCCAAACGAAGTGAAGATAACATGTGACGAAAATAATCATCGCATTGTATATAAACTTTCTGTCCACCCTAGTGATATGGGAAAGGTTATTGGCAAGCAAGGACGTGTTGCAAAAGCAGTTCGTACAATTGTTTACTCAGCAGCAGGCAACCATCGCGGCAAGAAAATTTATATCGATATTTTAGATTAATGAAACTAGGAAGGAGCATAATCCCTTCCTAGTTTTATTTTTAACATCGTGTTTTTTCTAAAGCAAATAGGATAAGTATTTGTCTTTTTCCTTAAAGTTTTGGAGTTCACTGAAAAAGTGAAGCTGTAGTAGGTTTTTCATTGAATATTAGTTTTTATAGACTATATTGAAAAGTGGAAGAGGGGCTTATTGTACTTCCTGAGGACATGTAGCAAACTCACTTCCAAGAGCTGATGATAATTTTTGAATAGTCTCCAATTTTGCTGTAGGGGCAATAGAGAAAATGGATATAATAAACTAGAGTGAATGTAAAGATCTCATAAATTAAAAGAGGTGAAAAAGATGGAATGGTATAACGTAGGGAAAATTGTTAATACACATGGCATACGCGGAGAAGTGCGCGTCATCTCCCAAACTGACTTTCCAGAAGAAAGATATGCAGTTGGCCAACAACTAGGGCTATTTAGAAAAGGGGATACAAAGCCGCTATTATTGACGGTCGCATCCTCCCGCAAGCATAAAAACTTTATTCTTCTTACATTTGAAGGCTATCCTAATATTAATGATGTAGAACCTTTCCGAGACGGCATTTTAAAGGTAAATGAAGAGCAATTAGAAGAAGATGAATTGCAAGATAATGAATTTTATTATCATGAGATTATTGGATGCACGGTTTATAACCAAGAGGGACAAGCTATTGGCCAAGTAAAAGAAATTTTTGAGACAGCTGCCAATGATGTATGGACAGTAAAGGGTGAAGATGGCAAAATGCACTATATCCCTGTAGTTGATGAATTTATAAAAGAAGTAAATATTGAAGAAGGAAAGATTGTAATCGAAGTGATAGAAGGTTTGCTATCATGATGAACATCCATGTACTCTCATTATTTCCCGAAATGTTTACGGGCGTCTTTGGCTCGTCTATTCTAAAAAAGGCGCAAGAGAAAGAAGCAGTCGGATTGTCTGTTACTGACTTTAGAGAATATGCCGCGAATAAACATGCGCAGGTGGATGATTATCCATATGGTGGTGGTGCAGGTATGGTATTGAAACCTGAACCACTTTTTAATGCGGTTGAGGCGCTTTCGAAGGATGGCAAAAAACCACGTGTCATTTTAATGTGCCCTCAGGGTGAACGGTTTACCCAAAAGAAAGCTGAAGAATTGGCCAAAGAAGAAGATTTACTGTTCCTATGTGGCCATTACGAAGGCTACGATGAACGTATAAGAGAACATTTAGTAACAGATGAACTCTCCATAGGCGACTTTGTTCTAACAGGCGGAGAATTAGCTGCTATGACGATTATCGATAGTGTGGTGCGTTTATTGCCAGGAGTGCTCGGCAATGATGATTCGCCCATTTTAGATTCTTTTTCAACGGGTATGTTGGAACATCCTCATTATACACGGCCAGCAGATTTTCGCGGAATGAAGGTGCCGGATGTTCTTTTATCAGGCAACCATGCGAAAATTGAGCAATGGCGTATGGAACAATCGTTAAAACGTACTTTTGAGAGAAGACCGGATTTATTAGTAGATATTGAACTAAGCAAAGAACAAAAAACATATTTAGAAAAACTTAAAAACGGCAAAGCATAAAAGAGAGGATCTCTTGCAATACATCTAAATTTATGATAATATTTGAGATGCATTTTATGAAAATGCCGAATTACGGTGTTCCGCTGTAGCAACCAAAGTGACCTGCAAGAGCATCTGTCCAAGGAGAGAAAACAATGTCAAACATTATTTCAGAAATCACTAAAGATCAACTTCGTACTGACATCCCTGCATTCCGTGCTGGTGATACAGTAAAAATCGACGTTAAAGTAGTCGAAGGTACTCGCGAACGTATCCAAGTATACGAAGGTGTTGTAATTAAACGTCGTGGTGGCGGTATCAGCGAAACTTTCACAGTTCGCAAAATCTCTTATGGCGTTGGAGTTGAACGTACATTCCCATTACACACTCCAAAAATCGCTAAACTAGAAGTTACTCGTCGCGGTAAAGTTCGTCGCGCTAAATTGTACTACCTACGTAATTTACGTGGTAAAGCTGCTCGTATTAAAGAAATTCGATAAGCTTAAATATGTTAAAAGAGAGCTGCATTTTAGCTCTCTTTCTTTTTGCTTCAAACGGCAAATCCCTGTACAATAGATATATAATGGGCACGCTTGTGAAACCGCTCTAGATGTATATTCTGGATTAATATCAAGGGGGCATCTTTTTGAAAAAAGAGAAAAAAGAAAAAAATGAGTTGTGGGAATGGACAAAAGCACTTGTGATTGCCTTTGTACTGGCTGCAGGTATCCGTTATTTATTATTTACACCGATTGTTGTTGACGGAGAATCAATGATGCCTACACTCGAAAACGGAGATCGTATGATTGTCAACCGGTTTGGCTACCATATTGGTGATATTCATCGCTTCGATATTGTTGTCTTTCATGCTCCTGAGAAAAAAGATTACATTAAACGTATTATTGGATTACCTGGAGATCGATTAATGTATAAAGATGATCAGTTATATATAAATGGCAAAAAGATTGCCGAGCCATATTTAAAGAAATATAAAGAAGAAATCATGGACGGTGGAACCTTAACAGAGGACTTCTCATTAAGGGATACGCCTAATGCAAAAGGTGATACAATCCCGGACGGTTATGTATTCGTTATGGGTGATAATAGACGGTATAGTAAGGATAGCCGGCATATTGGCATTGTACCGATCAGCAAAATTATTGGTAAAACAAACGTTGTCTTTTGGCCACTCGATCAAATGGGCAAAGTAAAATAAGGAGTGAACAAATTGACGATTCAATGGTTTCCTGGACATATGGCCAAAGCGCGCAGGCAGGTAACAGAAAATCTAAAGCTTGTTGATATTATTTTTGAATTAATTGACGCGCGGCTTCCGATGTCTTCTAGAAATCCTATGCTTGACGAAGTTATTCACCAAAAAACAAGGCTGCTTATTCTAAACAAGGCAGATATGGCAGATGAAGCACAAACAAAAAAGTGGCTGTCATTTTTTGAACAACAGGGCCAAAAAGCAATAGCTATCAATTCATTAGATAGTAAAGGGCTCAAACAGGTCACAAAGGCGGCGCAAGAACTGTTGGCGGATAAATGGGCTAGAATGAGAGCAAAAGGCCTTAAAACGCGCGCTATTCGTGCTATGATAGTTGGAATACCGAACGTTGGAAAATCGACGCTGATTAACCGACTAGCCAAGAAGAACGTTGCAAAAACAGGTAATACCCCAGGCGTTACAAAATCGCAGCAATGGATTAAGGTTGAAAAAGAACTAGAGTTGCTGGATACTCCCGGGATTCTTTGGCCTAAGTTTGAGGATCAAGAGGTAGGCTATAAATTAGCGCTCACTGGAGCGATTAAAGATGCTATTACCAATATGGATGACTTAGCGATTTATGGCTTGAAATTTTTAAATCAATATTATCCTGGAAGAATGGAAGAACGCTATAAACTTTCACAATTGGATGATGAAATTGTAAAAACCTTTGATCATATCGGCAAGTTACGCCGTGTTATAATCAGCGGAGGCGAGATTGATTATGATCAAGTAGCAGAGCTGATAGTGCGTGATATCAGGGGCCAGCAGCTTGGTAAACTGACTTTCGATTTTGTAGAAGATTTTGCAACAAAACCATAACCTTTTTTGCCCACAGGCAAAAAAGGTTTTTTTCTGGATTTTTGATAGATTTAGCCGATACATAAGATAACGATTAGGAGAACAAGACATGAGAACAATCAAAAATATTAAAGAAGAATTAGATACTATTGTTGAATGGCAGGAATGGATGGAAGAGTTAAAAGACGATCCACGGCAAGGAGCCAAAAAAGCCTTGCAGCAATGGTATCGACGAAAAGAGAAAGAAAATGAACTGGCTAAAGAGCACCAAAAGAAAATAGCATTTGACCAGTCGTTTAGGCCATATAAACAGGCATTAATTGCAGGCATTGATGAAGCTGGTCGTGGACCATTGGCAGGGCCGGTAGTAACAGCAGCTGTTATATTGCCAGATGAATGCGACTCATTGATAGGCTTAAACGATTCTAAGCAACTTTCTAAGCAGGCCAGGGAGAAATTCGCAGAGAAAATTCAAGAGTGTGCATTAGCTACAGCGATCCACTTTCAACCAGCTGATATTATTGATGAACTTAATATTTATGAAGCGACAAAACAATCCATGAAGTCCTCAGTTGAAATGCTGCAGTTAAAGCCCGATTTTGTACTGGCAGATGCCATGACTTTGCCGATTGATATAGAACAAGCTTCTATTATTAAAGGGGATGCCAAAAGTTTGGCAATTGCAGCAGCATCCATATTAGCGAAGACTGCAAGAGATCATTACATGGAGGAAATGGCTGATAAGTACCCATTCTATGGCTTTGAAAAGCATGCAGGTTATGGTACTAAGCAGCATATAGATGCATTAGAACAACATGGTCCTACACCGATTCATCGAAAGACATTTGAACCGATTAAATCTATTCTTTTAACGAAAGGGTGAAGTGTAGTGAATTATCCATCATTGAACTCAGTTCAATTGGGCCAAACAATGGTTAATAACCAGCAGCCGCTCACACTTAAGCAAGGCCAGGTAATCCATGGTACGATAAAACAACTTTTTCCTAACCAAATGGCAGAAATTCAAATTGGTGGCCAAAAGTTAATCGCAAAATTAGAAATTCCTTTGCAGGCAGGCAATGCGCATTATTTTCAAGTGTCAGGTACTGAACCAGATTTACAATTAAAAGTAATATCAAACCCTATGACATCTGCAATGCCACTAACTCAACAAGCAGATCAGCTATTAAATGCACTTGGATTAAATCAAACAACTTCTCTGAAAGAACTAGCTTCATTTTTTCTCAAAAATAATTTGCCGCTGTCAAAAGAACTTTTTTTGCAAGCAGAGGAATTATTGAAAAATTTGCCGGATAATCTAGGGACAAAGGAAGCTTTACAAATTATCCAAAAGCTTATAGCACATAAGCTGCCTATTCAACAAGGTACATTTCAAGCTGTCCTGGAAGGAAATATGAAAAATGGATTTGCAGACCTGTTGAAAAACTTCCAGCAAGTCGTAAAAACGGATGAGACAATCTCCATGGGCATGAAAAATCAACTACTGAATCAGCTAGAACAAATCAACAATCCTCTTTTAAAGGAAACAGGGGGTATTCTGCTTGGGAAAATGGTAGAAGCCTTATCTTCAGAGCAAACGTTGCCAGAAAATAAAGCGGCTATTTTGCAGGCGTTGAAGGATGTGGGAGTAATACCTCAAAATTCGAGGTTGTCCAATTGGCAGCAAGAGATTTTTCAACAACCGGCTAGCAGTGGGGCAACCTCCGACCCCATAAACAACAAGACGGAACAGCCAATAGAGCTGCGTACAATAGTGAAACTGCTTCAGGCGCTAGAACAGCAGCCGACTACCCAAGATAAGGGACAGCTTATCGGGCAAATTCAAACAGCCATTGAAAAGAATACATTACTTACTACAGAACAAAAAAGTAACCTAATTCAATTGGCACAACAATCCACATCAACGAAAGACATAGCCCAAACTAAAGCTGTCATAATTCAATTGCAAGAGCAATTGTTAAAGGCTGTTAGTGAGAACGCGATAGTAAAACCATTTGAAGTAGATGATAAAGGCACATCAGCTAAGCACCAGCTGCTTCAATTGCTTGGACAGGAGGATAATTCCGAACAACTTTTCAGCCATTTAACAAAGTATACGTTAGAGTCGAAATCAACACATTTAAAAGGAATGCTACAAGAGACTGAGGATCAATTGGCAAATAATCTAAACGGTAAAGCTATTCAAGCGACCATTAAGGAATTATTCAAGGGACTAGGGCTAAGTTACGAAGCAAAATTAGCAGACGCCTCATCTGACATTCGCCAATTCGCTGAACAACTAAAACCGCAACTAATTGGGCTTTTGCAAAATGGAGTGGTATCTGACGCAACTAAAGATTTAGCAAAGCAAGTGTCAGCAAGGCTTGATGGAATGCAGTATTTATCTACTGAATTAGGGCCAGAGCAACAGCTAATCATGCAATTACCACTTAATTTCTTAGGAAGGCAATCAGAGGCAACACTGCAGTGGAGCGGTCGGAAAGGTGCAGATGGAAAGATTGATGCGGATTTTGCACGCATCCTATTTTATTTGCAATTACATTCATTAAAAGAAAC
Source organism: Rummeliibacillus sp. G93 (assembly GCF_023515935.1). Taxonomy (NCBI): domain Bacteria; kingdom Bacillati; phylum Bacillota; class Bacilli; order Caryophanales; family Caryophanaceae; genus Rummeliibacillus; species Rummeliibacillus sp. G93. The sequence goes on from NZ_CP097314.1 coordinate 1,004,665, forward strand.
AGTAGTGGACATGCAGGTTCAAAGCAGGATAGTAACTATAAATATCTACAATGACAACGAAGGTCTAAAAAACTTAGCAGCCCCCCTTAAAGCGTTGTTAAAAGAAAATCTAGCACGTCATGATTACCAGCTGTCCGGTCTCATTTTCAAAGACCAGCCGGAAACAGCTAAAAGCAATAGCATCAATCTTTTCCAATCTTCAAATGCCGAACAAAGGGGAGTTGATTTCAAAATATGACAAAAGAGCCAAGTGTGCGTAAGGAAGCGGTTGCCTTAACTTATAATCCCAACCAAGCAGATGCGCCTAAAGTGATTGCAAAAGGGAAGGGTCAAATTGCTGAAAAGATTTTAGAGCGGGCAGAAGCCAATCACATTCCCATACAAAAAGATCCGTCACTTGTTCAATTATTGGGACAGCTAGATCTCAATGAAAGTATACCAGAGGAACTTTATCAAGCCGTCGCAGAAGTATTTGCATTTATTTACCAGTTAGATCAACTCCATGAAAAGACAAAAGTCGACAAAATGTGATAAAATCTCTTTGTTCTTTCGTAGCACAAATTGTTATTTTTTAAATAAAAAATGTCATAAAATAGAGAATCTCTGGACATTATAGTTTTATTTATATACAATAAACTTGTATTTCAGAATACTAGTATTTGAGAACATGAAGGAATTTAGTTGGGAGGAACAAGGATGAATATCCACGAATATCAAGGGAAAGAGATTCTTCGTAAATATGGGGTAGCTGTTCCTGCTGGTCGGGTTGCTTTCTCGCCAGAAGAAGCAGTAAATATTGCGAAAGAATTAGATTCCAAAGTTACGGTAGTAAAAGCTCAAATTCATGCAGGCGGCCGCGGTAAAGCTGGCGGTGTAAAGATTGCGAAAAACTTAGATGAGGTTCGCTCTTACGCAAAAGAATTATTGGGCAAAGTACTTGTAACACATCAAACCGGCCCAGAAGGAAAAGAAGTAAAACGCCTATACATAGAGGCAGGTTCAGATATTCAAAAAGAATACTATGTAAGTCTTTTAGTTGATCGTGCGACTTCTCGCGTAACATTAATGGGATCTGAAGCAGGTGGTATGGATATCGAGGAAGTTGCTGAAGAAACACCAGAAAAAATATTTAAAGAAGTTATCGATCCAGTAGTAGGTTTAACAGGCTTCCAAGCTAGACGCCTTGCTTTTAATATGAATATCCCTACTAAGTTAATCAATAAAACTGCTAATTTAATGTTAGGTTTATATAAAGCGTTTACAGATAAAGATGCTTCCATCTTAGAAATTAACCCGCTTGCTGTTACAGGAGACGGAGAAGTAATGGCACTTGATGCCAAATTCAACTTCGACGACAATGCATTGTATCGCCATAAAGATGTTGTCGAATTGCGCGATTTTGATGAAGAAGACCAAAAAGAAATCGAAGCATCAAAGTATGACTTAAACTATGTTACACTTGATGGCAATATTGGTTGTATGGTAAATGGGGCAGGACTTGCTATGTCTACTATGGATACAATCAGCTTTTACGGCGGAAGACCCGCAAACTTCCTGGATGTTGGGGGCGGTGCAACAGCTGAAAAAGTAACAGAGGCATTTAAAATTATCCTTTCAGATCCGAATGTTAAAGGGATCTTTGTCAATATTTTCGGCGGTATTATGAAGTGTGACGTAATCGCTGAAGGTGTCATTGTTGCAGCCAAAGAAGTAGGTCTAAAGGTACCTCTAGTAGTAAGACTTGAGGGTACAAACGTAGAACTAGGCAAAAAATTATTAAATGAATCAGGCTTAGATATTGTTGCAGCAGATTCAATGGCTGATGGCGCTCAAAAAATTGTGGAACTTGTAGGTTAAGAAAGGCGGAATCGGGATGAGTATTTACATCAACAAAGATACAAAAGTATTGGTACAAGGCATTACAGGTTCGACAGCTCTTTTCCATACAAAACAAATGCTTGAGTATGGCACAAAGATCGTAGCTGGTGTAACTCCTGGTAAAGGTGGCACTACAGTTGAAGGGGTTCCTGTATTTAATACGGTTAGCGATGCAGTAGAAAATACAGGTGCAAATGTATCTGTAATTTATGTACCTGCTCCATTTGCGGCAGATGCTATTCTAGAAGCGGTAGATGCCGAATTAGACATGGTTATCTGTATCACTGAACATATTCCAGTACTTGATATGGTTAAAGTTAAACGTTATATGGAAGGCAAGAAAACACGTTTAATCGGACCAAACTGCCCAGGTGTTATCACAGCGGATGAGTGTAAAATTGGTATCATGCCTGGCTATATTCATACAAAAGGCCATGTAGGCGTTGTTTCTCGTTCTGGTACATTGACTTATGAAGCTGTTCATCAATTAACAGTAGAGGGCATTGGTCAATCTACTGCTGTTGGTATTGGTGGGGACCCTGTCAATGGTACGGACTTTATCGATGTATTAAAAGAGTTTGAAGCAGATCCAGACACATATGGCGTAATCATGATTGGTGAAATCGGCGGTACTGCTGAAGAAGAAGCTGCTGAATGGGTTAAAGCCAACATGACGAAACCAGTAGTTGGATTTATCGGTGGCCAAACAGCACCTCCAGGAAAACGTATGGGCCATGCCGGCGCTATTATTTCTGGCGGTAAAGGAACAGCTGCTGAAAAAATCAAAACAATGAGAGAGTGCGGTATTGAAGTAGCTGAAACACCAGCTGTAATCGGCGAAACATTTATCCGTGTTATTAAAGAAAAAGGCTTGTACGATAAGTGCAAAACCCATTAATATGTATAGTGTAGTGTAGCACTCTAAAGTGCTACACTTTTTCATTTCAATGTGAAGGGAGGAAGGTCATGAGTCATTTGACCTTTTCTGAAAGAATACTAGCATTGCATTATGTGTTCCCTGTTCCCCTAAACAGGCTTTCATCACTTCTTCAAAGAGATCCAAATTTAGAGAGAATTGGGCATACTGAAGCATCTGAATTAGCCATCCTATTAAATATCTCTGTCGATAAAGCTCAAAAATTGCAAAAAAATTATTTAAAAACGTTGGAGACCCCACTCCTACAAGCATACAAAGCACATAAAATTATCCCCATACCTTTTAATCATCCCTTATACCCCACCAGATTACTTGCATTATATGACCCGCCAGTAGTACTTTATACAAAAGGCGACTCTGCAATTTTAGAGAATAAACGAAAGATAGCTATTATAGGAGCAAGAAATGCTACTACTTATACAGATAAGGTATTAAACTTCATCGTGCCGCCATTAATAGAGCATGAGTTTGTCATTGTCAGTGGTTTGGCAAAAGGTGCTGACCGCAAGGCACATGAAACAACTATTCGTTTTTCTGGAAAAACAGTAGGGGTACTTGGACATGGATTATTTCATTTATATCCTAAAGAAAATAAAAAACTTGCTGAGCAAATGGAAATAAATCAGCTGCTTATAAGCGAATATCCACCATACGTCAAGCCGCAAAAATGGCATTTTCCTATGCGTAATCGAATTATTAGCGGTTTATCGACGGGAATAGTGGTAACAGAAGCGGCTGAAAAAAGCGGTACTTTAAGCACAATTGATCATGGATTAGAAAATGGCAAAACAATTTTTGCTGTGCCAGGCGATATTACAAATCCACTTTCAAAAGGGCCACACAAACTGATTGCAGAAGGAGCTAAACCTATATGGAACGGCTATCAAATAATAGAAGAATTAGAAGAATTTTTACATTCGAAATGAAAAATGGTTGCAAAATTTGATTTTCTGTTATACATTTTGCAACAGGTATTTCTTTTGAAAACTTAAACAGCCTCTCTAAGGGGGAACTTATATGTCGGATTATTTAGTGATAGTGGAATCTCCTGCAAAAGCGAAGACAATTGAACGTTACTTAGGAAAAAAATATAAAGTAAAAGCATCAATTGGTCATGTGCGAGATCTTCCACGCAGTCAGATGGGTATTGATACTGAAAATAATTATGAGCCTAGATATATTACGATTCGCGGTAAAGGCCCTGTACTGCAGGATTTAAAATCAGCTGCGAAAAAAGCAAAAAAAATCTATCTAGCAGCCGATCCCGATCGTGAGGGTGAAGCGATTGCATGGCACTTAGCGCAAGCTTTAAATATTGATATCGAATCAGACTGCAGAGTAGTATTTAATGAAATAACGAAGGATGCAATAAAAGAATCATTTAAACATCCTAGACCAATTGATATTGATTTAGTAGATGCGCAACAAGCACGCAGAATACTAGACCGTCTCGTAGGTTACAACATTAGCCCTTTATTATGGAAGAAAGTCAAAAAGGGTTTATCAGCAGGACGTGTACAATCAGTTGCATTAAGGCTTATTATTGATCGTGAGAATGAAATTAAAAATTTCCAGCCTGAAGAATACTGGACAATCGAAGGTAATTTCCAAAAAGGAAAAAAACCTTTTGATGCACTCTTTTATGGTAATGCCAAAGAAAAAATTAAATTAAAAAATAAAGAAGAAGTTGAAGCAATTTTAGCGAAACTAAATGGTGAAGACTTTGAAATTATTAAAGTAGTTAAACGAGAAAGAAAACGAAATCCTTCACCTGCTTTCACTACCTCATCACTGCAACAAGAAGCAGCTCGAAAGCTAAACTTTAGAGCAAGAAAAACAATGATGCTAGCACAACAATTATATGAAGGTATTGATGTTGGTAAAGAAGGTACAGTCGGTTTGATTACATATATGAGAACAGATTCAACTCGTATCTCAGAGACGGCTAAAAAAGAAGCCTTCCAATATATTGATCAAACTTATGGAAATGAATATACAACGCCGATCAATCAACAGGCGAAGAAGTCAGAAAAAGCGCAAGATGCGCATGAGGCAATCCGCCCAACAAGCACTATGCGTCATCCAGATCAACTTAAAACAGTATTGTCACGAGATCAATTAAGATTGTATCGTTTGATTTGGGATCGCTTTGTAGCAAGTCAAATGGCTCCTGCTATTTTAGATACAGTTACGGCAGATTTGCAAAATGGCGATGTTATTTTTAGAGCTTCAGGCTCCAATGTGAAATTCCCTGGTTTTATGAAGCTTTATATAGAAGGATCAGACGACCAGAAAGAAGAAAAAGACAAACTACTGCCGCCGCTTGAAAAGGGAGACGTGGTTAAGAGTCTAGAAATAAATCCAAAACAACATTTTACGCAGCCTCCTCCACGTTTTTCTGAAGCAAGGCTTGTAAAAACGTTAGAAGAACTAGGGATCGGCCGTCCTTCAACATACGCCCCTACATTAGATACAATTCAAAAGCGGGGATATGTAACGTTAGAAGCAAAACGCTTTGTGCCAACTGAGCTTGGGGAAATAGTACATTCACTCGTACTAGAATTTTTCCCTGATATCATTAATATTGAATTCACTGCTCAAATGGAAAAAGATTTAGACAGTATAGAAGATGGCGATGTAAAATGGAAAAAAATTATCGATGACTTTTTCCGTAAATTCGAGAAAGATCTACAGCATGCAGAAATTGCGATGGAAAAAGTTGAAATAAAAGATGAACCTGCTGGCGAAGATTGTGAAGTTTGCGGCTCGCCAATGGTCTTTAAGCTAGGACGATATGGCAAGTTTATGGCTTGTAGCAATTTCCCAGATTGTCGGAATACTAAAGCTATTGTGAAAGAGATCGGAGTCAAATGCCCTAAATGTAAAGAGGGCGAGATTGTTGAAAGAAAGAGTAAAACAAAGCGGATTTTTTATGGATGTAACCGCTATCCAGATTGTGATTTTGTCTCTTGGGATAAGCCAATTAATCGCCCTTGTCCAAAATGTAATGAATTATTGGTGGAGAAAAAGATTAAAAAGGGTATTCAAGTCCAATGTACAAATTGCGACTACAAGGAACAACCTACACAATGATGCACTATTAGAAAGCAGGTAAAGAGAGTTATGACAACAATTGTGAATGTTATTGGAGCGGGTTTAGCAGGAAGTGAAGCAGCATGGCAAATTGCGAAAAGAGGTATTAACGTCCGTCTTTTTGAAATGCGTCCTGTGAAACAAACACCAGCCCACCACACGGATAAATTTGCAGAACTTGTTTGCAGCAATTCATTGCGTGCAAATAATCTTACAAATGCTGTTGGCGTTATTAAAGAAGAAATGCGCCAACTAGATTCAATTATTATTGAAGCAGCAGACCAATGCTCAGTACCAGCAGGTGGTGCACTAGCTGTTGACCGCCATGAATTTTCTGGTTATATAACGGAAAAGGTGAAAAATCATCCGCTTGTTGAAGTGGTGAATGAAGAAGTAACAGAGATTCCTGAGGGGATTACTGTTATCGCAACTGGACCATTAACATCCCCAGCACTTGCGGATAAAATTAAAGAATTAACAGGCGAAGAATATTTATACTTTTATGATGCAGCAGCTCCTATTATTGAAAAAGAGAGCATCAATATGGATAAAGTTTATTTGAAATCTCGCTATGATAAAGGGGAAGCAGCATATCTAAACTGTCCTATGACAGAAGAGGAATTCTATGCTTTCCAAAAAGCTTTAGTAGATGCAGAAAAAGCACCACTAAATGAATTTGAAAAAGAAAAATACTTTGAAGGTTGTATGCCTATTGAAGTAATGGCTGAACGTGGACCTAAAACTATGCTGTTTGGTCCAATGAAACCTGTAGGGTTAGAAGATCCAAAGACAGGAAAAAGACCTTTTGCAGTAGTCCAACTTCGCCAAGATGATGCAGCAGGAACACTTTATAACCTGGTAGGGTTCCAAACGCATTTAAAATGGGGAGCTCAAAAAGAAGTGTTTAGTATGATTCCAGGCTTAGAAAACTTGGAAATTGTACGGTATGGTGTTATGCATCGAAATACATTTATTAATTCTCCTAAAGCGATGGCAAAGACGTATCAATTAAAAGCACGTCCTACTTTGTTCTTTGCAGGTCAAATGACAGGGGTAGAAGGATATGTAGAATCAGCGGGGAGCGGACTCATTGCAGGTATTAATGCTGCTCGGTTAGCACAGCAACAGGACTTGTGTATATTCCCATCTGAAACTGCACTTGGTAGTATGGCTCGTTATATAACAGAGACTGATGCTAAGCATTTCCAACCAATGAATGTTAACTTTGGTTTATTCCCTCCACTAGGAGAAAAGATTAAATCGAAGCAGGAACGCGGAGAGAAACATGCGGAACGTGCACTAGCAGCGCTAAAACAATTCAAAGAATTAAATACATTATAATTAGTTTGCTAAAGTCCTTAATTGTTGATATACTTTTAAGGGCTTTTTGCTTTGTCAATATTTTTTTGTTTTTTTCTTATTTAAGGTTAATCTATTCCAATTTTAGGCATACTATTAAAAGATCCATTTTGGACACAAAAACGCCATAAATCTACTGAAAATTTCCATATTCTAAGTTGTTAAAAAGTGTTCTTGCTTTATTTAATTCAATGACAGTGGGAGAATACAAAAGAAAGCTTTAGTTTGGAGTGTTTAAATGAACCTACAGTTTGATGATGCACTTGAACAATTTATGACATATATACAGCTTGAAAAGAATTATTCGCCGTTAACAGTCCAAGAATATCGAACAGATTTGCTAGAGTTTTTTTCGTTTCTTCATACTGAAGATGTAAAAGAATTGACTCAAGTTGAATACGTTCATGCAAGGCTTTATATAACAAAATTGTATGAAGAAAAAAAAGCAAGAACCACCGTCTCTAGAAAGATATCATCAATCCGTTCTTTCTTTAGATTTTTAAATAAAGAATATGAAATTGATGATGTAGCATTCCAAGCGCTATATCACCCCAAAAAGGAAAAAAGGCTCCCTCACTTTTTTTATGAAGAAGAACTTTCTCAATTATTCCAAGCCAATGAAGGTGAAGATCGGAAATCTCTACGCAATATGGCTATCCTAGAGCTACTCTATGCTACTGGTATCCGTGTGAGCGAGTTGACTTCTCTACAAATAAAAGACATTGACTTTTCCTTAAATATCATTAGAGTGATGGGGAAAGGTAGAAAAGAGCGCTATGTTCCTTTCGGTGAATATGCAGGACATTCACTAACACGATATATTGAAGAAGCGCGTTCTGCGCTAATGAAGTCGAATAAACACAATTTTGTGTTTGTGAATCTGCGCGGAGGGGCAATCACTTCAAGAGGAATACGCTATATATTAAATGAGATGATTGCAAAAGCAGAACTACATACAACGATTCATCCGCATATGCTTAGACATACTTTTGCTACACATTTATTAAATAACGGAGCTGATCTCCGAACGGTCCAGGAGCTTTTAGGCCATTCCAGTTTATCTTCTACTCAAGTTTATACGCATGTAACGAAAGAACATTTACGAAATACGTATATAAATGCTCATCCACGAGCGTAAAATTTTGAAGGAGGTTTTTTGATGGATTTGCATGCAACCACAATATTCGCTATACAACATAAAGGGGCTAGTGCCATGGCAGGCGATGGCCAAGTCACATTAGGAAATTCTGTTGTAATGAAACATACTGCCAAAAAGGTGCGTCGTTTATATAACGGAAAAGTTCTTGCAGGCTTTGCAGGCTCTGTTGCTGATGCTTTTACGTTGTTTGAAATGTTTGAAAGTCGGTTAATGGAATACAACGGCAATCTACAGCGTGCAGCTGTTGAAGTAGCTAAGCAATGGCGCGGAGACAAAATGCTGCAAAAGCTTGAAGCTTTGCTCCTTGTCATGAATAACGAAACATTATTGCTTGTATCAGGTTCAGGTGAAGTAATCGAACCGGATGATGGTATTTTAGCGATTGGCTCAGGCGGAAATTATGCTTTATCTGCAGGCAGGGCATTAAAGCAATATGCAGGGGATACATTAACTGCACATGATATTGCAAAAGCATCGCTTGAAATTGCGGCAGATATTTGTGTATTTACAAACCATAATATTATTGTGGAGGACTTAAGCGAATGACATTACAAAAAACGCCAAGAGAAATGTTGGACTATTTGAATCGTTATATTGTTGGTCAAGAACAAGCCAAAAGAGCAGTGTCAGTTGCGCTTCGTAACAGATATCGTAGACAGTTATTGCCGGATGAAATGAAGAATGAAGTCATTCCAAAGAATATTTTAATGATCGGACCAACAGGTGTCGGAAAAACAGAAATCGCAAGAAGAATCGCACGCTTGGTAAAAGCTCCGTTTTTAAAAGTAGAGGCTACAAAATTTACCGAAGTGGGTTATGTTGGACGAGACGTTGAATCAATGGTAAGAGATTTAGTCGAAATCTCTAATCGACTTGTAAAAGAAGAAAAACAAGAAGAAGTGAAAGAACAGGCTGAAAGATTGGCAAATGATCAAATCGTTAAACTACTTGTGCCTAGCATGAAAAAGAAACAGAATACCCCGAACCCATTTGAGGCATTATTTGGCCAAAAAGTGGAGGCTTCTGACGATCAGCCGGAAGAAGATACTCAAGTACGTTTGAAAAGATCTCAAATTGCTGATGATTTAAGAAACGGCAAATTAGAGAACGAATGGGTTACGATAGAAGTGACTGAACAGCAAACAGGCATGATGGGTATGATCCCAGGTGGATTTGATATGGGTGGTACAAATATGGGAGATATGCTCTCAAGTTTAATGCCTCAAAAGAAAAAGAAGCGCCGTTTACAAGTAAAAGATGCAAGACGAGCTTTAACCATCGAAGAAGCCAATAAATTGATTGACAGCGATGAGGTAGCGGTAGAAGCCATCCACCGGGCAGAACAAACAGGTATTATCTTTATTGATGAAATTGATAAAGTTGCTACTAAAAGCAATGGAGGAAATAGCGCAAATGTATCGCGTGAAGGCGTACAACGCGATATTTTACCAATTGTAGAAGGATCGACCGTGAATACAAAATATGGTCCAGTACGGACAGATTTCATGTTATTTATTGCGGCAGGAGCCTTTCATATGTCAAAGCCTTCCGATTTAATACCTGAATTGCAGGGGCGTTTTCCAATTCGCGTAGAGCTAGAAAAATTAACGAAAGAAGATTTTATACGGGTTCTTAAAGAACCAGACCATTCGTTAATTCTTCAGTATGAAGCGCTTCTTGCTACCGAGGAAATTGAAATTTCATTCACAGACGGAGCAATTGATCGTATTGCAGAAATTGCCACTAATATAAACCAAGATTCAGACAATATAGGAGCGAGACGTCTGCATACAATCCTTGAACGTTTGTTAGAAGAGCTTTCGTTTGAAGCGTCGGATATATCACCGGCCCGTATTGAAATTACAGAAAATTACGTAGACGAAAAACTTAATGAAATTGTCAAGAATAAAGATTTGTCACAATTTATTTTATAGTATATAATCTAATGTATTGCACAAAATTTGAAACCTTTTGAATATTTCAAAAATGAGGTAAAAATTACAGGAGGAACATTCGTAATGAATTTATTAGAAAAAACAAGAAAAATTAACTCTATGCTGCAAGCGTCAGCAGGAAGACAAGTAAACTTCAAAGAGATGGCAGAAGAACTTGGTGAAGTTATTGAGAGTAACGTATATATAGTAAGCCGAAAAGGGAAATTGTTGGGTATTGGTGTAAAACAACAAATTGAAAACGAACGTTTCAAAAAAATGTTAGAAGAGCGTCAATTCCCAGAAGAATATACACGTAAGTTATATGACTTCTCTGAAACAGCTTCGAACCTAGGTGTCTCGGATGAGCACAGTGCATTCCCAGTAGAAGCTCAAGAAATCTTTAAATCCGGTCTCACAACAATCGTGCCAATCAATGGTGGCGGCGAACGTTTGGGTACACTTGTTTTAGCACGTCTTGAAGATAAGTTTGAAGACGACGATTTGATCCTAGCTGAATACGGTGCAACTGTGGTAGGTATGGAAATCTTACGTGAAAAAGCAGAAGAAATTGAAGAAGAAGCTAGAAGCAAAGCGGTTGTTCAAATGGCGATCAATTCATTGTCTTACAGTGAGCTTGAGGCGATCGAGCATATCTTTGAAGAACTAGATGGCTCTGAAGGTTTACTAGTTGCTTCTAAAATTGCTGACCGTGTCGGTATAACACGTTCAGTGATTGTCAATGCATTGCGTAAGTTAGAATCAGCTGGTGTGATTGAGTCACGTTCTTTAGGTATGAAAGGTACTTATATTAAAGTACTAAACAACAAATTCCTAAATGCTTTAGCAGAAATCAAAATGAGATAAGTTGAAATTGCTGTTTTGTCCTTAACAGGGGACAAAACAGCTTTTTTATTTACCCTACTACTTCCCGGATACTCAAAACACCTTCTCTCTCTTCGCTATTAAGATACAACCACCGTAAAAGATTATCAGAATGTGACAAATTAAAATACATAGTTCGCAAAAATACACCAAATTAACTTAAAATGGTATAATATGTGCTATCAACCAGTCTTATAAATTTATTGCTCGCAATATTAAGAATATGACAATTGAAAAAATAAGGAAAAACATTTATAATATTCTTCGTTAGGAAAAAAGGTATAGTAATATATACTTTGCAAATTTATAAAATTATATACAATTAAACATATTTTCTGCCAAAATTGCTGTATTAAAAGATATACACTATTAAAATAGTGAAAAAGGATTTAGGTAATAAGACCTTTCATTTATCAAGTTTATTGTATGGGGAAGATTTTTCTGCCAGTAAAAATGGTCTGTTAAACCTATTAAAAATATGATAAATTCGATAGACACTTTATAACATCTTTATTACAATTATAACATCAGAAAATTAGTTGAATTTGACGAATAAAGTCGAATTGAGGTGAATGAATTGGGTATTTTCGACGGAACCCTCTCTAATATTGAGAATGGGTTATCATATGCAAGTTTAAAACAGAAAACAATCGCTCAAAACATTGCGAATGTAGATACGCCGAATTATAAAGCAAAGGATGTAAGTTTTCACAAAATGCTAGAAGATGCGAAGAATTCTTCGATTCAGGCAAATAAGACTGACTCAAAACATTTTGATTTCCAATCTACAAACCAAACTCCAGGTGTAGTGAACAATAGACAATTAAGCTACAGAAATAATGGGAATAGTGTTGATATGGATAAAGAACAAGCGAGTCTAGCAGAGAATAGTATTTTTTACAATACACTAATTGAACGCGAAAATGGCAAATTAAATTCGCTTCTGACAGTTATTAAGGGAGGCAATTAATCGTGTCAATATTCCAAAGTATGGATACAACGGGATCTGCATTAACTGCGCAGCGTTTGAGAATGGATACTATTTCATCCAATATGGCCAATGTAGATACAACAAGAGCAAAACAAGTTGATGGCAAATGGGTTCCTTACACGCGAAAAACAGTTACTTTAGTTCCAAAAGGAAATTCATTTTCTAACTTCCTTAATAAAGCTGTTGGATCTGATCAAACAGTAGGCAATGGTGTAAAAGTAGCTAGTATCAATGAAGATACAAAGACACCTTATAAACTTGTATATGATCCAACCAACCCAGATGCAAATGAGGAAGGATATGTTCAAACGCCAAATATTGATCCATTAAAAGAAATGGTGAATCTAATCTCAGCCACACGCTCGTATGAAGCAAATGTAACGGTTTTTAATGCTAATAAATCTATGCTTTCAAAAGCATTAGAGATAGGAAAATAATCAACCAGGAAGGATGATAAAGATTGGCAATTTCTCAAGTTTCTATTTCACAGCCAGTGCAGCCAGCTATGTCTCAAACAGCAATAGAAAAGACGTCAACGAATGAGAAAGAAAACTTTGGTGCTGTTTTAAAAGATGCAATCTCAGCTGTGAATAATAGTCAAGTAGCTTCTGATAATATGACGAATCGGCTTGTCAATGGAGAAAATGTAGAGCTTCATGATGTAATGATTACTGCTCAAAAGGCAAATATCACACTAAACACCGCCCTCCAAATTCGCAATAAAGTAGTAGAAGCGTATCAAGAGATTATGCGAATGACAGTTTAATAGGAATGTTTATTAGAGAGAGAAAACAAAAACATTACCTATAACCGGAGGATCAAAATGAATGAAAGATTAACGAAAATTAAGACTAACTTCAGTCAGTTTTGGAAAAGTAGAACAAAAGTACAAAAAGGTACAATTATCGGTTCTATTTTAGCTGTGCTAATGATAGCTGTAATTATTACTTTCTTTGCTACAAGAGTAACGTATGCCCCTTTATTTTCAGATTTGTCTGCTGCTGAAGTCGGTCAAATCAAAGAACAATTAACTTCTGATGGGGTAAAATTTCAAGTCACTAATGGTGGAACAGCGATAGAAGTGCCAAAAGATCAAGTAGATGATTTAAAGGTTGATTTGGCATCACAAGGATTACCTCAGTCAGGGCAAATTGACTATTCATTCTTCTCCCAAAATGCGGGCTTTGGTATGACAGATAATGAGTTTAATATGCTTAAGCTTGCATCCATGCAAACAGAGCTTGGAAATCTAATGAAGCAAGTAAAGGGCGTTAAAGATGCTAAAGTGATGATTAATTTACCAGAAAAAGGTGTTTTTGTAAGCGATACTCAGCAAGAGGCAAGTGCATCTATTGTATTAAATACTGAACCTGGATATCAATTTACCGAAGCGGAAATTAAAACACTTTATAATCTAGCGTCAAAAAGTATACCGAATTTAAAGCCTGAGAATATTGTGATTACTAACCAGTACTTTGAATACTACGATCTTGGTACTGAAACAGCAGATAGTGGTGATGGTTTATCTGCTACAGGTGCGACAAAACAATTGGCAATCAAAAAACAGATTGAACGTGATTTAGGGCGCCAAGTCCAAACCATGTTAGGCCAGTTGATGGGTCCTGGCAAAGCAGCTGTCAGCGTTACGACTGATATCGACTTTACTCAGGAAAACAGAGAAGAAAATTTAGTAGAACCCGTTGATAAGGACAACATGGCCGGAATCCAAATTAGTGCTCAAAAAATTAACGAGACTTATACAGGAGACGGCGCAGGAGCTGGCGGGACACCTGAAGGAGATTCCAACACAGATAACTTTACTGATTATCAATCTTCAAGCAATGGGAACGGCGACTACGAAAAGAGCGAAGATACTGTCAACTATGAAGTAAATCGTATCAAAAGAAAAATTACAGAAAGCCCATATCGCATACGTGATATCGGAATTCAGGTAATGGTTGAACCTCCAAAAGCAGGCGACCCAACATCATTGCCAGCCGCAACGCAGGACGACATTAAAAATATGCTAGCTTCAATTGTTCGGACATCAATCGATAAGAATGAAGCGGGAGAATTAACGAATCAGCAAATCAATGAAAAAGTCATTGTGGCTGTGGAAAAATTGAATGGAAAAGCTACTGTTCCAACAGCGCAAACTAATTCAATTCCATGGTGGGTTTATGTCATTGGCGGAATCCTTCTTGCTGCAATCGGCATTTTAGTCTTCTTTATTTTACGTTCTAGAAGACAGATGGAAGAGGAAGAAGAATACGATTACTATGAAGAGGAAATTGATGTAGACGATATATCTGAAGAAAAAGAAACTGAAACGACATTACGTCGAAAACAGTTAGAAAGAATGGCGAAAGACAAGCCGGAGGAATTTGCGAAATTGCTTAGAACATGGATAACGGAAGATTAATAGGGGGAATTAGCTGTGAACAAGAAAGATAAAGATTTAACTGGAAAACAAAAAGCAGCACTCCTGTTAATTTCCTTAGGACCAGAGGTTTCGGCTGCTGTTTATAAACATTTAAATGAAGAAGAAATTGAGAGGCTGACACTTGAAATTTCAAGCGTAAAAAAAGTGGAACCAGAAGCAAAAGAAGAGATTATAGAAGAATTTCATAATATTGCGTTAGCTCAAGATTATATATCCCAAGGCGGGATAGGCTATGCGAAAACTGTTTTAGAGAAAGCACTGGGCAATGACCAAGCACAAGCGATTATTAATCGATTGACATCTTCTCTTCAAGTAAGACCATTTGATTTTGCTAGAAGAACGGATCCGGCTCAAATATTTAACTTTATCCAAAATGAACACCCTCAAACCATTGCATTAATTCTGTCTTATTTAGAACCACAGCAAGCGGGAGTGATACTGTCATCATTGCCACAGGAAGTTCAAGCAGATATTGCCAAGCGTATTGCTACAATGGAATCTACCTCACCGGAAGTCATCAGTGAGATTGAATCAGTACTTGAGCGGAAGCTTTCTTCAACTGTAACGCAAGACTACACGGAAACAGGTGGAGTAGATGCTGTAGTAGAAGTCTTAAATGGTGTAGATCGTCAAACCGAAAAAACCATTTTGGATGCATTAGAAATCCAGGATCCAGAGCTTGCTGAAGAGATTAAAAAGCGCATGTTTGTATTCGAAGATATTGTTACGCTTGATAATCGTTCCATTCAACGTGTTATCCGCGATTGTGAAAATGAAGATTTGCTTCTTTCATTAAAAGTATCAAGTGACGAAGTAAAAGAAATTATCTTTAAAAATATGTCACAGCGGATGGCAGAGACATTTAAAGAGGAAATGGATGTTATGGGGCCAGTGCGGTTAAGAGATGTGGAAGAAGCGCAGTCCCGAATTGTTGCAGTGATTAGACGATTAGAAGATGCAGGAGAAATAATTGTCGCACGTGGTGGAGGAGATGACGTTATTGTCTAAAATTATTCGTTTTGACAATCCTGAAAGCTCTAAAGAAATGTTCCGCACAATTGAAATTAAAGACTTGTTTACACATCAAAGCACAGAGAATATAGAAGTTACTCCTGAAAGTCTATTTGAAGAAAGAGAACGTCTCCTGGATAACGCACGCCAAGAAATTGAGCGAGAAAGAGAGATGTTTGAGCAGTTTCGATTAGTTGCACAACAAGAGATAGAAGATGCAAAAGCAAACTGGGAACAAGAAAAGATGGAATTGCAGCAACAAGCATATGAAGAGGGCTTTCAGCAAGGTATTGAAGAAGGCCGTTTGAAAGCTGAATCTAATATGAGTGAAGCTATTCAATTGGCGAATGATACTGTACTCCAAGCAAAATCACATGCACAGCAATATTTACAAGAACAGGAAGCTGTTATCTTGAATATCGCAATTAATGCTGCAGAAAAGATTTTAGGAACTGTACTAGAGGAAAATGAAGAACGTTATATGGATATAGTACGCAGAGGCTTAAAAGAAGCGAGAGAGATGAAAGAAATTAAAATCTATACATCTTTAGCATATTACGAATTGGTATCTGCACATATAGACGAGCTAAAAGCCATGTTTCCTGTAGGGGTTCCTGTCATGGTATTTGTTGATGAGGATCTTGCTAATACAGATTCTTATATTGAAACAAATCACGGAAGAATTATGGTAGGCATTGATCAACAATTAAACGAGCTGAGACTTAAACTTGTAGAAATCTTAGAAAGTGTGGATTGATTCATGAAAGCAGCAGATTTAATGAAACATATATCTGGAATTCAAACCTTTAAAAAGTTTGGAAGGGTTACACGTGTTGTTGGCTTAATGATTGAATCACAAGGACCTGAAAGTTCTATAGGTGATGTATGTAAAATTCATGTAAATACTGTGAAACATGGACATCAAGAAATTCTTGCTGAAGTAGTCGGGTTTAAAGATGAAATTGTAGTATTAATGCCATACACGTCACTTCGTGAAATTTCGATAGGCTGTTTAGTTGAAGGAACAAATGCACCACTTGAAATAAAAGTAGGGCCAGAATTGATTGGCAAGGTGTTAGATTCCATGGGTCGTCCAATAGATGGGGCAAAATTGCCGAAGGGGCTGTCGTCAGTTCCAACGGAAGAAGATCCCCCTAATCCTTTAACTAGGCCACCTATCAATGAAACATTGGAAGTAGGCGTAAAAGCAATTGATGGGATGCTAACAGTTGGAAAAGGACAGAGAGTGGGCATATTTGCTGGTTCTGGTGTAGGTAAGTCCACATTGCTCGGTATGATTGCAAGAAATACAAAAGCGGATCTAAACGTTATTGCATTAATTGGAGAACGAGGTCGTGAAGTAAGGGAGTTTATTGAGCGAGATTTAGGACCGGAAGGACTAAAGCGGTCAATTGTAATTGCTGCAACATCAGATCAGCCAGCGTTGATGCGTATCAAAGGCGCATTTACCGCAACAGCTATTGCAGAATATTTTCGTAATAAGGGGATGAGCGTCATGCTCATGATGGACTCTGTTACACGAGTGGCGATGGCACAGCGGGAAATAGGACTAGCTACAGGTGAACCACCTGCACAAAAAGGTTACACGCCGTCTGTCTTTGCTATTCTACCTAAATTGCTTGAACGGACAGGAACTAATGAATTTGGCTCTATTACAGCGTTTTATACCGTGCTAGTTGATGGTGATGATATGAATGAGCCAATTGCCGATACGGTGCGAGGGATTTTAGACGGTCACATTGTTTTGGACAGGGCTTTGGCAAATAAAGGACAATACCCAGCAATTAATGTGTTGAAAAGTGTAAGTCGCTTAATGAATCATATTGCAGATAAAGAACATGTAAAAGCTGCAGAACATATCAGAGAACTTTATTTTACTTATGATAAATCAGAAGACTTAATCAATATTGGCGCTTATAAAAAAGGTACTTCTAGAGAAATCGACGAAGCGATTTACAATGAGCCTCTGATTACCTCTTATTTAAAACAAGGGTTTATGGATAAAATCAGCATGGAAGACAGTGTAGGAGAATTAGTGAAACTATCGAATGGCGGTGCAAGGTAGATGCAAGCTTATCAATATCGTTTTGATAAAGTAATGACAGTAAAACAGCAAGAAAAAAACCAAACAGAAATTGCCTTTAAAGATGCGCAGAAGTCATTTGAAGATATAGCTACAAAATTATATACACTTTTAAAGAAGAAAGAGGATTTAATAGAGTACCATGAAAAAAAACTTTTAAGTGGCGCAAGTATTAATGAAATGCGCCATCATACAAAGTTTTTGGAAAGTATCGAACGTTCAATTGCTGAGACCCAACAGAAAGTTGTACTTGCCCGTTCAAAAATGGAATGGCATAAAGATAAATTATTAGAAACATCTTTAGAATATCGAAAATATGAAAAAATGAAAGAAAAAGATTATCGCAGTTATATGAAAGAACAAGATCGTCTAGAGTTAATTCAGTTGGACGAGCTATCTTCAATAGCTTATTACAACAAAGAAATCAGGTGAATATATGGCAAAGCAAAAGCCCAAAAAAAGAAGTGTATCTC
This sequence comes from Rummeliibacillus sp. G93, assembly GCF_023515935.1. Classification (NCBI taxonomy): domain Bacteria; kingdom Bacillati; phylum Bacillota; class Bacilli; order Caryophanales; family Caryophanaceae; genus Rummeliibacillus; species Rummeliibacillus sp. G93. The sequence continues at coordinate 1,022,929 of NZ_CP097314.1, forward strand.
AACAAAGCAATGAACAAACAATAGAAGAAAAAAATCCTGGTTTTTTCCAAAAGTTATTTTTTTGGGTCATTATTCCACTGCTATTTGTGTCTGCTGTGCTCCTGATTGTGGCGGAAGTTAGCGGAGTTAATGTGTTTGAAAAAGCAAAAAATATGACTATTTCTTCTTCACAAGACAAAGAAGAGAATTTAACGAAAAGAAATTCACAAAATGAAAAGCAAATAGCCGATTTAAAAGCACAGCTCCAAGAAAAAGAAGCTGAAATAGCGAAGATGCAAGGTGAAATAGAAGATGCTAATAGTACAACTTCTAAAATGTCGATTGAAAAGCATCGTCTAGAAGTGCAATTAAAGAAGGCGGAAAACAATAAAAATGAAACAACAAAGGAATTTGGCGATATTGTTACAACATACGAAAAAATGGCGCCAAAATCAGCTGCACCTGTTATAACAAATATGAAAGATAAAGATGCATTAAAAATCTTAACAAATCTTAAGCCGGATACACTCGCAGCCATTTTAGAAAAAATGCCAGCTGATAAGGCTGCTCACTATACTTCGCTTTTATCCAAAAATTAGCACGAGCATGTTCCGCATGTTTTCGATGAGAGGAGGTGAACACATTGAATATTGACCGATTAGATTTAATTCAACCAGTGAAAGTAGAAAATGAAGGAACCAAACCACAACAACAAGCGGAGAGGAATTCCGGCTTTTTAAATGAACTGACCACAGCGACAGAAAAGACTGCAAGTAAAACAGAGTCAAATGTTGTTGAGATACCTAAAGAAGATGAAGAAAAAAATACTTTTCGTGTAAATTTGCAACAAGGTCTAGAAGGATTGTTAGGCGCAAGCCTAAAGCTTTCAAAAACACAGGCTCAAGTTGAAAGTAATGAAGTAAAACCAGATGAATTGATGCCAATTTTGCAAACAAACACGTTAGAAGAACTTGGTCAGCTCTTAAATGTAAAGGTAGATGAACTAACAAACGGACCATTAACGTTAGATAAAATACTTTCTTCACTAGGAATTCAAAAAGAAGAGTTCCAAAAGACAATCAAACAATTAACAGAAGATGATGCAAAAGCACAGGACATTTGGGACTTCTTAGCTTCACTTGATCAGAATGCCTATTCTTTTATCCAAAAAATTGTTTCTTCTATTAATGGAGGAAAGGCTACTGAATTGCCAAAGGCGCAAACATCAGAGTTACTCCAAGTTTTGAAAGTAGTAGTATTGGTTTCACAGAAAACAGATATGACGGTAAAGCAAGAATATTTAACATATCAAGCAAAAGAAATACTAAATGTTATTGCTGAAAAAGCAGGCCAACAAGCTGAACAAAGTAAAACTTCGAAGCTTACGTTGCCTAAATTGCAAAACACGCAAGATATGAATATAAAAACGAACTTAGAAGCGGCAGCAAATAATCAAGCAAGTACTGTACAGCCGTTAACAAAAGAAATTACTTCTAACCATACAATTTCAATAGCTTTACCCGATAATAAAGCAGGGCAAGCTGAAACATTTGTGAAGGAATTCCAATCAATAATCGAACGAATGCAAATTTCAAAAAATATGGCTGGTACCAAACTGTTAATTAAGCTATATCCCGAAAACTTAGGATCCATTCGGGTAGAACTCTCTCAAAAAGATGGGTTACTGACAGCTCGTTTTCTAGCATCTACTGCTATTGGTAAGGACATGCTTGAAAGCCAAATACAGCAATTAAAGCAAGGGCTAGTCAATCAGCATATCCAATTAGATCGAATTGATGTAGCGCAAGCTTTGAGTGAGCCAGCAAGAAATGAAAAGGGCCAACAACAATTCCAGCAACAATCCTTTAAACAGCAAACAAATGACGATCAGCAGCAACCAGAAGAAAAAGAAGAGAGATCAAGCTTTGAGGATTTCTTAATGGAAATGGAGGTTTAAATATTGGAAGATGCTAAGGTGAATAATCAGTCTGTTAACACGAATTACTATTTATCCAATAAAAAAAATTCAACGAAGCAAACGGGTAATAGTTCATTAGACAAAGATGCTTTTTTGCAGCTTCTTGTGACGCAGTTGCAAAATCAAGACCCGACAAGTCCAATGGATGATAAAGAATTCATCTCGCAAATGGCTCAATTTTCTTCATTAGAACAGATGCAAAATGTCGCCAAATCGATTGATTCTTTGTCAACCATCGCTCAACAATCGCAGCTTATGCAATACAACAGTTTTATTGGCAAAAGTGTTAATTGGCATGAAATAACGTCAAAAACGGATGAGGATGGCAAGCCTATCATCAATTCGGGTACGGGCGTTGTCAGTAAAATAACCTATGATGGTGATTCTGTGTTCTTAACTCTAGCAGACGGTAAAAAATTAACTCCTGCTAATATTTCTGAAGTAGTAGGTGATTCATCAACGGGTTCTGTTCCAAACTACTCAAGTTCCCTTGTTGAAGCTAGTATGCTAATAGGAAAAAATGTAACTTATAAAGATGAAAATGGTGATACAGATAAAACTGGCCAAATACAATCTGTGAAGAAATCAATTAATGGGGCTGTCATTTTTGTTTTATCTGATGGAAAAGAGATAAAAGAAGATCAGTTTACCTCTATCTCTGCCTAGGGAGGAGTAAATATGACGAAAATCAACTTTATCCCTCAACCATATCCGTTGCAAAAAGGTTTGCCGCCGAGAAATGTTCAAACAACAAAGCAAACATCAATCCAATCTTTTGGGGATCTTTTGGCAGAGCAGACAAATGGTCAGCTGAAAATTAGTAAGCATGCATCGAATAGGCTCAATGAACGCAATATTCATATTGATGAAAAGCAGTGGGCCAAAATTTCAACTAAAGTACAGGAAGCTAAAGCCAAGGGAGTCAATGAATCACTTGTTTTACTGAATAACGCTGCACTAATCGTCAGCGCGAAAAATGCAACCGTCATTACAGCCATGGACTTACAAGAAGCAGAAAATCAATTATTTACTAATATTAACGGAGCAATAGTGCTAAGCTAGGCAGGACCAGGAATGGATGCCTATGTATTGCCGAATGACAGAGGCAATACGCAACTATGAAGGGAGAAAACATATTATGTTACGATCTATGTATTCAGGAATTAGCGGTCTTAAAAACTTTCAAACTAAATTAGATGTAATCGGCAATAACATTGCTAATGTAAACACGTACGGCTTTAAAAAAGGGCGAGTTGTTTTTAAAGACTTAATCTCACAAACTACTCAAGGAGCCACAGCACCTGGAGATAATTTAGGTGGTGTGAATCCAAAACAAGTAGGACTTGGCTCTCAAATCGCTACCATCGATACAATCCATGATGCAGGCTCTATGCAGACAACAGGTCGGACATTAGATGTCGCGATTGCAGGCGATGGCTACTTTGTCGTGAAAGATGGAGAAAATGAATATTATACAAGAGCAGGTAACTTTTATTTAGATAGCAACGGAACATTAGTAACAGGGGATGGGAAAAAAGTGGAAGTAGGAGGGGAAGTATCAATACCTACAACGGCAACACAGATAACAATAGGTAAAGATGGAACGGTCTCTTATATGGAAAATAATACGCTGGTACAAGCTGGTCAAATTCAGATTGCTCGATTTGCGAACCCTGCTGGATTAACAAAAGTAGGCGGTAACTACTTCCAAGCGTCTAATAACTCTGGTGAAGCTCAAATCGGTAATCCGAACGAAGAAGGAAGAGGTACTGTTGAATCTAGTTTCCTTGAAATGTCCAATGTAGATTTATCTGAAGAGTTTACGGAAATGATTGTAGCTCAACGTGGTTTCCAAGCAAATTCCCGTATTATCACTACGTCTGATGAAATCCTACAAGAACTAGTGAATTTAAAACGATAATATAGTTAGAACAATTTTAAAATGAGGAGGGGGCTGGGCCGGCTCTATTCACCCGGCCCTTATATCCTATGATTTCTTTAACAAAGCTTAATAAAAAAGCATTTTCATTGAATGCTTTATACATAGAATCGGTCGAAGAGTTTCCTGATACAACCATCACGTTAACAACTGGGCGAAAATATGTGGTATTAGAATCAAAAGAAGAAGTACAACGCAAAATAATCGCGTTTTACCGCTCGGTTCAACTTTTATCAAACCCGCATCTAAGAGGTGAGAAAGATGAAGAAGAATAAACTACTAACAATCATGTTGATTATCCTTGTTTCCATTACATTGTTAGGTGTTGTCGCTGTAGTCGTTGTGACACAATTAAATAAAGGGGCAGAGCCTAAAGTGGAAAGTATTGATGATGTCGTAGCATCATCGGTAGATATTGAAGAAATTACTACCAATATTAAAGAAGATAATTATGTTAAAATTGCTTTAAAAATACAAACATCAAATAAAGATGCAGCAGCAGAATTAACAAAACGTGATTTTCAAGTGAAAAGCATCCTTATTGATGAGCTTTCTGAAATGTCCAGAGAAGATTTGGAAGGTAAGAAAGGCAAAGAATTATTGGAAAGTACTTTAAAAACAAAAATTAATGAATTAATGCAAGAAGGAGAAGTTCAGCAAGTATATATAACTTCTTATATTATTCAATAAAAATTTTTTGATTTACTTTGCCGGAAATAGACTTTAAAAAGTTTTATTTAATTTGTTTGGAGGTGATCGAATGGCAGGAGATGTGTTATCGCAATCTGAAATTGATGCACTGCTATCAGCTTTGTCTACAGGAGAGATGTCGGCAGATGATATTAAGAAGGAAGAGGAAGCGAAAAAGGTAAAAGTATATGATTTTAAACGTGCACTTCGTTTTTCGAAAGATCAAATTCGCAGTTTAACTCGTATACATGAAAATTTTGCTCGTTTGCTTACCACTTTCTTTTCTGCTCAGCTTAGAACATATGTACAAATTACCGTTGCATCCGTAGACCAAATCCCATTCGAAGAATTTATCAGGTCCATTCCGAATATGACGTTGATTAATGTATTTGAGGTACCTCCGTTAGACGGTAATATCTTAATGGAGATCAATCCAAATATCGCATATTCTATGTTGGATCGATTAATGGGAGGAAGCGGCTCAAGCCATAGTAATGTAGATAACCTCACTGAGATTGAAACGAAAATTATGACAAACCTTTTTGAGCGTTCTTTTGATAATTTAAGAGAAGCATGGGCCAATATAGCAGACATTGACCCCATATTAAATGAATTGGAAGTTAATCCGCAATTTTTACAAATGATATCACCGAATGAAACGGTGGTCGTCATTTCTTTTAACTCTATAATAGGTGAAACAAGTGGCATGATTAATATTTGTATACCACATGTTGTCTTGGAGCCCATTGTTCCAAACCTATCTGTCCGCTACTGGATGCAATCTAATAAAGCAGATGTTTCACCAGAACAAACCGCGATTATTGAAAAGAGGGTGAAACAATCTGAATTAGAAGTGGTAGCTCAGCTAGGTGATACTGATATTAGCATTGAAGATTTTCTCACACTTCAATATGGTGATGTGTTGCAGTTAGATCAAAAAATTAGCGATCCGTTAACTTTAAGTGTTGGAGGAATCCCTAAATTTACAATACAGCCTGGTACCATTAAGAAAAGAATGGCTGTCCAAATTATTGATTCTTTGAAAGGAGGAGACGACGATGAGTGATGATATGTTGTCGCAAGAAGAAATTGAAGCCCTACTGAGAGGTGAGTCAATTAATAATAACGATGATAACGTCGATAATGATGCTTCAGCGACCGAAACGTATAATGTGACAGACTATTTAGATCCAATGTCACAAGATGCGCTTGGCGAAATTGGAAACATCTCATTTGGTAGCTCAGCTACTGCCCTTTCATCATTATTGGGCCAGAAAGTTGAAATTACAACACCATCTATTACGATGATTAACCGCACGAATCTTGAAGCGGAATTCCCTCACCCGTATGTAGCTATTCAGGTCGAATATACTACTGGTTTAATAGGAATGAATTTATTAGTCATTAAACAATCAGATGCAGCAATTATTGCTGATTTGATGTTAGGAGGGGACGGGCAAGCACCCGCCGAAGATCTAGGAGAGATTCATTTGAGTGCAGTGCAAGAAGCAATGAACCAAATGATGGGTTCTGCTGCTACGTCAATGTCTACTATCTTTAATAAAAAAGTAGATATTTCACCGCCGATGATTGACCTCATGAATATCTCTAACAATGAGGGGACAGAAAATATTCCAACAGATGAATTGCTCGTAAAAGTCTCATTTAGATTAAAAATTGGCAATTTAATAGATTCAAATATTATGCAGTTACTGCCTTTAGAGTTTAGTAAATCTCTTGTCCATCAATTAATGAATCCTGAACAGGAAGAATCGGCTGTAACGGCGACAGAACTTCCCGAAACAACGATGCAGCATCAGCAAGAGGAAATTCCTGCTGCACCAGTTAATACACAGCAAGAAGAACGACCAGTACAACAAAATACACAACCGCCGATGAATCATCAGCAGACACAAGAAGAGCCGTATATGATACAAACGCGAGAACAGAGACAACCTGCAAACGTACAGCAAGCACAATTTGCTAGCTTTGAAAATACGAATTTGAAACAATCAGAAGCTAGAAATTTAGATATGTTGCTTGACATACCATTGCAAGTTACTGTTGAATTAGGTCGTACGAAACGTTCTGTAAAGGAAATTTTAGAACTAGCTAGCGGTTCCATTATAGAGCTGGATAAATTAGCTGGTGAACCAGTTGATATCCTAGTCAATAGTCGTCTAATTGCAAAAGGAGAAGTAGTTGTAATTGACGAGAATTTCGGTGTGCGTATTACAGATATCTTAAGCAAAGCAGACCGGCTCAATAATCTGAAATAGAAGTAAACGGGGGAATAAGAATGTCAAAACGTATTTTAATTGTAGATGACGCAGCATTTATGCGAATGATGATCAAGGATATCCTAACGAAGAATGGATTTGAGGTTGTCGGAGAAGCTGGAGATGGAGCACAAGCTGTCGAAAAGTATGCCGAGTTAAAACCCGATTTAGTCACAATGGATATTACAATGCCTGAAATGGACGGCATTGCTGCATTGAAAGAAATTAAACAAAAAGATCCTAGTGCTATTATTATCATGTGTTCAGCTATGGGACAACAAGCTATGGTAATCGATGCAATTCAAGCGGGTGCAAAAGACTTTATCGTTAAGCCTTTCCAAGCAGATCGTGTAATAGAAGCTATCCAAAAAGCGTTAGGTTAAGTAAATGCGCTCTAAGTTACTTCTAAAAATAATGTTATGTTTGACGGCATTATTTTTAATTACAAACCTTATTACGCCACATGTATCTATTGTTCATGCAGCATCGCATGATTCAGTTGATGATTGTTTGAAAAACCGGGATACATGTAAGGATGATACTTTGGCGCCTGTCTCGGATGATGATTCCGGGACAGCTGTCGGTTTGTCGGCATGGGATTATATTAAAATGATGCTAGCTCTTGGCTTTGTAGTAGTCCTCCTTTACGGGGTGCTAAAGCTTGTGAACAGTCGAAATAGTAAATATCAACAAAATCAACTTATGCAAAATTTAGGTGGCATTTCATTAGGGCAGCAAAAATCTGTTCAGCTCTTAAAAGTTGGACAAGCGCTCTTTATTGTAGGCGTTGGCGAAAATGTTAATATGCTGAAAGAAGTGACGGACCAAAATGAGAAAGAACGTCTCCTAGAACTATACAATGAACGGCAGGAACGTTCCTCACAAATGCCATATATACTTGAACTTTTAAACAAAAAAAAGGGACGGAAAAATAACGATCAAAAGGATCTTGCAAATCTGGACTTCAAAGGAGAATTAGAAGAACAGTTGCAAGAAATGAAAGAGCATCGCAATCAACAACTAGAAGAATGGAAACAAAAGGAGAGTAGAAAAAATGAATGATTTTATCCATTATTTCTCCGATAGTGATCCTTCCAATGTTTCATCTTCTGTGAAGCTATTGCTTACGCTGACAGTTTTATCTTTAGCACCAAGCATTTTAATTTTAATGACCTGCTTTACTAGGATTGTCATTATTTTATCGTTTGTGCGTACAGCTCTAGCCACACAACAAATGCCACCAAATCAGGTGATTGTTGGTTTAGCGCTATTTTTAACTTTTTTCATTATGGCTCCTACATTTCAAGATGTTAATAAACATGCATTGCAACCATTATTTGATGAAAAGATTACATTAGATGAAGCATACTCGAAAGCTAGCAAACCATTTAAAGAGTTTATGAGCAAGCATACGAGGCAGAAAGATTTAGACCTATTCTTAAAGTATTCTGGTGCGAAAGAACGTCCAAAAACGATTGAGGATATTCCGCTTACAACAATGGTGCCTGCTTACACCATCAGCGAATTAAAAACAGCCTTTCAAATGGGTTTTATGATTTTCATTCCGTTTTTAGTTATTGATATGATTGTTGCAAGTATATTAATGTCCATGGGGATGATGATGTTACCGCCAGTTATGATTTCATTGCCATTTAAGATATTGTTATTCGTTTTGGTAGATGGTTGGTACCTGGTAGTAAAATCGCTTTTAGAAAGTTTTTAGGGGATGAGTATATATGTCGGCTGAAATGGTGATTAAAGTAGCAGAAGAATCAATTAAAATCATATTGCTCGTCTCTGGACCACTTTTGCTTGTAGCACTTGTGACAGGGCTTTTGGTTAGTATTTTTCAAGCTACAACCCAAATACAAGAACAAACGCTAGCTTTTGTGCCGAAAATTGTCGCTGTATTAGTGGCCATTATTTTTTTTGGCCCTTGGATGCTTACAAAAATGACATCCTTTACGAAAGACATTATTGCAAATCTCGGCCGCTTTATAGGGTGATTTGATGGAAGAACTATTACCTAAAATAAGCGTATTATTGCTCATACTTGTTCGGATATCTTCTTTTTTTATGATTGTGCCTTTTTATTCTTATCGCACAATTCCTGCAAAAGTAAAAATTGCTATTGCATTAGTACTTTCATGGATGATGTATTACACCATGGACATTAAGCCTTTCGAGATTAATGGAGACTATGTATTGCTGATTTTAAAAGAAGCTGTTGTCGGCCTTTCTATAGGTCTAATGGCTTATATAATAATGACGGCAATTCAAATTGCAGGCGGTTTTATCGATTTTCAAATGGGTTTTGCAATCGCGAATGTCATTGATCCTCAAACAGGTGCACAAACACCTCTGATGGGACAATTTTTTAATACACTTGCACTCCTAGTTCTTATCGGCACAAATGGACATCACTTAATATTAGACGGAATTTATTATAGTTATCAATATATACCGATGGATAGTGTGTGGCCCGATTTCGGAGGAAATAATACGCCGGTGTTTATTATGAAAACATTCGCAAGTGCATTTGGGATTGCTTTTCAAATGTCCATTCCAATTGTAGCTACTCTATTCCTTGTAGATATTGCCTTAGGTATAACAGCGAGGACTGTTCCACAATTAAATATATTTGTGGTTGGTTTTCCAATTAAAATAGGGGTAAGTTTTATTGTATTAATTGTCACGATGAGCGTAATGGTTATGGTTATGCAAAGGCTATTTAATATGATGCTTATCGCAATGCGGGAATTTATGGCGTTATTAGGTGGTGGATAGAATGGAATGGCTTCAATTAGACTTGCAATTTTTTGCAGGTGAAAAAACGGAAAGAGCAACACCTAAAAAAAGACAAGATGCCAGAAAGAAAGGACAAGTCCTAAAGAGCCAAGATGTTACCAGCGCTATTGTCCTGCTATCTGTTTTTCTATTTCTACTCGTTGGTGCTGGATCCATGCGCGATAGAATCCTTTCTTTTTTTAAACAAACCTTTTCTAAATACATGCTTATGGATTCTTTATCAATAGAGGTTGCCGTACAGATTTATAAAGATGTAGTAGTCGAAATGGCATATGTTTTATTGCCGATTATGGCCATTGCTGTTGTAGCAGGCGTAGTAGGAAACTTTTTGCAATTTGGCCTACTCTTTACGACAGAGCCATTAAAATTTGACTTAACAAAGTTAGATCCTATTAAAGGTTTAAAAAGAATTATTTCCGTGAGATCAATAATTGAATTACTAAAATCTATTTTAAAAATTTCTTTGATTGGTTCAGTAACAACAGCCATTCTCTGGATGAATATTGATGAAGTATTAAGTCTTTCTTTTAAATCTCCAGGAGCAACCTTAAGAACAATAGCAAAACTGACTGTACTAATGGGGATTGCTGCTTCTGTTGTTTTATTAATTATAGCTATACTTGATTATCTTTATCAGAAATTTGACTATGAAAAAAACCTAAAAATGTCTAAGCAGGACATTAAGGATGAATATAAAAATTCAGAAGGTGATCCGCTTATTAAGTCCAAAATTAAGCAAAGACAGCGCGAAATGGCTATGAGGAGGATGATGCAAGAAGTACCGCATGCCGATGTGGTGATTACTAACCCGACACATTATGCTATCGCATTAAAATATGATGACCAAACAATGGATGCCCCGCAAGTCATTGCTAAAGGAACAGATTTGATCGCCCAAAAAATTAAGTTAATCGCAAAAGAAAATAATGTTGTGATGGTAGAAAATCGCCCGCTCGCACGTGCAATGTACGATCAAGTAGAAATCGGAAAGCATATTCCAGATGAGTTTTTTAAGGCCGTAGCTGAGGTGTTAGCGTATGTATATCGAATTAAGCAAAAAATTTAAGGGCCAGAGGGAGAGATAATATGAAATTTCGCGATATTGCGGTATTAGCAGCGGTTATTATGATTGTAGCGATGCTCATCATCCCTTTGCCGCCATGGTTATTAAGTTTTTTAATCATTGTGAATATAACACTTGCATTACTTGTTCTGTTAACAGCTATGAACATGAAGGAAGCATTAGAATTTTCTATCTTCCCTTCGCTCTTATTATTGTTAACGTTATTCCGATTAGGACTGAACGTTTCCACTACACGTGCTATTCTAACTGGTGGAGATGCAGGGAATGTGGTAGAAACTTTCGGAACATTCGTTGTCCGTGGCAATGTTCTGGTAGGATTAGTGGTATTTGTTATTTTAGTTATTATTCAGTTTATTGTTATTACAAAAGGTTCAGAGCGTGTATCAGAAGTAGCAGCACGTTTTACATTGGATGCAATGCCTGGTAAACAAATGGCCATTGATGCGGATTTGAACGCAGGTTTAATTTCTGAAACGGAAGCGAGAGAACGCCGTGAAAAAGTGAGTAATGAAGCTGACTTCTATGGATCAATGGATGGTGCCACTAAATTTGTAAAAGGTGATGCCATTGCAGCAATCATCATTGTAATGATCAATTTAATTATCGGATTAGTAATCGGTATTGTACAAATGGATATGGAATTTTCGGATGCAGTCCATTTATTTACGACTTTAACGGTTGGTGATGGTCTAGTTTCGCAAGTGCCAGCATTATTGATTTCAACTGCGACTGGTATCGTTGTTACTCGAGCAGCATCAGAGGGTAATCTAAGTACAGATATTACTGGACAGCTCTTTACAAATCCTACATTGATTTATATAGCAGCTGGTACTATTTTTACTTTAGGCCTAGTAACGCCGATTAAATTTATCTATACCGTTCCTGTGGCTGCTATCCTTGCATTTATCGCCTATCGACTGAAAAATGCACATAAAGAAGATATTGAAGAATTAGAACAAATCGAAGAAGTAGAAACGACAGACAATTTAAAAAGCCCTGAAAATGTTGTTAATCTATTAAATGTTGATCCCATTGAGTTTGAGTTTGGTTATGGCTTGATTCCTCTTGTTGATGCAACGCAAGGTGGAGATTTACTAGATCGTGTTGTTATGATTCGAAGGCAATTGGCCCTTGAATTAGGGATTGTCATTCCAGTAGTCCGAATTCGCGATAATATTCAGCTTCAGCCTAATGAATATCGAATTAAGATAAAAGGCAGTGAGATGGCACATGGAGAGTTGCTTCTTGATCATTATCTAGCAATGAGCCCAGGCGATGATGATTCGATTGAAGGAATTGATACAGTAGAACCGTCATTTGGGTTACCAGCTAAATGGATTACAGAACAAGTGAAGGAAGAGGCTGAGATGCTTGGTTATACAGTTGTTGACCCGCCTAGCGTTGTCTCTACGCATTTAACTGAAGTGATTCGAGCAAATGCAGCTCAATTATTAGGCAGACAAGAGACTAAACAATTGATAGACCATTTACAAGAGACAGCACCAATTTTGGTTGAAGAAACAACGCCAAGTCCGCTGTCTATTGGCGAGATCCAAAAGGTATTAGCGAAGCTTTTGGCGGAAAATGTATCTATACGGAATTTGCCTATTATATTTGAAACATTGGCTGACTACTCCAAGTTAACATCTGATGTGGATGTATTAACAGAGTATGTAAGGCAGTCATTAGCACGACAGATTACGACGCAGTATTCAAATGGCGAGCAAGAGCTGAAAGTGTTGACTGTTTCAGCTAAAGTAGAAAAAATGATTGCAGATAGTATCCAACAAACAGACCATGGGAATTATCTGGCAATGGATCCAAATGACTCTCAAGCTATTTTAGAGTCCATTGCAAAAGAAGTGGAACGTATTGCCTTGTTTGAGCAATCACCTCTTATCCTTTGTTCGCCTGCTGTACGCATGTATGTAAGGCAGCTAACAGAAAGATATTTTCCACAAATTCCAATCCTATCATATAACGAATTAGAAGCATCGATTGAGATTCAAAGCGTTGGGGTGGTGAATGTAGAATGAAAATGAAGAAATATACGGCATCAACGATGGCTCTTGCAATGAAAAAAGTGGAGCAAGACTTAGGTGATGATGCAATCATTGTAAGTTCGAAAGTTGTCTATTCAAAGGGCTTCTTAGGAATGTTTAAAAAAAAGAGTATAGAAGTCATCGCGGGTAAGGAACCAGTAAGAAAGACTACAAGCGTTTCTATTCCTGCTATAGACGATTCGCCGAAAGATGCAGTACTTCCTAATGAACACTCAGAGAAAATTAATAAAGAGTTGGCAGATTTAAAATCATTAGTTAAAACAATACAAAGACAATCGGTCAGTTACCAATATCCTGATGAATATGAGGAAATCATTCAACGACTAGAACAGCAAGAGCTAAATCCTGAGCTCATCACAGCAGTAGGTGATGAGCTCTTTCAAGTGAAGAAAAATGGAAACGAGAAATTAGCGAAAGAGGACTATAAAGAGCTAGCTAAAGAAGAGCTTATTAAATTATTACAAGGGCTCCCATTTGGAGGACTTTCGTATAACAAAAAATATATCAATGTTTTAGGTCCGACTGGCGTCGGCAAAACGACAACCATTGCGAAAATGGCAGCACTTGCTGTTTTGCAGAAAAAGAAGAAAATTGGTTTTATAACAACAGATACGTATCGAATTGCAGCAATTGAACAATTAAAAGTCTATGCGAACTTACTTCAATCACCAGTAGAAATAGTTTATAGCAAAGAAGATTATGAACAAGCACTAGTCAAGTTTGATTCATTGGATATTGTTTTTATTGACACAGCGGGAAGAAATTATCGAGAAGCAAAATATATCAATGATTTACGTGAACTAATAGATATAGGAGATAATATGGAAAATTATCTGGTGCTCTCATTGACAGCGAAAGAACAGGATATGACAGAGATTATAGATCAATTTTCAGAGATTCCTATTGAAAAGTTCATATTTACTAAGATGGATGAGACAATTTCCATTGGCTCAATGATCAATTTAATGGTTAAATATAAGAAGGGACTTGCTTACTATACGAATGGTCAGGAAGTACCAGAGGATATTGAGGAAGCTACTGCTGAAAATATAGTCGAATTGCTCATTCAAGGAGATTAGTTATGAAAGATCAAGCTCAATCATTAAGAATGAAAATGCAGCAAAATGCCCAGTTAGGAAAATCAATTGCCGTTGTGAGCGGAAAAGGTGGGGTAGGAAAGAGCAATTTTACTACTAACTTTTCTAATATGCTAATGTCCTATGAAAAAAAAGTGATTATTATTGATATGGATATTGGAATGGGAAATGTCCATATTTTATTAGGTAGAAGTGCTCGCTATAGCTTAAAAGATTACTTGCAAGGCGAAGTGACACTTGAAGAAGTGATATATGATGGACCCAATAATTTGAATTATGTCTCTGGTGGGACGGGATTAGCAAGCATTTTAGAATGGACAGATGAAATGGTTGATCGTCTGCTTCTTGCTTTTGCAAAACTACAGAAAGACTACGACTATATCTTATTTGATATGGGAGCTGGCGCCACTAACTGGTCTTTAGACTTACTAAATGCTGTTGATGACATTATTGTCATTTCTACCACAGAGCCGACATCCATAACAGATGCATATTCTATGATGAAGTATATTCATTTTAAAGATCGAGAAAAAAATTTCTATTTGCTTTGTAATAGAGTAATAACAAATGAGGAAGGAACCGATACATTAATTAGACTTAAACAAACAATGGCGCGTTTTTTGTCAAAAGACGTAACAATATTAGGATCCTTGCCTGAAGATCCTATAGTTCCGAAAGCTGTAAAACAACAAGAGCTTTTTACAATCTTATATCCCAATAGCAAGATTGCTAAAACAATGGAAGATATTACGAAGAGATATATAGAAGGGCATGCTTATGACGGCCTTATAACGCAACAGCCAAATAAGTTTATTTCTAAATTAAGAAGTATTTTTTTAAAAGGGCGTGATTAGTTGTCTATTATTCATTCCAAATCATTATTAATTGTCGATGATTCAGCATTTATGAGAAAGTTGTTGTCTGACTTTTTTGCAGATCATCCATATATTCGGGTTGTTGGCACAGCGAGAAACGGAATGGATGCAATAAAGAAGATTCAAATGTTGAAGCCTGACATTGTCACAATGGATATTGAAATGCCATTAATGAATGGCCTTGAAGCTTTAAAAGTTATTATGAAGGACCATCCACTGCCTGTGATTATGTTGTCTAGCGCAACCCAAAGCGGGGCAAAAAGCACGTTTGAAGCGATGGATGCCGGTGCAGTAGATTTTATTCCAAAGCCAAGCGGCGCTATTTCACTTGACTTAAAGGATATTAAATCGGACATTATCCGTATTGTAGAAAATGCAGCTACGGTCCATGTGTCTAAGTTGACGAAAAAAAGAGAACCAATAGATGAAAAGTTCAACATTTCAAAAAATTTATTGGGAGATCAAAAAACAGTAAAGCCTTTAAATGAATCAAATGTTAAAACCCAAACGAGTACATCATCAACACAAAAAAGTTGGCATACAAATGCTAAAAAAATCGTATTGATTGGCACTTCAACAGGAGGACCGCGTGCACTGCAAGAGGTCATCCCCTACTTGCCTCAAGATATGAAAGCACCTGTCATTATCGTTCAGCACATGCCGATGGGCTTCACCAAATCATTGGCTAACCGGTTGGATCAATTGTCCAAAATTCGAGTGAAGGAAGCAGAGCAAGGAGACATTTTGCAAAATGGTGTGGCATATATAGCTCCTGGAGGTTATCATCTTCGCCTTCGGAAAGTCGCAAAAACATATGCAATTGAACTGGACAATGTAGAACCACCAAATGGAGGTCATCGTCCTTCTGTCGATATTATGTTCGATAGCGTTAGCCAGTTTAATGATCTCGACAAAATAGCTGTTATCATGACAGGTATGGGTTCTGACGGGACAAAGGGCTTGCAGGCTCTGAAAAGAAACGGAAATGTGAAAGCAATCGCCGAATCAGCTAATACAAGTGTTGTATATGGAATGCCTAAAGCGGCCTATGCGACAGGTTTGGTAGATGAAGTAGCAGATTTACACGATATTTCAAAAACAATAATGAAATATTTGACTTAAGGGAGGACTCTTCATGGATACAAATCAATATTTAGAGGTCTTTATAGATGAGAGTAAAGAACATCTTCAATCATGTAACGAAAATTTGCTGGCTCTAGAACAAAATCCACATGATCTAGCTATCGTAAATGAAATATTTCGGAATGCCCACACCCTAAAAGGGATGTCTGCCACAATGGGATTTGAAGACCTAGCAGACTTAACACACAAGATGGAAAACGTATTAGATGGTATCCGCAATGAAAAAATTACAGTAACGCCAGAAATTCTAGATGTAGTATTTGAATCCGTGGATCATCTTGAAGCAATGATTGATGATATCTCTGGCGGAGGTGATGGGAAAAGAGATGTTACGAGCACTGTACAAAAATTAAAAATGATTGAGAACGGTGAAGAAATCGTACAAGCTTCTGATGCGAAAGAGGAAGTACAAGAATCTGGACCATCTTCAAATGAGGCTTTGCAATTTGATGAATTTGAATTAACAGTGCTTCAGCAATCTCGCGAGCAAGGTTTTCATACATATGAGATTGCCGTCATGCTACGTGCTGACTGTCTTTTAAAGGCTGCCCGTGTTTATATGGTATTTGATATTCTTGAAAAATTGGGTGATGTGGTGAAATCTTCGCCATCTGTAGATAAATTGGAAGAAGAACAATTCGACCAAGAATTCCACGTTGCCTTTATAACCAAAGAGCCAATTAACGACTTACAAAGTAAGCTAATGAAGGTTTCTGAAGTTGAACGGATTACTATCACGCCAATTGATGAATCAAAGGCTAATGAAGAGGCTGCAGCTACAACGGTAGAAGAAACAGCAGAAGTAGTTTCTAAAGATGAAAAAACAACCAAAGAGACTCCAGTCCAAAAAGCAGCAAACTCAGTACCAAATAATAAGGTCACAGAGAAGAAAAGTGCCCAAGGTAGTAAAACAATCCGCGTTAACATTGAGCGATTGGATATTTTGATGAACTTATTTGAAGAGCTTGTAATTGATCGTGGGCGTTTACAATCAATTGCTGGTGAATTGAATCATGGCGAGTTGAATGAAACCGTAGAAAGAATGGCACGCATTTCTGGCGACTTGCAGAATATTATTTTAACCATGCGCATGGTGCCAGTTGAAACAGTATTCAATCGTTTCCCAAAAATGGTGCGTCAGTTAGCCCGCGATTTGCATAAAAAAGTTAATCTTGAAATCATCGGTGCAGAAACTGAATTGGATAGAACAGTTATTGATGAAATAGGTGATCCGCTTGTCCATTTAATTCGCAATGCTTTAGATCATGGTGTAGAAGATCCAGAAGCACGTAAGAAAGCTGGCAAAACAGAACAAGGTAATATCGTTTTGCGCGCTTATCATAGTGGTAACCATGTATTTATCGAGCTTGAAGATGATGGAGCTGGAATCAATAGAGAACGAGTTTTAGAAAAAGCGATTGCTAAAGGAATTGTTACAGCTGAAGCTGCAGAATCAATGTCAGATCAACAAGTGAATGAATTAATTTTGTCTTCAGGCTTTTCAACAGCTTCAGTTATTTCTGATATATCTGGTCGTGGAGTAGGCTTAGATGTGGTTAAATCTACAATCGAGTCATTAGGCGGTAATATTACGATTGAATCTGTAGAAGGCAAAGGTTCATTATTCTCTATACAGTTACCACTGACTCTATCGATTATTTCAGTGATGCTTGTTGAAATTGAAAAAGAAATTTATGCTATTCCGCTCTCATCTATTATTGAGACATCAATTATTCGGAATTCTGACATTATGAATGCGCATAATCAAAAAGTAATCGATTTTCGCGGGAAAGTTGTGCCTTTATTATTCCTTGATGAATTCTTTGATGTACCTCGCCCAGAACCAAAGCATGATGAATTCCATTCTGTAGTTCTTGTGCGAAAAGGAGAAAAAATGGCAGGATTAGTGGTCGATTCGTTTATAGGCCAGCAAGAGATTGTGTTGAAATCATTAGGAAATTACTTAACAAATGTATTTGCCATTTCGGGGGCTACTATCCTTGGAAACGGCCAAGTAGCATTAATTGTAGACTGTAATTCACTAATTAAATAATGTTTAGAAGGTTAGGTGAGCACTTTGGAAAAAGCAGTAGATTTGGATAGTGTGAAAGTTATTGTGTTTCAATTAGGGGAAAAAGAGTATGCCATTCCAGTGAACCAAGTGCAAGGCATTGAAAAAGCGATGCATATTACGCGCGTACCTAAAACGCCCAGCTACGTTAAAGGTGTCATTAATCTAAGAGGTGTGGTAACCCCCATTATTGATTTGCGCGACCGGTTCAACGTGAAATCAACGGTAGAAAATGATGATACACGCATTATAATTATATCCCTAGATGATATGGAAGTAGGTTTTATTGTAGATGCTGCCAATGATGTGATGGATATCCCGACGAGTTCAATTGAACCTCAGCCTGAAGTGGTCGGCTCATTCGAGGAAGAATTTATATCAGGCGTAGCAAAGACAGATAAAAGGCTTCTTATTCTATTAAATTTAGAGAAAGTACTTCATACCTTAAAATAAGGGGGCATTTTCTTGTCTTTTAAAAATAATATCACCTCCGTTCATTTAGATGTATTGAAAGAGATTGGAAATATAGGAGCAGCGCATGCAGCTACTGCTCTTTCTAATTTATTGAATACAAAGATAGATATGAAAGTTCCATATGTTAAAATGGCTTCATTTAATGAAATTATGGAATTTGTTGGCGGTGCAGAAAGTGTTGTTGTAAGTATTTATCTTCGAATCGAAGGCGATGCAACCGGAGGGATGTTCTTCATCCTATCAGTTGAACAAGCCAACCATTTTATTCGCAAATTAATACATGATGACAAATTTGACTTTCAAGATACAAATGTATCGGATATGGGCATTTCAGCTATGCAAGAGCTTGGTAACATATTATCAGGTTCTTATTTATCATCCTTATCTGATTTTACAGGGTTAAAGATTCAGCCTACCCCACCTGCGCTGACAGTAGATATGTTCGGTGCCATTATAAGTTATGGGTTAATTGAACTTTCGCAAATCGGTGACCATGCTATAGTCATTGACACGACGATTTTTGAAGAACATATGGAAGGCTCAGAATCCGTACATGGACATTTCTTTTTATTGCCGGATCCTGAATCTTTCGAAACAATCTTTAGTGCATTAGGGGTTTTGTAAAATGATAGAAAGCGTGAGCACCGTAATAAAAGTTGGAATTGCACAAATGGATATAGTCAAGTCGCCTCACACGATCCGCACATCAGGCCTAGGTTCATGCGTTGGCGTCGTTTTATACGATGAATTTAAGGGTATTGCTGGGTTAATCCATGTAATGTTGCCGGATTCATCCCTTTCACGAAGCGATTCTCTAAATGTAGCAAAATTCGCTGATACGGCAATACCGGCCATGCTTGAGCAGTTAAAAAGAGAGGGCGTTCATCCTTTTCGGTTAAAGGCTAAAATTGCAGGAGGCTCCCAAATGTTTCAATTCGCTACAAATAGAGAATCAATGCGAATCGGGCCAAGAAATGTAGAAGCAGTCAAACAACAACTGAAAAATTTCTCTATTCCTATTGTAGCTGAGGATACAGGCGGTAACAGCGGCAGAACGATTGAGTTTGATACAGCCAATTCATTATTGCAGATTCGCACGGTCAACCAAGGAGTGAAGGAGATTTAATGGCGGGTTCTATTTTTTACAATTGGTGGGCAGCACTAGCTGCTTTCACGATTTACTTTTTTTGCAACCTTCAATCGGGTGATACACCCACTCAAATTCTTATCCAAACATTTATCATTGCGTTAGTCGTTTTTATCGCTTCTTTTCTTGTACGTTATTTGATTGCTTTTGTTATGTACACACCCACTGAAATTGAACAAGAAGAAAATCCAAGCAATGAACATATTGAAGTCAATGAAGAGATGGAAAAAGCTGATCTAGAAGTAAATACAGAAAGCCAAGCAGAGGAGCTGGCGAAAGCAGTGAAGAGTATGATGGCGCAAGATGAATAATATTAAAAAGGGAGCATATAATTTGGCTCCCTTTTATAGTAAGTATTTGATATAATATGGTTAAATATTAGGGGGGATACGAAATGCAAACAACCACACAAGAAGAACAGAAACTTTGGCAAAACTGGGCAGCAACACGCGATCCTCATGCAGGTGATCTACTAATAAAAAAATATACACCCCTCGTTTCGTATCATGTACAGCGAATAGGTACAAATCTACCAAAGAATATCTCAAAAGATGAATTAACGAGTCTTGGAATGATGGGGTTGTTTGATGCACTTAATAAATTTGATATTAACAGAGATTTAAAGTTTGATACATATGCCTCTTTTCGTGTTCGTGGCGCGATTATTGACGGCCTACGAAAAGAAGATTGGCTTCCACGCTCTGCGAGGGAAAAGTCTAAAAAAATGGAGTTGCAAATTGAGGCAATGGAGCAACAATTAGGGCGCCATGTCACCCCTGAAGAAGTTGCAGAGCAATTAAATATAAATGTTGATGATGTGTATCAGACGATGCAAGAACATTTTATGTCTAATATATTGTCAATTGACGAACATAATACTGACCAAGACGATACTGAGATTAAGTCTTTTGCTATAAGAGACCATCTTACAAAAACCCCTGAAGAGGAAGCAGTACGAACAGAACTTTTACAGGATTTGGTTGAAAGTATTTTAAAATTAAATGAAAAGGAACAGCAAGTCCTCAGCTTATTTTATACAGAGGAACTGACACTTACTGAAATTGGGGAAATGCTTCATCTTTCCACTTCCCGCATTTCACAAATCCATTCAAAAGCAATCTTTAAGTTGCGCAAAATATTATCTGCTGAAATGCCAAATGAATAGCCGATAGGGGACAGTAGGATGAGTTTGAAATTTGTTGAGTTGCAAATAGCCTTGCCTAAAACCTTTGAAGCAGGCAAAATATCGGAACAACACCAGCAACAAGCCCTGCTAGGACAGGAATTAGCAAGCAGAGCACATCAAAAACAAGAAGCTAGAAAGAGGACATCTGTCTCAGAATCCAGTCCAACTGGAAAAGCTAAAAAGGAAGCTGTCGCTCATAGAACTGAGTCTGCCTCCCAGGAAAATAATGAAAAAAACAGCGCTAAGATCAATGATTTAACGCATCCTTTTGCAGGACATTTAGTAGATTTTAAAGGGTAGGTAAAAATATGGTAATAGGTATAGTCTTTTTGTTTATCACTCAAGTTTTAAGCTTTTATTTTATTGCATTACTTTATGTCAAAATTTCTCGTTTAAGAGATATAGAAACTCATCAGACAAAAGTCAGAGATGAATTGGAGGCTTCCCTTGGTGCTTATTTAGCGGAGATAAGAGATGAGAATGACCGTCTCATTGCAGAGTTGGCAACCAAAACACATCAAACGTTTGAAAACAGAACTAGCAATGAAAAAGAAGGTCAGAAGAAGGACCACCCTTTAGTAGAAGAAAGCAGCTTCAATAACTTTAAAATGCCACGTAATAGCGTGGCAAAGGCCTACCAAAAAAATACTAAAAAAAATACGCCAAAAGCAACTTTTCAAGATCATTTGGCCGTAAACATGGAACAGCCCAAACCATTAACAATGGAAGAAACGGTAAAAAAATATTATCGTAGCGGGAAGTCTGTGGATGAAATTGCAAAGCTCCTTCAAAAAGGGAAAACTGAAGTAGAGTTGCTTTTAAAGTTTGGGCAATAATATTTCTTGCAGAATACCAGGTGATATGATATATTATCAAATGGTGTTACATTACACACGTATTCTGATATAGGAGAAGGTGCTCGAATTTCGAGTTGCTCTTATAAAGGACGAATGCGGCGGACAAAAAAACCATATCAGGAGGAACTATCATGTCAGTAATTTCAATGAAACAATTACTAGAAGCTGGTGTACATTTCGGTCACCAAACACGTCGTTGGAACCCAAAAATGAAAAAATATATTTTTGTGGAACGTAACGGAATTTATATTATCGACTTACAAAAAACAGTTAAAAAATTAGAAGAGGCTTACGACTTCATGCGCCAAGTTGGCGAAGACGGCGGTAAAGTACTTTTCGTTGGTACTAAAAAACAAGCTCAAGAAGCAATTAAAGAAGAAGCAGAACGTTCAGGTAACTACTATATCAACCAACGTTGGTTAGGTGGTACTCTTACAAACTTCGGTACAATCCAAAAACGTGTTGCACGTTTGAAAGAGATCGAAAGAATGGAAGAGGACGGAACTTTTGAAGTTCTTCCTAAAAAAGAAGTTGTTCAACTTAAAAAACAACACGAACGCCTTGTTAAATTCTTAGGTGGTATCCGTGACATGCACGCTCTACCAGACGTTATGTTTGTTGTAGATCCTCGTAAAGAACGTATTGCAGTAGCGGAAGCTCGCAAATTAAACATTCCGTTAGTAGCAATGGTTGATACAAACTGTGACCCAGATGAAATCGACTACGTTATTCCTTCAAATGACGATGCGATCCGTGCTGTAAAATTAATTACTTCAAAAATGGCAGATGCTTTAATCGAGTCTAAACAAGGCGAAGAAGAAGCAGTTCCAGCTGAAGAGGTTGCAGCTGAGTAATTTCTGATTAAAAAACAGGTGATAAGCGGCTAAACCCTCTTATCACCTTTTTTTGAGAATAATAAAAATAAAGTGGAGCTTTGCTTGCTTTATAAACCAATGAACGCATAATAGAAAACGGCCGTAACTTTTTTGGTAAGCGTACCAATCTATTAAAGCAGAAAGTTGGTTTAATGCTAATTATTGGGGTATTCTTAAATAAACACACAGTGTACTGATGTCTCTTTATTTGCTGGATTATATAATTTAAGGAAATATTGCATTAGCATCTACACCGGACGTTGGACTTAAGTTCCCTATATAGCTGGAATAATTCATGTGAATTTATAAGGAGGAATTTTCAATGGCAGAAGTAACTGCAAAAATGGTTAAAGAATTACGCGAAAAAACTGGTGCTGGTATGATGGATTGTAAAAAAGCATTAGTAAAAGTAGATGGAGATATGGAAGCGGCAATCGACTTCTTACGTGAAAAAGGTCTTTCTTCAGCTGCTAAAAAAGCAGATCGTATCGCAGCAGAAGGTACAACTTATATCGAAGTAAAAGGCAATGACGCTGTACTTTTAGAAGTAAATGCTGAAACAGACTTTGTTGCTAAAAACGAAGGATTCCAAAAATTGGTTAAAGAATTAGCGGATCACTTATTAGCTGCAAAACCAGCTACTCTAGAAGAAGCTATGGATTCAAAAATGGAAAACGGTGCAACTGTTGCTGAACATATTTCCCAAGCAATAGCTACTATCGGTGAAAAAATCACTCTTCGTCGCTTTACAGTTGCTTCAAAAACAGATGCAGATGCATTCGGCGCTTACTTACACATGGGCGGACGTATCGGTGTGTTAGCTGTTCTTGAAGGTACTACTGATGAAAACGTAGGAAGAGATGTTGCAATGCATATTGCTGCATTAAATCCAAAATACATCGCTCATGACCAAGTTTCTGAAGAAGAAATCGCTCATGAACGCAAAGTATTAACTGAACAAGCACTTAACGAAGGTAAACCAGAAAATATCGTAGCAAAAATGGTTGAAGGCCGTCTTCGTAAATATTTCGAAGAAATTTGCGTACTTGACCAAGCATTCGTTAAAAACCCAGATCAAAAAGTGGGCGACTACATCAAATCTGCTGGCGCTACTTTAACTTCTTTCGTGCGCTATGAAGTTGGCGAAGGAATTGAAAAACGCGAAGACAACTTTGCAGAAGAAGTAATGAGCCAAGTAAAAGGCAAATAATATATTCGTATGAATAGCAAAAAAAGTAGGGAGCACATCTTTTTCGTGTTCCCTCTTTTTCAAGAAAAAGCATGATGGAGGTTCCAAAGAGTATGCAGCAGTACAAAAGAGTAGTCATTAAGCTTAGCGGAGAAGCCCTTGCCGGAGAAGAAGGGTTTGGCTTATCTCCTAAAATCGTCAAATCAGTTGCAGAGCAAGTGAAAGATGTAGTTGAGCTTGGAGTAGAAGTAGCATTAGTAGTAGGTGGCGGAAATATTTGGAGAGGCAAAATTGGTGCTGAAATGGGCATGGAACGGGCAAATGCTGATTATATGGGCATGTTGGCCACTGTAATGAATGCTTTAGCATTACAAGATTCACTTGAAAATCTAGATGTACCTACTCGCGTACAATCATCAATTGTTATGACGCAAGTTGCTGAACCTTATATTCGCAGAAAAGCAGTTCGCCATTTAGAAAAGAAACGTGTTGTCATTTTTGCAGCAGGAACAGGAAATCCTTATTTCTCTACTGATACTACTGCAGCTTTACGTGCAGCTGAGATTAATGCAGATGTCATTTTAATGGCTAAAAATAATGTAGATGGCGTATACTCTGCAGATCCAAGAATAGATACAGAAGCAGTGAAATATGAACAACTAACATACTTAGAAGTTATTCAGCAAGGACTACAAGTAATGGATTCAACAGCGTCCACTCTTTGTATGGATAATGATATCCCACTTATTGTGTTCTCTATTACTGAAAACGGTAATATTAAGCGCGCTGTGTTGGGAGAAAACATTGGAACAATCGTGAGGAGGAACCCATAATGTCGAAGGAAGTTTTGGCGAAAGCTGAAGAGAGAATGGACAAAGCAATACAAGCATTTAGCCGTGCACTAGCAACAATTCGTGCAGGCCGTGCAAATGCTTCTTTACTAGACCATGTAAATGTGGAATACTACGGTGCACCAACACCTATTAATCAGCTTGCTGGCGTCTCTGTGCCAGAAGCACGTCTTCTAGTAATCCAACCATACGATAAATCTGTACTAGGTGAAATTGAAAAAGCTTTATTGAAGTCTGACATCGGCATTACACCAACTAACGATGGTAACGTCATCCGTCTTTCAATTCCTGCTTTAACAGAGGAACGCCGTAAAGATCTTGTGAAACTAGTGAAAAAAGAAGGCGAAGATGCAAAAGTTGCTATTCGTAATGTACGCCGCGACGCAAACGATGATTGCAAAAAACTAGAAAAAAACGGCGAAATTACTGAAGACGATTTGCGTGGATATTCTGAAGATATCCAAAAATTGACTGATGCCAACATTGAAAAAGTAGATCAAATCGCTAAAGAAAAAGAAAGCGAAATCCTATCCGTTTAATCATAGAACCTTGTCTTTTTCAAGGCGTCCTATAACTCAGGGACGTCTTTTTTGTTTTACATGCTCCTTATGAAGAAAGCGCATTTAAGTTGATACATAGCTTTCCCTAATACCTATCCATTTAGATTGGCTCTAAGTTTTAGGCTAAGCATTTTTTTTGTTTAGATTAAGGAAATTAATTGTTATTTTTGGTATGATAGAGGAAGTATACGTTCCGATTTGTAAGTTAGTGGAGGATTCTAAATGTTAGATAAATTCGGATGGAAGAAAACTGAAAAAAAAGACCTGTCATTGCAAGCGCAAATGGAACTGATTCAAATGCAAGAGGTGCCAAAGCATATCGCTATTATAATGGATGGTAATGGTCGCTGGGCAAAAAGCCGAGCTTTACCACGCTTTATCGGGCATCGTGAAGGCATGCATAATGTACGTGTGATTACAAAAGCTGCAAACGCCATTGGGGTTGGAGCGATTACACTATATGCTTTTTCTACAGAGAATTGGAAAAGACCATCAACTGAGGTAGATTTCTTAATGCGTTTACCGGAAGAATTTTTGGCTGACTTCCTGCCCGAGTTAATGGAGTTAAATATTCGGGTCGAAATGATTGGCGAAATGGATGGGTTGCCTTCGCATACAAGTCGAGCTGTGCAAAATGCAATGGATAAAACGAAAGATAATACAGGCATGGTGCTTAATTTTGCATTTAATTATGGTAGCCGCAGAGAAATGGTTCTTGCAGTACAAAAGATCGCGAGCCTTGTACAGCAAGGTGAACTTAACATGTCATCAATAACTGAAGAAACAATTTCTGAACAATTAATGACGTCAAGTATTGGGGATCCAGATTTACTAATACGAACAAGCGGTGAATACCGAGTAAGTAACTTTTTATTATGGCAACTCGCATATACGGAGTTCTTTTTTTCTGATATACACTGGCCAGAGTTTAAAGCGGAGCATTTGTACAGTGCAATAATTGATTACCAAAAACGCAATCGCCGTTACGGGGGATTGAAAGGAGAATAATGAAAGTTGAAACAGCGGATTATCACAGCAATTATTGCTGCGCTTTTATTTATTCCATTCGTGGTATACGGAAATTTGCCGTTCACACTATTAGTGTATGTGATGGCAGCGATTGGATTATATGAAGTTTTAAAAATGAGAGGAATAGCTTTACTGTCAGTTCCCGGAATTATTACGATACTGCTACTATTTGTAGTATTAATGCCGAAACAATGGAGCTTACAACTACAAGAAGCCACTTCTTTTTCGCAAATAGAATACATGTTTATAGCAGCAATTCTATTGCTGATTTATACTGTCTTTGTAAAAAATAGTTTTACCTTTGATGATGTAGGATTCTTGGTAATCAGTGCATTGTATGTAGGAATTGGCTTTCATTACTTCATTACTGCAAGGGTGGAAGGATTGGCATTTGTTGTTTATGCATTGGTCATCGTGTGGACAACGGATTCTGGCGCCTATTTTGTCGGAAGAAAATTAGGCAAACGTAAATTATGGCCGGAAATTTCACCGAATAAGACTGTTGAAGGCTTTTTGGGTGGCATTGTGGTTGCAGTCATTGCAGCTTTAATATTCCAGGCAATTGTAAAGCTAGATTATTCATATGTCACAATTATACTTATTTCCATTGTTGCGTCCATATTTGGCCAGTTAGGGGATTTGGTAGAATCCGCTATTAAAAGGCATTATGACGTGAAGGATTCCGGTAAAATCCTTCCTGGACACGGTGGCATTTTGGATCGTTTTGATAGTATCTTATTTGTTTTGCCACTGCTTTATTTTTTACACTTTATTGGTTAAGGGTGATTAGTAGATGAAACGTATCAGTTTATTAGGCGCAACAGGCTCAATTGGATTACAAACATTAGACATTGTGAGGGAACATCCTGATCAATTTTCAATTGTAGCTTTTGCTGCTGGTAAAAATATTGAGCTTACAAAGGAAATAATAAAAGAGTTTAAGCCTAAGTTGGTATCTGTTCAACTAGAGGCGGATGCACAAAAACTTGCAAAAGAATTTCCAGACTCAGAATTCACGTATGGTGCTCAAGGGTTAATAGATGTAGCTACATATACTGACAGCGATATACTATTGAATGCTGTCTTAGGCAGTATTGGACTAGAAGCTACTTTGGCAGCGATCCAGCAAAGAAAAATGATTGCAATTGCGAATAAAGAGACACTTGTCACAGCGGGACATTTGGTCATGAGTGAAGCTAAGAAATACGGTGCACCGATTTTGCCTGTAGATAGTGAGCACTCAGCACTTTGGCAATCAATGCAGGGTGAAAATCCAAAATCTGTCTCAAGACTTATCTTAACGGCTTCTGGCGGTAGTTTTAGAGATCAAACACGTGATGAATTGGAGAATGTTACAGTTAAAGAAGCTCTAAATCATCCAAATTGGTCTATGGGAGCAAAAATTACAATTGATTCTGCTACATTGATGAATAAAGGTTTGGAAGTCATTGAAGCAGCGGTGTTGTATGATATGCCATACGATAAAATTGACGTATTAATCCATCGAGAAAGCATTATTCACTCGATGGTTGAATATCATGATACAAGTGTGATGGCACAGTTAGGTACACCGGACATGCGTACACCAATCCAGTATGCTTTAAGTTATCCAGATAGGTTGCCGCGCTCTAATGCAGAAAGACTGGATTTAGCGAAAATTTCTCAACTGCACTTTGAAAATGTTGACTTAAAACGTTTCCGCTGCCTTGATTTTGCTTATCAAGCAGGTCGGATGGGAGGCTCTATTTTAACAGTTATGAACGCTGCGAACGAAGCAGCAGTAGGTGCCTTCTTACAAGGAAAGATCAAGTTTCTTGAAATAGAAGACATCATCGACAGAATGATGAACCAACATGAGAATATTAGCAACCCAGATTTAGAAACTATTTTACAAGTAGATAAAGAAACGAGAAAAACGATTCAAACCATGCTAAAATAGCAATAGTAATTTTATAATGCATAAAAAGGTGGGATTACATGCAATCAATCATTGCATTTATTGTGGTATTCGGTTCCATCGTGTTTTTCCATGAACTTGGTCATTTCATCTTCGCAAAGCGTTCAGGCATATTAGTGCGTGAGTTTGCAATTGGTTTTGGTCCTAAAATAATAGGGATCAATAAAGGCGAGACATTATATACTGTTCGTCTATTGCCAATGGGTGGTTATGTCCGTATGGCGGGAGACGATGCAGATGTCATTGAATTGCAACCAGGTTATCGTATTGGAATGCTTCTAAACAACCAAAACGAAGTAACTAAAATCGTTTTAAATCAAAACAAACAATTGCCGGACATGCTCTTTTTAGAAGTAGAAAAGGCAGACCTTCAAAAAGAATTATGGGTAGAAGGTTATGACGAAGATGAAAAACTTGTCCGTTACCATATTGCCCGAAATGCAGTAATTGAAGAAAATGGCAGCGAGCTGATCATTGCTCCATACGACCGCCAGTTTAATTCAAAATCGGTCGGCAAACGTGCGATGACTATTTTTGCAGGTCCGTTGTTTAATTTTATTTTATCTGTTTTCATTTTTATCATTATTGCTTTTATTACAGGTGTACCGACGTATGAACCTGTAATAGCGGGTGTTGTAAAAGACAGCCCAGCAGCTGTAGCAGGGATGCAAAAGGGAGATGTTGTGACATCCATTGATGGCAAATCAATCGATTCATGGCAAGAACTTTCAGATGCCATCCAAAAAAATCCAAAGAAGGATCTAACGTTGGATGTAACACGTGGGGATTCTCATAAAACTCTTACAGTGACGCCAGAAAAGAAAGATATTGAAGGACAGTCAATCGGTCAAATTGGCGTACAATATCAAAGCCCTGTCGAAAAGAATCCAGCCAAAGCATTATTGTTCGGATTCACTGAGACCTACCACTGGATTATCAAAATATTTACGATACTAGGCGCCTTAATAACTGGAGGTTTTACGATTGATGCCTTGTCAGGCCCTGTCGGTATCTATAAGGCAACTGAAGAAGTGGCTAAATATGGTGTTGTCAATATTATGAATTGGGCTGCAGTATTAAGTATTAACTTAGGAATTATGAACTTGCTTCCACTACCTGCTCTAGATGGAGGACGCTTACTATTCTTCGGATTTGAAGCATTACGTGGCAAGCCTGTCGATCGTCAAAAAGAGGGCATGGTTCATTTCGTAGGGATCGTTTTATTAATGATTCTTATGATTGCTGTAACTTGGAATGATATTCAACGCTTTTTCTTTTAGCGTATTAAATAGAGCTTCGATATAATAGACAATTAAACAGAGCTCAAAGTGAGGTTAAATCATGAAACAAAGTAAAACATTTATACCAACTTTGCGCGAAATACCTGCTGATGCTGACGCCTTGTCGCATCAGCTCTTATTACGTGCGGGTTTTATCCGTCAACATGCGAGTGGAGTATATTCATATCTGCCACTAGGTTTTAAAGTGTTGCAAAAAATAGAAGAAATAGTTCGTGAAGAAATGAATGAAGCTGGCGCTGTTGAATTGTTATTGCCATCCTTGCAACAAGCTGAGTTATGGCAAGAATCCGGCCGCTGGGATGCTTATGGACCAGAGCTTATGCGTTTAACTGATCGTCACGAACGACCTTTCGCTTTAGGACCAACACATGAAGAGGTAATTACTTCATTAGTACGTGATGAAATAAATTCTTATAAAAAGCTGCCTTTGACTTTATATCAAATTCAAACAAAATTCCGGGATGAAAAGCGCCCACGTTTTGGATTACTACGCGGTCGAGAATTTATCATGAAGGATGCATACTCCTTCCATTCAACTAATGAAAGCCTTGATGAAACCTACCAGGATATGGTGAAAGCTTATACAAACATTTTTACTCGTTTAGGATTGAATTTCCGTGCTGTAATAGCTGACTCCGGATCAATTGGTGGTACGGACACACATGAATTTATGGTGCTGTCTGAAATAGGAGAAGATACGATCGCATATTCAGATGAAACTGATTACGCGGCAAATATAGAAATGGCAGAAGTGAATGTTGAATACACGCATTCAGATGAAGAGATGGGTACACTGGAAAAAGTGGAAACGCCAGATCAAAGAACAATAGAAGAAGTAGCAAACTATTTAAAAGTTTCACAGGAACAATGTATTAAAACACTTGTTTTTAATGTTGATGATGAATTAATAGTGGTTCTTTCCCGTGGAGACCATGAGATTAATGAAATAAAATTAAAACATGCACTAAATGCAGATTCAGTGGAACTTGCTGAGGAACAAGCTGTATTTGAATTATTAAATTGTCATGTGGGATCACTTGGACCTGTGAAACTGCCGGTCAACGTGAAAGTAATAGCCGACCTTGGAATTAAATCAATTCGCAATGGTGTTTGTGGTGCAAACGAAGAAGGCTTCCACTACAAAAATGTGAACCCAGGAAGAGATTTTGCTATTGACCATTTTGAGGATATCCGTTTTATCCAAGTAGGTGACCCTACACCTGATGGACAAGGAACAATCAAATTTGCTGAAGGTATTGAAGTAGGTCATGTCTTTAAATTAGGTACAAAATACAGTGATGCAATGAATGCAGGCTTCTTAGACGAGAATGGACGTAAGCAACCATTTATCATGGGGTGTTATGGAATCGGTGTTTCTAGATTACTAGCAGCAGTTGCAGAGCAATTCCAAGATAACTATGGCTTTATGTGGCCGAAACAAATTGCGCCATATGATATTCATCTCATCTCAGTTAATGAAAAAGATGAAGCGCAAAAAACATTAACAGATGATCTTTATAAATTGCTTCGTTCTTATCGTTATGATGTATTATATGACGACCGAAAAGAACGAGCTGGCGTTAAATTTGCGGATGCGGATTTACTTGGCTTGCCTGTGCGTGTCACAGTAGGTAAAAAAGCTACTGAGGGTATAGTTGAAGTGAAATTCCGCCAATCTGGTGAAACGTTTGAATGGGCAAAAGAAGAATTGGTGGATCGTTTGAACAACTTCTTTCATGCCGAATAGTAGTATGTGACTTGCGTTTTAGGGAGAAAGTACAATTTGTACTTTCTTTTCTTTGTTTCAAAGAGTGTTAATAAAATTTAACAAAGAGGTGAAATGATGGCTAACGAACAGGATGCAAGACAAAGATTTCAATTGCTCTTGCAACAAATCAATATGACGGAAGATGTGGTTATGCCATTTTTTGAATCAGCTGAGCTAGAACGCTTAACTGTGCATAAAAAAGACAAAGTTTGGCGTTTTTCAATAAAGCTTCCGCATATATTGCCGTTTCAACTGCTACGCGATTTCCAAATGCGTTTAAAACAAGCTTTTTCATCTATCGCAGATATTCAGATAACAATTGAAGCAACAAACCAACAGTTAACACAAGATTTAATTTCTGATTATTGGTTGATGATTGTAGAAGAAATAGACGAAATGTCCCCTCCGCTTCGTGAAGGTCTTGCGAAGCAGCTCCCAGAATGGAATGGGCAGAAGATTATGCTCAATTGTCAGCATGAGTTTCAATTAATGACATTGAAGTCAAAATATGCAGATGTATTATCCATGACCTATAAAAAGTATGGTTTTCCTCATATGGCCGTTGATTTTCAGTTAGTCGAATCGACTGAGGACTTGGCAGAACAGCAACGCCAGTTCCTAGAACAACGGCAGCAAGAAGAGATAGCCTTTGCAAAGCAAGCTGTTATGGATATGCAAAAACGTGAGAAAGAGCGTCAGCAAAATCCTGAGGGAGTGGATTTATCCGATAGACCATTCCAACTAGGGGTTCCTATTAAGCACGATGAACCGATTATGGACATTCATCAGATACAAGATGAAGAACGGCGTGTAGTAATCGAAGGATATGTATTTGATGCGGAGGTCAAAGAATTAAGAAGTGGACGATCACTTCTTACATTGAAAATGACTGATTACACAGATTCTATCTTAGTCAAGATGTTCTCTCGCGATAAAGAAGATGCAGCCTTGATGCAATGTGCAAAAAAAGGAATGTGGCTAAAAGTACGCGGCTCTGTGCAAAACGATACATTTGTCAGAGATTTAATTGTCATGGCCCAGGATATGGTAGAGATTAAACCCGTTTTGAAGAAGGATCACGCAAAAGAAGGCGAAAAACGTGTTGAGCTTCATCTACATACGCCAATGAGTCAGATGGATGCAGTATCTTCAGTAGATGCTCTTGTCGGTCAAGCTGCAAAGTGGGGGCATGAAGCGATTGCCATTACAGATCATGCAATCGTCCAATCTTTCCCTGATGCCTATAATGCTGGAAAAAAACATGGGATAAAGATTATCTATGGATTAGAGGCAAATTTAGTAGATGATGGCGTACCTATAGCATATGATGAACAACATCGTCTACTAGAAGACGACACTTATGTTGTTTTTGACGTAGAAACAACTGGGTTATCTGCAGCATATGACACTATCATTGAGCTGGCAGCCATAAAAATCCGAAATGGTGAAGTAATAGACAAGTTTGAAAGCTTTGCGAACCCTCATCATCCATTGTCAACAACAACAATAGAGTTAACAGGTATTACGGATGATATGGTCAGAAACGCTCCAGAAGTGACTGATATGATTAAAGAGTTCCATGCTTTTATCGGTGACACCATCGTAGTAGCACATAATGCATCTTTTGATATAGGCTTTTTATATGAAGCTTATAAGAAAGCGGGCGTTGATGAGTTTCATCACCCTGTAATCGATACATTAGAGCTGGCGCGTTTCTTGCATCCTGAGCTTAAGAACCACCGTTTAAATACATTGTGTAAAAAATTCGGCATTGAATTAACACAGCACCACCGCGCTATTTATGATACAGAAGCAACGGGATACCTATTACTTCATTTATTAAAAGAAGCAGATGCAAAAGGCATCACATATCATGATGATTTTAATAAATATATCGGTGAAGGAGATTCTTACAAAAGGGCACGTCCAACACATTGTACACTCCTCGCTGTTGATAACGACGGATTGAAAAATTTATTTAAACTTGTCAGCGAATCGCATGTCAATACATTTTATCGTGTACCGCGAATCAAGCGGTCGTCACTTCAACGGTTGCGAAAAGGTTTACTAGTAGGCAGTGCCTGCGATAAGGGTGAGTTTTTTACAGCTGTTATGCAGAAGTCTATGGAAGAAGCGATGGAAGTAGCGAAGTTCTATGATTATTTAGAAGTCCATCCAAAAGGAGTATATTCCCCACTTATCGAAGCAGAGTTAATACGAGATGAATGGAATTTAGAAGATATTATACGAAAAATCGTTAAAATCGGTAAAAAGTTAGGCAAACCTGTAGTCGTAACAGGAAACGTTCATTATTTGACTGAAAATGATGCGATTTTCCGGCAAGTGCTCGTTCGTTCTCAGGGTGGAGCTAACCCACTAAATCGCTACAAATTGCCAGCAGTTCATTTTAGAACTACAGATGAAATGCTAGAAGACTTTGCTTTTTTGGGAGCAGATGTGGCAAAAGAGATTGTCGTAACCAACTCCCAAAAAATCGCCAATATGATTGGTGAAGTTGTGCCAGTTAAAGATGAGCTATACACACCAAAAATTGAAGGTGCTGACCAGACAGTACGTGAAATGACGTATAAAATGGCTCATCAAATATATGGTGAAACTCTACCGGAAATAGTTGAAGCCAGATTAGAAAAAGAATTAGGTTCTATCATTGGCCATGGCTTTGCGGTTATCTATTTAATCTCACATAAGCTGGTAAAAAAATCATTGATTGATGGCTATTTAGTGGGCTCCCGGGGCTCTGTAGGCTCTTCGCTTGTAGCGGCTATGATGGAGATTACAGAAGTAAATGCATTGCCTCCACACTATATTTGCCCGAACTGCAAGCAATCAGAATTCTTTGACGATGGCTCTGTTGGCTCAGGATTTGACTTGCCGAACAAAGATTGCCCGTCATGCGGAACTCCCTATAAAAAGGATGGACACGACATACCTTTCGAAACATTCCTTGGGTTTAAAGGGGATAAGGTGCCTGATATTGACTTGAACTTTAGTGGGCATTATCAACCACGGGCACATAACTATACTAAAATATTGTTTGGAGAAGATTATGCATATCGTGCCGGAACTATTGGTACAGTTGCCGAGAAAACGGCTTATGGCTATGTAAAAGGCTACGCATCAGACAACAATTTAAATTTTAGAGGTGCAGAAGTGGATCGGCTTGTCCAAGGATGCACAGGCGTCAAAAGAACAACCGGTCAACACCCAGGCGGCATTATAGTCGTACCTAACTATATGGATATCTTTGATTTTTCACCATTCCAATATCCTGCTGATGCGCAAGATTCTGAATGGAAAACAACTCATTTTGATTTCCACTCTATTCATGATAATATACTGAAACTGGATATTTTGGGACACGATGATCCGACTGTTATCCGTATGCTACTTGATTTAACAGGAATTGATCCAAAATCTATTCCGACAGATGATCCTGAAGTAATGAAAATATTTACAGGTCCAGAATCGTTAGGCATTACGCCCGAGCAAATTAACTGTAAAACCGGTACATTGGGCATTCCAGAGTTTGGTACGCGATTTGTACGGCAAATGTTAGAAGAAACGAAACCGTCTACGTTCTCTGAGCTTGTTCAAATTTCCGGGTTATCACACGGGACAGATGTATGGCTTGGGAATGCAAGTGAGCTGATAGAAAATGGCACTTGTGTGTTATCGGAAGTAATCGGCTGCCGAGATGACATCATGGTGTATTTGATTTACCAAGGACTAGAACCATCGTTAGCATTTAAAATTATGGAAAGTGTACGTAAAGGTAAAGGTCTAACAGAAGACATGGAAGCAGCAATGCGGAAAGAAAGTGTGCCGGAGTGGTACATTGATTCGTGTAAAAAGATAAAATATATGTTCCCTAAAGCGCATGCTGCCGCATATGTATTAATGGCTGTTAGAATTGCCTATTTTAAAGTGCATTTCCCGATTGTATACTATTGTGCATATTTCACAGTCCGTGCAGACGATTTCGATTTAATCGCGATGGTCAATGGTTCGCAAATGATAAAATCACGCATTGAAGAAATCGAAAGCAAAGGTTTGGATGCTTCTCCAAAAGAGAAAAACTTGTTGACTGTTTTAGAACTAGCGCTTGAAATGTGCGAAAGAGGTATGGCATTCCAGAAAGTAGATTTATACAAATCAAAGGCAACGGAGTTTGTTATAGATGGCCAGACGTTAATTCCGCCATTTAATGCGATTCCAGGCTTAGGGAATAACGTGGCATATGCTATTGTCAAGGCAAGAGAAGATGGTGAATTTCTTTCAAAAGAAGATTTACAAATTCGAGGTCGTGTTTCCAAGACATTGATTGAGTATATGGATAAATTGGGCTGCTTAGAAGGAATGCCAGATGCCAACCAGCTGTCCCTCTTCTAGCCCTAGTTGCATTCAAAGTGCGATTGTGTTATAATTTAGACAATTATTTGTTGATAGAACGACAGCAAAAGAGTGGGATATCCCGCTCTTTTCTCTTGTTATGACAACAAACTTTAGTCAGGAGGATTGTATGAGCAAGGTTACAACAGAAGTGGAACAATTAGTAACACCAATAGTAGAAAGCCTGAACCTTGAATTAGTCGAGATTGAATTTGTGAAAGAAGGCAGAGAATGGTTTCTACGCGTTTATGTGGATACTCCTGAAGGAAGCATAGATATAGAACAATGCGCACAAGTAAGCGAATTGTTGAGTGAGAAACTGGATGAAGTGGACCCGATTGAACAAAATTACTTTTTGGAAGTTTCCTCACCAGGAGCGGAACGTCCATTAAAAAAAGAAGCGGATTTTGTAAAAGCAGTTAATCAGTTTGTGCATATAAAATCATATGAGCCGATTAATGGCATGAAGGAATTTGAAGGTTATCTAGAATCTTACACAGATGAAGGCGCTGAGCTTGCAGTAAAAATTAAAACTAGAAAAATAAAAGTTCTCATACCGAAAGATAAAATTGCCAAAGCCCGTTTAGCAATTGACTTTTCAGCAGAACGTTAACTTAGGAGTGAAATTGGACAATGAGTAAGGAATTAGTCGGTGCGTTCGCTGCACTTGAAGCAAAAGGTATCTCAAAAGATGTCATCGTTGAGGCGATTGAAGCGGCACTCATTAATGCGTATAAAAAGAACTTCAATCAAGCGGCAAATGTCCGTGTAGATTTAAACTTAGATAAAGGCTCAGTACGTTTGTTTACACGTAAAGACGTTGTAGAAGAAGATGATATAGAAGACGATCACCTACAAATTTCTATAGAAGAAGCGCAGAAAATTAACCCGGCTTATGAAATTGGGGATGTAGTGGAAGAAGAAGAAACACCGCGCAATTTTGGTCGTATTGCAGCTACAACTGCTAAACAAATTGTGACACAACGTTTCCGTGAAGCAGAACGCGGTATTGTCTATGAAGAGTATGTAGACCGTGCTGATGACATTATGAACGGTGTAGTCGAACGTTTAGATCCTCGTAATATCTATGTGGGAATTGGCAAAATTGAAGCGGTTCTTCCGCAAAGCGAGCAAATTCCTGGTGAAGTATACAAACCGCATGATCGGATAAAAGTATATATTACAAAAGTAGAACGCACATCCCGTGGACCACAAGTATTCGTTTCACGTACGCATCCTGGATTGCTACGTCGTCTATTTGAACTTGAAGTGCCGGAAATTTTTGAAGGCACAGTAGAAATTAAATCGATTGCCCGCGAAGCAGGCGACCGTTCTAAAATTTCGGTTGTGGCACATAACGAAGAAGTGGATCCTGTGGGTTCATGCGTTGGTGCAAAAGGAGCGCGCGTACAAACGATTGTCAATGAACTACACGGCGAAAAAATCGATATCGTTGAGTGGTCTGAGGATCCAGTGGTATTTGTAGCAAATGCACTAAGCCCTTCACAAGTACTAGATGTCCAAGTAAATGAAGAAGAAAAATCTACTACAGTTGTTGTGCCAGATTACCAGTTGTCTCTAGCAATCGGTAAACGTGGTCAAAACGCAAGATTAGCAGCTAAATTAACTGGCTGGAAAATCGATATTAAAAGCGAAACAGATGCGACTGAATTAGGCATTTATCCACGTTCAGAAGAGCAAATTGTCCAAACTGCTGATATCTATGAACAAGAGATAGATGAAGAGCCACTAGAAGAAATTGAAGTGGATCTATACAAAGAAGACTAACAAGGGATTTTGACGTCAGTGTCTTCAATTAACCCAAATGTCAAAAGAAAGGTGAATTCTGATGCCGACCAATCGTAAAATACCTTTGAGAAAATGTATTGCTACCGGAGAGATGTTTCCGAAAAAAGAAATGATTCGCGTGGTCCGTTCCAAAGAAGGAGAAGTAACTGTTGATCCGACTGGAAAAAAATCGGGGCGCGGCGCATATGTTTCGAAATCGGCTACAGCGATTCAAGCCGCAA
Organism: Rummeliibacillus sp. G93; assembly: GCF_023515935.1. Taxonomy (NCBI): domain Bacteria; kingdom Bacillati; phylum Bacillota; class Bacilli; order Caryophanales; family Caryophanaceae; genus Rummeliibacillus; species Rummeliibacillus sp. G93. Next base: position 1,060,569 of record NZ_CP097314.1, read on the forward strand.
AAGATAAAAATGTGTTTGAACGCCAACTTCAAGTGGAAATTCCAGCACATATATACGATGATCTATTAGCAATTGTTCAAAAGGAAACTCGAATATGAATCAAGAACAAGCAATTTTAAATTTGCTAGGTATAGCCGCAAGCGCACGCAAGGTGGTAACCGGCGAAGAACAGGTAGTAAAAGAAGTAAGAAATCAGCAAGCTAAGCTGGTTATTTTATCGACAGATGCTTCGAAAAATACTAGAAAGAAGCTAACCGATAAATGCCATTCTTTTCACGTTGAGCTACACGAATTTTCAACAAGGGATGTTCTCGGACACGCCCTTGGTAGGGAGGCGAGAGTTTCCGTAGCAATAATGGACAGCGGTTTTGCAAGAAAGCTGTCTCAGCTACTCAACGAAATCTAACCGGGGGTGAGTACATGACAAAATTACGCGTTCATGAATATGCGAAACAAGTAAGCCAGTCAAGTAAAGAAGTGATTGATCAGTTATCTAAGCTCCAAATTGATGTGAAGAATCATATGTCCATGTTAGAACCAGAAACGATTAGCAAATTAAATCATGTATATAAAAAAGGCACTCAACAACAGAGTGTACAGTCAAACCCAACAAAAGGGCAGCCAGGAACTCGTCCTGCAGCAAGAAAAGAGCAACCCTCTTCTAGTCCTGCTCAAACAAAACAAAATAATAACCAAGGAAGTACTATGAATAATAATTCAACTTCAAAAGACAACTCAAAACAAAGACCATCAACAAATAATAATCAAAACCGAAGCCAAACGAATAATCGTGGTGGCCAAACAAGCAACACGCAAGGTGGCAACCGTCCAAACAATAATTCAAGAGGTGGTAGCCAAACGAGCAACACGCAAGGTGGCAACCGTTCAAACAATAATTCAAGAGGCGGCAGCCAAACAAGCAACACGCAAGGTGGCAACCGTCCGAATAATAATACAAGAAGCGGTAGTCAAACAAGCAATACGCAAGGTGGCCAACGTTCTAACAATAATGCTAGAAGCGGTAGCCAAACAAGCAACACACAAGGTGGCAACCGCCCTAATAATGCAAGAGGCGGCAACCGTAGCAATAATGCACAAGGCGGCAACCGTAACAACAACCAACGACGCAAACCAGGCATTCATGGCGGACAGCGCCGTAAGAATCGTCCACAACCGGCACCACAGCCAGCTGTGAAAAAAGAATTGCCAGAAAAAATCACGTTTTATGAATCACTTAGCGTTGGTGAATTAGCTAAAAAATTAGGCCGTGAACCATCTGAAATCATTAAAAAATTGTTCATGCTTGGTGTTATGGCTACAATCAACCAAGAACTTGATCAAGACGCAATTGAATTAATTTGCGCAGACTACGGTGTTGAAGTAGAAGAAGAAGTACGCATTGATGCTACGGATCTAGATACTTACTTCGAAGAAGATGAAAATGAAAATACTGCAGATATTAAAGAACGTCCGCCAGTAGTTACAATTATGGGTCACGTTGACCATGGTAAAACAACTTTGCTTGACTCTATCCGTAACACTAAAGTTACAGAAGGCGAAGCGGGCGGTATTACACAACATATCGGTGCTTATCAAGTTGTTGTCCAAGGAAAAAAGATTACTTTCCTAGACACACCAGGACATGCCGCTTTCACAACTATGCGTGCGCGTGGTGCTAAGATTACCGATTTAACAATCCTTGTTGTGGCTGCAGATGACGGTGTTATGCCTCAAACAATTGAAGCAATCAACCACGCAAAAGCTGCTGAAGTTCCAATCATTGTAGCAGTCAACAAAATGGATAAACAAACAGCAAACCCTGATCGTGTGATGCAAGAATTAACAGAACATGGTTTGGTTCCAGAATCGTGGGGCGGGGATACTATCTTTGTACCGATTTCTGCATTGTCTGGCGAAGGTATCGACCAATTGCTTGAAATGATTTTGCTTGTTTCTGAAGTAGGCGAATTAAAAGCAAATCCTAAACGTCGTGCTATTGGCTCTGTCATTGAAGCACAATTAGATAAAGGCCGTGGCTCTGTAGCAACATTATTAGTTCAAAACGGTACACTAAATGTAGGAGATCCAATTGTTGTTGGTCATACGTATGGTCGTGTTCGTGCAATGGTCAACGATCTTGGTCGCCGCGTGAAAAGCGCAGGTCCATCTACGCCTGTAGAAATTACTGGCTTAAATGAAGTGCCACAAGCAGGGGATCGTTTTGTTGTATTTGAAGATGAAAAAACAGCTCGTCAAGTAGGGGAAGCTCGCGAATCTACTGCTATCCAAGAAATGCGTACTGAAAAACAACGCGTTACACTTGATAACTTGTTTGAACAAATGAAACAAGGCGATATGAAAGAATTAAACTTAATTGTCAAAGCAGATGTTCAAGGTACAGTTGAAGCAATGGCTGCTTCATTGATGAAAATTGATGTAGAAGGCGTTAATGTGAAGATTATTCATACAGGCGCGGGCGCTATTACTGAATCTGACATTTCACTTGCAGCTGCTTCAAATGCAATTGTAATTGGTTTCAATGTTCGTCCTGATGTCAATGCAAAACGTGCTGCAGAAGCTGAAGGCGTAGATATTCGTCTTCACCGCATTATTTATAAAGTAATTGAAGAGATTGAAGCTGCAATGAAAGGCATGCTAGATCCTGAATATGAAGAAAAAGTAATCGGTTCTGCAGAAATTCGCGAAACCTTTAAAGTTTCAAAAGTTGGTACAATTGCCGGCGGTTATGTAACAGAAGGTAAATTAACTCGTGACAGTGGTGTACGTGTGATTCGCGAGGGAATTGTTATCTTTGAAGGTGTGTTAGATTCTTTAAAACGTTTCAAAGATGATGCAAAAGAAGTTGCAAGAGGGTATGAATGTGGTTTTACAATCAAAGACTACAATGACCTTAAAGTAGGCGACCAAATCGAAGCCTTCGTAATGGAAGAGATTAAACGCTAATGATGGCATATGCAGAGTGTGAATTTTTTGTTCCTGCTGCACATTCGCTAAAAGAAAAACGTGCTGTTTTGCAGTCTATGACTATGCGTGTAAAACAGAAATACAATATCTCTATTGCAGAGATAGACCATCAAGATGTTTGGCAAAGAACGCTTCTAGCTCTTGTTTCTGTTGCTTCTTCACAACAAGCAGCGGAAAGAGAGCTAGAGCGGGCTATCGCTTTTCTAGAGTCAAATCCGGAATGGCAATGCCTTCACATTGATCGGGAGTTTATATAAGAAATTGAGGTGAACGTTTATGTCAATGCGCTCAACACGTGTCGCTGAACAAATGAAAAAAGAATTGGCAGATATCATTAGCCGTAAAATCAAAGATCCAAGAGTTGGATTTGTAACTGTAACGGATGTAGAGGTAACTGGTGATCTTCAACAAGCGACGGCATATATTACTTGCCTAGGAAATGAAAGAGAACGCCAGGATACGTTAAAAGGGCTTGAAAAGGCGAAGGGTTTTATTCGCTCTGAAATTAGCCACCGCATTCGTTTGCGAGTTACACCGGAACTTTCTTTCGCTTTTGATTCTTCAGTAGAATATGGCAATCGAATCGATTCATTGCTGCGCCAACTGAACGATTCACAAGACCAATAGACAAAAGCCTGCAATTAGAGCTTGCAGGCTTTTTCTCTTAAAAAATGTATTAAATTATTTGGTGTAATGTTGGCAAAGGAGTGAGTTACATGCATGGTATTTTACCATTATGGAAAGAAAAAGGCATGACTTCACACGATTGTGTATTCAAGGTGCGAAAAATTTTACATACAAAGAAAGTCGGGCATACCGGCACATTAGATCCCACTGTTGAAGGTGTGCTGCCAATATGCATAGGAAATGCTACAAGACTTGCTGAGTATTTGACGAATGCCGGAAAAACCTACGAGGCTGTAATTGAAATTGGGGTTTCCACTACTACAGAAGATGCCGAAGGAGAGATAGTGGAAGAAGATTTGTCGGAAAAGCAAATTAGCCGCAATGAGTTACTTCAGGCTTTACAATCGCTTACCGGCACAATCAATCAAACCCCACCTATGTATTCTGCCGTAAAAGTAAATGGGAAAAAGCTTTATGAATATGCAAGACGGGGCGAAACTGTTGAACGTCCAACAAGGCAAGTGACCATTTATGAATTGGAGTTATTAGACCATTCTACAGAATATAAGGGTGAAAAAATTCGGTTCTCTGTCCGTATAAGCTGTAGCAAAGGGACTTATATTCGAACGCTTGCTGTGCAGATTGGTGAAGCGTTAGGGTATCCTGCTCATATGGCTTCATTAGTACGCATCAAGTCAGGTACCTTTACAAAGGACGATTGTGTTACATTATCCGAATTACAAGAAAAAGTTGATGCCGGCTTGCTTCAAGAGTGCATGAAGCCATTGGAATTTGCACTTTATGAATATCCACAGATAGAGCTTACTGAGTCTATTGAAAAGGCCATTAAAAATGGACAAGTTCTGCTAATGCATCCTGCGCTTAATGAAAATGATAAAATTGTTTATATGAAAGGCAATTCTGCAGTTGCTGTATATATAAAGCATCCAGAAAAAGAGGGATTCATGAAACCAGAAAAAATGTTTCCAAACGTGGATTAGGTAGGAGGAAATTGTTATGAAAGTGATTCATCTCATGTATCCGCATCAAATCAATTCGCCGGAAGTTCAAGGCCCTTACTCACTAGCCATTGGTTTTTTTGACGGCATTCATCTTGGTCATCAAGCGGTTATAGAAGAGGCAAGAGAACAAGCAAAAGCGAAAAACTTAAAATTAGCTGTGATGACATTTGATCCACACCCTTCCATTGTATTGGGAGGCCGAAAAGAACAAGTGTTTTATATCACTCCTTTGAAACAAAAGATTGAAATCCTGAAAAAATTGCAAGTTGATACTGTATTTGTTGTTCGCTTTACTTCTGATTTTGCCAATTTAAATCCATCTGAATTTGTTGATATATTTATTCGCGAGTTAAATATTAAACATGTAAGTGCTGGCTTTGATTATTCATTTGGCAAGAAAGGTAGCGGCAAAATGGAAGATATGAAACAACTTAGCAATGGCGATTACGAGGTATCTATTGTGGATAAAAAACAGTTTGAAGAAGATAAAATTAGTTCTACACGGATTCGGAGTGCCCTAAAAGAAGGCGATATGGAATCCGTTCGCCACTTGTTGGGACGACCATATCAAATCCCTGGCGTTGTGGTTCATGGGGATAAGCGAGGCAGAGAAATTGGATTTCCAACTGCCAATGTTCAAGAAGCAGAAGGTACTTTCATACCGGCAACTGGTGTCTATGCAGTAAAGATTGAAGTACAGAATGAGTGGCATAATGGTGTATGTAATGTCGGCTATAAACCGACTTTCAAAAATCCAGATGAAAAGAATTTAACGATTGAAGTGTTTATTGACCAGTTTGATAAAAATATCTATGGTGAAGAAGTGAAAGTGGATTGGTATAAGTACTTGCGAGGCGAAAGAAAATTCAGTGGAATTGAGGCATTGAAAACCCAAATTGAAGCTGATAAACAACAGGCATTAGAATACTTGCGATCATTAGTTTAAATCAATTATAGTTGCATGAGTAACCTGTTTATGTTACTATTTTCTAAGTGATCCGCTTCTAGCGGCGCTGAACCATTACTTGGCTCTACGAATCACCAACGAGTTGCTCAGTAATAGGGGATATTTTTTAATCAGTAGGAGGTGAATAGGATGGCACTAACACAAGAACGCAAAAACGAAATCATTGCTGAATACCGTACACACGAAAGTGATACTGGTTCACCAGAAGTTCAAATCGCTGTCCTTACGGAAGAGATTAACAACTTAAACGAACATTTACGTGTTCACAAAAAAGACCACCACTCACGTCGCGGTCTATTCAAAATGGTCGGTCGTCGCCGTAACTTATTAAAATATTTACGTGAAAACGACGTACAACGTTACCGTGAAATTATTACAAAACTTGGCTTACGCCGATAAAATGAAACAACAAACAGCGAGGGATTCTGCCCGCGCTGTTTGTTAGTTCAATCAGTCGAAACTTACTCCATCTTCATTGTGTACAAGTTGCACAATTGAAGTAAAGTAGGAGCCGAGATTAAATGCATGAGATGAAAGCGGGCTTGTCCCGCTTTTTCTTTATGTTTAATAAAATTCCAGCCATCTATAGCGAATAAAAGCGGAATGTAGAGAAATGTTTCGCAAAGCGCATTTATTTTTGATAAACTACAAGTAACTACATAACATAAGCTTATATGTAATTTAGGTTTTCTTTTTAAGAGAGGAGTTCAATAGATGAACGAAAAAAAAGTTTTTACCTATGAATGGGCAGGACGACCATTGCAAATCGAAGTCGGCCAGCTTGCAAAACAAGCAAACGGTGCAGTAATGGTACGTTACGGCGAAACAGCTGTACTATGTAATGCTACTATGTCTAAACACCCAAAACAAACAGATTTCTTCCCTTTAACTGTGAACTATGAAGAAAAACTTTATGCAGTCGGTAAGATTCCTGGAGGTTTTATTAAAAGAGAAGGACGTCCATCTGAACGTGCTGTTTTAACATCTCGTTTAATTGACCGACCAATCCGTCCATTATTTCCAGACGGTTTCCGTAATGAAGTACAAGTTACCTCAATGGTTATGTCAGCTGATCCAAACTGCAGCAGCGAAATGGCGGCTATGGTAGGTTCATCATTGGCTCTTATGGTATCTGATATTCCATTCGACGGACCAATCGCAGGTGTTCAAGTTGGTATGATTAATGATGAGTTTATTGTTAATCCTACTGTGGAACAATTAGATCAATCATTGATTAATCTTACTGTTGCAGGCACTAAAGATGCGATCAACATGGTGGAGGCTGGTGCCCTAGAAGTGCCAGAAGAAACAATGCTTGAAGCAATCATGTTCGGACATGAAGAAATCAAAAAGCTTATTGCCTTCCAAGAAGAAGTAACGAAGGAAGCAGGCAAAGAAAAAATCGAAGTAACATTGCATGAGTTAGATCCACAATTGACTGAAAGCATTACTTCTCAATTTGAAACTCAAATGAACGCAGCGATTCAAACGCATGAAAAACATGCACGTGATGAAGCGATTGAAGCAGTAAAAGCTGAGGTAATTGCACAATTTGAAGAACAAGAAGCAGACGATGCTACATTGAAACAAGTTGGCCAAATTTTAGATAAGATGGTCAAAGAAGAAGTCCGTCGATTGATTACCGAAGAAAAAATCCGCCCAGATGGCCGTAAATTAGATGAAATCCGTCCATTATCTTCAGAGACTGGATTGTTGGCGCGTGCTCATGGTTCAGGATTGTTTACACGTGGACAAACACAAGCGCTATCAATCTGTACGCTTGGCGCATTAAGCGATGTTCAAATCATTGATGGACTTGGTGTAGAAGAGTCAAAACGCTTTATGCACCATTATAATTTCCCTCAATTCTCAGTTGGGGAAACAGGACCAATGCGTGGTCCAGGACGCCGTGAAATCGGTCACGGAGCACTTGGAGAACGTGCATTATCCGCGATTATTCCAGATGAAAAAGATTTCCCTTACACTATTCGCTGTGTATCAGAAGTATTAGAATCAAATGGTTCAACATCACAAGCAAGTATCTGTGCATCTTGCCTAGCATTGATGGATGCAGGTGTTCCAATTAAAGCACCAGTAGCAGGTATTGCGATGGGCCTTATTAAAAAGGGCGATTATTATTCCATCTTAACGGACATTCAAGGTATGGAAGACCATCTTGGCGATATGGACTTTAAGGTAGCTGGAACAGCAAAAGGTGTAACAGCACTTCAAATGGACATTAAAATTGATGGTTTATCTCGTGAAATTCTAGAAGAAGCATTAGTGCAAGCAAAACGCGGCCGTATGATTATTTTAGAATCTATGTTGGCTACAATCGCTCAACCGAAAGAACACTTATCTGCATATGCACCTAAGATTCAGCAGATTCATATCAACCCTGATAAAATCCGCGATGTAATTGGGCCAGGGGGCAAACAAATCAACAAGATTATTGAAGAAACAGGCGTAAAAATCGATACAGAGCAAGATGGTACGATTTCAATTGCTTCTTCAGATGAAGATATGATCAAACGCGCTAAAGAAATAATCGAAAACATTGTGCGTGAAGCAAAAGTCGGCGAATACTATATGGGTAAAGTTAAACGTATCGAAAAATTCGGCGCGTTCCTAGAAATCTTCCCTGGTAAGGATGGCTTGCTTCATATTTCTGAAATTCAAGAAGAACGTACAAAAGCTGTCGAAGATGTCTTGAAATTAGGTGATGAGCTATTGGTGAAAGTCATTGAAATCGATCGCCAAGGCCGTGTCAACTTATCACGCAAGATTGTTATTAAAGAAGAAAAAGAAAGAGCAGAACAACAATAAGACTGTTTTATTTAAAAAGTTAAGCAGTTAAAGAATATATTATGTCTGCAACGAGGTTGTCTAATTAAACGACAGCCTCTTTTTTATATAAAGGAGGAAGATTATTGAGGATTAAACATATATGTAAAAATGGCGTTAGAATTCTTGTTGAAAAACGTCCATACGTTAGATCGGTATCCATGGGCATTTGGGTAAATGTAGGTTCCAGAGATGAAAGTCCTGAATTAAACGGAATAACACATTTCATTGAACATATGTTGTTTAAGGGTACATATAGTAGGACAGCAAAAGAAATAGCTGAATCCTTTGATCGTATTGGAGGGCAATTAAATGCCTTTACGTCTAAAGAAAATACTTGTTTTTATGCCACCACTTTGGATATCCATGCAGTTGAAGCGCTGAACATTTTAGCGGATATGTTTTTCCATTCATCCTTCGATCCGCAAGAAATTGAAAAAGAAAGGCAAGTAATTTATGAGGAAATGCTATTAGTTGAAGATACGCCAGATGATGAAGTAGATGAAAGGCTTTGGCGAGCCATGTTTCCTGACGATCCAATTGGTGCTCCTATCCTAGGTACAAAAGATACATTGGAAACCTTCACAAAAGAAACGCTAGAAGATTTTATGGAGGCACATTATACGCCTGAACGCATAGTAATCTCCATTGCCGGCAATGTCCCTGATCATCTTTTGGACACAGTCGCCGCATTATTTGGAGATTTTGAAAGAGACTCTGAAGTCCCTCGGATTGCTATAATACCTCGATTTGATCCAGGTATGACTATCAAGCGTAACCATGCAGAACAATCACATTTATTGCTTGGATACCCATCACTTTCAATAAAAGACCCAAATCTCATGAGTCTTCTTGTCATGAATAATATAATCGGAGATACAACGTCATCAAGGCTTTTTCAACAAGTGAGAGAAGAGAAAGCGTTAGCCTATTCAATTTATTCGTATTACTCTGCTTACCAAGATACTGGCGCTTTTATGATTTATGGCGGTACATCTCCTAAGCAATTGGATCTTTTGGAAGAAACTATTTTGCAAATAACAGATAACCTAAAGGAAAATGGCGTAACAGCTAAAGAAATAAAGTACGCAAAAGAACAATTAGAAAGCAATTTTTTGTTAAGCCTTGAAACCACTAATGATGTCATGCATCGAAATGCAAAAAATGAATTGATCTATGGAGAGCATAAATCGATTGAAATAAATTTAGAAGAACTGCAAGCAGTAAATGAAATAAGTGTGAATAACATCATACAAGATATACTGGGAAAACCATTTGCTAAATCGATTATTCAGCCAACTAAGAGACTTTAATATGCCTCTTAGTTTTTTTTATGCACATGCATATGTATAATGACATACACTATTATGACGGAGAAGGAGGGGTTAAATGCTTTTATCTGAGCTCGCGGATAAAGAACTAATCCAGATGAGTGATGGAGTCCGCTGCGGGTTGCTTGCGGAAACAGAGTGTTTATTAGATCCGAAAACAGGGCAAATTTATGGATTTGAATTAGTCCAAAGAGGTTATCGCTTGCCATTTCAATCAAAAGATCAAAAACCGCAGTCCTATATTCCATGGACAGAAATTTCACTGATTGGCGAAGACCGAATTTTATTCAAAAAAACACAACCACTGAAATCGGGGTACACAAAATGATAAATGAAAAATGGTTAATCCTTGGAAGAGATTTGCGGTTCAAAGAATTGGCCCTCTATTTGTCACTAGATTATGAGCAGGTTATTTACAAATATACAGACAAGTGGAATGAGGAGCTCCAACAAATCATTGAGACGGAAAAGCCTGAGCGGATTGTGTTGCCAATCCAAGCGCCAGAAATTCCTCGCGGTGCATTCGAGGGCCTCCCATCGAATGCTGTAATATTTGTCGGTAAAAGCAATCAAAGTCTACAACAGGAATTTCTGCAATTAAAAGAGGAGCAGGTGATCTATTATCTGCAGGATGAATCGTATATATGGCTGAATGCTAGATTGACCTCTGAAGGAATGCTGCGGGCATTTTATGATTTAGAAAATACTTCAGTATTTGACAAATCATTTTGTATTACAGGATTTGGCCGTGTAGCTAAGATGCTTGCCTACATGTTCCATAAATTGGGTGCAAATGTTCATATTTTGGCAAGATCCAACAGCCAAATTCAAGAGGCCATTGCCTATGGCTACGTTGCAGATCAATTGATACCGGAGAATACAACAGAACACGATTACTTAATTAATACAATTCCGAATAAATGGTTTACTGTAGATTTCTATAATGCATTAGAAAAAAAATTGAACATATTTGATGTAGCATCATCACCAGGCTGCCTTAATATAGAAGAGAGAGAGAAGCTTATTTATACATTCCTTCCTGGTTTGCCCGGCAAGTATTTCCCACAAGATGCTGCAGACTTGCTTGCACAGGTGATTGTACGAAAAAATAACGAACTAAAGGAGGAATAATATGCTACAAGGCAAACGGATTGGGTTAGGGATTACTGCTTCCCATTGCACGTATGCAGACGTAATACCTAAAATCACTTCTCTCACTGAATTAGGGGCAACTGTTGTCCCGATTATCACGCATTCTGTTTTAACAGCGGCGACTCGTTTTGGTACAGGAGAAGAATGGATTGAGAAAATAGAGAGCTTGGCAGGCAATGAGGTGGTAAAAAGCATTGCGGAGGCAGAGCCATTTGGACCCTCAAATCCTTTAGATTGTATGGTCATTGCTCCGATGACAGGGAACTCTATCAGTAAATTTGCTAATGCCGCAACTGACTCTCCTGTATTAATGGCGGCGAAAGCAACTTTAAGAAATGGAAGCCCAGTAGTTCTTGGGATTTCTACGAATGATGCGCTAGGACTTAATGGAATAAATGTTATGAAGCTATTAAACACAAAAAATATCTTCTTTATCCCGTTTGGGCAAGATGATCCTATCAATAAGCCAAATTCTCTTATATCTGATTTTACGTTGATGGCAAAAACAGTAGAAGCTTCATTAAATAAAGCACAATTGCAACCATTATTGATTCAATATACTAAATAATTTAATTATTATATAAATAACTAGGTAAGTATGATACAATAGCGCCATTACTTGGATGATTAGCTGAGGAGCGATGTATAATGACGAAAAAATATACAGTAGCAGTAGTAGGTGCCACAGGGGCTGTAGGTACAAAAATTATTGAACAATTAATCAAACGTAAATTCCCTATGGCACAATTAAAACCTTTAGCGTCAAAGCGCTCTGCCGGAAAAGAATTAGCAGTAGGCAATGAGCGTTATAAAATAGAAGAAGCTACCCCAGAAGCGTTTGATGGGATAGATTTTGCCTTTTTTAGCGCTGGAGGATCCGTTTCTAAGGAACTTGCGCCTGAAGCTGCAAAACGCGGAGCAATCGTAATTGATAATACAAGTGCATTTCGAATGGATCCAGATACGCCTCTTGTAGTACCTGAAGTAAATCCTAATGATCTTGCAACACATCAGGGCATTATAGCCAATCCAAATTGTTCTACCATACAAATGGTCGCAGCACTTCAGCCAATCCGGCAAGCATTTGGGTTGAAGAAAATAATCGTATCTACATATCAAGCTGTATCCGGAGCAGGAATCAGTGCCGTAAATGAGCTAAAAGAACAAAGCGTCCATTTTGATGAGCCTACAGGAATAGAGGCCCAAATCTTACCTGTAAAAAGCGATAAGAAGCACTATCCTATTGCACGCAATGTGATACCACAAATCGATGTATTTACAGAAAACGGCTTTACCTATGAAGAAATGAAAATGATTAATGAAACCAAAAAAATTCTGCATGATGAAGCATTACCAGTAGCGGCAACTTGTGTACGCGTGCCAGTAACAGTAGGGCACTCTGAATCAGTTTATATTGAAATAGAGCGAAATGGTGTGTCAGTAGAAGAAATAAAAGAGATTTTAAAAACAGCTCCGGGGGTAGTATTACATGATGACCCTGCAACACAGCACTATCCTATGCCATTATATTCAGATGGTTTGGATGATGTATTTGTAGGTCGAATTCGCAAGGACTTAACAGAAGATACAGGTTTTCATCTATGGATTGTAGCTGATAATTTGTTGAAAGGAGCTGCGCTAAACTCTATCCAAATCGCTGAAAAAATGATTGAAGATGGACTAAAGTAAGGAGGCAGCTGAGTGAATATTGGTCGTATTGCGACAGCTATGATTACGCCGTTCCATGAAGATGGGACCATTCACTATGAAGAGATTGCTAGATTGATTGAGCATTTAATTGCGAATGGGACAGATTCACTTGTCGTCTGTGGAACGACAGGTGAATCTCCTACTTTAAGTTCTGAAGAAAAGATAAGAATATTTCAATATGTTGTGCAAAAAGCTAATAAGAGAATTCCAGTCATTGCAGGAACAGGAAGTAACAATACAAAAGAATCAATACTGTTAACACAGAAGGCAGAAGCTGCAGGTGTTGACGGCATTATGCTAGTGGCACCGTATTATAATAAACCTAGCCAACAGGGGATGTACGAACATTTTGCAGCTATTGCGCAAGCGACTTCTCTGCCGGTTATGCTCTACAACATTCCGGGAAGATCAGGTGTTAATATGACACCAGAAACCGTTCTTGCATTAAGTGATATTCCAAATATACAAATAGTCAAAGAAGCAAGTGGAAGTTTAGATCAAATGGCAGAAATTTTAGCGAATGCCCCGCAAGGATTTCAAGTATATTCTGGAGATGACGGTTTAACATTGCCGTTACTCAGCATCGGGGGATCAGGCATTGTATCTGTAGCTTCCCATTTAGTTGGATATGATATGCAAAAAATGATGAAGGCATATTATGATGGTGAGCATGAAAAAGCTGCCCGCATTCATCAAGCGCTACTGCCACTTATACGGGCACTATTTGCAACGCCTAGCCCTTCTACTTTAAAGTATGCCTTAGCAAAGCAAGGATTAGGTACGGAGAGTGTAAGGCTGCCTATTATTTCTTTAACAGCTGAGGAGAAGAGGGCATATGATCTTGCTTGGAGAGAATATGAAGAAAAGCAAAAGAGTTTTGACTAAGGTGTATATGAGACAAAGGAATTTTCATAATTAAACTCAGCAGTGATTATAACGGAATGAATGATTTAGAAGGTCCACATTTGAACGAACACAGATGATTCGAGAATGGGTGACATTGACCCATTCTTTTTTGTTTGTGAAAACGCTCAACTATCTATATAATGGGAGTAAGTGGTTTGTGTTCGGGATTAATTTAGGAGGAAAACAAGTGGCAAAAACAATAACAAAAAATGAAGTAATACGCGTCATCCCATTGGGCGGCGTGTGTGAAGTCGGCAAAGCAATGTACGTTATCGAAATTGATGAAGAAATCTTTGTCGTGGATAGCGGCCTTATGTTTCCGGAAGACGAAATGTTAGGCATTGATTATGTCATACCAGACATATCTTACTTAGTCGAAAATAAATCACGTGTAAAAGGTATTTTCTTAACACATGGACATGAAGATGCTATCGGATCTGTCGCATATTTACTACAAAAAGTGAACGCGCCGGTTTATGGATCTAAATTGACGATCGCATTAGCAAAAGAACATTTGAAAGAATTGCCTGCACCATATCAAATTAAGTTTTTTGAGGTAACGAGCAAGAGTCGCATGAACTTCCAAACGACTTATGTGACATTCTTCCATACTACACACAGTATCCCAGATTCATTGGGTATTGCTTTCCATACAAGTGAAGGTGCAATTGTCCATACAGGCGAATTTAAGTTTGACCAATCAGCAAAAGGCAAATATAAGCCAGATCTTGCAAAAATGGCAAACTTGGGTGAAGAAGGCGTCTTTATCTTGATGTCTGATTCTACTGAAGCAGAACGTCCTGGCTATACAATTCCCGAAAATGTTGTACAGGAGAAGTTAGCAAAAACTTTTCATAATGCAGAAGGCCGTATTTTAGTTGCGCTATATGCTTCTAATTTTATCCGTATCCAGCAAGTATTTGATCAAGCAACTGATGCTGATCGAAAAATCGCTGTTATAGGTAAAAGCTTAGAGCATGCATTTGAAGTTGGTATGCGCCTGGGTTACTTATCTGTTGATCCTGACAGAATTATCCCAGCAAATAAAATGAATGATTATGCAGATGAAGAAATTGTGGCGATTATAACAGGAAATCAAGGTGAACCACTAGAAGGATTAGAAAAAATTATCCGCAAACACCACCGCGATATCCGTATTAAAAATACAGACACAGTTCTTATTACTTTCACACCTTCACCAGGGATGGAAGTCCAAATCGCAGACACAATGAACAGCCTTGCAAAAGCAGGAGCAAAAGTGTTGTCTGCTGATAAAAAAGTGCATGTTTCAGGGCACGGCTCGCAAGAAGATTTGAAATTAATGCTGAATTTAATGCGACCAAAATACTTTATCCCAATTCAAGGCGACTACCGTATGTTAATAGCTCACTCAAAGTTGGCGCAACAAACAGGTATGTCTAAAGCCCAAATATTTATTGCAGATAAAGGAGATATTGTAGAATATAAAGGCGGCAAAATGCGTATGAGTGGCCGTGTCACTGCCGGTAACGTGCTAATTGACGGTATAGGCGTAGGCGATGTAGGCAATATTGTATTACGCGATCGTAAATTGCTAAGTCAAGATGGTATATTCATCGTAGTTGTGACCATCAACCGCAAAGAGAAAAAAGTTGCTTCTGGTCCAGAAATTTTATCAAGAGGCTTTGTATATGTAAGAGAATCAGAAGAATTATTAAGTGAGTCTTCTGAATTAGTTCGCGCTGTTGTCGAAAGTTATGTGAATAAAGGCTCGTACGAATGGACAAGTATAAAACAAGAAATCCGTGACACGCTAAACTCTTATTTATTCCAAAAAACCAAAAGAAGACCAATGATTATCCCTATTATTATGGAATATTAGCGTTATGCGGGAAAAAGGATTTCCTTACCTCTTAAAAATGGTAGGAAATCCTTTTTCCGTTTTATTATGTACATGATAAAGATATTCTTCCAAAACAAAAAGATTGTAAAAAACCTTAATCAACGAAAGAAAGTAGGTGGTTGCATGGCAAAAAAAGCAACGAAAAAGAAACCTGCAAAGAGTAAAAAAACAGTCAGCAAAAAAACGAAAAAAGCTACGAAGACGCAACCATTGGTATATGAAATCATAGGATTAATACTAATTGGCCTTGCGATTATTATCTTTTTTGAGTATGGAATTGTAGGAAAGGCGTTCCAATACATTGCCTTATTTTTATTTGGGAATTGGGCTATCATCGTTCCTTTCTTGTTCATCGTGAGTGCGTTGTTACTAATGGTCAAACGCACAATTCCTAATCTGAAAAACCGCCTGATCGGTGGTGTCTTACTAATTACAGGTGGTTTAACATTATTCAGCCACATTTCCTTGTTCGAGCAACTGTTTAATGGTCAAGCCTTGCACAATAATTCGGTTTTAAAAGAAACATGGAGAGTGCTTGTTACTTCAGGAGGAATTAAAGAGCATTCTCATGCATTAGGAGGAGGTATGATTGGGGCTATCCTTTTTGCTTGTTTCTTCGCTTTATTTGATGCAGCAGGTGCCAATATCGCAGGATGGCTAATGGTGTTAATTGGACTCCTTTTAATTACTGGTAAAGCCCTAATTCCTTATATCGCTGGCAAATGGCCAACGATTAAACAGTCAATTATGGAAATGAAAGAAGAGTCAGAGGACACTGTAAGCAGGCGCCAAGAAGCAAAGAGTAAGAAAAAGAAAGAGAGAAAAAGAAAAGCTGCGGTGTCTGAAGAGGAAACTATCGAACATACCGTTAATGATGAAGAATATCATGCAGCAACAATCCCCGAGCAACCAAAAGAGCCAATCATTTCTGCCTTTACGCAACGAATTCAACAACAAGATCAGCCTGTAGCAGATATTCCTGAAGAAGAACCTGAAACAGCTGCAGATACAATTGATGCTGCTGTAATATCTGCAGCAGAGGTGGAGAATGAGGCGTATCAATTACCAGCTATGGCTACTTTAAAATTACCACCGCATACGGATCAAAGCGGCGAATTTCAATTAATTCAAGGGAATGCTAAGAAATTAGAGCAAACATTCCAATCATTCGGTGTAAAAGCCACAGTTACCCAAGTTCATTTAGGCCCTGCAGTAACGGAATATGAGGTATTGCCAGACAGAGGCGTGAAGGTTAGCAAAATCGTAGGATTGCAAGATGATTTAGCTTTAGCCCTGGCTGCTAAGGATATTAGAATAGAGGCGCCAATACCTGGAAAATCGGCTGTTGGTATTGAAGTTCCTAATAAAGAGGTCGCTATAGTTAGCCTAAGAGAAGTGCTAGAATCCAAAGAAAACAATAAGCCGGATGAAAAGTTATTGATCGGTTTAGGAAGAGATATTACCGGTGAAGCAAAACTTGCACAGCTGAACAAAATGCCACATTTATTAGTAGCAGGATCAACGGGGAGTGGGAAGTCCGTTTGTATTAATGGCATTATTATTAGTATTCTTATGCGTGCAAAGCCTCATGAAGTAAAAATGATGATGATTGATCCGAAGATGGTAGAATTGAACGTTTATAATGGGATTCCACATTTATTGGCGCCAGTTGTGACAGATGCAAGAAAAGCGTCACAAGCGTTGAAAAAAGTCGTAGATGAGATGGAAAGACGCTACGATTTGTTTTCACATACGGGAACACGCAATATAGAGGGATATAATGCACATATCGAACGTTTTAATAAAGAAAATGGAGAGAAGCATCCCAAGATGCCGTTTATTGTGGTTATTGTTGATGAGTTAGCCGATTTGATGATGGTAGCCTCAAGTGATGTGGAAGATTCAATTACACGCTTAGCGCAAATGGCTAGAGCAGCAGGCATACACCTCATTATCGCAACACAAAGACCAAGTGTGGATGTTATTACAGGTATTATTAAAGCTAACATCCCATCGAGAATAGCATTCGCTGTATCTTCCGCAATCGATTCTCGAACTATTCTTGATATGGGAGGAGCGGAACGCTTGCTTGGTAGGGGGGATATGCTATTTTTACCAGCTGGGCAGTCGAAGCCGGTACGCGTACAAGGGGCTTTTGTCTCAGACCAAGAAGTAGAACAGATTGTAGACTTTGTTATAGCACAGCAAAAAGCCCAATACCAAGAGGAAATGATTCCTACTGAAGAAGAGGAAATTACAGACTTGGATGATACAGATGACCTCTTTGAAGAAGCTGTTAATTTGGTAGCTAGCCAAGATACTGCATCTGTATCTTATCTGCAAAGAAAATTAAAGATAGGATACGCTAGAGCCGCTCGTATCATGGATCAGATGGAGGAAAGAGGTATTGTCGGACCAGCTGAAAAAAGCAAACCAAGAGAAGTATTAATCGGGAAATAGCACGTCCGGCAATTATGAATTTTCTAACAAAGTAACGAAAAATAGCAAATTCAACAATTTTTAAAAATTTATTAACTGTTTTAACACAGTTTTTTTCGAAAGTTATTTATTTCGTTATTTAAAAGTGTTATAGTATGACTGATTAGTAGGAATGTTTTACGTCAGATGTCTGATCTCTACTGGTGGTGGTTAATTTGACAATAAAGTCTGACCAGCGTCATCTCTATCTTCAAGTGATCGATCATCTTAAGGCAGACATAGAAAAAGGGATTTACAAAGAAAATGAAAAACTACCATCTGAATTTGAGTTGTCGAAGACACTTGGGGTAAGTCGTGCGACGCTTCGGGAAGCACTAAGACTTTTGGAAGAAGAAAATATTATTGTTAGAAGACATGGTGTGGGAACCTTTGTGAATCCAAAGCCCATATTTACTTCAGGCATTGAACAGTTATCAAGTATTTCTTCTATGATAGAAGATGCAGGTATGCAGCCCGGTACAGTCTATTTAAACTCTACCGAGCTGCTTCCGAATGACGAAGATTTAAAACGCTTTCAATGTGATGCTGGCGATCCGATAATTACGATTGAACGGGTCCGTACAGCTGACGATAATCCTGTGGTATATTGTATCGACCAAGTACCTTCAAACTATTTGCCGAAAGATTTTTTGAAAAGACGCAATCTATCGATATTTCAAGCATTAGAAGAATCAGGGGACATACATGTTGCTTATGCGGTCACTTATATTGATCCGATTGGCTATCATGGGCACGTTTCGCCTATCTTAGAATGCGGACGCGAGACAGCTCTCTTGTTGCTGAAGCAGTTCCATTATGATGAACAAGAACGGCTGGTCTTATATTCGAAAAACTATTTTAGAGCTGATAAATTCAGCTTCCATGTAATACGTAAACGCGTATAAATGTATTCATTCCTGCTATCGTCAATAACAAATTTAATTAATTTACTTTTTGGGAGGATTTCAAGTGAAAAAGCGTAAAATTGGTTTAGCACTTTCTGCACTTCTAGCTTCTGGTACATTGCTTGCGGCATGTGGATCAGACAAAGGGGACGAATCGAAAAAAAGCGGTAGTGATAAAGATAAATTCTCAGTAGCAATGGTTACTGATATCGGTGGTATCGATGACCGTTCATTCAACCAATCAACTTGGGAAGGTATCGAGAAGTTTGGTGAAGAGAATGGAATGAAAAAAGGTAACGGTGGCTTCGACTACCTTCAATCAGCTTCTGAAAGTGATTACAATACAAACCTTAACAACCTTGTTCGCCGTAATTTCGATTTAGTATATGCTGTAGGTTTCAATTTGCATGATGCTACATCTGAAGTTGCAAAACAACAAAAAGACGCTAAATTTGCCATTATTGACTCAGTTATTGAAGGTCAAGATAATGTTGCATCAATCATGTTCCGTGCTAACGAAGCTTCATACCTAGCAGGTGCTGCAGCGGCTTTACAATCCAAAACAGGTAAAATCGGATTTATCGGCGGTGTAGAAGGCGATATTATCGGTGGATTCGAAGCTGGCTTTGTTGCAGGCGCTAAAGCGGCAAATCCAAAAGTAAAAATTGATATCCAATATGCAGGTTCATTCGGTGATGCTTCTAAAGGTCAAGCAATCGCAAAACGTATGTATGATTCAGGCACAGACATTATCATGCATGCTGCAGGCGGTACAGGAAACGGCCTATTCACTGAAGCAAAAGAACGCAAGAAAAAAGATGCTAAGGCCGATGTATGGGTAATCGGTGTAGACCGCGACCAATACGATGAAGGAAAAGTGGATGATAAAACAAACATCACTTTAACTTCTGTTCTTAAACGTGTTGATACTGCTGCTGAAAAAGTATCTAAAGATACTAAAGACGGCAAATTCCCAGGCGGCAAAACAATTACATTTGGTCTAAAAGACAAAGGTGTTGACTTAGCTGACGACCACGGCGTATTTACTGACGACACTAAGAAGAAAATTGATGAATTCAAAGAAAAAATTATTAGCGGCGACATTACAGTTCCAGAAAAACCTGAAAAATAGTGTCACCTTCATATCATAAAGGCCAGTTATTGGTCTTTATGATCTTTTTATCTATTTTTTAGTTTAAAGATTAATAGACGAAGGGTTTCGAAGAGCCTTTTTACAATACCCTTATTCTTATTTTTTTGAACATTTTTTATACTGCTAGATTGTGAATAAATGTTTGAAAATAAAATAGTCTCTTCAATTCCTTCTTGTGTTAATTTTTTAACCAAAGATTTTAATTGATATACCGTCATATTATATTGATCGATTAAGGGAGTGAGCAAAATGGATTATGTCATTGAGATGCTTGGAATACGCAAACAATTTGGCGATTTCGTAGCAAATGATAATATTACTCTTCAACTTAAGAAGGGTGAAATACATGCGTTATTAGGAGAAAATGGCGCAGGGAAATCGACGCTGATGAACGTGTTATTCGGTCTATATCAACCGGAAGCGGGAGTTATTAAAGTGAATGGTAAAGAGGTCAAAATCACCGATCCAAATAAGGCTAATGATCTTGGGATTGGGATGGTACACCAACACTTTATGTTAGTCGAAAACTTTACGGTAACTGAAAATATCATTTTGGGTAGTGAACCTACGAAAATGGGTTTAGTTAATATCCGAGATGCTGCAAAGAAAGTTCAGCAGTTATCTGAAAAGTACGGATTAAATGTTGATCCATATGCGAAAATTGAAGATATTTCGGTTGGTATGCAACAACGTGTCGAAATTTTAAAGACGCTCTACCGCGGAGCTGAAATGTTAATCTTTGACGAACCGACTGCATCATTAACACCACAAGAAATTAATGAATTGATACAAATTATGAAACGCTTGATTAAAGAAGGCAAATCTATCATTTTAATCACCCATAAATTAAAAGAAATTATGGATGTATCAGATAGAGTAACGATTATCCGTAAAGGGCAAGGGATTGGCACTGTTACTACTGCAGAAACTAATCCAGACCAACTGGCTGAAATGATGGTAGGTCGTCAGGTTGTATTTAAAACGGAAAAAACAACTGCTCATCCAAAAGATGTAGTATTGAACATTGAGAACTTAACTGTCCAAGATAATCGTGGAATTGATCGTGTTAAAGATTTGTCTTTAGCTGTAAGAGCTGGTGAGATAGTTGGTATTGCTGGTATAGACGGCAATGGACAATCAGAGTTGATTGAAGCGATTACTGGGCTTCGTAAAGTGAAAAGTGGCCAGATATCGCTTAACGGCAAGGATATTACCGGCAAGAAAACACGTAAAATCACGGAATCAGGGATTGGCCATATTCCGCAAGACCGTCATAAACATGGCTTAGTACTTGATTTTCCAATTGGACATAATATCGTCTTACAAACGTATTACCAATCACCTGTATCAAAGGGTGGCATTATTGATTACAAACGTGTTAATAGCATTGCACGCAATATTATTGAGGAATATGACGTGCGTACACCAAGTGAAATGACGCAGGCGAGAGCACTATCAGGTGGTAACCAGCAAAAAGCGATTATCGGCCGTGAAATTAATCGGGATCCAGATCTTTTGATCGCTGCGCTACCAACTCGTGGACTTGATGTTGGGGCGATTGAATTTATCCATAAGCGTTTAATTGAACAACGTGATAAAGGCAAAGCAGTACTATTGATTTCCTTTGAGCTGGATGAGGTAATGAATGTCTCTGATAACATCGCTGTAATTCACGATGGATCAATTATTGATACCGTTTCGCCAAAAGAAACAACAGAGCAAGAATTGGGCCTATTAATGGCTGGCCATTCACTTGGCCATAGTAAAAAGGTAGGTGACGCATAGTGTCTAAAAGAGTAGTAAATATTCTAGTTCCACTTATTTCGATTGTGTTAGGTTTAATTATTGGCGCAATCGTCATGCTTATTAGCGGTTTTAACCCAGTGGATGGTTATATCGCTCTGTGGAACGGGGTATTCGGCAGCAGTTATAACATGGGCGAAACAGTTCGCCAGATCACGCCGTATGTGTTCGCCGGTTTGGCAGTAGCATTCGCGTTTCGTACAGGATTATTTAACATCGGGGTAGAAGGCCAACTGATCGTAGGTTGGTTAGCAGCAGCTTATGTTGGCTCTGCTTTCGACCTTCCCAAGATTATTCATCTACCATTAGCTTTGCTTGCAGCAGCTGCTGCAGGTGCTCTATGGGCGTTTATTCCAGGCCTATTAAAGGCTAAATTACAGGTCCATGAAGTTATCGTTACCATTATGATGAACTATATTGCATTGCATGTAGCCAATGCGACTATATCTGCATTATCTGATGGGGGCGATAAGACAGAAAAAATTCACGATTCTGCTTCACTTCGTTCTCCTTTCTTTGAATCTCTTACCGATTATTCAAGATTGCATTGGGGTTTTCTAATTGCCCTAATTGCGGTGTTAATCATGTGGTTTATTTTAGAAAAGACAACACAAGGCTATGAATTAAAATCAGTCGGTTTTAACCAAAATGCTTCAGAATATGCTGGTATGAATGTTAGCAAAAATATCATTCTAGCAATGGTTATCTCAGGAGCTTTTGCAGGTCTTGGAGGCGCTATGGAGGGTCTAGGTACCTTCGGTAATATTACTAAAATGACAGGCTTTACTGGTATTGGTTTTGATGGGATTGCGGTTGCGTTGCTTGGAGCAAACCAGCCATTTGGCGTACTACTTGGCGCAATACTTTTTGGCGGATTAAAAAATGGCGGTCTCAATATGCCGAATGAAGCTGGCATACCAGTGGAAATCGTATCCATTGTTATCGCATTAATTATCTTCTTCGTAGCATCAGGTTATATTATTCGTGTGGGCTTAGACCGTTTAAGCAAGAAAAAAAAGGAGGGAAAATAACATGAGCTTTTTAGATGTGTTATATTTTATTATTCCTTCTGCAATCTACTATGCAGCACCATTGATCATGACAGCCATTGGCGGCGTATTTACTGAACGATCAGGCGTTGTCAATATTGGACTTGAAGGGGTTATGATTATCGGCGCATTCAGCAGTATTGTATTCAACTTAAAGTATGCTGCTACACTTGGCGGATGGACGCCATGGGTTGGCCTGCTCGTTGCATTGGCTGTAGGTGCGGTCTTTTCTTTAATCCTTGCTGTTGCAGCTGTTTCATTCCGAGCTGACCAAACAGTAGCAGGGGTTGCGCTAAACTTATTAGGATTAGCAGTAGCTGTTTTCTCTATTAAAATGATTTATGATAAAGGACAAACAGATTCAATTTCTGAACGTTTCTCTCGTTTTGATATACCGGTTTTAAAGGACATCCCACTGCTTGGAAAAATGTTCTTTACAGATGTATACGGTACGTCCATCTTTGCGATTGTCGTAGCGTTTATTGCATGGTTTATTATTTATAAAACACCTTTTGGCTTACGCCTACGTTCTGTCGGGGAGCACCCAATGGCAGCTGATACAATGGGTGTTAATGTTACCAAAATGCGTTATATTGCAGTAATGATTTCTGGTGCATTAGGTGGTATTGGTGGAGCGATTTACGCTCAAGCAATCGCTGGGAACTTCAGCGCGACAACCATTAGCGGTCAAGGTTTCATGGCACTTGCTGCTATGATCTTTGGTAAATGGCATCCACTGGGCGCTCTTGGGGCTGCGTTATTCTTTGGTCTAGCACAATCGTTAAGTATTGCCGGTGCTTCAATCCCTTATGTAAAAGATGTGCCTCAAGTTATTCTATTAATCTTGCCTTACGTTTTAACAATACTAGCACTTGCTGGATTTATTGGAAAAGCCAAAGCACCAAAAGCTTCGGGTACACCATATATTAAAGGCAAAAGATAATTTAAAAGAGACTATGCAGTCGTTGTACTGTGTAGTCTTTTTTTGTGGAAATTATAAGTGTATTTCCGGTTAGTAGTTTATTAGTATTTCTACCTACTGATAAAGAAACCATTAGTTGTTGATTGTCATCTTCTAACTCAGTTAATACTGTCCAAGAACTCTAAGCAACACCCATAATTCATCTCATTTACAATAGTTGCAATTTTATTCAATTGGCATGTATAGTTGGAGTAATGGATTGTTATATTAATTAGATAGGAGGGGTTTGAATGTTTAAAACGACAGAAATAGCAAAAGACGTTTATATTCATACAAGATCAACTGATCAATTCAAAACCATTAATTTTTCAATTAAATTCCGTAGGCCTTTACAAGTGGAAGAGGCAGCAGAAAGAACTGTATTAACAAATGTTTTACAACACAGTAATGCCAAGTACCCATCACCTGCAAGTATGAGAATGCATTTAGATGATTTATATGGAACAGTCCTTTACCTAGATACAACGAAAAAAGGCAATGAACATACAGTATTGTTAAATGTTGAAACGGTTAATGATCACTATTTACAACACGGTGATGTGCTGGACCATGTATTAGAATTGATGAACACGGTCCTATTCGACCCTAACTTTGTAAATGGAGAATTCAAAGAAAATATCGTAGCACGTGAAAAAGAAATGGTGAGAGAACGGATTCAATCTATTTTTGATGAAAAATCACGTTATGCTCAAAATCGATTAAATCACTTTTTGGCACCTGACCATCCTGCTTCTATTTCTGCAAATGGCACAATCCCTGCAGTTGAAGCGATTACACCCCAATCATTAACTAATACATATCAACGCATGATTGCTGAAGATGTGATTGATATATATGTAGTTGGCGATATCGACGAAGAGAAAATGATAGCTGATTTGAAAACAGCCTTACCATTCCAAGATCGCAAAGCCCCTTTCCAACAGAATGAATTGCCAAAAATCCAGTCAACAGAATCTTATGTGCATGAAAAACAAGAAATGAAACAAGGCAAATTGCATATTGGTTTTACTGTACCTGTTTTCTTTACTGATGCTGATTTTCCGAAAATGCAAATTTTCAATGGCATCTTTGGTGGCTACCCACATTCAAAATTATTTATGAATGTTCGTGAAAAAGAGAGTATGGCCTATTACTGCTCAAGTTCGTATTCTGCACAATATGGCTTGGTTTATGTGATGTCAGGCATTGATACTGAAAACGTGAAAAAAGCGACACAATTAATTGACGAACAATTAGAGGCCATGTCTCGTGGTGAAATTACAGACTTGGAAATAAGCCAAACCAAAGCAATGCTTCAAAACCAATTAAAAGAAGCGTTGGATTCAGCGCGTGGTCAAATCGAAATTTATGATCAATACAAAGAATTAGATCCAGTATTCAAAGTGGAGCATTGGCAGGAAAAATGGAAAGCCGTGACAAAGGAAGATATAGTCGATATGGCAAAGCAATTGCATAAAGAAACCGTCTATTTCTTAAGTGGAATGGAGGAGAAAAAATAATGGAACCAATTTATTTTGAGCAATTAGATGAGACGCTTTATTATGAAAAGCTTGAAAATGGTCTAGACGTTTATATTTTGCCGAAAAAAGGATTTTCTAAAACGTTTGTAACCTTTACTACAAAATACGGTTCAGTGGACCGCTCGTTTGTACCGCTTGGTGAAAAAGAGGCTGTTACAGTCCCTGATGGTATTGCGCACTTCTTAGAGCATAAGATGTTTGAAAAAGAAGATGGAGATGTCTTTCAAAAGTTTAGCCAATATGGTGCTTCGGCAAATGCCTTTACGTCATTTACAAGAACTGCTTATTTGTTCTCGGCCACTAATAATGTCAAAGAGAGTACAGAAACTTTATTAGATTTTGTCCAAGAACCATACTTTACAGAGAAAACTGTAAATAAGGAAAAAGGTATTATCGGGCAAGAAATCACTATGTATGATGACCAGCCTGATTGGCGCTTATACTTTGGCACAATTGAAAATATGTTTAAAGAACATCCTGTAAAGATTGATATTGCGGGAACTGTAGAATCTATTGATAAAATTACGGCAGAACATTTATACACTTGCTACCACACGTTCTATCATCCATCCAATATGCTGTTATTTGCTATTGGAGCACTTGAGCCAGAAGAAATGCTTGATCTCATCAAGAGTAACCAAGCTAAAAAGACTTTTGAAAAACCTGAAGAAATTAAACGAATCGAAGTATCAGAACCAAAAGAAGTTGCGATTCCTGAACGAACTCTTCATATGGATGTATCAAAGTCTAAGGTATCTGTCGGGTTGAAAGCGAAAGAAACAGATTTGTCTGGTCGTGAGATGCTAAAAAATGAACTTGCTATTAGTTTAGCTTTAGACGTTTTGTTTGGCCGCTCATCTGATTTTTATACAAAAGTTTATGATGAAGGTTTAATCGACGAATCCTACTCCTATGACTTTTCATTGGAACATGGTTTTGGGTTTGCTATGATTAGCTCCGATACACATAAGCCGGATAAATTAGTGGAAGCGATTAAAGACCAATTACAGAAAGCGGAAGAAAAGTGGCCGTTTGGTGAAGAAGAATTAGAAAGGGTAAAACGCAGACGAATCGGCTTTAACCTAAGAGCTCTTAATTCGATTGAGTATATCGCTAATCAATTTACGCGTTATAAATTTAATGAAATGAATCTGTTTGATTCGGTAGAAGTCATTGAAGAATTGAACGTGTCTGATGTTCAAAAAGCGTTCCAATCCTTGCAAGGTGAATCTCAACAAACTGTATTTACGATATTGCCGCTTTCAAAAGAAAAAGAAGAATCCAAATGAAAAAATTTGCATTAGTATTAGGCGCTTCCGGTTCAATCGGGAGTGCCATTTGTAGTGAGTTGGCAGCGAACGGCTGGTCTTTATATATGCAATATAACCACAATGTCGCTGGGATGCAGCAGCTGGCTGAAGAATTGATTCAACAGTATCCCAAGCAAGAATTCATGCCGATACGAGCTGATTTATCAAAAGAAGAAGCAGCTGAACAAATTAGCCAGTCGATTTTTACAATACATGCTATAGTCATTGCTAGCGGCCATGCGCTATACAAGCTTTGTGAAGATACCGATGCAAATGAAATGGGTTATCTTTTTAAAGTGCATGTTGAAACACCAATACAGTTAATAGGGATTCTATCTCAAAAATTACGCCAGCATGAGATTAGTTATGTTACTTTTATTGGTTCTATTTGGGGAGAGGCAGGCGGATCATTTGAATCTGTGTACTCCGCAGCAAAAGGAGCAATCCATACGTTTGTGAAAGCATATGCAAAAGAAGTTGCATATAATGGCATTCGTGTAAATGCTGTGGCTCCTGGTTTTATCGAGACCAAAATGAATGGACATTTATCGGAAGATGAGAAGGCTAGTCTAATAGAAGAAATCCCATTAGCACGTGGAGGGAAACCAGAGGAGGTCGCATATTTGGTCGATTTTTTACTATCTGGCAAAGCGGATTACATGACAGGCCAAATACTTCGATTAAATGGTGGCTGGTATATTTAATGATTGCTTACAACCTAAAGGTGCAGACATATATGGTATATTTTTGGAGGGTCTGTTACCTTTTTTAGAATTATAAAAAGCTTCACTTATTACCTCAAGTAATTCCTCTCATTTCAATTTAATAATAAAAGACTTTACATGAGGGAATATTAGTATCAAATATTATGAAATGCATATAGAAGACTTTCTAATTTTTTGTAATATAGAGTACTATTCGTCCTTAGCTATTGTTTGCTTTAGATTACAATATTTCCATAAATATATTTGTAGCTAAGACTTTTATCTTTCATTTCTTCCCGAATGGAAAAAACGTCAAACAAGGCTCTTGTCGTCAATTAAAATACTTGAGTGGAAAAAGGGGGAATTCTCTCTCTTTTTCTTTTCTTATGTAGAAAAATCGGCTATTATGGAACATAGAAAAGGTATCATGCGTCTTTTAATAGAAGGGAACGTTGAATGTGAGAGAATGGTATTTTGAATACGAAATACAAATCAACCGCCCCGGATTGCTAGGGGATATTGCATCGCTATTAGGTATGCTGAGAGTGAACATCGTTACTATTAACGGAGTGGACCAAGTCAGGCGCGGAATGCTACTACGTGCTGAAAAGGACGAGCAAATTGAACGTTTTAAAAACATTATTTCAACGATGGAAACGATTAGAGTAACTAAGTTTAGGCAGCCGACAACAAGGGACCGCTTAGCCATTCGACATGGTCGTTATATTCAACGTGAAGCAGATGAAAAAAAGACGTTTCGTTTTGTAAGAGATGAACTTGGTTTGTTGGTCGATTTTTTGGCGGAACTTTATAAAAAAGATGGCCGCAAGTTGATCGGTATACGTGGTATGCCAAGAGTTGGCAAAACTGAATCAATCGTAGCCGCAAGTGTTTCTGCAAATAAACGTTGGCTATTTTTATCGTCTACTATGATAAAACAAACATTACGCAATCGGTTGCTTGGCGATGAATTTAACAGTAACAATGTGTTTATTTTAGATGGCGTGGTGACGAGACGTTCAACAGATGAAGGGCATAAACAGTTAGTACGAGAAATTATGCAATTACCAACAATTATAGTGGTGGAACATCCTGATGTCTTTGTTCAGCAATCCGAATACACAATTGAAGACTTTGACTACATTATCGAACTAAGACATCATCCAGATGAAGAAATTACATATAAGTTGTTGGAGCAGGATAAAGATTTCATGCAAGACCCAAGTAATTTCGGTGGATTTGGAGGATTTAATTTTTAACAGGAAGGTGTATATCATTGACAGAATTAGGAACTCGTTTAAAAGAAGCGAGAATGTCAAAAGGTTATAGTCTGGATGATTTACAGGAAATCACAAAAATCCAAAAAAGGTATTTATCTGCCATTGAAGAAGGCAATTACAGTATTATGCCGGGATCCTTTTATGTGCGGGCTTTCATTAAACAATATGCGGAAGCAGTAGATCTGGATAGCAATGACTTACTAGAAACATATAAAGGTGAAATTCCAGCTAATAAATCTGCAGATCAAAGTGCTGCAACATCTCCTATATCTCAACCTGTACAACGGAGAGCCATGACGAAAAAAGCAGCAAGAAAAAGTGTTGATTGGATGCCGAAAATTATTGTTGCACTATTTATTATTGTTATTATTGTCTCCATTTGGTTCTTAAAACAACATAATTTTAAGAGTGATGTGGTAGATGATCCTAAACAAGATGTGAATGTTGAATCAACTGATGTTTCACATAAAAATAAAGCGCAATCATCTCAAAAAGATAACGTAAATAAAGAAAAAGAGAATACAAAAGAAGAAGAAAATACCTCTTCGAAAAAAGAAGAGAAGCCGCTTATCTCCAAAGGTAAATTAGAAAGCGACAATATTACAACCACTTATACTTTAACTGGTACGAAAGATTTGAAAGTAAAAGTAAAAGTGACAGGTAGCACATGGATTGGCATTCAAGATGAAAGCGGTAATGAAATTTCAAGCCAAGCGAAAAATTTTAAAGCTGACCAAATGTACAATAATGGTGATGTCTTAGAGATGGATGCAACAGGTAAGAAAAGCATCAGAGTAAGGCTCGGCGCATCTCCTAATGGTACAATTTATGTGAATAATAAGCAGATTAAGTTTGCAGCATCTCCAACAGAACGCTATACTCAAAATATCGTCATCAAATTGGAGGAAGAGGAATAGTCATCAATAAAAGTGATGATTGTCCTTTGCAAGAAAGGTGAATTACATGAATATACCTAATAGAATTACAGTGTCTCGTGTATGTCTCATTCCGATATTTGTAATAATAATGGTAATCGACTTTCATTGGGGCAATTTGACTATGTTAGGGGCTACGATGCCAGTAGAGCATTTAGTCGGAGCTTTAATCTTTATTATTGCGTCATTGACGGACTGGATTGACGGGTATTATGCAAGAAAATACAATCTAGTGACAAACTTAGGGAAGTTTTTAGATCCGTTAGCAGATAAATTGCTAGTATCCTCTGCTTTCATTTTATTGGTTGGTTTGGACTATGCTCCTGCATGGGTCATCATCATTATTATCAGCCGAGAATTTGCAGTTACAGGCTTGCGCTTAATTTGTGCAGAACATGGTGAAGTAGTTGCTGCTAATCAGTTAGGCAAAATTAAAACTTGGACACAAATTTTAGCTATTGCCTTCCTATTGCTTCATAATATTATTTTTGCTATGTGGGGCATTCCTTTTGATCAAATTATGTTGTATGTGGCCCTTATCTTTACGATTTGGTCTGGACTCGACTATTTCTGGTTAAATCGAAAAATTTTGTTAGAATCTAAATAGCGGTTTATTTCAAACTTAATAAGGAAATACTATAAAGACTCATTTTGTCCTGTTGCTTGCAGCAGTACAACCACTAACGTGGCGTTCCATATACTGAACGGTGAGTCTTTTTACTAATGAAGAGATGTCTAAGGAGATGAATTTAGATGAATGCAGAAATTATTGCTGTGGGTTCTGAATTATTGTTAGGTCAAATAACTAATTCAAACGCACGGTTTATTTCAAGTCAATTAGCTGAAATCGGAATAAATGTTTATTATCATACTGTTGTAGGTGACAATCCAAATCGACTACTTGATGCAATTACTATTGCAGAAAATCGCTCGGACCTTATTATTTTTTCAGGTGGATTAGGACCTACGAAGGATGACTTAACAAAGGAAACAATCGCAAAGCATTTACATATTGAACTCGAAGAAGACAAGGATGCAATGAAAAGCATAGTTGAATTCTTCCAAAACCAAAACAAACCAATGACTGAAAATAATCGCAAACAAGCTCTTGTTCTTAAAGGCTCGCATGTTTTAGCTAATAAAAATGGCATGGCTCCTGGCATGATGTATACAGCGAGCAATCACACTTACATTCTTTTACCTGGCCCGCCGAAGGAAATTGAACCCATGTTCCAATTCGAAGCAAAGCCATTGCTTACTTCTCTTGTTTCAAAAGGCCAAATTGTTTCTCACGTGCTTCGTTTTTACGGAATAGGCGAGGCTGAATTAGAAGATAAGCTTCAACATTTACTAGAAAACCAAACGAATCCAACGCTAGCACCATTAGCTTCTGATGGTGAAGTGACAATACGCATTACAGCGAATGCCGACACGACGGAAGAGGCATGGAAAAAAATTCGAGTAGCCAAAGAAGAAATTTTACACATAGCAGGAGATTATTTTTACGGGGTAGACGATGATTCTATATCAAGCGTATTAACTAAAATGCTGATGAAGAATGAATTAACCATCGCTGCTGCTGAAAGTTTAACGGCTGGGCTATTCCAAGCAGAACTGGCTAATAATCCGGGGGTGGGTGAAGCATTACTCGGCGGAATGGTCACATATAATGAGCAAGTAAAAATTAATCAATTAGGCATGGCGAAAGAAGTGATTGAACAGCATGGCGTTGTCAGCAGTGAATGTGCTAGTGAAATGGCGCGTTTAGTGAAGGAGAAATTTGGTTCGACTATTGGCGTTGGCTTAACAGGCGCAGCAGGTCCGCAAGCACACGGTAATAAACCAGCTGGTACTGTATGGATTGGTATTGCAATTGGTGATGAGCCTCCGCATACGTATCGCCTCCAATTATCTGGCAGCCGTAATACAAATCGACTTCGTGCAACGAAATCTGCATTCTATCGTTTAATTCAGCTATTAATTGAAAAGGGCTATGAAAGAGCCTAAAAGATTTCAACTAAAAAAACGCTAAAATTGAATTCTATATTCAATTTAGCGTTTGGTTTTTAAAAGTGTACATTTTAACGAATAAATGTTCGCTTTTTTCTTGTGTTTTTCTCAGAAAAGAAGTATAGTAGGTTTAGAAATAAAAAAGTGTTCTTAATAGGAGGAAACAGAGTGGACGAACGGAAAGCGGCATTAGATATGGCCTTAAAACAAATTGAAAAACAATTTGGTAAAGGCTCTGTAATGAAATTAGGCGAGCAAGCAGATCGTAAAGTTTCTACATCTTCTACTGGATCTTTAGCTCTTGATACAGCACTTGGAGTGGGTGGCTATCCCCGCGGCCGTGTGATAGAAATATATGGACCAGAAAGCTCTGGTAAAACAACAGTAGCACTTCATGCCATTGCAGAAGTACAAGCAAATGGAGGACAAGCAGCTTTCATAGATGCAGAGCATGCGCTTGATCCAGTTTATGCGTCCAAACTAGGCGTAAACATTGATGAATTATTGCTTTCTCAACCAGATACAGGTGAGCAAGCACTAGAAATTGCAGAAGCACTAGTTCGCAGTGGTGCTATTGATATTATTATAATCGACTCTGTTGCTGCTCTTACACCAAAAGCAGAAATTGAAGGCGAGATGGGTGATTCCCATGTCGGTTTGCAAGCGCGTTTGATGTCTCAAGCATTGCGTAAGCTATCCGGTATTATTAATAAATCAAATACAATTGCCATCTTCATTAACCAAATCCGTGAAAAAATCGGTGTAATGTTTGGGAACCCTGAAACTACACCAGGCGGAAGAGCGCTTAAGTTCTATTCATCAGTTCGTTTAGAGGTGCGTCGTGCTGAAACAATTAAGCAAGGTAATGATATGGTCGGTAACCGTACTAAAATCAAAGTAGTAAAAAATAAAGTAGCTCCACCTTTTAAAACTGCAGAAGTTGATATTATGTATGGCGAAGGAATCTCTAAAGAGGGAGAAATCATCGATATCGGCGTAGAAAAAGATATCGTACAAAAGAGCGGCTCATGGTATGCGTATGAAGATGAACGTTTAGGCCAAGGTCGTGAAAATGCAAAACAATTCCTTAAAGAGAATCCAGAAGTACGTGAAGAAATTGCACAAAAAATTAGGGTGGCTTCAGGTATTGGTGAGCAAGAATATGAAGTTATCGAAGAACCAGAAGAAAATCCTACTCTATTTGAAGAGTAATAATAAAACTGTGAAGGCCTCTTATTAAAAGAGGCCTTTTTAGCTAGGAGAAATATAGGATTTTAATCACAGAATTATTAGTATTTTTGGGTATCCAAAAACTGTGAATCCTTGACAGGTCTATCTATCAACTATACAATTAATATGTATTATTTCTAAATTTGAAATGAAATTGGCGCTATATTGTTAACTCAATGTAAAGCCGACTAAAAGAAAATATCAATAACTCAAGGGGAGGTGTTCGAATGATAGAAATAGTCATCTCCGCTTTGATTGGACTGATCGTCGGTGCAGCTGTGATCTATTTTATTACGAAAAAGGTGAATGATTCAAAAGTGACAGGTGCAAAGGGCACTGCAGAACTAATTGTTGAAGAAGGTAAAAGGGAAGCAGAGGCTCTAAAGAAAGAGGCATTACTTGAAGCAAAAGATGAAACTCACAAACTTCGAACTGAAGCAGAAAATGACATCCGCGAACGCCGTTCAGAACTTACGAAACAAGAAAACCGTTTATTGCAAAGAGAAGAGAATCTTGATCGTAAGGATGAAGCGCTTAACAAGAGAGAATCTGGTTTAGAGCGTAAGGAAGAGGCGTTAGTAGAAAGACAACAGCATATTGTACAGATGGAAAGCAAAGCGGAAGAGCTTGTTGCTAAACAACAATCTGAAATCGAACGCATTTCAGCATTAACACGTGAAGATGCAAGAACGATTATATTAGAAGAAGTAGAAAATGAGTTAACAACTGATATTGCCGTTATGACTAAAGAAGCAGAAACACGTGCAAAGGAAGATGCTGACAAAAAGGCACGAGAAATTTTATCATTAGCGATACAGCGTTTTGCAGCAGATCATGTGGCAGAAACCACTGTATCGGTTGTAAACTTGCCTAACGATGAAATGAAAGGCCGCATTATCGGGCGTGAAGGCCGTAATATCCGTACGCTTGAAACGCTTACTGGTATTGATTTAATCATTGATGATACGCCAGAAGCAGTTATTTTATCTGGTTTCGATCCAATCCGCCGTGAAACAGCAAGATTGGCACTTGAAAAATTAGTTCAAGATGGACGAATTCATCCAGCTCGCATAGAAGAGATGGTAGAAAAGTCTCGTCGTGAAATTGATGAACAAATTCGCGAAACAGGTGAACAGACTACTTTTGAAGTAGGAATTCATAATCTTCATCCTGATTTAATGAAAATCCTTGGTCGCATGAAATACCGGACAAGCTATGGCCAAAATGTATTAAAACACTCAATAGAAGTGGCACATTTAGCTGGATTAATGGCAGCCGAATTAGGTGAAGATGTGACGTTGGCAAAACGTGCTGGTCTCCTTCATGATATCGGAAAAGCGATTGACCATGAAGTAGAAGGAAGCCATGTTGAAATCGGTGTTGAATTAGCAACAAAATACCATGAACATCCAGTCGTGATTAATAGTATCGCTTCACATCATGGTGATACAGAGCCAACATCCGTTATTGCAGTCATCGTTGCAGCAGCTGATGCTTTATCTGCTGCGCGTCCTGGAGCACGAAGTGAGACGCTAGAAAACTATATTAGACGTTTAGAAAAACTAGAAGAAATTTCAGAGTCTTACGAAGGCGTGGAAAAATCATTTGCCATTCAAGCTGGCCGCGAAATCCGTATTATTGTACGTCCGGACCAAGTGGATGATTTGGCTTCACACCGCCTAGCACGTGATATTCGAAAAAGAATTGAAGACGAACTAGATTATCCAGGCCACATCAAAGTTACTGTTATTCGCGAGACGCGGGCAGTAGACTACGCAAAATAAAAGAGAGCATTACATCATCTCTTGCTATAGCTATAAAGTGGAACGATAAACGAAATCATTTCTAACTTTTTACAAACTAAACTAAATGACAAAAGGCTTCTTAGATCTTCGGTCGAGAAGCCTTTTTTTATGGAATGGGTGGAACAATGAAAATTTTATTTATAGGAGATATAGTGGGAGATATAGGATTGGAGGCTGTTCAACATTATTTGCCTCGTTTGAAACGAAAATATCAAGTAGACGTTGTGATAGCAAATGGAGAAAATGCGGCAAAAGGTAAAGGCATTACAAAACGAATCTATCAGGATTTACTGATGATGGGTGTAGATGTTATCACAATGGGCAATCATACATGGGATCAAAAAGAAATATTTGATTTTATAGATGATGTCGATTATTTAATACGTCCTGCTAATTTTTCTGAAGAGGCGCCGGGCAAAGGGATGGTTTCAATCACAAAAAACGGGGAGACACTCACTATCATCAATTTGCACGGAAGAACATTTTTGCCACCGCATCAGGACCCTTTTGCTATGGCAGAAGAATTAATTACTGAAGCAAAGAAAACTTCTCCTCTTGTTTTCGTTGATTTCCATGCCGAAGCAACGAGCGAAAAAGTGGCATTGGGCTGGCATTTAGATGGAAAAGCCTCGGTTGTTGTTGGGACACACACCCATGTACAAACAGCGGATGAAAGAATTTTACCAAAGGGTACAGCTTATATTACAGACGTGGGTATGACAGGACCGTATGATGAGATATTAGGCACTAAGAAGGAAAGTGTGCTTTATCGCTTTAAAACAAATATGCCTGTACGCTTTGAAGTGCCACAAGAAGGCAGAGAAGTATTTAGCGGATTGATTGTTGAGCTGGATACGACAACTGGTAAAGCGAAAAGTATTGAACGAATCTATATTAATGGAGATAAGCCTTTAAAAGGATAAATAAGATTGCCATGACTGTAATTCAGAATTTGAAGTCTAACTGGAAGCGAGCGAGCATACAATGCTTCATGGACAATCAAATGTCCCTGATTTTTTCAAACTAAGGGAGGAATAGTTGTGGATTCATTGAAAGTATCATCTCGCTCAAACCCTAATTCTGTGGCAGGAGCATTAGTGGCAGTGATTAGAGAGCAAGGATTTGCAGAAATGCAAGCAGTAGGAGCAGGAGCGCTGAACCAAGCGGTAAAGGCTATTGCTATTGCGCGGGGCTTTGTAGCACCAAGCGGAACAGATTTAACTTGTTCGCCAGCATTTACAGATATTTTGATTGCTGGAGAAGATCGTACAGCATTAAAGCTTCTTGTTGAAAAACGAGTAAGATAGATTGCTAACTTCATTACTTAAGACATTGGGAGATATCCCTTTGTCTTTTTTGCTTTTCAGCGGTTAATTGGCAGATAAAAGTACATAAAGCAATAAAACTTCATTGTGACTCCACCGTTTACTTAAATGTTATATAATGTAAATTAACTAGAATGGGGGATTCGAATGAGCACGCTATTAATTAATGTTGGAATGAGCATTCTTGTGGGAGGAATCTTTATCATTGCTGGACTGATATTGTTGTATAAGCCACCAAAAGATATAAATGGGCTATACGGCTATCGAACAACACGCTCCATGAAAAATAAGGTGCTTTGGAAGGAAGGAAATAAATACAGCGCCAAACTATTAATTTTATATGGTGTTATTCTAATGGTCTTGGACATTGTAGTAAGCTTTGCTTTATCAAATGGTGAGTATACTCTTCTTGTTATTATCGGGTTGATGATAGTATCGTCTATTCATTTAATTATGGCTGTAGAAAGGAAATTAAAGCAGCTAGAAAAAACTTTGTTAGAATAAATTATTTGTTGCCACTATGTCATTAGTAGTCAGATTAAGCAATAGCTTTTGGCATCATTACATTGAGTACTTAAAACATCTGCGAAAATGTGCTTTCCGTCAAAGGTCTGATTTTAAGCAATTTCATCCCATAACAATAGTTTCAAGCGCTTGTTCGTGTTAAACTTATGTAGGATTATTGCTAAACGTTTGTATATTAAGGAGATGTTAATTGATGTTACATCAGCTTTCATGGAAAGTCGGTGGGCAGCAGGGGGAAGGTATTGAAAGTACCGGCGAGATTTTTTCCACTGCGATGAACCGACTTGGTTACCATTTATACGGATATCGCCATTTCTCTTCTCGTATTAAGGGTGGCCACACAAATAATAAAATCAACGTTCGTACTTCGACTGTGCATACGATTCCAGATGATCTGGACATATTGGTTGCGTTTGACCAAGAAACAATCGATGTCAATTATAAAGAATTAAATGAAGCAGGCGTCATTCTGGCTGATGCTAAATTCAAACCAACTAAGCCTGAAGATTGCATAGCTGAACTATATATTGTTCCATTCACAGAAATTGCAACAGAACTAGGGACTTCCCTAATGAAAAACATGGTTGCCATCGGTGCAACTGCTGCTCTTATGAACTTAGAGGATGCAGCATTTCAATCTGTTGTAGATGAAATCTTTGGTCGTAAAGGTGAAACAGTTGTCCAAAAAAACATGGAGGCTATTGCCAAAGGCCATTTAGTGATGAATGATTTATTACAAGATCAAGCAGGGAAATTTGAACTTGAGCCAGGAGATGGCAAACATCGTCTATTTATGATTGGGAATGAAGCCATTGCTTTAGGAGCACTTGCAGCAGGTACTCGTTTTATGGCTGCATATCCAATTACTCCGGCGTCTGAAATTATGGAATATCTCATTAAGAAATTACCTAAATTCGGTGGCACAGTCATCCAAACAGAAGATGAAATCGCAGCAGCTACAATGGCAATAGGAGCAAATTATGGCGGCGTACGAGCATTCACAGCATCAGCTGGTCCTGGTCTTTCATTAATGATGGAAGCGTTAGGCTTAGCAGGCATGACAGAAACACCACTTGTAGTCGTTGATACACAGCGTGGAGGTCCATCAACTGGACTGCCAACAAAACAAGAACAATCCGATTTGATGGCAATGCTTTATGGTACACACGGTGAAATTCCGAAAGTAGTTATCGCACCTTCTACGGGCGAAGAAGCATTTTATGATACAATTCAAGCATTTAATATTGCGGACGAATTACAGCTTCCTGTCATTATTTTGTCTGACTTGCAGCTATCACTAGGTAAACAAACAGTTGAACCGTTTGATTACTCAAAAATTAACATTAGCCGTGGTAAGCTAAATCTTGGTGAATTGCCAGAAATTGAAGATAAACAATACTTCAAACGATATGAAGTGACAGAAGATGGTATCTCAACACGTGTTGTTCCTGGACAGAAATATGGTATCCACCATGTTACAGGCGTAGAGCATAACGAAGAAGGAAAACCTTCTGAAGCAGCTGGTAACCGTAAAAATCAAATGGACAAGCGTTTTAGAAAATTACAGCATGTACATTTTGAGAATCCGGTCTTCAAAGCAGCACCACATGAAGAGGCAGATATATTAATCGTAGGATTTGGCTCAACAAAAGGTGCAATTGAAGAGATTCTTCCAATGCTTGAAGCAGAGGGTATTAAATCAAACCATGCACATATCCGATTAATACATCCATTCCCGGTTGCAGAAATGAAACCGTTAGTAGAAAACGCTAAAAAGATTATTGTTGTTGAAAACAATGCAACAGGCCAACTAGCGAATATTATCAAATTAAACATGGGACACC
Source organism: Rummeliibacillus sp. G93 (assembly GCF_023515935.1). Classification (NCBI taxonomy): domain Bacteria; kingdom Bacillati; phylum Bacillota; class Bacilli; order Caryophanales; family Caryophanaceae; genus Rummeliibacillus; species Rummeliibacillus sp. G93. The sequence goes on from NZ_CP097314.1 coordinate 1,098,853, forward strand.
ATGACAAAATCGTCAACTTGACGAAATATGACGGCACACCGTTCTTGCCAAAAGAACTATTTGGCCGTGTAAAGGAGTTGCTAACAGATGGTAACATTTAAGGATTTTCGAAATACAGTAAAGCCTAACTGGTGCCCAGGTTGTGGCGACTTTTCTGTACAAGCTGCTATTCAACGTGCAGCAGCAAATCTTGAAATCGTACCGCATGAATTGGCGGTCGTATCCGGGATAGGCTGTTCTGGACGTCTATCAGGTTATATCAATTCTTATGGTTTGCATGGTATTCATGGTAGAGCATTACCAATTGCACAAGGCCTCAAAATGGCCAATCGTGATTTAAACGTTATCGCAACAGGCGGTGACGGAGATGGTTTTGCTATCGGAATGGGGCATACAATCCATTCGATCCGTCGTAATATTGATATTACTTATGTTGTCATGGACAACCAAATTTATGGCTTAACAAAGGGCCAAACATCTCCTCGCTCAGCTGCAGGATTTGTTACAAAATCTACTCCTGGTGGTGCCATTGAGCCTTCATTAAAACCACTTGAAGTAGCACTATCTTCTGGTGCAACATTTGTAGCTCAAAGTTTTTCGACTGACTTGAAAGAACTAACAGCTATTATTGAAGAAGGAATGAAACATAAAGGTTTTTCTTTTATCAATGTGTTTAGTCCATGTGTTACTTATAATAAAGTGAATACGTATGATTGGTTTAAAGAAAACTTAACAAAACTTTCAAGCATTGAAGGCTATGATAATACAAATCGGGCGGAAGCAATGAAAACTGTCATGGAACATGATGGACTAGTGACAGGTATTATCTATCAAAACAATGAAGAAGAATCTTATCAGGATAAAGTGGAAGGCTACAGTAAAGAACCTTTGAATAAAGCGGACATTATGATGAAAGAAGAACAACTTCAAGAATTGATGAACGACTTTATGTAGTAGCTAACTTTTTAAAAAGAGATCAAGTATTTAACTTGATCTCTTTTTTATTTATTCGAAAAAGAATTTTATGGCGAATAGCCAACATTTCGTACTCTTATCTTGTAGGAATCCTTCCAACTCCAGTATAATAGGAAGATGGGTACTCGATCGAAAGGAGAATACCATGAACGAAGAACAACGACTAGCTAGTCAACAAGCAATAAATTCTAAGTCAACCAGTGCAAATACTGAAAAAGACTATAGTAAATATTTTCAAAGCACGTATACGGCCCCTTCTTTAAAAGATGCCAAAAAACGCGGCAAGGAAGAAATCCAATACTATAAGGATTTTAATATTGATGAACAATTCATGGGTATGGGGACGGGACGTAAATTTTTAATCCGTACATACGGCTGTCAAATGAATGAACACGATACAGAAGTAATGGCTGGCATCTTCTTACAGCTTGGCTATGAACCAACCGAAAATGTCGAAGAAGCGAATGTTATACTGATGAATACATGTGCCATTCGAGAAAATGCCGAAAACCGTGTATTTGGTGAGCTAGGGCATCTAAAACCATTAAAACTAAAAAATCCAGATCTGCTGATTGGTGTTTGTGGTTGTATGTCCCAAGAAGAAGCAGTGGTCAAGAAAATATTAAAAACATATGATCAAGTTGATATGATTTTTGGCACACACAACATCCACCGGCTTCCTGAAATCTTAAACGAAGCTTACCTTTCAAAAGAAATGGTGATTGAAGTATGGTCCAAGGAAGGCGATGTTATAGAAAACCTTCCAAAGGTACGTAAAGGAAATACAAAGGCATGGGTAAATATCATGTATGGCTGCGACAAGTTTTGCACCTATTGTATCGTCCCTTACACAAGGGGCAAAGAACGAAGCCGGTTGCCGGAAGATATTATTCAAGAAGTACGTTCTCTTGCTTCTCAAGGGTATCAAGAAATTACACTGCTTGGCCAAAATGTTAACGCTTATGGCAAAGACTTTGAGAATAGACAATATCGCTTGAGCCACTTAATGGACGACTTACGTAAAATTGATATTCCGCGCATTCGTTTTACGACAAGCCATCCAAGAGATTTTGATGACGCATTAATAGAGGTATTAGCGCAGAAAGGCAATTTAGTAGAACATATCCACTTGCCTGTCCAATCAGGCTCATCTGATATGCTGAAAATTATGGCTCGAAAATATACGCGTGAAAGCTATCTAGAACTAGTGCGTAAAATTCGTGCAAAAATGCCGGATGTAGCGTTGACAACTGATATTATTGTGGGATTCCCGAATGAAACAGAAGAACAATTCGAAGAAACATTATCTCTCTACAAAGAAGTAGGCTTTGAAATGGCCTATACTTATATATATTCAGCTCGCGCTGGAACACCAGCTGCTAAAATGCAAGATAATGTGCCGTTAGAAGTGAAAAAAGATAGACTACAGCGTTTAAACGCTGTGGTAAATGAATATTGCGGCAAAGCATTGAAAAAGTATGATGGTGAAATTGTAGAAGTTTTGGTAGAGGGAGAAAGTAAGCGAAATCCTGATGTTTTAGCAGGATATACAAGAAAAAATAAACTCGTTAACTTTAAAGCACCTAAAGAAGTAATCGGCAAATTAGCTAAAGTCAAAGTGACAGAAGCAAAAACATGGTCTTTGTCAGGTGAATTGGTTGAAGTAATAGCGAGTGAAGAGGTGAAGGTATAATGACAGAATTATATACAAAAGACGATATTATTAAAAAAGCACATGAAATTGCACACATGATTGCAAATACTGAAGAAGTGGATTTCTTTAAACGGGCAGAAGCACAAATTAATGAAAATCAATTTGTTCGCGAAAAAATCGCTAGTCTAAAAAGCTTACAAAAACAAGCTGTAAATTTCCAACATTACGGAAAAGAAAAAGCACTAAAATTAATTGATGAAAAAATAGAGAAAATCGAAGCAGAAATTGATGAATTGCCGATCGTCGTAGAATTTAAACAATCACAAGGCGATGTCAACGACCTATTACAGCTTGTATCAAATTCAATTGCTAACAGAGTAACAGATGAAATTGTGGAAACAACAGGCGGCGATGTATTAAGAGGAGAAACAGGATCTAAAGTGCGTAATTCACAGCCTGGAAGCTGCTCATAATTTAGTAGCCCATCATCAGAGATGTCTTAAAACAACTTTTTGTTTTAAGGCATCTTTTTTGTCCATTTTTATTTTTCAACTGATTTAAGAACCTGCTAGGCCATAGCCGCATATGATGAGGTGAACGGAATAAAGGAGGAATCATGCTGAAACAGTTACGTCATATTGTGACAAAGGCAGTGATTGCAAAGGGTAAAAAAAGTACAGAATGCACAGAAAACCTGCGTCCGCCAAATAATCCATCAAGTATCTTAGGATGCTGGGTCATCAATCATACTTATTCTGCAAAAAAAGTCGGCAAGTTTGTCGAAGTCACTGGCAAGTATGATATTAATGTATGGTATGCCTATAACAATCATTCTAAAACGGCTGTCCATTCAGAATCCATTCCCTATAAAGAAAGAATCAAGCTACATTACAGGGATGAAGACGAGTCAACAGGTAAAGAAGAGGTGCACATCCGTGTCATCCAGCATCCAAACTGCATTGAGGCCATTATTTGTCCGGATGGAGAAAAATTTATTATTACAATAGAGAGAGAATTACTGGCGGAAATTGTGGGAGAAACAACGATTTGCATTAGCATCCATCCATTAGATGATGAAGAAGAATGGGACTTTAAAGATGAAAGCTCTTCTTCTTCCAGTTCTTCTAGCTCTTCCAGTTCCTCAAGTGGATTAGAATCATCATCATTTGGATAAATCAATTGCTTTTCTGAAAGAGTGACAATCTAGTTAGTTTTGATCTTGATATCTGTTAATAGTGGGAAAAGTATAAAATTGAGCCGAGAGCAAATCTCGGCTTTTTTGTTTTAAATTGTATAGTTTTAAGGTATTGGGGAATACAAAGAGAAATGGTATATCTTAGAATATCGTAAGTTCATGTATTTTTTTTTCATATTCCATATTGATTAATAAAAATTTTTTCCTTATAATAAGTCTAATGAAAATGCTTACATGATAGAAGAACATATAAAAGGGGGAAGTAAAATGGACGCATATTTATTGTTGATTACACTGCTAGCGATTGTCATCGTTATCTTAGGTGTATCTGTCTTTAAATGGCATGCTTTTATTAGTTTATTGATTGCTAGTCTGTTCCTTGCTATTTTCACTGGCATGAAGCTGGATGAAATCGTAAAAGCATATGAAACAGGTGTTGGTGGGACGCTCGGCCACTTAATTGGCATTATCGCACTTGGCGCTATTCTAGGGAAGATGCTCGCTGAGTCGGGGGCAGGGCTACGCATCGCAAATTACTTTATAAAAGTGTTCGGAGAAAAGAAATTGCCTTGGGCTATGTTTTTCTCTGGATTTGTAATTGGGATTCCGGTCTTTTTTGAGGTAGGAATTTTAATTTTACTTCCGCTTGTCATTTCGATACAAAAAGCATCAAAGAAAAATATTTTATTAATTGCATTACCTGCCATTGCTGGATTATCCATTGTTCATGGCTTAGTTCCACCACATCCAGGAGCAGTAGCGGCTATAGGCATCTACAATGCGAACTTGGGAAAAGTGCTTTTATATTCTTTAATTATTGCCATTCCATCTGGCATTATCGGAGGTCCGCTTTACGCTAAGTTTATTAGTAAACGTGTCACTCCCGAAGAAGAGCCTGAATTTGTCCATGTAGAAGAAATACCAAAGGACAAAATGCCAAGCACTTGGATTTCATTCTTTTCTATTCTTTTGCCGGTTATTTTAATGGTGCTTGGTACTATTGCGCCATATATAAAAGCGAGTGAAACAATTGAAAAACTATTCACTTTAATCGGTAGCCCGCTAATCGCATTATTGATCTCTGTCTTCTCAGCATACTATTTCCTTGGCCTGCGTTTAGGACAAGATCGCAAGGCTATCAAGAAATTTACAGAAGATTGTTTAGTCCCAGTAGGATCTATTGTTTTGATTATCGGTGCAGGTGGCGGATTTAAACAAATCTTGATTGATAGTGGTGTCGGTGATACCATTGGCCATTTGGCACAGAATTTCTCTGTATCTCCTCTAGTACTGGCGTTTATTATTGCTGGTTTAATTCGTATCGCGACAGGTTCTGCAACAGTTGCACTGACAACTGCAGCAGGCATAGTATCTCCGATTATTGCGAATATGTCTGGTGTTAACTTAGAGTTACTGGTTATTGTAACGGGTGCCGGTTCATTAATGTTTTCACATGTGAATGATGCAGGATTCTGGATGGTTAAAGAATATCTAGGTTTATCAATTAAAGAAACGTTTAAAACTTGGACAGCTTTAGAGACCATTCTGTCATTTATGGCTTTTATCTTTGCATTAATCTTAAACGCGTTTATTTAAAAAAAAGGAGAAGATATCATATCTTCTCCTTTTTTATATACGTGTTTTAGCAATAGCATCGCGAATATGTTCGAGGGCTACATTTGCTTCTTCTTTATGCTGCACCATGGTGTTTACATAAAGAGCATCGATAATGCTTAACTGACCAATCCTAGAGGATAATGCCTCTGAGCGGTATTCTGTTTCCTCTGAACTCGTGTAGAGGGAGGCATCAGCTAACTGGCTTATTTGAGATTTAGGGAATCCTGTGATTGCAATGATTGCTGCACCTTTGTCCTTAGCAGTTTTAGCAATTTGCAACGTATCCTGATTGCGTCCAGAATGAGAAATGACAATGGCTACATCATCTTTGGAAAGCTGAGAAGCGGACATTAATTGGAAGTGAGAATCAATAAAAGCAAAACATTTTTTTCCTGTCCGAATAAATTTATGATACGCATCCATAGCGATTACAGAAGAACCACCGGTGCCATAAAAATAGATGTTAGCTGCATTGCAAATTAAGTGAGTCGCTTTCACAATTGCTGATCCATCAATTACATGGAGTGTGTTTTCAAGTGTTTGGATATTAGACTTGAAAATTTTTTCAAAGATAGTGATTTCGTCATCATCTACCTTTATTTCTTCATGTATTTGTTTAATAGGCTTTGTGATTTCGGCTGCAAGAGCTATTTTCATGGCTTGGTATCCTTTAAAACCTAAGCGCTTACAAAAGCGGAAAACAGTTGCATCTGCAATATTTAAGTCTTGCGATACTTCGTTAATTGTTTGATTAACGATTTTTTCGGGTTTATCTTTAATATAGTCAGCTATTTTCTTTTCTTTTTCACTTAGGCGTGGATATAGTGATTGAATTTTTTTTAACGTGTTATGGGGCATAATTAGAATCCTTTCCGTTCATACTCGTAAAAGTAGTATAGCATAATTCTGGTTAGAAATATTTTTTCATATTTTTAATTTAAAAAAGAAAATATTTTCGCTATAATAAAAGAAACAGAAGGAAAAGGAGTGTTTTAGGTGAATATTGGTTTAGTTGGTTTAGGGAAAATGGGCTTTAATTTAGGTTTGAATTTACTAAAACATGAACATACAGTTTTTGCGACAGACGTGAATGAAGAAGCAACATTCAAATTTAAAGATGCGGGAGGCAATAGCTTCGGAACGTTAGAGGAGCTTGTAGCAGCAATGCCAAAACCGCGCATTATTTGGTTAATGGTGCCAGCAGGAGATATTACGAAAACGACGATTGAACAATTAAAAGGCCTACTAGAAGCAGGGGATATCTTAATTGATGGCGGGAATTCACATTATAAAGAAGCAATGCGCATCTCCGAAGAGTTAAAGCAATCTGGTATCTTCTTTATGGATTGTGGCACAAGTGGTGGAACTTCTGGGGCACTAGAAGGTGCTTGTATGATGATTGGTGGAGAGGAAGAGGCTTTCCAAACTATACAACCGATTATTAAAGACATCTGTGTAGAGGACGGTTACTTATATGCAGGGAAATCCGGTAGTGGTCACTTCCTCAAAATGATTCATAACGGTATTGAATACGGGATGATGCAAGCGATCGCGGAAGGGTTTGAAGTATTAGAAAAGAGTCCGTTTGATTATGACTACGAGAATGTAGCGAAAATGTGGAATCATGGATCTGTTATTCGTTCATGGTTAATGGAATTAACTCAAAATGCTTTCTCAAAAGATCCTAAATTAGATCAATTGAAAGGGATTATGCATTCATCAGGCGAAGGAAAATGGACTGTTGAAACAGCGTTGGAATTACAAGCGCCAGTGCCAGTAACATCACTTGCTTTGATGATGCGCTATCGTTCATTAGAAGAAGATACGTTTACAGGAAAAGTGGTAGCTGCTCTTCGCAATGAATTTGGCGGCCATGCAGTTGAAAAAAAATAATAAATGAATAAATGGAAGAGTCTTTTGCCTTATGGGTGACTGGCTCTTTTTTTAAGCAAAAAAATGTCCTATTGCTAGAGCAGATTGTCTAGTAATAGGACATCATCACATTTATTTAACCCATTTTTCTTGGAATTTGGAAATGTCTTCGTATTCTTGTGAAAGCATCCGAGAAATACGAATAAAGATAGGAATCAATTCAACATATAATTCAACATTTTCTTCGATTGGTTTGTGTAGATGTGTAGAACCAACCCATTCAGAAACAATTGAAAAATCTTCAATTTCGCCTAGTGCATACATGCCTAGAACGATGGCTCCTAAGCAAGAGCTTTCAAAACTTTCAGGAACAGACACTTCTTGATTGAAGATATCAGCCATCATTTGGCGCCATAATGCAGAACGGGCAAAGCCACCAGTAGCTTGGATTTTATTTGGCACACCGATTACTTCTTGAAGGGCGATAAAGACGGTATACAAATTAAAGATAACACCCTCTAATACTGCCCGGATCATATGCTCTTTTTTATGATGTAAACCTAAGCCGAAGAAAGAACCACGGGCATTGGCATTCCAAAGCGGTGCGCGTTCACCGGCTAAATAAGGATGGAATAGTAGACCGTCCGAACCTGGATTTACATTGGAAGCAATCTTCGTTAATACATCATATGGATCAATACCTAGACGTTTGGCTGTTTCAACTTCTGAAGAAGCAAGTTCATCACGCAGCCATCTGAATGTCATACCGCCATTATTGACAGGTCCACCAACAACCCAATGCTTATCTGTGAGTACGTAGCAGAAGATACGTCCTTTTGGATCGGTTACAGGTCGGTCAGTTACAGTACGGATGGCTCCGCTCGTCCCAATTGTTACGGCCACAACGCCTGGATCGATTGCATTCACACCTAAGTTAGAAAGAACACCGTCATTCGCTCCTACGACAAATGGAATATGTGTAGGGATGCCAAGTTCTTCAGACACTTCTTGTTTTAAACCATCAAGATAAAATGTCGTTGGCACAAGTTCTGAAAGTTGGTCTTTTGTAATGCCCGCTACTGACAGTGCTTGCTCATCCCACGCTGCATTTTTAAGGTTGAACATGCCTGTTGCAGAAGCAATAGAATGGTCCACTATATAGCGTCCGAAGAAATGATGAAACACATATTCTTTCATACTAATAAACTTATAGGTTTTAGAGAAAATCTCTTTTTTCTCGTGGCGTAGCCATGTAATTTTACATAAAGGGGACATCGGATGGATCGGTGTGCCTGTTCGACTGTAAATATCATGCCCATTCATTTCTTTTTTTATTTTTTCTGCCCAGTCAGTGGCACGGCTATCAGCCCAGGTGATGCATCTAGTAAGGGGCTTCCCGTTTTCACCAATAGCAATAAGGCTATGCATGGCTGCACTAAATGATACCAATTTTAATTGTTCTACATTTATTTGGCTCTTCTCAATAGCAACTCGAATAGTTTCTTTTACTGCATTTAAAATTTCGTCTGGGTCTTGTTCTGCTACGCTAGGAGTTGGGCTATATAAAGGATATCCTGCACGATGTGTACTGATGACTTGGCCTTTTTCGCCAAATAAAACAGCTTTTGTAGCAGTCGTGCCAATATCAACACCAAGGTAATAAGATCTATTTGACATGTAGATGGCTCCTTTTGTTATCTTTTAAGTTCATTTCGCTCATCTGGTAAAACCATTGTAAGGAAACGTTAAATAGATATAATAGATTAAATAATAAAAATTATTTCTTGTAATAAAACGGTTTCAGAAAAAATATTTCCTTTTCTATTTTAGCTGTTCTATTCAGGGAAGAAAAGGATTGTAACGTAAATGCCTTAAAAATTTTAAAGGTAGTAGCTGGGCTTCCTATAAAAACACTTTCCAATGACTGATAAACGATTTTTCGACACCCATTTGCTATAATAATAATAAGATTTAGCAACATAAGAGAGGTATTAAAATGTCTTATACACCTATGATGCAACAATATTTGCAGATAAAAGCAGATTATAAAGATGCTTTTTTATTTTTTCGCTTAGGCGATTTCTATGAAATGTTTTTTGATGATGCTGTTCGTGCTTCTCAATTATTAGAAATTACATTAACGAGCAGAGATGCAGGCTCAAAAGAGCGTATACCCATGTGTGGCGTTCCTCATCATTCTGCCCAAAATTACATTGAAACACTCGTACAAAAAGGATTTAAAGTAGCTGTATGTGAACAAACAGAAGATCCAAAAGTCGCAAAGGGTGTAGTTAAACGAGAAGTGGTTCAACTTATTACGCCAGGCACTATTATGGAAGGTAAAGACCTAGACGGTAAGTCCAATCACTTTATTGGTGCAGCTGTAAAACTAAATAATAATCAATTTGCATTCAGTTATCTTGATCTATCAACAGGGGAAGCGGCTGCGATGTGGATTGAAGGCGAGAAAAAGGAATTGTTCCAACAGCTGCATGCTTTGAATATTAGAGAATTGGTGATAGAAGAAGCTGTTTACGATGACTTCCAAAGCCTTGCCTCTTCTTCGTCTGTTGTTCTATCAATCGAGAATAGGGTTGATAGTATAGCGGAATACCAACTACGTTATTTTGCAGATGTACCAAAAGAGTTGCACAAAGCTTGCCAGTTATTGCTTTGTTATATTGAACATACCCAAATGCGTTCATTAAGTCACATACAATCATTTGTTTTCCATGAAACCAAGCATTATTTGAAGATTGATGCCAACTCCAAACGCAATCTAGAGTTGATTTCTTCATTACGTGGTGATTTGAAGGGAACGCTACTTTGGCTGTTGGACGATACATCTACAGCAATGGGCGGTCGGAAATTAAAGCAATGGCTACATCAGCCATTAGCCAGCCGAGGTGCAATTGAACAACGTCTAAACATTGTAACGGAACTGCTAGAAGATTATTTTGCAAGGGCAGAATTAAAAGAGCTTCTTTCGAAAGTTTATGACTTAGAACGACTTGCTGGAAGAGTTGCTTTTGGCAATGTAGGCGGCAGAGATTTGGCTCAATTACGTGACTCCCTATACAACATTCCTGCTATAAAGAATGTGCTATTAAAATCGAACGGGGATCAACTTCCTTCGCTAGGTCGGGTAATTGACGCGTGTGATGATGTTCTAGCTTACTTAAGTAATGCTATTACAGACCATCCGCCTATCTCAGTCAAAGAAGGTGGCGTTATAAGGGAAGGCTTCAATGAAAAGCTTGATGAATTTCGGGATGCTTCACATAACGGGAAAGATTGGATAGCTCAATTGGAACAAAGAGAGCGACAAGAAACAGGAATTAAAAATTTGAAAATCGGCTATAACCGTGTATTTGGCTATTACATTGAAGTGACAAAATCCAATATCAATGCAGTGGATTTATCTCGTTATGAACGAAAACAGACATTGGCAAACGCTGAAAGATATATTACAGAGGAATTGAAAGAAAAAGAATCTATCATTTTGCATGCCGAAGAAGAAAGTCTGGTCCTTGAATATCAACTATTTACAGAGGTCAGAGAGGAATTGAAACAATTTATTCCTCGACTACAAGCATTGGCTGCTTCCATTAGCGAATTAGATGTTCTCATAAGCTTTGCTGAGGTATCGGAAAAATATCATTTTATAAAACCGGTATTTCACACTGAACGTTCTATGAAAATTACAAATGGACGACATCCGGTAGTTGAAAAGATGATGAACAAGCAACTATATGTACCGAATGATTGCGTTTTAAGTGCTGAGCAAAATATGATGCTGATTACAGGACCGAATATGTCCGGGAAAAGTACTTATATGCGGCAAGTTGCATTAATTGCAGTGATGGCCCAAATTGGGTGTTACGTACCAGCAGATGCAGCAGAATTACCGATCATCGATCAAATCTTCACTCGGATTGGCGCTGCAGATGACTTAGCTGGTGGCCAGAGTACGTTTATGGTTGAAATGCTTGAATCACAGCAAGCCATCACTAATGCAACAAGCAGCAGCTTATTACTCTTTGATGAAATAGGTAGAGGAACGTCTACGTATGATGGTATGGCATTAGCGCAGTCGATGATGGAATATATCCATGACAAGATTGGCGCCAATACGTTATTTTCTACCCATTACCATGAGCTCACAACACTTGAGAATGAATTAGAGAGGCTTCAGAATGTTCATGTTTCTGCAACAGAGCAAGATGGTAAAGTTGTATTTTTGCATAAAGTAAAAAAAGGACCAGCGGATAAAAGCTATGGTATTCATGTAGCGGAACTAGCTGAATTGCCTTCTGCTATTATTGAACGCGCACGAATATTACTAAACCAGTTTGAAGGCGCTGACCAAAATATGGAGAAAAATGCCAAGAAATCACTAGCTGTGCATGAAGAAACACAGCTATCCCTTTTTGAAGAAGAGAAGCCGGCGTTACCCCAAACGAAAGCCGAGCCAGACTATTCGCCATCGGAAAATGAAATTATTGACACGTTGAAGCAAGTAAACGTCTCAGGTACAACGCCAATGGAGGCACTGCAGCTTGTATACTCGCTTCAGCAGAAATTATTAAAGTAATAGGAGATGTAGTAAATGGGACATATTCATATTATGGATGAATTTTTGTCCAATAAAATTGCGGCAGGGGAAGTGGTGGAACGCCCTTCTTCTGTTGTGAAAGAATTAGTAGAGAATGCAATCGATGCAGGTAGTACTACTATTGAAGTAGTATTAGAAGAAGCAGGCTTAACTTCAATCCAAGTCATTGATAATGGTTGCGGCATGGATGAAGAGGATGCGCTAGTCTCTTTTCAACGTCATGCTACCAGTAAAATTAACAACGAGCATGACTTATTCCGCATCCGGACGCTAGGATTTAGAGGCGAGGCACTTGCAAGTATAGCGTCGGTTTCAAAAGTTCATCTTGAAACTTCAAACGGAGAAAGTGGTATTGAAGTTTTTATGGAGGGTGGACATATTGTAGAGCAAAAACCGGGGCCTTTGCGCAAGGGAACTAACCTGACTGTTTCACAGCTTTTTTTCAATACTCCTGCACGTTTAAAGTATATGAAGACTATACAAACAGAGCTTGGTCATACAATTGATTTGATGAATCGTCTTGCATTGTGCTATCCAGATATCGCATTTAGGCTGGCGCACGGGGCGAATACATTGCTTAAAACGAATGGCCGTGGCGATGTAAGGCAGGTATTGGCAGCTATCTACGGCGTGGCTAATGCGAAAAAAATGGTTCATTTTGAAGGTCAAACAAATGACTATACTATATCTGGTTATGCGACAGCATCTGAAATTACAAGAGCTTCTAAAAATTACATCTCTATATTTGTCAATGGACGATGGGTGCGTCATTACACCATTCAAAAGGCGTTAATTGATGCCTATCATACTTTCTTGCCAATAGGCAGATATCCGATAGCTGTGCTTCATATTGAAGGTGACCCGTATTTAACTGATGTAAATGTTCATCCTGCAAAACAGCAAATACGTTTAAGCAAAGAGCCCGATTTAATCCAATTGATTGAAACTTCACTTCACCGTGCGATTCGTCAGTCAATGCAACCTCCTGAAATAATGGAGAAAAAGAAAAAGATTCCGCGTTCTACAGAACAAATTAACTTCTGGAAGACGGTTAATTACGACACGACGAGCCTACCACAATTCAATGAAAAACCTAAGTCAAAGGAAGAATTCTTTATTCCAGAAGATTTAAAAGGACAAGACAAAGGTTTTATTGTAGAGGAGAAATGGGAAGAGTTAAAAGATGGGCCGCAAGTAGACATGATAGATGGCGTGGATGAGAGCGCTGAGCAATTGGATGATTTTAATGTTCCAAAGGCTCAGGAAAGCCAACATCCTGAACCTTTCAAAGAACCATTTCCGGAATTGGAGATTGTCGGCCAAATACACGGCACGTATATTGTGGCGCAAAGCATAGATGGATTCTATCTTATTGACCAACATGCAGCGCAAGAGAGGATAAAGTATGAGTATTTTAAAGAAAAGGTTGGAGAAGTAAATCCTGATGAACGTCAAGCGTTACTTTTGCCATTGACCTTCCATTATTCAGCGGATGAAGCACTCACTTTGAAGGAAAATACCAAAGCTCTTGAAGAAGTAGGTGTATATCTCGAGGAATTTGGCCAAAACTCATTTATAGTACGGGAATATCCGACCTGGTTCCCAGTAAATATGGAATCAGAGATTATTGAAGAGTTAATTGAACAGGTGCTGCATAGCCGCGTAACGGATATAAAAAAACTGCGAGAGTCAGCAGCAATAATGATGAGCTGCAAGCGTTCCATTAAAGCTAACCATTATTTAGATCAGCCACAGATGGAAAGACTATTAGAGGATTTAAAGCTAAGGGAGAATCCATTTACGTGTCCTCACGGCAGGCCAGTGATCGTTCATTTTAGAACATATGAAATTGAAAAAATGTTTAAACGCGTGATGTAAAAAGTGCAAAAGGAGGAAATTTAATATGTTTTCAGCCATTAAAAGAGATGAAGTAATGAACACGTTGAACAACTATTCATTCGATGTCTTAGTTGTAGGTGGGGGTATTACGGGTGCTGGGATTGCGCTCGATGCAGTATCACGTGGATTGTCTGTAGCTTTAGTCGAAATGCAAGATTTTGCTGCGGGTACATCCAGTCGTTCAACTAAGCTTGTGCACGGCGGCTTACGTTATTTGAAACAGTTGCAAGTCGGTATTGTAAAAGAAACGGGCAGAGAAAGAGAAATCGTCTATGAAAATGGTGTGCATATTACGACTCCTCAATGGATGTTACTTCCATTTTATAAAGGAGGTACATTTGGGCCTTTATCCACATCATTAGGATTAAATATGTATGACCGGCTTGCAGGCGTCAAAAAATCCGAACGTCGTACAATGTTATCACCGAAAGAGACTCTAGCGAAAGAGCCATTATTGAACAAAGATAAGCTTAAAGGCGGAGGCTATTATGTAGAGTATCGAACAGATGATGCCCGCTTAACGATTGAAGTTCTGAAAAAAGCAGTAGAATTAGGTGCTGTATGCTTAAACTATGCGATGGTTGAGGATTTTGTATACGATGGCAAAAAAGTAGCCGGTGCAGTCGTGAGAGATCAAATCACTCAAAGAAAATGGACAATTCAAGCAAAATCTGTCGTGAATGCAACAGGGCCATGGGTAGATAAAATGCGCCAAAAAGATAAAATCAGTAATAATAAAAAGCTTCGACTTACAAAGGGTGTCCATATTGTTATTGATCAATCGCATTTTCCATTACAACAATCTATTTACTTTGATGCACCTGACGGCCGTATGGTGTTTGCTATTCCACGGGATGGCAAGACATATGTTGGCACAACGGATACATTTTATGATAAAAATCCAGTAAAGCCAGTTGCGACGAAAGAAGACATTGATTATCTATTAGATACGATTCATTATATTTTCCCTGATGTAGATGTGTCTGAAGAAGATGTAGAATCATGCTGGGCAGGTGTAAGGCCGCTGATTTATGAAGAAGGAAAAGATCCATCTGAGATATCACGCAAAGATGAAATTTGGGAATCACCTACTGGATTGCTGACAATGGCAGGCGGCAAATTGACAGGGTACCGCAAGATGGCAGAGAAAACAGTAGATAAAATTGTATCTAGCCATAAATTTAAAAAAGTCGGACCATGTATTACAAAAGATTTGTCACTATCAGGGGCGAAAGGCATTCATTCTGGAAATTTTGAAGCATATGTTCATTACAAGGCACAAGAAGGAACACGTTATGGTTTAACCTTTAACGAAGCAGAGAGACTTGTAAGACGTTATGGAACAAATATTGATGAATTGTATCGTATTATGCAAACATTGCCAAGAGAAGAAGGAATTCAGCTGCCTCTTGCTATGCATGCACAGTTGATTTATGCAATCCAATTTGAAATGGCTTATAAACCAGCAGATTTCTTAGTACGGCGGTCTTCTAAAATGTACTTTGATATTGACAGTGTGAAGATGTATAAAGATGAAGTGATCAACTTGATGAGCAAGTATTTGCAATATACCACCGAAGAAGTAAATAAATTCACTAAAGAGTTAGAAGATCTACTTTATGATGCAGGACACTTTGCAAACGGAGCATCATATGAATAAGAAAACACTCAACGTAGCAGCTAAAGATGGTCATCGTCTGGCTGCTACGATTATTGAGCCTACCCAAGAGATTAAAGGCCATATTCATATTTTACATGGCATGGCAGAGCATCAAGGCCGGTATCTCGGCTTTGCAGAAAAATTAGTAGATACAGGATATCTTGTCTCTATGCATGACCATCGAGGCCATGGCAAAACGGCTGAATTAAATCACGAAGTAAAAGGGTTTTTTAGTGAGAAAAATGGTTTTGAACATGTGGTAGAAGATGTAAAGACAGTAACTGATGAAATACGCACACAGTACGAACTGCCGAAAATGATTCTTTTCGGACATAGCATGGGCTCTTTTGTCGCTAGGAGATATTCAGAGTTATATAGCGAGGAGCTATGCAAGGCGATTTACTGTGGGACCGGTTCAGTCGGTGTTCAGCATTATGCTGGTGCCAATTTGGCAAAAGGGTTAGCTGCTGGAAAAGGAAAACGTGAAGAAAGTAAGCTGTTGAATCAATTATCTTTTGGTCTGTTCAACAAAAAAATCACTCACCCCAAAACAGCTGTAGATTGGCTCACGAGAGATGAAGCAGAAATTAAAAAATACTTAGCGGATGATGATTGTGGTTTTATCTCTACCAATCAATTTTTTGTAGATTTATTGGGAGGTATTATTACATTATCAAAGCACGCTGAAGTAGCGCGAATTCGAAAAGATTTACCGATATTACTAATTAGCGGCTCAAAAGATCCGGTAGGCGGCTTTGAAAAAGGGGTTTGGCGTGTAGCTAGGCAGTTGAGCCGAGCTGGATTGCAAGATATTACTGTACAGCTGTTTACTGAAATGCGTCATGAAATACTAAATGAAATAAATAATGACTTTGTCATACAAACAATACTGAATTGGTTGGAGAAAAAAGAATGCAACAAAAAGATATAGATGTAATAGCGATTGTAGGGCCTACTGCTGTGGGAAAAACAGCACTAAGTATTAAACTAGCCAAAGCTCTTGATGGTGAAATTATCAATGGTGATTCCATGCAGGTTTATAAGGATTTAAACATAGGCACGGCTAAAATAACCCCAGGTGAAATGGAAGGAATTCCACATCATTTGTTGGATATTAAGGAGCCCACAGATTCAATGTCTGTAGCAGAATACCAGCAATTAGTACGACATAAAATTAATGAAATAAAAGAAAGAGGGAAATTTCCCATTATTGTAGGAGGCACAGGTCTTTATATCCAATCTGTGCTATATGATTTTCGTTTTACAGACGAAAAAATTGATGAAGAAATCAGACGTCGTTACTACGATGAGTTAGAGGAAAAAGGACCGGAAGCTATGCATGCAAAGCTGATGTCAGTTGATCCCGAAACAGGCAGCACTATACATCCAAATAATACAAGGCGTGTCATACGTGCTCTTGAAATGGCAGAACACAGCACAATCAAAAAATCAAATGAAGAACAGCATCGTGGAAACATTCCAATCTATCAACATCGGATCATAGGTTTAGATATGGATCGAGCAATGCTATATAGTCGAATCAATCAGCGAGTAGACCAAATGATCGATAAAGGGTTGCTTGAAGAAGTGGAGCGGCTCTATAAAAGGGATATTCGCGATGTCCAGTCTATTAAAGCGATTGGTTATAAAGAAATTTACGCATATTTAGATGGGTTAGTCTCATTTGATGAAGCTATAGAAACCCTAAAACGAAATTCTAGGCATTATGCAAAACGTCAGCTTACTTATTTTCGTAATAAGATGGAAATTGAATGGTATAACGCAGAAATGGGTATAGTGGAAATATTAAGTCAAATTTTAAGCAAATAGAGGATTCGGCATCACTTTGGCGAATAAATACTTAAAAGAGAACGAGGGGGAAAAGGATTGAAAACAGTTAATTTACAAGATGCATATTTAAATCAATTAAGAAAAAATGGTATTTTTGTTACAGTATTTTTGCTAAATGGTTTTCAATTAAAGGGTACAATCCGTTCATACGATAATTTCACTGTTTTGCTAGAAGCAGAAGGAAAGCAACATTTGATCTATAAGCATGCTATTTCTACATTTGCACCATCTAAGCCTGTCGCATTCCAACAAGAAGAAGAGTAATAAGGGTTACAGCGTTTTATGTGTAGTTTTTATCCAGAGTTTAACCGACAATCGCCACTTAAACTTTTCATTTGCAAATTGGATGGTTAAAAGCTAATAGTACTTGATAGACGGCATAGATGAAAGAGTTGACCTGCTATAACAGTGGTTAACTCTTTTTTCTTACGGCCTTCTATATTATACTTAAAAATTATTGGAGGAATTATTTATGAAAACAATCACACCTGAAGAAGTATTAAACAAATTAGATGCGAACGAAGATTTACATATTGTAGACGTTCGAGAAAATGAGGAAGTGGCTAATGGTATTATTCCTGGAGCGATCCATATCCCGCTTGGTCAAATTCCAGAGCGTATGGAGGAGTTAAATAAAGAAACCCCTTATATCTTTGTTTGCCATGCAGGCGGACGCAGCTTCAGCGCATGCTCTTACCTTGAAGGGCTTGGTTACGATGTAACGAATCTTGAAGGCGGCATGAGTGCTTGGGAAGGCGAGCTGGAATTTTAATTTTTATATGGAAAGAGGACGATCACAGCTTTGTGCATCGTCTTTTGCTATTTAAACAATAATAATGATGATTGGAATTATTAGAGAGAACGGAGTAGAGAAAATGGCTTACAAGTCACCATTAACAGATGAAACATTGATGCTAGCAAAGAAAATTGAAGAGAAGGTTAAACCCTACTTTAACCGTGCGGATGAAATGGCTTTTTATAATCAACAAAAAGTACTTTCTGCCTTTCGTAATAATAATGTCAGCGAACATCATTTCCATCCTTCAACAGGGTACGGATATGATGATGAAGGGCGTGATAATCTAGAGCGTATCTATGCTGAGACATTCGGAGCGGAAGCGGCGCTTGTTCGACCTCAAATTATTTCGGGTACACATGCCATCACTCTTAGCCTTTTTGGAGTGCTGAGACCAGGTGATGAATTGATGTATATTACAGGACAACCATATGATACACTTCAGTCTATTGTGGATGGAGGAGATCAAGACACTGGCTCATTAAAAGACTTCAATATTAGTTACCAGCATATTGACTTATTGGACGATCAATATATTGATTGGGATCCGGTTGAAGAGAGGGTATCTGATAAAACGAAAGTAATTGCTATTCAGCGTTCTAAGGGGTATGCAACAAGACCATCGTTTACGATTGATCAGATCGCTGAAATGATTCAAAAAATCCGGTTGATTAAAAGTGACGCCATCATTTTTGTAGACAATTGCTACGGTGAATTTGTGGATGCAGTAGAACCTACTGAACTGGGTGCAGATCTTATGGCAGGCTCTTTAATTAAAAACCCTGGCGGAGGTTTAGCAAAAGTTGGGGGGTATATTGCAGGTAAGGCGAAATATGTCGAACAATGCGCATACCGCATGACTTCACCTGGTATTGGAGCAGAGGCAGGTCCATCTCTTAACGCACTGTTAGATATGTATCAAGGATTCTTTTTAGCTCCTCATGTAGTGTCTCAAGCATTAAAAGGAGCTATATTTACTGCTGCTGTACTTGAGGATATTGGGATGTCTCCATCACCGCGCTATGATGCAAAAAGAACAGATTTAATTCAATCAGTTTCATTTAACACCCCAGAGCAAATGATCCAATTTTGCCAGGCTATCCAAAAAAATTCCCCTGTCAATGCACACTTTGCACCTGAACCTGCTCCTATGCCAGGTTATGACGATGATGTGATCATGGCTGCAGGTACATTTGTACAAGGAGCCAGTATTGAGTTATCAGCGGATGGTCCGCTTCGCCCTCCATACACTGCCTATGTTCAAGGTGGCTTGACATATGAACACGTAAAGTTTGCGATTTTAAGTGCAGCTCAACAACTTCAAAGCACTAAACAATAAAAGGTAAGAAAACAGAGCTATTAAGAGATAATAAAACATCCTTCCGAATATAAGGAAGGATGTTTTTTTATATTTCTAAAGGAATGAATACGTATTTTAACTCCTGTTAATTAAGTTTTAATTTGCATGTTAGAAAACCTAACATTGTGTTGACAGTAAAGCTGACATGTTATAAAATTAACTTGTGAAAGGTGAGGTGAAGGATTTGAATAAAGAGATTAGAAAGACTATGCCTTTGCTGCCAATTAGCATTGTGATGCAACTAACTGATTTAACCGCTCGTCAAATTCGCTATTACGAAGAACATGAGCTCATTGTTCCAGCAAGAACTGAAGGGAATCGCCGGATGTTTTCATTAAATGATGTTGATGATTTATTAGAGATTAAGGATTTATTAGAACAAGGCATCAATATGGCTGGAATTAAAAAAGTATTTGAAATGAAAAATGAACCGCTTGTTACCAAGCAATTGAAGAAAGAAATTACTGATGAAGATTTAAGAAGGATTTTACGAGAAGAAATGCGTCAAGCGCAAAGTATGCAAAAAACCTCTATCCGACATGGAGATTTATCTCGTTTCTTTTCATAACACCTAAAAAATTCTACATATAGGGAGAGATTTCATTGGGAAAGTTTACAAAAGATGATATTCGTAGATTGGTAGTAGAAAAAGAAGTGAATTTTATCCGTTTACAATTCACAGATGTATTAGGATCTATTAAGAACGTAGAAATACCTGTAAGTCAGCTAGAAAAAGCGTTGGATAATAAAATGATGTTCGATGGCTCGTCTATTGAAGGTTTTGTGCGTATTGAAGAATCTGATATGTACTTATATCCTGATTTAGATACATTTATTGTATTCCCATGGACAATCGGCAAAGGTACAGTATGCCGCTTTATTTGTGATGTATACAGTGCAGATGGTACACCGTTTGCAGGAGACCCAAGAAATAACTTGCGTCGCATATTAAACCGTATGAAAGAAATGGGCTTTACCAGCTTTAATTTAGGACCTGAGCCTGAGTTTTTCTTATTTAAATTAGATGAAAAGGGCGAACCAACACTTGAACTAAATGACCATGGTGGTTACTTTGATTTAGCACCAACAGACTTAGGTGAAAATTGCCGTCGTGATATTGTGCTTGAGTTGGAAGAAATGGGATTTGAAATTGAAGCATCTCACCACGAAGTAGCACCGGGCCAACATGAAATTGATTTTAAATATGCAGATGCGATTACAGCATGCGATAACATCCAAACATTTAAATTGGTTGTAAAAACAATTGCTCGCAAACACGGTTTACACGCAACGTTTATGCCTAAACCATTGTTTGGTGTGGCGGGTTCTGGGATGCATTGTAATGTATCTTTATTTAAAGGGTCAGAAAATGCTTTCTTTAATCCGAATGGCGACCTGCAATTGAGCGATACAGCATATCAATTTATGGCTGGGGTATTAAAACATGTCAAAGGCTTTACAGCTGTGACAAATCCAACTGTGAACTCTTATAAACGATTAGTGCCAGGTTATGAAGCTCCATGTTATATTGCTTGGTCAGCACAGAATCGATCTCCTCTTATCCGTATTCCAGCTTCTCGCGGTCTATCTACTCGGATTGAAGTACGTTCAGTTGATCCAGCAGCAAATCCTTATTTAGCGATGGCTGTCATTCTAGAAGCGGGATTAAATGGTATTGAGCAACAGTTGACACCGCCACCTGCAGTTGATCGGAATATTTATGTGATGAATGCTGAAGAAAGACTAGAAGAAGGCATTGGCAATTTGCCGGCAAACCTTGATGACGCATTGCACGCCCTTGCTGAGGATCAAGTCATTCAAGGTGCTTTAGGAAAGCATATTTATGCTAATTTCCGTGAAGCAAAAGAAATAGAATTTGATTTCTTCAGAACACAGGTCCACCAATGGGAACGTGACCAATACATGAAGACTTACTAAAATAAAAAGCGCTGGGATTCAAAGTCCCAGCGCTTTTTTTGTATTGATAGGTGTTTATTATGCATACAGTATTTACGAAATTTGGAAAAAATATAAATAGCAAAAGGTATAAATAAAAGTAAATTTATAAAAGGAAGGAAAAACATTGAAAGAGAAGAAAGTATAGTTCATTATACAATTAATAGAGAAGGACAAATCACGCATCAAATGTGATACCGGGTACAACAAGCTATTGGTTAAATACCTAAGGGTAGATTATTCTATCGAAAAGGAGATGAATGATTAATATGACAGATTATCAGAATGAAGAATTTATTTTAGATATGCCAGAGAACTCGTTAAATTTAAATATTCCGTATGCTTTCTTTATAGATCATGCCTCTTTAAATTGGAATGAATTATATTTTGGATTAAAAAGTCAATATGTTTCTCTAAATTATGCTATTGAAAAAGCAGTATCAGAGGTATCAATTAATGATAATACTTCAAATACGCTATTTGAGCTTGCTTCACTTTTTAAAAATGAAGAAGACTTAGCTGAAAAGTATATTAATGATTTAATACAAGAGAAAATAATTGATTCAATGTTATTGGAAAATAAACAATTCATGATTGACTGTAAAAACAAATATCTTTATATTGCTTTATTGTGGTTGTATCAAAACCCCAAAAAATATAATCATCCGAAACGATACGACTCAGAATTAAAAGAAATAGACTACAGTACCAAAGTTTACGATGTTATTTGGGATTTTAAAATACCTTCAATACCAGCACGTGATTTTCGATATTTCTCGATGACTTTTGAAGTAACAGAGAAAAATCAAGAACTATTTTTAAATAGATGGAATCAATTTTTAGAAGAACAAAAACAGATAGTCGAATAATATTTAAGAAAAAATGCGAATTACCAAAATAATACTAACAATAAACTCAATTTTAAGTCGTAGGATCCTAATATCTTTTACATGTTGAGGTCTATTTCTATTTAGTCACAGACAATTAAAAAACTAAATACCATAACACACTATAGGAATTAGCAAGTCACCCATTTCAATCTTTATATTTGTATCATTAAAACTATCAGAAATATCCTTACTCTCAGTATCAGAACCTGGAAATACTTCTAAAAGTATATATCCTTCAGAGCTATTTGCTATATAGTATTTTGTTTTATGATAGTAGAATTCAACTTCTCTTCCAGTTGCCAAGTAATGTTGTAGAACTTCCAAGTCAATATAAGAACCGTCATCATTTTCTGAAGTTTTAAAAGTATCCATCTTCAAACCCACCTCTGTCACTTTTTGATATTAGTCTTGCTTACTTCACCCAGATAACCTTAATCCTAAACAATAATAGTAGCCTTATCACGTTCATACTTAAGCGCTTCGGAAAACAGAAATGTTGTGTTTTTGCTTCACTCAATTGTCGAGAGATATTTTTGCGCAACAGATGATGTATAAACCATCTGACTGTTAAATCTAAAAATTTATAACCCTGTATTTACCTATATTATACACTGTAATATATTTACTTATATTGAATAATGGAAGTTTTTAAGTTTTATTACAATTATGTATGGCGCTAGAATGAAAAATCAGGAAGAGTAGAGTTTATTACTGGTGAATACTTTGTACAGCATATTATGAGAATAATCGTATGATATGTGACTATGTTTTGAATGTGCAAGGAGGTAGTGGATTGTATTAAGAGAGGAGAAAAAATAGAAAATGATTGAATTACGAAAAATAACTGGAGATAACATAGAGAAAGTAATAGCACTTGAAGTTGAAGAAAACCAAAAAGACTTTATAGAAACTACTAACCTAAGAAGCTTTGCAGATGCTCATATGTTGAATGCGGAAGGGATATTTGCTGCACCCTATGCCATTTATGCCGATGAAGTGGTGGTTGGATTTTTGATGTATATTTATGATACGTTGGATCACGAATCGTTTGAAAAAGAAGATTTTTACGGCAAGAAGAGCTATTTTATTTGGCATATTATGATTGGAAATAGTTACCAAGGGAAAGGATATGGCAAACTTGCATTTGAAAAAATGTTGAAGGAAATAGTAACGTGGCCATTTGGTGAAGCAGAATATATAGCTCTCTTTTATCAAACAAGTAATATCAAAGCTAAAACATTATACGCTTCATTTAAATTTGAAGATACAGGTATTATTCAGGGTAAGTCCATGTTGGCGATTAAAAAGCTAGTTGAGAAATAAAAGTAACATGTAATGTTTTCATTCTGCAAAATAGCACTTTAAGTAGGCGCAAAATAAAACTAATTTAACACCCGCGCTATCTGTTTTGTGTTTTAAAAAAACAATCAGTCTACAGGTAATGTAATAGACTCGATTGTTTTTTTAAGTATCAGTATATGTTTCGATAAAGACCAACAACTTTACCAAGAACAGCAACGTTTTCAACAATTATTGGCTCCATAGAGGAATTCTCTGGTTGTAAACGGAAGTGCCCCTTTTCTTTATAAAAACGTTTCACTGTTGCTTCGTTCTCCTCCGTCATAGCTACTACGATATCTCCATTATTGGCAGTTGCCTGTTGTTTGACAATCACATAGTCTCCATCGAGAATTCCTGCCTCTATCATAGATTCACCCATGATTTCGAGCATAAAAATATGGTCATCTGATCCACCGTAAGTGTCAGGAATAGGGAAGTACTCTTCAATATTTTCGATAGCGGTGATAGGTAACCCGGCAGTTACTTTCCCAACTAAAGGAACATGCATAACACCCTGTTTGGTAACATTTCCTTGATCTAAGATTTCAATAGCGCGCGGTTTTGTCGGGTCTCTGCGAATCAGCCCTTTGCTTTCCAATCTATTCAAATGGCCGTGGACAGTTGAACTGGAAGCTAAACCTACTGCTTCGCCTATTTCTCGTACAGAAGGCGGATATCCTTTAGTGCGTACTTCTTCTTTTATAAATTCCAATATATCATCTTGTCTTTTTGATACCTTTTTCAATTTGCTCACCCTCTTATCAGCAATTTTCTTTAATTGTTAAATGAAGTATAACATGTCTATTAAATGGATGCAAACATAGGTTCGAAATATATTTGACAAAAACGCATGTTCGTATTATATTGATTTATATAAACTACGAACAAACATTCGATGAAGGGGAGATCCTTATGAACTGGATTAAAAAAAATCGAAATACCACCTATTTATTTGCATTCATATTCGCCATTATGGTTATTCTTATGGTCATCAATCGGGATACAACTAGCTACACAAACATAGAAGTCCAAGAAGGAGATACTTTATGGTCGCTATCTGGACTTTATAAAGGGGATTTATCCAAAAGTGAGTGGGTTTCTTTAGTGAAAGATAAAAACAATATTATTGACGGACGCATTATAGCTGGTCATACTTTATCTATTCCTGCATACAAAAAAACTAGCACAAATAAAAGAGGAATAGAGTTGGCGAGTGAAAATGAATAGAGGGAAAGAAGCAGTATTATATTGCCGTGTGAGTACAGAAAAAGAATCCCAAGATTCTTCGCTAGAACGGCAAGAAAGTGAACTAAAAGAGTTTGCCAAAACAAAAGGCTATAATGTTATGAGTGTATTTAAAGATCGACATAGCGGCTATGACGTAGAACGCGAGGGACTCATGGATTTGCTGGATTATATTAAAGAACAACATATTACAGCATTGTTTGTGCAGGATGAAACGCGATTAGGACGAGGGAATGGTCGCATGGCCGTATTACATCTACTTAATAAAATGGAAGTGACTATTTTTACGCTTAATAATGCAGGCAATATCCAGCTGAATGAAATGGATACAATGTTGCTTGAAATATTGGCACTAGTAGAGGAATATCAAAGGAAATTACATAATGCCAAAATACGTCGTGGGATGAAAAGGGCTGTACAAAACGGCTATAGGCCTGAGAATAACTTAAAGGATCGGGGCAATCCAGAAGGTAGAGAAAGAATTGATGCTCCGATTGAACAGATTATTCAATTGAGAAATAAAGGGCTAACATTTGAAGAAATCACTTCTACTCTAAATGGATTGGGCTTCCAACTTAGCAAAGCAACAGTACATAGACGCTATAAAGAATTCGAAGAGCACAATAATTAATTGTAAACTGTCGAAAAGTTTACTTTCGAATACAGGTTGGCTTGATATGCAAATAATGCTTAACGCTTGCACTTAAAACATATTTTACATACTCTTTAAGATATGAAGAATATGAAAGGGTGTATATAAATGTTGCCAAAAGAAAAGATTGACCGTATTAATTTCCTGTCTAGAAAATCAAAAGCAGAAGGACTAAGTGTCGAGGAAGCGAAAGAACAAACAGCACTTCGAAAAGAATATCTGGATACATTCCGTAATTCCATGAGAGACACCATTGAGCATGTCCGAGTATTTGATCCAAATGGCGATGAAGTAACACCGGAAAAGGTAAAGGAAATTCAAAAACGAAATAATCCTTTAAATTAATAAGGTAAAGTAAATGTCGAAAAAATATTGTTTTCTGACATAATGTTGACTAAACTGTAATAGAATAATACTTTGCTTTCAGAAAGGATGTCTATTCATGACGCTACAAGCAGATCAGCTTGCAATTAATACAATTCGAACTTTGTCGATTGATGCAATCGAAAAAGCAAATTCTGGTCATCCAGGTTTACCAATGGGTGCAGCACCAATGGCTTACACGCTATGGACAAAACAAATGCAACATAATCCAAAAAATCCAAAATGGTTTAACCGTGACAGATTTGTATTGTCAGCAGGACATGGTTCAATGTTATTATACAGCCTACTTCATTTAGGTGGTTATGACTTACCGATGGATGAAATTAAAAACTTCCGTCAATGGAATTCATTAACTCCTGGTCATCCTGAATTTGGGCACACTGCTGGAGTAGAAGCGACAACTGGTCCACTGGGGCAAGGGATTGCTATGGCTGTTGGTATGGCGATGGCTGAAGCACATTTAGCAGGAGTATACAACACACCAGAACATTCTATTGTAGATCATTATACATTCGCGCTTTGCGGAGATGGAGATTTAATGGAAGGTGTATCTGCAGAAGCAGCTTCACTTGCTGGCCATTTGCAATTAGATAAACTAATTGTCTTATACGATAGTAATGATATTTCATTAGATGGTGATTTGAATAAATCATTCTCAGATAATACAGCTGAACGTTTTAAAGCATATGGCTGGAATTATATCTTGGTTGACGATGGCAATGATATTGAAGCTATTAATTCAGCAATCGAAAAAGCAAAAACTCATAAAGGACAACCTACATTAATTGAGATTAAAACAGTTATTGGCTTTGGTTCTCCTAACAAATCAGGTAAATCATCATCTCACGGTGCACCGCTTGGCGTTGATGAAGTTCTACTAACAAAACAAGCTTATCAATGGGAAAATGAAGATTTCTTCGTTCCTGAGGAAGTATACGAAACATTTAAAGAAGCAGCGAAAATTCAAGGGGAAGAAGCTGAATCTGTATGGAACGAACAATTCCAAGCATACAAACAAGCATACCCAGAACTTTCTGCACAGCTAGAAAAAGCAATTAATGGAGAGCTGCCTGAAGACTTTGACGCAGAAATCAAAGCTTTCGAGCCAGGCAAATCGGTAGCTACACGTTCATCATCAGGTGATGTGATTAATGCGTTAGCTAAGAAATTGCCTTCTTTCTTTGGAGGAAGTGCTGACTTAGCTGGCTCTAATAAAACTACTATTAAGGATGCAGGAGATTTCTCTGCAACTGAACGAGCTGGACGTAATATTTGGTTCGGTGTTCGTGAGTTCGCAATGGGTGCTGCATTAAATGGTATGGCTTTGCATGGCGGTCTTCACGTGTTTGGTGGAACATTCTTTGTCTTCTCTGACTATGTGCGCCCTGCCGTACGTTTATCTGCACTTATGGGACTTCCTGTGACATATGTGTTTACACATGATTCTATTGCTGTTGGTGAAGACGGTCCAACACATGAGCCAATTGAACATTTAGCAGCATTGCGTGCGATGCCGAACCTCTCTGTTATCCGTCCGGCTGATGCTAACGAATCTGCCGCTGCATGGAAGCTTGCAGTATCATCTAAAAATAAACCTACTGCTTTAGTGTTGTCACGACAAAACCTGCCAGTGCTTGATGTAGATGTGAATGCAATCTATACAGGCGTTGAAAAAGGGGCTTATGTTGTTGAAAAGGCAGACAAAGAAGTGGCTGATGCATTGCTATTAGCAACCGGTTCTGAAGTACAGTTAGCTGTTGCTGCTAAAAAAGCATTAGCTGGTGAAGGAATCGATGTTACAGTTGTATCAATGCCAGATCTAAGTCGTTTCGACGAACAAGATGCAGCCTATAAAGAAAGCGTATTGCCTAAAAACGTAACAAAACGATTAGCAATTGAAATGGCTTCTTCATTTGGTTGGCATAAATATGTTGGTTTTGAAGGTGATGTTTTAGCTATTGACCGATTCGGAGCTAGTGCACCTGGAGAAACAGTAATCGAAGAATATGGCTTTACAGTAAACAACGTAGTAGAGAAAGTTAAAGCTTTAATGGCAAAATAAATAGAAATACCAAAAAGTAGAGGGAATATGCCTCTACTTTTTGTTTTTTGACAAAGAAAGTGGGGTATTTACAGTTTAAATTGACAAAATATTCACTTGATTGAAGGTATACTTAGTAGAAAGAAAGGGGCGGCTTAAAAATGCGTGTTTACTCAATCTTTCATATTAAACCAAAACATCAATCATTTATATATGGTAGAGAACGTCTTCTATTCGAATTAATTAATGGGGTCAAAACGAACCAAAATAATTTTTATCCTTCACAGGAATTAGCTTATTTATGTGAGACATTGCCTGTTGAGGATATTGAAACTAGCATAGAAAAACATTTACATACTAGTTTTTCTGCTATTAATATTAAAAACCATGAAATCTATTTAAGTAATCAATTCAAAGGGGATCTTCACATAGAAATTCAGCCATACTATCTAAATGTTTATTGTATTGGCTCCCGTATGTTAGAGTTAGATTTATTTGCAACATTATCAAAAATTAGCTCTGGTTTTATTGGCTTCAATAAGGGCGAAATGGAATGTGGCTGGTTAAAACCTCCAAAATTTTCTGTTCTGGCAGAAAGTTAACAGTGCCTCTTTACTAGAAGGAGAAAGACTCGGTCACCAAAAATAAGAGAAATAGTAGTGTCGATGACATTTTTGTTGTATAATCCTCTTTGGAGAGATATTCTCGTATGCACAATTTAGAGGAGGAAATTAGTTGAATACTGGACTAGCGATTACATTAATTATTGTAGCGTTAATTATTGGTTTAGTTGGCGGATTCTTTATTGCAAGACAATATATGATGAAATATCTGAAAGAAAACCCACCAATCAATGAACAAATGTTACGTATGATGATGACTCAAATGGGTAGAAAGCCATCAGAAAAACAAATTAAACAAATGATGAACCAAATGAATAAAGTAAACAATAAATAAGAAACAGCACTCCAATGAGTGCTGTTTTTTATGTTTCTTGTTCATTTGTAATATATTTTTCGATAAATGTATGCACAGCTTTTTCATACTCATCTGGATTTTCATTAAATGATTGTGCATGTGCCCCATGTTCAAATAACTTTAGCATTTTGGGGCCTTTTTTTAATTGATATAACTCAATCGTCATATCTGGCAAAATAAAGTCGTCTGGAAGGCTATGAATGAACAGGACAGGTTTTGTAATATTAGGAATGGCTGTTCTCGGAGCAACATTTTTCAACCAGTAGCCATCTCGAAGACGTAAAAAAATCTCAGCAAGTTTTATAGCTAAAGGACTTTTTAATGGAGTTTTTTTCTTCATTAAATACAAAAGCTGTTCATAGAAATCTGAGTACGGGCAATCAGCAATATAAAAATCCGCTCTATCTTCCAGTATACCGGCATATAAAAGGGTGGTAGCTGCACCCATTGATTCACCATGAACACCGATAATGGAATCGTACCCTAATTGTTCTTTTATATAATGTAGCACAGCTTCTAAATCGAATTTCTCATAAAAGCCATAACTTGTGGTCTTTCCTCCTGATTCTCCGTGTCTCCGATGATCATAAACAATGGTATTGAAGCCCAATCGTTCAAAAAGTCTTACATACTTTACTGAGTTTACCTTATTTTCCGTGACCCCGTGACAAATTATCATTGTCTTCTTTGTCTGTAGGGGCTTAAAATAGATTCCTTTTATGACGTAACCATTTGGAGAAGAGATTATAATATCTTCTTTTTCTACTCTATTGAACCATTTTTCGTCGTAGCGTAAAGCTTTTTTTTCTCTTTCTAAAATAAACAAGTCATCTTTTTTCTTTATATAAATGAGTTGGCTTGAAACTAGGTAACCAGCTAATGAAAGGATGCCGCCAAAAATGCCTGTCACTAACCCGAAAATCCAAAAAAACTTCTTTTTCATCGACACCCCTGCTTCCAATATAGATTTTTACATTCCTGCTATAAAGATTTGTTTGCAATGAATCAAATCCCTCGTTTTTCTGAAGTCTTTTACTTTTAATATTTGTATTGCTTTATAATATAATATGAGTTGACTTGGATTTTTGATAAAGTGAAATGGAATTTGAAAGGAATTTTGTAAATGGCTAAGAAAAGAAAAAACCAAAATATATCTTCTCAAAAAGAGCAAAAAGATGAAAAGCTTACATTGCAAGATCAATTAAACGGAGATGTATTGGAAAAGTTAAAGCTAGCGAAAAAGGAACTTGTGGCAAAAGAGCAACAGGTACAAGAAGAAAAAGCAGCACAATTAGCATTTGAGCGCAAGCAACGAGAGAAGAATAAATCTTTTGCGGAATTATTAGATGAATATGGAGACAGAGGTTCCAAATTTTAAAGGTTAAAAGCCGCGAATAGTATTGCATCAAAAAGATAGACATACTTTGTCCTATCCTTAAATGCAGCTATTCGCGGCTTTTATAATCCAGCTGATGGCTGAATAAGAAAATTTAGATGAAATAATCTCCTAACTGAGGTGACTATACTTTAGAGTCGATGTTCTGTATATTGGTCTACCTTTGTTAATTCGACTAAATTACTATCATTGGAATGGTCAATTTGATTATAGGCTTGAATAGTTGCTGTAATTTGTTCTCGTGTGCTTGCTCCAATAATAGCAGAGGCAATTTCTTTATGCTGGAGAACACTTTGCAAGGCGGTCACATGAACTGAAGTGGCCGCATTCGCCAAATTAGTTAAGGTAGCTTGTAGTTCTTCTTGTGAGTATGTCAGATAACCATTGGTCTTTTGAACCCTATTTTTCCAATCATCCGTGAGCAGTCCTTTAGCAAGAGATCCACGAGTCACTACTGAAGCGCCGAGCTCTTTAATGGAATCAAACCATTCTTCTGGGCGTCTGTCGAGCAAGCTATACTGCATCATAATGGATACAGCTTTGCTCTCTTTTAAAAAGGGTATAAAAACATTTGGCCTAATAGAAGAAATACCGTATTCCCGAATAATACCTTCTTGTTTCAGTTCATTGAATGTATCAATGATCTCTTCCCAATTTTCCCCTAAGGTACCACCGTGCAGCTGATATAAGTCGATATAATCTGTTTGAAGACGACTCAGACTCTCTCTGACAGCTTTTTTGATATGTTGAGCGGAAGCGTCAAAGTGCCATGAATCAGAAGAAGCATTCCATACATTCCCCACCTTTGTCGCCAGTAATATATCTTTTCGCTTTTCTTTTAGTAAATGGCCGATGGTTTCTTCATTCATGCCACGCTGATAGAGGTCAGCTGTATCAAAGTAGTTGATGCCTGCATCGATTGCAATATCAACTATATATGATGCGTCAACACGATTTGTCGGTAAAGACATGCAGCCTAGACCTATTTCTGATAATAGTAATTCACTTGCTCCTAACCGTCTTTTTTCCAAAACTATCGCCTCCTTTAAAGATAATGGTACAATGATTCATAGATAAATAACAATAGAGAGGAATTCGACAATGAAAAAATTTGAAGAAAAAACTATTTCAACAGAAGAAATTTATAAAGGACGTATTATTAATGTCCAAAAAGATGAAGTCACACTACCAAATGGCAAAACTGCTTCAAGAGAATTAATAAAACATCCGGGAGCGGTTGCTATTATTCCTGTAACAAAAGAAGGGAAAATAGTTATGGTAGAACAATATCGTAAGCCTCTCGAACAAAGTATTATTGAGATTCCAGCTGGTAAGCTCGAGCCAGGTGAAGCTCCAGAAAAAACAGCCATGCGTGAATTGGAAGAAGAGACAGGCTACGGTGCGAAGAACTTCGAAAAAATTTATTCATTCGCCACTTCTCCTGGATTTGCTGATGAAATTATCCATCTCTATGCTGCCACAGATTTATATCAAATAGAACAGCCAGCAAGCCCAGATGAAGACGAATTTGTTGAACTTATGGAAGTTTCCATTGAAGAAGCGGAGCGTTTAGTAGAGAAACAACAAATTTATGATGCGAAAACAATTCTAGCAATTATGTGGGCAAAAAATAATCTATCAAAATAAGGTATTTTTTAGAACGAGGAGCATAGGTTGTACTATTAGAAAGTAGGTGACCTAGTGAATCGTTCATTGCAACTATCGTATTTTTTTCTAATCATTTCAATTGGCTTCATTGGTGGAATTATAGCTTTTAAGATTTCAGCTCCCGAACAAACCGAATGGCTAATATCTATAATTGATCCTCGCCTTCTGTTTGAGGGTAAGCCAAAAATGTGGCAATCGCTATGGCCAGCATTTATGCCGTATCTTTTCTTAGTGTTGCTTGCTACACATCAATGGTTCCGCCATGCAACAAGATTAGTAGTCGTCTGTAAAAGCGCCTTTTTTGGTTTTTGTTCAGCTTATCTAATCGCTACTCAAAATGCTATTTGGAATTACGTTTTTTGGTGGTTTCCTATTCAATTTTTATACACTTGCTTATTATTGTTATTTTCAATTGTGCTTGTCCCTAAACCATTTTATAATTCTAGACGGCAGGGGCTTCATTGGAATCGACTCATCGCCATTGGAGTATTAGCTGCACTTATATTTGGTATTGAGCTTCTCATTATCCATTTTATGTTTTAATGATTTTTATCATTTGATATTAATTATCATTAAACAATCATTATAAGTATTTTAGTCGCTTAATCTTGTAATGAGAAATAAACTTTTGGTATAATGGTAGAAGTTTAGGGGGGCGTCATATGGAGAGCCGTATTGATCGAATTAAAAAACAATTACATGGTGCTAGCTATAAACTGACGCCACAACGAGAAGCGACGGTTAGAGTACTTTTAGAAAATGAAGAAGATCATCTAAGTGCTGAGGATGTTTACCTATTAGTAAAGGAGAAAGCACCGGAAATCGGTCTAGCAACTGTGTACCGTACATTAGAGTTGCTGACAGAGCTGAAAATTGTCGATAAGATTAATTTTGGCGATGGGGTTTCTCGTTATGATTTACGGCAAGAGGGTGCAGCTCATTTTCATCATCACCTCGTTTGTATCGAATGTGGCGCCGTTGATGAAATACAAGAAGACTTGCTTGAAGATGTTGAAGCAGTAGTTGAAAAACGGTGGAATTTCCAAATAAAGGACCATCGATTGACATTTCACGGTATATGCTGGCGTTGTACTGAAAAGCATGCCGAAGAAAAAAACAAAGAGAATGTTAACAATCCAAATAATAATGAAGATTTTTAAACAAATGGAAAGGATGGCGGAGGTGCTGTCCTTTTTTGTTTTAGGAGGATTATTGCGATGAAACAAGAAATACTAGATGCAATTGCAGATTATATTCACTTTCTAAGAGTAGAGCGCCAATTATCACAAAATACATTGCAGTCCTACGAACGAGATTTAAAAGATTATACACAGTTTTTGTTTGAGACGAGTCAGTTAGAGAAATTTGATGAAATTGATAAATTGCAGATTTTAAAGTATTTGCAGAGTTTGCAAAGAAAAGGGATTTCAGCTAGGACCATATCAAGGCATATTTCATCCATTCGCTCATTTCATCAGTTTTTGTTAAGAGAAAAATATTCAAACAATGATCCGAGCGTACATTTAGAATTGCCTAAAATTGAGCAAAAATTGCCAAAAATATTATCAATTGAAGAAATAGATCGTCTTCTCTCTATGCCGGATCTTTCGCGGCCACAAGGTGTTAGAGATCAAGCGATGATGGAACTTTTATATGCAACTGGTATGCGTGTGAGTGAGTGTATAACACTTAATATGGAAGATATTCATTTAACCATGGGCTTTGTACGTGTTTTTGGGAAAGGCGGCAAAGAGAGGATTATTCCTCTTGGAAACTCAGCCATTAATGCATGTACGAATTATTTAAATCATGCGCGTTTTCATCTTGAGAATCCGAAGCTACGAACAGATGCGTTATTTATCAATCAGAGAGGGAAAAGGTTAACAAGGCAAGGTCTCTGGAAATTATTAAAGGGTTATGCAGAAAAAGCGAATATAACGAAAGAATTGACGCCACATATTTTACGTCATTCCTTTGCGACTCATTTAATTGAAAATGGAGCAGACTTACGTGCAGTGCAAGAAATGCTTGGACATGCTGATATCTCTACAACACAAATTTATACACATATTAGCAAATCAAGGTTGTCTGAAGTATATAAACAGTTCCATCCAAGAGCATAAAATATATACATCAGATGTCTGACCTTTATTTTTTAAAATATTTTGGTAAAATAAATCTATAAACAAGGAGGGCAACATTATGACTATAAAACCGTTTAAACGCATTCACCTTATCGTCATGGATTCTGTAGGTATAGGAGAAGCGCCGGATGCAGCTAGTTTTAACGATGTTGGCGCGGATACTCTCGGACACATCGCGAAAGAAATGAAAGGGCTCACAATGCCGAATATGGAAAAGTTGGGCTATTCTAATATTCGAGGCATAATCGGCTTAGAAGATTTAGAGGGCATGAAGTCTGTTGATCAGCCTCAAGCTTTTCATGGCTATATGCAAGAGGCCTCTGTAGGTAAAGATACGATGACTGGCCACTGGGAGATCATGGGCCTAAATATTAACAAGCCATTCAAAGTGTACCCAGAAGGATTCCCTCAATCGCTTATTGATGAATTAGAAGAACGTACTGGGCGCAAAGTGCTTTGCAACAAACCAGCTTCAGGGACACAAGTCATTGAAG
The DNA here is from genome assembly GCF_023515935.1 of Rummeliibacillus sp. G93. Lineage (NCBI taxonomy): Bacteria > Bacillati > Bacillota > Bacilli > Caryophanales > Caryophanaceae > Rummeliibacillus > Rummeliibacillus sp. G93. The sequence goes on from NZ_CP097314.1 coordinate 1,133,536, forward strand.
ATTTCGGAAAAGAGCATATGGAGACAGGTGCAATTATTGTTTATACATCTGCTGACCCAGTATTGCAAATTGCTGCACATGAGGATATTATCCCGCTAGAAGAATTATACAAAATATGCGAAATTGCACGTGAAATTACGTTAAAACCTGAATATCTAGTTGGCCGTGTTATTGCACGACCTTTTGTTGGTACACCAGGCCATTTTGAACGTACTTCCAATCGTCATGATTATGCATTGAAACCATTTGGCCGTACAGTAATGAATGAATTGAAGGATGCAGGCTTTGATGTCATAGCATTAGGCAAAATATCAGATATATACAATGGCGAAGGCGTTACGGAAGCTATCCGTACACAAGACAATGATGATGGAATGGATCAATTAGTGAATGTCTTGAAAAAAGACTTCCAAGGAATATCTTTCCTTAATTTGGTTGACTTTGATGCTAAATATGGCCATCGACGCGATCCTATTGGATACGGAGAAGCTCTTGAAGAATTTGACCGTCGATTAGCAGAAGCGTTGGACCTTATGAAGGAAGATGATTTACTTCTCATTACAGCAGACCATGGAAACGACCCTACTTTCCCTGGAACAGACCATACGCGCGAATTTGTTCCACTAATTGCTTATTCGCCTCGATTGAAAGAAGGTAAAGAACTACCAAAGACAGAAACATTCGCTGCTATTGGAGCGACTATTGCTGAGAACTTTGGTGTCAAAATGCCTGAATTCGGCACAAGCTTTTTACAACTTTTAAAATAAGTGAGGGATCCATCCATGAGAATGGTAGACATTATCGAAAAAAAACGTGAGGGACAAGAACTTACGACAGAAGAAATTCGCTTCTTTATCCAAGGCTATACAGACGGGTCTATCCCTGATTACCAAGCGAGTAGCTTGTTGATGGCAACCTATTTCCAAGATATGAGTGAGCGTGAAAGAGCGGATCTAACAATGGCTATGGTGGAGTCCGGCGACCAAATCGACTTGTCCGATATAGAAGGAATAAAAGTAGATAAGCATTCGACAGGTGGCGTTGGAGATACAACTACACTTGTTCTAGGACCACTAGTAGCTGCTGTAGGCGTTCCTGTGGCAAAAATGAGCGGACGCGGTTTAGGCCATACGGGCGGAACGATTGATAAATTAGAAGCAATCGATGGATTCCATGTTGAATTATCAACTGAACAATTTGCAGAACAAGTAAACCGAATCAAACTAGCCGTCATTGGCCAAAGCGGGAACTTAACTCCAGCTGATAAAAAGCTTTACGCACTACGTGACGTTACAGCAACTGTATCAAGCATTCCCCTAATTGCAAGCTCAATTATGAGTAAAAAGATTGCGGCTGGAGCAGATGCTATTGTATTAGATGTAAAAACAGGTGATGGCGCCTTTATGAAAACGGTTGAAGATTCTAAGAAATTGGCGCATGCAATGGTTCAAATAGGAAAAAATGTTGGACGTAATACAATGGCGATTATTTCTGACATGAACCAGCCTCTAGGCTATGCAATAGGCAATGCATTAGAAGTCAAAGAAGCGATCGATACATTGCGTGGGGAAGGACCTGAAGATCTTACAGAACTTTGCCTGACACTTGGTTCTCAAATGGTTGTACTTGGTAATAAAGCGAAAACTATCGAGGAAGCAAGAACACTGCTCGAAGAAGTTATTCAAAACGGCAAAGCTTTAGAAGTTTTCAAAGAGTTTATTGAAAGCCAAGGGGGCAATCCGAGTGTAGTGGACGATCCTTCACTGTTGCCGCAAGCAAAATATACGTTTGAGGTACCTGCAAGAGAGCAAGGTTATGTAAGTCATATTGTAGCAGACGAGATTGGTACTGCTGCAATGTTACTGGGTGCTGGGCGTGCTACTAAAGATTCTGTTATTGACCTTGCTGTTGGTATTATATTGCATAAAAAAGTGGGCGATTCTGTAAAAGAAGGAGAATCTCTAGCTACAATTTATGCAAACCAAGAAGAAGTCAAAGAAGTGATCGAAAAGATATACGCTAATATTTCACTCTCAGAAAACGAAGTGAAAGCACCAGAATTAATTGAAGAAATCATTACAGAATAGTTTAAATTAAACCTGCATTCTATTGAATGCAGGTTTTTTCTATATCACTTTTTAACTTGAAATCAAAAATATTAATCCAACTCTTTGTGTTTAAAAGGGAAAATGGCCGTCTATAATGAGGGATGGTAGCTGTCACATTTTTTCTATTTTTAGCTTATTACTTCTTAAATTGTCATACTTAAGGAAACCTACCTTTTCATGTAGTATAGTTTCTAAAAAGGAGGTATACAAATGCAGCATCATATTGAAATTACATCAGAAAAAATAGCCATTATCAGGCTTGGGGGCGAACTCGACCACCATGCAGCTCGCCATATCCGCGAAGATATCTCTCAGGCGATCTATAGCGGTTATGTACAAGATATTATCTGGAACTTAGAAAGCCTTCAATTTATGGATAGCGCAGGCGTAGGCTTAATACTTGGGAGAATGCGAGATCTGCAAGTGCACAATGGCCGTACATTAATCATTAAACCTTCTTCTACCATGGAGAAAATATTCCAGTTCTCTGGATTAGGAAAATATATTTGGCATGACACTGAACAAGAAGCCATCCAAAGTTTAGGAGGGATTCTGCATGGATAATGAAATGACGCTATCATTCATGGCAGTAAGCGATAACGAAGCACTCGCTAGAATAGCGATAACAAGCTTTTTATCAGTACTTGATCCAACTATTGAAGAACTATCAGAAATTAAAACAGTTGTCTCAGAAGCAGTAACAAATGCGATTATTCACGGTTATGATGAAAACCCTAATGGCATTGTAACAGTACAAGCTTCAAGACATGGCCGAGAAGTAACCATAACAATTCTTGATCAAGGTATAGGAATTGAAAATGTGACACAAGCGATGGAACCGCTATATACAACAAAACCATTGCTAGAAAGGTCAGGGATGGGCTTTACCATCATGGAAAGCTTTACAGATCAATTAACTGTGCAATCAGAACTCGGGAAAGGAACGGCCGTTACTTTCAAGAAACAATTTCAACCAGTCCAAGAGCCGCTATATGTAAGGTGACAATATGACATCAAACCCGCAAGCGTCAAAAGAGTTACTAACACAAGATCGGATGCGAGAGCTTATCAAATTAGCGCAGGCAGGGGATGAAGCAGCAAGGAAAGATATGGTAGAAGGAAACACAAGACTTGTTTGGTCCATTGTTCAACGATTTGCATCACGAGGGGCAGACTTAGAAGACTTGTTTCAAATAGGTTGTATTGGCCTCATGAAATCAGTCGATAAATTTGATTTATCCTACCCGGTAAAATTTTCCACATATGCTGTTCCAATGATCATTGGGGAGATTCAACGATTTCTGCGCGATGACGGTATGGTAAAAGTGAGCCGCTCCATCCGTGAGCTTAATTTTAAAATTCGTCATGCAACAGATGACTTCCTGAAGAACAATGAAAGGCCGCCGACATTGCAAGAATTGGCGCAGCAATTAGATGTTTCTATTGATGACATCACAATGGCCAGCGACGCGCTACGAGACCCTGCTTCACTTCATGAACAAATTTTTGAAAGCGATGGGGATCCGATCAGCTTAATGGATCAAATGAAAGATGAGAGATCTGAAAAACCTTTTGAACATATTCCATTAAAAGATATGTTAGAGAGACTGGGGAAAAGAGAACAATCAGTCATCTATCTGCGCTATTACCATGATTGCACCCAAAGTGACATTGCCGAACGCTTGGGTATTTCTCAAGTGCAAGTGTCACGGCTAGAGAAGAAGATATTAGCACAGCTTAAAATTTGGTTAACAGATCAACAATACGAACAATTGGTAAAGGTGGCAGAACATGAGCAATGATACCAATAATAAAATAGTATCTTTATTTCAAAGCAACGAAGCTGCAGAAGAGTTCATGATTTCGCAGTTTGGTAAAAGTGAAAGCTATGATATCAATATGAAATATGTCCATGTGCACAACATGGACGTATTTATGATTAATATTAATGGCTTAACTGATACAGAAAATTTCACGCGTATTTTAACAGCCACACAGCCTACATCTGTCTTTGCGAAGAACCAAGCTCAAGTGAAAAAAGAAGATGCTCCAGAATTAGATGCTAATAAGAAAGATGAAAAAGTGGATTCAAGCAAAGAAGAGAAATTAAGTGTAGAAGCAAAGTACTTCTTTGAATGTTTTCCTTATTTTGCTTGGGAAATGCAAACATCTAAGGACAAATTGTTGGCTGCAATCTTAAGTGGGCAAGTCGCGTTTATCACACCCTCTGGTATAGCATTTGTTGCTGATTTAAGAAGTTATCCTGGTAGACAGCCAGAAGAACCAGATAATGAAAAGGTAATACGTGGCTCTAGAGATGGCTTTACAGAAAATATAGTTTTGAATACGGCATTGATTAGAAGGCGAATTCGTGACACTTCTTTAAGGTTCGAGCTTCACCAAGAAACAGCTCGAAGCAAAATGGATATAGCTATTGTTTATATTAAAGAACTTGTTAATGATGAGCATCTCCATTATGTAAGAGAGAGGATTAAAGCGATTCATCATGACGGCATGACCATGTCGGATAAATCACTAGAAGAATGGCTGATTAAGCAACGTTATCATCCGCTTCCATTTGTCCGATACAGTGAAAGGCCGGATATTGTAGCTGCGCATGTTTTAGAAGGCCATATCGCCATTGTAGTAGACACATCACCATCTGTTATATTGGTCCCAATTACAATGTTTCATCATTTGCAACATGCTGAAGAATATAGACAAGCGCCAGCCATTGGTACAATGCTTAGATTTTTGCGCTTCTTTGGCGTATTTTTAAGTTTCTTTTTGCTTCCTCTATGGTTTTTACTAGTCAAACATCCTGAATTTATCCCGCAATCAATTGATTTTATTGGCATTAACAAAAAAACCTCAGTTCCTCTCCTCGTCCAAATATTAACTGCAGACATAGGCGTCGAATTTTTAAGGATTGCCGCGATTCATACTCCAACTCCTTTATCCACTGCCATGGGACTTATTTCAGGGATTATCATAGGTCAAATTGCAATCGATGTCGGCTTATTCTCAGCTGAGGTTGTTCTCTATACGGCTATTTCGGCCATTTTCACCTTTGCTATTCCTTCTTATGAGCTAAGTATATCGATAAAAATATTTAGAACTATCTTGCTCTTATTAACAGCAGCATTAGGGTTAAATGGTTTCTTTATAGGATTATTCCTACTTGTTTGGTACATGGTCTCTCTAAAACCGATGAAGGTGCCTTATCTATGGCCGCTCATTCCATTTTTCCCAGTTGGTTTTGCCCATGTATTAATTCGTTTCCCAATGACTAACGACGCTCCTCGTCCGTATATTGTTGGAGCAAAAGACAGAAAGCGAAACTAACAACGCATTGCATCTCTCTTCCTATCATGGTAAAGTTCATTATAAAGAAAATTTGGTTTATTCATGATAGGAGAGATTTGATGTTTTTATATGGAACGCAAGCAATTAATGAATTAGGCCATTTAACAATTGGAGATATAGATACGGTAGATCTTGCAAAAAAATATGGGACTCCCCTTTTCGTGTATGACCTCGAGTTATTTTACAAAAGGGCAAAGAGTTTTATCGATACTTTCGAGAAAGCTTCTGTGAAAGCACAAGTGTGTTATGCAAGCAAAGCGTTTTCAAGTATCGCCATCTATCAGGCTGCAGCAGAAGCAGGCTTATCGATAGATGTCGTTTCAGGAGGCGAGCTATACACAGCATTACAGGCAGGAATTCCTAGCAATCGAATTCACTTTCATGGAAATAATAAAAGTTTGGAAGAATTAGAGCTTGCTTTTAATGAAAGAATTGGCTGTATTGTCATTGACAACTTTAGAGAAATTCAATTACTAAAAGAACTAGCTGCGCGTAAAGAGCAGAAAATGGACGTAATTCTTCGGGTTACGCCGGGGATTGAAGCACATACCCATGATTTTATTACGACAGGACAAGCAGATTCGAAATTTGGCTTTGACTTGAACAATGGGCAAGCAGACAGAGCATTTAAAGAGCTGCAGCACGATCCTTTTCTAAAACTACAAGGTCTCCACTGTCATATTGGCTCACAAATTTTTGACAGTACAGCATTCAGGTTGGCTGCCATTAGATTAATAGAAAAAATTAGTAAATGGCATAACGAGGAAGACTATGAGATTAACGTGCTTAATTTAGGCGGTGGCTTTGGTATTCGATATACGGAAGACGACGAGCCATTAGAGCCAAATATCTATGTAGAAGAATTAATTCAAACAGTATCAGAAGAAATCAAAAGGCACAATTTAAGCATGCCTGAAATTTGGATTGAGCCAGGTCGCTCCCTAGTAGGCGAAGCTGGAACAACGTTATACACTATAGGTTCACAAAAAGTGGTTCCCGATACACGAAAGTACTTAGCAGTTGATGGTGGAATGTCCGATAATATTCGTCCAGCTCTATATGGAGCGAAGTATGAAGCGGCCATTGCTAATAAGATTTTACAGAAACCTGCTGAGTTTTACACGATAGCTGGTAAGTTATGCGAATCTGGTGATAAACTGATTGAGCATATACAATTGCCAGAGGCTGAGCCTAATGATATTCTTGCTATATTTTGCACGGGGGCTTACGGGTACTCAATGGCCAGCAACTATAATCGAATTCCCCGGCCTGCGGTAGTATTTGTAGAAGAGGGAAGACATCAGTTGGCAATCAAGCGTGAAACATATGAGGATATTGTAAGGTTAGACCTTCCTTTGACAATTGGAAGGAGGTAAAAGCTATCGTGAGAAGAAGCAATATTATTTTATTAATATCTTTTATTTTAATGGCTGTGATTTGGGGAGTAATCTATTGGTTTTTTGTAGCACCTGATTCCCTTACCAAATAACGGAAGAATATTTGCGCATTTATTTATTTTCGTGTAGGATATTCAAAGAGACTTAAAGGCAAAAAGAAGAGGGATCTAATACATGTTATGTCGTTATAAAAAAGCAAACGAAAAAATTGCAATGGGGCTCTTGTCCTTTATGCCAGAACATAAAGACGTGAAAAAATTGCAAGAGACGATTTGTCAATATAACTCTGATCCAAACTGGCAACTATATTTGTGGAAACAAGACGATGATTATATTGGTCTTGTAGGAGTCGAAATTAAAGATAATAAATGGATTGTTAGACATATTTCCGTTGATCCTTCTCATCGTGGAGAAGGCGTTGGAGTCGAAATGATTCGAAAGCTTTATGAAATGGATGTTTGTGGCTCTATTGCCGCTGATGAGTTAACAGAGCCGTTTATACAAAAATGTTTAACAATGTTGGAAGAAGCAGACGAAGAGGTTTAATGTCTGCTTCTTCTTTTTTCGTTCCGTGCACGAAGAATATCCGTACGATCTCTAAGCATATGCTTATTTTGAAGGAATTGATCATCCAGGTTTGGCAATATAGAGATGGATTCTTCTACTCTATCTTTTAAAGAAATTGATAATATATTGACTGGCCAGTTTTTAAAAGGTTCCCTAAGACTCACATTTTTTTGAGTTTGATGAATATGTTCGATTACGCTAAGAGCATCGATTTCCTTGTCATCAAAAAAAGGCGAGTGAAAGGAATTGCGAAGAGTTAGCTCGGCTTTTTTTAAAATAGTATCAGCACCTTTATAATTGCCTCGCCTATAATGATATAAGCCAGTAGCTAATTGGATCCAGCCAGTTAGTGGATGCAATTTATCTCGTGGAGCTACATACTTCCAGTACTCCTCTAGTACTTCATGGCATTCAAAATAATCTTGGTTGCCATTAAAGTATGCAAGAAATTGAATAAATAAAGGATGATGCATAGGATGCATTTTGCTCACCTTTCCTCTATACTAAATTTTAAAGAAAAATTGTCAGGTGGTAAGATATGTCATACGAAGTGAAGTTAGAGGCTTTTGAAGGCCCTCTTGATTTATTATTGCACTTAATTCATCGTTTGGAAATTGATATATATGATATACCGATGGCTGAGCTTACTGCACAGTATATGGGCCATATTCATACGATGCAAGTTTTGGAATTGAACGAAGCAAGCGAATATTTGGTTATGGCTGCAACATTGCTCGCCATTAAAAGTAAAATGCTATTACCAATATATGAAGGTGAACTGACTGAAGAAGAGTTTGAAATTGAAGAGCAGGATCCCCGTGATGAGCTTGTAGCAAGATTAATAGAATATAGAAAATATAAAGAAGCAGCTCTTAATTTAAAAGAATTAGAAACCAGCAGAACACATTATTTTACGAGACCGCCAACAGATTTATCTGCTCTTATGCCAGAGGAACAACTTGCTTTATTTGATGCTTCAGTCAATGTCTATGATATGGTTGCGGCGTTTCAAAAAATGTTAAATAGAAAAAGATTGAAAGCTCCTTTGTCTACAAAGATAACGAAACAAGACATCACGATAAAAGCTCAAATGAAGTCTGTAATCAATGTATTAAAGTTTTCCAACGGTCGTGCAGACTTTTTTGATTTATTTCCGTCAGATGACAGAGAAACGCTTGTTATCACATTTTTATCACTTCTAGAATTGATGAAGCGGCAAATCGTGGCGATTGAACAATTGAACAACTTTGCCGATTTAACGGTGATACTACGGAAGGAAGAAATAACAGATGAGCAACTTGAATCTATTGATGAGTAAAATTGAAAGCCTACTATTTGTCATAGGTGAAGATGGACTGACAATTAAACAACTATCCATTTTACTTGAGGCTGATGAAGGTGAAATAAAATTAGCTCTTAAGCAAATGATGAAAGATTATGAAGAACAGGATAACAGGGGAATCAAACTAAAAGAATTAGCAGGAACCTTTCAGCTAATTACAAAGCCACAGCATGCTGAATTGATCCAAAAATTAGTAGAGAATCCTCCAAGCCAATCATTGTCACAAGCATCTTTAGAAGTATTAGCTATTGTTGCGTACAAGCAGCCAATAACTCGTGTAGAAATTGATGATTTAAGAGGTGTAAAAAGTGAGAGAGCGTTACATACTTTAAATGCAAGAGGTTTAATCCATGAAGTGGGAAGAGCAGAAGGGACTGGACGTGCAATATTGTATGGCACCTCGAAAGAGTTCCTAAATTATTTCGGTTTAAATGATTTATCTGAATTGCCGACTCTCCCAGAAGAAGGAATGGAAGAGCTGGATGATCAACCAGACTTATTTATGTCTAAATTCCAAGAAGCCTTCCAGGAACCTGAAACAGAATGAAGTTAAAGGAGTGACAATTTGTATCGTTGGATTATCGTAGTATTAAGTTGCCTTGTCGTTTTTATGCCATTTGAAAAAACAGCTCAAGCTGCTTCTCATTCGTATGCAGTAATTGATGCAGATACGGGAAGGCTGCTTATAGGGATGAATGAACATGAAAGACTCCCAATTGCAAGCCTTACAAAAATGTGGACAGCTTTTGTAGCAATTAAAGAAATGGATATAAATAAAACGACAACCATTTCGAAAAGAGCAACCTTGAGCGAAGGGTCTTCCATTTATTTGAAAGAGGGTGAAGAGACGAGCCTAAAAACACTGCTCAATGGCCTGCTTCTCCGTTCGGGTAATGATGCTGCAACAGCAATTGCAGAAGAAGTAGGTGGATCAGCAGAAGGCTTTGTTAAATTAATGAACGACTATGCTGTGCTCTATGATTTAACAGAAACCAGATTTGAAAACCCTTCTGGCCTTCATCATGAGAAGCACTTATCCTCTGCTTATGATACGGCCCAAATGCTTCGTATTGCGATGCAGGAGAAAAAATTCCGTAAAATTGCTACTACCAAATTCTATAAAAGTGATTTGGAAAACCCAACAGTTTGGCAAAACAAACATAAATTGTTGCACTCTAATAAATATGCGATTGCAGGTAAAACAGGTTATACAAAAGTAGCGGGACGAACACTTGCAACATATTTTGAAAAAGATGGAAAGCGCGTAATTGTTGTGACGCTAAACGAATCTAATGACTGGCAAGTGCATGCTGGATTTGCAGACACAGTTTTCAACAAATATGAACAACGTGTCTTAGCAAAAAAAGGTGTTTATCAAGTGAAAGATGATTTACAAGTTAAACTTGACCATCCTGTGTCGGCTTTGTTAACAAAAGATGAGAGCAAAAAAGTCAAATCTATTTTGCAGATGCCACGCATTGCACAGGGAGAGATTGGTGTATGGCAATTCCAGTTAAATGGAAAGCCTTTGATTGAAGAGCCTGTACAAATGATTTGGAAGTAAAAGGACTGTCCTAGTGACGGTCTTTTTCTCTTTTATTATTAGTCAAAGTATGACATAATTTTTGAAGGCTAATAGCATTAAGTTTAATGAGGTGACTAAATGGAAAGACTACAGAAAGTAATCGCACATGCGGGGATTGCTTCTAGAAGAAAAGCAGAGGAATTAATTACAGAAGGTAAAGTAAAAGTCAATGGTCAGGTCGTTCGTGAGCTCGGTATCAAAGTGTCCTCACATGATTCGATTGAAGTAGAAGGTGTAAAAATAGAAAAGGAAGAGAAAGTATATTACTTATTATATAAACCGCGTGGTGTTATTTCAGCTGTATCTGATGATAGAGGGCGCAAAACTGTTTTAGATCTTTTTCCGCAAGTGGAACAACGGATCTTTCCAGTCGGCCGTTTAGATTTTGATACATCAGGAGTTTTATTGTTAACAAACGATGGGGAATTTGCAAATCAAATGACACATCCTCGCTATAAAATTGATAAAACATATGTAGCAAAAGTGAAGGGTTTACCTCGCAGGGAAGATTTAAAAAAATTAGAACGCGGGATTGAACTAGAAGATGGCAAAACTTCTCCTGCAAAAGTGAAAGTGCTATCATCGGATAAACAGCAAAATAAGTCCATCATTGCGCTTACCATTCATGAAGGTAAAAATAGACAAGTGAAGCGTATGTTTGAAGCAATTGGATGCCCAGTTCAAAAATTAAAACGGGAGCAATTTGCATTTTTAGGTTTACATGGATTAAATGCAGGAGAATCACGCGAATTAACAGCACATGAAGTAAAACAGCTACGTGTATTGTCAGAAACAGGGAAAATCGGCTAACCAGCCGATTATCCTTCATAAAGCTTTCACAAAGACCTATATCTTACAGAACTAATTAGATTAAATTTGCTATAATGGAATAGGCTGTTTCTACTGTTAAAGGAGGCTTTCTATGCCAATGGAAAAAAAACAAAAAAGGCTGTATCTACGAATAGCCATCTTGGCTGTTCTTGTAGCTGCTATCGTTTACACTATTTATACAACAGCAAATAAGAATGATGTAAAGTTGCTTAAAGTGGGGGATGATGCTCCTAACTTCTCGCTTGTGGACTTAAATGGTAAAACACATAAGCTATCGGACTATAAGGGTCAAGGTGTCCTGTTAAATTTTTGGGGAACTTGGTGTAAACCTTGTAAAAAAGAGATGCCTGCTATAAACGATCAATATAAAGAATTTAAAGATCAAGGAATCCAAATATTGGGTATTAATATTGCTCAATCCGAACTTGAAGTAACAAGTTTTACAGACAAGCTAGGAGTTGAATTTCCAATAGTAATCGATAAAACTAGAAGTGTTATGAGAGCATACAATGTTGATCCGTTGCCAGCTACGATACTGATTAATAAAGATGGCAAAATTGAGAATATTATTACCGGGGAAATGAAAGAGAAAGAGATTAATCAATATCTAAACAGTATTAAACCATAATAAGGAGTTCTTACGGATGAAAAACATAACGTGTGAATGTGGCCATGTCAATCCTGAAGGAACACATCTGTGTGAAAAATGCGGAAGGCCGCTAACAGAAGAAGAAAAGCACGCAAAAGTCGTCGATATGAAGTATGAAGGAAGAGCCATACGTTCAAAAACATACAATAAAACAATCATCGATAAAATATGGAACTTCTTTTCTAGTGTCAAAGTCGGCGTTTCGATTATCGTCATCACACTAGTTGCTGCAGCTATCGGTACATTCTTGCCGCAAGTAATGTATGTTAATGTCATGCAAGGTGAAGATGCAAAACAGGCTTATATTGATAACTATGGAACTTTTGGTAAAATTTACTATAACTTAGGGCTGAGTGATATTTACAGTTCTTGGTGGTTCCAGACCTTAATTGGTATGCTGGCGATCTCTATTATTGCTGCAAGTATTGATAGAGGCGTGCCTCTTTACAAATCATTAAAGAATCAACGTGTAAAACGACATGAAAGTTTTATGAAACGCCAACGTATTTTTGGCGAGAAAGAAATAGCCGCGGATAAAGCGGAAGAGTCATTAAATTTAGCTGAGAAGAAAATGAAAGAGCTAAAGTATAAAGTGAGAAGAGAAGATGGAGTATTGCTCGCGGAGAAAAACCGATTTGCGCGCTCAGGTCCATATATCAATCACGTAGGGCTTATCATTTTCTTGTTTGGTGTAATGTTGCGCTTAATGCCTGGATTTTATATTGATGAATCCTTATGGATTCGAGAAGGCGAGACAGCATCTATTCCTGGTATGGATGGTTATTATCTACATAATAATAAATTCACCTTTGAAACGTATAAAAAAGAGGAACAAAAACAAGAGTTCAATCAATCCAAAGCTGCTGTTAATTCAATAGCAAAAAATTATCAGTCAGATGTTGTGCTGTATCAATCAAAGGATGAAGGCATTGCTGGTGAGACTCAAGATATGAAGAAAGTCGCACACCATGCAATCCAAGTAAATAAACCACTGAAATACGATGGCTATGCCCTCTATCAAATGGATTTTAAATTAAACGAATTAAAAGCAATGAATTTTAATTTAGTGAATAAGAAAACAGGAAAATCTTTAGGTGAAGTAGATATTGACTTAACAGAACCGAAAAAAGAGTATGATTTAGGAAACGGCTCAAAAGTCGAAGTTAAAGGTTACTACCCAACTTTTTCAGGTTTTGATGATGGGGAACCGCAATCTGACTCACCGCTACCTAATAATCCTGCCTTTATTTTCAAAATGTATACACCAGAGACGCCAAAGGGTGAGACAAGCTTTGTTGCAATTAAGCAAACACTTGAACCACTTGGCACAACTAAATATCAAATGAAATTCCAAAATATCGAAACTCGTAATGTTTCAGGCCTAACAATACGTAAAGATAGGACTCTCCCAATTTTAGCAATCGGTGGTATAATCTTTATGTTAGGTGTAGTAATAGGTTCATATTGGAGCCATCGTCGACTTTGGTTACAACATACAAATGATGGTCGCCTGTTGCTTGCTGCGCATACAAATAAAAACTGGTTTAGCATGAAGAAAGATTTGGATGCGGTTACTACTTATGCCCACCTGCCTTTATGGGTTGACCAGCAAGAAGAAGATGAGAAGGAAATGGAAGAAAAGGAAGGTGACAACACCTTATGAGTTTAATTGATCTGAGCAGTACGTTATTATTTATTGCTTTTATCGCTTATTTAGTAGGTACGCTATTTTTTGGTGGAGCGGTAAAAGGCGGAAAAAAAGATGCATCCGTCTCCAATAAAAAGTGGGGAACTATCGCCATTACTGTTACAATTATTGGTTTTATTGCGAACTTAGGCTATTTCATTACTCGCTGGATTTATTCTGGACATGCGCCTGTAAGTAATATGTTTGAGTTTACGACTGCATTTGGCATGTTTGTTGTCGGTGCGTTTATTCTCATTTATTTTATTTACAAACTGCCATCACTTGGCCTTTTTGCTTTGCCAATCGCCATTTTGATTATTGCTTATGCAAGTATGTTCCCAAAAGAAGTGACGCCGTTAATCCCAGCCCTTAAAAGTTATTGGCTAACTATCCATGTTATTACGGCTGCGATGGGCGAATCCATCTTAGCCATTAGTGCTGTAGCTGGTTTGATTTATCTCATGAAGAGCGTTGATACACAAAAACGTACAAAGAGCAGCATTTGGCTAGAAATCGTCATGTATGCTGGCGTACTTGTATTAGGATTTGTGATTGTAACTACTATTTTTAAATTAATGGATTATAATGCTGACTTCACCTATGTAGATAAAAATGGCGCTACACAAGAAATTACTTACAACACGCCGGCTCTATTCGGTATGCATGAATATGAAATGAAATCTCCAGACAAGATGAAACCTTTAGCTGCCATGCCGGCATTAGTAAATGCGAAAAAATTAACGACAGTAGTTTGGTCCATACTCTTTGGCTCAATCTTGTATATTATCATTCGTTTAATTCTTCGCAAATCCATTAGCCGTGCAATCCAACCACTTACAAAACGAGTAAATATGCAGTTGTTGGATGAAGTTGGTTATCGATCTGTACTAATTGGTTTCCCTGTCTTTTCACTTGGTGCGCTAGTCTTCGCTATGATTTGGGCACAAGAAGCTTGGTCAAGATTCTGGGGATGGGATCCTAAAGAAGTTTGGGCTCTTATTACTTGGTTATTCTATGCGGCATTTCTTCACCTGCGTTTATCTAAAGGGTGGCAAGGACAAAAATCAGCATGGCTTGCAGTAATCGGGTTTGTTATTATTATGTTCAATCTTGTAGCAGTTAACTTGATTATTGCTGGTCTACATTCTTATGCTGGATAAAAACTAATTAAAGCAATAAACCTAACAACTATAGTTAAATATAGTTAGATATAAGGTTAGCTTGATAATTCACAATGAGAATACGCTGTAATGACTAGAGTACTTGTCTTTAGATGCTGTTTCTATGACAAAAGAAAAGCCTTTTTTCTCTTATGAGAAAAAGGCTTTTCTTTTCATTTTCTATTAAGAATTGTACAATAATACTATAGCATACTGGGAGGCATGTACAGTGACTGAACAAATTTCAATATTAATAGTTGATGATGAGGAAAGAATTCGTCGACTTATCAGAATGTATCTTGAGCGTGAAGGATACATAGTAGAAGAAGCAGAAAATGGAGAAGAAGCGGTAGAAAAAGCATTAACCAATGATTACCGCTGTATTCTTTTAGATATTATGATGCCGAAGAAAGATGGTTTAGAAGCCTGCGAGGAAATTCGTGAGAAGAAATCAACACCAATTATTTTATTAACAGCAAAAGGTGAAGAGGCTAATAGGGTCCAAGGCTTTGAAACTGGAGCGGACGATTATATTGTAAAGCCATTTAGCCCTCGGGAAGTAGTACTACGAGTAAAAGCTATTCTACGCAGATCGGCAGCCTTTTCACCCGTAACAGTGACATCGGTTTCGAAGGATTTAGTTGTGTTCCCGCATTTGACTATTGACAATGATGCACATCGCGTTTCAGCGGATGGCGTAGAAGTGAATCTAACACCGAAGGAATATGAATTGCTTTATTATTTGGCAAAAGCACCAGATAAAGTATTTGACCGAGAACAGCTATTGAAAGAAGTATGGCATTATGATTTCTTCGGTGATCTGCGTACAGTTGATACACATGTCAAAAGACTTCGTGAAAAATTAAATCGTGTATCGGAAAATGCTGCAAAAATGATTGTAACTGTTTGGGGAGTAGGCTATAAATTTGAGGTAGTGAATGATTAGGATATGGGGCAGTGTAGTCGGGAAGCTATGGGTAACCATATTGCTTCTCGTTTCATTTGTTTTATTTGTATTCACAGTATTGATGCTTGAATTTTTATCCAAATACCATACCCAACAATCTGAAGCCCTACTAAGACAAGAAGCAACTACCATCGCACGAGTCGTCGATGACCATAAATCGATTGCCTCTACTAAATCCATAATACATGATATATTAAGCGATGAAACAAATGCAGTTATTGCAGACAAGCCTGGTGATGATCTATTTTCTTTGCAAGAAGGGGTCAATTCAGAAAAGATTAAAGAACGGATTATTCGTGAAAAATCCTTCAATAAAGCTTTTACTTCATCTAAACCCATTGTGAAAGAAATGATGCTTCCTTCCTCGACCGAGAAGGACCATGTTGAATCGTATATTGTTTTAGCCTTTCCTTTAAATGTTGAGAAGATGGAGCATAGTGTCGTCTTTATCTATCAAAGTCCTGATGCGATCCATCGAACATCAAAAGAAACAACAAAGATTGTATTTCTATCAGCTATTATAGCCTTTCTATTAACAACTTTCTTTGCCTTTTTCTTATCAACGCGTATCACATCCCCTTTATTGAAAATTCGTGAAGCGGCGTTTGAATTAGCGAAGGGACACTTTGATAAAAAGGTACCGGTACTGCAAAATGACGAAATTGGTCAGCTAGGGATAGCCTTTAACCAAATGGGTAAGCAGCTCAAGCACCATATGGAAGTTATCAACCAAGAAAAAGAACAACTTTCAAGCATTCTAACTTCGATGACAGATGCTGTTATTACATTTAATAGTGAAAGAAGTATCATATTAAGCAACCCTCCCGCGGATCTCTTGCTTCAGAAATGGGCGATCAAAAAACGAGATGAACACCAATTGATCCCTAATGAAATTTACCATATGCTTGACCATGTCTTAGAAATGGAAGAAGTATTAAGAGAAGAGTTGGAAATGGAAGGGGCATATTTTTTAATCTCTATAAGCCCTCTCTATAGCGGCGATTCTGTTCGGGGGGCTGTTGCTGTGCTTCGTGATAAAACAGAAGAACATCGCTTGGATAAGTTGCGTTCTGACTTTATCGCAAATGTATCACATGAACTAAGAACGCCGATTGCTATGCTGCAAGGCTATAGTGAAGCTATTATCGATGATGTCGTATCTAGTGAGGAAGAACGGAATGAAATGATACGAATTATCTATGATGAATCACAGAGAATGGGTAGGTTAGTTACAGACTTGCTAGATTTGGCGAGGATGGAATCGGGGAACATCACCTTATATAAAGAAGTAGTACCTATTACGCCCGTGTTCGAACGAATTACCCAGAAATTTGTGCAAGCAGCAAGAGAAAAGCATATCACGCTAACCTACTCATCGTCATTTGATGATGTGACACTGATTAGTTTAGATGAAGACCGTATTGAGCAAGTCCTAACCAATTTAATTGACAATGCCATTCGCCATACAAGGGAAAAAGGTATAGTACAAGTTGTTGTCGATCAGCAGCAAGACTACGCGCGTATCCAAGTAAAGGATAATGGCGCAGGTATTCCAAAAGAAGACATAGAATATGTATTTGAGCGATTCTATAAGGCTGATAAAGCAAGAACTAGGGGAAAAGGCGGCACAGGATTAGGACTTGCGATTACTAAAAATATTATTGAAGCACATAAAGGAAGGATCTTGGTAGAAAGTGAAGTGGATGTGGGTACAAGTTTTATTTTCTACTTGCCGTTAGCCAAGATCAGTAAGTAAATTTTAATAGTTAAAAACGCCAGCATAAAGATGCTGGCGTTTTTTGTTACAACGAATGGTGCAACTCTCTTTACAAAGTTCTAAATCTCTTATATAGTGGAATTGTAATAAAAACATATTGATTCATCTTCGGGGCAGGGTGAAATTCCCGATCGGCGGTATTAGAGGCATTTTGACCTCTTGAGCCCGCGAGCCGTTAAGGCAGGACTTGGTGAGAATCCAGGGCCGACAGTATAGTCTGGATGGGAGAAGGTGAAGGTACGGTCGTCTGTGCATTTTTTTGTTGAATGCGAAGACGTTTATTTGACTATGCCTAACTCTCCCTTAAGCGAATTTTTGCTTAGGGGTTTATTTGTTCATAATCAAAACGGGCCTTTCCTCTTTTTGAAGTGAATCGCAAAAGGAGAGAAAAACGTTGAAGAACACACGTCTACAAAAAATGGTGACGATTGGAATGTTGAGCAGTATTTCATTTGTATTAATGATTTTTAACTTTCCATTGCCTCCATTCCCGGCTTTTCTAGAAGTCGACTTTAGTGATATCCCAGCTCTTTTGGCAACAATTACAATGGGACCTGTTGCAGGAATAACAGTAGAAGTCATCAAAAATGTGCTAGATTGGTTTTATAAAGGCAGCCCAACAGGTGTGCCAGTAGGACATTTGGCAAATATTACAACAGGTATATTATTTATTATGCCGGTTTACTTTGTATATAAACGTTTAACAACTACCAAAGGGCTTTCAACTGGATTAGTGGTCGGTACAATTTCAATGGCTATAGGAATGAGCGTTCTTAATTATTTCTTATTTATGCCGATGTATTCCTACTTTTTAAATGTACCAACTGAGACAGGAGCTGTCCTAACAAAAACAATTGTGACGGGTATATTGCCTTTTAATATTATTAAAGGTATTATCCTAACAGCTATCTTCTTACTTCTAGCTTCAAACATGAAAAAGTGGATACAAAAACAGCAAAAACAATATATGTAAAAATAGATTGCTAGCTTATGATAAATAAGCTAGCTTTTTTTGTTTAATGGAGTTCGAGCTAATGAGCCCCTTTTTTCTTTAAATTATAGTATAATAGATAAGTCGTTTTAAAAGCCAAGATTTATCGGCGTCTAAAAATTACTGACCCCGTCTTAATATCTTGTAAATATGAAAGATAGGTGAAATAAATGAAATATCAAGTTTTATTATATTATTTCTATACAAAAATTGAAGATCCTGCGCAATTTGCTCAGGAGCATCTAGCATACTGCCAATCAAATGAATTAAAAGGCCGTATATTGGTTGCTCCAGAAGGAATCAATGGTACACTTTCTGGAACTGTAGAAGCTACAAATGCATATATGGATTATATGCGAAACAATCCACTTTTTGATGGAATTGTTTTTAAAATAGATGAAGCAGAGGGCCATGCCTTTAAAAAAATGCATGTACGTCCGAAAGATGAATTGGTGAATCTCCATTTAGAAGAAGATATTAATCCAAATGAATTAACCGGTGAATATTTAGAACCAGCAGAGTTTTTGAAAAGAATGCAAGAAGATAATACAGTTGTGATAGATGCACGTAACACATATGAATATGATCTGGGACATTTTAGAGGTGCCATTCGTCCAGATATTCAAACATTCCGCGAATTGCCAGAGTGGATTAATGAAAATAAAGAGCAATTTGAAGGTAAGCAAATCTTGACATATTGCACGGGCGGCATTCGTTGTGAAAAATTCTCTGGATGGATGAAGAGAGAAGGCTTTGACAATGTGGCTCAGCTTCACGGAGGCATTGTCACATATGGTAAAGATGAAGTAGCTAAAGGACAATTATGGGATGGCCAATGCTATGTGTTCGATGAACGAATTGCGGTTCCAGTTAACCAAGTAGAACATGTCATCGTTGGTAGAGACCACTTTGATGGTGAACCTTGTGAGCGTTATATAAATTGTGCAAATCCTGAATGCAATAAACAAATCTTATGTTCGGAAGAAAATGAAGATAAGCATCTAGGTGGTTGTACGCATGAATGTAGGGTGCATCCAAGAAACCGTTATATTGCTAAACATCAATTAACTGAAAGTGAAGTACTAGATCGTCTAGCGCAAATTGGCGAAACGATTGCTAAATAGATATTGAAAAAAGCAAAACGCACAGGGCGTTTTGCTTTTTTTTATAACTATTTTTTATTCTTAAAATATTGAAGAATAAATTGTCGGAATTGCTTAGCACCTGGAGATAGATAACGTTCTAAAGACCAAGCCATCCCAATGACCCTTTCTAATTTTAAATCGCTAATTTTTATTTTCGCCATCCTATTTGGATTTATTTCTTCTCCGTCAGGCAATATGGAAACACCTAATCCTGCGGCCACGAAACCTGCTACCGTGGCTACCTCATCCCCTTCAAATGTAATTGTCGGAGTTAAGCCTGCTTGATTTAGCGCTTCATCAATCTGAATGCGCAAGGCATATCCCTTTTTAAGCAATACGAAAGGTTCGTTGGCCAACTCAAATATGGTAATAGTTTTACGATCGGCAAGCGGGTGTGATATTGGTACTATAGCATATAGCTCTTCACGCCAAAGTTCCATCCATTCTATAGGTTTTTCTACATTCATTTCAGCGAGCAGACACAGGTCTAGTTCCCCGGATTTTAGTTGCTTAAGCTGTGAGTGAGTGTGATTTTGCTTTAGGACAAAATGAATATTTGGAAACTGTTTTCTAAAATGCATAATCAAATCTGGCACTACATTTGTGCCAAGTGTATGTAAAAAGCCTAGATATACTTCTCCGTGATTCGGATTAATTAGTTCTTGAATTTCATGGAGCCCATCTTGATATTCTCGCATAATATTGTGCACACGTTTAACAAATATTTCGCCATACCTATTTAGCTTGATGGAACGGCCCTGTCTTTCAAATAAAGGAACCCCCAACTCCATTTCTAACCTAGCTATTGATCGGCTTAGTGCTGGTTGGGAAATAGACAATTTCTCGGCTGCTTTGGTCATATGCTGGATTTTAGCCAACACCTGAAAATATTCTAACTGTTGCCATTCCATTAGACTTCGCTCCTCTTACCCTTGATTTAATTATAGTAACATATCTACAGCCTTTTTCGCTTTGTTAAGGGATGAATAAAAGGTTGTGAATCCTATTTAAAAAATGGAATAAAAACAATATAAAAGACTTATAGGAAAGTAAGTGATATAATTTGTAGAAGAAAATAGAAGAAAAGAATATTATGACAAATATGTAACATCCGTTACGCTTCTATTAAATGCCATCAAAAGACCTATACAAACGCTTTATTCATGATAATATAAGTAATGGTAAATAACGCATATAAAGAAAATTAGGGAAATGAGTTGATTTAGATTGAATAAACGCACAAAATGGGGTCGCACTGCTATAGCAACCCTTGCACTGTCATGCGGCTTTATGTACACAACGCAACAACCAATTGATGTAAATGCAAAAACATCCGCGCAGATGATTCAAAAGAAAGCATCCATCGATCATAAAATTAACCTCTTAAATAAAGAAATTAAACAACTACAAAAACAACTAGACAAAAAACAAGCTGAATATGAAAAAACTTTACAAGAAATAGCAGAAACAAACAATGAGATTGCAAAAACTGAAAAAACGATCAATGAACGCTCAAAGATTATTGAGGACCGTTTAAAAGCATACCAAAATCAAGATCGCACATTCAGTCCATACCTAAATGCTATTTTAGGTGCAGATAACTTTGCGGATGCTGTAAGCCGTACTGTTTCTGTAAAAACCATTTTAGATGCAGACCAAAACTTATTAGATGAACAGAAAAAAGACAAAGCTAAGCTTGCTAAAGAAAAACACAATTTGCAAGAGAAGCAATCTAAGCTACAAAACCAATTCCAAGAAATGCAGGAAGAAGAAAATAGATTAGAAACAAAAAAAGCTGAAAACAAAGCAAAATCTCTAAAATTGAAAGAACAAATTGCAACGAAGAAAGAACAAGAAAGACTTGAAAGAGAACGTAAAAAGCGTGAAAGAGAAGCAAGACGCTTAAAAGCTCTTCAAGAAAAGCAATTCTTACAAGCTAAAAAAGCAAAAGAAGCACAACAAGCTCAAGAAGCCGAAGCAGTAAAATCTGCACAGGTCAGCAAAACAAGCAATAATACGGTAAAAGCTGAAAGCGTACCTCAACAGAATAATGTTGGCTCATCAGGTAATGCGGGCAATGGTAACAATGGTGCAAAAGTAACCGATAGTGATCAAAAAGCACCTTCTGTATCAGGTTCTGGTTCAGCTAAAGCTGCAATAGCTGAAGCTAGTAAATATTTAGGACGAGCTTATGTATGGGGAGGAAGTAATCCATCTACAGGATTTGATTGCTCTGGTCTAACTCAATGGGCCTTCAAACAAGCAGGCGTTAGCTTGCCGCGAACAGCTGCTCAGCAATATATAGCTACCAAAAAAATTAGTGCAAGTGAAGCGAAAGCAGGAGACCTTGTGTTCTTTAGTTATGGACAAGGGATCGCTCATGTCGGTATTTATTTGGGTGGCGGAAGAATGCTAGATGCCCAAAATAATGGTGTTGTAACTGAATCTCTAGATTGGTGGAACCAATATTTAGTTGGATACGGCCGCATTTCTGGTGTCAACTAATATAATATTGTCCACTCTCAAACTTACTTTTCGCTAATCATATAGATATGTTAGTAGGGAAGATGAACCAATAATTATATAGCACTCTAAAATCCCATAGATATTTTAACTCTTGAATTAGCCTTCTCTTATGAAGGCTTTTTCTTTTTATACCCTGTAGGAAAAGATTTAAAACAAAATTGAACGGGTAAGATACTATGTAGATAATTTTAGAAGAATATATGGTAAAGTAATCTATAAGTTAGTAGTTAATACATATCCTAGGAGGTATAATATATGGATTTAATGGAGAATTTGCAGTTAAAGTATCCGATTGTGCAAGCCCCCATGGCTGGAGTGACCACTCCTGAAATGGTAGCAGCGAGCTCAAATGGAGGAATCTTAGGATCTATTGGTGCAGGCTATTTAAACGCAGAGGTGACCAGAGCTTTTATTCAGGCTGTCAAGGAAAAAACGGATAAGCCGTTTGCTGTCAATTTATTTATTCCCAATTTTGTAGAAACGACAACAGAAGAACTGGAAGAAGCTTATAATGTGTTAAAGCCGTATCGTAAGAAATTGATGATTGCGGAAGAAGGAGCTCCATTATCTGCCACAGATTTTGATGGACAGATTGATGTCATTATAGAAGAAGGCGTAAAAGTTTGTTCTTTCACGTTTGGCGTACCATCTGAGAATCTCTTAGATAGACTAAAGCAACATGGCATTTATACAATCGGGACAGCTACGACAATTAAAGAAGCCTTATACATTCAGGAGTTGGGAATGGATGCGGTTGTACTACAAGGTGAGGAAGCAGGGGGACATAGAGGTTCATTTATAGAACCTATAGAGTTTATCCCGCTCAAACAACTATTGAACGAAGCGCAAGAAGTGATCCATATTCCTAAAATAGCAGCTGGAGGTATTGCAAATAAAGCCCAAATGGAAGAAGTGCTCTCTTTAGGTGCACAAGCGGCACAAATCGGTACGGCCTTCATTGTCAGTGAAGAAAGTGGTGCAGCTTCAATTTATAAAAAACAGATTTTGTTAGCAGATGAAGACAATACTGCCTATACAAAGGCTTTTTCAGGGAAATATGCAAGGGGTATAGAAAATGACTTTATGGTCTTTATGGAGGGAAATACGATTGCCCCATATCCTTATCAAAATGATTTAACTAAAAATATTCGTCTTCGGGCGGCAGAGCTAGATATGTATAGTTTAATGGCAATGTGGGCCGGAACAAGTTTGCATCTAGCTAACGAGGGAACGGTGCAAAGTATTATAGATCGACTAACCAAGTGATCGTCTTAAAATCAGTGCGTTCATTGGATAGAAAATAAAAAACTGCTTCACCCAATGTTAATATTGGATGAAGCAGTTTTTAGTATTATTAGATGCCAAGAATATGATAACCGCTATCGACATAAATAACTTCTCCTGTAATACCACTTGATAATTGGCTAAGCATAACAACGGTCATATTTGCCACTTCTTCAAGTGTCACATTACGTTTTAATGGAGCAGATTCTTCAATTTTATTTAAGATAGTATTGAATGAAGGCACCCCTTTAGCAGCGAGTGTTTTGATGGCTCCAGCTGAGATAGCATTTACGCGGATACCGTCAGTGCCTACATCTGCAGCTAAATAACGAACAGATGCTTCTAAAGCAGCTTTAGCAACGCCCATGACATTGTAGCCCTCAAGTACACGTTCTGCACCTAAGTAAGTCATAGTGACAATCGAGCCGCCTTCAGTCATAAATGGACGAGCAGCGTTTGCAACAGCGATCAAGGAGTAAGCGCTTGTATCTTGTGCAAAAGCATATCCTTCGCGAGATGTTTCAACAAAACGATTTTTTAAATCTTCTGCATGTGCAAAGGCAACAGAATGGACAATCCCATGAATTGTACCTACTTTTTCAGAAATTTCGTTGAATGCATGCTGTATACTTTCATCGCTATTTACATCACATTGAATTAATAGTGGTTGAATGTCCTCATAGTTTGCAAGTTGTTTCTCTAGTTTTTTTAAAGAACGTTCTTTACGGTATGTAAAGATGACATTAGCGCCGACTTCAATCAATGCTTTGGCTGTACCCCATGCAATACTTCTGTCATTTGCTACGCCCATCACGACGATATTTTTATCTTTTAGTTGAAATAGATTATCCATCGTACCCTCCTATAATAGTTGCTATTAATACCAGATACTAAAAATTGTAACCTATCTATTAAAAGAATGCAATCGTGAAATATAACCTTCTTTGTAGAACGACAATTTATAGGAATGGTAATTTGTAAATGCTGAGTACTTGTATATTCTTTGCTCGTTGTAGTTAATATTTTCATGCGTTATCTTTTCTTAAAGCATAAGAAAAGCGCTCGATTACAAATTAAAAGGAGATGAAATGAGGAAAGTAAAAATCTCCCTCTTAATTACAGCTAATAGCACTTACTTTGGGTTTTGCTTTAACTGCTTTTTTCATGTAAGTAAATATGTTAATTTGGAAAACAGAAGAATATGGTAGAATATTAAAGGGGAAAAGTTTCTAATTAAAAAAAGAGTGTCAGGGATGCCTAAAGCATTTTTGGTATTTAAAGGAGTAATACAATGTTAATTGATTTTGATGAGTCAATTATACTTATTTCAGCTTTCTTTTGGATAATTATAATTTTATTTTTAAAATTAAAATATAAAAAAAGCTATGTATATTTGTTCTTTTTCACCATATTTTTTATATATTTATGTAATGTTTTAAAGTACACTCAATTCCCTATAATTCTAGACGGAGAGATGAAAAAAGACATAGGGCAAAATGTATGGAAGGACGCTAATTTCATTCCATTTAATCCAGATCATTTTGCAATAAAAACTTCTTTACTTAATATTTTATTGACAATTCCATTTGGATTTGGACTTCCTTTCATTTCTAAAGTAAGTTTTAAAAGGATTGCCGTTTTAGGTTTTTTGCTAGGGGTTATTATAGAAATTTTACAGTTAATCATAGCTTTAATGGTTGGTTTCACTACTCGTTATTTTGATGTAAATGACATAATTTTTAACTTTTTAGGGGTCCTCTTGGGTTACGGTGTATTTAAATTATTCCTAAAATACTTTCAGTTTTTAATTAAAAAGAACAATATTGAACTAAATTCTTTTTTGAAGTTTATCCTTAATTCGCACTCGTAATAGCGAAATTAAAATGCTTAATTTATCCCTGAATTTATAATTGTTACATATAAGGATTCGGCAGTAGAAAAACAGCCTTGAAGATTGGGCTTGGAGAAAAAGTAATAGGCCGAGGGTAGGCATCTTTATTTTTATTTCTGCCCTCGATTTGTCTTCGTATCCACTTACTACTTCTTTATTCATTTGGATACATGCAATCTATGAGAAGATCTGCACTTGAAACGCCGTTCTTGTATGTATCGGGAAATGTTCATCCTAACTTCTTCTTCGCAACCTTTTGTCAGCTTCGTATGATTCGCTTTATAAAACTCCCCCATTGAGTTATCCTTTGACGTATATAGCCACGTATCGCTGTTAGAACGTTTTCTTAGTTAGCTCTAATATATCCAGTAAATGAATTTGAAATGATAAAAAGAGCACCGAATTAGGTTCGATACTCTTTTATCTATAACGTTATATAATTATTCATATTTAAGCGGGTCGCCTTCAAAAGACTCCTCTGCTACTTTGATCGAATCTGTTGGACACCCTTCAAAAGCATCCTCCATATCTTCCATCAAATCTTCTGGAACTACAGCTGTTCCCGTGTTATCATCTAAAATAACGAAGGCAATTCCTTCATCATCGTAATCGTAAATATCCGGTGCTGCCGCCCCACATGCACCGCAAGCAATACATGTATCTTGGTCAACGATGGTAAATTTAGCCATTATACTTCTCTCCTTTACTATCAATCCCAATAGCTTCTTACTTATTCTAAAACGCTTTTCCTCACATTTCAACCTAAATCACTTTAAATGGAGGAATAATCATGTATATACAACAAGTACTATTATCTATTTTTTCTTCAATGAATGGTCAGCGTTCTTCAAAAGCAGCCCTTCATTTGTTAAGGGGGAAGAGGTCAGGTCAGACGATTCAAGATGTAGGGACATTTCACCTTCACAAATATTTTGGTATCCTGCCGAAACTTTCTAAAAATACCTTTACTGATGAATTAAATCAATTAATTGATGCAGGCTGGGTTCATATAAATGATGGACAACAAGCAATTATAACAGCAAGAGGGAAGACGCTTCTTCAGCAATCTAAAGAGTTACTTTTTAATGGATGGTACTATCGTGGCAATGAACACATCTTTTTTAAGCGACTTTCGCTTGTAGTGCAAACTTTGTCGCATTTTCATGCAGGAGACTATCGTTTCATGCCACTCCAGAAAGATGAGGAAATTCAACACTTTGTAAAGCAATTTTTAATGGGAAAGCCATATAAAGAGACTAATTTTAAAAACCAATTCAGAGATGAGTTGGAAGAATCTATCCAACAATTGCCGATAGATGACAAGCACAAGTTAACGATTGTTTTACGAATAACAGGGTATCGTTTATCAGGCTGGACATGGCAACAATTGGCGGAAGAGTTTGATGCAACTGAGTTAGATATGCAATTAATATTAATCGAGTCGTTACATATTTGGCTGGACGACCTGTATGCAAAGCGCAATCAATATCCCTTTTTACATCAACTGGCTGCAGGAATAAGGCTTGAAAATGTTTTAAATGATTCCACAAAGAAAACCGCAGATTTATATTATAATGGCTATACACCAGACCAAATCGCACAAGTCCGATCATTAAAAATCAGCACAATTGAGGACCATTTTGTAGAGATGGCAATGAATGATATAGATTTTCCACTCAATCAATTTATTAGCGAAGAGGATGCAAATAAAGCAAGAGATGTAATGCGACAGACTGGGAGCAAAAAATTAAAAGTTATACGTGAAAGTATTCCGCATTTGTCTTATTTCCAAATTCGATTAGTGATGGCGACCAAAGGAGGTTGAGCTTATGAAACTTGAAGATATTCTTTATCGGCATTTTGGTTATGAGGCGTTCAGAGAAGGACAAAAGGAAGTAATAGAAGCCATTTTAGAAGGACGAGATGCAGTGGCGCTACTGCCAACAGGAATGGGCAAGTCATTATGCTATCAGCTTCCGGGATATATATTAAATGGTCCCATTTTAATTATTTCTCCGTTGCTCTCATTGATGCAAGACCAGGTAGATTCATTAAAAAGATTTGGAGAAAAGAGAGTGATAGCTCTCAATTCTTTTTTACAAGGCAGTGAAAAGTTACATGCACTTCAACGAATAGCTAATTATCGATATATATTTATATCTCCTGAAATGCTTGCAACCGACTCAATCCAGCGTGTTTTTCAAAAGATAGAATTCTCGCTCATTGTTGTAGACGAGGCGCACTGTATTTCTCAATGGGGATTTGATTTCCGCCCAGATTATTTGAAGATTGCCAGTTGGATTCCTAAGAGAAACAGACCCCCAATATTAGCCTTAAGTGCGACTGCTACAGAACAAGTGGTAATTGATATTAAAACATATTTGAAAATGATTCATCCATTTGAATATATCCACTCTGTTGAAAGGCCTAATATTCATTATGATGTCATTAATCTTCCTAGCGTTGATGAAAAACTACCATGGATTATTAATCATGTTGTGCAAACCGAGGGGCCAGGTATCATTTATACACAATCGCGAAAAAAAACGCTTCTTTATGCTGATGAGCTTCGAAAAAAACAGATTAGAGCAGCCGCTTACCACGCTGGAATGGAGATGGAAGATAGGCAGTTCATCCAACAGCAATTTCAATCAGGAGAATTAGAGTGGATATGTGCTACAACTGCATTTGGTATGGGAATCCATAAAGATAATGTATACCAAGTCCTCCACGACCATATACCTGCCACAATGGCGAATTATATGCAAGAGGTTGGAAGGGCAGGGCGTGATGGGAAAGATGCGCTTGCCATCTTGGTACATAGTCCAAAGGATGAAGATCATACCCGCTTTATCGTGACAGAGGATTTGCCTAGTTCATACCATGTGGAAGTATTTATGGAATATCAACGTCTAGAACAAGATCCCAAAAAAATGATTGATTTAAACCAAATTAGCGAAACGGGTTATCGTGTTTTGTCATATTGGATGACACAATTGCCAGCGGAAAAGGTTATCCAAAAGTTAGAAGATTTACGCAGACAAAAGGTAGAGCAAATCAGAGAGGTTGCAAACTTTGTAGAAGCTCAAAAATGTATGCGAGAAGGATTAGTTTCCTATTTTGGACAATCGTTGGAAGAGAAGCCGCCAAACTGCTGCCATTTTTGCGGCATTAATCACCAAGACATTGTCGCAAAAAGAGAATTTCATCCTGTATCAAGAAATCGACCATCATGGCAAGAACGGTTACAGGCACTTATGCCCTAGTAAGTTCGTTCATTTACAAGTACCTATTAATTCGTCATAATAGGAGAATAGAAGTTTTATTGAAATGGGGGATTTCCATGCCTCAAGATGATTACCGAGGAAAAATTGAAGAACATAGACAGGCAATTTATATTGAGCCGGAAGAAGAAGAGAAAAATCCTTCTAGAATGAAAAGAAGACATCAAAACGATGAGGGTAAGCAGAAAAAAAATCAAAGCAAACCTAAATTGCTAACAGCATTAGCAATTGTCTTTATATTAATTCCTATTTCCACCTTGATATATTTTAGTACTCTCTCACATGATAACAGTCATGAGAAAGCGGAAATAGAGAGTGACAGTGGTGTCCATATTGAGACCAATAGCGAGAAAGAAAAAGTAACTACTCAAGCGTCAAAAAAAGAGGAACAGGAGCAACTAAAGAAGGAACAAGCCGCTCAAAAAGAAGCAGACCGAATAAATGCTGAAAAAGTGAAAAAAGAACAAGCTGCAAATGCCAAGCTTCAAGCACAAAAAGAGAAAGAAGAACAAGCCGCAAATGCAGAACTTGAAGCACAAAAAGTGAAGCAGCAACAGTTATATGAAGAAGCAAAGGCAGCTGGACGTCTCTATAATGTGAAATCTGGCGAAACAATCGAAAGTATAGCAGTCCAGTTCTATGGCAGTGCAGCCGGAATTCCGATTATACAAGAAGCAAACGGTATTACAGGAAATAACGTTGCGCCAGGAACAACAATTGCAATACCAGCCCAAAAATAAATAAGATATTACATTAACTTTGATTTATTTTAGGCTAAATTCCTCTATATCTTGTAAATCGAGTCTGATTAAAGGACTTCACCTCAATTATTGTCAATTCAATTGAGGTGGGCAAAAGTCCGTCAACAAAAAATGCTTATAATTTAAAAGAGTGCGGGTATGTGGTAGAGGGCGCATGCCTGTTTTTTTATGGTATCCAGGCGTATAATGTACAATTAGACAATACTGTAAACTTAATATTGATTGTTTAAAGTTGCATATAGAGCTATCTCTGAAACAGAAAGAAATTTACAAGGAGTGACATTGTAGTGCTACAAGAAGAAGCGATAATTGTAGGCGGCGGTCCATGTGGCTTAGCTGCGGCTATTTCATTAAAACAGATTGGGCTAAATCCCATTATTATTGAGAAGGGAAATATCGTCAATTCGATTTATAACTATCCTACGCATCAAACGTTTTTTAGTTCAAGCGAAAAATTAGGAATTGGTGATATACCTTTCATAACTGAACAACAAAAACCAAAGCGAAATCAAGCATTGGTCTACTACCGTGAAGTTGTAAAAAGAAAAGACCTAAATATTCATCGCTTCGAAAGAGTTGAACAAGTAACGCCAAATGAGGGCAAATTTATTGTGAAAACAGATTTGGCTGAATATGAAACACCGTATGTTGTCATTGCAACAGGATATTATGACCATCCCAATTATATGAACATACCGGGGGAAGAGTTACCAAAAGTGTATCATTATTTTAAGGAGGGCCATCCCTTCTTTGATACGGACGTTTTGATTATTGGAGGTAAGAATTCTGCGATAGATGCAGGTCTAGAACTCCATAAAGCAGGTGCTCGTGTAACAGTTGCCTACCGCGGAGCGGAATACTCGCCGAGCATTAAACCATGGGTATTGCCAGATTTCGAAGCTCTTGTACGCAATGGCGAGATAAATATGATGTTTAATACACTCGTAAAAGAGATTACAGAGGATGAAGTAATATTATTGCAGGAAGGTAAAGAAGTTACTGTGAAGAATGACTTTGTATTCGCGATGACAGGGTATCATCCTGATCATTCGTTTATTCAAAAAATGGGCGTAACAGAAGATAAAACGACGGGCCGCCCGACATTTAACCCAGAAACCATGGAAACTAATGTACCTGGATTATACATTGCAGGCGTAATTGCAGCTGGCAATAATGCTAATGAAATTTTTATTGAAAATGGAAAACTGCATGGAGACTTAATCGCAAAATCAATTAAAGAAAAACGCTAAAATAAATAACTAGGATTTTGTCATAAGTAAATATATATGATGTCCTAGCTTTAACAAAGCTATATTGGTTTTCTTTAGGTTGTAGTGTTAAACAAATAATTGCTGTTAAAATTAAAAGACAGATTTACTCTACAAATGTGTAGAATAAATCTGTCTTTTGGATTTTATAATTTGTGAATTAAAACTGAACTAAGCCAGTCCTAGGGTGATCTTTTATGAATTAGATAACTTCAATTGATATTTTATAAGTATATTTTTTATGAACGACGCTCCTGCTCCCACCATTATTGTAACAAGAAGTATCCCAAATCCCATTACTGCAATTATTGGCGGTAGTGCATTTGCATAGTCAAGTATAAAGATTCCTAAGACATAGAAGACAATAATAACAAATGCACTGTATTTTATTCGATTTAATCCCTGAACAATGCGACTAGGATTGATAGATTGATACTCAATAATTTGAATCATAATCAGTGTCTCATATATCGCATAAAAAAAGGGCAGCGCTGTCGCATACATTCCTAATAAAACAGGATATTTTAGATATGTTACTTCTGGATGTATTAATACGGTTTCCTGGGCTACCTTCGGTAAAACAAACACACATAATAACAAAATGATTGTACCTATTAAAATGGTGACTGAACTTAAAATGGTGGAATTGATTTTTTGCATAGTATTCCCCCTTTTTTATATTTACCTTTATATTATAACGTATGAAAATTCAGAAAGTTCATCTGCTGAACATAAAGGAAAAAGAAATCCTGCAAAAACAGGATTTCCATATAATTTTTGATGAATGATGTATTTAGATGAAGAATTTCTTAACATTAATTGGTTTTTCCTCTTGGTTGAGACCGATCATTAACTTTAAGCGAGCCTTTTGTCCGCTTAAACCTGTTGCGAAAATAACGCCCATATCTTCTAGCATTCTGCCGCCGCCTTCATATCCATATACACCTTGCGCAATGCCATTAAAACAACGTGATACTAGAACAACTGGAATGCCGTGTTGTATTAATTTTTCTATAGTAGGCAGTATTGCAGGAGGAACATTGCCTTGTCCTAGTCCTTCTAATACTACACCATCATAATTGCAATCAATTGCTGAATGAAGAAGGTCTGCATCCATTCCTGCATATATTTTAAATAACGCAACTTTTTTATTCAAGCTATTTACTTCAACGTATTCTCTTTTCATTGGTGCTTGTTGAAAGTGGATTAATGTCTTTGTCACTAGTCCAAGCGGGCCATACTGCGGTGACTGGAAAGTGGAAACAGAGCTTGTAGATGTTTTTGTAACATTTACAGCTGAATGAAGCTCATCGTTCATCACCACAAGTACGCCTTTATTTCTTGCTTGATCAGACGAAGCAACTCTAACAGCTTCTACCAAGTTATAAACACCATCAGCACCTAGCTCATTTGATGAACGCATGGCACCTGTCAGTACGATCGGCATTTCTAAATTTGTTGTTAATTCTAAGAAATAAGCTGTCTCTTCTAACGTATCTGTGCCGTGGGTAATTACAACTCCGTCAACCGTATTTTTCTTAATGGTATCTATGATTAAATTGCGCAATTCAAGCATCTTTTTCGGTGTTATATGTGGCGATGGTAGATTGAAAGCTTCTATTTCAATTAGATCTGCAATCATCTCCAGTTTTTTGCTTTCTTGCATTAAAGGATTGTTTGTATCTGGGATGACACCTCCATCCTCACTCATATGCATGGATATAGTGCCTCCTGTATGAATAAGCAAAACTTTTTTCTTCATAAAGTCCTCCTCGAAATTTCCTGTCATATCTTATAAAATAGTACTATAAATAGAGACGGGGTGCCTGACAAATGTTTGTTCTTTTATCCGTTTCCATTGCTCCGGCACTAGCGCTATTTAGTTTCTTTTACTTGAGGAACCAAATGGCAACAGAGCCTAGAACAACATTGTTTCATACATTTATATATGGTGCAATTTTAACATTTCCGATTTTATTTTTGCAATTTGTCGTAAATGAAGAAAAAATTTTTTCAAGTGTACTAATGCAAGATGTACTGTTTTCAGGAGTAGTGGAAGAGTTTTTCAAATGGTTTATATTACTAATCGCCATTTATCATCATATCGAGTTTGATGACCCTTATGATGGCGTTTTATACGGAGTCAGTATATCACTTGGATTTGCGACTGTTGAAAATATATTATACATCCTGTCATTCGGCTTAGATACGGCTTTTATGCGGGCTCTTATGCCTGTGTCTAGCCATGCCCTTTTTGGCGTTGTTATGGGCTATTATCTAGGAAGAGCAAAATTTACAGGAAGAAACAGCTCTATTCGTTACCAAGCAGTGTCTTTGGCTTTGCCAATGTTGCTTCATATTATTTTTAATTTCATACTAACAATAGAAGGAAAGTGGGCATATATCATGCTCCCATTTATGTTGTTTTTATGGTGGTTTGCTCTGCGCAAAGTAAAAATTGCACATAAGCAATTGGTTCAGATGCTTGCGGCACAGCAGAAATTTTAATAGAAAATAGCGAAATCAATTTTTAAAAATAGGTTGACTAGGATTGTTTGCTATATGTTCAAACAGCATCTCTTTAATCGAAAAAATAAAGAAAAGAAACAAAAGGCTTTTAGAATAATAAATTTCTAAAAGCCTTTTACTTTTTGTTTGTACTGAGGGGATTTTTTCTCTCAGTTTTTTTGTATAAAAAACATGCAAGAAACCATGCTTATAGAAAAGGAGCTGTCAATATGAGACGTTATCAAATGCTTTTGTTGGTTATTCTAAGTCTTTTTCTTACAAGCGTGGCCCCGAGGACAGGAGAAGCATTCTCCTCACAAATTATTACAAGAGGCGCGTTTGGCGATGACGTTATTGAATTGCAATCAAGACTTCAATACATTGGATACTATAAAGGAACGATTGATGGGAAATTTGGCTATAGCACATATTGGGCATTGCGAAATTTCCAGGATCAATATGGATTGCCGATAGACGGAGTGGCTGGTGCAACAACGAAGAAGAAGTTAGCATCGGTTTCAAACTATGATAAAGACTATGTAATGGAACAAATAAGAAAAGGAAATAAATTTACTGTCTATGGTGGCCAAAAGAAAACTACACAAGAAGGCACTGGTAATGGGGCAGATATGCAAATCCCAAGTAAATTTACGGAACAGGATTTGAAGCTGTTATCAAATGCAGTATATGGAGAGTCAAGAGGAGAGCCATATGAAGGACAAGTGGCTGTAGCTGCTGTGATATTGAATCGTTTGGAAAGCCCTGATTTTCCTAACACTGTTTCAGGTATCATCTTCCAACCTGGTGCATTTACAGCTGTATCAGATGGACAAATCTGGCTTGAACCGAACAAACAAGCGATGGAAGCAGTACTGGATGCAATGAATGGATGGGATCCCTCACAAAATGCCCTTTATTATTTCAACCCAAAAACAGCAACAAGTAAATGGATATGGACAAGAAAACAAATCACACAAATTGGCGAGCATATCTTCTGCATTTAGTAAAACTGGAGGTGAAAACGAATGAAAAAAACCATATTTTTATTAAGCTACGCACTAATAGCCTGCTTAATATTTATAGTAGCATCAAATAGAGAAAATAAGGAACTTCAATATCTACTGCACGGACAATATACGAATAAAATGGCAGATGCTTCAACACAACTAAATGAGTTACAGCAAGCTGTTCAGCAATCCTTAATGTATAAAGATACCACCGCACTGCATCAATCTTTACAAGATGTATGGCGCTTGTCATCTGATATTAAATATTCCATAGCGGATTTGCCGTTAGATCAAGAATTTACAAGCGAATGGATGAATTATCTTGGTCGACTAGGTAACAATGCAAAAATGACGATGACATCTAAGGAGAATGCTGATAAATGGCATGCCAACATAAAGAATGTTTCTGAAAACCTCACAAACTTTTCGAATGATTGGCAAGTAGCAACAGCACATGTGTTACAGCAAGATAACAATTATAAACATTGGCTAGAAGAACAAACGGCAGACCAATCAACGGGTAATTTTAAAAATATGGCTAAATCAATTAAGACATATAGAGAAAGTGATTTTCCGTTGACTGCTAGTGAATCAGATCATGAAAAGAGGAAAAACCTGCAAAAATTAGATGACCGAAAAATTAGCAAGAGCGAAGCGATAAATCGTTTTAAAGATATGTTCCCAGAGTTATCAAATGCCACTATAGCAGTGAAAAATAGCAGAAAAGGTGCACCGTATCCTTTTTATCACATTACTTTCACTAAAGGCGAACGCACAGGTTATGCGGATTTGACCGTAAAAGGCGGCCATCTTCTTTCCTATTTAGTTGAACGACCATTTGGACAAACTAGTCTTCCAATTCTAAAACTAAAAAAATTGGCAGATCAACATTTAAAAGAACTAGGCTATACCGATGTTGTTGAAACAGATGCAAGAGAAAATAGTGAAGTTTGGCACTTAAGCTACGCTAGAGTAGATCAATCAACAAAAGCGAAGATTTATGCAGATGGCGTACAAGTGAAAATAGCCAAAGATACTGGTGAAGTTGTAGGTCTTAATGGAATTGAGTACATTCAAAAAGAAAAAGTAAAACCGCAAACGATGAAGAAAATAGATTGGAACACATTCTTTAATAGCGATGCGGAAGTGATGGAAGAAGATTTAGCATATGTTGAGGATAAAGATTTTGTCGAGAGACTTTGTTATGAAGTAACAGTTAGAGTGAACGCCAATAAAACGCAGCACACATACAAAGTACTAATTGACACAGAGACAGGTGAGGTAATTAAAAACGAGCGACTGTCATAAAAAACATATATCAGTGGGGAACGAATCCTCACTGATTTTTTTGTAGGTCTAAAGGTGTCGGATGATTAAATATTATGTCGTTTTTAAATTCATAATGATAAAAATAAAAAAATATATAAATGCATTTTATGCTCTTTTCCTTTATGTAGAATGGATATAGCTAAATCGTCCAATCCGTGGCATAATAAAAACACAACTTATGAATCATAAAGGGAGATTGCTATGGAATTGAAAATAGGTACCAATATAATATTAGAATCAATTTCTTCCGATGTAAAAGATCGCCTTCGCGCTAAAATTGTAGAGCAAAAAAACAATATTCTCTACATTGATTATCCAACCAATATACAAACAAATAAGACCTCTTTTTTGTTAGAGGGTGGACAATATCGCGTTTCTTTTGTAGATGAAGCTAAAAACTCTTATGCATTTAAAACAGAAGTTCTTGGAAGAATTAAAAGCAATATTCCAATGATTATGCTGGCATTACCTGCTAACGATCAGTTTATTAGGATACAAAGGCGTGAATATGTTCGTGTAGCTACACCTGTTGATATTGCTGTAGAGCATAATCAACAGAATTATCAATATGTGGCGGAAGACATTAGCGCTGGTGGCTTAGCAATCAACATTCCCAAAATTGTACCATTTAAAGAAAATGATGAATTGCAACTTATCATTGTCTTGCCATTTTCGAATTCAAATGAAGGAGTTAAATATGTCCATACCTCTGCAAGAGTCATTCGGATAATAGAAAAAGACCAAAGAATGTTGGCTACACTGCAATTTACAAATACGGATGACGTCGACCGACAATACATTGTAAGGTTCTGTTTTGAACGGCAATTGCAAAATCGCAAAAAGGAAACAAGCTTTTAGGGTATTTTGAAACTGTGAAGTTTTAATCTGTTAGTATAACAAATATTTAATTATGAATCGGAAAATAATAACAAGGAAAATGGACAAATGTTAAGTAAAATAATCACATTTGTTCGTTTTTTTATTACCTTAAATAAATTTATGCTAGCTTCATATTACTAAGGTTCTCCTTGCTGTTTGAACGCAGATTCAATATTGAGTAATGTTTCACTTTATCTTTTCACGGGCAATTGGTTTCTGTGTTACAATATGACGGAGAGAAGGGGTTGACATTTGAAGATGAATATACAAATCGCTATTGATGGTCCTGCAGGGGCCGGCAAAAGTACAATTGCCAAAATAGTGGCAGAAAAGCTTGGCTATACTTATATTGATACGGGCGCAATGTACCGTGCTCTTACATTAAAAGCATTGAACGAACATATAAATTTAGAAGATGCTAAAAGCATTACTGATTTGCTTACAAATACGAAGATCCAGTTAAAGCCTTCAAGCAATGGACAACTTGTATTTCTTGATGAGAAAGATGTATCGGAAGAAATCCGTTCTAATGAAGTGACCAAGAATGTATCGAAAGTTGCTAGTCATGCAACGATGCGAGAGATTATGGTAGATCACCAGCGTGAAATGGCAAAGCAGGGCGGCGTAGTAATGGATGGACGAGATATTGCTACCGCAGTGCTGCCAGAAGCAGAATTAAAAGTATTTATGTCAGCGACAGTGGAAGAAAGAGCTCGGAGAAGATATGAGGATAATAAACACCGAGGTATTGAATCATCATTGGAACAATTAAAATCTGAAATAGCAAAACGCGATAAATTAGACAGTGAGCGTGAAGCTTCTCCGTTGATTCAGGCACCAGATGCCATTTTCCTTGATACAACAGAGCTTTCTATTTCTGAAGCTGCACAAACTATTTTGGAATTAGCTAATGAAAGGATGGGCTAAATGGACTTTTACCAATTTGCTAAAACAGTTGTGTTTAATGTACTAAAGCCAATCTACCGCATGGAAGTTATAGGAAAGGAAAATTTTCCTGCAGAAGGCGGTATACTTTTATGCTCAAATCATATCGATAATTTAGATCCTCCAATGGTGGGTATTTGTTCACCAAGACCGGTCAACTTTATGGCAAAGGAAGAGCTTTTTAAAGTTCCTATTTTAAAATCCATTCTCCCTAAGGTACATGCATTTCCTGTGAAGCGTGGTTTAAGCGATAGGCAAGCATTGCGAGTTGCAATTGATACATTAAAAGACGGCCAAGTTGTTGGCCTTTTTCCAGAAGGTACTCGCAATAAAAGCGGTAAACTAGGCAAAGGTTTTTCGGGCGCTGGTTTTTTTGCATTGCGAGGAAATGCAAATGTGGTTCCATGTGCCATCATAGGTCCATATAAACCGTTTAGAAAAGTGAAAGTTGTATTTGGTAAACCAATCGATATGGAACCGTACAGAGAAACAAAGGCAAAAGCGGAAGAAGTAACACAAGTGATCATGGATCATATCCAGCTATTGCTAAATGAACATCATCCTGAAAATAAATAATATGTGATTATAAGGGTTAATTTTTGTTTTTACTAGCAAATTCTTATAAAATAGGAATTATACATTGTGAAGGAGGATTACATATGTCTGAAGAAATGAACTTAAACGAAGTAAACGAAATCCGTGAAGGCGATGTCGTAAAAGGCAAGGTCGAACGAGTGGAAGATAAAGTTGCAATCGTCACTATAGCTGGTGCACCGTTTGATGGCGTAGTGCCAATTAGCGAGCTATCTAGCTTGCATGTGGAAAAAGCTTCTGACGCTGTCTCCGTAAATGATGAATTAGAATTAATCGTAACAAAAGTTGAAGAACCCGATGATGCAAAGCCTGGTCAATACGTGTTGTCAAAACGCAAAGTTGATGCGAAAAAGGCATGGAAAGTTTTAGAGGAACAATTTAATAACGGCGAAATAATTGAAGCTGAAGTGAAAGATGTAGTGAAGGGTGGCCTTGTCGTTGATCTAGGCGTTCGAGGATTTGTACCAGCTTCACTTGTAGAAGATCACTTTGTTGAATCTTTCGACGATTACAAAGGAAAAACGTTAACATTCAAAATCGTAGAGATGGATGAAGAGAAAAACCGTCTAATCCTATCTCACCGCGCAGTTTTAGAAGCCCAAAAAGCTGAGAAAAAAGGCGAAGTGTTAGGTGGTATTCATGAAGGCGATGTACTAGAAGGTACTGTTCAGCGTTTAGCTTCGTTCGGCGCATTTGTAGATCTGGGTGGCGTTGACGGCCTTGTACACATTTCTCAGGTATCTCACGAACATATTGATGATGTGGCATCCGTTCTTTCTGAAGGACAACGTGTTAAAGTAAAAGTTCTATCCGTTGATCCAGAACAAGAGCGTATTTCTTTATCTATTAAAGAAACACAAGAAGGCCCATGGACAAATATTGAAGAGAAAGCTCCAGTGGGTGCTGTTCTTACAGGGAAAGTGAAACGCCTAGTTGGTTTTGGCGCTTTCATCGAAGTATTCCCAGGTGTAGAAGGACTTGTCCATATCTCACAAATCTCACATAATCATATTTCCACTCCTCATGAAGCTTTAAAAGAAGGCCAAGAGGTAGAAGTGAAGGTTCTGGGCGTTGATCAAAACGAAAAACGGTTATCTCTTAGCATTAAAGCATTACTAAATAATGCAGCTGAAGAAGAAGTAACAGACTACGAAATGCCAGAAGAAACAAATGGATTTTCATTCGGTGATGTGATTGGTGATCAACTGAAAAATTTCTCAAAAAATAACTAATTAAAAGAAACAGACGCAAAGAATCGTTCTAGCGTCTGTTTTTTCTTGCAATGCATCAGTTTTTTGATAAAATAAAGATATATTGACTTGAATTGTAGGTGATGGTGACAGATCAGATGCCATCACCTTTTTTGTTGTATAATAGGATTAAGAAGTTGGAAGGATGAATTTAAAATGACGAAACCGATTGTCGCAATTGTCGGCCGTCCAAATGTCGGTAAATCGACTATTTTTAACAGAATTGTAGGTGAACGTGTGTCCATAGTGGAGGATATTCCAGGTGTGACGCGCGACCGAATCTATAGTTCTGCGGACTGGCTTACACATGATTTTAATATTATTGATACTGGCGGTATTGATATAGGAGATGAGCCGTTTTTAGAACAAATTCGCCATCAAGCAGAGATTGCCATGGACGAAGCAGATGTAATAATCTTTATGGTCAATGGAAGAGAAGGCGTAACATTGGCAGATGAGCATGTAGCCAAAATTTTATACAAAACAAAAAAACCAGTAGTACTAGCTGTTAATAAAATTGATAACCCTGATATGCGAGATATGATATATGATTTTTATTCATTAGGCTTCGGCGATCCATTCCCAATTTCAGGATCACATGGTTTAGGCTTAGGGGATTTGCTTGATGAAGTAGCTAAACATTTCCCAAATGAAGAAGAACAAGTATACGATGAGGATGTCATTAAGTTTTCATTAATTGGCCGTCCAAATGTCGGCAAATCTTCTTTAGTTAATGCCTTTCTTGGTGATAACCGAGTTATTGTCAGCGATGTTGCCGGTACAACGCGCGA
Source organism: Rummeliibacillus sp. G93 (assembly GCF_023515935.1). Classification (NCBI taxonomy): domain Bacteria; kingdom Bacillati; phylum Bacillota; class Bacilli; order Caryophanales; family Caryophanaceae; genus Rummeliibacillus; species Rummeliibacillus sp. G93. Next base: position 1,173,425 of record NZ_CP097314.1, read on the forward strand.
TGCCATTGACTCAAATTATGAATTTGATGGTCAAGAATATGTCATCATTGACACTGCTGGAATGCGCAAAAAAGGAAAAGTCTATGAGACAACAGAGAAATACAGTGTCCTTCGAGCCCTTCGAGCAATTGAACGTTCAGATGTCGTTCTGGTTGTTTTAAACGGCGAAGAAGGTATACAAGAACAAGACAAAAAAATTGCTGGCTATGCGCATCAAGCTGGTAAAGCTGTGATTATTGTTGTGAATAAATGGGATGTTGTAGAGAAAGATGAAAAAACAATGAATGAAAAAACAAAGGAAATTAGAGAACAATTCCAGTTTCTTGACTATGCACCTATTATTTTTGTGTCTGCTAAAACCAAGAAACGTGTACATTCCATTTTGCCAATTATTAATCGCGTCAGCGAAAATCATTCCATGCGGATTCAATCGAGCATCTTAAACGAAGTAATTTCAGATGCAGTAGCAAGAAATCCTGCACCAACAGATAAAGGTCGTCGCTTACGTATTTACTATGTAACCCAAGTAGCGATTAAGCCGCCAACATTTGTTGTCTTTGTCAATGATCCAGAATTAATGCACTTTACTTACGAGCGTTTCCTAGAAAACCGAATCCGCGAGACTTTTGACTTTGAAGGTACGCCGATTAAGTTGATTACAAGAGCGAGGGACTAATAACTATTTAATAGAAAGGGGCTTTTACATGAGTCGTGTAGCAGTGCTAGGAGCAGGTTCATGGGGGACATCATTAGCGATTGTTCTAGCAGAAAACGGGCATGATACATTACTATGGACACATAGAAAAGAACAGGCGGAAGAAATTAGCAACCAACATAGGAATGCTAAATATTTGCCGGAAACAATCTTGCCGGAGAATTTAAATGCGACAGATGATATGGAAAAGGCAATTTCACATGCGGAAATAGTTGTCATGGCTGTGCCTACTAAAGGTATCCGCGAGACTTGTAAAAAAATGCTCAAGACATTAGACAAAAAGGTCCTTTTTATACATGTCTCAAAAGGAATCGAACCTAATACTTTATTACGCATATCTGATATTATTAAAGAAGAAATTCCAGCTGAATTTATTGAGGAAATTGTAGTGTTGTCAGGTCCTAGTCATGCAGAAGAAGTGGTATTGCATCATCCTACAACAGTAGCAGCAGCATGTGAAGATATAGTAGCAGCTGAGCGAGTACAAGATTTATTTATGAATCAATATTTCAGAGTATATACAAATCAGGACGTCATCGGCGTAGAAATAGGCGGTGCCTTAAAGAATGTTATCGCATTAGCTGCAGGAGCCGTTGATGGTTTAGGATTTGGCGATAATGCCAAAGCGGCCCTAATTACTCGAGGTCTTGCCGAAATCTCCAGATTGGGCGTGAAAATGGGTGCTAACCCACTTACATTCTCAGGGCTGGCAGGCATGGGTGATTTAATCGTCACATGTACAAGCGTCCACTCCCGTAACTGGAGAGCTGGCCATATGCTCGGCAAAGGGTATACACTAGATGAGATTCTTGAACAAATGGGCATGGTGGTAGAAGGCGTTCGTACAACAAAGGCAGCCCATCAGCTTGCAGAGAAGTACGAAGTGTCCATGCCTATTGCAGAAGCGTTGTACAGCGTTTTGTTTGAGGATAAGAACCCTCGCCAAACGGTGGAAGAACTTATGCTTAGAGTGAAAAAGCAAGAATTAGATGCGTATTATCTCTAAACTTTGTTAACATCCATATTGTATAATGGAGTCATAAGATATTTTCAACGCTCTACGTATTTAGTGAATAGTCAAAATAAGAGGTGAGCAGCAGCCATCTCTTATTTTTTTAGGCTATCTCATATAGGGTTTGACTGAATGTACATAAGAAAGGTGGTTGTATCGTTGTCAAATTTAGTGCTTCTTGCAAGTACAGGCATATCCGGTATGACAATGATGTGGATTTCTTTTTATTCCATTGGTTTTATGCTTGTCGCATCAGGACTCATTTATTTAAGCAGACAAAAGATAAAAAATCGAATTATCAGTTCAATTGTCGCGTTGATTGCGTATATTTTTTTAATAATTGGCTTTTTGACAATGGTATTTGTTGTAATGTCATTTTAAAATAAATGAATGAGGGAAAGTTTATGAAAAAATATAGCTTATTATTATTTGTTGCATTACTTACAGTGGTATTGGCCGGATGTATGTATCCAGATAAAGAGAAAGTAGAAAATCAAGTACCAGATCAAGCACAGCTATTAACAGTCCAAAAGACTATTAATCAATTCAGAAAAGATACAGGCGGCTTATTGCCGATTCAGAATCGTGATCAAGATGTAGACCAATATATCAAGTACCCAATAGATTTTTCAAAGCTTATAAGCGGCGGATATATTCCGAAAGCTCCAGGCAATTCTTTTGAAAAGGGTGGAATATATCAATATGTAATCTGGCATGCAGAGAGCAAAAAGCCAAAAGTAAAATTAGTCGATCTGCGGGGCACTGAAATTATCCGAGAGATGAATATTAAAAAAGGTGTGAATGGATTTGTGCCAATTGCGGGCCAAATCAAGGATGATATTTATCAAATAGATTATAAAAAAATGGGCTATAAACAAGCCCCTACTGTTCCTAGCCCTTATTCAAATACCAATCTGCCCTTTATAGTAAAAGGAAGTGGCGAAATTTGCATTGATTATTCTATTGAACTGCAAAGAATTCTTGATAAAGAAAAGCCAAAAGTGAAAAGTGGTGAGGACATCAGACACCTTTTATCGGATCACTATGAGGTTTTGCCTGCCTATTCTTTGCCTTATACAGTGAATGACAAACAAGAAGTCGAATTTCTTACAGATTCGAAAAGAAAATAATAATTTACCTTTTTAAAAAGCGTTTCATGACTTGTGCATGAAACGTTTTTTGCGTGCATAGGATATAGTGCTGAGAAAAAGGGGGAAGAAAAACATGTCACAAGAAGTGTACGAGCAAATGGCAACAAGAACGAACGGCGATATTTATATTGGTGTAGTAGGACCTGTAAGAGTAGGTAAATCAACGTTTACAAAGCGTGTTATGGATATTATGGTATTACCGAATATGGAAGATGAAAAAGAAAGACAACGAGCACAAGATGAGCTGCCACAAAGCTCGCCTGGTCCAGTCATTATGACAACAGAACCTAAATTTGTCCCAGCGAATGGCGCGCAAATTTCAGTAGGCAATCAGGATATGCCTTTTAAGATTAGATTCGCAGATTGTGTAGGATACATTATTGATGGAGTGAAAGGCTATGAAGATGAAAATGGACCAAAGTTGGTACATACACCATGGCACAACGACCCGATTCCATTCCAAGATGCAGCTAAAATTGGCACAGACAAGATTATACGAGAGCATGCTAATATTGGTGTTGTAATGACGACTGATGGTACAGTTAATGGCATTCCGCGTGAATCTGTCCGTCAGGCGGAGCAAGATATTATTGATCAATTACAAGAAATCGGCAAACCATTTGTCATTGTAGTGAATAGCAAAATGCCAGCGCATACGACTGCTAAAGAATTATGTGATGAACTACATGAGAGGTATAATGCACCAGTCATTTCTACATCAGTAGATCAAATGACGCTAAATGAGATAAAACATATCCTAGAAGAAGCATTATATGAATTCCCAATTAAAAAATTGGAAATGGAAAAACCGGATTGGTTAGATGTACTAGAAGAGAATCATGAATTAAATAAATTGATCAAGCAATCAATTGACAATTGGAAGCAATCTGTCAATAAAATTAGGGATATTGAACGCTTGACAAAAGAATTGCTTGATGAGGACTTCATTGCGTCAGCACAGGTGAAAAGTGTAGATGCGGGATTAGGGCATGCGATAATTAGTTTACAACTGAAAAATGATATTTTCAAAAATATCTGTGACGAATGGCTGGAAGAGCCTATCCAAAGTAAGAAGGATTGGTTATTATTTATAAAAGAATCGCAACAAGCGAGAAAATCTTATCAACGCTTCCATGAAGCGATTGAGCAAGCACGGAAGGATGGTTATGGTGTAACACTGCCGACCCTTCAGGAATTCGAACCGTCAAGACCAGAGATTATTAAACAGAATAATTTCTTTGGTGTCCGCATGGAAGCAAAAGCACCATCTTATCATATTTTACGTATTGATATGGCAGCGGAATTTGCACCGTTGATTGGATCAGAGTTCCATAGTCAGCAGCTGCTGAAAGATTTAACGTATGCCTTTTTACATGATCGGGATGCATTATGGGAAACGCAATTATTCGGCACACCATTGTTTGAAGTAATGAAAGAAAGCATTGCTTACAAGACAGATGCAGTTCCTAAACATGCAAAAGCAAGAATGCGCCAAACGATAGAAAAAATGGTCAATAAAGGCGATTCGGGCATGGTAACATTTATTTTATAAATACAATATATATTAGCCGTTTAATAAATGAATCTGGACTGAAGATTTATTTATCTATATAAAGAAAATAGTTTATAAATTGAATAAAAGGAACAATGAAGGACTATTTACAGTATGTAAGTAGCCCTTTTTTTATGGTGTTTTTTATGTATCTATATGTAAAAGAGATATCATATATTTGCTTTAATTGTACATATTTTACTGTCGTATACTTCATTTAAACATGCTATATTGGTTAAGACAGGCATTATTATTTGCTTAAAATCAACAAATGAAGTATAAATATTGTTGCACAGTAAATAGTGTTGTGATAATCTTTTTACATGATTTAGTGGTATGCCTTTTGAGAGGAGGTGAATGGTGTGAATAAAACAGATTTAGTAAACTCTGTTGCAGAAACTGCAGAACTTTCTAAGAAAGATGCAACAAAAGCAGTTGACGCAGTATTTGAATCTATCCAAGCAGCTCTTGCAAAGGGAGATAAAGTACAATTAATTGGTTTTGGTAACTTTGAAATCCGCGAACGTGCGGCTCGTAAAGGACGCAATCCTCAAACGGGTGAAGAAATCGAAATCGCTGCAAGCAAAGTACCTGCATTCAAGCCAGGTAAAGCGCTTAAAGATGCAGTAAAATAATTTTGCATCTGTTACATAGAGTAGCCAATAAAACTGGCTACTCTTTTTGTATAATTAAGAGTGAACAGGACCAACTATACATAAAAAGATATTACTTAGTGGGATGGACTAAGAATAGTATACGTTTATTCAAGTTTAGAAAATGGAATAAATCCGTTTTCATATTTTGCGATTAGAGGTCTTGTATGTTAATCTCATTTTGAGACTTTTTTAGAAGCATAGGGGGTTACCATGATTAATATTAAAGAAGAGAAAATTGATCATTCAAATTCGAATGTTGACTTAAATAAAATTGAACAAGCAGTAAAAATGATACTTGAAGCAGTAGGAGAAAATCCTGATCGTGAAGGATTATTAGATACGCCAAAACGTGTGGCGAAAATGTATGCAGAAATGTTCCAAGGACTTCATATAGATGCTAGAGAGTATTTTAAAACAGTTTTTCATGAAGAGCATAATGAAGTAGTGTTAGTAAAAGATATACCATTCTATTCTATGTGTGAACATCACTTAGTACCTTTTTATGGTAAAGCACATATTGCTTATTTGCCAAAGGATGGAGTTGTTGCAGGTCTAAGCAAGCTTGCGCGAACAGTTGAAACTATTTCACACCGTCCACAATTGCAAGAACGTATTACAAGTGAAATTGCCGAAACAATGATGGAGATGCTAGAGCCGGAAGGTGTTTATGTTGTGGTGGAAGCAGAACATATGTGTATGACTATGAGAGGTATTAAAAAACCAGGTGCAAAAACGGTTACATCTTCAGCAAAAGGAATCTTTTCAGAAGATGATGTGAAACGACAAGAAATACTATCATTCATTAAAATGGCTTAATTTACGCCTTTTTTTATGGTATGATAGGAAAAGGAAATTCGAATACAAGGAGACTCTTCAAATGGGCCAAAATGATTATGTAGTAATACGTGCAAAGGAAGATGGCGTCCATGTGATCGGTTTGACTCGCGGGAATGATACAAAATTTCACCACTCAGAGAAACTGGACGAGGGTGAAGTAATGATCGCGCAATTTACAGAACACACTTCAGCGATGAAAATTCGAGGCAAAGCAGAGATTCAAACAGCATTTGGTATTGTTGAAAGCGATGCGAAAAAATAAAATTATAGCCCGTTTTACTATCTCTGGAAAATAAGGTGTTGAAAGATTGATTGGGCCATGCTGTAGCATTAGGTGAAAAAAGCCCCAATTGGCCTTTTACATTGTTAGAACGAGATAAGTAATACAGTATAGCAACAGGAAATGAACTGAATGGAGAAAAGTTTATGAATGCAGCAATTTTAGAAGAACATTTATTACAATCAAAAAATAATATATTAACCAAATTGCATCATAGAACGCTCCTGCAGTATACAGGCCAGCCAATTATTTTTGATGGACAACTTCGCTATATATTATTGCCAAAATTGAACGGCGAACATTGGCCGAAAAAAATAGAACAGGCTGTAAACGCAGTTGCTATGGTTTATGCCGCATTGAATGGCCATGAACAAATCAACGAACAAGATGCTGCCACAAAAAGGCAGCAACTAACAGTTCTTGCTGGCGATTACTATAGCGGTATGTATTATGCAACACTTGCAAAAATTCCTGATATTGAGCTTGTTCGTTCATTGTCTGAGGCTGTCGCAAAGAGCAGCGAATCAAGGACTGCTTTATATGAGCCTATGAAGCGTTCGATGGATGAATGGTATAAGATTCTAGAAGTGATCGAATCAACGATTACGTGCCAGTTTTTGAAGCGTTTTAATCTAGACAGTTATATTGAAATTGTCAAAAACGGACTGGTTTTGGAACGACTTAAACGAGAATTACAGTCTTTACAAGAAAAGCATATGAAAACGCCATTCCTGAAAATACTAGAACAGCAGCAAGAGTATGCAGGCATGAACAATGAACAAATTTTAAGACGGCTAATCTCTAACCTTTCATCTAGGCTAATACGTATTATTACAGCTTCTCCGATCTTACAAGATGAAGTGAAAACATTTATGTTGCAGCATGTTGAAGTAAATGTAGAGGCACAGATTACGATGAAAGGTGTTGAGTAGAATGGCTCAATCTAAAGAAGAGCGCGTACACGCTGTTTTTGAAAATATTTCAGATAGCTATGATAAGATGAATTCTGTCATTAGTTTTCAGATGCATAAAAATTGGCGTAAAGATACAATGAGACGCATGGCTGTAAAACCAGGTTCTCATGCGCTAGACGTCTGCTGCGGCACTGCAGATTGGACAATTGCGCTTGCTGACGCAGTTGGAGAGAATGGCCATGTCACAGGGCTAGACTTCAGCCAAAATATGCTGAATGTAGGCATTGAAAAAACAAAGAATATAAAACAAATAGAGCTAATACAAGGAAATGCGATGGAACTGCCATTTGATGATAATACGTTTGATTATGTAACAATTGGCTTTGGTCTTCGCAATGTACCTGATTATATGCAAGTTTTAAAAGAAATGCACCGTGTGGTAAAACCGGGCGGCAAGGTTGTATGCCTTGAAACATCACAACCTGAAATTCCAGGTTATAGACAATTGTTCCGCTTTTATTTTCACTATATTATGCCGTTATTTGGCAAGCTTTTTGCTAAAAGTTTCAATGAATATTCTTGGTTGCAAGAATCTGCAAATGATTTCCCAGGGATGAAAGAATTGAAAAAAATGTTTGAAGCTGCGGGCTTACAAAATGTAATATACAAATCATATAGTGGCGGAGCAGCTGCTATGCATATGGGCATAAAAAAAGAAATTTAGTGTAGGGGATGTTTAGACGCGTGGAAAAGATGAAGTTAAAGCTTCTTTATGCTGATCTGCAATCAGACATAAGAGTCATCGAAAAAGAATTAGAAACAGCGTTGGATTCATCTTCACACTATTTGAAAGATGCCTCTCTCCATTTGCTGAAGGCTGGCGGAAAACGTATTCGACCTGTCTTTGTGTTGCTCGGTGCAAAATTTGGCCAATATAATATAGATGATATGAAAAACGTAGCTGTGCCACTTGAGTTAATACATATGGCATCGCTTGTACATGACGATGTCATCGATGACGCTGAGCTGCGTAGAGGGCGTCCTACTGTTAAATCCCAATGGAATAATCGTGTTGCTATGTATGCTGGTGATTTTATTTTTGCAAGGGCATTAGAATATATGACGAATATTCAAAATGAAAAGGCTCACCAAATTCTATCTAAAACGATGGTGGAAATTGTGCAAGGAGAAATCATTCAAATTGAGGATAAGATGCATTTAAACCAATCTATCCGTGATTATTTCCGTAGAATTAAACGGAAAACTGCATTGCTTATATCCTCAAGCTGTCAGCTTGGTGCTGTAGCCGCTGGAGCAGATGATAGCGTAGCACATCACTTAAAGAAGTTCGGCTACTATGTAGGCATGTCATTCCAAATCATTGATGATGTTCTGGATTTGACAGCTACAGATAAACAGTTAGGGAAACCCGCAGGCAGCGATTTACTTCAGGGGAATATCACATTGCCTGTCTTATTGGCGAAAAACGATTCAGCTATTCGGCCATATATTGAAAAAGCATTGAACGGCGATATGAAAGAAGATGAACGACAAGTTTTCTTGAAAAAAATGCGCAGCTCTAATGCAATCAACGATGCCTATCATATAAGCAACTTATATTTGCAAAAAGCTTTAAAAGAAATTGAAGAATTGCCAGCCAATTCTGTGAAAAAGTCTTTAAAAGATATTGCTTTATATATGGGGAAACGCAAATTCTAAAAATTGTTGAACATTCAAGCGTTCAATGATACTATTTTCAAGTAGGGTTTTTACCCTAGAACATCTTAAGGAGTTGTAATATTTAATGGCTATCCAAAAAACATTTTTAATGGTTAAACCTGACGGTGTAAAACGCCAACTAGTTGGTGACATCGTTGATCGATTTGAACGCAAAGGTTTCGTACTAAAAGGTGCTAAACTTATGCAAGTATCTCAAGAATTAGCTGAAAAACACTATGCTGAACATGCGGACAAGCCATTCTTTGGTGAGTTAACTGAATTCATCACATCTGGTCCTGTATTTGCAATGGTATGGGAAGGCGAAAACGTTATCTCTGTAGCTCGTCTAATGATGGGTGCTACAAACCCTGAGCAATCAGCACCTGGCACAATTCGTGGTGACTACTCAACAACTTTATCTCACAATGTGATCCACGGTTCTGATTCATTAGCTTCAGCAGAACGTGAAATCGGTCTATTCTTCACAGAAGAAGAAATTCACTAATATCAAGAAAACTGTTCACTCAAATGAACAGTTTTTTTATTTTTCTTCAAACTCTATTAATAGACCATTTCCGATTTGGAACTAATTAGGTATAATAAACCTAGGTCTAAAGAGAGGGAAGAGCATATGACGGATTATGAAGGATTTATCACAAATATTAAACGCAAAACAAACATTGATTTGGCTTTATATAAAGAAGCCCAGATGAAAAGAAGATTAACATCCCTATATGAAAAAAGAGGATTTAAAAATTTCAATGATTTTTATAAGGGAATTGAAAGAGATCAACAATTATTAAATGAATTTTTAGATCGAATGACAATAAATGTATCTGAGTTTTATCGTAACGGCAAACGGTGGGAAGTTCTCCAAAATAAGATATTTCCAAGATTGTTAAAAGAGAATAGAAAACTAAAAATATGGAGTGCAGCCTGCTCAACGGGAGAAGAACCATATACTATCGCTATGGTCTTATCAAACTATCTTCCTTTATCGCAGATTTCAATTATAGCAACTGACCTTGATGAAAATGCAATAGCAAAAGCAAAAACTGGGATATATCCAGAACGGTCGCTAGCAGAGGTACCTACAGCCATTAAAGAAAAGTATTTTGTGAAAAACGGGATGTTCTACCAAGTGAAAGATGAAATAAAACGGACAGTGACCTTCCGCAAACATAACTTGCTCAAAGATCCATATGAACAAAATTATGATTTGATTGTGTGCCGCAATGTAATGATCTATTTTACAGAAGAAGCAAAAGATCAAATATACCTAAATTTTAGTAAAGCGCTTCGACCAGGTGGAGTATTATTTGTTGGTAGTACAGAGCAAATCTTTAATCCATCTAAATATTCGTTTGATATTGAAGATACATTTTTTTATAGCAAGGCATAAGTTGAAGGCGCTTTCGTTTTATACGGAAGGCGCTCTTTTTATTAATCACAAATTTATCCGTCTGTTCATGCTTTTTTGAGTTAAAATATGTTATAGTGAAAAACATACACTTTAACGAGTTGAAGGGGGAAAGTATATGCGTTATTTAACAGCAGGAGAGTCGCATGGACCACAATTAACTACTATTATCGAAGGAATACCAGCCCAATTAGAGCTAACAACAGAACAGATTAATAAAGAACTTAAACGTCGACAAGGTGGCCATGGAAGAGGGCGCCGCATGCAAATAGAAACAGATACTGTAGAGATTGCTTCAGGTGTTCGACATGGCAAGACGTTAGGGTCGCCGATTGCGCTAATTGTCAAAAATGATGATTGGAAACACTGGACAAAAATTATGGGTGCGGACCCTTTGCCAGAAGATATAAACCCAGATGAGATTAAAAGAAAAATTACGAGACCACGCCCAGGACATGCAGATTTAGTAGGCGGCATTAAATACGGACATAGAGACTTAAGAAATGTATTAGAACGCTCATCGGCAAGAGAAACGACTGTGCGTGTAGCAGTTGGCGCTGTAGCAAAAGTTTTACTAAATGAATTAGGCATCCATATTGTATCGCATGTAACAGAAATCGGTGGTGTCATTGCAAATCCTGAAACGACGATGAATAAAACAGTTCATGAAATTCGTCAAATCATTGAAAATGATCCATGTTATTGTGTAGATCATGATGCTTCTATTAAGATGGTAGAAGCAATTGACGCAGCTAAAAAAGCGGGAGATTCGATTGGCGGCGTTGTAGAAGTTATAGTAGAAGGTGTACCAGCTGGAATCGGTTCGTATGTCCATTATGACCGTAAATTGGATGGTAAATTAGCTGCGGCTATGATGAGCATCAATGCCTTTAAAGGAGTGGAATTTGGTCTTGGTTTTGAAATGGCTCATTTAAAAGGGAGCGAAGTGCATGATGAAATTCTCTGGAGTCCTGAAGAGGGATACACAAGGAGAACCAATCACTTAGGTGGTCTAGAAGGTGGTATGTCTACTGGGATGCCAATCGTAGTTCGTGGAGTAATGAAGCCTATTCCGACATTATATAAACCCCTTCAAAGTGTTGATATTGATACTAAGGAAGCTTTTAAGGCAAGTGTCGAGCGTTCCGATAGTTGTGCTGTACCTGCTGCTTCAGTTGTGGCAGAACATGTTGTAGCTTTCGAAATAGCAAAAGCTATCGTTGAACATTTCCATAGCGACCAGCTTGGCCAATTAAAAGACCAAATAAATGAGATGAGAAAAATAATGAAGGAGTTTTAGTGATGAAAATTCCAATTCATACTCCCTCCCGTAGCTATAATGTGTATATAGGTCAGGGAGACTTTGAAGAAGCTATAAAAACGTATCAACAATTCATCGTAGAAAGGGACAAGGTAATTGTATTTACGGACGAAAATGTTTGGCGAATATATAAAGATGCATTTACAAAAAGTTTCCCTTTTCCGTTCTCTGTATTTGTTTTGCCAGGCGGAGAAGCATGCAAAACATTTGAGCAATACTTAGCCGCACAGACATTTTTGTTAGAACAAAAGTGTACACGTAAATCAATGCTGTTTGCTTTTGGTGGAGGAGCGGTTGGCGATCTTACAGGCTTTGTTGCTTCCACTTTTATGAGAGGAATTCCGATCATTCAATTGCCTACGACCATTCTTGCCCACGATAGCGCAGTAGGAGGAAAGACTGCGATAAATCATGCTTTAGGCAAAAATATGATAGGAACCTTTTATCAACCAGAAGGTGTCATATTCGATATTGAATTTTTAAAAAGCTTGCCAGCACAAGAGGTAAGATCAGGAATGGCTGAAGTGGTAAAACATGCACTTATTTCTGACATGGTCTGGTTACAGGAATTAATGGAGCTTCCGCCAATGTTCAATCTAGATGAAGAGAAAACGATGGGCTATTTAGAACAGGGGATTCGTGTAAAGGCAAATATAGTAGCCCAAGATGAAGAAGAACATGGCGTACGAAAATTTTTAAACTTTGGCCATACATACGGCCACGCACTAGAAGCAGCATTTGGCTTTGGGAAATTAACGCACGGCGAAGCGGTGATGATCGGTATGGTATATGCTTTATTGCTAAGCGAAAAGTATGGTCAAATATCACGCTCATTTACGAAAGAATTTCTTTTGTTTGCTATACGTAATAAATATCCTGTAGAATCTGTTGCTAATTTTAGTTTTGATGAATTATTTGAGTTTATGCAAAAGGATAAAAAAGCTGAAGATGGTGAACTGCAGTTTGTACTTTTAAAGGATATCGGTAAACCATTCACTCAGCGAATATCCCGTAGTGAGTGTCAAGAAACAGATCTTCTTTTAAGAGAATTAATAGAGGGGGTATCATATGATTAGAGGAATACGAGGCGCCAGTACAATCGCTTATGATAATCCAGCATTAGTAATGCAGGAAACAAAGAATTTAATGGAGCGAATAATAAAGGATAATGAGGTGCTTCCGGAGAATGTTGCATCAGTGATTATTTCTACAACTGCAGATATCGTTTCAGCTTTTCCTGCTAAAGCTATACGGTCACTTCCGAAATGGGAGTATGTTCCCGTTATGTGTACACATGAGATGAATGTGCCAAACGGGCTTCCCTTATGTATTCGAGTACTAGTACATGTGAATACAACTGTCCCGCAAAATGAAATTAAGCACATCTATCTGAATGAGGCTGTAAAATTAAGACCAGATTTGACAAAATAATAGATATAGAAGGAGAGAGTGCAATGAAATGGAAGAAAGAAATTGAGGGGCTAAAAGCATATCAGCCAGGAAAGTCGATTGAAGCAGTTCAGAAAGAATTCGGACTAAGCACTATTCATAAGCTTGCTTCAAATGAAAATCCATATGGCTGTTCGCCCAAGGTGCAAGAATTCTTAGCAAAAGAAGCATTCAACTTTGCTTTATATCCAGATGGAGCAGCAACTGATATGCGGTCAACCATCTCAGAGCATTTAGGTGTTAGTGGTCGAAAGCTTATTTTTGGCAATGGGTCTGACGAATTAATTAGCATTATATCAAGATCGCTTCTTCGTCCAGGGGTTAATACAGTAATGGCAAAGCCGACTTTTTCACAGTACGCATTAAATGCAAGAATTGAAGGAGCAGAAGTACGCGAGGTTCCTTTGAAAGACGGTACTCATGACTTAGTAGAGATGTTTGAACAGATAGATCATGAGACAGCAGTCGTATGGCTATGCAGTCCAAACAATCCAACAGGGGTTGTGATTGATGACAGTGCCCTTACAGCATTTCTTGACAAGGTTCCTCAGGATGTATTAGTGGTCCTAGACGAAGCTTATTTTGAATATATAACAAACCCTACATACAGAAATACGCTTTCGTATATAGATGAATATCCTAATCTACTTATCCTACGTACATTTTCTAAAGCTTATGGATTAGCCTCTTTCCGAGTTGGCTATGGAATGGCTTCAGAACCGATTATTGCTAAATTGGAACCTGTTAGAGGACCATTTAACACTACTGTATTAAGTCAAGCCGTAGTAAGTGTAGCAGTTGAGGATCAATCCTTCATTGATATGTGCAGAAGTGAAAATGAAAAGGGTAAACAGCTAATAGAGAAATTCTGTACAGCGCATAATCTTCATTTTTATCCTTCAGATACTAACTTTATTTTAATGGAAGTGAAGACTGACAGTGATATAGTCTTCCAAAGACTAATGGAAAAAGGGTATATTGTAAGAAGCGGCAATGTACTTGGCGTACCAGGGTATGTACGGGTGACGATTGGTACGCAAGAACAGAATGAAGGCTTCTTGAGACAGTTAACAGATGTCCTTAAAGACCAAGGCGTTGCTATATGAAGAAAACTATTCTCATTGTCGGTTTAGGATTAATTGGCGGTTCCGTTGCGGTTTCATTACGGAAGTCCCCTAATCTACATGTGATTGGCTATGATATAAACGAAAAGAATACTGATGCCGCCTTAGAATTAAATATTATCCAGGAAGGAACATTGGATCCTAAAAGTACATCAGAAAGAGCTGACATAATACTATTTGCAACACCTGTAAATGCTACGTTAAACTGGCTAGACCTAATAAAGGACTGGCCACTAAAGAAAAATGTAATTATTACGGATACAGGTAGCACAAAAACATTAATTATGAAAAAAGCGTGTGAACTAAGGAAATTAGGAATAACTTTTATTGGCGGGCATCCGATGGCGGGCTCGCATAAAAGTGGCATCTCAGCTGCAAAGCCATATTTATTTGAAAACGCCTATTATTTGCTGACACCTCTAGAAAGTGAAGAGGAAGCAACAATACAAAGGTTAAAAGAAATACTTTCTTATACAAAGGCCAAGCTCTTAACTGTATCAGCAGCATCTCACGATCAAATGACAGCTGTAGTGAGCCATTTCCCTCATATTGTGGCAGCTTCATTAGTGAATCAATTAAAAGAAGAAAGCACGCAAAACCAAACTACAAAAATGTTAGCGGCTGGAGGATTCAGAGACCTCACAAGGATTGCCTCTTCAAACCCGAAGTTATGGCGTGATATCACAATGCAAAATCGAATTCAGATACTTGCTCAATTGACTAGTTGGCAAAAGGAAATGGCTAAAGTAAAAGAGGTTCTTGAAACGGGCAACGCGGATGAAATTGAAATGTTTTTTTTCGATGCAAAAGAATATAGAGATCAGCTTCCGAGTACAAAAGGGGCTTTATTTTCTACATATGATTTATCAATTGATGTCCCTGATTACCCAGGTAGCATTGCAGAAATTACTGCTTATTTTGCAGAAGAACAGATCAGCATTACAAATATTCGTATTATAGAAACACGAGAAGACGTATATGGTATCCTTGTGGTTAGTTTTCAAAACGAAGAAGATCGCGGAAAAGCAGCAAGTTGTATTAAGCGCCGTACCCAGTACGATGTTTATATAAGATAAAGAGGCAGGTGTTTTGATTATGAATCAAATGAATTTAGACTATCATAAACCAAGCTTGCATGGAGAATTGAGTATACCGGGGGATAAATCGGTCTCACATCGAGCGATTATGTTCGGTAGTATGGCGAAAGGACGCACGACAGTTAGCGGATTTTTGCTGGGCAATGATTGTTTGAGCACTATCGATTGTTTTCGAAAACTCGGTGTTAAGATAGAAGTAGAAGGCACGAATGTTGTGATTGAAAGCAAGGGGATGGCCGATTGGGTAGAACCGACAGACATCCTGGATACAGGCAACTCAGGGACGACAACCCGTTTGATGTTAGGGATATTAGCTGGTTCCAAATTACACACTGTCTTGAATGGCGATGCTTCTATTGGGAAGAGGCCAATGAGACGAGTGATAGATCCTTTACGCTTGATGGGAGCGCAAATTAATGGCAGAGAGAATGGCCAGTATACTCCGCTAGCAATCAAGGGTAATCCATTGCAAGCAATTGAATATACAATGCCAGTCGCTAGCGCTCAAGTGAAATCTGCTATTTTGCTTGCAGCAATGCATGCACGCGGAACAACTACCATTTATGAGAAGGGTTTAACCCGTGATCATACAGAGAGAATGCTAAGACAGTTTGGCGCAGAAATTATAGCTGAAAATGGAACAATTTCATATAAAGGCGGCCAAGACCTCATCCCAGCTCATGTTGAAGTGCCCGGTGACATCTCATCAGCCGCCTTCTTTTTAGTAGCAGGAGCACTTGCAAAAAATAGCAAAGTTATACTTCATAATGTTGGGCTAAACCCGACGCGGGCAGGCATTCTCACTGTGCTGCAAGAAATGGGTGCAGATATCGAGGTTTCCAACGTAGATGACCATGCTTATGAGCCTAGAGGAACAATTACAATTAGCACATCTACTTTAAATGGCATAACGATTAGCGGGGACTTAATTCCATTATTAATCGATGAAATTCCAATTATTGCTCTTTTAGCTACACAAGCGCAAGGAAAGACGATTATTCGGGATGCAGCAGAACTAAGAGTCAAAGAAACAGACAGAATTGCTGCTGTTGTATCTGAATTAAAAAAACTTGGAGCAGATATAGAAGCTACAGAAGATGGCATGATTATCCAAGGAGGAAAACTACTCCATGGCGCATCGCTTCAAACATATGGGGACCATCGTATAGGCATGATGGGTGCAACCGCAGCATTGATAACTGAAGGAGCTATTCAGTTAGATGATAGCGACTGCATTGCAGTGTCCTATCCGAACTTCTTCGAAGATTTAGAGACTATTTTACAATCACGATAATTAATACGAAAAATGTTTTTTTCTTGTACCAAAAGAGACACTCATGTAGCATTAGAATGAATCCTTATTTATTTGTAGAAACTAAGTTATATATCAGGATTTAAAAATTAATGTTAAAACAGGTGACAATATGGATATTGAAAAAAAAATGATAGATGTGATTCAGCAAGGGGATTTAAAAGAAATTCAAGCTTTGCTTGGAGACGTGTTATTAAAAGTTAATCCCGATATGCAATATGAGATTGCAGGTCTACTGATTAATTTCGGATTTTTAGATGAAGCAGATGAACTATTGGAACATTTACAATATGTTTTCCCAGATGAGGTTCAGCTTAAGATTGATAGGGCCACTCTTTTAATGGAGCGTGGCGAAGAAGATCAAGCACTTGAATACCTAATGTCTATCGGTAAAGAAGAACCAGAATATCCACAGGTCCTACTTGCTTTAGCCGATTATTATCAAATGCAAGGTTTATATGAAGTCGCAGAGCAACGTATAAATGAAGCATTGGAAATATTGCCGGATGAGCCACTTCTCCAATTTGCGAAAGCTGAGCTTTTAATGGAAATAGGACGCTTCAGTGAAGCAGCTAGGCTTTATCATTCAATAAACAAAGGTACAGAAGAAATTGCTGGTGTGAGATTGGTTGAACGATTAGCTGAAGTATATAGAGCTGGCGGTGCATTTGAAGAGGCATATGAATTTTATACGCAAGCACTAGAAAATCAAACTTCTCCAGATTTATTATTTGGCGCTGCGTATTCTGCTTTTCAATGTCAAATGTATGAAACTGCTATTCGCTATGCAGAAGATTTAAAAACACTGGATCCAGACTATTTTTCCGCATACTTATTGCTTGCTCAAAGTCATGCTATGTTAGAAGACAACAAAAAAGCTTTAGAAGTAATAAAAGAGGGAATAATGCGTGATGAATATGATAAAGAACTATATTTGTTCGCAGGCAAAATGTCATTGAAAAATAATTTACCAAATGAGGCCGAGCAATATTTGCGCCAAGCGATTGCATTAGATAGTGAGTATATGGAAGCTATCCTTACACTCGTATCCATACTTTCCAACGAAGAAAGAGATGAAGAGGTAGTCGAATTAATTGAACAGCTTGAAAAAGATGATTTTGATTGGTCGTCGCTGTCTGCGTTTGCCGCTCTCTCATATGATCGATTAGAAAACTTCAAACGTGCATACGAATTTTATAAGTTAGCATATACTGAACACAAGGAAGATCCACTGTTCCTCGAAAAATACGTTTATTTCCTAATTGAAGATGGTAAGCGTATGGAAGCACAGCAAGTCGCTCGGCAGTTGGTAGCATTACAGCCAGATGAACCGGCTTGGCAAGATCTTTTACAAACTTTTGAATGAGAGGAGACCCATGCAAAATGACGGCATCCGTTTCTGTCTTGGACAAAAAAGAATTTGTTCGTTGGTTTTTAAAAAAATACCAAATGAAACGACGTGAATGTGTATGGATTTTAAACTATCTGCTGGGCCATGATGAATTATTAGAACGCATTCATTTTGTAGAAGAAGCACATTACTGTCCAAGAGCAATGGTAATGTCTACAACTGATTCCTCAGGTATCCCATTCCGATTTTACCGTGAGAACATCATGACTGCAGACGCAGAAAAATCCTTTCACGATTTAAGGCTTCACCCAAACGAAGAAATGTACATTCAATTAAACTTCCCTAAAGTTCCGCCGAGCCGCGAATACTTAACAGTACTAGAGGAAAATCCTTTTATGCCAAATTATTTGCAAATCAGCGAGTCGGATCGGCAGTTGGCGGAGGAAATTTTGCAAGATAGTATGAAAACTTTTCAAGAGGAAGCTGTTCTAAAACAAATTGATGAAGCACTAGACCAGAACGACAAAGAGAAGTTTTATAAGTTATCTGCACTATTAAATATAATAAAAAATGAAGAAAAATAAAAACTTCATCCTTTTTGGATGAAGTTTTATCTTGAGGAGGAGTTAGTATGTTTTGGACAAGCAAGGATATAGATGAATTTTTAAAGAATAAACAATTTATAGATACAGCAATCGTTCCATTAGTTTTGTTAGAAGGAACAGAAATAGGTATAAAACAGAGTGCATCTGGGGCAGAATTCTTAATGTCGTTAACAAATTTTCTGGAACAGCAATTTAAAGGAAGGGTTGTATTAACTTCACCTGTTACATATACCAAATCTTTAAACAGAAAAGAATTGATAGCGGCTATGCATGACGAGTTAGTAGCGAGCGGTTTTACATATGTTTTCTTCATTACAAGTGATCATGAATGGACACAATTAGCGCCGGAAAAGGATGTTTTGTGGTTGCCGTCCATACCTTTAAGCGATATGGATCAAAAAGTTAGACAACAAGTGCTTAGCGACCAATTACGACAAGTTATTCCAATGTTATCGGCTAAATGGTCAAATCAATAAAATTGTATACTAAATGCTAATAGCCTAAACTGCTGTTTTATAACAGGATTATGAAGGACTGTCAGATTAAGAGCAATAGTATACAGGAAGGTTATCAACAATTTGAACTTTCACTTTTTTCGATAAATGTTCACAAAACTGTCTAAAACAATTGAAAGCGTTATTGACCTAACATTTTACTTGATATATCATAGATATGTCCTAGTATTACTATTTTGTATAAGTTTGTCCATTGGACTGACCTGAAGTTAGAGGGGGGAAAAGGATGAGTAACAATCGTGTCACAAGACGTCAATTTTTGAACTATACACTAACAGGTGTTGGTGGTTTTATGGCAGCAGGTATGCTTATGCCAATGGCTCGCTTTGCAATCGACCCAGTTCTAGAAAAGAAAGCTGGCGGAGATTTTGTAATGACTGATAAAAAAGCATCAGAGCTATCAGAAACTCCTGTAAAAGTTGATTTTAAGTTCGAGCAAGTTGACGCTTGGTACAAATCTGATGTTACAGATACAGCGTGGGTTTATAAAGATGGCGATAAAATTATCGCACTTTCACCTGTATGTAAACACTTAGGTTGTACTGTCAACTGGAACGGCAGCCCAGAATTTAAAAACCAATTCTACTGCCCATGCCACGGAGGTCGTTACGAGAAAAACGGTAAAAATATTCCGGGTACACCGCCACTTGGTCCGTTAGACGAATTTGAAGTAAAAGTAAAAGACGGTCTAGTAATGATCGGAAAAACAAGAGCAAACACATTAGTATAATTGTAAGGGGGTACGACGTCAGTGCTTAATAAAATCTATGATTGGGTCGATGAACGCCTAGATATTACACCGATTTGGCGTGATATTGCCGACCATGAAGTTCCAGAGCACGTAAACCCTGCACATCATTTCTCTGCATTCGTATATTGTTTCGGGGGGTTAACGTTCTTCGTTACTGTTATTCAAATCTTATCAGGTATGTTCTTAACAATGTACTATGTACCGGATATTGAAAATGCTTGGAAATCAGTTTACTATCTCCAAAATGAGGTAGCATTCGGTGAAATCGTGCGTGGTATGCACCACTGGGGCGCTTCTCTCGTAATAGTTATGATGTTCCTTCATACATTACGGGTATTCTTCACAGGTTCATATAAAAAACCTCGTGAATTGAACTGGATCGTTGGGGTTCTAATCTTCTGTGTAATGTTAGGCCTTGGCTTTACAGGTTACCTGCTTCCTTGGGATATGAAAGCATTATTTGCTACTAAAGTAGGTATTCAAATTGCAGCATCAGTACCGTTTATTGGTGAACTTATAAAAATCTTATTAGCTGGTGATGCAACAATCATCGGTGCTCAAACACTAACTAGATTCTTTGCGATTCATGTATTCTTCTTGCCAGCAGGCTTACTTGCACTGCTCGCAGCTCACTTTATCATGATTCGTAGACAAGGGATATCTGGCCCATTGTAAGATTTACAATGCCATTAATATTTCCTTAAGGAGGGGACAAAATGCATAAAGGAAAAGGAATGAAATTCGTAGGGGATTCGCGTGTTCAAGAAAAGAACAATAAAAGCGTTTACCCACCCGATTATTCCGAATATCCTGGCAAAACAGAACCGTTCTGGCCTGACTTCTTATTAAAAGAGTGGATGGTTGGTGCTGTATTCTTAGTTGGGTATTTAATCTTGACTGTTGCCCATCCGTCGCCACTAGAAGGACAAGCGGATCCAACAAACACAGGTTACATTCCAATGCCAGACTGGTATTTCTTATTCTTATACCAATTACTTAAATATGAATATGCTTCAGGCCCTTATAATACAATTGGTGCAATTGTAGTGCCTGCTATCGCAATTGGTGCTTTAATGTTAGCTCCATTCTTAGATAGAGGTCCTGAACGCAAACCGCTTAAACGCCCACTTCCAGTAGCATTTATGCTATTAGCGCTAGCTTCTATGGTTTACCTAACTTGGGAATCTGTTGTAAACCATGACTGGGCTGCTGCTAAGAAGCAAGGTCAAATTGTGAAAGAAGTTGAAATTGACCAAGAAGACCCTGGCTATAAAGTATATGCAAAACAATCTTGTATTAACTGCCATGGTGATAAACTTCAAGGTGGAGCAGGTCCAAACCTGACAAATACTGGTTTATCTCCTGATGAGATTGCAAAAATCGCTCATGAAGGTAAAGGCGGTATGCCACCTGGACAATATAAAGGTTCAGATGAAGATTTACAGAAATTAGCTAAATTCATTTCTGAATTAAAAGCTGAATAATATGGAGAGAAGAGTCAGGAAACTGGCTCTTTTTTTCTACAGTAAATGAGATTCTGTTATGACAACAATTAAGGGAAATCAGAAAGCAATACATATACAGTAATATTACATACAAAATAAAGAATGAAGGAAATAACCAGGAGGACAACATGAAGTTTAGTTTTATTATATGGCAGTATTTAACACACAAAGCCTTTTTATGGATACTATTGGTTGTGAACGTTTTGGGAACAATTGGCGGATATATTTGGTATGGTAGTCAATTGGCTGATTCAAAGCCGATATTTAGAATTTTTGTGCCTGATAGCCCTACTGCTACATTGTTTTTCTCTATAGCCATTATATTCTGGTTATTCGGGAAACACTTTCGTTTAATAGAGGCTTTGGCATTGATTACATTGGTAAAATACGGACTTTGGGCTGTAGTAATGAACCTGTTGGCATTACAACAATTAGGATCAATCGGCTACGATGGCTGGATGCTTGTGATTTCTCATTTTGCTATGGCAGTACAAGGTGTTCTGTATATCCCGAAATATAAGTTTCGTTTAATCCATGTGGCTATTGCGGGAGCTTGGACATTGCATGATGTCATCATTGACTATGTGTTTGGCCAAATGCCTATTTATAGTATGCTATCTGATTATATTGCACAGATTGGCTACTTTACTTTTTGGTTATCCATTTTATGTATTGCGCTTGCATATTGGTCCATGAAAAAAAGGTTTTTATTTGATAGTGAAATCGACAACCATTAAAATAGTATTAAGTAAGTATTAGGAGGATGGTTTAGTTGTCAATAGCGATGTATATCGTTTATTTTCTTGTACTAATGTTACTGCCGCTTTATGCGCAGAGAAAAGTAATGAAAACCTACCGGCGTTATTCTGAAGTACGCTCTACTTCTGGCATGACAGGTGCAGAAGTAGCAAGAACTATATTGGATAACAATGGATTGAGCAATGTTCGTGTAGTAAGAACAGAAGGTGTCCTATCAGACCACTATGATCCTACGAGCAAAACAGTAGCTCTTTCAGCAGATAACTATGATTATGCATCAGTCGCAGGTACGGCTGTAGCTGCTCATGAATGCGGCCATGCAATTCAACATAAAGAAGCATATGCTTTCTTGACGCTACGTTCTAAATTGGTTCCTGCAGCTAATATTTCATCCAATGTTTCATGGATTTTCATTATGATTGGTATGTTTAGTACCGCGATGCATCAATTAATGTTAGTCGGCATCGTATTATTAGCAGTTGGTGTGCTTTTCCAAATTGTAACGTTGCCAGTAGAGTTTGATGCTTCAAGACGAGCAATGCATCAAGTAGTGGACTTAGGGATTATAAGAAATGAAGAAGAACCTCATGCGCGCAAGGTTTTAAGTGCTGCAGCATTAACCTACGTAGCAGCAGCTGCTACAGCTGTTATGGAGTTATTGCGTTTGTTGCTCATTTATACAGGCATGGGCAATAATAATGATGATTAATTTGAAGATCGAGTAAAAAAAGCGAAGGGCCATTTTAGGCCCTTCGCTTTTTTTAATATGCATGTAATTGTATTATTCAAGCGGATTTTTTTGATTATCGAGTGTAAAACCTTCACCACTTACATCATGAACCTCAGAAACTGATACAAATGCATGCGGATCTACTGATAGTACAATGCTTTTTAGCCTAAACATTTCATTTCTTGCCACTACACAATAGAGAACTTCTCGGTCTTCTTTTGTATAATAGCCATAACCTTTTAGGAAAGTAACACCACGATCCATTTGTTTAGTAATTTTTGCTGCAATTTCATCACTATTTTTAGAAATAATGAATGCACCTTTCGCAGCGTATGCACCTTCTTGTACAAAATCGATTACTTGTGCGGTGATAAACACACAGACTAGCGTATACATAACAGACCGTGCATCCAAGTATGTTAACCAAGATAAAATAATGACGATAGCGTCAAACATAAACATAGTTTTACCCATCGGCCATCCGAAAAACTTATTTGCAAGCCTTGCAATAATATCAACTCCACCAGTTGTACCCCCAACACGGAAAATGATGCCGAGACCAGCGCCTAGGAATACGCCGGCGAATAGCGCCACTAAAAACATATCATCGTGCAAGTCGATAGGGAATTGATAAATTTGGAAAACTTTTAAAAATACTGATACCGAAACAGTTCCGATAATTGTATAAACAAAAGTTTTTTTGCCAAGGATTCTCCATCCTATGACAAACATGGGGATATTTAAAACTAAATTGAGTATTGCTGGATCCCATCCTAATACATTATAAAGAATTAACGTTATACCATTAAAACCGCCCTCACCTAAATGGTTTTGTATATTAAAGTGGACAAAACCGAAACTGAATAATGCTGCGCCTAAAATAATAAATAATGTATTTTTAACTTTAATTTTTGGCATAAGCTTCACCTCATCTTTTTGTTATAGAATATAATAGCTTTAAATGTACAAAAATAATTGTCCTTTATCGTAATTAAGGCAAATAGATGTTACATTATTAGTAGAAATACCTAAAAATCAACACAAGAATATATTATCATGTATTTCCAAGTTTTTTTCAACTAGAAGCCTACAATAGATAAAATATATGGTAGAAATGAGAAAGGACGATGAAAATGGTAATCCGAGTTGCAATTGCAGGCCCCCGAGGCAAAATGGGTCAAAATGCAGTACATACTGTAATGAGAGATGATAAGATGGAATTAGTAGCTGTGTTTGATTATAAAAATATTGCTCCCAATTTAGCACAGTATCAGGAATTTGACGCCACTTATAGTGTTCCTGTCTTTTCATCAATACAAACATTATTTGAAACGGTACAAGCAGATGTTTTCGTTGATTTGACTGTACCAGAAGCAGGATTTATACATACCAAGGCAGCACTTTTTGCTGGTGTGCGGCCTGTTGTTGGCACAACTGGATTTACGGAGAGCCAATTACAAGAATTAAGGTATTTATCAGAAAGTGCAGGCATTGGTTGCATTATTGCTCCAAACTTTTCTATTGGGGCAGTTTTAATGATGAAGTTTGCTCAGATGGCTGCGTCCTATTTTCCTGATACAGAAATTATTGAAATGCACCATGATGGTAAATTGGATGCGCCATCAGGGACAGCCCTAAAAACCGCGCAGATGATTAAAGAAAATCGTATGGCGCACCGTCAAGGAGCTGAGGCTGAGCGTGAAACATTAGAAGGAGCTCGCGGAGCCGATTTTGATGGCATGCGTATACATAGTGTGCGGCTGCCTGGATTAGTTGCCCATCAGCAAGTATTATTCGGTGGCACAGGGGAATTGTTAACCATAAGACATGATTCGTTTGACCGCAATTCCTTTATGACAGGCTTAACCTTATCAATTGAAAAAGTACTGGAATTGAACCAGTTTGTATATGGACTTGAAAATATTCTATAAAAGGGGTGTGGCAATTGAAAATAGCTTTAATTGCACATGATAAGAAAAAGGAAGATATCATACAATTTGCGACAGCTTATCGTCCTATATTGCAACAACATGAGTTGTTTGCAACAGGTACAACGGGTAAACGTATTATGGAAGCGACAGGGCTCAACATTACCCGATTTCGTTCAGGTCCTTTAGGTGGAGATCAACAAATCGGAGCAATGGTCGCTAACAATGAAATGGATATGATAATCTTCCTTCGCGATCCGCTAACTGCACAGCCGCATGAGCCTGATGTTTCTGCCTTAATGAGGTTAAGTGATGTGTATCAGGTCCCCTTAGCGACCAACATGGGGACAGCAGAAGTATTAATTAAAGGACTTCAAGAAGGATTTATGGATTGGCGTTTAATACAACATCAAGAAGATTAGAAAGGTTGTGGTCGGATGAAAAAATTAAAAATCGGAATCACATGTTATCCGACTGTTGGAGGTTCTGGTGTTATGGCAACAGAACTCGGAAAAATGCTAGCTGAAAGAGGCCATGAAATACATTTCATTACTTCAAGCATGCCATTTAGATTAAATAAAATGTATTCAAATATTTTTTACCATGAAGTACAAGTCAGCAATTATCCTGTATTTCAATATCCCCCATATGAAATTGCTTTAGCGAGCAAGATGGCAGATGTTATTCAAAGTGAGGGACTTGACTTGCTTCATGTTCACTATGCTATCCCACATGCAGTATGTGCGGCTTTAGCAAGGGATATGGCTGGAGAAAATGTAGGAATCGTCACAACTTTACATGGTACAGACGTTACCGTTTTGGGATATGACACAGCATTAACAAGTGCTATTAAATACGGCATAGAAAAATCGGATATTGTCACGGCTGTATCCAATTCTTTAAAGCAACAGACATATGAATTAATTGATACGACTAAACCGATTGAGACCATCTATAATTTTGTAGATGAACGAGAATATAAACCACAAGACTGCACAGTCCTCAAAAAAGAGTTTGGTATTCAGGAAGATGAGAAAGTGCTGATTCATGTTTCGAATTTCCGGAAAGTCAAACATGTGCCGGACGTTATTCAAACATTTTTAAAAGTAAGAGAAAAAATGCCAGCAAAATTGTTATTGGTAGGCGATGGGCCTGAGAAGAGCAAGATTATGCATGAGATCAAAAAGGGACCATTCGCGGACGATATCCTCTTTTTAGGAAAGCAAGAAAACCTATCAGAGCTTTATGCTATAAGTGATTTAAAATTGCTTATGTCTGAGAAAGAAGCATTTGGTCTTGTTCTGTTGGAAGCGATGGCTTGTGGCGTGCCAGGCATAGGAACGAATATTGGTGGTATACCAGAAGTCATTTCACATGGCGAAAATGGGTATATAGTTGATTTAGCAGATGTAGAAAAAGCTGCAGAATATGCAGCTCAATTGTTGCAAGATGAAGAAAAACACCGTCAATTCAAAGAAAATGCGATTGCAACAGCCCAGCAAAATTTCCATTCTACTCATATTGTGGAACAATATGAAGCGCTTTATGAAAAGGTGGCAAAGAAAAATGTATGAGCAGAAATCCTGGAAAGCAGCCTTTAATGTAATGGAAACATTAATTAACCATGGCTATGAAGCTGTCATTGTAGGTGGTGCTGTAAGGGATTTACTGCGAGGGCATTTGGTACATGATGTAGATGTTGCAACAAATGCACACCCTGAAGAAGTGAAGGCACTTTTTTCGAATACAGCAGATGTTGGGATTGCGCATGGTACCGTGCTAGTCATTCATAAGCTCAGCCCTATTGAAGTAACGACTTATCGTACTGAAGGGAAGTATCAGGATCACAGACGACCAGATGAAGTAAAGTTTGTCTCATCCCTCTCTGAAGATTTGAAAAGACGCGATTTTACTATTAATGCAATGGCTTTAACCATCCATGAAGAAATCATTGATTTATATGGTGGCAAGGAAGATATGGAACGACGTATCATCCGAGCGGTGGGCGAACCAACAAAGCGGTTTAAGGAAGATGCTTTAAGAATGCTCCGTGCCATACGGTTTAGTGCACAATTAGGGTTCCAGATTGAAATCAATACGTTGGAGGCTATTAAACAGCAGGCGGAAGACATATGCTTTATTGCCAAGGAACGTTTAAAACAAGAGTTCGATAAAATCTTTATAAGCCGCTATCCGAAAAATGCATTTCTTCATATTTCAAATAGCAGTCTGTCACAATTTCTGCCTGGGGATTATAGCCATTATGAGGCTTGGGGATGCTTTAAGCCTAACGGAAAATCTGTAAAAGGGTGGGCATTTTTAACTCTTTTACAACCTAATCACGATGCTTCAATATTGTCGCAATTAAAATGTTCGAATAGTGAAAAGAAATATGTTAAAGCAGTAGTTGAAGCATTTCAATTGCTAAATGATGGTGGATGGACTAAAAGGAATTACTTTGACTATGATGTAGATATTTTAGAAACGGCATATGAGTTTGCTTGCCAATTAAACAAGAATGTAAAGGCTCCTGCATCTCAGTATGACATAGTCCAGATCAAAAGTAGCTTAGCGATTCAGTCCCAACAAGAATTGGCAGTGAGTGGACAAGACCTAATAAAGTGGAGCGGTCAAAGAGGTGGGCCTTGGCTAAAAGAAATGCTGAATAGGATTTTAAATGAAATTCTTGAAAATCGGCTGTCTAACAGTACTGAACAGATAAAGGAATGGTTTTTGCGTGAACACACCCATTAAATATGAAATTGTAAAGCGTTTATTAGCTGCAAAAGATAAGCCCATTTCCGGCCAGCAATTGGCAGATGAGCTCCAAATTTCACGTACAGCGGTATGGAAGTATATGAAACAGTTAGAAGAAGAGGGCTATGAGTTTGAAGCAACACGTAAAAAAGGCTATCTATTGCAGAAAAGCCCGGATACCCTTGACCCATCAAAAATAAAAGCACTTTTGGAAACAAAGCGCTTTGGCAGAGAAATTATTTATGAAGAATCGCTGACATCTACGCAAACAATTGCTCATCAGTTAGCACAAGAGGGAGCCCTTGATGGGACATTAGTAATTTGTGAAGAACAGACTGAAGGTAGAGGCAGGCTCATGCGTGAGTGGAAGTCTCAAAAAGGAAAAGGAATCTGGATGAGCATTATTATGCGGCCAGATGTGGCACCTTATCAAGCACCACAATTTACATTGGTGGCTGCAGTCGCTCTTACATATGCTATTTTTGATGTAACAGGCGTTAGCCCTGCTATAAAATGGCCGAATGATTTGCTGATTAATGGCATGAAATGTACAGGGATATTGACTGAAATGCAAGCAGATCCCGATAGAGTTAATGCGATTATTATGGGGATCGGCATAAATGTTAATCACCAGCAAGAAGATTTTGGTGAAGAGATTGCGTCGATTGCTACGTCTTTACGTATATCACTTGGTAAAGAAATTGATCGGGCGGCGCTTGTAGCAAAAATTCTTTATTATATGGAAGCGTTCAGTAAGCAATATGTAGCTGAAGGTTTTGAGAAAATAAAAACATTGTGGGAAAAGAATTCTTGCACAATCGGCAATCGAATTAAAGCAACAACTCTCCGTGAAACATTTATAGGCAAGGCTGTCGGTATAACAAAAGATGGTGTCCTGCAATTGCTGTTAGATGATGGAACTATAAAAGAAATTATCTCAGCTGACATTGAATTAGAAAAATAAATATTGGCAATTGTTATAGAACTTGTTATAGTGAGTCTAGGACAGTATCCAACTCGGAACTGTACCTCCAAAACGACACTATTACAATAATTGATCTGCCTTGATCGACTAGACAGGGACGGAAGAAAACGATTGCTTTACGAAAATTCTGCCCTTCTATCCTTTAAGATAGAAGGGTTTTGTTTTCTTCCTCTTCAAAAAGGAGGAAAAATAATGAAATCGACAACGGATTTTATCAAAATGAAAGAAATGAACGAGAAAATCACAATGATTACGGCCTATGACTATCCCTCTGCACAGCTTGTGGAAAGCAGCAGAGTCGATATGATATTGGTTGGTGATTCGCTTGGGATGGTGGTACTAGGCTACGATTCTACAGTCAATGTGACGATGGAAGATATGATCCATCATGGAAAAGCAACACGTAATGGAGCAAGAGATACATTTATCGTAGTTGATATGCCATTTGGCAGTTACCATGGCGATGAGACAGAAACCTTGAAAAATGCAGTACGCTTATTTCAGCAAACAGGTGCAAATGCCTTAAAGGTAGAAGGGGCAGGGATGTTACTCCCTTCTATCAAAAGAATGATTAATGCAGGTATACCAGTTGTGGGGCACCTTGGATTGCAGCCGCAGTCTGCTGCTATTTTAGGCGGATTTAAAGTACAAGGTAAAAATGCTGAAGCTGCCAAAAAATTAATCCAAGATGCCAAAGCATTAGAGGAGGCGGGAGCATTTGCTCTCGTTTTGGAATGTGTACCGCATCAATTAGCTGAAATTGTTACGCAAGAATTACGCATACCGACAATCGGAATTGGGGCTGGACGCGATGTCGATGGGCAAGTGCTTGTTTATCATGATGTATTAAGATATGGCAATCATCATTTGCCAAAGTTCGTAGAGACATATGCAGATGTTGCTTCAGAAATAAGCAAGGGTATCACTTCATTTTGCAATGCTGTAAAAAACAATGAATTTCCGGCTCCTAAACATCAATTTACTATGTCTGAAGAGACGATAGATGAATTGTATGGAGGCATAAAAAGATGAAAGTAATATCAACAGTTGCAGGATTGCAAGAAGAGCTAAAAGAGTTTCACTCTGCACATAAAAGCGTGGCATTAGTTCCAACGATGGGGTATTTGCATGAGGGGCATATATCACTGATTGATGCAGCAAGAAGAGATAATGAAATAGTGGTGTTGAGTGATTTTGTAAACCCTACTCAATTCGGTCCCAATGAAGATTACGAAAGCTATCCTAGGGATCTGGAAAGGGATCGAGAAATAGCAGAGAAGGCTGGAGTAGATTATTTATTTGCTCCTTCAGTGGAAGAGATGTATGGAACAGATGGCGGAATTCAATTTGCTGCAGGGCCTGCTACATCTATATTATGCGGCGCGAGCAGACCGGGCCATTTTAATGGAGTATTGCAAATTGTGACGAAGTTGTTCCATATTGTGCAACCAACAAATGCATATTTTGGTCAGAAGGATGCACAACAGTTAGCGCTAATTGAAATGCTGGCAAGGGATTACTTTTTCCCTCTTACAATATGCAATGTGCCGATTGTGCGAGAAGAAGACGGCCTAGCCAAAAGCTCTCGTAACGTTTTCTTAACAAGTGAGGAAAGAAAAGAAGCCCCTTTCATTCAACAAGCGTTACTTTTGGCAAAACAAGATTTCTTACAACATCAAGATAAAAAACAAGCCATTGAAACAGCAAAAGAATATATCCATGCTAATACAAGCGGCCGGATTGATTATATAGAAGTCTGGAGCTATCCGGATTTGCAGGAAGTACAGGCGAATACGGAAAAATTAATCATCGCTGCTGCTGTTTATTTTTCAGAAGTGCGTTTAATTGATAATATTCTTTTTTCTACTGAGGAGATATAAAAATGTTAAAAATGATGATGACATCTAAATTACACCGTGCAACAGTGACACAAGCTGATCTGAATTATGTCGGCAGCATCACAGTTGACGAAGATTTATTGGAAGCAGTCGGCATTTTGCCAAACGAAAAAGTACAAATTGTAAATAACAATAACGGGGCTCGTTTTGAAACGTATACTATTGCTGGAGAGCGTGGTTCAGGAGTTATATGCTTAAACGGTGCTGCTGCTAGGCTCGTGCAACCGGGAGATATAGTTATTATTATCGCTTATGGCTATATGACAGCAGAAGAAGCTTTGAATCATAAACCAGCAGTTGCCATTTTAAATGAGCACAATCAAATTAAACAAATGCTTCAGCATGAACCAGAAGCTACGGTTATCGTTTAATATATAAAGAGGATCGGATAAAACAAAATTCGTCCCTTTCAAAACAAAATAATAATAATTTTAATAGAATTTGAATTCAAAGATAAATAAAAACCGAACAAGTGTGATGATAATCGCACTATAGTTCGGTTTTTTATATGCTATTCCATTTTCGTTTTATCACTTGTTACGACCAAAGTAGATTAAAAGCCCATTTACAACACCTTCTGCAACAGTTTCGCGGAAATCATCTGTGTTCACAAGCTTGACGTCATCCTTATTGGAAACAAAACCAAGCTCTAAGAGAATAGATACAACCGAGTTCACGCGTGTTACTTGAAGACTTTTATCTTTAAGCGCGCTATTGTTTGCTTTCCGAATATTGTAATTTGGATATTCATCTTTTATGGCTTTCGTAATTTCATCGTTAATTATTTTTGCAAAGTTATAGCTAGAAACCTTAGCAGATGATGTATAGTAGCTTTCATAACCACTTGCTGCTGCAGGACCAGAATTATGATGAACACTGATAAAGGCATTGGCTCCGACCTTTGCAGCATAGAACGAACGTTGATCCAGTGTCAAAAATTCATTATCACTATTACGTGTCATAGAAACTGTACCACCGACTGCTTGGATTGCGTCTCTGACAGCGCGTGCTGCATATAGATTCAATGTTTTTTCATAGACTCCATTGCCGACAGCACCGGAATCTTGTTTACCGTGGCCTGCATCTACTACAATTTTCAACCCTGTTAGCGAGCCTTTTAAAGGGTTCGATACAGAAGTTGTTGGTTTTTTTGTTGTAATGGTACTAGAGCTAGTATTCGCTGAGATCCAGCCTTTTTGTTTTGAATTATATTGAACCTGTACCCAATTGTTGCTTGAAATACGTAAGATTTTAAAGTAATTGCCTTTTGAAGCTTTTCCTAATGTAGGTGCCACTGTAGAAGGCAGTGAACGAATATTCAATGTATCAGCTTTCATTACGAAGTAAGAAGTCTTAGATGGTATGCTTGATGTAAATGAAATATTTTCAATTGAAGCAAATCCATAGTATGAGCTCCCGTTAATCCATCCTTCTACATCGTTATATTTTACATAAATCCATCCGTTACTAGCTTGCTTTAAGATTTGTACCTTAGTTTCATTGGGTATAGTTTGTCCAAGTGATTTTGCGTTCACACTATAACTGTTACGTATCGTGAGACCTGTTGGCTCTGTAATATAGTAGTAAGTTGTTTGTTCAGGCACAACAATTGTAACAGAATTTGTAATTGGTTCTTTCTTTTGCTGTTTGCCGTATTTTGAAAGTACCCAGCCTTTTTTTCCTGTTTTATAAGTAACCTCAATCCACCCATTGCTGGCAATTCGTGAAATTAAAAGAGATTCATTCTTTTTTACATAAGTGAGCAGCTTAGAATCGGCATAAGGTTCAGCACGTACAGATAAAGAATTTGCTGTCACCGCGAAATAATAATTAGCTGCAGCTGCTGTCAGAGAAGGTTTAGTAGAAATAGTTACATAAGCAGCGCTTACCCACCCAGTAATAGATCCTTTACTAATTTGTACCCAATCGCCTTTTTTAGCCTTATAGGTTGCACTTTCTCCCTTTTGCATTTTTCCAACTATTGTAGAAGAAGTAGTGTTACTCTTGCGAATGTTTAGGTCATTTGTTTTGGATAAAACTACTTTTGTTGTATTGCTAAGAGGCTGTAGTGTCTGCTTGACCACTTTTAAATAAGTAGCTGAAGCCCAACCTGTTTTATTTTTGTACTTTACTTTATACCATGAACCCTTTTTGGTTAATTTGGTGACAACAGTATTTTTTTTGATGCTAAAAAGGACACGTGATTTAGACGTAGTTGGTGCATTTCGTACATTTAAAGCATTCGCTGTCACCTTCAATTTTACTGTAGCAGCTTCTGCTTTTGGTATGACTGCAAATAATGAAAACACTAGCAATAAGCAAAGTGTGACAATGGTCGCTTTCTTTCGATTATTAGTATCCATGTTTTTCCTCCTTTTCTACATTGTAAGATGAAAAGTCATAAAAAACTACAACTTTTTTGATAGTTTAATAAAAAATTTTTCCTTTATTCCACATCTTTCGGGAAAACTTCATAAATACAGCTTTTAAATTTTGTTAAAATTTTGATGATAAAAAAATATAAAATATACAAGAAAACCTAGATCAAACAAAGATAGAGCAATAGTTGACATATTCCTTAGAAATGATATTATAAGTATTATCTAAAAAATTGATCGCCAAAGACCAAGAAAGTAACAATCAGCAAGTACTTTTTAGAGAGGAATAAGCCGTGGCTGCAAGCTTTTCCATCGTACTGATTTGTGAATAACACTTGAGAGGCTTTTCTTCGAACGGACATGGTTCTAGTAGGGGGAAACGGAATCGGCCGTTATCCGATTTGAGAGGATTTAGTCATTATACTAGATCAACTAGGGTGGAACCGCGGAAGCTATAGAGCTCTCGTCCCTTGCATTTATGCAGGGGGCGAGGGCCTTTTTTGTTAGGATTAAGCACTAGTTGATCTTTTTTAAAATAGAAAGGAGTTCTACTATGAATTTTAAAGTTCCTAGAGGTACGCAGGATTTATTACCTGGTGTAACAGAAAAATGGCAAAAAGTTGAGGAGATTATCCGTGAGCTATGTCATCTTTACCGCTATCCAGAAATCCGCACACCAATTTTTGAAAGTACTGAATTGTATACGCGTAGTGTAGGTGACACCACTGATATCGTACAAAAGGAAATGTATACGTTTAAAGATAGAGGGGATCGTTCATTAACATTGCGCCCAGAAGGTACAGCAGGTGTTGTTAGATCATATGTAGAACATAAAATGTTTGGCCAGCCAGATCAGCCGATTAAGCTATCTTATTTAGGGCCAATGTTCCGTTATGAACGACAACAAGCTGGTCGTTATCGCCAATTTGTTCAATTTGGTGTAGAAGCAATTGGAAGCAAAGACCCAGCTATTGATGCAGAAGTAATTTCCCTAGCTATGAATATTTATAGCAGTGTAGGCCTTCAAGATGTGAAGCTTGTCATCAATTCACTGGGGGATCAAGAGGTACGTGCAAATCACAGAGAAGCTCTAGTTAATCATTTTAAGCCACATATTGATGAATTCTGCCAAGATTGCCAATCGCGATTAGAAAAAAATCCTTTACGTATTTTGGATTGTAAGGTAGATCATGATCATCCGTTAATGGCGACTGCTCCAGCATTGACAGATTATTTAAACGAAGAATCTGCGAATTACTTCCACAAAGTAAAACAGTATTTAGATGTCTTAGGCATCTCTTATGAAGTGGATCCTAACCTAGTACGTGGATTAGACTATTACAATCACACAGCATTTGAAATTATGAGTACGTCAAAAGGCTTTGGTTCCATCACAACATTATGTGGCGGCGGAAGATACAACGGCTTAGTAGAAGAAATTGGTGGACCTGAATCACCAGGTATTGGTTTTGGTATGAGTATTGAACGCTTGCTACTAGCATTGGAAGCAGAAGGCAAAGAGTTGGATATTGAAGACCAGTTAGATATGTATATTGTTGCTATGGATGAAGATGCGAAGTTAAAAGCGGTTGAGCTAGCTAGCTCATTCCGAGCAAAAGGCATTTCAACAGAGCTTGATTACACGGACCGCAAAATGAAAGCGCAAATGAAGTCAGCCGACCGAAAACAGGCTACATGGGTTATCGTGCTAGGTGAAACAGAATTAGCGGAACAACAAGTGGCTGTAAAACATATGGCTACAGGCGATCAAGAGAAAGTGCCGTTCTTCGATTTAGTAGAATATTTAACAAAACAGAAGCAGAAGCAAATGGAGGAAAAGTAAAGATGGCTATAAGAACACATGAATGTGGTATTTTACGCGGCGAACATGCAGGTGAGCGCGTGGTTTTAAAAGGATGGGTACAACGCCGAAGAGATTTTGGCGGCTTGATTTTTATTGATTTGCGCGACCGCTCAGGGATTGTACAAATCGTATTTACTCCAGAAAACTCACAAGAAGCGCTTGATTTAGCTGATAGCTTCCGTACAGAATATGTAATCGAAGTGGAAGGCGAAGTAAAACGCCGTGCAGATGATATGATTAATCCAAATATGGAAACAGGTATGGTCGAAGTTTATGTAGACAAAGTTGAATTAATTAATAAAGCCAAAACAACGCCATTCCAAATTGAGGACCGTATTGTAGTAAATGAGGATTTGCGTCTGAAATATCGTTATTTAGATTTGCGCCGTCCTGTAATGTATAACACATTTAAAATGCGTTCAGACGTAACAAAAGTCATCCGTAACTTCCTGCAAGATGAAGGTTTCTTGGAAGTAGAAACACCAATTCTGACAAAATCTACTCCAGAAGGCGCGCGTGACTATCTTGTGCCGTCTCGTGTTCATGAAGGTGAATTTTATGCATTGCCTCAATCACCTCAATTGTTCAAACAATTGTTGATGGTATCTGGTTTTGAAAAGTACTTCCAAATTGCTCGTTGTTTCCGTGATGAAGACTTGCGTGCTGACAGACAGCCTGAATTTACGCAAATAGACATGGAAAT
Organism: Rummeliibacillus sp. G93; assembly: GCF_023515935.1. Classification (NCBI taxonomy): domain Bacteria; kingdom Bacillati; phylum Bacillota; class Bacilli; order Caryophanales; family Caryophanaceae; genus Rummeliibacillus; species Rummeliibacillus sp. G93. The sequence continues at coordinate 1,208,713 of NZ_CP097314.1, forward strand.
GAGTTTCATGACGCAAGAGGAAATTTTAGACTTAAATGAACGATTGATTCAAAAAGTAATGAAAGATATTAAGGACATTGAGATCCTACGTCCATTCCAACGCATGAAATACGACGAAGCAATAGCTCGCTATGGCTCTGATAAGCCCGATGTCCGTTTTGGATTGGAGTTAATCCAACTTTCTGATGTGGTAGAAGGCTGTAACTTCAAAGTATTTGCTCAAACAGTTGAAGCCGGCAATGAAGTTAAAGGCTTGAACATTAAAGGTGCCAACGACAAATATTCTCGTAAAGACTTAGACGAATTGACAAAATACGTTGGCCGCTACGGAGCAAAAGGCTTAGCGTGGATGAAAGTAACAGAAGAAGGTTTAACAGGCCCAATCGGCAAGTTCTTCCAAGATGAATTTGGCCAAAAATTAATGGAACGCATGGGTGCAGAGCCAGGTGATACGCTAGTATTTGTAGCAGATAAACGTTCAGTTGTTGCAGATTCACTTGGTGCACTTCGTAAGAAATTAGGAAAAGATTTAGGTCTAATTGATGAATCTCAATTTGCATTCCTTTGGATCACTGATTGGCCACTGCTAGAGTACTCAGAAGAAGAAGGACGCTATACAGCAGCACACCATCCATTCACACGCCCATTTGAAGAAGATCTTGAAAAAATGGCGACAGCTCCAGGCGAAGTACGTGCCCAAGCATATGATATCGTTCTTAATGGTTACGAGTTGGGTGGCGGTTCATTACGTATTTACGAAAAAGAATTACAAGAAAAAATGTTCGAAGTGCTTGGCTTTACAAAAGAACAAGCGAATGAACAGTTTGGTTTCCTGATGGATGCATTTGAATACGGCGTTCCTCCTCACGGCGGGATTGCATTCGGCTTAGACCGTTTAGTAATGTTGTTAGCTGGCCGCGATAATCTACGTGATACCATTGCATTCCCTAAAACAGCATCTGCTAGCGACTTAATGACTGAAGCGCCAAGCGAAGTATCAGAAGCGCAATTAGATGAACTTCATATTAAAACAAAAACACTTGCGGATGAATTATAATTAAACCTAAAAGTGATAAAAAAAGAGGTCGAGAAAAATTTCTCGATTCTCTTTTTTTATGTTTAACTCTTGTGTGAGAGTGGTATATATTCTTATCTTACAAGATTTAATATTATTATCAGCTCGATTGAAGACTGATGAGAATTAAGTCAAAGAAATGTAAGGAGCACGAATGAAAGATTAATAATTAAAGAGTAAAAACTTTTATTTTGATTTTTCAAAACTTTCGTGTTAATATGTATTTAACAACAAATCCTGAGGTGTTCGTTGAAGCTCATATCGTCTTGACCGAACATATCGTCTTTGGGAGTTGCTCATTTTGGAATGGCAAACATGCCCTTTACTTAGTAGGGGACTTTTAAAGTTTCGAATACGACACCCACCTGCTAGAGTGCGGGTTCAAGGCTATTTGCATTACTCGACGGCACAATCGGGATTTGTTCATATTGTAAGATTGATAACCTGTGATTCTCTAAGAATCAGAGGATTTTTTTATGGAATATAATGCTAGAAATACATGATTAATTTTTTAAAACCGGCAATATTTTATAGCAAAAGAGGGTATATCTTCTGGAGGAAAATAATACTTTATTATTGTATGAAAACGCTTTATACTAATTGGTATAGACAACTATACCAAAACAAAGGAGAGTGTATTGAAATGTTAGGTTTCTTGCAAAAGATTGGTAAATCGCTAATGTTCCCGATTGCAACCATGCCTGCAGCTGCATTGCTTGTTCGGCTTGGCTCGCCTGATATGATTGGGAGTAGCCATGTGAAATTTATTCAAATTGTCGCCAAGGTTATGGAAGCATCAGGTAATGCAATAATTGGTAATCTCCCAATTATTTTTGCTATTGGTATTGCGATGGGTTTTGCTTTTGACAACAATGGGGGTGCAGCGTTAGCTGGGGCGATAGCCTATTTAGTTTTATCAGGTGTACTTGAAAAAATAGATAAAGATTTGAATATGGGTGTTTTCGGAGGGCTTGTTTCGGGTATTGTCGCAGGACTTTTATATAATAAATTTTATAATGTAAAGTTTCCTGAGTGGCTTTCATTCTTTGGCGGCAAACGATTTGTCCCCATAATAACCTCGATCACTATGGCTATAATTGCCGCGTTGCTTGCTTATATTTGGGGACCAATTCAAGGAGTTATTGATTCTACAGGTAACTGGATTATCGGAGCAGGCGCTATTGGATACGGGGTTTACGGTTTCTTAAACCGTTTGTTACTTCCGATTGGTTTGCATCATGTAATCAATACAATAGTATGGTTTGACTTTGGTAAATTTACGGATGCTGCGGGTAAAGTAGTAAAAGGAGATATTCCTCGTTTCTTAGCTGGAGATCCAGCAGCAGGACTCTTCCAAGCTGGTTTCTTCCCGATTATGATGTTTGGTTTGCCAGCAGCTTGTTTAGCTATGTACTTTGCAGCTAAAAAAGAGAAACGCGCTATTGTGGGCGGTATGTTCCTGTCAATCGCCTTAACAGCTTTTGTTACAGGGGTAACAGAACCAATCGAATTTACATTTATGTTCTTATCTCCAGTTTTATATGCAGTGCACGCTGTATTAACGGGTATCTCTTTAATGATAGCGGCTGCATTAAATATTCATGATGGTTTTGGTTTCTCTGCCGGTCTAATAGATTATTTATTGAATCTCGGTATCGCACAAAAACCTTTCTTGCTTATACCTCTTGGTTTAGCATTTGGCGCTATCTATTTTGTAATTTTCTATTTCTTAATAACAAAATTCAATTTAAAAACGCCAGGCCGTGAAGATGACGATGATGAGGAAACAGAAACAATGCAAGGAACAGAAGATGAAGTACTTGATGCAAAAGCTTATCATACAATTGAAGCGCTAGGCGGCAAGGAAAACATCGTGCAAGTGGATCATTGTACGACACGCCTTCGTTTAACTGTAAAAGATGCGGGTTTGGCGAACGAAAAAGAATTGAAAAAATATGGTGCACGTGGTGTTATGCGCATCAGTAAAACAAACTTGCAAGTCATCATTGGTACGTCTGTAGAATTTTTGGCAGATGCAATGAAAAAACGCATCGTCAAAGGAAATCCAGCTCCCAAAAATGTAGTAAGTGAAGCAGCATTGGAAGAGACAGATGTTACACATACGAACTTATTGCCGGAAGACTTTGTTATGCCGGTAACAGGTGATGTAATTCCACTTTCAGAAGTACCTGACCAAGCATTTGCATCTGGCATGATGGGTCCTGGTTTCGGTATTTTGCCAAAAGACGGTGTTATACAATCACCTGTTGACGGAAAAGTGATGATGATCTTCCCGACAAAACATGCAATTGGCCTTGTAACGGATACAGGAATAGAAATTTTAATCCATATCGGCCTTGATACGGTAAAATTAAATGGTAAAGGCTTTGAGGTGCTAGTAAAACAAGACCAGCTTATTCAACGCGGGGATGATTTAATCAAAGTTGACTGGGCATATGTTAAAGAAAATGCTCCATCCATTGCGACACCTGTAATCTTTACAAACTCACAAGATAAAAGCGTGAAGCTTGAAAAAACAGGCTACCAACGTAATGGAACATCAAATATCATCAGATTAGAAGAATAAAATTTAAGTCAGGTATAACAACAGATTAAAGAATGTTGTAGCTTTAATAAAAGTGAAATCAGCTAAAACTCTACAGTCCAGAAAGCTTGGGTCTAAATGTGGAATAGAAGCTGATTTCACTTCATTCCAATCATAAAGTGTTTTAAAGCTATGTAACATTATATTTAAAGTTTTCTGTTAGACACCTGGATTTTCTTTAGGAGATGTTAAATTTGAAGCAAACATGCCTGATAAAAAATGTAACCATTGTAAATGCCGATGAACGTATGGACAATTATGACGTCTATATAAAAGATGGCGTTATTCAACACATCGGCCGTTTGATAGAGATAGAAGCAGATGAAGTGATAGATGGCGTTAACCAATATCTTCTTCCAGGATTTATCGATTTGCATATACATGGATCAGCTGGTAGTGATGCAATGGATGCTACGCCAGAATCGCTTCATATAATGGCGAAATCTCTGCTGAAAGAGGGGACAACCAGTTTTCTTGCAACTACCATGACTCAATCGATTGACACGATAGAAGAAGCACTAAAAAATTTAGCTGTTTTTCAAAGTGGGATAGATGAAGCCGAAATGGTCGGCGTTCACCTGGAAGGTCCGTTTGTTTCGAAAAAACGCGCGGGTGCACAGCCGCTCGAGCATATTATTCCACCCCAATTATCATTATTCCAACGGTTTCAAGAACTTAGCGGATACAGGATTAAAGAAGTAACTGTAGCACCAGAAACAGATGGCGGATTTGAATTTGTAGAAAATGTCGCAAAGACAGGCGTTGTAGTTTCTATCGGTCATTCAGATGCAACTTTTGAAGAAGTGCAAAAAGCAGTAGTTCTTGGCGTGAAACAAGGAACGCATCTTTATAATCAAATGCGCCCCTTCCATCATAGGGATCCAGGCGTGGTAGGAGGTACATTGCTTCTGCATGAAATTCAAGCAGAGATCATTGTCGATTTCATTCACTCACATAAGGAATCAGTTAAGCTTGCTTATCAAATGAAAGGCGCCGAGCATATTATTTTAATTACCGACGCAATGAGAGCGAAAGGCTTACCCTATGGTGACTACGATTTAGGTGGGCAGCTTGTTCATGTCACAGAGAGTGGCGCTCATTTAGAGAATGGCGCATTGGCTGGCAGCGTATTAAAAATGGATCAAGCTCTTCGAAATATGAAAGAAGCAACCAACTGTACACTACAAGAACTTGTCGCTATGACATCCTTCAATGCGGCAAAGCAATTGAATTTGACTGGCAAGGGAAGAATCAAAGAACATTATGACGCCGATCTCGTTTTATTGGATAAAGACTTAAAGATTCAAAAGACGATTAAAAAAGGCAACGTCATTGAAAATCTGTAGTGTAAGTTCATTAATTTAAAGGTGTTGAATAGATTTGGTTGATCGGAATTCGCATGTGCCTATATATATACAGATTGAAGATATCATCAAAGAAAAGATAGCGGTTGGCGAGTACATTAAAGGATCTTCTATACCTTCCGAAAGGGAGCTGTCTGAGACATACAATGTCAGCAGGATGACAGTGAGGCAAGCGATTACAGGATTAGTTAATAGTGGTTTGCTATATAGGGAAAAAGGGAGAGGCACTTTTGTGGCTGATCCTAAATTTGAACAGCCGCTCAATGGTTTGACCGGTTTTACGGAGGATATGATCGCAAGAGGTATGGAGCCGAGCAGTGATATAGTACTGTTTGAGAAACAACTACCTTCTTTTGAAATAAAGCAAGATTTAGGTTTAAACGATGAAGATGAGGTATACTTTATAGTGCGTATTCGAAATGCGGATCATCTTCCCATGGCTATTGAAAGGACGTATATACCTGTTAAACTTGTCCCAAACTTAAGCAAAGATCAGCTAAGTGGATCTCTCTATCAATTGATTGAGCAGGAATACGGACTAGACATTCACAATGCCACACAGCAGATGGAAGCCGCTATTGTTTCAAAAGAGGATGCAAAATATCTAAACGTTGGGCAAAAAGCAGTTGTCTTGATTATCAAAAGAACAAGTTATTTATCGAACGGAAGGCCGTTTGAACTTGTGCGCAGCGTGTATCGCGCAGACCGTTATAAGTTTATAAGCGAGATTACGAGGTGACACATGAACAATTATTTTGCTGAAGTCACGCATCTTTTAAAAGATGTATATGAAAAGGAAATGCCTGCCATAAAACAGGCAGCGATACTAATTGCAGAGAGCGTGAACAAAGGGGGCATTTTACAGTTATTTGGCTGTGGACATTCTCACCTTCTGGCTCAAGAAGCATTTTATAGGGCAGGCGGATTGGTTCCTGCCAAACCAATTAGTATAGAACCCCTTATGCTTCACAGTGGTGCGCTCACTTCTTCTAAAAATGAAAAAGATCCAAATTTTGTTGAAAAGCATATAGAAAGTTTTGATTTGCACGATGGAGATGTCCTTCTTATTATTTCTACATCTGGGCGAAATGCTGTTCCAATTGACGTTGCACTTTTAGCAAAAAAGTTAAAAATCACCACCATCTCGCTTCAGTCTCTTAACTATTCAAGGGAATCTTCAAGGCACTTTTCACACAAACGGCTTGAGGATGTAGTAGATGTGATAATAGATACTCATGTGCCTGTTGGCGATGGCGTCCTTTACAGAGGCGATCTGCAATATGGTCCTGTCTCTACAACCATCGGTTCTTGCATGTTGAATGCTTTGATAAGTGAAGTGGTGGAGATAATTATGGAAAAAGAGGAGCGCGCTCCAGTATTTTCTAGTGCAAATGTGGATAAAGCAGGAAAGAATAATGAAGCTTTGATAGAACAATATCAAAAGCGGGTCAATTTTAATTAACTCTTGGAGGTATTTACAATGGAAAAGAAATTTAACATTACAGCATCAGAAGGTTTACATGCAAGACCATGTACAGTTTTAGTACAAGCTGTAACACCATTCTCATCAGAGGTTCAGCTTACGTATAATGACAGAACGGTAAACCTTAAATCAATTATGGGTGTGATGTCACTGGGCATTCCTTCAGGAGCAGAGATTTTAGTATCTGCGGAAGGAAGCGATGCAGATGAAGCTTTAAACAAAGTCAAAAATGTTCTTTCTACAGAAGGAATTGGTGAAGAATGCTAGAAATGAAGGGGATTGCCGTATCAAACGGTATTGCCATTGCTAAAGCGTATTGTTTAGTAGAACCAGACTTGTCATTTGAAAAAGTCTCCATCGGCGATTCAGAGGAAGAAAAAAAGCGTCTGAAAAATGCTGTAGCCGAAGCTAAAAAGGATTTAGAAGGAATCAAAGCAGAAGCTGAAAGGAAATTTGGACCTGATAAAGCAGCCATTTTCCAAGCGCATTTGCTAGTATTAGAGGATCCTGAAATGCTCGGTATGATTGATGGGAAAATCGATGAAGGTACGAATGCAGAAGCTGCTCTCCATGAGGTATCAACCACATTTATCGAGATGTTTGAGGTAATGGAGAATGCTTACATGAAAGAAAGAGCGGCAGATATACGAGATGTGTCAAAGCGTTTATTGTCAAAATTATTGAATGTAGAGATACCAGATTACAGCCATTTAAATGAAGATGTAATCATAATCGCAAATGACCTTACACCGTCTATGACGGCTCAACTCGATAAAACACATGTTAAAGGATTTGTGACAGATATCGGTGGTAGAACCTCCCATTCAGCAATTCTTGCTAGAACAATGGAAATCCCAGCGGTTGTTGGCGCCAAAACAGCGACAAAAGATATCCAACAAGGATCATTAGTCATTGTAGATGGTTCAAAAGGCGATGTTATAGTAGATGCAGAGCCGGAGATAGTTGGTACATACCAAACGGCTCAAAAAGCTTATCTTGAAGAACGTGCATACTTTGAGCAGTTTAAGGGCGAGCCAAGCATAAGTAGAGACGGACACCATGTTGAAATCGCTGGGAATATCGGTAAGCCTGAAGATGCAGATATTGTGTTAGAAAACGGCGGAGACGGCGTAGGTTTATTCCGAACAGAATTTTTATATATGGACCGTACTGATTTGCCATCTGAAGAAGAACAATTTCTTTCCTATAAATCTGTTCTTGAAAAGATGAAAGGAAAGCCAACAGTAGTTCGGACGTTAGATATTGGTGGCGACAAGAAGCTTCCATATTTGAAAATGGAAGAGGAAATGAATCCTTTCTTAGGCCACCGTGCCATTCGCCTTTGTTTAGATGATACAGCATTGTTCCGAACGCAGCTCCGTGCATTGCTTCGTGCAAGCATTTATGGCAATTTAAAAATTATGTTTCCTATGATCGCAACACTTGATGAATTTAGAGAAGCGAAAGCCATTCTAGAGGATGTGAAAAAGGAGCTTGTAACCGAAGGCAAAGAAGTAAGCGATACCATTGAAGTCGGTATGATGGTTGAAATACCTTCTACTGCTGTTATGGCCGATTTATTCGCGAAGGAAGCAGACTTTCTTTCTATAGGCACAAATGATTTAATTCAATACACACTTGCAGCAGATAGGATGAATGAAAAAGTTTCTTATTTGTATCAACCGTATAATCCTGCTATTTTGCGTCTTGTGAAAAGTGTCATTGACGGCGCTCATAAAGAAGGCAAATGGGTAGGTATGTGTGGCGAAATGGCAGGCGATGAGATAGCAATTCCTATTTTGCTTGCAATGGGACTAGATGAATTCTCAATGAGTGCATCTTCAATACTTAGGGCACGTGCACAAATCGCCAAATCTTCAAAAGAAGATTTAGAAAAGCATATAGAAAAGATTCTGCAACTTTCCTCCAATAAAGAAGTTTCAAGCTATGTAACACAATATTTAATGAAGGAAACTAAATAGAAAAGGGAAGTGACCAGTTGGCTATTCAATTAGAAACCGTGAAGGACCTAGATCAATTATATACTCGAGCTTTTCAATTGATTGAGGAGCAGAAAGACAATGGAGCTAAAACTTTCGGACTTGCAACTGGAGGAACAATGCTTCCTTTATACGAACGTATCCGAAATAGCTCAATTGACTTCTCTAACTGTGAGAGTGTAAATTTGGATGAATACGTTGGATTACCAAAAGAACATCCTGAAAGCTACCTTTCTTTTATGACGCAACAATTGTTTAAAGAGAAGCCTTTCAAAAATTCTCATTTACCTAATGGAGAAGCTACAAATCCAGAATTAGAAGCTAAGCGATATGAGGAGCTTTTACAATCCCTAACTCTTGATTTTCAATTATTAGGCGTAGGTGAAAATGGACATATCGGTTTCAATGAACCGGGTACTTCTTTTGACAGTGAAACCCATGTCGTAGATTTGACACCTTCTACAAGAACAGCTAATGCACGATTTTTTGAATCAATTGATGAAGTTCCTGAAAAAGCGATTACAATGGGTATAAAATCCATTATGAGGGCGAAATACATCCTTTTAATCGCAGTGGGAGAGAAAAAAAGAGATGCGATCAAATCTTTAATCGATGGGAATATGACTGAAGAGGTGCCAGTAACCGTCTTAAACAATCATCCAAACGTGATTGTTTTGACAGATTTGGATTTCTAGATAAAGAGAAGGCCTAGATTCTAAGGCCTTCTTTTTTATCAAGAGTCTATTTTCAATTACATTTTCATGCTATAATTTGTTTTGTTTATCTTAGTAAGTTACTTGGTTTACTTAAGTAGAAGGAGTGCGATATCATGTTGCATCAATTTTCAAGAAATGAATTAGCTATTGGCCAAGAAGGCTTGGACAAGCTTAAAAATACGACAGTTGCCATCTTAGGAGTCGGCGGTGTGGGATCTTTTGCTGCAGAAGCATGTGCAAGAAGCGGAGTAGGTCGTATTATTTTGGTGGACAAAGATGATGTAGATATTACCAATATCAATCGCCAATTAGTCGCATATCTATCGACAATCGGCAAATCTAAATCAGCAGTTATGAAAAGAAGAATAGCAGACATCAACCCTGAGTGTGAAGTAATTGACCTTCATATGTTTTATACTGAAGAAACATACGAAGAATTCTTTAGCTATCAGCCAGACTATGTCATAGATGCTTCAGATACGGTCAAATACAAAATCCATATGATTAAAGAATGTCTAAAACGCAATATCAAAATCATTTCAAGTATGGGAGCAGCTAACAAAACTGATCCGACACGTTTCAAAATTGCAGATATTTCTAAGACGCATACTGATCCACTTGCAAAAGTGATTCGCTTAAAATTGCGAAAAGAAGGTATCAAAAAAGGCGTTCCAGTTATTTTCTCTGATGAGAGCCCAATTGTAATACGACAAGATGTAGCTCAAACAGTTGGTAATCCAGACGCAGAGATTCGGAAAGCTAAAATGCCGCCTTCATCCAATGCGTTTGCCCCATCTACAGCAGGACTGTTTGCAGCTAGCTGGGTCATTAATGATATTCTAAAAGACATTAAAATACAACGTGTTCGTGATTAATTGTAGCCGTATTCGCATGTACTGTGTGAATACGGTTTTTTAATATTTTAGGACGTAAGTTATCTAAAAAAAGAAATATAAGGATGTTATAGGAAATTATATGATAGGATAGATGTGTATAGTGATTGAGCTGAAAAATCTCAATATTGAATGAAGACAATTAGTTTTCAGAAATTTTTCAGTGATACTGCACTTAAATAGTTAAATAAATGAATACTTTATGCTGTACTAAACGTATATGTAATATGTTCGGAAAATTTTTATAAAAGGAGACAACTATGGCTTTAAAAATTGATCATGTCACAAAGAAATACCAAAATTTCACTGCGGTTAACCAGCTTTCATTTACGATTGAAAAAGGAGAGATATTCGGTTTGATCGGGCAAAATGGCGCGGGTAAAACAACTACTTTCCGTATGATTCTTGATTTACAGGAAACGACGGAAGGAAACATCTCTTGGAATGATATACCTATCAATAAAGTAAACAGAGATGTCCTGGGCTATTTACCGGAAGAACGAGGAATATTTCCATCAATGACCGTTGAAGACCAGCTTTATTTCTTTGGTGTTTTGCGTGGCAGGGGCAAAAAAGATTTAAAACAGGATGTAGATTATTGGATTGAACGTTTTGAACTAGTCGACAAAAGAAAGGCGAAAGCGGAAACCTTGTCAAAAGGGAATCAACAAAAAGTGCAGTTGATTGCAAGCTTTATCCACCAGCCTGAATTTTTAATTCTTGATGAACCTTTTAGTGGTCTGGATCCTGTAAACCGTGAGCTTTTGATGGATGCCATTCTCTATTTAAAAGAAAAAGGAACCACAATTTTATTTTCTAGCCACCAAATGGCTAATGTTGAGGAGCTTTGTGACCATTTGTGCATATTAAAAAGAGGCGTTTCGCTTTTCACTGGTAGTTTAAAAGACTTAAAAGAACAATATGGTAAAAAGAAATTAAGCATTCGAACAGATTTAACAGAAAAAGAGTTACATATGTTAGAAGGCGTAACAAACGTCAAAAAAACAAGAGATGGATACACACTTACACTGGAAGACGAAACATACGGGAAACAGCTATTTGAACAAATTAGTAGAGGTCAATATATGGATAAATTCAGCATGGATTATTTAACTCTTGATGAAATTTTCAAAGATTTGGTAGGTGGTATAGTTGTCTAAGTTTTGGATTTTAGTTACACAGCTTTATAAACAAAAAATTAAAACGAAATCATTTATTCTATCTATTCTTTTGTATGTTGCCGTAATTAGTTGTGTAATGTTCTGGTCTGATATTAAGGCTGCATTATTTTCTGAAGAGCCTGTGAAAATTGCGATGGTTAATGAGACAGAACAGGATTTCAAGCCTTTGTTTAAATCGGATAAAGACATGAAATTTAATTTTACAGATCAATCAAGGGCTGAGGTCGAAAAGAAAGTAAAGAATGGAAAGTACGACGCAGCTGTTTTTCTTACGAGCAAGAATAAACAAATGGAAGCAGAAATAGCGACATTTGAACCGCTTGAATATAACGATCAAACCGCTTTGTCAGGGATGATTCAATATGCTGGCAGAATTTATGCCGTACAACAGTTGAATCTGACAAGCGATCAGGCTGCACAGATTCTTGATGCCAATACAACGATTATCTCTAAAAACTTAGATAAACAAAAAGGCACAGGTAAAAGTGAAGATGAAAAATCTGCCGGGATCGGTGTTTCTATTTTAATGGGTTCCATTGTCTATTCTTTTGTTATTTCATTCTTATCGATGATAACCACCGATGTCGCATCTGAAAAAGGATCGCGTGTGCTTGAAGTAATGCTAGCAAGTATAAAGCCTTCCACGCACTTCTTGGCGAAAATTACCGGAACATATTTGCTGGCGCTAACTCAGCTCATTGTGTTAATCGTTGTTCAAGTAGCGCTGTTTTTAGTTGTGGATGGCGGTTCTAAATGGGATAAAGTAACGAATACGATTGACCATCTATCTTCAACCTATATTTTATACACTATTGCATACTTATTGTTGTCCATTTTCTTATTCTTAATTATGGGGGCGCTCTTTGGTTCGCTTGTATCAAAAGTAGAGGAAGCTAGCCAAGCTATGATGCCTGCAATGTTAATGGGTATGGCGGGTTTTTATATCTTGATGTCCGGCTTGTTTAGCCCAGATACGATGCTAGTAAAAGTGTCATCCTATATCCCGTTTATGACCGTAATGGTTATGCCGCTACGCATAAGTGCAACAGATCTTTCACCAATGGAGCCGTTGATTGCGCTTATTATCCTGATCGTCACAGTTATCGTATTGTTCTACATCAGTTTTTCATTCTATAAACGAAGTGTATTGACATACAGCTCAGGCGGCATGATGCAAAAAATTAAAACGGTTTTAAAAGTAACAACATAATGAAAAAAATGATTGAAGAGGCTTAGCCTTTTCAATCATTTTTTATTTTTCTTTTTTAATTGGTTTAAATGATCATAAATGCCTGCCATTCGCTTTTCTTGTCCGGCAATTACGGGTTTATAGAATTCTGAGCCGACTAGCTTGTCTGGCAAATATTCTTGGTCTACCCAACCGCCAAATGTGCCGACAGGTGTATTATGTGGATATTGATAACCTTCTACGCCAAGTGTTTTGGCTCCGCTATAATGAGCGTCTCGCAAATGGAGCGGGATGTCACCAGTTTTTCCTTGATGGATAGAAGAAATAGCTGCATCAATCGCTGTGATGGCAGAATTAGATTTCTCAGCCAAACACATCTCGATTACAGCAGATGCAAGCGGTATGCGAGCTTCCGGCATACCGAGTCGTTCGGCGGATTGGATAGCTGCAAGTACATGTGCGCCTACTTCAGGAGCGGCTAGACCGATGTCTTCGTAACTCATGACTAGAAGCCGCCTTGAGACAGCAACTAAATCGCCATTTTCTAAGAGGTTAGCTAGATAATAAATGGCGGCGTTAGGATCACTTCCGCGAACTGATTTTTGTAACGCAGATAATAAGTTATAAAAATGGCTACCCTTTTGGTCTCCGTAAACACCGATGCGCTCAGCTAAGCTTTGGATAGTCGCATCATCGACAATTGTCTCGTCATTTTCTTCATCAGAGGCGTAATAAACAGATTCTAGCAGAGTAAGAGCTTTCCTTGCATCACCGTTTGCTGCAAGAGCAATTTCCTGAATTTGCTTATCAGTTATGCGAATTGAATATTGGCCAAGGCCACGCTCTTTATCTTCTAGAGCCCGTTGAATTAATGAAACTATTTCACTTTCGTCGAGCTTTTTTAGCTGCTTAATCTCACCGCAGCGTGAACGTATGGCTGGATTCACATCATGAAATGGATTTTCTGTTGTGGCTCCGATGAGTATAATAGCACCATTTTCAACGTGCGGAAGTAATGTATCCTGTTGCAATTTATTGAATCGGTGTATTTCATCAAGGAATAATATAACTTGTCCCACAATCTTCGCTTCATTTACTACATCCTCTACATCCTTTTTTCCAGCCCTTGTCGCATTCAATGCAAAGAACGGCAAGTTAGAAGAACCAGCAATAGCAAATGCAATGGATGTTTTACCTATACCAGGTTCTCCATATAGCAACATGGAGGGAACATGACCTTTTTGAATCATTTTATATAAATTAGTCTTTGGTCCAATGATGTCTTGATGACCGACAACTTCATCTAGATTGCGCGGACGCATGCGAAATGCAAGTGGTTGTTGCGGCAACGTGGTCACCTCTTTTCTAATATCTAAAGCCTACTTTGTTATTTTCTCAAATATTCACTAGCTTTGCATTAAAATAGATTAGGCATTTTAAATCTTGTTGTCATTACTTATTAATTCCTGTTCAGGATTAACAGATAAAAGCCAAATGTGCATGTTCATAAATCATACCCGAGTAGAATGAAGGGAAATATGCTATACTTGTGCATAGACAAATTCGCTAAATATAGAGGTGTATAAATGAAAATATCAACAAAAGGGCGATATGGGCTAACCATTATGATCGAACTTGCCAAACAATATGGACAAGGGCCCATTCCTCTTAGGCAAATCGCATCCCAGAATAATTTATCGGAAGCATACTTAGAACAACTAGTTTCACCACTAAGAAATTCGGGTCTCGTTAAGAGTGTTCGAGGTGCATATGGAGGATATATGCTTTCCAAGCCTCCTCATTTGATTTCTTCGGCAGATGTAATTAAAGTGTTAGAAGGCCCAATTCAGCCTGTTGAAGGGATTGAGGAAGAAGCTCCCGCTCAAAGACAGTTATGGCTTCGTGTACGTGACGCTGTCAAAGAGGTTTTAGAGAAAACGAGCCTAGAAGATTTAGCTTCTTATACAGAAGAGCCAGATGATAAAGGATATATGTTTTATATATAAGCAGCATCTATTCAGAGAGTACCAATGGAAATTAGATGTTCTGCGAGGGTATTGACGGCAGTTACCCCCTCTAACTGTTTGTTTTTTAACTCAATTTTGTACGGGGGAATCTATCTTACTGCCCGTTAAACCGGTTTAGAAGGAGTTTTAAAGATGAAAGAAATTTACCTTGACCATGCGGCTACAACACCCATGCATCCACTAGTGATTTCCAAAATGGTAGAAAGTATGGAATCAGTTTACGGCAATCCATCTAGCATTCATAGAATTGGCCGCTTTGCTAGAAAGCACTTGGATGACGCTCGACATATTTTAGCTAAAAGCATTGGGGCGAAAGACCAGGAGATTATAGTGACAGGCGGCGGTAGTGAAGCAGACAATTTGGCTATTACAGGCACTGCTTATGCGAAACAGAATGAAGGCCGCCATATTATCACAACTGTAGTAGAACATCATGCAGTTCTTCATACATGTCAACAACTGGAGAAAGAAGGTTATGAGGTAACTTATTTGCCTGTTGATGAAACGGGTCGTGTTTCTCTTGAGGACGTCAAAAAAGCCTTACGCGCTGATACTATCTTAGTAACGATTATGTTTGGAAATAATGAAGTCGGTACTATACAGCCTATTAAAGAAATCGGCGAGTTGTTGAAAGAGCATAGTGCAACATTCCATACTGATGCGGTACAGGCGTTTGGTATTCTACCGATTGATGTCAATGATTTGCACGTTGATTTGCTCTCAGTATCTTCCCACAAATTGAACGGTCCAAAAGGCATTGGATTCTTATATCAACGCGATCAAACAAAGCTAAAGCCACTAATCTATGGTGGAGAACAAGAGCGTAAGCGCAGAGCAGGAACGGAAAATGTTCCAGCGGTTGTCGGATTTGCTGAAGCTGTAGCCATTGCGCAAAGGAATTTTGAAGAGAAACAACAAGCATACAAAGAATTCCACCAACACTTCTTAAAGAAATTAGATCAGGCGGAAATCGATTATCATATAAACGGAAATGAGCAATACTGCTTGCCACATGTTATGAATATTAGCTTTAAAAATATGGATGTCGAATCATTCTTAGTCAATTTGGATATGGCAGGTATTGCAGCATCTAGTGGCTCTGCTTGCACGGCCGGTTCCATTGATCCATCGCATGTACTTGTTGCAATGTATGGAAGCGAAGCAGATGAGCTTCGGAATTCGATTCGTTATAGCTTCGGCTATGGATTAGAGCTAGAAGATATTGATACAGCGGCAGAACGGACCATTGAGATTGTAAAACGATTAGCGAAATAATAGAAAAAAGGTGAACAATATGAATACAACGAAAGACCCCTCACAAACCCGAGTTGTGGTTGGTATGTCTGGAGGAGTCGATTCTTCCGTAGCAGCTTATCTACTGAAAAAACAAGGGTATGATGTTATCGGTATTTTCATGAAAAACTGGGATGATACCGATGATTCAGGCGTATGTACTGCGACTGAAGACTATGAAGATGTTATTAAAGTATGTAATCAAATCGGTATCCCATATTATGCAGTCAATTTTGAACAACAATATTGGGACAAAGTATTTACGTACTTTTTAGAAGAATACAAAGCAGGACGTACACCGAATCCTGATGTGATGTGCAATAAAGAAATTAAATTTAAAGCATTCTTAGAACACGCATTAAAGCTAGGTGCGGATTATTTAGCAACAGGCCATTATGCACGCGTTGAAGTACGCGATGACGAAACAAGAATGCTTCGTGGCATTGATCAAAATAAAGATCAAACTTACTTCTTAAACCAGCTTTCACAAGAACAACTTTCAAAAGTTATGTTCCCGATTGGTGAACTTGAAAAACCACGCGTTAGAGAAATCGCTGAAGAAGCGGGCCTTGCAACAGCTAAGAAAAAAGATTCAACTGGTATTTGCTTTATTGGAGAACGAAACTTTAAAGAATTCCTAGGTCAATATTTACCTGCACAACCTGGCAATATGGAAACATTCGATGGCACTGTAATAGGCAAGCATGATGGCCTTATGTATTATACAATCGGCCAACGTCACGGCCTTGGGATTGGTGGAGACGGCGATCCTTGGTTTGTTCTGGGGAAAGATTTAAAACGCAACGTATTATTAGTGGGACAAGGCTTCCACAATGATAAGCTTTATTCAACAAGCTTAAAAGCTGTAAAAACAGGCTTCACGACGCATCGTGATATGCCGAAAACATTCCAAGCGACCGCGAAATTCCGCTATCGCCAACAAGATGTGCCGGTGACAGTTGAAATCACTGGTGATGATGAATGGTACGTAACATTCAACGAACCAACACGTGCTATCACTCCTGGCCAATCTGTTGTACTTTATGAAGGTGATGAATGTTTAGGTGGCGCTACAATAGACGAAGTATTTAAAGACAGTAAAAAACTAACGTATGTAGGGTAATAGAGGTGAAAATATGGATTTAAATGAGTTAGGTATTAAAGCCATCCAAGAAAAACGGTATGAAGATGCCGCAAAAGCCTTTACACAAGCTATAGAAGAGAATCCAAATGAAACAATTGGCTATATTAACTTTGGAAATTTGCTTGCATCGCTTGATGATATCGAGCGAGCAGAGCGATTCTTCCAAAAAGCTATTTCATTGGATGAATCTGCGGCAACTGCTTATTATGGCCTTGCAAACCTTTACTACAATTCAGAACGGTATACAGAAGCAGCAAAACTTTATGAACGTTCTATCCGCCATGGTATTCAAGGAGCAGACGCTTATTTTATGCTTGGCAAAAGCTTTGAACATATCGACGAGCCGAAACTCGGATTGCCTTATATGCAAAGAGCTGCAGAACTAGCACCGGAAGATTTACAGATCAGGCTTTCTTATGGCATTATGCTAGCTACTTTAGAGCTTTTTAATGAAGCAGAAAAAGAACTGAAGTATGTAATCGATACAGATTGGAACAATGCCGATGCCCATTATAATCTGGGTGTCCTGTATGCTGTTTCTACCGATAAGATAGAAGATGCACAGTATCATTTAAAGCAAGCTTTTACTTTGCAGCCAGAGTTTGATCAAGCACGTTACATTCATGACATGCTTGCAATGAAAAAAGATTAAAAAGAAAGGTGGTGGCAGCGTTGGCTGAAAATCTATCTTTGTTTTCCGATGAACCACTTTTTATTGTCGGCCGGCCTGTCGTCACAATATTTCATAATGCACAAAACTTATTCTCGATTATTAAATTGAAAATCCAGGAAACAAATACGGATTATAAAGAAAAAGAGATTATTGTCGCAGGCTATTTTCCTGCTGTCTCAGAAGAAGCGTTATACCGTTATACAGGGCAGCTGAAACAGCATCCTAAATATGGGCTGCAGTTTCAAGCTGCCACTTTTGAAAAAGAGATTCCAGCAACTGAAACAGGTGTCGTGCAATATTTATCTAGCGATTTATTTCCGGGGATAGGCCACCGTACAGCTGAAACGATTGTTCAACAGCTAGGTGCAGATGCTATTAAAACCATTATTGAAAATCCTGATGTGTTGGATGACGTTCCACGCTTAACAGAAGATAAAAAACAAACACTGCGCTCGGTACTTGAGCAAAATTTAGGACTTGACCGCATTATGATTCAGTTGAACGAATGGGGATTTGGTGCTCAAATTGCTGTGAAGATTTATCAAATGTATGAAGGTGAGACACTACAAGTACTACAAAAAAATCCATACCGCCTCATTGAAGATATTGAGGGGATCGGTTTTCAGCGAGCGGATGAACTGGGCGCTAGGCTACAAATCACCGGCAACCATCCCGACCGCATCAAGGCCTCTATACTTCACTTGTTAAACACTGCCTCGTTATCAGAAGGGCATGTTTTTTTAGATGCAAGAGAAATTTTGCCTGCTTCCAAGGCGATGCTTGAATCGAGTCAGTCATGCACGATTGAATACGATGATATTTCCCAAGCAATAATTGAACTAGGCGAGAATGGTAAAGTATGCGGTGAAGAAACAAGAGTTTATTTGCCGTCTCTTTATTATTCTGAAATAGGAATTGCTTCGAAGATTACAGAGCTAGCTCAAAAAAATGAAGAGCAATCATCTTTTCCTTCTTCTGAGATAAGAAAAGTAATCGGTGAAGCAGAAGAGCGCTTTGGTGTTACATATGCTGATACACAAGTAAAGGCAATTGAAACGGCTATTAATTCAGCTGTAATGATTTTAACGGGGGGCCCCGGAACGGGGAAAACAACAGTTGTCAGGGGAATAGTGGATGTCTATGCAGAACTTCATGGGCTCTCGCTAAACCCTAAAGATTATGCAGAGAAAGAAGAGGCCTTTCCAATCGTTCTAGCGGCTCCTACAGGTAGAGCTGCCAAGCGCTTAAGCGAATCAACGGAACTGCCTGCAATGACTATTCATCGCTTGTTAGGTTTCACGGGTCAAGAAAAGGAAGAAGATGTGGAGCGAGAAGTAATGGGGCGGCTTATTATAGTCGATGAAATGTCAATGGTTGATACATGGCTCGCACATCAACTTTTGAGGGCATTGAATGATGACTGCCAAGTAATATTTGTAGGCGACCAAGACCAACTTCCGCCGGTAGGTCCAGGACAGGTTTTAAAGGATCTGCTTGCCTCAAAAGCCATTCCAACAGTGGAGTTAACAGATGTTTATAGGCAATCAGAAGGGTCATCAATAATTCAGTTGGCACATGAAATGAAACGTGGTACTGTCCCTCAAGACTTGATGGTGAAAACAAGTGACCGTTCATTTATACGTGCAACCCAAGATCAAATTGCAGACGTTGTAGGGCAAGTGGTCAAGAGTGCTATTAATAAAGGTTTTTCTATTCATGACGTCCAAGTGCTCGCACCAATGTATCGTGGCAATGCGGGCATTGATGCAATGAACAAAATGCTACAAGAATTACTAAATCCCAAAAAAAACCAAAAGACAAAAGAGATTGCCTTTGGTGATACGATTTACCGGATTGGCGATAAAGTGCTACAACTTGTTAATCAGCCAAATAACAATGTGTTTAATGGCGATATGGGTGAAGTCATTTCAATTGTGAAGGCAAAAGAAACGATTGAAAAAACGGATTTAATGGTTGTATCGTTTGATGGCATTGAAGTAACGTATCAAAAAAGTGATCTAAATCAGGTAACGCTTGCGTATTGCTGCTCCATTCACAAATCGCAAGGAAGCGAGTTTCCGATGGTTATAATGCCAATAGTCCGCGGTTATTCCAAAATGCTTCGGAAAAATTTGCTATATACAGGTATTACAAGAGCTAAAAATTTTCTTATCCTATGTGGCGAGCCAGACACATTTGTGTATGGTTTTCAAAAAACAGATGATATGAAACGCCATACCTCACTTGTAGAGCGTTTATCATTGGATGAGACAACTGAAATCAAATCGCTAGAAGAAAAGAATGATACCAAAACGGAATCAACTGAGAAAGAAGCAATACAATCAGTAGAGGA
This sequence comes from Rummeliibacillus sp. G93, assembly GCF_023515935.1. NCBI lineage: Bacteria > Bacillati > Bacillota > Bacilli > Caryophanales > Caryophanaceae > Rummeliibacillus > Rummeliibacillus sp. G93. The sequence goes on from NZ_CP097314.1 coordinate 1,228,709, forward strand.
CAAGTTACCTGTTGCTTTAACGCTAGATAATTATTCAGGCATTCATCCAATGATTGGAATGGCGGGCATTAGCCCTTATGATTTTATGAATAATGAGAATTGACAGAAGTAAAAGCATTTCTTAAAATAAGTAAGAGTTATCCTATTTAAACAAGATTGATCTCTAATACTGCAATACGTTGAAGGAAAAAAGTACTTGTTGGTCCGTGTACAGAAAGAGGTTCCTAGGCTGTGAGAACCTTCACTACCCAATTTGGAAAAGCTATTCCTGAGTGTAGCCAAAAACTACCGTGTGCCGCGTTAAGGTAATTAAGTGATAATAGCAAAAGCTATTATAATTAGGGTGGTACCGCGAATAGAAACCTTCGTCCCTGTTACAGTGGATGGGGGTTTTTTTATATATAAAAGGAGGAAAATTAATGAAAACATCAGCAGAAATTCGTCGCAAGTTTATCGAATTCTTTGAAGAGAAAAAACACAAACAAGAACCTAGTATGCCGCTTGTGCCAATTAATGACGCGTCATTACTATGGATCAATTCCGGAGTAGCAACGTTGAAAAAATATTTTGATGGCTCAGTGATCCCTGAAAATCCACGTATTACAAATGCACAAAAAGCAATACGTACGAATGATATTGAGAATGTCGGCAAAACAGCTCGCCACCATACATTCTTTGAAATGCTTGGGAACTTCTCTATTGGTGATTACTTTAAAAAAGAAGCTATCCACTATGCGTGGGAGTTCTTAACAGATCCAAAATGGATGGGCTTTGAAGGTGAAAAATTGTCCATTACCATACATCCGGAAGATAATGAGGCCTATACGATTTGGAAAGACGAAGTTGGTATTCCAGAAGAACGCCTAATTCGTTTGGAAGGGAACTTCTGGGATATTGGAGAAGGTCCTAGTGGCCCTAACTCAGAAATTTTCTACGATCGCGGAGAGAAATACGGCAACGACCTGAAAGATCCAGAATTATATCCGGGCGGTGAAAATGAGCGCTATCTAGAAATATGGAATCTTGTTTTTTCTCAATTTAATCATAATCCAGATGGCACATATACACCTCTGCCAAAACAAAACATTGATACAGGTATGGGCCTAGAACGTATGGCTTCAGTTGTTCAAGATGTGCCAACTAACTTTGATACAGATTTGTTTATGCCAATTATCGAGAAAATTGAAGAATTTGCAAATCGTAAATACAAACGCCCAAATGAAATCGATTTAAATGAAATCTTTGGCAGCGAGGAAGATATAAACACGCCATTCAAGGTCATTGCAGACCACATCCGGACAGTGGCATTTGCAATTGGTGATGGAGCATTACCTTCAAATGAAGGTCGTGGTTATGTGCTTCGCCGTTTACTTCGCCGTGCCGTACGATATGCAAAACAAATAGGTATCGAAAAACCATTCATGTACCAACTTGTACCAACAGTTGGTGAGATCATGGCTGACTTCTATCCAGAAGTGAAAGAAAAAGCGGAATTTATCGCTCGCGTTATTAAGAACGAAGAAGAAAGATTCCATGAGACATTACATGACGGCCTTTCTATCTTCAATGAAGTGGTAGAAGCCCAAAAAGCGAACGGACAAACAAGCATTCCTGGAGTAGATGCATTCCGTTTATATGATACCTACGGCTTCCCAGTCGAATTGACAGAGGAATATGCAGAAGAAGTAGGCATGACAGTGGATGTTGAAGGTTTCGAAGCAGAAATGGAAGTTCAACGTGAACGTGCTCGTAATGCACGCCAAGATGTCGATTCTATGCATGTCCAATCAGAAGTACTTGCAAACCTAACAGAGGCAAGCACATTTGTGGGTTATGAAACTCTTGAGACAAACACAACAATTGCAGCAATGGTAGTAAATGGACAAATCGAAAAAACAGCTTCAGAGGGTGATGAAGCACTAATTATTCTTGCTGAAACACCTTTCTATGCTGAAATGGGTGGGCAAATTGCTGACCATGGTTCAATTAGCAACGATTCATTCAATGCATTTGTAAAAGATGTCCAAAAAGCGCCAAATGGCCAAGCATTGCATACAGTTATTGTTGAATCTGGCGAAATGCATGTAGGTGAAGATGTATTTGCACAAGTTGATCGCACAGAACGTAACTTGACTGTGAAGAACCATACAGCAACACATCTATTGCAACGCGCACTAAAAGATGTGTTAGGCGATCATGTAAGCCAAGCGGGTTCATATGTAGGACCAGACCGTCTTCGTTTTGACTTCTCACACTTTGGCGCTGTTACTAAAGAAGAGTTAGAAAAAATAGAGCAGATCGTTAACGAAAAAATCTGGGATGACATCGCAGTAGTTATTCAGGAGATGCCAATTGCGGAAGCGAAAGAAATTGGTGCAATGGCTTTATTTGGTGAAAAATATGGTGATGTCGTGCGCGTAGTACAAGTGTCCGATTATTCTATTGAACTATGCGGTGGTATCCATGTTAAACGTTCTTCAGAAATTGGATTCTTTAAAATTATGTCAGAAGGCGGTATTGGTGCAGGCACTCGACGTATTGAAGCTGTAACAGGCAAAGCTGCATATCAAGCAACGAAAGAAGAACAGCATGTTTTAGAACAAGCTGCTAGTTTGCTGAAAGCAAATCCGAAAGACTTAGTCGCACGTGTGGAAAGTCTTCAACAAGAGTTGAAAGAGCAACAACGCGAGAATGCGTCATTATCTGCCAAAATAGCAGGTGCACAAGCTTCAACTATCTTATCATCAGCACAGAAAATCGGCGAAGTAACGGTGCTGGCAACAAAGGTTGAAGCAAAAGACAACAATCAATTACGCCAACTAATGGATGATTTGAAAGCTAAAATGGACCATAGTGTCATTGTTTTAGGCGCAGCATCTGAAGGTAAAGTTATGCTGATTGCCGGGGTAACAAAAGATCTAGCAAACGGAAACTATCACGCAGGCAAGATTGTGAAAGAAGTTGCAGAGATTTGCGGAGGCAAAGGCGGAGGCCGTCCTGATATGGCGATGGCGGGTGCAAAAGATGCTTCTAAATTGGAAGAAGCGTTGGATTCCGTGTATAATTATGTAAAATCTATTTAAAAGGTTTGTTGAATAGGGTATACTAACATAGATACAAGACGTTATTCTACTATTTTAAAGTGAGGTGCCCTGCATGAGTAAGTTTGATCAGACGATGAAATTTAATTTCCCTGAAGAATCGATGGAACAAGAAGTTAGAGAAACCATGCAACGAGTACATGCAGCGCTAGAAGAAAAAGGATACAATCCTATCAATCAAATCGTTGGTTATCTATTATCAGGAGATCCTGCTTATATCCCTCGTCATCAGGATGCACGGAACAAAATTCGTAAACTTGAACGTGACGAAATTTTAGAAGAGTTGGTTAAGTTCTATATTAAAAAGAATAACGAGGCATAATGATGAGAATAATGGGTTTAGATGTTGGCTCCAAAACGATTGGCGTAGCAATTAGCGATGCGCTAGGTTGGACAGCCCAAGGTATCGAAACGGTAAAAATTGATGAGGAAAATAATGAATTCGGCATTGAAAGAATCCAAGAGCTGGTGAATGAGTATGACATTGCTGAATTTGTTGTAGGTTTCCCCAAAAATATGAACAATACCGTTGGACCAAGAGGCGAGGCATCACAGGCTTATGCAAAGCTTTTAGAAGATACATTTTCTAAGCCAGTAACGCTTTGGGACGAGAGATTGACAACAATGGCTGCGGAACGTTTGCTAATCGAAGCGGATGTACGTCGCAAAAATCGAAAAAAAGTCATTGATAAAATGGCGGCGGTTATGATTCTCCAAGGATACTTAGACCGAAAACAGTTATGAGGTGGAATTATGGAAGAATTTGAAGAAAGACATATTACAATTGTAGACGATGAAGGCAATGAGCAACTTTGCGAAGTGCTTCATACATTTGATTCCGAACAATTCGGCAAATCATATGTACTTTACTCTATTATTGGTTCAGAAGACGAAGATGGCACAGTTGAGATCTTCGCATCCTCCTATGAACCATCAGATAATGGAACAGACGGTGAACTTACTCCAATCGAAACAGATGAAGAGTGGGATTACATCGAATCTGTTATTGAAGAGTTGGATGAGGATATTGAACAAGGATAATTGCAGAGAGTTGGCAGTTTAGTTTAAAATAAATGCTCGGCAATATGTATTTATCCAATACAAAAGGAATACTTAAGATGCTGCTGAAGTAGACAGCATAAAATATATAGAAGAGGTGACCTAAATGGCACATGAACACGAACATGATCACGAGCACATCGTGGCAGTAGATGAATTCGGTAACGAACAAGTATACGCGGTACTTTATACATTCGACTCTGAGGATTTTGACCGCTCCTATGTACTATATTATAAAGAAGGCGCTGCAGAAGGCGAAGAAGTTGAAATCTTTGCATCTGCTGTTGTCCCAGCTGAAGATGGTGAAGGCGGAGAACTTGTTCCTATTGAAACTGATGAAGAATGGGACATGGTGGAAGAAGTTTTAAACACTCTTGACGCTGAATTTGGCGAAGAGTAATTGTTTGCCTAAGCGGAATGAGCAACTAGCATTCCGCTTTTTTGTGCAGCAAACATCCGTTAAGGAGGAATTACCTACGTGGAAAAGAAGAAAAACCAAGATCAGATCAATAAAATAAAAGAACGGCAGTCTGAAAAAAGGGTTGTACGTAAAATTGTATTAGCTGCATCAGGAGTATTTATTGCACTTGCACTGATTCTTGGGATAAGTATGTATTTTTATGTAAATAATGCGTTAAAGCCAGTAGATGAAAATGCAACTAAAACAGTCAAAGTTAATCTCCCGATCGGTTCATCGATTGATACTATTTCCGAAACCTTGGAGAATAAAAATATTATTAAAAATGCTAAAGTCTTCAAGTATTATACAAAGGTAAAAAATGAATCAGAATTTCAAGCGGGTACCTATAATCTGACTTCTTCTATGACGATCGATGAAATTATCAAAAGTCTGAAAACAGGGAAAGTGTACCGTACGCCAATCTTTACGATTACAATCCCAGAAGGTTTAACTCTTGACCAAATTGCAGAAAAAGTTGAAAAAAGTACAAACTACTCGAAAAAAGAGTTTATGGATCTCGTGAATAGCAAGAAATTCATTAAACAAATGAAAAAAGCGTATCCACGTACCGTTACAAAAGCAATTGACCAAAAAGATATACGCTATCCACTTGAAGGCTACCTATACCCTTCAACATACCCGTATTTCGAAGAGAAGCCGACATTACAGGAAATCATAGAGCCAATGATTGCACAGACCAATGAGGTTATCACTAATTACTCTGGCCAATTGAAGCAAAAACATTTATCTGTTCATAAATTTTTAACATTTGCTTCCCTTTTGGAGAAAGAAGCAACAGCCAAAACCGACCGTGAAACGATTGCTAGTGTCTTTTATAATCGTTTAGAAAGCAAAATGCCACTTCAAACCGACCCTACTGTTCTTTATGCATTAGGAGAGCATAAATCCCGGGTCCTTTATAAAGATTTAGAAGTGAAAAATCCATACAATACGTATAAGATTAAGGGATTGCCACCAGGCCCTATTTCAAACGCAGGTAAGGAATCACTTGAGGCTGCAATAAATCCAGCAACAACAGAATACCTATACTTTGTGTCAGACAAAAACGGTAACAATCATTTCTCTAAAACGTATGATGAACATTTAGGTAAAGTTGAGAAATATATAAAGTAAACTAGGAAAAAGATGCTGAACCGATTTATTGAAATTAGGTTTGAATAACTAAGATAGGAGAAGAGCGGCTCTCGCTTTTCTTCTATTTTTGTGATAAGATAAAGTGTATTTTTGAAAAAATAAGGAGGGAATTGTATGGCTATTTCGGATGCATATACAATGTCCTTTATAAAACCACGAAATCCATTGCTTACTGAGATGGAACAATTCGCAAAAGAAAACTTTGTGCCTATTATGCAACTGCCAGCAATTGAATTATTGCTGCAAATGCTCCGAATCCAACAACCTAAAAGTATATTAGAAATTGGCACTGCAATTGGCTACTCTGCCATTCGTATGGCTGAGGCATTGCCCGAAACAAAAATAGTGTCAATTGAACGAGATGAAAACCGTGTACAGCAAGCTAAACATTTCCTTTCGAAATCTTCTGTTGCTGAGCAAGTGGAAATCATCTCAGGCGATGCATTAGAAGTAGATATAGAAAATCATCACTCAGCATTTGATGCTATTTTTATCGATGCTGCAAAAGGGCAATATCAAAAGTTCTTTGAAAAGTATAGTCCGCTTATAAAACAAGGCGGTATTATATATATCGATAATATGTATATGCACGGCCTTTCCGATCTGGATCTTTCAGAGGTACCTAGGCGGAAAAGAACGATGATTCGTAATTTGCATCAATTTGCGGATTGGATGATAGAAAATGAAGATTATCAATCCACATTCTTCCCAGTTGGTGATGGATTATTGATTTGTATAAAGAGGTGACCATAATGACAAAACCTGAATTACTTGTAACTCCACAATCGCTTTCACATATTAAAGCGCTTATTGAAGCAGGTGCAGATGCCTTTTTAATAGGTGAACAGCAATTTGGTTTACGATTAGCAGGAGAATTTACTATTGAAGAAGTACGTGAAGCTACTGCAATCATTCACAATGCTGGAAAAAAAGTATACGTTGCGATGAATGCTATCTTCCATAATGATCGGGTGGATGCACTAGCACCTTATATGAAAGCATTATCAGAAATAGGTGTGGATGGCATCGTTTTTGGCGATCCATCAGTCATCATTGCTAGACGTGAAGCAGACGTTAACATCCCATTACATTGGAACCCAGAAACAATTGCAACGAACTGGTTCCAAGCTAATTATTGGGGCAAACGCGGTGCAACAAGGGCTGTCCTTGCTCGTGAATTAAGCATGGATGAAATTGTTGAAATTAAAGAAAATGCCGAAATCGAAATCGAAGTCCAAGTGCACGGAATGACATGTATGTTCCAGTCGAAACGACCACTGCTTGGCCATTACTTCCTGTATGAAGGCAAAGCAATGGAAGTTGAAAACCGGAAAAACAATCGCAATATGTTCTTGCATGATCCAGAACGAAACAGCAAATATCCAATATACGAGGATTTAAACGGTACGCATATTTTCAGTCCGAATGATATGTGTATTATTGATGAATTAGATGAATTATTTGAAGCTGAAATCGACGTTTTCAAAATTGAGGGTGTCTTGCATACAGAAGAATATGTGGTCGCTGTAACAGAGTGTTACCGCAAAGCAATTGATGCATACACTGAATCTCCTGATGCATACTTCGATATAAAAGAAGAACTACTCGCAAAAATTGAAGAAATTCAACCAGAGTTGCGTCCATTGGATACAGGCTTCTTCTTCAAGGAAACTGTATACTAGGAAAGGAGAAAAAAACCGTGACATTATTAAAAGACGATACGATAAGCGAAATTCGTGATGGCAAAAGAGTCATCGTTAAAAAACCCGAATTGCTAGCACCTGCAGGCAACTTGGAAAAATTAAAAATTGCAGTCCACTATGGTGCAGACGCTGTATTTATCGGCGGCCAAGAATTTGGTCTTCGTTCAAACGCAGGAAATTTCTCAATCGATGAAATGCGCGAAGGTGTAGAATTTGCTAATAAATATGGTGCCAGAATCTATGTGACGACGAATATTTTTGCTCACAATGATAATATGGATGGACTTGATGAATATCTAAAAGCACTGGAAGGCGCAGGAGTAGCAGGTATTATTGTAGCCGATCCATTAATTATTGAGACATGTAAAATTGTTGCACCAAAATTAGAAATCCATCTAAGTACGCAACAATCCCTTTCCAACTGGAAAGCTGTTCAGTATTGGAAAGAAGAAGGATTAGAGCGTGTCGTGTTAGCACGTGAAACAAGTGCAGAAGAGATCAAACTAATGAAAGAAAAAGTGGATATTGAAATTGAGTCATTTGTTCATGGCGCAATGTGTATTGCTTATTCTGGTCGTTGTGTTTTATCTAACCATATGACTGCGCGTGATTCTAATCGTGGGGGTTGTTGCCAATCATGTCGATGGGATTATGATTTATATGCAGTAGAAGATGGTGAAGAAAAGCCTTTATTTGAAGAAGGCAACGAAGCCTTTGCAATGAGCCCGAAAGATTTGAAGCTTATCGAATCTATTCCAAAAATTATTGACTTAGGTATCGATTCTTTAAAAGTTGAAGGTCGTATGAAATCGATTCACTATATAGCTACTGTAGTCAGTGTCTATCGTAAAGTAATCGACGCATATTGTGCAGATCCTGATAATTTCAAAATTAAACTTGAATGGCTTGAAGAGCTAGATAAATGTGCAAACCGTGAAACAGCTTCTTCTTTCTTTGAAGGACAACCTGGATATGAACAACAAATGTTCGGTGAACATGGCAAGCAAACGAAATTTGATTTTGTTGGCATGGTCTTAGATTACAATGAAGAAACACAAATGGTTACATTACAGCAACGTAATTACTTTAAACCTGGCGACGAAGTAGAGTTTTTCGGGCCTGAAATTGAAAACTTTAAAGTTGTCATTGACGAAGTATGGGATGAAGATGGACAAGCACTTGATGCTGCTAGACATCCATTGCAAATCGTTCGTTTCAAATGTGCTGAGAAGCTGTATCCAATGAATATGATGCGCAAGGAGATGCGGTAGATGGAAAAACAACGTCCAGTTGTGATTGGCATCGCTGGAGGTTCTGGGTCTGGCAAAACAAGTGTGACACATGCCATCCATGATGTATTTAAAGAACATTCAGTAGTAGTGATTGAGCAAGACTTTTATTATAAAGATCAAAGCCATTTGGAATTTGATCAACGACTAGAAACGAATTATGATCATCCGGATGCATTTGATACGGATTTATTAATTAGTGATGTAAAGCGTTTATTAGAAAGAAAATCCATTGAAAAACCAGTGTATGATTATGCACTACATACACGTTCAAAAGAAACCATTCATATTGATCCACAAGATGTTATCATTCTTGAAGGAATTTTGGTACTTTTTGATCCGCGCTTGCGTGAATTGATGGACATTAAATTATTTGTGGATACGGATGCAGACTTGCGGATTATTCGCCGTATTTTACGCGATATCAATGAGCGTGGTCGTTCAATGGATTCTGTCATTGAGCAATATCTTTCTGTTGTTCGTCCGATGCATAATCAATTTATTGAGCCAACTAAGCGTTATGCAGATATTATTATTCCAGAAGGCGGCCAAAATGAAGTGGCAATTGATTTAATGGTTACAAAAATAAAAACAATTCTTGAAACAAATAGTATTGTGTAATATCATTGTAAATGATTAGTAAATATTCTTGTTAGAAACTATGTCGCATGCTTTAACGAGTAGCGACATAGTATTTTTATTAAGATGATGAAGAAGCAATCGAGGAGTGAATAAAATGGCAGCAGAAAAACAATACCCAATGACTGCAGCGGGTAAGCAAAAACTAGAAGAAGAATTAGAATTCTTAATTTCAACTAAACGTAAAGAAGTTGTTGAACGCATCAAAACAGCGCGTGGTTTTGGTGACTTATCGGAGAACTCCGAGTATGATGCTGCGAAGGACGAACAAGGCTTTGTAGAAGGCCGTATTTCGCTTTTGCAAACAATGATTCGTAATGCCATGATTATCGAAGAAGGCGCGAGTACATCTGATATCGTAACAATTGGCCGTACAGTAACATTCAAGGACTTAGAGGAAGACGACGAAGAAACTTACACAATCGTAGGTTCAGCAGAAGCAGATCCTTTCGAGGGTCGTATTTCAAATGATTCGCCAATCGCTAAAGCCCTACTTGGCAATAAAGTGGGAGACCGTGTAAAAGTCAATACACCTGGTGGAGACATGGATGTCGAGATTATTTCTATTAAATAAAATGTAAAACCTTTAAAGAAGACAATCGTTTGTATTGTCTTCTTTTTTTATTAAACGCAATTAAACGGAAATTATTGTATTCAACAAATGAGGTTTTTGTTATAAATAGATTAAGTAAACGTATCAGCCATTATTAAATGGTTGAAAAAAAGGAAAAATAAAATATATTATATTCTGAATTATGAAACGAAAGAAAGAGAGATTTAATTGAAAACATCTAAAAAGAAAAAGTCAATCGCGATTTTCGGTAGCGTTGGTATTTTAACTTTGGGTATATCACTCATGATTATTATTAAATATCAGTACCATACGAATCAATTAATTATAGCTGATTGTTTTGAAAACTACGGAAATCAAACGACAGTAACAATTAAAAAGCATGTTATTGGGTCTGCGGTTACTTGTAAAAGAAATGAATACGACTTTAATCCTTATTTTATATGCTTTGGGGCTACCTGGAATGCTTTTCATGTATACTCGCAAAGCTAGAAGCGTATTCTGTTTTTATGCTATGATAGACAAGAGTATTAAGAAACCAAACCAGATGATGCGCGTCATCATGTAAAGAAGTAAGGGGGAGACTTATGGCTGAAATTGGACGCCGATATAATCCGAATGGCAAAAAACCAAAAAACACAGATAAAAAGAAAATGGATAAAATATTGAATGTGTTAATTGGTGTTGTAGCTGCACTTATACTCGTTGTAGCTGGCTTCATTGTCATTGGCGGCTCGCATAACAAAGACACTAAAAGTGATAAAGTTGCCCAACAAACACCGCAAGAAAATGAATCCGAAAAAGATAATATAGTAGAAAAAGATTCAAAAGAGCTAGAAAAAGAGAAAGCAAAACAAGCGGAAGAGGCCAAGAAAGAAAAAGCAGACGCATCTGAAGAAGAAAGTGATGCACAAGCGGAAGACGATAATTCGTCTAGTGAACAAGAAGAGACTGCTAGTGATGAAGATAATAATTCAGCTTCAGATGAAACACAAGATAATGAAGAAAGTAAGAAAGACAGTGACCAATACAGTCATACAGCTAAAGTCGAAGATTCTAACGATCCAAACGTGAAAAAAGTTGTTACCGATTCAAAATGGAAGCCAACTAAAACAAAACAAAAAGAATCCAGCGATGTCCATAATTCAAGCTATACAAAAGGTTCACTTGATTGGAACGAAAAAATAAAAACGATTGCTCATACGACAGGCTTAGATGAAAATGATATGATTATATGGTATGTTAAGAACGGTGGTAGCCCGAATACGTCAATCGGAATTGTTTCTTCAAATGACAAGACCAAGAACTATCGTGTTTCAATGGAGTGGATTCCTAATAAAGGTTGGAAACCAACTAAATTGGAAGTCTTAAAAACACATCAAGGCGCTTATTAAAATATGTGCGATGCCCCCTATAAGTGAGGCATCGCCATTCTTTATGTTGTAATATAATAAGCGGTATAAGTGACTATCTCATATGGGAAGATTACGGCCCAGCATGGAGTAGATTTATCCTAAGGAAGGAAGTATAAAAATGAGAATTGCTGTCATTGGCGCAATGGAAGAAGAAGTAGAATATTTAAGAAACACACTAGAAAATACGGAGAGCCGAACTATGGCGCATAGTGAATTTACGACAGGTACATACGCAGGCCATGATGTCATCCTTCTGAAGAGCGGGATTGGCAAGGTCAATGCAGCCATGACAACTACATTGCTACTGCATGAATACAAACCGGATATTGTAATTAATACGGGATCTGCAGGCGGCTATGATGAAAATCTTGATATCGGTGCAATAGTTATTTCAGACGAAGTAAGGCATCATGATGTGGATGCTACTATTTTCGGCTATGAAATCGGACAAGTTCCACAAATGCCAGCTATGTTCCAATCAGATCAAAAACTAATCGAAATCGCGAAAGAAGCCGTAACAGAAATAGGCGAGCACCAATTTGCAGTTGGTCTGATCACAACGGGCGACTCGTTTATGAACGATCCTGTTCGTGTGGAAAAAGTACGTGGGGATTTTAAATCAATGAAAGCTGTTGAGATGGAAGCAGCTGCTGTAGCGCAAGTTTGCTATCAATTTGATACTCCTTTTGTGGTCATTCGTGCTCTTTCTGATATTGCTGGCAAAGAATCTGCAATCAGCTTTGATGAATTTTTACAAGTAGCAGCAAAACATTCAACAGAGATTGTTTTGAAGGTTATTTCAAAGTTAGCGTAAGGCATTGGCCTGACACAATTTATCCAAAATTTAGACAGCAGTTGTTCATAATGTTCCATTCAAAGCCTTCTTTTAAGTGGTAAGATAAAAGCAACAAATACTTACATACTTAGGATGCGGGAGGGATTCTCATGACTTTTATTATGGCGGCGGCTATGGCAATTACAGCAGTATTAAGCCTTATAATGGTATCAGAAGTTTCCGAATGAATGAATCTAAAAGATAGAAAAGAACTGCCATATATATGGCAGTTCTTTTTTATTGCTCAAAATTTCGATGATTTTTCTTTTTTAAATGCTGGTACAGTTTGACTAGTGCACGTTTTTCAATGCGGCTAACATAGCTTCTGGATATATTCATGTCTTTTGCAATTTCCTTCTGGGTTTTGGGTTCTTGCTGGCCGAGTCCATAGCGCTGTTGAATAATACTTAATTCACGGTCATCTAATAAATCTAGATGCTCATATAAAAGCTGCTCTTCTTCACACCTTTCAATCTGTTGTTCGGTGGAAGGTTCATCGCTTTGCAAAAAATCTGCAATTTCTAGCGGATTACCATCTTTGTCAGAGCCGATGGTTTCGTGTAAAGACACGTCTTTTTGAACTTTTTTCTGGCTTCTTAAATGCATTAGTATTTCATTTTCTATACAACGAGCTGCATATGTAGCAAGCCTCGTCTTTTTCTGCGGCGTAAAGCTTGCGACCGCTTTCATTAACCCAATCGTCCCAATGGAAATATAGTCATCAAGCTGTTCGTGTTTCGGATGGAATTTTTTGACGACATGCGCAACAAGCCTCATATTTCTTTCAATGAGTTCAAGTTTTGCAGATTCATCGCCATTCATATACCGTTCGAGACACTCGGCTTCTTCCTCTTTTGAAAAGGGTTGCGGAAACGATTGGCCTTTTAAATAGCCAAGTAAGACGGGGAGATCGACCCACAGTTGCATGATGGCTGTTAAAAGGGAGCTAATTGTCGTCATCCTTCCTTACATGTGAGTAACACATCATATGACAAGAGAAGTCATTTTACAACAAAAAAATGACCTGCAAATGCAGGTCATACTTATTCGCCAAATTAAACCTTCTTTAATGTAAACGTGCTAATCATAAGAACTGATAGAAGTGGGAATAAAAACATATAAAAAACTGGGGATAATACCGGTATGAAGAAAAATGTTAACGTTAAGATAGCACCAGATGCGGTAATTGGCAGACCGCTGAAATAACCATTGGATTCTGTAATATTGAAACGAGCCAGCCTAAATGCACCGCATGCAATATATAATACAGCGACAATCATACCGATCGTGCCAAAATGGACAAGTGTCATTTCATACATTAATATCGCTGGAGCCACACCAAATGATATAATATCACTCATGGAGTCCAATTGTTTTCCTAGCTCTGATTCTTGATTGAATTTCCGTGCCACTTTGCCATCGTAACGATCCAAAAAGGCAGCTATGAAAATAAACAATACAGCATAATTAAAGGACTCATGGATGGTTGCCATAATAGAGGCGCCGCCGAATGAGATATTCCCTAGTGTGATAGTATTAGCTAAGTGTGCTTTCATTTTTTTAATTGTGGTATCCACTACTTCAATTAAAAACAATGGACATCATTCCTTTATGTTCAGTATTACAATATTATACTTCTTTTAATTGGGAGTGTAAAACTTTTTTAAAATGAGGGTTGTCAATGTTACGAGAAAAATATTACCGGTCACTTGTAGAATTAACAAACGGCAGGTGGTCGTCTACGATACTGCGAGGAATAGCTGGTTCTCGCTTTAGCAAAAGAATAATTTCTTCCTATATACGATTATATGGAATTGATACGCAAGAAACGGAAAATAACACATACCATAATCTACATGACTTTTTCACTCGGAAATTAAAACAGGGTGCTCGGCCGATTGCAGAAGGAACTGAATTGTATACAAGCCCAGTTGATGGAAAAATTGAATCCTGCGGCGATATTGTAGAAAACAGTATATTTTTGGTGAAGGAAAAAAAGTACAACCTTGTTGATCTACTAGGCAAAGAAGAAAATATTGCAAAGTATATCAATGGAAAATACATTGTGTTTTACCTTAGTCCGGCGGATTATCATAGGCTTCATAGTCCGATTGATGGTGAAGTGATAAAACAATTTACACTTGGAAGAAAATCTTATCCCGTTAATTCTTTAGGATTGACTTATGGGGATCAGCCGATTTCAAAAAACTACCGACAAATCACAGAGCTACAAACAGCAAACGGTGCCACTTGCGCGTTCATTAAAGTTGGTGCCATGTTCGTGAATTCCATTCATTTGACGAATACAACAACAGAGTGGAAAAAAGGAGAAGAAGTAGGATTCTTCAGTTTTGGGTCAACCGTTGTGATGCTTTTTGAACCCAATAGCGCAGAATTCTTAGAACAAACTGTTCCCGGACAAAAGATCCAAGTGGGTCAAGCATTTGCACATATGCTATAATTTGTAGAGCGTAGATAAACCATTGGGCTTTTACGGGAGGTTCACCCCTTCTTAGCTTCTTGAGCATATATATTTGTTAGGGGAACAGCCTGTAAATGCAGGAGAATAGATTTATTGGAGGAAAAAATGTACAAATTGATTATGCCACACGAATTTGCACTTTCGGTGTTTGATATTACGCCGGAAAAGCTGAAAGAAAAAGGCATTCGAGGGATTATTACAGATCTAGACAACACATTAATCGAATGGGATCGTGCAGATGCTACAGAGGACTTAATTGCCTGGTTTCAACAGATGAAGGATGCTGGAATACAGGTTGTCATTCTGTCGAATAATAAAGAGGCACGCGTCAAAAAATTTGCAGATCCGGTCGGAATTCCATATATTTTCCAAGCGCAAAAACCGCTTGGCAAGGGTTTTAAACGTGCTCTTGCATTACTTGATATGAGACCTGAAGAAGTGCTCATGCTGGGAGACCAAATGCTCACAGATATGATGGGAGCAAATCGTAGTAGGTTATATACGATTTTAGTAAAGCCTGTCGCACAATCGGACGGATTTGTTACACGATTCAATCGTTTCATCGAACGCCGTGTTTTTAAATATTTAAGCAAAAAAGGAATTAAAACGTGGGAGGAAAAAGAATGAAAGACATGCCACAATGTATTGGCTGTGGTACTACCATCCAAACTGAAGATAAAAATGCACCAGGATATGCTCCTGCAGCAACGTTAGAGAAAGAAGAAATCATATGCCAGCGCTGTTTCCGTCTCAAGAATTACAATGAGCTTCAGCCTGTTTCTTTGACAGATGACGACTTTTTGCGCATCTTAAACGGCCTTGGTACTCAAAAAGGCTTAATCGTAAAAATTGTAGATATATTTGATTTTAATGGGAGCTGGTTACCTGGATTACACCGTTTTGTTGGCAATAATCCGGTACTCCTCATCGCAAATAAAGCGGACTTGCTACCAAAATCAGTGAAAAAGCAAAAAGTGATTAATTGGCTGAAAAGAGAAGCAAAAGCGCTTGGGCTAAAACCAATCGATGTCTTGCTTGTCAGTGCGCATAAAGGCAGCGGTATGGAAGAAGCGATAGAAGCAATAGAGAATTATCGTAATGGACAAGATGTTTTCGTTGTTGGGTGTACAAATGTAGGGAAATCTACATTCATTAACCGAATTATTAAAAGAGCAACAGGAGCAGGGGATATCATCACTACTTCTTATTTCCCTGGCACTACGCTAGACATGATTGAAATCCCATTAGAAGATGGACAAGCTATTTATGACACGCCGGGTATTATCAATCATCATCAAATGGCGCATTACTTAGATCCATCAGAGCTTAAATATATTATGCCCAAAAAAGAAATTAAACCAAAGGTATTTCAATTAAATCCGGCGCAAACTCTATTTATCGGCGCGCTTGCGCGATTTGATTTTATTAAAGGCGAGAGAGCAGCCTTTACAGTGCATATTGCTAATGAACTGATGATTCATCGTACTAAGCTCGAAAATGCAGATGAACTTTACGAAAACCATAAAGGCGAGCTGCTATCACCGCCTACAAAGCAACATATGGATGCACTTCCGAAATTGGTACGCCATGAATTTTCAATTAAAGAAGCGAAAACTGATATTGTTTTTTCTGGGCTTGGCTGGATTACAATACAAGATCCAAATGTCGTAATTGCGGCATACGCACCAGAGGGAGTCGAAGTGCAAGTTCGCCCGTCATTGATATAGGGAGGAACTAAGATGAAGAAATGGTATGCCGTTATAGGAAATCCCATTGAGCATTCTATGTCACCTTTAATGCATAGTACGTGGATTGAAAAAGAGGGCAAAAATGCAAGCTATATCCCGGTTCATGTATTGCCAGAAAATTTAGAAGCAGCCGTGACTTCATTAAAACTACTTGGCTGCAGCGGCTGGAATGTGACAATACCACATAAAGAATCCATTATTCCATTGCTTGATGAGATTGATGACACAGCTGCACAGATGGGTGCGGTTAATACAGTCGTAAGGATGCAGGATGGTCGGTATAAAGGTTATAATACGGACGGGCTTGGCTTTGTACGTTCTTTAGAAGAAGCAGTTGGCATAGACCATCGCCATAAGTCTGTCTTGCTAATTGGAGCGGGCGGGGCAGCTCGGGGCATTGCGTTTGCTTTAAAACAAACTGGATATAGGCAAATTAATATTGCCAATCGTACTATCAGCAAGGCACAGGCTATTTGTGATGATTTGGATATAGAGGCTAAGGCGCTTACCTTAGAGAGAGCATCAGAGGATTTGGATCGATATGATATTATTATCCAAACGACGGCCGCAGGTTTAAATAAAAGTGAATTTTCAATGCCCATTGGGCTTAAACGGCTGTCTAAGACTGCAATTGTGGCAGATATTGTGTATAATCCAATGATGACGCCATTTTTAAAAGAAGCAAAGCGATCAGGAGCCACCATTGTGACAGGACTAGGCATGTTTATCCATCAGGGTGCGCTTAGTTACAGTTACTGGATGGGCTCGTACCCGAATGCGAAAGATGTAGAAGAACTTTTGCTTCGGCAAATAGGAGGAAATTGATTTTATGTTAACAGGTAAACAAAAAAGATTTTTACGTGCAGAAGCACATTCATTACAGCCGATCTTTCAAGTGGGCAAAGGCGGTGTTAATGAAGCAATGCTTGTACAAATTAAGCAAGCATTAGAAGTGCGTGAATTATTAAAAGTACGTATTTTAGACAACTGTGAAGAAGATAAGCATGATGTGGCAGAACAATTAGCTTCAGGCACAAATGCAGAACTTGTTCAATTGATTGGTCTTACAGTTGTTTTATATAAACAAGCATCAAAACGTGAACATCGCAAAATCGAATTGCCAAAAGCAAAATAAGGATTTGATTTCATGAAAAAAGTAGGGCTTCTCGGCGGCACTTTTAATCCGCCGCATATTGCGCATTTAATCATGGCTAATGAAGCGTATTATGCGCTTAATTTAGATGAAGTGCGCCTCATGCCAAATGCAATACCACCGCATAAAGTTAAACCAGAAGATGCAACAGCAGAACAGCGATTTCATATGACAGAACTCGCTGCAGAGATGGTTCCTCATTTTACGGTAGAACCGTATGAAATCAAGCATGGCGGCGTATCTTACTCATACGATACGTTAAGGGCCTTAACAGCATTAGAGCCAGAAGTAGAGTTTTATTTTATCATTGGCGGAGATATGATAGATATGTTGGATGAGTGGTATCATATTGAGGAATTGACAAAGCTAGTCCATTTTGTTGGTGTACACCGCCCTGGTTCAGTTGGTAGCACGTCGTTGCCTGTGCAAAAGATTGAGGCGCCGATGGTGGATTTATCTTCAACGATGATTCGCGAGCGATTACATGCAGGGAAACCAGTTACATTTATAGTGCCGCCTGCGGTGGAGGAGTATATACGAAAGGAAGGTTTATATGGGACGAAATGAATTATTAGCTGCAATGAAAGACCGTATGCCTGAGCGTCGTTATATCCACACTATTGGCGTTGCAGACACAGCAATCGAATTAGCAACGCGCTTCAATTTAGATACAAAAAAAGCGGAAACAGCGGGGATTCTGCATGACTCATGCAAATATGCGGACCGTGTTTGGATGAAGGAAGTTATTAAAGGCGAGAACATGAATCCACTACTGCTTGAATACCACCATGAATTATGGCATGGTCCTGTAGGTGCTTATGTTGCACAAAAAGAATTCCATGTAGAAGATGAAGATGTGCTCAATGCGATTCGCTACCATACAACAGGGCGCGCTAACATGAGTGATTTAGAAAAAATCATTTATATCGCTGATATGATTGAACCGAACCGTCAATTTTCAGGTGTTGAAGAGTTGAGGAAAGCTGCACAAGAGCTACCTTTAGATGAACTAATGAGTGAATGTATTACGCACTCAATTGGGTTTCTTATCAGCAAGGGTCAACCTGTGTTCCCAGATTCTTTCGAATGCTACAATGATATATTGCAAAAAAGAAGAAGTAATATATAAGAAATTTTCAGCAACCTCTTACTTAAATCAACGGTTAATATAAACAAAACTTGCGTAACATAAGTATATGTTTTGGCGTAAAGTCAAAGGAAAGAAGGAAAACAAATATATGGCAAATAATTTATTAGAAATTGCTTTTAAAGCTTGTGATGACAAAAGAGCAGAAGATATAGTTGCATTAAATATGGAGGGTATTTCACTTTTGGCGGATTACTTCTTAATTTGCCATGGTAACTCCGATCGCCAAACCCAAGCAATTGCGCGTGAAATCGCAGATGTTGCTCATAAAGCAGGCTATGAAGTAAAAAGGCTTGAAGGTTTTGATTCGGCTCGATGGATTTTAGTAGATCTAGGTGAAGTGGTATGTCATGTTTTCCACAAGGACGAACGCGCTTACTATAACTTAGAACGTCTATGGGGAGACGCGCCTGAAAAATTTGTAGCAGTGGATCCAGAATGAGTAGCTACTCACAATTCGCACAAGTATATGATGGCTTAATGACAGACGTTCCATATGATGAATATGTCAATTGGGTCACTTCACATGCGTCGCCTGCCTCTTATCCCAATCTCTTGGATATTGGCTGCGGTACAGGGACAATGGCCGCAAAATTTGCGGCTCTTGGCTATAAAGTTAGCGGCATCGATCTTTCTGAAGATATGCTAATGGTAGCTTCTCAAAACTTTGCAGAAGCAGGCCTTGATATTCCTCTCTATTGCATGTCCATGGATGAGCTTGAGGGTTTCAACGATCTCGATGTCATTACCATTCCGATAGATTCTATCAACTATGTTCTAGAAGAAGATGCGGTAAGAGAAACACTTAAGCGTATATATGAATCATTGAAAAGCGGCGGACAGCTGTTTTTTGATGTGCATTCAATTTACAAAATGGATGAACTTTTTATGGACTCTCCTTTCACTTATGATGACGGAGAAGTCAGCTATTTGTGGATGACTGAAAAAGGTGAAGAACCTCATTCTGTCCATCATGATCTTGTTTTCTATTCCCAACTAGATAATGGGTATTATGAAAGATTTGAAGAATTTCATACACAGCGTACATTTGATATTGAAATGTATAAAAATATGCTCAAAGAAGCCGGCTTTCAGGATATCTTCATCACAGCTGATTTTGCTGAAAAAGAGCCTGTAGAATTTTCTGAAAGAATTTTCTTCCGGGCTGTAAAATAGTCTTTTCAAAAAAATGAATATCCTATATACTGGAATTAGCTTCGTATATTGCCTTCTGAAAAAGAAAGGATGTGCGGACTAATTCCTTCTTTTTTGAAGAAAAATGGCAAAAAATTTGGCATCCCCATAGCCATTGTTATTTTTTTCTTTACTTTTATATACTTTTCCAAACAATCGTCCACACCCCCACAGGACGACTTATTTTCCCGTGCTGAAAAAACAAACGAATTAAACGAATCAAATACTGCTGATCATGCAAATGGTAAATCAAATAGCACATCGATTGAAAAACCTGAAATCGTAGCGTCTACATCCATAATGGTAGATGTCAAAGGAGCGGTCAAAAATCCAGGGGTCTATAAGCTGGATGGTGATAGTCGCGTTATAGATGCTATTCAGCTGGCTGGAGGATATGCTAAGAATGCACAATCTAAGCAAATCAATCATGCTCAAAAGTTGCAGGATGAGATGGTTGTTTACGTGCCCAAAACAGGCGAAGAGGTGGAAGAAGTGCTGGCCATTGCATCAAATGACAAAACCGCAGTCCAGCCGTCTATCAATACTAGCAGTCCAAGCGGTGGTAGCCAAAGTACTTCAAATTTAGTCAATCTCAATACTGCAGATGAATCAGTTTTGCAAACCCTAAATGGTATTGGTCCTGCAAAAGCCCAAGCTATCCTTGCTTATCGGACAGAAAATGGATCTTTTCAAACGATTGAAGATTTAAAAAATGTAACGGGAATTGGTGACAAAACATTTGAATCGCTACAAGATCAAATAACAGTCAATTAAATAGCCCGTTTGCCTGTTGAAAAAGATGTCTCTAAAAATTACACTGAATATAATAAGTAATAATTACAGGAGGCAATAATATGGAGCGAATCACGTGGAACCAATTTTTCATGGCGCAAAGCCATTTGCTTGCACTTAGAAGTACATGTACAAGATTATCAGTAGGGGCTACGATAGTCCGTGAGAAACGAATTATTGCTGGAGGTTATAATGGTTCGATTTCCGGAGATGACCATTGCATCGATAATGGGTGCTATGTAGTGGACAATCATTGCGTTAGAACAGTTCATGCTGAGGTTAATGCTTTGTTGCAATGTGCGAAATATGGAACGCCGACAAAAGGAGCAGATCTCTATGTGACGCATTTTCCTTGTTTGCCATGTACCAAATCTATCATACAAGCAGGCATCCAAAACTTATACTATGCAACAGACTACAAGAATAACCCGTACGCCATCGAATTGTTGGCGCAAGCCAAGGTGAATGTCGTACATGTACCTTTTGATGAGAGAAAAATAGATTTTTTAAGTGATGAAAAAATGATGCTCTATATGGACATGCTTACTAAATTGCGTGAACATGGTGCAACGCCTGAAGAATTGGCCCTTTATGAACAGAAGGTGGAAGAATTATTTGGCCATTCTCTTTTAGACATAAATTAATATATATAGCTCTAGCTATTATGCTTGCTGTTCTAGCAGCATTTAAAGATAGCTTTCTTCTTTGGCTATTCGTTCCGTATAGCTGTTTTCTATGGTGGAAAAATGAAAAAACATGGCTTCTTGCCATTATCGCCGTTTTTTCTTTTTCTGCCTTTTTTTATACAAAGAATCGAAATGCAGATTTAAAAGAACATATTCCAGAGCATGCGGTGATTACATGGACTGGTACCTATACAATTAATGGCGCTAAATTGCGTGGCTTTGCCAAAACGGACAGTGGTGCCAAAATTTATGCGGTCATGACGTTTTCAAACAAAGAAGAGAAAGAAAAATACGAAAATATTTCTTTAAGTGGGGCTATGTTCCGTGTTAAAGGAAAACTTACGCCAGCTAATATGCCTGCGCATCAATATGCTTTTTCAATGGATGAGTACCTGAAGAGTCAAGGTGCTATAGGCATTTATGAAATTGAACAAGCTGAATATATCGGAAAAAAGAAAAGTATTTCTTCTGTTTTGGCACAGCAACGATTAAAAGTTAAAAAGCATATAGAAAGGACATTCCCTAAACGTTTAGCAGCTGAAGCAGAGGCACTCATTATTGGTGACCAAGGGAATGTGGATGAAGATCTCAGTCGTGCTTATCAAAAACTGGGCATCACACACTTATTCGCTATTTCTGGGTTGCATGTTGCCCTTATCACGCTATTGTTTTTTGAGATAATGCTGAGGTGCCATGTCCGCAAAGAACATGCAACACTGGCTATTATGATTGTTCTGCCGCTGTATGCTTGTCTAGCTGGTGGGGCCCCTTCGGTATGGCGTTCTGTGACTGTGGTAGAAATAATGATGATTAGTCGAGCAAGCAAATCATTATTAACGGTAGATGATGCACTTTCTATAAGTTTCATTTTACTTCTTGCCTATCAGCCAGCCATGGTATTTCAAGTCGGGTTTCAATTGTCATATTTGGCGACAGCTGCGCTAATTTATTCAAGTAGGGTTTTACAATCTTCAAATCATGTATTGCTCCAATCATTTTATATGACATTTGTCTGTCAGCTATTAGTCTACCCTTTATTGGTTTACCACTTTTTCGAGCTGAGCCTTTCTTCATTCGTGGCCAATCTTGTGTTCGTACCCCTATTTTCGTTTGTGATTTTGCCTATTAATCTAATTATGCTTGTATTAACAGGTATATCTTTACCGCTTTCTAATCTAATTTTTGCAGTATATGAACCTCTGAGAACATGGTTAACCTCAGGGATTTTGTTTTTTAAGGAAATACCATATCAAATGTGGGTGTCGGGCAGGCCGGACATTCTTCTTTGTGTCTTAGCAATGATAGGTGTATTAACTGCATTTGTTTATATAGAGAAAAAATACTTTGTCCGAGCAGCTGCATGGATTTTATTCCCGGTTTTGATCATTCATTTTGCTTCAAGCTTGCACCGAGATTTACGCATTACTTATTTAAACGTTGGTCAAGGGGATAGCGCAGTGATTGAACTGCCATATCGCAAAAAAGTATATGTAATTGATACAGGCGGATTACTTCGTTTTGGCCAGGAAAAATGGAAGGAACCTAAGAATGAGTATGAAGTAGGTAGGAAGGTGGTGGTCCCCTATTTAAAAGGTCGAGGGATACGCTCAGTGGATGCAATGATTTTAACGCACGCAGATGCAGACCATGTTGAAGGTGCGGAAGAAGTAATTGAGGAATTGCATGTGAAAGAAATACACATAAGTCCAAACTCTTGGGAGAAGGCAGTGATGGGAGAGGTTCTTAAGCTCGTTAAAGAAAAAAGAATTCCTCTAAAAGAAAGAATGGCAGGTTATAGCTGGGCAGAACACCGTACTGAATTCAAATATATTTCACCTACTGATACTAATTATGAGGGTAATAATGATTCTCTTGTACTGCTGCTAAAGTTTGGCGAATTTAAAACCGTTTTTACTGGTGATTTAGAAGAGTTGGGGGAGAAGCAGCTCATCGGAAATAGTGTAGCGGATATAGCGGGACTAACGATATTAAAAGCTGGCCATCATGGAAGCAAAACGTCAAGCTCGGAGCCTTTTTTGAATATAACAAAGCCTTTGCTTACCATATTCTCTACAGGCTTAAATAATCGGTATCGTCATCCGAGCCAGGAAGTGGTCGATCGTTATCAAAGATTAGGTTATACTACTTTAAACACAGCGGAATCAGGATCAATCGAGGTGTCAGTCAAAGAAGATTCATGGCAAATCCATACAACGGCAGAGTTTCTTGAAAAGAAAAAAGCTTTGTCCAAATGACAAAGCTTTTTCGGAATAAGGACTTATAAATTCACATACTCAATAACTGTTGCGATGATGAACATGATTGCGAAGAATGCGAATGATACGCCGAATCCAACGCCTGAATCGATCGCGTCATTTCTTTTGCTTTGTACCTCTTGTTCAAATGGATTCATTACTATCCCTCCTAGTTCGATTTAATTATACGGTAATGGCTGTGAAAAATCTAGATTGAATGCGGAAAATGGCTTTCTCCGCAATAGATTTAAAATAGGGCTTAATGTAGTGATATGTCAACTAAATTTAAACTTAAACAGTTTATTAGGAGGTATTACATGAAGTTAGGATTGAAGCGGGATGAAATAAAGTTGGTAGATTATTCGCTTGAATGGAATGAAGAGTTCCAGCAAACTCGGAAAGCTATAGAAGAACAAACAGGTCTAGCTGCAGAGCGTATCGAGCATATCGGCAGTACGGCAATTAAAGATATGCCTGCCAAGCCAATCATTGATATTTTAGTAGGAGTAGACAATCTAAAAAAAGTAGATGAATCATTGCTTAGAGACTTTTCAAAAGTTGGTTTTTTAAGGTTGAAAGTAGAACGGCCTGAAGAAAAGGTGTTGGCTAAGTTTACGGATGATACTTATCAAGAAAAAACCCACTTTATACATTTGGTTAATTATCAAAAAGATCTTTGGAATAATCTTCTTTTCTTTAGGGATTATTTAAATACGAATGAAGAAGTTAAACATCGCTATATGAAGCTGAAACAAGAATATATTAATAATACAGCTACAGGGTTAAATATCAATGATTATACAAAGTATAAAGAAGACTTTGTAAAGAATATACTTAGTATAAGAAATAACAATTAAAGAAATCCACTATCATATCCTTAGCGGAGACAGTGCATATCCACCAAAACCCATGTATACTTAAAGGAGCAGTAGTAGGGGGAGTATCATTATGTTTTCAAAATTATGGGCTGATATTCAAAAAGGGAAAATGGCGTCTGTTTATCTTTTAGCGGGCCTCGAATCTTATTATATAGACGAAACGATACGCAGAATCAAAGATAAGTTAGAAGAAGAAGGAGAGGTTGAATCAGTTACAATAGATTTGGATGAGAAGCCAGTAGATCTAGTAATTGATGAGTCAGATACGATTCCTTTTTTCTCAAGCAAGAAGTTGATTATTGCAAAGAATGCCTCGTTATTAAAGGCAACGGATAAAACAAAAGAAAAAATCCAACATGATTTGACTCGGCTTGCTAGGTGGTTAGAATTTCCATCAGACACATCTGTGACAATTTTTATTGCACCGTATGAAAAGTTAGATGAACGAAAAAAGGTCACAAAGCAAATGAAAGAGCATGCGGTATATATGTTAGCTGAAACCCCGAAAGAGCATGATTTGGCTGTTTGGGTGCAACATGAGGTAGCCGGTTTTGACAAGTTAATTGAAGATGAAGCAACAGCTAAACTAATTGAACTCGTTGGCTTGGATATGCTTCATCTGAAATCAGAAGTAGATAAAATTTGCTTATATCTTGGTGAAGAAACAACTATCACAGCTTCTTTAGTCGAGGAACTCGTTTCAAAGACATTGGAACAGGATGCATTTAAAATGTTGAATGCTTATATCCGCCATGATGTTTCTGAAGCGCTCTCTATTTATCACGATTTAATACGGCAAAAGCAAGAACCTATTATGCTTGTTGCGCTTTTAGCTTCACAAATTAGGTTGATGTCCAATGTCTATTATTTATTGAAAAAAGGTTATCATTCAGGACAAATCGCCAAGCAGTTAAAGGTCAATCCTTATCGGATCAAACGTATAGTAGAAGACAGGCGAAATATATCGGAAGAAGCTTTATTGAAAGCATTGTATGGACTGAGTGAAGTCGACCTCAAGTTAAAATCGGTCAGCGGTAGACGAGAGAGGTTCCTAGAACTTTTTTTAATGAAACCATTATAGAAGGAAAGCTAGCTTACTTGAGCTAGCTTTTTTACTATTTTAAAAACGAGAAAATTATAGCGATACCACGATCCTTTTTACTATATACTGTGAATTAGAGAAGGGAGAGTGAATACATGATCACAAAAGAGAGCAATATCCGGTTTGTTGTTGCGGGATTGTTGCTAGGGATTTTGATGTCCGCCATGGACAATACTATCGTGGCAACTGCAATGGGAACGATTGTGTCGGATTTAGGGGACTTTGACATGTTTATCTGGGTAACATCCGCTTATATGGTGGCTGTTATGGCAGGGATGCCGATTTTCGGAAAATTATCGGATATGTTTGGACGTAAGCGATTTTTTATATTTGGATTAGTCGTTTTTTTAATTGGATCAGCACTCTGTGGAATTGCACAGTCAATGACACAACTAAGCATTTACCGCGCAATCCAAGGTATAGGCGGTGGCGCTTTAATGCCTATTGCCTTTACGATTGTGTTTGATATATATCCACCTGAGAAGCGAGGGAAAATAACGGGATTGTTGGGTGCAGTATTTGGTGCATCTAGTGTGCTCGGTCCGTTATTGGGCGCATACATCACAGAGTATATCAGCTGGCATTGGGTGTTTTATGTAAATGTACCAATCGGCATTATTTCATTATTTTTCATCCTTCGCTACTATAAAGAATCCTCAGCACTCGAAAATCAAAAAATTGATTGGGGTGGGGCAATTACTCTCGTAGCAGCAATCATCTGTTTAATGTTTGGATTGGAGCTAGGCGGCAAGAAGTTTGATTGGTTATCCATTGAAATTGTCAGTTTGTTTAGTGGATTTATAATTTTTTTTATAGCATTTATTATATTCGAGATAAAAGCAAAAGAGCCAATATTACCATTTTGGCTTTTCCGCAGACGTCTATTTGCTGCTTCACAAATATTAGCTTTTTTATACGGCGGTACGTTTATTATTTTGACCATTTTTATTCCCATTTTTGTTCAAGCTGTTTATGGCGGGTCGGCAACAAATGCAGGGTTAATATTAATGCCCATGATGCTTGGGTCAGTAGTAGGCAGTGCGATGGGTGGTATTTTCCTTACTAAAACAAGCTTCCAAAGATTAATGATAATTTCTGTGATATCCTATTTTGCAGGCATGTTTCTTCTTAGTACTTTGACGCCTGATACAGCAAGGCTACTTTTGACCGTTTATATGATTTTAGTGGGATTTGGCGTTGGTTTTTCGTTCTCTCTTCTGCCGACAGCTTCTATCCATAACCTTGAACCGAATTTTAGAGGGACAGCTAACTCAACTAACTCTTTCTTGCGTTCGTTTGGCATGACGCTTGGTATTACCATTTTTGGTGCTATACAAAGTAGTGGGTTTTCACAAAAATTGACTGACGCCTTTAAGGGAATGGGGAATGGGAACTATGTACCGGATACAGATAATTCGAGGCAACTTTTTGAAGCAAGTGAACGCGCAAAGATTCCTAGTTTTATACTTGATAAAATAGTCCATGCTTTGTCGGACTCTGTTACTTTCACATTTTCTATGGCTTTAATTCCTATTGCCATTTCTGTCATTGTGGTACTATTGATGGGAAAAGATAGAGTTAAAGTTGTAAAAAAGGATAGTTAAGTTAATTCTAGCATTAAATAAAGGAACCGTTCGTAGTGGGACGGTTCCTTTTACATGGTCAAAAGATATGCAATAAAAAAAGGCTAGAGATTTCTCTCTAGCCTTTTTGAATCCCATCAAGGATTAAGCTTTTTTCATTAAACGAGCTTTTTGACGAGAAGCTGCATTTTTGTGGATCAAGCCTTTTGAAGCTGCTTTGTCTAAAGATTTAACAGCAAGAGTTAATAGTTCGTTTGCGTTTTCTTCTTTAGCAGTTAGTGCAGCGTCAGCTTTTTTCACAGCAGTACGCATTGCTGATTTAGCTTGTGCGTTTTGTGCGTTAGCTTTAGTGTTAACTTTTACGCGTTTGATTGCAGATTTAATATTTGGCATTTCAAATTCACCTCCTAAAAAGGATCGAGATGAGTAAATTCTCAACTGTATGTGTCTATACAACAAGCATCATTATAGCAAATGCCTACTATAAAAATCAAGAGACAATAGCAAAGAATATTTACTTGACACAATGGTCAAACTAAAGAAGAGGTGATAGAATGGAAAATTTCAAATGGTCAACTGTTGATTTAGTCGATGAAACAACAGCCTTTATCAATCATAAGACAGAGGAAGAGCGAGAGACACTAAGGGAATCTAATGGAATTGATATAAAAGAAACGTGGGAAAATATCGTAAAGGTCACAGAAGTTATTGTGTCCCAAAAAGGAGAAGAACATATCGGTAAGAAAGAGGGCACGTATGTTACTTTATCTGTACCTACGCTAGACCCTTACGACCAAGAAGGTCTTGAGATGTTCGAAGAGTCGATCATTAGAACACTGCAAAAACTTCATAAAAAAGAGACGCTTGAAAAAGTATTGATAATAGGGTTAGGCAATCGTACGATTACACCAGATGCCGTGGGTCCAATGACGATTGAACAGCTCCACAATCAGGATGAACTAATCCAAGATAGATGTATGATTTATGCGCCAGGCGTAACAGCGCAAACAGGATATGAAACGAGCGAGTTTGTCAAAGCGTTGGCGGATCGAATTAAGCCATCTTTAATCATTGCAATTGATGCTCTCGCGACTAATTCGAGCGAACGACTGTGTAAAACAGTTCAAATTACAAACACAGGCATTCAGCCTGGGGCGGGAGTAGGGAATGCCCGTAAAGAGATTTCGCTCGAAACAATGGGATGTCCTGTCACAGCAATTGGATTACCAACGGTGGTGGATGGTCCTGTATTGATAACAGATGCAATTGAAACCATGTTCAAATATATCTCCGCACAGATATCAGAAGGGAAGTCGCCGTCCAAAGCTTTATCTGTTTCTGCCTATACGCCAAACGAAGAAACGAAGATTCAAACAGAAGCACTGATGCCCATCTTCGGTGATTGGGTGAAGTGGGACAAAGAAGAGCGACTTCAGCTATTCCAAGAAGTTCTAACAGGCCAGCAACGGCTTTTTGTGACGCCAAAAAATATTGATGATTGGCTCTCTGCTTATATCAACATGCTATCGAGTGTTTGTACGCGATGGATTAGTAATGCATAATGGTTCTATCTCTCTCTCCTCCTTCATAAGCTGACAGGAGGAGGGATATAGAATGCGAAGACGCAAACAACGATGGAAATTTAGTTTATTATTCTTAGCAATCTTCTTTTCACTACCTATTATTGCAGCTAAGATCCCGGTGTTGGCTGAACAAAAGCCAAATGGAAAGCCAGTCATTGAGTCCCCTGTACAAGAAACAAAAGTTGCTTATGCTGCTAAAAAGGGGTTAGCTACAAAAGTATCGGACAAAAAATCAAAAGCTTCTTTTGATGCATTGGTATATTTTACACATTCTCATGAAGCTTATGCGCCTATACTTCGAAAACATCAACAGGCAGTAACTGCGTATCATAATACCGAGAATATCCAATCCCTAGGAAAATTGTTCACCAATCATTTTAAACAAAATAATATTCAATTGGACCTTTTGGATGTTGATACTCAGAAAGTGATGAGTCAAAAACAAATGAAGTTTTACCAGGCGTATGATGCAGTACGTCCTTATGTTAAAAAGCAAATAGAAAAAAAAGATTATGATTTAATCTTGGATATTCATAGAGATTCTGCAAAAAGAAATTTATCGACTATCACATATAATGGCACCTCTTATGCGCGCATGGCCATTGTCATCGGAACAAAAAATCCAAGTTACCAGGCAAATGAAGCATATGCTGAGAAGTTGTCTAAAAAAATGGCAGACCTTGTACCTGGTATCTCGCGTGGTGTCATTGCTAAAAAGGGTGCGGGCGTAAATGGAATTTACAATCAAGATTTGTCGAAGCAATCCATTTTAGTTGAAATAGGCGGTGTGGATAACACAGAAGAAGAGTTAAATCGATCAGTCGCGATTTTGGCACGTGCAATCGAAGAAGCGTTTGCTAATCCTAATTCCTAACATTGCAATATATGGCGTTTCACTGCTATAATTCTTAATAACAACATTTCAGTAGATCACCGCTTCTATAGTGGTGTGATAGAAAGAGAAATGAAGCTGAAAAATTGAATTAGTCTAAGGCAACGCATGCAGATAGACGATTCAAAAATGAGGCGCATAGATTATAGGAGCGGAACGAATGAATCGAGAAGAATTAATTAACAGACAAGAACATATACGAAATTTCTCTATTATCGCACATATTGATCACGGCAAATCAACATTAGCAGACCGGATACTAGAGAAAACCCAAGCGCTAACAGCAAGGGAAATGAAAGAACAGCTGCTAGATTCCATGGATTTGGAAAGAGAACGAGGCATTACAATTAAACTAAATGCCGTACAGTTGAACTACACAGCGAAAGATGGAGAAACATATATTTTACATTTAATCGATACACCGGGGCATGTCGATTTTACTTATGAAGTATCACGAAGCTTGGCTGCATGTGAAGGTGCGATTTTAGTTGTCGATGCAGCACAAGGTATCGAAGCTCAAACGCTTGCAAATGTTTATCTTGCGCTAGATAATGACTTGGAAATCTTACCAGTCATTAACAAAATCGACCTTCCATCAGCTGATCCAGAGCGTGTACGAGGTGAAATAGAGGATGTCATTGGACTCGATGCATCTGAAGCTGTGCTTGCATCAGCCAAAGCTGGCATTGGAATAGAAGATATTCTGGAGCAGATTGTTGAAAAAGTGCCAGCACCAATAGGGGATCCGGAAGGGCCATTACAAGCACTGATATTTGACTCTGTATATGATGCATATCGTGGCGTAATTACCTCTATTCGGGTTGTTGAAGGCACTGTGAAACCAGGAGATAAAATTCGCATGATGGCAACAGGCGCAGAATTTGAAGTCATCGAAGTAGGCGTGCATACTCCAAAAATGACGCCAGCGAAGTTTTTAACTGTCGGGGATGTTGGCTATCTCACAGCTTCTATTAAGAATGTAGGAGATACGCGCGTAGGGGATACGATTACCTTTGCAAATCGCCCAGCCACAGAAGCATTACCTGGCTATCGTAAGTTGAACCCGATGGTGTATTGCGGTCTTTATCCAATTGATACATCAAAATACAATGATTTACGGGAAGCATTAGAAAAATTAGAGTTGAATGACTCTGCTCTCCAATATGAGCCTGAAACCTCTCAAGCTCTAGGATTTGGTTTCCGTTGCGGATTTTTAGGTCTCTTGCATATGGAGATTATTCAAGAACGTATTGAGCGCGAATTTAATATTGATCTAATTACAACAGCACCATCAGTTATTTACCATGTTCATATGACCGATGGTGAGGAAGTTAAAGTGGACAACCCTTCAATGATGCCGGATCCACAAAAGATTGATCGTATTGAAGAGCCTTATGTTAAAGCAAGTATAATGGTGCCAAATGATTATGTGGGTGCTGTAATGGAGATCTGCCAACGAAAACGCGGGAATTTCCTGACGATGGATTATATGGATTCTATACGCGTAAATATCCTGTATGAAATTCCGTTATCCGAAATTGTTTATGATTTCTTTGATCAATTGAAATCCAGCACAAAAGGATATGCATCTTTTGACTACGAATTGATTGGTTATAAACCATCAAAACTAGTGAAGATGGACATTCTCTTGAATGCAGAACAGGTCGATGCTTTAAGTTTCATTGTTCACAAGGATTTTGCTTATGAACGAGGCAAGGTTATTGTTGAAAAATTAAAAGAGTTAATTCCACGTCAACAATTCGAAGTACCAGTGCAAGCTGCGATTGGTCAAAAAGTTGTTGCACGTTCAACTATTAAAGCGATGCGTAAAAACGTTTTGGCTAAATGTTACGGCGGCGATATCTCGCGTAAACGTAAACTTCTTGAGAAACAAAAAGAAGGTAAAAAACGTATGAAGCAAGTCGGCTCAGTTGAAGTCCCGCAAGAAGCGTTTATGGCTGTACTTAAAATGGATGATGATCAACCGAAAAAATAACATAAAATTACAATGTTGTTGGAAATATGCGTAAGTAGCTCTTATAGATAAAAACACCTGATGAGGTTTTTCAAGCTCATCAGGTGTTTTTCATTTTTCAATTAAATAGCCATGTCACCGCCTGTTAAGAAATGTCATATGATACTTTTAGACGAATAACTAAAAGTTGATGAATAAAAAGGTAGGAGGAGAGTTATGCCCGTAAGAACTGGATCCCAATATATTGAACAGATTGACCAATTGAAAGCTAATATTTGGGTTGATGGAGAACAGGTGACAGGAAATATTTCTGAACATCCTGCATTTAGAGGTGTAATGAAGAGTCAGGCTAGGTTATATGATTTACAGCATGATGAAATATTAAAAGATAAATTAACCTATCTCTCTGAGGGGAAGGGTGATCCTGTAGGACTTTCCTTTCTCATGCCAAGGTCAAAAGAAGATTTAGCGAAGAGAAGAGAGGCTATCCAGCTATTGGCAAGAGAAAGCAATGGCATGATGGGACGAAGCCCGGATTATATGAATACAGCACTTATGGCTATGGCTTCATCTGCCCATTTATTGGAGGGGAAAGATCATTGTTTTCCTGAAAATTTACAAAAATATTATGAATATGTTCGAGATAATGATTTATCGATGACACATACGTTTATCGAACCACAAGTGGACCGCGGCAGTGTTTTAGATAAACCGACGAGTGAGCCAATATCTGCTGAGGTTGTAGAAAGAACGAGTGAGGGTCTTATTGTCAAAGGGGCGCGTTTACTCGCAACCCAGGGCGGTATCACCGATGAAATGTTATTCATTAAAGCGGGGAAGCCATTTGATGAAGAGAGCGGGTTTGCCTTTTCCATTCCAAGTAACACAAAGGGACTCAAATTTATTTGTAGGGAATCATTTGTAAAAGGGGAGTCTGTCTTTAATTATCCTTTAAGTTCTCGCTATGAAGAAATGGATTCTATTGTCGTCTTTGATAATGTCTTAGTACCGTGGGATCGTGTATTTTACTATGACAATATTGATGTCGCACAGTCCTTTTTAGGTAGGAGTTCTTTTCAACCTTTTGGACTACATCAGGTGTTATCCAGACAAATTGTGAAAACAGAATTTATGCTGGGAATCGTTCAATCAATTATAGAATCTATCAATATTTCAGGCTTTCAACACGTACAAGAAAAGGCTACCGAAATTATTGTGGCACTTGAAACTTTAAAAGCCTTGTTGATCAAATCTGAAGTTGAAGCAAAGATGAACGAAGCAGGTTTGATGCAGCCGGATTATACGACTCTTAGAGTTGCCATCAGTATTTTTCCTAAGGTATATCCACGTTTTACTGAAATAGTTCAATTGCTAGGTGCCAGCGGCTTAATGTCTATTCCAACCGAAAAAGCATTTCATTCATCAATTCGAAAAGATATAGACCTATATCTCCAATCTGCTGCAAATAATGCAGAAGACCGTGTAAAACTTTTCCGGCTCGCTTGGGATGCGACAATGAGCTCATTCGGTACCCGTCAGACCTTATATGAACGATTCTTCTTTGGGGATCCAGTAAGATTGGCAATGAGCCTTTATCATGAATATGACAAGAAACCATATGTAGAATTGGTGAAAAAGAAACTTAAATAGAGTCTAAGCATTATTTATAGTCAGACTGAGAGAAAGTACTTAGAAACGAGAAATCGGATAGCCCACGGCTATCCGATTTTGATGATTAAATGGTATAGTTTATCTAATGTGTTGGAGATGCCTTGTTTCGGATAGGATATGATTAAAAGAATTCATATAAGCCGTTCGCAAAGTAATCATATTCCTCTTGATTTATAATTTTATTGCCATATCCTTCAAAAAAAATCTCTCTATCACTATTTTCGAAAACATTAGGCTTAGGACGAATGGCAAGTGCTACATCATATCTTGGATCACCATAAGCCCCTCCCGACCAATCGATCATCCCCGATACTTTACCGTTATGCAACAATACATTATCTATTGTAAAATCGCCATGTATTAATGTTTGTTTGAAATTTTTAGGTTTTTGGGTTTGAATTTTATTTAATATTGCTTCTGACCCATTTACTTCATAGTGTGTGAAGTTGTATGTAGCTTTTAGTAGCATTTCATCAAGCCAAGGCGTTTTATATTTCAATTCAGCGGGACATGAAGTTGAATGTATGCGGGAAAGTGCCTTTCCAAAGACAAATATTATTTCCTCTCTAGTTTCCTTATTTTTCTCATTAGATAAGGCTTCTCTAACAGTTGCTCCTTCTAGGTATTCAATTAGAGCCCAAGTTTGATCTTTGTCACATTTAAATTCTTTTATTTGTGGAATCGGTAAATCTGTTTTACTAGATAAACAATGTAAAACGGAAATTTCTTTGTTCAACCAAGTATTATATAAATGTTCTTTTGTTCTTTTAAGTGCGAAAACAGCCTTTTCACATTCAATAATGGCAACATCTGATGTACAACCCTGTTTTGGGAAACGAATTGAATGGATGGTACCCATGTACTTTTTTATCTCATTAGGAATTTCACTTATATCAAATGGCTGCAAAATAATACACCTTCTTTACAAAGTATTCTAGTTTTCAATCAATTTATAGTGTTACTGTGAACTAAAAAGAACGGACAGCTAGATTCCATCCACCTTTTATATTAATCTAAATCACGTTCTGTCGAATACTCGTTGCCATCCAAATCACTAATGACACGTTTGCCGACTTTCTTTAATTTTAATTCTAATCCATTAGATCCGGTAATCGTATACGTGTTTCCAGCTGTTCTAATTTTTATATTGTTGTAATGATTTTCGCTACTTTTTTCATTGGTGTTTTTTTGAGGATTAGTAGAGGGTTTAATATTGTTCAAAGTGGGATTTGTAATAATCGTTAAGTTACCCTTATTAAAAATAAGTTGGTTGGCTTCTTCGATTTGTCCGCTAAATACGATGTTTTCCAAATCACTTTTCTTTGCAATATATTTCCCCTTATCTGTGTTGCTTGCACAACCAGCTAAAACGAAAATTGACAATAAAGCAATCAAAATCTTTTCATTATACACTCATCTCCTTTAATGTTTATACAAATTATAGGAAAATTAAAATAATTTTACAGGTTATAATCTAAATAAAACTTTTTATATTAACGCGTCTGATTTTCATTAACAGTAAAAATAAACTAAACTATATGACAGGATTAAAAGATGTTAGTTAAGAAGCAGTTTAGAATTTTCAAAAGGAAGAAGGTTTTCAGATTGGCTAGAGGTATTTATATTCATATTCCATTTTGCCATCAGATTTGCAACTATTGTGATTTCAACAAGGTATTTTTTAAAAACCAGCCAGTCGATGAATATATAGAAGCATTGGGTGAAGAAATGCGCATGTGGGCAAGCGACTATAAGGATCACAAAATTGAAACAGTTTTCTTAGGGGGAGGCACACCAACCGCACTTTCACCTGAGCAACTTCAACGTTTATTGTCATTAATTCGCATGTATATACCAATGGAACATGTCACAGAATTTACTTCAGAGGCTAACCCTGATGAATTGACGGAAGAAAAACTGCGCGTTTTATACAATGGGGGCGTTAATCGGCTTAGCATGGGTGTTCAAGCATTCCAAGAGGAGCTTTTGAGAAACTTAGGGCGTACTCATTCCAATGAACATGTATTTGAAACGATCAAGAATGCCAGGAAGGTTGGCTTTGAAAATATCAGCATTGATTTAATGTATGGTTTGCCTGGACAAACGATGGAACAATGGAAAGAAACATTAGCATATGCTTTCTCTTTAAACCTCACTCATTTTTCAGCATATTCATTAATCGTAGAACCGAAAACAATATTTTATAATTTGATGGTCAAAAGAAAGCTTAGTCTTCCAGGTGAAGATTTAGAAGCAGAAATGTATGGTGTGTTGATGGAGGAGATGGAAAAACACGGGTACCATCAATATGAAATTAGTAATTTTAGCAAACCTGGCTACTCTTCTATCCATAATCAAATATACTGGGACAACGATGAGTATGCTGGATTTGGGGCAGGAGCTCATGGGTATATGAATGGTGTACGTTATTCTAATATTGGTCCCTTAAAGAAATATATGGAAGCTATTTCTCGAGGCGAAAAGCCTATTCAACAGACACATGTTGAAACAAAGCAAGAGAAAATAGAAGAAGAACTCTTTCTTGGACTTCGCAAAACAGCGGGTGTCAGCAAAAAGCATTTCTACGAAAAATATCAATGTACTATCGAAAGTGTTTATGAGGATCAGCTGAAAGATTTACTTGAAAAAGAGCTTATTGAAGATGATGGTGACTTTGTCAAACTAACTCGAAAAGGTCGTTTTGTAGGTAATGAAGTATTTCAGCAATTTTTATTGTAGGGTTAGGCATTTCCGTTGACATCATTCTTGAGAGGTGTTAAATTAATAATTGTATTAGCACTCCTTCTTATTGAGTGCTAACAATGTGAGGTGATGATCATGCTAACGAATCGACAGCTGCAAATTCTGCAAGTAATCATAGATGATTTCATTGCGACCGCACAGCCTGTAGGATCTCGCCAAATTGCGAAAAAAGAAGGTATAGGTTTTAGCGCCGCTACCATACGGAATGAAATGGCTGATTTAGAAGAGCTTGGTTACTTAGAGAAAACCCATACTTCTTCTGGTCGGGTTCCTTCCGAAAAGGGTTACAGGTTTTATGTGGATCATATGTTAAAACCTCAAATTATTACAAATCAAGATATCATAACTATTCAATCCTTATTTCAAGATCGGATGATGGAAACCGAGCAAGTAATTCGTAAATCCGCTGATATTTTATCAGAATTGACCACCTACACGTCGATTATTTTGGGACCGGATGTTCAGCTTCATAAAGTAAGGCGATTTTCAATCGTACCGATTTCAGTGGGATCTGCCGTAGCCATTATCGTAACAGATCATGGTCATGTAGAAAATCGATTAATATCGATACCGGAAAACTATTCGCTATCGGATATTGAAAAAGTCGTTAATATACTAAACGAACGGCTTGTTGGAGTTCCACTGGAGCAGATTCACAAAAAGCTGGAAGAAGAGGCAACAGCTGTTATTGCGCAGCATATTGGCTCATATGATGGATTGCTTACGTCAATTTTCGACCTCAATAAATACCACGGTGAAGGTAAAATATACTACGGTGGTAAAACGAATATGCTGAAGCAACCTGAATTCCATGACTTAAATAAAGTTCGAATGCTGATGGAGCTAATGGAAAAAACAAGTCAAATACAGACTATTTTCCCTCATCATCAATCAGGCATTCAAATCCGAATAGGCTCTGAAAACCATCATATAGCAATGGAGGATTGCAGCGTCATCACAGCAACCTACACTATAGGTGAAGAGCAAAAAGGATCAATCGCGATCATCGGTCCTACTCGCATGGATTATAGGCGAGTAGTTTCTATATTAGATTTAATGAGCAGTGGTCTTAGTCGATTTATCGAACGCCACTAGCATGGCCGGTAGAAGAGGAGGGTATTAATTGTCTAAATCAGAAGAAGAAAAAGAACAGTTCGCTGCAAAAGAAGAGACAGCTAAAGAAAATGCAGCACCAAAAACTGATGAAAACGTAGAAGCTGTACCGGAAGAAAAAACGGAAGCAGCTAGAAACGATGAAACAGATGAAAAGGTAGAAGAACAAGTAGACGAGCTAGCGCTACTAGAAGAAAAGCTGGCTAAAGAAGAAGAACGTTACCTTCGTTTGCGTGCAGACTTTGATAACCTAAAACGCCGCACGCAACTTGAACGCGTGGCACAAGAAAAGTATCGTGCCCAAAGTCTGCTGACAGACTTATTGCCAGCACTAGATAACTTCGAGCGCGCTATGCAAGCTGAAGCGACAACGGAAGAGGCAGTATCGATGAAACAAGGAATTGAAATGATTTATCGTTCTCTTGTTGAAGCGACTAAGAAAGAAGGTCTTGAGCCGATTGAATCGCTTGGCGCTGAATTTGATCCCAACATACACCATGCAGTGATGCAAGAACATGACGAGTCAAAAGACCCGGGTATTGTTTTGCAAGAGCTGCAAAAAGGGTATATGCTGAAAGACAGAGTGCTTCGACCAGCAATGGTAAAAGTAAACGAGTAGTCGGATTAAGTAATGAATCACTAGGAGGAATTTTTAATGAGCAAAATTATCGGTATTGACTTAGGAACAACAAACTCTTGCGTCGCTGTACTTGAAGGCGGCGAACCAGTTGTAATCGCTAATAAAGAAGGAGCGCGCACAACTCCATCTGTTGTAGCATTCAAAAACGGTGAACGCCAAGTAGGTGAAGTAGCAAAACGCCAATCTATTACTAACCCAAACACAATTAGTTCAATTAAACGCCATATGGGTACAGACTACAAAGTAACAATTGAAGATAAACAATATACACCGCAAGAAGTATCTGCCATGATTCTTACACACTTAAAAGAGTATGCAGAAGACTATCTAGGTGAAAAAGTATCAAAAGCGGTAATTACAGTACCTGCTTACTTCAACGATGCAGAACGCCAAGCTACTAAAGATGCTGGTAAGATTGCTGGTTTAGAAGTAGAACGTATTATCAATGAACCTACAGCAGCTGCACTTGCATATGGTTTAGAAAAAATGGACCAAGACCAAAAAGTTTTAGTATTTGACCTTGGTGGCGGTACGTTTGATGTTTCTATTCTTGAATTAGGCGATGGTGTATTTGAAGTACTAGCCACAGCTGGGGACAACCGTCTTGGCGGCGATGATTTTGACCAAAAAATCATTGATTATTTAGTAGCGGAATTCAAAAAAGAAAACGGCGTAGATCTATCTCAAGATAAAATGGCTATGCAACGCTTAAAAGATGCTGCAGAAAAAGCGAAAAAAGAACTTTCTGGTGTGACTTCAGCACAAATTTCATTACCGTTCATCACTGCAGGCGAAGCTGGCCCATTACACTTAGAAGTAACTCTTTCTCGTGCTAAATTCAATGAATTAACAGCTGATTTAGTTGAACGTACAATGGTACCAACACGCCAAGCATTGAAAGATGCTGGATTATCTGCATCACAAATTGATCAAGTAATTCTTGTGGGTGGTTCTACTCGTATTCCTGCTGTACAAGAAGCAGTAAAAAATGCAACAGGTAAAGAACCTCATAAAGGCGTTAACCCTGATGAAGTTGTAGCAATGGGTGCAGCTGTACAAGGCGGCGTATTAACTGGTGATGTGAAAGATGTTGTTCTTCTTGACGTAACACCTCTATCACTTGGTATTGAAACAATGGGCGGTGTATTCACTAAATTAATCGACCGTAATACAACAATCCCAACATCTAAATCACAAGTATTCTCTACAGCTGCAGATAACCAACCAGCAGTAGATATTCATGTACTTCAAGGTGAACGTTCAATGGCAGCAGACAACAAAACACTTGGCCGCTTCCAATTGACTGATATCCCGCCAGCACCACGCGGTATCCCTCAAATCGAAGTAACTTTCGATATTGATAAAAACGGTATCGTGAATGTTAAAGCGAAAGATCTAGGCACACAAAAAGAACAAAAAATCACAATTCAATCAGATTCTGGTCTATCAGAAGAAGATATCGAGCGCATGGTTAAAGAAGCTGAAGCAAATTCAGAAGCTGACAAAAAACGCAAAGAAGAAGCAGATCTTAAAAATGAAGCAGATCAACTAGTATTCCAAGTGGATAAAACAATTACTGACTTAGGCGATCAAATTACAGACGAAGAAAAAACTTCTGTAACAGAAGCAAAACAAGAATTGCAAAATGCGCTTGAAGCTGGTGAAACAGAAAACATCAAAAAAGCGAAAGAAAAACTTGAAGGCGTTCTTCAACCTCTTGTAATGAAAGTTTATCAACAAGCAGCTGAAGCGCAACAAGCACAAGCTGGCGCTGAAGGAGAAGGCAAAAAAGACGATGGTGTCGTTGATGCTGACTTCACTGAAGTAGAAGACGATAAAAAATAATTGTGCAAAATCTATATAAAATTAGAACTTAAGCAATGTACCTTTTATCAGAGTATTATAAAGGAAGACAATGCTCTCGGTTATAAGTACTGTAGTAATAGTTCGTTTATGTAGAATAAAAAGATAATCAAAAGCCAAAGACCGCTCTCGGGCTTTGGCTTTTTTAAATGAGAGCTGAAATACACCTTTTCAATAAAAGTGTGTTTTTGCCATTTTATAAATACATGATACAATAATATTTATGTTAAAAGAGCGGAGTGTGAAAGATGGAGAAACGCGATTATTATGACGTCTTAGGAATTAGCAAAACGGCTTCTCAAGACGAAATAAAAAAAGCATACCGTAAGTTATCAAAACAATATCATCCTGACATCAACAAAGAGGAAGGCGCAGATGAAAAGTTCAAAGAAATCGCTGAAGCATATGAAGTATTAAGCGATGAACAAAAAAGAGCGCGTTATGACCAATTTGGCCATCAAGATCCTAACCAAGGCTTTGGCGGATTTGGCGGCGGATTTTCAGGTGCTGAAGGTTTCGGTGGCTTTGAAGATATTTTCAGTACCTTCTTTGGCGGTGGCGGCCGTAGCAGAAGAGATCCGAATGCACCACAAAAAGGCGATGATCTGCAATATCGCATGACTATTAGCTTTGAGGAAGCAGTATTCGGGAAAGAAAAAGAAATTGAAATCCCTCGTGAGGAAACATGCGAAACATGCCATGGTAACGGTGCAAAACCGGGCACGTCCAAAGAAACATGCTCACACTGTAATGGTTCTGGGCAAATTTCGGAAACAGTCAATACACCGTTCGGTCAAATGACAAATCGCCGTACCTGTGGCTATTGCGAAGGAACTGGCCAAATCATTAAAGAAAAATGTCCAACATGCCATGGTGCAGGAACAGTTAAAAAACGTAGAAAAATCAAAGTCAATATTCCAGCAGGTGTAGACGATGGTCAACAATTACGCATAAGCGGCCAGGGAGAGGCTGGGAAAAATGGTGGCCCTTCAGGTGACTTATATATCGTTTTCCATGTA
Source organism: Rummeliibacillus sp. G93 (assembly GCF_023515935.1). Classification (NCBI taxonomy): domain Bacteria; kingdom Bacillati; phylum Bacillota; class Bacilli; order Caryophanales; family Caryophanaceae; genus Rummeliibacillus; species Rummeliibacillus sp. G93. Next base: position 1,269,475 of record NZ_CP097314.1, read on the forward strand.
CGTGCACACGAAAAATTTGAGCGTGATGGCGACGATATTTATTTGAAATTGCCAATCACCTTCCCTCAAGCAGCCCTTGGCGATGAAATTGAAGTGCCAACAATCAACGGCAAAGTAAAAATGAAAATCCCTGCAGGTACTCAATCAGGCGACCACTTCCGCTTAAAAGGAAAAGGTGTTAAAAATGTGCATGGCTATGGCAATGGAGATCAACACGTCATCGTTCAAATCAAAACACCAAATAAACTAACTGAAAAGCAAAAGGAACTACTTCGAGAGTTCGCAAATATTTCTGGAGATATCCCAGAAGAACAAAGCAGTTCATTAATTGATAAATTGAAGAAAAAATTTAAAGGCGAATAATTAGAGGAGTGATTTGCAAGTGAAATGGTCGGAAATTTCGATTCATACTGCCAATGAAGCAGTAGAACCTATTTCAAATATATTATATGAAGCTGGGGCAAGCGGTATAGTTATTGAAGATTCTCAAGAGCTAGCAAAAACAAGAGAAAATGTATACGGAGAAATTTACGATTTAGACCCGTCAGACTTTCCGGTAGATGGAGTTGTCGTGAAAGCATATTTGCCTGTTACCAGTTTTTTAGCAGAAACAGTAGAAGAGATCAAGCTTGCAATCACAAATCTCCATCAATTTGATATAAATATTGGAGCTAATGAAGTTACCACAAGTGAAGTACAAGAAGAAGATTGGGCAACTGCATGGAAGCAATACTATCATCCTGTTAAAATATCAAATCGTTTCACCATCGTTCCATCATGGGAGGAATATAAGCCAGTTGAGAGTGATGAATTAATCATCGAGTTAGACCCTGGCATGGCATTTGGTACAGGAACACACCCGACAACAGTTCTTAGTTTGCAGGCGTTAGAAAAGTATATTAAGCCAAGTTCTACCGTGATTGATGTCGGCACAGGCTCAGGCGTATTGGCAATTGGCGCGGCGCTCTTAGGAGTGAAAAGCGTTCATGCCTTAGACTTGGATGAAGTAGCAGTTCGCTCTGCGAAAGAAAATGTTGTTTTGAACAAAGTTGAAAATAGTATTAATGTGGTACAAGGAAATCTTCTAGATACAGTAAAAGAACCAGCAGACTTAGTTGTTGCAAATATTTTGGCAGAAATCATCATGACATTTACGAATGATGCTTACTCTATTGTGAAACCAGGTGGATACTTTATCACTTCTGGGATCATAGAAGGGAAAAAAGAAGACGTAAAAAAATCACTGCTTGATGCTGGCTTTGACATCGAAGAAGTGATGATGATGGAAGACTGGGTTACAATTATTTGTCGTAAATCCTAATAGGGTGGAGTGGTATAATGCAAAGGTATTTTATAGAGCAACCCTTTAATGATGAAGTAGCCACGATTCGAGAGGACGATGCGCATCACATTATCAATGTGATGCGCATGCGTCTTGCTGATGAGCTAATCGCTGTACATAATGGAGAAGCATTCGTCTGCAAGATAACAAAGATAGATAATGGTTCGGTCGAAGTGCAAAAAACAGGCGAAGTGCGTCCGAACACAGAGTTACCAATCCATGTAACGATTGCATGTGGATTGCCTAAGGGAGATAAGCTTGAACTTATCGTACAAAAATCAACAGAACTTGGTATGTACGATTTTATCCCATTTGAAGCAGAACGTTCCATTGTAAAATGGGATGCGAAAAAAGGGAAAAAGAAACAAGAACGACTTCAAAAAATTGCAAAAGAAGCAGCGGAGCAATCACATCGAACGCATATTCCAACAATTCATGAACAGTATAGCTTTAAACAGCTATTGCAAGTTGTAGGAGATTATGATGTTGTATTTCTTGCAGATGAAGAAGATGCTAAAGAAACTACGCGAACGCGATTTGCCGAAAGATTAAAAAAGGTGTATGATTATAAATCAATGCTTGTGATTTTCGGTCCTGAAGGTGGGATTGATAGATCTGAAGCCCAAGCACTACAACAATTAGGATGTCAGAGTATCTCGCTCGGACCTAGAATATTAAGAGCAGAGACAGCGCCACTATACGTTTTATCTGCTATATCATATGAATTTGAATGAAAGAGGTGAGCAGCCTTGTCATCAGTGGCTTTTCACACACTTGGTTGTAAAGTGAATCACTATGAAACAGAAGCTATTTGGCAACTGTTTAAAGATGAAGGCTATGAACGGAAAGATTTTGATTATCAATCGGACGTATATGTAATCAATACATGTACTGTAACGAATACAGGCGATAAAAAAAGTCGCCAAGTGATTCGCCGGGCGATTCGTCAAAACCCAGACGCAGTCATCTGTGTAACTGGTTGTTATGCTCAAACATCTCCTGCTGAAATTATGGCAATTCCAGGAGTAGATATTGTCGTGGGTACACAGGATCGTATGAATTTGCTTTCTTATATCGAACAATACAAAAAAGAGCGTCAACCTATCAATGCTGTAAAAAACATTATGAAAAACCGTGTTTATGAAGAGTTGGACGTGCCTTACTTTACAGATCGCACGCGAGCGTCTTTAAAAATTCAAGAAGGATGTAACAACTTCTGTACATTTTGTATTATACCTTGGGCGCGTGGGCTGATGCGTTCTCGTGATCCGCAAGAAGTTGTTCGTCAAGCGCAACAATTAGTGGATGCAGGCTATTTAGAAATTGTCTTAACAGGAATTCATACAGGCGGTTATGGCCAGGACCTTAAAGATTACAATTTAGCGCAGTTGCTTCGTGATCTTGAAGCGAATGTGAAAGGGTTAAAACGTTTGCGAATTAGCTCAATTGAAGCTAGCCAGTTGACTGACGAAGTAATCGAAGTGTTAAGAGATTCTAAAATTGTCGTCAACCATCTTCACATCCCAATCCAATCAGGATCAGATACTGTATTAAAACGCATGCGCCGCAAATATACAATGGAATTCTTCGGTGAGCGCCTTGATCGCTTGCGTGAAGTTTTACCTGACTTGGCTATTACATCAGATGTTATTGTTGGGTTCCCAGGCGAGACAGAAGATGAATTTATGGAAACATACAATTTCATTGCTAAACATCAATTTGCAGAATTGCATATCTTCCCTTACTCAAAACGGACAGGAACACCTGCTGCACGTATGGAAGATCAGATTGATGAAGAAATCAAAAATGAACGTGTTCACCGCTTACTGACATTAAATGATCAGTTGGCAAAAGAATACGCCTCTAGATTTGAAGACCAAGTCCTTGAAGTCATCCCGGAAGAAGTGGTTCAAGAAGGCAAAGATACCGGGCTTCTTACTGGCTATACAGCAAACTACATGAAAGTAGTTTTCGAAGGTAGTGAGGACATGATTGGCAAGTTAGTGAAAGTTAAAATTGAAAAAGCCTACTATCCGCATTCTTATGCACAATTTGTGCGTGTGATGGACACAGTAGAAGTATAAAGAAAATAACAGAAAGCCTAGCGAGACGAATGCTAGGCTTTTTGTTATAGTTAGGAGTAACACAAGAATTGAGGCGATTGAATGAAAAAATTAGCACTATCCTTAATCATCTTGGCATTTATTATTTCTGGCATTACATTAATTGTAAATTATAAAACCAACGAAGGTTTAGTAAACACCCAACAAACTCACCAAAAAAAACAAAAAAATGTGGCTGAAGAAAACCCCAAAGATCACATGAAAACACAGGAAAAGAAAAAGAAAGAAGCTCCACATAAGAGAAAGAAAAAACGATTGGTCATTACGATTGACCCTGGACATCAATTGAAAGCGAATGTTGGACAAGAGCCAGAAGCTCCACATTCTTTACAAACCAAATATAAAGCAACAGTAGGATCTATAGGTATTACAACAAAAAGACCAGAGTACGCTGTTACATTAGAGGCTGCAAAAAAGTTATCTGCACAACTAAAGAAAAAGGGATTTAAAACGATTCTGACAAGACATACGAATGATGTGGATTTATCCAACGTAGAACGTACCAAACAAGCGAACAAGAATAAATCATTTTTGTATATTAGAATTCATGCTGATGGAGCTGAAAATCCAAATGCTTCTGGCTTTTCTGTGATTGCGCCCGCAAAGAATGAACATACAACTTCTTTCTATAAAGAAAGCAAGTGGGCAGCAGAGGATATTTTAAAACAAGTCTCTCACAGGACGGATATTTACCAAAATGGCATAAGCTATCGTGGTGATCAAGCCGGTTTTAATTGGTCAGAAGTACCAGTAGTTTTAGTTGAATTAGGTTTTTTAACCAACCCTAATGATGAAAAAAGACTGTTAGACAGGGATAAACTTGATAAGTTAACAGTCGATATTGCTAAAGGTGTTGAAATTTACTCGAAACGAAAAAAATAAATAACTATTACCGAACAAATTAATTTGAAATCTAATATTTAAGTGTTAAAATATATTAGTAGAAATAATTAAGTCTATATCACATTCCCAACCCTATAATCGCACATACTACCTTTCATAAAGAGTAGTTAATTATGGATTATTAGCTTTGGAATGTCGATTGAAACAATTGATCAGCGAGGATAAAGGTCCCACTGATAAATAGGTTTCATTTTAATTTGGGAGGTTTTTTGAATGAGACGAGTAGAAGGTAAAGTAGCATTAGTGACAGGCGGTGCATCAGGTATTGGTTTATCATCAGCTCAATTGCTTGCAAAAGAAGGAGCAAAAGTAGTTATTGGTGATTTTAATATAGAAGGTGCCAAAAAAGAAGCTGAAGCATTGAAACAACAAGGTTTTGAAGCAACAGCAATCTTTTTAGATGCTGGAAACGAAGATTCTATTAAAGAAGCAGTAGAATTCACAGTCAACACATACGGTACCATCACTACTTTATTTAACAACGTAGGTCTAACTAATCTACGTAAAGATTTAGATGTTGTGAATATGGATTTAGATGAATGGGATCGTTTGATGAACGTTAACTTAAAATCTGTATTGCTTGGTTCTCGATTTGCTATTCCATATATGCAAAAAGCGGGCGGCGGTTCAATTATTAATACAACATCTATGGCTGCCTTTGCATCTGATGCGGTACGTTCAGCATATGGTGCATCAAAAGCAGCTGTAGCTCAATTAACAAAATACATTGCTACTCAATACGGCAAAGATAAAATCCGTTGTAATGCAGTGGCACCGGGATTAATTTTAACTCCTGCTGCTAAGAATAATATGCCACAAGGTATGTTAGATATTTTCTCTAAATATAATGCTTTACCTTATCATGGTGAACCAAATGATATTGGCTATACTGTTGTATTCCTTGCATCAGATGAGTCAAAATTCATGACAGGACAAGTCTTGCAAGTTGAAGGCGGTCACTATATCGCAAACCCATCTATTGCAGATGTTCAAGCTTGGACAGAACAACAAAAATAATAATATTAAAATCCATATGCCCAGCATATGGATTTTTTTATTCTACTTTGGGTAAGTGGTTTTAGTTCTTCTTTTTTATGGATAAACTATATTAAGTCATGGTAGACTTTAGAGGTACGTACAACTTTATTTAAAGGAGAATTTCCAAATGGCTAAAAATTATGCATCATATATCGACCACACATTATTAAAACCCGAAGCAACAGAGGAACAAATCAAAAAGATCTGTGCAGAAGCAAGAGAATATAACTTTGCATCTGTTTGCATCAATCCTTCTTGGGTTAGTCTAGCAGCCGAAGAATTAAAGGGTGCTGACTCTAAGGTGTGTACAGTAATTGGATTTCCTCTAGGAGCTTCAACATCAGCAACGAAAGCATTTGAAACAAAAGATGCCATCGCTAATGGCGCTGACGAAATTGATATGGTCATTAATATAGGCGCTTTAAAGAGCGAACAATATGATGTAGTAGAAAAAGATATAAAAGCTGTTGTTGATGCAGCAGACGGTGTGTTAGTGAAAGTTATTATTGAAACTTGCCTACTATCTACAGAAGAAAAAATCAAAGCATGTGAACTTTCAATCGCAGCTGGCGCTGACTTTGTAAAAACTTCTACTGGTTTTTCAACAGGAGGTGCGACAGTTGAGGATGTTGCATTAATGCGTAAAACAGTTGGAGAGCATACAGGTGTAAAAGCATCTGGCGGCGTGCGAAGCCTCGAAGATTTAGAAGCAATGATAGAAGCAGGAGCTACAAGAATAGGTGCAAGCTCTGGCGTACAAATCATGAAGGGCAACCGTGCAAAAACTGACTATTAATTGAAGCAATAGTATTGACCAAAACCTATTAATAAGTTATACTTTTTTAGTACACAATGATATGACGTATGATTTTATTATTGTGTTTTGACGTGTGTTCGGAGGGAGGGAAAGAGAGATGTCAAAAACTGTCGTTAGAAAAAACGAATCGCTTGAAGATGCTCTTCGCCGCTTCAAACGTACTGTTTCTAAAAGTGGTACAATTCAAGAGGTAAGAAAACGCGAATTCTATGAAAAACCTAGCGTAAAACGCAAAAAGAAATCAGAAGCTGCACGTAAACGTAAGTGGTAATTTAAATTCCTAGACAATCCCTACGTTCTAAACACGCACTATCATGATTTATAAACTCGCAAATGAACTAAGCTGAGAAGTCTTACTAGATTTCTCAGCTTATTTTTTTGAAAGAAAGCAATAAAATTACTCCAAGGAACTAGATATTACTTTGGCTAGATGTGATATTTTCAGTTTTAATCTACAAACTCTTAAAGTATAAGACAAATAAGACATATTATAAATATTTCTTAAATCGCAGTGTAATATAATACACAAGCTTAAATTATGCTACATATCGACCAATTTTAAATGAAAATAAAATGAAACTTCTAGCACTTTCAAACGTAAGTTAGAGTATAAGCTTGTGCGAAGAGGAGGGATCACATACATAACTAATGAAAAAGATCATCATTATATTAATTTGTACGCTATCAGCCGCATTTATTGCGGAACCTAGCTTTGCAGCCCAAGTCTCTGCCGCTTCTTTACCTGGCTGGCAACTTTTTATGACCCATCCCATAACGGTAACAGTGTTACTGTCGCTCGCCAGTTTCGGCCTTGTATTGCAGCTATTTTCACCGCATTTTGGTTTTGGAGGAATACTCAGCATCGTTGCATTGTTGATATTTTACGTCGTTCATTTTATTGCAGGCTTTGCATCTTGGCTAGGTATTATAATGCTTCTAATTGGTGTTGGGCTTGTTTTATTGGAATTTTTACTGCCAGGCGGCATAGTCGGCATTATTGGTTTTGCGGCAATCATTGTCAGCTTGATAAGTTCAGGCGCAAATACAACGCATATGGCTTATGCAGTCTTGATTGCTCTTATTATAGCAGTCGTAGGAATGGTGATTATGATGAAATTTTTCGGCAAAAAACTAAATTTGTTGAACAAAATGGTGTTAAAAGATTCAACCGATACAGAACATGGCTATGTATCAAATCTGAATCGCACTGATTTACTTGGAAAAGTGGCCGTTACCGCTACGCCACTTCGTCCCTCTGGCACTGCCATGTTGGGGGATGAAAGAATCGACGTGGTTACGGAAGGCGGCTATATTGAAGCGCATAGAAATGTAATCATTATTAAAGTAGAAGGCGTCCGTATTGTTGTACGGGAGTCTGAAAACGTATAGGAGGATTAGAATGGCCATTACAGGTAGTTTTATCTTTACAATTATCGGCATTGTTGTTGTCTTTTTGGCTTTAATTATTTTATTTACTTTTGTACCAGTTGCTCTATGGATTTCGGCCCTTGCAGCTGGCGTTAAGGTAAGCATTTTCACATTAATTGGTATGAGGCTGCGCCGGGTTATTCCTTCTCGTATTGTCAACCCGCTCATTAAAGCCCACAAAGCAGGACTTCCTGTTACAATTAATCAATTGGAAAGCCATTATTTAGCAGGTGGTAATGTAGACCGTGTTGTAAATGCATTAATCGCAGCGCATCGTGCGAATATCTCGCTTACTTTTGAACGTTGTGCAGCCATTGATCTAGCGGGCCGTGATGTTTTAGAAGCTGTTCAAATGTCTGTAAATCCAAAAGTTATTGAAACGCCATTTATTGCAGGGGTTGCAATGAATGGGATTGAAGTAAAGGCAAAAGCTCGCATTACAGTACGAGCAAATATTGAACGTCTAGTCGGTGGTGCGGGTGAAGAAACAATTGTAGCTCGTGTTGGCGAAGGGATTGTAAGTACTATCGGTAGTTCAACAAGTCATACAGAAGTTTTAGAAAACCCTGACTCCATTTCTCAAACGGTATTATCAAAAGGCTTAGATTCAGGTACTGCGTTTGAAATCTTATCTATTGATATCGCGGACGTAGATGTAGGCAAAAATATTGGGGCAGAACTTCAAATCGAGCAAGCCCAAGCGGATAAGAATATTGCACAAGCGAAAGCGGAAGAACGTCGTGCTATGGCTGTTGCATCCGAACAAGAAATGATTGCGAAAGTACAAGAAATGAAAGCTAAAGTAGTAGAAGCAGAAGCAGAAGTGCCGATGGCAATGGCAGAGGCGCTTAGAACCGGTAACATCGGTATTATGGACTACATGAATTATAAAAACATCCAAGCTGATACAGGGATGCGTGATTCAATTGGCAAAATGAATCAACAACATGACGGTGGTTCATCTACTGAAAGCTAAGCCTTTGAAAGGAAGCGTTTTGAATGGAAGCACTAATATTCTTGATTATTACATCACTGGTGGGTTACCTTTTCAAAAATAAAGATGATGATGCTTCAAAAACAACGCCTCCAATTAATCGAAAAATAAAGCGTGTTGATCCATCAACACCAAATCGTACGCGTCAAAAAGCAGAAGAATATACACGTAAAGCGATTGGCGAGCTTGAAGGCAAGATGCCTAGGAGTATGCAAAAGCGTGCCGCAGAGACGGTTGAAAAGGCATTGCCAAAAGCTCAGGAATTGATTGAAAGGCAATCGGTAGGAAGAACGCAAAATCCTATTTTTGAAAAGCATAAACATACCACAACTGTACCTACAGAAATAAAGAAAACAGTTGATAAGAAATCAACCGGTTTCAAATTTCCACAAAGTACAAATGAAATGGCAAATGCCATCATCATGGCTGAAATTTTAGGCCCACCAAAATCTAAAAGATAACACATGACCTCCTCCCTTCTAGCATATGCTAAAAAGAGAGGAGGTTTTTTATGTCGAAAAGGCTATTGCAAATAGTGCCGCTGATCGAAATCGAAAACTTCCAGGGAATTCGAATCAGAGGGGATATATTGCTAGAAGCTATTCATGATCATCAAATGGTATTCATTCATGAAAATTTTAAGATAAAGATAGAAGCTGATTCATTTCATGTCAATCTTCTCCGAGATGAATTATTGGCGCTTGATATGAGCAATGTAAAAAAAATTGAGCTTACCAGAATTGAGGATTAGGGATAATGAAAAAAAGCAGAGATTATCGTATGATAGAAATTTGCATAAAACGCACAAAGAAAGTAGAAGCTTTCTTAAATGCTTTAACTAAAAATAATATTATACTTAGAAATTTACGTCTTTCTGAAGAAGAAGTCCGATTTGAAACCATTCGGAAGCATCTAAAAACGATTCGAAGATTGCGTTACCAATACGGTGTTACGTTTCACATTGAGTCTTTAGATGATAATCAAATTTTAAGGAAAGAATGGACTGTATTTGCCGGCATTTTGATTTTGCTCTTCATACCATTTTTCTTTTCACAATGGATTTGGCAGGTGTCCATCGACAATGCGACTCCTGAGCAAGAAGATGAATTATCTGAAACATTGCATGATTTAAACTTAGACGGCCCCATTATGAAAAAAGATAAACCGGACGATTCAGTGATTCGGCAATATATCCTATCAAAACATCGGGACCTTTCATGGGTTCATATCCATCGGAAAGGCAGCAAAATGAGTTTTGAGCCATTAAATGCACCAGCTGTAGATCAAGAAGAAGAAAAGAGTTCAATGAAAGGTGAATTATATGCTAATAAAAGTGGCGTAATTACACACTTTAATCTACAAAGGGGAGAGCGAGTAGTCGATGAAAATGATGCAGTAAAAAAAGGAGACCTCTTAGTAACTGGTATTTTAAAACAAGGTGAAAAAGCAATTTATTATGGTGCAGATGGAGAAGTGTATGCGGATTATTGGATTGAGTCAACATTTACTATGCCCAAAAAAATCACATACGGAACAATGGGTGAAAAAACGTATCATTTTAGATGGGCAAATGAAAAGAAGAGCCCAAATGAATGGAAGGTCGTTAACTTACCAAAATGGCTATCTTCAATAGGTGAAGTATCTATTGAGCAAGAACAGATTGACAAAAAAGTAACACTTGATAAGAATGCGGTAGAAGATATGATTGTTCCCTTGCTACATCAAAAATATTTACGGGACTTGCCGCCGAAAACAGTCATCAAAAAAGAAAAACTTTTGAATGTTACCATTGATAATGATACAGTAAAAGGGAAAGTTTTATTTTTAATAAATGAGAATATTGCGGTAAAAAGTGCGATAACCAAGGAGATTGAGAATGACAGAACAACAACCGATCCAACTCAAAATGCAAGATCCGAATGAAGCAGTCATGCTACTTGGCATATCGGATGCCAATTTGAAATTAATCGAAGAAGCTTTTCAAATCCAAATGATTACCCGTGGTGACTGTATTGTCATTGTCGGTGATGAAGAAAATAAACAACAAGCAAGTGAGTTAGTTGAACAGTTGCTGAAAGTGATCCGTAAAGGTATAAATATCAATCAACGTGATGTAGTCTCAGCTCTTGAAATGTCCAAAAGTGGTACAATGGAGTACTTTTCTGAGCTATATGATGAGGCGATTGGCCGCAATACAAAAGGAAAGATTATCCGTGCTAAAACCATCGGCCAGCGAGAATATATCCAAGCGATTCGCCATAAGGATTTAGTTTTTTGTATAGGGCCAGCTGGTACAGGTAAAACATATTTAGCTGTCGTGATGGCGACACAAGCTTTAAAAAATGGGCATGTAAAACGTATTATTCTAACAAGACCAGCTGTTGAGGCTGGAGAAAGTTTAGGTTTCTTGCCAGGCGATTTGAAAGAAAAGGTAGATCCATACTTAAGGCCTCTCTACGATGCATTGCATGATGTTTTAGGTGCTGAACAAACTGCCCGTATGATTGAACGTGGCACCATTGAAATCGCACCTCTTGCCTATATGAGAGGTAGAACACTGGATGATGCGTTTGTGATTTTAGATGAAGCACAAAATACAACAGAAGCACAAATGAAAATGTTCCTTACTCGTTTAGGATTTGGCTCCAAGATGGTTATTACAGGAGACGAGACACAAATTGATTTACCTCACGGTGCTAAGTCAGGTCTCATCAGCGCTGAAAAAACATTGCGCTATGTAAAAGATGTTGAAATTAAGTTTCTAGAGCAAGCTGATGTAGTGAGACATCCACTTGTTGCAAAGATTATCCAAGCATATGAACAACAAAAATAAGAAAGAGTAGCGAATCTCTCGCTACTCTTTTTTTCTGGAATTCAATACTCTAGAGGTGCATAGCCAAGCTTAGAAAAAGTTAAAGCCATTTGATGATAGCCCTCTTGGTTAGGATGAACTCCATCTTTTGATAAGAGCGCTTTTTCCTTACCGCTAAAGACATGATAGACATCTGCCACTTTGATATTCTTTTGTTTTGCGAATCTTGAAATGGCGATGTTAAATGTTTTTATTGCTTCATCCGCCACTGGTATATGAGGAAATGGGTTATATAAGTTCATTAATCTCAAGATAGATGGATTTTCTTTATCTATTATCTGGATTTTTTTGATGATTTTAGAGTAGTTCTCTTGAGATTGTTGCATCGCATGAATCACACTTTCTTTGTCATTATGCTTTAGAAGATTCTTTGCTGCATTAATTAAATCATTTCCACCTGCTGTAATCGTGATAATGTTTGCGCACTTAATAGCTCTTCCAACAGTTGGGGAATCGAGCATATTTAATATATCTCCTGTGGTTGCGCCAGACTTTCCGAATTTGTGAAGATAAATACGCTTTTCCAATGTATGCTCACTCAGTTTTCTATAAAACTCTGGGAATCCTGAATTGAGGAAAGGGATGCCGATTCCAGCAGTAAGGGAATCACCTATTGCAATATATTGTAAAGAATTGTAACTCATCATACACCTCGATGCTTTTCTTTATTTTTATATCTTATGACTTTTTTGACACAAATGTGCCTAAAGGTTAATTACTCAATGTAAGGACATGAAAAAATACATAAATAAAGAAAGATAAGATTTCGATGAAAGTGGAGAAAAATTAAGTTATGAAGAAATAGAGTGGTAAAATTCTATCTGAAGGCAGTAATAAGAAAATAGGAGAGTGTTTATATGGAATTATCTTTGTCATGATTTCAATCGATGAATCATAAAAATGTCCACCAGGAATAGATAATATTATTAAAAATTTAAAATAGGGAGTATTGATTTTCAGTAACTGGTTTAGCTTAATGTAAGCACTAATGTTAGTGATATGAAAAGGGGAATTGAAAGAGCATAAAACAAGAAATATCAAGAATGGTGAATCCACCATTCTTTTTTATTTTATAATGAATATGGGAGTAGGCTATATGAAGCAACGCACAACCACTAAGAGAGCTCATTTAGATGAAAGGAACTCTATTTAATTTAAATGGAAATTTATTTAATTTTTTTAATATATTATCCTTTATCACCAAAATAAAGCTGGAAAATCTTTGCCTAATTGGTATAGTAATATTAGATGGGAGGCGCTTTAATGAGTAATTTTATTCGGACATTAAACAGATATATACGTTTTCCTATACTTTTAGCGATTCTGTTAATAGTAGCTGGCATTCTACAATTTGCTTTGACAGTTAATGATATAAAGGGAGAGCATTATGATCTAAAGTTATTTCAGCTGTCACCTGAAACAATAAGATCTGCCAAAACGGTAGAGGATACCGAAAAGACAGAAGCAGATCGAGAAAGAATTGCATCTGAAGTAAACCCTGTCTATACCTTTTCAACAGAAATAGGGAAGAATCAAGTAACACTGTTGAAAACTACCTTTGATTACATAATAGAAGCAAAGCAAAAGGTTGAAAAAGTAACAAAAAAATCTAAAAAAGAGGATCAAATAAATAAATTAAGAGCAAAACTAGACAAAATTGATCAAAGTGGACCAAGTGTAAGGTTGACTGAACAAGAAATTGTTACATTGCTTGCACAGGATGAAGATGGTTTAAAGAATACGCAAGATGCCTTAGTTTCAATTGTTAGCAAGCAAATGGCAGAACCGATTAGGGAAGAACAACTGACTGATGCGAAGGGAAGTGTGGAGCGATCGGTTAGAGGAAGCTTTTCGATACCTGATGCTGTTCGTACGATCGCCATTACACTCGCAAGGTCGTCGATAGTTGCGAATGATAAAAGAGACGGAAGGTTGACCAAAGAGCGTATTGAACAAGCGAAGGCAAATGTTGATCCAACGCGTATACTACAAGGGCAGATTATTGTACAGGAAGGCCAATTAATTGACCGTGAAGTCTATCATCAATTAGAAATTACAGGCATGCTGATTAATCAAAAATCCCCAAAACCAATTTTAGGATTAGCATTATTCGTTCTATTGCAAATGGCTTTCTTTTATATTGCTTTATATCATGAGAGAGATGATAAGGAAACTAAAACGCGCCATGCTATGATTACAATGATTATTTATTTGGCGTCTATCATCGTAATGAAACTATTAAACCTAATATCTAGCGAGTTTGATGTAATCGTAGGCTTTTTATTCCCGGCTACTATTTTGCCTATGATGTTCCGTATCCTAATTAATGAGCGTATTGCTATATTAGCAACAATTATGTCTGCAGCCGTGGCAGGAATTATATTTCAAAAAGGCTATTCTTCTGTACTGCAAATGGAAGTTTCGCTTTACATTATTTTTAGCGGTTTGGCGAGTATTTACTTTATGCGCAATGTTAGAAAAAGATCAAGCGTAATGACAACAAGCTTGGGAGTCGCTTGTGTGAATATTGCATTTATCGCATTTTATCTTCTTTTATCGCAGTCGAATTATGGACCGAAAGAACTGTTGTTTTATCTAAGTGCCGCCATTGTTTCAGCTATTGTATCTGGTGCTTTAATGCTTGGTTTATTGCCATTCGTCGAATCAGCTTTTGGTATGTTGTCGACTTATAGGCTAGTGGAGCTTTCCAATCCAAACCATCCATTGCTCAAGAAAATTTTAGTCGAAACACCAGGCACATATCATCACAGTGTAATGGTTGCAAATTTAGCTGATGCTGCCTGTGAAGAAGTGGGGGCGAATGGTCTTTTAGCTCGTGTCGGATGCTATTATCATGACATTGGTAAAACAAGAAGGCCAGGCTTTTTTGTTGAAAACCAGATGGGCAGCAATCCGCATGATAACTTGCCGGCAGTAACAAGTAAAGATATTATTATCGCCCATGTAGAAGATGGTGTTAAAATATTAGAAAAGCATAAAATGCCAAAAGAAATTGTCGACATTGCAAGACAACATCATGGGACAAGCTTAGTGAAGTTCTTCTATTATAAGGAGAAGAAAGAAAACCCTGATGTGAATGAAGCGGACTATCGTTATGCAGGACCGAAGCCACAAACGAAAGAAATTGCTATAATAAGCGTAGCAGATAGTGTAGAGGCAGCAGTGCGTTCGATGAAAAATCCAACTGCTGATGCTATTCAACAGCTGATCCACAGTATTATCCAAGACAAATTACAAGACGGCCAGTTTGATGAATGTGATATATCCCTTCGTGAGTTGCAACGAATTGAACATGTATTTTGTGAAACATTAAAAGGGATCTTCCACTCGAGAATTGAATACCCGAAGCCAGAATAAGATGAGGAGATAACATATGAGCTTGAACATCGACTTTTTAGATGAAACAGAAAAAGTAAAAGAAAAAGATATTGAATTGGTTGAAAAACTATTGCAGCACGCTGCAAAGATATTAGCGATTGAGGATGAGGCTGAATTATCAGTAACATTTGTTACTAATGAAGCGATCCATGAAATTAATCGTACCTATCGTCAAAAGGATGCACCGACAGATGTTATTTCTTTTGCTTTAGAAGAAATAGGCGAGGGAGAAACACCAATCATTGCGGAAGGTATGCCTCGCGTGTTAGGAGATATCATTATTTCAACCGACCGGACAATTGAACAAGCAGAGGAGTATGGACATTCTTTTGAGCGTGAACTAGGCTTCCTTGCTGTTCATGGTTTCTTGCACTTGCTTGGTTATGACCATATGAATCCTGAAGATGAGCGCGTAATGTTTGGTAAACAAGATGAGATTTTAAATTCATTCGGTTTGACTCGCGATGAGAATGGACATTCGTAAATTTTTCCGTTCGTTTACATTTGCAGTAGCGGGAGTTAAGCAAGCATGGCGCGAACAGAATTTTCGTTTTGATATATTTGCGGGATTGCTTGCCATTTTTTTAAGTATTTTTACTGGCTTATCACAGATGGAATGGATTGTCGTTATCCTGTTGATTGCCTTGATGCTTAGCTTAGAAATGATTAATACGGCGATTGAGAATGTAGTTGATCTTGCTTCGCCTGATATTCACCCGCTAGCTCGCGCTGCAAAAGATATTGCGGCGGGTGCTGTATTTGTTTTTGCCTGTGCGAGTGTTATAATCGGAATACTCATCTTTTTGCCAAAGTGGATGAATCTATGAATTTGAGGTGTATAAAATGGAGAAACAACAATTAATGGACCTTGCGAAAGAAGGAAGAGAAAAGGCTTACGTTCCCTATTCAAAATTTAAAGTGGGAGCAGCCTTATTAACAGAAGATGGCAAAGTCTATCAAGGCTGTAATATTGAAAATTCTGGGTACTCTATGGCGAATTGTGCTGAACGTACTGCTATTTTCAAAGCAGTTTCAGAGGGAGAAAGAAACTTCAAGGCAATTGCAGTGGTTGCAGATACAGAAGGACCTTGTGCACCATGCGGAGCATGCAGACAGGTTATGTCTGAATTCTTCCCAAAAGATATGCCAGTATACTTAACTAATATGAAAGGCAATGTACTTGAAACAACTGTTGCTGAGTTGTTACCAGGCGCCTTTTCACCGGAGGATTTAGTGAATGCAGGAAAATAAAGAATTTAAATCAGGATTTGTTACCATAGTAGGGAGACCCAATGTAGGGAAATCAACATTTTTGAATCGAGTTATCGGGCAAAAGATTGCAATCATGAGCGATAAGCCTCAAACAACCCGTAACAAAGTGCAAGGTGTCTATACAACTGAAGATGCCCAAATGATTTTCATCGATACACCTGGAATCCATAAGCCAAAGCATAAGCTAGGCGAATTTATGTTAAAGGTTTCAAAAAACGCATTACGTGAAGTAGAAGCCATTATGTTTATGGTCAATGCAACACAAAAAATGGGTGCAGGTGACCGTTTTGTCATGGAAATGTTAAAAGGGACAAAGACACCTGTTTTTTTAATTGTTAATAAAATTGATGCCGTACATCCTGATGAATTGTTATCAATAATTGACGCATACAAAGCTGAGTTTGATTTTGCTGAAATTATACCTATTTCTGCACTGCAAGGCAATAATGTGGATAAATTATTAGAAACATTGAAGAAATACTTGCCTGCTGGGCCGCAATATTATCCAGCAGATCAAGTGACTGATCACCCTGAACGTTTTATCATTGCTGAGTTAATTCGAGAAAAAGTATTACATCTTACTCGCGATGAAATACCCCACTCAGTGGCTGTCGAAATCGAAAAGATTGCTAAAGATGAAAACAAAGACCTAGTGCGTATTAACGCATCTATCATTATTGAACGCGATTCGCAAAAGGGAATTATCATTGGTAAGCGCGGAGCTCTTTTAAAAGAAATCGGTACACGTGCAAGGCATGATATCGAAACATTGCTTGGCAGTAAAGTATATTTAGAACTATGGGTCAAAGTTCAAAAAGATTGGCGTGACCGTGCATCGCAACTGCGAGATTATGGCTATCGCGAAGATGAATACTAAACGACTAGGAAGTGAGGACAATTGCTGAACAAATGGGAAGGGATTGTCTTAAAAACCAAAGCATACGGAGAAACAAATAAAGTAGTAACTATTATGACAAGGGAAGTTGGCAAAACAGCAGCTATGGCAAGGGGAGCAAAAAAGCCGCAAAGCCGTTTAGCTGCCATTAGCCAACCATTTGTTCATGGTATTTTCATGATTCAACAAGGTCGGGGTATGGGTACTTTGCAGCAAGGAGAACCCCTTGAGAGCATGCGTCATATACAAGAAGATATCACGGCTACAGCTTATGCAAGCTATGTAGTTGAAATCATCGACCGACTGATTGAATCAGACCGTCCAGAGCCTTATGCATTCGATATAATGGTGCAGGCTCTCCATGCAATTGAGGAAGGTTACGATCCTGAATCGATTGCCATGTTTGTGGAGTGGAAGATGCTTCCCTATACAGGCGTACAGCCAGTATTACATGCTTGTGCTAGCTGCGGAGCAGTGGAAGGGGAATTTGCTTTTTCCTTTTCTCAAGGTGGATTTCTATGCCATCGCTGTTTTCATCTAGATCCGTATCTCATTCGACTAACGCCAACACAGGTAAAACTCATACGCATGTTCTATACAGTACCGATCGACCAAATTGGTAAACTGACATTAAAAAAAGAGACAAAGCAATTTATCCGTAAAATTGTGACGACCATTTATGAAGAACAAACAGGCATGCGTTTTAAGAGCCGCTCTTTTATTGAACAATTAGAACGAACGCCATTGTTATTTAATAAGCATATGGACAGTGAAAAACCGGATGAGGGTCAGCCTGATAAAGCATTACAAACTGATGAAAATAATGAATAAATGCTTTGAGGATAATGAATTTAAAATGTAAAAAAAAAAAAAGAGTCACTTTCATTGGGGTGACTCTTTTTTTCATTCTCACCTTTTGCTGGTATTAATTCTTATTAAACTAGATATGTGTTTATAAGCTTAAAAATAAAAACATATAGATGACATATAGTAGAATAGAATGGAAAGTATATACAATAATTACTATTTCATTTAATGTATATAATTATAGGGTTATTTTGTTATATTATGAAGTTATAACATATGGAAAGAAAAATAGGGGGTGGCACACCAGATAAAAACATTAGCTGAAGATCAGTGGAAGAATCTGCATCTATAAAAAGGAGCAAGAAGATGAAAAAGAAAATAATGTATTGTATTGCTGCTGTCTTTTTAGTAATAGGGGGATGTGTATATCTTTATTCTGAATACAAAACAAAAAACCTATTTCAGGATTTATTACATATTGAACATTTCAAAGTTAAAGATCGAATAACAATAATGGATGATACAAAATTGGAAAAGAAGGAAAATGAAGATTTTATAGTGAGTATTGATAAAAACAACACAAACTTTAAAGATCTAGTAAATTTATTAAAAGGTTTACATATTAAAAGAAGCACTAAAATTGAACCTTCTGGTGCTGAATACATGTTTATTATTCGTCAAAATCACATACCAAATTACGTCTCCATATATGAGAATGGTGTATTACTCTATGAAGACAAAGTTTTTAGAATACAAGGCCAAGATTCATTGGAAAGATTATTAACGGTCATAAAAGAATGCTTTACCTAGAGATATGGACAACAGAAGAAAATAAACTTTAAGGAGACAAATTATGAAAAAATGGTATTTATTAACTATCTGTTTCTTGATATTAATTGGATGTTCAAATGAAATAAAAGTAAGTTCGAATGAACATACAAGAATCTCAATAGAACCTTATTCATTAAGTGATAAAGAAGAATCACTTCTTATACATACTGGGGTAAGCCATATAGAATTCTTTCATTTGAATGGTGAATTGGGAAAAAAAGATGATTTAGAATTTTCTCTGGAAGTTTATAAAAAGGGAAAATTTAAAGAGAATTTAACTACTATGTCAAACATGGTAGAAAGTAAATTTAAAAATAGTCTTCTCTCTTTTGCATTTGATCAAAATATGACTGAAAAGAAAACTAATCTAAAGTTGATAATTGCTGAACCAGGAGGGGTTATGTCAACTAATTATAGTAATCATATCACTGCATCTTCTTTTGGGAAATTAGTAGATAAGCGTATTACGTTAAAGAAAAATAGACCAGTTTATTTAGCTGCTTGGAGTGGAACTACTGAAAATCATCTTAGATCGCTTAGCAGTAAAGAAGGCGAGCTGCCGGAAGGTATCAAGGAAATAGATGAAGTTATCTTATACCGTGTTGTGTGGAAAGAGAGAACGGATAACATTGTAGAATAAATAACAGCAGTGAAAAAGAGCCTATGAGAAAAAGTTCTCTTTCATTGCTGTAATTCTTTTGATACTACTTTCGAAAGAGAACTTTAATTTTATTCTTCTCATATTTTTGACTTCCATGTTTAAGAAACATATAATATGTGTATATACTCATATATACACGTATTATATAGAACGAGAAGGGGGCTTTTCCATTGAAAGAGGAACCGCTATCAAAAGAACCAGAAGATTTGGATGAAGAAAGTCTATTCCTTGTAGCACAAACTTTTAAAGCTATAAGTGATCCAACAAGGATACGAATCTTAAATTTACTTTGCCAAAAAGAATTCTCGGTCAATGAATTGAGCGAAAAGCTGCACCTAAAACAATCTACTGTATCCCATCAGTTACGTTTCTTAAAAAATCTACGTTTAGTGAAATTTCGCCGTGAAGGGACGACCATCATCTATTCACAGGATGATGATCATGTGATGCAGATACTGCAGCAGACGATTGACCATGCGACGCACAATTAGGAGGGAGTATTATGGCTCATTCACATGATGGACATCAGCATAACCATACCCATGGTGCGAATAAGAAAACATTACTGATAGCCTTTTTCATTATTACAGTTTATATGATTGTAGAAGTTATTGGCGGTTATATGACCAATAGTTTGGCTTTACTTTCTGATGCCGGCCATATGCTAAGTGATGCAATATCGCTCGGAGTTGGCGTAGTTGCCTTTACCTTTAGTGAAAGAGTAGCCAATTATCGTAATACATTTGGATACAAGCGCTTTGAAATCTTGGCAGCTGTATTTAATGGGGTAGCATTAATTGTTATATCCATCTTTATCTGTATAGAAGCAGTCAAACGTTTCGCCTATCCACCGGAAGTTGCTTCAAATGGCATGCTACTGATTGCTATTATTGGTCTGCTTGTCAATATTCTTGTGGCTTGGATCCTAATGCGTGGCGGTGATACGCACGGAAACCTTAATATGCGAGCTGCCTTCTTGCATGTTATTGGTGATATGCTTGGTTCAGTCGGCGCAGTGTTGGCAGCAATTCTTATCATGCTGTTTGGCTGGGATTGGGCAGATCCATTAGCAAGTATTATTGTAGCAATATTGATTTTAGTCAGTGGTTGGCGTGTAACTAAAGATTCTATTCATGTCTTGATGGAAGGAACGCCAAGCAATGTGGAAATTGAAAAGATTATTCAAGTTATAGAAGGAACCGATGGGATTCTAGCCATTCATGATTTCCATATATGGAGCATCACGAGTGGTGAAAATGCGCTTTCATGCCATGCAGTTGTGAATGGTTCACTAACAGTGCAAGAAAGCCAAGGAATCCTACAACACTTAGAGCACGAATTGCTACATATGGGCATTGGCCA
This sequence comes from Rummeliibacillus sp. G93, assembly GCF_023515935.1. Lineage (NCBI taxonomy): Bacteria > Bacillati > Bacillota > Bacilli > Caryophanales > Caryophanaceae > Rummeliibacillus > Rummeliibacillus sp. G93. The sequence continues at coordinate 1,290,219 of NZ_CP097314.1, forward strand.
TATGACAATTCAACTTGAAAATGATGGACATCAACACGGTGACGACATCCTGTGCAACTTAAATATGAATCAAGAAAAACCACATGACCATAAATTGAATTAACTCAATGCTAAAAAGCTCTTCCCTGTAGGGAAGAGCTTTTTAAATATGGGTGCTTTTTCTAGGTTAATGTATGGCTTCTACCTCTTCATTCCTGCATACGATAATTTATATGACTAAAATGGGGGAGAACTAACTATGAATGAGTATATTGATTTGCTTGCATACTTTGGTATCGGGAGTGCACATCCTGGAGGGGCGAGTTTGACGAGGTCTATTTTTGAAAAGGTAACAATTAATCAGGACGACCTGGTTTTAGATATTGGTTGTGGTACTGGCCAAACAGCTCAATATTTAGCCAAACAATTTAAATGTAGTGTAACAGCTATTGACCATCACCCTCTCATGGTAGAAAAAGCGAAAAGAAGATTTGCTAAAGAAGATCTACCTGTTCAAGTGTTACTTGGTGATGCAGAAAAGTTAGATATCGAGAGCCAAACGTTTAACTTTATTCTTTCAGAATCTGTTATTAGCTTTACACATGCGAAAGAAACGGTAAAGGAGCTTGCACGCGTGCTCAAAGAAAAGGGTCAATTACTTTTAATTGAAATGGCGGCAGAAGCTTCTATACCTAAATCCATGAAAGAAGAAGTTCAAAGGCTCTATGGAATTCATGACATTTACACAGGAGAAGAATGGCGTTCCATTCTAGAAGAAGCAGGATTTGCGACTATTGAGGAAATCCAAACACATTCCTCTCTTATTTCAAGCGATCTTGATGAAATGGATTTATCGGAATCTATTCCAATGTCACTCTACGATGTATGGGATGAGCATAATGAAATGACAGAAAAAGTGCATGGGCATATAGGGTATATAGTTTATCTTGCTTCTAAATAATAGGCTACTCCAATCTAAAAGCAGAACCTTTGATAAGCGTATCCGCTGATTTTTGATAGAGTTCATTAGAAGTAAAAGGGCCATTTTTTTCAACATAAGAATGAACAATATGATAACCGATTGCATATCCGATCCATTTAGTGAATGGGCTTCTTTTTTGACCATATAAGAATTTTTGATGGGCATCAATACCTGTCAGATTAAGAGAATTGATGAAATGCTCCTTCCATATTTTTTGCAAAGAATCTAGCGAATACAGATTAACCCAGGGGGCAAGCCACTTCTCGCCATATAACTCATTCACCGCATATTCACCAAGCCCTTCCACGACTAGTGATTCTTTTAATGGTGTTATTTTAGGTGGAATATCTATTAGATTAATTCTACACACATGGTTGTATTCATGGGCAAGCATTGCTTTTAATTCTTCCTTATGCAATTCTGTCGATACAAATAAAAACAATGCATTTTTATAAGCCACTCCGTTTTTTCGAAATTGTTCTTTTTCTGAACGCCGCTTTCCTTTTTTAATAGGAAAAATATATATAGGTATATCGGGGCCTTTCCATCTTTTTTTCAATTTCAAAAATTCGTGTTCAATCCTTTTCCATACTTTTTGTTTTTCTAATTCTTCCATCACATATTCTATTCTGTACCAATCTTTCGGGTCAAATAACCCATACTGAAGCAGTTCATACTGAATCGCTTGAGGGGGCAATTTTTCAAATACATTCTCCAATGGTTTGCAAAGTAAATCAATATGGTTATTATTTATTTCTTTTATAGAGGTTTCCTTACATCTTTCATTAAAAGTATGAAGCCATTTTTGTGTTTCGATTACTGCCAATCAAATCATTCCTTTACATGTTTTCTATCATCCTAGCCAAAATCATAAAATCTAAAGGAATTAACCAAATGCCATTCCTTTAGATGGCGTTACGCTTTATAACTATCATATGTTGACTCCTAAGGTATGCTGAATATTTTTTTAAATTAGACCTTTGTCCAAAGGGAGAAAAGGGCGAGACATATAATATGGAGGCATACACGTATGTAGAAATGAATGGGAGGAGGCATAGGATGAACGCATCAGAAGCTTATAATATGTGTCGTCGTTACCATGGAAGACATGTGCGGATTACAGATCGTGATGGCAGAGTGCATGAAGGTCATATTACTCGAGTAGACCGCAATATGGTATGGATTCGCCCTCAGGGCGGCGGTGGTTATGGACTTGGTTGGGGCTGGGGCTGGGGCGGAGGCGGCTTTGGCTATGGCATTGCATTAGGTGCTATTACAGGGATCGCTCTTTCAGCTGCATTTTTCTGGTAAAATAATAACTCAAACAAACGTGGAAGAAAATTTCACGTTTGTTTTTTGTTCTTTTATTAATACATAAGATCAGGGCATAAGACTTCATTCATTTTCTTGGTTTACGTGTCAAAACACAACCGTATTCAATTTTATTTAATGGGTATATTAGTAAATAAGTATGTAGGAAGGAGGGAATGAAGTTGCTTTGGACCATTATAGGAATACTGATTGTACTTTGGGTGCTAGGTCTTATATTTAAAATTGGCGCAGGCTTGATTCATATTCTTTTAATTATTGCAGTCATCTTGATTATAGTAAAGTTGATTAAAGGCATGGCAAATCGATAAAAGGGGAGCCGTTTAGGCTTCCCTTTTTTGTTTTAATAATCGTTTGTGAATCCAAATAGCGGCTTGGGAACCATCTCCCATAGAAATAGTGACTTGTTCAGAATGGGCGGTAAGATCTCCTCCTGCCCAAATGCCCTCAACCGAGGTTTCTTTTGTTCGAGGATTGACTATTATATGTCTGCTTTCATTAAGATTTACACCCACTTGTTCAGCCAACTCTGCATTTATTTTATTGCCGCTAAAACCTGTAAAGCCTTTTTCTCCAGCAATAGTTTTACCATTCTCAAGCTCTACACCAGCAAAATTGCCTTTAACATCTAAAAGAACACGCGTTAATGTTTCATTGATTATTTCGATATTTAAATCTTCTAGCTCTTTGACTTTTTTTGAGTCAGGTTGCTCTTTGGTATGATTAATAAATGTTACATCATTTGTCCAATAAGTGAGGGTTGCGGCCATAGAAGCGCCTGTATTCCCGCTGCCTAAAACGATCGTTTTTTTGTCAGATACTTCATAGCCATCACAGTCAGGACATACATAAATAGACTTTCCTAGGCAAGGAAGCAAGTTTTCAAGCTTAGGAAGATGATCAACTAATCCCGTTGCAAGAAAAACGGTGCGCGCTTGAAAAGTTTGATTTGACGATGTTTGTATAAGAAAGTGGTCCTTTTCTTTTCGAAGAGATATTACAACACCATTCAAGAATTCGACACCATACTTCTCTGCATGGATTTTACCTAGCTTACGCAATTCCTCTCCGCTAACACCATCCGGCCAACCCAAAATATTTTGATAGCCTTTACATATAGTGGACCGTCCCTGATTAGAGTCAATGACCATAATTGAGTGTTTATATCTGCCCAATTGAATGGCAGCTTGCAAGCCTGCAATCCCTCCGCCAATAATAATACAATCCATTGTCTTCATTTATCTAACCGCCTGTTCTTTAAAGATATTTTAGTATTAGAGGTTCATTTGAAAAATATACCACTGACTTGTTAGTTTTAAACTAGTGAGCGCTTTCTATGACTTAAAATATGAAAATCAAATTAATTGCCTCTTATACACCAAATTGGTGTTCAATAACTTATAATATGAGTAATAAAGGAAATAGTTCAAACTACTGGAGGTACATATGAAATTAAAATGCGCTATCCTTGATGATTATCAAAAAATGGCACTTGATTTTGCAAATTGGAGTTCCATAGAGGATCAGGTTGAAGTAACTGCATTTCACCAACATTTCCATACTGAGAATCAAATTGTTGATAAAATTAAAGACTTTGATATTGTCATTATTATGCGGGAGAGAACGCCATTTAATGCAGCCATGTTCGGAAGACTGCCAAAGCTAAGATTGTTAGTAACGACAGGTATGCGGAATGCATCCATCGATCTAACAGCAGCTAAGAAATGCGGAGTAACAGTGTGCGGCACATCAAGCGGATCAGAACCGCCGACTGAACTTGCTTGGGGGCTCATACTGAACTTAGCACGCCACATAACAGAAGAACATAATAACTTTAGACAGAAAGGATCTTGGCAATTGTCGGTTGGAGAAGATCTTTATGGTAAGTGCTTTGGGATAATTGGACTTGGAAAAATCGGTACAAAGATGGCAACGATAGCCCAAGCCTTTGGAATGGATGTAGTCGCATGGAGTGAAAACTTAACAAAGGAAAAGACAGATTCGCTGGGAGTAAGAAAAGCGGCTTCATTGGCGGAACTTTTACGGCAAAGCGACTATGTATCGATTCATCTGGTTTTAAGTGACCGGACAAGAAATTTAATCACCTCTAATGAATTGAAGCAAATGAAACCCTCAGCCTTTCTAATCAATACATCAAGAGCACCCATTTTAAATCAACATGATTTAATAGAAGCGCTTGAAAACGAAGTGATAGCTGGTGCGGGATTAGACGTCTATGAAGAAGAACCGTTAAGTGAAAATCATCCTTTTAGAACTTTACCCAATGTACTTGCTACACCGCATCTTGGATATGTGACTCGATCAAACTATGAAAAATATTATGGAGAAGCTTTGGAGGATATCCGGGAATATTTGTTAGGTTCACCGATTAGAACTTTAATTTAATGATTTTAGAAGTATTCTCAGAAACAAAATTTGTAGCAAAGTTCATAAATGTGAAAGTGAAAGGGAGATTTTTTGAAAAAGAATCTAATTAAAGTCATAACTGTGACGACTTTGGGTGCAATTGCTGTATTAATGATTCCTTTCTTGTTTTAAATATAATTGAATATGTATTAGGAAATTAAGGTGTGAGAAATGTTCACACCTTTTTTTAACCCTTGAATAGTACCTCAAGCTTCTTAAAAACTATTATTTTGAATCCATTTATATTGAATGTCAGGCAAATTTTCCTCATTTTCGTGGCCTCTTGCTACTATTTTAAATCCATTCTTGTCATAAAACCGTTGTGCGTTTTTATTAATATCAAAGGTAAATAGAGTTAAACTACCGCTTGATTGTTCTTTAGCCCTATCAAGTAACGTTCTGCCTATCCCTAACCCTTGATAATCGTTATGAATATAAAGCTGGCTTACCTCCTTGTCATTATAGGCAATCATTCCGACTACTTTGTTATCAATTAAAGCTAATTCTATTTGGTGCTGTTCAGGTAAAATATGATTTAAAAAGTAAATGTGATTTTCAAAGCTATGAATTTCTTTTTGACCTATAGCTCGTTCCTTACTATGTCGCCACATGTCAACAGTCTGTTCAGCATACTCAGGTTTATACTGAGTGATCACGAGTTGATGTTGCTTCAACTTAATCTCTCCTTAAAAACTATTTTCTGAATTATAACAATGTTTAAGCGAAAACAAAAGAAGTCAAAAATGTTAAAGAGGTAGGTAAAAGATAGGGGAATTAGGGAATTACTCATTATGTAGTGACATGTAATGGAGGATAACGACATGAAAATTAATTTTGGGTTTGTAGCAAATGCATTAGGTTTATGGGATGCGAGTCCTTCAAAGACAATGACCTTTGCTCGCTATTCAGCTCTTTCAGAGTATGAGCGAATGGACAAATTAAAAGCTGTAACTGCTTTAAACTTACACCACACTAAAAGAATTCTTCACTATAATATTGCAAACGAAATTGGTTTATATCGTCTTTCAAGCTCACTTGTTCCTTTGGCTACACATCCAGAAGTGATGTGGGATTTTGTAACACCCTTCAAAGATGAATGGCAGGAGCTGGGGGAACTCATCAGGCAATACAACATGCGGCCAAGCTTTCATCCGAACCAATTCACCCTTTTTACAAGTCCACGTGAAGAAGTAACGCAAAATGCTGTAAAGGACATGGAATTCCATTTCAACATGCTTGAAGCGATGGATGTATTGGAAAAAGGGTTGATCAACATTCATATCGGCGGAGCATATGGGGATAAGACTGCTACGTTAAAACGTTTCCATGAAAATTTAAAAATGTTGCCGAGTAAGGTTAAAAAACATATGACGCTTGAGAATGATGATAAAACCTATAATGTTGAAGAAACACTGATAGCCTGTGAAAAAGAAAACGTTCCAATGATCCTTGATTATCATCATTATATGGCGAATCAAGGGGATATCGAACTCGAGGCATTTTTACCGCGCATTTTTGATACATGGAATCACACAAACGTAGTGCCGAAAGTTCATTTATCATCTCCTAAATCAGAAGGTGCTTTTCGTTCACATGCAGACTTTGTCTCGTTGGATTTTGTGTTGCCCTTCTTAAAAATGGCAAAAGAGCTTAACCGTGACTTTGATGTAATGATTGAAGCCAAGCAAAAGAATCTCGCTATGCTGCAATTGGTTGAAAATATTTCAAACATCCGAGGTGTCAAACGTGTTGCAGGAGGAAAGGTTGAATGGTAATAATACTGGAATAGACGGCAGCTAGCATCTTTTAGCGCCGTTTTTTTGTATACATAATTTATTTCTATTCGCATCTTAAACAAACTTTTGCTATTTCATCTAAATAAGTAACATAATTTTTATTATGTAAAGCAAAATAGGAATAGGATCACTAAGTAATAGTAAAAAGGAGACGTACGAAAATGAACGAGATGAATAGCAGTGAGTCTTATAATCCAGGTGATATCGTCTATGTATTTTATAGAAATCCTCACACGCAAGATGTTGCCAATTTACAAAGCGCAGCAGTTGTAAACCATCCTGAAAATCCAAATGAGCTCGCACTCTTTTTATATGAAAATTATTATCCACTATCAAATGAAATGGCAGTCTATACAACAGAAGAAGAAGCAAATAGGGCTTTTAATTATTATTATGGAACATCTTCAGAAGGACCATTACAATGAATAAACCATTCTCACCAAGGCTAGTCTATTTTGAACCAAAAGCCCTTGACTATCCGCTCGGCCAACAGTTGCTGAAGAAATTCGAAAACAGTGGTGTGGAAATTCGATATACCACATCTCATAACCAAATTAGGAATCTTCCAGGTGAAAATGATTTCCAAAAGTATCGGGTTGCAAAATCTACGCTTGTCGTAGGTATTAGAAAAACGCTAAAATTTGATACATCTAAACCCTCAGCTGAATATGCGATCCCTTTCGCGACAGGCTGTATGGGTCATTGCCACTATTGTTATTTGCAGACGACAATGGGAAGCAAGCCGTACATTCGAACGTATGTCAATGTAGAAGAAATTTTAGAAGCAGCAGATCAATATATGGCAGAGCGGGCACCTGAAATCACGCGTTTTGAAGCTTCGTGTACATCAGATATTGTTGGGATTGACCATCTGACGCATACCTTAAAACATGCGATTGAACATTTTGGAGAATCTGAATATGGTAAATTGCGCTTTGTGACAAAGTTCCATCATGTCGATCATTTGCTAGACGCCAAACATAACGGAAAAACAAGATTCCGGTTTAGCGTTAATGCTGATTATGTAATAAAGAACTTTGAGCCTGGCACCTCACCCTTAGCCAAAAGAATTGAAGCGGCGGGCAAAGTCGCAAGAGCAGGATATCCACTTGGATTTATTGTGGCTCCTATTTATCTACATGAGGGATGGGAAGAAGGTTATTACCATATGTTCGAACGCCTAGATGCAGAGCTTCCTGATGAAGCGAAGAAAGATTTAACCTTTGAATTCATCCAGCATCGTTTTACGAAACCAGCCAAACGGGTTATTGAAAAAAATTATCCTATGACAAAGCTGGAGTTAGATGAAGAAAGACGAAGATATAAGTGGGGAAAATATGGTATAGGGAAATATATTTATCAAAAAGACGAAGAGGAAGATATAAAAAACCACCTCTATAGTTATATGGAAAAATTCTTTCCCCACGCTAAGTTGGAGTATTTTACGTAATTAAAAAAGAATAAAAGCTTCTACTAGTTGGATCGACAATTTATCCTAAGTTTTTTTACTGATTATTTCCCAACCAAATCTAAGTAAATCGCCTTTTAATCATTAAGTCTTTGATCTCTTTTGAGATGAAGGGCTTTTTTATTGGAAATTAAAGATAGATGAAAAATAGCGAAAAATAGGGGAAATAGAGAGTTTATTTATGTTAATTCTTATATTTCGTCATTTCCCGCTAAATTTTGCTTAGCTGTATTAAAAGGGGAAAGTGGCGTTTTTTTCTTCTTTCTATAAAAAGAAAGGGATTTTAAGAGGGTGAAATGAATGTATAATTATACTTCTTTTATGCAAGCACCAGAATATAAAGTAGAGCGATGTAGTTATTGATGAGAGAATTCAGAAATATACTAAGACTTGTTTTAAGAAAGAAGAGCACTGATTATATAGATATAAACCATTGAAACGAAAATAAAAAAGCCCCCTGCCATAAGCGAGGGCACATAAAATATTAAGGTTCATTGAATCCATAAATCCCCAATATATAAATACTAGCAAATACAATTAGAATAAATAGATGTAAGACAACGACCACCATTCGAATTTCACCTTTACTCCCGAATAAAGCACTTATTAGGCCTATTAAGACTAATAATAATGGAATAATAAAATGGAAAAGTAAAATAAATTCTGGGGCAAATGCAAAAAGAAAAATAGTTAAAAATAAAATAAGTAAGGAAAAATACGTGTAATAGATTTTTTTCATAACACTTCATCCTTTTATATGTTTTATTTTAAATTCTTTATGATGAAGACGTGTATACAATTTATATTTTTAATAACCAATAAATTATTTGAATAGACTACTAGTATAACATGAAAAATTTTACCAGTCAGAGGGGCGAAGAATTATAAAGAAATATATCTGGATAGTTGGATGTCTATTAGTCTTTGTATCCATTTGTGTAACATTTATTTTGAAGCCAAAAACAGGACCTCAATTAGAGAAGACAGTTGTGCCTAAGCAAATGAGTCAAAAATACAACCCGATTACTCAACCGTTCGGCAGCAAGACTAAATACAAGATAAGTTTAAAAATGGATTCAAAAGGACACTTCGATGTTGAGTCGAGTAGTACGATAACAAATACTTCGAATGATAAATGGAGTGATGTGGTTTTCTACTTTATTCCAAACATTTTTACGAAAGAAAATTCACCTACTTTAAATAACCCTGGTACAGCCAATATTAAAAGGATCCTTGTTAATGGTGAAAAAGCGAAGTTCTCTCTTAAAAAAGATACGCTCAAAGTGCTTTTAGATAAGAAGGTCTACCCAACTAAGAAGATGGTTATTGACATTCAATATAACTTTACTATGCCAGAGGAAGGTTATCGATTTACAAAGGAAAATGGGAACTTTTACTTAGCACAATGGTATCCTATGGTAGCTACCTATAAAAATGGCGGTTGGAATAAAGAAGACTATCGTGTAAGAGGTGAAACGTATCACACAGCTTTTAGCGATTTTGAAGTGAATTATAAAATTCCTAAAGGGTTAACAATCGTTTCTACAAGTGATCGTGAATACGTGGGCAGTCATAAAACAACATTAAAAATGAAGAATGTAAAAGACTTCTTTATTGCTATTCTAAAGAAACCGAATGAAATTGAAAGAAAGGTAGGACAGGTAAATATAAGGACTTTTACACTTAATGATGATGCCGAAATACAGAGAGAAGCATTGCAAATAGCTGAGAAAGCATTAAATTATTTTCAAGATAAGTTTGGACCTTACCCTCATAAGCAATTGGATATTATTGTTTCCCAATTAGGAATGGAGTATCCAGGTATTGTAACAGCAGGAACTATCCAGAATAGTGGAGATATGTCTGATTGGAAAGAGAGCATAGTAGTCCATGAAATAGCTCATCAATGGTTTTACGGAATGATTAGTAGTGATCCTTTTCACGATGCTTGGTTAGACGAAGGGCTTGCGACCCTCGCTACACGTTTATTTTATTCAGATTACGAAAATGAGTATATTTCATTAGATATAAGCCAATTTAAGGATGCTCCCTTGCCTGTTAATCTTTCATTAAACAAGTATACATTAGGGGAACAAAGTAATCATATTTACGGCAAAGCTTCAGTTTATCTATGGAAAGTATTATCAGAATATGGCGGCAAAAAAAGAGCAGAAGATTTTTTGAAAAGTTACTATGATTTTTATAAGTATAAAGATGTAGACACAGCGGAATTTGTAAGATTTATAAAGCAATATTTGGAACTAAAAGATGATCATTTGTTAAAAGAATTTCTAAAATTTTGATTATTAGTTTCTATGCGATGCTATAATGAATGTATTATTTTGTAAGAAGGAGATCGAAATGATAAAAGGATTATATGAAGCACATTTACCAGTTAGCGATCTAAAACAATCTGTACTTTTTTACAAAGAGCTCGGTTTAGAACTAGATCATATTGTTGACGATAAAATTGCTTTTTTGTGGATAGAAAAAGATAAAAGTTGGTTAGGTTTATGGGAAACTGACAATGTAAAACTAGAATACCATCCTTCCATCAGGCATGTGGCTTTTCAAGTAACTCTAGAAGATTTGAAGACTTCAGTGGCTTGGCTTAGGGATAGAGGAGTTAAACCAAGAGAAGCATTTGGTTTCGAACCGATTGAACCTTTTGTGATGCCCCACCAACAATATGCTCATGCTAAAATCCATTTTAATGATCCGGATGGTAATAGTTTAGAGTTTATTTGCAAACTTAAGAATCCTAAAGAAATTGCTACACGTATGTATTTAAGTGAATGGGAACAATTAAATAAAAATGATTTTTAAAAGGAATAAAGTAGAAGTTAATAAACCCTAGAAATTTGATAGAAAAGGAGAAAGGTAATGTTGAGCTCAATCATTTTTGATATGGATGGTACTCTTTTTCAAACAGACACAATATTAGAGCTAGCGCTTGATGAAACTTTTGAACATCTTTGTTCAATGAATAAATGGGAGGGAGCAACACCTATCGATAAATATCGTGAAATAATGGGGGTTCCTTTGCCTAAGGTATGGGAAACGCTATTGCCCAATCATTCTAGTGAAGAAAGAAGATACACAGATCAATATTTCTTGAAGGTATTAATAGACAATATAGAACGAGGAAATGGTTCTTTATATCCCAATGTAAAGGAAGTCTTCGATTTTTTAAAGGAGCAAGGACTTTCAATCTACATAGCTAGTAATGGATTGCAGGAGTATTTAAACGCCATCATCCGTTATTATGATTTAGATAAATGGGTAACCGAAACGTTCAGTATTCAACAAATCGATTCACTGAACAAATCAGACTTAGTGAAATGTATTGTAGAGAAATACAATATTAAAGATGCAGCAGTAGTAGGTGATCGCTTATCTGATATCAATGCCGCAAAAGATAATGATCTGCATTCTATTGGATGTAATTTTGATTTTGCAAATGAAAATGAACTTTCCCATGCCGATTTTGTTATAAATGATTTAATTGAGCTAAAGACATTAATTTTAAGGTTAAACAAGTCATACTCTCTTCGTGGTTAGTAACCAAACTTTTATTTACTATTATTTTCATTATGTATGGAGTGATATCAAATGGAAATAGAAATAGATAAAATATATCCTGAGTGCCCAACTATTTGCAGGATCATTAAGATTGGCGGCCTTGCGAAAACGCAGCTACTTCAGAAGTTACAACAACATTCTATTTTGCTGAATAAATATGGAGAAAAACTTTTTGATAATGATAAATTTACTGTTTCAGAGAAGGCATACAAGGTGAAAACAGTTGAGCTCAAAGTACGCAATCTTGGCTTCCCTGAAGGAGCAACAATACCTCAGCTTTTTAATAAAGCAAAAAAAGTTGGTTTAGACTTATGTCCTGTAGAGCTTGGACCATATTTAAGGTTGGCATATCTTGATCAGCCTGAAGGGAATTTGGGGAAGTCTTCTTTGCAACATCAGGCACCATATGGCTCCGTTACAATAGCATCAGAGATATTATCTGAAGACGTAAATTTTCCGAAGGGGTTTTATCTTAGAAGAATTGATGGGGAACTGTGGTTACGAGGATACATCGCTGACTACCTGCACGTATTGGACTCAGAAGATCACTTTGTTTTTTGTCAAAATTAAGCATTGTCGATTCATTGAACGGCATGAAAATAATAAAATACTGGCCTTTCTGGGGCAAGACACACTGAAAAGCCAGCAAGCGTTACATCCTATAAGCAAGAAGGCTCTCTCCATAGTCTTTTAAAAGTTACTTTATTATCCCTGTTTTCTAAAAGGTACACATCAGGGTTACTGAGACTTCTCCATTCTTTAAAACCAAAGCTTTCATTAAAATGTCTAAGTAGCAGGGACATTACATTACCATGTGTAACAATTACAGTATTTTGATGATTGCTGTTAAAAATCCCTTCGACAACAGTGATTATACGATTTCCAGCTTCAGCGCTCGATTCGCCACCTTCAAATTTTAATTCATGATTGTTGAATGTTGCTTCAAGTTTTTCTAGCCAATCATTAAAATTGTCTGAACTCAATACACGTTCCTTTAAATTGTTATCAGTAACTATCTGTAAATTCAAATGATTTGCTAGTGGTTGAACGGATTCAATTGCACGGACGAACGGACTGGTAATTATATGATTTATTTCAATATCACAAAAAAACTTGCATAAATCTGTAGCTTGTTTATAACCTTTATCTGTAAGAGTTGCATCTGCCGACTGACCCTTAGCCTCACAGTGCCTTACAATATAAATTTTTTTCAATCAAATCACTCCTTTCAATAACCGTTAGGAATTACTTTCTCAGATAGGTTTATACTTCTCAATGATTCGCCACTTATTTTCCTTTCTTAATGCACCTTCGACATTTTCGATAAATACGATTATATCTCCAATCAATTGTTTACTTATTCTATAGAGGTACCTCTTTTTCCTTCTTATAAAGTGATGTAATAAAGGTGAATAGTAGATAAATTTCGGAACTAAATATTATTTCTAGAAAATTAGGAAAGCAGAATATCAATTGGAGATTGAAGAGGCTTGAAAAAATTAGTTAAAATAATATAGTTGAGTAAAAGACATTGAATCTTAAAATATATTTATTTATTGTAAAATAAAAAGTAGTTTGATAATGTTAAGTATGAAAATTGAATAGCAAGCATTTATTGGTACGATGAAGTCGAGTTATATTTTCATTGTTTAAAAGGGAAGCCTGTGTAATTCAGGCGCTGTCCCGCAACTGTATTTGGGAGTTTATAAGCGGTACCACTGTTTTCATAAATTAGAAAATGGGAAGGGGCTTATAAATGAAGATCATAAGTCAGGAGACCTGCCATAGATGAGCATCAATTTACCTACGAGGATAGGGAGGTGTTAGTGAGAGGCAGTATACATACCTCAGCAGTATGTTTATTTGTTTTGTCTATTATTAACAACTTCACCATAAATGGATGAGAGTTGTTTTTTTGTTTTTAAATATTGTGTAATCAAGTAATGTGATAGCTTAGTAGTTACCTTATAAAAAGGAGTGTTGAACCCTTATTAAAAGGAAATCTACCAGCTTAATCTCGATAATAACATACGTGTCATGAACTGGTGCATACGAAGGTATACTTAAAAGGGAAGCTGGTGAGAATCCGGCACTGTCCCGCAACTGTAATTTGGAGCCTATATTTAAAGCCACTGTGAACAACGGGAAGGCATAGAGGGCGTTGAAGATAAGTCAGGAGACCTGCCAAGATTCAAGTACACACCAAATACCTACGTGGAGATAGGTGGTGTTTTTGTGCGACTAGAAGCGAAAAAAGAGTTCTTTTTACGCTTATTTAAACTTGCAAAAATGTCCACGCTATTTCTGAAAAGGAATAGCGTTTTTTATTTGGAGTATGTTACTTCTATTTCAAGGAGGAACAATAATGGAGAAAGATATGTTTATTGAAGAATTTCGGTCATTAGTAATGAATAATCAAATCGTACATCAGTATGAGAACTTGTATGATATGAAAAAGGAATTAAATCGTAAGTTTCCAAATCAGCATCAGCAAATTTCTCAAGCTTTTGAAATTGTTCGTAAAGAATTGCTTGGATAGTTGACTTAATATTAAATAAAGTTTTTAGCGTCTTATAATTTCAGTAACCTTTATAATGTGAAGTATTTCATATACGTATTTGTTTGAATATGCTTCCCTTGTTATTATTTATATAGAGTTAAAAGATTTTTTCTTTCTAAATTCTTTTAAAAAGGAGAGTTTAAATGAAACTATTCGACGCGCATTTTCATATAATTGATTACGAGTTTCCGGTTTTTGAAAATCAGGGATATCTTCCGCCTTCTTACAATGTAGTAGATTATCAAAGAGATACCGCCTCTTTTGAGATAGCAGGGGGTGCAATTGTATCTGGTTCATTTCAAGGATTTGACCAAGACTATTTAGTCAAATCTTTAAAATTATTAGGGCCAACCTTTTGTGGTGTGACCCAATTGCCTTTTACGGTGTCGGATGAGGAAATAGAAAAATTACATATGGATGGTGTTAGAGCATTGCGCTTTAATGTGAAGCGCGGTGGTTCAGAAGATCTTTCAAAGCTCGATTATCTAGCTAGAAGGGTATATGATTTGGCAGGCTGGCACAGTGAGCTTTATATAGATGCCAAAGAATTGCCAAGCATTGCATCTACGATAGAAACCTTGCCGGCTATTTCTATTGACCATTTGGGTTTATCTGCGGAAGGATTGCCACATTTATTAAGACTTGTGGATCGAGGAGTACGTGTTAAAGCCACGGGATTTGGTCGCGTCGAATTAAATGTAGAAAAAGCATTAAAAGAGATTTACCAGGCTAACCCCGAAGCCTTAATGTTTGGTACAGATTTACCCTCAACGAGAGCAACAAGACCGTTTGAAACAGCAGACATTGAATTAATTCAAGGGCTATTTAATGAAAAAGAAGCGGAGGAAATTCTATATAAGAATGCTTATAATTGGTATTTTATGAGATGAGGTTCAGCTCTTTCAAAGTATGGATGCAACACCAACTGTACCATTCGTTAAAGTCTTGAAAGTTTGTTAGAAATGTACAACCTGTGCTCGCCTTTGGAAACTTGGAAAAAGAAAAAATGAGTAGATAATGCCCCAGTCTTTTATAAGGCTGGGTTTTTTGTGAGGTAAATTATTTTAATTGATCTTTATTTACAATAGATACAAATAAAAAATGTCTAATAAAAGCAACTAATGGCAGGATTTATGGATATGGAAATAGTATCTTTCAATTAAGGAGTTGCACGCTAAGAGAGGATTAATTCTTTAATTATGCTCATAGAAAAATAATAGAGGTGTATAAGTAATGACAAATTTTGCTGTAGATATTCTTCAAGCAAGAGATAATTCGTTTAATATAGGAGTTCAATTGGCGAATTTCTTTAAAAATAACCCATCGATATTGAAGACCTTTGAAGTTATAACAAAGCCAGAGATTGATATTCCGAATATGAAATCGATCTATACCACTTTTGCGCCGCAGCTGCTTGAAGAATTAGAAGGGATTGCTCAAGGTTTGAACCTCTCCTTCCCAAAAGCAGCATCCTTATTTTCAGGTTATGATGTACCTAAAACAGAAGCAATGGGGTGTTCTGCCATCATAACAAAAGATTATTATGTTAGAAATTATGATTTTACGCCTGATTTATATGATGGCATTTTTAGTTTGGTTCAACCTGAAGGAACCTTTGCTTCTGCAGGATACAACCTTCAGGGACTGGGAAGACATGATGGTGTAAATCAGAAAGGTCTAGTCATAGGATTACATTTTGTGAGTAATAATGATTATACGGTGGGCATATCTCCATGGATTTCAATTCGAATGGTTTTGGATAGCTGTTCTACTACTGAAGAGGCAATTGAAATGCTAAAAGAGATACCACACTCAGCATGCTACAACTTTTCAATAGGAGATAAGAATGGAAGCTTAGCAGTAGTCGAAGCGAGTCCTTTGAATGTAAATATAAGACGAGAAGAATCTTTAATGTCATGTGAAAATCACTTTCGAACAATTGAAATGAAAAACCAAAATAGAGTTTCAATAGATGGTTCAATGAAACGGGAACAATACCTGAAGGGCTTTAAAGAAAAAGCTATTACACATGAAGAAATGTTTGAACAGTTTAAAGAAACTACATCACCATTGTTTTTCAGTGACTATGACAACTTATTTGGCACCCTTCATACTTTTTCGTATTCTTATGCCAATGCAAGGATCTTAACAACCATTGCCCAAAGCTCAGAGGTGCTGGATATTGACTTAAATGAATGGGTGAATGGAAAGAATATAGATCAGCATTTTCTAAAAGGAATAATCAAAGTATGATATACATCTGCATTACTAAAATGATGTTTATCCAAAGCAAAGATTATCCGTTTAACAGCAACATCCTCAAATAGATAGATGAGGGTTAACCAACGCTTTTTAGGGGAAGAAATAATATGAACAATAAGGGATAGCTACTTCAAGGCAAGTTAAAAAGATTTATCAAGGAGGTTCATGTTATGGGAGAAACTAAGCGTACAGTTGCGGAATTAATGCTTGATCAACTGTCTTTATTTGGCGTGAAACGAATTTATGGAGTTGTTGGAGATGCTAGTTTTGGTCTCATCGATGCACTGGCTAAGCAAGATAAAATAAAATTCATCGCGGTCAAACATGAGTCGACTGCTGCATTTATGGCTTCAGCCGAGGCGAAACTAACAGGGAAGCTTGGAGTATGTACAGCAACAATGGGGCCAGGAGCTACTAATCTGATGAATGGGCTAGGTGATGCTCATGCAGACAAAGCGCCTGTTCTGGCTATTACTGGTCAAGCACCTAGTAATAAAATAGGTACTGAGTTTCCACAATATATTGATCAGCAGGAGTTAATGAAGCCTTTCGCTTCTTATTCTGCTAATCTTACGAGTCCAGATGCCACGATAGAACTTCTACACAAAGCAGTACAAACATCACTCGGACAGCGGGTTGTAACTCATTTGTCTATACCGAAAGACATTTTCATGATGGTAGCCAAAGGTAAACCGCGTTCGTTGCCACAGGTTATAGAGGGCTCAGCCCACTTTACGAAAGAAAGCTTAGAACAGGCAACGGCCATCATGAAAACAGCTAAGCGTCCCATGATACTCGCAGGTGCTGGCGCTGCAAGTGCTTCAGAGGAGTTGGAGAAACTTGCAGATTTGTGGGGAGCGGGTATCCTAGCAAGCTTAGGAGGTAAAGGAGTTTTTGATGAATCTTCTCCGCATGTATTGCAAGGGATTGGTGAAGGTGGAAATCCTTATGCCTCTGATTTGTTTAAACAGGCAGACGTTGTACTTTTGGCTGGTACGACCTGGTGGCCGGAAGGATATGTGCCAACTGATGCACGCATCGTTCACATCGATTGCCATTTCGATAAATTTGAAAAAGGCATTCCTGTCGAGCTAGGTATTATGGGCAAAACGGAAGAAGTTCTTCCTCTCTTAACAGAGAGCCTTCAAGGATTTTCCCGTTCTGAAGACTGGATAGCAAGCTGTCAGGAAATCAAAGAAAAATGGGCTCAGCTAAATGAGCAGGAAGGTAGCACAGAGGGGTATCCCTATCATCCATCTCGCATTATCCGTGCTCTTGACCGAACAGTAGCTGCGGATGCTGTCCTTGCACTTGATACGGGAGACAATACAGTATGGACTAACCGTAATTTTAAACAGAAGAATCAAACTGTTTTAGTTTCCGGTTACTGGCGCACGATGGGCTTTGGTCTTCCCGCAGCGATGGCAGCTAAGCTTATTAAACCAGAAAAACAAGTAGTTGCGATAGTAGGGGACGGCGGTCTCCAAATGGTCCTAGCAGATTTACTAACAGCTACCCGCTACAACTTAAATATTACAGTCATTGTCTTAAATAACGAGGCTCTGCAAATGGAGAGAGACAAACTTAAAGTTGCTGATAAGAAGGAAGTAGGGGTAGATTTAACAAATCCGGATTTTGTGAAAGTAGCAGAAGCTTGTGGTTGGAAGGGACTTCGTGCTGAATCAGAAACCGACTTAGAATCACTTTTGGAAGAAGCGCTGAATACTAATGCTCCAACACTCGTAGATATCAGAACAGCCCAAGTCTTCTTCCCAGAAACAAATTAAAAAAGATGTGGTGATTGTATAGGCAGTCACCACATCTTTTTATTATTTTGTAATCATAAGATTTCCAACGTATTGACCCATTCCTTTAGATGTATCAAGTTCAACTACTATCATATATTCGCCTTCTACTTTGGGTAAATAGAAGGTTTTATCTTCTTCAATTCCTAAAATAGTTTCTTTTTGGCCTTTCCAGATGGAAACTTCTATATTTTCAAGCTCATCATACCCATTCTCTATATTAAGTTCAAGTTGGCTTCCTTTTTTCACTAATATGGGCTCTTGCTTTCTTGCTAAAGCGAAAAGATTGTCTATTTTTTTGTTAAAAACATTGTCTTGGTACCATTTAATATTCGCCTCTGCTAATTTTTCTTTTGAAATAATAGCATTCGATGTTGAAAGTGAGACAGTGGGTGGAGAAAAGTCATAGCTTTCACCAAAACAACCTGTTAATAGAAAAATAGATAGCATCCCTATCATTATTTTAACCAAACGCATGCCTTATTTTCACTCCAATATTATGTTGGCTCACTATTTCCAGTCTGATTTAAGCAGACCGAAAACATAAAAATCCACAAAACCGTTTTTTAACAATTCTGCTTCCCTAATACATCCTTCCTTTGTAAAATCGAGTCGTTCGGGAATGGCAATACTCTTGTGATTTCCAGTGGCAGCCCGAATTTCAATTCGATGTAAACCGTACTCTTCGAAACAGTATTGAATGACCGCCTGACATGCCTTGGTCATTAATCCCTTACCTTCAAAACTGCTTCCAAGCCAATAACCAATTGATGTAGATTTATTCGTCCAGTTGATTCCATGTAGACCAATTACGCCAGCAAGCTCATCTTTATACCAAATGCCTACTTGAAATCCATTGTTTTCGCTAAATTGTTTTAGTGTACCCTCAATAAAGTTTTTTGAGTCTTGTACTGTACGCGTAAACGCTACCCACGGTAACCACTTCTCTAAGCTTTCTCTTGATTGATCAGTAAGAGCAAAAAGTTCTTCTGCATGTCGAACTTCGAGTAAGCCTAATCTAATATCATTATTAACTGTATATGTAAACATACGTATTCCTCCATTCATTATGATCTTTTTGTTTTTTAGCTGAGAATTTTCTTATATCCATCCTTTTTGCTGAGCCATGCTGATGGCTTCAATACGATTTTTTGCTCCAAGCTTGTTAATGATCTCTGATATATAGTTGCGGATAGTGCCCGAAGATAAATAGAGGCTCGCAGAAATTTCATTTGCAGTCTTGCCTGCTGCTACTTGCCTAAGAACATCTTGTTCCCTAGCAGTCAGCGGGTTTGTTTCTGTCACACTTCCAAAAACCAATTCAGGTGCAAATTCGCGTTTGCCCTTCATAATATGGCGAATAGAATCTGCCAACTCATCGCTTGAGCTTTCCTTTAAAAAATAGCCATGAACATTTGCCTTTAAAGCACGCTCAAAATAACCAGGTCGAGCGAATGTAGTTAGGATAATAACTTTACAAGAAGAATCTAGTTGTTTCAGTTCCTCAGCAACATCAAGTCCGCTCTTAATTGGCATCTCAATATCTAGTAAACATACATCCGGTTTGAATGAATAGATAATACGCAGAGCTTCTTCACCATTTTCAGCTTGACCAACGACCTCGATATCTTCTTCCAAATCTAAAAGAGAACCAAGTGCACATCTTAGCATCCGTTGGTCCTCAGCAATTACAACTCGAATCACAAAGCGACCCCTTCTTTCAATTGTTTTATGATGATCGGAACTTGAAATGTTAACTCTGTTCCTAGTTGAGAGGAAGTAAGTATAAGCCTTCCCTCGATTAAAGAGAGCCTTTCCTCTATTCCTTTTAGTCCATTTCCTTTATTAATAGTGTTTGTAAGGCCAACCCCATCATCTATAATAGTTATTAGCACATGGCCAGCTACAGCTTTACTACTAATCTTACAATGACTTGCTTGACTGTGCTTTACAACATTTGTAACGCCTTCACGCAGGCACATACTTAAAATATTTTGCGTTAAAGAAGGCACATCTGGTAAATCTACATCACCTTCGACATATAGCTCAATACATGCCGCTGTAAGAATTAACTTTGCTTCATTTAATTCTTCTGCAACTGTAATTGCTCGCATATCTGTTACAAGTTCTCTAACTTGCTTTAAGGCTGAGCGAGATGTTCTTTCCATTTCTTTAGCTTCTAAGCGGGCTCTCTCGGGATTTTTCTCAATAAGCTTCCCGACTAATTCACTTTTTAATGTGAGTAGTGATAGAGTATGACCAAGTGTGTCGTGTAAATCGCGCGCAATACGAATTCTTTCTTCCCGTTTGATCAATTGTTGAATTTGCTCATTTGCTTCATTCAATTGTTCCTTTAAATTCCTCCGCTGGATCATAGACCGAATACCGAATGGGGAGGATAGCATAACGAGCAAATAAAGAAAAATAAAGATAAGACTAAACGAAACGGTAAAATATAAATAGAGCAGTGGTATGATTACAGCAAGACAAAGAGCAATATAAGCTCTGAAAAATTTCTTTTGTTCAGTATATGAGCCTATAAAGTAAGTAGAAAAAAATCCCAAGAATAGGAAATTGAAATCATAAACTAAACTCATGAAAAAAATAATAATTAACTGTAGTGCAAGCCAAGAGTCAAAAGACTTTTTTCCGGCTTTAAAATACATTTGCCTGTAAGACACTGCAAATATGAGAACGATAATTAATCCTAGAATTCGTTTAAGACCTATTTCATTTTGTATAACAAGAGTTGCAGGCATTCCCAAATATATTAAAAACACATAGGGGAACAATCCATATCTTTTAGGGAAAATCGAGAAGGTTTCTTTCTTTTTCATTTATATCGCTTCCTGTTTTTTTCTTACATATTTAGATAATATCACGAATAAGAAGAAATAACCCGACAAAATCAAAACGTTAAACCATTCAGGATATCTACCACTGATAATCTCCCAAGCACCGTTTCCTAAATTATATGAAGGCAACCATTTAGCGATTGCTTGCATTGTTCTAGGTAAAATTTCAATTGGCATCCACATACCACCCATAATTGCCAATGCCATGTAAAGGATATTACTAATACCGGAAGCTGTATCCACACGTTTCATCGTCCCAATTAAAGTGCCAAGTGCAAGGAATGGCAAAGAACCAGCCAAAATCCACAAACCACTCAAAAGCCATTCTTGGAATGATAAGGAAACACCATTAATTATTATGCCAGCCGCAAAGATTACCATGATGGATAGTATATGAATCACTGTTTGCGCCATCATTTTGGCAATAAAATAGCTATACTCTGAAAGAGGTGTAATACGCATAAAGCGGGACCAGCCTTCTGTCCGTTCCTGTACAAGCCGAATACCTAACGTCATAATGGAAGATCCCATAATACTAAAAATTGTCATCGACATTAAATAATGCTTGTGCCATTGTTGTTTATCATCTACGCCTGTATTAATGATTTTCGTAAAGAGAAAGTAAAAAAGAATAGGCATGGCAAGTGACCAAAAGACATAATAGGGATTTCTTAAAACTTTCAGTGTTTCAGCTTTTGTTTGCATCCACATGGCATACATATTATTGTGCCTCCTTGCTCAATGTTAATTGTTCAAATACCTCATCTAAACGCCCCTGTTTAATTTGAATTTCGCTAATTTCAGCGCTAGAGTTGGATTTAATTAAAGAGAATAAAACCGTATCTGTATCATTTGTAATTAAGTAAATCCTGCCCTCCTCTAGATAAACATCTTCTACATGTGGTAGAGATCTGAATTGGTCCAGCGTTAAATCAGTAGAAGCAAGAAACGAGACAGACTGTTTTGTTATTTTCTTTTTGATTTCACTAGGGTGCCCATCTGCAACCAGTTTGCCATCATGCAGAAGAAGTATCCTTTCTGCTACATCATCCGCTTCTTGCAAGTAATGTGTAGTGAAAATAATAGTTTTTCCTTTATCCTTTAAGATGCGAATTGTGTTCCAAAAATTTGCTCTAGCTTTAATGTCCATCCCCACAGTTGGTTCATCAAAAAATAATAAGTCTGGGTTTCCTGCAAGTGATAGTGCAAAATTGAGCATTCTCTTTTGGCCGCCCGACAACTTTTCTGCTCTTTGATTTAAAAGCTCTGTAGACATTCCGCTTAATTTAATCAATTCACTTAAAGATAAAGGATTCGAATAATAACTTCGAAACAATTCAAGGATCTCTTTTACCTTTAAACGATCAATTACACTAACTTCTTGCAGCATTGCCCCAATCCTTTCGCGAACCAGCTTTTCTTTCGGAGAATGAGTAAATAATTGCACTAATCCTAAAGATGGCTCTAAAAGGCCAAGCATTAACATAATTGTGGTTGATTTACCCGCTCCATTCGGCCCTAAAATAGCAACTATTTCTCCACTTTGTATGGAAAAAGAAACTTCATTCACTGCTTTTTGGTCTTTATAAGTTTTGGTTACATTGTAAAAAGTAACAACGTCATTCATCTTTTCACCCCCAACTGTTATATGTTCATTTTAATATGCTGCAGGAAACATCATTAGTCGTTTACGTCATGAAGAAAAATGACAAATGTCATGTATTGTGTTCCTAAACAGAGAAGACAACTGTTTTTATAACTCATTCGTCTCTGAAAATTATGAAATAAATTGTATATATGAAAATTCACAAACTGAACCTTAATTGGATTTACATCGCCTCAAAAAATATTACCTTGAATTTCATCATCATTCCTGAATAAACATAAGATGAATAGTTAGAAACTATCTTTAGACCCCATTTAGACAAAATATTCAGAAAAAACTTCTTGTGTTAATAGGTGTTCCATTGTTACGATACGCATATAGATGTAAGGTGGCGTGAAAATCGGCAAAGGAGCATGATCAAGATGAAATTACCATCTTCACAATTTACGAAGGATCAAGAGAAATTCCGATTAGAAGTGCGTTCATTTTTACAAAAGGAATTGGCGAATAGAACATTCGAGACCGCGTGTGATTCATGGCTAAGCGGCTGTAATCCACAATTCTCTAAAAAAATTGCTGAACAGGGATGGATTGGGCTGACCTGGCCCCAAAAATACGGTGGGCAGGAAAGAAGTGCAATTGACCGCTATATTTTAACTGAAGAGTTTTTAGCGATTGGCGCTCCAGTTGCAGCTCATTGGATTGCGGATCGGCAAACAGGTCCTCTTTTATTGCGCTATGGAACAGAGGAGCAGCGAAGTTATTTCTTGACTAGAATAACAAATGCAGAATGTTTTTTTGCAATTGGTTTAAGTGAGCCGAACAGCGGCTCTGATCTAGCATCTGTTAGCACAAATGCAAAAAAAGTAGAAGGCGGATGGCTGGTGAACGGCGCTAAGACATGGACGAGCAACGCGCATGACGCTCATTTTATGATTACTTTAGTGAGAACTGCTCCTTATAGCAAGGAATCAAAACATAGTGGACTAAGCCAAATGATTATAGATTTACATGATAAAGGTGTTAGCGTCAAACCTATAAAATATTTGACAGGGGAACATCACTTCAATGAAGTTTTTTTTGAAGATGTATTTGTTCCAGATAACCGTATAGTTGGAACAATAGGAGAAGGGTGGAAACAAGGACTTGCTGAATTAGCCTATGAAAGAAGTGGACCTGAGCGGATTCTTAGCACATTCCCGCTCCTTGAAGAAATATATTCGATTCTTAAGCAACAGCAAAATAAAGAAGCCATGAACAAGCTAACTGAGCTTGTCGCGAAGCTTTGGAGTCTACGAAATTTATCCCTCGGTGTTGCGAAAATGTTGGAACAAGGCGGTGAGGTGGCTGTACCTGCAGCTTTGGTCAAAGCAATGGGTACACAATTCGAGCAAAGCATTCCTGAAATGGTACGTCTTTTAACAGAGACATATCCAACAATGGATGCTCAAAAAATGTTAGATCGGTATATGGCTCAGTCTATTCTACATTCGCCAGGCTTTACTATTCGGGGAGGGACGACAGAAATACTATACGGCATCATTGCAAAGGATGTGATTAATGGATGAGCGAGATAAAAGAGCTGTTAGTAAAGACGATGGAAAAAATATTTAAAAAGCACATTACAAAAGAAACCGTAGATTTGATTGATGAAGGTCAATGGGCAGATGATGTGTGGGAAATATTGAAAGAGAATGGATTACTAGCTGCATGTATTTCTGAAAAAGCAGGCGGAGCAGGTGGTGATTTAGAGGATTTATTTTCACTTCTTAAGATAGGTGGCAAATATGCTGTGCCCATTCCCCTGATGGAGTATATTTTTTCGAATTATTTACTGGAGAAGTTCCATCTTGCGCCAACCGATGAAATGATTACTTATAATTTATCTGATACACCTGATTGTACCTTATCCGAAAATGGGGAAGTTAGTGGAGCGTTTCCTCATGTAGCATGGGGAAGGTATGCTAGTAACCTTGTTACTATTGCTAAGGGAAGTGGAGGAAATTACCTAGTAAAAGTACCGTTAAAGGATGCTCTAGTTAAAGAGGGTGCCAATTTAGCTGGGGAGCCGCGCGACTATATAAAGTTAACGGCTATTCCTATCCTGGAAAAAAGCAGAATAATAGATGATGAACAGATAGAAGAAATGATTTTACTAGAAACAGCAGCAAAATGCGCTGTCATTGCAGGCACACTAGAAAAAATCTATGAATCAACCATCGAATATACAAAACAGCGGCAGCAATTTGGACGCTACATCCACCGCTTTCAGCTCATCCAGCATCATATAGCTCAGTTAGCCGGAGAAACAGTTATTGTTGATTCAGCTGTAGATAATATGATGGAGGCTTTAGTGGAAAAACGACATCGCCATGAAATTCCTCTTACAAGAATACGTATAGAAGAAGCTATTCGGACAGTATCCGCATCCGCTCATCAAGTGCACGGAGCAATCGGCGTCACGTATGAACACCACCTGCATCATTATACCCGCCGACTATGGTCTTACCGTGATGAAGGAAGAGGGCATCTTAAATGGAGCCAAAAACTATCAAGAGATTTACTACAATCAAATAATTCCATGTGGGAATTTTTAACGACATATTAGGGAGAGGTGTGGGATGGCAGATTTATTGTTTGAACAAAACGGCAACATTGCAACAATTACCTTAAATAGACCTGAAAGTATGAATGCATTTAGTGAAGAAATGATTCTGAAATGGATTGAAGCTCTTGAATTAGTGAGAGATTCTGAGGATATTCATGTGCTAGTAGTTAAAGGCAATGGGCGGTGTTTTTGTGCAGGGGGTGATATTCAAGCGATGAAGGCGGGGGAAGGCTTCTTTGCGAGCAAGGAGGATATTACCTCTACGGCACTAGCACGGAAAAATTCACTTTGGAAAAAAATCCAACGCATCCCGCTTTTGTTGGAAGAGATTGATAAACCAGTGATAGCGCAAATACATGGCTTTGCAATGGGTGCAGGTCTTGATATGGCATTAATGTGTGATATTCGTATTGTAGCAGAATCCACTAAGCTTTCAGAAAGCTATATCAACGTTGGTATAGTACCAGGAGATGGAGGAGCTTACTATTTACCTAGAATCATAGGGGTTGATCAAGCACTGGATTTATTATGGACGGGTCGCATACTTTCAGCACAGGATGCAAAGGAAAATGGGCTTGTCACATATGTTGTAAAGGATACTGACTTAGAAGAATTTACGAACGACTATGCAATGAAATTGGCAGGTAAATCTAAGGTAGTCGTTCAAATGATCAAAAGAGCTGTCTATCAAAGTCAAACAATGAGTTTGCGCTCTTCACTAGACTATATATCATCGCAAATGGGTATTGTAACTGAACTTCCAGATTTTAAAGAAGGTGTAAGGGCAGTTGCGGAAAAAAGAGATCCACAATTTAATAAATAAAAAAGAGATGTGCAATAAGCACATCTCCTTTTTATTAGAATACAAGGTGTTTTTCGATATAAGCTTGAACATCGGCGATTGGCATACGAACTTGTTCCATTGAATCACGATGGCGGACTGTAACTTGACCATCTTCCACTGAATCAAAGTCATACGTGATACAGAATGGAGTACCGATTTCATCTTGACGACGGTATCGTTTACCAATTGATTGAGATTCATCATAATCAACAGGGAATGCCTTGCGTAATTCTGCCCATACATCTGAAGCTTTGTCACCCAATTTTTTAGAAAGCGGCAATACGGCTGCTTTAAAAGGTGCTAGAGCAGGGTGGAAGCGAAGAACAGTACGTGAATCGCCACCTTCTAACTCTTCCTCCTCGTAAGCGTCACATAAAAATGCAAGTGTCACACGGTCAGCACCTAGTGATGGCTCGATGCAATAAGGTACAAAGCGTTCATTTGTAGCAGGATCTATATAAGTGAAATCTTCACTTGAATGTTCTGCATGGCGTTTTAAGTCGAAGTCAGTACGAGATGCTACACCCCATAGTTCGCCCCAGCCAAATGGGAATTTAAACTCAATATCAGTTGTTGCATTAGAGTAGTGTGAAAGTTCTTCTTCATCGTGGTCACGAAGACGCATAGATTCTTCATGCATAGCCAAATTTAATAGGAAGTTTTTGCAGAACTCTTTCCAATAAGCATGCCACTCTAACTCTGTGCCAGGCTTGCAGAAAAACTCAAGTTCCATTTGTTCAAACTCACGTGTTCTGAATGTAAAGTTACCTGGTGTAATTTCATTACGGAATGATTTACCGACTTGCGCAATACCGAATGGTACACGTTTTCTCATAGAACGTTGAACGTTTTTAAAGTTAACGAAAATACCTTGGGCAGTTTCTGGACGAAGGAAGATTTCATTAGTAGAGTCCTCAGTTACACCTTGGAATGTTTTAAACATAAGGTTAAATTGGCGAATCTCAGTAAAATCTTGTGCGCCGCAATCTGGGCAATGTACATCATATTTTTTCATGACTTCCGCCATTTTGTCGAACGGCATACCATCTACAACAATTTCTTCACCTTGTGCTAATGCAGCATCTTCAATCAATTTATCTGCTCGATGGCGAGACTTACACTTTTTGCAATCGACCATTGGATCGTTAAAGTTACCAACATGGCCAGAAGCAACCCAAGTTTTAGGATTCATTAAGATTGCTGCGTCTAATCCTACGTTATACTCAGATTCTTGTACAAATTTTAGCCACCAAGCTTTTTTTACGTTGTTTTTTAGCTCAACGCCTAGTGGACCGTAATCCCATGTGTTCGCTAAACCACCGTAAATTTCTGATCCTGGGAAGACAAAGCCGCGATGTTTCGCTAAAGATACGATACTTTCCATTGTTTTTGCCATTCTAAACCCTCCAATAAAATAATAAAAAGCACCCGTCTCCGGGCACATATTTGTACCCGGGGACGAGTGCTATACCCGCGGTTCCACCCCGATTGATTACCTGAGTAATCCACTTTAAAAAGTTAGCTCCCGGCTGCCTTTTTCTGATTTCGTGTAGACTTTCACCATCTCTACTCGCTTGTCAAGATGAAATCATACTTATTGACCGTTCATCGCTTTATTATGAAGACAATTGTACCACGTGATTCTTTTCTTAGCAATAAGAATGAAAGTAGTATATAATTATTAGGTATTGAGTATAACACTTTTTGAGGCGGTGAGTCCAATAGAGCTCAACAAACGTCAGGAAGAAATCTTAGAAATTGTCAAAGAAAATGGCCCGATTACAGGAGAGCATATCGCTGAGCGTCTATCATTGACACGCGCTACCTTAAGGCCTGATTTAGCGATTTTGACAATGGCTGGTTTCTTAGATGCAAGACCCCGAGTAGGGTATTTTTATTCTGGCAAAAAATCCAATCAAGCTGTAGTTGACAGTATGACTAATATGAAGGTGAAAGATTTCCAGTCTATACCGGTAGTGATTTCAGAAAATGTTTCTGTTTATGATGCTATTTGTCAGATGTTTTTAGAAGATGTGGGCACGTTATTTGTCGTGGATCCAAATTCTTATTTGACAGGTGTACTTTCTAGAAAAGATTTGCTTCGCACAAGTATAGGCAGCCAAGATTTAAACCATATTCCAGTACATATTATTATGACAAGGATGCCGAATATAGCCTATTGTTTTAAATCAGATGGTTTAATACAGGCGGCCCACAAGCTAATTGAAAGACAAATAGACGCATTACCCGTTGTGGTGCAACACCCAGATGGCCTGGAAGTTGTTGGTCGTTTAACAAAAACAAATATAACGCGTGCATTTTTATCGCTCGCAGAAAATCATGATTTGTGAGGTGATAAACCATGAATAATATATCTGTTTTTATTATATCGGATTCTATAGGAGAGACGGGAGATTTAGTTACGAAAGCGGCTATCAGCCAATTTAGACCAGGCATGCAAGATACTAAAATCCAACGCTTTCCACACGTAGAGAGTATTGAACAGTTAAAGGAAATTGTGCTTCTGGCAAATCAACAGGGAGCTATGATAGTTTATACATTGGTGAAAGAAGTAATGCGCGATTATTTGCATAAGAGCTGCAGTGCAAATGGGATTCCTGCGGTAGACTTAATGGGTCCCATGATGGAAATGCTACAAAATACGTTGCAAATTGAACCAATTGAAGAACCGGGTTTAGTTCGAAAACTGGATGACGATTACTTTAAAAAAATTGAAGCGATTGAATTTGCTGTTAAGTATGATGATGGTCGAGATCCTAGAGGTTTACTAAAGGCTGATATCGTTTTAGTCGGCGTCTCGCGCACGTCTAAGACACCACTTTCGCAATTTTTGGCACATAAGCGTTTTAAAGTGGCAAATGTCCCGCTTGTTCCGGAAGTAGAACCACCAGAAGAACTCTTTTCGGTCGATCCAAAAAAATGTTTTGGACTCGTTATCTCTCCGGATAAGTTAAATAATATTCGAAAAGAACGTTTAATTGCTTTAGGGCTAAATGATGATGCCAATTATGCTCGTCTCGAACGTATTAATGAAGAAATCGTCCATTTCAAAAAAGTAGTGGGCAGAATTGGTTGCCAGGTAATTGATGTCACCAATAAAGCGGTCGAAGAAACAGCAAATGATATATTGCACCGTATCCAAATCTCTAATCAATAATGGTTGGAGATTCTTCTTTCTATTCAAAAGGTAATTGAAAAGAAAGTTGACTTGCTTTAGAATCCACAAATATACTCAACCTCCATATTTGAGGTGTAAAGCCTTCATATTCCAGAAGGTTTTTTTGTTTGCTTAATAAAAATATCAAAATTGTGGTAGAATTTCCGAAACAAATGTTTTATAATAAAAAATTGTGGTAAAAATAATTAATGAGATTTTGTCAATACTAAAGTAAATAAAATAATGCCTCATTTATTGGGTAGAAATTATCTTCTACTTGTTGAATGAACAATTTAACTTTTGCGAGCACTTATTCCACACCTAAATTCCTAATCTTTTCCTTTTAAAGACTATTGCCTTTGAATAAAGGTTAAAAATTTTATTTTTTTGTCGAAAAATGAAGGAATTTATAATGATAATCTCGAATTGGTTATTTGAACAAAAAAAGATGGTGATGGAATGGCACAAAAAATACCAGAAGAGATTATTGAAGAGATCCGTACAAAGGTAGATATCGTCGATGTTGTATCAGACTATGTCCAGTTGACCAAACGGGGACGAAACTATTTTGGTTTATGTCCGTTCCATGGAGAACAGACACCTTCTTTTTCCGTATCAACAGATAAGCAAATATTCCATTGCTTCGGCTGTGGAGCTGGCGGCAGTGCCATAACATTTTTAATGGATATTGAAAATCTTACCTTTCAAGAAGCTACAGCTAAGCTTGGTGAGCAAGTAGGTATCCATGTTGATGTATCTTCTTCACATGATCATCATGTATCTTCTGCAACGCCGGAAGAGGAAAGAATGAAAGAGGCTCATGCCTTTGCAGCAGAATATTATCAACATTTGCTTATTCATACAGAAGAAGGTGAAGAAGGGCTTTCCTATTTACAACAACGAGGATTTTCAAAAGAGGAGATAGAATCTAATGGCATTGGTTTCTCTTTGCCACATTGGGATTCATTGACTCAACTTTTAGCGAGAAAAGGCTTTAGCTTAGACGAAATGGAACAAAGCGGATTAATTATCAAACGTGAGGACGGATCAGGTTACTTTGACCGTTTCAGAGGCCGTGTGATGTTCCCTATTCGTGATGAGCAAGGAAAAATTATCGCATTCTCTGGCCGAATTTTAGATAGCGGTGGTGAGGATGCAAAGTACTTAAATAGCCCTGAATCGCCTATTTTTCATAAAGGACAAGTGCTCTATAACTTAGATCAGGCTAGACCTATTATAAGGAAAGAACGCAAAGTTGTCCTGTTTGAAGGTTTTATGGACGTGCTATCAGCCAAAAGAGCGGAAGTATTTAATGGAGTGGCCTCTATGGGTACAGCTCTAACAACGCAACATTTGGCAAAGATTAAACGTCTAACTGATCACATAATTGTTTGCTATGACGGTGATAAAGCCGGCTGGGAAGCGGCGAAGAAAGCAGCGGAAATGCTCCATGCTGAAAAACTCAATGTTGAAGTCGCCCTTTTGCCTACAGGTTTAGATCCGGATGAATATATACAGCAATTTGGTCCAGATGCTTTTAAGGAAAAAGTAATAAGCGAGCCGCAAAGCTATGTTGCCTTCATGTTAATGCATGCAAGGCGCAATAAGAATTTTCAATACCAAAACGACATATTGCAATATGTCGATGAGGCACTGAACTTTTTAATAGAAGGAATATCGCCCATTGAAAAAGAATTATATATTAAACAGATTTCGATGGATACGAATATATCCTCTGAGACTTTAGAAATGCAATTGCGGCAAAAAGAAGCTCAGGTAGTTAAAAGTTCACAGCATCAAAAGCAACAAATACAGCCTTTAATGCAGCCAACTCTTCAAAAACCCATTACAGCAACAGATAGAGCAGAGCGTTTATTGCTTTCGCATATGCTCCATAACATTGATATAGTGGATCGAATTCGCCAAGAAGAGGATGAGAATCCTTTTGTACGGGAAGATTATATGGCGATATATATACACTTAATAGGGTTTTATGAAGAATATGAACAAGCGGATTATAAGCGTTTCGCTGAAGTTATCAATGACAGAGAGCTTAGAAAGATTATAATGGAAGCGGCTCTTGTCGAGCGTGATCCGAATCATGCGGATGAAGAAATTGCAGATTGCCGGGCGCATTTAAAGAAATTTAGAATTAAACAACAAATTCATGATAAAACTTCGGCAATTAAAGAAGCTGAAAAAATGCACGATATCAAAGGTGCTATGGAGCTTTCAAAAGAAGTTTTTGATTTAATGAAATCACTTTCTCGTATGTAAGTTGATTGTGATTGGCAGAAGGAGGAAACACCTATGGCGGACAAGTCTAAACGTTCAAATGACGAAAAAGAAGTAAAAGAATTGGATTTAGAACATACATTAGAAGAAACCAAAAAAATCTTGCTTGAAACAGGTAAAAAAAATGGTGAATTAACTTATGCAGAAATTGCTGATAAGCTGCAAACATATGAAATGGAAGCAGATCAGGTAGAAGAATTCATCGACAAGCTCGAATCGAATGGTATCGAACTAGGCGGAAAAGACGGAGACGAAGAGAATCTTGATCGCTTGCTAAAAGGAAATGCCGAAGAAGAAACGTTTGACTTGAATGATTTAAGTGTTCCTCCAGGCGTAAAAATAAATGACCCTGTTCGAATGTATTTAAAAGAAATTGGACGAGTTGACTTATTAAGCGCGAAAGAGGAAATTGCTTTAGCTGAACGTATTGAACAAGGCGATGATGAAGCGCGCAAACGGTTGGCAGAAGCTAACTTAAGGTTAGTAGTAAGTATTGCCAAAAGATATGTTGGTCGCGGAATGCTTTTCTTAGATCTTATCCAAGAAGGAAATATGGGCTTAATCAAAGCAGTAGAAAAATTCGACTACCGTAAAGGATTCAAATTCTCTACGTACGCTACATGGTGGATTCGCCAAGCGATTACACGTGCAATAGCCGACCAAGCTCGTACTATTCGTATTCCAGTGCACATGGTAGAGACTATCAATAAATTGATTCGTGTGCAACGCCAGCTACTTCAAGATTTAGGGCGCGAACCAACACCTGAAGAAATTGGTGAAGAGATGGATTTAACACCAGAAAAAGTGCGTGAAATCTTGAAAATCGCCCAAGAGCCTGTTTCACTTGAAACACCAATCGGCGAAGAAGATGATTCTCATTTAGGCGATTTCATCGAAGATTCAGAAGCGCAATCGCCATCTGATCATGCGGCATATGAGCTTTTAAAAGAGCAGTTAGAAGATGTATTAGATACATTGACAGACCGAGAAGAGAATGTCCTTCGCCTTCGTTTCGGTTTAGATGACGGCCGTACTCGTACACTAGAAGAAGTAGGTAAAGTCTTCGGTGTAACAAGAGAACGTATCAGACAAATTGAAGCGAAAGCGCTAAGAAAATTGCGCCATCCTTCACGCAGTAAGCGATTAAAAGATTTCTTAGAATAACAGTGGGCACCTGATTGTTAATCAATCAGACGTTTACAGGAGAAATTCTCTAAATCATCTTTCTTATACAGTAAGATTTAAATCATAGTATAAAATCAGACCATGATTGTCAAAGCTATACAGGCAGCTTGGCTCAACTATTTCTTCAAGGGAGAGCACATGGAGAAGTTGTCCGTGAGTGCAATAATTAAAAGGCACCTATTTAATTAGGTGCCTTTTTTAAAGGTGAAAATCAAAGAGCTTAACAAGTTCGAGGTGAATGGATGAATAGTCAAAAAAAAGAAGTCATATTGAGCGAGATTGCGTTTTGGAAAGAAAATAAACTGTTACCGGAGCACTACTGTGATTTTCTCACAACTCTCTACACAGCTGGAGAAGATAGCAAGGATTTCTCTATAGATGAAGTAAGCGCATCCACTTCCATATTAGCCAAAGGCTCAGTAAAAATGATTTGGAAAAAAAGCCTAACAATTGCTGGTATCCTTTTGTTATTGATTGCACTTTTTTATTTACAAGCGCCTCTCGTTTTTATTCCGCTTGCCATTAGTATTGCAGCCATCATTGGGATCATTATATTGATTTTTCGGTTGTCTCCTAATAGAGCTATTAGTACAACATTTGCATACGCAACAATCGCTCTTCTGCTCTTTGGGATATCGATAAAAGGAGCAAATATTTTCTTTGAAGGCCAATCAATGGTGTTATATGGTGTTTTGATAGGGAATTGTGTTCTATGGATTATCTCTGGTATATGGTTACACTTAATTTATTTCCTTATTTCAGGTGGGTTAGGCCTTTTAGTTTTAATTATTTATTATTTCATATAGTAATAGAAACTAGAAAATCTGTGTGACTTTAAAATTTGATTAGGAAGCATAACGATGAATAAAGTGTAGAAAATAAGGATGTAGGTATATGACCATTGAAATGGCTTTCCTACAAAATAGGACAGAGAAATGGACGAAGGTGATACTAATAAGAGAAAATGCAAGAAAAATTTATTTTTTTTGTGTCAAATATGGCAATTTTGTCACAAACGATTGAAAACTTCTTCAGAAGGTCTTTCCGTTTCTTGCGGAATGAAGTACAATATTAAGTGTTGACTGATTCTATTTATAGAAATAGATTGAACTTATGAGGGAGGGTAAATTGATGAAAAATCCTATTATTCCGTATATCTTAATCATGGCTTTTGGCTTAGGTTTAATCTTCTTCATGTCTATTGACGGAGCAGATAAAAAAGCTGAAATCGCTAAAGGCGGAGACAAAGAAAAAACTGAACAAACAGAAGGCAAATCTGCTTCAGGCGAAGCAGATCCTGAAGCAATTGCTCAACAAAAATGTATCTCTTGCCACGGAGACAACCTTAAAGGTAATGTAGGTCCTAACTTACATGGCACAGGTTTATCTGAAGCAGAAGTTAAAGACATCTTAACTAAAGGTAAAGGCGGCGGCATGCCAGCTGGTTTAGTTCAAGGCGCTGAACTTGATGCAATGGCAAAATATATCTCTGGATTAAAATAATTAATTCTCGACTATTTTGCAAACCCTTATCCAACGTGGATAAGGGTTTTTTGCATACAAATACTATCTATTATCAGTTACAATATAAGATGAAAGGACGGGACTTTATATGAATGCTCAAAAATTATCCAAACGGCTTCAAACAGTAGCCTCTTTTGTACCAGAGAAAGCCATTGTGGCTGATATAGGGAGTGACCATGCTTATTTGCCGTGTTACTTAGTGTTGCAGGGGGTTATACATAGAGCCATTGCTGGTGAAGTGGTGAAAGGCCCTTATGAATCCGCATGCAACGAAGTAAGAAAAGAACAATTGCAAGAAAGTATTGCTGTTCGATTTGCTGATGGCCTACAAGCTATAGAAAAAGAGGATGGCGTCACAGCTATTACAATTGCAGGTATGGGAGGTCCGCTAATTGCTTCCATATTAGAAAAAGATGCTGAACGTTTGCAGGGAGTAGAGCGCCTGATCCTCCAGCCGAATATTCATGCGATAGCTATTCGTGAATGGGCAATGGCAAATGGCTGGAAGATTATAAATGAGGAAATACTGAAGGAAGACGAAAAAATCTATGAAGTGCTTGTTCTAGAACGAGGAGAAGAATCGTTAAACACAGTACAATTACTATTAGGCCCCGTACTCTATAAAGAGAAAAATGCTGTCTTTAAAGAGAAGTGGCAACATGAAATAAATCAATGGCTACAAGTACTAGAAGCATTAAAACAAGCAGAACCAACTATAGCTATTGCAGAGAAAGAAAGAGAACTTCAACAGAAAATAGAACTGGTCAAGGAGGTTTTGAAAGATTGAAAGTAGCGAATGGGCAACAAATCATTAGTATTTTTGAAACATGGTCTCCTAAAAAGTTAGCTGCAATGGAAGGTGATCCAATTGGCTTAGCTATTGGCACCTTAAATAAGCCAATAAAAAAAGTATTGGTCACTTTGGATGTGAATACACAAGTGGTTGATGAGGCAATTGAAAATCAATGTGAATTAATTATTGCACACCATCCGCCTATCTTCCGAAAATTAGCGAATATGCGCACTGATTCGCCACAGGGCCAACTGATAGAAAAATGCATCAAGCATGATATTGCAGTCTATGCAGCACATACGAATCTTGATGTAGCAGAAGGCGGAGTAAACGATTTATTAGCAGAAGCCTTACAATTAGAAAACTGTGAAACCCTTGTGCCAACATATACGGAAAGATTGTATAAGCTAGCGGTCTATATACCAACTGATTATGCTGAAGCATTAAGACAAGCGCTAGCAGGAGCTGGGGCTGGTCAAATTGGCGACTATGACTCCTGTAGTTATACCCTTGAAGGTGAAGGCAGATATAGAGCGCAAGAAGGTGCTAATCCATTTGCAGGAAAACTCGGTAAGCTTCATATAGAGGAAGAAGTGAAGATTGAAGTCGTGGTCCCAGAAGGCAAGAAAAATAAAGTCCTACGTGCGATGCTGAATGCTCATCCATATGAAGAGCCAGCGTATGATTTGTTTGTTCTTGAGACACCTGCTAAAGAAATGGGGCTTGGTCGGATTGGTACGATTCATCCAATGACCTTGCAAGACTTTGCAGAACATGTAAAAGCAAAACTGAAGGTAAAAGCTGTTCGTGTAGTTGGTGATTTATCTTCAAATATTTCAAAAGTAGCAGTGCTCGGTGGCGATGGCAACAAATATATTTATGATGCGAAACGAGCAGGTGCAGATGTCTTTGTAACAGGTGACTTGTATTTCCATGTTGCACAAGATGCAGAAAACTTAGGCCTCCACGTGGTTGACCCTGGGCACCATGTAGAATCGATCATGAAAATAGGTGTTTCAAAAAAGATGGACGAACTATGCAAAGAGCAAAAAATTGATTGCACATTTATCCCTTCAAAACTCTCTACTGAGCCATTTCAATTTATTTAAACCAGTTAAGACTCAAATGAACATGGAAATACAAAAGCCATGTTTATTTGAGTTATATAATGGAGTCTTTTAAAAAAATGGTGAGTCGAAAGGTATCTAACATGAATTTAAAATTACAACTTAATCAATTAAAGAGTCGGAATATTGGAACTTTTGTTGAAGCTGAATTAAAATATTTAATTCAAAATATGTTGGATAATATAGGATCAGTTGACCCGGAACTAAGAGATAATCTAATATATCCAACATTTATAAGAATATTTAATGAAAATTTATTAACCTTTGAGCAATATTGTTCTATTTTGGAAATCTGTTTAGATGAGAACCATCTGTTCTATAAGATTGGCGAATTAAATACAGATTCAGTTTTCACTCGCTCATTTTCTTCTTTAGTCATTACCGGGATATTAACAAAAGATAGTGAATTGAACTTTTTAACGCTGAAGAATTTAGAATGTGTAATGAACAGAGCCATTACTTATATGAATGTCGAGATGGATACAAGAGGATATGTAGAAAAAAAGGGGTGGGCTCACAGTATTGCACATGGAGCGGACTTATTAGCATCTCTTGCAAGTCATCCTAAGATAATAGAGGAACTACAATTCTCAAAAATTCTTCAAACAGTCCAACAGTGTTTGTTTAAAGATGCAACCTATATTGACGATGAAGATGAGCGGTTAATCTTTGTGATAGAAGCATTATTGGAAAAAGGACAAAGCGAGAAGGAATTAGAACAATGGGTGTTGCAAATATTTAATAGCTTAGATTTGATATTTGAGAAAGAAGGATTCTCAAATAAATTTTTCCAGACCAAGTTCAATGTCGCAAACTTCATTAAAACCTTCTATTTTAGGATTGGATTTAAATATGGAGATTGTCGCATAAGAGAATTGATGGCAGAGAAATTAAAGGACCTACATCATAGGGTGTATGCTTAGTCATCGAAGATTCGTAGATTGTTAATAGGAGAGGTAATGATGGAGTTAAAAGAAAAATTATATCTTTATGCAGAGCAATTAATCAAGGATAGATACCCAACAGGTTGGGGGGGTGCCGCAGCGATGGCATTAGACGATGGTACAATCTTGACGAGTATAGCGCCTGAAGTGATTAACGCATCTACTGAACTTTGTATAGAAACAGGTGCAATACTAGAAGCTCATAAGCTGAACAAAAGGGTAACACATTCCATCTGTTTAGTTCGAGATGATACAGCTGCAGACATCAAAGTCTTATCACCTTGTGGAGTGTGCCAAGAAAGACTATTCTACTGGGGGCCGTCTGTTATGGTTGCAGTTAGTTTGGCAGGGAAAGATATTGTCTATAAACCGTTATCAGAAATGCAACCCTATCACTGGACTGCCGCATATCCAGAGGAAGAGTTTTTCAACTAAATGGTGTGAGATTTGTTCGTGAAGGAGAATGTTAAATTAATGGAAATCAGAAGACCGAATGATTTGGAATACCAAAAGATTTTATTATTAACACCACAAGCTATACACGATGGTACTATGGGTGGGATCATACCGACAGATGTAAAAGTCAAACAACTTGTTGAGCCTTTATTGGAAAAGGGAAGTTACTATTTAATAGCAACGGAAGACGGTACCTTAATGGGTTGGATCCTTATAGGTAGTAGTAAAGATCAATTTACTGAAAAAGCATATGGATTTATTTATGAATTGTTTGTAATAGAAGAATTTAGAGGTAAAGGAATATCAAAAAAATTGATGGCAACTGCGACCGAAAATTTCGAAAGAGACGGATATTCAGAAGCACGTTTAAGCGTATATGCAGGAAATCAAGCTGTTAAACTGTATGAAAAAATGGGATATAAAAATAGAACTATTACAATGAGTATGCCAATTAAGTCAAATTCAAAACTAAAATAAAGGAGAGATTAAATGTTTCCTATATTAGAGACAGATAGAATAACTCTGCGAGAATTAACGGATACAGATGTATATGATATTTTCGCTTGCCTTTCCAATAAAGAAGTCACACGTTTTTATGGGTCAGAACCATTAAACAGCGCAAAAGAAGCAAAAGAATTAGTAGAGTTTTTTAAGAAAAATTATAATGAAGAAAGAGGCATAAGGTGGGGGATTGAGCGAAAAGGAACAAAAGGTATAATTGGTACAATTGGATACCATGCTTGGTCTCAAAAACATAAAAGAGCTGAAATTGGATATGAGATTCATCCGGAGTACTGGAGGAAAGGTTACACTTCTGAGGCAATATCAAAAGTAATTTCATTTGGTTTTGATACGATGGGCTTAACACGTATAGGAGCAATTGTTTTCCTAGAAAATGAAGCATCTAATAAATTATTGGAAAAAGTCGGTTTTCAAAAAGAGGGAATTTTAAGAGGCTATATATATCAACAAGGAAAAGCATACGATACTAATGTTTATTCTCTTCTTAAGAGATAATTGAATCCTCTAGTGTACAGTTAGGAAGATAGCCTGCCTCGCTAGCTGTATAAGCTGTGCCTCACGTATCTAACCAAAAAAGCCTTCTGTTAGAAAAACAGAAGGCTTATTTATGGATCACTCATGAAATCTGAGATTGCCCGTAATTATCCTTTTGGTAAGATCTTTGTCACAGGTGAAGGTTGTTTGATTTTCGGTAGAATTTTGTCTAGTGTGACAGAACGGCTTAAGTCATGTGTAGCAGGATTCGCAGGATCGTATTGGTCTAAGAATTTAATAACCTCTTTAACTATTGGCGTTGGCGTAGAAGCGCCTGCTGTCACGCCGACTTTTTCAACTCCATCCAACCATTCTAGTTTTAATTCTGAAAGATCAGCGATACGGTACGATTTCGTTTGGGCTATTTCTTCAGAAACCTGTGTCAGGCGGTTAGAGTTATTGCTTTTCGGGTCTCCGACTACGATGAGCAAATCTGCTTCACCAGCTTGTGTTGCCACAGCTTCTTGGCGGACTTGTGTCGCTAAGCAAATTTCCTTATGAACTTCTATGTTAGGATATTTTTCCTTTAAACGTTCCATTAAATGTGATACATCCCATTGACTCATCGTCGTTTGGTTTGTAACCAATATTTTATCGTTCGTTAGTTGAAGCGCCTCGATATCCTCAATATTTTGTACAAGATGGACATGATCAGGAGCTACCCCAATTGCACCTTCAGGCTCAGGATGGCCTTTCTTCCCAATATAGATTATATCATAGCCTTCTGCTGACTTTTCTTTGATTAAATCGTGCGTTACAGTCACGTCGGGACAAGTTGCATCAATAGCAATTAGCCCTTTTTCGGACGCTAATTTTCGCACTTCTGGCGATACACCGTGTGCAGTAAAAATAACTGTGCCTCCATCGACTTTTTCCAGAATTTCCAAACGATCTTTTCCATCTAATGTAATGATCCCGTCACTCTCAAATGCATCAGTTACATGCTTGTTATGAACGATCATTCCAAGTATATATATAGGCCTTGGCAATGTTTTATCCATTGCAGCATTGCGAGCGATAACCATCGCATCTACAACACCGTAACAATAGCCTCTAGGTGTAATTTTAATGACTTGCATAATTGGACCCCTTTCAATGCTCACTATTACCATTATAACGGAGTCCGTAATCTAATACAAAATTATCGACTAGAAAGGAGGCTGAAAGATGCGTGGTCTTGAAGCTCTTGGCGTTTGGATAAAATTCTGGCCACCTGTTGAGGAGGAACCTGTATTACCTGTATTCAAGTTAGATGCGCCTCCTGAAGTACCTCCACTTGCTGCCCTGGCTGTTGCTCCACCTCCAGAGTTAGCATCAGGCATTGATTGGAATCCTTTATAAAGCTTATACATAGCGGGTATATTTTGGAACATAGGTGAGATTTGTTTTACCATTGGTGAATATTTTTGATAGGTATTATAAAGCTGATCGGCTGTATTCATATATTGTTCAAGTTTCGCAAAACCTCCGCCAAACAATCCAGCTGCACCTGTTGCTGCTGCTGCCTCAGTTGCTGCGACACCAGCTACTTCAGGCCCAGCGCCTATACCATCTCCAGCTTCTACACCACCCAAGTTTTCAGCAACTACTGATTCTTCTGCTACGTTCACTGATCCCCGTGATGCAGCAGCTCCTCTTGGGCCTCGGGGTACAGGAGCCATCCGAGGAGGACCTCCAGCCATCATTCCAGGCCCACGCATACCATAAGGTGGCATACCTGGCGCAGGGTAGTAAGTTTCATTATTATTTTGTTTGTTACCTCCTGTTAATGTGTTTTTTAAATTTTGTAAAAGGCCCCCGCCTTTCTTTCTAGGTTTTTGTCCTGTTGCTTGCGGAAATCCTGTATTTGCAATCGGGTATGGCCTATACATATTCGGTTGGTAAGGTGAAGGCGGCCTCAGCGTCTGATTGGTTGTATACATCGGATAATTACGTTGAGCTGGATTGCCGTATGGAAAAAAGGATGGGTGAACCATATGATTACTCCTTTCATATTCTTAAATAAAGTAAACCTTTAATCGATCGAAAATTTACTCCTCCTTTAAGCGGGGTAAACAAAAAACCATAGGAAAAATCGCCAACAGAATTGACGAAAGTGCTATTAATAGATATCATATGCAAATGGCTACTTTAATGTACGAATCATGTTACAATGAGTGAAGGAAGTTAGGAGGGACAAATGAATGTCCAAGTATAGTGATTACAATTTTCAACCATTTTTGCGAGAGGCAATCAAAGAACTCGGTTTTACTGAGCCAACGCCAATCCAAAAAGAAATGATTCCGCTGATTTTAAAAGGAAAAAGCGCAATCGGACAAGCTCACACAGGAACTGGCAAAACGCATAGTTTTTTAATTCCTATTGTAGAGCGTATTAAGCAAGACGAGCAAAAGGTACAAGCAGTTATTACTGCACCAACTAGAGAGCTTGCTACTCAAATACATGCAGAGTTAATGAAGATAATCGAAAAAACTGATATCCACGCTAAATTATTTATAGGTGGTACGGATAAACAGCGTTCAATCGATAAATTAAAGTCTCAGCCTCAAATTGTGGTAGGGACACCTGGGCGTATACGCGACCTCGTGAAAGAACAAGCGTTGCTTGTGCATACTGCATCTATTTTAGTTGTAGATGAAGCAGACCTAGCATTTGATATGGGCTTTATTGAGGATATTGACCAATTTGCGACCCAAATGCCTGAAAACCTTGAAATGTATGTTTTCTCCGCAACAGTGCCAGAGAGCTTACAGCCTTTCTTAAGAAAATATATGGAAGCACCTGTTCATATTCACATGAACGACAAAAAACCAGTAGCAGAAAATATTGATTTCTACTTAATTCCAACAAGAAGCAAATCACGCAATACAAAACTCTTAGAGGTTATGGATGCTATTAATCCGTATTTAGCGATTATTTTTACCAATACTCGTAAACAAGCTGAAGCAGTAGCGAATTTCCTTTCGAGCAATGGGAAACGTGTTGGACGGATTCACGGTGATTTGACGCCGCGCGATCGTAAAAAAATGATGAAGCAAATTCGGGATTTAGAATTCCAATATATCGTTGCTACTGACTTAGCTGCCCGTGGTATTGATATCCCAGGTGTTAGCCATGTAATAAACTACGAATTACCGCAGGATTTAGAATTCTTTATACACCGTGTTGGCCGTACTGCACGTGCAGGCAACAAAGGGCTTGCCATTACATTATTTGAGCCTTCAGATGAAGATGCTATTGTACGAGTAGAAAAAATGGGGATTCCTTTTGTACCAAAAGATATTAAAAATGGCGAAATTATTGAAATGAAAGAGCGTCATGCGCGTCAAAATCGTGAAAAGAAAGTGGATGAGATCGACCAAATTGCAAAATCTCGTGTCCGCAAGCCTAAAAAGGTCAAACCAGGATATAAACGAAATATGCGTTGGGAAATGGATAAAATCAAGAAAAAAGAACGACGTAAACGTAACCGCAATCGTTAGAAAGGGGACTTTTCATTATGTTAATTGGTTCTCACGTCTCCATGAGCGGCAAAAAAATGTTGCTGGGATCAAGTGAAGAGGCGGCTTCATACGGGGCTACTACTTTTATGATTTATACAGGCGCCCCCCAAAATACGCGCAGAAAGGCAATTGAAGATTTAAATATTGAAGCAGGCCTTGCGCATATGAAAGAAAATGGTTTATCAAATATTGTAGTACATGCACCGTATATAATTAATATAGCGAATACGACCAAGCCTGAAGTTTTTGCGCTAGGTGTCGATTTTCTACAAAAAGAAATCGAGCGGACCGCAGCTATTGGTGCAAATCAAATTGTATTGCATCCTGGAGCCCATGTTGGAGCAGGAGCAGAAGTCGGCATTGCTAAGATTATTGAAGGCCTGAATGAAGTCTTATCACAAGACTATCCGGTACAAATTGCATTAGAAACTATGGCTGGCAAAGGATCTGAGTGTGGACGCACTTTTGAAGAGCTGGCTAAAATTATTGATGGCGTTACAAACAATGAACGGCTATCTATATGTTATGACACATGCCATACACATGATGCGGGTTATGATATTATTAATGACTTTGATGGTGTATTAACGAATTTTGACAAAGTTATAGGTCTTGATCGTATTAAAGTGTTGCATGTTAATGATAGCAAAAATGTTAGTGGTGCTGCAAAAGACCGCCATGAAAATATAGGCTTTGGTCATATTGGATTTGATGCGTTAAGCCGTATTGTTCATCATGAAGCATTTGAGCAAATTCCTAAAATCCTAGAAACACCATGGGTAGGGAAAGATGCTAAAACCAAAAAAGCGCCATATGCATACGAAATTGAAATGCTGCGTACAGGGCAGTTTATGCCAGAAAAAATCGATGCATTACGTGGTGAGCAAGATTAGTTACTAGAAAAATAAAGCCTTTACCTTTAATTTAGGGTAAGGGCTTTTTTATCCTAATAATGAATAAAGGAGGAGTCATAATTAATGGGAAACATTCTAAACAAAGCTTTTCCAATTTCTTTAAAGCAAGAAGTAAAATACATACAAAAAAAATTGCCTTTAAAGCTATTTAGTCAAAATTTTTCACATCCATTTCAGATATTTGTAGATCAAGAAAATTTATTTATTCCGGAACGTATTTATTTTAACGAGATCTCTAAAGATGTATATGAAAGCTTAAGCATTACCCAAAAAACAATAGCTGACTGCATATATACTAGACATTGTGATGGATTTGTAAGAGAAAAATATCTTACTAACCTTTTGGAGAGGGGGCATTACGACTACTGGGTGACACCTTTTATTATAAAATTAACAGGAGAGTATGTAATAGAGATTTTAAGCAGAATTCAAAAACAGGTAGACCAATTTAACGATGCTTTTA
Organism: Rummeliibacillus sp. G93; assembly: GCF_023515935.1. Lineage (NCBI taxonomy): Bacteria > Bacillati > Bacillota > Bacilli > Caryophanales > Caryophanaceae > Rummeliibacillus > Rummeliibacillus sp. G93. Next base: position 1,333,760 of record NZ_CP097314.1, read on the forward strand.
TAAAGGATTTTTTGCTGGAAAACCCATCATTTCATTATCTTATTACACAAAGAATCATAAGCTACTGGAATTGTTATTACCGATGGGACTATTCGAAAGAGATTTATGTTGGGTTTGATTTAATTAAGTATTACACAGATTGTATAGAATCATAGAGAGCGAAAAGTAATTGGATTATCAGATTTTTATAAAGAAATGGATACTCTAAATTCACTACTCTTATAAAAGAAGAATATAATGTATTAGTGTATTTCGAAGAAGATTCACTAAGTTACTATTACTTTAATGAAATAAATCGCTTGCTAAAACTCAATGGTTTATTGTAAGGTAGTTCCAAAACAGGCAGCTAAATGACTGTTCTAAAAGTAAAAGGGGTTGGGTTAAAACTATGAACAATTCAAGCAACCAATTGATTGATAATGCGGAAGTAAAAGGTAGGAACGCAACAGGGGGAAAGTATAGTATAGAAAATTTTAAAGATGTAGTTTTGAAAAAGATTCCCTTACCTAACTGTGACCAAACTCTTCAAATCGAGCCTGTACTGTCGGAAGATGGATGGGCAAAAGCAATATGGACAATAGATGAAAAATTCGTCAATGGTATTGGCGTCACAATGGGTGGATTTGTTGCTGCAGCTACAGATACAATGATGGCTTATGCAATAGCAACTGAACTAAAGCAAGGCCAATCGTTTACTACAATTGATTTACATACCACATTTTTCCGACCGGTAGTTCCTGGTATAGCTGAGGTTGTCGCTAAAGTAGAAAGAAAAGGAAATAGAACAGCATATCTTACAGCAGAGGTAGTCCAAAATGATAAAAAATGCTGTAACAGTACCTCTTCTATAATGATTTTAGATTAAAAAAGAGTAAAAGAGGAAATTAATATAGTAATCACCGTCCTTAAAAAAGACTTTTAAAAGGGGGAGTGCTATCTTGTACAAGAAAGCTATTTTAGGAGTTTTATCAATATTAACGGTTATATTAAATATTATTTTTTTCTTTAGTATAAGAGGTCCAAATGCAAATTTAACTTTAGGTGTCTGCGTGTTTACTGTTCTATCAGTGCTTGGCATAATTTTTGCTATAGCATCAAAAAAACTTTGGTTCATAGTATCAGGAGTGTTATTAAATAGCGCTGTTTTGGTTTTGTCATATTTCCTTTTAATTGCGATAGGCATTAGTGAATCATAAATTATGATAAAATGTTTACAGTATTACGTTCAAATATATCTGAATAAATAAAATTATCAGGAGACTCTTATGAGGCTATTATCATTATGTGATATATCGGAAGAAAAAGTTAAAGATTTTTTAAAGAAACAGTGGGGCAGCACAGAAATGGTTATTTCTTCTGGCGTTTTTGATTGTAGTAAGCTAGATGGATTTGCTGTTTTGAATGATAAAGATCAAATCACTGGTTTAATTACCTACTATATGACTGAGAAAGAATGCGAAATAATTTCATTAGATAGTTTAGAAGAAAAGAAGGGGATAGGCACTTTATTGGTGGCTAGAGTGGAAGAAGAAGCTTTAGAAAATAAATGTACCCACGTAAAACTTATAACTACAAATGATAATTTATTAGCCATGAAATTTTATCAAAAAAGAGGATACTATCTAGCAGAATTATTAAAGAATGCTGTCGAAACTGCGAGAAAGATTAAACCACAGATTCCTTTTACAGGATACAATGATATACCAATTAGAGATGAAATCGTTTTAGAAAAGTTATTAAATAATGTGAGGCACAATTCAATTATATGAATTGTGCCATATTTTTTGTTAAAGATGGTTTAGATATTAGCTTTGTAAAAAGAGTGAACAATTATTCAGCTTATTGCCCTATTTGTTTGCTCGTTCACGGGCTTCTGATCCAAGGTTGTAGCATTCCGAATGACAGAAGGTCTCATAAGAATAGAAACAGTTAATATAAGTAGAAAGCTTGAGCCAAATAAAATCCAAGGAGCAGGAAGAACATCATAAAGAAATCCAAATAAAATCATGGCGGCTGGCATTAATGCCATAGCCATTGTTTCTAAAATAGAAAACACACGCCCTTTGTAATCATCATCGATTAACCTCATCATAAGAACTTGCAGCGGCGTATTTATTAATGGTAATAAAGCACCATTTAGTAAAGATAGGGATGCATAAAACGCAAACATTCCTTCATAGGGGAGAGGAACAAGCAATGGTAGGGTTACCAATGACATTAAAATGCCTAATCCAGCAATGCCCCTTTTTGAAATGATAAGTGGTGATTGAAATTCCTTCCTTGCAGCTAAATATCCAGAGATGAAAAGCATCCCGGCTGCCATAGCGCCTTCAATGAAACCAAAGTGAGAAGAAATGATTTTTAATTTCTCTATAAGTAAAAATGAATAACCTACTTGAAGCGCTCCCATAAAAAAGTTTATAAGAAGAGCAGTCCATATGATGGCCATTAAAATGGGCTGAAGGCGTATATAAGAAATTCCATCTTTAATGCTGGCAAACATGGATTCTTTAGTAGACTTTTCTACATTTCGATTTGCGAAAAGTGAAAAATTCATTGTTGATTCAATGATCGCGCCAAGTAATGAAGCAACCCCGTAGATTACAAGAAAGAAAGGTATAGATACAGCTCCGTATAACACTCCACCAATCGCAGGGCTTGCAACAGCTGCCATAGAAGAAGCCATTTGGTTTAAAGACATCGCCTTTTGAATTCGCTTTTCATCGACTAACCCAGTAATTGATGAAGTAAAACCAACGCTGGAAAAAGTAGATGCAATGGACAGAATAACAGTCGTAATATAAATTGCTGGTAAAGATAAAGTATAAAAAAGGCTATAGAGCAGCAATCCAAAAATAGCTACAGTGGAAACAAGCTGGGCTGCTATAACAATTACTTTCCGAGAATAAGTGTCTGCAATATAACCTGCAAAAGGTCCGATTAATGTTCGCGGTAGGATATTACAAATCAGATTAGTTGCAAAACTGGAAGCAGAGCCCGTCATTTTCAAAATATAAAAACTGATTGCAAATGCGTAGACTTGAGCTCCAAAAGTGCTGATCATCTTGCTAGCAGTAAATGTCCACAAATGGTAGGTAGCTCTTTTTAATTTCAAACTATCATTCAAATTATTCAATCCTTTCTGGAAGTTTAATGTGATTAAACAAAGGATATCACAAATAGCCTTTCATTTAAAGAAAAAGTTTAATATAATTAAACTATTGAATTTAATAGGAGCTGAACTACATGAATACACTTGGCGAACGTATCCGCAATCTTCGTAAAAAACATCGAATGACATTAGAAGCCTGTGCGGGTGATCAGATGACTAAAGGAATGCTAAGTCTAATTGAAAATAATAAAGCCAATCCATCTATAGAGAATCTACAATATCTTGCACGACGTTTGGAAGTAGATGTCGCCGATTTATGGGGAGAAATGAGCAATCGGGAATATCAAGAACTATTGCAAGAAGGAGAGCAACTTTTAAAAGAGCAAGTTGACCCAGATTATAATGCATGGATTGAAAAACTAGAGCCATTTTTACCAAAACTGACGCAAGGGTATGAGAGTGCAAGGCTGCTTGAGATTTACAGTCGAATTCTTCATTATCTGCAATTAGAGGGATGGCAGGATACAGCAGATCGAGCATCAGCTATTTATGATGATCTAAATATTACTGCTAGGCAAGCAGGCATGGTGTTGTTTCGTGTGAATGTATTATTTGCCCAACATCAGTATCAGGAAGCATTACAAAAATTATTGAATGAGCGCATGCTGATAGAGCGGCAAGGTGATTATATCGATGCACTTACAAAACTGGATTTAGATTATTATGAAGCTATTATGCGATTTGCAGTAGGGGATTCAAAAGAAGCTATTCGTGTCATGAATAAAGCAATTCATTATTCAAAAAAAGAGCGTATTTTTTATCGAATTGACCATTTATACAGATTAGCTGCATATCAGGCAATGAATGATAAAGATCAAGAAGCTTTTTATTATTATGAAAAGAAGCTACAGCAATACAGCGATTTTGCGGAAGATAACATTACGAAGTGGATTTTATGTTTTATTCAGATTCATTATGTAATAGACAATGATAAGGATTATACTAAAGCGTTAGAACTTATTAACAATGTGCTAGTTGAGCATGTTATGGATGAAGTATCTTTAGACTTTTTACGTATTGAAGAAGGAAAAGCATTATATGGTTTACAGCGCTATGAAGAAGCAATTGAAGTATTTAAAGGAGTTTGCATTCATCATTCCATTCACCATCCGTTTGATCTCTCAATACTGTATGTTAAAGATGCCTATAGGGCCTTATGTGAGCAGGTTATTGGAAACGAAAAAATAGCAAAGCAACTGGTAAAAATAGCGAAACAAAATATGCAGCTAATGCCTGATTCACCATATAAAGAATTTGTTGAAACCGTTTATTATCAAATCAATAAAGAGAATATATAAGAACAGAGAAGTGCACACTCTAACTATTTTCACAAGAATCGTTAGGGTGTGCTTTTTAAATAGAAGTGGGGCAACGTAAAATACGATAAATAGTCTTTTACTTTAAGATTATCAACTAAACGAGAGAATTTACGAATAAGGTAGAAATTACTAACTGTTTACTAGACTTGAATTATCTGTTATGTTATATTGAAAATACAGTAAATAGTAAATTTTCTGAATTAAATTTAGTTAGCTAGTTGTAGGTGAAGGTTAAATGACAAAGCAATCGGTGAAAGAAAGAATTCTTGAAACAGCGTTAGATTTGTTTCATGAGAAAGGTTACCACGGCGTCACAGTTGACAAAATAGTCGAAGCAGCACAGACATCAAAAGGCGGCTTTTATCATAATTATAAATCGAAAGACGCTCTTCTCTACGAGATACACGATGTTTTTATTTCCGTTGTCTTGAAAAAAACAAAGGAAGCTTATGATACGCATGAAACGCCGATTGAAAAAGTGGTAGCAATGTTGTATGCGTTTACATATGTTTTTGATTACTATCAGCGGCATATTACGGTCTTCTATAACGAAGGAACGTATTTGCCGGATGAATACAAGGAGGTTATAAACGAAAAACGAACTGAATATCAGAAGCTAATTGAGCAAGTCATTAGTGATGGGGTAGAATTTGGTTCATTCCGAAAAGAAATTTCAACAAGTATGACCACAATGGCAATCATCGGTCTTGTCAACTGGACATATAAATGGTACAGGCAGAACGGACCAATGACAATGCAGCAAATCACATCTTATTTTAACGATATAATTCTACGGGGAATTGTAACAAAGGAAGGCTACGAAGAAGCATTAAAACAACAACTTTTGATTATTGAATAAGGGGATTTTCATTTTCTGTTTTACAAACCGACTAGTCGGTCTATACACAAGGGGGAAATAAAGATGAACTTTGAATTAACAAAAGAACAACGTATGATCCGTGATATGGTACGCGATTTTGCAAAAGCTGAAATTGAGCCATATGCTCGTGAACTAGATGAAACCCATTCATTTAGAAAAGAGAGCTTCGACAAAATGGGCGAATTAGGATTGCTCGGTATCCCATTCCCAGAAGAATATGGTGGGGCAGGCGGAGATATTGTTTCATATGCATTAGCAGTTGAAGAAATCGGACGTGCTTGCGGCGGTACTGGTTTAAGCTATGCAGCTGCAGTTAGCCTTGGCGCAACGCCTTTTTATAATTTTGGAACAGAAGAACAAAAACAAGAATTTTTAGTTCCGATGGCACAAGGTAAAACACTGGGTGCATTTGGATTAACGGAGCCGAATGCTGGTTCAGATGCTGGAGGAACACGTACACGTGCCTATATAGATGGAGATGAATGGGTAATCAACGGTGAGAAATGTTGGATTACTAATGCGGAGTATTCCCGACAAGTAGTTGTTACAGCTGTTACAGGCCAAAATGAGAAAGGCAGAAATATTATTACTGCTATCATTGTGCCAACAAACACACCGGGTGTTACGATTCGTTCAAATTATCAAAAGATGGGTGTACGTGCATCTAATACATGCGAAATTATTTTAGAGAATGTGCGTGTACCAAGAGAGAACGTTCTAGGCGATGAGAAAAAAGGATTTGGCCAATTTTTAAATACATTAGACGGCGGCCGCATTTCTATTGCCGCATTATCAGTCGGCATTGCGCAAGCTGCATTTGAAAAAGCGCTAGCTTATTCTAAAGAACGTACACAATTCGGTCAATCCATATCCAAATTCCAAGGCATTAGCTTCAAATTGTCTGATATGGCAATGGAAATAGAACTTGCACGAAACATGGTTCTAAAAGCTGCTTGGTTAAAAGATAATGGTAAACCATTTAAAAAAGAGGCGGCATTTGCAAAACTCTTTGCTTCAGAGATGGGCTTTAGGACGTGTAACAAAGCCATCCAAATTCACGGTGGTTATGGTTACATGGCAGAATATGATGTTGAAAGACATCTGCGTGATATTAAGCTGATGGAGATTGGGGAAGGTACTTCTGAAATCCAACGAGTAGTCATATCTCGCTTGTTAGGCTGCTAAAATATCATAAAAGAGAATAAAGGGGGATTATGATGGCAGAACTTGTTTACCAAACGATAGGCGAATTATTGGATGAAAAAACTGCACTACTTCCACAAAATGAAGCGCTCGTATATGCAGATAGAGATATCCGCATGACTTACGCTGAATTTAATGACCATGCGAATGGCGTCGCAAAAGCATTAATGGCGATTGGGTTAGAAAAGGGAGATCATTTTGCCGTCTGGACAACAAATGTGCCAGAGTGGCCAGGTTTGCAGTTTGGCTCTGGAAAGATGGGTGCACCACTTGTAACTGTGAACACAAATTACCGTTCACAGGAGCTTGAGTACCTTCTGAAACAGTCTGATTCACGCGCGATTATTTTAATCGATCATTATCGCGACTATTCCTTTATTGAAACTATTTATGATATTTGCCCAGAACTCAAAACAAGTGAACCTGGAAAACTCCAAAGTGAAAATTTGCCGTATTTAAAAACTGTTGTTGTCATTAGTGATCAAAGCTATCCTGGCACATATTCATATGATGAATTTTTGGCCAAAGGCAATGAAATAACAGATGAACAACTGTTAGAGCGAAAGAATTCTCTCTCTTATGAAGATGTCATTAATATTCAATATACATCTGGCACAACTGGTTTTCCAAAGGGTGTTATGCTGACGCATTCTAATTTGATTAACAATGGGATTAATATTGCAGAATGTATGAAGTTAACACGTGAAGACAGACTCTGTATTCCTGTGCCATTTTTCCACTGTTTCGGTTGCGTAATCGGTACGCTCGCCATTACATCTGTCGGTGGTACAATGGTTCCTGTACAGGAATTTCATCCTGAAACAGTTCTCCGAACGGTTGAGAAAGAAAAGTGCACAGCTCTTCATGGCGTACCGACAATGTTTATTAGTGAACTCAATTTGCCGAATATTCATGAATTTGATCTTTCTTCACTTCGTACAGGTGTTATGGCAGGGTCTAACTGTCCAATTGAAGTCATGAAAGGTGTCATAAATGTGATGGGCATGGAAGATGTAACAATTTGTTACGGACAGACAGAATCATCTCCTGTTGTTACACAGACAAGGATTGAGGATCCTATTCAATTAAAAGTAGAGACAGTCGGTCGTGCATTGCCTAATGTGGAAGTAATTATCGCTAAACCAGGCACCAACGAAGAATTGCCGCGTGGAGAACAAGGTGAAATTTGTGCCCGTGGTTATGTTGTTATGAAAGGGTATTACCAAAATCCAGATGCTACACATGAAGCAATCGATGAAGATAACTGGCTTCATACAGGTGACCTGGGAACAATGGATGAAAATGGCTACCTACGTGTAACAGGTAGATTGAAAGATATGTTTATCCGTGGTGGGGAAAATGTTTACCCACGCGAGATAGAAGAATTTTTATATCAGCATCCAAAAGTACTTGACGTACAAGTTGCGGGTGTACCGGACGAAAAATACGGTGAAGAAGCAGCAGCTTGGATTATTTTGAAGGATGGTCAAATAGCAACAGAAGAGGAGATTCGCACATTTTGTGATGGCAAGATCTCCAGACATAAAATACCGCGGTATATTTTCTTTATTGACGAGTATCCGATGACGGCGTCCGGAAAAATTCAAAAATATAAACTAAGAGAACAATTCAACGCACTCTCTCAATCAATTAACTAGGGGGGCTTCAAATGTTTAAAAAAGTACTAATTGCCAATCGTGGAGAAATCGCAAGGCGAATTATTAGAACATGCCAAAAACTTGGAATTGAAACTGTAGCTGTTTATTCAGAAGCAGATGCGAATAGTTTATATGTTTCTGATGCAACTGAGAGCTATTGTATCGGCAAGCCGCCGGTAGCCCAGAGTTATCTAAATATCGATGCAATTGTTAAAGTAGCAAAGGAATCAGGTGCAGAAGCAATTCATCCAGGATACGGATTACTTTCTGAAAATGCCGCGTTTGCTAAGCGTGCGGAAGAAGAAGGACTGGTATTTATCGGACCTTCCTCAGACGTCATTGCTGCAATGGGCAGTAAATTAGAAGCACGTAGAACAATGGAAAAAGCGGGTGTACCGATTGTAGATGGTGTGAATGATCCACTAAAAGACGCTGAAGAAGCTGTCGAAATTGCCAATAGAATGGGCTACCCGGTGATGTTAAAAGCATCAGCTGGGGGAGGCGGTATAGGAATGCAGCTTGTTCATACCGAAGTAGAGCTCCGCCAAGCATTTGAGGGAAATCAAAAGAGAGCGCAAAGTTTTTTTGGGAATGGGCAAATGTTTATCGAAAAATTCATCGCTGATCCACATCATGTAGAGGTGCAAATTTTGGCAGACCAGCATGGAAATACTATTCCGGTATACGAACGGGAATGTTCCATTCAAAGACGTCACCAAAAAGTCCTAGAGGAAGCTCCATCTCCATTTATCTCAGAAGAGACAAGAGAAAAAATGCTTGAGGCTGCAGTAAATGCAGCAAAGACCATCCAATATACTAATGCAGGAACGATTGAATTTTTAGTAGATAAGGATCAAAACTTCTACTTTTTAGAAATGAATACACGATTGCAGGTTGAACATCCAGTCACAGAAGAAATTACGGGGTTAGATTTAGTTGAGGAGCAACTGAAAATTGCCTATGGTGATGTATTAAACATTTCAAAAGACGATATTGTAGCCAAGGGTCATGCAATTGAAGTGCGCATTTATGCGGAAAATCCAGTAACTTTCTTCCCTTCTCCAGGTACAATTACCAAGCTTGTATTACCAGAGGATGAAGGTATTAGACACGAGATTTCTATCCAAGAGGGAAGTGAAGTTACACCATTCTACGACCCTATGATCGCAAAATTGGTTGTGTTTGCAGGTAATCGTTTAGAAGCTTGTGAAAAGCTAGAGGAAGCACTTGAAAAATATGTAATTGAAGGAATTCAAACAAATATTCCAATGCTTTTAGATATAGTGAAAAATGAACAGTTTAGAAGTGGAATAACGACTACTAAATTTGTAGAAGAACATTACTTAAAAGAAACAGTTGGAAAGTCTAAATAAAAAAATAGAGAGGGGGACATAGAAATCCAGAACTTTGCCTTCGTTCACTAGGAGTGTACCACCTCTCTATCTACTATTTTAATCGGAGGGATTTATGATGACAACAGTAAAAGCAAGTATGGCAGGAACAGTGTGGAAAATTTTAGTTTCAGAAGGAGAGCGCGTGGAAGCAGGACAGGATGTTGTCATCCTGGAATCAATGAAAATGGAAATTCCCATAGCAGCAGAAGAAGCTGGAATAGTGAAAAATGTAATCGCTGCGGAAGGTAATTTTATTAACGTAGACGACGACTTATTGGAGATTGAGAATGATTAAACTTCCATCAAGCGTCCAAGTGAAAGAAGTTGGTCCACGCGATGGTTTACAGAATGAAAAAACACTTATTAATACAAATGACAAGATTGAACTGATAGATCGCTTAAGCGAAACAGGACTCAATTATATTGAAGTAACAAGCTTTGTCCATCCAAAATGGATTCCGCAACTAGCTGATGCAGTAGAAGTTTTAAAAGGAATTAAGCGTAAAAAAGGAATTACATATGGTGCTCTCGTGCCGAATAGCAAAGGATTAGAACGTGCAATAGAAGCTGACATTGATGAAGTAAGTATCTTTATGTCTGCTAGCGAAGGGCACAATAAAGCAAACATTAACAAGTCGATTGTTGAGACTTACCCTGTGTTAAAGGAAGTAGCAGAAGGCGCCCTTGCTGCAGGGAAAAGTGTTCGAGGCTATATCTCAACTGTTATTGCTTGCCCATATGATGGATTGGTTTCTCCAGTCCAGGTCGCAAGGGTTGCGGAGAAGCTATTTGAAATGGGCGTCTCAGAAATTTCACTGGGTGATACGATTGGAGTAGGTGTTCCTACTCAGGTTGATGCACTCTTAGAAGAAATGACCCGCCATTTTAGTACAGATCAATTAGCGATGCACTTCCATGATACTCGAGGGATGGCCTTAGCTAATGTAATGGCAAGCCTTGCACATGGCATTCAAAAGTTTGACAGCTCTATAGGGGGGCTTGGTGGATGCCCATATGCACATGGGGCATCAGGAAATGTTGCCACTGAGGATTTACTATATTTGCTCGAAGGCATGGGTATTCAAACGGGGATTCAGCGAGAAAAAATTGTACAAACTGCATTGTATGTGGAAGAAAAATTGGGGAAACCATTACATTCTAAATTAGTAGCAGTAGCGAGAGGAGAGGAGAATCATGGCGGAGTATGTAAAGCTTGAGGTTGAAGCAGGCATCGCCACCATTCTGTTCAATAGAGCTGAGGCAGCGAATGCCTTATCTCGAAAGATGCTACAAGAAATCAACGATGTATTGGATGAAGTTCAATACAATCCGTCTGTACGTGTGGTGATTGTTTCAGGAAAAGGTCAGAAAGCATTTTGTGCAGGGGCAGATTTGAAAGAGCGGCACGGTATGACGGAGATGGAAACAAAACAAACAGTGGCCCTTATTGGCCAAACCGTCTCTCATTTTGAGTCCATTTCTAAGCCTGTTATTGCAGCTATCAATGGGGTAGCGTTTGGTGGTGGGCTTGAATTAGCCCTTGCCTGTGATTTGCGCATTGCTAGCAGTGCGGCAAAGCTTGGCTTAACTGAAACTTCATTAGGTATTATTCCAGGAGCTGGCGGTACACAGCGTTTACCTCGATTGATTGGTGTTGGGAAAGCAAAAGAATTAATATACACAGCTCGCCGTCTAACTGCAGAGGAAGCAAAGGACTATGGAATAGTGGAATATGTAGAAGAACCGGACAATGTATGGGTTAAAGCTGTAGCACTTGCGAAAGAAATAGCCAAAAATGCTCCACTTTCTTTGGAACAAGCCAAAACAGCGATAAATCATGGGATGCAAACAGACATTGCTACAGCATTGCAAATTGAATCACTTGCCTATAGCAGATTGCTTCCAACTGAAGACCGTTTAGAAGGGTTAAAGGCTTTCCAAGAAAAACGAACACCTGTTTATCAAGGGAAATAAGGGGGATGACAGAAATGGCGGAACTAACAACACGCTCTAAACATGATGAGATGAAAGAGAAGATTCAAAAAGGTGGAAACGAAAAGTATCATGCTAAAAATAGTGAACAAGGAAAACTCTTTGTGCGTGAACGTCTTGAGTTACTATTTGATGATGGTATATTAGCTGAAGATGGAACGTTTGCCAATATTTTAGCGAAAGATTTGCCGGCAGACGGTGTGGTTACAGGCATAGGAAAAATCCATGGACGTACGGTTTGTGTTATGGCTAATGATTCAACAGTCAAAGCTGGCTCATGGGGGGCCCGTACTGTTGAAAAAATCATCCGAATTCAAGAGACTGCCGAAAAACTAGGCGTACCGCTATTTTATTTAGTCGATTCAGCAGGCGCGAGGATTACAGATCAGCTTGAAATGTTCCCTGGAAGAAGGGGAGCAGGACGTATTTTTTATAACCAAGTCAAACTATCCGGACGCATACCGCAAATCTGCTTGTTATTTGGTCCGTCAGCAGCAGGCGGAGCATATATTCCTGCGTTTTGTGATATCGTGGTCATGGTTGAAAAGAATGCTTCCATGTATTTAGGATCGCCTCGGATGGCTGAGATGGTTATTGGAGAAAAAGTAGACTTAGAAACAATGGGCGGAGCAAAAATGCACTGTACAACATCTGGATGTGGCGATGTTTTAGCAAAAACAGAACAAGAAGCAATTGCCTACGCACGCCAATATATTTCTTATTTTCCTGATAACTTTAAAATTAAACCGGTAATAGAAGAGCCTAAACTGCCAGCGAACTTTGAAAAAACGATTGAAGAGATTATTCCTGTCAATCAGAATGTACCATTTAATATGTATGACCTGATTGACCGAATTGTTGATGAGGGATCGTTCTGTGAAGTGAAAAAGCTTTTTGCTGCGGAGCTTATTACAGGTCTTGCGCGAATTAACGGTCAATCAGTCGGTATTATCGCTAACCAACCGAGAGTTAAGGGTGGTGTCTTATTCCATGATTCAGCGGATAAAGCGGCAAAATTCATCCAACTTTGCGATGCATTCCATATACCGCTTTTATTCTTAGCCGACGTACCAGGGTTCATGATTGGTACTCAAGTGGAGAAACTGGGCATTATTCGCCATGGCGCAAAGATGATTTTTGCAATGAGTGAAGCAACAGTTCCAAAAGTAACTGTCATCGTTCGTAAAGCATATGGTGCTGGTTTGTATGCAATGGCTGGTCCAGCATTTGAGCCAGATGCGTGCATCGCCTTATCTACTGCCCAAATTGCTGTAATGGGTCCAGAAGCAGCTGTAAATGCAGTCTATGCGAATAAAATCGCACAGTTACCAAAAGAAGAGCAAGCTGCATTTATTGAAGAAAAGCGCAATGAATATCGCGCTGAAATTGATGTTTATCGTTTAGCATCTGAGCTCATAATTGATGATGTCATACAACCAAATGAGTTGCGGGCTACATTAGAAGCGAGATTCGAAGCCTATAAAACGAAAGATATATCATTTACAGAACGTAAACATGGGGTTAGACCAGTTTAAAGAAACGAACAAAGCAACAGAACAAAACTAAGGCGAAATGCATTTTTCATGCATTTCGCCTTTTGCTATGCCTTCTATTAATGATTAAAGATATTTTGCATATTTGCCTAATAATTCTTTTGTTTTCTTCTTGCCTAGAATTTCTTCCACTTCTTTTAGAACTTTATCCGGAATTCCTGTCAGGACCCATTGAAACGAAAATTTTGAAAGAAGTGGGCGCAGTTTTTGTATTTCTTTTTTCGAAAGTGGAATCTGATGAACTTTGGCATATTCAGCAAGCTCCTTATCCGTTTTTCGATTCATCTCACTAATTAATGCTAAATAATCCATTCGCTTATCCCCTTTAATGTAATTGTCTTTACAAAGCACCTTCAATTCGCTATACTATTTGACATAAATCGTAATGATTATGAATTAGAAAGAAGTGAGGCTAATTGAAACAGCCATTAATAGAACTAGAAGATGTTTCGTTTCAGTATGAATATCAGGAAGTGTTACATAATATATCGCTTGTTGTGCGAGAAGGTGACTTTCTTGCGTTGCTGGGTCCAAATGGCTCTGGCAAATCTACACTGCTTAAAATTATCTTGGGCCTATTAAAGCCAACAAAGGGCTCTGTAAAACTGTTCGGGGAAAAGAGTACATCATTTAAACATCGAGAGTGGATCGGTTATGTGTCGCAAAAATCGAATTCATTTAATGCGGGTTTCCCAGCAACAGTAAAAGAAGTAGTAGCAAGCGGCCTAACTAAAAAAATTGGATTGTTCAAAAGACATCTTCCCAATAAAGAAGAGCGAGTGTTCGAGGCATTGCATGCTGTAGGCATGGAACAATTTGCAAATCGCAATATAGGCGAGCTTTCAGGAGGCCAGCAACAACGTGTATTTATAGCACGGGCGCTGATTGCAGAACCAAAACTGCTTATTCTAGATGAGCCAACTGTCGGAATAGACTACGAAAATGTACAGTCATTCTATGATATGCTCTATCATTTAAATGAGGAACTGCGAATTACAATGATTTTGGTAACACATGATGTGGACACACTGACAGATACGATCAGCCATGTTGCATGTTTAAACAAAACGATTCATTTTCATGGCTATAAAGATAACTATGATTCGATATCAGCAGATCAGCGTAATGAATGGTATGGCCATTCGGTACGCCAACTTCCTCATATGAAGAAGGAGAATAAATAATGATTTCATCTATATTGCATTATGATTTTTTACAAAATGCATTTCTGTCAGGCATGATTATTGGCGTAATCGCTCCGTTATTAGGAGTTTTCATTGTAGTACGTCGATTATCTGTAATTGCAGATGCGTTAAGCCATGTAACTTTAGCCGGAATAGCTGGAAGCTTATATCTCAGCCAAACATTCTCAGCATTGGCTTTATTAAATCCGATTTATTTAGGAATTCTGTCTGCTGTCGGCGGTTCAATGGTAATTGAACGTTTACGTCGTTTATATAAGCATTTTGAAGAATTGGCTATTCCTATTATTATGTCGGCTGGCCTTGGTGTTAGTGCAATCTTTATTTCTCTTGCACAAGGTTTTAGTACTGATTTATTCAGTTATTTATTTGGATCTGTATCAGCTGTAAGTAGACAGGATCTTTGGGTAGTCCTATCGATCGCTATTTTAGTAGTTGTTTTTGTTTATTTCTTTTATAAAGAGCTATTTGTTTTATCATTTGATGAGGAATATGCGAAAGCAAGCGGACTTCCTGCAAAATGGATTCATTTTCTTTTTATGATTGTGACGGCATTAGTCATTGCAGCAAGTATGCGGATTGTCGGAATTTTACTGGTGTCATCACTTATTACATTGCCAGTAGCTGCAAGTCTCCGCATTGCCAAAGGATTTAAACAAACGATTTTCTTTGCAATTTTGTTTGGGGAGTTGGCTGTTATGATTGGTTTGATTTCAGCCTTCTATTTAAACTTGGCACCAGGCGGAACAATCGTAGTGACATCTATCTTCATTTTACTATTCGTCATTGTCGGAAAGAAAGCTGCTATAGCTATTCGTGCGAAAAAGAGTTAAGGAGGCATTCTCATGAATATATCAAAAGCATGGGATATTCTGAAGGAAAGTGGCTACAAAAAAACGGATAAACGTGAACAGATTTTAGACATGTTCACGAAAACGGGTAAATATTTAACTGCAAGAGATTTGTTGGATGTGATGAAGAAGGATTATCCTGGCATGAGCTTTGATACTATTTATCGCAATCTAGCAACATTTGTGGATCTAGGTATACTGGAAGAAACCGAGCTTAATAGTGAACGCCACTTCCGTATGCAATGTGAAACCGAACACCATCATCACCATTTCATTTGTATGGTATGCGGCAATATTAAAGAAATTCACCTTTGTCCAATGGATATGTTACAAGAACAGTTGCCTGGTTATGAAATTGATAGTCATAAATTTGAAATTTACGGAAAATGTCCCGAATGTGTAGCGGAAAGCCTGTCATAGCAAGGTTGACAGGCTTTTGTTGTTTTATATTTATTAATTTCCCTAATTTCCTAATCTATTATCCTCTTTCAGCACTCACTATTCGTTGCATTGAACATAAAGGCCTTTACTTTCAGACCATTCTGCATAGTAAACTTTTTTAATATCCTCGTAGCCTTCTTTTTTTAATAGATTAATGACCCATTGTTCATTCTTTCTAATTTGATTTAATGTTCTATTTACGATTTGTCCCTCGTCAATAAGCAGGCGAGGCAAAGTATCAGTCGTTACTTGATCGGATGAATCCTGCTTCATTACACTAATTTGACCTCCGGGTTCCAAAATCACATATTTTACTTCTCTAATAGAAAAAATCCCTTGCTGACGAAGCAAGGAAAGCAATTGTTCAGTTTCCATTTTATTTTTCTTTAATTCTTTTATATCTAAGACACCTTTATTTATAAGAATTGATGGTTCTCCTTTAATAAACGGACGTAATTTATCATATTTCCTAACAGCAAGATTTGTCATAAGGCTCAGTACAGTCCATAAAATAATTGCATAGAGAAAATGCCATACCTGTACCTTGTTATCATAAAGAGTTTCTTCAAGGATACCCCCCAGCATCAATAAAAAGACTATATCGAAAGGAGTAACTTCAGAGAGTTCCTTTTTTCCCATTAAGCGAATTACTATCATAAGTGCTATAAAGCCTAGAATAACTTTAAGTGTAATAGTTAATATCATCTTTTTCTCACACTCCTAACTTAATCTTTAAATACCCTAAGATAAGTTTAATTATTCTTCATTTGTTTTATAATTCGTTTTTGAATAAACCAGTACGTTGCGAGAATTATAGGTATAAACATTAACGTTATTGGTATCTGAAATACTGTCCAAGAAGAAGGGGCATAGTGTTTAATTTGAAATGCATTTTCAACTGTTTTAAGATATGATTCCTTGTATTCATATTGCACTATCCATTGATCATCTGCCATAGCTACTGTACCAATATCATAATTATTTGGAATGATTGGTTGTGTAATCTTTCCTTTTTCTCCGATAATAAGTTTTGCTTGTGAATAGTCAATAGGGTAAGTATACGTCGGACCTTCTTTCAATACTGTATTATCCTCTATATTCTGCTCTGAAAATACTGCTAGAAATTTTAATTTACCTTTATATTCTTGGAAAACATCTTGAAGTGCTTTAGTATCTATGTGTGAGCTATCTGTTAATAGTGAGAAGGATTTTTTCATGATCTCATGTTGTTCTTGGTCTATTAGTTGTACTTTTTCTTTCTCGCGATTAATTTGTGTAAATACACCTACAGAGTTTATAAAAAAACCTAAAGTAATAATAAGTGTAATCCAAAACGAATAACCTGAAAATTTCATGAATCTGTTCTGAGCATTAAAATAGCGCGCTAATTTTTGAAATGGTTTCTTTTGTTCTAAACGACTCGAGAATTCTTGTTGTTTCTGAATATCGATTTCTTTATGCATTTCTTCTAAAAGTTCTGCACATGATTTACAAGTGCTTATATGCTGTTCTATAAATCTTGAACTTTCCTCACTACATAGTTGGTCAATATAGGATGATGATAAATCATGCACTATAGGACATTCATTGTTCATGTACATTCACTCACTCTCTTTTAATTTTACTTTAGCACGATAAAAAGTAACTCTTGCCCAATTCTCATTTTTTTGATATATTTCTCCGATTTCTTTAAACGACAATGCACCTAGTATTCGAAGTAACACAATTTCTTTAAATGGCTCTTCTAACAAATGTATTTTCCGGTAAAGTGTAATTTTATTTTCACTTTCAATAATATTACTTTCTGCAGAGGGTATTTGATTCGTTAGGTGAGATGATTGCGGTTGTTTAACCTGCTTATCCACGTACTTATAGTATGTATACTTTGCAATTTGACAAAGCCAAACTGACATTTTGCATTTTCCATTATAACTATCTATTGAACGAACAGCCTGATAAAAAGTCTCTTGTGTCAGTTCCTCTGCAATGTCTGTATTACGGCATAAGACATATAAATATTTAAAAACTTGGTCGCCATATTTTTCATAAATTTCCGTTAACTCGTTCATATTTAACCTCCTTTCAACTCATATATCTAAAAAATCACCTTTTCGTTACAAAGATTTCGTAAAAATTTTTATTTCTACAAAGAGACGTTTTTTAAATTAGATATACAATACAATGAAAGCCTGTCTCGTATACGGAGACAGGCTTTTAAATTAAATAGAAGTTATATGATATTTTTAGCGTTCACAAGCTATTCCATCTCTATCTCTATCCAAATCACGGTTTTGTTTCATGGCTTTTTTGTAAATACTTGCGGAAACATATGCGCGTGAGTATTCATAAACTATGCTGCCATTGCGCTTGTGTACTGTATTTTTCGTTTTAGCCGAAACTTTCACTCCGTGAGCGTATTTTCCGTTAAAAGCGGTGCAATTTGAATAGATACTACGAGCTTGAACATTTTCATCATTTTTAGTGATTGTAGCACCAAAAAACGTTGTTGTTGCTAAAGCTGCAGCTATACCAATTTGTAGGGTCTTTTTCATTCGTTTTACTCCTTCGAAATTATTCCTATTTATAATAAGTTATTTTTATGAATAAATCAAACTAAAATTTATAAATAATTTGAAGGTTTATGTGTAAAAAGTATTGTTTAATAATAGTTCTACTAGGTAAATTTCTATTATAGTAGTGAATTAGAATGGAGTTGAAGGGAAGGGCAGTATAAAACACAAAATGAAGCCGCACACATCCGAAGAGTGAGCGGCAATTAAATTAAGAGAATTGATCAAGCAAGAAAGCAATGAATAAACCACAGGCTGCAACCAATCCAGTAATTGGTCCGCTTTCTTCATAGGCTTCCGGCATCATTGTTGAAGCAATCATGGCTACTATACCCCCACCTGCAAATGCAGCAATTGCTGATTGGGTAGCAGCAGACACATCGTCTAAGAAGAAAAATCCTGCCCATGACGCAAATGTCGATATAGCTAAAACTGCAATCCATAACCAAATTATTTTCGCAGTTGAATAGTTGCTTTTTTTCATACCTGTAGTGCTTGAAAGACCTTCTGGGATATTACTGATAAAAATAGAGACAACTAGTAGGAAACTGACACTTTGCTGTCCGATGAGACTAGCGCCAATCATGATAGATTCAGGTATTGCATCCATAATAGTGCCTGCAAAAATAGCTAATCCGCTTGATGCTGCTAGATCACCTTGCGATCGTTTACGCTGAATCTTTCCTTTATTAGATACCAAATAATCAAAAATAGTAAATACTATAGCACCTATTAAGAAACCGATTCCTGTTGCTTTTACACCACCATCATGAGCCGAATCCTCAAGCAATTCGAAAGTTGCGGCACCCATTAATACACCGGTCCCAAATGCCATAATAAAACCGATCCATCTATTTTTAATTGGTAAGAATAATGCGCCTAAAGCGCCTAGCAGGACAGCTGAACCTGATACTGCTCCCCAAAATGCGGCATGCCACATATTAACCACTCCTTTACTTGAGGACCAATACCCTGAACAAACAGGAATTGAAACAATCAAGACATAAAAAGAGCAACCATCTGCTGTTAAGCAGAAGATTGCTTTTGTAATTTTAAAATTATGGACCACTTATGTGTTAGCATCTTAAAATAGCTGTTTCTCCAATTGAAAATTTACTTAATCATCAAAAGGGAATTCAATAACATAACCTAAATTGATGTCGCACTCTTCCAGTATAGGGAGGGACAAAAGGACAAGGGCAGATATGACAAGGCAATTTATTAATATTTTGGAAAGACCGCTTTTACGAGAAGCTTTAAAGATTGAGCAAATATATTGGATGAAGAAGAGGAATATAAAGCAATTCATAAATAAATTGAACAAATACTGCCAACTCATCATTACTTCCCACCACTTCCTTTTTGTTTTCTATATATAATATTATAGTGCAGTCTATCAAAACAATAAAGTTTGAAACCTGCAAAATAAAAATTCTGTAAGCGCTTTTTCAATAGGTTTGCCAATCTTGTTACAACTTTAATCATAACCATCTTTTCTTTGGAATCTCTTGTATAATTAGGTACGACAAGTGGCAAAGGAAAGAGAGGGGCCTAATATGAAAATAATCAAAGTTGTTGTATGTATGCTAGCTGTTATAATGGTGCTTACTGGTTGTGGCGGAGATGGAAAGTCTAAAGTAAATACTCGTGAAATTATTATCCCGAAAACCGAATTTTATAAATATCTTTATATTCAAGGGGTAAATGATCAAGGTGTATCTACTGAAAAGACAGGCAAATTGATTAAAGAACCTGCAAAAGTTCAAGACTTCATTCGACTGGTGAATCGGAGTGTTGTAATGGTACCCAAAACAGAAAAACAAGCATCTATAGTAAAGCAACTAGACAAGCATGGAAGCTATATTGTCGCACTTGGCGATACGGAAAAAATGGATAAATTAACTTATAAAATATATATGCTAAAAGATGGGACGCTTTTTTTCCAGGATACGATGAAAAAAGAAATGACATATATGACTGTGAAAAAAGAACCTAAGAAGTTGGAGGAAATGAAAAAACTGCTAGGTGTAAAATTTTAAAAAGAGCGAAAGAACAATTGGTTTGTTCTTTCGCTCTTTTTTTGTTTAGATGCCGAACTCATTTTTGACCCAGTTTTCTGCTTCAGTCCAATTTTGAACACGGATCACACCATTAGGGATCGCATCACGATTATATGGAGCATCAAAAAGTAAGACAGGTATCTTTAACTCCTCATGTATACGTACTGCATTATCATGCTTATCTTCCATAAAAAGATGGACGCCATGTTTCTTAGCTGCGATTACTTTATCTGTATTTCCAACTATTTCTAGTAAATCATAAGGAAGTAAGTTGGTTTTGAACCAGAGATCTGTAACCTCGCGAGAATTTTCCTCTCGTGCAGTTATAAAGTTTAGCATTACATCATTATGCCATTTTGAAAGAATTCGCTGAGCTTCGAGCTGGACTGGAGGATTGCTGTACATATTAAGTTCTTCTTTACGATACCAGTCATAGAAAGTTTGAGCATCTATATTCAATACTTTTGTTAAATCATATTGAGTGACATCATCTAATAATAAATTTCTGTTAAATGCTTTATTAATATGGGGCAATAGAAACTCTGGAGTTGTTACGGTACCATCTATATCTATGCCAAAACTATATTTCTTCTCCATAGTCAGTTCGCCCTCCAAACGGTTAAAGTTGCACATTTGCAGCTTTTTCTGCTGCTTGTTTTTGGTAATATTCTTCGGCTAAAATATCAATTTCTTTTTTCAATTCTTCTACCATTGTTTCTTCAGGTACTTTGCGGACTGTCTTCCCGTGACGGAATAATAAGCCCTCTCCACGCGCACCAGCAATACCAATATCAGCTTCACGTGCTTCGCCAGGTCCGTTTACTGCACAACCAAGCACAGACACTTTAATAGGAGCTTTAATTGTTTGCAAATATTCTTCTACCTCATTTGCGATGGAAATTAAATCAATTTCAATACGGCCGCAAGTAGGGCATGAAATCAAAGTCGGGATATTAGAAGCAAGCCCGAATGATTTTAACAATTCTCTTGCAACTTTAATTTCTTCTACAGGGTCAGCGCTCAAAGAAATACGGAGTGTATTCCCGATTCCTTTTGAAAGGATAGCGCCTAAGCCAGCAGCTGACTTGATAGTTCCTGAGAATAAAGTACCTGACTCAGTAATGCCTAAATGAAGCGGATAATCGAAAGCACGAGAGGCTTTTTCATATGCTTCTATCGCTAAATTAACATCAGAAGCTTTCATGGAAACGATAATATCATGAAAATCAAGATCTTCTAAAATTTTTATATGGTGAAGAGCACTTTCTACCATACCATCAGCAGTAGGGTAGCCATATTTATCAATGATTTTACGTTCCAAGGATCCAGCATTTACACCTATACGGATAGGAATACCTTTTGCTTTCGCTGCATTTACAACAGCTTCAACTTTTTCTTTACGGCCAATATTGCCGGGGTTAATACGAATTTTATCAACGCCAGCTTCAATTGCTTTTAATGCTAGTTTATAGTCAAAATGTATATCCGCTACAAGCGGTATATGAATTCGTTTTTTAATATCAGCTAATGCATTCGCTGCTCGTTCATCAGGACATGCAACACGGACAATCTGGCAGCCTGCTTCTTCCAAACGCAGTATTTCTGCGACAGTCGCTTCCACATCATGCGTTTTTGTCGTTGTCATACTTTGGATGATTACTTCATTGCTTCCGCCAATTGTTAAATCACCAACACGAACTTTCCGTGTATTCGAACGGTGCGTGATTTCATTCATGAATTACTCTCTCCTTCATAGGCTATTTAAAAAGCCTTACTGTACACTATTTTAGCAGTGTTCAAAAGGAAATGACAAGAGAGAAACATTGTTTACCTAGTTTGTGCAGTTGTTGTTGGCTTTTATACGATAAGGTAGAACCACTTGTTCGTTCTCTTTGAAGCTTTGCTTTAATAGATGGGGATTGAATTTATAGACCAATTCTAGACGATCCGCGAAATTCATATCTTCTGCAGGGTACAAGGCAAATAAAGATTCCCATGTATCGCCTAACGCTACGGTAACTTTAATAGTTTGGATTTCATCTGTTTTCGTACAAACTGGCTCTGGCTGGTTTTTATAAAAATCTGCTTTAGAAACAGTACCTTCAATTAAATCTACTTTTATAAAATAAGCACAAATAATAATAATCAGTGCGGAAACTAGTATTCTCATAAAAAATCCCTCCTTATCATCTACTATATGAATAAGAGAGAGATTCAGAACTATTTTTGTGGTTGATTTGGATATTTTGAAGAAGCGATAAAGACGTATAGGAGTGTCAAAAGCGCTGTAAAGATGGTCATAATATAAGTATGTATCGGCAAGAATACAGATAATGTCGCGATAATTGTTGGTAATGTGACAGCTAGGGCGGCTGTACGCCAAATATGCCGATATTCGCCGCGTTTTTTACGGATAACTAATATTACCATTCCAGCTAAAGCGTAAATACTAATCTGAAGAAAGAGCGAGAATGAATTAATAAGAAATAACAGAATAAAGCTAGCGGGGTAGATGAGCCATTTCACTTCATTAAAGAATTCCTTCAATCCATTTATTTGACTGGTTTCTATACTGCTACCTGTTACAAATTGAATAAGTGAAACAATCGTAACAAAAAGGACCAGCATTAATACATACTGTATAACTTTGCCAATGGGCAACAATCTATATGCCGCTAGCTTTTTAGGGTGGAATAGACTATCTTTGAATAACTGCCAGTGTTTAATCTTCATATTCAATACCTCCAAAATTATAGTACCATGGAAGCGATTTAGATTCGACAATGCTTGGTGAAAAT
Organism: Rummeliibacillus sp. G93; assembly: GCF_023515935.1. Taxonomy (NCBI): domain Bacteria; kingdom Bacillati; phylum Bacillota; class Bacilli; order Caryophanales; family Caryophanaceae; genus Rummeliibacillus; species Rummeliibacillus sp. G93. Next base: position 1,356,853 of record NZ_CP097314.1, read on the forward strand.
GCATGGATTTTTGGACAAAGGGTATAGGTGATTGTTTCTAAGAAGGGAGTTAATTAAATGGAATTTATATCATGGACATTAGTTATTGCGAGTTTTATTGTCGCCATGGTTGGTTTGGTATACCCAATCATACCATCGGTGTTATTTATATTTTTAGGATTCATCATTCATGGCTTGTTCCATTCATTTAGTGAATTACCATGGTGGTTCTGGGTGATTGAGGTTTTGTTTACTCTTTTATTATTTGGAGCAGATACATTAGCAAATGCATTTGGTGTGAAACGATTTGGCGGAAGTGAAGCAGGAATTTGGGGGAGTACCATTGGATTGCTTGTAGGCCCATTTGTTATCCCATTTGCAGGTATATTAATCGGTCCATTTATTGGTGCTGTGTTAGCAGAGCTGATTTTTAAGAGGACTTCTTTAAAAACTGCTTTTAAAGCAGGTATCGGATCACTTGTTGGTTTTCTTACTTCCGTTTTTACAAAAGGGGTTATTCAAATCATTATGATTATCATCTTTGTGATGGTTATATAAGTATTGAGTGAAGGCTCAGTCAAAAGGCTGAATTCTATAAAAACAAGTGTCTAATGTTTGAACAACACTCTAATTTTTGATAATCTAGATTTGTAGTAATTATTACTTAATTTCAGGGAGGACTTTTATTATGGCATTCGAATTACCAAATTTACCTTATGCATTTGATGCATTAGAACCTCATATTGACGCAAAAACAATGGAAATTCACCATGACAAGCACCACAATACTTATGTTACAGGATTAAACGATGCTTTATCCGGTAAATCTGAATTCGAAGGTAAGTCTGTAGAAGAAATCATTGCTAACCTTGATGCAGTTCCAGAAGACGTACGTACAGCAGTACGCAATAACGGTGGTGGCCATGCTAACCACTCATTATTCTGGCAATTATTATCAGCTAACGGTGGCGGCGAACCAACTGGCGAATTAAAAGAAGCAATCGACGCTAAATTCGGCAGCCTTGATGCGTTCAAAGAAAAATTCGCAGCAGCAGCTAAAACTCGTTTTGGTTCTGGCTGGGCATGGCTTGTATTATCTAACGGAGAATTAGAAATCATGTCTACTCCTAACCAAGACTCTCCAATCATGGAAGGTAAAACACCATTATTAGGCTTGGACGTTTGGGAACATGCATACTACTTAAATTATCAAAACCGTCGTCCTGATTACATTTCAGCATTCTGGAATGTTGTAAACTGGGATAAAGTTGCTGAATTATACAAATCAGCAAAATAATTCTGTTCTAATTGGAACAAAAAACACACCTACTACGTTTATGTAGGTGTGTTTTTTTATTACATAAGCATGACAAAAACACATATCAAATGGGCTAGCAATCAATTAATAGTTTTATGTTTTTTCAAAGGAAAAATGATATACTACTAGTTGTGAATGAAACCGGAAAGGAGGATCCCGTATTCGATGCGCCAAAAAAATAAAAATCCCAAAAAGCGTTCTACTAATGTCAAGGCAAAGCAACGAGCTAGTCTTTCTTTTCGAATGAACGTACTCTTTTTCTCTATTTTTATTTTGTTCTCCATCCTTATTTTACGTTTAGGCTATATGCAAATTGTAAAAGGGGAGGATTATGTAAGAACACTAGAAAAAACAGAAGAAGTGACAGTCAATACTAGTGTGCCTCGCGGCAGGATTTATGACAGAGAAGGGCGCGTACTGGTTGATAATAAACCGAAAAATGCGATTACATATACAAAGCTTCAAACCACTACAAGTGACGAAATGCTAAAAACAGCTAAAAAACTCGCAACACTAATTAAGATGGATACAAGCAAAATCGCACTACGGGATAAACAAGATTTTTGGATTAAACTCCATAAAGAAGAAGCTTATGAAAAAGTTTCGAAACAAGAGCAAAAAGCAATCAATAAAGATGAAAAGCTAACAGGCTCTCAAAAACAAGCAAAAATTGATGATTTAGTGCGGGAGCGTATTACAAATGCAGAGCTAAAAAGCTTTTCAAAAAGTGACCTACAAGTTCTGGCAATTTATAGCAAAATGGTAGCGGGGTACAATCTTTCGCCTCAAATTATCAAAAGTGATGATGTATCAGATAAGGAATTTGCGATTGTCTCTGAGCATTTGAATGAACTGCCTAACGTAAACACCGCTACAGATTGGAAGCGTGTGAAAAATTCTGATTTAAGTATTCTGGGATCGACTACTACACCTTCTGAAGGGATTCCTAAAGACAAGTTAGAGTATTATCTAGCGCGTGATTACTCCCGGAATGACCGAGTAGGTAAAAGTTATATCGAGGGAGAATACGAAGAATTACTACAAGGGCAAAAAGCTGTTGTAAAGAACGAAACGAACGGAAAAGGCCAAGTGGTCGATACCAAAACGACTTTCCCTGGATCCCCTGGGAAAGACTTGATACTTACTGTGGATAGCCAGCTACAAGAAAAACTCGAAAAGTTAGTTGAAGAACAGTTGCTGAGTGCTAAAGCTCAAGGAGCATCCAGTTTATTGGATAGAGCATTTCTAGTAATGATGAACCCGAATACCGGAGAAGTTCTGTCGATGGTCGGTAAAAAGATTGATACTGATGAAAATGGCAAAACAAAAGTGAGCGATTATGCGATAGGTACTTTCACATCTGCTTATGAAGTAGGTTCAGTTGTAAAACCTGCTACGTTATTAACGGGATATTCTTTAAATGCTATTACTCCTGGCGAACATTTGCTAGACCAACCAATTAAGATTGGACAAACGACTAAATCTTCTATTTTTAACCGTGGAGGAGCGATTTTGATGAGTGACCTGCAAGCTCTTGAACGTTCTTCAAACGTATATATGTTTAAAACAGCAATGAAAATAGCAGGGGTAAATTATGTACCGGGAGCAGGGTTACCGGTAAAGGCTAGCGATTTTAGCAAGATTCGTAAATCTTTCGCTCAATTCGGCCTTGGTGTAGATACTGGAATTGATTTACCTGGGGAGTTTACAGGCTTTAAAGGTCAAGAAACAATTCCAGGGAAATTGTTGGACTTAGTTATTGGCCAATATGATACATTTACACCGCTTCAATTGGCACAGTATGTTTCTACAATTGCTAATGGTGGTAAGAGAATTCAACCACATCTGGCGAAAGAAATCCGTGAGCCTTCGGTTGACGGCAAAAAGTTAGGTCCTTTAGTTGAAGAATTCCAACCAAAAGTGCTAAATGTAATCCGTAATTCACCATATGAAATAGACCATGTCAAACAAGGGATGCATCTTGTGTATTTTGGCAGACAAGGCTCTGCAGCATCGGACTTTTCAGGCGTCGATTTTGATGCAGCAGGGAAAACTGGTACAGCCGAAGTTGTGTATTATGGTCCTAAAAGGGCTTCGTATGGCTCACAAACACTAACTGTAACGCATATTGGATTTGCTCCATATAAAAACCCTGAAATTGCCTATGCAGTTGTGGTGCCATGGATTACGACTTCAGATAGATACCCACATATAAATAACATTATTGCACGTAAAGCTGTCGAAACGTATTTCTCTTTGCAAAAAGACCATATGAAAAAACAAAAACAGTCGACCAAAGAAAAAATTACAAAACCGAAAAATACTGAGTCAGAAAATGAGTAAACAAAAAGCACAGCTTATAGCTGTGCTTTTTTTACATGCCATTTACATTATCTAAATATTCTATTACATTCCCTTTATACTAGCTTAACAATCTATCGATATAGTAGATAGTGTAAGTAATAACTATTTTCTACGGGAGGCAATACGGATGAAAAAAGCAAAAAACTTAGTGGCAGCAACTATGATTGGATCAGCTCTATTACTGGGAGCCTGCGGTCAAGGAGACGGAAAATCAAAGTCCTCAGAAGCCGAGCAAACAGCCAAAGCCGATGAAGTAGCAGAAAGCAATATTTCGGGTGATGGTTCTTCTACTGTAGCGCCTATTTTAGAAGGAATCGTAGAAGAATATTCAGCATCGCATCCGAAGACTCAAGTATCAGTCGGTGTGTCTGGAACAGGTGGAGGGTTTGAAAAGTTCATAAATGGAGAAACAGATTTTTCAAATGCTTCTCGACCAGTAAAAGATGAGGAAGCAGCTAAGTTAAAAGAAGCAGGAATCGACTATACAGAAATGAAGATTGCATATGATGGCATTTCGATAGTTGTGAATAAAGATAATGATTGGGTTGAAGATCTTACTGTAGATCAGTTAAAAGAAATCTGGACAGAAAACGGTAAAAATAAAAAATGGTCAGATATCAATCCAAAATGGCCAAAAGAAAAAATTTCATTCTACTCTCCTGGTACAGATTCTGGAACATATGACTACTTTGTAAATGATATTTTAGAAGGAAAAGATCTCGTTAAAAATGCAACATTATCAGAAGACGATAATGTTTTAGTCAAGGGTGTAGAATCCGATAAAAATGGAATTGGCTATTTTGGATTTGCCTATTATCTTGCGAATAAAGACCAATTGAAAGTGGTAAAAATCGGTGGTATTGAACCTACACACGAAACTATCAAATCCGGTACCTATACGCCACTATCCCGCCCATTGTTCGTGTATGTGAAAAATAAATCAGTTAAAGAAAATGCATCTATGTACAATTTTATGAAATACACAATAGAAAATGCAGGCGAAATGGCTGAGGCAGTAGGCTATGTAAAAACGCCAGATGAAGATTATAAAAAAGATTTAGAAGCATTGGAAAATCTAAAATAAGAGTTTAAAAAGGAGCGCTTGAATTGGCTACCAAAAAGCTAGAAGAGAAAACAGTACAGGAGTTGATTGAGCAGTCTCAGAATCAAAGCTCAAATTTGACTGAAAAATTAATGCCTAAGATTTTATTTATAGCGGCATTGGTATCTGTACTGACCACAATAGGCATCATATTGACGTTGGTAGTAGAAACAGGTGAATTTTTCACGAGGGTAAGTGTTTGGGAATATCTTTTTGGAAAGGAATGGTTTCCTTTCTCAAGCACTGATCCTACATACGGCATCTGGCCATTATTAATGGGCACTTTAAAGGTCACGGGAATCGCTATAATTGTAGCGGCTCCTCTAGGCCTTGCGATTGCCATCTATTTAAGCGAATATGCTAGCGACAAAATTCGACAGGTGATTAAACCGATATTAGAAATTTTAGCGGGTATTCCGACGATTGTTTATGGATTCTTTGCACTCACATTCGTCACTCCATTACTCCAACATATCGTACCATCGCTTAAAATATTTAATGCACTTAGTCCGGGAATTATGATTGGCATAATGATTTTACCTATGATTGCATCTCTTTCAGAAGATGCCATGTCTCAAGTTCCCAATTCACTAAGGGAAGGCGCCTTGGCATTAGGGTCTACAAGGCTTGAAGTTGCTTTAAAAGTTGTATTACCTGCAGCATTATCTGGCATACTTTCGTCAGTTGTACTTGCTGTATCTAGAGCTATTGGTGAAACGATGATCGTCTCGCTCGCTGGGGGATCAACACCTAAGTTCGATATGCAAGTTACAGATTCTATTCAAACGATGACGGCATATATCGTGCAGGTAGCAAGTGGCGATGCGGGTTACGGTACGACCATTTATTATTCAATCTATGCAATTGGATTTACGCTATTCTTCTTTACTTTCCTAATGAACATAGCGGCACAGTTTTTATCTAAGCGATTTAGGGAGGGATATTGATGAACCTCATCAACCAGAAAGAAATATTGCATAGAATCCAAAGCAGGGTAAACCTAAATCGATTTGTAAAAGGTATTTTTCTAGTAGCGACCTTACTTGTTTTAGCTGTTCTCGCGTTATTATTATTTCGTCTGATTAGCCAAGGAGCGGGACATTTATCACTTGATTTCCTGGGGAATTATTCCTCTCGTTTTGCTGCCAAAGCTGGTATCAAAGCTGCTTTGGTTGGTTCAATATTGTTAATGTTAGTGGTTGCTCCAGTGACTCTTATTATAGGCGTAGCTACTGCCATCTACTTAGAGGAATATGCACCAAAGACCAAACTGACAAATCTTATTGTAATTAATATTTCAAATTTAGCAGGAGTTCCTTCTATTATATTTGGACTTCTTGGCTTAACGGTTTTTGTACGGGGACTAATGCTAGGGAAAAGTGTTTTAGCAGCAGGATTAACGATGAGTTTACTCGTACTACCTGTTATTATCGTCTCTTCACAAGAAGCAATCAGAGGTGTACCAAGTGATCTAAGGGAAGCTTCCTATGGAATGGGAGCTGCCAAATGGAAAACAATTTTACATGTTGTGTTACCAGCAGCCATTCCTGGCATTGCAACAGGTTGCATCCTGGCTCTTTCAAGAGCAGTTGGTGAAACGGCACCACTTGTTATTTTAGGTATTCCTGTAATTGTGTATTTTTTGCCAACTGGTTTATTGAGTGAATTTACCGCGCTGCCTATGCAGATATTCGATTGGGCAAAAAGGCCTCAACCTGAATTTCAAACGGTAGCAGCAGCAGGAATTGTTGTACTAATGGTATTTTTACTTCTATTGAATTCACTAGCTGTCTATATCCGTTATAAATATCAAAAACGCTATTAAGGGTGGTAAGCAAATGTTACATGTCCAAGTTAGAGAACCAGAGAAGAGAAAAGTAGAAGGTTCCAAGATTATACAAATAGAAAAGCCGAGAGAAATCTTTCAAACCAACCATTTGAATGTTTGGTACGGAGAACAGCATGCTCTGAAAGACATTAATCTTTCCATTAAAGAAAAAGAAGTGACAGCCATCATCGGACCCTCAGGTTGCGGAAAATCAACTTATCTTAAAACTTTGAATCGAATGGTTGAATTAGCTTCGAATGTTCGTATTACAGGTGATATCCTTTATAAAGAGGAAAATATTCTACACAAAAAATATACTGTAGAACGCTTGAGAACGAAAGTAGGAATGGTATTTCAAAAACCAAATCCATTTCCTAAATCAATTTATGAAAATGTAGCGTACGGTCCAAGAATTCATGGAATAAAAAATAAAAAAATGCTAGACGAAATCGTTGAAAATAGTCTAAGAAAAGCTGCGCTTTGGGACGATGTTAAAGACCGCTTGCAACATCATGCATATGGTTTGTCAGGAGGACAGCAGCAAAGGCTTTGCATTGCAAGATGTCTTGCGATAGAACCTGATGTGATTCTGATGGATGAACCGACTTCTGCGCTTGATCCGATTTCTACTTTGAAAGTAGAGGAATTAATTCAGACATTAAAACAGAACTATTCTATTATTATTGTGACGCACAATATGCAGCAAGCAGCACGTATTTCAGATCAGACTGCTTTCTTCTTGCACGGTGAGATGATAGAGTGCAGCCAAACCAATAAGTTATTTTCATCTCCTGCTGATAGAAGAACCGGCGACTATATTTCTGGGAGATTCGGATAATGGCTTGCTTACAGAAAAATCGAAAACAAAAAGATGCGGAAGAAGGTCTGTGCTCTTATCCGCATCTTTTTTTATTTTTTTCGAGTTATGATATTTAATATTTCTTGATTGGACATATCTGAAGTTAGCTTATAGTCACCGATTTGAATATTTTTAGATGCATCTTTATCAGCCATGAACCGTTCAAATGCACGTTCATCTTTAATGATGCCGCCTCTTTTTATAGATTGGCTAACATCCTCGCTGTCCATTCCTCGATTGATAACTAATGTATAGGAATGAATTTTTTTTGCAGCAGAATCATTTTTCAGCTGATTGTAATCAGTTTGAATTTTTGCCAGTTGTTCTTTGGCTTCAGCAGCTTCTTTTTGTAGTGAGACCAGCTTATCTTTTTGTATTTTCACTATATTTCCTTTAGAAGAGCTAGCTGCAATCCGGTCGCTGCTGGGCTTTTCTGTGAATTCATCGTATAAAAACATGGCACTACCAGCGATGAAAAGTCCAAGGCCAAATGAACGAAGAGTTGATTTTCTCATAAACGTCCACCTCGTGAAGTGATCACTGCATGGACTTGTTCCTGTGTAAGAGAAGAACGCTGGCTAATTTCGGGCACTGTATAGCCTTGCTGATGTAATGCGAGTACTTGGCTAATGAGAATTTGATGGATATTATTTATGTTCGTTTTCTCACGGCGTGGGTGCGGATCCTGTTTTATAGTTTTAGTTTTTAGCAGAGGGGAATCCATCATTAACTCCTCTTCTACTGCTTTTATACGATGCTTTAATTGGTTAGTTTCTTGATAAAACTGAAGAGAAAGCTCTTCCACTTCGTTTTCTAATTTTTGGGGGTGGTTGCCGATAAAAAAAGATGCAATAAAAACAACTGTTCCTACAATTATGAAGAGTACAGGTAGATTCATTCGTTCACCTTCGACCTTTTTAAATTTGCTCAATTTATTGTAACATATGGACAAGTATTTAGAAATGACAGTAGATTTTTTTGCAATTTGTGATATAATAAGTTAGTCGTATAAATCATGCTCACAAAGTTTTATTCTTTATATAGAGTGGGAGGGATAACAATGCGCGTTAATATTACATTAGCTTGCACTGAATGTGGTGAACGTAACTACATCTCAAAGAAAAACAAACGTAACAATCCAGAACGTCTTGAATTAAAAAAATATTGTTCTCGTGATCACAAAATGACACTTCACCGTGAAACAAAATAATGCTCATTGCCAAAACCTCCAGTGGTTTTGGCATTTTCAATTTTAAAGGGGTGGCGAAATGGATAAAAAAGATCTTCGAAATGCAATGCAACTGCAATTGAAACAACTTGCTGCTGATACATATAAAGAAAAATCCGCCATTATACATAGCAAACTTTTGGATGAATCTGCAATTAAAGATGCGTCTGTTATCGGGATTACTTTATCTAATTTTCCCGAAGTTGATACTTGGCCACTTATTGAGGAGCTATGGGCTAGAGGTAGGTCAGTTGCAGTACCTAAATGTCATCCCAAGACAAGAGAGATGACATTTTATGAAATTACATCATTTGATCAAGTTGAAATAGGTTACAGCAGGATTTCAGAACCCATACCAAATCGCACAAAAGTAGTAAAAAAAGAAGAAATTCAATGCTTAATTGTGCCGGGGCTTGCATATGATAAAGATGGTTTTAGACTTGGCTTTGGCGGTGGTTATTATGACCGATACTTGTCGAATTATAGAGGTTCAACAATTTCTTTAGCATTTCAATTGCAGGTGGTTGAAAAAATCCCGCGAGATGATTATGATTTATCTATTGGAAAAATTATTACAGAACGTGAAATAATTCTCGTGGAGCAGAAATGAAAGGGGGCAATCAACCCTTGGAGACAGTATACGATGTTATGCAGCTTTTAAAACGTTTTGGAACTTTTGTTTATACAAAAAACCGTGTTGGCGATTTGCAGCTGATGGAAATAGATTTAGTAGAGCTCTATAAAGGTGGTTTAATCGAAGCGCAAGATTTTCAATCTGCACGCCATATTTTAAGGACTGAAACGAAAAAACTGGAAAGTAAAAGGTAAAGTTAATTTTCGTTTGTAATAAAAGTCCTTTTACAGTTGGGTATTAAATCCAATTTTTGTGAATAAAATTGAAACCTTTTCAGGGTTTAAATCGTTAATTAATGGGTAGTACACAGTATGGGAAATTATTCTGTAACAAAAATGTTGCGTTCCTGTAAAAAAAGGATTAGTATATATTTTGTTTCTTTCAGACTGTGAACAAAAGAATAAGAAAGAAAGTAGGAGGATAATAAGCATGAAACTCAAAAAGCTTCCTAAACATACGATATTAGTGATAGCCATTGTCACTACTTGGATCAAGACCTATATCACATATAAAACGAGCTTTGATATGAAGATTGAAAATGCTATGCAAGAATTAATATTGTTGATTAACCCGCTTGCATTTTTATTATTTATATATGGTATTTCATTGTTCTTCAAGACGGCAAAGGTACGGAATCGATATTTAATTACAATTAGCGCTATTTTATCCATTGTAGTATATGGTAATGTAGCATTCTATCGCTTCTTTAACGACTTTATTACATTGCCGGTTCTATTCCAAACAAATAACTTCGGAGATTTAGGCAATTCAGCAGCTTCTTCAATCTACTGGTATGATATTTTCTTCTTTACAGATGTTATTTTATTAATACTAGCAGTTAAATTGTTGCCAATTGCAAAAGAAGCAACAGTTGTAAGACCAAACTTGCGCAGAACTTACTTTGTTTTGTCTTTTGCGATGCTTTTCTTAAATTTAGGATTAGCAGAAACAGAAAGACCTCAACTACTAACACGTAGTTTTGACCGTGAACTATTAGTTAAAAACATGGGAACATATAACTATCACTTATATGATATTTTTGTGCAATCAAAATCACATGCTCAACGAGCTCTTGCAGATGGTAGTGAGTTAACAGAAGTAACAAATTACGTGAAATCAAATCAAGCTGATAATAATAAGAAAACATTTGGCGTAGCTAAAAAACGTAATGTGATTATTATTTCTCTTGAATCAACTCAAAACTTTGTTATCAATAAGAAAGTGAATGGCCAAGTCATTACACCTTTCCTTAACAAATTATCTAGAGACAAGGATACATTCTACTTCGATAACTTCTATCATCAAACTGGGCTTGGTAAAACATCTGATGCAGAATTTATTGTTGAAAACTCCTTATACGGTACTGGACGTGGCGCAGTCTTCTTTACAAATAGCGGCAATACGTTCAATTCGATGGCAGAACGATTAAATGGGAACGGTTATTATACATCTGTTCTGCATGCTAACAATAAAAGTTTCTGGAACCGTGATATGATGTATCAAGCTTTAAATATTAAACATTTTTATGATGTAGATTCATACAATGTTACAGATGACAATTCAGCTAACTGGGGCTTAAAAGATATTCCATTCATGGATCAATCAGTTAAGATTATGAAAACAATGCCACAACCGTTCTATACACGGATGCTTACATTGTCTAATCACTATCCATTCACTTCAGATGAAGAAGATCAAATGATTGAACCGTATACATCTAGTGACAATACAGTAAACCGTTATTTCCAAACTGTCCGCTATACGGATGAATCTATTAAAGAATTGTTTAAGCAATTGAAAGCATCAGGCCTATATGATAACTCAGTTATTGTCATGTATGGTGACCACTATGGTATTTCTGAAAACCATAATAAAGCGATGGCTCAGTATTTAGGAAAAGATTCAATTACACCGTTTGATTCTGCTCAGCTTCAAAAAGTGCCTTTCTTTATCCATATTCCTCATTCAGGAATTGGTAAACCAATGCACGAGGTAGCTGGTCAATTAGATATTCGTCCAACTGTTTTACACTTACTAGGTGTTGATACATCTAACGATTTACAATTGGGTGCAGATTTATTCTCTAAAGATCACAAAGACTTTGTGACATTCAGAGATGGCCGATTTGTAACAGACAAATTGTTATATGCAGGTGAAGTGTGCTATGACAAGAAAACTGGAGAAAAAACAGATGCAGAGAAATGTGATCCTTATATTGAGCAAGCAAACAAAAAACTAGAGTACTCTGATCAGATTATTAATGGCGATTTACTTCGTTTCTATGATTCAAAAACAGGGAAAGCTACTGTTAAGAAAGAAAAAGAATAGTGTGAAAAGCCGTACTGTCTAAAGATGACAGTGCGGCTTTTAAAATGGTTTTGTCAGCAGATGCAAAAAAAGGCTGTCCTTTAATAGGACAACCTTTTTTTGTTTGTTGATTAATGTAGGCTTGGCGGGAAACCTTGATGTAGGATCGTCATGAAAACGAACCAACCAAAAACAGCAAATGCTGCAAAGTTAAAGATGATGCCAAGAATAGCTTTTTCTTTAATGCTTTGGATTGTGCCAATAAGCCCAAAAATTGCTACTAGGCCAAAAATAACCATTAATAAGTTCAAGTTAGACACTCCTTTCGACATCAGAAAATGAATGTCGCAAACAATATTCCTTCTCTATTGTAAAGCTATTTTTAGTTTTTGTCGAGAACAAAAAGTGACGGATATTTGAACAAGCTTAAAAATTTCTAAAGATTAAGGCTTTGGTTCTCGCAAGAAATGATTTATCATGGATATAGAGGTGATTGAAATGTTAAATATACGAACTTTTCCGCTTGGCCCCATTCAGGCCAATTGCTATGTTGTAAGCAACAATAATAAAGAATGTTTGGTGATTGATCCAGGAGGAGACGGAGAAGCATTTGTTAGAAAGTTACGATCTTTAGGTCTTAAACCTAAAGCCATACTCTTAACACATGCCCATTTTGACCATATTGGGGGTGTAGAGGCTGTGAGACAAGCTTTCGAAATACCAGTATATTTGCATAAAGCAGAGGCTCATTGGTTACAGGACCCAGCATACAACGGTTCTGGTAGATATGCTGAAATTCCAGATGTAACGGTGAATGCTGCTGACCATTTGATTGATAAGGAGCAAACCGTAGAGCTTTTTGACTTTAAGATGGATATTTTTCATACGCCCGGACATTCGCCTGGCAGTATTTCTTTTTACTTCCCAGAAGATCGGTTTGCGATTGTAGGAGATACTTTATTTGAAGGTAGTATTGGTCGTACAGATTTAGAGGGAGGAAATCAAGAACTATTGCTTAAGTCTATCCATGATCATTTATTAAATTTGGATGAAGATACTATTATTTATCCTGGTCATGGTGAACCCACTCGAGTGGATATTGAAACTGAACAGAATCCTTTTTTAAATGGTTTTTAAGTTCTAACGAATTATATGAATGTTAAAGTTTACTAAGTACCATTCACCATATCTACAGTTTTTAAAAAGAAAAGAAGCAATATTTGGCTTAACAAAAGTTAAATATTGTTTCTTTTTTATATTTTAAAGGCTAGTCTGTAGCTCTTAAATGAAAGATACTTCTTATAATCGTTATTAAAAGGAAAAGACTAGTAGATTATAGAATTAATACAAATAGAGATATTAATAATTCATACGGAGGAGGTAAGCTTATGACTTTGACATTAAGTCAATCATCTAGTGAAGAATTAAATAGTATTGCGGAATTCATTGCAAGAATGAATTGTATTCCTGAAAACCACATCGGTTATTGCGGAAAAAATGCAGAGGAAATCATGAGTACATGGAAGAAAGATTTTACAGATGTGCCTGCAGAGAATGCATTTATATCAGCTTTAGATGAAAACAATATAATAGGAGTTTGCGGTTTTGATGCAGATAATGAAAGAAAAACTGTGGATATATGGGGACCTTTTATAAAGAGTAATGATGCATTAGAGACTTCAAGTATATTACTAGAAGCGCTACTGAAAAGAATTCCTGATCAAATAGATTCTGTTACACTTTTTCCTGACATTCGCAATAGACTAGTAATAGATACAGGGAAGTATTTGGGTTTTAAACCAGTTAGTAAACAAACAATCTTAACATGTACAAACCAAACTTTAAAGGCAAAAAAGACTCAGTCTGTTAGTAAGTTGCCAGCATCTCACAATGAAGCATTCATTAATCTGCATAATTCAACTTTTCCAAGTTCATATTTATCCGGTGAGGAGATATTGCAAGGATTAAATGATGAAGCGGCAGTTTTCGGAGTAATTGAAGAAGGCAATTTGATAGGTTATCTATATGCAGAAGCTAATCCTACATATTCTGAAGGTAGTATTGAATTTTTTGGTGTAGATGCCAATGCCCGCGGTAAGGGAATAGGTACAACTCTTTTAACAGGAGGGTTGCAATGGCTGTTTTCGTTTCCCTCTATCAAAGAAATCTCTCTTTGTGTTCGATCAGATAATGAACATGCGATCCACATGTATAAGAAAATTGGATTTCAAGTAGAACATAATCTGATCTTGTTAAAAAAAGATAAATAGTTTTAGAAAAACGAAAATTCATAGTTCAAGAAAAAAAGCTAATTGAGGTGAAACTATGCATATTTTAAAAGAGAGGGAGAAGTTTAAGCTAATCAAGCCAATAATGAAAGGATGGTCTACCGACAAAAAATACTTTGTTGAAAACGAGCTGAATCAAAAAATGTTGCTTCGGATTGCAGAAATTTCTCTATATGACGAGAAGATTAAGGAATTTGAAGCAATGAAACACCTCGCAGAATGTAAAGTTCCCGTGTCAAATCCAATTAAAATAGGAATATGCAACGATGGAAAAAGCGTATATTCCCTTTTTAATTGGTGCGAGGGAGAGGATGCCGAAATCGCGTTAAAAAGTATGACGGAAATAGAGCAATACAGACTTGGTAAGGATGCGGGACGAATATTGAAGGAGATTCATCGAATACCAGCGCCGGAAAGCCAAGAGGAGTGGAAAGCTCGATTTTCGCGTAAAGCTGATAGTAAGATAAAAATGTACCAAGACTGTGGTCTGAAAATAAAAGGTGGGGAAAAGATAATTTCCTATATCCAAAATAACAAACATCTTTTAGAAGGAAGGACTCAATGTTTTCAACACGGTGATTACCATGTAGGAAATATGATAATTTCATCTAAAGGAGAGCTAAGCATTATTGATTTTAATCGCAATGATTATGGTGATCCCTGGGAAGAGTTTAACCGAATTGTATGGAGTGCTACGATTAGTCCTCACTTTGCAACAGGACAGCTTAATGGCTATTTCAACGGAAGGCCGCCAATAGACTTTTTCAAACTCTTGGTTTTTTATATTTGTAGTAACATGCTTTCTTCCATTCCATGGGCTATCCCCTTCGGAGAAGACCAAGTAACTATTATGAAAAACCAAGCAAAAGATGTGCTCACTTGGTTCAACGGAATGGATGACCCTATTCCAACCTGGTATTTAGAAGATTATTATATATAAATAACTGAATAGTAAAAAAGTGTTTTTATAAAAAGCAAAAGAGCTATCAATATTAGTAAGATCTAATATCAATAGCTCTTTATTACATATCGTCTGTTTCTTATTCCATGCCAGGAACGTGAATGAATGTAGTCCAATAAGTAAATCCAGCAAAGAATACAGTTAAATATGCTCCGAAAATGTACATATACATGCGTTCTGTAAGGTTTAAGAAGCCTAATAGAAGGAAAAACCCTGTGTTAGCTACGAATAATAGCGAAACCTCTTTCATACCACCTAAATAAAACATAACTGCGAAAATACCTGTCCAGAAGCCAAGCACCTTATACATATTATCCATGTACGATTCCCTCCTTTTCGACGACACAATAATCTCATACTCATTATAAATGATTGAATTTTGCCTGTAAACTGCAAGATGTAAAGACTTTGTGACAATGAAGTGTAAATTCCATTAACATTATGAAAAATTATATATTTATTTGATAAGTACAGTATTCACAGTTTTGCATCATACTTTCTACTTGCACAAAATCGCTTACATTAAACAATGCATCAAATTGGCCTTTCAAATAAGATTCATGTAATGCACAAACAAGTCTTGCATTATGCTTGATTTCAGTGTGGAAAGGACAGTTATAAATAGCAAAAGACAGGGTTTTCCCTGCAGGGGTTTCTTTGATCATTGGGATATATCCAATTAATGCAGCTGTATCAGTTAAAATTTCCAGCTTTTCTTCAAAAGTTAAGTGGGTTATTTCTTTTCGCTGTTTTAGAATGGTTGCTTCAATCTCATTTCGTCCTTTTTTATAACAAATCTTTTGGCCAACAATATAAGCTTCCTCGCCGAATTCTCCTAAAATGTCGATTGCCCAATCTAGTAACTCTTCATTATTTCGCTTTGGGAAAGATAACGAAATACCATCTTCTAAAGCTTTATAACGCCGTCCTGGACGTCCGCCCTTTCCTGTTTTTTCATACTCTGCGCTAATGACATCTATCTCTGTTAGTTTCGTTAAATGGAGTCGCGCAACATTTGGATGAATATGAAAATGGTCGGCAATCTCTTGCACGGAGAAAGGCTTCTTCTCTTGCAACATATATTGATAAATTGAAAAACGAGTTTCATCTGATAAAGTGCTAGTCACTTTCAGTGGATTATGATTAATCAAAAACAGCCACCTCCTATAAGAATACTACCATTATAAAGCAATTATGGAATAGTGACAGTAGATTTCACGAGATTTATTAAAACACTTATGGAGATACTTGTTCTATACAACGAGTTATATATTTCATACTGATAGAAAGAGAGAATTATATCGAAAAATTCAGAAATATAGCTTTCCAAATCTAATAGATTACTTGTATAATAGTGATAACAGGTAAAGAGCGGTCCTTGCTTGTTGGTTGAAGAGGAGGTAAAATGCTTTTTTCTGACACAGAAACTGTTGTTGAACAGAAGACAATGCAATTATTAAAAAAGGCGATGGAATTTAACGCTACAGATTTACATCTATTGCCTACAACTGATCGCTATGAAATTTATTTCCGCAAATACGGAAAACTTGTCCCTATAAGCGGGCTTCCCCTAGATATAGGAGATCGTTTGATTTCTTACTTAAAATTTTTATCCTCATTAGATATTAGTGAAAAACGTAAACCCCAAAGCGGCTCATTCGAGCATATTTTCAATGATCAAAATGTTTCTTTTCGTGTATCGACGCTTCCTTCCGTATTTATGAGAGAAAGCCTCGTCATACGTTTAATGCTTCAAAATCGAACAGTGCCAATTACTGAATTAAGCATGTTCTGTGAATCGGCCAAAGACTTAATACGACTGGTAGAACAGCCACAAGGTATCTTGCTGATGACTGGACCAACTGGAAGCGGAAAATCGACAACACTCTATTCTTTAATCAATCATCTTTCTAATATGCATCAAAAACATATTATTTCACTTGAAGATCCCGTTGAAAACAACCAGTCCCATCTTTTGCAGATACAGGTGAATGAACGAGCAGGGGTCACATATTCTGTAGGCTTAAAAGCTATTTTACGCCATTCTCCAGATGTCATTATGATTGGCGAAATCCGGGATCGTGAAACAGCGCACATAGCCATTGAAGCTGTTTTGACAGGCCATTTAGTCGTGTCGACCATTCATAGTAAGGATACCATTGGCTGTTTATACCGTTTATTGGATTTAGGGATTTCATTGGAAGAATTAAAACAGACAGTCATCGGTATTGTAGCTCAGAGACTTGTTCCCTTGCAGGAGTCCAAAAAGTTAACAGCTATTTTTGAGATTTTATCTGACCAATACCTAGACCAATCCTTTAAAGCGATTGAAAATAAAATTAGTTACGAGCTTCCTTTTGAAAAAACGCTAGAAGGACAGATTGAAAAGGGGGTTCAATTTGGTGCAATCGCCTCCCAACATTCTACAAAGAAAATGGATTAATTTTTTTTTGCTAAAGCGAAAAATCCATTTAAGGGATTCAGCGCAATTACTAAAAAAGATGAGCGTTTTGTTAGAAGAGGGTTTTACATTTTCAGATTCGCTTTTTATGCTGCTACCTCATCATCTAAAAAAGGATACAGGCGGTGAGGTTAAGATAAGAGCACAGCTACGAAATGGCTCATCTATGACTGACGTACTTTGTCTTTTAGGCTATCCTAAAATTTATTTAATGACCATTCTAGTTTCAGAAGAACACGGTAAAACTATCCAAGCTTTAAAAACAGTGGCAAATCAGCTAGAAAAAAAGGAGCAAAATAGAGAACGGCTACAGAAATTGCTTGTCTATCCTGCTGTGCTGTTTGTTTTTTTAATCCTGCTCTTTTTCGCATTTCGAACTTATTTTCTGCCTAACATGTCTTTTATGATGGCAAACCAATCTTCCGAAACAAGTTTCGATTTAACATTATCCAAGCTGTTTTTACACTTGCCAGATTTCTTTATAGTATTAGGTATTTCATTTATATCAATGTTGATCCTTTTCCTCATTTGGTTGAAAAAGAAAAGGGTAACAAGTCAAATTCTTTTTTTATTAAAAATTCCTTATATTAACAAACACTTTAAATTACAGATTACGCGGCAGATCTCTTATGAATTAGGCGGTCTCATTCAAAGTGGAATGTCAATGCAAGAAGCCTTAGAGTTATTGAAAACCCAAACATTACAGCCTTATTTAGCCAAGGTAGCGGAGATTCTTCAAAAAAGGATAGTTTATGGTGAGTCATTGTCAACTGCGATTCAACAAGAACCATACTTTTATAAAGGTTTTTATGCGCATGTGCTTCATGGTGAACAAGGTGGCAACTTAGGGAGAGAGCTGCAAATCTATAGTGAGTTTTTAATTGAACGGACAGAAAATACTATTCAGCGAAGCTTAGCATTCGTCCAACCACTTTTGTTTGTTGTAATTGCACTTTGCATTTTAGGCGCGTATCTTGCGATTTTATTGCCGATGTATAAAATGATGGATTTAGTCTAGAAAGGAAGAAAGGTATGCGGAAAGAGCATTTTCAGAAAGGTTTTACGCTTATAGAAATGTTAATTGTGCTGTTTATCATCTCGATACTCATATTGATTGCTATTCCTAATGTAACAAAACATTTCGCAACAGTTGATAAAAAAGGCTGCGATGCGTATGTCAAAATGGTGCAAGGCCAAGTAGAAGCCTATCGAATCGACCATGGCAATTATCCAAGTTCCACAACTGAATTAGAAACAAATGAATATTTAAAACAAACGGATTCTAAAGCTTGTGAAAGCAAGAAGTTAACGATCACGGATGGTAAAGTTGAAATTTCTAAATAGACCTGTAAATAGTCAAGGGGGCTTTACTTTCATCGAAATGTTGTTGGTCTTGGCCATTACGATGCTCATTTCATTGATTGGTATTACTTTGGGCAAAAGTCACTTGGATCGACAATTAGAGGACCGTTTCATTAAACAATTGAAAGCAGATATTGAGCTAACTCAAGCCTTGTCTTTCCGTTATCAAGATTATGCTACTCTCACTATTGTGCAAGGGCTCAATGAAGTAAGAATCAAGGTGCCAGCTCATGGCAATAAGGATTATCTAGTAAGGAAATATCCAACGAACATTCAATTACTTCCATACAGTACTATTCAATCAGTTACTTATACAAAAGAGTTAACAGTACAAAAATCAGGTACTATGTACTTTTCTATTAATAATAGGATCGTCAAATTAACTGTTTATTTAGGTGAAGGAAGGGTGCAAATTGAACAATGAAAACGGTCATTCATTGCCGGAATCATTATTAACTCTTGTAATAGTCTTTATAATTTTTGGTACATTATTGCCTTTTTACTATCAATTAGAGACATCGCTCTATAAAAAGAAATTGAGCCTGCATGCGGCAGAAGCAGCATTGTATGCAGCTGGAAATATTGTTCGATTTCAAAAGTACCAAGGAAATGTAGAAATTGATGATGTTATTTACCATTGGAAAGGGGATGAAAACTCCATTTGTATTCGTTATTCGGGCATAAAAGAAGAACAGCTATGTGTAGAGACAAATACTTAAATAATAATCAAAGGGGATTTACCATTCTGGATACCATGCTACAGCTTATAATATTAATGATGTTTGCTCAATTTTTTCTACTCTTTTTTGTATGGTATGGGCATAAAAAGAGTGGCATATTAAGTGATAATGAATTGCAATATGAAATGTTGGTCTATCAACTTTCAAAAGAACTTATACATGCTAAAGAGTTCTCTTTAAGCGAAAAATATACAGCTCTTTATTCGTCGAATCGAGGAATTATTGGCATAAAGTCTGTTGGTTCGGATATTCGAAGAGTGGGGGGATATCAACCTTTGTTATTTGGACTTCAATATGCGGAATTTGAATATGCTGATTCTATCTTTGAAACGACTATTACGTTTAAAAGCGGAAGTGAGAGGAGAAGAAAATTTATTGTCCCGAATCAGGAATGAACAAGGTTTCTTGCTGCTAACAGCTATGATTTTTTTATTCTTCATCACTAACATGATGTTAGCTGTAGCGGCATCATATGAATCGCATTATCGCTCGTATGATGAATTAAAAATTGCCTATTTAAATCAAACAAAGTCTATCCTGCTCTCGTTTGAAAGGGAATAAGAATCATGACATAAAATAATTGACTCTATACCATTCTTTTTAACAATTTCCTTTTAAGTTTAAAAATCACCATTTCTCTTTCATAACTATTTTTTTCAGCATTCATTGGAAACAAAGATATGCTTCTGAGCGTATCATCACCCATTTTGTTCTTTTATGTAATGTTGTCAAAAAATAAAGGTGATTGGAATCGACAAGTGTTCATGCTACTATAATTAAAAGTGAACTTTTGGTATAGGGCATTCGCTAGTCGAAGAAGGTGAAAAAATGAAAAAAGTATATCTTGTCGGATTTATGGGTAGCGGGAAAAGTGCGATTGGCAGAAGACTTAGTTATTTTCTACGAATGCCTTACTATGATATGGACAAGGAGATTATTAGGCGAGAAGGGCTAACTATTCCGGAAATATTTGAACAAAAGGGTGAAGTCTATTTTCGCCAAAAAGAAACGCAATTCCTGAAAGAATTTCGTGATGAATTTTGTATAATTGCAACAGGTGGCGGAGTTTCTATCAGTGAGGAAAATCGAAAAATTATGCGGCAAACAGGATTGGTTTTATTTTTGGACGCAGCTTTTTCTGATATCTGGAAAAGAGTACATCGAGATAAAAATAGGCCCATCGTTCAAAAGTCGACAAAAGAAGAATTAGAAGAGCTTTATTTAAAAAGGCGAAAATATTACCTAAATGCTGCACATATAACGGTACGAACTGAAGGTAGGTCTTTAAGACAGATTGTGGACTATGCCGCGTTCCAAATTAACCGATTAAAAGGCGATCACATTGGTGTGGAGAAAGCGTGGAGTTCTCCTCAAACAATCTTTAGAAAATGATTGCCAGAATTGATTATTCAATGGTAGGATATATTCAAGCAATTGTGTTATACAACATTGGAAGAGTACCAATATAAAAAGCGGATGATTGTGCGGGGAGAGAACATGTTTTTAGTGTCGCCGAAGGAGCAAGTAGGTATCTATGAATCTCTCAGGCAAAAAGACTCGTACGGGACGCAACTCTGGAGAGAGCTAATTTTAGCCACCAAAGAGGCCAGCCTTTATGGTTAAACTTTCAGGTGAACAGGACAGAGAAACCTTTATAGGGGTTTCTCTGTCTTTTTTATGGATAAGGGGGATGACATTGGAAACGACTTTAAAACACACGCCATTATTTGAATCTTATGCAAAGTATGGTGGTAAAACAATTGATTTTGGTGGATGGAACTTGCCGGTGCAGTTTTCTTCTATAAAGGAAGAACATGAAGCAGTTCGAACAAAAGCAGGGCTTTTTGATGTGTCGCATATGGGCGAAATTTTCGTTGAAGGTTCAGAAAGTTTAGCGTATTTACAAAAGCTTATGACAAACGATGTTTCAAAAATTGCAATAGATGGTACGCAATATACGACGATGTGCTATGAAAATGGTGGAGTAGTAGATGATTTATTGATTTATAGATTGGCAGAAAACAATTATTTACTTGTTGTCAATGCAGCAAATATCGAAAAAGACTACGAATGGCTTTTGAAGCATGAGTCTGGAGATGTAAAAATTACTAATCAATCAGACGAAATTGGCCAACTGGCACTTCAAGGACCACTTGCAGAAGAAGTATTGCAACAATTAACAGATGTTGATTTGTCGACTATCAAACCATTCCACCTCAAACAACATGTGGAAGTAGCTGGATTTGATACATTAGTCTCTCGCACAGGTTACACAGGGGAAGATGGATTTGAGATTTATGGAGCAAATGACGCGATTGTAGAATTATGGGATAAGATTTTAGAAGCTGGGAAAGAAAAAGGCGTTTTGCCATGTGGATTAGGTTCACGTGACACATTGCGTTTTGAAGCTTGCCTACCGCTATATGGTCAAGAGTTGTCTAATACGATTTCTCCGCTTGAAACAGGTATTAACTTCGTTGTGAAAATCAATAAAGATAGCGATTTTATAGGGAAATCTGTTTTAGCTGATCAAAAAGCTAATGGTGTTCCTAGAAAATTAGTTGGCATTGAAATGATCGACAAAGGCATTCCGCGTCACGGATATAAAGTGTTTGTCGGGGATTTAGAAGTTGGCGAAGTTACTACTGGTACACAACAGCCTTTGACGAAAAGAAATATTGGGCTAGCGCTTATTAAAAGTGAATACGCTGAATTGGACCAAGAGGTGGAAGTTGAAATTCGCAATAAACGCGTAAAAGCGAAGACAGTTGCAACTCCATTTTATAAAAGATTAAAAAAATAACGAAAAGAGGCTTATGAGATATGTTACATCGGTATCTACCTATGACAGAGCAAGATCAACGAGAAATGCTTGATACGATTGGTGTTTCAACAGTTGACGAGCTGTTTGCAGACATTCCAGAAAAAGTCCGTTTTAAAGGTGAATACAATATTAAACCTGCTAAAGCTGAAACGGCACTATTGAAAGAATTAGCTGGCCTTGCAAGACAAAATGCGAATCATGATGAATATGCAACCTTCCTAGGTGCAGGCGTCTATGACCATTATAAGCCAGTTATTGTTGACCATGTTATTTCCCGTTCAGAGTTTTACACAGCCTATACACCATACCAACCTGAAATTTCACAAGGGGAATTGCAAGCTATCTTCGAGTTCCAAACAATGATAGCAGAATTAACAGGTATGGATTTGGCTAACTCGTCTATGTATGATGGTGGAACAGCAATGGCAGAAGCAGGTATGCTTGCATGTGCGCATACACGCCGTAAAAAACTATTAATCTCTGAAGCCGTTCACCCTATTACAATAGATGTAGTAAAAACATATGCATACGGTCAGTCTATTGAAGTGGTGACTGTACCGCTTAAAGACGGTAAAACAGATATGGATGCATTGAACAACTTAGTAGATGGAGATACAGCAGCCATCATGGTGCAATATCCAAACTTCTTTGGCCAAATCGAGGATCTAGCGACGATGTCAGAGGCAATCCATGCAGTTAAAGGACTTTCTGTTGTAAGTAGTAATCCATTAGCGCTAGGCATATTGACGCCTCCAGGAAAACTGGGTGCAGACGTTGTAGTTGGTGATGCACAACCGTTTGGTATACCGGAAAGTTTTGGAGGACCACACTGTGGCTACTTTGCAACAACAACAAAGCTGATGCGTAAAGTACCGGGAAGACTAGTAGGAGAAACAATCGATGAAGATGGTATCCGTGGTTACGTTCTAACTCTACAAGCGCGTGAACAACATATTCGTCGCGAAAAGGCAACTTCAAATATCTGTTCTAACCAAGCGTTGAATGCGTTAGCAGCTTCTGTTGCCATGACTGCTCTAGGAAAAAAAGGTGTTCAAGAAATGGCGAAGCACAATATATTGAAGACACATTATGCTAAAGAAGCATTTGAAAAAGCAGGTTTTGAAGTACCTTTCAAAGGGCCGCATTTCAATGAAATCGTTGTTAAAGTGGAAGGATCTGTCGAGGAATTAAACGATCACCTGTTTACAAAGGGAATGATCGGTGGCTTTGACCTTGGCAAGGTTTCAGAAGCACTTGCTAACCATGTATTAATCGCAGTCACTGAACAACGGACAAAAGAAGAAATTGATACACTTGTCCAAGAAATGGGGGCATTACAACATGCATAAGGAAAACCAACCGCTTGTATTTGAATTGTCGAAAGAGGGTCGTGTAGGTTACAGCCTGCCTGAGTTGGATGTACCTGATATGGAACTTTCAAGTTTATTGCCAGAAAACTTGATTAGAAAAGAAGAAGCTGAGCTCCCTGAGCTATCGGAATTAGATATTATGCGTCATTATACTGCACTTTCACGCAGAAACCATGGTGTTGATTCTGGATTCTATCCACTTGGTTCATGTACGATGAAATATAATCCAAAAATCAATGAAACTGTTGCACGTTTCCCAGGCTTTGCACATATTCACCCACTGCAAGCCGAAAAAACAGTGCAGGGTGCTCTTGAACTTATGTATGATCTACAACAACATTTAGTTGAAATCACAGGCATGGATGAAGTGACATTACAGCCTGCAGCTGGTGCACACGGAGAATGGACAGCACTTATGATGATTCGCGCATTCCATGAAGCGAACGGGGAACATGAACGTACAAAAGTAATCGTTCCTGACTCGGCGCACGGTACGAATCCTGCTTCTGTATCTGTAGCTGGTTTTGATACAGTAACTGTTCGTTCTGACGAAAATGGTTTAGTCGATTTAGAACATTTGCGCGAAGTTGTAGGGAAAGATACGGCTGCTTTAATGTTGACTAATCCAAATACACTTGGTTTATTTGAAGAAGATATTCTAGAGATTGCTGAGATCATCCATGGTGTTGGCGGCAAGCTATACTATGATGGTGCGAATTTAAACGCCATTATGTCAAAAGTTCGACCAGGAGACATGGGATTTGACTGTGTTCACTTGAACCTGCATAAAACATTTACAGGACCTCATGGTGGCGGCGGACCTGGCTCTGGCCCGGTTGGCGTTAAGAAAGAATTAATGCCTTACTTGCCAAAACCTGTATTAATCAAAACAGAGGAAGGCTATACATTTGATTATAACCGTCCAAAATCAATCGGTCGTGTAAAACCATATTACGGTAACTTCGGTATCAACGTACGAGCTTATACCTATATTCGTACTATGGGCCCTGATGGCTTGAAAGCGGTGACTGAAAATGCAGTAATCAATGCCAATTACATGATGCGCAGATTAGAATCTTATTATGAATTGCCGTTCAATCGCCACTGCAAGCATGAATTTGTTCTAAGTGGCAGCCGTCAGAAAAAGTTGGGTGTCCGTACGTTGGATATTGCCAAAAGGCTGTTAGACTTTGGCTACCATCCACCAACAACATACTTCCCATTAAATGTGGAAGAAGCGTTAATGATTGAACCAACTGAAACAGAATCAAAAGAAACATTAGATGCATTCTGTGATGCCATGATTCAAATAGCGAAAGAAGCGGAAGAAACACCTGAAGTCGTTCAAGAAGCTCCGCATACTACTGTTATTAGCCGTCTAGACGAAACACGTGCGGCCCGTCACCCAGTATTGAAATATGTGAAAAAGACAGATTTAGTAGAAGTATAATAAGAAAGTGCATTGTGAGATTTTTATTAAGGCCTAATCTTATATAGATAGACTAATTAAAGGGTTCTACATATTAGAAATAACTAATATGTAGAGCCCTTTCTACTTTTAACTTCGTCAGCTGAATTAACATAAAGCACTTATTCAATGATCGCGGTATTTGTTGAATTTTGATTAGCTTGTTGATTTAATTAAATATGGAGCTTTTACCAATCTGGTCCATCTCATGATCACTCACTTTAAGATTAACTGGATTGTAAAGTGTTTTCAATAGAGGATTTAAATGGAAACAAAAAAGATAGCGATAGTTTCAATTTTAATCCTTTTAAGTGGTTCCTTGTTTATATGTATTGTTTGGTAAAGAATATTTATATGCGAAGTCATTTACTTCTAAGCATTATGAATATCCACTTCCGGATAAAATTAAGGTAATTAAGAAAGATTTTGCTTATGGTGTGTTATTTGGAGGCGAACCTTCTGGAAGTGGAGGGTATTCAACAGTTGCGTCATATATTGTACTTGAAAGTGAGTTAAGTGAAAAAGATCTATATAATTATTACAATAAAGACAATGTAATTCCAATACCTGGCGAGATACAGAGAAAATTGGCTTTGAAATATACTTTGCAGTTCACTATAATAAACAAAATAAAAAAGATAAGGTATGGTTTGAAGGGGATACAAAGCCTAAAAAATAACTCTCAAAGAAATGAAGGCCAACCAATTAAAGCAATTGTCCAAATCAGAACAGAATTCAGTTATCCATTTTTCATAGACTTTTATTAAGAAGGCTATAAAAATTAATCCTTAGCTCTTATTCTAGTTTAATAATGGACTTAACTCATTATATTTTTCGTTATTTTAGGGTTATCAGGGATCTTTGCTCTCAATGCTTTTCTTACTGCATAAAAAGAGCGTATAAAGAAGGTTCTCTTCTTTATACGCTCTTATTGGAATCGGTGTGAGCAATATCCAACTTCGTTCCCAATGAATGAGTCAGATACAACCCCTTCTTACTAGCATAATAGCTAGTAAGAAGGCACTCAAACTAGAATAAAATACCATATGCAACTTGTATAATTGTTGGTTATTTAACTTTAATTTTGCCGTTCCATTTTTTATAACCGCCTTCTAATTGATAGAGTTGGTCATAGCCCTTTTTCTTTAAAAATAATGCGGCTCTTGAACTGCGAGTACCACTTTGACAATAAAGATAAACAGGCTGGTCGGTTCTTAATTCGCGATAACGATTGCGTAGTTGCGTAGATGGCAGGTTACGTGCGCCTAAAATATGACCGCCCTCGAACTCTTTCAATTCGCGAACATCAATTAATTGCGCTTTGCGATAACCTTTTTTGAATTCTTCTTCATTTAAAGAAGTGACTGCTTTTTTTAAGCGAAGTGCATTGATTAGTGTATAAATAACAATTACACCTACAATAATTAGTATAGTATATAACCAGCTCACAAAATCTTACCCCTTTCTATCTATCATACATATTATAAAAGAAGAACTAGCGATAGTCCAATGGGTTTGTTAAAATAAATAGTTGTGAAGAAGGGATGGTATACATGAAAACGAAGTGGTATTTTATTAATTCAGGACCTTGCAGTCCTGCTTATAACATGGCGATGGATGAAGCGCTTCTGCATTGGCATAGTGAAGGGTTGATTCCTCCGGTCATCCGTTTTTATGAGTGGAACCCTGCGACACTTTCTATTGGGTATTTTCAACGTGCAAAGCAGGATATCGATTTTGAGCAAATACATAAACTAGACTTAGGCTTTGTCAGACGCCCCACAGGGGGACGAGCTGTCTTGCATGAACATGAACTCACTTATAGTGTAATCGTGACAGAGGATTACCCAGAGATGCCAAAGACGGTAACAGAAGCCTATCGTGTTATTAGTGAAGGGTTATTGAAAGGGTTCCAAAACCTTGGGTTGGAAGCTTATTTTTCAATTCCTGATACAGAAGAGAAGCGTGACTTACTGAAAAAGCCAAAAAGTGCAGTTTGTTTTGATGCACCAAGCTGGTATGAGCTTGTAGTAGAAGGCAAAAAAGTTGCTGGCAGTGCGCAAACAAGACAAGAAGGTGTAATATTGCAGCATGGCGCCATCTTAATTGATATGGATGAAGAGAAGTTAATTTCACTCTTCAACTTTTCTTCAGACAGAGACAGAGAACGCATGCAAAAGCATTTGCCTCAAAAAGCAGTGGCAATCAATCAATTGGCAAACCGTACAGTTGATGTGGAAGATTGCATTGAAGCTTTCTATAAAGGTTTTCAAGAGGCGCTTGATATTGAGTTGGTCCCTTATGAATTGACAGAGGAACAGCAATCCTTTGTCGAAAATCTGGCGAAAACACGTTATGAATCGGATGAATGGAATTTTAGAAAATAATAAAAAGAAAGCAATGCTAGAGGTGAAAAGATGAATAACAAACTCGCCGGCTTGATGTTCCCGGCCTTTACAATCCTTACGTTATCAGTATTGTCGTTTTTAGGATTGTTCGGTGAAGGAGATGTCAATAAATCGTTCTTTATCTTTGGATTATATTTAATCTTCCCATTTGCTTTCCTAATTCAAGGAATAGCGTGTGCTATCAACCACATTAATCCTTTAATAGCATTGCTTATTTCGTACATTTCTTTTGGGATTATCATGCTATCTTTTTTTCATTACTTCGCATGGGGCCTTTCACTGTATTATTTGATAGCATGGTTAATCGGTTACTTCGGTATTTGGATGGTTCGAAAAAGAAAAGAAACAAAAAATGCAAAGGCTCAATAGTAGCCTTTGCATTTTTTATTTATTAGACAGCTTTAACAGCTGCTGGTATATTTGCAGGATCTTTCTCAATGTCTAATAGTTTGTTAAAAGAAGCAATCGCTACTTCTACTTGATCATCATGAGGTTCTTTTGTTGTCAACAATTGCAGCCAAAGGCCAGGATAGCCTAGGAAGCGTAGGATAGGAATGTCCCTACAGGCATTGGTTGCTTGCAGTACCTCAAAAGCAACACCTAGAACAACTGGGATTAATAGGATACGGTCTAGGATGCGAAGCCAAAATGGATCTGTTGGAACTAAAAAATAGATTAACATTCCAACAAGTACAGTAAACAACATAAAGCTACTACCACATCGATAATGAAGCCGAGACTGTGCTTGTACATTTTCTACAGTAAGCGGCAGGCCGTTTTCAAAACAATTGATTACCTTGTGCTCCGAGCCATGATATTGAAACACACGCTTAACCATAGGTGTCAGTGAGACTAGGTAGATATAGCTGACTAATAGTACTAGTTTAAATCCACTTTCCAATAAAATTTGAGCTGTTTTTCCTGGCAGCCAAGAATGGAATAATTGGGCCAAAAAGACAGGGATTAGCGTAAAAATAAATTTGCCAAAAATAAATGATAGGATACCGATTGCAGCTACACCAAGCCACATCTCGAGTTTTGATTTTGATTCTTTCTCTTCTTCTATTTCTTCACCTGGATTGACATTAAAGCGTTCACTGGAGAACTGTAAATGCTCTGATCCATTTGCAGCCGACTCAATTAAGGCGATAATACCTCTTAATAAGGGAATTTTTTTAAGTTTTTGAAGTGTAGGATTGTATTTTCGCTCGACATAATAATAGTCGATAGACCCATCATTGCGGCGAATAGCTGATACGGTATGCTTTTTGCTGCCCATCATGACACCTTCCACTAAGGCTTGTCCACCGTATACAGGGAGATTTTGTTGACCTTTCACATACGACACCGCGCTTTCTCACAAGATAAAAACTGTTTTTATTGTACTAAAAAAATCAACATTGCACTAGAGAAAGCATATTATATTTATTTTTTGTCTATCCTCAGGGGGAAGGAGGGTTTTTAGATGAGAATTAACGTTTACCTGTGGACTGTTTTATTCAGTTCGCTTACATTTATACTTAGTTTAAAGATATTAGATTGGTTTTCCTTTATGAAACTTTCGCCGATAGGTTGGGCAAAAAAGTGGCATATTTTTAGCGATTCACATGGTCTTGTCAAATGGTTTATTCTCTGGATATTTGTTGTAATTATTGCGGCTGTATTATTTGCGATTGCTGAATTATTGAAAAAAGTACGCATGGATATTGTAGCTATTTTCCTTGCGATTGTGATTGTATGGCTCATTGAATGGTCTGTTCAACATACCTTCTACATTCGTCACTTTTCAATTCCGCTTGCTGTTGTTATTGGACTTCATTTGCTCTGGATATTTGAAACAGCCACATATCATGCGAAAATGAGAAATTTAGAATCTCGAAATAAACTGCCCCAATCTGTCTAGGATTATGCTAAAATAAGGCTATCAGTGCAGGAGGAGGGCTAACAATGAATTATTTATGCTTGAATGGTCCTAATCTTAATCGACTTGGCAAGAGAGAGCCAGCTGTTTATGGGCATACAACATTAAAAGACCTTGAGTCCCAATTAAAAGTCCTAGCAGCTGAGTTCAACTCTTCAATTGATTGCAAGCAATCAAACGTTGAAGGCCAGTTGATTGATTGGATTTATGAAGCTGAAGATACAGGTGTAGATGGCATTATCTTCAATCCTGGCGCTTACACCCACACGAGCATCGCACTAAGGGATGCAATTGCTGGTGTTTCGGTGCCTGTTATTGAGGTTCATATTTCAAATGTACATAAAAGAGAAGAATTCAGGCATCATTCTTACTTAGCGCCTGTATGTGTAGGGCAAATTACAGGGCTTGGCACATTTGGATATAGCGCAGCTCTTCGAATGTTTTTAGAGGGATAAAAGGGGGATTATAATGGAAAGAGTAGAGAGATTAGTGAAAGCGTTAAATTCGCAAAATTTAGATGGTTTGCTTATTACCAATAATTATAATTTACGTTATATGACAGGTTTTACAGGTACTTCTGGTGTGGCGGTAGTATCACAAAAAGAGGCAGTGTTTATCACTGACTTCCGTTACACAGAACAAGCATCTAAACAAATTACAGGCTATCGCATTGTTGAACACAAGGGGACAATCATTGAAGAAATTGCTGCAATCGTGAAAGAATTAGGCATTAAATCGCTTGGTTTTGAGAAAGATGTAGTTAGCTATAGAATGTATGAAGCGTATTCTAAGGTTATTCCAGCTGACTTAGTCGGCGTTACAGATTTGATCGAAAAAATTCGTCTCGTTAAGACAGAAGATGAATTAAAGACAATTAAAGCAGCTTGCCAAATTGCAGATGAAACGTTTGAACATATCATTCAATTTATCAAACCAGGCAAAACAGAGCTTGAGGTTTCAAATGAGCTTGAATTCTATATGCGTAAACTTGGTGCAACTTCTTCTTCATTTGATACCATTGTCGCTTCAGGAGTACGTTCTGCATTGCCACATGGCGTTGCAACTGATAAAATAATTGAAAAAGGTGATTTCGTCACTTTAGACTATGGCGCTTTATATAATGGTTATATTTCTGACATGACACGCACAGTCGCTGTGGGCGAACCTTCTGAACAGTTAAAGGAAATCTACCAAATTGTTTTGGAAGCAGAGCTTCTCGGACTTGAAAAATTCAAACCAGGTATGACAGGTAAGGAAGCGGATGCAATATGCCGCGATTATATTAAGGAACATGGCTATGGTGATGCTTTTGGCCATTCTACAGGTCATGGAATTGGTTTAGAGGTACATGAGGGTCCTGGATTATCGTTTAGATCCAATATCACATTAGAGCCTGGCATGGTTGTCACATGTGAACCGGGTATCTATTTGCCAGGAGTTGGTGGCGTGCGTATAGAAGATGATACGCTAATTACTGAAACTGGCAATGAAAAATTGACACATGCACCAAAAGAATTAATCATCTTATAATTTATTATTGGAGGATATACAGAAATGATTTCAGTAAATGATTTTAAAACAGGGTTAACGATCTTAGTAGACGGGAACCTATTCCGTGTTATCGAATTCCAACACGTAAAACCAGGTAAGGGTGCAGCTTTTGTACGTTCCAAATTACGTAACTTACGTAATGGCAACGTAGCAGAAAAAACATTCCGTGCAGGCGAAAAAGTGGAAAAAGCACAAATCGATACACGCAAAATGCAATATCTATATGCATCAGGCGACGCTTATGCATTCATGGATATGGAATCATATGAGCAAATCGAATTGACTGCAAGCCAATTAGAAGAAGAATTAAAATACCTTCTAGAAAACATGGAAGTTCATATTATGATGTATGAAGGTGAAGTGCTAGGCGTTGAACTACCTAACACAGTTGAACTAGAAGTATCTGCAACGGATCCTGGAATTAAAGGTGATACTGCAACAGGCGGATCAAAACCAGCAACAATGGAAACAGGCCTAGTTGTAAACGTACCATTCTTTGTAAACGAAGGTGACAAACTAATCATCAATACAACTGATGGTTCTTATGTTTCTCGTGCTTAATCTATAAATTAAAGCTATGCATAACTGCATGGCTTTTTTTGTGAGAATTTTACTATTCCTTTTCAACTTATTCAACTTGTTGAGCAAGTTAAAACAGGATATATTCGTGTTGCTTCAGCAACTTAACTGGTACTTTAAATTTTGTAATTCATATACAGATCCTATTTATAACAGTGAATATGGCTTTGGCAGAGGTATCCCTTCAAAGGATGCTACGCTAGCTATTTAAAAAAGGAGATGGGGAAAATTTAAGTTTGAAAAGAACCACTTAAATGGTTAGCGATAGGAACTGAACCAAATAAGGAAAAAAGCAATGATATGAAGTGTTTTGTGCAATAGAAGATGTAAATGACTGAATTGATTTCGAAAAAGAATAATAAAAAGACCACATAAGTGGTCTTTAAATATGCAAAACTTTAATGATACACTTCATAGAAAAAAGTGCAGACGATTAGAACGATAGCTACTAATACTACAATTTTCATTCGATCATTCCAAATTGGTAGACCATTTCTTTTGTTTTCAATCATCTCTTTAATAAACGATACCAAGAAAATTATCGAGAAAATTAAACCGATTAACAATACAGATAAAAAGAATAGAAGAAAAAGTGTAAAAACAAGCAAAGTCAACCCTCATTTTTAGATGTAATTATACACTGTGTTCTTACTTAAATATTATTAATTCCGTATCAATATAACATACTACCTAGCATATTGCTGGTATTTTCTGATGATTATAAAGTCTTTATGTACTAGAAGAAATAAGCCCCCTATCTTAACCACTATTCTAATTCAATGTATGCGAAGTGGTTCAGCTGCTAATTACCTATGCTGTTAAAACTTTCTACAGTAATTGCTGAAACACAAACTGCCAATAAAGCCTCTATAAACTCTTACGAAGAAATGGAATGAAATTTGAAAGAACGGTTACGAGTTTCGAAGAAGGAAGTTTTTATTTTTACTCGTTTAATATCAATCAATATATTAACAATTTAATTACTAAAAGAAAGTCTATGATTATCAAAAATTTATTTAATTTAAAAGTTCTCGACTGTCAAGAAATTCAAACATATATAATAAAAATTTCAATACAAATCCTTCGTGCACTTATCTTAAGTGCTTTTTTTGTGAGATCTATCAAGATTTCTTCATAATTTCCCTGCATAAATTCTTTTCCCTCTCATAAATTGTAAAGAGAGGAGGGGCGACTTCGGAACTTCAAGATTTGCTTAGAATAGCTGGTATTGGACTGGTCCTGGGACTTTTACACATCTTCTTTGAACAAACAGGTAAAAAAGAATTTTCTTTCTTTCTTAATTTTATTGCCTATTTATATATCACAATCGAGTTGCTTCGATTTTTGCGTCTCTTTTTTGATGAGATTATTACCTTCTTCCAATGGCTGATGACGTCATAATGGAATTCTTATTCTATGTTTTAATGACGTTCCTCTTCCTTATTGGTATACGAATAGTAATACCGACAATGCATCAATTCTTTGCAGTTGTCTTATTTTTTATTCTATTAAGTTTTTTGATGATGCGAGTTGTATTACCTTTTTGGCAAAAATTAAAGACCTTTTTTTTATTTGATTTGCCATATATGCCGCTTATATTAGGTAGTTCCTTGCTTTACCTTTGTTCACTTATTGTATCGCACATATTAGATGAAAACGATTATGAAAGCATTGCCTTTATAAGTCATCTTGCTATAAAAATCTGGATTGTCACGCTTTGGCTCGATGAATTAGCATCATTTTTAAAACAATGGGAAAAGTTAGTAGCACCGTAGGGGGTGTAATAATCGAACAAGTGGCTGCGTTTTTGATCGAACCATTTAAAGAACAATTCTTCGCACTACGTTCATTTTTTCTTTACGCTATCCTGTTTTTATGTATTAATTGGCTGCTTCCAACAATGAAAGAGTGGACAAGGTTTTTTTTCTTAATAGTAGTGATCATGGTAACAATTCGACCTGTTTTTAAGGCTTTTACACAAATGCAACATATAACAGAACAGCTAATGGATGTTTATCTTGTTCTGTCGCCACTTTTAACATCCTCTTTGCTTCTTGGCTCAGGGATATTTTCAGTGCTTTCCATTAGTCCTGTTTTCCTTATTTTCCTGCAGACTATTTTAGTGGTCGTTACAAAATATTTAATCCCTATGTTAATCGCCACATTTGTTTTCGATTTTATTACGCGAATGCTTCCTGAGCTCTCGTTTGCCAAAATGTCAGATTTTTTGCGAATGTCGGTTTTGAGCGTAGTATCCGTATCTGTCCTAATTTATACCATGTTACTTGCTACAAATGGAGTTTTGGTTGGTACATTTTCAGGAGAAATAGCTGAGCCGGTTAAAAGGCTCTTGCAACAAAATATTCCTATCATCGGTTCCCTTGTCACAGAATCTCTCAATACTTTTAAAAAATACTCGTCGACAGCTTTAATTACTACGAGTACTGGTTTACTTGTAAGCGTTTGGAGTGTAACGATTCTTCCGACACTCAATATTTTAATACTCGGTTTTTGCTATCGTTTTCTAGCTGCTGTTTTAGAACCGTTCACAGACAGTAAGGTGAATGGATTAATCGAAGATGTAAGCAAAACACTTTTCATTCTATGTGCTGTGTCATTCCTTATTGCATTTGCCTATTTCTTCACGATTATGATGGTCGTGCTTATGGTTCAGATGCAGATGGGAAAGGGGGGGGCATAGTGGCAAGTTTTTTATTTAATTTGCTAGTGTATTGCCTCATCGGAAAAATCCTGCTTCTTATTCTTCCTAAAGATGTGGAAGAGGAGGCGACACTGTTATTAAAAATGGTGCTTGCTTTATATAGTATTCAATACTTTTTGTAACACTTTTGCATATTGCTGAAATAAGATTCATAGATTGTGTTAGTCGTTAATGTTTTGAAGGAGGAGATGTCCTTGGAAAAGCAGCAAATTTTAAAAAACCGTTTCTTGCCGCAGGAATTTTAGTCGCAATACTTCTAGTAAGCGGAATATTCTCGCTTACGAATCACACCAACAAAGATCCATCGAATGCTGGCAGCGAACAAACAGGGACCCAGGATCTCACTTCTATTCTTAGTTCCATTGAAGGTGTTGGTAAGGTGATGATTTATTTTTACTATGGCCAGACAAACGACCAGCCTAAAAAGGAAGAGTCATCCCTTGGACAATATTTTAACTGGCAGCAAACAAATGGAGAGAGTAAACAGAAAGTAACCGGCGTGTTAGTCGTAGCTGAAGGAGCTGATTCTTTAACAGTAAAAAATGATCTTGTAGCAGTCTTATCAAGTGTACTTGAAATACCAACTCATCGTATTGTCGTACGTTCAATGGAAAAAAAGGAGGATACCCCATGAGAGTAAAAAAGAAAGCAGTATGGTTTTTAACATTATTAAGTTTGGCAGCAGTCATTTCGGTCTATTATTTATCTAATCCAGTAACGCCATTTAACGGACTTGCTATTTTCAGTGATAATTCATTGAAAGATACGAAGATTAGCGAACTTGCAAGTAAGACAAGCAAAACAACTCCTGTTACTACAGAAAGCCACTTATTTGAAGAGATGCGTATGGAGCTGCAAAACGAGCGCAGTCAATTGAAAGAAACACTAACTCAAAAAGTTGCTTCTTCTCAATACAGTGCAGATGAAAAGAACAAATATTTCGATGAAATTGATGCGATTACAAAAAATGAATCAAATGAAGCGATGCTTGAAATGTTGATTCGCACATTGGGATACTCAGACGCATTTGTTCGGGCTGAAGACGATCAAATTCGTGTAACAGTACAGGCAAATGAATTATCAAAAGAAAAAGCGAATGAGATTGTTTATATGGTGAAAAAAGAGTTTAATGAAGGAAAAGTAGTAGTAGATTTCCAATCCGAAACAATTAACTAAATAAAACGTCTTCTGAAGATGGGGAAACAACCTAGTTGTTTTTCCGTCTTTTTTGTGTGTAATTTATCCTTTAGATGGATGAATGTAGATTATAAATACAGCTCTAATAAGTGTTTTGAATTATCTTCAAGGAAAAGGAGGAATTATGCCCAAAATGTTGAAGATATCTATATTCCCAAATAACTGTTTAAAAATATTACCAAACACGATAAAATAAAACTTGTACTATATCACAATATAAGGGGAGTAACATATGTTGAAAATTCAAGAAATACGCGAGATTATTAAATTAGTAGATGCTTCTTCAATTGAAGAATTCGTGTATGAGGCTGACGAAGTAAAAGTCAAACTCAAAAAAAATAGCGGGATTGTTATCTCAAATCATACTCCCGAAGCACCAAAACCAATTGAAACAGTGCAAGCTACACCAGCTGTTGAAGCGCCTGTAGCTAAAGCAGCTCCAGCTGTAGAAAAACAAGAAGCGAAAACAGTTGAAACCGCTTCAACTGAATCATTGCATAAAATAGTTTCACCTATGGTCGGAACATTCTATCAGGCGCCAAGTCCAGATGCAAAACCTTTTGTTCAAGTAGGAGACAAAATTGGAGAAGAATCCATTGTTTGTATTGTAGAAGCGATGAAGTTATTCAATGAAATTGAAGCAGAAGTTAAAGGTGAAATCGTCGAAATCCTAGTGACTGACGGTGAATTAGTGGAATATGGCCAGCCTTTATTCCTAGTAAAAGAAAACTAAGGGAGGCTATGCTCTATGTTGAAAAAAGTATTAATTGCCAATCGCGGAGAAATCGCAGTTCGCATTATCCGTGCATGCAAAGAATTAGGTATTGCCTCTGTAGCAGTTTACTCAGAAGCAGATAGTGAAGCGCTGCATGTACAGTTGGCAGATGAAGCTTATTGCATCGGCTCTAAGTTTTCAAGCGATAGTTATTTAAAGATTGACCGTATCTTAACAGTAGCAGAGAAATCAGGCTGCGATGGTATCCACCCAGGCTATGGTTTTCTTGCTGAAAATGCGAGTTTTGCCGAAGCATGTGAAGATGCAGGTATTACGTTTATCGGCCCAACATCACAGGCTATAAATATTATGGGAATTAAAGATATTGCTAAAGATACTATGATTGCTGCTGGCGTGCCGACAGTACCAGGTTCGAAAGGACTTGTTGCTGATGAACATGAAGCAGTAGCTGTAGCACAAGAAATTGGCTATCCTGTTATTATTAAAGCAACTGCCGGCGGTGGAGGTAAGGGTATCCGTGTGGCACG
The DNA here is from genome assembly GCF_023515935.1 of Rummeliibacillus sp. G93. NCBI lineage: Bacteria > Bacillati > Bacillota > Bacilli > Caryophanales > Caryophanaceae > Rummeliibacillus > Rummeliibacillus sp. G93. The sequence goes on from NZ_CP097314.1 coordinate 1,393,587, forward strand.
CGATGAAGAATCTTTGATTAAAGGCGTTCAAATCACCCAAAAAGAAGCACAAGCTGCTTTCGGTAATCCAGGCGTCTATTTAGAAAAGTTCATTGAAGATTTCCGCCATTGTGAAATCCAAGTGCTTGCAGATGAATATGGTCATACGATTCATCTAGGTGAGCGTGATTGCACTGTGCAACGTCGAATGCAAAAGCTTGTTGAAGAAGCGCCTTCACCTGCATTGTCTGAAGAAAGACGCACTGAAATGGGCGAAGCAGCCGTAAAAGCAGCGAAGGCTTGTGGTTATCGCGGAGCAGGTACAGTTGAATTTATCTATGACTATAAGGCAGATCGATTCTACTTTATGGAGATGAATACGCGCATCCAGGTTGAACATCCTGTTACTGAGGAAATTACTGGGGTTGACCTTGTACGTGAGCAATTAAAAATTGCCTCTGGCGAAAAATTAACATACCAACAAGAAGATATTGTGGTAAATGGTTGGTCAATTGAGTGCCGCATTAATGCAGAAAACCCATCAAAAAACTTCATGCCTTCTCCAGGCAGAGTGGAAAATTACCTAGCGCCAGGTGGTATTGGCGTACGTATTGATTCTGCTATGTATCCAGGCTATGCGATCCCACCATACTATGATTCAATGGTAGCAAAATTGATTGTTCATGCCGATACTCGTGAAGAAGCGATCGAAAAGATGAAACGTGCACTTGGGGAGTTCATTGTGGAGGGTCCTGGAATTCATACAACTATTCCATTCCACGAAAAATTAATGGATCATGAAGTATTCAAATCAGGTAAATTCAACACGAAATTCCTTGAAGAAAATGATGTCATGAATTCATAAGAAAGAAAGGGGCAAGCTAAATGGCTGACGAAATTGTACATTCAGTACCGCAAGAAACACCCGCTGACAAGACGTCTCTTGGCCGTATTGAGGTAGCACCTGAAGTCATTGAAGTGATTGCGGGTATTGCGACTACTGAAGTGGATGGTATTTCAAAAACAAGAGGCAACTTTGCGACAGGTGTTGTAGAGAAGTTCGGCAAAAAAGTGCATGGCAAAGGCATTAAGACTGAATGGACAGAAGAAGGCTTAGTCGTCGATGTTTATTGCTTTGTCCAATATGGTGTATCAGTTGCTAAGGTTGCAAAACAAGTGCAATCACATATTCGCGAAGCCATCGTAAATATGACCTCTCATCAAACAAAAGAAGTGAATGTACATATTACAGGAATCTTATTTGATCAAAGTGATATGAAAAACTAAATAAAAGTCATACAGAAGCTTCTGGTGGTGGAGAACTCACACCATTCTTAGAAGGGTTCTTAAAGGTATCTTTATGCTTTTAAGAGCCCTTTTTTTTACAGTATTTCAGCCCCATTGTCGAATTTTTCAAAACATGCAAGAATCCATGCTTCTATAGGTGTTTTGTGATAAAATAAATCTATTGTAAATAAATGAAACACTTCACATAATGACAATTATTAAAATGGTCAGATGAGTAGTAAAAGGAGCACATTTTAGATGAAGCGACGAGAAGCGCGGGAAAAAGCATTACAAACCCTTTTCCAATTAGAAAATACAGAGCTGACAGTACAAGAAGCAATGGAGCATATCATGGGTGAAGAAACAGATACGTTCTATGAAAAGATAGTAACTGGTACAACTGAGCATTTGCAGGAGATTGATGCAGCACTAGCTGAAAAACTTGAAAATTGGTCTTTTGATCGCGTAGCAAAAATTGAACGCACTATCTTGCGTTTAGCTGCATATGAGCTGTTATTTACACCTGAAACACCAAAAAGTGTTGTATTAAATGAAGCAATTGAATTAAGTAAGACATTTGGCGATGAACAATCCAGCAAATTTGTGAATGGAGTTCTTTCTAAATTTGCTTAAAATCCTTAAATAGAGGTGGAAAGAATGTCAGGCAAATTGATCAATGGTAAAGAAATTGGTGGAAAGATTCGAGAAACGATTCAACAGGAAGTGAACGACTTAAAGAGTGAAGGCATTACCCCTGGCTTAGCAGTGATTTTGGTCGGCGATGACTCTGCATCGCATACATATGTGGCTAATAAGCAAAAAGCTTGTTCAGAGCTAGGAATTTATTCGCGTTTAATCCAATTTGAAGCCGAAATATCAGAAGATACTCTGTTATCTCAAATCGAACAATTGAATACTGATTCGGCGATTGATGGCATTTTAGTGCAATTGCCGTTGCCTAAACATATCAATGAACAAAAAATCATCGATGCTATATCTCCATATAAAGATGTTGACGGTTTCCATCCAATCAATGTAGGTAAAATGCTGATTGGTGAACCCTCATTCCAGCCATGTACCCCTTCTGGGATTATGAAACTGCTGGAATACTCAAATGTTGATGTAGCAGGCAAGCATGCTGTCGTTGTAGGCCGAAGCAATATAGTTGGCATACCGATGGGGCAGCTTCTACTAAAAAAAGATGCAACAGTTACGTATTGCCACTCTAAAACACAGGATTTAAGTGCTATTACAAAACAAGCTGATATATTGGTTGTAGCGACTGGCCGTGCCAAGTTAATCGGCAAAGAAGATGTAAAAGATGGGGCAGTCGTGATTGATGTAGGCATGAATAGAGATAATCATGGCAAACTTTGTGGGGATGTTGACTTCGATGCAGTTTTTGAGAAAGTTTCGGCTATTACCCCTGTACCTGGTGGAGTCGGACCTATGACGATTACAATGCTTCTTTACAATACATTGCAATCTGCCAAAAAGAAGTCAAGTAGACAACCTTTAGTCAAATAATATGAAGACATGGGCTGTTTTTCTAGCGAAAGACAGCCCATTTCACTGATAAGTACAACTATCTTTGTGAAATGGGAAATAGGAATAAACGCTGGTATCTTTACCAGTGTATAGATAAGGAGTTTTCGTATTTTGGCAATGCCTTATTTATCAGTGCAAGCACTTACAAAATATATCAAAAAAAAGTTTGATGCAGATCCTCATTTGCGCAATGTTTATGTTAAAGGTGAACTCTCCAATGTGAAGCATCATATTGGGTCTGGGCATATTTACTTCACCTTGAAAGATGAAAAGTCGCAAGTGAAAGCAGTTATGTTTGCTATGCGCGCTAAAAAATTGAAGTTTAAACCTGAAAATGGCATGAAAGTGTTGATTAAAGGGGATGTAACGGTTTACGAAGGCGGCGGGCAATATCAATTATATGCCGAAGAAATGGAACCGGATGGTATAGGTAGTCTTTACTTAGCATTTGAGCAATTAAAAGAGAAGTTGCAGCAAGAGGGACTATTTTCTGATACCCATAAAAAACAAATCCCAGCCTTTCCACAAAGAATAGCAGTTGTGACAGCTCCGACTGGTGCTGCTATCCGTGATATTTGCACGACGATTAAACAACACTATAAGTTAGTGGATATTGTTATTTTTCCTGCACTTGTTCAGGGGGAAAATGCTGCCAAAAGCATTGCGAAAGCAATTGAACAGGCAAATAATACACCGAATATCGATACATTAATTGTTGGTCGTGGCGGAGGTTCCATAGAGGATTTATGGGCTTTCAATGAAGAGATTGTTGCAAGAGCTATCTTTAATAGTAAGTTGCCGATCATTAGTGGTGTAGGTCATGAGACAGATACGACCATTGCTGATTTTGTAGCAGATGCAAGAGCTGCAACACCGACGGCAGCCGCAAAACTTGCTGTGCCAAGCAGCCAAGAACTTTTGAAATATCTGCTCACAAAAAAAGCTCAACTAATTCAATTGACTCAATCTAAAATTAGAAGCGAACGTAGCCGTTTAGACCGCTTGCAAAAATCCTATCCACTCAGTCTACCTGACAGGCTCTATCGACCGTTTACCGAACAGCTCATGCGTTTAGATGAGAGGCTTCAACAGGGGACAGTACGTTATGTGAAAGACCAAAAACAGCTTATTCAAAGATTAGATCAAACCTTGGCAATACGCACACCGGTAACACAAATTAAGCAAGAAAAGAAAAATGTAATCAATTTAGAAAGTGCTTTGCAAAAAGCAATTGTAGGGCAAATCAATCAAAAAAAAGAAGAGTTTCGTTCTGCAATCAGAACTTTGGAAGCGTTAAATCCACTTTCTATCATGACAAGAGGGTACAGTATTGCATACCAGAATGGTACTGTTGTCAAATCAGTTGATGACCTTCACACACAAGATCAAATTGAACTACACTTGCATGACGGAAAAGCTTTAGCATCCATTGTATCTGTTACGAAGAAAGGAGACTAAAAATGGCTAATGAAAAACAAACCTTCCAAACTTCAATTAACGAATTAGAAGAGATTGTACAAGTATTAGAAACAGGCGAAGTGCCGCTTGAAGATGCAATTGAACTGTATAAAAAGGGAATGAAACTATCAAAGTTTTGCCACGACCAATTGACAAAGGCAGAAGAACAGCTTGTCTCTATTATGGATGAAAGCGGCAAAGAAAAGCCGTTCGAGCCTACAGGAGAAGAGGGAAATAAACAATGACGCTACAACTCCAATCATTCATGAAAAGTAATATTCCACTCGTTGAAAAACATATGGATGATCTTGTGAAGATTATTACAGCACCGGAAATATTAAAAGAATCAATGCTTTATTCACTGAATGCAGGTGGTAAAAGAGTTCGCCCTTTATTTGTGCTAGCTGTTATGGATCATTTCAATGTAAAAGATGATGCAGCTTATACTGTCGGTGCTGTCATTGAAATGATTCATACCTACTCTTTAATCCATGATGATTTGCCAAGTATGGATAATGATGATTATCGACGCGGCAAATTAACAAATCATAAAGTTTTCGGCGAAGCCTTTGCCACACTTGCTGGTGATGCGTTAAATACTCTAGCTTTTGGCATACTAGCTAGAATGCAACATGTGGATGCAGAGAAACGTTTAGAACTCATCAACCTATTAAGTATTGCAGCTGGCGCGGAAGGTATGGTCGGCGGACAAATTCTAGATATTCAGGGTGAAGAAAAGCAGCTGACATTAGAAGAACTAGAGAAAGTCCATATTAATAAAACAGGTGCTATCCTTCGCTTTAGCATTGAAGCTGGTGCTATACTTGCTAATGCAACAGCAGATGAAAGAAGCATATTGGCAGAATACGCCCATCACATTGGATTATGCTTCCAAATACAAGATGATATTTTAGACGTAGTAGGTACCACAGAGCAGCTTGGTAAGACAGCAGGCAAAGATGTAGCAAGCGACAAAAGCACATACCCTGCATTATTAACACTTGATGGGGCAAACAAGAAATTGCAACAACATTTCCGTTTAGCAATCGAAGCGTTAGATAAATTGCCTTCTGACAGTATTTTACTTAAAGAATTTGCTGAATATATTGTTCATCGTAACAAGTAACAGCTCAAAATTTTGTGCAATTGTTTACTATGCTTTTATTGAGCAATTTTCCATGTATGTTTTGGGAAACTCTCTTAAAGCTGTTTATAACAGTGAAGAAAGGCTGAACGATGCTTTCTCAAATGTTGAGGCTAAGTTGAACCAATTGAGTTCATACTCTATACTGGGTTAGGTCTATTAATGTCATATTAAATGATCCTTAAATTCATGTGGGAAGAAAAAAGACCCCCAATGTGTGAAGTTTTACTTTATCACTGTTATAATGGTGTAAAACAACAATGTGCGATGAATCTATAATGAAAAGGTGTGTGATGGCGATGGATTTAACACAGATATCTAGTCCATCCTTTCTAAAAGAATGTACAACAAAACAACTACAGGACCTTAGTGAAGATATACGTAAGTTTCTAATTGAAAAGTGCGCTCATACTGGAGGTCATATTGGCCCAAATCTTGGGGTTGTTGAATTAACGATAGCTTTGCATCGAGCTTTTAATAGCCCAGAAGATAAATTACTTTTCGATGTCGGCCATCAAGCGTATGTCCACAAAATTTTGACTGGACGCGCTTGTGAATTTGATTCACTTAGACAATATAAGGGATTGTGTGGTTTCCCGAAACGCAGTGAAAGCGAACATGATGTGTGGGAAACAGGGCACAGTTCTACATCCCTTTCAGCAGCAATGGGAATGGCAGCAGCCCGCGATGTCAAAGGCGAACATAACTATATTGTTCCTATTATTGGTGACGGTGCTTTAACAGGCGGTATGGCGTTAGAAGCTTTGAACCATATCGGACATGAACAAAAAAATATGATTGTGATCCTAAATGATAATGAGATGTCTATTGCGCCTAACGTAGGTGCTTTGCATAATGTGTTAGGTCGCCTTCGCACGGCGAGTCAATACAATAAAGCAAAAGATGAATTAGAGGGACTTTTAAAGAAAATCCCTGCTGTTGGCGGTAAGTTAGCTTCAACAGCTGAGCGTGTGAAAGATAGTTTGAAATACTTGCTTGTATCAGGCATTTTCTTTGAAGAATTAGGCTTTACCTATCTCGGACCAATTGATGGTCATAGCTTTGAAAGCCTTGAAGACACGTTACAAAATGCTAAAAAAACGCAAGGGCCTGTCCTTATTCACGTTGTAACAAAAAAAGGAAAAGGCTATACGCCTGCTGAAAACGATACTGTTGGTACTTGGCATGGCACTGGGCCATATAAAATTGAAACAGGAGATTTTATTAAATCTTCAACAACAGCTCCAGCATGGTCAAAATTGGTTGCTGATACAGTCACACGCATTGCGCGTAAGGATCCTCGTGTTGTAACCATCACTCCTGCTATGCCAGTGGGTTCCAAATTAGAGGGATTTGCAAAAGAGTTCCCAAATAGGTTCTTTGATGTAGGGATTGCAGAACAACATGCTACTACGATGGCAGCTGGGATGGCAGCAGAAGGAACGAAACCATTCCTTGCGATTTACTCTACATTCTTACAACGTGCATATGACCAAGTTTTACATGATATTTGCAGACAAAAGTTAAATGTATTTATTGGTATCGACCGCGCAGGCTTGGTGGGAGCAGATGGCGAAACACACCAAGGTGTTTTCGATATTGCCTTTTTACGTCACATGCCGAACATGGTGATTATGATGCCTAAAGATGAAAATGAAGGGCAGCATATGGTAAAAACGGCACTTGATTACGATGCAGGTCCAATTGCACTCCGTTATCCAAGAGGTAATGGTTTAGGAGTACCGTTAGATGAAGAATTGCAACCGATTGACATTGGTACTTGGGAAGTATTACAGGATGGTACTGATGCAGCAATTCTAACGTTCGGAACCACTATTCCAATGGCAAAAGCTGCAGCTGATCTCTTAGCTACTAAAGGTATCAAAACGGAAATTATTAATGCTCGTTTCATTAAGCCTATGGATGAAGATATGCTTCATCGTTTATTTGAAAGCAAAAAGCCTATTCTTACGATAGAAGAAGCCATGCTTGAAGGTGGTTTTGGGAGTGCTGTGTTAGAGTTTGCAAACGACCATGGTTATGATACGGATTTAGTTGACCGCATGGGCATTCCTGATGTATTTGTTGAACACGGGAATGTAGACTTATTGCTACGTGATTTGCATATGACAGAAGAAGACGCTGTAGAAAGCGTGCTTCATCTTATCGATAAAAAATCTAAGAAGCAAGCGGGTTTAGAAACAAAATGACAACGAAAATACCGAAAGAACGAGTAGATGTATTGCTTGTACAACGGGGCCTCTGCGAAACACGTGAAAAAGCCAAACGCTTGATCATGGCAGGCCAAGTTTTTTCTAAAGAAGTGCGTGTAGACAAAGCTGGTGAAAAAATTCCAGTTGATGCAGATCTTCAAATTAAAGGCCAACAATTGCCGTATGTGAGTCGCGGTGGTCTCAAATTAGAAAAGGCTTTAAACATATTTGATGTAGATGTTTCAGGAAAGCTTATGTTGGACATCGGATCTTCTACAGGCGGCTTTACTGATTGTGCGCTGCAAAATGGTGCAAAACACTGTTATGCACTAGATGTAGGCTCAAACCAACTCGCTTGGAAAATACGATCAGATGAACGTGTAACGGTGATGGAAAAAACCAATTTCCGTTATGTCACACCAGTTAACTTCGATTCTGGTTTACCAGACTTTGCAACAATCGACGTTTCATTTATTTCTCTTGAATTAATTTTACCTGTTTTGAAAACATTGTTATTACCAACGGGCGATGTAATTGCACTTGTAAAACCGCAATTTGAAGCAGGGAAAGATAAAGTTGGGAAAAAAGGAATTGTCCGAGAGGCTAAGACACATCTTGAAGTATTAGAAAAAGTGGCTAACTTTGCTGAAAATACTGGTTTCGTATTAAAAGATGCATCCTACTCTCCAATTACAGGTGGAGAGGGAAATATTGAATTTTTATTCCATCTATACAATCCTCAGAATGGTGAGGAAGTCCATTCATTTACTGATTTCAACAAGTTAGTAAATGAAGCACATCAACAATTGAAATAACGCGGCCACGACTCACGGCCGTGTTTTTTCTTGTATAACAATAGGAAAAATGTTACCTTATTTAAGATAAGCATAATTATGCACGAGGTGATCACAGTTGAATAAAAGCCAAAGACATATTCGCATACGCGATATGATCGCAAATAATGAGATAGAAACACAAGATGAATTAGTGGATATGCTGAAAGAAGCAGGCTACCATGTGACACAAGCTACCATTTCAAGAGATATTAAAGAACTTCATTTAATAAAAGTGCCATTGCATGATGGGCGTTATAAATATAGTTTACCGGCAGACCAACGCTTTAATCCGATCCAAAAACTGCATAGAGCTTTAGCGGATGCCTTTGTGTCTATAGATGGTACAAGCAATATGCTTGTGATGAAAACATTGCCAGGAAACGCACATGCAATCGGTTCTTTATTGGATCGGTTAGATTGGGAAGGAATTCTTGGAACTATTTGCGGCGATGATACAATTCTTATTATTTGCAGAGCAGATGAAGAAAGAAACCTTATTAAAGATCGCTTGTTGGAAATGTTATAGCTGTAAACGGGGTGTGAAACTTGTTAAAAGAACTGTCAATTAAAAATTTCGCTATTATTGAAGATCTGACGGTCGACTTTCAAGAAGGATTAACGGTCTTGACTGGAGAAACTGGGGCAGGGAAGTCTATTATTATCGATGCCGTGCAACTTCTTGCAGGAGGGCGAGGATCTCAAGAATTTATTCGCCATGGGGCGAAAAAAGCCGAATTAGAAGGACTTTTTACCCTATCTTCATCGATGCATACAGCATATTCTAAATGTGCGGAAGCTGGCATTGATATAGAAGAAGGCTCGGTCATCCTTAGACGAGACTTAAATGATAACGGGAAAAGTGTTTGCCGAGTCAACGGAAAACTTGTCCCACTATCATTACTTAGGGAAATAGGTGCAACATTAATCGACATTCACGGCCAGCACGAAAGCCAAGAATTAATGGATGATAAGCATCACCTTTCGTTGCTTGATCAATTCGCAGGAGATCAAATCACAGATCAAAAAACGCTGTATATTTCGCAATACGAAGAATATCGCCTGTTGAAAAAGGAGCTTGCTGCGATTTCAGTTAATGAGCAACAAGTGGCACAAAAAATTGATCTCTTTCAGTTTCAAATCAAAGAAATTGATGCATGCAAATTTGTGCCTAATGAAGAAGATGAATTAATGGAAGAACGCAGAAGACTGCTAAATTTCAACAAAATATTTGAAGGCGCAAGTACAGCGCACGAAACCATTTTAGGTGAATCAAAAGGGCTTGATTGGATTGGTCAAGCTATGTCCGCATTAGAGGATGTGGCTACTGTTGACGAAAGCTTTAATGAGTATTCAGAAGCTGTATCGAACGCATTTTACAATTTGCAAGAAGCTGCATTTGGAGTGAAAAATATTCTGGATGAGCTTGAATTTGATCCAGAGAGGCTGAATGAAGTAGAGCAACGTTTAGCTCTTATTGGATCAATGAAGCGTAAATATGGGCATACTTTAGAAGAAATTCTAACGTATCGTGAAAAAATAGGCGAGGAATTGGCATCTCTCTTAAACAGAGATGAAAATATCCAAAAAAAAGAACAGCAATTAATGACATTGCAAAAAACATTGCAAAAAACCGCCGAAAAACTAACAAGTATTCGCAAAATTGTAGGGGAACAGTTGTCTTTTTCCATTATGCAGCAGTTACGTGAATTGTATATGGAAAAAGCCGAATTTAGTGTTCATTTTGAAACATTGGCTCCTGGTCAGTTTGATCAATATGGAGTTGACCGTGTTGTCTTTTATATTGCGACAAATATAGGAGAACCGCCTAAACCATTGACGAAAATCGCGTCTGGCGGGGAACTTTCACGTGTCATGCTAGCGCTTAAAACGATTTTTTCTTCATCTAATGGTATTACTTCCATTATATTTGATGAAGTCGATACTGGCGTTAGCGGACGAGTTGCTCAAGCTATTGCTGAAAAAATTGCAGCGGTTTCAATACATTCACAGGTTTTATGTATTTCTCATTTGCCTCAAGTTGCCGCAATGGCTGATCATCATTATTATATCCAAAAGCAAGAAGATGCACACAGAACATTTACGTCTTTGACTGAGATTTTTGATGATGATCGGATTGGTGAAATTAGCAGAATTATGTCTGGCGCAGAAGTAACAGATCTGACTTTCCAACATGCTAAAGAATTGATCGACATTGCAAATGAAAGAAAGAAAACAATGCATGCATAAAATAGCAAAACATCTTACATAAATGTGAGGTGTTTTTTTATACGCCAAATAGGTGCACAAATATTTACCTTTCATAACTATCTCAATTATAGCCATGATAATTAAAAAAGGAGGTGGCATATGAGAAATGCAAAGCGCTCTTTCTTGAGCTTGATCATTTTGCTGGGAATACTGTTATCCATGTCGACAATGGCAAGCGCCGCTAAGAAGGTGATACCAATGGGGGATTCAATCGGTGTGGAATTGCAGCTGGCAAATGTGACGGTTTCAAATGATGTCTTGTTGCAAGAAGGAAGCTGGCTAAAAAGAGGAGATATCGTCAAGAAAGTGAATAAGACTAAAATCAAGAAGCTTGAGAACATCCACCAAATCTTGGAAAATTCATCAAAAGATGCCATTAAGATGACAGTTGGACGAGATGGGGAAGATCAAACCGTCAAAGTGCGGAAAGAAGAAATGGCATCTGTCATGAATTTTTTGCGCGACGAGACAGATGGGATTGGAACACTCACTTTTTTAGATCCAGAAACAAAACAATATGGAGCGCTTGGCCATCAGATTATTGACCAGATATTGCAGGAACCGCCGAATTTTAATGATGGGTCCATTTTTTATGCGCGAATAGAACATATTAAGAAAAGTATTCCAGGAGAACCTGGTTACAAAATTTCTTCTGTAGAGAATGGAAATGGCGAAATTGGAGATATTGAGCTAAATAGTTCATATGGCATTTTTGGAAAATGGCAAAACACTTTACAACCATCATTGCCAAAAGCAATTGAAATTATGCAGCCATCTCAAATTAAAAAAGGCCCGGCCAAAATATTAACAACTATTCAAGGAAAAAAGGTAGAAACCTTCGATATCACGATTACAAAAGTGAACAACAAAAGTTTTCAAATAGAAGTAACGGATCCTGTCTTAAAAGAAAAAACAGGTGGAATTTTGCAAGGGATGAGCGGAAGCCCAATTATTCAAAATGGTCATTTTGCCGGGGCGGTTACTCACATGTATATTGAAAGCCCGGAAAAAGGCGCTGCGTTGCCAATTACTGAAATGCTTAAAAATCAACCTGCATAATATTTATTTTTAGCTGTCTCTAAGAAAGAGACAGCTTTTTCTTCTTTTTATTTGGTATTCTTTTTACAAAAAATCTGTTACAATAATAGTCAATAAACACCACGAATTAATTTACATAATATTGTCGAAATTGAAATTATTCATATTCCTTCATACTCATTTTTCAAAAAATTGAAGGGCTATCCGTAAAGATGTCGAATTTACCATTTTGTATCAAACGTATGTCTAGATTTATGCAAGAAACAAAAATCAGATTGAATCTTGGGAAAAATGAAGGAGGAGTCCTGTATGAACAAAGTAAAAGTTGCAATTGTGGATGATAATAGTGAGTTGGTGAAAGCTCTGGAGGAGTATCTGTCACAGCAACCAGAAATTGATGTAATCAGCACAGCGACAAATGGCAAACAATGTTTGAAAATGCTGGAAAGCCAAGTGCCGGATGTGCTGTTATTAGATATAATTATGCCGCACCTTGACGGGTTGGCTGTATTGGAAACGATCCATGAAAACCCACAGCTTAATAGTATGCAAGTAATTATGTTGACTGCATTTGGACAAGAAGATGTAATGAAACAAGCAGCAGAGCTTGGTGCATCTTACTTTATGCTAAAGCCTTTTGAATATGATCGTTTAGCGTCTAAAATACTGCAAGTGGGCGGTAAAAAAGTGGAAAAACAAAAAAGGGTTAGTGTCCTGCAAAGCTCCACACCACAAAAGATGGATCAGCGCCAATTAGATGCAACCATAACGGCAATAATCAAAGAAATAGGCGTTCCAGCGCATATCAAAGGCTATGCATATTTACGAGAAGCCATCCAAATGGTCTATCTCGATGTAGATTTACTTGGTTCCATTACCAAAATTCTTTATCCAGATATTGCAAAGAAATTTGATACGACGCCATCACGAGTAGAGCGTGCAATTCGCCATGCTATCGAAGTTGCATGGAACCGCGGAAACTACGAATCTATTTCCAAAATGTTTGGTTATACAGTCCATCACTTAAAATCTAAGCCAACCAATTCAGAATTTATCGCTATGATCGCTGATAAGATTCGTATTGAAATGGTGGCTGTTTAAAGCAATGGTAGCATGGTTTTTTCCGAAGGCTTCACGGAATTATACCCGATAAACTTATTATATATAACGATAAACTAGCGCTAGTTATAAGGCCTGCTTTTACGATTTATTCGATCGTAAGAGGAGGCGCTTTTTGTTGGTTAAAAAAGGATTTTGAATTGATATAGATTGATATTTCAATTATTTCGAGAAAGTTATGTCAGTAAGATAGTGGAAATCGAATGAATAGATGCTAAGATGGTTTGCCCGTAAATTAGAAGAAAAGGTTTATTTCGAATGTGGAGCTTAAATAAATGATTTAGCTGTAACTGTAGGTGGAAGAATACTTGTGGAATAATCCTTCATCGCGCTGAAAAACGAAGGAATAGTGGATTTTAGATGCTGATAAGGAAGTGGCTTAGAAATATAGAATACATTTCAACTCTAGAAAAAATTGTTAGTATAAAAAAGGACAGGCGTACAACGCAAGTCCTTATTTTTGGATTAATCCACTTAAAAAGAATAGAAAATATTTTGCGACTAAATAGTCCGAAAACTGGATGTTGAATAAAACTGCTTAGTTTGGTCTTTTCTAATGTAACCAATTGTTTAGGATTCAATAAAAGCACTTCCTATTTCGTCTAGAAGTGACTGGGCTTAACGATTAGAAGTGGTTATACTGGCCGCTTGCAGAAGCCGTAAGATAAGAATATTGAAATAGCTTAACTCTCTATATATTCTCATTGAATTGTCTAATATGAGTTATGTATGCTTGATAGAAATCAACTTATTTTAAGATGATAATTGGAAATATAAATAGGTATATGACATAAATAAATAAAATTGAAGCTATACATAAGTAAGAAAGTAAATATATTCGAAACCTAGTTTGTTTTCGATTCATTTATCTTTAATCCTCCATCTTAAACATTAAATCTATATAAGAGTTTTTTATAGATATAATTATCCCTACTAACAGCATATTTGATAATAATGAACTCCCACCATAGCTTAAGAAAGGTAATGTTACTCCTGTTACAGGCAATAACCCCATTGTCATACCGACATTTTGAAACACCTGAAATGTAAAAAGACTTACGATTCCTGATGTCATAAGAATAGTGAATTGAGTATTTGCATTTAATGAAATGAGTACAAATCTAAATATCATTAAAAACAATATAATCAATACAATAGATGCACCTATAAAACCGGTTTCCTCTGCAATATTTGAAAAAATAAAGTCTGTGTGTTTTTCTGGGATATATACGTTATTTTGCATAAAACCTTTTCCTGTGATTTGTCCTGAACCAATTGCTAGAATACCTTTCTGTGTTTGGTAAGCAGAGTCGCCATAACTAAAGGGATCAAGCCAGCCGTTTATACGAGAAACTTGGTGAGGAGATAGACTTCCCAAAACTTTTTCTTCATAAAATCTGTTGAAAAAGAAGTAACAAATTATTATAAAGCCCACTATAGTTGTGGGAATACTTAAGAGGAAAAACAAAATCTTCTTTTGTATTCCAGAGAAGAACAGCATCGGTAATAACATTGAAATATATAGCATAATCATTCCTGTATCAGGCTGAATATATACTAGAAACATAGGGGGAAGAGTTAGTAATGCTATTTTGCCAAGTAATATAAAATCAGTTTTTAATTTATGAACGCTATACTTTTTATTATGTGTAATAGTTATCCAGCTTGTTAAAATTAAAAATGCAAACTTTAAAAACTCTGAAGGCTGGAAACTACCTAGAAAAGGAATCTGATACCATGCTTTAGCATCATTTATAGGTCTAGCTATACTCTCTGGTGCAAAAATTAATCCAATTAATGCAAAAGTAATAACGATATATATTAAGAGAGCAAAAGTCCTTAGTTGTACTAAATCTAATTTAGATACTAGAATCATTACACCAAACCCTAAAATATAATAAAAGATTTGTTTGTAAACAAAGTTCATTGCTCCAATATATTGTCCACTTTTCAAACTACTTGAATAGATAAAAACACAACTTATTATGCATAATAAAATAATATATATAATTATTAAATAATCTAAATTATATTTTCTGCTTCTGATCATCTAAAAACTCCTCAAAATCTCTTTTACTTTTCACAATAATAATATCCCTAATTATATCATTAGTACCTTATTTGTAAAAACATAGAAAAATTAGTCTGGAAACAATTTCTTGAAGTATTTTATAAGATTAAATAACGAAAGCACGACGACATGGCATAGAAGAAATTCGAAAATGGAGCCTAGGGATGTGTAAGAATGGCTTAGTCATTTACGCTAATTCCAGCTAATCAAAGCAACTGGTATGAACGTTCTTACCAAATTCAAGGCGTCTTAGTTCCATTAGCTAGAACTATTTACGCTATTTTGTTGACGTGAAATTACCACGTAAAAGGGTGTCACAAACAATCATAATCAATATAACGGTATAGTAAGGGGGGAGCTTTAGAAGCGCTTCCTGCACTATAGGCGAAGAGCTATGAGGAATTATATAGTGAGCAATTTAATGATATGGATAACAAACAAGGATTAAAGCTAGACAGAAGAAGTTTCCAAAGCAACAAAAGAACGTGCGCTTGAGTTATATAACAATTCTGCGTATATAATAGTTGAACAATTAACTGTATATAATTAAATAAATGTTGCTAACGGAAAAGGGGAAAATTCTTAATCCTAAATTTATATACGGTTGTCACTTAGAGAATAATTGAACCAATTATTATTAATATTATTGCCAAAATGGTATTACAAAAAAAGAATTTTTTCATAGAGCTAGGAAAATATTCGTTATACTTTTTATCCTTTCCAAGTAATTTGAAAATTAGTAAACATATTCTTTAATTAAATTCAATTTATATTATAAGGATAATGAGTAAAAAAGGGAGCCTTACTATGGAGAAGTTTATGAAATGGATCATTTTATTTTATTCATCCTTTTTTGTTTATGGGGGGTTAATGAGCTATTTTATGAAGAGAAAGCAGACGGTAGATATACAGTTGAGAAAAAAGATATTTCTAAAGTAGACAATACCTATTATATAAAATTAAACCAATACAAACTAAAATTACCTAACAAATACTATAAAAGAATAGTTAACAGTCCTGCTGATTATAAAATTTTGTACAGCTATAATACATTGTTTAAAAAAGGGGAGTTTTCACACTTAGAAAAGTATGGGGCCAGTTATAAGGGTAATTAAAAAGGAATTATAAGTACTAAGAATATATAATCTAATCTTCATTTACTATCTTATCAATAGAACAGTAAATGGAGATTTTTGTACATTAGGAAATAAGTGCTATAATTAAAGAATGATGGGAGGTTTTTAAGTTGGTTCTTTTTGAAAATGATTGGATTATGCTTATGGAAAAAGAAGCGATTGTCTATGTATTAGTTAAAAAAGAAGGTTATTCTTTAAAAGAGTTTGAGCCTGTATTAAAAAAATTCAAAAGAATTAAATTAAATGGTTTTCAAGCATTGCGGAGTGTCTTTTTAAGTTGTTCAAAAGAAGAACAAGAAATTGGCTATTGGCTGCCGCCCATTGAAATCGTTATAGCACGTGACGGTATGGCAGCTACTATGTATATTAATGATCATCCTGCATCTCTATTTCAGGATGAGTTAATTATGAATAAACAAATTAAAGAAGCAGCAGAAAATGCGGGTGTCCAATATGGTTATATAACCCTTTCGCTTGAAACTGTTCTATTAGGCAAACCAACAGTCATAGCAAAAGGCCAACCTCCCCAAAAGGGTGAAGATGCGAAGATTACATATAAAAGCTTTCCAAAAAAGAAACCCCAAATCCTTGATAATGGCCGTGCAAACCATTATGATATCAACTTTATTCAGGAAGTGAAAAAAGATGAATGGCTAGGAGAAAAAATTCCTGCGAAGAAAGGAATTCCGGGGAAAAGTGTTTTAGGCCAACGAATAGAGGCAATGGATGGTAAAGATTTTACGTTGGTTTATGATGAAAAATCTATTTATGAAAAAGAGTCGAGTGGTATAGTGACCATCCACGCATCTTTCGATGGAGTCATCGAGCATCCTTATCCTCCATTATCTGTTCAAAAGCACCTTCAAATACCGAGTGATGTGGGAGTCGAAACGGGCAATCTGGAGTTCACAGGCTCGATTACTATTCGAGGAACTATTCTACCTGGATTTACAGTCAAGGCGACAGGTGACATACTGATTGAGAGCAAAGAAGGTGTAACTGGAGCTGAACTTATACAATCTACTCACGGAGATGTCTATGTTTGTGGAGGTATATATGGTAACAAAATTACGAAAGTGATGGCGGGTCAAAATATTTATGTACAGTATACCAATGACTGCTATTTAGCTGCGAAAGAAACCATTTTTATAAGTACATATGCCATCAGTACAGATATGAAGGCACAAAATATCAGAGTCGATGAAAATAAGGGTAAACTTATAGGTGGAAGTATTTGCGCAAAAAATTCGATTCATGCAGCATGGGTTGGCAATCAGCTTGGTCGTAAAACAGAACTGATTATTTCACTCCCGGATAGCAAAGATAGCTTAAAAAAGATTAAAGAAAAAAGTGATGAAATAGAGAATCTGGAGCATGAACTGAAAGATTTAAGAGGAAAGCTAGCTCAATTGCAAAAGTTCTTGAATAAAATGATGCCAGCTCAGCGCCAAACGTACGATAAGATTGCTAGTAATATAAAAGAAAAGGAGTCTCAAATTGAGATACTTGAATATGAAATAGATGAGATTTTGCATCTACTGAAGAGTAGTGGTGATGAAAAAATTTCCATTACCAAAGCTGCATATCCAGAGACAACTCTTCAAATAGGTTCTGAAAGATCAACTATTCAACAAATGACGAAAGGAGAATTTAAATTGGAAAGTGGTGTTTTAAATGTCTAGACCGCTCGTTTTTGCGCATAGAGGCGCTTCTGCTCGAGGTATTGAAAATACGCTAGATGCTTTTGAATTAGCGTTAGAATCAGGGGCAGATGGTATAGAATTAGATATTCAAGCGACGAAAGATCATATTCCAGTTGTGATTCATGATCATAATTTAAGGCGTCTTACAGGGAAAAATGAGCTGATTTCGAATTTGTATTACCAACAGGTTAAACTATTACATGTTGGAAAATTTTTCTTTAGAAGGTTTAGCGGAGCTAAAATTAGCACGTTTGATGAGTTTCTAGGTTGGCACAAAGTCCATTCTGTACCACTTAATGTGGAATTAAAAGAGTCACTGCTTCAAGATGAAAGCGCTCTAAGAGAGACTGTGGCGAAATGTAGTGAAATACCAAATTTACATATTTCATCTTTTCATCCTGAATTGCTAGAAAAGGCAAAAGAAATAGCGCCAAGAATAGAGACCGCCTTAATTGCAACAAAGAAATTGAACTGGGCAGAGTTAGACAAATTGCCATACGTAGATGTAATTCATGCGAATAAATCGCGTTATTATAAAAAGAGGTATCTTGATGCACTTACTGCTCAAGGAAGAAAATGCCGCTTTTATAACATTACAGGTGATGAACAATTTCTGAAAGAACCGCATGATGCGGTTATCGGATGGATTACTGACTATCCAGAGAAAGTACGGAAAATGCAGGAGACTAAATAAATCAATGTAAAGCTCAGATAATTATACAAAAAGCACCGAAGAGAACACTACGTTCTTGTCGGTGCTTTTTGCACAATGTTATTTTTTCTTTGTATATTTTTGCACAACTCGTCCATTTCTGCGATCACGGTTTAATAAAAAGCCGGCAAAAAATCCAAAGCCGATTAAAAACAATACAATCCCTATTACAAATTGTAGCCAAAGATATGGAATCGGATCGAATAACTTGGCGAAAAATGTATCTCGCATTAATTTGATGCCCGCTGCTGCCATAATAGCGGGTATGGCTAGAATGACAAAAGCAATAAAACGCCCCATTTTTGGTTCAACTCCTCTAATATAATCCATTTTTACTTGTATGCTGCACATTGTCAAGATAGGAAACTTCCGATAAGATGATAGCTAACCATATGAAAGAATTTTCATACATATTTGGAAGGAGTGAATAAGAATGCATAGGATTATGATTGTAGGTGCAGGAAAAGGAGGTACAGCCATTCTGCAATTACTCGCACATTCGTCAGACTGGCAAACAGTGGCTGTTATCGATAAGAATGATAATGCTAAAGGCATAAAAGAAGCTAAAAAGTCAGGAATTGCTACAGCAAATGACTGGCGTGATTTTAAGAATGCTTCTATCGATATGGCGATTGATGTAACTGGTAATCCGAAGGTCTATGACGAATTGCTCGAGGAATTACCACATAATACGACTGTGATACCGGGTAGCGTGATTGAGATTATTATCAAACTTTTGCAGGAGAAAGATTATTATATTCAAAAAATCCAAGCATTTTCTAGAAGACAGCAAATTATCTTTAACTCTATAGATGAAGGCATGATGAGCGTTAATCAAAAAGGAGAAATTATTTTTTATAATCAAAGTGCTATGCGACTTACTAATACACCAATAGAAAAAGCAGTTGGCAAGCATTATAAAGACGTTATGAATGCTCTTGAACTTGAGCAGGTGATTGAAACAGGTCAAGCAGAGACAAATCAAGAATTAATTCTTCCATCCGGAAAAAAGGTCGTGCTTTCCAAAATTCCAATGGTAGATGAAAAGTCAGAACAAATTGGTGTACTTGCAATATTTAAAGATATTTCTGAAGTTGTTGCCTTAGCGGAAGAGATTACTGATCTGAAAGAAGTAAAAAAGATGCTAGAAGCTATTATACAATCGAGCGACGACGCGATCTCTGTAGTGGATGAGAAGGGAAGAGGTATTGTAGTCAATCCGGCTTATACAAGGATTACAGGCTTGTCACCTGAAGAGATTATCGGTAAGCCTGCAACTACCGATATTTCAGAAGGTGAGAGTATGCATTTAAAAGTGCTTGAAACCAAAAAGCCGATACGAGGAGTTAATTTGCGCTTAGGACCTTCCAAAAGAGAAGTTATCGTCAATGTGGCGCCAATTCTAGTTGAAGATGAGCTTAAAGGCAGCGTAGGGGTCATCCATGATGTAACAGAGATGCGCAACTTATCTAAGGAATTGAGCCAAGCGAAAACAATTATACGAACACTAGAATCAAAGTATGTTTTCGATGATATAATCGGCGATTCAGAAGAAATGAAGCTTGCGATTGAACAAGCTAAGCTCGCTGCAAAAACGCCGGTGACGGTCTTTCTAAGGGGCGAATCAGGTACAGGGAAAGAATTATTTGCCCATGCAATACATAGTGAAAGTAATCGCCACTATGAGAAGTTTATTAGAGTCAATTGTGCGGCAATTGCTGAAAATTTATTGGAAAGCGAATTGTTTGGCTATGAAGAAGGTGCCTTTACTGGAGCTAAAAAAGGCGGCAAGCGTGGGCTTTTTGAAGAGGCGAACGGAGGTAGTATCTTTTTAGATGAAATTGGCGAGCTGTCGCTTAGCACCCAGGCCAAACTTTTACGTGTTTTACAAGAACACGAGATTGTTAGAGTGGGCGCTACAAAACCCATTCCTATAGATGTCCGTATCATTGCAGCCACAAATGTCAATATGGAAAAAGCGCTTCATGACCATACGTTTCGAGAGGATCTCTACTACAGGCTTAATCGCATGCCAATTTATATCCCACCACTTCGAAACAGACTTGAAGATATCCCACAGCTTGTAGATCGTCTGCTTCAAAAACTCAACCGTGAGTATGGTCGAAATGTAACAAAGGTGACTAGAGGAGTAATTCAAAAGTTAAGAAACTATCAATGGCCTGGTAATGTAAGAGAATTAGAGAATGTGATTGGGCGAGCGATGATCTTTATGCCTGCTGCTGAAACAGAATTACAGGAGAATTATGTGCAAATTTCGGCGCAAAAAACCTCAACTGTAGAGGGCAAAGTAGAAGAAGAAATATATAACGGAACATTGGATGAAGCAATGGCCCAATATGAAAAAAGAATTATTGAAACCGCTCTCAAGGACAATAGATATAATAAAACACAGACTGCTAAAGCGTTGCAAATTTCGATTAGAAGCTTGTATTATAAATTAGAAAAATATGAACTTGCATAAAATGGCGTGCAAATAACTGCACATATCTGCATGGCTATGCATTGAAAAAAACGTCGAAATTGTTTAAACTTTTATTTTATAAGGCAAAAAGTTTTGGCACGCTTCTTGCATTATATATTATTGACTGGATACAACCAGATTTTTTATAACTTCGAAGGAGGAATTATTAAGATGGAAATTTTCAAATATATGGGAAAATATGATTATGAACAAGTGGTTATTTGCCAAGATAAAACTTCAGGGTTGAAAGCGATTATCGCTATTCACGACACTACACTAGGACCTGCGCTTGGTGGTACTCGCATGTGGACATATGAATCTGAAGAAGCAGCTATTGAAGATGCACTTCGTTTAGCGCGCGGCATGACATATAAAAATGCAGCAGCTGGGCTTAACCTTGGTGGTGGTAAAACTGTAATCATGGGAGATCCATTTAAAGACAAAAATGAAGAAATGTTCCGCGCATTAGGCCGTTTCATCCAAGGCTTAAACGGACGCTACATTACTGCAGAAGATGTGGGTACAACAGTTGCTGATATGGACTTAATCCATGAAGAAACAAATTATGTGACAGGAATTTCACCTGCATTCGGTTCATCAGGCAACCCTTCTCCTGTAACAGCATACGGTGTTTATGTAGGTATGAAAGCAGCAGCTAAAGCGGCATTTGGAACAGATAGCTTAGAAGGAAAACGCATTTCTGTTCAAGGTCTTGGAAATGTTGCTTATTCACTATGCAAGCATCTTCACGAAGAAGGCGCAAAACTTATCGTAACCGATATTAATGAAAACGCTGTCAAACGTGTAGTTGATGAATTTGGTGCAGTTGCTGTTAGCCCTGAAGAAATTTATGCACAAGACGTGGATATCTTTGCTCCATGTGCATTAGGAGCAATCATCAATGATGAGACAATCCCGCAATTAAAAGCAAAAGTAATTGCAGGATCTGCAAACAACCAATTGAAAGACTCAAAACATGGTGAGATCATTCACGAAAAAGGCATTATCTATGCTCCAGACTACGTAATCAACTCAGGTGGTGTTATCAATGTAGCTGATGAATTATACGGTTACAATTATGATCGCGCTATGAAAAAAGTTGAAGGTATTTATGATAGCATTACAAAAATTGTTGAAATTTCAGAACGTGATAATATTCCAACATACTTAGCTGCAAATCGTATGGCAGAGGATAGAATTGAAAGAATGGCTAAATCAAGAGGCACATTCTTGAAAAACGAAAAAAATATCTTATCACAACGCGGATAAGAATCAAGAGATGACAATCTAGCATTTTATGATATAATTTAGTACCAGGTAATAAAATTGAATAGCTGCCGTGAAAAACGGTAGCTATTCAATTCTTTTAATATTAAAAGATATTAGTATAAAATAGGGAGTGTGTTCTTATGGCTAAGAATTATGACCTTGTCATAGTAGGTGGAGGCACTGGAGGTTATGTTGCCGCGATTCGCGCCGCGCAATTGGGTCTATCGACTGCCATTGTGGAACAAGGGAAACTAGGGGGAACTTGTTTACATAAAGGTTGTATACCAAGTAAAGCTTTGCTACGAAGCGCAGAAGTATACCGGACAACAAAAGAGCATGCAGAGAATTTTGGTGTAGATGTAAAAGAAGTCACATTCAATTTTGAGCAGGCTCAAAAAAGAAAAAATAGTATCATAGATAAACTTCATGCAGGAATCCAAGCATTGATGAAAAAAGGAAAAATTGATGTATACGAAGGCTATGGCAGAATATTAGGCCCTTCGATTTTTTCGCCAATGCCTGGCACAATCTCTGTCGAATTTAAAGACGGTCGAGAAAATGCAATGTTAATCCCACAAAACGTAATTATCGCCACAGGTTCTAGACCACGGACGCTTCCGGGACTAACACCTGATGGTAAAAATATTGTAACATCAGATGATTTAATGTCACTTGAAACCTTACCTCAATCAATTGTCATCGTTGGTGGCGGAGTTATAGGGATTGAATGGGCATCTATGTTACATGATTTTGGAGTGGAAGTTACGGTTGTTGAATATTCAGATTCGATATTGCCAACAGAAGATCATGACATCCAAAAAGCAATGGCAACATCACTGAAAAAACGTGGCATTCAGATAGTTACAAATGCAAAAACGCTACCTGATACGTATAAAGAAACAGGCGAGGGTTTTGAGATTTCAGCTGAAGTAGATGGCAAAACACAAATCTTTGCAGCTGAAAAACTTCTATTGTCTGTCGGAAGACAAGCAAACATTGAAAACATCGGCCTTGAAAATACAGATATCCAAGTAGAACGAGGTTTCATCCAAGTCAATGAGCATTACCAAACGAAGGAATCACATATATATGCTATTGGTGATGTAATCGGCGGCTTACAATTAGCTCATGTTGCTTCACACGAAGGTATTCATGCTGTAGACCATATTGCTCGTAAAGAAACATGGCCGATGGAAGCCCATAAAATTGCACGCTGTATATATGGAAGCCCGGAAATTTCAAGTATCGGCTATACAGAGAAACAAGCGAAAGAACTTGGAATTGATGTAAAAGTGGGTAAATTCCCATTTGCAGCAATTGGCAAAGCGCTTGTTTTTGGTGAGACTGAAGGCTTCGTTAAAATGATTGCAGACAAAAAGACAAACGATCTAGTCGGTGTGCATATTATGGGCGCGCATGCAACGGAATTGATTGCCGAAGCAAGC
Source organism: Rummeliibacillus sp. G93 (assembly GCF_023515935.1). NCBI lineage: Bacteria > Bacillati > Bacillota > Bacilli > Caryophanales > Caryophanaceae > Rummeliibacillus > Rummeliibacillus sp. G93. Next base: position 1,417,295 of record NZ_CP097314.1, read on the forward strand.
CTTGCAATGTTAGTTGATGCAACACCTTTTGAAATTTCTGCGCATATTCATCCGCATCCATCCTTATCTGAGGCAATTGGTGAAGCGGCCCTTGCTGTTGATGGAATGGCAATTCATTTCTAAGGAGAGATCATAATGACTGAAAATAAACATACTGCTTTAGGTTTATCTGATGAAGTAGTACTTGATATGTATAGAACAATGCTGCTTGCCCGACGTATCGATGAAAGAATGTGGCTATTAAACCGTGCAGGTAAAATCCCATTCGTTATATCTTGCCAAGGACAAGAGGCAGCTCAAATCGGCGCAGCATTTGCTTTAAATAATGAAAAAGATTATGTCGCACCGTATTACCGGGATATGGGCGTTGTGCTACATTTCGGCATGACAGCAAAAGAGTTAATGCTTTCTGCATTTGCGAAAGCGGAAGATCCTAACTCTGGCGGCCGCCAAATGCCTGGTCACTTTGGCCAAAAGAAAAACCGCATTATTACAGGTTCTTCACCTGTAACGACACAAGTTCCACATGCGGTAGGTGTGGCACTTGCGGGGAAAATGCAAAAAGAAGATTTTGTCACATTTGTTAGTCTTGGAGAAGGATCTTCAAACCAAGGTGATTTCCATGAAGGGGCTAACTTTGCTGGTGTTCACAAGCTTCCTGTTATTATTATGGTAGAAAATAACCGCTATGCTATTTCAGTGCCGCTTAGCAAGCAAGTTGCGTGTGAAAATGTCTCAGATCGTGCGATTGGCTACGGTATGCCTGGCGTAACAGTAGATGGCAACGATCCACTTGAAGTGTATAAAGTGATGAAAGAAGCAGCAGATCGTGCAAGAAACGGTGAGGGACCAAGCTTAATTGAGACGATCTGCTATCGTTTAACTGCACACTCATCTGATGATGACCATCGTCAATACAGAACAGAAGAAGATTTGGCAGAAGGCCGTGCGAATGATCCGATTGTTCGCTTTGCAGCATATTTAAAAGATTTAGGCGTTCTAACTTCAGAAATAGAAGAAAAGATGCAAGAAGAAATCATGGCTGAGGTTGACGAAGCGACAGATTATGCGGAAAACGCTCCATATGCGGAGCCGGAACATGCATTGCAATACGTCTACGGAAACCATGAGGAGGTGTAGCAGATGGCGAATTTATCATATATTGATGCCATTACATTAGCGATGAAAGAAGAAATGGAAAGAGACGATCTTGTCTTTATTCTTGGAGAAGATGTCGGTTTAAAGGGCGGCGTGTTTAAAGCAACGCAAGGCCTTTACGATGAGTTCGGTGAAGAACGTGTGATTGACGCACCTCTTGCCGAATCAGCAATTGTCGGAGTTGGTATTGGTGCAGCGATGTATGGTTTAAGACCTATTGCCGAAATGCAATTTGCGGATTTTATCATGCCTGCAGTCAATCAAATTATTTCGGAAGCGTCTAGAATCCGTTACCGCTCAAATAATGACTGGAATTGTCCAATGGTTATTCGTGCTCCATTTGGTGGAGGAGTCCATGGCGCGCTTTACCATTCACAATCAGTAGAAGCAGTATTTGCTAATCAACCCGGTTTAAAAATCGTCATTCCATCAACTCCATATGATGCGAAAGGATTGTTAAAAGCAGCGATTCGCGATGACGATCCTGTCCTTTTCTTTGAACACAAAAGAGCGTACCGTCTGATTAAAGGCGAAGTGCCAGAAGAGGACTATACAATTGAAATCGGCAAAGCTGATGTGAAACGAGAAGGCGAAGATTTGACTGTCATTACGTATGGCCTTGGGGTACATTTTGCATTGCAAGCAGCTGAACGTTTGGAAAAAGACGGCATCTCTGTCCATTTATTGGATTTACGTACGATCTACCCATTAGACAAAGAGGCTATTATTGAAGCTGCAAAGAAAACGGGTAAGGTATTGCTTGTAACAGAAGATAATAAAGAAGGTAGCGTCATGAGCGAAGTCTCTGCGATTATTGCGGAACATGCGCTATTCGATTTGGATGCGCCAATCAAACGCTTAGCGGGTCCTGATGTACCGGCTATGCCTTACGCGCCAACAATGGAAAAATTCTTTATGATTAATCCAGATAAAGTAGAAGTAGCAATGCGTGAATTAGCTGCATTTTAAGCAAAGGGGGTTTTAAAATGGCAATTGAACAAATTACAATGCCACAACTAGGAGAAAGTGTAACGGAAGGCACAATCGAAAAATGGTTAGTTAAACCAGGCGACGAAGTGAAAAAGTACGATACATTAGCGGAAGTGCAGACAGATAAAGTAACAGCTGAACTCCCATCATCCTTTGCGGGCAAAATCATTGAATTAATCGCAAACGAAGGTGACACCATTGCGGTGGGCGAAGTTGTTTGTAAGGTTGAAATTGAGGGCGGAGCTGCAGAAGTAAAAACAGAGGCTTCCGCTCCTGCAGAAACAAAGAATGAAGAATCAGCAAGCGATCAAAGTATGAAAAAAAGGTATTCTCCTGCAGTCGTTCGTATGGCATCAGAGCATGGCATCGACTTGAATATGGTTGAAGGCAGTGGAACTTCTGGGCGGATTACAAGAAAAGATATTCAAAAGATTATTGATTCCGGACAAATGCCAGCTACTAAACCAAATCCAGAAGTAGAAGCAAAACCAGTTGCTACTCCAGAGCAGCCTACAATTCAGGCTGAACCAGCACCTGTTAAAGAAGAAAAAACGTATGAGCCAACTGCTACAGGCGATATTGAAATTCCTGTTTCAGGCGTCCGTCGTGCCATAGCTAAAAATATGGTGAATAGTACACAGGAAATTCCGCATGCGTGGCTAATGATGGAAGCTGATGTCACTAATTTGGTGAATTACCGTGATTCAATTAAAGGTGACTTTAAAAAACGTGAAGGATATAACATCACATACTTTGCTTTCTTTGTAAAAGCAGTTTCACAAGCTTTAAAAGAATTCCCTATGATGAATTCACAGTGGCAAGGCGATAAAATTATCCAGAAGAAGGATATCAATCTATCCATCGCTGTCGCAACTGAGGATGCCCTATTTGTGCCTGTTATCAAAAATGCAGATGACAAATCAGTTAAAGGCATTGCCAAGGAAATTCATGAGTTAGCATCGAAAGTGCGTGCTGGCAAGCTGAAATCAGATGATATGAAGGGCGGTACTTTCACCGTTAATAATACCGGAGCATTCGGCTCTGTCCAATCAATGGGCATCATTAATCATCCTCAAGCGGCGATTCTACAAATTGAATCCATTGTGAAACGTCCGGTGATTATGGAAGGCGGCATGTTTGCAGCACGAGATATGGTTAATTTATGCTTATCGATTGACCATCGTATTCTTGATGGTTTAGTGAGTGGCAAATTCCTTTCACGTGTCAAAGAATTGCTTGAGGGCTATTCAAAAGATACAATGTCCATTTATTAAGATAGATACTGGAGAATGATATTGAGAGCCTCATTTCTTCTTCCAACAAAATCTTTTTAAATGACAAAGTGGAATAAATAAAAAAGAAGTCTGGTAACCTAGTTGAAATGGTTTTCAGACTTCTTTTACTTTTAAGCTATGTACATATTGTGTAAAATAGTAGTAAGAATGACAAAGGGGGGAAGCATCTACGCGTGCGTATGACAAATATGAAAGAAGTAAATTTCCCGAAACCATCTTATGAGGAATGGAAAGAAGCCTCGATAATAGCATTAAAAGGGAAGCCATTTGAGTCGCTTTTCACTAAAACTATTGAAGGTATTACAATTGAACCGCTTTATACCATGGAAGACTTATTGAATACATTAGATGGAAAATTAGATGCACAAGCTAACACAGTCCGAGAGATGAGGAGTGAAGGTGCTTTTGCGATTGCCCAATCCACCTACGCTGATTGTATTGATGAATACATCTCTGAATTAAAGAATTCTGTATTATTCGGTAATCAATATTTAATGATTGACCAAGTGAGCTTTGAGTGGAGTGAAGAGGCTCTGAAAAAACTCGCAGGATTGCTGAATGACCATCCATTTTTTATACGGACTGCAGATCCAGAAATCCTAAATGTTTTTAACTTTATAGAAAATAAAGAAGCCAAAGGTTTTGTATTATCTAATGAGCACTGTCAAATCAACGGTTTTCAGAATGTTCGAAAGGTAAGCGCTAACATAATTGATGCTCATTACAAAGGGGCAAACGCTGTACAAGAATTAGCCATAGCTCTTGCAATAGCGAGTGAACAAATGGAAAAAGAAACAGATTTTAATCAGCTTGAAAATCAATTTTTCGCTGCCTTTTCAATTGATACACAATTTTTTATGGAGATAGCAAAACTTCGAGCTTTTCGAATACTTTGGAAAGCATTCGCTAAAGCTTACGGTATTGAAAATCCAAAACCTGTAAAGATTTATGCAGAAACATCTCTTAGAAGATTCTCAAAATTAGATCCTTACGTAAACTTGCTACGGGCAGGGAATGAAGCATTTGCTGCAGCTATAGGCGGAGCTGATCTTTTAACAGTACACCCTCATAATATTATAACAAAGCCATCAAGCCAATCAGTTCGGATTGCACGAAATGTGGGCTTGGTAATACGCGAAGAATCGCATGTTACCAAGATAGAGGACCCTTCTGGTGGTGCTTATTATATCGAATCGTTAACGCACGATTTAGCTAAAGAAGCTTGGGGAAAGTTTGTTGAAATTGAAGCAATGGGCGGCTATACACAATATGTAGAAAGTGGCCGAATAGAAAAAGAGCTTGAAGAAACAATGACTAAACGTCTTCTTGAAGTGGAAACAAGGAAAACCATACTTGTTGGCACAAACGATTTTGCTGATGCTAATGAAGAGGCTTCAGTTGAAACATTTTACAAAGTCAAACGTCTTTCAGAACCATTCGAAGGTTTAAGACGAACAATGAAAGATGCAAAAGTCAAAGCAGCAATTTTGCCATTTGGCGATTTGAAAAAGATTAAGCCGCGTATAGATTTCGCTACAGGGGTCTTAGCTACTGCAGGTATGCTTTCTAACGTAATAGAGCCTACAACAGATATAGAAAAAGCTAAGGAGTGGTTAAAAAATAGCAAAGAGGATTATGTCATTTTCTGTGCAACAGATGAGGATACTCTGACTGCAATCCCTGTTTTGTTGGAAGAAAAACCAGCCTCTATTATATTGGATGTGGCGGGGAAATTCGATACCGATTGGCAAGCAAAAGGTTTAAACGGATATTTATACAAAGGCCAAAATATGATTCAAAAGTTGAATAATATTGCTGAAACATTGAAGGAGGTTCAACGATGAAACCTAATTTTTCAACTGTTCACATAGAAGAAGTTTTGCGTGATGAACTTCCATCAAAAAAACAATCTACATTTATGACTAATGAAAATATTGAAGTTAAAACCAGCTATTCGTTCAATGATATTAAAACCGCAGTTCATCTTCATGATGTAGCAGGAATCGCGCCTAATACAAGAGGACCTTATCCAACTATGTATATTGGCCGTCCATGGACGATTCGGCAATATGCTGGTTTTTCAACTGCAGAGGAATCGAATGCTTTCTATCGCCGAAACTTAGCAATGGGCCAAAAAGGCCTTTCCGTTGCATTTGACCTTGCAACACACCGAGGCTATGATTCTGACCACCCTCGTGTGACGGGGGATGTAGGTAAAGCAGGAGTTGCCATTGATTCTGTTGAAGATATGAAAATTCTATTTGATGGAATCCCGCTTGATCAGATGTCTGTCTCCATGACAATGAATGGTGCAGTGCTACCGGTGCTTGCTTTTTATATAGTAGCTGCTGAAGAACAAGGCATCACTCCAGATAAGCTTGCAGGCACAATCCAAAATGATATTTTAAAAGAGTATATGGTGCGTAATACATATATTTATCCGCCTGAAATGTCGATGAAAATCATCGCTGATATTTTTGAATATACTTCTAAATTTATGCCGAAATTCAATTCTATTTCTATTTCCGGCTATCATATTCAAGAAGCGGGAGCTACAAACGATATCGAGCTAGCTTATACTTTAGCGGATGGGCTAGAATATGTGCGTACAGGACTGAAGGCAGGCATCGACATTGATAATTTTGCACCTAGATTGTCTTTCTTCTGGGCGATTGGCATGAATTATTATATGGAAATAGCCAAAATGCGTGCAGCTCGTCGCATTTGGGCTCAAATGATGTCTTCATTCAACCCTAAAAATCCTAAGACCCTTGCTCTTCGCACACATTCACAAACATCTGGCTGGTCTTTAACAGAACAAGACCCGTTTAATAATGTGACACGGACTTTGATTGAAGCCAATGCAGCAACGATGGGGCATACACAGTCACTGCATACAAATGCTTTAGATGAAGCCATCGCACTTCCGACAGATTTTTCTGCTCGGATTGCAAGAAATACACAGCTTTTTCTGCAAAATGAAACACAAATGACCAAAACAATTGATCCGTGGGGCGGTTCTTATTATGTTGAGAAGTTGACTGACGAATTAACAAAGTCTGCATGGACGTTGATTGAGGAAATTGAAGAGCTAGGTGGTATGGCAAAAGCAATTGAAACCGGGCTACCTAAAATGAGAGTTGAGGAAGCATCCGCAAAGCGGCAAGCTAAAATTGATTCTAAAACAGAAACAATCATAGGCGTCAATAAATATCGTTTAGATAAAGAGGATCCTATAGAAATTTTAGATATCGATAATACGATGGTACGTCAATCGCAAATTGATCGAATTCAATTAATGAAAGAAAAACGAGATGAAAATAAAGTACGCTATGAATTAGATCGCTTAACTCATGCTGCAGAAACAGGGGAGGAAAACTTACTTACAGTAGCTGTAGATGCAGCAAGGGCAAGAGCCACGCTTGGGGAAATTTCGGATGCAATTGAGTCAGTTGCAGGACGACATAAAGCAGTCATCCGCTCTATTAGCGGTGTCTATGCTTCCAACTATTCTGATAAGGAAGCTATCGAAGAGATCAAACAAATGACTGAGGAATTCTTAGAAAATGAGGGAAGACGCCCAAGGATTTTAGTCGCTAAAATGGGCCAAGACGGCCATGATCGCGGAGCTAAAGTTGTTGCTACTGGGTATGCAGACTTTGGTTTTGATGTGGATATATCACCGTTATTTATGACGCCAGAAGAAACCGCACAAATGGCGGCAGAAAATGACGTTCATGTTGTTGGCGTTTCGTCTCTAGCAGCTGGTCATAAAACATTAGTGCCCGCTCTCATTAATGAATTGAAAAAACTAGGCAGAGAAGACATTATCGTGATTGTCGGTGGTGTTATACCTGCTCAAGATTACGAATTTTTATATCAGAGCGGTGCCCAAGCGATCTTTGGACCTGGTACAGTATTGCCTATTGCATCTCAAAAAATGATTGAACTTATCTATAAGAATTTAGGGTACGAGGAAGTAAATGACTGATAAAAAATCAGCATTATTTGTCCAGCCAGGGGTTCAATCGATACATGACGGGATGCAGGAAACCAAACGAAAGAAGTTTGTTAAAAAGACGAAAGTCAAACAGAATCTAGACGAACTAGCTGAAAATATAAGGGAAGGCTCGCGTCTGCATTTGGCAAAAGCCATTACCCTTCTTGAAAGTGCTCATCCAGAAGATCAATCGGATGCGCAGGACTTACTTAAAAAGATGCTTCCCTATACAGGTGCTTCCATTAGAATTGGTATAACTGGTGTTCCAGGAGCGGGGAAAAGCACCTTCATTGAAGCTTTCGGCAAAATGCTCTGTGAAAAAGGACATAGAGTTGCTGTACTCGCTATTGACCCAAGCTCCACAGTCAATGGAGGCAGCATTCTCGGAGATAAGACAAGGATGGAGCAGCTCTCACGTGAGCCCAATGCATTTATCCGTCCGTCTCCTTCAGCGGGGACTTTAGGCGGTGTGCATAAAAAAACAAGAGAAACCATGCTATTATGTGAAGCAGCAGGCTACGATATTGTACTAATCGAAACGATGGGAGTCGGCCAGAGCGAAACAATTGTAAGAGGTATGGTAGATTTCTTTTTACTTCTTGTCCTGACAGGAGCAGGAGATGAACTACAGGGAATGAAAAAAGGCATCATGGAATTAGCAGATACAATTATTGTGCATAAAGCTGATGGGAATAATCTTCGTCCAGCGCAAAGAACCATGTCAGAGTACAAACGAATACAGCATTTTTTACAGCCTGCCACACCTGGGTGGGATACAAGGACACACCTTGTATCCTCTCTTGAAAACAAAGGATTATCAAGAATACAAGAAACGATTGAAGAATTTCGGGAAACCTGTATGAAAACGGGTTTTTGGTCAAGCCGTCGTACCAAACAGACAACTGAATGGTTCCAGGCTATGATTCGAGATCGTTTGATCGACACTTTTTATGCAAATAATGATACAAAACAACGAGTTTCTCAATTTGAAAAACAAATATCTGAAGGACAGATAACTGTATCTCAGGCAGTTGATTTACTATTTTCTGACGAAAAGACTGAGTGAATTTAGCTCGGTTTTTTCGTGCTTCTCGTATGAAAAAAGCTGTTAACGCTTAATCGTAGTTCTCATTCTGTAAATTGAATATAACAATCCAATAAAATCTACATTAAAGTAGGAAACATCTAAAAGAGATATCTACTAAATAAAATATTTTAAATATTAAAAAAATAGTATTGACTGGGGGAAATAAAATATGTTCGCAGCGAAAACAGTAGTTATTACAGGAGCGGCAAAAGGAATAGGTCGATCTATCGCATTAATGTATGCAAGACAACATGCAAATTTAGTGTTGGCTGATATCAATCCTACAGGAGAAGAATTTGCTAAGGAATTGGGTAGCCGTGCCATATTTGTGCAAACGGATGTGCGAAAACTAGAGGATATTATCCATTTGATGAGCGAAACTGTAAACCATTGGGGTAAGATTGATGTTCTAGTCAATAACGCAGGAAAATTCGTGCCTGTATCACCATATGAATCTACTATTGATGAATGGGATGACATAATGAATACCAACCTGAGAAGTGTATTCTTATGTTCTAGAGAAGCAGCAAAATATATGCGAAAACAAGAAAATGGTGGATCCATCGTGTCGATTGCATCAACACGTGCTTTTATGTCTGAACCGAATACAGAAGCATATGCTGCTACAAAAGGAGGCATTGTGGCTTTGACGCATGCCTTAGCACGATCATTCGGCCCAGATGGAATTAAGGTCAACTGTATATCTCCAGGCTGGATTGAAACAGAGGATTATGAGGCACTAACCGAAAATGACCATGCAATGCATTTGAGCGGCAGGGTTGGTAAACCTGACGACATTGCCAATGCATGTATATTTCTTACTCATCCTAAAAACGATTTTATTACAGCTCAGAATGTTACCATAGATGGTGGAATGACGAAGAAAATGATGTACGAGGATTAATAAGTTGAAAGGGTAAATGAGAAAATAAGCTCAGTTACTCTTTTTTTCGACATATTTCGCACTACTTATTCATATACTTGCCCTAAAGCTCTATTGGGGGAGGGAAATATGTACAAAAAGTATATATTCTTCTTAATTATTCTATGTTTTAGTGCAATGCCGTTCACAAATATAGCTAGTGCTAATTTTGAAAATGATGGAGAAATAGATGGGAACCTAAGAAGCACCATAGTACAAGAGTTACCCGCTGCTGATGTCAGTATGGTCATTCGTAATTTAGAAGGGCAAATTATATTTAATTATAATGGGGATAGGTCACAAAAACCTGCTTCAAATTTGAAACTTTTCACAGCAGCAGCGGCTTTAAGTGAGCTAGGGGAAAATTATCGTTTCAAAACGAATGTCTTTATGGATGGAATAGTGAAAAAAGGTGTTTTGCAAGGCGATTTGTATCTTCAAGGAAAAGGTGATCCTACTCTTTCTATGAACGACTTGAAAGAACTGGCCGCATTTCTTCATAGTCAAGGATTAAAGAAAATTAATGGACGTATTGTAGCTGATGATTTCTATTTTGATCAAAAATTGCTTACTCCGCACATTGAAAAAGAAGACCAATCTTATTATTATGCTGCCCCTGTCACAGCATTAATGATTTCACCTAACAAAGATTACGATGCAGCCTCCGTCCTAATAGAGGCAAAGGGTAACAAAGAGGGGAAAAAGCCTACATTGCACATAGAACCTGCTAAAGGAGAACTACTTATTTGTAATGAGGCAAAAACAGTAGCATATGGACAGCCGAATACGCTCAAAATCGAAAGGGCATTTGGAACACGTAAAGTGTATATTACAGGTAATTTGCCAAGGGAACAGACAGTAAGAGAATGGATAGCTGTTCCACAGCCAACAAAACAGACAATGACATTATTTAAAGAGGCATTAAAAAGTCAGCAAGTAGACTATACAGATACCACATTTTACAGAGCCGTACCTCCGAAAAACGCACACCTTATTGCACAGAAGCAGTCGGTGCCTTTAAAAGATATAATGATTCCATATATGAAGTTGAGTAATAATAGTATCTCCAATGTTTTAGTAAAGACCCTCGGAAAAGAAGTGAAAAAACGTGGTAGTACTCCTGCTGGTCTGAAAACAATAAAGAAATATGCAGCATCCGCTCACATCCCTATAAAAAATGCTGTGTTGGACGATGGGTCGGGTTTATCGCAAGAAAATCGTTTGACGGCAGAGGATTTAACTGAATTATTATATAAGATTTATAAAGACGAAAAGTGGTTTAATACGTATTTTAATAGTTTGCCAATCGCGGGGAAGAATGATCGCCTAACAGGGGGATCCCTCCAAAATCGACTGACCTCTCCTCTGACAAATGGGCGTGTATTTGCCAAAACAGGTTCTATTGAAAGTGTAAATACTTTAAGTGGTTATTTCATTGGACAAAGTGGCAAAATGTATATCTTTAGCTTGCTTGTCGAAAATCAAGAAGATTCTGTAGAGGAAATTGATCATATTCTAACGGAAGCTGCGCGTGTTCTATAATCTGAAACGATCATTTTGAAAAGTGGACGAACACCTGTTATAGTAATAGTGATGTAAAAAAAGGAGCGAATACACATGAATATGGATTACGATTTATTTATGCAAGATATGCTGCGTCAAGCTCGCAGTGAATTGTCTGGAAACGGTTATGAAGAATTAAAAACAGCCGAACAAGTAGAGGATGCTTTCAACCGTCCTGGAACTACTTTTGTTATGGTCAATTCTGTTTGCGGCTGTGCAGGGGGTATTGCACGCCCAGCAGCAGTACACGCGATTAATTATGATAAACGTCCTGATCATCTAGTAACCGTATTTGCAGGCCAAGACCAAGAAGCTACTGCACAAGCACGTATGCACTTTGGTGACGACCATATCCCTTCATCTCCATCATTTGTGATGCTGAAAGATGGGCAGCCAGTGGCTGAAATTGGCCGTCATGAAATTGAAGGACATGATCCTATGTCTGTAATCACTTCGATCCAAGCGTATTTTGAAGAGTTTTGTGATGAAGTATAATTGAAATGTAATAAGAGCTTCCTCTTTTGGAAGCTTTTTTGTTTTGATAAACTAATAGGCGGTATGCTTCCTTCTCATTTAGATCTATCATTTCTTCAAGAAAGAATATATTAAAAGATGAATAATTTTTAGAAGCTCTCCATACTCTATGAATAACGGAAAATCGTAGAGGAGGGAAAGAATGATAGATATAAAAGAATATACAGATGATGTGGCTACTCTATTGATAAGGGATATACAGCAAGAGATTCACCGATTAACGGAAGAAGCAGTGAAATCTATTCAACAACAAAGAGTTCTATCTCAAAAAAGACGGTTATTAATTGAAAGCTTTGATAGCATCAGCAGCGCCATGACACAATTATTTATTAAAGAATTGGTAATGGGGATGGATCAAGAAATTGCCATATTAGACGAAAAGATTCATAAATGTGAAGCTCATAAAGAATACTATAACGACATCTTAGAAGTAGTAAGAATTTAACGGAGCCCTGTTATTTCAGTATAGAGGTAATAGTATAGTAAACTATGAGTGTAAAGAAGTGAATCTAAACTTATAAAGGGAGATTTCAGAATGAAAATCAATGACCAAGCAAGAGAAGAACTATTAACAGAAATCAGTGGCATATCTGATGAAAATTTAAATAAAAAACCTTCATCAGAAGAATGGTCTATTAAGGAAATTGTAGAGCATTTATACTTGTTGGAATCAAATATAGCGATGATGATAAAGCAAAATGCTGAAAAAGGGGAGAATGCTACGGTAAGTCATAAACCTATTGAAGCAACTGTTAATCGCGATGTTAAAGTCAACGCTCCTGCCACTGCATTACCATCTGATAAATTTGCTAGCATAAATGAGCTGGAAGAGAAATTATCAACCTCACATCAGCAGTTAGAAGATGTAGAAAAAGCAGTAGACGTACAAATACTTAAACAAAAAGCATATCCTCACCCTGCTTTTGGACTGATGAGTCTCGATCAATGGATTCCTTTTGTTGGCTACCATGAAAAAAGGCATATTCTACAAATACAAGAAGTTAAGCAAAAGCTAGGACTATAAAAAAAGAGCAGACTGCTATTTAAAGAGTCTGCTCTTTTATTATCGAATCATTGCTAAACCGAATGTTAGAATGGACATGACCATAATAAGAGCCATTAATATAACGACTACTTTTTGAATAGTTTTATTGCTCATTGTTCTCTCTCCTTTTTACCGCTATATAAATTCTTTAATCCATAACCTCAAGAGGACAAAGACAGAATACCCTCAACATACGGAAAACAGAACCTAAATTGAAGTTTCACTTGTTTCGCTGATCTCTTAAAAATATTTTACCAAATCTCATTCAATAAACAAGTATTAGTAGAGTTTTCTGAATAATTCAGCTACAATAGACTAGAATACAAAAGGGGTGTCAGCATTGAAAAACATAGATCATATAGGCATTGCCGTTAAAAATTTAGATGAACGTACTACATATTATACAAATGTATTAGGAATGAAATTATTAAATATTGAAGAAGTAGAGTCAGAGGGAGTGCGAGTTGCATTTATAGATGCAAACAATACGCATATAGAATTACTTGAGCCGCTTACAAATGAAAGCGCTATATATAAATATTTAGAAAAGAGAGGAGAAGGTATACATCATATCGCTCTTTTAGTAGAAAACATTGAGGATGAAATGGAGAGGATGCGAAAAGAAGGAGCAACCCTTTTATCAGAGAAGCCAAAGAACGGCGCGGGCGGGGCAAAGGTTGCTTTTATTCATCCTAAATCATCGAATGGCGTTCTTTATGAATTAGTCGAACGTAACGAAAAGAAGGAGAGTTAACACATGGATATGTATGACAAAATTAATGAATTATATGATAGAAAAAGAGAAATTGAGCTTGGGGGCGGCGAATCTCGCATTGATAAACAGCATGAAAAAGGTAAATTAACAGCACGTGAACGCATTGATTTGCTACTGGATGAAGGGACATTTGTAGAAATTAATCCCTTTGTTCATCACAGGACAGTTGATTTTGACATGGCAGAAAAAAAGGGACCAGGAGATGGCGTAGTAACAGGCTACGGCAAGGTTAACGGACGTCCGGTATATGTATTTTCTCAAGATTTCACCGTATTTGGCGGGGCGCTTGGCGAGATGCATGCGAAAAAGATTGCTAATGTAATGGATTTAGCTGCAAAAAATGGTGCTCCATTTATTGGTATCAATGATTCCGGGGGTGCCCGCATTCAAGAAGGTGTGTTATCGCTTGATGGCTATGGACATATCTTCTATCGGAACTCTATTTATTCAGGCGTCATCCCTCAAATTTCGGTTATTATGGGACCCTGTGCAGGGGGAGCGGTTTATTCACCTGCTATTACGGACTTTATATTTATGGTTGATAATACATCCCAAATGTTTATTACAGGACCGAAAGTTATTGAAACTGTGACAGGTGAAAAAATTACTTCAGAGGGTCTCGGCGGTGCCAAAGTCCATAATACTATAAGTGGCAATGCTCATTTTCGAGCGTCTGAAGAACCGGATGCACTTGAACAGGTGAAACAGTTACTTAGTTATTTGCCGCAAAATAATAGAGAGAAAACGCCAACTCAACGACGTGAAGATTCTTCAAACGACGATAATTTCCGTTCAGAATTACTAGACATTGTACCAGTTGATCAAACAAAAGCTTATGACGTTAGGAAAGTTATTGAACAAGTGGTGGATGCAAATTCATTTATGGAAGTGCAGAAAGAATTTGCAAAAAATGTGGTTGTTGGATTTGGACGAATTGATGGTGAATCAGTGGGCCTTGTATGCAATCAGCCTAAAGTACTTGCTGGCGGGCTTGATATCGACTCATCCGATAAACTGGCACGTTTTGTTCGTACTTGTGACTCTTTCAATATTCCGATCATTACATTTGAAGATGTATCTGGCTTTTTCCCTGGAGTTAAACAAGAGCATGGCGGCATCATTCGTCATGGCGCAAAAATTCTCTTTGCCTATTCAGAAGCGACGGTACCTAAAATAACTGTCATTCTAAGAAAAGCTTATGGTGGTGCTTATGTTGCACTGAATTCTAAATCTATTGGAGCGGATATGGTATATGCATGGCCAAATGCTGAAATTGCAGTAATGGGAGCGTCTGGAGCAGCTAATATTATCCATGCCTCTGAAATTGCAGGCGCAAGTGACCCAGAAGCGATGCGTACGAAAAAAATAGATGAATATAAAGAAAAGTTTGCCAATCCATATGTGGCGGCATCACACGGATTAGTAGATGATGTAATTGATCCGCGAGAAACACGTATAAAGCTTATGCAGTCACTTGAAATGCTTCGCTCAAAGCAAGAAACACGGCCATATAAAAAGCATGGCAATATTCCTCTATAACAAATAAACTAAATGTTAATGTTGCCTGCTGAGGCAACTACATAGGTGTTTGGACTGAATTATGATAAACTATTTATTGAAACTTTACACAGTGGGACTATTACTTTTCCACTGTGCTTAAAGCATACCCATCCTAACAGTTAAGGCAGTTATTTTTCATTAGGAACTTCGCAGTAAGTTAAGGGTTTAAAGTACCATTTTTATTACATAAATAAAGGAGTCTTGCAACATGCCAAGCCGTATTGTAGAAGAATTTATGGAATTAGTTCAAATCGATTCCGAAACATATCATGAGGAAAAAATCTCGCCTGTATTGATTAGTAAATTAGAAGCATTAGGTTTTGATGTTTTTGAAGATGATTCAGCGAGCCGCAACGGCCATGCATCAGGAAACTTAATAGCAACATTAAAAGGCTCATTAACAGATGTTCAGCCGATTTACTTCACATGCCATATGGATACTGTTGTGCCTGGTGTAGGTATTAAACCAGTAATTAAAGAAGATGGATATATTTATTCAGATGGTACAACTATTCTTGGAGCAGATGATAAAGCAGGAATTGCTGGACTGCTTGAATTAGCTAAACGCTTAAAAGAAGAAAATATTGAGCATGGCGACATCGAATTCATCATTACAGCTGGTGAAGAATCAGGTCTTGAAGGAGCAAAAGAATTAGATCCTAACAAAATCACTGCTAAATATGGTTTTGCAGTAGATTCTGACGGTAAGGTAGGGGGCATTGTTACAGCAGCTCCATTCCAAACAAAAATCTTTGCTACATTAAAAGGAAAAACAGCGCACGCTGGTGTAGAACCTGAAAAAGGTATATCTGCTATTACTATAGCTGCAAAAGCAATTGCCAAAATGAAGTTGGGCCGAATCGATTCTGAAACAACTGCAAATATCGGTCGTTTTGAAGGCGGTAAAGCTACAAATATTGTCTGTGATGAAGCATCTGTATTAGCAGAGTGTCGTTCACTTGTAGAAGAAAAGTTAATTCAACAAGAAAATCATATGAAGGAAGCATTTGAAACAGCTGCAAAAGAATTGGGCGGCGAAGCAGAAGTAGAAGTTGCACGTATGTATCCTGGCTTCAAATTTGGTCCGGATGATTTAGTTGTACAAATTGCACAAGAAGCTGCAAGCAATATTGGACGTGAACCAAAATTAATGCAATCAGGTGGCGGCAGCGACGCCAATGTAATCGCAGGCTTTGGCATACCAACAGTTAACTTGGCATTGGGCTATGAAAATATTCACACAACATCCGAAAGAATGCCTATTGAAGAGCTAGAAAAATTGGCTGAGCTTCTTGTAGAAATCGTAAAATGTTCTGCTAAAGTGAAATAGAGGGAAAGCAAATATGAAAGTTATCGTTTTTTCATGTGGTAAAGAAGAATATGCAGTGCCGGTTGAACGTGTGGACGCAATAGAAAAGGCGGAACATATTACGCCTATTCCGCATCTTCCTGAATATTTAGTTGGTTTTTCAAAGATTAGAGGCGAGTTGCGTCCCATTTTAGATTGTGAGCGCATTTTATATCAGAGAAATGCCGATTTATCGACTGCAAAAGTGATAGTCATTCAATCAGATGAATTAATATTTGGTTTAATGGTGGCGGATGCTAAAGAAATTCTAGACATTGAAGAATCTGCTCTGAAACAAGTTGGGCTTGTTAATTATGCCAAAACTCAATTCTTTGAGGCAGTAGCAAACCTAGATGATCGATTGATTACATTGATTTCGCCAGATGTGCTAGTTGATACATTGGAAGGAATTAAAGATATTAAAGCTTACTTGCAACACCTTAAAGACGAAGAAGTCCAAATATAAAAACCATTATTATTTGAGCCATAAGCTTCCATTGCTTATGGCTCTTTTTGTTTTTTAGTTCATACAACCAATAGCGATGATATGAGCCAATCTGCTTCCTCTTTTAGCAAACAAGAGTAAAGCGTATAAATCTATTTATATTGCTAAAAATAGGCGTGATAAGAAAGGCAGGGATTCTGATGGAAATTCCTTCACGTATTGGGTCGCAAAGCGATGATAAAAAGGAAAAGAAGCTCTCCTGGTGGCAGCTATCACTTGTTGGAGTAGGAAGTATAATTGGGACCGGTTATTTTCTAGGGTCAGGAATAGGTATAACAAAAACAGGGCCGTCTATTATGATTGCATTCATTTTAGCAGGCTTAGGTACTTATATTGTAATGGATGCTCTCGGTAAAATGTCTGCGCATAATCCACAAAAAGGTTCATTTCGCTCGTATGCAAAGATAGCTTACGGCAATTGGGCAGGATTTAGTAGCGGATGGGTTTATTGGTTTTCAGAAATTCTTATTACCGGTAGTCAATTGACTGCCCTGTCATTACTTACTCGTTTTTGGTTTCCTTCTGTTCCTTTATGGATTTTTGCATCAATTTATGCAATTCTCGGTGTGCTAGTCGTAGTGATTGGTACGAAAGGATTTGAAAAAATTGAAAATATATTTGCTGTCATTAAGGTAGCTGTGATTTTCATGTTTATTATTTTGGCCATCGCAGTTATATTCGGCTTATTTGGCGGCAGCAAAAATGATTTTAGCATGCCGAGTAATTTAAAAGAATTTTCTCCTTATGGTCTTATGGGTCTATGGGGTGCACTTATATTCGGCTTTTATGCATTTGGCGGTATTGAAATCATGGGTATCCTCTCCACCAGGCTAAAAAATAAAGAAGATGTTAAGAAATCAGGCAACGTGATGTTAGCTATACTCACAACCATTTATCTAATATCCATTTTCCTCGCATCCTCGTTAGCGGCCTTGGAAAAATTCAATGCAAAAGAAAGCCCATTTGCTATCGCACTGGATCCATACCAGCTATCGTTTTTCCCACATGTTTTTAACGGAGCTATTATTATCGCCGGTTTTTCGACAATGGCAGCATCATTATTTGCAGTAACAAGCATGTTAGTAACGATGTCTGAAGACTCAGATGCGCCAAAAATCTTTTCTAAACAAGGAAAACTGAAAGTGCCCACATTTGCTCTTGGATTGACGATTTGTGGATTGATAGCTTCTATTATATTTTCAAGGATTATGCCAGACCGTGTATATGAATACATCACTACTGCCGCCGGTCTTATGCTTTTATACAATTGGCTTTTTATTTTAATTTCTTTGCCAAAGATCGTGAAGGCAACCAGTTTTGATCATATCAAACGCTTTGTTGGCATGGCGTTAATTCTTGTAGCAATAAGCGGGACACTGCTTCATAAGTCAACAAGAATGGGTTTTTATATGAGTTTATTATTTGTAGCCTTTGTTGCAATTGTGCTGATTATTCGCCATTTCACTCAGAAAAAAGGTACTAAAAAGAAAGTAAATAGTTATCCAAAAGGCATTTAGAAGAACATTAGTTTTATGGCTTGAATGCCAAAATAAAGACCGAATCCAATTAAAGATAATCCGGAAATGAAAGAAATGGCCACTAACAGCTTTCCAGCAACAAATTTTTTAAAGCTACTAGCAGTCAAAGCCATTGTCACATCCCACAGCAATAATCCTAAAAAGATAGCGAAACTATAGAGGGCAATGTGCATATTATCATTTTCGGAAATGGTCTTTGCTAATATCGAACCATAAATACCTAACCAAAATAGGATTGTTAGTGGATTTGAGATGGACATAAAAAACCCAGAGAAGAAAGATTTTGACAATGAAGCGTTATTTTTTTTTGGTGTAACTTGTACATTACCAGCACTAACCATACTCTCAATGCCTGTATAAATAAGCACAAAACATCCAAAAGACCATAATAGAGTTTGCATAAAAGGCGTATCAAGAAACTGTACAACCCCTAAATAGACGACAAGCATATAAATCCCGTCAGCAAGAATGGCACCTAAACCAACGAACCATGAATGCAAGAAACCGAATTTCAACGCTTTGTCCAATTGTGCCGCATTTACAGGACCAATTGGTGCAGCTAAGGATAAACCTAGAAAAATATAGCTAAAAAAAATCCCCATTAAGTATCTCCTTCAAGAAAAGTGTTTAGTACATGCTATTCAAAAGCTGTCCATTCTACAACTATTATTTAGAGGAATCTATGATGAAATTAATTAAAGGGAGTTGAAAATAGAATGCCACTATATGTTTATCAAACGTTTGAAATGAAACAAGAAAAATTCAAGGAAGCTGTTGAGAACTTACAGGAATTAAAAAAATACCGCAATGAAAATTATCATCACATTGTCGATATTCTACTGCCGATTATTGGAGAAGATTACACGTATGCACTTTTAGCAACATATGATGGCTTGGCTGAAATGGAACTACAAAATAAAAAAATGTACGATGATGACAAATATTTAGAATTGGTTGGTTCATTTTTCTTGGAGAATGTTGTTCAGGGCAGTATGAAGACAATGGTTTACCGCTCAATGAACGATAACAAAGAGCAGCAAGGGAAAAAGGAAGAATAAATTTAATGTCCAAGGACGCAGTGGGGGCAATGATTCTTTTCTGAAAGAAAGGGTAATAGATCACAAACAGAATTAGAAAGGAGATTAAGTATGGAACAAGAGATGAAGTATGGCAATGATTATAAATTCATCCCTGCTACTTCCGTTGCAAGTGGAAAAGGGGTCGAGGTGCTCCCTGATCTTTATATGTATACAACACAGATTGCAAATATTTGCTTAGTCGGTGGGCCGAATAGCAATGAGTTTGTACTAGTAGATGCAGGGGTTCCAAAGCAAGCTGACAAGATTATAGCAGAGGTAGAGGAACGTTTTGGCAAAGAGAATAAACCAAAGGCGATTATTCTTACACATGGCCATTTCGATCATGTCGGATCTATTATTGAACTGATCGAAAAGTGGGAAGTCCCTGTATATGCACACGAATTGGAGATGCCTTACCTAACAGGAGCAATGAATTATCCCCATCCCGATGCTAGTTCAGATCCTGGGTTAGTTGCAAAAATGTCGCCTATGTTTCCGAACGATGCGATTAACTTAGGCAATCATGTGCAAGCATTGCCAACAGATGGGAGTGTGCCTTTCTTACCCGAGTTTCGCTGGATTCATACACCAGGCCATACGCGAGGTCATGTCTCATTCTTCAGAGATAAAGACCGTGCCTTAATCGCAGGGGATGCGTTTATAACAGTTAAGCAAGAATCTCTGACAAGTGTGATTTCGCAAAAAGAGGAAATTAGCGGGCCACCAAAATATCTGACGCAAGACTTTGCTGAAGCATTAAAGTCGATAAAAAAGTTAATACAATTAAAGCCTGAAGTGGCAATCACAGGACACGGCGTAGCAATGTCAGGTCAAGAATTAAGAGATGGTCTGGATCACCTTGTCCATCATTACGCTGAATATGCAAAGCCTAATCAATAAATCATCAGCAAGCGGAAATCTCGCTTGCTTTTTTATCGAAAAAAAACTCAAAAATTTGGTATACTAAATAGAGAACGTGTGATCGATGGAGGGATTGTATGAATGGTCGTGGAAGGATTATATTTCATATTGACATGAATAGTTTTTATGCTTCTGTTGAACAAGCATACCATCCTGAATTAAAGGGGAAGCCTGTAGCCATTGCTGGTAATCCTAGCGAAAGGAAAGGGATACTCGTTACTTGTTCTTATGAAGCAAGGGCAAAAGGCATTTTTACGACAATGGCTGTATGGGAAGCAAAGAGACAGTGTCCAAATCTTATTGTACTGCCACCAAACTTTGAACGATATCGCCATGCGTCAAAAGCGATGTTCGATATCTTACGTTCATACACCGACCTTGTTGAGCCTGTATCGATCGATGAAGGCTATGTAGATGTAACGGAAATTGCACATGGAATTGAAGCAATACAACTAGCGGAAATGATTCAAACACGTATATTGCATGAGCTTGATTTGCCTTGTTCAATTGGCATAGCGCCGAACAAGTTTTTAGCAAAAACGGCTTCTGATATGAAAAAGCCCATGGGCATTACAATCCTACGGAAGCGCGATGTTGAAAAAATGCTGTGGCATTTGCCTGTCATTGAGATGCACGGTGTTGGATCTAGCACTTCCAACAAACTAAAAGAAATCGGGATTGCAACAATTGGCGATTTAGCGAGAAGCGAAGATTATTTATTGAAAGCGAATCTTGGAAAAAATGGCCTTCGATTGAAGAATAGAGCTCAAGGAATAGATCAAAGGGAAGTCGATCCTAATTCTATTTACGACACTAAATCAGTTGGGCACTCCGTGACATTTCCTTCTGATTTAATGATTCTTTCAGAGCTTCAAGCTGCTATAGAAGAACTATGTACGCGTGTAGCTAAAAGGTTGGATGCGAAGAAATTAGCAGGGCATACGGTCTCCATTTTAATTAGAGATGCAGATTGGCATAATTATACACGGAGCAAAACTTCACAAAACGCTATTTTTAAGAAAAAAGATATTGAAGTAATCGCACTCTCCCTCATTGAAAAACATTGGAATGGAAATCCTGTACGCCTGCTTGGTGTGACAGTTAGCAATGTAGTAGATCAGTCAGATACAGTAGAACAACTATCTCTTTTTACATATGAAAAATACGCAAAAGAGGAGCCAATTCGTAAAGTTGTTGAAGAATTGCAATATAAATTCGGCAAGGATAAGATTACAAAAGGCATTAAACATGCAAAAAAAACTACCTATGAATCAAAAACAAGCTTTAGCAAAGATTTTTTAGATGATCATCGAGAGAGGGGATAATAGATGCAAATCCAATTTTTAGGAACGGGTGCTGGCATGCCATCAAAAGGAAGAAATGTAAGCTCGCTTGCACTCAAATTATTAGAAGAAAGAGGGACTATTTGGCTTTTTGACTGTGGAGAAGCTACCCAGCACCTCGTATTACACACAACAATTAAACCACGTAAAATTGATAAAATCTTTATCACACACTTGCATGGCGACCATATTTTTGGGCTGCCTGGATTTCTTGGATCTCGCTCCTTTTTAGGAGGAGATGGACCTTTAACCATATATGGACCAAAAGGCATTGAGGAATGGATTCTGCTTACGTTCAAAATTACAGGCACACATTTGGGTTATCCTATTCGCTTTGTAGAAGTGAATGAAGGAATTATATTTGAAGATGAGCAATTTATAGTTAAGGCAATGCCATTAGAGCATGTGGTACCAAGCTATGGTTATAGAATTGAGCAAAAACAGCAAAAGGGTACCCTTCTCATGGATAAAGCTGTTGCACTTGGCGTACCTAAAGGGCCATTATTAGGAAGACTTAAGAATGGAGAAGACATTGTATTAGAGGATGGGACAGTTGTCAGAAGTATAGAAGTCACCGAAGAGCCTAAGAAAGGTTTTACGGTCACCATATTAGGGGACACTATGTATTCTGAAAATAGTGTCAGACTTAGTGAAGAAGCCGATGTTTTGATTCATGAGAGTACGTTTGATGCTTCTCTTGAAGAAGGAGCGGCTGCTTACGGGCACTCAACCAATCTAATTGCAGCAAAGGTTGCACAAAAAGCAAGGGTTGAAAATTTGCTACTAAACCATATTAGTGCGCGTTACTTATCTGAAGACGCATCAAAAATGGTTAATGAAGTAAGAAAGATTATTCCGAATGCTTATATTGTGAAGGACCTCGATGAATTTACCTGGCTACACGGAGAATTAAAACAAACATCAAAAAAATAAAATGGAATAGATGAGTGTTTGTTGATTACAGAAAAAAGGAAAAAGCCCAAATATTCATTTGGGCAAAGTATCCGAAAAAAGGTGGGAGTGTATATTTCTGAGTTTCCAGACAAAGGGCGTTGCCTGAAATTTTAGGAGGAATTGTTCCAGGTGAATAAACGCGCAAATGGCTTCACCAAAGCCATGGCTGTTATCACTTGGATTAGTAGTAGTATATTCATTTCACTGGATACTGTTTGTGCTGTTGTCTAGTCATATAGATTCTATTATAACAGGTACTCTTGTAACTCGATTTGTTCCATAAATAAGCAAAAACAATAACACCACTAGCATGATAGCGTTCGAAAAAGCTCCGCTTCCAAAAAATTTATTATTCAAGAATCATCACCTTTTTGTGTACGTTGTTGAAAAACATCAAATACATCGTTCCATCCATTAGTGCCTTGGGGAAAATTTTTTGTATTGTTGTTTTTATTATCATCACCAGTTCCAAACTTCCCTATTAATGTCACAATGAGTGCTGGTGATTCGCGGAATAATTGAACTCCATCCACTTTTAACTTCCCTGAAAGTAATAAAGCAGCTACCACGACATCCAATGGTTTACCACTGGTTAAATCTTCTAAGCTATAGTCATTCACGGCCGGATGTTTTTTGAAGTTGGAAGAGGATGAATTGCTGCTTTTTCTTCTGTTTTCTGAATTATTATTTCCACCCATTCAAAAAACACCTCCTTTTTTATTATGCAAAGGATAATCAAAGCGAAATGAATACATAATTGTTTATGCTTCCTTCCTCTCTTTAGTATATGAGGTGGACTATAAAGGAATTGGTTTAATGCCTGCTTAATTTCATTAAGGAAATAACATAGTTTATGCGATATTGGCACATGTTAAGACAAAAGAATATAAGAGGTGATCGCATGAATGTGGAAAAATCGCCTAATTGGGAGGAAGAATTCGCTGAAAGGCTCAACAAACAACAGTGGGATAGCTGGAAACTGTACAAAATGTGCTACGATGTTGTTAAAACGAATCTTATCACTGAATTTACTGGCTTAAAGTCATTGAAATATTTGCCTAACGTAACACCACTTGAACATCAGCTAGAAGCCGCCCAGACGGTGATCGAAAGGATGAACGGTAAAGCTATACTCGCGGATGAAGTAGGACTCGGTAAAACAATTGAAGCAGGTTTAATATTAAAAGAATACCTCATGAGAGGCCTTGTTAAAAAAGCTCTAATTCTTGCACCTGCATCTCTTGTCAATCAATGGTCTGATGAGTTAACGAGTAAATTTTATATACCGGCCATCCCCTATAGAAAGAACACTTCCATTGAGCATACAGATATTCTCGTCATGAGTATGGATACTGCCAAAAAAAGTCCACATAAAGAGGCTATCTATGCAGAGGCGTATGACATGATTATTATTGATGAAGCGCATAAACTTAAAAATCATAAGACTAAAATCTACGAATTTGTTCAAAGCTTAAAGAAAAAGTTTTGTCTATTATTAACTGCTACCCCGATTCAAAATGACGTATTTGAACTCTTCAATCTCATCTCACTTCTAAAACCTGGTCATCTAGGCAACTTCGATGTATTTCAATCATCATTTAAAGCGAGCAAGCATGATTTAGAAAACGACGAGTTTCTAAAGGAACTCGTTAATCAAGTAATGGTCCGAAATAGGCGTCAGGATACAGGCATTGAATGGACAACAAGAAAAGTGCATAATATCCCTGTTAAATTTACTGAAAAGGAAAGAGAAGTTTATGATTTAATACTTCAATTGAAAGACATCTCACCTGTCTTTTCAGGCTCCTTTTCTATGATTACATTGCAAAAAGAAATGTGCAGCAGTAAAGAAGCTACATGTCTTACACTAGAAAATATGATGAAAAACTGTAATACGAAAGATGAAATTGCATTCGTCGAAGAAGTAATAGAACAATTAATGGCACTCCAAACGAATGCTAAGGCTGAAAAAGTGTTAGAGATTGTACGTAGTGCCGAGGATAAGGTGATTATCTTTACAGAATACCGTGCAACCCAGATTTTTCTTCAATGGTTCTTGCATAATAACGGCATAACCAGTGTACTATTTAATGGTAAATATAATAAAAGTAAACGCGATTATATGAAATATTTGTTTAAGGAAAAGGCGCAAGTATTAATTGCAACGGAAGCGGGAGGGGAAGGGATTAACCTTCAATTCTGCCACCATATTATTAACTATGACTTACCATGGAATCCAATGAAGCTAGAACAACGAATCGGTCGTGTTCATCGATTAGGACAAGAACACGATGTCCAAATCTATAATTTGGCAATAGCAGATACGATTGAACAAAAAATATTAGATCTCCTGCATTTGAAAATTGACGTTTTTGAAAAAGTTGTCGGGGAGTTAGACGATATCTTAACTTACAAACATCCAATTTAGGTTTAGGAAAATGTTTAGAAAGGAGGAAAAGCATGTATTCTTCGCAAGTGAACGAATATCTGAGCCATTTTTTTGAAGAAACAGACTGTTCTATTATCGAAAGGCATCCTCATTATATTACGGCTCAATTGACAATCGACATGGACAAACGAATTATGAATCGGCCTTATTATTGGAAATATGTTGAGAGTACGAATGGTGTTCCTTGTCCTGCTCAACTCACATGTATTACACATCCCGAAGAAGTTTTGGAAGATGTAAAAGGGGAGATCGTACGATTTGGTTCTTATCGGCTTAATCAAATCTTTCGCGTAGCACAGCAACTCGGTGCATATGTCCATTTATATGAAGCTGTTGATGATAATCAGGACCAAATATTTTTAACACCTTTTCTCGGTGTAAACTATAAAGTTTCCTATTACTGTGATCAAACAAAAGAAATGCTTTTTTCTTTCGGCTTGAATTTAATGACTGGGGAGGTAATCGAACAATTCCATGAACAGATTCAAGAGCTGTCATTTGTGTCGGAAAGACCGGATGCTGCGTTTCCGTTACAATATATTATAAAACCGCTCAGAGGAATAGAACGACTTGATGAGTTACTTTATAATATCATCCAAGGCGATGACCATAATTGGGCAGAGAAAGCAAAACAAAAATGGGTTAGAGATCAAAGAGTTCTCGATTACTTCTATAATGATGTAGAAGATAAGCCTGAGTGCTACGAAATCGAAAAAAAGGCACTAGAGGAACGGTATGCGGCGAAGATTAAATGTGAAATTATTAATGGCGGTATCTTTTATTTGAAATAAGAAGTTGGAGCTCAATACACTATGCTGTATTGGGCTTTTTCGTATGGGTTTATTGAAATATAAACGAAATTTTCATTCAATTGTGTTATAATTGGTTTATACATACATAAATTCCAACTAAAGCATAATAAAGGAGTGAGAAGAAACATCATGGGCAAAAGACCAAAAATTCACCTGCCTAAAACTAAAAATGAAAAAATATTTGATTTGTTTGGCTATTTGTTCTTTGCTGGGTCAATTATCTTTCTAGTGCTTGTATGGGGACGCTTGCCGGAACAGGTCCCTGCCCATTACAATGCAGCAGGCAAGGTAGACCGCATGGGCTCAAAATGGGAACTTTTTTTATTGCCGGGGATAAGCTTGATAATCTTCCTTATTATGTTGCCAATTGAAAAGCACCCGGAAATCCATAACTACCCCGCAAGAATAAACGAAGAAAATGCAACAAGTTTTTACTTAATCAGTAGGCAAATGCTCAACCAAATAAAAAATATCTGCCTAATTCTTTTCTCTCTGATTGCATTTGAGTCCGTTTCCATTGCGATGGGATGGTGGAAGGGGTTTGGTATATGGTTTCTCCCTGCCGTTCTTGCATGCACACTCATACCATTAATTGTGGGTATTATACGGCAACAGAAAATCCAGTAAAGATTTAAGGGAGTAGGGGGAAATGCTTATGAATAAAACTATCCAAGAGCGTTACTTTAAAAAAGGACAGCTGCTGACAATACCTAAAAAAGAAAAAAACAAACTGCAGATTCTAGATATTATCATTCAACGCTTTAAAAAAAATAAAATATACACAGAAAAAGAAGTAAATGAAAACCTACAGCAAATGTATGATGACTTTGCTATTTTGAGAAGATACTTGGTGGATTATGACTATCTGCGAAGAACAAATGATGGCAGCCAATATACAGTCAATTCAGATGAACGCCCTATATAATGAATAAAAAGGACATGAAGCCCATCTCATGTCCTTTTTTATATTATAGTTTCAGACACATGAATTGTTTATAATAGCAAACCTTCATTGTATGAAGGATAGTTACAGGTTGTATTTTCACTAGAATTAATTTTTAAAAAAATAAATTTTGATAGTTAAATATTTATGTATACATGCGTTTCAGAAAAATTAAGCTGGGTAAAAAATAGTGAGCTAGTTAATATTAACAGCGATTTATTGGGCAGGCGATATCTATTGAAAAAGTTTATTGTCCAAAATTTAGGGTAAATTCAAGATTGTAGAAGAAAATAAAAATAGGATGGGTGATTTTGTGGCACAAGATAAATCAATTAAAACCAATGTAAATGAAAACAGTAAAAACGAACAATTAGAAAATTATCGAGTAAGTAATATGGGTAAACCATTAACAACGAATCAAGGCAGAAAGGTAGTAAATGACGCCGAAATATTAACTGCAGGTGAACGTGGTCCTTCTTTGCAACAAGATTACTATTATTTTGAAAAAATGACCAAATTTGTGCGTGAACCTATACCTGAAAGGAAGGTACATGCGAGAGGATATGGAGCGCATGGCGAATTTGAATGTTACGAATCGATGAAAGACCTAACAAAAGCGGGATTCTTACAAGAGGCAGGCAAAAAGACTCCTTTATTTGTACGCTTTTCAACGGTACAAGGGAGCAGAGGATCTAAAGATACAGCCAGAGACTTACGCTGCTTAGGTGTGAAATTCTATACAGAAGAAGGGAACTATGACTTAACATCCATTGCAATGCCAGTATTAATTAACACAGATCCTATGAAATTCCCGGATGTTATTCATGCATATCAAGCAGAACCACGAACAGGTATGCCAACAGGTGCGGGTGCCCATGATACGTTTTGGGATTATGTAGCAAACAATCCAGAAGCTCTTCATATGGCTTTATGGGTAATGTCTGATCGAGGCATCTTAAGAAGTTACCGTATGATGGAATCATGGGCGATTAATACGTACTTATTTGTTAATGAGGAAGGTGTTCCTACATTTGTTAGATTTGTTTGGAAGCCAGTACTCGGTGTCCATTCAATATTGCAAGATGAGGCACAAAAAATCGGTGGGATTGACCCTGACTACCATCGACGAGATTTGAGAGAAGCAATTGATAAAGGTGCATACCCAGAATACGAATTAGGTGTACAACTCATCTCACAAGAGGATGAACACAAATTTGACTTTGATATTCTTGATCCTTCTAAATTCTGGCCAGAAGAACTTGTACCAGTTAAACTCATTGGTAAAATGACGTTAAACAGAAATGTTGATAATGAATTTGCAGAAATTGAACAAGTTGCATTCAATCCGGCAAATGTAGTGCCAGGTATTGATTTTTCTAATGACCCTGTACTGCAAGGTAGACTAATTGCTTATCAAAGTGCTCAATATCATCGCCTGGGTAGTTCTAATTTCCAAGATTTACCTATAAATCGACCGGTCTGCCCGTTCCATAATAACTCGCAACAAGGCTTTATGAGATATCCAATAGATGTAGACGAAGCAAAATACAATAATAATTCATTAAGTAATAGTTCGCCTCATACAACACCAATCGAAGAGGGAGGCTATGAACATTATCCTCAAAAAGTGGACGGAACCATGACGAGAGCAAGAAGTGATTCATTTACTGATTACTATACACAACCAAGAATATTCTGGAATAGTTTAACGGAGATTGAAAAACAACATACAATTAAAGCGTTGAGCTTCCAAATTGGTAGCGTATTAAGCAAGTCCGTACGCCAACAATGTGTAGATCAACTTGTAAACGTAGACCAAGAAATGGCCTATATTGTTGCTGATAATCTCGGCGTAGATCGTCCAAGTGGTACACATGTCCCAGTTGAAACAAGCTACCCATCTCTAAGTCAATATACGAATATGAATAGTTCAGCTTATACACGTAAAGTAGGTGTATTAATTGGTAATGGATTCAACGGAAAAGAAGTATCTGAGGCGTTGAGTTCACTAGAGGAAAACGGCGTATTTGTGGATGTTATTAGTGATAAGCTTGGAGAAGTTAAGGGAGATGACGGTACGTCAATTATGGTCAATAAAACGTTCCTCACTTCAAGTCCATATTTAGTCGATTCACTATATGTTGTTGGTGGTACTTCGACAGACCAACCTATGTTTGATGGCGAAATGGCCATATTCGTTCAGGAAGCTTACAAACATTATAAACCAATAGGAGTAGCATCAACAGGTAAAGCTTACATTCCTACAACTCAAAATAATAACTTGTCAGGCGTAGTATTTGCTGCAAATAATCCAAACTTCCATAAAGAATTTGTCAATGCAATTGCGATGGAACGCTTCTGGGATCGCACATAATATTATAAAAGATAAATAGACTGGCTGACAATTCAGCCAGTTTATTTACTTTTTAGTCAATAAATTTTAGAATTAAATAGCTCCTCTTATCAGTCAATGATAAGAGGATTTTTAGTTTCTATATAAAGGAAAATAAGGTAAAATTAAAATAATACATATACGAGGGGTGAATATTATGATGTTATTCATGTTATTTCTTTATCTTATCTTAATAGCTGTTCTCCTTTACTTTACTGCAAATTTTATACGACTTGTATATAAATTGAAGGGTCCTGTAATTTTTCCATTAACCATTCAAGACCAAGAGAATATAAAAATATTTCCACAGAGAAAAAATGCTCGTCAATCCCTTAAGGGAATAAAAGGAAGTGCGTTCTTATACGTAATAGCTTTAATGTTTGCATATGGTGCGTTAATCTATAGTTATTTATTTTCAATCAATACCTTTATTTTAGCTGTTATCCCAGTAGTAAATATTAAAAATCTTCTTAATCTATTTGCAATAGTTGAGAAAGGCATAATACTAGGAAACAAATATATTCCTTGGAGAAAAATGAAATCATTTAACTTCCAACCTATCGACTTTAACCATCCTTATTACGGGTACAGTAAGGAGATTAATAATGGATACGAATTAGTTATAAAAAAGCAGCTTTTTTCAGTTAGATGTATTGTTACAGATGAAAATACTAAACATAAATTACAGAGTATTTTAAAACAAAATGGGATAGCTGGTTTGGACGATAGCATCTCAAAAAAAAAGACAGTATTAAACCAGTAACTTTGATTTAATGCTGTCTTTTTTTATTGGGTACTAAGTTGTAATAAAGCCTCTAGCAATTGAGCTAGTTAGACAACACTTTGAATATATGATAACGTAGTAAACATGTCGAATAATGCATATTTTTGAAAGGAAGATCGAGAAAAGAATGAAACATTATTTAATAAGAGCTGGTATGTCTCCTTATGAAAACTTTACTCCGGCTTATGAAATTGTCCATAATTCGATTGGCAGCAACGTTGGGAATCTAGTGTATGCCTATAGTATTTTCAGAACATTAACTACAGAGGACGTCAAATTGACGCCTGATTACTATAAAATCAATCCAAATAGAGCAGATTATATCAATGCAAATTATGATGGCTATATTATACCGCTTGCGGATGCTTTCAGACCAAGCTTCGCACCGAAACTTAAGAAATATGCCGAATTGATTAATCGCTTGACGATACCTGTCTATGTAATTGGGGTAGGGCTTAGCATTGATTTTGAACCAAATCTAGATCAGTCGTTTGAATTTGATCAAGACGTTAAGGATTTTGTAAAAGCAGTTCTTAATAAATCTTCGATTATTGGTGTCCGAGGCGATATTACTGCACGATATTTAACCAAATTAGGATTTACAGAAGGGAAAGACCATACAGTAATTGGTTGCCCATCAATGTTTGGTTTTGGTCGAGATTTGCCGATCCGCAATACTACAATCACGCAGGATTCAATGGTAACGATTAATAACTCGCCAAAATCTCCTAAACATGTTTTAGACTTTATTGACCGCAGTGCCCACGCTTTCCCTGACCACTATTATATTCCACAATGGCTCCGGGAACTTCGAATGATTTATTTAGGCGGACCTGACCTGCCTGGTAAAGGATCAAACTTCCCTTATAAAGTAGCACATCAACTATATCAAGAAGATCGTGTCCGTTATTTTACGAATGTTCCATCCTGGCTTGAGTTTGTCGGACAAGCTGACCTAAGCTTTGGAGCTCGTCTTCATGGTAATGTAGCAGCAATCTTAGCTGGAACTCCAAGCATTATCATTCCTAAGGACGGCCGTATGAGAGAACTTGCGGAATATCATGATTTCACTTATTTATGGGCCAATGATATAGATGATAATACTAATATTTTGGATGTAGTGGAGAAAGCAGATTTCCAAAAAGTTAGTAAAAGGGCGCCAGAAAACTTTGATCGCTATATAAGCTTTTTGAATGAGAATGGGCTTGACCATGTATTTAAAGAAGATCCAAATGTAAAAAATACAGTATTCGATCAAAGAATTGAAAAGGTAGATTATTACCCTGCAGTCAAATCATTTGTTGCATGTTCACATGAAGAATTGATTGGACGATGGGCAGGAATATTTGAACAAGAAAAAGCTGTTGAAAAAAGTAAAAGCGAAAAAAAAATTGCTCAGCTTCAAAAACAAATTCAAAAACAAATTCCGCAGCTTAAAAAAGAAATCAATACACTGCAACAAGAAGTGAAAATACAAAAGGCTACGTTAAATCGTAAATCAGTACAATTAGCATTAAAGGCAGCAGGGTTATTTGGCAATAAGAAGTAAACTGGTGAAGCGCTTCTTAAAATTAATAATTCACCCGTACGATTCCGTGATAGAAAGTGCTGAAATTTCATATTCTATAGTGGCCATGTTTCGTCCAGCTATTTAGGAGGAACAATAGTGCTATAATGCATGAAAGGTTGAGTAGAGATGAAACGCTTTTTAAAACTCTTGGCAGCATTTGGTTTGATTGAAGGATTCCTTTATCTAAATCAGCAGTGGCTCCAATTATCAACGTATAGGATTCGAGTTAACAAGCTTCCAAGTGAATTGGAAGGATTGCGGATTGTTCAAATATCAGATTTGCATCATGCCCGATTTGGAAAGAATCAAAGACATCTAATCGATCATGTGAATGGTCAAAATCCTGATATAATTTTTATCACTGGTGATTTGGTGGACCGATTCTTTTTCAATGAAGTGAGAGGTCTTAACACAGTAAAGTCCTTATTAGACATTGCACCTGTTTATTTCATAACAGGCAATCACGAAGAGTTAATTGAAGGTTGGTTTGACCTTCGCGATCATCTCAAAAAAATGGGCGTTCATATCTTAGCTAATCATTATGAATTGTTCCACCATAACGGCAAGTATCTTCAAATCGCCGGAATAGAAGACCCAGCAGGCGGGAAAGATCTAGAAGTAATGTTAGATAATGCGCTTGCTGGGATTGACTATTCTTTACCTATTCTTTTGCTTGCACATCGTCCAGAACACCATAAACTTTATGCAGAGCATGGAGTTGATGTAACATTCAATGGCCATGCACATGGCGGCATTATCCGCATTCCGTTTATCGGTGGTTTGATTGATCATAGCTATCGATTATTCCCTTCGAGGGTTGAAGGTGTCCATAAAACAGACAATATGATTCAAGTAATCTCTCGTGGATTAGGAAATAGCGGGTCAATGTTTCGCCTGTTTAATCGACCCGAAATTGTTGTAATAGAGCTTTTAAGCTAGTAAAGATTTTCTGTTAAAGAAAATCTTTTTTTATTTGTTCTAAAATCACTTACCTTCTATTACAGTGTAATGAGGAGGGACTGCACTTTGCTAGTTGATGGCGTTTTCTCGGGTGGAGGAATTAAAGGCTTTGCATTTGTGGGTGCTCTTCAAATGCTTGAAGAGAATGATATATACTTCCATCGTGTAGCAGGTACCAGTGCAGGCGCTATTGTGGCCTGTTTTTTGGCAGCCGGATATACAGCAAATGAGATTGAAACCATGCTTGATGAATTAGATGTAAGTACTTTTCTGGATCAAAGAAAAATGATGTTTAATCTACCTTTCATGAAATGGATTAATCTCTATTTTCGAATGGGGATTTACAAAGGGTTAGAGCTTGAAAGATGGTTTTATGAAAAGTTGTCAGAAAAAAGCATTTATACGTTTAGTGATCTTCCAGAAGGTTCGCTACGCTTGATAGCATCCGACTTAACGAATGGAAAAATGATTGTGTTCCCAGATGATTTGAATACTTATAATATAGAACCTGGATCTTTTTTAGTCTCGAGAGCTTTAAGAATGAGTTGTGGTGTTCCGTTTTTCTTTGAGCCTGTCAAACTATATGTTGGGCAAGGCGAATCTATTGTTGTAGATGGTGGTGTGCTCAGCAATTTTCCAATCTGGCTGTTTGATGAGGAGGTCAATAAGGAGCGACCTGTTATTGGCATTAAGCTAAGTAATTCACGAAAGGATATGGAGCCACATAAAATTCGAAATGGATTACAGCTATTTGAGGCGCTTTTTGCGACGATGAAGGATGCGCATGATGAGCGCTATATTTCCCGTGTACATGAAAAAAATATTATTTTTTTACCAGTTGAGAAATTTAGCGCTACACAATTTTCTTTAGATGGAGAAACGAAAGAAATATTAATTGACATTGGTAAGAAACGCACATTCGATTTCTTGAAAAGCTGGAGTGGCATGTATTCTTATCAACATTAACAGCATTTTAATAAATAAAATATAAAAAAATGAGAGATTGGGAAATCCAGTCTCTCTTTTTTTATGAAAACGAGACAATTGTATGAGTTGTCACAAACTTTTCTCACATAAAAGCTATATTTTAAGCACTACTTTCGTTATAATAAAATTTGGAAATTATCCAATTGATTATGATTATTGGCTGTTTAATAGAAAAGAGGAAAATTCAACTATGAAGTTTACAAGAAAATTAACCTTTCAACTAGGTTCTATCATTGCTGGTATATTGATTGTGATGATGGTGATTTCTTCAATCGCTACATATAAAACTGCTTACGATAAACTATATGAAGCGGCAGGCATAGAGGCGTATGGCTGCGCTAATATTACAACTGGTTTAATAAAACCAGAAGACGTGAATCAAGCATTATCCGGGAATCAAGAAGCAAAGGACCGGATCAGTGAACAGCTTAATTGGACAACAGCACATAAGGATATTTTTGAATCACAGTATATCCTTGATTTAGAAGGAAACATTCTAGCATTAGATCAAAATTTAACGGACAAGGGTTTTCATACGGGAGATTCCTTTCACATTGACAAAAGTGCAATGAGTACCCTACTTAGTATGAAACATTCCACATATACAGAGCCGTATACATATGGAGGGCTGAAACGTTTATCTGGTTATGCCCCTATCTATAAGGATAATGATCCAACGCAAGAAATTATTGCTGTTAGTGTAATAGATTTTGATGCAAATATTGTTAGTACGAGAACATGGGGTGTGGTGAGTAAAGGAATTCTAGTAAGTATAATTCCTATGCTTTTAGCCGCAATCGTAACATTCTTCTTAATTCGCCGTAAGACGAAGCCGATTTCCCAATTAATCTCACAGGCAAAAGAAATTGCTTCAGGTAATCTTTCTGTTGCCAATAACCAGATTAAAAGTAATGATGAAATTGGCGATCTTGCTCAAACACTAAATCAAGTGAGCGATAATTTGGAACAGATGATTGCCACGATGCATACTACATCACATCAGTTGAGTGAAAATGCGCAAGAGACTGCAAGTTCGTTAACTGAAATGAATAATGCCGTACAAATTGTTGCGCATAATATAGAGGACGTCTCGATAGCTGTAACTGATGGGATGCACCATACAGAAAACGCTTCGACTGTATTAATATCGCTTGCAGAAGAGTCGATAGAAATGAAGCAAAGAGCTGATCAAACTGTAGAAAAATCAAATCAAACAATGGCAGTGGCCAAGCAAGGTGAGCAACGTGCCATTGAAATCAGCCGTGATATGGAGAGAATCAGGGGCGGTTCCCAAGAAGTAAGCCAGACAATATCTGATTTAGTCGAATCTGCTTCACAAATCCAAACTATTACGACAAGCATTTCGGGTATTGCTTCCCAGACAAATTTGCTGGCGCTAAATGCATCGATTGAAGCTGCACGAGCAGGTGAGCATGGAAAAGGTTTTGCGGTAGTAGCAGAAGAAGTGCGTAAGCTTGCCGAACAATCAGATGGCGAAGCATCACAAGTCGAAAAGCTCGTACAAGATATTATGAAAAAAATTCAACATGTCCTAGAATCAGTAGAAGACAATACCAAGCAGATAGAACAAGGTGCTGAAACGGTTAGTCAAACTGTCACAGCATTAAGCGAAATAGCAGTATCAGTTGCTGAAACTGTAAAGGAAACAACGGTAATATCTAATTTAATGGCAAAGGAAACGGATCAGGCACAGCATGTAGCAGAGATGATCCAGGAACTTGCAACTTCCATTCGCGGTATTGAAAACACGATGAACAGTATCTCTGCGGCTGCAGAAGAAACGACTGCTGGGATTGATGAAGTATCCACTCGTTCAGGTACCACCAATGAGATGGCATGCCAACTTGAAAACCATGTAATGCAATTTCAATTGAAAGAATAAAGAAATCCCCCATTGAGATAAATGGGGGATTTCTTTCATAACTATAGCATCCAACAATTACTTTTTCTTTTTTCCGAATTGTACAGCGACAGCAGGAGCTTTCTTTTTCACCTCAAAATGAACATTAACGTTCACCGACTTTTCGTTATTGTATATAATCTCTAATACTTTGCCTTTTCGTCCTTTAATGCGCAAATCATCTCCAACTTTTGGCAGTTGCCTTAAAAGTTGGCTTAAGACTATGTTTTTTCCTTCTAAAAAATGAACTGTATACATTCATGCACTCCTTTTTGCTAAATTCTCTTTTTATTTTATGTAAGACTTAAGAGAGAATAGAACGAAAGAGGTATAACTTATCCATTCAAAAACAAACTACTGGTGAACACACTTGAATGGAGGATAACTATGGCAAAACAGGATAATTCAAATCACAGAAGATCAAATAGCAGCGCGCGAATTAACAGTATGATTGAAAATACAAAGAAGAATATTCAAGAAGCAGAAATTAGTATGGAATTTGCAGGGAAAGAAGAGTTAGAACATCTTCAAGAAAAAAATGAGCGCAGACGAACAGAGATTTACCGGAAAGAAGAAGAAAAAAGAGAAAAAGCGGCTGAAAAAGCTTGGCGCGATAGCTTTGATTAAATAGGAAAACAAGACAAGCAGCAAATGATTGCTGCTTGTCTTTACATATAAAATATTTGATTTTGATTTCAAAAGGTGAAAAACTCTGTATAATAAAAAAGTGTAATTTTAGCATATATAAATAGATTATTATGACAAGTAAACAATTTTTTATCAGAAGGGATTTAATATATGAATATGATGGGACATTACAATAGTGCCCTTTTAGCGTTATCTGTAGGTATAGCAATAATTTCTTCATACACTGCCTTAAATATTATTATTAGGCTTATGTCGTTAAAAGGAGGGCTTAAGCAGCTATGGTGGTGGGTAGGAGCTGCTACTTTTGGTGCAGGCATCTGGTCAATGCACTTTATTGCAATGCTTGCGCTTAAATTGCCTATGCCAGTTTCCTATAGTGTATTTTGGGTATCTTTATCTTTTATATTAGCAATCCTGGCAAGTGCAGTTGCTTTTCTAATTGTTAGCCGAGGACTTAAAAGAAAGATTTATATACTAATAGGTTCATTATTTATCACAACCGGTATTGTATCGATGCACTATATAGGTATGAAGGCGATGAATATGGGGATGGATATTTCATATGACCCTATTCTTTATCTATTGTCATGGTTGATAGCATTTGCAGCTTCAGTCGTATCCTTATATTTATTTTTTTATTTCCAATCTAAAACAGTTGGGATGCAATTGCAAAAGTGGATGAGCTCGGTAGTCATGGCGGGTGCAATCGGAGGCATGCATTTCACAGGAATGGCAGCAATGAAAATGAAACCAAACCATGAGATGCTCCATTTTAAGAGAACAGCTATTGATAGTGGTGTTTTAGCTTATACAGTAGCCGGCGGCATGCTGTTCATCTTTGCTTGTATTATCGGAGGTTTTTATTTAGATCGTCGTTTTCAACAAACGTCTACTGAATTGGAGTTCAAAGATAGCATATATCAGTCGATAATTCTTACGGCAAGTGATGCTATTGTTTTATGTAATTCAAGGGGTATGATTATTTCCTTTAATAAAGCAGCAGAAATCATTTTTGGTTATAAAGAAGAGGAAGTCCTTGGGAAGCAGCTTGAAATTATTATTCCCATGGAATATCGCGAAGCACATCGTAAAGGAATGGATCGTTATCTTAGAACAAAAGAGCCACATGTAATTGGTCGAATGGTAGAATTAAAAGGATTACGAAAAAATAATGAGGAATTTCCTTTAGAATTGTCTCTTTCTGCATTAAAAAAAGGGGATGAAACATATTTCAGCGGCATTCTGCGCGATATCTCAGAAAGAAAAAGAACAGAAGAAAAGATAACGGAATTAGTTTATCGCGATCCGCTAACAAATTTACCGAATCGTAGGCTATTAAATACGCATTTAACGATGTGTATTGAACAAGCTGCAATAAGCGGTCAAATGCTAGCAGTATTGTTTATCGATTTAGATCGCTTTAAATATATCAATGATACATTAGGTCATGATGTAGGTGATGCATTTCTGATTGAAGTAGCTAAACGTATGGAAACATGTATACAAAAAAAAGATATGCTTGCACGTCAAGGGGGCGATGAA
Organism: Rummeliibacillus sp. G93; assembly: GCF_023515935.1. Lineage (NCBI taxonomy): Bacteria > Bacillati > Bacillota > Bacilli > Caryophanales > Caryophanaceae > Rummeliibacillus > Rummeliibacillus sp. G93. Next base: position 1,454,920 of record NZ_CP097314.1, read on the forward strand.
TATATTATCGTTATGTCGCATACTACACATCAACAAGTCGTAAGTTTGGCAAAAGAGATTTTGGAAAAACTCAACCGTCCATTTTTACTTGGCGAGCATGAATTGTTTATTACTGGATCGATTGGTATAAGTATGTATCCCTCAGATGGAATGGAGCATGAGATTCTTATTAAAAATGCAGATACAGCTATGTATCGAGCAAAAGAGCTAGGGAAAAACAATTATCAATTCTTCACAGCTGAGATGAATAATATGATGGCGAAGAAAATGAATTTAGAAATAGGTCTGCGAAAAGCTATAGAAAATCATGAATTTGAGTTATATTATCAACCACAAATTGGTGTGGATACAGGCAAGGTGACAGGAGTGGAGGCCCTAATCAGATGGAATCATCCAGAAATTGGCCTGGTTCCGCCAAACGATTTTATCCCACTCGCTGAAGAAACAGGTCTAATTATTCCGATGGGCTATTGGATTCTACGAGTTGCCTCACAGCAAGCCAAAAAATGGATAGACCAAGGCTTTGATGATTTAAGAATGAGCGTGAATATTTCCTCAAGGCAATTTCAACAACCTGATTTCGTTGAAACTGTCCAGACAATACTATCAGAGACAGGATTGCCAGCAAAAAATCTTGAATTAGAGCTTACTGAATCGATTGTTCAAAATCCAAAATCTGCGCTCCCTGTGATGGAACAGCTAAAAGCAATGGGTGTTAAACTTTCTTTAGATGATTTTGGGACAGGCTATTCTTCTTTGAGTTATTTACGCTCATTCCCGCTTGATACGTTAAAGATTGATAAGTCTTTTATTCGATATATAAATGAAGAAATAAAAGACGAGGCGATTGTAAAGACTATCATAAATATGGCCCATAGCCTCAAATTAAATGTGATAGCTGAAGGCGTGGAGACAGAAGAACAACTCTCTTTATTAAGCGACAATGACTGCCATGAATTCCAAGGTTACCTATTTAGCCGACCTGTGAAAGCAGATGAGTTACAAGATATTTTAGAAAATCATAAAGCGCATAAAACCGATTGATCTTTTCAATCGGTTTTTATATTTGTTCTATTATTCACCTAGATGATTATCCTAGTCATAGATTCATTTGACTTTATGTATACATTTGTATACACTAAAAATGTTGATAGATAAAAATTTCTAAATGAATAAGATGCAAAAATCATACAGAAGAATTGGGGCGGAAAAATGTTTGTACAAATACGAAGATGGATTCTAACTGAAGGACATGCTAATAATATTATTGATCGTTTTTCAAAAAAACCGGGTGAAGGACCTTCATTAATTGAGCAACGCGAAGGGTTTATTAGTAGAGAATTGTTATTGAAAAATACCCGGCGTGGCGAAGAAGAAGTTGTGATGATTATTCGTTGGGATTCAGAAGAGGCATGGAAAGCTTGGGAGAAAAGTCCAGAGCATATTGCTGGCCATAAGAAGCAAATTAAAGAACATGGCGGCAAGCCCCCAAAACCTGAGTATGTTATTAGCATGGAAAATAGTAACTATACAGTTGTTGAATAACAAGAACGAAAGGAAGATACTCGAATGAGTGTCTTTTTTTATATGATTTTTCAATAAGGAGTTAATATTGAATAACAAATTTTTAGAAGGATAATTTTTAAATTAGTTAGAGATTATCAATGTCCAAAGCACGTTTATTGACTTCTTAATGGACAAGAGTATACTTTTATTTTAACGTATGGTAAAAATATTGCATTAAAAAACAATATGAATGAAATATTGAATAATTGAATGGAGGATGAATATGAATCAACAAATGCAAAAACAAATTACTTTAAAACAACGTCCTGTTGGGATGCCGAAAATGGATGACTTTGATTTTATTGATACGCCAATCGGGACAACTTCAGCTGGGGAGGTATTAATCCGTACAGCTTATATTTCGGTTGATCCATATTTACGCGGTAGAATGCAGGATACCAAATCATATATAGCTCCGTTTGAGTTAAATAAGGTAATCACTTCTGGTGTTATTGGCCAAGTAGTGGATTCTAAGTCGGAAAGTTTTTCGAAAGGTGACGTAGTACTAGGTAATCTTGGATGGCAGGAATATTCTGTTGTTAATGAGAAAGAAATAAAAAAAATTGATAAAAATTTAGCACCAGTCACAGCTAATCTAAGTATTATAGGCATGACTGGATTAACAGCATACTTTGGTCTACTTGATATTGCGAAACCCAAATCTGGGGAGACTGTTGTAGTATCTGGAGCTGCAGGCGCAGTTGGTTCGACTGTTGGACAAATTGCAAAAATAAAAGGAACACGTGTCGTAGGAATTGCTGGAACAGATGAAAAATGCAACTATTTATTGAATGAACTAGGATTTGATGCAGCGATTAATTATAAGAAAGAAGACGTACCAACAGCTTTGGCTAAAGCATGTCCTGATGGAATTGACATCTACTTTGATAATGTGGGTGGCACCATTTCAGATGCTGTATTCCCGCTTCTTAATAAATTTGCACGAATTCCTGTTTGTGGAGCAATATCATCCTATAATGATGTAGAAGTGGATATGGGGCCTCGCGTTCAAACAGCACTTATCAAAACAAGTGCCCTTATGAAAGGTTTTACACTAGGTGATTACTCCGACCGAATTGGAGAAGGGTATAGTGCACTTGCAACATGGTTAAATGAAGGAAAGCTCAAATACGAAGAGACAATCGTAGAAGGGTTTGACCATGTTATTGACGCGTTTCTTGACCTATTTAAAGGAGCAAATTTAGGTAAGCAATTGGTTAAAGTTTCGGAAATAGACTGATAATAAGTGGTTCTCGTAAGCAAAAAGCATTCCATCGATGGGAATGCTTTTTGCTTACAAATAATAGAGTGTGTGAATCTTTCTCTAGAGTTAATATCTCTGTTAAAGTTAATACTATTTAATGTAGCCGAAAAATGGAACGGACACTTAGTTAAAAATATGTACTCTTCCTACATATTTTACTTTACCAAGATCATATTTAATATTTACAATCATTACATAATCTCCAGTTGCTTTTGGATAATTATATGTTCTTATTTGGTCATCTATTTCGGGATTCAAATTTGCTCTTCTTTTAACATATAACTTTTTGTTTTTATAGAAAGATACATTTATTTTTTCTACTTCAGCTGAATAGCTTTTAAATTTTTTATTCGCAGGTGTTAGCCCCAGACTTTCTTCTACTCCTGCTTGTAAGTTGTTTTGCTCTTGTTTCTCAGCAAATTTGAAAATATCATCAACTTTCATATTTTCAGATGAATCTTGAGACCAATCCACTTGTGCAATACCTAAAACAATTTCTCCAGAAGCACTAGCTAAGTTTACACTTGGGGGGGAAGTGTCTGAATTTGATGTAGATGAACAGGCGGTTAGAATGATACAAAATAAGAGTAGTATGCTTAATTTAAGTTTATCTTTCAATTTGATCACCTCTATCTATTAACAGATACAAAATATTTTCTTATGAGTAAGTATCCTTATAAAAAATTTCTTACATGAGTTTAACATTAAAATGGTAAAAAATCATATATATGTGTTAAAAATGCGCTGAACAAATGTATGGTTTAAATACAAATAATAAATGATAGGGGTGTGTCATTTATGAGAGATAGAGGATCAGTTGTTATATTAGAAAATAAGAAAGTTTTACTCATTCAAAGAATTAGAGATAATTCTATTTACTATGTTTTCCCTGGTGGAGGAATCGAGAATGGTGAAACACCAAAAGACGGAGCTAAAAGAGAAGCCTTCGAAGAATTAGGGGTAATTGTAAACGTTAATGAGTGCATTTTAGAAGTCGAATATGATGGTACTCAATATTTTTTTCTATCTGAAATCATTTCTGGCACTTTAGGAACTGGCCAAGGAGAAGAATACACTAACATAAATAGAGATAGAGGAATGTACTTGCCTGTGTGGATGGATATAGAAAGATTATCGTCTATTGATGTAAGACCTCAGGAATGTGCTTTAAAGGTTCAGTCTTTACATATCAATACATCTAAATAATACAAGGGAACTCCTAGTGGTTAAGAGGTTTCCTTATTAAGAGAAACGAAGGAGGTTATTTTTATGAATTATGGAGATGATTTATTCAAAGGAACAGCCTGGTATTATTCTAGGTTTAGGCCTTTCTATCCGTCTTATTTATTTAGATTTTTAGTCAATAAGTTTTCTCTAGATGGTCAAGGTAATATGTTGGATTTAGGGTGTGGAACTGGGGAAATAGCTTCTAGACTTTATGATTGGTTTGAATCAATAATTGGTATCGATATGGAATATGAAATGCTAAATGAAGCAAAGGAATTTAAGGAACAAGCTCGAATCCCAAACATTGAATATTTTAATGGTGATCTACATCATTTTATTTCTGAAATGAGTGTTTCAAATATTAAATTAGTAACAATGGCAAAATCATTTCACTGGATGAATAGGGAGGAGGTGTTAGAAAAATTATATAATCTTATTATCCCAGGAGGAGGAGTAGCAATCATTGATAACTATATTCCTAATAAAGAATTCACTCTATGGGAAAATAAGGTGAAAGAGGTGATAAGTAAATGGTATGGAGATAAAAGAAAAGCTGGAAATACAATTTACGCTCATCCAGATAAAAGTCATGCAAGTATAATAGAAAACTCTAAATTCAAGTTAGAAATACATAATCTACCTTCTTACAAATATCGTTGGACAGTAGATTCAATTTTAGGGAATATATATTCAACCTCATATGGCGCTAAAAGATTTTTAGGGGACAATATTTCTGGCTTCGAAAATGAACTCAGAAATGAATTATTAAAAATAAATAATTTAGGATTATTTGAAGAAGATATTAATATCTCTGTTAAATTGGCCTTAAAGGTTTAGGGCGAATTATTACAAATAATTAGGAATACAAAGAGAAGAACTGTTTTTTTACCTCTTGTTCCATAGCAAAATAGTATGAAGAGTTTATTTCTGTAAATTAATTACATATATTTACTCTTCATATATATTTCACCTTATCCTAGATCTTATTTAATATTTACAACCATTACATAATCTCCAGTTGCTTTTGGATAATTATATGTTCTTATTTGGTCATCTATTTCGGGATTAAAATTTGCATGAAGAATATTCTTCTGACTTTGTTCAGTCTTAGGTCTAATATTATTTGAAAATATAGAATGTTATATTTTATTTATCGAAAGGAGGAAGAATATTTGAATATCAATCAAGTAATACTTAAGACGAAGCGACTAGAAGAAATGAAAAAATTTTATAGGGATATTCTAGAATTACCTATAGAAATCGTTACAAATGGTAGCTTTAAAATAAAATTTGGTCTTACAATAGTTGAGTTTACCAATTTTCATGAGGCAGAAGAACCTTTTTACCATTTTGCATTTGATATCCCTAAAAATCAATTTCAAGCTGCTAAGGAATGGGTTAAACAAAAAGTAACGCTTTTAAAAGAAGAAGATCAAGATGAAGTATATTTCGCAAGTATAAAAGCAAATTCTTTATATTTTGAAGATCCATCGGGGAACATTGTAGAATTTATTGCAAGATTAGATAATCCATCGAGCAATGTTCCTTTTACTGCAGCAAATATTATAAAAATGTCTGAAATAAGCTTAGTTGTTAAAGATAAAGTGCAGGCTGCAAAACAATTAAGAGGACTTTCCATTGTTGAAAGGGATGGAGAAGAAGTAACGAATGATAATACATTATCTTTTATGACAAAAGGAGATTTGCCAGTCTATTTATTATTAGTAAATCCGAAAAGAAGATGGTTTTTCTCTAATAAAGTAGCTACTGTGTTTCCTTTAGATATAATGTTAGATTCTAAAATTAATATTGGGGTCAATGATTACAATAAGTTTTATATTGAATAATCATAGTAAGCGGTACTGTTTTATAATATTTGAACCATCTTTATAGACAATAAGACTTTTACCATCAGAAGTAGTTTCTAATATATTGTATACCTTAGTTCCAGTTTATGAAGGGAAAAACCAAATCTTTGCTAATTCTATAGATGATCAAAGTAGGATACAAATTACAAATGAAAGAAGGGGAAATTATAAATACTATTTATCAAATAAAGCCTATTCAATGAAAGGATACTAGCGATTGAAAATTCCCTATAAAGATATTCTAAGTGAAAAAAACTTTACTTTTTTGTTATTTGGAAGACTCTTCAAATGAAGTTCTTTAACATTGTTTAGTCTGGAACTCATCTGGTTAACAATAAAGCTGACTAATAGTTCACCATTCTATTTGTCTTTGATAATTATGGCGCAAACGTTACCATTTATTGTTTTTGGTATTTATGGTGGAGTAAAGGCGGATAAATGGAATAAGAAGAAAATAACAGTAATATCTGATTCTCTTATTGCGATATTAATTCTTGCTATTCCAATACTATTCTTTTGGGAATTTTTAAATTATTTTATTTTAATATGTACAGCCGGCCTAATTAGCACTTTTAATTGCTTTTCAGAACCAAGTTTTCGTGCTTTGTTACCTGAACTAGTTACAGATAATAAATTACAGAGAAGCAACGCTCTATTAGATTCTATTCAACGTGGTGCTAGTATTCTAATCCCAGCTTCAGTAGGAATAGTTGTTAAATTTACTGATCAAATACACATTTTCACTCTAGCATTCATTTTAATGAGTATTTCGACTGTATTTCATTTGCTAATTAACTATCAGGTTCCTCAGTTTAATACTAGTCAAAGTGAAGAAGGAACAGTAAGTGAAATTAAATCGACTTTAGCTTATTTAAAGTCAAATAGAAGTATTCTTATTATTATACTTGTTCAATTTATAAGCATACTGATAAATACAGGGTTGTGGCGTGTGGGATTACCTATTTATTTGGATAAAAATTTAGAGAAAGATATTTCAACCTTCGGAATTATTACAGGTATACTTGGTGCAGCAGCATTTGCTACTTCTATTATGCTTGGTACATTGAAAAAACTTAATCCATTAATAATTTTTAATATAGGTATTATCCTATGGGGAAGTGGTTTGTTAGTAATTGGTTTATCACCATCTATTTTTATGATCTATCTAGCAACGATTCTTATTGGAATAGGTCAGGCAAGTGAAGGGCTTGGAAGAATTGTATTAATCCAACAACAAGTACCAAATAATATTCTAGGTAAAGTGTTTAGTATATCATCATCTATTAATTATACAAGTGACACAGTATCGTTGGGTATTATGAGTAGTATCCTAGCAATTCTTTCTACAACTAGTGTATTTTGGGCTGGTGGAGGGATTATACTAACAATTGGTTTGATAGGTTTTAGTTCATTGAGAAAAGAAAATAACTACTGAAAAAGGAAAATCTACGTTAAGGGATTGAATAGTTTGATAAGGCTTACTGATAATGATATAGATAATCTTACTAATCATTGACTATTTAAATACAGTTCACTTTTTAATAGGATGTAGAATTCAGCCTGTACTCTCACTTTAAACTAGCAGGGTGAAAAGGGCACAGGCGTTATTAAACTCTATATATTGATGAGTAATACATAAAGGAGCTCCTGTTCCCATCTTGAAAAATTCAAACGTACCATGAGAAGTGTTAATTATATGTTGAGTCCATATAATAACACCTCTAGTTATAAATATAAATAGATTGTAACATTGATAAATAAACTGGAAATTAATTTTCATATATCTCATTAAAGAAATCAGTAGATAGTATTGAATTGAAGACAAATATGCACCGAATAATGATAGGATTATTAGGGTAGACTTTATGTAAGGGAGGCAAAGCCTCTCTATTTTTTATATGAAAGAAGTGATGAATAAAAATGCCAAATGAGAAAAAAGCTAATAGACTGATAAATGAGACTTCTCCTTACTTACTACAGCATGCATACAATCCTGTTAACTGGTATCCATGGGGAGAAGAGGCTTTTACCGTAGCTAAAGAGGAAGATAAGCCTGTCCTTGTTAGCATTGGCTACTCGACTTGTCATTGGTAGCATGTTCGCTAGACTAACCACCAATTAATTTGAAAATACGCAGATATCTTTGTCTGATATTGGCCAAAAATCCGTTAGTAATTATAGATAAATTACTTAATGACGAAGATTTGTGTATTTAAGAGGTGGGAAATATAGTGGAAGATATAGAAAGAATAAAGAATGTTGCAATTTACTTAAGAAAATCAAGAAATAATGAAGGCGAAGAAACTGAAGAAACACTTCAAAAACATAGAAAAAGGTTATTAGATATTGTAAAGAAGCATAAATGGGGATATGAATTATTTCAAGAAGTTAAAAGCAGCATGGATTCAAATCGCCCTGAATATCAGAAAATGTTAAAAAAACTTCATAATGGTTACTTTGATGCAGTATTGTCTGTAAATCTTGCGCGTGTAACAAGAGATGATGCTGAAGCACCTAAATTTATGCGGTTTTTAAGGGAAAATGAAATATTATTTATAACTGATGGTGAACGTATATATAATTTGGATATCCAAGAAGACTGGCAAGCTTTAAAGTTTACTGGGTTTATAAATAACTGGGAATATGAAAACATTAGAGCGCAACTTCGCAAAGGGAAAAAAGACAGTGCAAAGTTAGGCAGATGGTCAAATGGAGTACCTAATTTTGGATATATCTACAACCGCCTAACGAAAACACTAGAAATAGATGAAAACAAAGCCATAGGTGTTAAAATGGCTTTTCAATTGGTGATTGATGGTTTAGGTGTTGATAATGTAGCCATTGAATTAAACAATTCGAATTTCCGTACAAATAAGGGAAACTATTTTCATGGCAACAGTGTTACAAAGGCTGGATAATTTCAAATAGAATTAAAGGACGAAATGAATGTACGGGTAAAGTTAGACCAAAAGAACAATGGATTGTTAGAAAAAATACACATGAAGCAATTATTGATGATGAAACTTGGGATCTTGCAAACCTGAAATTAGATGCAAGGAAACAATTATCACCTAGAGGTAAACAACGGAAACATGGCTTATCGAATCTTATTAAGTGTTATAAGTGTGGTAAAGCACACGCCATTAGTGTTAGAAAGGATAGAAATAATTTAAAGGTATTGCAGCCCTGTAAAAAGAAAAATCCACTAGGTGTAACTTGTAATAATCGGGGATTTAATTATTATCTAATGATGGAAACAATTATAAGTAGAATTAACGAAAGAAAGCATCAATTAGAAGCGGTATTAGATGAATATAATGGAAGAAATGATACATTAGTTGATACTAAATCTATAAAGCTATTACAGTTAGAAGAACATATTAAAATGGTTGAAAAGGCATTAAATAAAATTCAAATACTTTTTGAAGAAGATGAGATTGATATAATTGAATATCGTGAAAGAAAAAGTAAACGCACAATTGAATTAAATAATGTAAAAAAAGAATTGGCGGAATTAAAAGACATAAGTGAAGAAGAAGAAGTTAAGAAAAACGAATCTACTATTAATAGATTAAATGTATTTCTAACTGACTGGAAGCTTTTATCTGAAGAAGATTTAAACGAGGGGTTAATGACTTTCATAGAGAAAATAGTTTGGTATTATCCAAAAGGAAAAGATGTGAACCCAAGGTTGGAGATATATTGGAAAGAATGAAAAAGAAGAAGGTAAGGATTTAATCCCTATCTTCTTCTTTTAATTTTTTATGTGGATTAGCGTTCCTAGTTGCTATTAGTATTCCTTTTGCTATCAAATTAATGTTTGGTTGGTTTACTTCAACGACATATATTTTAGGCGTATTTGATTTCATATTGTAATCATCCTTCCGAATTTATGTATTCATATAAATAACGGAATAACGATTAATTTCAGACTATCTAATTCTCAACAAAAAAGGAACTGTATTGGGCATGTAAAAAAATTCTTAAAACAACCTGAAACGTTGGTGCGACAGTGTTTTGTTCTTAAATATTGGGCAGGGTATGAACTGTTGCTAATATTACATTAATAGAGATAAAAACTGTAAATCTCTTTTAACTTGTGAACATTTTGATAACATCCAATCAAAAGGAAACGATGAATCGAAGATTACAATAAAATCTGGTAATAATTATATAATATTCCTAAGTTGAAATATTACAAAGGTTTGGTAGTTATGTTTGCAGGATTCAATTTAACATTAGCTGAGTCTTTAAAAGACTATCAAATTATAGGGTGAGACATCTTTAATAATATTGGAGAGTGCTGCTAACTTGTGTTCAACAATCGCGCAATATAATTGAACAACACTTTTAAAAAATCTTGATATTTATGTTAACATTAGGTGAGATTGTGAAAAAATGTACTTAAACTAATGTACTTAAACTAACGGGCTGGTTAATTCAAGATAGAAACGGTCTTTCTAACGTCGAATATAGTTTGGATGGACTCTGTACATGAAGAAAAGAAACCCCATAGAAGTTAATCAATATGTCATAAAAACATATCATTTCAAGGTGTTTTTTGTTTACTAACTAAAGGGAGATAAATATGTCTAGAAAACCAATTGGAACAATTAAAGAAGCCTTTAAAAAATATGGACCAAAAGCAGGGAAATTTATTAAAGACAACCGCAAAGAGATATTTGCAACGGTAGGCACTTTTGGTGCTGGAGGAGAGTCAATAAAAAAATATAGGGAAAAGAAAAAAGAATCAAACAAAGCAGAAGGAAAATTGCATTATAGGAAAGAGCGTTATAATCTTTATAAAACAAAAATACTAACTGAATTAGATAGCCAAAATAGGAATGAACTTTTTCAATATATACTTGAAATTGAACAATTTATTCAACAGATAAAGAATGAGGAAAAAAAAGAAAGTGGCGTAAAAAAGCCTATTCATGAAAAGAGAATTAAAAACTGGAATGATATTCTTATTCAAATTAAAGATAAGATGTCTACAAAAGATTATCTTGAATTTATTAAAATTTATAACAACCCAAATTATAAAAGTGAATATTTTAAAGGTTTTGAGGGTCATGTTGAGAAATTTAAAAAACTCAATAATGTTAAAAAAACTGATGACCTATTGAAATATATTGCAGAAATAACTAATAGGACTATTGATCAAATCGAAAAAGATTTTTCACTAATAGATTAAAATAATGACCCTATTAATGGTTAGAAAAAGGACTTCTGCATATTCCCTTTACTTTTAGAAAGAGAAATACAATTTGGTATATGGATGCGGTTCATTGCCTTTTCAGGATTCCCTCATAGATGTGTATGAATTTTTTAAAGCTTTCTTATAGCAGAAAAGATAATGAATGATACAAAAAAGTGCAATCATACCGAGATACGTATTTCTTCAACTATCGGGCGCTTTTCTGTAACAAGGAACAGCGCTTATTTTCATTAAAGGGACATTAAAGGGGACATATTATTGAACAGCTCCTAGTCTATTTAAGTTGAACTTTAGAAGAGGCTGTGAAATATTATACTTGAAGTACTTGCAGGATAGTTAAAGAATTATCTATAAGCATGTTTTCTTTTTATATGTGCTATGTTAATGAAGGATTTTAGCTTACAAATTGGAGTGATGATATGTCGGGAATTGGTAGTGAGGCAAAAATAGCGATGATCTTTCAGAATACTGTTCTAAAATTTAGAGAAGAACTTGTGAATTTCGGGTATCCACAGAAGGAAAAAAGTGGTTCAGGTAATGTAGCTATAGCTATTTTTCGTATGTCACCTGGAATGAAACAGAATCATGAAGGGATTTCGCCATCCTTCAAAGCTTTTAGCAAGATCAGTAAGAAAGAAGACAAGGGTGCTGAAGCAGGGTATGTATTGCTTGACGAAGGTCACGAACTCTTGATACATGACATGGAAATTAGTATGTTTGATCCAGACGATTGGCGGAAACATGATACAGAGCGAAAAATTTTGGGTAAGTTATACAAGCAAATAATACAGCAAGCAGAAGAATTGGGTATTGATGTGGCAGAGTTTTCAGGAAATCTTCATCTTTATACCGAGAAAACGCCTTGCGAGTTTTGCTTACAGGCCATTCTTCATTTTCAACGTATCTGCAAATCAGTTAACATCTATGTTTATTACGATAAAATCGTTGATAAATTATGGGATATTTATAGAAGTCGCAAAGAAGTTATCAGACTTCATAAAGAAGGAAGAACTATCGCTGAGATTTCAGAAGAAACAGCTATGCGTGAAGATAATATTAAATCCATCATCAAGGACAGTGAGGAATCTCAATAAAAATGAACGATAAATCTTCTTCCATTAAAGAGTGCTTTACTTTAATAACGATTTTAATGGTTCTTTAATTCAAGAACAGGACTGTCTAAATAGGCGGTCTTTTTTTATATCTTTAAGTGTCATAACTTAAAAGAATTGACACCACCATTCAAGACTAGTAAAATCAAGGTGTTTGAAGGTGTCAAAAATTAGTGTCATAATTAAAGGGGAAATTACATAATGAAATACGGTTATGCAAGGGTAAGTACGTTATCGCAAGATTTGGAAGCACAGCTGCAAACATTAAAAAAAGAGGGCTGTGAGAAAATATACTCTGAAAAGTTTACAGGAACAAAAGCAGATAGACCGCAATTCACAACTCTATTAGAGTGTTTAGAAACAGGTGACACGCTTGTGGTAACAAAGTTAGATAGGTTTGCCCGTTCGACTTCTGATGCTATTGAAATTGTTAAGAAGTTATTTAAAAAAGGTGTTAAAGTTCACGTATTAAACATTGGTTTGGTTGAGGATACTCCTACTGGAAATCTAATATTTACAGTTATGAGTGCATTTGCACAGTTTGAAAGGGATATGATTGTAGAACGTACACAGGAAGGAAAAGCTATTGCTAAGCAGCGAGAAGATTACAGAGAAGGTAGACCTAAAAAATATACTAAGAAGCAAATAGATCATGCTTTAATACTTCTGAAGACACACTCATATAAACAGGTGGAAGAAATGACAGGAATCTCAAAGAGCACTCTTATCAGATCAAAAAAGGATACTAGATAGGGAGGTAGGGGATAAGGGGTGGGAGGGGGTAGTATCAGTAATCAAACCATCTGTAAAGAATTTATTCATAAAAAGCATAAACATATTCCACTTTTTTACATATTTAAAACATTTTAAATAAAGCTAATTTTCTTTCTAGCATTTTTTGAATACTTATCCCTTCTGAAAGCATAGAGCAATCGATGAAATTAACGACATGTCTTTCTTTTATAATAGCATCTATTAATTTTTCCCCTAAATCTCTATTACGCCACTTCTTATTATTTTCTAAAAATTTAAAACCAATATTTGTCTGAAGGTACAAATTAACTTCACATGGTTCCTTTAAAAGGTCAATAGCATTTTTAGCTGCAATAATAATCGCCCTATTACAAGTTCTTTCTAATATACATAAGTATCTTATTTTATAAATCCCTTTATATTCCATTACAAGAATTCCACAATTTCTTAAACTTCGATAATCAAATTTAATTTTTAAATAAATATTAACTGTTTTTCTAAGCATGATACCCACCCTAATTTTTTATTTTGTTGAATTATAAAACACTAAGCTAATAGCTTACAACTAGTGCAACAAACAAATAATGAATAGCTTTCAGCTAGTGTCCAGCAAGTGGACACAAATTTAGAAATAAGTTAATCAAAATATTAGAATGTAGAAGATGTAGGAATCATAGATTCCGTACAGATTCTAGTTCTAAGTGGGTTTAAGGGTGACTAGCCCTTCTTCATTTAATATAGAACTACTTTTGATATATTTCCTTTAAGAGTATTACCTTGAATCCCTTGCGGCAGTAAGGATGAAAATCAATTTAAGCACTTTTATAGTTGTGATGTCTGTTTTTACTCCTTTTCCCGTTAAGTATATGGAGGGAGGATTCGGAATGGAAAATATAAAAATTATTGATTCGATTATGGGAAGCGGAAAAACTTCCTGGGCTATACAGTATATGAGTAAATCTAGTAAGGATAACAAATTTATCTATATTACACCATTTCTATCAGAAGTACAGCGTATTAAAAGAGAAGTTTTCAATAGGGAATTTGTTGAACCAATAAATAAAGGTAAGGGGAAACTTGATAATCTGAAGCAGTTAATCTTAAATGATTGTGATATCGTTAGCACCCATGCACTATTTCAAAATGCGGATGAACAAATTATACAACTATTAAAAGCTAGTAATTATACTTTGATATTAGATGAAGTAATGAATGTCGTGGATCAGTTTGATCTAAAAAAGGACGATCTAAGATTGTTAATTCAAAATAAAATGATTTTGGTGAATGAAGATACAGGTATGATTACTTGGAATACGAAAGGAGATTTTCAAGATACAGAATACAATAAAATAAAAAATTTAGCTGCTTCACAAAATCTTTATTACTTTCAAAATACAATCTTGTTTTGGACCTTTCCAGTGGCAGTGTTCAAGGGATTTAAGGAAATATTTGTTTTAACATACCTATTTGAAGCACAGGAACAAAAATACTATTATGATTTATTCAATTTAGAGTATGAATATTTGGCAATATTAAGGGATGAAATGGGAAACTTCCAACTAATCAATCATAAAGATAAACTTCCATATGATAAAAGTTATATTAAATCATTAATTAAAATATACGAAGGTAAATTAAACGACATTGGTTCTGAAGAATATAGCTTATCAAAAACTTGGTATGCAAAGGACAAAAACAAGTTGATTATTAAAAAAATGAAAATGAATTTATATACCTATTTTAGGAATAACTCCAAAACTTCCTCAAAAAGTAATATGTGGACATGTTTTAAAGATGATTTACCAAGATTAAAAGGAAAAGGATATTCTAAAGGTTTTGTGTCACACAATGCACGTGCCACTAATGATTATCAAGAAAAAGTAGCATTAGCATATACGATTAATAGATTTATGCAGCCGCATAAAAAAAACTTCTTCATTTCGAGAGGAGTAACAGTTAATCAAGATTTATATGCTTTATCTGAACTTATCCAATGGATTTGGCGTAGCAGGATAAGAAATGGAGAATCAATAAATCTTTATATCCCATCAAAGCGAATGAGAAGACTCTTGAATGATTATCTCAATAATAATCTATAAAAATAGAGAAATGAATTTTTATTTTATGAAATGATGTCTGATTTTAAATATAACTTCGTTATATATATGTAAGGGTGTTATAACTCTTACTAAATTATCAATTATTAGGAGGAAGATAAAAGTGGGAAATTATCAAAAGTCTTTAGACCAAGTAAAAAGAATGGAAGACCCTGAAATAGAAGGAATTTACAACATATTCAAAAAGGATAATGGTAATATAAAGCCAAAAAACACGGAAGTTATAGAATATATTGATCAGCTGAATGCTCTACTAAAGATACAATCTAAATTAGAAGAGCTTATAGAAAAGCAATTATTTGAAAGTAAGATTAACGAAGTAGATCTTTCTAATAAACAATTAAACATGTTTTTTGGTCTGATTACTTTAGCGAAGATTGGAATTATTTCAAAGGAGCTATTAGCAGTAGTCCTACCTAATTATGAACTATGGAGTTCTTCGGAATTTACTGAATGGTATGAAAGGCATAATAGTAAGTACGAAAGATTACTTTATGAGGATGTAGATTAATATTATTGTTTGAGCCATTAGATATTGTCTAATGGCTTTTTTGAATACTAATTTAGCAGTTGAGATATTTGTAATGTCAACTTTTATCATGTTATCTATACAACAAGTAGTATGCTTAATATATAATTAAATAAAAACAGGATTTACCATAAGGAATTGGTAATGCAAATTATTGAGGTGTAAATATGGCAACAGCAAATCTAGGTTTTGAAGAAAAGCTATGGAGCATGGCAGATAAATTACGTGGATCAATGGATTCAGGTGAATATAAAAACGTGGTATTAGGATTACTATTTTTAAAATATGTATCCGATGCGTTTGAAGAAAAATATGAAGAACTAAAAGCGGATGAATGGGCAGACGAAGAAGATCGTGATGAATATTTAGCGGACAATATTTTCTTTGTTCCACAAGAAGCACGGTGGTCATTCATTAAGGATAATGCGAAGAAACCAGAAATCGGACAATTAATCGATGCGGCAATGGTAGCAATCGAAAAAGAAAATCCTTCATTAGTAGGTGTACTACCAAAATCATTCGCACGTCCGGAGTTAGATAAAACGCGCTTAGGTGAAACGATTGATTTGTTCTCTTTCAAAGTAGGGGATGAAGAAAGTCGTTCCAAAGACGTTTTAGGTCGTGTCTATGAATATTTCTTAAGTAAATTTGCGAGTGCTGAAGGAAAAAATGGTGGCGAATTCTATACACCATCATCTGTCGTTCAATTATTAGTTGAAATGCTAGAACCCTATAAAGGTCGTGTATATGACCCTTGCTGTGGTTCAGGCGGTATGTTTGTTCAATCAACGAAATTTGTAAAAGAACATCAAGGTCGTATTGATAACTTATCTGTGTACGGGCAAGAATCCAATCCGACAACATGGAAACTTTGCAAGATGAACCTAGCGATTCGTGGAATTGATGGCAATTTAGGTGCGCATAATGCAGATACATTTCATAACGACTTACACAAAGGCTTAAAAGCAGATTATATCCTAGCCAATCCACCATTCAATATTAGTGACTGGGGTGGCGAAAAATTAACAGATGATGTACGTTGGCAATATGGTATCCCACCCAAAGGAAACGCTAATTATGCATGGGTACAACATATGATTTCAAAATTAGCTCCAGCTGGTACAGCAGGATTTGTTTTGGCGAATGGCTCTATGTCATCCAATACATCTGGGGAAAGGGAGATTCGTAAAAACTTAATTGATAATGATTTAGTTGAATGTATCGTCACCCTACCAGGCCAGTTATTCTACTCCACACAAATCCCTGTATGTCTATGGTTTATATCAAAAAATAAAGAGAAAACAGGTAAACGCGAACGCAACGAAAAAATCCTATTTATCGATGCCCGTAATCTGGGTTTTATGGCAGATCGTACACATAAAGAATTTAGCAAAGAGGATATTCAAAAAGTGGCAGATACTTTTCATGCATGGAGAGGTACAAATGATAAGCTATATGAAGACGAACTAGGCTTCTCTAAATCAGCGTCACTTGATGAAATAAAAGAAAATGACTATATCTTAACGCCAGGTCGATATGTTGGATTAGCCGAGCAAGATGATGATAATGAGCCATTTGAAGAAAAAATGGAGCGCTTGACAAGTGAATTATCCAACCAATTCGCAAAATCGAAAGAGTTGAAAGAACAAATCCGCCGAGCACTGGAGGGGATTGGGTATGACTTTTAGAACTCATATTAAAGATGTGGCTATACTAAAAAATGGAAAGAAAAGAATTAAAAAATCGTCAGGAACATATGAACTATACGGGGCAAATGGAAAAATTGGATATACAGATGAGTTTTTACTAGAGAAAGAATCTATTGTAATAGGGCGTGTAGGAGCAAATTGTGGATCTATTCACTACTCTAAAAAACCTATTTGGATTTCCGATAACACAATTGGGGTTATTCCAAAGGAAAATGTCGATGGATATTATTTATATTATTATTTGAAGAGTTTACGTTTAAATGAAAGAGCTTCTGGTTCCGCTCAACCTTTAATTAATCAATCTATCATAAATAGTATTGATTTAAACTTAATAAATATAAGTGAACAAAGAAAGGTTGGAGCATTTTTAAAATTTCTTGATGATAAGATTGAAACCAATGAACAATTAATTGTTAATTTAGAGGAGATTTTCCAAACCTTATTTAAACACTGGTTCATCGATTTTGAATTTCCAAATGAACAAGGTCAGCCATATAAATCAAGCGGTGGTGAAATGATCGAAAGTGAATTAGGAATGATTCCTCTAAAGTGGCGAGTCTCTTTATTAAAAGATGATACAGCATATTTAAGTGGAGGAACACCAAAAACAAAAGAAGTATCATATTGGAATGGAACAATTCCTTTCTTCACCCCCAAAGATGCGAAAAGCAGTATATATACAACTACAACTGAAAAGAAAATTACTGAATTAGGTTTAGAAAAGTGTAACAGTAAACTTTATCCTAAAAATACAATTTTCATTACAGCTCGAGGAACTGTAGGAAAACTTGCACTGGCTAACAAACCAATGGCGATGAATCAATCATGTTTTGCATTACAACATAATGAAAATCATCAGTTCTATTTATTTGGAATTGTGAGAAATCTAGTTAATCAAATTATTTTAAGTGCAAACGGTGCCGTATTTAATGCTATTAATTTAAATGATTTGAAAATATTAAAATATGTTAAACCATTGCAACAAATAATAAAACAATTTGAAGAAATGGTCTCACCTATGTTTGAAAAAATGAGTTTATTAGAAGAAGAAATTTTAACTCTTAAAGAACTCCGTAACACTCTTCTGCCCAAACTTCTATTAGGAAAAATTGAAATACCAGATGATTTGGTAGGTGAATTAATTGTTTAAATATAACGAATCTGAATTAGAAATTGCAGCACTTGAATGGTTAGAAGAACTAAATTATGAAATTGTTGAAGGACCAGATATTGCACCAGATAGCGATTTTGCTGAACGTAAGAACTTCCATGATGTTGTACTTGTTGACAGATTACGGGATTCTCTTGAAAAGATAAATCCAACCATTGATCGAAAAGTAATTGAAGAAGCCATTCAAAAAATCGTAGCAAATGCTTCACCGAATATCGTTCTAAATAATAAGCAATTCCAAAAGCTTGTCACAGATGGCATTGAAATTCAAACACAAGGTACAGATGGCTATAATCCAACCGTTTCCGTATATATCTTTGATTTTGAGAATCCAAAGAACAATGACTTTATGGCGGTGAATCAGTTTACAATCATTGAAGGACAAACTAATAAACGGCCAGACATCCTTGTATTTGTCAATGGTCTACCACTTGTTGTGATTGAACTAAAAAATGCAACCAATGAAGATGTTGATATTACCGATGCCTATAATCAACTGCAAACCTATAAACAAGCCATTCCAACACTATTCCGCTACAATTCATTTTTAATTGCAAGTGATGGCATTAACGCTCGAGTTGGTTCACTTACTGCAAATGAAGAACGATTTATGAAATGGCGTACAGTAGATGGAGAAAGTCTAGCTAGTGGCGCAGAACCTCAGCTTGAAGTGATGTTAAAGGGAATGCTAGAACCAAGCCGTTTGATGGATATTGTTCAAAACTTTATTCTCTTCCAAACAGATGGGGCTGATACATTTAAAATCTTAGCAGCCTACCATCAATATCATGCAGTCAACAAAGCAGTGGAAAAAGCAAAAATTGCTACCGCTCAAAATGGCGACCATAAAATTGGTGTTATTTGGCATACACAAGGTTCGGGTAAAAGTTTATCGATGGTCTTTTATGCAGGAAAACTGATTAAAACGATGAATAATCCAACACTTGTTGTATTAACAGACCGTAATGATTTAGATGACCAACTCTATAAAACATTCTCGATGTCCAAGGATATTTTACGCCAAACTCCTAGTCAAGCTGATTCACGAGATGATTTAAGAGAGTTATTAAGCGTGGAATCAGGTGGGATTGTCTTTACAACCTTGCAAAAATTCTCACCCGATGAAGATACGGGGGAAATGCCTTGCCTAACAGACAGAACAAATGTAATTGTTATGGCAGATGAAGCCCACCGCTCACAATATGGTTTTGGCGCATCAATTTCCAATAAAAAGAATCATCAAGGTGAAGTGAAATATGGTTTTGCAAAATATATACGAGATGCTTTGCCAAATGCTTCATTTATTGGCTTTACTGGTACACCAGTAGAGGCAACAGATCGCAATACACCAGCTGTATTTGGGGAATACATTGATATATATGATATGTCACAAGCAGTAGAAGATGGTGCAACGGTAAAAATTTTCTATGAATCACGTGTTATTCCACTTGAACTACCAGACGACTTATCAATTGATGCAGATTATGAGGAAATTACAGAAGATCAAGAATCCTCTGTGAAAGAAAAGCTAAAATCAAAATGGTCACGCCTTGAAGCCGTTGCGGGTGCAGAAACACGTGTAGTGAAGATGGCCAAGGATATTGTCCATCACTATGAAGAACGCCAAAAAGCAATGTTTGGTAAATCGATGATCGTTGTGATGTCACGTCGGATTGCAATTGATTTATATAAAGAAATTATTAAACTTCGTCCAGAATGGCATTCAGATGATGACGATAAAGGCGTTATTAAAATTGTTATGACTGGCGCATCAAGTGACCCTGTAGAATGGCAACCATTTATCGGCACAAAAAAACGTCGTGAATTTTTAGCTCGTCGTATGAAAGATAATGACGACCCACTGAAGATTGTTATTGTACGTGATATGTGGCTAACTGGTTTTGACGTTCCATCTATGAACACGATGTATATCGATAAACCAATGAAAGGTCATAACTTAATGCAGGCCATTGCACGCGTGAACCGCGTTTTCAAAGATAAACCAGGTGGTCTTGTTGTTGACTACATTGGTATTGCGGATAACTTGAAACAAGCATTAAAACAATATACCGATAGTGACCGTAAAACAGCTGGTATCGATACATCCGCAGCAGTTAATATCATGATCGAAAAACACGAAATTATCGTGGAACAGCTATATCAACATGATTATTCAGGCTATCTATCCGAAAAATCATCTGATCGGATTAAAGCCATTGTTAATACGATGGATTATATTATTGGTTTAGGTGAAGATGAAAAGAAGCGTTTCTTAAATACAGTCACCGAACTGTCAAAAGCTTATGCTTTATGTGCAACAACACCAGAAGCTGAGGAATTAAATGATGAAATTGGATTCTTTAAGGCTGTTAAAGCAAGTATCGTCAAAACATTGGGTGATGGCAGTAAGAAGAAAACAGCTACACAAATGGATGCACAAATTAATCAATTAATTTCAAAATCTGTTATTTCTGAAGAAGTGGTAGATGTCTATAAAGAATTAGGAATAGAAAATCCAGACATTTCAATTCTATCGGATCAATTCTTAGAAGATGTACGAGCATTACCACAAAAGAATCTGGCTGTAGAATTATTAAATCGCTTGATTAATGGAAAAGTGAAAAACGTGCAACGAAGTAATTTAATTCAGGCGAGAAAATTCTCCGAAATGCTTTCAAATGCACTAAATAAATATAATAAACGCACACTTGAAACTTCAAAGGTCATTGAGGAACTCATTGCCCTAGCAAAAGAAATGGATTCCGCCTACAAACGTGGAGTACAAACAGGCATGGTAAAAGAAGAAATAGCTTTCTATGATGCATTAGCTTCCCACGAAACAGCTGAACAAGTATTAGGTGATGATACACTCAAAATCATTGCACACGAACTCACTCAGTCTATTAAATGTAACATGAGCATTGATTGGAACTTAAGAGAATCTTCACGTGCCAAAATGCGTGTTCATGTGAAACGATTACTTAAGAAATACGGTTATCCACCAGATTTTCAAAAAGATGCGATTGAGATTGTAATAGAACAGGCTGAGTTAATGTCAGCCCAGTTGGCGTTTGATTTGTAAATCAAAGATTCAAAAGAAAATTTATTCAATGAACTATATCTTATATAGATATGGTTCTTTTTGTTCTTCGGGGATGGTGGGCTATAAAATCAAGTTCCTACTAAACTTTCAATCTCAGAAATAGGAATTTCATTTTAAGCTTTGAACATTTTATGTGTTTACATAGCCTAGCAAAACAAAGCATTTTCTATTGTAGATGGTGTAAGAAAAAGGAAGCAGAGAAGGAAAAAGTGATCCCAATACGAGTACTGATTCAACGTAATAAGCAGCAATTTACTTAGTTGAAGAATTGGTTAATCTTATGGATACATAATAGGAATAGAGAATTCAAGTTCCCGAAAATATTAGATGAATGGCGGATAGCGAGATATAAAATAACTATCTACCATCCATCATTGAATTGTGAGAAATGAGGTGAGCTACCTACTTATATGTTTAGTTTGTAGTAATAAAGATTTAACATATTTTAAAATGGATGATAATATAAGAATTTTGATTTGTATTCATTAATTTTTTAAAATAGAGTTTTGACATCAGATTCAAGGTCTAGTATGTGCATTTTTCGATGGTATGAAGGATCTAAAGCTACTGTATTATTGATTGTATCTTCCCCCCCTTTGCTTAGCCATTTAACATGATGACTTTCTAAGTAAGGCCTTCCTTTCTTATCTTGAAACGGTGCTGGATTTCCGCAAAGATCACATATACCTTTAGCACGACGCTTTACATACTCAGATACATAAGGGTCACGGTCAAATGATTTTGAAGTGGTGTATCTTTGGCCTAACTTATTCGGATTCTTTGCTCGATTATATAATTCTTGTTCGTTTAATTTTTGTGCATCCTTCGCTTTATTTGCTTCTTTATCAGTTAATAAATTCTCTGCAATTATATAAGTATTTCCTACTACACGTAAGGGAAATATCCAAACAGATCTACTTGATTGGATATCAGTATAAGGATTTTGAACAAGTTCAACTTGTCCTCTAAATATATGGTCACCTTGTTTAAAAGCTTCAAATAAATAAACTTTGACTCCATTTGTTCTAGATTCATTTAGTGTTTTATTTTGAGCAAATTCAATATCTTGATCACCTTCTTTACCCATTCCGGTATAAAGAAGTATTTCGTCTCCATTGCCATCTATAAACCACTTATCCTCATAAATACCTTTGGTGTGATCAGAAAAGATTACAAGTGTATTTGTAGTGTGTGAACGTCTCATTCCCCCTGTTTGAGAACATTTAAATGTTCTAGCTATCTCTTCATTACGATAAACTTTTCCTATCAATAAATCGAATATCTCCCGTTGACTGTTAGCTATCCAACCGTTGGAGAAATGTTTAGTAGTTCTTGTAGCTTTTTTGAATCAATCATTTGTTCCATTATTTCTTCTCCTAACGAATCATAAAATCAATTTGTAGTATATGTAATCGTAAATAACGAGCCTATTCCATTCTTTTTTTAGCGTTTTATGTCATGAGCAGAAAGCTATCATTTCTAAAAAAGTATGCTATCCTTTATAGTAGTTTTTTAAGGTAGGTATATCATCTGTTGTTAATGTTCCAAAATTAAAGCCTGTTTTATGAATGTCTGCTTGATCAATAATCTTCTTTTGAATTAAAGCAGCCATACAAATATCTCGGGCTTCTTCCATCCTAATTCTTTCGTTAGGCGATACAAATTCTCCTTCTGAGTAGTCAGCGTATAAGCTAGAATTTTTCAATTCATTCCTCTTCTTAGCTTTTTGTTCTATGTCATCCCATTTCTCTGTAGCCTGGTATTCCATCATCAACTGAAGTGATACCCATAATTTAGGGTTCTTTTTTATGCTTTCTTTAAAAAAGTTGTCAATAGCTTTAATTGCATCTTCTATAGTAACTTTTTCTAATCCGTTAATCACATATTCTTGCATTATGATAGACATAAAGGATTTTGCCATAAGGATGTTCTGTTTATTCTTACTATGGTGATCTCGTAACCGCTTGTTTAGCTTTTTCCAGTCTACTTTTTTCTTTTCGTTAACTTGCCAGGCTATAGTGTTTATCATAGGCAACTTACCAAATTCCTCTAAGGCAATCTGAAAGCATAAATAACTACGTGCATACATTTTATGTCATAATAATACGATGCCTTCTTCAATTAGTTCATTAGCGTTTATATATATCTTTTTGTATATGGTTTCAAGTTGTTCAACTGTTTGATTGTTTAAATTCATATGTAACTCGCTTCCTTGATTGAAATTTTGTCATAAAAATTGTACGGGTATTTGTTCTTAGATTCTAGTATTTTTGCGTACCCCTTATTCCCTTAAGATATATATAAAGCAATATTTATACAATATAAATAATAATTTATTTTTATTTAAGCAGCTAGCAAATCAACAAAAGATATATGTCCACACAACCTATGATTGACTAAATAATAAAATGTTCTTTTTAGCTGCTACTGTAAATTACCACCAACCCAAGGGGGACATCCTGTACAAAAAGGGTATCTATAATTTATTTAGTATTTTAATTTTATTGGAATTTTAAAGCTGCTAAAAATAAAAGCTAGCACAATTTTAATCATATATTATAGATTATTAGCCGAATTTATGATAGCTGCTAATTATTTTATTGACATTCCAAAATAAAAAATACTATTATATTAATAAAGCTAGTTAATACATAAATTGAGAGGAATTGTTTAGATGGAAAATACATTAGAGAAACTTATGAAACAAGCAGATTTTGACCCAAGTAAAGAAAGAAAAGATATGACCGTTCGTAAACTTTGTGATGATATTGTCGAAGGTAATGTTGTACTTCCAGTATTTCAAACTTATCTAAGATGGACCAAAGAAAAAGCAAAAGACCTTTTTAACTATCAGTTAAGTGGGAAAGCACCAGTTGCTCCTATATCCATTAATTTAATTGATGACCCATCACAGGTAATAGAACAAATCAGCTTTCTAGATAGAAAACTCTTAGACTCAACAGATTTAGTTGGGAAATATTCAGTGGCGGATGGTCAACAACGATTGTCAACAAATTACAAAGCGTATACCAATGACCCAGATTTTCAAAACCTTGTGTTAGATTTGCATAAAGGTAAATTCATCATCTTTGATGTAGATTCACAAAGAGAACCTAAAAATTATCAAATTCCTGTAGGTATTCTGTATAACAAAGAGCAATCAGTGTATTTGGATTATGTAAATAGCAAAGCTTATTTAAAACGTGATGACGTAAAAGATGTATTGAATTCAATTCGTAAAAAGCATCAAAATTATTACTATGTTGTGAATTTCGCTACGAATTTGTCAAGAGAAGAACAAATGCAATGGTTTGAAGTTTTGAATTTGGCAGGAAGTCAAGTTACTGAAGCTATGGTCTATTTGACTGATTTATTAGTAAAAGGTATTGATTTTTATACTGAGTATGCAATTCCATTTGGAGATAAATTAGATAAATATGGATATGGAGATTTATTTCCTCGTAAGTCAGCAGAGATTTCTATACCATTAGCTGCATTAAACCCTGCTTTTTATAAAGTATCTGGTAAATCTCGGACAAGTAACTCTAGCCCAATACCTTCAGATGTTAAGCCGAAATTGATTGGTAAAGCAGAAGTAGTAGAAATAAAAAAAATGATTGAAATTACGTTAAAAGCTTTAGATAATACCTTACTATTCATCTCAACCAAAGATGGATTAATTGAACCTAAAAGGATAGATGTAATTACCTATTTACTTGGGGTATTTATAGAAAATGACCCTTCTGATATGAATGATAATCAGGAAGCTTTTTTAATCAAATGGGTCAATGAAGTGGACTTTGTTAATAATTCTAATAATTTACGTCGAAAAAAATACGACAATTTATTAAAAGATTATGTCAAATCAGCAGTTAAAGATGTTCCTGTACATTCATAATATTATCTGCAAATTTTTACTTGAAGAATCCTGGATTTATATGTCAGGATTCTTTTATATTCATAAATGAATATTAATTAAATTATTACAAAGCATGCTAGAAGCGTATATTGTTTTGACTATATGTATCTTGTGTATTAATCTAGGGTAAGTTATCTAATGTCTACATTAAAAATACCTACTGAAAGAAGGTGGTCCTATGCCAAATAGCAATAAACCCAATAGATTAATCTCTGAAACTTCACCATACCTGCTTCAACACGCGTATAACCCTGTTCAATGGTATGCCTGGGGAGAAGAAGCATTTGAAGCAGCAAAACGTGAGAACAAGCCTGTTTTCGTATCTATTGGGTATAGTTAACTTGGTTATTCTAAAGAACATGTCATTGGTGCCATGTCATGGCTCATGAATCATTTGAAGACGAAGAGGTTGCATTTTTATTGAATAAATGGTTTATCTGTATAAAAGTCGATAGAGAAGAGCGACCGGATATTGATTCAATCTATATGAATGTTTGTCAAATGATGACTGGCTCTGGCGGATGGCCGCTTAATGTCTTCTTAACACCAGATCAGAAACCTTATTTTGCTGGGACTTATTTTTCAAAATACAGTATGTATAAAAGGCCAGGGATGATGGAAATTCTGCCTTATCTCGCAAAGGCATATCATAAAGAACGAGATAGAGTTGATGAAGTAGGAGCGCAAATTATGGATGCTCTTTCAGATCTGTCTAAACCTGAGAAGTCTGCAATACATGAGGATGCTGCTGGTAAAGCATATGGCCAATTAAAGCAGGGGTACGACAAAGTCTACGGCGGTTTTGGAACAGAACCTAAGTTTCCAAATCCAAGCCAACTATTATATTTACTAAGGTATTATAATATGACAGGAGAAAAAGAAGCTTTGGAGATGGCCACTAAAACATTGAATGCAATTTATCGAGGCGGGATATATGATCATATCGGCTTTGGTTTTGCAAGATATTCAACGGACCGGATGTGGCTTGTACCACACTTTGAAAAAATGTTATATGATCAGGCGCTTCTAATACAGTGCTATACAGAAGCATATCAAATAACGAAAGACGAAAAATACAAACAGATTGTCTATGAAACAATTAAATTTATAAAACGTGAAATGCAACATCCAGATGGCGGTTTTTATAGCGCAATTGATGCGGATAGCGAAGGAGTTGAAGGTAAATATTATACATGGGATTATGATGAAGTTATAGACATCCTTGGTCCAGAAATAGGAAAGGCATTCGCAGAGGATTATGATGTGACACTAGGAGGTAATTTCGAAGAGGTTAATATACCAAATTTAATTCATACACAGAATAGAAAATTATCAAAAGAAAAGCAAGAAGAATGCCGATTAAAATTATTAAAGGCTAGAGAAAAGCGAGTCTATCCTCATGTAGATGATAAAATATTGACTGCATGGAACACGTTGTTGATTGCCGCATTAGCAAAGGCTGGTGGAGTGTTTGAAGAAAAAACCTTTATTGAATTAGCGCAAGAAGCGGATGTTTTTTTACAAAAAAACGTAGTAAAAGAAAACGAACTATATGTTAGCTATAGAGAACAAAAAGTTTCTCAACCTGGATTTTTAGATGATTATGCAAACTATCTATGGGCCCTTAATGAATTATATCTTGCTACTGGTAAAAATGAATATCTTAAACGAGCACATCATATGGCAGATCAAACAATTGAGAATTTTCATGATGATGAACATGGAGCATTTTTCCTAACGAGTCATGCTGCAAGCCCTTTGCTTGTAAGAGAAAAAACGGCAATCGATAATGCCTATCCGGTAGGGAATAGTACGCTTGCCGTTCAAATGTTTCGACTAGGAAAGCTCTTGGAAGATGATAAATATCGAAATTTGGGAGATGAGATTCTTCAAACATTTGCCTCTGATATTAATCGTTATCCTGGAGGTACATTTTGGCTGCTTCAAGCTTTACTTGCCTACCAAGCGCCTTCAAGTGAAATCCACATCAACAATCCAACTAGAGGTATAAAGAATGCTCTTTTTTCCTTCTATCGACCGTTTGATGTTTGGCATATAAAGGATGAAGGACCATTTGAAATGCAAATATGCGAGGGTTATGCATGTCAACTGGCGATCCATAATGAAGAGGAAGCTCTCAAAAAATTAGGACATACTAACATCGCCGATTAAAAAAATCGGTGATGTTTTTTTGATAGTAATACATTCTAGTAAAAATTTATTGATTTAATATGAGTATAAAGTTATAGCAATGAGATGTCATAAAAATAGGTTTGTTTATCATTTAATTAACATATTTAGAAACAAATTTCGAAAAATAATGTCGAATTTACTGATATATCATGTATACTATATAATGTAGAAAAAGAGCGAGGGGGTGAAAAATGGTGGATAAAGACCTACAAAATGTGAGTAAATTAAAAGTAAATTTGCCTACTCATGGAGTTTCTCAAAAACCCCTTGATGATATCCACCAATTCATAGGCAAGATAAAAAAAATCCACCTATTACTCACTCAGAATACATACATAAAAGATACAGCAAAAGCATTAGGGTATATTATTGATGATGCGGTCCAAAATCCGACAGTTCTATTTGTTGGCATGAGAGGAACGGGCAAAACTACTCTCTTGAACACTTTATTAAAAAGACCTATTTTAAGTCATTTGAAAGAGGCGCATTTAGCAGTGAGTTCTATTTTTCGATATGCCGAAAAGGAAGAGGTACGTGCTCACTTTTATGATGGACAAGTAGCTTCTTTTGGCATTGAACATGTAGGGCTATTTACTTCTATTGATACCTCAGGTGCCAATATATTGCGTGAAGGGTTGGATTTTATTGAAATATTTATTCAAAATCCGCTCTTAAAGACTGTGACCATTATGGATGCTACGCTAGTACAGTTTAAAGGGAATAGAACTGCTTATATAAAAGAGAGCTTTTTACAGCGGGCAGAGGATATTTTCTGGATTGTAAACGCTAATCGTGAGATCCAGAAAGTGGAGTTAAACTTAATGAAGAAGAGCTCAAACCATATAAAGCCATTATTTATTTCTAACTTTATGAGCTCAACTGGTTCGGGTTTAGAAGACCAACAGATTGAACACTATATAAGAAAAAGGGTCTCAGTATCTGCATTACAAGCAAATCAAGCACTCGCTCATAATGACAAAGAACAGTGGCAGCAAAGCAATATTGACATGATATATAAAGAAATAGAGCAATCAGCTAGCGATCGTTCAAAACGAATACCTTTTATTATTCAACGTTTGGCTCATTGGCTCAAAAGAATTCGAGCTGAATTAGAAATTATAGAAGAAAGAGAACCCTATAACTCATCATTGAAAACATTAATAAGTTTTATAGAAGAATTTGATGAATTAAAAGATACTCAGTATGAAGAAAATCAATTTGTCGCTGAGATGATATCAGAATATGAAAAATTAAGTTCCTTATTTAAAGAGATTCATACACTTTATCAGCTCGTGCAAGCATTAAAACAACTCGATTTATTTAAGGAAGACAGTATTTTCGGAAAATTTAAGGAATTGGCAGGACATTATCTTGAAGAAGTAAGAGATTACCGAAAAATGCGATATCAGTATACTGTTCAATTTGATATGCTAGATCAAAAATACAAAAGGATAAATGGACGATCTATTTTATCTTTTTTATTCGGCAAACGGGAAGAAGACCTTTATTTTATAAATCAAGCGAAAGAACTGAACGAAACCCAACAACTACTTGAACAAAAGTACAAGTCCGTGCTACGTCAAGAAGAGCTTTTGATAGAATTGGTTCCCGAAATATTAATTCAGCTCAACCAAACGGTCCGAAATAAATTAGAAGAGATACTTAAAAGTATTTCAGCTGTAGAATATGAAAGACTTGCAGCTCATACAAAGATACAGCAAGCTATTAAGAAATTAAGTACTTTTAATGATATTGTAGAAGCAAAGCAATTGGTTATCATGTTGGCTAAAGAAGAGTTATTAAATAACTCAATATGGTTGACAATAGAAGAAAGAGATAGAGTAGTGGAGGATATAAAAGCAATTGAAAGCGTACGCTTAGACTATTCAATTTTTATACAAGAGTATGAAAACTTGAAACTAAAAGAACCAAGCCAAGTACAGTCTCTTGTTGTCGTAAAAAATCCTTATTATGCTTTGACCTTAAAAGATGGGGATATACGAATGCCTTTAGAACCGCCACCACCTTTTTTAGAATTGAATACAGATTAAAAAGGAGCTGCATTTTATGCGCTCCTTTTTACTTTTGCTGCTATAAAAAATGCTCCTGCAGCAGCAATCGCCGCAAGCAAGAAAGTAGGGAAGAATACTGGACCAGAAAATACAACATTGCTTGGCAAAGATTCGCTTGCTTGCCATGCCTCCGTTAAATTAGGCGTATACCAGGCAGTAAGAAGGATACCAGATGTAAAGTGGCAGACAAAGTATAGAACGATAAAGGCAAAAAGAAAAACTATCCATTTTCTCACAAAAACACCTCCTTTTAACGTATTACGTACTAGGAGGTGTATATGTTTCAAATGATTTTCAAATGTTTATATTTTCTTTTATTAGGCAAATGATTAATAGAACACTTTATCCGTGTTGTACTTCGCGCGAAGCTTATTAATTGCATATGTTTCGTAGATTTCTCTTTCCATTGGATCATCAATGATGAATGCTTCAATTTTGTGCACTTCATCACGGTGATCTTTTAGTGGAGATACATTATCTTCAAAGTGCTTTTTTAATCGTGGGCGCATTTTGCGTGCTTTACCTACAAATAATAGCTCGTTGGCATCGTTAAAGAATAGCAATAATCCACCTTTATCACGAGGAACCTTATGGAAGTCTATAAATCCAAAGACTGAAGGGATGATTGCTTCTCCTTCTTTTGGATTTTGTTCACGCTGGCGAATCACTACATCAGGTTTTGGCATTTCAATTTTAATCAAAATAATTCACGTCCTCTTACATTAATAGAAGTTTATACTAGCACAGTTAAGCAAGAAAAGCTACTCGTCTAGTTGTATTGTAGTATTACATCCTTTATATATCACATACTACAATCGATGCGGAGACTATAAAAAAGGAGTTATACAACTATGAATAAATATACTGAACTTAATAAGAGCTTTTTAAATGGTCAATGGGAAGAAGGAGAAGAAAACAATACTTTCGATATAGAGAACCCATACAACAATGATGTATTAACCACCGTCAAACTGGCATCAAAAAACCAGGTTGAAGAAGCCTTTGACAATGCTAAAAAAGCGCAAAAAGAGTGGGCAAAAGATTCACAAAAGCGTCGTGATGTCATGGAAAAAGCAATCCAATATTACAAAGATAATAAGGATGACATAATCGATCTTTTAGTTATTGAGTCAGGAAGCAGTGTTTTGAAGAGTAATATTGAATATAATAATACGGTCGCCGTAATGGAAGAGTCATTAAAAATGGTTGATAAATTAGGACAAGTTACTGAAACGCCTTCTATTATTGAGAATAAGGTCAATTATTCCTATCGTTTACCGCTTGGCGTCATTTCATCCATTGCTCCTTTTAACTTTCCAATGTATTTATCAATGCGTACGATTGCTCCAGCACTTGCGCTTGGTAATGCGGTCGTTCATAAAGCAGACTTGCAAGTGGGGCTTTGCTCAGGTTCATTGATTGCTAAAGCATTCGAAGCAGCGGGAATGCCAGCTGGTGTTTTCCAATCAATTTTGACGAAATCCTCTACGATTGGCGATACAATGATCGAAAACAAAAATGTAGCACTGATTAGTTTTACTGGTTCTACAGAAGTCGGCAAACGGATTGGCTCTATTGCAGGTGGCCTTTTGAAAGGTGTTGCTCTAGAACTAGGAGGAAACGGACCATTTGTAGTATTAAAGGACGCAGATATTGACCAAGCAGTAAAAGCGGCAGCATTTGGGAAGTTCCTACATTCGGGCCAGATTTGTATGATTACCAACCGCATTATTGTTCACAAAGATTTGTATGATGAGTTTGTAGAAAAATTTGTTGAAAGAGTTAAAAATATTCCTTATGGAGATCCGAGGGATCCTAAAACAATCATTGGACCGTTAATTAACGAAGGTCAAGTAAAAAAAGGTGTTGATAATATCCAAAACGCGATTGATGCAGGTACTGAAGTATTGCTAAAAGGTGAAAGAATAGGGAACGTGTTAACACCAACTATTTTCGGACATGTTAAAAATGACAGTGAACTCGCACAAACAGAATTATTTGCTCCAATTGCTCCGATTATCAAAGCTGATAGCGATGAAGAGGCTATTGAGATGGCAAATGACACACGATATGGGCTAAGCTCTTCTATATTCAGCGGTAATATAGAAAAAGCAACAGATTATGCATTATATTTGGAATTTGGTATGACTCATGTCAATGATCAACCTGTCAACGACGAACCAACAGTACCATTTGGAGGTATGCGTGACAGTGGTGTAGGTCGATTCGGTAATCCAAGTGTTGTGGAAGAATTTACGTATCAAAAATGGATTTCTGTTCAAACAAAACCGCGAGAATATCCATTTTAAAAAAGAAGTCGCTTGAATGAAACATTCAGGCGGCTTTTCTTATTGAATTAAGATAAAATGGTATTGAGTGGAGAAAAAATATGCATATAATAGAAAATATGGAGTTGATAATTAGTGGAAATTCAATTTGTACCCGGTAATCTCGAGCTTTTAAAAACACCGTATTATGCAGATTTCTTCTATGAAAATATCATCATTTATTTTAACGAGGAGAATACAACAGATGCAGTATTTGAATCAGCAGTACATGGCACTTTTCTACTCAAACTAGGCGAAGCATTAATCAATCTTGTGAAAACAAAAGAAACACAGAAGGTCGAATCTATTGGTACTACTATTTCTTATCGTATTTCACAAACGGATCATACAATTTATATAGTAAAATATAGTGGAGATGAAGAGATAGAAAAACATTTGTGCCGTTATAATTTGTTTTTTGAAGGGCTAACTCTTGCGACCAAAAACTACTTACATACGATCAAAAGGGAGAATCCAAGAATTGTTTTGATTGACCAATACCAGCTATTGGCGAGTTGCTTTATCAACTTTGATCAAATAAGACTATTAGAGCTCCAATAAATTTTTGACCTGGCTTTATAGAGATTATATAATAAGCTTCAGGAGCATAGAAGGAGTGGGTCTTTTGCAAGAGAAATGGACATTTATGGTAGACGGCACAGCATATTTCTGCAAAACGATGGAAGAGGCGATCTCAGAACTACCCATTGAAGAAATTGATGGGGAAGAGTATGTAAAGATCAAACATAAAGATCTTAAAAGATTAGTGGAATTTTATTTAAAAGAACACGCATCAGATATTCAATTTTAAACATCTTATACGCTTCTTTACCTAGTATTTTCAGCTTAAGAATGATAGAAACCCAAGAATATAGCTATTCTTGGGTTTTAGCATTTTTAGAATGGTTTTAAATTGAAGTTCTTTTTTCTTTAATGGAAATAATCCATTTTAATAAAGGTGGTGTGACAACAGTTGTAAATACAACTGCGATAATCATAGGAGTATAGTACTCTTCAGAAAATAGCCCTTTTTGAAATCCAAGTCTGGATGTTATTAATGCGACTTCCCCTCGAGAAACCATGGCAATACCAATTAAAATCGCTGATATTGTATTAAATCCAGTAATTCGTGCACCGATACCTGCGCCCACAATTTTCGTTAGAACAGCAACAACACATAGAATAACAATCAGCCCTATATGCTCACCAATTCCTTTAAAGGAAACAGAAAGTCCGATACTTGCAAAGAATACAGGAATAAATAAAACACCTACTGATGGTAAAAGCTTTTCTTCAAATTCTATACGAGATTTGTCTGCTGCTAGAGAAAGACCTGCAAAGAATGCACCGATAATATTACTAATACCCATGAAATCGGCGAAATATGAATAAGCAAAACAAAGTACAACTGCAAAAACTAGCGAAATATCTGTAGATTTAAATTTTGCCACAATTTTAGAAATGACGGGCACAACTTTCCAATTCGCAAGAATAATGACCGCAAAGAAAATTACTTGCTTCAATAACACTGTTGGGATGGATACATCTCCCCCGACAGTAATACTGATAACGATTGCCAGTAAAATCAGGCCAAGTATATCATCAGCAATGGCTGCGCCTAACACTGTAGCACTTTCTCGTGTTTTTAATTGATTGAGCTCACGGAAAGTCTGTACGGAGATACTAACCGAAGTAGCTGTCAACACAATACCTAAAAATAATGAATGTGTAGGATCCATGCCAAAGCTTTCACCGATTAAATAACCTCCTACTAGAGGTAGCACAACACCGAAAACCGCTACAGTCAATGCTGACTTTGTATTAGAGGTTAAATCTTTAATATTTGTTTCAACGCCAGCGAAGAACATTAAAAATATAACACCAAGTTCACTAAAGGTATGTAATAATTCATTATCATCGATATTGCCAATCAATCCTAAAACTGCTGGTCCGATAATAATCCCCACAATTATTTCCCCGAGCACACTTGGCTGTCCAAATCGAACAGCAATGGCTCCCGCTATTTTTGTTGCGAGTATAATAATCACTAATTGAAGTAGTAATTCCAATAATCTGCCCCCTTAACCAAAAGAAGTTTAAAGATTCGAATAATTGAATGCCTATAGACTCCTCATTACTTTTGTTTTGTCTACTAAAAACATTATGTTTCAATAATATCATAAAATGTATACCTTTGGCTAAATAAAACTATGAAAACACTCATACTGGTAAATATATTCGTATAATTGCCATAGATATAACCCCAGCTAATACAGTTACAGATAAACTTTTTGTCCATATTGCCAAAAGAAGCGTTGGAATAAAAGCAAATACAACAGACCAGTTAAGAGAAGTTATTCCATCGCCAGGTACAAGCAAATTTTCTACAACTAGCGCGCTTAAAATACATATTGGAATGAAAGAGAGCCATTTCATTACTATGGAAGGAAGCTTTACGTGTTTTACAAAAAGAAATGGAATAATTCTTGGGAGCCATGTAACAATTGCACAGCCAATAATTGTCCATATCATTATATTCATACTCATCGATCCATCACCACCCCAATGGCAGCTGCGAAGATTGTTGAAAGTATAACTGCCAAATGTAATGGCATAAAATAGGAGAATATATACATAAGAATTGCTACAATCCCGATTAAGCATAAATTTTTTGTGAGCTTTGTTTTTCCGACGCTTTGCAATTGCAATACGAGAAGCGCTACAAACATTGCAATTAAAGCAAAATCAAGCCCCCACTTTTCAGGCGCTGTAATCCATTTGCCAAGCAGTGCACCTCCAAGACATGATACAATCCAAGCTGCATAGGCAGTAATATTAAGCCCATCCAGCCATCTTCCACTCATTTCTTTTGTCTGCATTAACTTGGTGATTGCGACGCCAAAAGTTTCATCAGTCAACAATGAGCCAAATCCAATGTTGCGCAGGTAGCTGTATTTCGTAAAATAGGGCGCAACAGAAAGACTCATAAGAAAGTGTCGAAGGTTTACTATGAAAATCGTGAAAATAATCACGAGAGGTGGAGTCCCACTCAGAACAAGCGCACAAAAGATAAATTGTGCTGAACCTGCATAGACCAATATGGTCAATAAAGCAATTTCTATCATGTTTAATTGGGATGCTGAGCCCACAATGCCAAATGCCACCCCAATACTTATGTATCCTAACAGTGTAGGAATGCAGTCTCGTATACCTTGCAAGAAAGGATGTTTTACTTGCTCATATTGGACATTCTCTACCGAACTGTTCAACGAATCACTCCTTTTATTATATTCTCTTTATCATACATAACTTTATGGATGTTTTATAGCACTTTTTTCGTTCCAGCGCTTCTGAAAATTTTCAAGTTATTGAAAAAACAAAAAGGAGAGCGTTCATCGCTCTCCTTTCCATTTAGAGTGTCATATTTGCTTAATATGATCTGTTTAGTTTGTAAGCACAGTTAAACGACTACACTCCTATTTATTGTGGATGCTTTTGGAATGATTAACAAGCTCCACCGCCGCCGTAACCGTAACCCATGTAAGAAGCTCCGACAATAATTAACAAGATGAATAGAACAACTAGTAATGTAAAGCCCATATTTATGCACCTCCTTATGAAAAGGTATTAATATAATATGCATTTTGCTTTACACTCATTGGGTAAATGTGTAGAAAACAGGCTTAAATGCTTGAAGCATTTTTTATGATTATTCCTGTTGGGGCGAATTATTAGGATACAATAATACAAAACCCCATGCCTTCACATCCCACTGACTGTACTTTATCTTATGTAGTGCGAGTTAAAGTTGCTTGGGTGAATGATTAGGATTGGTTTTGAAGTCGAACGTAACGATACTTATCTTTAATGTATTGTTTAAAAATTCTTTCAGGATGATTAGTTTCAATTAAGTCTTTATGAACGAATGGTGGAACACCATAATATTCAAAGACGCCATCTTTTATGAATTGAATCCGTAAAATCATTGCGCCCTCGTCATATCCAACTGCTTCTAATTTTGAGGAATCTATCTTTATCCATCGCATTATGAATACCTCCTTAATCATTATATCTTTTATTAATAAGATAACAGAATTTTTAAATAATTTAAAGCGGTTTTTTTCTATTGAGTGTCACAGACAAAAGAAAAAATAATCAAGTTTGAAATAGATTCATGGCATTCTTGTGAATTAAAATAAAAAGATATATATCAAAGGCGAATTTTGTTACAATAAAAGTATTGTTGTCATTACTATTCTTATATATAGTTTATTTTAGTTAGTAAAGGAATGAAAATAGAATAATGGGGAGCAAACATAAATATAAACAGAGAGAAGCAGAAACGCCGCCTTCTTTCATGCAAATTTTAGCGCAGACAGTAAAAACAGGGATAATTAAGTCGAATTTAATTCCAATGGTTGCCGGTTTAACGCTCGCGCTATATACGTATAAAATTAATCCATTTGATCATTGGCTTCGAATAGTTTCAGCAATCATTGGCTCTGCTTTAGTTATTGCTGCAGCAGGGGCCTTTAACAATATCTACGATAGGGATATAGATGCTATAATGCAACGCACCCAAAAACGGCCAACAGTGACTGGAGATATTAGAATCGGTACAGTGTGGTTTATTGCTATTGGATCAACGATTGTTGGGTTGCTCGCGCTTTATTTGGCGACACCGCTTGCAGCATTGCTAGGCTTTACGGGAATTTTCTTTTATGTATTCCCTTATACTATTTGGACGAAACGCTATACAGTCTATAATACAGAAGTCGGTAGCATCTCAGGAGCTATGCCTCCGTTAATTGGTTGGGCAGCAATCCATCCAAACATTATGCATCCGGCTATTCTTGGTTTATTTGTAATCACTTTAATTTGGCAAATGCCGCACTTCTATGCAATTGCAATTCGTAAACAAGACGATTACAGTGCTGCTGGGGTTCCTATGCTTCCTGTAGCAAAAGGTATGAAACGCACATATATAACAACAAATATTTATTTAATTCTTCTCACAGCAAGCTGCTTTTTGCTTGGAACTCTAAGCAAGGGTTTAATGCTAGTAGCTTTATTACTAAGCATAGCTTGGCTTGTTATGAATATTTATGGGTATCATAAAAAAGATCCTAAAAAATGGGCAACTTTACTATTTGTTTATTCACTTCTTCATATGACGATCCTATTTTCAACGGTTATTATATACTCTATAGTTGGACTGTATTTAAAATTCCATTAAAAAACGGCAATGCCTAATTCGGCTTGCCGTTTTTTTGCTGTGTACAAGGATGTAATATTTTGAAAAACAATTGACAAAATTATTGTTTCTTTTTATAGTTTAACAGATGAATAGTTAAATTGTTGAACTAAATAGCGAGGTGAACAGATTGGCTTATGACAATATCCAAGAGCTTATTGACCAATATATCAAAACTTCTTTCCAAGTGAATCGAATGGGGGAGGCACTTGTTAAAGACCAGCTGAGTAAAGAATTGACGAATGACCAGCATTATACCCTTCGATTTATATTTCAGCATGACCGCTGTACATCAACAGATCTAGCAGAAGCTTTTCATGTCAATAAAAGTGCCATTACGGCAATTATTACGCGCTTGACGGATAAGGGACTAATTGAGAGAACTCGAGATGAGAACGATCGGAGAGTGGTATATTTATCTCTAACAGAAAAAGGCAAGGAGCTCTACCTTGAAACAGAAGAAAAAATTCATCAGCTAGTTAAGCATTTCATTACAAAGTTTGATAGGAAAGAAATTGAGAGCTTTATGCATACATATGAAAAGCTTTCCCATATTTTAATTAATATGAATAATAAAGAAGGTGTAAAAGAATGAAGGCAATCATAAAAGCAAGATGGTTTGTCATCATTGCATGGATAGCAATTGCAGCTGTATTAATGATGACAGCACCAAATATGGCCAATCTTGTAAAAGAGAAAGGTAGTATTGATGTTCCGGGCAATTATTCTTCTTCCATGGCAAAGCGTATGCTAGATGATATGCAAGACAATGATAAATCACAAGTAGCACTTGTATTTCATAATAAGAAAAAAATGTCCGCAGAGGACACAAAAGAAGTAAAACAAGCTATTCAGAAGCTAGAAAAGGATAAGAAACAACTGGGTATCACTGATATAACTACTCATTTTGATGAAAAAGCTTTAAAAGATCAACTCGTTTCAAAAGATGGGAAAACAATCATGGCTTCACTGTCCATGGAAGTTGGTGACCGGAACCCTCAAAAGGTAATGAAAGCACTCTATAAAGAACTAAATAGTGTGAAAATAGAACATTACTATACGAGCAGCTGGATGATCGATGAAGACCTTAATACAAATTCACAAGAAGGTTTAAAGAAAACAGAGGGCATCACAGTTGTATTTATTCTAGCTGTATTGCTATTAGTTTTCAGATCTATCATTACACCATTAATACCGCTGATTACAGTAGGATTTAGTTATTTAGTTTCGCAATCAATCGTTTCATTCCTTGTTGATAAATGGGATTTCCCAATTTCTCAATATACACAAATTTTCCTAGTAGCAGTCTTGTTTGGTATCGGGACGGATTACTGTATTTTGCTTTTTAGCCGTTTTAAAGAAGAACTTGCTGAAAAAGAGAGCGTTGCAGAGGCAATAGTTGCAACATATAAAACTGCAGGAAAGACGGTGTTCTTTAGTGGCCTTGCCGTAATGATAGGTTTTGCAGCAATTGGGCTATCAACATTCAAGCTGTATCAATCTGCAGCGGCTGTTGCTATTGGTGTAGCTATTCTTTTGCTTGCTCTCGCTACAGTCGTCCCATTCTTTATGGCGGTCATGGGGAAAAAGATTTTCTGGCCATCCAAAGGAAAACTTGAACACAAGGATAGTAAATTCTGGGGGATTGTCGGGCGCTTTGCATTAACACGACCGTTAATTGCTCTATTAATAGTAGGAGCTGTATCTATTCCGTTTTTAGTAGCTTATGATGGCGATCTTTCTTATAATTCACTGAATGAAGCTGGTGATGATGTACCTTCAATTAAAGCATTTGATATTATAGCAGACAGCTTTGGTCCAGGCCAATCTATGCCAACTCAAATTGTTATTAAAAATGATGAAGCAATGGATTCTGCGGAGTATTTGGGATTAGCAGAAAAAATCAGTAAAGAAGTAGCTAAAAATGATGATGTTGACTTTGTTCGATCTGTTACACGTCCAACAGGAGAAAAAATAAAAGATTTAGCAGTTGCAAACCAAGCTGAAGGTTTGAAAGAGGGCGTGGGGAAAAGCAACGAAGGCATCAAAAAAATCAGCGACGGCTTGAAATCTGCAGGTGGAGAGTTATCAAAGTCTGGTCCGCAATTGAAAAAAGCCACAGATGGTATTGATGGTCTTATCAATGGTACAGACCAATTAAAAAATGGTATGGGTCAAGTTCAAACAGGTTTAACAAGGATTGAGAAGGGCATCCGAGACGGATCAATGGGTGCAGGCGAGATTAATAAAGGGCTTGAGGATATCAAAAATAATTTGGTTGCTATGTCTGATGGGAGCAAAAAGCTTCTAACGGGCTATCAACAAAGTGCACAGAGTTTATCAAAATTGAAAGAAGGCTATCAAGCAATAGGGAACAATCTTTCTAAACTAGCACAAACTATGGGAGCATTAAACCCATCATTTACTAATTTAGAGAAGGGAAATCCAGATTTAAATCAAAATAAAGATTACCTTACAATAAAACAAACAGTGTCTACTGTACAGCAGAGTACGACAGCAATAGCCGGAAGTCTTGGAAAATTAACTGGCGGCTTGGGGCAAGTACAAACTGGTCTAAATCAAGCTAATGCTAATTTAGAACCAATGGCAAATGGTCAAAAGCAAATGGCAGAGGGGCTTGGAAAACTTATCCAAGCAGTAAGTTCACTTCAAAGTGGTTTAAACCAAGCTGCAAATGGTCAAAACCAAATTATTGGGAATATGTCTACTTTTGAAGGTGGGCTTTCTAATTTGAAAAATGGCCAACAACAATTATTAAATGGATTTTCAAATTTAGGCGGACAGATGAGTCAATTGACAGATGGTCTAAATAAAAGTGCTACTGGTTTAAATAAAGTCCATAAAGGGCTCAAAGGGGCTCAAGGTTATTTAGATGGGTTGGCCTCATCGCCGGATGATATGGCAGGCGTATATATACCAGAAGAAACGATTCACAGTAAAGAGTTTGAACCATCTCTTAATGCCTATATGTCAAAAGACCGCAAAACTATGACATTGGATGTTGTCTTTAAAGAAAATCCTTATTCAAACGAAGCGATTGCGCAAATTGATCCTATTAAAAAAGCAGTGGACAATGCTACAAAAGATACAAAGCTTGAAAATGCTAAAGTGGCAGTAGGAGGTATTACAAGCACCTATAACGATATGGGCAAAATGTCAGATGCGGACTATACGAGGACGGTCATTCTTATGCTTTCTGGTATTGCATTAATCCTTCTTTTATTACTAAGATCGATTATTATGCCGCTCTATTTGATTGCTTCATTAATCCTAACTTACTATACTTCAATGGCTATTACAGAATCTATATTCGTGAATTTGCTTGGCTATGACGGTATTAGCTGGGCAGTCCCATTCTTCGCATTTGTAATTTTAATTGCGCTCGGCATTGATTACAGTATCTTCTTAATGGACCGATTCAATGAATACAAAGATCGATCAGTAGGTGAAGCAATGCTAGAGTCCATGCGCAAAATGGGTACTGTCATCATCTCTGCGGCCGTTATTCTTGGAGGTACGTTTGCTGCTATGATGCCAGCGGGTGTTCTATCATTGCTAGAAATAGCAACGGTTATCTTAATTGGCCTAGTATTGTATGCACTAGTGATTTTACCGTTGTTTATTCCAGTGCTTGCTAAAACATTTGGAAAAGCTAACTGGTGGCCGTTTATAAAAAAATAGGACTAAATCTCTGATTCTTTCTCTAATAAAATAAGATCTGGTTGGATACAGAATTGAGCAGAATTCTGTATCCAATTTTTTTATTCAATAATAAAGGTTAAAGTCTTAAAAATAATCAACAAGAATTATATACCCTTCATATGATAGTTAGAGTAGTAGGTTTTTATTTTAGTTTTGAGGGAGGGGGAATATGTATTTACTCTTGCTTGTCGTGCTGATTATTATCATTCTGATTCTCATTTTGCTCAACAAGCAAAATAGAATGTTAGTTATCTTTCTGGCCGCTGTACTTGTTCTTTTAATTATTGAAATTATTGCGGTTATAAATGATATTATTCAGAATTTCCCTTCATAGTTAATGAGAAAATTGAGATAGAAAAAAGCAGGGAAATGACTCCCTGCTTTTTTCTTTTATAAAATTCTTCGTATGCGGAAGAATTCATTAAATAATACGGCTGATTGTGTAAATGGCAAGCCAAGATGCCATGATCCAATTCCTCTTAATCGTTTGTCAACAATCATTTGTAGTTTTTGAGCAAGTGCCCTTGCATCTTCAAACCATACCCTATGCTCAGCACCAGTTGCATCCCAATAAGTAAAGAACGGTTGCTGGTACTCTCTTGAATAGGAGATAGGTACATTATGTCGCATAGCCGTTTTGATTGCCTCAGCCACTGATACAGCTTTTGCACTGACTACTTGGCCGTTTGCAACAGTCCAATCATAGCCATATCTAGGGACGCCTAAGAGAATTTTTCTTGCCCCGATTGTTTGAATCGCATAATTTACCGTTTTTCTTACTTCTTGAATAGGAGCTACAGGACCAGGATCACTACCAAGCTCATGCCAGTCGTAAGCCATCAAGAATACAAAATCAACAGCTGCTCCAATTCCCCTATAATCATATCCTCTTCTCCAAGGCGGATCGTTTTCTTCTGTTTTAAACGGTAAAGCAACAGATAGTGAAAACCCACCTGGTTGAATGCGAGTGCGAAGTTCTCTTAAAAAAGTTGTAAAGTTATCACGCTGTGAAGCAGGGATTTGTTCAAAATCTATATTGACACCTGAATAATTTTTGTTTCGGAGTAGGTTATAAATATTTGTAATCAAACGCTGTCTAACTGTGGCATTTGATAATATAGTGACGGTCAAATTTGGATCAAATCCTGTGCTTGTTAGGTTTGTAACCACTGCTATAGGTGCAACAAAATTGTCACGGGACATATTAACGATGCCTTGATCGTTCAGCTCGCTCAAGCTGCCATCAGCTAGAACGTGGTGTTCGAAAATGCCATAATAGGTGTTCAGTGGTGCATATGTTTGTGTAATTAATTGATTACTTTCAGGAGTGGAAACGGTAATATAGCCAAAACTATAGGCGCTGTATTTTTCTCTTGGAGGTAGATACAATGTTTGCCCGACTGATAGTTCATTAGACTGAAGTCCATTATAAGCTTTTATTCGATCAGCTGAGACCATCGCCATTTGGGAAATTGTAAAAAGTGAATCTCCAGGTTGTACTACATACTGGTCTGTTGGAATCAATAAATCTTGGCCCGGAACAATTGTATCAGTCGATAATCCATTGATAGTTCTTATACTATCCATGGTTACTTGATATTTTCTGGCGATAGAAAAAATAGACTCTCCAGTTTTTACAACATAAATAAACAAATAACCCCCACCTTCTCTTTCATTCTCATATACAACATATGCGAAAAGAAAAAATTTGCGAAAGTTTTATTGTAAAAGCAAGGGTTTAGGGTACTAATAGCGAATAAATATAAAAAGAACCTAGAAGGCAGGTGAAAAAGCAACTATCCTTAAAGATGTAATTGCTGAAATAAATGATAATACTTATCTATCTTTTGAGTTCTTATTTAATAGGAAGTATCATGGCAGCATGGTTTATCGGCAAATGGTATGGTGTATCACTGGCTAATCTAAACAGCGGTAATTTAGGAGCAAGGAATGCTGGCAGAACATTGGGGAAGCTTGCGTTCCTTTATACTTTTATAGGAGATGCAGCTAAAGCTGCTGTAACAGCCATGATAGGTCATATACTATTGCTTGATGAGTTTGTAATTGCTTGTGGTGTATGTCTATGTATTTTAGGGCATCTTTTTCCAGTTTGGCTCCATTTTAAAGGTGGGAAAGGGGTAGCAGCATTGATTGGTGGTGTGGCCGTATTGAATCCAATGCTTTTAATGATATTGGCTA
The DNA here is from genome assembly GCF_023515935.1 of Rummeliibacillus sp. G93. NCBI lineage: Bacteria > Bacillati > Bacillota > Bacilli > Caryophanales > Caryophanaceae > Rummeliibacillus > Rummeliibacillus sp. G93. The sequence continues at coordinate 1,498,247 of NZ_CP097314.1, forward strand.
CTTCTACTGCTATCGCTCTGCCATTTTTCAAAAACCTTACAAGGGGAATGATTTTTGGTTTTGTGGCTTGCAGTTTGGTTATTCTCACCTTCCATATACCTGTCTATACACCGTTATTGTTGAGCTTTTTGCTCATTACATATAAGCACCGCAAAAATCTTAGGGAAAGAGTGAGCTAATCATGTATTATTGCAAAATAGCACGAACAGATAAAGAATTCGATGAAATTGCACGGTTTAATTATCAAACTTTTGTAGAAGAAATCGCTCAGCATTCGCCAAATGAAGATGGAAAATTACAAGATCGCTTTCATAATGAAAATACATATATATTAGTATATCGAAATAACGATATTGTAGGTATGCTCGCTTTTCGGGATCAACGTCCATTTTCATTAGATGAGAAAATAGGGAATGTGGAAGATTATTTAGATAGCAGTGACTATGAAAAACTTTGTGAAATTCGCTTATTAGCAGTGAAAAAACAATTTAGGAACGGCCGTGTATTCAGACAGTTAGCAAAAGCTATTTATACGTACGTATATGAAAGAAATTATTCTGGAGCTATAATTTCAGGTTTTACAAAGGAAGAGAAGCTGTATAAGCACTTAGGTTTTACACCTTTTGGTTCTGAAGTCGGAACATCACAAGCGAAATTTATTCCTATGATTTTAACTCGAAAAAATTGTGCTCAAATGGCTGAAAAAATTCGTTTAAAGCAACATTATTTTTATCCTGGTCCAGTTTTACAAACAAGCACTTTGACCAATACTAGCTTGTCTCATAGGTCGGGGAATTTTAAGAATCTTTATCAAGAGTTATTGGATCGGCTTTTACAAGAAGCACAAGCGAAATTTGTTACAACAATTGTCGGTTCTGGAACATTAGCAAATGAAGCAATGCTTGGACAAATGAAAGCTGACTTCCAACAACAAAAGGGTATCATTCTTTCAAATGGAGAATTTGGAGAACGTCTCATCAGGCAAGCAAGACACTGGGATTTACAGTTTCATAGTTGTTTATATCAATGGGGTGAGACATTTCAACTAGCGGAAATTGAAGAAATGTTTAAAACAGGTGAGTATCGGTGGATAGCCCTTGTACATGGTGAGACATCTACAGGTGAATGCAATAATCTCCAAGCAATCACGAGATTAGCGGAACAATACCAAGTAAAGGTATGTGTAGATTGTATTAGCACATTTGGTGCTTTAGCTTTTTCAATGAGAGGGCTCTATATGGCATCTGCTGTCAGCGGGAAAGCACTCGGAGCATTAAGTGGCCTTTCCTTTGTATTTTTAAATCAAGTACCACAAACTAACAATGCGCCACTTTATTTAAATTTAGCACATTATTTTTACCATCCAATCCCATTTACAATTCCAGCATTCCTCGTATCTAATACAGTCGAGGCATTAAAGGAATATCCAGAACGATATAAAATATTGAAGAATCGCTTAGATAGTGTAGAGGATTCCAGTATATCTCGTTATAAAATATGTGTTTCTTCAAATTATCCGACCATTATGTCTTTTGTTTTTCCTAATTCTCTTCAAAACTTTTGTGATGATGCTAAATTAAACGGATTCTTTTTACATGGTGAAAGTGTATACTTGAAGGAGAAGCATATCTTTCAAATCTCCACCATAGGACCAGATTTTGAAGTAGCTTTTGAAAATTTTATTCAATTTTTTGATCAATATATAAATACTTCGTTAGTTCTACAAACAAGTGATTAAAAAAAGTTAAACAAATTGTAATACCACAATCAATTTTATTTTTCATTTATCAGATCCATACATGCTGCCGGGCGGTCGCCAAGAATCCCTACTCCTTTCATTCATATATTATGGTATGAAGAAAGGAGGGATTGGATTGGCTATGACACCCTTTAATGGCGAAGAATATAAGAATGTTACAGATGTACCCCCTCCGCCGCTCATTAAAGCAGTGCAGACAACAATGGGGCCGCCTCCATTTAAGCCAAATGCTACAAAAGCATTAACACAAGATGAAGTACCAGTTGAATCACCTATGGAGCAGCAACAACAAACTCAAGGCCAAAAACCGTGGCTTCCATTGTTCAAAAAATTTTAAACAGCGGAAGATACTTAGTTCTTAATATTAGTAATAGAAGCTCAAATAAGGGGTAAGGCTATGTGAGTATGGAATTCTTGCGTAGCCTTTTACTATGTAAATAAAAAGGAGAACAATCCCCAAATGAATACAGAAAAATTGAAACAGCTAATTGAAATAAAAGAATACCAAACTATCCTTAACAATATTTCACAAATAGAATTGAAAGAATGCTCACTTAATGAGTTAAAAGAGATATTAGCATTTTTCAAAGAGGAAGGTCTCGATAACAACTACATATTGCTCTTCCGACAGTTCAAGCAACTGACTGTATACGATAGAAAATATTGTGAAATTATACATCGTGATTTTCTTTTATTGTTAGAGGCATTTCTTGAGCAAAAAATAACTGAAACAAACAGCTATTGGAATGCAAAAGAATTACAGGAAGCAAATCATCTATATCAAAAAGCCATGAAAGGAGACTCTGTATCACAATTATTACTTGGTCAAATCTATAAAACTATTGGCCATGATGATTGGGCATTTGTATGGTATGAACAAGCTGCAGCTGCAGGAAATCTGGATGCGATCTATTGGCTAGGCAATTTTTATTATGATGGAGTGGTTGTAAGAGAAGACTGGGAGAAGGCATACCTTGCTTATAAAGAAGCGGCTTTAAAAGGACATGCTGATGCAATGAATAACTATGCAGATATGTATTTACGAGGAGAGTTTGTTGAAAAAGATGAACAGCGCGCATTTGAACTTTTTTCAATTGCTGCAGATAGAGGCGTTGCAGAGGCGATGTATACGCTTGGTTATATGTACGAAAATGGGGTGGGTGTCGATCTAGATAAAACCAAATCGCACCATTGGTTTACACAATCAGCGCTAGCAGGGGATGTATTTGCTGCTAATCGTCTAGGACATGAGGCATTTCAAAATGGCGATGGGGTAGAAGCGATGCGCTGGTATCAGCTTGCGGCAGATCAACAAGATGTAGATGGGGAGTTCAATCTTGGTTTTTGCTACGAAGCAGGGATTGGTACACAAGTTAATTTTAAGAAAGCAAAATATTGGTACCAAAAAGCAGCCTTACAAGGAGATCAAGAAGCAAGAGAAAAACTAAAGCTCTTATAAGAAGTTGAGTGAATGTAATATATATCCTTTTATAGAATATGATTATAAAATTTGGATTTTTGTTTACAAAATTCGATGTAATGATATATAATTTTATTAATATTTCAATATATTAGAATATTCTATAAAAAGGAGGCGTTACGATGAAGTTGGCTAGAAATATTTTAATCGCGTTAATTGTCGGCGCAGTTGTCGGTTTAGTGATGAATTTTGCAGCACCATCCATTTTCCCTAAAGTTGATCAGTATTTCTTTTCCCCACTTGGAACGATCTTCATTAATTTAATTAAAATGCTTGTTGTTCCACTTGTATTCTTTTCTATTGCACTCGGGACGGCAAATATTGGTGATCCAAAGAAACTTGGGAAAATTGGCGTAAAGGCAATTGTCTTTTTCTTAGCGACAACGGCGATTGCTATTATTATTGCAATTGTGTTGGCTTCAGTTATAAAACCAGGAACTGTCGGAACTTTTGCAACAGATGGGCTTCAATACGAAACAAATGAAGCTCCTGCAGTAACTGATACATTATTAAACATTATTCCTTCAAATCCTGTTCTAGCATTTGTGGAAGCCAATATGCTTCAAATCATATTCTTCTCTGTTTTTATCGGTATTGCCCTGGCGTTCTTAGGCGACCGGGTAAAGACTGCATGGAAGGTTATCGATGAAGGTAATGAAATCATGATGTACTTAGTGACTTTAGTGATGAAATTTGCTCCGTTCGGTACTTTTGGCCTGATTGCGTCGGCCATTGGTAAACAAGGATTTGATGCAATTAAAGCAATGGGCCTTTATATGATTGTTGTTATTTTAGGGTTGATTGTGCACTTTATTTTCGTCTATGGTGGAGCGGTAAAATTTATGGCGAAGAGGAATCCGATTCAATTTGTCAAAGATTTTTTCCCAGCAATGACTGTCGCATTTAGTACATCAAGTAGTGGAGCCACTTTGCCGCTTGCAATGGATATTGCACAGAAGAAATTAGGTGTACCTAAATCGATTTCAAGTTTTGTTCAGCCACTTGGAGCAACTGTCAATATGGACGGAACTGCTATTATGCAAGGAGTAGCAACTGTCTTTATCGCACAAGTATTCGGGGTGGAATTAACAATTATGCAATTAGCTACTGTTGTTATCATTGCAGTTTTGGCAAGTATTGGTACAGCTGCTGTTCCTGGAGCAGGCTTAATTATGTTGGCAATGGTGTTAAATGCAGTTTCATTGCCGGTAGAGGGGATTGCTCTCATTATTGGTATTGACCGAATTCTAGATATGGCCCGTACAGCTGTAAACGTCACAGGAGATGCCGTGTGCGCAATGTACGTTGCTAATACAGAAAGTAATTTAGTAGAAGAGAGTGCTGTAAATGAAACTCAATTGCAGCAAGCTCAATAAAAATGGTAGTTTTTAAGATTAGCCATTCTCAAAATCAATTTTAAAAGTGAAGAATTCCTTCTAAGATTGGTAATCGCATCGACAGCGGAGTACTAAATTAAGTTCTCTATTATGATTGGATTTAATTATAATAAAATAAAAAGAAAAACCGAGCATATGTGAATTTTTATCACATGAAGCTCGGTTTTTTATTTTGGTTTTTCTTCTTTAAATTATTTAGTCGCTTCTAAATCTTTAATTCCTTGATAGATGCATTCATATAATTCTTCAATATTTTCTTCCTCAATGCATGAGAATGCAACGCGCAAATCTGTTTCGCTAAGTGCGATTGTGCCTACACCATAGCGGTCTAACAAATGTAAGCGGAGTGTATCCGCATCAACAGATTTTAAATTCAAGCACATGAAATAGCCAGAATTGAATGGATAGTAATCCCATACAGCGTTAAATTTGCTATTATTTAAGACTTCCTTCACACGGTTGGCGCGGGCTTTCATGATATCAAATTTCTCTTGTTTTTGCGCTTCAAATTCTGGACTTTGTAATGCATGAAGCAAGAATGTTTGAGAAGGGTGCGAACCGCTTGAAATTGTTGCACGGATGATCCCCATTGTTTTATCTTCTAAAGCAGCTAGGATTGCTTCGCTTTTATTTCCGTAAGTGATAAAACCAACTCGGAATCCCCAAATGTATTCTTCTTTTGTAGCGCCATCTACTTTAATTGCTAGGACGCGTTCATGCAAATTGCTCAATGCACCAAATAAAGACTCATGTAAAGAATCCTCAAAGAAAAGGGAGAAGTATGCGTCATCTGTAACAACTACAACATTGATACCAGCATCTGCTGCTTTATGGATAGCATCCACAATCGCATCGCCTTCATCTTTTAGAGGTGTATAGCCTGTTGGATTGTTTGGGAAATTCAATAAGACAATGGCTTTGCCTTTCTCTTTTTGCGCCATAATCGCATCGTACAATCCATCTGCATTAAATTTATTTTCGTTATTATATAAAGGGTAAGTGACAGTATTTGTATGGCGTCGAATACCAAACACCATATCATAGTTTTCCCAGTTTTTATCAGGGATAATAAGCGCATCGCCTTGATCTGCAAATAAATCAGCAACAGTGCTCAAACCATGTGTCAATGCATTCGTCACAATTGGATTGCCAAAGGATTTACCTTCTAATGAAGGATTTTCCACTAGCATTTTTTTACGCCATTCTGCACGAAGTTGAGGTTTGCCAGCAGGTGGGGCATAAGGATAAAGGTCAGAAGGCTTATAAGCGGATAAAGTTTCTTGAATTACGTTTAAATGCATCGGCTGTCCATTCTCAAGAGCAGTTCCGATAGTCGCATTAAATTTATGAGCCTTTTTCCCAGCTTCGGCTGATTGGCTTAGGATTCCTTCTTTTGGATAGTATAATGCTTTTCCTAGATCCGATAGCATCTCAAATACAAATGGATTTTCTGATTGAATTTTTTCATTTAATTCTTTTGCTAAACTATGCAAAATTGATCGCCTCTTTTTCTCTATGCTAACGATATTATACATGATTTTATGATGAAAAGGATGGGGTATAGCCAATAATATTGTTATTACTTGAATTTTTTTAAAAAGATAAACCTCGCTAGTCTATTTAAAATAAAAACAAAAAGAAGCTAACTGAAATTGAAGAAATTAAAGAGAAAAAAAGCAAAGACATGATAGAGCAATGCTCCTCATATTTTTGCTTTTTAATTTTATTGATTAGTTTTAAATTTAGCTAATGCTGTTTGTAAATCTTCTGCCATTTCACTAAGAGTCTTGGCTGAAGAAGAGATTTCTTCCATAAAGACAGATTGCTGCTCTGCCGCGCTTGCAATGCCTTTAGTATGATCAAAGGTATTGCGGGTTACTGATGAAATATCATTCATAGCAGCTGAAACTTCTTCTGTGCCGGCAGAAATTTCTTCTGCTGCAGCTGAAACTTCAGAAACTTGGTCCGCTATAGTTTGGAATGCATTTGTCATCTGTTTAAATGAACTTCCCGCTGTATTAAGAATAGCAGAGCCTTCATCGACATCTCCTACGCCTTTATTCATTAACTTGGCAGCAGCCGCTGTAGACGATTGCACTTTTTGAATGATAGCAGCGATATGAGAGGAGAATTCCTGTGATTCTGCAGATAATTTTTTCACCTCTGCAGCCACTACTGCAAATCCTTTACCGTGTTCGCCTGCTCGAGCGGCTTCTATTGAAGCATTTAAAGATAACAATTGTGTTTGTGAGGCAATATTGGTGATACCTGATACCATTTCATCAATATTTTTCGAATACACTTCTAACTTTTGGATCTCGCTTGAAGCATCACCAACTGAGTTTCTAATTTGTTCCATTTGGTCCATGGCATGTTGGATATTATTATAGCCTTCTGTTGCTTCATTTGCTGACATGTTTGTCTGTTCAGAAACATTTGTTGTTGACTCTGCAACTCGCTGAACGCCGTTAGCCATTTCTTCCATTGAGTAGGATGTTTGGTCTGCACCCTCAATTTGTTGTTCAGAACCTTTTACAATTTGCTGAGTCGAAGAAGCTACTTCATTTGAAAACTTCACGGTTTCATCTGAGATAGCAGTCAATTCTTCTGATGAAGCGGCTAATTGTCCCACAGAGTCGTTCACTTGATTAATAGTGTCAGCAAATGAATCAATCATAAGATTAATATCTGTTGCCATTTGTCCAAGCTCATCGCTTGATTGTACTTTCAATCTAGGTGTCAAATCTCCAGTTGCTAGCACTTTAATAACTTTGGACATATACGGTATTGATTGAAGCATTTTTTTAGAAAGCAAATAGACTATTAATATAAGAAGCAAGCCGCCGATTGCAAAGAATAAAATCATCTTTTTAACATACTCATCTAGACTAGCAAGTGCTATTTTTTGAGGTATAGACGTACCTACTGACCAGCCTGTAGCTGGTACCTGGGAGTAACCGACATATTGTTTCTGGCCTTTAACTGAAGCTAATTGTAGACCTTCTTTTCCAGTTACCATTTTTTGTCCGATTTTACCCATATCGCCTGTTAAATCAGACAATTTCTTTTCTAAGATTAATTTTTTATCAGGATGATACAAAATGGTTCCATTATTATCTAGTAAAAATGAATAGCCACCTTTACCTAGTTTATATGACTGCATAATTCCAGGTAGATCATCTAAAAACAAATCAATTGCAACAAATCCTAACGTTTTATTGCCATCTTTTATTTGTTTAATGGCACTTAAAATAACCTTGCCAAACACTTGGTCCATATAAGGTTCAGTAAAATAAACATCATCATCTGCTAAAGCAGGCTGATACCACGGCCGAGTTTTAATATCAAAACTCTTATCCTGCAATAAATTGTTGTTCCCTATTAAGAAGTTCCCATCGATACTGGCAACCCATACCATAGCAATAGACTCATCAGCTTTAGGTATCCTGTCAAGTGATTGCATAACCGTTTTATAATGAGAATCTGTTCTAGCCTCGTTACGTGAATGAGTAGTATGTAAATAGTCCGTAATTTCTTGGTTTGCAGCAATTTGCCGGACAATCGCTTGTTTTTCAGAAAACATGCTATTAACGGACTCTGCAGTGGCATTACTTTTTGTTGAAAGTTCTTCTTCAATATCGTGTATAAGAAGAGATTTCGTATAGGTATAATTCATCACGCCAGTTACTGAAAAAACAATGATGATGGCAACTAGCAGTGAAAGTGACAATTTGGTTGAAATACTTTTTTTCAGCCATGAAAGCGCTAACTTGCTTTTTTTCAATTTTATCTCCTGCCTTAGTAAAATTTTTCTGTAATGTAGTTATTAAACAACTTTATTACTATAAACTAGATTGATAAATGTAGTCAATACTACTAATTCGATTTTTATCGACAATTCTTTAGTTAAAGAAAATAGATTAGGCATTCAGGCTAAAGAATTACTTTTTAATACACTATTTAGTGGAATCAAACAGCTCATATGTGAAAAAATCCTCGCTATGATATGATAAAAGTAAGCAAAAATATTTAAATAGAAGGGCCGTTATTTTATGAATTCAACAATCAATACCTTACTGGCTGAACAGGGTGAAAATGTTTTAAAAAGCATGAAGGAATTAAAACGTCTCGCCAAGAAAAAAGGAAAAGCTAGATTTGATGCGTTTGAAAAATTTTGTGCGAACCAACATTCTTTTGGCGTATATACATTTACTGATCCAACTATACAAGAGATGGGTGAAATTAAGGCTTTCCAAGAGAATATGGAAGCTTTTAGAGATACCTTCCAGGTAGTTAGTACAAACTTTGATGAAACAATGGATATTTCTTTAGTAGATTCTATTTATGAAGCAACCTTCACTTCTTATAATGAGATGGTGATTGAATTTAATTTGTTGGATCGCAGACTAGATGCCAAAAGATTTTAGAAAAGGTGGTTGAAGAATGCCAATTCATAATGTTTTGGAGCCAATTATCGACCAAGATACCCGTGTGCTGATCCTTGGTTCTATGCCCAGCCAACAATCGCTTACCAAGCAGCAATATTATGGCAATCCCCGCAACCATTTTTGGCCAATTATAGGTGAAATTCTAGGTTCTGATATTCCAAATGACTATCAACTGAAAATCCAACTTCTTATTCAGCACAGGATTGGCTTGTGGGACACTATACAATCCTGTGAACGGCAGGGAAGCCTTGATTCTACGATTAAAGAGATTGTTCCGAATGATTTTAGTAAAATACTTCGAATATATCCATCTATTCGCTTGATCTTATTTAATGGAGGAAAGTCTTTTGATGTATTTAAAAAGTATATTGGTTTAGATTTTTTAAAAGATGTAGATGTTGATTTTGCTAAAATGCCTTCTACTAGTCCAATACCAGGAAAGAACATCAAATCATTCAATGAAAAGATAGAAGAGTGGCGGATAATAGAAAGGTATATATTATGAACCAGTGAGAATAATTCACTGGTTTTTTTGTATGGCATAATACTAGAAGAGTATTTTTTACACTATAAAAATCATACGCAATGTTTTTAATGACATAATTATCTGAATATTGTAAAATAAATGGTATATTAAAAGATAATGAGGTGTAGGACGATGAATGTACCATTAGTGCTTACAGATTTTTTAGATCGTGCAGTGGAATTATATGGTGAGAAAAAAGCAATTATAGATGAAAATAGAGAGCTTACATACCATGAGCTGAATGGTCGGGTAAACCGATTGTCACGAGGGATACATTCAATGGGAGTTAAAAAAGGCGATCATGTTGCTTATTTAGCTTCAAATACAATTGAAATGTATGAAGGTTTTTATGCCATTTATCAATTGGGAGCAGTCATGGTACCTCTTAATATTCGACTGAAACCTGAAGACTATCTATTTATCCTAAATCATAGTGAATCAAAAATATTGTTTGTTGATCAAGATTTTTATCATTTAATTTTACCTGTTAAAGATAAACTAGAAACAGTAGAGCATATTGTAGTTCATTATAAAGAGAATGGAACATCCGAACTTGGTTATGATGAGTGGCTTACTGGTTTTAGTGAAGCTCCTTTTCCAAGAGAGACGCTTGAAGAAAATGACGTAGCAAGCCTCTTATATACAAGTGGAACAACAGGAGATCCAAAGGGTGTGATGCTAACACATAGAAACAATTACTTACATGCAATTACAACAATGCACCATTTACGAGTGACAGATGAAGATGTGCTCCTTCATGTTTTACCAATGTTCCATGTGAATGGATGGGGGTCACCATTTTATTATACAGCCAATGGAGCAACCCAAATATTTTTACGAAAATCTTCTCCAAAAGCAATTTTTGATGAAATAGCTGAACACAATGTCTCCGTTGTCCATATGGCTCCTACCGTATTAAACAGTTTAATTCAATATTTCGATGAAGAACAGCCTGAACGGTCTGATAAACTTCGTGTAGTAATAGCGGGTTCTGCTCCTCCAGTAGCATTTGTAGAAACAGTAGAAAAGGAAATCGGATGGGAATTTGTCCAAGTATATGGCATGACAGAATCCTCTCCACTAAGTACAATTTCACGTATATTACCTCAATATGAGCATCTACCAAAAGAGGTAAAGTATGAATTAAAGGCGAAAGCCGGAACACCCATGATTGGCACAAAAGTAAAAGTTGTAGATGAACTAGGTGAAGAAGTGCCACACGATGGGGAAACAGTCGGAGAAGTCATTGTTCGAGGCAATAGTGTAATGAAAGGATATTGGAAAAATGAACAAGCTACTCTTCAAACAGTCAAAGATGGTTGGCTGCATACAGGAGATGTAGGCCATATAAATGAAATGGGCTATTTAACTATTACGGATCGTAAAAAAGATATCATTATAAGCGGTGGAGAAAATATTTCATCTATAGAAGTAGAAGGTGTCTTGTATGATCATCCAGATATCCTTGAAGCAGCTGTAATCGCTGTTCCGCATGAAAAATGGGGAGAGACTCCACATGCATACATTGTTTTACGGAAAGACAGCACATTAACAGAGTCTGAGGTAATTGAGTTCTCTCGATCCAAATTAGCGCATTTTAAAGCAATAACAAGTGTTACATTTATTGAGGAATTACCTAAAACGGCTTCTGGCAAAATACAAAAAGTGCATTTGCGCACTAATTATTCAGATAGCACTCATATTCATAAATGATGGTAAGAAGAGTTCACTTTCTATTAAAGTGAACTCTTCTTAAATAATTAGATTTACATTTTTTTCTTATAATTCATTTTTTTATAAGGGTAGCATATAAAGGTAGTGATTGCTCAATTATAAAAGGAGGTTTTTAGATGAATAAAGAAGAAGTGGATAGCAAAATACAAAAAGTTAAAGATAAGATTTCAAGCTCTCAGCAAAAAAAGCAAGCAGATTTTATTTTACGTAACGCAAAAGTAGCGGATGTGTTTAACCTTGTTTGGCGAAAGGCTGACATTGTAGTGAAAAATGAAATGATTGTAGCGATTGATGAAGAGGGGGAATTTGAAGCATTAGAAGAGGAAGATGCGAAAGGCCAACATGTTATTCCTGGGTTGATAGACACTCATATCCATATAGAATCCACTTTACTGCCCCCTTCTGAGTTTAGCCGTGTAATCTTACCATTTGGCGTTACGACTGCTATTACAGATCCCCACGAAATTGCAAATGTTGCAGGTACACTTGGGGTTCAATATATGCTTTTAAGTGCACGTCAGGCAGAAATGGATATATATACAATGGTCCCTTCCAGTGTCCCTGCTACTTCCTTTGAACATGCAGGCGCTAAACTAGATGCAGAAGCTGTTGGGTTGTTTATGAATGAATATGATGTGCTTGGATTAGCTGAAGTAATGGATTATGAAGCTTTTTTTAAGATGGAAGATGACATCCTAAAAAAGATTGTGGAAACAAAGAACCTTGGAAAACTTGTAGATGGTCATGCAGCTGAATTGACGAAGACTCAAATTCGAGGCTATCGGGCGGCTGGCATACATACTGATCATGAAAGTATTTCAGCAAAAGAAGCAAGTATTCGTGTACAACAAGGGATGTATGTTCTTATGAGAGAAGGGTCTGCTGCTAAAAATGTTTTGGCTATTTTACCCGCTGTTACCGCAACTAATGCTAGGCGATTTTGCTTTTGTACCGATGATAAGCATGTTGATGAACTAATGAAAGAAGGCAGTATTAATCATGCTGTTTCAATTGCGATTGAAGCAGGAATGGAGCCATTGTTAGCAATACAAATTGCTACGTTGAATGCGGCTGAATGCTATAAGCTACATAAAAAAGGTGCATTAGCAGAGGGATATCTAGCAGATTTTGTTCTTTTAAAGGATTTGAAAAAATGCGAATCTCAAGCTGTATGGAAAAACGGGAAAAAAGTCGCTGAAAATGGAAAAATGCTAACCGAGAGAAAGAAAAGAATCCCTGTACCTCATTCAATTTTACACTCCGTTAAACTGCCACTCGTGAAAAAAGAAGATTTGGCGATACCACTTAACCCGAACGAGCAAGTACACATAATTGAAATTATCCCAAATGAATTAGAGACTAAATTAAAAGTAGAAAATGTCCCTGTGAAAAATAATGAATTTAATCCTTCACCTAAAGACGATTTATTAAAATTAGCGGTCATTGAACGCCATCATAATCTAAATTGCATAGGAAAGGGAATTGTAATGGGAATGGGGATAAAAAGAGGAGCCATTGCTACAACATTTGCACATGATTCTCATAACTTGATAGTATGTGGAACGAACGATGAAGATATGTTGCTAGCTATAGATGAAATAAATAAGATACAAGGCGGCTATGCGATTACAGCAGATGGTGAAGTGTTGAGTTCAATCCCACTACCTATCGGTGGATTAATGTCAGATCTAGACGCAAAAGCAGTGGTTGAACAAATGAGAGAGCTTCATAAGGCACTTGGAAAAATAGATACAAACCTATCATTTCATTTGTTTATTACACTATCGTTTCTTGCCCTCCCTGCCATTCCAGCTTTAAGACTGACTGATCAAGGATTATTTAATACGAAAGAGTTCAAATTCATTCCTTTAAACCACAAATAAACTATGTAAAGCAGATTCCTTTAGAAGGAATCTGCTGTTAAGCTTTACAAGAACAACCGAACTAAATAGAGAAGGATAGATAATGCGATTAGCACAATCCCTATCCAAACAAGGACAACTGAGCCAAATATTAGCCCGATGAAGAATAAGAGCAGCCCTATATTAAATAGGTAAAACTGCCATCTTTCTAATTCCTTCGATTTGCAATTTTTACGCTGATAAGAGTAACCGATTGCCACATTGGAAAGCCATCCTAGTACAAGCAGATGTGCATATATTACCCAATTATAAGTATCGGTTGCATACATATAGATCCCATATCCTACGCTAATTGCAAAGTAGATGGATGCTATTCTCAACCAACTTGAAATCATATATTTTCACCTCCTATTCCTTCTATGTATAGTATGCTTGTTCATTGTTCGGAGGTTGGGTTAAATGGCAATGTTCTTACTACACATAAAAGGGTTTGAATTAAAGGACTCAGTGCGATATATCGAACTATTCCAGATCTACATTTTTGAAGATATAAAAAGAGACATTGTCTAATGTAGAACAGACAATGTCTCTTTTGTAAGGCTAAAATTAATTGCATTTATTTTCGTAAATTATTCCAAGAGTAAATATGAAAGATGCACTAGCTGCCGTAATATCCTGACACTAACCATGGGATAACAGAGGATCTACAATGAAAATGTGACTTAATTCTGTAAAGGTAATATTTATTGCTGTTTCGCTAAAAAGACCGACACTCCATGCTACTAAAAGAGCAGCCATGATATGGCCTATTATAAATTAATCTTCTGTAACTTTGTTTTCATGGTGTACTTCAGAAAAGACAAACCAAAAATCATAAGGGTGGGGAAGGCAATTCTATATTAATTTAACTACTCATAAGATTAACTAATAAATATTTGCAAGGAGGCGGCATTGTTCTGCTTAGAAAGATGAAAATTATATTTAGTGGCAGTATCTTACTGTCTATAGGAATTAATTTATTTTTGGCACCTAATCAAATATTGGACGGTGGCTTTATTGGATTATCATTAATTCTCTATTATCTTTACAATTTAACACCTGGATTAATGATAATCATCTTAAGTATACCTGTCTTTATAATTGCTTGGTTTAAAAATCGTGCTTATCTTTATAATAGTATCCATGGCTTAATTATTTCTTCTTTGATGATTGATTTATTTAAGCCTTTACGAGTGCTTATTCGGATGGATGCCATGTTTAGTGCAATAATCGGAGGTATACTTATAGGCCTTGGCATTGGAATCATGTTACGTGCGGGTATCAGTACTTGTGGTAGTGATTTACTTGCTCTCTTTATTAATGGAAAGACCGGTCTAAATGTAGGCCTGCTTATTTTTATCTTTGATAGTTTCGTCATCACACTTGGCGGGTTATTGCTTTCTGCAAATACATTCTTGCTATCGATTGTGGCTATCTTCTTTGCAGGCATGACAACTAGCTTAGTAACAAGTAGAACATTTACCAGAACATTAACGTCTTGAAATTCGCACTTGGCAGGTTATTTCTTAAACAACATATATTGATTTATTTCAATAAGAGTAGCATTATAAGAATATGTGTTCTTTTTAGGGCTGACAGTCATAGTTAAGGAGAGAGACAGGAGGTTGAATGACAATAGAACAAGTTGTTATACTCGCTGAAAAACCTTCGCAGGCTAAGGCTTATGCAGAGGCTTTTCAAGTTGCTAGAAAAACAAAACATTACATAGAATTAAAACCTTCTCCAGTTTTACCTCATGGAGCAACGATTACATGGGGTATCGGCCATTTGGTAGAACTAAAGCAGCCTGCTGATTATAAAGCTGAATGGAAGCGGTGGTCGCTTTCACAATTGCCCATGATTCCGGATCGCTATGAATTTAGAGTAGGGAAGGGAAAGTGGGAACAATTTCAAGAGGTGAAACGGTTGTTCAAGGAAGCGAGCCTCTTAATTAATGCTTGTGATGTCGATCGGGAAGGTTCTAATATCTTTTATTCTATATTAAAACAGACAGGTGTAAGAAATAAGCCAGTTCAAAGGCTCTGGATTAATTCCTTAGAAGCAGAGGAAATCAGAAAAGGTTTCTCAAACTTACGCGATAACCGAAAAGATCTGTTGCTCTATCAAGAAGCGCAAACACGCCAAATTAGTGATTGGCTAGTCGGCATGAATGCAAGCCGCTTATATACAATGCTTCTGAAAGCAAAAGGGTACAATGAAACGATGTCCATCGGCCGTGTTCAGTCACCAACTGTTTTCATGATTTATCAAAGACAACTCGAGATTGAAGATTTTAAGCCTGCCAAATTTTATGAGCTAACTGGTGAATTTGCTTCGCAGCAAGGAAAATACCAAGGGAAAGCTAATATAAAAAAGGACAAGCGCGAAGAAGTAGAAGAATTGTTGAAGCAAGCAGGAGTGCATGAAAATACTCCGTTGAATGGTATTGTTAAAGATGTAAAGAAAGTAAAGAAGTCCATTAGACCGCCAAAGTTGCATTCACTTTCTACATTACAAGCAAAAGCCAACAAGACGTGGAAATATAGCCCCGCAAAGGTGTTGGAAATTGCTCAATCCTTGTATGAAAAAAAACTGATTTCTTACCCACGCTCAGATTGCCAATACATTACGGATGCAGAATTTACCTATATCTCAGGAGGGCTATCAGGATATCAACAACTCATCGGCCAGCAATTTGAAGCAACTCATACCAAACCACAAAGAAGGTATGTTGATGGATCTAAAGTGGAAGAGCATTATGCTATTATTCCTACTAAAACGATTCCTACTGCAGCTAAGTTGAACGGGTTGTCGCTTCAAGAAAAAAATCTCTACCTAGAGGTAGTCCGTACGACTATTTCAATGTTCCACCATGACTATCTATATGAAGAGACAACCATTATCACAGATGTAGTTGGTATTGAGTTTAAAACTACAGGGAAAATTGAACTTGTTCGAGGCTTTCAGGAATTATGGCCAGCTCCAACGAAAAAGAAAGAAGAACAGTATTTGCCCAAAGTTTTAAAGAATGAAAGTGTGGAGGCCATTCTTCATATCCATGAAGGTACTACTCAACCTCCAAAACCTTATACAGAAGGCCAACTAATTCAAATGATGAAAACCTGTGGCAAAATAATCGAGGATTCAGGAGAAAGTGATATTTTGAAAGAGGTGGAGGGATTAGGGACAGAGGCCACGCGAGCAGGTATTATTGAAACAATAAAAAAACACGGTTATATTGATGTCGCTAAAAACATTGTTTCCATCACAGATAAAGGACGCATACTCTGTGAAACATTAGAAGGCTCACTTCTCGCAAGTCCATCTATGACTGCTAAATGGGAAAACTATTTGCGTAAAATTGGAAATAATACTGGCACGCAAGAAGCTTTTTTAAACAGTGTAAAAAAATTCCTCCATCATTTGATAGAGACCACGCCTGATAAAGTGGAGAAGACTACAATTCAGATCCCACAAGAATCTTTATGTAAAGAAAAAATAGATATTTTATGTCCACTTTGCCATAAGGGTAAGCTGGTCTCGCAAAAGAATTTTTATGGTTGTTCTCACTATAAAGAAGGCTGTAGCTTAATTATATCTAAAAGAGTGGCCAGCAAAATGCTATCACCAAACCAGATTAAAGAACTATGCCAGAATGGAATCACGAAAGAAATCAAGGGTTTTAAATCAAAAAAAGGTACGACCTTTTCGGCTAAGTTAAAGCTTGAACAAGGGAAAGTAACCTTTGTATTTAATTAGTGGTGGCTATTAAAAGAAAATCGATAGATATTCTGGTCTTTTCATATTTGTTGATTTAATATCATTCAATTGGGTTGACAATTTGAGATAAGTAAGAGATAATATAATTTATGCTGATTAGCTAATTTTAAAGTTATTGGCATTCTACGATGTGTTTTTGAAGATACTTATTCATACTGGCGTGGCTATAGGGCTACAAGGACGCGAAAGTAGGTAGGGTTCGCGTTGCTTAAGTTAGAGAACTTTCCAGTAGGATTTTACCGCGGCAACAGTAAACGTGATAGATATTCCCCGGATGATCGGGTTGAAATAAGAACTTTTTTAAATTAGCTAATAAAATATCAAATCCAAAGGGTATATTTGCCATAACGGTAGATATACCCTTTGTCCAATTTAGGGAGTTTATCCGCATGAATGAATGCTTTTTGCGCATTCTAGAGGTGGAGGTGAAAAACATGGCTAACAACAAAAAGAAAAAGTCAAACAATTTAGACCGAGAGGAATTTGGTTACGGCTATGATTTAAGTCCAGACGATTTAGATGTAATAGGGCAAAATAACTCAGCAAAAGCTAAAAATGATAATGAAAACAAGGATAGACCAACAAATAAAACAAATCCTTCACGTCTCAACGAATAATTAAAAAGTATCCATTTGATTCAATGTGTTATTACAATTAGGCAATTTTTCTACAGGTATAGGAACTCGAAAGTAGTTAGGGTTCGTTCGCATTGCTTAAGTTAAAGGGAAGAACTTATAGCAGGATTTAACTGTGGTATCAGTATACTGATAGATATTTCCGGTTGGCCAGGATAAAATAAGAATTTTTTTTATATTAGCTTATAGAATATTGATTCAAGGGGTATATATGCATAACGGCAGATATACCCCTTGTCCAATTGTGGACATTTATCTGCATGAATGAATGCTTTTCGAGCATTCTAGAGGTGGAGGTGAAGAAACATGGCAAACAATGAAAAGAAAAATTTATCTACCAAGAAAGAAGATCGTGAGGAAACTGGTTTGAGTTTTGATTTGAACCCAGATGATTTTGAGGAAACAAAACATGATAATGCTGCCAAGGCGAAAAGTGATACGTATAATGTAGGTAAACAAACTGAGGCGGATACTACTAAAAACAACGATTAAATAAAAAGTGCCCACTTGATACAATTTATTTATTGTACCGTCTGGGCACTTTTTAGGCTTTTAATATGAAGTAATCTTATTGAAGATAATCAGGGTGATCATATTCTTTAGGCTTTTCAGTTAACTCATCAAAAATTGTTGGTTGTTGTGTTGCAGCATCTGTAGTTGTTTGTGAAGAAATTTCTCGTTGGTAAGTTTCCATTATTTTTTTAAATTCTCCAACAGTTAAGGGCTTGGCTTCATCCATTAATTCGTAACCAAGTAAACCATTGGGTTCAATAGTAGCTGTTTTAATATCTTGATAACGCGATACACCTTGGTTGCGAAGTCGCATTTCCAACTGGTCTATTGTCAATCGAACTTTCTTGATGTTACGAATGTTTAATTTTCCATTTTCAATCACAACTTTGCTTTTTCCCGTAATAAGTTTTTCTATGGCATTAAATTTTAATTGGAGATATTCTAAAAAAAGTACTAATAATACAAGAATTCCTACAGCCATAATTGTATGAGTGACTCCTTGACCTGCAATCGGTTGAACAAGAATTGTTCCAGTAGAAATCATTAAAATGGTGGTGCTTAAGTTCATCTGTGAAATGGATTTTCTGCCAGAAATTCTTAATAAGATTACACCTGATAAAATGAGAAGCAACGTTTTCAAGATTAATGCCACATCATTCACTCTTTTCAATTGAATTTGTCTTTTTAAACTGTGCAATAATTGTATTGCTATACGAATTATGGTTTAGCAGTATTCCTTTGAAATGTTTTTATGTATAATGATGGTGGACTAAAAATATAGAAAGTAGTGATCATAATGGCAACAGCTTCACACACTGTAGAAGTAAATGTTCCACAAAAAGATGTCTGGGAATTTGTTAGCAAAATGGAAAATTGGGCAACTTTAGTGCCTGGCTATAGAGAACATGAAATGATGGATGAACAACATTCAAATTGGACATTTGCAGGAAATGTTGGTGTATTGAAAAAAGAAGTAAAAGTGGAGATTACTATTACAAGCTGGGATGAGCCTAATAAAATTTCATTTACATTAACAGGTTTGACTGATAAGTTTACTGGTAACGGTTACTTTGAAGGAGAAGCAATTAGTGAAGAAAAAACGAAAATGACTGGTTATCTAGAAGTGAAAGCTGGAGGGTTTGCTGCACCTGTGTTAAACCCGATTTTCCAGGCTGTTCTGCCAAAGGCAACAAGTATGTTGACGAATCGTGTAGCTAATCGAATCGGTTTAGTACACGTATAAGAGAAAACAGTATTTGAAGGTATTACATACACGTATGTATTTTAAAAAAAGAATGGATTGCTTTTAGCAATCCATTCTTTTTTTTGCTTCTGGTGTTTTTTTCTTTAAAATGAACATGATTATGGAAACAATGATCAACATGGGTATTGCGTAAATTTGACCAATAAATAATTTCCAGCCGACTGAATTATATCCTTCAGAAGCTGGGAGGGTGGTACAAATTATACAAACAATCAGATAAGCTAGTATAGGGGGGACAAAGTAATTCATTTTCATATACAACTGCCTCCTAGCCTTTATCGTACTCTAAGTGATTTCTATTTCTACTATTTTATTCTAGCATATACATTTCGTTCCTGAAATAGATTTCAATAATATAAAGAAATTAATTATATAAAATTTACCAAAAGAAAACTATGCATTTTGACTTTTTTCACAGAAAATACTCTTTTAAGATGGAAAGTCTGTGAAGAAAGGTGTATTATTCATTATGTAGGTTAAAAGTGGGGAGTATACTCCATTTAAATATTCGAAGCATACTGATTTTCAAGGCGCTTAACATGATTGGCAAACACACTTTTAGAGTGAAAGTGTGTAATTTGGATGTTTTTTGGCATGCTTGGCCAAAAGCGTCTTATTGTTAGATGTCTAAGGATTATCAAGTAATGCTTCTTTAGGTTACTTTGAAATATGTAGTTAATAATAGTTATTGCAAAGGAGAATTGGATATGTCAGAAACGACTAATCAATTACAAGCTGAACAAAAAGCTGTAAGCCAAGAAAAACTGGATGTATTGGATCAATTATTGAAACCTGAGGTACAAGAATCAATCACTGCTTTGGTTAATGAATTGCCAAAATTGACAGAAATGATGACTACTCTTACAAAAGTTTATGACTTAGCTCAATCTTTAACAACAGATGAAGTTTTGAAAAACGATATCGTTGGTGCTGTTAGTGAAATGGCCAACCCAGTAGTAAAATCTGCTAAAGGACTAGCAGCAACAGCAATCGAAGCGAAAGACCGTGCTGATGCTAGCACTGAAACAATTGGCCTTTTCGGTATGCTTCGCTTGATTAAAGAACCTCAAGTACAACAACTTTTCCGTTTTGCGAATGCTTTCATCCAAGTGAACGAAGAACATAAACATTTAAAATAGAATTATTAATTCTGAACATGGAGGATTTATTATGTCAAAAAAAATCATCATTTTAGGCGGAGGATACGGTGGCGTTTTAGCTGCATTAACATTCCGCAAATACGCAACAAAAGATGACGCGGAAGTAACGGTTGTCAACCAATTTCCTACTCATCAAATTATTACAGAACTTCACCGTTTAGCTGGCGGCACAATCAATGAAAAAGCAGTTTCTTTCCCACTTGAAAAACTATTCAAAGGTAAAGACATTGACCTTCACATTGCTAAGGTGACTGAAATTTCTCCAGACGGCAAATTCGTTAAATTAGATGATGGTTCATCTCTTTCTTTCGATATCCTTGTAGTTGCACTTGGCAGCCAAACAGGATTCTTCGGAATTCCAGGACTTGAAGAAAACAGTATGGTACTTAAATCTGTTAACGATGCAAACAATATCTTCAACCATATTGAATCAAAAATTAAAGCTTATGCAGAAACAAAAGATCCTGCAGATGCAACTATCGTAATCGGTGGAGGCGGCTTGACTGGTATTGAACTTGTTGGTGAAATTATCGACAATATGCCAAAAGTTGCTGAAAAATATGGTGTAGACTTTAAAGAGTTCAATGTAAAATTAGTTGAAGCAGGTCCTAAAGTGCTTCCTGTATTACCAGATACTTTAATTGAACGAGCTACTGAATCTTTATCAAAACGCGGTGTTGAATTCTTAACAGGACTTCCTGTTACTTCTGTAGAAGGTAACCAAATTTCATTAAAAGATGGTCAAGTGATCGTTGCCAATACATTTGTATGGACAGGCGGAGTTGCAGCACTTCCAGTAGTAGCAGAGTCTGGCTTAGAAGTAGATCGTGGTAAAGCAACAATTAATGAGTTCTTACAATCTACTTCACACCCTGATGTATTCGTAGTAGGTGACTCTTCTGTTATGATTCCTGAGCCAGGTGCACGTCCACTATATGCTCCAACAGCTCAAGTAGCATGGCAAATGGGTGAAACAGCGGGTTATAACTTGTTTGCTCTATTGAAAGGTCAACCAATGAAAACATTTGTAGCAGTGAACTCTGGTACACTTGCATCTTTAGGTCGTAAAGATGGCGTAGCAACAGTTGGTGCTAATAACACACAACTTAAAGGTTTGTCAGCTACGTTAATGAAAGAAGCAAGTAATATTCGCTACTTATCACATATTAAAGCATTATACGGACTAGCTTACTAAGCCGATGATAGCAAAACCGACTTCTTTAAATGGAAGTCGGTTTTTTTAAAACAAAAGAAGGTGGAAGAATGAAAAAACAAATCACCATTATTGATTATGCCTTTCACGGGCCGATAACCTGTTTTATTCATGTTCAAGGATATGACGAAACAAAAGAACAAAAATTTTCAGGAATGATACGTATGGTGGATGGTACACCATATGGAGACATAATTAGTAAAAACAAGAGCCCTTTATCAGCTGAATGCATTCAGTCTATAAAAGACTATGTTATTCAGAAATATAAAAATGGCTACTTTATATAAGTAAGTTTTAAAGGAGGTAGAGAAATTGAATACATACGGTAGTGCTGGTAAAGAAAAGATTATTAACTCAGCAAAAGAATTTGTATACGCAGAACTGGGTGGAGATAGTAGTGGTCATGATTGGTGGCATGTTCACAGAGTAACAGAATTGGCAAAAACAATTGCTGAAAAAGAGGATGCAAATATTTTTATATGTGAGCTTGCAGCCTTATTGCATGATGTCGCAGATGAAAAATTAAATAAAGATGAAGAAACTGGAATTAATAAAGTTAAACTGTGGTTGAAGGATAATGGAGTCGATGATGTCACTGCAGCTGACATTCTAGAAATCATTACGACTATGTCATTTAAAGGTGGAACACAGAAAAAAGAAATGAATACACTAGAAGGTAAAATTGTACAAGATGCAGATAGATTAGACGCAATGGGTGCCATAGGTATCGCTAGAGTTATGTGCTATGCGGGCTTTAAAGGTCGACCAATACATCACCCTGATATGAAACCTAGAGATAACTTAACACTAGAAGAATATCGTTCAGGTAAAGATACAGCGATTATGCATTTTTATGAGAAATTACTAAAACTAAAAGACACAATGAATACTAATATGGGCAAGGAACTAGCAGAAGGAAGGCATCTATTCCTAGAAACTTATTTAGAACAATTTTATGCTGAATGGGATGCCAAAAGGTAAATATTATTTGTATTGTTGATAGTAAACATGAGACTACGGCACATTGTAATTTTTTTACAGATGCCTGTGGTTTTTGTTTTTTAACATTATTTCGGCCATTCATAATCAAGCTCTAATCTATGCTAGTTCATCGAGTTTACAATGTTATTTAGCTGCTATTTGTAAATATATTTTTCAAGAAACTATATTAAATATCTTGGTTTTGATAGGAATTTGATAGAATAGCTTATAAAAAGTTCAAAAATTTATTCAAGTTAAATAAATCAATAAATTTGGGTACTTTGGACTAATATATTTTAGTGTAAAATAATGCTATTATATTAGTACTTAGATATGTCACTATAACTCTAGGTAGATATTGAAGGGTGGGAATTCTATAAGTAGAAGTTAGTAAGACAATTACTGGATTTTATTTGTTTGTACTTCTATTTGGAATAATAAAGGGGATGAGAGAATTATGTCTGTTCAAAAGAAAATAAGTGTAGGATTTATTGCTTTATTACTCTTTCTACTGATTTTGATGGGTGTAAATGCAAATAGAATGAACAAATTGGTTGGTTCGTTTAATGAACTAATCAATACAAATATACATACGATTAACCAAATCAACGCAATTAAATCAAATCTTGCCTTTGAAGGTTTATATGTGAGAAGTTATTTGTTAGACAGCAATGCATCAAATAAGCAAAAATTATTGTCTTACCAAGAAGCAACAACCAAATCGATTAATGATTTAAAAAAGAATGCTAATACTAAAAAGCTTCGTGACTATTCTGAGATGATGAATGACTTAACAACAGATTACAACAAAGTTATTGATGGGATTGTTCAATCTAAAGAACAAAATATGGATGATAATGCAGCATCACAATTAACGAGTGCAGAATCTGCTAGCCATGATTTAATGGGGATTGTAGCATCAGCCGATAAGTATGAACAAGACTCGTTGAAGGCTGCACAAGATCAGGTAGATTATATCGCAAAAAATGCGAAAATTTTAAACTTTGTAATAGCGATTCTCGGTATTTTAACTGCCTTGCTATTTATTAATAATGTAAGAAGAATCATTGTTAAGCCACTGTTGGATGTCGTTAAAGGTGCACAGCAAATTGCAGCAGGTGATTTGTTGCAAGATGATATTCCTATAAAATCTAACGATGAAGTAGGGAAATTGGCTGCTTCTTTCAATGAAATGAAAAAGAATTTGCAAGGTATTATTCGGCATATTGCAGCAGGGTCTCACCAGCTCTCATCTTCGATTGAAGAATTAGCTGCATCCACAGAAGAAATTTCACATGCCGCAGATAAGGTTTCAGATAATGTTGATGAAACATCCCGAGGAGCACAGGACTCGGTAGATGTAGCTCAGGAAGCAGCGAAAGCCATGCAAGAAACATCACTTGGTGTTCAGCGGATCGCAGAGGCTTCACAGACACTCTTTGATCGAGCTAAAAATGCAACAGAACTAGCAAATCAGGGCGGTAAAATCTTAAATGTTGCGAAGAACCAAGTTCAGTTAATTTCAGATTCTACTAATCAGACAAATAACTTGATTATCGGTTTGAAAAAACAAGCTGAAGAGATTCAGCATATGACGAATTTAATAACGGATATTGCAGAACAAACTAACCTTTTAGCTTTAAATGCAGCTATTGAAGCGGCAAGAGCTGGTGACCATGGTAAAGGTTTTGCAGTAGTAGCGGATGAAGTTCGTAAATTAGCAGAAGAATCCAAGAACTCTGCTGTACAAATTGTAAAACTAACTACCACAATCCAAATGGATACTGAGACAGTTGCAAAATCGGTAAATTCGAATCTTAAAAACGTAGACGAAGGTGTTCATATAATAACGGATGCTGCAAACTCTTTTGATGATATAGTAGAGTCAGTAGATGAAATGACGACACGCCTAGAAGATGTAACTACAACATCAGAGCAACTTTCAGCTGCTGCTGAAGAAGTTACCGCATCTGTAGAAGAGATAGCCACACGAGCAGAAATGTCTGCCACCTCAGCAAAAAATATTTCTGGTTCTGTGGAAGAGCAAAATGCAACACTGCAAGAAATTAATGGAGTTGTACAAGAACTTAATAAACAAGCGACAGGTCTCCAGGATTTGACCTATAAATTTAGAGTATGATCAATAGTGCAATAGTTAAATACTGAAGAAAAAGAAAACTTCGTGAGATATTATCTTCTTACTAGGTTTTCTTTTTTTACTATATAGGATTGGTGAAAAACATGTATATGAAGATTCCTTAATAAAACAAGTATATGTTATTAGGAGATTCCAATCGTAGTTTATTATTTTTACGTTCTACTTATAACAAGAAGAAAAATTTATAGCCTTTCTTTCTCAACCGTTGTTTATAAAAAATATGCATTTTAAAGCGTATACAATACGCCTTGTAGAATTATTAGAGACTTTAACTCATCAGCGTAACAAGGCATATTTCTCATAATAACCATTACAAAAATGCATGATAAAACATAAGATAATATACTGTACATTATAAATAAAAGGTGTTAGTCTTGATGTAATCTAATTGTGAACAAATATTGAGCGTTTTCCTCAAAATAAAGATTAAAATAGTGATTTTTGTTTGACAAGGAATTAACTATTATATGCTCATTATATAAAAAGGAGTTTTAAACAATGAAGTTATTAGCACCTCAACCATTTACATTAAAAGGGGACCACAGAGCTGTCTTATTATTGCATGGTTTTACAGGAAGCACAAAAGACGTTAAAAAATTAGGTCAATTTTTAAACAAGCAAGGCTATACTTGTCATGCGCCAATGTATCGTGGTCATGGGGTCAGCGCTGAAGAAATCTTGAAATATGGTGCGAAGTATTGGTGGGAAGATGTAACACGGGGATATCATCACTTGAAAGAACTTGGCTATCAGGAAATTGCAGTAGCAGGTATTTCTTTAGGTGGAGTCTTCACCTTAAAAGTAGGAGCAGAATTTCCTGTTAAAGGTGTGGTATCAATGTGTGCACCGATCAAACGTAAATCAAAAGAAGGTCTTTTCGAACGCTTATACAATTATGCGCAAGTATATAAAAAACTAGAGGGTAAAGACGATAATCAAATTCAAATTGAATTAGACGCATTAAAAGCTATGCCAAGACAGGCTTTGGATGAGGTCCAAAAGATGATTCAGCATACTTCTGATGAAATAGAAGAAATCCATTCACCTACTTTAGTACTACAAGGCAAATTGGATGACTCTTTATACCAAGAGAGTGCACCATATATATATGAAACTGTTGAAGCAGATGAAAAAGAAATCATCTGGTATCAAAATTCTGGCCATATTATAACTTTAGGTAAAGAACGTGAAAAAGTGTTTGAAGATACTCTACATTTCCTTGATGAATTAGATTGGTCTACAGAAGCTCAAATGCTTCATGCCTAGTATTATAGCGGTAAAAAAATTATACAGAGAAAGAACATCACTTTTATAACGTGATGTTCTTTTTTTATATTATAAAGAGTCATCAAAAAGCCCTATTATTTCAGAACATTCGTTTGCTACATATATGGTATGATAAAGAAAATATTTATCGAATGGAGTGAGACTGTTGAAAATTTTCCATACGGCTGATTGGCATCTAGGGAAATATGTACAAGGGGTCTCCATGATTGAAGACCAAGCATATATACTACAACAATTTATTGCAGAAATTGATAAGGAAAAACCCGACGTTATTATCATAGCAGGAGATTTATATGATCGTGCTGTTCCACCAACTGAGGCAGTCCAACTGTTAGATAACATATTCTTTGAAATAGTGATCAAACGTGAGATACCAGTTCTTGCAATAGCAGGTAATCATGATAGCTCGAATCGTATCCACTTTGGTGCGCGTTTTATGGCTTCACGTGGGCTTCATTTAATCGGGAATCTGTCGTTAGATCAAACACCGGTTATTTTAAAAGATGATACGGGAGAAGTTCATTTTCACCTTGTACCATATACAGATCCAACGCAAGTTCGATATCTTTACCAAGATCCAGCTATAAGAACACAGCAACAAGCGATGGAAAAGATTATCGAATCAATTGTCCCTAAGATGGATCCTAAAGCCCGACATGTTTTTATTGGACATGCTTTCGTTACAAAGAATGGGGCGGAAGAACAAAATCCTTCTGACGCTGAAAGACCGTTATCTATTGGGGGATCTGAATGTATTGATTCCAAGCTTTTTGAGCCTTTTCATTACACTGCTCTTGGGCATTTGCACCAAGCACACTTTGTCGATTCAGAAAAAATTAGATATTCGGGTTCGCCGTTGAAGTATTCTATTTCTGAAGAAAATCATAAAAAGAGTTATTTAATTGTTGAAATAGATGGTGCTGGGCAAATTACAACAACCAAGAAACCCTTATTGCCAAAACGAGATATGAGAACGATCGAAAATACAATGGAACAAATATTAGTGTCACCGACTTGCGAAGATTATTTGTTTATCAAGTTGTTAGATGAAAGTCCCATTATATCTCCAATGGAAAAGATTAGATCCGTCTATCCAAATGCGATGCATGTGGAACGCTTATCATTGTTAGATTATAGAAATAAACCGTTACAAGAAAATATATCAAAGAGAAAAATGGATGATGTGACATTGTTCGAGGCTTTTTATTATGAAATTACGGGACAAGAACCAGATTCGGATACGCTTGACCTGTTCAAAGAAGTATTACAAGAAGAATTACTTCACAAGCAAGAAATTGAGGTGGAATCCAAATGAAGCCATTACAGCTGAAATTAACCGCATTTGGTCCATACAAACAAACAGAAATCATTGATTTTAGGGAGCTTGGGGAACATAGACTCTTCGTTATTGCTGGAATGACTGGTGCTGGGAAAACAACAATTTTTGATGGAATCTGTTTTGCCTTATATGGTTCTGCTAGTGGTGAAGACAGAGCGGAAATAAGGGAAATACGTAGCCATTTTGCAGCAGAGGATATTCATACATCAGCTGAACTTTTATTTACAATTAAGGGCAGCACTTACCGTATTTTTCGTCAATTAGCTCACAAGAAAAAAGGAAATAAAAATGCTACTGGCGATAAATTGGAATTTGTTAAAGTGGAATCTGATGGCGAAAAGCCAGTAGTTGAATCACAAAAACTCACAGAAATAAATCGGAAAATGGAAGAACTGATAGGTTTATCGAAGGATCAATTTAAACAAATAGTTATGTTGCCACAAGGAGAATTCCGTAAGTTGCTAACGTCAGAAACGGAGAATAAAGAAGCTATTCTGCGGAAAATTTTTAAAACGGAATCCTATCGACATTTAGCGGATAGTTTAAAAATTAAAAGAGACTTAGCAATGAATTCTTTAGAAAAAGCGCATGCAAAGAGAGACTTATATATTAAACAAATTCAATCCGTAATACCAGAACGTAATTCACATCTCAACGAAGTGTTAAGCGCAGAACATATTAATATTTACCAGTTGCTATTTGCGTTAGCTGAAGAGGTACAATATTACCAAGAGCAGCAGGCTGAAAAAGAAGCTTTAATCCAAGAGCTTAACTTGAAAATCAACTTACATCATACCCTTCTTGTTGAAACAAAAGAGTTTAACAAACGTCTAATATCTTATAAGGAAAAAGAAGCAGAGCTGAAACGGTTAGAAGAACAAAAAGAGCATTTTGAACAAATAAAGCAAAGAATTGAAAATGCTAAAAAAGCCAGCCATATTATTCCGATAGAAGAAAGATACTATGAAAAATTACAAGAAAAGAAGCAGAAAGAACAAGAATTAGCCAAGTTGGAAGAAGAATTTCGACTCACAACAATGGAGCATCAAAAGCTAGAAGTGGAATTCAACGAAGCAAAACAGAATATGCCAATGATAGAGCAGCTCACTATTGAGCTTTCAACATTGCAAAAGCTTGAAGTGAAGCTCAATGAACTTGAGAAGGTTTCTGAAAAATTATCGAAAAGACAACTAGATGTTGAGAACTTTACTAATCGATTGAAGTTGATTACAGCTGACTTAGAGACGGTTGATAATCAACGAAATCAGCATGCAACACAAATTACATCACTTCATAAACAATTAGAAACCTATGATGAAAAGGTCGTCACTCTAACAGAATTAAAAGGAAAACAATCAACTTGGCAAAAGTGGCAGAGACAAATGTTATCTTTAGAACAGTTGCTCATGGATGAAAAAGCCAAAAAGCAAATGTATGAAACAAAACTTGAAAACTATGAGCGTGAAGAAAAGAAATGGATTAATAACCAAGCAAGTGTCCTTGCCACAAAGCTTGTGGATGGTGAACCATGTCCTGTTTGCGGAAGCTTGGAACATCGATCGCTAGAAGGCAATCATGATATTTCGCTAACAGAGCAGCAATTGTCTGCATTGAAATACGAGGCTGATACAGCTTCTACAGCTTACTTTGAATACCAAGCCAGTGTAAATGCCGGTAGACAACAAAGTCTTCAGTGGGAAGAAGAGCTACGTAGATTGGATATGGAGCCGACAGATGGTGAAAAAGTCTCCCAGGAGTTTCAACTATTAGAGCAAGAAGTCAACGATTTAAAGCGACAAAAGAAGAAGTTAGAAGTACTTCGACAAGAGAAGCAGCTACTTGATGATAAGAGGGAAATGTTACAACAAAAATATTCAACTCTTGAACTAGAGAAAAATGCAAATCTTGAGAGCTTTTATCAAGTACGAGGAGAATACGAAAGCTTACAAAAGGAGATTCCAGCTGGCCTTTCCTCTATACAAGCATTGACTTCAAAAATTAAAGAGCTATCTTTTAAAAAAGCTGAGTTAGTTAGGCATTATGAAGTAATAGAAAAGAAAATAGAACAATCGAAGAATAAGGTTGTCTCTCTTAGAGCAACAATCGATAGTGCAGAGAAAAATCATACCTTGGCTAAACAAGCCTTAGAAGAGGCGCAAAGTCAGTTTAAAGAAGCGGTCTATTCTGCGGGTTTTGATCAAGGAAGCGCCTATCAAGCAGCGAGGCTGAAGCTTTCAGACATTGAAACATTGGAATCTTCCTATGAAGCATATAAATTGCATTTATACGCATTGAAGGAGCAAATTAAAGCAGGCGTGGAAGAATATGCAGGCCAACAAACAAAAGATGAAACTAATTTAGAGCGTCAGCTTGCCGCTATTCAATTGGAAGCAAAGAGTTTAAATGAACAAATCCATGCTATTAAAAAGTATCAAGCAGATGGGCACCGGTTGGTAAAAGAAATAGAAGAAAGCGGTAAAGAGATACAGCAGTTAGAAGAAAAAACTGCGAAAATTATAGACTTGTATAATGTCTTACGTGGTCAGAATTCATTGAAGATTTCTTTTGAACGCTTTTTGCAAATTGAATATTTGGAGCAAATCATCCATGCAGCCAATACGAGATTGCATCCAATGTCAGGGGGACAATATAGACTTGTTAGAAGTGACCGACAAGAAGCAAGGGGAAAACAGAGTGGTTTAGGCTTAGATGTCTATGATGCGTATACTGGACAAAAACGAGATGTAAAAACTCTATCAGGTGGCGAAAAGTTCAACGCATCCTTATCATTAGCTCTTGGTATGTCCGACGTTATTCAATCATTCCAAGGCAATATTCAAATTGACACGATGTTTATTGATGAAGGATTTGGCACGTTAGATGAAGAAGCATTAAATAAAGCAATTCGAACACTGATTGATCTGCAGAATAATGGTAGGATTGTTGGTATTATTTCGCATGTGGCCGAATTAAAAGACGCAATGCCCGCTCTATTAGAAGTGAAGAAAAGCAAGGAAGGGCATAGTCATACAAAATTCGTTTTAAAATAGCAAACTTATAAGAAAAAAATAGCCTAATCTCGATGTTAGGTATATAATGGGGCGATGGGACGTAAAGTCTACAAAGAGCATGTTTGTATATTAATGTTGAGGTGTGAAAAAATGATAAAGAAATATTGTATAAATCTAGTATGTTCTGGTATTCTAGGACTCACTTTTTTGATGGGACAAGGTTCTTATGCCCATGCACAAACGGCTTCTTCTACCAATTTAACGAGTGTGGAAAGTAATACAGCAACTGTTGCTAGCTCACATGATGTTAATAAAGCAGAATTTGTACAAAATACACTACCCCAAACAGGTGTAGAAGCAAACCATTCAGGTTTATATTTTTCAATTGCAGGGTTCTTTTTATTATTGGCTTTGATTACAAGTCGTTCTAAAACAGCAAATCGTAGCAATGAAAAAACTAAAAATAAATAAATTAGTCTATTTAAGACAAAAAGCTATTGATGTATATATACATCAATAGCTTTTTTATTACAGATTTGCATTTTTATTTATCCAATAAAGCTGATAGTTCGCGCGATTTAGCTTCCGCATTTTGTACACAGGCCATAATAATTTCTTTGAAATCATGTTCTTCTAATGCTTTAATGCCTGCTTCTGTTGTTCCGCCGGGACTTGTCACTTTCCTTCTTAATTCGCTAGGCTCTTCATCGGTTTGTTTTAACATTTCTGCAGCGCCGGCAATCGTTTGAACAGCTAAATTGCGTACTGTTTTTTGGCTTAACCCAAATTTCATACCAGCCTGTTCGAAAGCCTCGACCAAATAGTATAGATAGGCAGGACCGCTGCCCGATAATGCCGTGACTGCATGCAACTCATCTTCCTCGACTTCAATAACTAATCCAATGGCTTCAAGCATGCCTATAAATACGTCTTTTTGTGAATCAGTAACTAAGCGATTAAACGCTATACCACTTGCAGACATGCCAATTGAAGCAGATGTGTTTGGCATGACCCGCACAACAGGGCGTTTGCCAAGTTTCTCTTCAATGGACTGCATAGAGACACCAGCTGCCACCGATAACACAGTGGTATTTGCACCTAGATAAGGAAATAGATTCTCCATGGCTCCTTGGATATCTTTTGGTTTCATAGCGAGGATTAAAAGATCTGCTTTCGCTAAAATGGCGCGATTTTCACAGACGATTTGGACTCCATATTTATGAGCAATTTTTTGTAGCTTTTCTTTATCCGATTTATTCATAACGTACATGTTTCTCGGCGGTACGACACCTTCTTTCACAAAGCCCTGAATGATTGCTTCTGCCATTGCTCCAACGCCTGCAAATACAATTGTCTCCATATAATCGCCTCCTACATGTAATTTTTCTATAAGCGCGGAAATTATACTTGCAAATAAAAAAGCATTTTCATCCTAACTAAAAAGGACGAAAATGCAGAATCCGCGGTACCACCTTGTTTCGCTGCGAGTGCAGCACAACTATTGCCCTTTATCGCAGAGTTACGGCTATGTTTGCATAGCAGCTCGGAAGCAGGTTCCAAAGAAATTTGAATATGCAGCTTTCAGCACGGGGCCGCATTCTCTTGAAACAAATTTTCTGTGTACTATTCTTCGTCTTCGCTTTTAGATATGTAAATGAGATTATAGGCAAAATTGTTAAATCTGTCAAATCAAATGAATGACGATTCCTCTAAAAAGAGATACAATAAAGTGAATAGTAATTCATTTAAGCAAAAGGGGTTTTGGTATGATACAAAAAATAACGACACCTGTTCCATACCCAGAAGGAACGGTTAACTCATATTTACTAAAAGATGATGCGCTTTCCATTATTGATGTAGGAACCAAAACAAGTGTTGCTTTAGAAGCAATGGAAGCGGGAATAAAAAATGCCGGTTATCAAATGACTGATATTGAACAAGTAATTCTAACGCATCACCATCCAGACCATATTGGTTTAATTGATGCATTTCCTAACGCCAAAGTATTAGGGCATGTTTATATAGATGCGTGGCTACGACGTGACCCCGTTTTCCTTAATTCACATTATGATTTTTACCTCGATCGGATGAAAGAGGAAGGGGTACCAGAAAAATACTTTGGATGGGTTAAAAAAATGACTCGTTCGATAGAAATGCTTGGGGAGCGTACTTTGACCGACCTTATACATGAAGGAGATGAAATACCAGGTCATCCTGGACTCGTTGCAATAGAAACACTAGGTCATGCACAAAGTCATTTTGCTTTTTGGAACGAAAAGAAAAGATGTATTTTTGGTGGTGACCTGCTCCTGGATCGTATCGCTTCTAATCCGTTAATAGAACCACCGTTGAATCCAAAGTCTAAAAGAGCTAAATCATTGTTACAATATAACAATTCATTGAAAAAACTATTAACATTACCAATAGATGTCCTATACAGTGGACATGGTGGCGATATTCATAATGTTTCAGAACTAGTGAATGCAAGGCTTGAAAAGCAGCATCTTCGAGCAATGAAAGTATTAAGTTTATTAGAAGGAAAGCCTCAAAATACATTTGAGCTGACTAAAATAATCTTCCCTACACATTATGAATCACAACTGGGTCTGACCCTTTCCCAAACAATCGGTCAAATCGATTATTTGCTAGATTGTGAGTTAATTAGAGAAGAAACGGATTCCAATGGAGTATTTTGGTATGAAAAAAAATAAAACCATTTTGGTTACTGGTGCAACGTCTGGAGTAGGACGTCTCATTGCATTAAAGCTTGCTGAACGTGGTGATAATATAATTGCAACAGGCCGAAATTTATCGGCTTTAGAAGAGATCCGTTCAAAAGGTATTACCGTAATACAAAGTGATTTATCAAATGCAGAAGGTGTGTTGGGGTTAGTAAATCAGTTGCCAGAGCTAGATGTTGCAATTTTTTCAGCTGGTATTGGTACATTTGAGTATGCCACAGAAACAGAGAATCAGGATATTATGGACATGATTTCAGTGAACGTACAGGCACCCATTTTATTAACGAAGTATTTAGCTGCAAAAATGAAAGAAGAAAAAGGATACGGTCAGCTGATTTATATAGGCTCGCAAGCAGGGAAAGTAGCAACTCCAAAGTCCGCTATCTATGCAGCGACAAAACATGCACTCATTGGTTATACTAATGCATTGCGAATGGAGCTGAAACCCTATTGCATTGCTGTAACCTGTATACATCCAGGTCCTATTGATACACCGTTTCTAGATAAAGCGGACCGTACAGCCTCCTATAGGAGTGCTATGAAAAACATATTACTCCAACCTGAGAAAGTGGCGGATGCTACAATCCGTACAATAGGAACAAGAATAAGGGAAGTCAATTTGCCGAGAGTTATGGGCATTACAAGCAAATTTTATGCTGTAGCACCGGCGTTGATTGAGAAGCTGGGGAAGAGTTTTTTTTATAAAAAGTAAGAGTTTTATTCTTATAGCGGTGATACGTACTATACGTATTACCGCTATTTTTGTGTTTTGAAAATGAAGATTTCCTATGTGGATAGTACTGAATGAAATTTGAGTAAAAAAGACTGATTCAAGTGAAAAAACAAATAATTTATTAAAATGCATGAACATTCACTTGAATTAATAAATATTACATGTTAACATAAATGCATAAATATAAAATAAATATGTATAAAAATACATAAAGGAGGAATGGGCAATGTCAAAAAAAGTAGTATTAGCTTATTCAGGAGGCTTGGATACATCTGTAGCAATCCAATGGTTGAAGGACAAAGGATATGAAGTGGTTGCTTGTTGTTTAGATGTAGGGGAAGGTAAGGACTTGGATTTTGTAAAGAACAAAGCACTCGAGGTCGGTGCTTCAGAGTCGTATATGGTAGATGCGAAAGATGAATTTGCAGAGGAATATGCGCTCCTCTCATTACAAGGTCATACATGGTATGAACAAAAATATCCGCTTGTATCAGCATTATCAAGACCGCTTATTTCAAAAAAACTCGTTGAAATTGCAGAAAAAACAGGAGCAACTGCAGTGGCACATGGTTGTACAGGGAAAGGGAACGACCAAGTTCGTTTTGAAGTATCTATACAATCTTTAAACCCAGATTTAGAAGTATTGGCGCCTGTGAGAGAATGGGCATGGAGTAGAGAGGAAGAGATTGATTATGCAAAATCTAAAAACATTCCTATTCCTATCAATTTAGATAGCCCCTTTTCAATCGATCAAAATCTCTGGGGACGTGCAAATGAATGTGGCATTTTAGAAGATCCTTGGGCAGCACCGCCAGAAGATGCGTATGAGTTGACTGTATCCCTAGAAGATGCGCCTGAAACAGCAGATACATTAGAAATTGAATTTGTAAAAGGAGTACCTGTTGCAATCGATGGAGTAGAGTATAAGTTGGCAGATCTGATTTTAAAACTAAATGAACTAGCAGGCAAACATGGAGTTGGACGCATTGACCATGTGGAAAATCGTTTAGTTGGTATTAAATCACGTGAGGTATATGAAGTGCCTGGTGCTCACACTCTTCTTCTTGCGCATAAAGAATTAGAAGATTTAACGCTGGTAAAAGAATTGGCTCATTTCAAACCAGTAGTCGAGAAGAAGTTAACCGAATTAATTTATGAAGGTCTTTGGTTCTCACCATTACGTATTGCCATAGAAGCCTTTATTAAAGAAACGCAGAAGTTTGTTAACGGCACCGTACGCGTTAAATTGTTTAAAGGTCATGCAATTGTAGAAGGTCGTAAATCACCTAACTCTTTATATGATGAAAAGCTAGCTACGTATACAAAAGATGATGCTTTTAATCATAATTCAGCGATTGGATTTATTGAGTTATTTGGTCTTCCTACAAAAGTTAATGCTATGATCAACAACAAGGAAACAAAGAAGGTGCAAGTATGAGCAGCAAGCTATGGGGAGGGCGCTTCCAAAAAGCAGCCGAACAATGGGTAGATGAATTCGGCGCATCCATCAGCTTCGATCAAGAATTAGTCTTGGAAGATTTGGAAGGAAGTATTGCCCATGTGACGATGCTCGGTACTACGGGAGTTCTTAACCACGAAGAAGTTGTCGCTATCAAAAAAGGCCTTCATACACTACAGAAGAAGGCAGAAGAAAATGAGCTCCACTATTCCGTTGAGCAAGAAGATATTCATCTAAATCTAGAAAAAATGCTCATCGATATTGTAGGCCCTGTAGGTGGAAAATTGCATACGGGACGAAGTAGAAATGACCAAGTTGCAACGGATATGCATCTGTTTTTAAAAAGACACGTAAAGAAAACAATTGCTCTTATCATATCTTTGCAAAATACAATTATTGAAAAGTCAAAAGAACATATTGAAACGATAGCTCCTGGTTATACTCATTTGCAACGTGCTCAGCCTATCTCGTTTGCGCATCATTTAATGGCCTATTTTTGGATGCTTGAAAGAGATAAATCACGGTTTAGTGAGTCAATCAGCAGAATTGATCTATCACCTCTAGGAGCAGGAGCTTTGGCTGGAACTACATTTCCAATTGATAGAGAGTTGACTGCAAATCTATTGGGATTCTCAGATATTTACCAAAATAGCATAGATGCTGTAAGCGACCGTGATTTCATAATCGAATTTTTAAGCAATAGCTCAATGCTGATGACACATTTATCTAGATTGGCGGAAGAAATTATTCTTTGGTCGAGCGAGGAATTCAGATTTATTGAATTAGATGACTCTTTTTCAACTGGCTCGAGTATTATGCCGCAGAAAAAGAATCCAGACATGGCAGAGTTAATAAGGGGAAAAACAGGCCGTGTATATGGCAATTTGATCGGTTTGCTAACGGTAATGAAAGGCTTGCCACTTGCTTACAATAAAGATTTGCAAGAAGACAAAGAAGGCATGTTTGATACACTTCATACAATTACTGGCTCACTGCGTATATTTGAGGGAATGATTCGTACTATGAACATAAACCAAGATAGTTTAAATAAAGCAGTTCATAATGATTTTTCAAATGCTACCGAATTAGCAGATTATTTAGTGACAAAAGGTTTGCCATTTAGGGAAGCACACGAAATTACGGGTAAGTTAGTATATTACTGTATAGAACATAGCAATTTTTTACTGGATTTATCATTAGAAGAGATGCAACAAGCGAGCCCTCTTATTGAAAGCGATGTATTCAAAGTATTAGCTCCTGAAACAGCAGTTAGTCGCCGTAACTCTCAGGGTGGAACAGGATTTGAAGAAGTTCGGAAGCAAATTGAAAAAGCACAAGATATCTTAAGTTCTCTAATAAGTATGTAATGAAAATCACGACCAGTTTCCAATGGGGGGCTGGTTTTTCTTCGATTTCAAGATATTGCACCAAAAAGACTTCCCTTTTCTTGTCATTCCGCCTTATAATAATAGCAATAGATTGCCCAAGTATTGAAATATTCTGTGGAAAGTATCCAAATGAGGGCCAAAAAGTATTGTGTTAAAACGAGAAAAGCCTTCTCTATAGCAAGCGTTTTAACAACTATAACTTAAATCAATAGGTGTATCATCACAAAGTTCAAAAATATGTCACACCCTAAATTTATGTTATTTCGTACAAAGTTTGTTACGATAGAAACAATAATCAAAAGGAGCGACGTACATAAATGAATACTGACGTTAATGTTTTTCTGGCGTTTGGAGCTGGATTTTTAAGCTTTATTTCGCCGTGCACGCTGCCTCTTTATCCAGCGTTTTTATCTTACATAACAGGTGTATCCTTTGATCAGCTAAAGAGTCAAAAAGGAATGATGCAAAGAAGAGCTATTTTGCATACTGTCTTTTTCTTAATTGGATTTTCAATGATTTTCATCGCTTTAGGCTTTGGAGCTTCATTTGTGAAAGGTATATTCGTAAGATATGATGAGTTAATACGCCAAGTAGGCGGAATTCTTATCGTTGTTTTTGGTTTAGTGATTACTGGCATCTTTACACCAAAATTTTTAATGAAAGACCGTAAATTTGAGTTAAAAAGTAGACCATCAGGATACATTGGGTCTATACTAATTGGGTTAGTATTTGCGGCTGGATGGACTCCATGTACCGGTCCAATTCTGGGGTCTATTATGCTATTGGGTTCTACCCATCCAGATTCAGCGATTTGGTATATGTTGGCTTATGTTTTAGGCTTTTCTATTCCTTTCTTTGTTCTTTCGTTCTTTATTTCTCGTATGAATTGGATTAGAAGAAATAGCCAAAAAATCGTTAAAGTCGGCGGCTATATTATGATAGTAGTCGGCATAGTTCTATTTTTCGATGGTATGACTTATTTTAACCGGTTAATATCGCCACTATTTGGTGGTTTCCAAGGATTCTAGT
Source organism: Rummeliibacillus sp. G93 (assembly GCF_023515935.1). NCBI lineage: Bacteria > Bacillati > Bacillota > Bacilli > Caryophanales > Caryophanaceae > Rummeliibacillus > Rummeliibacillus sp. G93. The sequence continues at coordinate 1,536,183 of NZ_CP097314.1, forward strand.
TTAGGAATGGTGATGGGGTGAAAAGGTGTCAACAGTCTTAGTAGTAGATGACGCAGCATTCATGCGTCAAGCGATATCAGGCATGCTAGTAGAAGCGGGATTTCAAGTTGTTGGTGAAGCAGTAAATGGCAAAGAAGCAATTGAGCAATATCTTAAGTTGAACCCTGATATTGTCACGATGGATGTGACAATGCCTATTATGTCTGGTTTGGAAGCAACGAAAGAAATCATAAAAGAAGATCCTAATGCTAAAATTTGTATGGTAAGTGCATTAGGCCAACAAAAATTGATCCTTCAAGCGCTGAAATATGGAGCAAAGGATTTTGTTATTAAACCTTTTGAGAGGGAACGTTTAGCCGCAACTATACGTCAAATGACCGAATAATTATTAAAAGATAGGTGACCTTTATGCTACAATCCATACCTTCTCAATATATGTTGGTAGGCTCAACAGTGGCTGTCGTATTCATGGGCATCATGATGATGTTTATCCGTGCGAGATCTGCTAAAAAGCCTGCAAGTGCAAGGAAGATAATTATACCGCCAATTGCTATGTCTACAGGTGCTTTAATGTTTTGTTTTGATTATTTCCGAGTGCCGTGGCCGCAAGTATTTGAGGTAGTTATAGTTGGAGTGATTTTTTCAACAGTATTGATTGCTACTTCTAAATTCCATATTGTCGATGGAGATGTATATCTAAAACCATCAAAAGCTTTCTTCTTTATTTTAATAGGGTTGTTGATAATACGAACTGTTGTTAAAGTTTATTTAAGCAACACTATCCATTTAGGAGAGCTTGGAGGAATTTTCTTCTTGCTTGCATACTCTATGATTGCACCTTGGCGTATAGCTATGTTGATCCAATACAAAAAGTTGGAAAAACAATTACATTTACAGCAACAGCCATAAATAACAAAAGGTTCTTTTCCTTAAAGGAAAAGAACCTTTTGTTATTCTAAAATATCTTCGTATGGGGATATATCAATTTGCATTTGATTAAGTTTTTTGCGCAAAAACTTATGATCCCTTTTCGGTGAGGCCTGTATGTATCCTCTAATGATGAGGTCCATGTTAATTTTTTTTGCTCTTTCTTCAAGAGCAAGCTCACCAATTTTTCCAGCTATCTTTTGTTTTGCTACATCTCGGAATAAATCTGGAACTGGGCTTACTAGCTCATTTAGCAACGCTTTTTCTTCTGGCTGCCACATGTGCAAAGTTTTTTGTACATAGTAATCTTGCCAATCTAGTGTGGATTTGCCATCATCTTTTGGCATAGATTTTAAAAACTTGCGGAACATGAAAAAACCACCAATAGCAAATAGACCAACGAGTACAACTACCCAAAATAATATAAAGACTAAAAACCAGCCGTTTAACACACTATTCACCTCATCACCATTATAAAAGGAAAGTAATAAATTTGCATCTATTAGTCTCCTTTTCACTAGAAATGTCTATATAGGAAATAAGGAGGGGGAGTAATTGAATACCTTTTATAATTGAACTTCAGGAAAGTTAAGTTGCTCAATGGATGGAGAGTGATTTTCCGTTAAAGAATTAAAGAAGCTATTTGTGTTAAAGAGGTAGGAGATAAGGGAGGAGGAAATGCGTTGGCTGAATGGGTCTCACTCATACAAGAAATAGGTTTCCCTATTTTTGTGTCATTCTATCTCATGCATCGAGTGGAAACCAAGTTACAAGCAATTCACGAGGCACTCTTAGATTTGAAGTAGAAGATTCACAAAGTTGACCAAAGAATTTTTTTGTGCGAGTCTATTCTATGATACAATTTAGTTAGGAATATCGTACATGAGGTGAAAGTTATATGAAAAAAATACTATTCTTACCATGCTTATTAATCGTATCGGCGATTTTATTATCTGCATGCGGCGGTGGCAATTTTAAGGCTGAAACGGATTGGAAAGTACAAAATTTTAACTATACCAACCAAAATGGTGAGAAAGTTTCACTCGACAGCTTAAAGGGAAAACCTTGGCTTGCCATGTTTATCTTTACGAGCTGTACAACAGTGTGTCCACCGATGACTATGAATATGACAGCGATTCAAAAGGATTTTAAAGAAAAGGGATTAAAGGATTACAATATTGTCGGCTTTAGTGTGGACCCTAAAACAGATACACCTGAAAAGCTTAAAAAATATTTAAAACAATATCCTGTTCCAGACACTTCTAAATGGGACCTACTTACAGGGTACTCACAAGATGATATTGCTAATCTTGCACTTAAATCCTTTAAAACATTTGTCAAAGATGATCCTAACTCCAATCAAGTAATTCACGGGTCAAGTTTTTTCCTAGTTAACCAAGAAGGCGTCGTTGTTAAGAGTTATAGTGGTTATAAAGAAGTACCATATGATACGATTGCTGTAGATATGGAAACAATCATTGAAGATGGAAAATAATTAAATTGAAATTATCTTTATAAATATTTTAAAACCAAATTGAACCCAATCATCGCGTAAAAATGGCGCGTGGATTGGGTTTTCTTTATTTCTTACTAAACCCCAAGCATAAATAAAAGACGAATCATATAAGCCAGATTGTATATGTTCGCCTTTCCTGTTCCATTTAAGTATTCTTTTTTTGATTTTCTTTTAGCAAATCCCTTATGTCTTTCAAAACATCTTCTGTAGTCTCCACTGGTACATCATCTGCTGTTTCTTCTTTTTTACGAAATTCAAGTTTCGAGGCTATTTTTGTCACGAAAAAGATGGAAAAAGCGATAATAAAGAAATCTACAACATTTTGAATAAAAACACCATACATGATTTTATGGTAATGTAACTCTTTAAATTCTACTTTTCCAAGGAAAAGTGCAAAAATCGGCATAATAATATCATTCACTAAAGAAGAAACAATCTTGCTAAAAGCTCCACCGATTATTACCCCTATAGCTAACTGTATGACATTACCCTTTAAAGCAAACTTCTTAAAATCTTCCCACAAACTAATTTCCTCTTTCTATTTAAAGTCACACCCATCATATCAAATCTAGTAATTCACCTCTAGGTAAAACACTTATTTCATGATAATATTAATATTTGACGATTATTTATTAGAATAGAGGTTGTATATATGAATAAAGTTTTTGCCGCTGTCTTATTAGCAACGGCGCTGGCAGCGATTGAAGGGACAATCGTATCGACTGCCATTCCAAGTATTACCTCAGACCTCTCAGGGGCTGAACTTATTAGTTGGATTTATTCTGCTTATTTACTAACATCCGCGATTGCCGCTATTATTTTTGGTAAATTAGCAGATTTATTTGGCCGAAAAAGAATGATCATGATAGGTATTAGTATTTTCTTATTAGGTTCCTTATTGTGTGGTATCGCGACTTCAATGGAAATGCTCATCATCTTCCGTGCTATTCAAGGGATTGGAGCAGGATCCATTTTACCGATTACCTTAACTATTGTTGGCGAACTCTTCGAAACAGAGAAAAAACGCGCAAAAGGACAAGGATATATCAGTATGGTATGGGGAGTTGCCGGAGTTGTAGGTCCGTTGATTGGGGGCTTCATAGTCGATCAATTAACATGGCACTTTATCTTCTTGCTAAATATACCATTTGGACTCGGTGCTATATTTTTAATTGCTAAATACTACGAAGAAGAACGTGTAATTGTCAAACGCTCAATCGACTACGCTGGGGCATTTCTTTTCTCTGTTGGAATGGTCTCCTTGCTATATGCTCTGATTACAGGGAGTAATACACAAGAATGGCTTACAGTCAAACAAATTATTATGTACATTCTAGCTTTATTATTCTTAGGTTTATTTATTGCTGTTGAGAGACGGGCAAGTGAGCCTATTATCCCACTTTCATTATTTAAAAATAAGAAGTTAAATATAGTTAATGGCTTGACGTTATTTTGCTTTGGTATCGTCATTAGCTTATCGGCATACTTGCCAGTATATGCACAAGCTGTTTTAGGAAAAAACGCTACTGCAGCTGGTTTAATGCTAACGCCGTTATCAGTGATGTGGACAGTTGGCGCCATCATTGCAGGTAATTTAATTGGACGTGTTACAAGTAAAACAAACATTATGACAGGTACTGTCTTTTTATTGATTGCGACATTTATGCTGATGTTCTTATCTTCTACAACACAACCGTTATTTGTCTATCTATCAACAGGGCTTTTAGGACTTGGCATGGGTTTTATCGCACCAATGCTAATTATTACAGTACAAGCCTCTGTAAAAAAAGAACAGTTTGGAATTGGAATAGGTTTGAATTCGTTCACGAATACATTTAGCCAATCTATTGGTGCAGCAGTTTTTGGTGTACTGTTCAATACTGCTACAAGTAGTAAACTTGCTGACATGCATGCAAGCCATATCAATTTAAACGGTACATTTGACACGAAGTTATTTTCGCCAGAACAAATCGAAAGTATTATAAATATTATAGCTGGCGGCATTCACTCTGTTTATACAGGGGCGTTTATTTTTGCGATTATAGGATTTATTTTCTCCATCTTTATCGCTAAAAGAAAAACCGAAGCATAACAAAAAGAAACCCATTAAACGAGTAATTGTTTAATGGGTTCTTTTTTTATAAAACATTCGCGCCCAAAGCTTCTTTAAAGTGTCTTAGAGCCCATGTATGGCCATCTTGGTTAAAGCTTGCAACTGCATCAGAATAAATATGGAGGTGATATCCTAAATTGTAAGCATCGACAGCTGTATGTAATACACAGATATCTGTACACACGCCAGCCAAATATAATTCATTAATTTTTCTTTCTCGTAATAGCAGTTCCAAATTGGTTCCGGCAAAAGAGCTATAACGTGTTTTGTCCATCCATTTGACATTAGGCAGGTGTTTTATCTCTTCGTACAGAGTCTGGACGCTATGGTATAATTCTCTGCCTTTTGTTCCCCTTATATTATGAGAAGGGAAAAGTGCAGTTTCTGGATGGAATGGATCATTTTCTTCATGCAAATCACAAGCAAAAATCACTAGCTCTCCTTTGTTTACAAATTCATTGATGTGTTCAATCATCTTTTCTTCAATCATTTGTCCAGGCTCTCCACAAGTAAGCAACCCATCTGTAGCTACAAAATCATACGTATAGTCAATAATAATTAATGCTTTCTCCATTTAATAAACAGCTCCTTTGTGTCTTTACATATATCATGACATAATTGAAGGGTAATTACGAAAAAACTTAAAATAAAAAATATTTTGCATATTTATATTATCTAGACTATAATAACAAAAAACAAGAAGGGTGTTGGAGCTAATGGATCAAACTGTAGGAAAAAAGTTAAATAAGCAAGCATTGCTCTTTGTTTTTATACATTCTATCTTCTTTCTAAATCTTGCTTTTGATTTTATCGAAATCCCGATTCATTAAAATAAACATGAATAAAAGATGATCTTCTAGGCTTTTCTTATGCAGATTACTGCGCAAGGGAAGCTTTTTTTATATGGTTATATTTATGGAGAAGCGAAAGTTGTCGAAAAAAACATTGACACTTTCGACAATTTTAAATTATATTTCTAGTATAAAGTTTTAGAAATCAGTAGGCTGACACTTTATTTTAGGTCGCTTTATTGTATAGCGGTTTGAAAACTATATTTGTAGAACACAATGATTAGCAAATTTGCTGCTTTAAAGCCTCATACTAATAAATGTTACCGCTTACAAAGGGGTGTTCTGATTGACTTTGCAACAAGATGAACAAAAAGTGTTGGTTAAACAAGGGGAAATATCTGCGGGAGCACAGGAAGAAACACATTTAAAGAGAAAATTAAAATCTCGCCATCTGACAATGATTTCAATTGGCGGTGCGATTGGTACTGGTTTATTTTTAAGCAGTGGTTCAGCCATTCATACAGCAGGGCCAGGTGGAGCGCTGCTCGGTTATATGTTAGTTGGAGCAATGGTCTATTTTGTTATGACAAGCTTAGGAGAAATGGCTGCATATATGCCAACAAGTGGATCGTTTAGTTCATACGCCTCCAAGTTTGTTGACCCTGCTTTTGGATTTTCAATAGGTTGGTTGTATTGGTTTAACTGGGCAATGACAATTGCTGCGGAATTGACCGCATCTACAATGATTATGAAATTTTGGTTTCCGGATAGCCCGTCATGGATCTGGAGCGGCGCATTTTTAGCTATTATATTCTTGCTAAATTATTTATCAGTTAAAGGCTATGGTGAAGGTGAGTATTGGCTATCGTTAATCAAAGTTAGTGCTATTGTTATTTTCTTAATTGTCGGAGTCTTAATGATTTTCGGAATTATGGGTGGCGAAGCAGTAGGGTTTAAAAACTTTACAATGGGTGACGCGCCTTTCTCAGGAGGTATTCTAGGAGTATTCGTAGTCTTTATTGCGGCTGGTTTCTCCTTCCAAGGGACTGAGATTGTCGGTGTAGCAGCAGGGGAAAGTGAAGACCCTGCCAAAAATGTTCCTAAAGCAATCAAAAGCGTATTTTGGCGGATCTTGTTATTCTACGTTTTTGCTATCTTTGTAATAGGATTATTAATTCCATATACAAATGCCAATTTACAAAATGATTCAGTTATGGTGAGTCCATTTACATTAGTATTGAAAAAAGCAGGGATTGCTTTCGCTGCGTCTCTTATGAATGCAGTTATATTGTCTGCCGTATTATCAGCAGGAAATTCAAGTGTCTACGCTTCAACTCGTATGCTGTTTTCAATGGCGAAGGAGGGACAAGCACCTCGAATTTTTGGTAAATTAAATAAACGCGGTGTACCAGTAGTGAGTATGATTTTCACTTGTGCAATTGGCGCACTTGCATTCTTAGCATCATTTTTCGGTGATGGAACTGTTTACTTGTGGTTAATGAATGCCATTGGTATTACTGGATTTATATTCTGGTTAGGTATTTCAGTAAGCCATTATCGTTTCCGAAAAGGATTTTTAGCGCAAGGCCATTCATTAGATGAATTGCCTTATCGTGCCAAGTGGTTCCCGATTGGACCGATTTTCGCAGTTGCATGCGGTATAATTGTGATTATTGCACAAAACTTCCAAGCCTTTTTAGCTGATAAAGTTGACTGGGGAAGTGTAGTAGCAGCTTATCTAGGTATTCCATTATTTTTAATCTTGTTCTTTGGTTATAAATTTGTCAGAAAGTCTAAAATTGTTAAACCAGAGGAAATGGATTTTACGTTTAAAGATTAACGATAAAAAGAAGCAGGTATATTCCTGCTTCTTTTTTTGTTGATTAAAATGAAAAGGCTTTCATATTTTTATTGACAACAGCTAGAAAACATATTATGATTAAACAAATGTTTGGTTAATAAACAAATGTTTGAAAGGTGATAAGATGCCTGAAAAAATAACTGATAAAGAGCAGTTGATTTTGAATGCAATACGTAAGAATCCTTATGTATCGCAGCAAGAGCTTGCAGAGATGCTAGGCTTATCGCGTCCATCAATTGCTAATATGATTTCTGGTTTAACTAAACGAGGTAATATTTTGGGTAGGGCCTATATTTTAAGTGAATCCGAACAAATCATATGTGTTGGCGGAGCCAATATTGATCGTAAATTTCATATCAAAGATAGCGCTCAACTAGGCACTTCGAATCCAAGTTACACTACCCAAAATGCTGGAGGAGTAGCCCGTAATATTGCAGAGAATTTAGGAAAACTTGGTTGTGATGTGTCGCTGTTATCTGCAAGTGGTCTTGATATGGATTGGTCATTCATTGAAGACGCATCATCTCTTTATATGAAGCTTGATACAGTAGCTAAATTCCCTGAAAAGGCAACAGGTTCTTATACTGCTGTTTTGGATGCACAGGGTGAATTAATAATAGCCCTTGCAGATATGGAAGTATATGAAGCTATCACGCCTGATTTGCTGTTGAAAAATGAAGCTTTATTAAGTCAATCCAAATGCATTGTGGCAGATTTGAATTGCCCTAAGGAAACCATCCAATTTTTGTGCAGCTTTGCTAAAAGTCATAACTTGCCAATTGTAATAATTCCTGTTTCATCTCCGAAAATGAATCGCTTGCCAGATGATTTGGCAGGGGTATCATGGATAATTACCAACCGAGATGAATCGGAAACTTACTTTAAAACTGAAATTAAAACAAATGAAGATTGGAAAAAGGCTGTTGAAAAGTGGCTAGATTTAGGTATTGCTAATGTAGTCATCACAAATGGCAAAGAGGGGTCTATGATAGGTAATAGAAATGAAGGAATCCTACATATCCCACCCATCCCAGTCGATGAAATTGCTGATGTAACAGGAGCGGGAGATGCGTTTTCATCTGCTGTAATTTACTCTTGGCTAGAAGGAAAACCTTTAACCGAAATAGCTAGAGCTGCAAGTGTGAATGCTTCAAAAACATTAGCATCTCCATATACGGTTAGACAAAATTTATCCGCAATACAATTACAAAAAGACATGGAGGAATTATCATGAATGAATACATCACTTTATCTGAGGAAGTACGTGCAGCAAAAGAACAAGGGAAACCAGTAGTGGCTTTAGAGTCAACCATTATCTCTCATGGCATGCCTTATCCGCAGAATGTAAAAACAGCTCGTGAAGTAGAGCAAATAATCCGTGATAATGGGGCAGTCCCAGCAACAATTGCTATAGTGGATGGAAAAATAAAAATTGGCCTATCAGATGAGGAATTAGAAATGTTCGGCAAGAGCTCAGATGTAGCGAAAGCGTCACGCCGTGATTTAGCTTATTTGCTTGCTACAAAAAAACTTGGAGCAACTACTGTAGCTGCAACAATGATTTGTGCAGAAGCAGCTGGAATCAATATATTTGTTACGGGTGGTATTGGCGGTGCTCATAGAGGTGCTGAAAACACCATGGATATTTCAGCAGATTTAGAGGAATTGGGTCAAACAAATGTGGCAGTAGTTTGTGCTGGAGCTAAATCTATTCTAGACTTAGGATTAACTATGGAATATCTTGAAACAAAAGGTGTACCGGTAATCGGTTATAACACAGACGTACTACCAGCTTTCTATACACGCAAAAGCGAATTCCCCGTCAACTTTAAAGCAGAAGATGTAGAGACAATTGCTTCAACATTAAAAGTGAAATGGGATTTAGGCCTTAAAGGCGGAGCTGTTATTGCCAATCCAATTCCTGAAGAGTATGCAATGGACGAATCTGTAATTAATGAAGTGATTGAATCTGCATTAAAAGAAGCAGAAGAAAAACAAATTACGGGTAAAAATGTAACTCCTTTCTTATTAGGAAAGGTAAAAGAACTAACAAAAGGTAAAAGTCTTGATGCCAACATTGCATTAGTGAAAAATAATGCAGTGATTGGTGCAAAACTAGCTGTCAACTACAATCAACTTTAAGTATTAACAGATTAGATAAATAGAATAGAAAATGAGTGGCCTTAATCTGAAAGATTAAGGCCTTTTATTTTGGAGAAATACTTTTAAAATTGTCGAGTTTCTTCTTTATATATATAAACATTAAAATTATTTTGTTTTCCAGATTATATTATTATATAATTCAGAATAAACTGTATATTAATCTTTTGTCAGGAGGAGAGAAAAAGAGATTTATACAGAATTAGAATCATAAGGGGGCAGGAAAATTGAAAGCATTAAGATCCATCTTATTATGGGGAGTAATTTCTGCTATTGGGGCAATAAGTTTTGGTTATGTTGCTTTAAAACGTGGTGAAAGTATCAATGCAATATGGATTTTGACCGCAGCTCTTTGCGTTTATGCTATTGCCTATCGTTTTTACAGTAAATTTATAGCGAATAAGGTTTTTCAGCTCGATGATTCTAGACAAACGCCAGCAGTAGTAAACAATGATGGAAAAGACTATGTTCCTACGAATAAATGGGTTTTATTTGGACATCATTTTGCGGCTATTGCAGGAGCGGGTCCGCTTGTTGGGCCAATTTTAGCTGCACAAATGGGCTATTTGCCTGGAACACTTTGGATTGTGGTAGGCGTTGTGGTGGCTGGAGCAGTTCAAGATTTTATTATTCTATTCGGATCAATGCGACGCGACGGAAAATCGTTAGGTGAAATGATTAAAGATGAAATTGGCAAAGTAACAGGCATTATTGCAATGGTAGGAATTTTAGGCATTATGGTCATATTATTAGCTGTATTGGCTCTAGTCGTTGTTAAGGCTTTAGCGGGTAGCCCTTGGGGTATGTTCACCATCGCAGCAACGATTCCTATTGCTATTTTAATGGGGATCTATATGAGGTATATCCGTCCGGGAAGAGTGGGCGAAGGTTCAATCATCGGTATTATTCTATTAATATTATCTCTTTATTTCGGACAATATGTCTCAGAACATGAAACGTTAGCGCAAATGTTTACCTTTAAAGGTGAAACAATTGCTCTTATGATGATCGCTTATGGTTTTATTGCTTCTGTATTGCCGGTTTGGCTTTTGCTGGCTCCGCGTGATTATTTAAGTACGTTTTTAAAAGTAGGAACTATTGCCGGCTTGGCGCTAGGCATATTAATTGTAGCTCCTTCATTAGAAATGCCTGCAGTAACCAAATTTATTGATGGTACTGGTCCTGTCTTTTCGGGTAACCTTTTCCCATTCCTATTTATTACTATAGCTTGTGGATCGGTATCAGGGTTCCATGCATTAGTTTCATCAGGTACTACTCCAAAAATGATTGAACGTGAGTCACATGCGAGAGCGATCGGCTATGGTGCTATGCTTACTGAATCCTTTGTAGCTGTGATGGCCATGATTGCAGCATGTGTTCTTACACCAGGCATCTATTTTGCTATTAACAGCCCTGCAGCTGCAATTGGTACTGATGCTGTTACTGTAGCTGCTACAATAAGTGATTGGGGTTTTAAATTGACTCCAGATGATTTAACAAGGCTTGCCGATCAGGTAGGTGAAGCTTCTATTCTTTCAAGAACGGGTGGAGCTCCTACATTAGCAATCGGAATGGCAGTCATATTCTCGAAAGTAATTGGCGGAACGACTATGATGGCTTTCTGGTATCACTTTGCCATTCTTTTTGAAGCGTTGTTTATTATGACGACTATCGATGCGGGTACTAGGGTTGGCCGTTTTATCATTCAAGATTTAATAGGGAATTTCTATAAACCATTCGCAAAGACAGATGCCTGGATACCGAACATTATTGCTACGGCACTATGTGTTGCAGGGTGGGGGTATTTCCTCTATCAGGGTGTTGTAGACCCATTAGGTGGAATTAATACACTTTGGCCGTTATTTGGTATCGCCAACCAAATGCTCGCGGGGATTGCGCTCGTCTTGGGAACAACTATTCTCTTTAAAATGGGGAAAAAAGTTTACACATGGGTCACATTGCTACCAACCACTCTATTGTTAGTTGTAACAATGACAGCGGGGTGGCAAAAACTGTTTCATGACAACCCTAAAATCGGTTTCTTATCACATGCGAAAGTATTTCAAAATGCGCTTGATAAAGGGGAAGTATTGGCACCTGCAGCTACTATAGCTCAAATGCGTCAAGTTTTAGTCAATGATTATGTAGATGCAGCTCTTTGTGCCATCTTTATGATTGTCGTGATTACTGTCTTTATTTCCGCTCTACGAATTTGGTTCAAAGTATTAGGTAATAAAAAAGTAACGCTTCATGAAACCGTCTATAAACGAAGTGCATAAAGGATAGGAGGAGCTAATATGCTAACTATTTTAAAAAAGGTTCTAGAACAACGAAGTCAATTTATCTCGCTATTAGTTGGAGTTCCGAGCTATGAAACATATGTAAAACATATGAAAGAGGCAAATCCAGATCAGCAAATAAAAAGCAGGAAGGAGTTTTTCTGCGAAGCGCAGGAAGAACGTTACAATGGGAAAGATGGTAAAGTTTCACGTTGCTGCTAGGCATTCAACTATATAAATAGAAATTTATAAAGCCTCCAATTCTTTTAGAATTGAAGGCTTTTATTATACAAAGAATAGAATATTTTGGTTTTTATTAAGTAAAATTTAGCAAAAACGGGTAAACAAAACAAAAATAAATATTACTTTAAGATAGTTATTGTAAATAAACGATTTGTTCAAAGTGAACAAAAATTGAAAATCTATTAGAAAAAATGTACACTAGCTATTGTGTAATTTGTTTAAAGTGTCTAACGACCAACTTATACAAAATGATTATAATAATCTATGTATCTAGTATATGACAAAATTCGAGCGTTTTTACGACGAATCTTTGAACATTTCAAGAATATTAGTAAAGACTTTGCCTCTTTATACGCTGCTTGAATAATAAGTGTTTGCGTATTAAACTAGCTAAGCCATGCAAACTATATTAGAAATAGTCAAAACAGACATTGAGAGGAGAAGGAATTATGACTTCATATGATTTGATTATACGAAACGGCAATATAGTAAGTGCTGATTCTGTTCAGCTAGGAGATATAGCGATTAAGGACGGAAAAATTCAAGAAGTGACATACGGAAGAAAAATTGACGGAGATGCCCTTAAAGAAATTAACGCAGAAGGTCTTCATGTCTTTCCGGGTTTAATAGACTCACATGTTCACTTTAATGAACCAGGTAGAGCTGAGTGGGAAGGTTTAGAGACAGGTAGCAAGAGTTTAGCTGCAGGTGGCGCAACAACATTTTTCGATATGCCGTTAAATAGTACTCCTCCGACAATTAACGCTGAAAACTTAGCTTTGAAAAAAGCGCTTGCTGATCAAAAAGCTGTTGTTAATCCTCGTTTTTGGGGTGGTCTAGTCCCTGAAAATATTAAAGATTTAAAAGGATTGCATGACAATGGTGTTATCGGTTTTAAAGCTTTCATGTCTCCAAGCGGCATTGCTGACTTTAATCACAGTGATGATGAAACCATTTTTAAAGGAATGAAAGAAATTGCTTCATTCGGTTCTATTCTTGCTGTGCATGCTGAAAGCACTGTCATTTGTGAGCAGCTTGCTGAAGAAAAAATTAGTCAAGGTAAAACTTCTGCAAGAGACTATGTAGAGTCTAGACCTATCATTTCTGAAATTGAAGCAGTTAGAAGAATTATTTCTTATTCAGAAGCGACAGGTTGTAAACTACATGTAGTACATGCGAGCAGCCGTAAAGTTGTAAAAATCATTGAAGAAGCAAAACAAAGAGGCGTGAATGTAACCGTTGAAACATGTCCTCACTATCTTGCATTAACAGTAAAAGATTTAGAAGAAAAAGGCGGCTTAGCAAAATGTGCTCCTCCTTTACGCGATGAAGATGAAGTGGAAGAGTTATGGGCTGCACTAGCTAATGGCGAAATTGATGTCATTGGTTCAGACCATTCTCCAGCACCAGCTTCTATGAAAACTATTACAGATAATTTCTTTGAAGGCTGGGGCGGAATCTCAGGTGCACAATCAACACTGAATATTTTGCTTACAGAAGGGTACTATAAACGCAATCTACCATTAGAAAAAATCGTAAAACTAACAGCTGAAAACCCAGCGAAACGTTTTGGACTTTCTACAAAAGGTAAAATAGCTTCAGGCTATGATGCTGATTTGGCAATTGTTGATTTAAATGAAAGCTTTACCCTTCATAATGAAGATTTATACTATCGCCACAAACACTCTCCATATGTGGGCATGACTTTCAAAGGGAAAGTTAAAAACACATTGGTAAATGGCGAAGTTGTCTTTGAAAACGGCAAAATTATAGTCGATAAAGTGCAATAAGCTTATTCTTTATTCGAGAGAGGAGTACTTAAAGTATGTTTGATTTATTAATAAAAGGCGGTAACGTTGTTTTTCATGATGGCGTTCGCAAAGTAGATATTGGAGTCAAAGATGAAAAAATTTCTTGCATTGCAGAACATATCACTGAAGATGCTAAAGAAGTGATTGATGCAGCAGGTCAATTTGTAATGCCAGGTATGATTGATACGCATGTGCATATCAGTGAACCAGGTCGTACAGAATGGGAAGGTTTTGAAACAGGCTCTAAATCAATGGCAGCCGGTGGTACTACAAGTTATGTAGAAATGCCGTTAAACGCTCTTCCAGCTACAATTAATAAAGAAGCATTAGATCTTAAACTGGAAGCAGCCAAAACACAAAACTATGTGGATTATGCGTTTTATGGAGGTCTTGTTCCTGATAACTTGGACAAGTTGGAAGAATTAGATGCAGCTGGAGTACTTGCATTTAAATGTTTCTTATCTGACATAACGAGTGATATTCCTGGTGACTTTACAAATGTAGATGATTATACATTGTATAAAGGAATGCAAAAATTGGCTGAGTTAGACCAACTGCTTTGCATACATGCAGAAAACCCATCTGTAACGAAAAAACTTGCTGAAGACATGGTAAGAGAAGGCCGTACTACTGCAATGGATTACGTGGAATCACGTCCTATCTTTACTGAGGTAGAAGCAGTTTCCCGTGCAATCCTTTTTGCCAAAGAGACAGGCTGTAAACTTCACCTTGTGCATATTAGTACATCTGAAGCAGTACAAGTTATCGTAAAAGCACAACAAGAAGGTGTGGACGTAACACTAGAAACTTGTCCTCATTATTTGGCTATTTCTGCCGAACAAGTGGAAGAAATTGGGCCACGTGCAAAATGTCAGCCGCCACTAAGAAAAGCAAAAGACCAAGAAAAACTTTGGGATGAGCTAATGAAAGGTAATATTAACTGGATTACATCTGACCACTCTCCTTGTACTGAAGACTTAAAACAAGGCAATATATTTGAAGCATGGGGCGGTATTAGTGGTGTTCAAAATAATGTCGATTTGATGTTTGACTTAGCTGTAAAACAACGCGGTTTACCAGTTAACAAGTTTGTTGACTTAATTGCGACGCATCCATCTGAACGCTTTAACTTGCCAAACAAAGGTGAAATCGCTGTCGGTAAAGATGCGGATATTATTTTTGTTGACCCTAACCAATCTTATGTAGTGAAAAGAGAAGATCTTTACTATAAAAACAAATTTAGTGCCTATGAAGGCAGACAAATTGATTGTCGTGTCACTAAAACAATTGTACGTGGTAACGTTGTGTTCGACTTAAATGAGGGTATTGTCGGGGAGCCAATCGGAAAATTGATGGCTGCTCAAAAATAATTCCTTAAATTAAAAAAGTGAAATGGGCGCGGGTATTGCTGTGCAATGCCCGTGTTAAATGAGAGGGTATTTTAGAATGACAAATAATACAAATGAGGTTCAGCCACACAGCGGTGAAGACGAAACTCTACACCCGAAAACGGCTGACAAAAGAACAGTAAATCCACTTTCATATATGTTTATGTGGATTGGTGATGGTGTTAACCTTGGGAATATGACTTTGGGAGCGAGTTTGGTAGTAGCTGGTGCTGCAACATTAAACATGTTCCAAACATTTGCGGCAGCTATTATTGCCATCGCAATTATTTCAACCATTTTCATCTTAAATGACAGACTAGGCTACAAAGAAGGCGTTCCTTATGTTGTACAACTAAGAATGTCATTCGGTTTTAAAGGAACAATCATTTCATCCTTATTGCGAGGCGTTCCTGCGATAATCTGGTATGGTATTCAAAGCTGGATTGGTGGTACTGCATTAAACGAAATCCTAACAATCGCAACGAATGGTGCTTTTGATAATATTGCTATTTGCTTCGTTGCTCTTGTATTATTGCAAATTGTTCTATCTTTATTCGGTTTCCATGCTATTAAATGGGTAGAAACTCTTGCTTCTGTCGTTATCATGGTAGCATTATTGTATGTATTCATCATTTTAGTGCGTTCACATGGCGCTGAAGTAGCGAAAAATTGGATCCATGTTCAAGGTTCTTGGGGTCTACATTTCTTCGGTTTCATCATGGTATTCTTAGGTAACTACGCAGCGATTTTCCTAAGTGCTGCTGACTATTCTCGTGAATTAAAAGCAGGTTATAGTGATACAAAACGAGGATTCTTATACTTTTCTCCAATCGTGATTGCTTATGGATTTGTTATTACAATTGGTGCAATGCTTGCATCAGTAACTGGTATTACAAACCCTTCAAAAGCATTAGCAATCATTATTAATAATGATGCAATCACAATCGGTGTTTCAGCATTCATTGTGTTAGGTGTTATTGCAACAAACATGGTTGCTAATATTATCCCGCCTGCATACGTTATTACATTGTTAACAAAAGCGAAATACAAAGTAGCTGTTACTGTAACTGGGGTACTTGCACTTGTTTCATTCCCTTGGATGCTTGTTCAAGAATCTTCAGCAAAAGGTTTAAATATGTTCGTTTTAATCTACTCAGCATTCTTAGGACCAATCGTTGCTATTCTATTGGTTGAATACCATATCTTTAGAAAAGGTAAAGTCGACGTTGCGGATTTATATAATGCGAACGGCCCATATAAAGGGTTTAACCCTGCAGCGATCATTGCAATGCTGGTTGGTGCAGCAGCAGCCTTTATTGAAGTAGACTTAGCTTGGATTATTGGTTTCTTCGTAGCTGGTATTGCTTATTACTTAATCACGAAATTTGGATTTAAAAATTCTCCTTTCAAAAAAGGAACAATATTCGAGAAATAAAAGGAAAAGGATTGGAGATTTATCTCCAATCCTTTTTTTACAATAATATTGACGGATCTTCATTTTCTTCAAGAAGGGTACCAATCAATAATGCCACTCTTATTCGCAGAGAGTCTTGCGGATCGTGAAAAGAACGGCCTAGCATATCTTCTGCTTTTTCAATCCTATACTTTACTGTATTTCGGTGAATAAATAATTTTCTAGAGGTTTCAGATATCTCGCAATGTGAATCGAGATAAACTTGAATAGTTTTTACTAATTCCACATCTTCTTTTGATTTAGGATAAGCAAGGGTTTTAAGTGTATTTTCATATAGTTCTTTTAAATTCTTTTTAGGTATCATATTGAATAATTCTTTTATTTCTCTTGTTTTATAAAAATGAATGAAAGAAGTTTTTTTCAAATCGTACCCATTTGAAATAGCTTCGGCTGCCTCTTGGTAGATCAGTGAAATGTCATTGAGCGATGGAGTTGGGTTACTAATTCCAAACGACAATGAAAAATCTCCATCAATACTTTGAATGTTCTGTACAATATTTAGTAACTTTTGTCTTTCTGCTTCTGAATATTGTTCAAATTGCAAGAGCAGTACAAAATACTTTTCCTTTGTAAATAATGTTCCGTTCATTTCACCGTTAACCATTTCATCTTCTAACTGATCATAAATACTATTATGCAAATCGCTTACCTTTTTTTCATACAGTTGAAGCGTCTCATAATTTCTTCCCACAGGATCAATGTTGCAAACAATGCAAATAGTTTCTAATTGCGGGTATAATCCATAATATTGGCATCTTCCAATGATCTCTTCCTCGGAGCTAATCCTTTTTTCAATTAAATCTGCAAAAAAGTTATTCTTAAATAATCGAGAGTTTTCCTCAATTGCTTGCTCCTTAACCAGAGTAAAAGAGATGACATTGCTTGCTTGTTCAATCGCCACTTTAGAAGCAGGATAAGGAAGAGTCAAAGCATCTACAATTACTAGCATACTTTCATGCTGTCGTTTTGTTTTAACAGGATAGCTTGCAGCTGACTTATAGCTTTCAGAAGTGAGCGTATACGTTGTTCCATGCCGCGCTTCATGAAGATCATTTTTCACCAGTTGGATGATTTCCTGTTCTACAATCTTCATCGGCTCTTTATTAAATTCATGTGTATGAGCAATTTTTTCTCCACGATGATTTAATAATAAGGCAGGGCGTTTAAGGAAGAATCCTAACTGTTCCACAAGAGCTGACAAAGTGTACCCTTTAATTAACATATCAGAGAACTCTTTATGCACATGCATGGCATAATATAATTGTTCTGATTCCGCATCATTTAAATAATTTAGTATATGTCTCGATACATTTCCTAATGTATGTTCAGTTGGCAAATCGATAATAGGGAAGGCTAATTCATCAGCCAGCATTTTAACTGTTTCAGGCAATTGGCCTAAGAAACGATGTGTCTTTATAATAATACCTGAACAGTTACGTGCATGCATTTGCTGGATAAGTTCATATAGCTTTTCTGTATCGTCTTTAAAAGCGTAACCAGTTGTTAGAAGCAAGTGGTTTTCGTTTAAAAATTGGATCACATCGGGTGTATCAGAAATGTTCACAAATTGTACTGAACGGCCAAGACCTCTATGTCCAGCTAGCACAACACAATCCTTCATAACATCTAATATAAATAAGTCATTCATTGTTTTCATAGTTAATCCCTCATTGTAAGGTTATGTGTAGGTAACTATTATACGTTAACAATAAACAAAAAACAAATGGTTTTTTAGCCATTTTAAACAATGACAAGTTTGTGGTAATGTACTAAACTTATAAGGATGTTTTAATATATGGAACAATATATCGATAGGAGGGAAGATCATGGAGTGGCAAGCTCGCACAATAAGTGCTGAGATTCATCCTATACTTAAAAATAATCCGCAAGGCAACGTCCATAGTGTATTTAACAACAGTTTTAATTTGGTGTTCGGTGAACATCTCATTCACATTGGTACATCGGAGAACGGTACCCCTCCATTTGGTATTACCTTAAAGGAAGGAGCCCAAAAGCTTGCCCAACAGGTAATCCAAAACGAAGAAGTAATGTGGAATTCCGTATTGGATGCGCTTGTTTTAGCACCGAATCTTTCCATTTCATTGAAGAAGGCAGCTATAACAATTCCTGTTCTTCAACATATAAAGGTTAATTCTACTAGCATAAATGAAATTATCCGGGCAATTGCAGTAGAGCTTACTTCAGACAACTGGCAAACGGGTCTTACACAAAACCTAGAAGATAATCAACTAATTAAGGAGTATATCTTAACTAAGAATTTCAAACCGGTTCAGCCGATTTTAAAGGAATTGGATAAGTTAAGTTTGCTTGCCTCTGGTGATGAATCAGTAGAACCGAAAAGCGTTTTCGATTTCTGGATTGGTAGAGGATTGGGCTTAACACCTAGTGGAGATGATTTATTAACTGGTTTATGTGCTGCTATTACGGCACTCGGTAGTCAAAAGAATAGTTTCCAAAAAAAGCTACACTCGTATTTAGTGGAATATGGGATAAAGCGAACAACTTCTATTGCCTTAGAATACTTAATGTACGCCACACAAGGTAAATTTCATTCCCATCTAATAAACATGATGCAAATCATGACAAATCCACAAAATGAAAATTTACAAGACGCGCTTTTGGAAATGAAAAAGTTAGGGCATACATCCGGTACAGACACATTATTAGGGATGTTACTTGGCATTAAAGCTCTTTCTACTTTGGAATAATATTGTATAAGAGGTGTACACATGAAAGAATTATTAAAATCTAGCAACTGGATTTCGGGCTTGCAATGGCTCTTTTTTATTTTTACAAATATAGTAGTAATCCCGATTACGGTAGGTGCAGCATTTGATTTACCACAAGGTAAAATTGTCAGTATGCTACAACTATCATTTATCGTAACGGGTCTTGCTTGTATCGTTCAGGCACTTGTAGGACATAAACGGGCAATCATGGAAGGGCAATCAGGTCTATGGTGGGGCGTAATTTTAGCGCTTGGCACTACCGCAGCTGCTCAAGGTATGTCTTTGGACGTTTTAGGCGGAAGTTTAACTGTAGGTGTCATTATATCAGCAATTTTAACATTTCTTATTGGTATTACTGGTCTTGGGCCACATCTTGCAAAGCTATTTACACCTGCGGTTATGGGCGTATTTATGTTTTTATTTGGATGCCAAATTATTCGGATTTTCTTAAAGGGAATGCTAGGTATTCCTTTTGGTAACGGAGCAGATAATGCACATATTGATTTGCCGATTTCTTTGTTATCTATCATTATTGCTATACTTGTTATTGTGATTAGTGTTAAAGCTCCTGTCAGCATAAGACGCTATGGTTTGTTAATAGGTATTATTGTTGGTTGGATTGCTTATTCATTGATTTTCCATTCAGGTAATACAACAAGCGAATCAGGATCATTTAGTCTTGATTTGTTTCCTTTAGGTAAACCTGCATGGGATCCAGGTATTATCATAACTGCTGTCTTAGCGGGTTTATTAAACTCAGCCAATACATTTGGAGCACTAAAAGGGACAGAAAGCATGTATAAGGTGAAAACGACGAACTCAGAATATAGAGTTTCATTCGTTATTACAGGCATATTCACTTTTATTGCAGGTTTGTTTGGACTTGTACCTTATTCTCCATATGTGTCTTCTATTGGATTTTTAAGCCAAACAGGTATCTTGAAAAGAATGCCATTTATTTTAGGTGGATTTATGTTCTTAGTTATGGGGTTAATACCGCCGCTTGGTCATTTCTTCTCATTATTGCCACTGAGCATTGGTAGTGCAGCGTTGTTTGTTTCTTACTTACTTCTTTTGAATTCTTCTTTCGCTTTCTTCAGACAAGTTAAGTTCAATACAATCAATGCATACCGTTCTGCGGTTCCATTATTCGTAGGTATAATCATAATGACACTTCCTGCTTCTTATTTTGAAAGTATTCCAAGTGTTATCCGACCTTTGCTTAGCAGTGGTTTGCTAATGGGAATTATTTTGGCACTCTTAATGGAAAACTTAATCAAATGGGATCGTTATGGTGTAGAAGACGATAGTAAAAAAGCGTAAAAATATGTAATGCTAAAAAGAGCTAAAGAATGAAAATTCTTTAGCTCTTTTTCTTATAGGTATTGATCTAAGAATTGAACAACCTCTTTAAAGGCATTTTGGACGTCAGAATTACCCCAATTTTCGTCAAAAACATGTTTTCCACCTGGAATGGTGATTAGTTTACTTTGTACACCAGCTTCTTGCAGTTTTTCTTGCATTACGACAGATTGTTCATATGGGACATCTTCATCGTCTGTCCCATGAAGCAACAAAGTAGGAGGATATTCAGCATCTGCTAAAGCTGCAGGACAATACTGTAGTAATTTATCTTTGAATATTACGGGATGAAGACCGCTGATTTGTTCAATCCAATTGCCACTTTGTCTAGCATACATGTAGATCGCATAGCGTTTCTCTATAGGTCCTACTGATATCGGTTGGTCTGAAACAAGCATTTTTGCAAGCTCTGCCGGTACAGCTGTCATTTTTTGATAATGGGGGCTAGGTTTTGTTGCCCAATTGCCTGTAATATCGCCATAGCCATAGAAAGAAACGATTGCTTTAGGCTTTTGATTAAATAATCCAGATAAGAGAGCTAAATACCCTCCTGCAGAACCACCAATAACAGCTATTCTTTCTGGATCATATTCAAATTCATGAGTGCCTTTATTTTCAAGCCATGAGAGAGCACTTTCAATATCCGTTCGAATTTCTGAAATTTTCGTTTCAGGTGCTAGACGATAATCGATAGAAAAAATATTGTAGCCTGCTTCATGGTAAAACTCAATTTGTTCTGCTTTCAAATCTTCGCGTGAGCCCCAAAACAAGCCACCACCATGTATATAGACAATTACTGGTTTATTTGCTTCATCAGCTGGATAGAAGTCTCCCTTCAACTCGAAGTTAAATTCCTTTTTAAAGGAAACAGTCGTTTTTAACATGTACTTCACTCACACTTTCTTTAAATCGTATAACCATATACTGGCTAGAAACGATTATTTGATTACAGCTAAATGAACTATGTTTTTCATTTGCTGTGTTATTATTGTATAATAATATGATGAATGTTTGCATGTATAAAGCAAAATTCATGTAGTAGTCGTTTCTTAACTAAACGTGCGTTATCAAAAACTAAGCTATGCTGCTTAAAAGCTTAGCAGGTTAATGATTAATAAACTAATGTAAAGGACCATGGCAAATGGAATTTAAAGTATCCGACCTATTAAACTTAGCCCCACTTCAAAATGCAATTGTATTAGGTGGTGAGCGTTTTTTAAATAATGATGTTTCAGGTATTACCATTATGGAAGGACCTGATATCGTTGAATGGATTAAAGGCGGTGAAGTTATATTAACTAGCCTCTACTCCATTCGCTCGTTCAATGACAAAGAACAAATTGAGTTTATTGAAAGTTTGGCAAGAAAGAAAGTTAGTGCTCTCGTCATTAAGAATCTTGATACAGATATCTCTAATCCGTTGGTTGGTGCTGCTGAACAATTAGGCATGCCAGTCATACAGATGTCGAAAGAAATCCCTTTTATCGATGTAATGTATCCTGTAATGGGCGAACTATTTAATCGGCAAGTGAAAAAATTGCAATACTATAAAGAAATTCATGACCGTTTTACTGAAATCTCTCTGGCTGATAAAGGTATAGACAGTATAATTGCGACTCTTTCAGATTTGATCGGTAATCCTGTTGCGCTCTTCGATAGAAACTTTCATTGCATCGTTTCAACTGTACCTTACCTTGAAACATTTGAATTGGTGGAAAAGGTTCATTTTTATGAGGAAACGATCAATATTAAATATCCGCATTATCGTCAAATCGTAAAATATCAAGAGATCCCAAATCAAAAAAGTCACCAAATCGTTGTTCCGCTTGAAACCATCAATCATATAAAGACATATCTGCTAATTGGTGAAATCAATAAATCGTTAGAAGAACTTGATTTTATCGCTGTTGAAAATTCTGCTAATGCATTATCGCTTGAATTAGTTAAACAATTTGCGGTCTCCGAAGTTGAGAAGAAATTTAAAAACGATTTGGTTGATGAGTTAATTAGCGGTAAAATCCGTTCAATGCAGTCCATATACGAAAAGGCTAATGTCATCAGCTGGGATTTTGAAGGCTCTTTTGTAGCTGTCTTATTTAAAATTCATCCACTTACTGAAACGTCGTATTCTAAAGAGAGCAACAAAAGTAATCTCTTAGTTCGAAGCCATGCAGCACTATATGATGCGGTAAATCATTATCTTCCTGGGGGAATTATTACCAACAAAGGCAATATGGTAACTGTGCTGTGGAAAGTTAAAAAGAAAAATGAATATGATGATAAGTCATGGCGAAAGGGCGTTCAAAAAACAGCTGCAAATATTCAACACATTATCGAGAAACAAATTCAAGATGTAGCAGTACAGGTGGGAATAGGAAATGTTGCAGAAAGTATTATCGAAATTTCAAAAAGCTACAAAGAAGCGCAAGATGCTCTCGATGTTGGTGAAAAGCTAAATGGTCAAAAATCCATTACTGCATTCGCAGAGCTAGGTATTTTCAGGCTTTTAAGCCAATTTGATGATCCACAAGTGTTAACTCAATTTATCCCACAATCATTACAGCGCTTGCTTGAATATCCCCAATCGAATCGAACAGATTTGCTGGTTACATTGCAAACATTCTTGGAATGCCAACAAAATGCATCTAAGACTGCAAAAGTTCTTTTCATCCATTATAAATCTGTAATGTATCGATTGGATCGAATAAAAGAAATAACTGGCATTAATTTTGATGATTCAGAGGAAACTCTGTCTGTACAAGTTGGTTTAAAAATCATCAACTTTTTGAAGCGCGAAAGAGAAAAATAATCACATTGTGTTTAAAAACCCCACCAACAAGGATGTTGGTGGGATTTTGTCTTATAAGGATAAAAAAATAAATAATATTTATCAAAATATCATAAAGACTATTTGGTTAAAAAAACTTACAATAGGAAGTGGAATTTTTATCACGATATAGGGTAAAAATAAACAAGTACGAATGTCCAAAATTAAATGCGGCATTTTATTAACACAGCTTTTTACAGGCTATGCGCAAATTACATAGTACAGTTCAACCCCATTTGTGGAGAATATGTACTGGTGATTTCCCTATAAAGATAGAAAGGAAGATGAGTGATTTGGCAATAGATGCAATGGATTTTTCTGCATTACCTGAAGAAACAGCTGGAAAGCTAGAATGGCTAGGCAGTTTTGGTAAGGATGCTAAAGGCGGTGTATCCCGTCTGC
Organism: Rummeliibacillus sp. G93; assembly: GCF_023515935.1. Classification (NCBI taxonomy): domain Bacteria; kingdom Bacillati; phylum Bacillota; class Bacilli; order Caryophanales; family Caryophanaceae; genus Rummeliibacillus; species Rummeliibacillus sp. G93. The sequence goes on from NZ_CP097314.1 coordinate 1,560,087, forward strand.
TTTACTCAAAAGAATGGGTCGATGCACAACACGCTTTAAAAGAGTGGATGGAAAGCTTTGGTCTTTCTGCTCGCTTTGATGAAGTCGGCAACCTATTCGGTACATTAAAAGGTAAAGATGAATCAGAAACAATTTTAACCGGCTCTCATGTGGATTCCGTTGTTAACGGCGGTAAATACGATGGAGCATACGGGGTTATCGCTGGTATTATTGCGATTAAATATTTAAAAGAAACTTACGGAGAGCCACTTCGAAACATTGAGATTGTTTCAATGGCAGAAGAAGAGGGAAGTCGTTTCCCTTATGCTTTCTGGGGTTCTAAAAACATTGTTGGAAGCGCTAAACGTGAAGAAGTTGAATCAATTAGCGATTTCGAAGGCGTTCCTTTTGTAGATGCAATGAAGAATGCAGGCTTTGGCTTCAGAGATGAAAGCAAAGGACCTCGCGAAGATCTAAAAGCATTTGTAGAAGTGCATGTAGAACAAGGTAGCGTTCTTGAGACCGAAAAGAAATCAGTGGCAGTTGTCAATAGTATTGTCGGTCAAAGAAGATATACAATCGAAATTTCTGGTGAAGCAAACCATGCAGGTACAACACCAATGGGCTACAGAAAAGACGCTATGTATGCTGCAAGCCATATGATTTATGAAATCATCAATATGGCAAAAGAAGTTGGAGATCCTCTTGTAACTACAGTCGGCAAAGTGGAAGTAACGCCAAACATTGTCAATGTAGTACCAGGGAAAGCACTATTCACAATTGATGTACGTCATACTGATAAAGATGCAATTGTATCCTTTACAGAAAGCATGACTGCTCGAATGAACGAGATTTCAAAAGAGCATGGTGTGGAAACAGATATTGATATGTGGATGGATGCAGATCCTGTTCCAATGGATAAAAACGTGGTTGAACTTATTGAGAAACAATGTGAAGAAAATGGATTGAACTATAAAGTAATGCACAGTGGTGCAGGCCATGATTCACAAATCTTTGCACCGTTTGTACCAACAGCTATGTTGTTTGTACCGAGCCTAAAAGGAATCAGCCACAACCCTGCAGAATTTACAGAGCCTGCTGATTTAGCTGAAGGTGTAAAAGCACTTATTGGTGCATTGTATGAATTAGGCTATAAATAATCTTCAAAAATAATATAAAAAATAGATTAGGGGATGTATTTAAATGGGTTATCCTAAAGACTTACTTTCAAGCAGATCAATTATTAAACATGGTTTATATGCATTAATCGCTCCAGAAGGATTAGTAAATAATGTGGTACCTGGTTTTGAAAACTGCTCTATGTCAATCTTAGGTTCACCAAAATTAGGCGCAAGCTTCGTTGATTACATCGTAACAATGCATGAGGGCGGGAAAAACAGCGAAGGCTTCTGCGGCCAAGACGATGTAGAAAGCTTTGTTTATGTACTTAGCGGCCAAGTGAAAGTAAAAGCTGGCAATGAAGAGTACACACTAAAAGAAAGCGGCTATGTATATTGCCCTCCAGGCGTTGCAATGTATTTAGAAAATGTAGAAGCTGGCGATTCTCGTTTGTTCCTTTACAAACAAAAATATAGACCACTTGAAGGCCGTAAACCATGGGTTGTATCTGGCCATTCAAATGATATCGACTACAGAGACTACGATGATATGACAAATGTTCATATCAAAGACTTATTACCAATGGATATTGATTTCGATATGAACTTCCATATCTTATCATTCGATCCTGCAGCAAGCCACCCATTCATCGAAACTCATGTTCAAGAACATGGCGCTTACCTGTTGTCTGGTGAAGGTATGTATAACTTAGACAACGAATGGATTCCAGTTAAAAAAGACGACTACATTTTCATGGGTCCTTATGTACAACAAGCTGGCTATGCAGTTGGTAGAGAACCATTAACTTATGTGTACTCTAAAGACTGCAACCGTGACGCATCACTATAATATCATTTTGCCTTATTCTCAGCGCATTTTGATTTTCTGCTGAGGGTTAATATAGCAATCGGGCTGTACGGAACTCCACCTATGCCTAATAGCTTGAGGTGGGGTTAAAAGCCCGTTAATGAGAGATAATATCGAAAGCAAAGAGGTGCTACGATGAGAGTTAGCAAAGAAGATTTAAAAAGTTTAATCAAAAATAAGCTTCATAAAGCAGGCTTAAATGAAGAACATGCCTCAACAGCAGCTGACGTTCTTGTATTTGCGGATGAAAGAGGAATTCACTCTCATGGCGCAATGCGTGTAGAGTACTATGCTGAAAGAATTGCTAAAGGCGGCATGAACACAAATCCTGATTTCAAATTTGAAAAAACAGGTCCTGCAACAGGTGTTTTCCATGGTGATGGCGGTAATGGCCACACAGCAGCTAAACTTGCTATGGACGAAGCCATTAAAATGGCTAAAGAAAGTGGCGTAGCTATTGTAGGCGTACGTGACATTTCACACAGTGGAGCTATTTCATACTTCACAAATCAAGCGGCAGAATCAAACCTTATTGGATTCTCTGTTTGCCAATCCGACCCTATGGTAGTTCCATTCGGCGGAGCAGAGCCTTACTATGGTACAAATCCGATTGCTTTTGCTGCACCAAGTACTGACGATCGTAAAATGACTTTAGATATGGCTACTACTGTTCAAGCTTGGGGTAAAATTCTACATGCTCGTTCTAAAAATCAAACAATTCCTGATACATGGGCTGTAGATGGAAACGGTGAACCTACAACAGATCCTTACAAAGTAAACGCATTATTGCCAATCTCAGGTCCTAAAGGCTATGGTTTAGCAATGATGGTAGATGTACTATCTGGTGTATTACTAGGCCTTCCATTCGGTAATAAAGTGTCTTCTATGTATGAAAACCTTTCGGAATACCGTAAATTAGGTCAACTTCACATTGTTATTAATCCAGAATTCTTTATGGGAATCACAGGCTTCCAAAAAGATATTTCACAATCTATGGATGACTTGAATGGCATTAAGCCTGCTCCAGGTTTCGACAAAGTATTGTATCCAGGACAAAACAACGATGTAGTGATTGCAGATTATAAGGAAAACGGCATTGAAATTGTAGATGATATTTATGATTATTTAAAATCGGATGTTATTCATAACAATCAATACGACCATAAAAATCCTTTTGCAGAATAAAAACAAATGGGGATCATAGGGGTGGAGCACAATGAAAGTAACAAAGGAAAAATTAAAAGACTTAATCTCAACAAAACTTAATAAAGCTGGACTTACAGAAGAGCATGCCAATGGGGTTGCAGACGTTCTTGTTCATGCTGATGCTCGAGGCGTTCATTCACATGGAGCTATGCGAGTTGAGTATTATGCCGAAAGAATCGCTAAAGGCGGAATTAATAATAAACCTAACTTCAAGTTCGAAAAAACAGGTCCTTGTACTGCTGTTTTTGACGGCGACAATGGGGTAGGTCATGTAGCTGCTAAGCTAGCTATGGATGAAGCTATCAAAATGGCGAAAGAAAACGGCATTGCTGTTGTTGGTGTTAAGAAAATAAGCCACAGTGGGGCACTTTCTTACTTTGTGGGGCAAGCAGCACATGAAAATTTAATTGGAATTTCTGTTTGTCAATCTGATCCTATGGTTGTGCCATTTGGCGGAGCGGAACCTTACTATGGTACCAATCCTATTGCCTTTGCTGCTCCTGGTAAAGATGGAGACCAAATCACATTTGATATGGCTACTACCGTTCAAGCTTGGGGAAAAGTTTTACATGCGCGTTCAAAAAATGAACCAATACCTGAAACTTGGGCAGTAGACAGCAATGGTGAACCTACAACTGATCCATTTAAAGTTAATGCATTATTGCCTATTGCAGGTCCTAAAGGCTACGGTCTTATGATGATGGTGGATGTGCTTTCAGGTATCTTGCTGGGCCTTCCATTTGGCGGCAAGGTGTCTTCTATGTACCATGATTTGACTGAGTATCGTAATCTTGGCCAATTGCATATTGTCATTAATCCAGATTTCTTCACAACTTTAAGTGCATTCCAAGAAGGCATTTCTACTACTATGCAGGATTTGAATAACATAAAACCTGCACCTGGTTATGACAAAGTTTATTATCCAGGACAAAGAAGTGCTGAAAGAGTTAAGAAGTACGAAGAAAATGGCATTGAAATTGTTGACGATATTTATGAGTACTTAACTTCAGATGTCATTCACAATAATGCATATGACCATAAAAATCCTTTCGCGGAATAAAGGATATGAATAAGGGGCAATTATTTGCCACCCTTATTACAAAAGCAAATTTTATAAAGAGGTGCATAACAACATGCTTCATACAATTATTAAACAGAACTCCTACCAGGATTCAGTAAACTTAATGCTTCTCACAAACAAACTTTCTACAATGGAAGGCGTTAATAAAGTCCAAGTAATGATGGGGACTCCTGCGAATAAAGATATTTTCAAATCATCAGGTCTATACTCTGAAGATCTTGAGAGAGCAGCTGCAAACGATATGTGTATCGTTGTCGATACTGATGCAGACGAAAAAATCGAAGAAATCCTTGAAGAGATTGACACTTATTTAAATAACCAATCTATCAACAACAGCAAAGAAGAATTCCAAACAGTAAAAACTTGGGATAAAGCAATGAAAGCTTTGCCAAATGCAAACATGGCTCTTATCTCTACTCCAGGTCAATACGCTGCAGAAGAAGCTGACAAAGCGCTAGATAATGGTTTGCACGTTTTGATTTTCAGTGACAATGTAACTGTAGAAGACGAACGCCGTTTAAAAGAAAAAGCACATGATAAAGGCTTGCTTGTAATGGGACCTGACTGCGGTACTTCTATTGTTTCAGGTGTTCCAGTTGCATTCGCTAACGTTGTAAAACCAGGCAACATCGGTATCGTTGGTGCTTCTGGTACTGGTATCCAAGAAGTATCTGTACAAGTCGATCGTTTAGGCGGAGGCGTTTCTTCTGCTATCGGTACAGGTGGACGTGACCTTTCAGATAAGATTGGTGCAATTACAATGTTGGATGCAATCAGAGCATTGGCTAATCACAAAGATACAGAAGTCATCACAATGATTTCTAAGCCACCAGCAAAAGAAGTGCGCGATGAAGTTGTTGAATTGCTACAAAGCGTTTCAAAACCAGTAGTTGCTATCTTCTTAGGTGAAGAACCACACAACCATGAAGGTAACATCTATTATGCAAATACACTTGAAGAAACTGCAGCTATCGCAGTAGATCTTGCAAGTGGCAATACAGTTAAACCTAATTACTATGGTGCAGCTATTGAAGTTCCATCTGTGAACCTAAATGCTGACCAAAAAACAATTAAAGGTTTATACTCTGGCGGTACATTAGGTTATGAAGCTGCTACTCTTATCAGCAGAGGCCTTGGATTGGCTCAAAGTGGTCACCATGATGAAGGGTACCTATTAAGTGCAGATGGATTTGAAGTAGCTGACCTTGGTGATGATATTTATACACAAGGTAAACCACACCCAATGATCGATCCAGATACAAGAATTCAATTCTTCAAAAAAGCTGCAGAAGATGACTCAACTGCAATTATCTTATTCGATGTTGTACTTGGTTATGGTTCTCATGAAGATATGGCAAGCGCTTTGGTTCCTGGTATCCAAAAAATTCAACAAGAAGCAAAAGCAAAAGGCAAAGAAATTTACTTTGTTGCAACTGTTTGCGGTACTAACCAAGATCCTCAAGATATTGCAGATCAAAAAGCAAAACTTGAAAGTGCTGGCGTTATTCTAAGAGACAGTAACAACCAAGCTGTTCGCACTGCACTTGGCATGCTTGATATTCAAATTGAAGAAAAAGATAAAGAAGTGGTTGCTGGTAAAGAAACAGCTTCAAAAGACTTCACTGTTTCAGAAGCAATTGAAAAATTATTGAAAGAAAAACCAAGTGTAGTCAATGTTGGTTTGAAAAAATTCACAGAAGCAATTACTGCTAATAATGGTAGAGTTGTTCAGTTCGACTGGCGTCCAGTTGCTGGCGGAAACGAAAGAATGCGCAAAGTATTAAGTGTTCTTCGTTAATCTGCTTAAGCAAGAGAATCAAAAAGTGGAAGTACAGTTCTTGAAATTGGAGGAAAAATAGTATGTACGGACAATATAATACAATCGATGAAGCTAACCGCGCCGTGTTAGATAAAATTGTTGCAGGTGCACCATTCTTATTAGATGTGGTTCCAGCAAAATCAGTTATTGAAGAATTAAACGGAAAGGTCTTGCTTCATGCAGGCCCTCCAACTAAATGGGAAAACATGCCAAGCCCAATGCAAGGTTCTTGCGTAGGTGCTGCATTATTCGAAGGCTGGGCATCTAATGCAGATGAAGCTTTCAAAATGTTAGAAAACGGTGAAGTAGAATTCATTCCTTGCCACCACGTAAATGCTGTTGGACCAATGGGCGGTATCACTTCTGGAAGCATGCCTGTTCTAGTTGTAGAAAACCGTGACGGTGGAAACCGTGCTTATTGCACAATGAACGAAGGTATCGGTAAAGTTCTTCGTTTCGGTGCTTACTCTGAAGAAGTAACAAATCGTCTAGCTTGGATGAGAGATGTTCTTGGACCAGTTCTTTCTAAAGCTCTTAAAGAAACTGAAGATGGCATGAACATCAACGTAATGATCGCTAAAGCTATCACAATGGGTGATGAATTCCACCAACGTAATATCGCTGGTTCACTTATTTTCTTAAAAGAGATCGCTCCTTATATCTTAAAAACAGATGCAAGCGAAGAAGAAAAACAAGCTGTAATTAAATTCTTAGCAGATACAGATCAATTCTTCCTAAATATTGCAATGGCGACAGGTAAATCAATTATGGATACTGCTAGAACTATCCAACATGGTACTGTTGTAACAGCTATGTGCCGTAATGGTTACGAATTTGGTATCCGCATCGCAGGTATGGGCGACCAATGGTTTACTGCTCCTGTAAACACACCACAAGGTTTGTTCTTTACTGGCTATTCACAAGACATGGCATGCTCAGATATGGGTGATAGCGCAATCACTGAAACATTCGGTGTCGGCGGTTTTGCTATGATCGCTGCTCCTGGTGTTACACGTTTTGTAGGTGCAGGCGGATTTGAAGATGCACTAAAAACAAGTAATGAAATGCTTGAAATTTGTATTGACCAAAACCCAAACTTCTCTATTCCAACTTGGGATTTCCAAGGTTCTTGCCTAGGAATCGATGCAAGAAAAGTTGTTGAATTAGGAATTGAACCAGTCATCAACACTGGTATTGCACACAAAGAAGCTGGAGTTGGCCAAATCGGCGCAGGTACTGTTCGTGCACCATTAGCTTGCTTCGAAAAAGCAATCGATGCTTATGCAGTTAAATTAGGTCTTATCGACCCACAATAGTCTGATCAAATGATGAAGGAGAGGCATCGTCCTCTCCTTCTTTCTGACAAGAATATTATTATTTTTACTTTTAAGGAGAGAAATTAATGAACAAAATCGTTTTAGCAATCGGCGGTAACGCGATTATTAAAGAAGGCCAAAAAGGTACAATTGAAGAACAACAACAAAATATCAATGAAAGCTGTGAACCAGTTCTTAAATTAGTTGAACAAGGTAACACAGTAGTTATCACGCATGGTAACGGCCCACAAGTAGGGAATTCATTAATTAAATCTCAAATGGCAGAATCTGTTATTCCTAACTATCCACTTGATGTTTTAGATGCCGAAACTGAAGGCAACTTAGGTTACTTAATTCAACAAGCATTTAAAAACAAAATGACAGAGAAAAACATTAATAAAACTGTTGCAACTGTTATCACTCAATCAGTTGTTTCTCAAGACGATCCAGCTTTTGAAAATCCAACTAAGCCAATTGGTCCTTTCTTTACTAAAGAAGAAGCTGATAGAATTTCTGCAGAAGAAAATGTAAGCTTCGTTGAAGACAGCGGTAGAGGCTACAGACGCGTAGTTGCTTCTCCAAAACCAACTCGCATTGTAGAAAAAGAAGCAATTGAAGCTTTATTAGAAAAAGATATCACAGTAGTTACTGCTGGTGGCGGTGGTATTCCTGTAATTGAAGAAAATGGTATGCTTAAAGGTGTAGAAGCAGTTATTGATAAAGACTTTGCAAGTGCATTGCTTGCTGCTGACATCAATGCTGATTACCTATTCATCTTGACTGGTGTTGAACAAGTAGCGATTCATTTCGGTACACCACAACAACAAAACCTATTAGAAATGACTATTGATGAAGCATTGCGTTACATGGACGAAGGTCACTTCCCTAAAGGAAGCATGGGTCCGAAAATCGAAGCTGCAATTTTGTTCTTGAAAAAAGGCGGCAAAAATGTCGTAATCACTTCTATCGACAAACTTCAAGAAGCTCTTGAAGGTAAAACAGGTACTCGTGTAACATTATAAAATTTTAAAGTGAAAGCAGGCGGAGAAGAGTTCATATTTCTCCGTCTGTTTTTATTTATCAGTAGCGATATAAATATAAAAAATGGTAATACAGTTTTGCATAGAATGTATAGTAAAATGAAAAAAGTAAATCTATAAAGCCAGGAGTGTTGCTTTTGAAAAAGCAGGATAGCAAGTTCCGATGGGTTGTTTTCACAACCGTTTTAGTTACATATCTTTTAATTGCAAGTCAGCGAACTGCCCCAGGCTTAATAACAGATCAATTAATGGGTGAATTTAGTATACCTGCCTCAACAATTGGACTTTTGACAAGCATCCAGTTTATGGCCTACGCAGGTCTGCAAATACCGGTTGGAATTCTTTCTGATCGATTTGGTCCAAACTATTTTTTGGTTGGTGGAGCTATTGTAAATGGGCTAGGCACCCTTATGTACAGTCTCTCTTCTAATGAGTTTTTCCTTTTCTTTGCGAGGTTATTAGTAGGAATAGGTGACGCTACTATCTGGATTAATCTAGTACTAATATTAAGTCAATGGTTCAAATTGAAAGAATTTGTAGGTTTGCTAGGGTTAGCAGGTATGAGTGGGAGTCTTGGATTTTTATTTGCAACTGTACCATTTTCATCATGGATTACTGCTACAGGATGGAGAACTCCATTCTTAACAGTAGGCATATTACTATGCCTATGTGGGATTCTTCTCTATTTAGTGCTAGTTAAACATCCTAAAAAGATGGAGAAGAGTATTTCTCAAGACATCACGCAGTCAATTAAAAAAGAAAAGCCACAGCGAGAAAAAACTTTGATTTTATTGCGCAGAATCTTTACCGAGCGCCAAGCTTGGGCAACCTTCTTATGCCATTTTGGGTTGGTCGGTACCTATGTCGGTTTCATTGGTTCGTGGGCAGTTCCATTTGGAATGCATCTATATGGTATGAGTCGTCAGGATGCGAGCCAGCTAGTCATGATTGGGTTATTTGGAGCAATAATCGGCGCTCCGCTAACAAGCTGGATAACTAGCCGTATAGGTACAATAAAAAGGCCTTATATAATTGTTCAATTGTTTGTCTTTGCATGCTGGACCGCTTTCTTGTTTTTAGGGGGTAAACCTCCCATGGGCATGCTTTATGTACTTTTCTTTATTATTGGATACGGTAATGGAGCGAGTGCGTTGACATTCGCCGTGGTAAGAAATTCTTTCGATATGAAAGAAGTGGGCGTAGTATCAGGCTTTGCAAATACGGGTGGTTTTTTAAGCGCTGTATTATTGCCAAGCATTTTTGGTAGTGTTTTAGATCATTTTCATTCGTCGTCTGTAAATACTGGTTATCAATACGGCTTTATTATACCAGTGATTTTCTCATTAATTGGTGTCATCGGTGCACTTTTGATTTTAGAGAAACGGAAGGATGTTAATGAATCTACCGACATTACCATATAATTTAGAGTTTTAAAAATAAAATCACTTTCGCTTTAAATAAAAAATCTATTGACTATAGCTTTGTTATTTGTGATAATAGATTTAACTTAATACTGGTACCTTTAAATCAGTCCAGAGAGGCTGACAAGGACAGCGGAATTGCTTAGAAGAAGATGGTGTTAGATTATGCCCTTTTCCTATGCTGAAAAAGAGGCTTCTTGTCAGAATTATGGCAAGAAGCCTCTTTTGTTTTCCCTGCAGGTACGATACCGAAGATCCTATTCTCGGTACCAGTTTTAGATTGTTCTAAAACAGGAGGAATGTTTTGTATGGAAAACAAAAAAGTAGACGCAGACTTTTCATTGCAGGCGGTGCCCGCGTCACACCGAAACGGTTTCTTTAGAATGTTGGTAGTAATGCTTGGCTTTACTTTCTTCTCAGCTAGTATGCTCTCTGGAGGAACACTTGGCTTAGGCTTATCAATGAAACAATTTATTGTCATTGTTCTTTTAGGTAATCTATTACTAGGTGCATACACAGGCACTCTCGCTTATATAGCTGCGAAAACAGGTTTATCTACACACTTATTGACGCGTTACGCATTTGGATTAAAGGGTTCTTATCTGTCTTCTTTTATCCTAAGCTTAACCCAAATTGGCTGGTTTGGAGTAGGGGTAGCGATGTTCGCTGTACCTGTTCATAAAGCAACTGGCATAGATACGTATCTTTTAATCATTATCATGGGATTACTTATGACGGCAACTGCCTTTTTCGGCATGAAAGCACTCACGATCTTAAGTTTTATTGCCGTACCTTTGATTGTTATATTAGGAAGCTACTCTGCGTGGGATGCAGTGGACATGCTTGGCGGATTTAACGCTCTCATGCAGCATCAGCCAAAAGAAACAATGAGTTTTGCAGCTGCTCTAACAATTTGTGTAGGATCGTTCATCAGTGGTGGTACCTTAACGCCAGACTTTACAAGATTCTCAAATACGAAAAAGACAAGTGTAATCACTACTGTACTAGCTTTCTTTGTTGGAAATACGTTAATGTTCTTGTTTGGGGCGATTGGAGCGATTGCAACAGGGCAATCAGATATTTCAGAAGTGATGTTTTTACAAGGGCTAATCATCCCAGCAATTATCGTGCTAGGCTTAAATATTTGGACAACGAATGACAACGCCATTTATGCATCAGGTTTAGGGATATCTAACATTACAAAAATAAAGAAAAGTAAGGTAGTTATTGTTAACGGCATTGTTGGGACATTTCTAGCTATGTGGCTATACAACAATTTTGTTGGATTCCTCACTATGCTTGGAGCTGCACTGCCGCCAATTGGTGCGATTATTATTGCAGATTTCTTTATCGTACACCGAGGCAAGTATAAAGAGTTTGAAACAATGAAATTTAAAGCGTTCAACTGGAATGCAATTGTATCATGGGGAATCGGTTTTGTAGCAGCGAAATTCATACCGGGCATACCGCCATTGAACGGACTTATCAGCGCAGCTCTAATCTATGTAGTGTTATCCCTTCTATTAAATAAGGAAGCGGAATCTACTTCAAGTGTAAAACCAATGACAATCAATGAGGTGAAAGAAGCATGATCATTAAAAATGCGAAGCTTAGAAAAAGAGAAGGATTATGGCAAATCCATATACAAAATAAGAAGATAGTAAAAATAGCTCAAAAAATTGAAAAGAACGACCAACAAATTATAGATGTGCAAGGGTGCCTAGTGCTTCCTCCATTTATTGAACCACACATTCATTTGGATACCACATTGACAGCAGGCGAACCAAACTGGAACGTCAGCGGTACATTGTTTGAAGGGATTCAAAGATGGTCGGAGAGAAAAGAATCTTTAACAGCCCGAGATGTAAAAACTAGAGCAAAAACAGCATTGAAATGGCAAATAGCGCAGGGGATTCAGCATGTACGCACACATGTTGATGTCACAGATCCAGATCTGACAGCACTAAAGGCAATGCTAGAAGTAAAAGAAGAGATGGCGAAGTTTATTGACTTACAGCTGGTAGCCTTCCCACAAGAAGGGATTCTTTCTTACCCAAATGGCTATGAATTGTTGGAAGAATCATTAAAAATGGGTGCTGATGTGGTTGGCGGTATTCCACACTATGAATTTACACGTGAATATGGTGTGGATTCATTAAAAGCTGCCTTTCAGTTAGCTGAAAAATATGATCGCCTTGTTGATATACATTGTGACGAAATAGATGATGAACAATCTCGTTTTGTGGAAGTAGTAGCAGCCGAAGCGTACCGCCTCGGGATGGGCAGCCGAGTAACTGCAAGCCATACGACAGCTATGCATTCCTATAACGGAGCTTATACATCAAAATTATTTAGACTATTAAAGCTTGCAGATATCAATTTTGTTGCAAACCCACTGGTAAATATACACCTTCAGGGACGTTTTGATACTTATCCGAAACGCAGAGGTATTACTCGTGTGAAAGAACTACAAGAAGAGGGTATCAACGTATGCTTTGGCCATGATGATATATTTGATCCGTGGTATCCACTAGGTACTGGCAATATGCTACAAGTCTTACATATGGGCTTGCATGTTACTCAACTAATGGGCTATGACCAAATTGTGAATTCAATTGATTTAATCACAAACAACAGTGCAAGAACACTTGATATAGAAGAACAATATGGAATAGAAGAAGGGAAGCCAGCGAACTTGATTGTATTAGAAGCAGCGAGTGAATACGATGCAATCCGCAAACAAGCTTCTGTTCTATATTCAATTAGGAATGGTGAAATAATAGCTGAAACAAAGCCTAGAGATACGAAAATCATGCTAGATGGTGTTACAGAGGGAGTTACATTTGATCGATAATATTTTCCTTAAGAGTTTTGAATAAAATTAGATTTTATATTCATATAAGCATTTTCTTAGAACATAGTCCTAAGTAGTGATGATTATATCTAACGATGTGAATTGGAGACGGCGGCTGCTGCGGCAAAAGCTTGAGTCGAAACCCCGCAGGAGAACTAGGAGGTTGAAGCCAAGCCCGTGGAAAGCACTAGCTGGAATGAACACAAAACTAAATTTTCATGTGAGTTTTTCTTATTGAATAGTAATCAGGTAAAATATTAATCAGAAATCGAACTAGTATGAGATTAAATGTCATACTTAGTTCGTTTTTTTATTAGCAAAACCTCTTGTGCAAACTCTTATAATTTTTGTGTAAGTTAAATTATCACATATAATTAAAACTGCGGTTATTTGATATATATTACTTCTTTATTTCTATATTCCCATAAATGTCCTACCTTCTATATATTTTTCTAAAAAATAGGTGTATTCATCCTTGTAACAGGGTAGTAATATCATGTGGGATTATGTTTTTTTATGAAAAGTGAGAAGTGATAAGAAAAATTTATATCAATCTATAAAATTAATGTTATTTACTTATGTGTTGTTTTCTATTATTATTGGTATTGGTGAAAAGAAGCTTATACGAAGCCCTTTTCAGTAGATAATTAAAGGGGGAACCGAACATGGCAAACAATAACTTGCACAACAGTCGTTCTTCATTCGAAGTTAACGGTAAATCTTACAACTATTATCGTTTAGCTGCAATCGAAGAAGCTGGTATTGCACAAGTATCACGCCTTCCTTATTCAATCAAAGTTTTATTAGAATCTGTATTACGTCAATATGATGGCTATGTAATTAAAGAAGACCATGTAGAAAACTTAGCGAAATGGGGCAAAGATGCAGACGAAAATGCTGAAGTGCCATTCAAACCTTCTCGCGTTGTTCTTCAAGACTTCACTGGTGTACCAGTAGTAGTTGACCTTGCATCATTACGCGATGCAATGAAAAAAATGGGCGGAGATCCAAACGAGATCAATCCAGCAATTCCTGTTGACCTTGTTATCGACCACTCTGTTCAAGTTGACAAATACGGTAACGAAGCAGCTCTTAAAGCGAATATGGATCTTGAATTCGAACGTAATGCTGAGCGTTACAATTTCTTGAAATGGGCTCAAACAGCTTACGATAATTTCCGTGCTGTACCACCAGCAACAGGTATCGTTCACCAAGTAAACTTAGAGTATTTGGCTCCAGTAGTTCACGTGAATGAAAATGCTGATGGCACTTACGAAACATTCCCAGACTCTGTTGTGGGTACTGACTCTCATACAACAATGATCAATGGTATTGGTGTTCTTGGATGGGGTGTTGGCGGTATTGAAGCAGAAGCTGGTATGTTAGGCCAACCATCATACTTCCCAATTCCTGAAGTAATTGGTGTGAAATTAACTGGAAAATTGCCAAGCGGTTCAACAGCTACTGACTTAGCGCTTAAAGTAACTCAAGAATTGCGTAAAAAAGGTGTAGTCGGCAAATTCGTTGAGTTCTTCGGACCAGGCGTTTCTGCATTACCTTTAGCGGATCGTGCAACAATTTCTAACATGGCACCTGAATATGGCGCTACATGTGGTTATTTCGCAATCGATGATGAATCATTAAGCTACATGCGTCTTACAGGCCGAGACGAAGAACATATCAACGTTGTTGAAGCTTACTTAAAAGCAAACAACATGTTCTTTGACCCAGAATTAGAACCTACTTACACAGATGTATTAGAAATTAACTTAGATGAAATCGAAACTAATCTTTCAGGCCCTAAACGTCCACAAGATTTAATTCCGCTTTCAGATATGAAAACACGCTACCACGAAGTAGTAGTGGCTCCAGCTGGCGTTCAAGGTTTTGGCTTAACTCCAGATGAATTCACAAAAACTTCAACTGCTAAATTTGCAGAGGGTGATGTTGAAATTCCAGCAGGTGCTGTAGCAATTGCTGCGATTACTTCTTGTACGAACACATCTAACCCTTACGTTCTAATCGCTGCAGGTCTTGTTGCGAAAAAAGCAGTGGAAAAAGGTTTAACTGTTCCTAAATGGGTTAAAACATCACTTGCTCCAGGATCAAAAGTTGTTACTGGCTACTTAGAAGATTCTGGTTTACAAGATTACCTAAATACGCTAGGTTTCAATACAGTTGGTTACGGTTGTACAACATGTATCGGTAACTCAGGTCCACTATTACCAGAAATTGAAGAAGCAATCATGTCTAAAGATTTATTCGTGACTTCTGTACTTTCAGGTAACCGTAACTTTGAAGGCCGTGTACATCCATTAGTGAAAGCTAACTACTTGGCTTCACCACCATTAGTAGTAGCTTATGCGCTTGCTGGTACTGTAGATGTAGACCTACGTAAAGATTCATTCGGTAAAGACAAAGATGGAAATGATGTCTTCTTTGATGACATCTGGCCATCATCTGATGAAGTAAATGCCGTTCTTTCAAAAGTTGTTACACGTGAGTTGTTCCAAAAAGAATATGAAACTGTATTCAATGCAAATGAAAAATGGAATGCAATTGAAACTTCTACAGATTCACTTTACGAGTTTGATGAGAATTCAACTTACATTCAAAATCCGCCATTCTTCCAAAACCTATCTGCAAAACCAGAAGCAATTCAACAGCTTATGGGTATGCGTGTGTTAGCGAAATTTGGTGACTCTATTACAACTGACCATATTTCTCCTGCTGGTGCAATTGGTAAAGATACACCTGCCGGAAAATACTTGCGTGAACATGGCGTAGAACCACGAAACTTCAACTCTTATGGTAGCCGTCGAGGTAACCATGAAGTAATGATGCGCGGTACTTTCGCAAACATCCGTATCCGCAACCAAATCGCACCTGGTACAGAAGGCGGCTTCACTACTTACTGGCCAACAGGTGATGTAGAGTATATCTACGATGCAGCAATGAAATATGCTAAAAACCGTGTAGGCTTAGTTGTACTTACTGGTAAAGACTACGGTATGGGTTCTTCACGTGACTGGGCAGCTAAAGGTACTAACCTTCTTGGCGTTAAAACAGTTATCGCAGAATCATACGAACGTATCCACCGTTCAAACTTAGTAATGATGGGTGTTCTACCACTACAATTCGTTGATGGTGAAAGCTCAGAATCACTAGGATTGACTGGTGAAGAAACATTCTCAGTTAATATTACAGATGAAGTTAAACCTCGTGATATCCTAACTGTGACTGCTACATCTCCAGATGGCGATACTAAAACATTCAAAGCGCTTGCTCGTTTTGACTCAGAAGTAGAAGTAGATTA
The DNA here is from genome assembly GCF_023515935.1 of Rummeliibacillus sp. G93. NCBI lineage: Bacteria > Bacillati > Bacillota > Bacilli > Caryophanales > Caryophanaceae > Rummeliibacillus > Rummeliibacillus sp. G93. The sequence goes on from NZ_CP097314.1 coordinate 1,576,105, forward strand.
CTACCGTAACGGCGGTATCCTACAAATGGTTTTACGTAACAAATTATCTAAATAATATGGTTCAAACAAGTGCACAATAATTTTGTGCACTTGTTTTAGTTTATAAGACAAAGGAGATTTAATGAAAGAAGAAAAGCTATGGAAGGATTTTCTCTCAAAATAACGGTATACTTAACATGAGGTGAACAACATGTTTGTAAGTGAAAAAGAAATTGAAATTCGTTATGCGGAGACAGATCAAATGGGCGTTGTATACCATGCTAATTATGTTATATGGATGGAATTAGGGAGGACGCAGCTGATTCATGATTTAGGCTTTAGCGTGACTCAATTAGAAGAAGCAGGCTATGTATCGCCTGTTATGAATGTCAATATTAGCTACAAAGCTGCACTACGTTATGGTGAAAAAGCGATTATACGTACATGGATTGTATCACAGGAACGTCTTCGTACTGTGTATGGCTATGAAATTGTACATAGTGATGGAACGATTGCAGCAACAGCAGCATCCGAACATATTGTGGTGAAAAAAGAAAATTTCCGACCAGTTGCTTTTGAACGAATTAATCCGGTGTGGTTTAATAAGTATAAAGAAATTGCAGAAATCAAATAACTCTTGGATGAATAGTGTAAAAAAGCATGCCCGAATTAGGCATGCTTTTTGCATTTTTTATCTACTTGTAATCAAATTTAAGTTCATCTAATTGGCGATCTACATCTACATATAAATCATGGTTGTTAAAAAACCATGTATCGTCTTGCTCAATAAAAAAAGTAGTGCCATTATGCTCTAATACAACACTTGGATTAATTGGCGAGTCTTGACTCATGCCGAGAGAAAACCCTTCGTGGAAAGGATTTGAGCCACCATATCTAGCATAAAAACGAATGGTATCTCCTTGCGCTACATCCATTTCATCGGAAAACCACTGAAATGCTTGTTCAGACATGACAATTTTCATAAGAACACTCCTTTTTTATAACCATGTTACTTTTGGTTCTGTTCCTTTTTTTATGCGCGATATATTAGATCTATGGCGATAAAAAATAAAGACTACAATAATGGAAATAATGATAAGTAAAAGATATTCATTATATAAAATACCATAAATAAGTGCGTAAATAAAAGCCACAACAGCTGCAAACATAGATGCTAGACTCACCATTTTATACACTTTTAAGCAAAGAAGGAAGGCGATAAGGAGCAAGATAAAGATTGGCCAATGGTAGCCAAGTAAAATACCTGCAGACGTAGCCACAGCTTTGCCTCCTCGGAAGTCAGCGAAGATAGGGAACATGTGCCCAACGACAGCAATGATGCCAGCAACGAGTGGATGGATACCACTTCCTTGGAAAACAGCTAGAATAGGAAGTATAGTTGCAAGTGTGCCCTTTAATATATCCATAAGTGTAACGGCTATACCCGCTTTTTTTCCAAGCGTACGGAAGGTATTAGTAGCACCTAAGTTTCCGCTTCCGTGCTGTCTGATATCGGTTTTATAAAAAACTTTACCAACCCATAAACCGGATGGGATGGAACCAATTAGATAAGCCAATACAACAACTAAAATACTATTCATTTAAAACTCCCTCCAACATTAGTAGTTGGTATTATTAGATTGTAATAATATTTTATCACGAGACTGTAAGCGTACACAATGACCAACTTTCTCAATAATTGCCGGTTCTTATTGTCCAATAGATTAAACGAATGATACAATAAAACCTGAGTCTAACTGAACAAGAAGTTGACAGTATCTATTATTGTGTATATGATTTATAAAAGTAGAACGGATGTTTGTGTTTAGGGGGAATATTTTTTGACAAATAAACAAACAATCACCTCTTATAGTGAAGATGATATTCAAGTATTAGAAGGTTTAGAAGCCGTAAGAAAACGTCCGGGTATGTATATTGGCTCTACAGACAGCAGAGGCTTGCACCACCTTGTATACGAAATCGTCGACAATGCTGTAGATGAGGTATTAGCGGGTTTTGGCTCACATATTGTAGTGAAAATCCATAAAGATCAAAGTATTAGTGTAAGAGATTATGGACGTGGCATGCCAACTGGGATGCACAAGACAGGTAAATCAACTCCTGAAGTAATCTTTACCATTTTGCATGCAGGCGGTAAATTTGGACAAGGTGGTTATAAAACAAGTGGTGGTTTGCACGGTGTAGGAGCATCTGTTGTAAACGCCCTTTCTTCATGGCTTGATGTAACCATTTACCGAGATGGCCATAAATACAGCATGCGCTTTGAAAATGGCGGTAAGCCCGTAACTACACTTGCTAATCTAGGCAAAACGAAAGAAACAGGCACATTTATTCATTTTAAGCCTGATCCAGAAATCTTTTCAACAACCAAGTATCAATTCGATACATTAGCTGAACGTTTACGTGAATCTGCTTTTTTATTAAAGGGCTTAAAAATAGAGCTTATTGATGAAGAAACCGAGCGACAAGAAGTATATCATTATGAAAATGGAATTGAAGCCTTTGTAGCCTATCTTAACGAAGAAAAAGATGTATTGCATCCAGTTAAATATGTTGAAGGCGAACTAGATGAAATTGAAGTTGAATTTGCTTTTCAATTCAATGATGGTTATTCCGAAACTATCCTCTCCTTTGTTAATAATGTTCGCACACGTGATGGAGGCACACACGAAACAGGCGCTAAAGCTGCAATGACTCGTGTGTTTAACGAATATGCACGTAAAGTCGGACTCCTAAAAGAAAAAGATAAAAATTTGGATGGCTCAGATATACGTGAAGGATTAGCTGCCATCATCTCAGTCCGAATTCCTGAAAATCTATTACAATTCGAAGGTCAAACTAAAGGCAAACTTGGCACAGCAGAAGCACGTAGCTCTGTCGATGGTGTCGTATCCCAAAAATTAATGTATATTTTGGAAGAGAATGCGGAGCTTAGTGCATCGCTTGTACGTAAAGCTATTCGTGCACAGCAAGTTCGCGAAGCAGCACGGAAAGCAAGAGAAGACGCACGTCATGGTAAAAAATCCAAAAAACAAACTATCTTATCAGGAAAATTGACGCCAGCACAATCTAAGAATGCTGCCAAAAATGAATTATACTTAGTCGAAGGCGATTCTGCGGGAGGCTCAGCTAAACAAGGGCGGGACCGTACTTTCCAAGCCATCTTGCCTCTTCGAGGAAAAGTAATCAATACGGAAAAAGCAAAGCTTCAGGACATCATGAAAAACGAAGAAATTGCTACCATTATTCATGCAGTCGGTGCTGGAGTTGGTACAGATTTCAACATTGAAGACGCTGCTTACGATAAAGTTATAATCATGACGGATGCCGATACGGATGGCGCTCATATACAGGTATTACTCTTAACTTTCTTCTTCCGTTATATGAGACCACTTGTTGAAGCAGGAAAAGTATATATTGCCTTGCCGCCACTTTATAAAGTATCAAAAGGGACTGGGCGCAAAGAAGTAATTGAATATGCTTGGACAGAGAAAGATCTTCAACAAGCAATTAAGAAAATTGGTAAGGGTTATATTCTTCAACGCTACAAAGGCCTTGGTGAAATGAATGCTGAGCAGCTTTGGGAAACAACCATGAACCCTGAAACACGGACATTGGTTCGCGTTCAAATCAATGATGTTGAAAGAGCAGAAAAAGGCGTTGCCACATTGATGGGTGATAAGGTAGAACCACGAAGAAAATGGATTGAATCGCATGTGGACTTTGGCCTTGAAGAAGACAGTACGATATTAGAAAGCGAATTTATACAACATGATGGAGGGGATCTTACATGACGCAGTCAGAGATATTTCAAGACTTGCCTTTAGAGGAAGTCATCGGTGATCGCTTCGGTCGTTATAGTAAATACATTATCCAGGACCGTGCTTTGCCAGATGCAAGAGACGGTCTTAAACCAGTACAGCGCCGTATTCTATATGCAATGTTTATGGAAGGCAATACACACGACAAGCCCTTTAGAAAATCGGCTAAAACAGTCGGAAATGTAATCGGTAACTATCATCCACATGGTGATAGTTCTGTTTACGAGGCTATGGTACGTATGAGCCAGGACTGGAAAGCCCGCCACATGTTAATCGAAATGCATGGCAATAACGGTTCTGTCGATGGTGATCCGCCTGCTGCTATGCGTTATACAGAAGCCCGTTTATCTTCTATTGCAGCTCTAATGCTGCGCGATATTCAAAAAGATACAGTGGATTTAGTGCCAAATTTTGATGATCAAGATTTAGAACCAACTGTACTGCCTTCACGTTTTCCTAATTTATTAGTCAATGGGTCAACAGGGATATCCGCGGGCTATGCGACCGACATCCCACCGCATAATCTAGCTGAAGTGTTAGATGCAGTATTAATGCGTTTGAAAAATCCTCAAGCTACTGTTCAAGAACTAATGCAGGTATTGCATGGACCTGACTTTCCAACAGGTGGCATTATTCAAGGGGTTGACGGGATTAAAAAAGCCTACGAAACAGGCAAAGGAAAGATCATTGTTAGAGCTAAAGCAGAAATTGAGAAACTTAAGGGTGCTAAAGAGCAAATCGTTATCACTGAAATTCCATATGATGTAAACAAGGCAAATCTTGTTAAAAAAATGGATGAAATGCGATTAGATAAACGCTTAGATGGCATTGCAGAAGTACGTGACGAGTCTGACCGTTCAGGCTTAAGAATAGTAGTTGAATTAAAGAAAGAAATCAGCGGAGAACCGATTTTAAAATATTTATTGAAAAATACCGATCTACAGGTTACATATAACTTCAATATGATTGCTATATACAATCGTCGTCCAACTATGATGAGTTTACAGATGCTATTAGACGCATACATCGCTCACCAAAAAGAAATTATTGTAAGACGATCTCGGTATGATTTAGATAAAGCTAACAACCGTTTACATATTGTAGAAGGGTTGATGAAAGCACTATCAATTCTAGATGAAGTTATTGCAGCTATCCGTGCTTCAAAAGATAAAAAAGATGCTAAGCATAATTTGCAAGAGAAGTTTGGTTTTACTGAAATTCAAGCGGAAGCAATTGTTTCATTACAGCTATACAGATTGACCAATACAGATATTACAGAACTTCGGCAAGAACAGAAAGAACTTGAAGAAAAGATTCTCGAGCTAAAGAGTATATTAGAGAGCGAGAAGAAGCTTGTGAGCGTGCTACAAAAGGAATTAAAAGAAGTGAAAAAAACGTTCCAAGAACCAAGACGCTCAGAAATAGAAGAAAAAATTGAAGAAATTAAAGTAGACTTAGATGTTTTAGTACCAAGTGAAGACGTAGTCGTGACAGTTACTAGTGATGGCTACGTAAAGAGGACAAGTATTCGTTCGTATAATGCTTCAAATGGTGAAGATTTTGCCATGAAAGAATCCGACCATTTACTGTACGAGGCGCAATTAAATACGCAACAGCATATATTGGCCTTTACAAATAAAGGTCATTATATATTCCTTCCAGTCCATGAGTTACCAGATATTCGTTGGAAAGATTTAGGGCAGCATATTTCAAGTATCATTCCTTTAGACTCTGAAGAAAAAATTATAAATGTTGAAGGCGTTGCAGATTTTAATACCGATCAATATGTTGTCAGCATTACGAAGAATGGACAAATTAAACGAACTGCTTTGGCAGATTTCCAGGTACAACGCTATAATAAGCCATTTAAAATGATGAATCTTAAGAAAGATGATCTTATAATAGCTTCTGGAATTGCAGATTCAGGTGCGGAAGTCTATTTAACATCCTATCTGAGCTATGCAATAAGATTTAAACTCGATGAAGTACCGGTGGCAGGCATAAGGACTGCTGGCGTAAAAGCGATGAATTTATTGGATGGGGATATGGTAAAAGCTGCAAATATTATTCCGCCAAACCATAAAGGCAAGGTAATGATTGTTACAGAACGCGGAGGCGTTAAAAAAATGGCCCTTGATGAAGTAGAGACAGGCAATCGTGCACTACGTGGTGTACTTACACTTCGAGAGCTCAAAAAGCAACCACACCGTATTTATACGGTTGTCTATGTAGAAAAAGGGGAAGGCATTCAAATAATTACTGATAATGGCTTAAAAGAAGATTTGCGAGAAGAAAATTATAGCTTGTCGGAAAGATATTCAAATGTATCTTATGTAATTGATGTTAAAACAGACGGCTTCATATCTCATATTTTAAAACTACCAGCTAAATAGGGAAATCCTAAATAAATATGTAAGCATTAATCACTTATTATATGGATGAAATTAGCTGACATAATTTTTAAGTTGCCATTCTAGGCAATTTTTCTAGGATTACGCAATGATAGTAATGGGCTGTCCGGTAGAAAACCTCAGCTTGCTATGCCACAGAAAGATAAAAACCTGGGAGAAACTGTTTTTCAGTTTTCTCTCAGGTTTTTTGTTTTTGGGAATGACAATTTTGGATATCCTACAAATGAATATAGAATGGTGATAATTGTCATTGCATCTTTATTGTAAGTTTGGAAAATAGAATTAAAAAATGTAATGAATTTAGGCAATCGTATTATTATTAGTTTTAATAGATTGATTATGGTAGAGAGGACTTGAACTATATATGTATTATTTGTAGGACTAAGAACATTTGAAACAGTAATTACGAAAAATATGTACAATCCTACGAGTTGATGCAATAAAAGCAAACATCCTGAAGAAGTATATGTAAGGGGATAAGTAGCGAATGGTTAAATAATCCCCAAAAATAAGCGGCTCATCGAACTGATAAGCCACTTCCATAAAAATTGTATTATTGTAATAATGCGATTTTTATATGAGCTAAGTGATGCTCCTCATGCCAAGCTAATTTGGCCAGTTTTGTCGCAACTGTAATTTTACCGTTAGTCTGATGAGTAAAGTATCGAACTAATTGATCTTCAGTTAAACTATTTCCTAAGTACACGATACGCTCATTTATACCTTCTAACATTTTAATGGAAGCTTCTACAGGAAGTTTTGTATCTGGTTGTATCGCCCACTTTTCTTCATCAAAAGCGGGTACTTTTGCATTCTCATCTGTTAAAGCTAGTTTTAGTCGTTGATACATGTTCAACTGTGAATCTGCGATGTGATGTACAAGTTGACGAACTGTCCAACTACCATCACGATAGGTTTTGCTTAATTCCTGATCGTTTAATGTTCCTACTGTTTCTCTTAATCGATTTGAAAAAGTCTCGATTTTTCTCAGCCATTCTTGTAGATATTCAACTGTTACTTCATCAGGAACATTTAGTTTACCAATTGGGTATTTTATATCCATCATAATCCTCTTTTCCTCTTTATAGTTTAAAAGCTATTCACACAATTGTCTTCAAAATAATATGGGCCTTCTTTTAGATTAACTTTAATTCTAATTTCTCCAATACGCTCGAACTGAAACTTTATAAATACTACATTCTCCGTGGTCTATCTGGATAAAAAATCATGAAGGTTAGAAACAGTAGTAATAATTTCAATCATAACATTTTCATCATCTTCCAGAAAGAATGATGATTTTCTAATAGAACCTGTTGGGATAGTATAGCTTCTGTCTAATTCAATAAGTGCAAGTGCAATATTTAATATTTCTTTTTTTACTTCTTCTGATGTAAATGATAAATGAACTATATAAAATTTTGATATGGAATAAGTAAGTTATTGATCCAAGCATATAGATTAGTCGGCAATAAGTTGACTTTGATTTGTTCATCTCTACAATTAGAAAGGGCAAGTGGGGATTCTTTTAGATAGATGGTAAATGTAAAATAATGAGAAGGATTTTTCTTTTGTTTATTATTGATATGAAGCAGGTACCTATAGTAATAACTTACTTTTCAAGGCACATTTGAGGAAATAGGTATTTTAAGCAAAATTGGTACTGGTATTTATTTCTTATTACAAGTATTCAAGTATTAGTGTTGATTTATGGATTTATTCTTAAATTTAATCAAAAATACTTTTTTATCAAAAAACAGTCAATTTTTCAGTGCGCATACCATATTATAGAAAACTTAAATCGCAGTTACGTGGCCTGACAAGTTATAAGGTTCATTTTTTGCGAAATAATAATATGGCTATTCATTACTGAATAGTAGTTAGAGGAAGGGATTGATGTAATGCTAACGTTAACTATTAATAAGGAGAATAAGGATTATGTAGTAGAGTACCTTTCTAAGAAAGAAAAAGGGGTTTTATGGCTGTCTAAGGATTCCCTTTACGAATCTATTTACAAGCTAGGTCGCAACATTCATCTTAACGATGTGCATTTTCGTATAACGAAGGATTTGCGATTGCCTTTACTTTCTTTTCTGTCGATTGAATATCCTGGTGAACTTTATGAACACAAAATCACCATCATGGATTAAAAAATCAAAGCAAAATTCTAACTAGTATTCCTTGTCATTTCCTTATAATAGGCTGGGAAAATCCTTTCCTTTGGCAAAACCTACACTTTAGTGTAGGTTTTTTATTTTATCCGAAATCCTTTTTATTTGTATTTTAATTAAAATTCTGTTTATTCATTGACGTTTTTTATGTTAATGAATATAATGTAGTCAATACTATATATGAGCATTTGTTCATATATTGCTAGTGAAGTAATTAAGAGCTTAAGTTTGCATACATTTAACATATGAATATTTGATCATATATTATTGAGAGGTGATGGAAATGCAAATAAAAGTAAATAGCTTGGTTAAAAAGGGTAGGGATTGTATGAAAGAGCAGAAAAAAGAGAAAGGAGGGTGAATAAATTGGAAAACAAAAAAGTAAAGCATGAACTTCTGTTAGAAGGACTTGATTGTGCAAATTGCGCGATGAAAATTGAAAAAAGTGTAAATGGTATTCAATCCGTTACTTCGTGTAATGTTAATTTTGCCACGAAGACATTGACGATGGAGATGGATAAGGCAAAAGAAATAGATACCATTGCAGAAGCAAGGCGTAATATTCACAGGCTAGAGCCACACATCAATATATTAGAAAAAGGACGGAAAGCGAGAAATACTCATAACCACACTCTGTACTTGGATGGACTAGATTGTGCAAATTGCGCAGCAAAGATAGAAAAAAGTGTAGGAGAATTAGAAGGAGTTACCAGTTCTTCTGTAGATTTTGTATCGAAAAAATTAATAATAGAAGTTTCCGAATCCGCCACTTCGGAACAATTGGTGATAAATGAAGCAGTGAAGCTAATTAACCGGATTGAACCACACGTGAAAGCCATTGAAGAATACGACAAAGATCCACATGAACACAATCATGAAACTGGAAATACAAAAAAAGTGTTGGTTCGACTGGGAATTGGTATAGTTATAGGCTCGCTTGGTATGTTTACTCCTGTTTCAGGTATATATGAGTTAGCTCTATTTCTTCTTGCTTATTTAATCGTAGGTGGGGATGTCATCTATAGGGCCTTTAGGAATATCTTGCGTGGGCAAGTATTTGATGAGCATTTTCTTATGGCTCTTGCAACTATTGGCGCGTTTGCAATCAAGCAATATCCAGAAGGTGTGGCTGTTATGCTGTTCTACCAAGTGGGTGAATTATTCCAAGGCATTGCTGTAAACCGTTCTCGCAAATCCATTGGGGATTTGATGGATATCAGACCAGACTATGCCAACATAAAAGTCGGAAATGAAATAAAAAGAGTTTCGCCTGATGAAGTAAAGATTGGGGATATCATTGTCATTAAACCAGGCGAAAAGGTTCCATTAGATGGAAAGGTCATAGAAGGAAACTCCATGGTAGACACATCTGCGCTAACAGGTGAATCAGTTCCAAGAGAGGTGCAGTCTGGTTCTGATGTACTAAGTGGGTTTATCAATAAAAGTGGGCTATTGAGTGTAGAGGTAACTAAGGCATTTGGTGAGTCGACTGTTTCTAAAATACTAGATCTCGTACAAAATGCTAGCAGTCGAAAAGCACCAACCGAAAATTTTATTACGAAATTTGCTCGTTATTACACACCGGTTGTCGTTATTGTAGCTGCTGCATTAGCTTTCATACCACCGCTATTGTTAAATGGCGCAACTTTTTCGGATTGGATTTATCGGGCGCTGGTATTCTTAGTTATCTCTTGTCCTTGTGCGTTGGTGGTTTCTATTCCATTAGGATTCTTTGGGGGAATAGGAGCAGCATCTAAGATGGGTATCTTGGTCAAAGGAAGCAACTATTTAGAAGCTCTAAATAATGTGAAGTATGTTGTGTTCGACAAGACGGGTACCTTAACCAAAGGCGTATTTGAAGTCACGACCATTTGCCCATCTGGTAATATTTCGAAAGAAGACCTATTGGAATATGCTGCTTTTGCTGAAACTCATTCCAATCACCCAATCGCACAGTCAATACGAAATGCATATGGGAAAGAATTTAGCGTTGACAAGATACAAGAGTACAATGAAATTTCAGGCCACGGTACTGCTGTAACAGTTGATGGGAAAGAAATTTTAGCTGGAAATGCAAAACTAATGAACAAAGAAAACATAGCATTCAAGGAACCTAGTGAGATTGGAACGATTGTTCATATTGCCCTAAATCGTAATTATGCTGGGTATATTGTTATAGCAGATGAACTAAAAGAAGATTCTGTTCAAGCAGTTCGTTCTTTAAAAGAACTAGGCATAAAAAAGACCATCATGCTGACTGGTGATGCAGCATCTGTAGCGAAATCTGTGGGCGAGAAACTTGGGCTTGATGAGGTGCATGCTGAATTATTGCCGCAACACAAAGTAGAAGAAATCGAAAAAATTGATGCCCAGAAAAATCCTAAAGAAAAGTTAATTTTTGTTGGGGATGGTATCAATGATACACCTGTATTAGCTCGTGCTGATGTCGGAATGGCAATGGGAGGATTAGGATCAGATGCAGCGATTGAAGCAGCAGATATCGTTATAATGACCGATGAACCTTCTAAGATACCAGCAGCTATAGGTATTGCAAAACGGACACGAGTGATTGTGTGGCAAAATATTCTCTTTGCATTAGGTGTGAAAGGTATATTCCTGCTATTAGGTGCCTTTGGCATTGCCACTATGTGGGAAGCAGTATTCTCTGACGTTGGGGTTACATTGCTAGCTGTGTTAAATGCCATGCGTGTCCTTCGAGTACCGAACCGCTAATTTTCTATCGTGAGAACCCCAAAACTCTAAGTGTTAAAAGAGTTTTGGGGTTTTATTTATCATTAATGAGGGCTTTTTTAGTAGATTTTTAATTCAACAAAATAAAAAAAGTTTTAAAAATAGATTGACAGTCAAAAAAAATTCAATTACTATAAGCCTTAGCAAAATAAAGTTGCTCTTATTAAAAACCGTTGAGACGAGGGGTCTAAGATACGGTGGCAAACCAAACTGATATTTATCAGTTCATGGGGCTCAACCTGAGCACAAAATGTACAAAGTTTTGTGAACGATAAGAGGATAAGCAGTTGATATTAATCGAAGCTTTCCTTCTAATGGTTGGAGAGCTTTTTTGTATGCTAATATTTACATTTTTTAGTAGGAGAGGATTATATTGACTGAAAAAATTTTATTTACTTCGGAATCGGTGTCAGAAGGACATCCCGATAAAATCGCAGACCAAATCTCGGATGCTGTATTAGATGCAGCTTTAGCTCAAGATCCATTTTCAAGAGTTGCATGTGAAGTGTTTACGACAACAAATATGGTTATTATCGGGGGAGAAATCACAACTTCTGCCATATTAGATATTGAGAGAATTGCTCGTGACACATTACTTGAGATTGGTTACAGTGATGCACAATTCGGTATTGACGGACATACTTGCAATATTCAAGTACTTGTTCATACACAATCACCAGATATTGCAATGGGTGTCGATTCTTCAAGTGATCTAAAGGAGATTGGAGCAGGAGACCAAGGGATTATGTTTGGTTATGCAACGGATGAAACAGAAACATATATGCCGCTTGCAATTGAAATCGCTCATACCTTGATGAAAAAAGCTTCTTTCTTAAGAAAAATTGGAGACTTTAAATGGGCACGCCCAGATATGAAATCTCAAGTGACGATCGACTATACAAATCCGACTAAACCAAGAATAGAAACAATATTACTCTCTATTCAGCATGATGAAGATGTAAATATGGCTGAATTCAAGAATTATATAAACGAACAGATTGTACAAGAAACAATTCGCACATTTGGAATGAATGAAGATATAAATACATTAATTAATCCAACAGGACGTTTCGTTATTGGAGGTCCACATGGCGATGCAGGTCTTACCGGCCGTAAGATTATTGTTGATACTTATGGAGGAGCAGCAAAACACGGAGGCGGCGCTTTTTCAGGGAAAGATTGTACAAAAGTAGACCGCTCAGCAGCTTATGCAGCTCGTTATGTTGCTAAAAATATTGTAGCTGCTAAATTTGCCAAACGTTGTGAAATCCAGCTGTCTTACGCCATAGGGGTTAGTGAGCCAATAAGTATCGCGATTGATACCTTCGGAACAGAAACCGTAGATAAAGATCAACTACTGCAAGCTATTCGCAATACATTCGATTTAACACCTGGAGGTATTATCAATATGCTTAATCTTCGGAATCCTCAGTTCAAACAGGTAGCAGCATATGGACACTTTGGGCGACATGACTTAAATTTGCCATGGGAACAGCTTGATAAAGTAAGTGCTTTAAGGGAAGCCGTTGCAGGCGATTTAGCAGGAGCAACTCGTTAATGGCACAAGTGCTGCAAGAAATCCTTAACGAAAAATATGATATTTGTTCCCAAGAACGGATGCCGTTGTTTGAAGCCCTCGTTAACTATGCAAAGAAAAATACAACCCCTTTTGATGTGCCGGGGCATAAAATGGGAGCTTTAAAAAGCCCATTAAACGATGTCTTTAGTGACTTTACGATGAAAATGGATGTCAATTCGATGAAAGAATTGGATTTATTAAGCCATCCGTCATCAGTCATTCAAGAGGCACAACAGTTAGCAGCAGAAGCTTTTAGGGCAAAAGCGGCGTATTTTTTAGTCAATGGAACATCGATTGGTATCTTAGCTATGATTCTATCGGCGTGTAAGCCAGGGGATCATATACTGGTTCCTAGAAACTGTCATAAATCAGTAATGAATGGCATAATTTTGAGCGGCGCCTGTCCAGTATTTTTAGAGCCTGAAGTGGATCAACACTTTGGAATTTCCCATGGTGTCTCTGTAAGAACGATAGAAAAGGCGTTAACATTACATCCAAAGGCAAAAGCTTTGCTCGTTACGTATCCAACTTATTTTGGGACGATGAATGACTTGGAGAAAATTTGCACACTTGCACATAAGCAAAATATAGCAGTAATTGTGGATAGCGCCCATGGAACGCATTTATCATTTGTTGACTCTTTGCCCGACCCCATCCAAGCAGGAGCAGACTTGGTCACAATGAGTATGCATAAAACTGGTGGTTCGCTTACGCAAAGTTCTATCTTGCTTTTAAACAGCGATCGAATTTCGAGAGAACAAATTCAAAAATCATTGAATATGCTCCAATCGACAAGTGCTAGCTATCTTTTAATGAGTTCCTTGGATGTTGCTAGGCACGAGTTAGCATTATATGGTGCCATTCGTTATCATTCTTTAAAAGAAATCATTGAACAAACAATCATTGAAATAGAAGAACATACTTCCTTTGAAGTATTAAAGAATAGCTATGTAAAACATAGATTTAGTCAATTGCATGATTATACAAAGCTTGTCATCAGAGTGAATGAAAGCGGACTATCTGGTTTTGAAGTGTACACGCTTCTAAAAGAAAAATATAATATTCAAATGGAATTAGCAGAAGGTTATGTTGTTATGGCTGTAATCACTCCAGCTGATACAAAAGAATCTCTAGAAAAGCTAGTGACTGCTTTGGTTGATATTGAGCGCAAATACGGCAAAGGGAAAAGTATCCGATACCCGCATGTTACGCCTTTTAGTGCAAACACTTTACTTTTAACACCGAGAGAGGCTTACTATGCAGAACATGAAGAAATACCCATTCACGAAGCAATAGGAAGAATAAGTGCTGATTCTCTCATGATTTACCCACCAGGAATACCTCTTGTTATACCTGGAGAATACGTTTCAAAAGAAGTTATCGAACAGTATCATTATTATATCCAGAATTTTGGTAATATTTTATCAGATTCACCTAGAAAAAATCATATTACGGTCGTAAAGGAGAAAAAGTAAATGGGTTTAGAATTAAATACTTTAGGAAGACATGTATTAATTGAGTTATACGGGTGTCCAAGTGAAATAATAGAGAATAACGCATTAATTGAACAATATATGTGTGAAGCAGCAGACTATTCTGGTGCAACGATAGTTGAATCTGTTTTTCATCATTTCAATCCGTATGGAGTTTCGGGAGCTGTAATTATATCTGAATCTCATTTAACCATCCATACATGGCCTGAGTATGGTTTTGCATCTGTAGATGTTTATACGTGCGGGGAGTCAGTTAGCCCATGGAAGGCCGGAGATTACTTAGCTGAAAAGCTTAAAGCAAAAAAAGTGGAATCCTTTGATTTTCCTCGAGGAACCGTTGAAAAAATTCGCCAATTTGCTAATCGTGAATTAGGCAAAATTCAAGTGAAACCAGAAGAATATGAATTAGAAGGTGCAAAATAATGAATTGGTATACAGAACAATGGAGCGAAGACTGTAAGTTTTCAATTTCCTATGATGAGCATTTGCATAGTGAGCAATCGCCCTTTCAAAAAATCGATTTCTATAAAGGTAAAGAGTTTGGCACATTTTTCACACTTGATGGACTAATGATGGTAAATGAAAAAGACCAATTCATCTACCACGATATGATTGTCCATCCTGCTTTTGCTACAAACCCAAATATCAAGAAGGTTCTGATCATTGGGGGAGGGGATGGCGGTACAGCGCGTGAAGTATTGCGTTATCCTACAGTCGAAGAAGTAGTTATGGTGGAAATTGATGAGCGGGTGTTTCGCTTGTGCCAAGAATATTTACCTGTCACTGCTGAAGGGGTAGAAGAAGATCCGCGCATGTCTCTAAAATTTGAAGACGGCCTAGCTTATGTAAAAAAAGCTGCTGATGCATCATTTGACTTGATTATTGTGGACTCAACAGATCCAATTTCTGTGGGAGAAGGTTTGTTTACAACTGCCTTTTATCAAGAATGCTACAGAGTTTTAAATACTGATGGAATCTTAATCAATCAACATGAATCACCTTATTTTGCAGAGTATGCGGACAATATGAAAAAAGCAAGGCATAAACTATCAACCATTTTCCCAATTGCAGAAGTTTACCAATATCATATGCCAACATACCCTTCAGGCCATTGGCTATTCGGATTTGCATCAAAAACAAAACACCCAATTACTAATTTAGATGCACAAAAGTGGAATGCATTCGGGTTGAAAACGAAATATTATAATACAGATTTACACCTTGGGGCTTTTGCATTGCCTAGCTATGTAAGGGAGGCATTGAAGATTGCAAAGTAAAACAATGAATATATCAACATTTATTGGCTGTGACAACACCTATGAGGAGTCTGAACTGGCTCTATTTGGGATTCCATTTGATGGGACAACTAGTTTTCGTCCAGGTACCCGTTTTGCAATGCAAGCTATTCGCCCTGACTCATATGGGTTAGAAACGTATTCTCCTTACCTTGATCGAGACTTAGAAGATATTGCTGTGCATGATTCTGGCGATCTTGATTTACCACTTGGTAATACTGAAAAAACAATGAATGAAATTCTACTATTTACAAGAGGCCTTGTTAATGACGGGAAAAAGTTTGTAATGGTCGGTGGAGAGCACTTGGTAAGCTACCCAACCATCCAAGCCGCATACGAAAAATACCCGGATTTACATGTTATTCATATTGATGCACACACAGATCTTCGAGAAGACTATATGGGTGAAAAACTATCACATGCTTCTGTTATTAGACGTTGCCATGAATTCATAGGCGACGGACGCATCTTTCAATTTGGCATTCGTTCAGGCCTTAAAGAAGAATTCGAATGGGCGAAAGACCATACCTATATGGAACGTTTTTCAATAGAAACTTTACCTGAAATCGTAAAAAAATTAGAGAATCTTCCTATATATATAACTATCGATCTCGATGTATTAGATCCGGGCACTTTCCCAGGCACTGGAACACCTGAACCAGGTGGTATTACGTATAAAGAATTGTTAGCTGGATTAAAGGTACTTGATGATTTGAATCATGTGGTAGGAGCAGATGTTGTGGAGTTATCCCCTCCTTATGACCCAACAGGCGCATCCACTGCTATTGCATGTAAAACGATTCGTGAATTATTATTAATCGTAGGAAAATAGATTAAGAACACTGCCACACTTATTATAAGTGTGGCTTTTTTAGTAAATAGCTTCATCTTTAGAAAACTTCTTAGGCACACTTTTAGATATTTAACATAAAGTAACAAGGACGCATTTCAAAAAAAGAGATGCTTTTTTTTATATACTGTTTCTAACAATTTAAAAAACTCTTTACTAAATGAATATTTATGCTATTATATTTATAAATATAATATAAATTCAATTCAGTTAATAAGGAGGACATCATGGAGAGTTGGTTAGAATTATATGAACAGATGGGCGATTATCTAGCTCCTAGTATGGCAAAGGATCATCCAAATTTACCAGTGATAAAGGAAGAAGGGTGTTACTATTTTGGAGCAGACGGCAAGACATATCTTGATTTCACTGCAGGCATTGCTGTAGCAAATACTGGTCATCGTCATCCGAAAATTGTTCAAAGTATAAAAGATGCAGCAGATCAATTAGTCCATGGTCCATCTGGTGTTATTATGTATGAATCTATATTAAAGTTATCGAAGAATCTTGCGGAAATCACACCGGGAAATTTAGATTGTTTTTTCTATGGAAATAGTGGCACTGAAGCAATTGAAGGAGCAATCAAATTAGCGAAATTTACTACAGGGCGACCTTATATAATTTCTTTCACAGGTTGTTTTCATGGCCGTTCTCTTGGTGCATTAAGTGTGACAACATCCAAAAGTAAATACCGTAAATTTTTGAACCCATCTAATGTCTATTCGATACCGTATGCCAATGTAAATGAAGCTCCAACAGGCTTTGCTTCAGTTCAATATACGGTGGATCTGCTTGAGAAAAATGTAAAGACACTCTTTAAGCATCAGGTTACACCGGAAGAAGTGGCGGCATTTATCGTAGAGCCTGTGCTAGGTGAAGGGGGCTATATTATACCGCCGAAAGAATGGCTACAAAAACTCCGGGAACTTTGTAATCAGTATGGTATTTTGCTTATATTCGATGAAGTTCAAACTGGCTTCGGGCGCACAGGAGAATGGTTTGCTGCACAAACATTCGGTGTCACACCAGATATTATGGCAATAGCGAAGGGGGTTGCTTCAGGTCTGCCTCTAAGTGCAACTGTTGCAAGCCGAGAACTAATGGAGAAGTGGCCAATGGGCTCACATGGGACGACATTCGGTGGTAATCCAATTTCATGCTCAGTTGCTTTAACAACGCTTGAAGTAATGAAAGAAGAAAACTTGCTCGAGAATACAAAACAAGTAGGGGCTTATGCAGTCGAATTTTTAAAGGGCATTCAAGAAAAATATGACGTGGTCGGGGAAGTTCGAGCAATTGGCTTAATGATTGGTATTAACATAATCGATCCAAAAACAGGGTTAGGGGATGGGATAGCATTAAAGGAGATATTGGATAATGCACTAGAAGAAGGCGTCCTCTTTTATCTTTGTGGTAATGACAACGATGTGATACGAATGATACCGCCTTTAACAGTAACGAAAGAACAAATAGATGAGGGCTTAACAATGCTTGATCATGCAATACAAAAATATATGGATAAACGGAGTGAGTAGAATGAAAAAATGGTTATTTGCTGCAATAGCCTTGCTAGCAGTATTGTTGGTAGGCTGTGGAACAAAAGATACAGAGAAAAATTCAGATGCACAAGCAGAAAATAAAGAAAAAGTTCTTGTTATGGGCACAGCAGCAGACTATGCACCTTTCGAATATATTGATGCGAAAGTTTCTGATGAAATAATAGGTTTCGATATTGATCTAGCCAAAGCGGTTATGAAGAAATTAGGTTATCAAGTTCAAGTGAAGGATATGGAGTTTAGTAGCCTTATTCCTGCGCTTCAAGCGAACAAAGTAGATTTCGTACTTGCTGGTATGACGCCAAATGAAGAACGTGATAAGGTAGTAGATTTCTCAAGTTCCTACTATGATACAAAGGAATACATTCTTACTAAGAAAGGAAGCGGTATAGAAAAAGACTCAGATCTTGCAGGGAAAGTGTTGGGATCTCAAACTGCATCTATTCAAGAGAAATTAGCGAAAACATTAGCGAAAAAGTACAAAGGTGTTAAATTAGTAAGCCGAGATCGTATTCCTGAACTTGTGCAGGAAGTAAAGTTAGGGAGAATAGATGCCATCATAACAGAAGATATAGTAGCAGACAATTATCTAAAAGATAATAAGGATTTAACCTATTATGTTATTGAGGAGCAAGAAGATCAATCCAAATCAGCTGCTTTTCCTGAAGGTAGTAAACTAACAGAGAAATTTGACCGTGCTATGGAAGAGCTAGAAAAGGAAGGCAAAGTAGAAGAATTGAAGGTTAAATGGTTTAAAGTAAAGTAATCGTATGCCCTGTTTTCTTAACGAGAGCGGGGCTTTTTTGTATCTAATTAAGAATGGAGGTATACTAGAAGACGTATTTTCTGTTAAGGGTTGTGTTATTATGATGGTACTAACTACGATAGTCTGTATATTTATTCTCTTGAATTTATTTTTTAAAGTAAGTGAAGTTTCTATTCCTACACCTGCAGGAGCTGTGGTGATGGCAATGGGGATTTTATCAATCGGTATTATTCAGTTATTTCCCCATTATCATGAAGTGATTGGTTTGATATATGCTTGTGTTTTATTCATCATCTATACTTTACTATTTGTTTTATTGCTTCTCAATCTAAAGAAAGGAGATTTTGCAAAGAAACATATTATAGACCCAATCAACAGTTTTGGAATAGGGACATGGATTGCTGCTACATCCATTGTTTTATTGAATATGGACAATCACTTATCTCAGATGAAATGGGATCAAATATTTCTCTATTCTATGGCTATTCTTCTGTATGTAGGATATATTGTCATAGTAGTTCGGAATTACTTATTTTTATTTAAAAATAAATCTTTTGCAAATAAGATAAATGGTGTAGCACTATTGCCAAGCGTAGCGACCCAATCGTTAGTGATTGCAGGTTTTATATTATTCCCGGACCTATTTAATAAAGGGAGTATTTCATTCATTTTGCTTATAGATCTGATCTTTTACTGCCTGAGCATATGGCTTTTTATAAGAGCGATGCGTTCACAATCATTTCGTGAACAGATAAAAGAGTGGAAAAGCACAAATTGTATTATTCACGGAGCTCTTTCAATCACTGGATTATCGTTATGTATTACGAAAATATCAGACGGCAAAAGCTTATTTGTACTTTGGATTATTGTCTCACTTATATTTCTTATAGTAGAGAGCATTGAAATATTACGTTTAATTGAACGGTTGAAGGCATATGGAATAAAAAAGGGCGTACTTCAATACCAAACTTCACAATGGGCAAGAAACTTTACATTTGGTATGTACTTAAGCTTTACGATGCATTTGCCGACGGGTCCATTAAGTTCAATTAGATATTACATTATCGATGTAGGGAAATATGTGGTCATAGGTTTCTTTTTGTTTGAAGCCATACTAATGGTAAGTTGTTTATTAAAGGTAAAAATTTACAAATTACGATAGAGGTAATATAAAGCATTTAACCAGTACCTAAATGGAACTGGTTTTTTATGCATAAAAACAATAGATATAGAAGTGCCTTTGTTAGCTTTAAAAAAGCTAAGAAAGGTTACAATAATCATATAATTCAATTATAAAAAAACGCGGTATTGCCTTAAACACCGCGTTTTTTATCTAAGCATAGTTAATCTGCAGGTCTAGGTCCTCTAGAGCCTTTTTTATTTTCTGAAGTTATAATTGGCTTAACAGTTATGTCTTCAATGACACGAATTTGACAAGATAAACGTAAACAGTCTTCATATAAATTCTCGTCAATATTCTTAATAGCAAAGGCGTTTTTTTCTACTTTCGAAATATCTTTGTATTCTCCAGCTAAGACTTCCACTCTACAAGTAGTACATTTAGCTTTTCCGCCACACTGGTGAAAGATTTCTATTCCATTATCTTCAAGGGCTAAAACTAATTTTTTACCAGCTTCAACTTCAAATGTTTCTCCTCCAAGTACTGTGACAAGTGGCATTGATGAATACTCCTTTCAATTTCCTCATAATCAGGTTTTGCGAAGTAAATGTTAATATCAGTTTGTATTAATCTGACTATTCTCATACAAAAAACATTCATTGATGGAATGCATAAGCTATCGTTTTAATGAGTGTCCGAATGGTGGTTAGTTTGAAGAAGGGTTTTCAAATGTAGGTAAATTTAATTTGGCTAGCTGTATAAAATAAATTTCATACAGGATAATGAAGAATACGCCAATGCATGGGATGGCAATAAATTAACGTAATAAACTCGTTGACATCATAAAATACAGATTGGAAATGCAGAGTATCACGACTAAATGAGTTTTCTGATAGAAACCTGGCGGAATCTTGCTTTAGACTGCCTTCATAACATTATCAATTGAATCCGAAATGATTATTGCCTGAGGAATAAGGTAATTAGACAAAATTATACAAATGTAATTGTAATTATTTAAAGATTCTGTTAATATATTTTTAATAGATTATATTTATTTTTATGCAAAAAATGCTTTTTTTTTTTTATTAATATGTTATTATAATTATAAATTAAAATCTATAATTATTCATATGAATTCATAATAAAACACGATGTTACATAGGGTGGTTTTATTGAAACAATGACGAGATAGGAGATTTGGACAATGAAAAAGAAATGGTTATTTACAGCAGCAGCAGTATTATCATTAACTCTAGCAGGGTGCGGATCAGATTCCAGCAAGGATGGTTCATCTTCCGATAACAATCAAAAAAAGGTTTTAGTGATGGGCACATCAGCAGACTTCGCACCATTTGAATACATCGATGCAGCAAAGTCAGATGAAATTATTGGATTTGACGTTGATTTCGCCAATGCAGTAACTAAAAAAATGGGTTATCAATTGAAAATACAAGATATGGAGTTTAATAGTTTAATTCCATCCGTACAAGCAAAAAAAATTGATTTTGCGATGGCGGGCATTACACCAGATGAAAAACGTTCTAAAGTGGTGGACTTTACGGATTCCTACTATGATACAGAAGATTATCTCATTACTAAAAAAGATGTGACATACGACAAACTTGAGGATTTGAAAGGTAAAAAAGTCGGTGCGCAGGTTTCATCCATTGAAGAAGATACAGCCAACGAAATTGCAGATAAAGTGCCAAGAGTAAAAGTAGAAACGCGTGACAGAGTACCAGAATTGATTCAAGAAGTGAAATTAGGAAGACTAGACGCCATTGTATTAGAAGATATTGTAGCTAAAAATTATGTTAAACAAAATAAAGATCTAAAATTCTCGACGATTGATGGTGTCGATAACCAGAAAAAAGCAGCAGCTTTCCCTAAAGGTAGCAAATTAGTGAAAGATTTCAATAAAGCTGTAAAAGAATTAAATGACTCTGGCGAAATCGATAAGATGAAAGCCAAATGGTTCAAAGTTGATTAATTAAGGGAAGTAGGTAGTTTAGATGAATCTAGATTTTTCAGCCATTGCAGACTCCATCCCTTATATCTTAAAAGGGATTGGCGTGACGCTAGAGATAGCCGCGTTCGCGTGTGTTTTTGGCTTTATTTTGGGTGTATTATTATCACTCATTAAGTTAAGCGGAATAAAACCGTTACAATGGCTTGCAGATTTTTATACATCTGTATTCCGCGGTACACCGCTTGTTTTGCAATTAATCATTATTTATATGGGAATACCGCAAATGTTCCCAAGCATTGACATAAGCCCTATGCCAGCAGCAATATTAGCTTTCTCACTTAATTCAGCTGCTTATATTTCAGAAATTATTCGTGGCGGTATTATGGCCGTAGATAAAGGGCAGAGTGAAGCTGCCCAAGCGCTTGGCGTATCCTATACGAGCATGATGAAAGACATTATCTTGCCACAAGCTTTAAAAAATATTATTCCTGCTTTAATGAACGAGTTTATCTCGCTAACAAAAGAATCCGCTATCGTTACAGTAATTGGAGCACTCGATATTATGAGACGCGCTTATATTGTGGGTGGATCTACATTCCACTATATCGAGCCATTGCTAGTAGCAGGTTTAATCTATTATATTATTGTACTGATACTATCATATGCAGGAAAATTGGTTGAGAAAAGGATGAGAATAGGTGATTAAAGTACAAGACTTGCACAAAACATTTGGCAATAATGAAGTGCTAAAAGGAATCTCAACAACTGTTCAAGATGGCGAAATAATTGCGATCATCGGCCCATCCGGCTCTGGTAAATCAACATTTTTACGCTGTATCAACATGCTAGAAACACCAACTAGCGGTGATATCCAAATTAACGATCAGTTGATCACTGAGAAAAAAACAGACTTAATGAAAATTCGTGAAAAAGTAGGCATGGTATTCCAGCATTTTCATCTTTTTCCCCATAGAACGGTAATGGAGAATTTGACGTATGCTCCCATGAAAGTATTGAAAATCTCAAAGGAGAATGCTGAAAAAAGGGGAGAGGAGCTGTTAAAGCAAGTAGGTCTTTTGGAGAAAAAAGATGAATACCCAAATCGGTTATCTGGCGGCCAAAAACAGCGTGTAGCCATAGCAAGAGCATTGGCGATGGAACCTGACCTTATGTTATTTGATGAACCTACATCAGCGCTAGATCCAGAGATGGTTAAAGAAGTGCTAGATGTAATGAAATCGTTGACTAAAACAGGGATGACCATGTTGATCGTCACGCATGAAATGGGATTTGCTCGTGAAGTGGCAGACAGGATATTCTTCTTGGACGGTGGCCAACTCATTGAAGATGCTTCACCAACAGACTTCTTTAACAATCCTTCCACACAGCGTGCAAAGGATTTCTTAGAAAAAGTATTGTAGTAGAAAAGAAAACAGGCTATTCTTAAGTCCGAAGAACTTAAGAATAGCCTGTTTAATTATTTATTTAATTTTTCCATGAGTTTCTCTTTTTCTTTGAGATACTCTTCTTCTGACAAATCCTCTTTTTGTAAGAGTTCTGCTAATCGCTGTATTTCCTTTAGTAGTTCCTCAGGTGAATAAGTTTTTTTATCTGAATGTTGTAATGACATGAGATAACCTCGTTTCCTCGTTAAATCTTTCTCTTCTTATTCTACAAAGAATATAAAAAGATTTCAAAAGATTTTCTGCCTTTCAACCAAATTTTAAAAAGAATTAAACCTTTTGATCATCCTTCATTTTCCAGAGTGTAAACAAATTAATCAATATAAATAAAGCAAATGGGAGAATAACGCCAAGCATCATATAAATATGATTTTGATCATTTTGCAGATACTCTCTTGTTTGAGGAATTCTTAATAATAGACCAAAGATTCCTAAGGTTAAGATAAAAGCAAGGGCGCCATAGAATTCTCGTTTCTTTTTGGTAGAGATATACAAGACAGCAGTCAAAACGACACCAATGATCAGAATCCAATCTATTGGAGGACCAATTTTAACGATACCTTGCTTAGGTGCATAAAACTGAATGAGGAAAAAGATGCCGAATGATAGCATAAATATCAACCATAATATGAAAAATTGTATAAACTTCGGTAATTTCGCCTTCATATAAATACTCACATGAATTAATTTAAACAAACCATAAATCAAAGCAATTGAAAACACCCCATTCATTAAAAGAACAAAGATGTTTATTTGTAAAAGGGGAGCTGTAAAACTTCCTATGAATACAAACAAAGAACTAATTAAGAATAGCCAGCCACTCATTTTAAAGATGGATTTCCAAGAGGGTCTATCATACTGTTTTGTTATTTGGTCTACCATTTCTTTTGGGTGTTTTCCAAAAAAGCTTTCTGCAGATTCACCATTTTTCTGTGCTTCTAATATATCTTGTAATATCATCATTAATTGCTTTTCTGTTTCCAATTCATTATAGAAAAGACCAAGAGTACGCATGTACATTAAAATATCTTCGTAGTACGCCTTATTTTCTTTGGACAAAAGTTCTCTAAGATGATTATTTTGCTCAACCAATTGTTCGGCTGAAGAATTTGCCACTTTATTCACTCTCCTCATTTTCTACTATTCGGTTAACCTTTATTATTAATGAATTCCATTGTTCTTCAAAACTCATTAATTGCTCTTCACCATAAGCTGTGATAAAAAAGTATTTCCTATTAGGCCCATCTGGTGAAGTTAACTCCTTGCTCTTAATAAGCCCCTGTTTTTCTAATTTCTGTAGCAAAGGATAGATGGTCCCGCCGACAATTGTAGTAAATCCATAATCCCTCATAATTTGTACCAGCTCATAGCCATAAACTTGTTGTCGCTTAATGATGGCTAAGACACAGCCCTCCAGTACGCCCTTTAACAATTGGGTTTCTTTCATTTGCTCGCCTCACTACTTTGTATAACATAATAGTACTGTATCATATGTTAACTACTTTGTAAAACATACTAGTGGAGAAATTATTTTATTTTCTGAAAAAACAAGGTTTTTAATTGGGAGTTATTGTATTAATATATAGACTGAACGAGTTTCCAAGGGGGACTTTAAGTTGACGATACAAAGTTTTAGGGAAAAAATGAATGAGATAAATAATCTAACATATTTTGATTCAACAGATTATTTAAGAGAAAAACCTACTGACGGTTCTAAAGTAAAAGATTTGATTATTCAAGCTCAATGCTTATTGAAACAGGATTTGAAAGAGGAGGAATTATATATTTTAAATGGAGCATTAGGCAATTTATATAGAATTAATGGAAAGCAAAAGAAGGCCATTGCTTGTTTAAAGTACTGTCTTTTGTATGCTCAGAAAGAAAAAAGCACAACAAAAGAAATTATTACTTCCATTCGACTTGGCGAGGCGTATAAGTATGATAATGAACATGGAATAGCTATAGAGCATTTTAATTTTGCGATGAAATTAGGCAAAGAAAATAAAACCGATGAATATCTGGACTTTGTTTTGCAGCACAAAGGGAAATGTCTCTTAGAGTTAAAGAGATTAGATGAAGCAGAAACCTGTTTAATAGAAGCTATGAAGTTAAGGGTCAAGAAGGGTAGACCAGCTTTAATTCAATCGACTCAAGATGCACTGAATTTATTAAAGAGAATTAGAAAAGAATTATAGCATGCTATAGATTAATACTTTATTTTACAGTTATATAATTTTTCTTCAAATTTCTGTTGATTTTTATTTCTGTCTTAGTGTACTATTTAATTAGGACACTAAGACAGAGTGACAGAAGGATGTGTATTACATGTTAGCTTTTCAAGGGCTATTGAAAAAGGACTTTCATATTTCGAAAAATTGGTTCTTTTTATGGATTGGATTTCTTGCGTTGTTTTTGATTTTACCATTCGCCTTAGAAGTTTATTTTCACCAGCCATTATCTTTTCTACCGATAGCCGTCATCATGCTACTTGGTTTTCATGTATTTTTCTTGCCGGGGATGCTACTATCTATGCTTCGTTTAGAAGGGAAAACCCAATTATGGCTTTATAACCCTCAAAACAGCAAATTATTGATTCTGTCAAAGATAGTTATTTCCATTGCATATCAGCTGATCGCTCAATTATTTATAACTTGTGTTGGGTTAGTGATCTATCTGTTCTTCAAAGATTTATTTATTTTGGATAAAGCAGATTTATTTATCGAATTGACCACACTAAACGCCGGTTTAGTATTGATAAGCTTATATTTTTCTCTCTGGTGTTTGTTTTATTGGACGGTTTATCACTCATTAGGTAAATATCCGAAAATGAAAAGTTGGCGCTGGCTCTTCGTGTTTGTTTTGTTCATACTGCTGAGCCTAATTTCTTCTTTTTTAGAAAGTATCGATGTTTTACAAGACATATTAACTAAATGGAAGATCCCCGTTATAATGGGTGCGAGTTTTAAATACAGTCATGCGGGTTATACGCTTGGATTAAATACAATGAATTTACCGGTTTTAACGCCGGTTTAGTATTGATAAGCTTATATTTTTCTCTCTGGTGTTTGTTTTATTGGACGGTTTATCACTCATTAGGTAAATATCCGAAAATGAAAAGTTGGCGCTGGCTCTTCGTGTTTGTTTTGTTCATACTGCTGAGCCTAATTTCTTCTTTTTTAGAAAGTATCGATGTTTTACAAGACATATTAACTAAATGGAAGATCCCCGTTATAATGGGTGCGAGTTTTAAATACAGTCATGCGGGTTATACGCTTGGATTAAATACAATGAATTTACCGGTTTTAACTCTTGTTTTGTATGTGGCTATTTCTGTTGGATTATTTGTAATATCCTGCCTGCTTCTCGACCGGAAAGTTGAGGTGTAGAAGATGACAAAAGAATTTCAAGCATCAAAGCCCATCTATATCCAAATAGCCGATCATTTGTCATCCCAAATCGTAAGAGGAGAGATCAGACCAGGCGAGAAACTTCCGTCTGTACGAGAAATGGCGATCGTATCAGGTGTTAACCCTAACACAGTCCAAAGAACGTATAGTGAGATGGAAAGGATGGGAATTGTGGAAACGAAGCGTGGCCAAGGAACATTTGTCACACAAAATGAAGAGATTGTGGATTCATTAAAAACTCAGTTACAACGAGAAATTATTGATCGTTTTGTCCAAAGCATGAGAGGACTTGGGCTCTCGGAAGAAGATATAACGGAAGGATTAAAGCAATATTTAAGGGGGGAGCAGGATGGCCGTTAAACTAAGCAATGTTTCGAAAAAGTATGGAAAAGAATTTTCTTTAAAGAATGTTTCTCTTACATTCGAAACAGGCAAAATTTATGGGCTACTGGGACCTAATGGCAGTGGGAAGTCCACTACTCTAAAAATGATTGCTGGTCTTGTTTATCCAAATAGCGGCAAAGTGGAAGTTGGAAATGAAGAAGTATCAAGAAAAATTTCTAAAAATGTGGCTTATTTAACTGAACTTGATATGTTTTATCCAGGCTTTACAGTAGCGAATATGGTAGATTATTATGCAACCCAATTTACTGATTTTGATTCTGTAAAAGCCGAAGAATTATTGAAAGAAATGAAGCTGGAACGAGAAAAAAAGATAAAACAATTATCAAAGGGAACTAGGGGCCGGTTAAAACTTGTTTTGGCGCTCTCAAGAAATGCACCTGTACTTCTTTTAGATGAGCCATTTTCAGGTCTTGATCCAATGGTTCGCGATTCCATCGTGAAGAGCTTATTGTCCTACATTAATTTTGATTTACAAACAGTGATTATTGCGACACATGAAATCGATGAAATCGAACCTCTACTTGATGAAGCGATTGTCATTTTCCACGGGAACATAATTGGTCAGAAAAATGTAGAGGAGTTAAGAGAAGAAGAAGGACTATCGGTATTAGATTGGTTTAAGGATACTGCAAAGAATATGGAGGCGAAGATGAATGGCTAGTCCGGTTGTACAATTGAACCATGTAACGAAAGTAATCAAAGGGAAGAAAATTATTGATGATTTGAGCTTCACTATTGAAGAGGGAGAAGTATTTGGCTTTCTTGGACCTAATGGAGCGGGAAAAACAACAACTATTCGTATGATGGTAGGATTGATGGGAATTACATCAGGCGAAATCTTAATTTGCGGCAAAAATGTAGAAAAAGAATTCGAAGCTGCTCTGATGAATATTGGAGGTATCGTAGAGAATCCAGAGATGTACAAATTTTTAACTGGTTATCAAAATCTAATGCAATATGCTCGTATGATAAAAGGTATATCAAAGCAAAAGATCGACGAAGTAGTCGAATTTGTCGGTTTAAAAGAACGCATTCACGATAAAGTTAAAACGTATTCACTTGGAATGAGACAACGATTAGGCCTGGCCCAAAGTTTGCTTCACGACCCAAAAGTAATGATTTTAGACGAACCTACAAATGGTCTTGACCCAGCGGGAATAAGAGAAATTCGAGATCATTTGAAAAAGCTGACGAAAGAAAAAGGAATGTCGGTAATTGTTTCGAGCCATCTATTATCTGAAATGGAAATGATGTGTGATCGTATAGCAATTATCCAAAATGGGAAGCTCGTAGACATACAAAAAGTTCACGATTATGTAAATGACACAAAACAAAAATACTTCTTCGAGGTCAATTTGGAGAATGTTGGTATACTAGATAACATTCTATATGAAAAAGTGGACAAAGGATATGAAATTGAGCTTGAAAAAGAAGAAGTACCAAAAATGATTCAAAAATTCACTGAAGCAGGCATTTCAATTTACGAAGTAAAACCAATAGCAAAAACACTAGAAGATCGCTTTATGGAAGTTACGACAGGGGGGGAGAAGCATGCTTAATCTTATAAAAAATGAATGGATTAAAATATTTAAACGACCTGGAACTTACGTAATGATTGGGCTACTAGTCCTTGCGGTGTTAGGGACTGGCATTCTGACAAAGGTGTATGGAGATTCAGGCCAGAGTACAAATCCGCAATGGAAGCAGGAATTACAACAAGAAACAAAAGAGTATAAGAAGGAAATGAAAGGTCTTCCAAAATCAGCAAATACCTATAAGCAAAGCTTAGAAAGAGATATAGCTATTAATCAATATCGTTTAGATCATAATTTACCTCCTGAGCAAGCTGAAACAGGTTGGTCATTTATTTATGACAGTGCGTCATTCATTTCATTTGCTGGATTGTTTACGATTATTGTCGCAGCCGGAATTGTGGCAAGCGAGTTTGGATGGGGAACAATCAAGCTGTTGCTTATTCGTCCTATTAAACGAACGAAAATTCTGTTATCCAAATATTTAACTGTTATTATATTTGATGTATTTTTATTAGCTATCTTATTTATTAGCGCTGCCATTTTAGGATTTGCATTATTCGGTACAGGTGATGGGAATAATGCACATCTTGCATATGCCAATGGAACAGTTGTAGAGCAGAATATGCTTCTATATTTAATCAAAAGATATTTGTTGGCTTCAATCGATGTTATCATGATTACTACTATGGCATTTATGATTTCAGCTGTATTTAGAAATAGTTCATTAGCTACAGGTTTATCGATTTTCCTTTTATTTATGGGTAGTACTGTCACAGCGATTATTGCCGCTCAGTATAATTGGGCTAAATACATCTTATTTGCTAATACAGATCTATCTCAATACTTCGATGGAATCCCAATGGTTGATGGTATGACACTAGGATTCTCTATTACAATGTTATTAATTTACTTTATTGTCTTTATGCTTCTTGCATTTGGTGTATTTACAAAACGAGATGTAGCTGCGTAAGACTAAGAGAAATAATAGTTTAGAACAATTATTTAATGGTGTCTGACTCATTTTTTATAAAAATGGGCAGGCACCATTTTAGTTTTAAAAAATCCTTACAATTTTTTACTTAATTTCAATTAACCTTATCTAGTTTATTTATATAAGAGCAATTTTATAAACCTTGCTAGTCTATATAAAAATGAAAAAAATGACAGTAACAGAATATTTTAATTTCTTTTAAAAAACGATTGTCAAATTGCTATTTGTAAAATACAGTAATAATAATGAAGTACAGGACTAATTTCCAAAGAAAATTTATAAGAGAACGTAACTTGTAACATTGAACGAAGTACAAGAGAAAAGTGGAGGTGAAGAATTGAACTTGATCGCCTGGTTGATCGTTGCTTGTGAAATCGCATTTTGGGTGGTTATATTAGTCGGACTGACTTTAAGGTATGTATTTAAGCGAAAAAAGTTAAGCCTATTGTTTTTTACGTCTGTCCCTTTAATCGATTTAATTTTGCTGGTTGTAGCAGGATTGGATATTTACTTTGGTGCTAAGCCTACAGCTGCACATGCTATCGCCGCTGTTTATATTGGCAGTTCTATCGCATTTGGTAAAAGCATGATTGCTTGGCTTGATGAGAAATTTCGGTATTATATTATGAAAGATGGCTCTAAACCTGTTAAAAGATATGGGATGGAATTTGCTCGTCATGGTATGAAATCATTTGGACAACATGTTTTTGCTTATATAATAGGTGCATTATTATTATTTGGTATGATTTTAATAACAAATAATCACGTACAAAATGCGCCTTTTTATGAAATCCTACAATTATGGACTTTGATAATAGGTATTGACTTTGTAATATCGATTTCATATTTTATTTGGCCAAAGAGATCTTTATAAATGAATTAACAATATTTCCTGGTGAACTAATAGATGAACAAGACAAAAGTTGATAAAAAGCCTGTAAATTCTTTTACTAAGATTTTATAGGCTTTTTTATTTTTGTTTATATGGAATTTATGATTATGATTTTGATTGTTTACCCTGGTCAATCGCGGTTTGTGCCAGCTTCGTAATAGTCATGTCATCCATTGGTGGATTATGAAGACCAGCCCGGACATCTCGATAATAGCGTTGTAAAGGATTTGAATTCTGAAGACTTTTTGCGCCTGCAATTCGCATAGCAATATCTACAATTTCAATTGCTGCGTTAGTAACAGTGTGTTTCGCCACTGCCAGTTCATTTGTTAAATATGGACGCCTTTCTAAATCATCGTATGCCTCGGCAGCCCCATATAAAGTAAAGCGTGCTTGATCCAGCTTTAATTCAATATTTCCTATATGCTGCTGTACGTTAGGAAGAGTAGCAATCGGCGCATTCAAGCTATTAGGTTGATGATGATTGGCAAAGTTTACTACATAGTCACGTGCAGCCTGGGCAATCCCAAGATATGTGGCAGGAATTTGCAAAATCCAGCCATTGATATGCGTGCCTCCAAAAGGACTTTGCGGATATTCAACAAGTGCTGAAGCTTCCACCTGGACATTTTCAAGCACTAAATCATGGCTGCCCGTACCTCGCATGGACATTACATCCCAAGTTTCTTCGATTGATAACCCGGGAACATCCTTATTGATGAGGAAAAAGCCGATTACTTGTTGTTCCTCAATCCAAGCGCTTACTATGAAATAGTCTAAAATTGGTGAAGCAGTTGTGAAAATCTTACGGCCGTTTATAGTCCAACCATTCTTTGCACGTACAGCATGTGTAGCAGGACGGCCGCCCCGCGTTGGGCTACCGGTATGAGCTTCACTTACGGCCCGATTAATAAAGATATTTTTCTGTACTTCTTTTGAAAATGATTCTAATAGTGCTGGATCCCATAGCTTATGTTCATAAAGCTCGCCGATAATGCCTAGTGTCCAGCCAATTGCTAACGAAGTATTTGCGTCATAGCTTGCTAACGTTTCTTGAAGAAGAATCATGTCATACACAGAAAAACCTTCTCCGCCATATTCTTTAGGTAAAGTAATTTTGGGATAACCCGCTTTTCTGAGAGTTTCAAAGTTTCTTATTGGAAAAAGAGCATTTTTATCAATTTCTAAAGAATCTGCGGAAAGCTCGGCTCGTAATGTTTCAAGTTTGTGCAGCCAATTACGCTGTAGATCAGTTCTTATAAATATCTCTTTCATATATACACCCCACAATTAAAATAAATAAGACTTAGAGGTTTACTAGGATTATAGTTAAAATAAAATCCACTCAATTTAAAACAGGGTGGACTACTATAGATGTTAATATTCTAAATTTATATTATCAGATAATAAAGTCTATACGCAATTAAATATGTATCTAAATGGACTTATTTTATTAAGAGGTGTAAAGGAGTAAACTTAAGGATTTAATAAGATTCTTTATCATATACTATACTTTAAATAACAAGGATGTGAGAAGGAATAATGAACATAGGGCATATTATTTCTAATTTAGATAAAAACTTAGATAATTTAACAGATATATATGGTGTGCAAATTTACATTTTCTTATTTCTAGTTGTTTATTTAAAAACCGCGTTTATTGTTTTAACATTTTTGCCGGGGGACTCTATAGTATTTGCAAGCGCTGCACTAGCTGCAGTAGGGGAATTGAATCTATGGATTTTATTAGCTCTCTTTATATTTGCAACAATAAGCGGAGATAGTCAGAACTATTATATAGGTACTTTAATAAGAAAATGGCAGCATAAAAAGCCAAGGCTGAATTTCTTAAAGGAGAACCAAATACAATCAGCAGAAGCATTTATCCAACGTTATAGAGATATTTCTATAATCATTTCACGGTTTATTCCGTTTATGCGAACAACTATTCCTTGTGTAAGTGCGTATACAAATTATCCATTTTATACTTTTTTAAAATTCAATAGTATAGGCGCAGTTCTGTGGACTTTCTTTTGGCTTATTATAGGTTTTGTATTAGGAAATCTTAAGTTGGTTGAAAATAATTTAGCGGTGTCTCTAGCTATTATTTCGATGATACCAATATTAGTTCCTGTAGTTTTTATAATAGTAAAAAAGGGCGGAACGTTTAGAAGAAAGGGAAACATGCACTGAAAATTAAAGAATACCTTTCTTTTCTTTACGGTATTGACCACCTATATTTTACTGAAATCACATACAAAACTTGATAACTACTTATTCATCCATAAAAATAGCCGAACTGTTCACGGTGCTGATAAAGTGCCTTGGGTCAGTTCGGTTTTTGTTTCTTTAAACTGAATTTCAATTAATTCTCCAGTTGAATTATTAATTTTAAGATCAACATACACTCCAAATTCTTTATTACTATCTTTTATCCAAAATCTAAACTTTTCTATAGAGTAATCTGTGATGGAAACTTTTCCAACTTGAAAATAATCAATAATTTTAGCTTGAGGATATTGCTCTTTTGTTTTTTGAATAGCAACTTGTCCCCATTTGTAATAAGTAGAGATCGTATGTTTATTATTCGTATTTTGATCTAAATCATTATGTGAAATATCACCAATAAACGTTGAAAAAAGAGCGAATTGGATTAATAAAATTGTTTTCATATCATTGCTCCCTTTGAAATTAGTCTTTGAAATTTCGGATGATTATTTATATAGTCTCATGAAGGATATAGGCTCTTTCATAACGAACCTATATAAAAGAAATTATTACAAATAATTCTAAATTTGGAGGGGTAAAAAGTCATTAAGAACTTCAATAAATACTCGTTTACGATTATAGTTCTCCTTATTATCGTAGTAATATCTGTCATTTATACTCATAAAAATGCTGAAAAATCATGGTTAATAACCCATAGTCATAAAATTAACTCGTTGACATCCAATGATTATTCAGACTTGAAATTTTTGTCGCCAATTTTAAAGGACAAAAAGTATGTATTTCTCGGTGAAAGTTCACATGGCATCTCTGAATATAGCCAGTCCAAAGTAAGATTAATAAAATACTTGCACGAAGAATTAGGATTTGATGTTGTGTTATTCGAAGGAAATATTGGTGAGGGAGCTGCTGTTTCTGCAGAAAGTTCAATCAACCAGTATATGAATTCAAATGAAATATTATCTGCATTTCTTTCTCCGTGGAATAATCAAGAAACAAAACCCTTAATTGA
Organism: Rummeliibacillus sp. G93; assembly: GCF_023515935.1. Lineage (NCBI taxonomy): Bacteria > Bacillati > Bacillota > Bacilli > Caryophanales > Caryophanaceae > Rummeliibacillus > Rummeliibacillus sp. G93. Next base: position 1,609,815 of record NZ_CP097314.1, read on the forward strand.
TTATTTAATACAACAACGAAACACAAATGACCTATCTTTCGGAGGATTTGATATGAGGGGGACAGGTTATTTTTTTCAATTTCTAAGTAATTGGATTAAAATTTATAATGATAAGCTTGCGCAACGATATAAAGAAATAGAATTGAACTGGTTTGAAACATACAATAATAAAATGGTCGAGGGAAATAGCCTTTCAAGAGAAGAATTAAGTAACGTTAAGAATTCCTATCAAGAGATAATAGCATTCATACATACCCATTCAGAAGAATTAAAGCGTGAATATCCGAACGAAAAAAATCTTGCAAAAGTATTAGAGAAAACATTAGAAAACCGATTTGTGATGTTGGAAAGATATTATAAGGCTAAAAAAGCAGAGGAAACCACAACAGAGGAAACCAGTAGTATAATTAGAGACAAAATGATGGGAGAAAACTTGCTATGGTTATCAACTCAGGTTTACCCAGACAAAAAAATAATCGTGTGGGGGCACAACATTCATGTCCGAAACCGTCAAATCGAAATTGCAGGAAAAGATATTGATAGAAATACTTTTCAGAAGTGGAAAATACAATCTATGTATGAGAATCTACCAAGCGATTATAAAAAGAAAAGTTATATAATGGGTTTTTATATGCATGATGGAACTATAGCAGAAAGATATGCTACAGTCTCTAATCAAGTGAATTTTGATAAAAAGTATAGCAAGAATAGTCTTGAATTTATCCTCAATGAGATACCTTATGACTACTCATTCATTGATTTAAAGTATCAGAAAAAAGAGAAATATAATGAGTGGATGTTCGAACCAATCACTGCATTAAATCAAGGATATTGGGAAGACCGGATGATCATCAGAAACCATTACGACGGTATTTTTTTCATTAAACATGTAGGCCCCTCTCATTATTATAAGTAGGGAATACCTTTTTTAGTGAAGGATTTATATAGTTAAATAGCATAAATAATTTAAGAAAATTTAATAATTATATATTGACAAAAAATTTTTTTAATATAAAATTAAAAACAATTCAAAAACATTTGTATAAAATAAAGGCTATGAAAAGAAATAGTATCAATTCATTTTTACAAACAGAAAGTTACCGGTTGTTGAGAGGTGCATGTAAAACGATTGAGAATTCATCTTGGAGCTGTGTACCGAAAAGATTTTTCTTAGTAGGCTATACCGGTAAGCATCCGTAATCATGTGCAAGAGTATCGTCAGTAAATGACTGGCCGTACTTTCTAAGGTAAGCAATGTGAGTTGCTAACAAATTAAAGGTGGTAACACGAGTTGAATCGTCCTTTTGGTTAATCCAAAAGGGCGTTTTTTTTTATCCTTTTTGCACAAAACATTTTGAAAATTTCACAGGATGAGGAGTAAGGAAGTATGAAAGAAAATCATCAAGATTCACAGTTAAAACGTGATTTAAGTAACCGTCATATGCAATTAATTGCTCTGGGTGGGTCGATTGGCGTCGGCTTATTCTATGGTTCAAGTTCAACGATTCAATTAGCAGGTCCTGCTGTATTGCTAGCGTATTTAATTGGAGGATTAGTCATCTTTACGATCATGCGTGCATTGGGTGAAATGGCTGTCGCTGAACCTGTCTCTGGCTCATTCAGCAAGTATGCCGATAAATATGTAGGGAAATTCGCGGGCTTCTTAACAGGATGGACATATTGGTTCATGTGGATTGTCGTTGGGATGGCAGAATTAACAGTGGTAGGCGTGTATATTAACTACTGGTTCCCAGATATACCACAATGGGTAACAGCACTTGTCGTTCTTGTCGTCATGACACTTGTTAACTTAGCGAATGTAAAAATGTACGGTGAATTCGAATTCTGGTTCGCGATGATCAAAGTTGTGGCAATTGTTGCAATGATTATTGTAGGTTTATGTATTATTATTTTCGGTGTCGGTAACAATGGCGAGCCAATGGGCTTAAGTAATCTTTGGGAACATGGCGGTTTCATGCCAAATGGTCTTGAAGGATTGTTAATGTGTTTCGTCTTAGTAATGTTTTCATTTGGGGGCGTAGAACTAGTTGGTATCACAGCTGGAGAAGCAAAAAATCCCAGTAAATCAGTGCCAAAGGCAATTAACAATATCGTTTGGCGTATTTTAATTTTCTACATTGGCGCTTTAGGTGTTATGATGGCCATTTATCCTTGGGATGAAGTTGGTTCAAGTGGCAGCCCATTCGTTCAAATATTCGATGCAATCGGTATTCCCGCAGCAGCACATATTATTAACTTCGTTGTCATTACAGCAGCGGTTTCAGCATTCAACAGTGGACTATATGGTTCAGGCCGTATGTTATACAACTTAGCATTACAAAATCAGGGATCAAAAGTGTTCAAGCGAGTAAGCAAAAATGGTACACCTGTCCGTGGTATTTTATTCTCTTCTGCGATGTTGTTAATAGCCGTTGTCTTAAATTATGTCGTACCAGAGCAAGTATTTACATACATCTCTGCAGTGGCAACAGTTGCCGTTGTGACGAGCTGGACAATTATTTTATGTACACAAATTAAATTCCGTAAAGCAAAATCAAAAGAAGAAGTTGCAGCGCTGAAATTCAAAATGCCTTGGCATCCAATTTCTTCATATATTGCCCTAACATTCTTATTAATGGTCGTTGTCTTAATGGCGTTCATTCCTGGTATGCGGGTTGCATTGTTTGTTGCACCGATTTGGTTCTTGATTCTTTACATTGGTTACAAATTAATAAAGATTAAACAATAGTTAGTTCATTCTATTGAATGGTTTGAAAATGAATTTCAAGTAAATGTCTTTACTACCTATGTTGAGACATTCTTAATGATATATTAAAAATGATTAAACTAAATATTACCTTTAAAAATGAAATAATAGAAGTTACCGTCAAATCTCTTATCAAAGCTGACGCAGACATGTTAATGATTTCGGATTGGAAAAATATGATGACCAGCCCCATAATCTTTAAAAAGCCCTCTATAATTATCAAGCATGAAAGCCTTTAAGCTGAGATTACTATAAATTATTTACTAAAAGAAAGAATCATATCTTTTAATGAAGCTGCCTATTTAATCGGCAGCTTCATTTCGTTAATCGTACTAATACTAACGGATTTGGTTGACGCAGTTGGCTAACGAAATGTCGCCCTCCACTAGTTACAAGGCGACATTAAATAGGTATTATAATATCTATCCTGAAAACTAGGTAGAACGCAAACACAATCAGAACTAATGAATTTATAGATAGCTAAAGGAGGACCCATTATGAAGTCTCATAATCGTATTAAATTCCCAGCAGGATTCTGGGCAGGCTTACATCAATTAGGAATTGCTCCCCACGACGTGGCTCGAAAAGCACAACTACCGCTCACCATTATTGCTGACCCAACTGTCACCAACCAACAGTATTTTGCGATTTGGCAGGCATACTCGGATCTCATTGAGGACACTGCCGAAGGAATTATTAAGCTTACGACCGTCTTTGAAACAGCGCATTACCCACCCGCAGTCTTAGCGACTTACCATGCTCGTGACTACCGTGACGCTTTAAAACGTATGGCACGGTATAAACAACTGTGTCCTCCTGAAAGCCTTCGTATCACTGAGGAAGGTGAGGTCTGTACAATTGAACTAGATTGGTTGTATACCGAGCAATCGGGACCATCTATGCTGGTTGGAATCACGCTGGCATTTCTTTTGGAGCTTGGACGTCGCGGCACAGGTAAACCAGTGATGGCGAGATCTGTCGAATTTTCACAATCAATGGGGGACAAAGAGGTACTTGAAGCTTACTTTGGCTGCCATATCCGGATTGGAGGAAATTGTAACAGGTTGACGCTACATCGAGGAGATCTGGACCTCCCTTTTGTCTCGTATAACGAAGAGTTGCTCGAGATTTTAACTCCCGTATTGGATAAATCGTTGGATAAGCAGCAACACAGTCGCTCAATCACTGAAATGGTCAAGTGGATCATGAAACGTAGCCTACCAGGAGGGTGCCCTGACATTAAGACTGTCGCTAGCGAGCTGGGGATGAGCGGTCGCACCTTGCAGCGACGTCTTACTGATGAAGGCACGAGTTTCAAACAGCTTTTGACACAAGTCCGATATGGTTTGGCTCGAGAGTACTTGGCAGACCCCTCGTTCGAAATTAAAGAAGTGGCATTTATGGTTGGATACGAAGACCAAAACTCGTTCTACCGCGCATTCCGCATTTGGGAAGGTGATACTCCCGCAAATTGGCGGACTGAACATTTAAATACAAACTCGATAAATTAACTTTTTCTTATATGTACAATTTTTTACATTATATTAGAAAATATTAACCTAATTAATATCTTAAAGGATAAGAGCATTTTTTATTATTAACTAAAAGGTAAATGAAATGGAGAAATGTGTTATGGATATGGGATTAAACAATAAAATAGCTTTAGTTACAGGATCAACGAAAGGTATAGGTAAAGCAATTGCCATTGAACTTGCCAAAGAAGGTGTCAATGTACTAATTAATGGACGAAATTATGAAGAGGTAGAACGAATTGTAAATGAAATTAAAACGGAGTTCCCTGCAACCTCTCCTCAAAATGCTACAGGCGATATTGTCGATATTCAACAAAGAGAAGCTTTATTTAAAAAGTACCCCACTATTGATATTTTAGTTAACAGTATGGGTATCTATGAAATTATGCAATTCGAGGACATTGACGACGAAGTATGGGAAAAATACTTCCGTATTAATGTTCTTGCTGCAAATGGGTTATCTAATTTTTATTTACCTAAAATGTTAAAAAATAATTATGGTCGCGTTATCTTTATTGCGAGTGAGGAAGCAATAATGCCTTCAGGACAAATGCCTCAGTACTGTATGACAAAATCAATGCTATTATCATTATCAAAAAGCTTATCTAAATTAACAATCGGAAAAGAAGTTACAGTTAATACGATCATGCCAGGACCAACACTCTCTGAAAATGTTCATCAAATAATTGATGGTATATACCCTAATGAAGATTTAACTTTTTCAGAAAAAGAGAAAGATTTTATGTCTAAAAACTTACCCCAATCTGAAATACAACGATTTATCAAGCCAATGGAAATTGGTAGACTAACTACATTTGTGTGTAGTCCTTATGCATCCGCATTTAAAGGTTCTCCAATCCGCATGGATGGGGGAATGGTCCCGACTATTTTTTAACTTTTTTCTATTTCAAATATTGTATATAGTTTAAGAAACGAATACATTAGGATGCTCTAATACTATTGGTGAAAATCTTTTTTTAATTCGTTTTGTATGTTGCCGACTAATGGTCAAGCGAAAGCAAAGCCAAAGTCTATGTATGTTACAACAACCACTTATACTGATACATGTGTAGGCTGTACAGGAATCACAAAGATTGGTATCAATCTAAGAATAAACCCATATAAAAAGGTCATTGCAGTTGACACTAAGGTGATTCCTCTTCATATAATTGTTTATGTTAAAATGTTATGGGTTAGCTATTGCAGGGGATATAGGTGATGCTATAAAAGGTTGTAAAATAGACGTTTATATGAGGATAAATAAGCAAACCGTCAATTGAGGACGACGGCACCATGTGAAAGTAACAATACAATCATACTCCAAATAGTAATATATAAATCTAAACTAATAGAATAAGATAATCATTTACAAACGTTCCTCAGGAGCAGGGTAGTTGAATATATTAATTTTGGAAAGAGAAGGTAATTAATTTTGGCTATGTCTGTTATTAGCATTACTTTTTGTATTTTATATTTAGTATCTTTTGTTATATTCATACTTAATATGAAGAAAAAATTAAACTTTAAGAATCCCTTTAAGGTATTGAAGTTACTGATGTTATTAAACTATTTAACGATTATAGTTGTTATAATGTATTGGTCAGTGATATTTGCACAAACAATCATGTTCTTATTTTTTGGATCACTTATTATTATTGCTGCGTCGGGATTAGGAAAAAGTAAAAATCAACAAAAGTCGATTAAAATTCATATACTGAGTTGCTTTATTTTTTTTATGATACTATTATTGATTCTTTCAATTTTGGGAATTGAATAGTAATCATTAAACATGGGTTGCCTGATAATCCTTAAGCATATTATTGTAAAAAAGCCAGCAAACAATAGAATTGCTAGCTGGTTCGTATATCGAATATGTAAAAGGCTAAAAGAAAATCACCTCATTTTTCCGCTTTTTGTCTTTCTGGCATAAACTCTTACTTTGGCAAAGTAAGTATAATTTTTGTGCCAGCTGCTACTTTTTGCTCTTTATTATCAAAAATATCACTCGTTTGAAGGGTGAATTCCCTGGGGTTGCTACCATTTTCTAAAACATAACCAATATTACCTTTTTTCGTTTCATGAGGCTTGATTTCTCCTGTTATATCGTCCAGGTATATATCATGTTCAAACGTCCACTTTTGTCCGGTATTAGCAGTCAGTGATCCAACAGGGGAGAAAAGTAAACTTTTATCGCTATTATTCGTAATTTCTACGAATGCTTTTACAACGCTAAATGTTTCATCTTGTGTTAAAACATGAAAATAATCCATCATGCTATACGTTGGTTCAAGATGAATTTTTTTAACATCACGAATGATTAGTGTAATGTCTCCAATTTTATAGCTTTTCTGAGATAAATTAATGTTCTCTAATTTTGCATAACCACGCTTGTCCGTTATATCGTCCTCGGACTTTAAAAGTGTACGATCGTCTGTTACTTGAGGATTAGGTTGATACGTTTTTAGGTAATCCTTATTACTTGCAGCTTCAACATGTGTATCAGTTGAAGAGTTTGATTGGAATAAGCAGCCCGCAGTTAATGTGGCAAAGCAGAGACATATAAAGGTCATAGATAACAATTTCTTCAAAGAAAACCCTCCAACTTATGAAAAGAGGCGCCATTTAGACGCCTGCTTTCTCACAGATTTAATAGAAAATATACCTGTTTTGGGATGAAAAGATATTAAAAGCTGAGTATTATTTATCTTTAATCTTTGTTTTATTCTTTTTATTTTTTTCAATTAGATTAAAGATAATTTTCGCTTGATCTGTATTATCGATTTGGCCTGCAAATTTTGTTGATTCTGGACCAAATGCATAAACATTTACATCTTCTCCAGTATGCCCGCCAGTAGTCCAGCCTGTGTTTGAACGCTTATCGTAAATTTTTTCGATGGCATTATCGATATCTGTTACTTTACCTGTGTTGGCTTCTTTTACAGAATTGATTTCATCTTCCGTTAAAGACAAACCGCTATATTTCTTTAATGTACCTTCAACATCGGCTCCTCCAGCAATTTGTGCTGCCATAAAATCAGGGGTTTTCTTTGCAGCTTTAATGGCTTCAGGGAACCAATTATAGTCATCATTTGCTGCTAACGAAAATCCGCCAGTAGAGTGATCGGCAGTTGCCACAACTAATGTGTTTTTGTCTTTTTTAGCGTAATTGATAGCAGCTTGAAATGCTTTTTCAAAATCCTTCATTTCACTCATAGCGCCAACGATGTCGTTGTCATGGCCTGCCCAATCAATTTGGCTTCCTTCAATCATTAAGAAGAAGCCGTCTTTGTCTTTGCTGAGCTGTTTTATTGCTGAATTGGTCATATCTGCGAGAGAAGGGGTTTCGGCATTTCTATCAATCATCTTGTCCATACCGCCATCAGCAAATAATCCGAGTAATTGATTATTCTTATTCTTTTGTAATTCAGCTTTCGAGGTAACATAATTATAGCCATCTTTTTTAAATTCTTTTGTCAAATCACGATCTTCACGTACGAAATTAGATTTGCCTCCGCCGAGTAATACATCAATTTTATGTTTTCCTTTTACTAATTCATCAAAGTAATCATCTGCAATACCGTTCATATTCTTACGGCTTTCATCATGGGCTCCGAAAGCAGCGGGAGTAGCATGTGTAATTTCAGAAGTAGCAACTAAACCAGTTGCCTTGCCCATTTCTTTTGCTGATTCGAGGACTGTTTTCACATCTTTCTTATTATTATCGACTGCTATTGCATTATTGTACGTTTTTACCCCTGCTGACATAGCCGTTGCTGCAGAAGCAGAGTCGGTTACATTTTGTAACGGATCTTCTGGGTAAGTCATTTGTTGACCAACTAAGTACCTGTCAAATGATGTTTGGTTTTTAAACTTTGAGTTTGAAGAATTTTTCAAATACCGGTACGCGGAAGTATATGAGTTCCCCATACCATCACCGATTAGGAAAATGACATTTTTAGGCGTTGTTTTCTTGGAAGAACTTTTTGCCTCTGCCTCTGAACCAGCAATAGTAAAGCTGCTAAGTGCTAGAGTAGATACGGCTGCAATCGAGATTAGCTTTTTTGATAAGAATGATTTCATCAATAACATTTCCTCCTTTATTTGGTCTAACTTTACTTTAATCAACTATTATTAAGCAGATATTGATAGAAAGATAAGATATTGTAAAGAAGGGAGTTTTTTTGGTATTTATTCTGAAAATGTTATTTTAATAGAAGTCTAACGTCAATCAACGCTCTTAAATCCAACTTCATATGATATTATTCCGTTTTTTAGGAATAATTGGTACACTTAAATAACATATAATAGTGAGGCACTAATTTTGAACTTCAGCTTAAGAAGACTGATTAAATAGAGGGGGGAGATTAAACCTCCTTTTGTAGGAGTTTGAAAAAGGGATATTCAAGGAGGGATGAAGAAATGAGACAGATTATTGCGGTGGAGGAGGTTTTTCTATGGAGCCAGAAAACCTCTTACTTGATAAATATATATTAGCTCAAATTAAGAAAGATTTACCAAAGGTTTGTTTTGTTCCTACGACTAGTGGAGATCAAACAAATTATATTGATAGATTTTATAAGGCATTTAAGACTCTACCTTGTCAGCCTTCTCATTTGTCATTATTTGAGCCGGAATTTACTGACCTAGAAAGATACGTTCTGGAGCAAGATATAATCTATGTAGGCGGTGGCAATACCAAAAATATGCTAGTTTTATGGAAAGAATGGGGTTTAGATAACGTTTTGAAAAAGGCTTATAAAAAAGGGATTATACTAACAGGATTAAGTGCTGGTTCAATTTGTTGGTTCGAAGAAGGATTAACTGACCCATTGAATGCTCCTTTGTATAAGTTGGATTGTTTAGGGCTCTTAAAGGGAAGTAACTGTCCCCATTTTGACGGTGAGAATAAAAGAAAGCCTTCATATAAACAATTAGTTTCGGAAGGGAAAATAAAAGAAGGTTATGCAGTTGATGACGGAGTGGCACTTCACTTTAAAAATGAAATATTATCTTCTTCTGTTAGTTCAAGACCAAATGCAAAGGCATACTATGTTAAGTACATGGATAATGGAGCTACTCAAATTGAGATAGATACATTGTATTTAGGCAATTCTTAGGTGTCACCTTATTTAATTACTGAACGATTTTTGTGAGGAAAGTTTTCTAATGTTCCTCATCTTAAAATAGGCTAGAGATGGTTAGGTGATCATGAGCCTTGGACATGTGAAAACTGTGAGAAATAGGAAGAGAATGATATAATTAAGTAAAATATTAATTAAAAGGATTGAAAAATGGATATAATAACAAATTTTTTTGAAAAGTGGCTAATGCTGCTAAACTTTAATTCTAATATAATACATAATACGGCTCTAATCTTACTCTACCTCCGTTTATTATATTTGCCTATCAAGATGATTTATATAGTAGCGAAGAAGAGAAACGAAGAAACTGAGCCTTTTTCAATAATTAAGATTTTTAAAAAATTAATTATTGTACTGTTCTTTAATTTTCTACTTGGTTCGGCCTTACTCAAGTTCCTGCAGCCAAATTATCTAGCCAATTGGATACCAACAGGTTGGCGGTCTGATTACATTCTGTTAACAGTGATTGCTGCCTTAGTTATCCTATCATTATTTATTTTTATACCTCGCCAAATTTATCAATTGAAGAAAAAAGAACAAACCTTAGGTAAAATGTTCTTGAAATTCAGCTCGTTTTTAATAACGGTGTTTTTCGTTTTTTCATGCCTGTTATGGGGGTTTAATGGACTTTTCGCACCCAAAAGAATTGAACTAGAATCACCTGTTGTACTCTTCGATTTAAAAGAAAAGCCAATATCGGTCGTTAAAATAAGTAAAACTACACCCAATGGAACAGAAAATGGAATAACCACCAACTTTAAAGGTTTCTTAATGAGTGCTATTGATCTTCATACTGGTAAAAAGCTGTGGAGTAGGATCTCTACTTGGCAAGAATACTTAGTAGGAGAGACTAGCGAGGGACTGTTGGTGTTAAATAATAAAAAGAAAACCCTTTATTTTATAGATCCAAAAACAGGGAAAAAGCAAGCAGACGAAAAAGACTTTCTGAATAAATTCCCTGTATTAGAAGATAATTTAAGCTACATGTATACTGACTATTCTATTAAAGGTCTAAATAAAGTCTATCTTTACGGCTTAGATGGTCGTTATTTTAAGTTAAATTTAGCTACGAACGAAATAAAAGAAGATCCGAGTTATGCTGATAAAATACGTACTTTACCAGTAGGATGGGATGAGAGTGTAGCAGGTGTTGAAAAACGAAGCGAGAAAATAAAAAAACTTTACCCCGAGCTAATGGGCGTAAGGCTAGTTGAAAGTAAGCCTGTTGAAAAGCAGCTCATTGTTTATCAGAAAAAGCGCAACGATAATCGGCAGACCTTAGCCTTACTTGATCTTACAAAACAAGACTTGATTTGGGAGCAACTTTTAGATGCTCCACTTGAGAATGCCACCACTTCATTAGAAGTATTCGCTGACACAAAGTTTGTCTATGCTTGGACGGGACGTTATCAATATAAAATCAACAACGAAACAGGGAAAGTAGTGTATCAGTATGATTATAAGCTTGGAAAATAATTAATAAACGAAACTACTAAAGTCTCTTTCTTGTACTTTGTTTACTATAAACTATCTATAAAAGCCGATGAAATTCTACTTAGCTGTAAAATTTCATCGGCTTTTAAATTGGAAAGAGTATTTTTCCTCTTTTATTTGTAAATTTCATATCCACTAGTAATCAAAAAAGAAAATAAACATAAACCTAAACAACCCAATGCAACACCCATAAAAATAAATGTTACTGTAAAATTTTTATTCATTGATCGGAAGAAATTAAATAAGGTAATGACTAAACAAATGATAAAGAAAGAAGTCCAATAAGGTAGCAAGGTACGAGTAGGACCTAAAATAAGAAAGTTAAGAAGAAATACAAAGCTTACAAGCAAAAAAACAGTCAGTATTTTTTTCATAGAATTACTCCTTTGTAAAATATGGGTAATAACACTTTATCAAAATTTTCTAAAATATATAATGATTATTAGAGAAATAATCATTGAAAATAGATAAAAATAATAAATATATAAACCTCGTTAGTCTATGTAAATAATAAAAGAAACATCAATAAGAAAAATAAAAATCTTTTAAAATATTATTTTATATTGACTATTCAAAAATGACCATGTATAGTAAAAATCAATCAAATAATCATTTTTCTTATCCAGAGAAGCGGAGGGACTGGCCCTGTGAAGCTTCGGCAACGGACATATGCACCGTGCCAATTCCAGCAAGCGATTAAGCTTGGAAGATAAGAACACGTATTTGTACATATGAAGCCATATGTCTTTGTGTCCTTCTTCTTCCATGGAGAAGGATTTTTTTATGGCAAAATTAATTTGAAAGGGGGAATTAAAAACACAGTTTAGCAGATGTACCACTTATACTTAATTAAATATTGCCCTTATCAAGAGAGGTGGAGGGACTGGCCCTTTGAAACCTCGGCAGCGGACATTTTTGCACCGTGCCAATTCCAGCAAGCGATTAAGCTTGGAAGATAAGAAGACGTTACCGTACATATGAAGTCATATGTCTTACTGTCCTTCTTCTTCCATGGAGAAGGACTTTTTTGTTGAAAAAATCGGAAGGAGATTGAACGGATGATAGAATTCCAAAATGTTTCTAAAGTGTATAACAGCGGAGGAAAGGAGATACGTGCATTAAATTCGATTAATTTAAAAGTTAATAAAGGTGAAATATTTGGCGTAGTCGGCTTCAGTGGTGCAGGAAAAAGCTCCTTAATTCGTTGTGTAAATTCACTAGAAAAACCTACTTCCGGAAAAGTCATAGTAGACGGTCATGACTTAACAACCATTAGCAAAAAGCGAATTCGCGAAGTAAAGAAAAGCATTGGTATGGTATTTCAACACTTTAATTTGCTCAATTCCAAAACAGTATATGCAAATGTAGCCATGCCGCTCATTTTAAGTAAAGTTCCTAAGGATCAAATCAAACAAAGGGTTTCAGAATTACTTGAATTCGTTGGTTTAGGTGACAAAGCTCAAGTCTATCCTGATCAACTATCCGGCGGCCAGAAACAACGCGTAGGCATAGCGCGCGCTTTAGCAACACAGCCTTCAATTCTACTTTGTGATGAAGCGACCTCTGCTCTAGATCCACAGACAACTGGTTCCATATTGGAACTCTTGAAGAAGATTAACAAAGAGTATGGGATTACGATTTTAATGATCACGCATGAAATGGCTGTCATTCGAGAAATATGCGACAGAGTGGCAGTGATGGAAGCGGGGAAAGTGATAGAAGAAGGAACAGTATTTGATATCTTTTCCGCACCGAAAACTAACACTGCTCAAAACTTTGTTAGTACCGTAATGCATGATCAAATTCCACCATCAATACTCAATATGATGGAACGCAAGCAAGCACTAAATCATATTTTCCATATTACGTTTGTCGGCGAGTCTACAGGAAGTCCTTTTTTATCACAGTTATCTAAAATTCTCGATGTGGAAATCAATGTGCTATTCGGCAATATTACCGAACTGCAAGGTATTCCTTTTGGCAAACTGATTGTTGAAATCCAAGGAGCCGATACGGAAGTGAAACGAGCATTATCATATATGCAAGCTCAACAAATTCTTTACAAGGAAGTGGTAGCACATGCTAGTTAATTCTGAACAAATCATTGAAGCGCTCATTCAAACTATTCAAATGGTTGGTTTTTCATTTATCTTTTCAATCATTATCGGCCTTCCGCTAGGCATCCTGTTATTTGTCACTCGTAAAGGACAGATCATTGAGAACCTTCCAGTATTCACGGTTTTAAATGCAGTGATCAATGTTTTCCGATCTGTGCCCTTTATTATTTTGCTCGTAGCCATCATCCCAGTTACCCGGCTCATTGTCGGAACATCTATTGGAACATCTGCAGCTATTGTTCCACTAGTCTTCTACGCAGGCCCTTACATTGCTCGATTAGTTGAAAGCTCGCTACTAGAGGTTGATAAAGGTGTTTTAGAGGCGGCAGATGCTATGGGGGCTACTCCATTTCAGACAATTTTCAGGTTTTTACTGCCTGAGGCTCTTAGTTCACTTATTGTGAATTTTACCATCGCGACAATTGGTCTGATTGGAGCATCGGCTATGGCAGGAACCGTAGGCGGCGGTGGTATTGGCGACTTAGCCATAACGTTCGGCTATCAACGTTTTGATACGACCACCATGCTAATTACCGTAGCCATACTAATTGTTTTGGTTCAGGGGCTACAGTCATTTGGCAACATTTTATCGAAAAAAATAAGAAGAGGTTAATCTAAGGAGGAAATTAAAATGAAAAAATGTTTACTATCCATTCTGGTGCTGTCACTAGTTATTTTTACGGCAGCCTGTTCAAGCGAATCCAGCGGTAAGGAGGCAGATGGAAAATCAAAAACATATAAAATCGGCATTACGGGGACAGATACGCAAATTTGGGATTATGTAGCGAAAAAAGCAGCTAAAGAAGGAATCAAAATTAAGCTTGTATCTTTTAATGATTACGTACTTCCAAATACAGCGTTAGCAGATGGTGAGTTGGATGCCAATTCATTCCAAACTGTTGCTTATTTTGACCAATTTATTAAAGAACATAATCTTAAACTTGTTCCAATTGCTACAACATGTTTAGCACCTATGGCTGTTTACTCAAACAAATTGAAGGACATTAAAGATATCAAAAAAGGTGCAAAGATTGCTTTGCCAAATGATGTTTCAAATCAAGGGAGAGCCCTATTATTACTGCAGGAGGCTGGCCTTATAAAATTAGTAGATGGTTATGATGGCTTAGGCTCTATTAAAGATAGTGTCATTGAAAACCCTAAAAATATTGAACTTATTCCTACTGCTCCTGCTCAAATACCGAGAGCATTAGAAGATGTGGATGCAGGCGTTATTAATAACGGTATTGCCCGAGATGCAAGTCTTAATCCAATCAAAGATTCAATTTTCCATGAGAGCGAGACAGCAATTGATTATCTGAACATTATCGCAGTGAATGACAAAGATAAAAACAACAAAACCTTAAAACGAATTGCAGAGTTATACCAAGAGGAAGATACAGCGAAATTCATCAATAAAGAATATGGCGGCACACTGATCCCAACATTTGTACCATTGAAGAAAATAGGTTGGTAAAAAGATTGTTGCTAAAAGTTTAATAAAATATGAGGAGGAATTAATATGACACAAGTACTTACACATTTAAGTGAGGCAATAACAGCAAATGTGGATGTTAATCAAGGAAGGTATATTGAAACAAGCCACAGGATTCATAATAATCCAGAGATCGGAAATGAGGAATTTTTTGCTTCTGAAGAATTAACAAACCTTCTCCAAGAAGAAGGTTTTGCAGTAGAGAGAGATGTGGCTGGTCACAAAACAGCATTTGTTGCTCGTTATAAATCTACTAAACCAGGTCCATCAATTGCTTTTTTAGCTGAATATGATGCTCTTCCTGGAATCGGTCATGCATGCGGGCATAATATTATTGGAACCATGAGTGTTGCTGCTGCTATTAGTTTAAGCAAAGTGGTGGATGAGGTTGGTGGAGAAGCGGTTGTCTTTGGTACACCTGCAGAAGAGGGAGGACCAAATGGAAGCGCGAAAGGTAGCTTTGTGAAACACGGATTAGTAGAAGGAATTGATGCGGCAATGATGATACATCCTCAAGGTGTAACCAATCTAACATCGCCATCGCTTGCAGTAGATCCGCTCGATTTCGAGTTTATCGGTGCAGCGGCGCATGCAGCAGCAACCCCTGAAAAAGGTATCAATGCACTGGATGCTGTTATTCAATTGTTTAATGGCATTAATGCCCTACGCCAACATGTGACAAGTGATGTTCGTATTCACGGAATTATTACACATGGTGGGGATGCACCGAATATTGTGCCTGAATATGCAAAAGCTAGATTCTTCATTCGAGCAGCAACAAGAAAAGGTTTGAACGAAGTAACCAAACGAGTAAAAGCTATCGCTGAAGGAGCAGCACTCGCAACTGGGGCAAAACTTAATATTATTGCCTTCCAAAATGAAGTAGATAATCTGTTGCTTAATGATACATTCAATGCAGTGTTTAAAGACATAATAGAAGAGTTAGGGGAGAAGGTTGCTGGCGGACGTGATGGAATCGGCTCTACAGATGCAGGTAATATCAGCCAGGTAGTCCCTACTATACATCCATATATTAAAATTGGTCCAGATGATCTTGTACCTCACACGATTGCATTTAGAGAAGCTGCAAAATCTGAAAAGGGTGATGAAGCGTTAATTAAAGGTGCTAAAGCACTTGCTCTTACTGCTTTGCGCTTAATAACTGAACCTGACTTGTTAGATGCGATCAAAACTGAATTTAACCAGAAAAAAGCAGACGAAGCAGAATAAAACTATAAAACCTCTCAGCAATTAGCTGAGGGGCTTTATTTTATCTTGATAAAGAAAATAATTATTAAGGATGATAAACTATAGCTAATTCATTTGGAAAACCACTCTATTTGTTTGGAACCTTACATAGTAAATAATATAAGAAGAGAGACGATTATATGAATATAAATGGACGAAATAAGATAATTAAACATCATCAATATGCTATAGAATTTGTGCGATCATTGAATAATTTAAGAGAAGAGCAATGGAGGAGGAAAATAGAAGAAGGGAAATGGACTGTAGCTGAAATCATTGGACATTTAATTCCTTGGGATGAATTTATCATAAATAACCGTTTACCTTACCTATTTTCAGTTCAGGAACTTCCAATAGGGCCTGATGTAAAAACATTAAATGCTACATCTGCTCATAATGCTAGAGAACAAGAAAAAAAGGTAATTATAACCGACTTTATTTTAGTAAGAAGTGAACTTCTTCAAAAAATAGAGGGAATTCCAGATATTCGTTGGAAAGAAGAGATAACTATTGGACAAACAACGCTAAATTTATACGACTACTTTGAAGGTCTTGCAGAACATGATCAGCATCACTTCAATCAAATAAAAGAAATCTTACACAAAAAATAAGGGATGGGCATTCAGCCATCTCTTTTTATTTATCGTTATATTTTAAATTTATATACCTCGTTAGTCTATATTAAAATAATCAAAAATCAACGACAAGAAACATTATGATATTTTACAATGAGTTTCTACGAAACTACATTTGAAATCATAACTTTTTAACTTCATTCTTGATGATTTCTCTATATTTAAGGTTTATGTAAGGTTTAGATTAAAACAGTGTAAGGTCGGTCCAATATAATCTGAAATGTAGTCATTAAAGGAGGACATTTCAATGAAAACCATCTTATCCGCAAAAAATGTTCAAAAAGTGTATGGGACAAAAGGAAATCAATATAAAGCATTGGAGGATATTGACTTTAAAATAAATGAAGGTGAATTTATTGGTATCATGGGTCCTTCAGGTGCAGGGAAATCTACATTACTTAATATATTTTCTACTATTGATACTCCCTCTTCAGGTGAAGTAATCATAGCTGGTCAAAATATTGTAACCATGAAGGAAGAGCAGTTATCAGATTTTCGCCGTAATAACCTTGGTTTTATTTTTCAAGATTATAATTTGCTAGATACTTTAACAGTAAGGGAAAATATCTTATTGCCTCTTGCATTGTCCAAAGTATCTCCAAATGTAATAGAAACACGTGTAAAAGAAATAGCCGAAACATTTGGTATTCAAGGAATACTTGATAAATATCCATATCAAATCTCTGGCGGGCAAAAGCAGAGAACAGCCGCTTCAAGAGCGATGGTGACAAAACCAAGTCTTATTTTGGCGGATGAGCCAACAGGGGCCTTGGATTCCAAATCTGCTACTGATTTATTGGAAAGTTTAACAGTACTTAATGAGCAAAATCATTCAACCATAATGATGGTCACACATGATGCCTTCGCAGCAAGCTTTTGTAAACGTATTTTATTTATCAAAGATGGAGGAATCTATGCGGAAATTCAAAAAATGCAACTTTCCCGTGAAGAATTCTTTCAAAAAATACTAAATGTCCTTGCTTCTCTTGGAGGTGGACAATAAAATGACGCTATTTAGCATCGCCAGAAAGAATATACGAAAAAACTTTGCTAACTATTCTTTATATATAGGATCAATGATTTTTAGTATTATCATTTACTTTACCTTTGTTTCTTTAAAGTATGACCAATCAATACAAGAAACAACGGAAACATCCGATAAAATTAGCTCAGTTTTTAATGGTGCTTCCATTGTGCTAATTATATTTGTTGCTGTATTTATTTGGTATTCAAACTCGTTTTTTGTGAAGAAACGTAAGAAAGAAGTCGGTCTCTACTCTTTACTTGGAGTTCGCAAGAAGCAAATCGGCCGAATGCTATTTTACGAAAATTTTATAATGGGGCTCATCGCTTTAGTGATCGGCATTATCCTTGGTTTGTTCCTTTCAAAGGTTTTTGTCATCATTTTAATGAAAGTAATGGGTTTTAAAGCCATTGGAAGTCTAGCTATTTCTTCTCAAGCAATTGTAAATACAGTTATCGTATTTATTCTGATTACTGCCATTACTTCAATACACGGATATCGGTTAATTTACCGGTTTAAATTAATTGAGCTGTTTAAAGCAGAACAAGAAGGCGAAAAAGAACCAAAGTCTTCTATTACCACCGCATTAATTGCAGTTCTCTTAGTTGGCATTGGATATTGGCTTGCATTACAAGATATCTTAATGTCTGAAGTATGGAGAAAGATAGGGTTTTTGGTAACACCAATTCTTATCTTACTAGCAGTTATTTTGGGCACGTATTTATTGTTTAGTACATTAACGGTTTATTTATTAAAGTTATTACGAAAAAACAAAAAACATTTTTGGAATGGAATTAACTTAATTAGTACATCGCAACTACTGTATAGAATAAAAGGAAATGCACGTACATTAACAATTATTGCTGTACTAAGTGCAACAACATTAACTGCAGTGGGAGCCGCCTACAGTTTATATTATAACAATCGTAGCAATGCAGAATTAATAAATCCTAATAGCATGATGTTTATCGCTAAAAATGAAAATGTATCTAAGCAGATCGATGAACAGATCTGGGGAGCGAAAGATCATAAAATTATCTATCATGAGACGGTCCCGACATTTATAGTGGATGTCAATATATCAAATCTTCATAACAACAATTTACCTGACGAAATGGAATACAGCATAATCAACAACAAAACCTTTAACCAGTTAGCTAAGTTACAAAAAAGAAATGAATCTTTATCATTAAAGGGAAATGAAGCAGCTGCACTAGAAGCCGGCTATTCAGAGAGTTTCTCGCCTAAGTATATAGGGGCATCAATTCCTTTAAAAGTGAATAATAAAAATGAGGATATTACCTTTAAAAAATTGAAGAAATATAATGTATTAAATACACCTACAGCAGGTATGACAATTGTAATTAGTGATGAACTATTCGCAAAATTTGCAGGTAAAACAAAAGTCGTCAACATGGAAGTTTACAAACTAAGTAATGACGAGAATGCCAAAGTTTTAACAAAAAAAATAGAAAACTTGTTACCAGAGGAAGCAGATTTCTCAAGTTTCTATTCAAATTATGCCCAAGGTTTGGAATCAACAGGTTTAATCATTTTCATTGCAGGATTTTTAGGATTAGTATTCCTTGCAGCAACAGGAAGCATTATCTACTTTAAACAACTGACTGAGGCAACCTTAGATAAAGACCGTTATGTGATTTTACACAAAATTGGTGTAAACAAAAAAGAAGTGAAAAGGTCGATTTCAAAACAAATCCTATTCATTTTTGCATTGCCATTAATAGCAGGTATTTCACACTCAATCGTGGCACTAACCATGCTATCTAAGTTAATGGAAACAAATTTGATGATGCCTGTCAGCATCTGTATAGGCGCATACGTTTGTATTTACATTGTCTATTATTTCTTAACAGTAAGGAACTATTACAAGATAATCATTAAATAGAAAAGAGGAAAAAAACATGAAAAAATTAATTGGATTTATTGTAGCTATTGTCATAATAGTCGGCGGATTAGTTATTCTTCAGAATGTTAACTTCAATAGGTTAGGTGCAGAACAATACTACACTCAAATTACTGGAGAAGGAACGATGTTAAAAGATAAAGATGATAATGGGAAAACATATGTTTCTTATGAGTATAAACTCCCCGCTTTCGATAAGGATGGTAAAGCTAAAACATTAACATTTACCGCACAAAAACAGCTTCGGAAAAATGCTTATTTATCTTTATTTGTAAAAAATGATAAAGGTGTTACTTCATATCAGGAAGTGAAAAAAGGGGATATTCCCAAAAAAGCTAGTGAGAAGTTGGTAAAATAATTATGAAGAAGGAATCCTTATGTAAAAGGATTCCTTTTTACTATAATATAATAAGCAGAGGACAAATCTGGAGGTCATACATCGTGTCAATAAACAATAAAATTCTAATCATCGATGATGAGGAAGATATTTTACGCCTTATCAAAACCGTACTAAAAAAAGAAGGAATCGAAAACGTTATAACGGCAACTACTTCTCAAGAAGGGTTGGAACAATTTCAAAACAATAACCCAGATCTTGTTATATTGGACATTATGCTACCGGATGGAGAAGGCTATGATGTCTGTAAACAAATAAGAAATATCTCCAAGGTACCTATTCTATTCTTATCAGCTAAAACGGAAGAAATAGATAAGATATTGGGTTTTGCCATTGGTGGGGATGATTACATTACAAAACCATTTAGCCCTAAAGAGCTTGCTTATCGTGTTAAAGCTCATTTACGCCGCACAGAATACATGAAGTCTGAAGCAGTGGTAGAGAGAAAATTAAAGGCAGGTCCATTTGAATTAAACGAAGAAAAAGCGGAGTTAAAAAAGAGTGGACGAGTGATTGAATTGAAACCAAAAGAACTTGGGCTGATGAAAGTTTTCCTACAAAATAAAAACAAGGTAATTAGCAAAGAACAGCTTTATGATTTAGTATGGGGTGAAGATTTTTTCGGGATGGATAATACAGTCATGGTTCATATACGAAGGCTTCGTGAAAAAATCGAAGAAAAGCCTTCTCATCCTCAATTTCTGATGACCGTTAAAGGCTTAGGGTATAAGCTGGTTATAGAGGAAGAATAGTTATGAAGTGGAAGCTAACAGGAAGATATTTAATTTCTATTGTATTGGTAGTTATTTCAGTTATTTTCATTAATCTCTTCCTTGGGATAGGTTTGCTTACAGCACAGAATTCTTTTGGTGTCCCAATTTTTCAAAATCATGAAATATCACCCGAACAATTCACAAGAAACTTTAATAAAGAGATCATCACAGAGAAGCATGCAGTGACAATTTCTGAAGAAGGAGAAAAAAAGTTAACGAAAAAGAATGCGTGGATTCAAATCTTGGATGAAAACGGTACAGAGGTATACGGGTTTAGAACTCCTCCAAACAGTAAGAAAAAGTATATACCTGCAGATATTATTCAAATGTATAAGTATAAAGAAATAAATGCAAAAACAGTCGTTTATGTAGGAGAAAAGAATATAAATGGACATCAGTTTAGCTATTTGTTAGGTATTGAAAATCAAAATTTAGATCGCCAATTTATCTCCTACAACAATCAAGATATAATTAGATTATTTAATATTGGGGTAATTATTTTTCTTGTTGATATCTTAATTGCGTTAATGATCGGTTATGTCTTTAGCAAAAGGTTAACACAGCCATTGTATACTCTAATTGACGGTATAAAAAAACTTGCTAATCATGAATTTAATCACCATGCTAAGCCAAGAGGGTTATATAAAAATGTCTTTTATAATTTAAATCATTTAGCTGACCAATTAAAGTTAAGTGAGAAAGAAAGGAAAAGACTCGATTTAATGAGAGAGGAATGGATTTCCAACATTTCTCATGATATTAAAACTCCGCTCTCCTCTATTCAAGGCTATGCAGAAATGATGAAAGATAAAGATTATACTTTTTCTACTGATGAAATAAGGGAATATGCAGGAATAATTGAGGAAAAGTCACGATACATTAAAGACGTCATGGAAGATTTAAATTTATCAACTAGAATAAAGAACAAAGAACTTTCTTTAAACAAAAAAGAAATAAATATTGTCGCCCTTCTGCGTACAATTGTGATTGATGTATTGAATGATCCTAAATATGGGAATCGTGAAATACAGTTTCATGTGAAGCAAGAGATCATAATCGAAGAAGTGGATGAAATACTTTTCCGCAGGGCTATTAATAATCTAATTTATAATGCTATTGTTCATAACAATGATCATGTAAAGATAGAAATAAGTATTGAAAAGAAAGACCATACACATATTTTGATTAAAGATAATGGTAAGGGCATTAAGAAGAAAGAGATAGAAAGGATTTTTGATCGCTACTATCGGGGTACAAATACTGGAGCTGCACATAAGGGGTCTGGACTAGGTATGGCGATTGCCCATGATATAATCAAAGCCCATGACGGTCAAATCACCATTCAAAGTGAGATTGATTGCGGAACGTCGATTGAAATTCAAATATAATCTTCTTATTGTGTAAAAGGCAAAAGCTCTTAGAACTTTTGCCTTTTTATTATTAATTATTGTTGTTATATTCAACTATTAAAGATTTAGATGAGGATGAAAATATTTTAAAAGAAGTGGTATGATAAATAAAGTTTAAAGGACTTGATAAGGAGCTTGCATATGGCATTTACTATTTTATTAATCGAAGATGATACGTCAATATTTCAACTAATAAAACAGCAATTTACAAAGTGGGATTTAAACGTGAAACAGCCTGAAAATTTCAAGGATGTCATGCATTCATATCATGAAATAAATCCCCAGCTTGTTTTAATTGATATTCAGCTTCCTGCATACGATGGATTTCATTGGTGCAGAGAAATTCGTGCTATTTCTAATGTACCAATTCTCTTCTTGTCATCTCGCGATCAGCCCATGGATATGGTGATGGCAATGGGAATGGGAGCGGATGATTATATTCAAAAGCCATTCCATATGGACGTTCTACTAGCAAAGGTCCAAGCTATTTTACGAAGGACCTATGCTTATGCAGAAGAAGGAGAAAAAGATGAGTATGTATTATGGAATGGAGCATCAATCGATTACGCTTCTAGCACTGTTACATACCAACACCAAACCGCTGATTTAACTAAGAATGAGCAATCCATTTTGCGAATTCTATTAAAGTATAAAAACCAAATTGTCTCTAGAGATGATTTAATGCGTGAGCTTTGGGATGACGAACGATTTGTCAATGACAACACATTGACAGTTAATATTAACCGATTAAGAGGCAAACTAGAACAATTGAACTTGGCTGATGTGATTGTTACAAAAAAAGGACTTGGTTATATGGCGATTACAAGGGACGTGTCCTAATTGTTTTTATTTTATCTAAAAGATCGGCTTCCTTGGATTCTATTTTTCATAGGCTGCTTAGTATGGATTAATTTTTTAATCTACCTAGATACAGGCTTTAAGCTGATTTCCATCATGTATATGAATTTAACGACAATCTTCTTTTTCCTAGTGTTTTTGTTGTGGCGTTACTTTAGAGAATCTATTGCCATTAAGGAAATGGATGAAGATCTTAGCGAGTATCAGTGTATGAATGATGTATTTCTCGCTAGAATCAAGGGAATTGAACGGGAGTTTGAGCATTATCAAAATGAACTGAATATCAGAAGAATGCAAGAGCGCGATGAGCATTTAGCATGGATTCATGAGGTGAAAACGCCTCTCACAGCAATGAAACTCATGATTGAAGATTTGCCAAGAGAATATCAAAAATCACTTCAAGTTGAATGGCTCAGAATTCATTTACTTCTAGATCAAACGCTTCATACTTTGCGACTGGCTGAAATCGAGCAGGATACTATGATGCAGCAGATAAACCTTTCATCTGTTATCATGCTTGAAGTAAAGGAGCTACAATCCTGGTGCCTTGCGAAAAATTTGGCTATTGAAGTAGAGGGTAATGTAGAAAAGGTTTTAACAGATCAAAAATGGTTATCCTTTTTACTAAGACAAATACTAACCAATGCGGTGAAATATAGCCATAATGGAGATGTTATTACAATCCGTATGTCTACTGATGATAAAGGACATAAAATACTGTCCATTGAAGATACTGGAGAAGGGATTGCTCCTTCTGATTTACCTAGAATTTTTGATAAATCCTTTACAGGAACGACAGGACGAAAGCAGAGCGCATCAACAGGAATGGGCCTTTACCTCGCAAGGAATGCGGCTGTTAAATTAGGGATTAATCTTACTGTACAATCTTCAATAAATGAAGGGAGTACGTTCACACTTACTTTCCCTACATCCAATCCTTACTTGGAAACCATAGCAAAGTGACATTTTTGTCACTTTGCTTTTTTAAATGTCACGTCAATCGAACGATTATTTATCAAGAGTTTTATAAAATATAAATAGTTAATCAGGAGGAGATAATATGGAAATATTAAAAGGACGTAAAATCAAAAAGATATATGGAAAAAAACAGTCTGCACAAGAAGTATTAAAGGGGATTGACTTAGATGTAGAAGCAGGGGAATATGTTGGGATCATGGGGCCATCAGGTTCTGGGAAAACAACGCTTTTAAACGTACTCTGTTCAATTGATAATCCTACCCAGGGGACAATAGAGATCAATGGGCAAATGCTACAAAAAATGAAATCAAAACAACTTGCTTCATTTCGGCGTACTGAGATGGGTTTTATCTTTCAAGATTACAACCTTCTAGATACGCTAACAGTTAAGGAAAATATCTTACTTCCACTCGCGGTTGGTAAAACAAATGAAAAAGAAGCAGAAAACCGGTGCCAAAAATTAGCTAAGCAATTGGGGATTGTAGATTTATTAAAGAAATACCCAAATGAATTATCAGGCGGCCAAAAACAACGTACAGCAGCAGCTCGTGCGCTAATTATTAAACCGAGTATTGTATTCGCAGATGAGCCCACAGGCGCACTTGATTCAAAAGCTGCTTCGTCTCTATTAGAGAACTTAGCATCTTTAAATAAAACAAATGGTGCAACTATTATGATGGTCACTCATGATCCCGTCGCTGCAAGTTACTGCAGTCGCGTTCTTTTCTTAAAAGATGGACAGATTTATACACAATTATATAAAGGCGACAAAAAACGCACGCAATTTTTCCAAGACATCATGCATACGCAAGGTGTTCTAGGCGGTGATGGCTATGAAGATTAGTACATTAATTCTTCGCAGCATGCGAAAGAACATTAAACACTACTATCTCTATTTTTTCGCATTGATTTTCAGTGCAGCCCTTTATTTTTCATTTGTGACATTGCAGCATAATGATGCGATTGATCAATTAACTCGGTCAAGCATAAAGGCAGGAGCCGGCTTTAAAGTAGGCGCTGTTATGCTTGTGATTATTGTCTTTTTCTTCGTCTTCTATGCGAATCAGTTATTTTTAAAAAGACGAAGTAAGGAAATTGGATTATACCAAATTGTTGGAATGCCAAAGTCAACAATCTCTTATATTCTTGCACTTGAAAACTTATTGCTTTGGGTGGCTGCCTTAGTAGCAGGCATTCTAATCGGGTTCCTATTTTCACGTTTCTTTGCGCTAATTTTCTTGAAGATTATACATGTTGATGGATTAGTTATGCTAGATTTTTCATTCATAGCACTAGTCCAAACACTGATTGTTTTTGCTGGATTATTTATTATTGTATTGATTCAAACAACATGGGTTGTAAATCGTTCAACGTTGTTACAGTTATTCCATACAACAAGTAACAGTGAGCAAAAAATGAAAAAGATGAATCCAATTCAACTCATTTTAGGTGCAGTAGGCCTAGCAGCTATTGTGTATGGGTACTATTTATCAACTACAATTTTTAATATAAATGAGAGTGCAAACGAAAACACATTATTTATCAAAATGGGAGTCGTATTGGCTAGTGTCATTATTGGTACTTATTTCGTCTTCCGTTTTTCTATTGCTTTAATTATGAATGCCATTCGCAGCTCTAAAAATGGACATCTCTCATTAAAAGATGTCCTGGCCGTATCGCCCATTATGCATAGAATGAAAAGTAATGCATTGTCATTATCAATTATTACGGTTTTGACGGCACTCGCGCTTACAGTTCTTTCTCTATCGTCCATTACCTACTATTCAATAGGGGCACAAATAGAGCAATATACTCCCTATGATATGAGTGTTGCTAATGATCAAGATAGTGCTTTTGAAAAATCACTACAAGCAAAAGAAATAAATTATAAAACAGATCATTATGAATTATTAAATGTCCCTATCGATTTCACACCAGTGATGAAAAATGAAGAAGCAAAACAAGCGAGCAAAGGTAATCAGTACTCTGATACAATTGTTCTAAAAGAAAGTGATGTAAAGAAAAAATTACCTTCTATTAGCTTAAATAAAAACGAAGCTTATATACTGGGTTACAACTCCATATTCCAAAAAATAATGCCATTAGAAATCGGTAACCAAATGAAATTAAGAGTAAATAATTCGATTAAACATTTGAAGTTAATAGGGGTTGAAGCAAAGAATAGTGTTCCTTCAGAAATAACATATGGCGGAAAAAAAACAATTGTACTGTCAGATCAGTTGTTTAATCAAATTAAGACTAACAAACAAATTCTTAAACAAACAGGCTGGCGTACCTATACTGGCTACACGATTACTAATAGTGAGCAGATGGATAAAGCCATTTCAATTTATAAAAAGTCAACAAAAGGTGGTATTTTCACATCACATAGTAAAGGGGATTTTGCTCCGGAAGAACAATTTTCCATCAAGAGCGAAACATACAAGCATTCTCTAGAAAACATTGGATTACTTATTTTTGTGACTGGCTTTTTAGGACTAGCTTTCTTACTTGCAACTGGCAGCATCCTCTACTTTAAACAGATGACAGAAGCTGAAGAAGAGCGGGAATCCTTTAAAACTCTTCGTAAAATTGGTTTTACGACAGACGAAATCATGAAAGGAATACGCCGCAAGCAACTCTTTAGTTTTGGCATCCCGCTAGTTGTTGGTGTTTGCCATAGCTACTTTGCAGTAAAATCAGGCTGGATGTTATTTGGAACAGAATTAGTAATCCCACTAGTTGTAACGATTGGCATCTATATTGTTCTTTACTCTATCTTCGCTATCCTTTCAACAAAATACTATCGTAAAATTGTCAACGACAGTTTACCTCAATAAAAAAACAAAAGGCAAAAGCTCTAAGAGCTTTTGCCTTTTTATGATTAATTATTGAAGTTATATTCGTCAGGATTCGGACCGAAATGGAATCCTTCGTTCAATGAAGAAATTTTGTCGATTTCATCTTGTGTTAATTCAAAATCAAATAACTCCAGATTTTCACGGATTCTAGATGGTGTCATTGATTTGGGAATCGTAATGACATCATTTTCTAAGTCCCACTTTAATACAATTTGAGCTGTTGATTTATTATATTTTTTTGCGATATCAACAAGAACTTCATGGTTTAAAATTTCGCCATTCATAAGAGGAGACCAAGCTTCAACTTGAATACCGTGTTTTTTGCAGTATTCTCGTACTTCAACTTGTGTTAATTTTGGTTGGAATTCGATTTGATTTACTGCAGGGACTACTGATGTTTTTGAAAGCAATGTTTCCAGGTGATGAACGTGGAAATTGCTGACGCCAATATTTTTGACTCTTTTATTATTATAAAGTTCTTCAAGCGCCTTATACACTTCTACATAATTTTCATCTAGGCCTGGCCAGTGAATAATATAAAGATCTAAATAATCTAGACCTAGTTTGCGAAGGCTTTCTTCATAAGCTGCGATTGTTTCATCATATGTAAGCCCGTCATTCCATACTTTTGAGGTTACGAATAATTCCTCACGCGTAACAAGTCCTTCATCGATTGCTTTTTTAATACCTAAACCAACACTCTCTTCATTTTGATAGATGTGCGCTGTATCAATGTGGCGGTAACCTTCTTTGATAGCTACTACAACCATATCTGAAAGTTCATTGCTATCTTTTACACGAAATGTACCGTAGCCTACTGCAGGCATTTCATTGCCATTATTTAATGTAACTGTTTGTTTTACCATATTATTCACTCCTTCTTTTACCATTAACTATTTTATCTTAATTGTAATGATTTTACCAAATTTTCATCTTATCAGGTTTAGAATCATACATAATAATTGTATAATTGTCCAATCTAACCATAACTTTTATAAAAAGAAGCGGGGAGATTTAGCATGAAACACCATACAACTTTTCAAGGAAGAAGCCTTTTGTTGTTGCAACTCGTCAATTTAAGTGGGTTTGGACTATTTGTAGTTTCTGCTTCTTATGTATGGTTTATGTTCTCAAGCATTCCATTGAAAGTACCTATTGATTTTGGGGTAAGAGGAGAGTCTATAGAACTCGGCTCGCGCGTTTTCTTGCTTTTCCTTCCATTGTTAATTGGCATTCTGGCTGTGGGACTATATTGGTTAGAAAAATCCCCAAGCTATCATAAGAACCCGCACATCCAGCTTACTAGCGATCAGCAAAGAGAAACGAAACAAATGGTGTGCCTTTTAGTTTTTATTAGAACAATGCTATTTCTCTTTCAATCGGTTTATATCTGGCAATCTATACAAATGGCAATAGGAAATGATTCAAATTTAGAGGGAATGCTGTGGGTTTTTGTCATTCTCATGATTGCTATTCCGACCATTATGTCTTTATCAGGTATTAGGAGAGCTTGAGACATCTCTCCTTTTATAGCATTGCGTAAGGAAGGGAGTATAGATAATAATAGAATTAACCACAACCATATTCTTAATAGAAATTAGGCGATTTTAGTGAAAAAATATGCTGCATTAATAGAGGACTTTAAATATTTTATTTTTACTCTTGTAGTAATGATTCTTTTGGTGATGCTCTTTCGGACTTTTTTTACGCCCGAGGTCGTCGTAGGAGATAGTATGGAAAACAGTTTACATGAAGGGGATTACCTGCTTTCCAGCAAAGTTTCCTACGAATTTCATGCCCCAGAATATAATGATATTGTCAGTTTTGATGCTGACATTGTAGCGGGCCATGACTTATATATAAAACGTGTCATTGGTTTGCCGGGAGACCATATTCAAATTAGAGGAAAAACACTCTATCGCAATGGAAAAATGGTTAAAGAGCCATACATAAAAGAAACAATGGATAGTCCATCAATTGATATCGTGATTCCAAAACGTAAAGTCTTTGTTATGGGAGATAATCGCAATCATTCTATGGATTCTAGAGACTTTGGGCCGATCGATTATAGGAAAGAGATCAGAGGAAAAGTATTGCTTCGTTTTAAACCATTTAATCAGTCTTGGCACTAAAGAAGTTTTATAAAAGTTTTCGAATAATGGAAGGGGTTTGCTGTTCCTTTATCGAACTTTATAGTGTGAACTAAAATGTGGGGGTCGCTATATTGTTATTATACTTTTGATTAATCATCTGCTTCTATGATGTTGAAAAATACAATTCAGGAGTTGAATGATGATGATTTATACAAATTCTCTAGATAACATTTCTTCAGATATGCTACAAGGCTTTTTCGTGGATTGGCCAAACCCGCCAAGTCCGATAACACATCTACAATTACTAAAAAACAGCAATAAAGTGGTACTTGCACTTGATAAAGAGAAAAATAAGGTAGTAGGTTTTATAACGGCGATTAGCGATGGTGTGTTGTCCGCGTATATTCCACTTCTAGAAGTGTTGCCTGAGTATAAAAGTAAAGGTATCGGCAAAGATTTGGTAAAGCGTATGTTGCATGAATTAGAAGATATCTATATGGTGGATTTATGTTGTGATGATGATTTAGTAGCTTATTATGAACAGCTCGACATGAAACAAACCAATGGTATGATAGTAAGAAATTACGCGATGCAAGCTGGAAATGTAAACTAAGCTATTAATTTAGTTTCAGGGGGGAATTAGCGATGAGCTATAAAACACTCATCGTACTTCTTGTTGCAGTATCTATTTTCGTGACAGCGTGCGGAAGCAAAGTTAAGGAAACACAGACTGTGAGTGCACCGCCTACAGCAGCGGAAGTATTAAAAGAAGATAATAATGCCGATCTGTTAATGGTCCATGATACTCTTTATCAAACAAATATTGATTGGGTTAATCAATTGGAAGTAACCAAAGATAAAGAAATTGGCAAAGTGGAAAGTAAATATGGCTCTGGCCAAACCTTTAAGAATAAGATGGCTAACAATATTCCAGTAGGAACTAAGATATACTCAACGAAAGAAAGAAATGATGTTTTAATCGTTGAAATTAACGGAATAGAAAAGAAGTACTATGCTTTAACAGAAGGATAATATAAAACACCAGTGGATTCCCGAAATATTTGGGGAGTCGCTGGTGTTTTTAAATTATATTTAACGTTCAAGATACCTATATAAGGTTGATTTGCTGATACCTGTTTCATTTTTTATTTCTGTAAGACTATGTTGCTTACTTTGATACATTTGGATGGCGCGCTTCACATTTTCATCCGGTTTTTTAGGGCGTCCAGCTGATACTCCTTTTTGTTTTGCTCTATCTAAACCCTTTCTTGTTCTTTCACTAATGACGTCACTTTGAAAATCAAGTAAATGTTTAACAATCTCCTCAAATGAATAGCCGCCTTCGCTACTTGTATCGATACCCTCGTGAATCGAATAGAAGAAAGCACCTTTAGCATGGGCAATCTCTAATAGTTCAACTAAATGGCGCGTCGAATCTGCTAAGATAAACAATCTGTTTACAAGTATTTTATCTCCAGATTGAATGTTTTCCATCATCTTTTGCAAATGTATCCTTTTCTTTGCAGACGAATGTTCTTCTTGAATCAACTGATCACATTGAAAGCTTTGAAGTGTTTGGATTTGTTTTTCACAGTTTTGATCCTCAATATAAGGCCTCATATATCCTATTAACATATTGGCTCTCCTATATAAAAGTCGTTTTTTCTATTATAACATACTATAAATCATCAAAAAATAGTTCCAAAATGGTTCTATTTTGGGAAGTAAGGTGTTATACTTCATTTTGTTGTCTGAAAAAGTTAAAAAGCTTCAAGCTATATAACTCTTAAACAGATATTATCGAAATGAGGTGAATATATGTTAGAAAGCATCCAGAAACAATGGTTTTCTAATGTAAGAGCGGATATTCTTGCAGGTATTGTGGTAGCTTTAGCTTTAATTCCTGAAGCACTTGCTTTTTCAATCATTGCTGGCGTTGACCCAATGGTGGGGTTGTATGCTTCTTTCAGCATCGCAGTTATTATTTCTTTTGTCGGAGGAAGACCAGCAATGATTTCTGCTGCTACTGGTTCTATGGCTTTGTTGATGGGCCCATTAGTAAAAGAGCACGGACTTAACTATTTGTTGGCAGCCACCATATTAACAGGGGTTATCCAAGTACTATTTGGCATATTTAAAATAGCAAAGCTGATGAAATTCATTCCTCGTGCTGTCATGATTGGTTTTGTTAACTCGCTTGCCCTCTTAATTTTCATGGCTCAAGTGCCGAACTTTATTCATGTCCCTAATATGACATATGTCTTTATAGGTATCACATTGTTAATTGTCTATATAGTACCTAGATTTTTCAAGGCAATTCCTGCACCCTTAATTGCTATAGTTATCTTAACAGCGATAGCGATGAATACACATATGGATCTACGTACAGTTGGTGATCTAGGTGAAATTACTAAATCATTACCTAATTTCTTTATTCCTGATGTTCCTTTTTCGTTTGAAACATTGAAAATTATTTTCCCTTATTCATTCGCCTTAGCGATCGTTGGTTTATTAGAGTCTTTACTAACAGCATCCATTATAGATGATATGACTAAGACCGAAAGCAATAAGAATAAAGAAGCGAGAGGTCAAGGTATTGCCAACATTGTAAATGGCTTTTTTGGCGGTATGGCAGGATGTGCAATGATCGGCCAATCGGTCATAAATGTAAGCTCTGGTGGGAGAAGCAGATTGTCAACATTCGTAGCAGGCATTTTCCTTATGTTCTTGATTGTTGTTCTTGGCGATTTGGTTGTTCAAATTCCGATGTCTGTTTTAGCAGGCATTATGATTATCGTTTCAATAGGAACATTTGATTGGTCGTCCTTTTCATATATAAGAAAAGCTCCTAAGATGGATGCGATTGTAATGCTTGTCACGGTTATTATTGTGATTGCCACCCATGACCTATCAAAAGGTGTTTTAGCAGGCGTCATTTTAAGTGCATTATTTTTCGTAGCTAAGATATCTCGTTTGCAAGTAAAAGAACAACAAGTGAATGAAGAAATTATTTGTATAGTCAAAGGGCAACTATTCTTTGCTTCATCAGACCGTTTCATTGATTCTTTTCATTACAATGTGGAGCATAAAGAAGTGATAATAGATTTTTCCAATGCTCAAATATGGGATGATTCAGCGGTATTGGCCATTGACAAAGTAATTCAGAAGTTTCATGTTAATGGTAATACAGTAACACTTAGAGGGTTATCTTCATCCAGTCAGAAAATGATGGACCGGTTTGCTATACACAACAATTTAAAGGTATAAAATGAACAAACCTTGTTTATTTATAAAGAATGGTAGTTATATGTTTATTCATCCCTTTATCTGCAAATACTATTGCTAATACTATAAAGGAGATGAAGAACATGTCTAAATGGTCTGCTATTCTTGCGATTCCTCTTTTAGCCGCTTCGCTAATGGGCTGCGGCGATAAAGATAAAGCATCAAATGTACACAAGAATGCACCAGTCTCTAACAGCGGTGAAAACGAACCTGTCACAACTGCGCCACCAAATAGCAACGATACTACCAATAAAAAAGTCAACGGTGCTCCTTTTAGCTTCTCCGAATTTGATTTAGAAGTAGATTATGGAGCTAATCAATTTTACAATATTGAATATGAAAATGAACGTGACGGGGCAGAAGTAAAAGTAGAAAATAATCGTAAAAATCAATTGTTAGAAGGTAACGCGGCGTACGAACATGTGCAAAAACTCTTTAAAAAATTAACATTCGATTCAAAAACCCCAGACCAAGAGGTATTAAATGAAGTTATCTCTGTCTTCCATTTAGGTTCAGATTACAAGAAAATTGAATTAGAAATTAAATTTGAGGATAATGTAGAAAGACATTATACTTTCACGAAATAAAACACGCGGGCCTTTTCTTAAGGGCCTGCGTGTTTTTCTGTAAAGGCATCAAAATATGAATCCTTTATTCGTTTCTAAAAGCACAATTATAAATTAATAGTGAAAAAGAATATATTTTTATTGAAAAACGATAAATAAATTAGTATGATAGCTGTAATAACAAAATTTGGAGGTCTTTATGAAAAGGGAATCGTTAATTTTTTTGAGGTTTTCTATTATTGTGATTGGCCTATTCCTCTTAATATGCTGCGTTTTTTGGTTACCGAGCATGGCCAGTCAAGCTGCAGAAGCTAACCCAACATATGCTTACTTGGCATTACCTCTTCTAATAGGCATTTATATCACTGCAATACCTTTTTATATCGCTTTATATCAAGCTTATCGATTACTAAATTTTATTCAGGAGGAAACCGCTTTTTCAAAGGTAGCTGTCGAGGCATTAGGATGTATAAAGAAGAGTGCGTTAACGATTATTTCAATGTATACAATCGGTGTGCTCATCCTTCTCCAACAAAATGCTCTTCACCCAGGCCTCGCACTTATTGCGGCTGCTATCATTTTTGTTACTGTTGTTATTACTTTGTTCGCAGCAGTCCTACAAGAAACATTAGAAAGAGCTCTTCACATAAAAGCAGAAAATGATCTGACTGTCTGAGAAAACCGAATGCCGATCTATGGCCTTTTAAGCCTGCCACAAACAATTATCCAACTGATAAGTTGATTAAAGGGGAGTAGTATTATGACGTCTATATTAATGGTTGGATGTATCGGAGTTTTACTCATCATTTATTTTAGAAAGACATTCATTGAACATCTTGGTAAAAAAAATAATCTTGTACATAAGTTAAAAAACGCAAACTGGTTCCAAAACCATTGGCTCTCTGGCCTATTTTTATTTTGTATGAATGCTGTTTTGTTCTTCTCAACTGGCTTAATTCTTTACCTATTGATTTTCTTTCCCATCCCTTATCTTCACATACTTTTAATGTTTGCTGCTGTATTGACTAGCATTCTTCTATGGATAGCTATAAATAAAGCTTGGCAAGGATCAAAACGAAATCGTATAAAAATGAGCGTAGTTGGGAGCAGTTTTTACTTTTTCCTTTTAATACTATTCATCTATTGGTTTGTTACCATCAAGCCTTCTTATCAAGGGGAAGACATATTTATGAAGGGTTTTGGATTATTGTTCGGCATGGTTGTATCATTCGTTGCATGTATTACCTGTTTTGTTTTTACGGCAAGCAACCAAAATATTAAGAAAAAAGCCTAGCATAGTGGATATGATAGGTCTTTTTCTTTTGCTTATTTTGAGAGAGTCCCCGAAATAGATGCTTCAATCCTCCATAAAGTATTTTTTATATGCTAACGGTGTCATGTTCATTGATCTTTTAAATTTTTCAATAAAATAGCTGGTACTATTAAAACCGACTTCATAAGCAACTTCTGTCACACTAGTCTCTTCTTGCAGTAAAAGGAGAAGGCTTTTTTGAATTCGATAATCAATTACATAATTTAATGGTGTCGTTTTTAAAGTTCGCTTGAAGTACCTACAGCATTCAGAGCGGCTCAATTGACCGGCTTTAGCAATATCCTCTAATTTGATTTTCTCAGTATAATGAACTTGGATCCAACTTAACATTTGTTTCATTCGTTGACTTTTTAACTTTTCTGTCTGAATATATTCTGGTTGAAAACCATTACAGATTAGGTTTTTCCAAATCACCGTTAGTTGCATGTTTATATCCATTTCAAAGAACTGCACTTTTTGTTCCATCAACTCTTTGATTTTAAGAATGGCTTCTACTATGTTTTTACCCCATTGCGTATTCGTATCAACAGGGATGTAAGATAAGTTAGTTGCTTGAATAAAAGGAAGAACATAAGTCGTATAGAGTTCTTGTGGGAGGACGAAATGAGGTGATACATTTAAACAAATATAGACACAGTCTGTTTTTTTCCTATCTTCTGCCATATGCAAACAGCCACTATTTATATATACACCTTCTCCTTCTCGTACTATTAATTTCTCTTCGTTTATTTGAAAAGTTGCTTCACCGATAAGAACCAACACAAATTGAATTTCCTCATGCCAATGGAGCGGTATATGACCATGAATGTTTTGGTTTATCTTTGTCTCATAACATGCAATTGGTAATTCAACAGTACGATGTTGGGTGAGTTCTTTTAAACTTTTATTTACTTCAAAATTGTTCACCTGCACATCATCACCTCAATATATTTATATTTTTTCATTCTTTTTATGTATTATTATAATTATTTTCCCCTTATTATAACACTATTATTATATTAGAGGTGGAGTATGAACATGCATAGAACTACTAGAAGAAAAGGATTGTTACTCGTAATTATGGGGGCTATATTTTGGGGTGTGGGAGGTACAGTTGCACAGAAACTATTTCACCAAAGTAAAATTGATGTAAATTGGCTCGTTACGACACGATTGCTCATATCCGGATTCTTGCTTTTAAGCATACAGTTTTTTGGAAAAAGCCGTTCCCAAGTTTTTGGCATCTGGAAAAATAAAAGAACAGCTGTTCAACTCATTATATTTGGATTACTAGGTATGCTTTCGGTCCAATATACATATATGGCATCGATTAAATATGGGAATGCTGCCGTTGCAACACTATTACAATACTTAGCACCTGTGATGATTATTATTTATTTGGTTTTACGTAAGAAGGCTGTATTTACAAGACAAGATGTGTTAACTGTTTTTCTTGCATTAGGGGGTTGCTTTTTCTTATTAACGAATGGTTCAATCTCAAGTCTATCTGTACCAATACCCGCAATTGTCTGGGGTGTCTTGTCTGGATTAGCTCTTGCATTTTACACATTATATGCAGTTCCTCTTCTAGCACAATTCGAATCTCTTGTCATTGTTGGTTGGGCGATGGTTATTGGTGGGTTTACATTAAGTTTTATCCACCCTCCTTGGCAAATGGACTTTAATAGCTTAACAGTGGAATCTTATATATATTTAGTTTTTGTAATAATTTTTGGTACAATGATGGCATTCTGGTTTTATATAGAAAGTTTGCAAAGTCTTTCACCTAAAGAAACAAGCCTCTTAGGGAGTTTGGAACCGTTAGCGGCCGTATTAACAACAGTTTTTTGGTTAAAAGAATCTTTTGGTTTTTTTCAATGGGTCGGCACTGCCTGTATTATTACGATGATATTATCGGTGGCTTTGAATAAAGATTCTTCTTCGCATACTAAGCAATCATCATAACAGTGTATATACTAATAAATAGGGGTGACTATATTGTTTATTAAAGGATTAAATCATTTTTTATTTTCTGTGTCTAATTTGGAACAATCTATAGCATTTTATCAGGATGTCTGTGAAGCGAAACTATTGGTTAAAGGAAGAAGTACTGCTTACTTTGATTTAAATGGCATGTGGCTTGCTCTAAATGAGGAACAGAATATTCCTCGTAATGAAATAAATCAATCATACACTCATATAGCTTTTTCCGTAGAAGAAGCGGAAATCGATGATATCTATAGTAAATTAGAGAAATTAGGAGTAAA
This sequence comes from Rummeliibacillus sp. G93, assembly GCF_023515935.1. Classification (NCBI taxonomy): domain Bacteria; kingdom Bacillati; phylum Bacillota; class Bacilli; order Caryophanales; family Caryophanaceae; genus Rummeliibacillus; species Rummeliibacillus sp. G93. The sequence continues at coordinate 1,645,988 of NZ_CP097314.1, forward strand.
CATACTTTCGGGTCGTCCTAGAGACGAAAAGGATAAAAAATCTATATATTTTACAGATCCAGATGGCCATAAGTTCGAATTTCATACTGGTACACTGCAGAACAGATTAGATTATTACAAAGAAAAGAAACCTCATATGGAATTTTTCAATTGAGTATAGGTAACATTAATAGAAGCTATTGATAAGAAAGAAGTAAATAGAATCCGCATTATAAATTTGATCAACATTATTCTTAATTTCATACACCTAATGTCAAGTTGACTATCTATGCGAATACATAGTAGAATTTTATGTTAAAGAAATTATTATGTAACTTGTTTTTTTGAGATATATTAGTTTATGCATAAATTTTAATCGGAAAGCCATAATATAATGCTGAATAGGTGGAATAGAATGAAGAATAATAATGATTTTATGGAGCACTGGTTGGTCATAGATTCTATACAAAGTAAATTAAAGAAAGAATTAGAGGATGTCCTACAAATAGAGTATAACTTGTCATTAAAAGCATTCTACGTACTCTACCACCTTTCTAAAGCGCCAGAAAAAAAGCTCAGATTACAACAACTACAAGAGATGGTAGGATTGAGTCAAAGTGCAATGTCTAGGCTTGTAGGCAATATGGAAGCGAATAGCTGCGGGGCATTAGAAAAACAAGTTTGTACGGATGATCGTAGGGGTACTTATACACGTCTAACTAATCTAGGAGAACAAAAACTTCAAGGAAGTTTAGCCTCTTTCCATAAAATACTAAAATCGAATCTTTCAACTGTTAATGTTGAAGCTGTAATGAAACAGTTAACAGAGGGGTTATAAGAAAATAAAATGAAGTCAAAGTACTACATTTTAGATGAAGTACTTTGACTTGACATGAAGTATTGTTTAGCATTAAATTAAATGCATGCGTCATGCATTTAATTTTCGAATGAATCTTTTTCGTTTAATTAAATCGATTAAATTTAAAGAAAAAGGAGTTTTCAAATGGAACATTTATTTAGTCCTTATAAGTTCAAAGGCTTAGAGTTAAAGAACCGTGTTGTCATGCCTCCTATGTGTCAATATTCCGTTGAAAAGAAAGACGGCATTGCTACAGATTGGCATTATATACACTATGTATCTCGAGCAATTGGGGGAACAAGTTTTATTATTATAGAAATGACAGATGTAGAACCTGATGGACGAATTACTGACTTTGACTTAGGTTTATGGTCAGATGAACAAATTGCTCCATTAGCACGCATTGTAGAAGCTTGCCATCAACATGGAGCCAAAGTAGGTATCCAGATTGCTCACGCTGGACGTAAAGCAGAAGATGCTGAAGTACCGGTTTCTGCTTCTGCAATTCCATTCGATGAAAATTCTAAGACACCAAGAGCCCTTTCAACTGATGAAGTAAAAGAAATGGTCGAAAAATTCCGTAAGGCTGTAGAACGTGCAGTAAAAGCCGGCGTTGATGCTATTGAAATTCACGGTGCTCATGGCTATTTAATTCATCAATTCCATTCTCCTTTAACAAATAAGAGAGAGGACGAATATGGAAAAGATCTGACTAAGTTTGGTCGGGAAGTTATTGAAGCAGCTAAAAAAGAGATACCTGAAAATATGCCATTAATTATGCGAATATCTGCAAGTGAATATGTGGATGGGGGATACGGCATTAATGAAAGTATTCAATTTGCGAAAGAATACCAAAAAGCAGGCGTAGACATCTTCCATATCTCTTCAGGTGGAGAAGGGCCAATTGGTGCAGGGGGTCGACCTGGTACTCAGGCAGCTTATCAAGTACCGCTAGCTCGTAAAATCAAGGAAGCTCTGAATGTTCCAGTTATTGCAGTGGGAAGATTAGATGATCCTATTCTAGCCAATGCTGTAATTGGGAACGAAGAAGCTGATCTTGTTGCTGTTGGTCGTGGTATGTTGCGTAATCCATATTGGGCATTAGATGCAGCAGCAAAGCTTAAAAAGGAAATAAATGAACCCAAACAATATGAACGTGGTTTTAGATAAATGCCTTAATATCTTCAGATAGCGTGCTTTACTAAGGTAATACGTTAATTTTATAAGTTAAAAGATGATGTCTGCAATTTGGGACATCATCTTTTTATATTATAAACTTATATATTTTATATTAGAGATTTTATGAAAAGAGTAAGAATAATATAAATACTGATAGAAAGGAAAATTAAATAGTTGAACTTCGCTAAAACATTAGGATAAAAAAGATATATATCCCACTGTACAAGTTGAAAAAAGAATAGAATAATATATACATACCCGACAACGGATGTATATGCTGTATCACCGCAAACCCTATTTGAAATAGCAATATGTTAAATTTATTCTACAGAAAGTACATGACGACGTTACAAGGAGGGCTAAAAAAGAATGTATTGAAATTGATGTAAACAGGTTTAATGCAATGCTGATAGCCGTTTTAGAAAAACTACCAAGCGAATATTCGATTTATCTGAAACAAATAATGGAAGGAATCTTGCAAGATATAGTTCCTGTAATTGGAGATTCGGATTATTCTTTTGGCGTTTCATATAAAAGGGAAGTTATAAGAAAATATGAAAAAAAAGATGAGAAAGATTTTTCTATTACTGGTATAAAAATATTTAATGAAAAAACAAGCAATGAAACCCAACTTGAGATTTTTTTTAGCTCGGGAGTAATTGCTGGTGTTTCATCCGATAATGAATTAATTCTATCTGATTTAAATCTAAATAAAATTAATATTGATTTTATTAAAGTGAAAGAAAAGGAAATGGATGAAAATGTAAAAGAAATTATGCTATCTTTAGGGATTAAAAAATTTAATCCGAGTGATGTATTTGAAGTAAAAGTAAAAGGCCGTAGAATGTTACATTTAAGAGATTTATCTGATGGAGATTTCTTAGCTAGTGAAGATGGAAATTACTATCTAATCAGTGTTTCCCTTAGAGAGGTATTAGAGATTTCATCTTCACATTACGACACAATTAGGATGAATTTATTTGATCTTTCCGAGTATGATATTTATTCATTTATTAAAGACTAAAATTTACAAATAAATTTTAGAACAGTATCTTTAGCAAAGGATAAATGTTTTTTAAAAATATTAAGCTAAATGATTAATGCATCGTGAAATTTACAAACGAAAATATCTACAGGTTGCCTTCATCTGATATCTAGGGGAGTTATAGTAAAGTTTATACCTGTATTACCTATATTTAAGGTGAATATGCTAGTCTAAATAATCTACTTTTACCCATAAAGAAACCCGGATAGAAAATACTCTATTTTCCAACCGGGTCTTATTTTAATAATGTTATTTTGAGAAAATCTTATCAATTTGGTCTAGCATTAAATTCGCAGCTAGTACGCCACCTGCTGTATTCCAAATAGAATCATCGACTCTATATGCATGACCTTTTTTAACTGCTGATAGATTTTTCCATAGTGGATCATTTGTCCAATCTTTTTCAGTTGCTAATGCTGTATCATCACCAGTTGGAAGGTATGTAAAATAGAATATTAGATCACCATCCATTTTAGGAATAGCTTCTTTTCCTACTTCAATAGCAAGGTTACCTAGCTTACTGTCAGCTTTAAACATTTTGTCTTGTTCAGGAACTCGTTTAAATCCAAGCTCATTAAAAATGACACCAGAGAATGAGTCAGTATAGTAAATTCGAGATTTATCAGCCAAAAAGCGAACAACTGATACTTGTTGGTTTGTTTTATCTCCAAGTTTAGCTTTTAAAGCTTTTACTTTATCGTCGTATTTTTGCAAAACGTCTTTTCCCTTAGATTCTTTATTTAAGGCTTTAGCATACAGTTCAAAGTTTTCTTTCCAATCACCGCGTAATGTTTCTGAGAAAACAGTTGGGGCGATTTTACTTAGTTTTTCATAATCCTTTTCTTGTCTCATTTTATTACCAATGATCAAGTCGGGTCTTAAGGAAGCAATTTTTTCAATATTGATTGCGCCCTCCTCGCCAACTACTTCAACATTATCCATTTTATCTTTAATATGATCATACCAAGGGTCTCCTGCCCATGATTTTACTGCTCCTACTGGTTTTACACCCATTGCTAGTAAAGCTTCTGTTCCTTCATTTGTTAATACAACAATACGTTTTGGCATCCCTTTAACTTCTGTTGATCCCATTGCATGTTTAACCGAATATGAAACTATTTTTTCTTTTGAAGCATTTTGGTCTTTATTTTTTTCTTTTGTATTTCCACAAGCAGCTAGTGTAAATACAGCAATGATTGCTAACAGTGCAATCAATTTGCGAAATGTACTTGGCATCTCTTTTCTTCCTCCAATGTATGTGATAAAATTAAAAATGAAATTCGATAATGATAATCATTATCACTTGTATTGTAATAATCATATGGCACGATATTTTCGTTGTCAATAACTATTTAGGAAATTATTTCATATGCTTTGAATATTAAATTTAGGAAAGAGATTTAACTACATATGATATTTAATAATACTATTTCGAAAACATTAGCTTTATTGATTAGCGTTATCATCCTGATACTATGTATCGGAATTAGCATTGTATATGGTTACGCAGATACCTCTATTGAAACCGCATTACATGCTTTTACTCAATTTGACCACTCAAATGAGCATATTATTATTAGAAATTTACGTGTTCCTAGAGCATTAATCGCTGCAAGCGTTGGAGCTTCTTTAGCTATAACAGGCGTTCTTATGCAAACGCTAACAAAAAATCCGCTAGCCTCGCCTGGTATTTTAGGTATCAATGCAGGTGCGGGATTTGCAGTCGTTTTCTCTATGGTTTTCTTTAAAATTTCTGGTTTACAGTCATTTGCTTGGATTGCCTTTTTAGGAGCTACTATTGCTGCAATTGCAGTTTTAGGAATAAGTTCTTCCGGAAGGGACGCAATGACTCCTATTAAAATCACTTTAGCTGGTGCCGCTATGAGTGCATTATTTTCATCTTTCACTCAGGGCTTACTAGCAACCAACGAGGCAGAACTTGACCAAGTATTATTTTGGCTTGCAGGTTCCGTGCAAGGAAGAAAATTAGAGATATTAACCTCTGTTTTTCCATACCTAGCTTTAGGTTGGATTGCTGCTTTATTCATTTCTCCTAAAATGAATGTACTTGCACTAGGCGACGATATAGCAAAAGGATTGGGATTGAATCTAGGTTTTATCAAAGTAATTGTTGGTATAATCGTTATTCTACTTGCTGGAGGCTCTGTTGCAGTTGCTGGTCCAATCGGTTTTATCGGAATTGTCATTCCACATATTGCTAGAAAGTGTATTGGTAATGACCATAAGTGGCTAATACCTATGGCAGCGTTATTAGGGAGTATTTTGTTATTAATAGCAGATGTGGCTGCCCGTTATATAATCATGCCTCAAGAGGTACCTGTCGGAGTCATGACAGCATTTATTGGAACACCATTCTTTATTTACATTGCAAGAAAGGGGTTCAAAAAAGCATGAATCACTTCAAAACAATTAGACTCCTTAAAGATCGACTATCTTTTCTGCTTGATATAAAAGCATATAAGAAAATCATACTTTTAGTATTCCTAACGATAGCGATATTCATTTTTAGCGCTTCAGTTGGGGATTCCTATATTAATCCATTGAACGTGTTACAAATCATATTTGGTGGAGGTAATGATTTTGACCAGTTAGTCGTTATAGATTTTAGATTACCCCGAATCTTTATCGCTACTTTTGCAGGAATGGCTTTAGCAGTAGCTGGTGCGATATTACAAGGAATGATAAAAAATCCACTAGCGTCTCCAGATATTATTGGGATTTCGGCTGGTGGTGGAGCTGCTGTTGTTGCCTTTTTAGCTATTTTCAGTGATTCGAACCATTCATTAACGGTAAGTATTCAATGGCTTCCTGTTGCAGGATTTATCGGCGCTACTAGTATTGGATTTTTAGTATATATTTTCGCTTGGAAAGATGGTATTACACCAATTAGACTCGTTTTAATCGGTATTGGTGTATCTGCATTTATGCAGGCGATGACGACGATGCTAATGTTGCTTGGACCAATCTATAAAGCAACTGAAGCGAATATGTGGATTACAGGGAGCGTTAGTGGAGCTAACTGGGATCAAGTAAAAATGCTTATTCCTTGGACAATTCTTTTGTTGCTTATTACTTTCTTTATAACGAGACATTTAAATGTTCAAGAATTCGGAGATGACACTGCATCTAGCCTTGGACACTCCGTTCAAAAAATGCGTTTCTTACTTTTATTGTTGAGTACTGCCTTAGTTGCAGGGGCCATTGCTTTTGCTGGAGCTATTGGCTTTGTTGGATTAATGGCACCGCATATTGCACGACGACTAGTAGGTTCATCTTTTGGTGTTTTAATTCCTACTGCCGCTACAATTGGTGCACTTCTAGTAATGATTGCAGATGTTATAGGTCGTACTGCCTTCAGTCCACTTGAAGTACCAGCAGGCGTTTTCACCGCCGCTATTGGTGCGCCTTACTTTATTTATTTATTATTTAGAAACCCCAAAAAATAAAGGAGTCCGAGAAAATATGACAGAAACAATTGAAGCAAAATCTCTAACGCTTAGCTACGGAAATTCTATTATTATAAATAATCTTGACTTATCAATTCCAGTAGGCGAAGTGACAATTTTAATTGGTTCTAATGGTTGTGGTAAATCGACACTTCTACGTTCCATCGCTAGACTATTAAAACCAAGTGAAGGCTCCATATTATTAGATGGGAAAAACGTCTTCAAACTTACAAATAAACAAGTTGCTAAAGAACTTTCTATTCTACCACAGTCCCCGGTTGCACCAGAAGGACTGACCGTTTTACAGCTTGTTAAGCAGGGGAGATACCCTCATCAAAGTTGGCATAGTCAATGGTCACAAGAAGATGAAGAAATCGTTATGAATGCTTTAATATCTACGGGAGTTGAACATTTGAAGGATAAACCTATCGAAGAATTATCTGGCGGTCAAAGGCAACGCGCTTGGATTGCTATGACACTAGCTCAAAATACGGATATTATTTTATTAGACGAGCCAACTACTTACTTAGATTTAACTCATCAAATAGAAATATTAGATTTATTATATAAACTAAATAAACAACAAAAGCGAACAATTATCATGGTGTTACATGATATTAATCTAGCCTGCAGATATGCGGATTATATTATTACCGTTCGTAATCAAACAGTATATAAAAAAGGGAAACCTGAAGATATTATTACAAAGTCACTCGTGAAAAATGTCTTTGATTTAGAGAGTGAAATCATCCATGATCCAATTTTTGGAACACCCATGTGTATTCCATACGGAAAAGGACGAAGCATTTTAAAAGGGGAAGCGGTATTAAATGGAGTCGCATCTTACTGAGCAGGAGAAACAAAAATTACGAGAATTTCGATTTACTTCAACAAAGAGCCGATCAGAGCTTTCGATTGAGTTAGCGCAATTAATGGACAGTGATATGCTCTCTATTTATTTGGAGAAACTATCGAATTTGATGGTAGCACCAAATCTCCAAACAACAGCATCTATTTTTATAAAGAGATACGCATTTTTAGCTGTTATCTTTCTTTATTCAATGACTGTTTATAATAAAAAGCTTGATATTTCATTTCAAAATATTTCTTTAGAGAGTATTGAAAATCAGGAACAATGGCTTCCCAAGATTTATTTTAACCACACAACAACTTTTGCTTCAACTGAAGATAGAGATGAATGGAGAAAAGAATGCATCAAGGAACTCTTTGCAGAACATTTATTTCTTATAGTGAACCATCTAAAAAAAGAAACTAAAGTCTCTAAAGATATTCTCTGGGAGAATATTGTGATTTATATTTATTGGCTTTATGAGACTCTTTCGACTCATGACAACTTAGAAATCAGAATTCGTGCTAAGGAAGATATCCATTACCTTATTCATGAAGCACCTGAAAATGTTTTAGGTATTTCTAACTCAAATGTTTTTGAAAAGTTCGGTTACGATTTTGTTAATGACAATGTCAACATCAGACAAAGAAAAACATGTTGTTTATCCTATAGGTTAAAGAACGGAAGCAGGAGCTGTAACACATGTCCACTTAGTGGTACTAAGGGTAGAGTAGATAAAAAATAAAGCGACTCTCCACTAAATAGGAGAACGCTTTATTTTTTAATGCAATTTTTTGATTACAGATTGAAATTAGGAGCTATATTTGTTTTTGTTTATAGTCTAATTATACCGATATAAGGATGACCGAGATAACGATGGGATGGTAGGGAATAGTTATCTAGAAATTGATGGTTCATTAAATACATTTTCATGTTCCATGGCGCAGCATATTAACAAGATATTTTTATTAAAGCTATTGAGCTTAAGCAACACTCAAAGGGAATCTTTTTCATTCTCTCTTCAACTAACAATTGAAGAATCCTCTTAAGGTATTTTTCAACAAATTACCATTATGGAACCACTCTTAATGTAATTTTGATTGTTATTTGTCATTAAAAGTCAACTTCTCAATAATAAAAAGCTGTACCGTTGTCACAGGCTACAGCAGAAAATAGGTGAATTAATTATTCATATCATTGAGACCTGGGCTATGCTCATTTGGCATTTCTGGCAAAACCGGCACAGGGAATCCTTCTGGTGGAGGAGTTACATTTAATTCTCCGCCATTTCTACTTGGAGATTGCCCTTGAAAGATTTCACCGATACGTGTCGGGTCTAATCTGAAATTAAATTGAGCATTATGATAGCCCATTTCAACATACTTTCTACATTCAGGATATTTGTTGATATCATAGTTCGGAACAGGGAATAGTTTACCCCAATCTACACCTAAAGTTTCTAATGCTTTGGCAAATGCATTTTGGTGAGCATTGTCACGAACTATTAGGAATGCAAGTGTTTCTCTAAAAGTCTGATTAGAACTCATTTCATAAATACGTGTCTTTTGAAGGACACCAGTTGATTCAAGAACTAAATTGTCCAATAAATCTGCAATAAGGTTTCCATGTGCATACACCCATGAGCCATTCCACGGATTACCTGAAGCATCGACAGGTAAAGATGATTGAGCTGCCATAATATAATGGTGTGGATTTGCATGTCTAACAGCATCATCTAATGGTGCTTGATCCAAACCATTGTTGCCCGGTGCAGAAGATTCCCCAGAATCATTAAGTAATTGATTAATTGTATTCTGAACAAGTTCTACGTGAGCTATTTCTTCTAAGAAAACGCCACGAAGTAAATCACGATATTGTGTTTCCTTGCCTCTAAAATTAGAGCTTTGGAAAAAGTATTGCATCATGGTTCTCATTTCACCATAATGACCACCTAATATTTCTTGCATGACCCGTGCTGCTTGTGGATCTGGTTTGCCGGGTTTAATAATATTAATTAATTCATTTTTGTAATAATACATTTACATTCCTCGATTCGGATTAATAGGTTTTAAAATAATCTACATGTAATTTCTTCAATTATTTTTAACATCTTCGTCATATACACTATTAGAAAAAGTTTGAAAGCCAGAAATCATGCCGTAGCTTGTAGTTAAACCAGTCCAAACACTAAATACTTCATCTTAATGCATTTTTGGATTTCCGCTAAGTAATCTCTTACATTCTACACGTCCTTTTCTTGTTTTTTGCCATTTTTTAAACAAGGATAGTATAAGTGGATTTTTAAAAATAATTCATAGAATAAATCAAGGATTTTTACAAATTAACTCATTCGATTAGCGAATTTGAGTATAAATATACTAAAACTAAACGGTACTTGTTTCTGTATAGGAAACTGCATGTAGAACTGCTCCAGAGCCAAAACGCGAGTGTATGCAATCCATAGTATCTCCTAACAATCTTCGTTTAAATTTGTTTGTCTCGAATAAGTCTAGTTGCAAGGATCATTCAAATTCAAACTTTGACGGATTGAAACTGATATGACGTTCTGGTAAATCATATAAGAAGATATTCACTAAACAGCTACTTAAAATCCTTTGAAGGAATTTTACTAGAAGGGAAACAATATTGCTTAAGATCCCTACTTTGAGTTTGAGGAATGGCTACAATGCAGAGAATAAAATGTGTTATACTTTAAAAAAGACTAGAAGTGAGGAATTTATGGAGAAAAGCAAAAAACAAAAGACCAATAAACTAAAAATAATTATTCGAGGATTATTAGTCATTTTAGGGGGATTTATAGCTGCCTATGGACTAGAAACAGTATTAATTCCAAATCATGTATCCGATGGAGGGGTGACTGGGCTAAGCATTGTGGGTTCTGAACTTTTTGGACTACCATTGGGAGCTCTCATTGCCATCATAAATATCCCTTTTATTTGGTTGGGTTATAAACAAATCGGAAAAACTTTTGCCCTATTTTCAATTATCGGCATTGTTTCATTATCGTTTGGCACCATCTTATTTCACCATACGCCGGCAATTATTCAAGGGGATACTTTGTTGATTACGGTTGTTGGTGGTATTATTCTTGGTTTTGGGATGGGACTAGCCTTACGTAATGGCGGTGCATTAGATGGAATTGACATGCTTGCCGTACTTCTATCGCGAAAATTACCATTTGGGACAAGTGATTTCATTCTCTTCTTAAACGTGTTTGTATTTATAGTTGTTTCAACCGTATTTGGTTTACAAGGAGCAATTCTTTCGGCAATTGCATACTTTATAGCTTCTAAAGTAGTTCACATTGTGGAGGAAGGTTTGAGTGGTTCTAAAACCTTTAAAATTATCACAAGTCAACCTGAATTAATGGTAGAAACTATACGCGATCGCTTAGGTAGAAGTGCAACGTTTAACGAGGTTTATGGCGGGTTTTCCCACGAAAAGTTTAAAGAAATCAGCTGTGTCATTAATCGCTTAGAAGAAACCAAACTAAAGGAAATTATAAATGAAATTGACCCAAAATCTTTTGTTACTGTTTATGAGGTATCAGAAGTAAAGGGCGGTAATTTTAGAAAGAATGATATTCATTAGATAAAAGTTTTGTCAATATAACACTTATACTGTAAAGAGCAATCTTTGAATAAGAACTTCCATAATTATCGCGATAACATTACTTCACAAAGAAAGAACCCATTTGAGTCAACTTTTTTTCACAAAATGGGTTCTTTTAATGTAATACAGGTTACAAGGTATTTTTAAGATAACATTATTTTAAAGCTAGAAAAAGACAAAATTCACTTTCAACATCAAGTGAATTTTGTCTTTTTATATAATCATTTTCTTGATATGCCTTATGCGATAGTTTCTCCTTTTAAACAGCCACACGAAGAACTTGCTGTCCTTTTACAAAGTAGTGATCTGCTTCGAGTCACAAGATTACCACAATCACACTTACACAAAGGGTTTTTATCTTCATATTCAGCCAAGATGGTAAGATGGCCAAATATTTGTTGTAATTCTGAAGAGGCACCGAAATAGAAGAGATTATACAACGATGATAAAGTATAGAAATGGATTGAGATTATTCGGTATAACAGAGGCAGAAGATATGACTTATGAGTTCTTTAAACAGCTCCAGAGATCTTTCTTCTAGTTTGGATAATATCCCTTAAAGGAAAGTTCCACTTTCTATATGAAAAATATAAGTAAAATTAATTTTTTTAATATTTTTCATATACTACCTATTAAGATATCATTATTTTAAATCAAACTTATCGCAACTTATAAAACCCTTAAAGAGAAAAGGGTTGGTATGCCGGCTAGCTATTGTGGTCAAGGGATTATTTCAATTATCGATAGCATAAGTATCTATTTTAATGCAACGAACATTTTTTGTGGTAGGCATTAGCTCTCTTATACAAGGATGCCTTGTTCTTTGGAAAGAGTAGAATAAATGAATTATATATTTAACTTACGCGTTTTCCGATATAAGTCGCTAGATATAAAAAATTTTGGTCATCATGTAAAAAGAGCAGGGTAACAATAAAATTAGAATTGAGAGGAATATTTATGTGGAAGTGGATGATAGCGTTTATAGGTTGTATTCTCTTGCTTCAAGGTTGTATTTCAAATATTAGTGGCGAACCAAAAAAACAAGAAAAGGAGATGAGAATCGTGCACAAAGGATTAAATGAGCAGTTGCTTCAAGCAGCGGAACATGGAGAGGTAGATACTGTAAGCAAACTCATCAAGAAAGGGGCGAATATCAACGCACAAGACTCAAAAGATAGGACTGCTACTATGATTTCGACCTATAACAATGATGTAGAAACCGCAAAAGTTCTCATCAAAGCTGGAGCAGATGTGAATATTAGGGATGATATGAAAAACAACCCTTTCCTGTATGCTGGTGCAGAAGGATATATAGATATTTTAAAACTTACAATTGAAGCAGGGGCCGATCCGACTATTACAAATCGGTATGGAGGAACTGCTTTAATCCCTGCTTCAGAACATGGATATATAGATGTAATAAAAGAAATACTCACCCATACGGATATTGATGTAAATCATGTCAATAATCTTGGATGGACGGCTTTATTAGAAGCGATTATTTTGAATGATGGGGACGAAAAGCAGCAACAAACGGTTCAATTGCTGATAGAACATGGAGCAGATGTGAACATTCCAGACACCAAAAAGGTGACACCTTTACAACATGCACGTAAAAAAGGCTATTTAGAGATTGAAAAAATTTTATTAAAAGCAGGGGCAAAATAACTAGGTCTATATTGTATTAAATCCCATTCGGTACAAGAGAAACATACTACTATAAATAATAGACAAAAATGTAATTCCCGCTTTATCTTCTTCAGATATCCCTCCCACTGGCAAAGCTTTTATTGGAGGCACAATAAAGAATAATGAAATTGATATTAATCGTTGATTACTCATTCAACCGGCAGAAGTTTTATTCCACATTTAACTGTCAAGTTAATCCCTTTATCCAATGGTTCAATTATTGATTAAGTTGTGGATTGACTAAATAAAATTGTTCACCTAATCATAGAAAAGGTAAAAACATCCTCGTGATGCCTTTACCTTTTCTTCTTTTACTTAAATATTATTATTCTTGTGATAAATAACTCAAGTTTTTTAAATCTAAATTTGAAATATCGTAAGAAGAGTTAACAATTTTAAGCATTTTTTTATAATCTTCTACTTCTAAATCAACTTGAGAAACGTAGAAGAATTGCTCATCTACATATGATTCTAGTATGTAGGCACAATAATCTTTTTCATCAACTAAATCCATCGCAAATTCTTCGAATATTGATTTATCATCTTTTGATAATTCTTCATCAGCTAAAATATAAATCTTAATCAAATTCTTATATTCATCTAATTCATCTTCGTCCATAATTTTAAAAGGTAGAAGTTGTTTTTCAGCTGAATTTAACGTTCTTTTCGTATCTTCAATGATTAAATATCCCATCGAAGTACCCTCTTTAAAAAGCATAAAAATTTCTAAATCCTTCATTCGTAATCTTCTTTTATAACGAATCAATTCAAGGCCTCCTAATCTTAAAGAATTGGGATCTTAACCAAAATAGACTAAGTCGAGTATTTGTGGAGCAGCAAGAAATATGGATGAGAATGAGCATTCTTTTGTTAACTATTTTAAAGAAAATCTATTCAAGTCAGAGAATATAGTTGATATCTAATATTTGTCAATAAGTAATACTTAAACAATTGGAGGCGTTAGTTCATTGGCGTTTTAGTTGAACATACAAAAACTTTATTTTATAGTAATGAGTTCATTTGTTATATAAAAAGATAGATGAATGCAGGAGTTTTAGTGATTAAGTAAACAAATCACTTGGTCTAACTGATAATAAGTATTCCAATTCAAAAGGCAATATTTCTAGTGTTGATATAAATGGGGATGGACAAGCGACAATTAAAGAAGCAATAGCAGCAGGTTATAGTATACCCATAACAAGTATACCCATATATGGATGACCGAGATAATGATGGTATGGTAGGGGAATAAGCACCAAGAAATTGGAGGCTAATTAAATTGCCGAGCATATATGCTAATCCTGTAATAAAGTTATTAACATTTCTTTTTATTTTTTATGCCGTATCTATGCGGAGCTGAGGATAGGCAATGAATAAAGGAAGCCTTTGCCATCCCGTTCCACGTTTTAAGTTTTTTTGCTATATTTAATATAGCTTAAATTAGTATGAAAGTTAGAAATATATTAACTAAGGAATGATTTAATGAAAAAAATTTATATTATTCTCTTGACAGCAGTTTCTTTGGCAGCTGTTTTGGTTATAACCAATAAAGAAGAGAAGCAGGCCAAGGCTATTACTAAGGCTATTTACGTTGCAACAAATGGAAGTGATCAAAATGTTGGTACAAAATCAAAGCCATTTCGCACACTCAAAAAAGCAGCGTCAGAAGCAAATGCAGGTACTACTATTCTTTTACGTAAAGGAGTTTATCATGAAAAACTTATCGTAAAACATAGTGGTACTAATTCAAAGCCAATTTTATTTAAGGCCTACAATAAGGAGAAGGTTATTTTAAGTGGAAAGAACATGAAAGATGGTGAAGAGGATACCGCTTTAGTGACGATTAATAATAAAAATTATGTTACTATCAGTGGAATAACTATCCAGGATCTATCTACTGATTTAGAAGACAAAACAGTAATGGGGATTTATGTAACGGGGACTAGTAGCCATATTAAATTAAGAAATAATACAGTCCAACGCATTGAAACTCATACAGATGATGGGAATGCCCATGGGATTGCTATATATGGAACAGGCAAAATAAAAGATATAAATATTTTTAATAATACGTTACAGGATTTGAAACTGGGATTAAGTGAATCTCTTGTGCTAAATGGAAATATTTACGATTTTAAAGTGGAGAATAATATAGTTCGTCGGAGTAATAATATCGGGATTGATCTGATTGGTTATGAAGGAACTTCCAATGACGAAAAAGTGGACTATGTGCGAAATGGAATCGTAAAGAACAATATAATTTATGAAATATCCTCTTACGGCAATCCAGCATATGGAGAGGATTATTCTGCTGGCGGTATTTATGTAGATGGTGGAAAGAATATAACCATTAAACAAAATACTATTTATAAAAGTGATATTGGAATTGAAGCAACCTCTGAGCATGCTAAAAAATACGCTAGTAATATTAATATAATAAACAATACCATATATGAAAATTTTTACACTGGGATATCAATTGGTGGCTATGATAAACATCGAGGAGGTACAACCAATTCTACTATCTCTCAAAATATTCTTTATCGGAATGATACAAAGGGGTTAAATGGAGGACAGCTATTATTACAATATGATACAAAAAACAATGTAATTGAGAAGAATATTTTAACTGCTGGCCCATCACGGATTTTCATCTCTAACTATTTTACAACTAATCAAAAAAATAAACTAGGTAAGAATGTTTATCATAAAGAAAAAGGAGAAATCGGTATTTGGATATGGAAGGAGAGAGAACATAAATCTTTTCCCGAATTTCTAAAAGCTTCAAAAAGTGATAAGAAATCCAGTTATATAGATCCAAAATATCAAAATGCAAACAAATATGATTTTAGATTAAAAAAAGATTCTCCTGCCAAAAAAATTGTATTCTAACTTTGTATTAGATATTTCCGTGGACATGTTTGCTTTTTATCTGATCGTAATTAGATGTATAGATGCACTTGAATTTATTTAAGAAACCTATGGGGGTTAAACACCTCTAGGATAATGAAGGAGAGTCAGCGTTTACATAGTTCGTAATAACACCATACTTTATTGTTGTGGTAAATTAGCTCATTTGCTGTAAAAATAGGATAGATGAATACAGACCTTTCAGCTGTTCATCTATCCTCAATTCAGATATTTTAGTCAATTGCTTAATACATATTAGTTATTCTTAGAGGATTAAAAGATAGATTTTTTAATTTGTTGTATTTCGTTGCTGATCCATTTTAGTTAAGATTTTCTCGCTATTTTTATTTGCCAATTTAGTAAAGCGAATTTGTCTTAATATCATTATGTCCAAGTTGATTCCGAAGCAGGATAATATCACCATCTTTACGAATCAAGTCTACCGCAAAACTATGACGAAGCTTATGGGGACTTATACCATTACTTTGACCCAAGGCAGCTGAATATTCATTAACCACATATTGTATGGCTCGGCGGGAGAGGGCTTTCGCTGTTCCACCGTGTACACTTACAAAAGATCCACCTTTATGAGTGATTTCAATAGATGCACTTTTTCCCTTCAAGAGGCAATTTCACCAACACGCATTCCCGTACCCTGGATTAGAAAGATTATGGCAATATCCCGTTCCTTGTCTCTTTCAAAACCTCATTGAGCAAGGGGGAGTCGAGTAAATAACCATGATCATTTTTGATGAATTCCAGGTACTCAGAAATTTCTTCTTCGTTTAAGATAATTGAACTGATATTTCTAGCTTGTCTATTAGCTGTTTTTTTTTCTTATGGATAACTATTTTATTCATATCATTCCTATAGAAGTGACATTCGCCGTTTTCCATTTCTGTTTCCTCCGTTAAGTAATTAAACAAGGATATTAAAGCATGGATAGATAACTCGACAACTATAGGTCCACGATGCTCAACTTGATCTCCTTCATCTATATTTTCCTCTCAAATCCAAGTAAAATTCAATCGTTTCTTTTTTCATAATTTCTAATTCTTTATAGTCAATTGAAGCAGCATTTGCAGCTTCCAAAATCCCTTCAGACAGCAACCAATTAAAAAATTGTTTATATCTATATAGGCATTGCAAAAGCGTGTTAGGGGACAAACCAGAGCGTTTTTTTGATAATATGTATTCCTTAATATAAAAGGGCATAAGATCCAATCGTATATTCCAACTCTAATCATTTAACTTACAGTTCAGATAAAAGTGAAATCAAGTGTTACAAAATAATTAAAACAATTTTAAGTTTTATTTAAATTTTTTTGATTTATAAATGAATGGAATGCATATACATAGGAAATAGTGGGAATAGAAAAGATATAGGAGGTTGATCAGTGGTTTTGGTATATCTTGGAGCAATTTTTATTCTAGCACTTATTCCTTTTTTATTGCTTGACATTAAATTCAAGTTGGAAATGAATCAATATACAAAAGCTATCCAAAGATTAGAAATGCCAGATGAAGAGATTGCAAAGCGCCATGAAAAGCATCAAAAATGGCTGCAACATATCCAATCGTTCAAATGGTATAAATTTGGAGTAAAGATTAAAGAAAAAATTTGGAACACAGCCAACTCAATGATTCATTCTAAAAAAGAACATGTTAAAGCACGTCATAAAAATCCATAAACAAAAAGCCTGGCTGAAATGCTGGGTTTTTTGTTATAAAAAATCTCAAATATCTCACTATTATAAGTATACTTTATTATGAAATATAACTTCCTATAATTTATATTATGTAAACTAAAAAAATTATAAATAAGATCCCCTAAGAATTTGTAATTGTAGATCTCTTTTATACTTCTAATTCATCACTTTTTTATTTCCACTATTCATTACTCCTTTTTCCTTTATAACCACTGAGAGCTTTCCCATATGCTTGGCTGTAAGAACGATCTAAATCTGTCTCCTTATGTTTTCTCGATTTTTCAACTTTATACCTCATGTTTTTGTTAATTATAAAAATAACTTCTTTAAGCAATATAGCCAAAGAAGTTATTTTATCAATTATATATTAATCTCTATGCCAAATCCTTGTTGCTTAGCCTTTTGATATACTCCTTTAGCAACTACAATATCATAGTAAGCCGCACCTACCGATTTGAAAATAGTTATCTCATCATCATCTCTGACATTTTTAAGTTCTGTTACAAATACACCAAGTCCGCAATATACCTTATCGAATGACCAGATACCTTTTTTTAGCAGCATGGATAAATTCCCCAGCTTCATTTTTAACGCCATTAAAATCATCAACTACTATTTTATTGGCCTTTAATATGGATGTTGCATCAATTTAACGTATATTCGGCAAATATGAACCAAATCCATTGATTTGAACACCTGGCTTTAATAATTCTCCATCTAAAACAGCTCTAGTTGATCATGTAGCACAACAAAAGATATCTGCTTGCTGTACTGCCGAAGTTACTTTTTTACTTATTGGTACAACTACCTAGGTAAATCTGTTAAATTCCTTCTTGTCACATCTCAATAAAAAATGTTTTATAATAAACCCAATAAAGCCGTGCAATGTGCGCCGGCTTTTAAAAGTTTTTTCTATCTAAGTTTCTCTACTACAAAGCAAAAATTTACACAGTAATGGATTATTTTAAATTCACCCTTTCCTTTTTCAACAATATTAAAAGATTCTTTTGATTTATGAAGGCTACAGAAAATCATCAAAAGAACCTTTTACTAAATTAATACAGACATTAACCCATTTAATATGTGTTCAGTTGTTTAGACAGTGCCTAGATAGCTTCGCGTTATGTTTTGGAGAGCAATTTTTCCGTTTTCACTATATTTTTCGAATAACTCTGATAGGAGGAAAACAAATTTTTCGTACTCTTTATCATCTTTTTTCGGTGCATAGGATGCTGATAAATTTCTTCCCAAAAAACCTTCATAATCAAAAAGTATCTCACTTGAATATTTTTTAAACTCATACTTACCTTCTTTAAAAAATTTGCTAAATACTTCTGGCGTTTCCTCTATTCCACCGCTAAATCCTTTGAAATTTGAACAGATCCTTTGGCAAATCTCTTCATTTTCTTTAATTACCGGGCTAGTTAAATCTCTGCTGTTCCAAACAAGAGCAACATTTGCCTTTTGTTTCAAAATCCGTTGACATTCATTTTTGAATGCTTCCTTATCAAACCAATGAAAGGCCTGAGCAACCGTTATTAAATCTACACTGTTCCCTTTCAGTGTGGTATTTTCTGCAGTTGCTTTTACTGAAATATAACGAGTATATTGGTTTAACGATTGCTCAGCCATCGTTCTCATGTCATCATTTGGCTCTACGCCAATCACATTTAAGCCTCTTTCAAGCAGCTGACGGCTAAATATGCCAGTACCTGAACCAATATCAGCCACTATCCGATCATCTTTCAAATGGTTAGTTGAAAATAAATAATCGATGTATTCTTTAGGGTAACTAGGGCGATATTTCGCATATACATCAGCCTTGCCTGAAAAATTTCCAGATGTCTCCAAAATACTACCTTCTTTCTTAAGACATTATGTACAAAATAATTTCGAACCAGTTAGGGTGAGCTGGTTAATCGTTAATCCTCTTATCTAAGTATCTCTTCATCTTTACCCTTCTTCACTTACGCAAGAAACCTTCCATCTGTTTCCGTGCTACTGCGGGTGGTATCAGTTGGATATGTTCACCTTTATCATTGCAGGTGAAAATCCCTTTAAAAACATCAGGCATGATATGGTACTGTTTCTCTAGCTGTTCATTAAATTTTTTGAAACAGTCATAAGGATACTTTTCCACCAGGTAGGGCATTAAAAAAGCTGATCGCAAAATTTCATATTCCTCATAATTATATGGCGTAGTTTCAGAACGCTTTTTTAAGATTTCTAACATCTTGTTCATTAAAACGGCCACTTCTTCTTCACTTGCGAAGGCAGCGTATCCTCTAATGGCAGTAAGCCGCATATCCAAATATCGTTCTTTTTTATATACTTTTAGAAAAAAGTCCTTTCCTTGCTCTGGCAAGTCAAATACAATTTGCTTTAATAGAGCATTTCGCTTGGCAATATCCTTTGTATTAAAATATGTTTCCATCTTTTTTTCTTCCATTTATCCCGCCTCCATTTGAGTATTAAGAACATAATTCGAACTAAATTCCTGCCCTCTTATTATACCCATTTGAGGGGTTTATCTTTGCATAACAGCATCTATATGAAAATTATTAATATTCTCTAAAACCTTCATGCTAAAAAATCTACGACAGAACTTTTTCTCGCTCTTCCGTAGATTTTTTTATTTTATAATTTTTAAATTTTTGGTTAGTGTTAAATTTACCTACTTGTCTCTAGTGTTTCGATTGATATAACTTGCCTTTATGCATTAACATTCTGTTTTTCGGCAGTCTCGCTATTACTTCTGCACTGCAGCTTGCATCAACAAATACGAAACTAGCTTCTGTACCTACTTTCGGCCATTGTTGTTGTCCTTCTGTGCATAAGGGAGTTACACCTTGTGTAATCAAGCTTAAACTATTGCGTAAGGCACGTTCGCTGGATTTACCCGTATATTGGCAAAAATTATGTACCTTTTCTAAAATATCGCCTGAGAAATACGGACTCCAAGAATCATAAAAGCCATCACAGCCTAAAGCCACTTTAACACCTTCTGTTTTCAAAATATCTATAGGTATTAGCTGATGATTAATTGATATAGGAACAGTAGACATGATTTCCACTTCATACTCACTTAACTTTTCCGCAAATTTCTTTTGTGAAGGTGGCGTTAATTTACTTAACCCAAATGCATGACTGAAAGCTGTATGCCCATTATAATTTTGTTCCTTCACCATATCAAGCCATTTATCCATCGTATAAAAACCTACTTGTCCTCTATCGTGTAGATGCATATCCAGATCTACATTGTAGTCCTTAGCAATATCCATGGTTACTTGTAATGACTTTTCAATATCTTGATCAATACCAGCTGGATCAAGCGCTCCTAAGATTGTGGCACCAGAATCTAGAGCTTGTCTTAATAAGTCAGGCATTTCATCATGAGCTAGCAAGCCATGTTGCGGAAATGCAACGATTTCATAGGTTAAATATTGCTCATAGGACTCCAGTGCTTTTTTAACGCCCTCTAGATTTTTTAGCTTTATAAAAGGGTCGATATTGACATGTGTTCGGATATGATTCACACCATTATTCAAATGTAATTCAATCATAGCAGAAGCTCTTTGCGTCACCGTCTCAGAAAGGACTTCTAATTCTGCCGCTTCCAACTCTAATCTTTCGGACAAACTATTCACAGGACGACAAGCCTTCCACCCTACAGAAAGATAGGTTTTATCCAAATGATTATGCATTTCTTTAAATGCAGGAAGGGCCAATTTCCCTTGCATGTCGATTGAATTTGTTTTAGGTACATTCGATGAAGCAGGCAGGATTTCTTGAATCAATCCTGCTTCTGATACTTGAATGTGAAACAAACTTGTCTCGGTTTTAATACTGCCATCTTCATATGTTGTTTCCCCTGTTTCCAGTCGAACATTCCGTACCCATGTGCTCATCGAAATTTCCCCCTTAAATCTATCTTTTCTTCATGAATGACCTTCCCGTTTGAGATTACTGTGGAAATAGGACATTGTCTAGCAATCAGATGTGCGGAGCTAACTGCATCTACAAGTAGTGCATTCGCTGTATCTCCAATTTTTGGCCATTGTTGTTCTCCAGCAAGATTTAAAGGTGTGATTCCGCCTGTCGCATATTTTAAGGATTGTCCTATATGCCATTCATCTATATAACCAAAGCGCTCTATAAATTGATTTAATTTTTGTATAGTATCTCCACTTCCGAAAGGCGACCAATGATCCACCAGGCTATCATGGCCAAATGAAACTTTTACGCCCCTATCATACAAATACTTCACAGGGATTGTAATAGCACCTGGACCAATAGGAATGGTTGTCGTTAAACCAACTTTATTGGTAGCCATTCGACTTATTAACTGATCTAGTGACTTTTCAGATAAGTCTGCAAAAGCGAACGCATGACTAATCGTTACATCCTTTTTAAAAGAGCGTTGTTCCATTTCGTTTAGAATTTGTTGAATGTCAAATTCGCCTAATGTATTTTGCTCATGTAAATGCATGTCGATGCCTATCTCATATTTTTCAGCTAATTCAAAAGTTGTTTTTATCACTTCTCTACTATTGCGATCTACTAAAGAAGGATCTACCCCTCCTATATGGGTAGCACCCAATTGTAGAGCTTTCTCAAGGATTGATAAAAAAGAAGGACCATTACGTAATAGACCATGCTGTGGGAATGCCACAATTTCATACGTGATTTGTTCTTGATAGCTTTCTAATACATGTTTGACTATTTCTATATGTTTCGTCTCGATCTGTGGATCAACATTCACATGTGTTCGAATATGTGTATGTCCCATTTTAATATAGTGTTGGATCATCGCGTGTGCCCTATCTGCTGCAACATGCAATTGCTTCGGTAATAATAACGCCTCTTCCTTTAAACGAGAAAAAATCCCTTCTGTAGGTGCAGTTGGTGCTTTCCATTCTCCACTGAAATATGTTTTATCAATATGTATATGCATCTCTTTAAATGATGGAATGAGTAGCTGGTTTTTGGCATCAATTACTACTACATTACTTACTTCAATCGTTGGGGCAATTTCAATAAATGTCCCATTTTCAATTAACACATCAAATAAATCTGTTTTTGTCGCTGTTACAAATGTTTGGTCATACAGATATCCTGTTTCCAAACGCACATTTTTTAATAATATTTGCAAAAAACCACTCCCCTTTTAGTCCCATTCAATGCGCTAGATAGCTCTCGCTGCTTCGCTAAAAGAACATCCAACTCAATTCATTTAGGATTTTATGTATAGTTTTCTTGTTGACTAAAACCAAATAGAAGTATGTCTTTGAATACTTCTATTATGAAAACAAGTATTCAAAGACAACTTCCTATATTTTCTTATGCTAACGCCTCACAACTCAGAACCTTACACCCCTAATGCTCTTAGTATGCTTAAAGTGAACCTGCAGTCATTTCTCCATTGAAAATGGTAGCTACTCGTTTAGATCTGCGAGCAACAGCTTCTGCAGAACACGATGCTTCGACCAAAACAAGATTTGCCTCATCTCCAACCTTTGGCCATACTTGTTTTCCTTCTTGATTCAATGGTGTCTTACCGCCTGTAATATAATAAAGTGCTTGTGAAAGTGACCGTTCATCCACCCAATGAGAAATCTCAGCTAAACGTCCAACCCGTTCTAATATATCTCCATTGCCGAAAGGTGACCAAACATCAAAAATGTTATCACATCCTACTGCAACTGATACGCCACGCTCGCGCAATAAGCCCATCGGAGGGAATTTACGATCAATCGGTACGCTAGAGATAATAGTGATTCCGGCATCAGCTAGTAATTCGGCCATTTCTTCTGCTTGAGATATCGAGATATCTCCGAGACCAAACGCATGGCTAATCGCTACTTTTCCTTGCAAACCTGCTTCTTTTGTTAATTGAGCTAGTTTTTTCATTGTGAAAATACCCAAATGATCAGGATCATGCAAATGCAAGTCGATTCCAGCATTACCTTCAACGGCCAACTCCACCATTGCTTTTAGTGAAGC
Organism: Rummeliibacillus sp. G93; assembly: GCF_023515935.1. Taxonomy (NCBI): domain Bacteria; kingdom Bacillati; phylum Bacillota; class Bacilli; order Caryophanales; family Caryophanaceae; genus Rummeliibacillus; species Rummeliibacillus sp. G93. The sequence continues at coordinate 1,669,311 of NZ_CP097314.1, forward strand.
CTCTATATCCCCATCCACTGTAGCCGGGTCAACACCGCCTACAAAACTTGCACCACTTTTTAACGCTTCTCTAATTAAGTCTCTTGAATCTGTACGTAACAGTCCATGCTGAGGGAAGGCTACAATTTCATATGTTAATTTCCCCTCAAATTTTCGTAATACCTTTAGGACATTTTCTAAATTCTTTAAACCTACCTCAGGATAAATATCTACATGTGTACGCACATGAGTAATGCCATATTCCACATATTTTTCAAGCAACAATTCTGCTCGTTCTTGTGTAGTGGTCTCTAGAGAAGGAAGAACTTCTTTTTCAATCTCCAATCGTTCAAAAATATTTCGAACTGGTGTCACAGATCGCCAACGGTCGCCTAGTAAGGTTTTGTCCAAATGACAATGTTTTTCAATAAAAGAAGGTAGAGCTAGTAGTTGTTTCGCATCTTTTTGCGGTAGATTGTCTGTGATCTCTTCAGAAGCAGCAATTATTTTTGCAATTTTCTTATCTTTAATCAATAAGTGGAATTCTTCTGAATTTGTTCCTGTTACATTTCCTTCATTGATTTGATAACTTGTCTCTAGACGTGTATTAGTTAACCAATAAGTAGAATTCACACACATCAATCCTTTCACCGTTTATTTTGAGTTTAACTCGTTCCAACGTTGATACACTTTAATACTATCTTCATTTGGCTGTTGAACCATAGGTAATCGGCGTTCTTCTATAGGTTTACTAAATTCATCATAAAATGTTTCCAACTCAAAGTACTTGCGATCATCCTTATAATATGGAACATAATCCTCACGAGTTGTTATATAGATTACTTTTCTAGGGCTGCAATAATACATTGCACCTAAACACATAGGACATGGTGTAGTGAGGATGTAAATATCACAATCTGTTAAATGTTCAGTTTGTAGCTTCTTACATGCTTCTCTAATAGCGACTATTTCAGCATGTGCAGTCGGATCATTTGTTTGCGCCACTAAGTTGGGACTCTCAGCAATAATCTCACCGTCTCGAACTATTACTGTAGCGAATGGGCGTCCACCCGCTTCCACATTTTCACGCGCTAAATCGATTGTTCGTTGTACAAAATCCATTTCAATTCACCTCATCTTAATTTGTTTAACCTTTAACGGCAGTAATGCACTCTGTTTTAGGAGTTACATCGCCGATATAAATATGTTATCACGCGCTTAAATATATGAAAAATATTAATAAAATTAGTTTTACTTATATTTTTCATATATCATTTAACTATAAGGAGGGAATTTCATTGATTGATATCAGACAATTGCGCTATTTTATTGCCATGGTAGAGGAAAGGAAAATTTCCGCTGCTGCTAAAAGGCTTCATATGTCTCAACCACCATTAAGCCAGCAATTGAAAGCAATGGAAGATGAACTGGGCTCAAAATTATTCGAGAGAAGCGGGAAATTTTTAGAATTGACTGAGGCAGGAAAAGCACTATATAAAAACGCTTTGCAAATAACTCAATTAATGGAGGAAACCAAAACCGAGGTAAAAGAGGTTGGTGAGGGTGTAAATGGAAGGCTTACAATGGGTGTTAACACATTTTCAGTTAGTGGATTGCCTCAAATACTGGAACAATTTCAAAACCAGTTCCCTAAGATTACGTATAAAATTCAACAGAATGAATCGTCCCACCTTTGTCAGTTAGTCAGAGACAGGGTGGTGGAATTAGCTATTATCAGGTTGCCCCTAAATCTGGACGATTTTTCTGTACTTCATTTATGTAATGAGCCATTTTATTTCATTACATCCGAAAAGCAAATTTTAACAGATCAAGAAGTATCACTTGTTGAAATAGAACAATATCCTCTTCTTTTTCCAAGTACAGAGGGATTAGGTGTACACTACTTAATTGTAGAAGCTTTTTCTCGCGCGAAGCTACAGCCACATATTGTTGGTGAATGTTCAGATATTAGTTTGTTGATGGATCTCATCGCATCTGATTTTGCAGCATCTATTGTTCCAGAAACCCTTCTCGAAAGATATCACGGATATCCGATTAATGCTTACCGAATATCACATACACCAGAGTTAACAGGATCAGTTGGATTAATATGGCTCAAGGATCATAGCTTATCACAGGCAGCAGAGAATTTTATTGAGATGTTACAAAAAACTTAATATATTGCCACCAACCAAACGAGAACATTTGTTCTTTGGTGATTATATTTGCCAAGGTGGACATTGGATAAATAGTTTAAAATGATAATATTATTGTTATTTAAAATAGTAAAAGAGCATTTTTTTAATAAAAATGCTCTTTTATAGCATGTAGAACAAGCGTTCCCTTCGTAGCTTCATCTATTAGTTTTCCATAAAAAAGAATCCCAACTTTTCTTGTTTTTTAAATTGAGTATTTCACAAAATTCATAGGCGAAATAATCAGTGGTATCAATTTCAAATTCTACAGTTTGAATCCCTTCTGCTTCTAGATCTATTAATTGTTTCTTCAATAATCCAGGCAAAATATCAACATGCCTTCGTTTTCCCATCCATCCAACTTCATAATGACAATCTTCCGTTTTATGTAAGAATATATAAGCTGATATTAGATTATCGTTCACAATAATATAACTTAAATCAAGATCTGGATTATCGTTTAAAAGTTTTTCTCGCCACAGCTCCCATGAAACATCCTTTGCCTTATTAGCCAAATGTGTTTGTTCGTAATTATATTTCAATAAACGAAATAAATCTTCAGTTAATCGGACGTCTTTCAATACTTCTCGTAATGAATAACCTGTATGCGGTATTGGAGTGGCTTGTAGTCTATTTATAATATACTTGATTGAATATCTTTCAATATAAGTTTTCCTAAAAACTGAAAAACCAGATTCCTTTGCGATTTCAATTTTATCTATCTCATCTTCCCAACAAGAAAGTATAACTTTATTATGCGGTGCTGAATATTTCAATAATCTTTCCATAAGCTGAGGTATAGGAATAGCAGAACAGAAATCTATATATTTTGCAGTGGGATGGTTTGAGTTAGTCCAACTAATACCAAAACCTTCAATACTTGAATCTTTTAACGCTACAAAGAGTTCTTCGTAATTATTAGAGTTAATTCGCCCATTCATCTTTTTTAGGCCTTCAATGATTCTTTGATTTAAATACTGAGATTCTATTTTGTCAACTTGAATTATTTTATACATGTTTAAACCTCTCTTTAGGAGTATTAATACTAGATCTAATTCAACATATTAGTAAATATCTCCTCTAAATTAACCTCTATTAGTAATTGAACTTCTTTGCCATTCCCTATTCTTACTCCAACCTTTATAATGAAGCTATCTACATAAGGAAAGGTTGATGAAATTGGGCAATGTTGAAAAGATGGTAGAGCATGCGTTGAAGTTGCGAAACGAGGGTCAATACGATCAGGCATTGAATATGTATACAGCAGCCATCAAAGAACAACCTTCAAACAGCGACTTATACCGAGGCATTGGAAAAGTTGCCTATTTAATGGAGCAGAATAAGTTAGCTGTTGCAGCGTATTTATCTGCATTACATATTGAAATAGCAAAGATTGAGCATTTTGGCCTTAATGAGGAAACGGAAAAAATGTACGAATCCCTCCCAGAATCATTGGTAAAAGATTTACCGGTAAAAGGAGCATTTATACTCTATTACGATACAAATACACTCCGCCACTTAGCACATGCCATAGCAGATTTCGATGAAGCAGCACTAAGTCAGGAACCTGAGCTATTGGCTTATAAAGAAATCTACACAGCTCATTTAAAAGGGCAAGATTTGCATGAAATTTTATCTATTTATAATCGGACAGAAAGTGATTATACTGAGCAAGAATCTACTTTTTATATTCAGATTGGTAAGGAATTAGCTCTTGCATGGATTAAGTGGGATCGACTTGGCAGTCTTGATGTGGGACATTTATATTTTTAGTTAGGAATAAATGTGGCTGTCTATAAAATGATAGCTTCATTTTTTTATATTAGTTTACATAATATAATTATTTGAAACAAAATAAAAACCCCTCTAGATTTCTCTAAAGAGGTCTCTTTTAAAGCTGCTCTACTTTCAGGTCAGTGAAGAATTTCAGCATATAATGCAGATATCTTCTAATAGTTGTAATACGTTCTTGCAAATTCATAGCGATCGTTTTGTAAAATGATGCCCCTTCATCTGTACTCCTCAGGTTACGTACTGTTCGCTTCTCATCCGGCCAAGAACCAACCAAGTATCCTTTTTCTTCTAGTTCCCAGGCAATTTGGTAGAGATATCCATTGGAAGGACACCAGCCAAAGAGATCTTCTAGTTGCTGACCTACCTCCGCCATATAAAAACTCGAACGTGTTTGGCTTAACTTTAAGGCTAAATAACGTACAGCGTCTTTCACCGAAATCAGCTTTGAAAAGTAGCTTCGAAATTCTTCGGGTAATGGATGAGCTGGCCTTGGAGGCTTTTCGCCATTTCGGGTTAATTCGTAATAAAAGCGATCTAGGACTAAAACAATTTCATGGAAACGACCGTAATATAATTCGTTATAACGTGTTAAACGTTTTCGACCAAGCTCAGTAATACTATAAAGAATTTTTTTATGTTCTTGCCTTGATGACAATGCCCCTTCTGCTTCGAGCCTTTTAGCAATACGAGCTACATATTCATACCCTACTTTACGACCAGGGAACTCATTTTCAAATTCTTGATGGATTTCAACTGAATATTTTGCTTTAGATTGTGTGGCATAGAGCCAATAAAGTGCCAATGTGTCCTTCACACTAAAGCCCACTGTTTGTTGAAAATTCTTTTCTTTCATAAAGGAACCTCCTTTTGGGCCTTTAACAATATTATACCAATATTTTTCTAAATAGTGGTAATATTTAAGGCTTGCGAGGACTTACTTTTTTGTTGGAATTTTCGGCAATTGTGCCAGTCCATAACCATATGTGCTGTCTTTCCCTTTTGCTCCTAAATCCAATGCGCTTTTTTTCAATTTGTTGATAATAGTCGTTGGTGAGCTATTAGGATATCTTTCGATTAAAAGTGCCACGAGTCCAGTCACATGAGGGGCAGCAAATGAGGTGCCTGATGTGACAATTTTTTCTCCAACCACGTTCAACGTTGCAACATCATCGCCTGGTGCCGCGAAGTCCACTGAAGCACCTCTATTTGAGAAGGCACTACTTTTTTTATCTTTACCAATGGATGCAACCCCTATCACATTTTCATAACGAGCCGGATAGGTAGGCGCATCATGCGGGCCATCATTACCGGCGGATGCTACTATTATAATTCCTTTTTTAGCAGCTTGGTTAATTGCCTTTTTTAGGCCTGGATGATCTGTATAGATACTAGATGAAATATTAATAATCTGCATATGATGCTTTATGGACCATTGAATAGCTTCGATCATATCGCCGATTTGTCCATTGGATGTTCCGTCTGCATATTTTAATGAATAGATTCGTATATTAGGAGCAACTCCTGCTACATTCAGATGACTAGAACTTTGTGTTTTTTTATCGAGCTGTGAACCAAGAATAGCTGCTACGCTTGTTCCATGTCCATCCCCATAATTTCCACGGTCATATGGGTCTGATTCATCTATATCTTTTGTTGCTGGGTTATCTTTCGCAAAGGATATGCGCTTAACCACATTTCCTAATCCCTCTACTTCATTTACTCCAGTATCAATAATGGCCACTTTAACACCTTTTCCGAGATATCCATTTTTCCAATAGGTAGGTGCTTTGACATAATTCATATTCCATTTTGGTTTGTAATTCGGCGCTACTGATTTAATGGTTGAAGTGGAAGCAATGTGCACCTTATCTGTACTGGTTTTGACCCATTCTATATGGGGATTATTTTTTAATAGACGATATTGTTTTGCATTTATATTAGCTCTAACCATTTTCATGTCGCCTAACCGTTTCTCTACATGCTCTACATGTTGTTCCGCATACTGTTTACCTTGGTAATCTTTATAAGAAATAAGTACATCCTGTAGATGTGTTGACGTTTCTTTTGCTTGGGTAGTAGCTGTTTGTATTAAGAAACAGCAGCCAGTGGCACAAGCAGCTGATAACAATTTTTGTTTAAATTTCATATGTATCCTCTCCATTCGGATGCTGTAATTATACTAAAAAAATTAAAAGTATATTATACTATGCCCGTTTCAAGAGAATTTAGAACCTATTTCCACAAAAAAACCAAGCTTCTAAGAAGAAGCTTGGCAAAATATTAAATGATATGCTGTTTTTGATTCACTTTATGACGTGTGAATATACTAATGACGACATAGGTAATCAACGCAAACAAAATTGGCAATGTAACAGGATGCATGCCCAATATGTCTGGAATATTTTTCTTCAGTGTAATATCGTAAAGCGTAATGTAACTTATTAAACCGACAATCATAGAGGCTATCGCACCGTATTTATTTCCCGTCTTCCAATATAGTCCGAATACAACTGGCCATACAAAGACAGCTTCTAAACCACCGAATGAGAATAAGTTTAGCCATACCAGTAAACTTGGAGGCTTTAACGCAACAAATATAACAGCAACCCCGATGACAGCTGTTACTAGGAAACTGATTCTTTTAATTTCAGGATCAGTCGCCTTTGGTTTAATAAAATTCAGATATATATCTTTTACAATTGTTGAGCTCACAAGCATAAGCAATGCATTGACCGTCGACATGATCGCTGCCATTGGCGCAGCCAGCACGATACCTGCTAAATATGGCGGAAGAACTTTTAATGTTAAAAGAGGCATTACTTTATCACCTATTTCAATGCCAGGTAGGACTGGACGAGCTAAAACGCCTGTTAAGTGCATACCGAACATAACAGTACCAAGAGCAATAGTTCCAATGATGATTGCCGCATGCATGCTTTTTGTATCACGATATGACATAGCCCGAACAGCAATCTGTGGTAAACCGATAACACCAATCCCAATTAAAATCCAAAATGTTGAAACATATAGGGGGGTAAGACTGTTATCTGCACCGAATGGTGATACCAATTTCGGATTTTCAGCAACTAAATCATGCATGATATTAGAAACACCACCGCCTGCTATAATCGTTCCTACAAGTAAAATGATACTACCAACCAGCATGACAGACCCTTGGACAGCATCTGTCAATGCCACAGCACGGAAACCTCCGATAATGACGTATACGAGAACCACAGCGGCAAAAATAAAGAGTGCAGTTGTATAATGCAAGCCAGTCAACGATTCAATAAGCCGTGCACCACCCACCCATTGGGCCGCCATAGAAGAAAATAAAAAGATAATAATACTTAATGCAGATACCACTACAACAAAATTGCTTTGGTAGCGTTCACGCAAAAAGTCAATCAGCGTAATCGCTTTGTATTTCCTTGCGATAATAGCAAACTTTTTCCCTAAAATCATCAATACAAAGTAGCCTGCAGGCAGTTGAGCCATTGAAAGTAATACCCATCCAAGACCGGTATTATAAGCGACACCTGGACCACCTATAAAACTAGAAGCACTACCGTAAGTAGCCATCATGGTCATCGCCAGTAAGAAACCACCCATATCTCTCCCGCCTAAGAAATATTCCTGCAAGAAAGAATTCGAATTCATTACATGTTTATTTGCCAATATACCTATTAAAAAGATGATAACCAGAAAAATAAAGAGCGGGAAAATTACCTGCCAGTGCATCATGACTTATCACCGCCTTCATCGTCAAAAAGCATATCTCTGAAAAATACCTTGATGACAAAAATAATTAGTAAAATCATAAAGATTGTTCCTGCAATGCAACTATAGAAAAACCAAGCCGGAAAACCGAAAACATATGTATATTCTTTCGGGTCCGCTGATCCAAGCCCATAGGCAAAGCCAAACCATATTGCAAAATTGATGAGCACGAGCAAGACCCCAATTACTGCTTCTCGGTGAGCAATCTTAAAACGCGGATCATTCATAGAAACTCCCCTTTTATATCAATAGAATTCCTTACTATTTTACTTTTTTAAAGTGAAAAATGAAAGTTTAGAGGACAAATAATGTTATAATAGAGAGACAATAGTATAGGATTTCTCAAGGGTGGTCGGCTCACTCCCCGTTAGAAAGGGGGTGGTGCCGTATGACAGTTTTCGAAGCGCTTATGTTTGCTGTAGCTTTTTCTAGCTTAATTGTTGCAATGCTGTCATTTAACCAAAAAAAATAATCCACCCTTGAGTTAGCAGCTCGGTGGATTATTTCCTCTACTAGCTGACCCCTTTGATGGAGCCTGCTATTGTTATACCGTTAGTGTACCCGCACTAACGGTATTTTTAATATATGCATCTATGCCTATATTATAGCTGAAACAAAGCGAAAAGGAAAATAAATCGGATCTTTATAACATTTATCTTTGAACCCGTTTAGTTTGAAAGGATAAAAATGCCTCCACAATGTGAAATCGGGTAAAATTCAAAGAGATTTTTGAAGGAATGTTTTAATTCCTCATATACAAAATAATATTCATCAGGATCCCAATAAGCTAAGCTTTCTTGACGACATTTCTCCAATTGCTCTCTCGTTTCAAAGGCAATATCACCAATTAAAACTTTACCACCTTTTTTTAAAAGAGGTAGCAAACTATTGATGAATGTTACCTTTTCTTCATCTGTCAAATGGTGCAGCGTATACGTACTAATAATATAATCATACTGGTTTGTTAAGATTTCAGCGGGCAAGCCTTTCGATATATTCCATTCCATAAGGTTTGCTTTAGGCATCTTATCTTGGGCAATGGAAAGCATTTCGGTTGAAAAATCAATGCCATTTATTTGATGACCATTCACATACAATTTATTCGTTAGAGTGCCTGTTCCAAAGCCGATATCTAGCACTTTTGAATTCTCTTTTTGCATCACTTCATTATAAATGCCATTTAGAATCTCTTTGTATCCTGCAAACGGATACAAGTTATTTTCCTCACTTACTTGTACTGTTCCATCATAATGGTCTGCCCACAGATCAAAACCTTTTTTATTTAACATGAATGCTCCTCCAGTAATTTAAAAATTTGCGAGCATTCTAATTGAATGTTGAATTACTCGCAGTTCACCTTATCCATACAAATTTGTTTATAGAAGTTAGCACATTTCATATCTATCACACCTTTCTATTAATAGAGTTCAATTATAACATAATATTTTAAAAATTCAGTAATTATTTTATTAAAACTTAAAGATCAAGCAATTTAGCAGTACAGTAAATACTAGAAAGACATAGTATGTATACCATGAGAATTGCTATTCCATGACTCCAATACCACTGAAACTGTTATAATTCAACGCCTCATAACGGTCAATGGATATCGACCTGCTACATGATTTTCCTCATGGGATTATTAAAAAATACTCAAATCATATGTCTTTGAAAGTTTTTCAATACATTTCATCCCTGCTACACTATTCCCTATCTCATCAATTCCAGGACTAAAAACACCAATCCCTATTTTCCCTTTAAGTTGCTCCACTTTTCCATCGGGTACTGAACATAAGACTCCGCCAGATACACCGCTTTTCATTGGAATTCCAATAGAAGCAGCATACTTGCCTGAAGCATTATACAGTCCACAAGTTGTCATTAATGCTTTAGTGACTTTAGCAGTTTGGCGAGTGATTATTTCTTCTTTTGTTATTGGATAAATACCGTTTCCTGCTAGCATTAATCCTATTTTTGCTAGATCTCTAGTTGTCACTTCCAATGAGCATAAGTAGATATAGGTCTCTAGCGCTTTTTCTACATCATCAAGTAAATAATTATTTGCCTTTAGATAGTAAGCAATTGCACGATTTCGGTGGCTTGTTTCAATTTCGGAACTATATATTTCTTCATTTACTTTATGAATACTGCCAGTAGTCCGGCCTAAAAAGTCTGCAACATGTGCAACACGTTCCTCAGGCTTTTTCCCGGGTAACATGGAAGCGATTGTAATAGCACCTGCATTAATCATCGAATTGAAAGGCTTTCCAGGAATAGAGCTCTCTAATCGCATTATCGAATTAAAAGGGTCACCAGTTGGCTCTACATCAACTTTATCCAGAACAAAATCTAAACCATGATACTCACAAGCAACCATAAAATTGATTACTTTTGAAATACTTTGCAATGTAAAAAGAGTATCTGTTCCTCCGCTTTCAAAATAATTTCCATATTCGTCTATTAAAGATATACCAAATTGATCTACAGATTGGTGCGCTAGGGCTGGAATATAAGATGCCGGTTTTCCTTCTTTAGTATGTAATTTGGCTTCGTTTATAAGTTGTTCTAACATCACTTCTACCTCTTTCTCTATCTATAGCTAGAAGGAGATGTTCTAAAAACGGACATCTCTTTCACGTTTCATTATTTACTTAGAATTAGTGAAACATACGCATTTCCTTTTAGACAGGCATTCTTCTTTTCTTATTTATATATTTTCCAAATAATATCGTAGTTCTGCTATGATATCACCTGCAAAAAATCAATTGTAATTAGGAAAGAATTATCTTTAGGACACTTTTCATATATGTTTTTCCTAGTACCAAGTAGGAGATTGCGCATTACTAGTTACGCACTTTATAATTCTACCCTAACGGTATTAAACCAAGTATGCAACTATAACATTAGTCACTGAAATACATATTATATATAACATAGAGAATTAATATTCCCATAATTATCATTCCGCCAATGGCAGGAGTACCTATAAAAGATCGATTAAATACATCATTGCTTTCTTTCTTTGTTTTTTCAAAATGAACTTTGTTTTTTATATCTTCTTTTTTCATAATAACCTCCTATTCTACGTAATTAATTAAATTTAATAAGCAATATCCAATACAACTGATAATTTTCGTCGTTAGTAAATCGAATACAGTCTTCTATGCTTCGCTGGTCCTGCTTCTTCCATTTCCTTCTTAGCTATTAATTCACAGAGCAATAAGTGCCCTCTCATTTAGAAGATTCTGTTAAAATAGTTTATCATAGGTTGTGCTAACATGAAAAGATGCACATTTATCTGATGGAAGGTAGCCTTCTAAAAGTATATGTTTCTTACCAAACTAAAAGGCAACATCATCACATAAGATTGCCTTAACATAGAACAATACTCTAAATCAGTTTTACCGGTGAATGATAATTCTGCTCCTCCTGCAAGAATAGCTTTCTTGCCTATTGCTTTGATCAAAATTTTCCGCCATTCGGAACCAAGACGTTTACACTGCCATAAAACTCCTTTAAAAAGGAGGCTTGTCCAGATGGAAATATTAATTTTTTTGCTTCAACAAAAACAAAAAGATTGAACCCCTATACAGAGGTTCAATCTTTTCTAATAACTTCGTCATGTTAATACATTAAATGGTAGATTAGCGTATATCCAAGGACAATTAAGACAATTCCTAAAACAACGAATCCGATTGTCCGTATTGCTTTTGGTTGTCTTTCCGGCGGATTAGGGCCTGTTTCAGATTCCGGTTGGCCAATTGTAACTCCTTCATCTACTAATGACTCATCTTCTTGTTGATTGTTCTGTTTTTCAGAAGCCATTTCTTTCACTCCACTTCTGGTTATGTTTGCTGTACAGCTTATCTATTCCCTTTTTTAAGTAAAATAAACGATATAGAATGTGAAGTGATTTATTAGTTTACATAATAAAATTATTGTATAAATATGGGGTTTATTAATCCAACACTAAATCTCTAAGTAATTATTAACACACCTCTATAAGTAAACATCTATTTATGGAGAAAAAATTACCCTCTTTGCTGAAAACAAAAAGGATAATTTCTGTATAACCTATTATTTACTTATCAAAAAATCGGTCGACTACTCTTGCAGATGCATATCCATCTTCTAAGCCGCAGAATTTTTTGTAGAATTTATCATATTTCACTTTATATTGATCCATCACTTGATCGATATTGGTCACCGTATTTATAATCTCTTCCGTTGTTTTTATAAATGGTCCGGGCGCTTCTTCTTCAAAGTCTAGATAAAAGCCGCGAAGATTATCTCGGTAATCTTCCAAATCATATGTGTAATACAAAATGGGGCGGCCTGTATTCGCAAAATCAAACATAACAGATGAATAATCCGTCATCAGAATATCACTGACTAGGTATAGTTCCTGAATATCAGAGTATTTAGAGACGTCCATTACAAAGTCACGGTACTCTGCCGGAATATTAATATTATTACTAACCACCACATGCATGCGTAGAAGCAGGACGTATTCATTCCCTAATGCTTCTTTCATTTTTTCTAAGTCAAAGTTCAACTCAAAGGTAAACTTGTTATTCTTAGTTGTTTGGTTATCTCTAAATGTCGGTGCATAAAGAATGAATTTTTTATCTTTCGATAAACCTAATTTTTGTCTTATACGTTCGGTAATTACTCCTACGTCTGAACGATAGAAAATATCATTACGCGGATAACCACTTTCCATGATGTCCCCATCATAACGGAAAGCTGATTGGAATGCTTTTGTTGCATAAGCGCTCGGCGATAATAGAGTGCTCCATTGACGTGATGCATGATATACTCGGTCCAAATAGCCGTCATCCCGACCTTGAACGTTTTCAATATCAAATTGCATTTTTTTTAATGGTGTACCATGCCAAGTTTGAATATAGGTGGTCTCTTTCCGTTTATTCAAATAGCTTGGGAAGTTTTGATTGTTCACCCAGTATCCCGCTTTCGCCAAATAATAATAATATTGCGGGCTTAATCTTTTTATTCGAATTGTATTGCGGTCTTTAACAGGCAGGATATCGTCATACACCCATACCTTTTTATAAGGCAATTTACGTCTTATAATTTCCTCATAAATATATTTTGGACTGTCTGAATACTGTTTTCCAACTCCGCTTTCAAAAAGGATTAAATTCTTATCTATTTTAGTGAATTTTATTAAGTATTTATACAATTTTTTCATTGTCGGGAAGTAAGGTTTACTTTTTCTGAAACGTGTTTGCAGATATTTTTGAGCCATCTTCCACTCATCAGAAGTCTCTTTATGCTTTTTCGCTTGTTGAATAGTCGTATAAATCCGCTCATTAGAAAATTGATCACGATATTGAATGAATTTAGAGGCCCGGTTTACGTACTTATCCTCCATCGTAAAATTGGTTTGTGCATATCTTTCAAGTTCCTCCAGCACATTCTCTACCTCATAGGCAATGGTACCTGGTAGATCTTCTTCAATATTTAAATGGGAGGGACGTTTACCTAAAAATCGTTTTTGGTCAAATTGATAATATATGATTGGCTTATGTAAGAAGCTAAAGTCAAAAGCTACACTTGAATAGTCCGTAATCATGATCGCACTTTCTTTGATTAGCCTTTGGACATCAACTTCCCCTTGGCTTATCACTTTGACAGATGCAAATTCTTTAAAATAAGGCGTAAAATGTTGCATATTAGGATGTAAGCAGAACACCACTTCGAAATCATATTTTTCAGCCAGCATATGTAAAGCTGGGTGGTTCACAAGTTCTTTATAACGTTCGAAATAAGCACTTTCCAAAAATACCTCATCTGAAGTAATCCAATCGCGCCAAGTTGGAATAATAAGCAGTTGTCGTTTTAAGGCCACATCTTTTGCAAATAAAGAATCAAATCGAGATAAGCCTGTTACCGCTACTTGTTCTTCAGCCCAACCGAAATCTCCCACAATCATGTCTTTTTCAAATTCAGAGCTTACTAAGAATAAATCTGTTTCAAAGGCAGCTGCACCATTTTTACCATAGTTTGCAACCATATTCTTAGTTCCCATTACGCCATGTTGAAGGAAAACTTTTACCCCTTGCACCTGATTTTTGTACTTTTTCGTACGAATTGGATACAAATAGTCAGGATGATGAGATGAGATAATTCTAGTTGCCATCATCGTTTTTTCAATATGCTCTACCGATTTATAATAGAGGACATTGCCGAGTGGCTCTACATTCGCTGCTTCAGGCGAATCTTTTTCAATTACATAGTAGACTTCTTTTTCAGGATGTTCCTTCCTCATGTATTCGAAGAATCGATAGCCAGTATCTTGAGCCTTATAAATTCTTTCGCCTACCAACCAGATATCACGGTTTTGATTTTTTTTGTAAATTTGTCTTGCATTTTTCATAGAATTAACTAGGACGTCAAAGTCTCGATTTGGAAAATTCCATGTTTCGAACGATAAATTGGATGCTTTAAATGTGAGATATGGACGTATGACTATTGCATAGTCCCCATGTTTTGCATAGAGATCTTTCATAAAGAGCTTAACCCTTTTCGTTGGTCGACCAACCCTTGCCCGGTACATCTCTTGGTATCCATAGGTGTCTAAATCTAAATCCATATAAGCATCCAATATACCATCTTTTAATTCTTTATTGATTAATGAAGCAGTATTGAAGGTCATTTGGAAACGGTATCTATTTAAACCAAAATGCGTGTTAATTGCTTCTGGAATATCTGAAAATGACATTGTTGTATGCAATTCTTCATTAGTGGTACGGTTTCTTAAAATACCAAGTCCGCTGTTAATTTTAGCATTTTTTGTGAAAATTAATCCTTCGATTCGTATAATATCTTCATCCATCACAATCTTTTCTGTTTGTAATTTAATATTTGGCTGAATAAGATTATTGTAATAAAACGAGATGTTTCCCTTAGTTGTCAACCCAAATACACCAAAATTATTATCCAACTTGTACATTTCAATTCCACTTATTTGTGTATTTTGAAAGCGTCCAAACCGGATAAAATATTCCATGTACTCTTGATCATTAATCGTAATAAATTTTGCATTATTTTCGAGAAATCGTTCTCGATTTTTTTCTGAGATATTTTCTGCTGAATTACGAACTTTTAAATAAAAATCTAATACATCTTGATTGTTATCGTCTTCAAATTTGATTTGTTCTAAAATTTGATCGAGTTGAATCGTCAATTTGAAATTGGCTGAAGGTTCAACTTCTGCCAATTTAATAATAAAACCTTCGTGGTACCTTGCTTTCGCCCAAAGTTCTTTTACTTTATAATCATTATTTGCAAAAACACCTTCAAATACTATTTCTTGTCCACTTTGCGCAATGGAAAGAAACTGTTTATTTTTCACTTTTGGTGATTTGCTTCTGTTTCTTTTAAGTTTAAATTTCAATATTATCACCTGAACTTTATAAAGAGTTATTTACCCATTTTCATTATGTCACCTAGTAATTTATTTTATCATATTTCTTTCATTTTGCGTTCTATAGCCATTATGTATGGGCGTTTTACAAATTGGGTGGTTTCACCCCTACATGTTCAAACTAAATACCCATTCTGACGCTTTACTATCGTCCGATATGCAAAACTCGTCATGGAAGCGTTTTGTATCTTCCCTAAGAATAATGCCTTTTTTCTAGGAGACAAACAATTGGTATAAATCCTGTTAGTTTTGAACAATTTTCATTTGATCATTTACCTCAATAGAAGTATAAAAACCGCTATTACGATTGATGAAATTCTAAATCGTACATAGAAATCATTCTTGTCTTTTTTGCTATCATTCCTAAGGCATTATAAAATCAATAACATGCTAGGCATAAAAAAAGTAAATTATTAGGAGTGGTTCCGTGTGAAATTATTAAGGATAATCTTCTTTTGCTTGATTCTCCTCGGAGTATATTTCATTATTCAAAAGGATCAAATTAATACTAAGGATCTGTCATCTGTTTCAAATACCTTCAGAGAAGGTGTTGATTTTATAACAGCAAAGGTACACGACTTAAAATTAACTTCAAAAAAGCAGGATACGCTTGAGAACGTCAAAAAGCCTGACCTAAAAATACCTAAGCATCAAGCCCTCTCTGTACACAATATAGAAATTGGGAACACAAAAGAAAGCGTCGAAAAACAGATGGGAAAAGCGCAGCGTTCTACCTATAATGAATATGGCGCTAAATGGTACACGTATCATAAAAACTATCACAACTTTTTTATGGTTACCTATGATTCCAATCAACTTGTGGCTGGATTATACACAAATCAAAATTTGGTATCTTCAAAACAAGGGATACAAATCGGTAATTCTAAACACTCTGTCGAAAAGAAACTTGGCACTCCCTTAAAAGGTATTAAAAAAGGCTTTGTCCTTTATCAAATGCAAAATAACGGAGAATATGACATATACGAAATGGACAGGAGCTACGTGACAGTATTTTTCGATAAGCATAATAATAATATGTTAACCGCAGTACAAATTATTAGTAAAAATTTAGAGGCGAACAAGAAAAACTTTTACCCTCAAAGCAGTAAACGCCTTACAAAAGGCTTTGAATATCAATTATTTGACCTTACAAATGCAGCACGCGTAAAAAATGACCTACATCCGCTCTCTTGGAATGTTCAGGTCAAAGCGACCGCTCAAAAACATAGTGATGATATGGCTTCTCATCAATATTTCAGTCATACAGATTTAAACGGGGGATCACCCTTTGATCGGATGAAGAATGATGGAATTGCTTTTATGACAGCCGGAGAAAATATAGCTGAAGGGCAAATCAGCAGTGTATATGCTCACGAAGGATTAATGAATTCACTTGGGCATCGTAAAAACATTTTAAATGATAAATTTGACGCGCTTGGTGTAGGAGTTGCATTTGATCAAGCATCTAGGCCCTTTTTTACCGAAAACTTTTTAGGGAATTGAGTGATAAAATACATCCATTAAATCAATCTTTGAGATAATGGTGTAGCCGCAAAAAAGTTAAACAAAAACACCATTTAACCTTACTTGTTTAAAATTAATAAGAAGCTTCCATTTTGAAAAAAGATAATCAAAATGGATGCTTTTTTAGTATTTTTCATTTTGGTTTAATAAAAAAACTTTAGATGATTTAAAAAACAATATCAAAAATTATGCTCATATCATTTACTTATCATTAATTCAAATTCTTCTACCTCATCGTTCCATTCATCATGTTTTTAAAGTTGATTATACGTGGTAAACTGAATCTATGGTGCAATTTTGAAAGTAGGTTATTTAATGGAATTTATTATCTTTTTTTTAATTGGAATTATAGGTAATGTAGTCGGTACATTGGTTGGAGGAGGGGGACTTATTAGCTTACCTACTATGTTACTTATGGGGTTACCTGTACATTCAGCAATTGGTGCAAACAAGGTTTCCAATACTATCAGTTCACTCTCAAGCTTTCTTGTCATATTAAAGAAAAAAGAAGTTTCCACAAAAGAAGCATTAATAGTCCTACTATTTTGTCTTGGAGGAGGTATTTTAGGTGGACTCATTGCTTCCTTTTTAAGCGGAAGTGCCCTTACGCTTATTGCAATCATTCTATTAAGCTTTGCTTTTGTAACTTCCTTCATTAATACAGGTAATTTTGATGGAACTGAACAATTTCATGCAAGTAAAAAATCAGGAACTGCACTAATTGGTATAGGAATGTATGACGGAATGTTTGGGCCAGGAAGCAGTACACTTGCATTATATTTATATGCAAGCCAAAAAATCTCTTATATCCGAGCAATTGGCTTAGCAAGAGTTGGGGTTTTTGCAAGTTGTTTTGGCTCAGCCATCACTTACATATCAACAGGTAAAATTTTATGGCCACTTACCATAGCATTAATGCTTGGATCCATTGTTGGTGCACAGTTAGGAGTAAGATTAGCTCGCAAATTAAAAACAGAACATGTAAAACCACTTCTTAGATTAGTAACAGTTCTTTTAGTCGTACAAATGATTGTAGATTACTTTGATTTTTAATATACAATTCTAATCACACGAATAAGACGTCCATCACACTTTTGGATTGACGCCTCCTCGTTGTTTTAAAATAAAATATATTGGACTTCTTATAAAAGAATTAATATTCTAATTCACTTGTACTTAAACTATACTGACCCATTAGTTTAAGTACATTTTTGATTTAGTATTACCTTTAATACCCTTTTGCATCGGTAGCCATACCTCAACACTTTATATAAAGTCCCTGTTTATTTGTTTACATAATATTATTATTTATAAAATGTTTAGAGGATTGTTTTCAATTACTCGTTGGATCTCTTCATTCTCCACATGTGTATAAATTTGAGTCGTTGATACGTTAGAGTGGCCTAGAATTTGTTGCAGGCTTCTAATATCTGCACCACTTTTATACATCATCGTAGCAGATGTGTGGCGTAATTTATGTGGCGACAGCTTCTTTTTTTCTAACCCTGATGATAAATTGATTGCTTTTACAATCTTTGCAATTCGTTGCCTTGTTAAACGTGTTCCTTTTTGAGAAAGAAATAAAGCCTCATTTTTATCAGCATTCTTCATTTTGTTCCTTTCATGCTCTAAATAAGTTTTCAGCGCTTTAAGGCATGCATCATTGAGATAAACAGACCTTTCTTTATCGCCTTTCCCTCTCACAGTCAGTGTACGCTCATGGATAGAGTCCATATTTAGATTACATAATTCAGATACACGAATACCCAAATTCAAAAAGAATGTCATCATGCAATAATCTCTATCATAATGTGCGCTGTACTGGATGCCGCCCATAAATGTCTTCGCTTCATCTAAACTGAGATAAATCGGCTGCTTTTTTCCTATTTTTGGTGTTTCCAAATCATCTGCCGGGTTTTCTTCTATAATATGGCGCTTGGATTTCAAGTATTTAAAAAATGAGCGCAATGTCGCTACCTTCCTTGCACGGGTGTGTGCGCTATTTTTTCGTCTTTCCTCGCAGTATTCTAAAAAAAGATACATATCTTCGAGTGTTATTTCCTTTAAGAACGAGGCATCAATTGAATGTATATCAATTGTATCAATTTGCTCTAATTTATCTTGTTGTACGCTAAGCGTAAATCGCAGAAATAAGGTCAAATCGTATTCATACTCATCTCGTGTGCGTTTTGACTTTCCTTTAATAGCTGTTAAATAAATTAAAAAATCTCTAAGTATTTTTGGCTTTTTTTGATCCATCTCACATCACCTCAATTTCTTCTATTCTATCATAAATAACTTTCCCAAATATACATTTGGGAACCTTTTTAATAAAAGAAGATAATAAAAAGTCGAATCCTCTACTTAGAAGACTCGACTTTGTCGAAATGTAATGGTTAACTATTCTACTTAGAAAAAATAATTTCTCTTAGAAAGAGAAATTATAATAATTAAGAATAAATGAATGATTAAGTAGAAATTATAAGTGTAAACGAGAATAAATGGACTATTTAATTGGAATCATAATCTTAGTCACATAATTCTCCGCACCATTGACAGCAACCTCATCTAAAATATATTCTTCATACGCAAAATTTTTAATCACTAATTGATGCTCTTTTACAAATTCAAATATTCGGTGATAGGATGGAGCAATTTCCTTATCGTTTCCTTTATGATAGGCAATAATATACTGTCCTGCTGGCCGAACAATTGTGGAGACCTTTTCGATACTCGAAGGCATTTCGGTATAAAGATAACTATAATTTCCGAAGTTCTCAGCCAATATTTCTTCCTCTGCTAAAATGGCTCCGATTGGATGCCCCGTATATAATTCATGCTTATTGCACAAGTCAATAAAATCAGTCACAGCATTCAAGTATTGACGATTTGTTGCATGACGTAGATGCTGGCTTATGAGCAATGTTCTCTCAGGAAGATCTTCAACAGTAATACTTTTCCAATCCACTTCTAATGCTTCTTTGATAATTTTGATAGTCGTTTCGGCTATTGTTCTAATATGCTGAAGCTTACTAATTTTATTGTCAATTTCGTCCAATTGGCTAGTAAGTAATTGAATAGCTTCAATCGGCGTTTTGTTATTTAAAAAATTTCGAATTTCTTTAAGAGGCATACCTAAATCTTTCAACAGTTCAATTACTATATAAACTTCGTACTGTGAATAGGTATAATAACGATATCCATTGTTCTCTTTAATATAGGGTGAAAGTAAACCGATTTCATCGTAATAAAATAAGGTTTGTTTTGATATATGGCAAAGTTTAGCAAACTCCCCAGTAGTAAAATATTTGTGTGATTGTTCTGACATAACATTCCGCCTCTCTATCAAGTGCATACGTATTGACTATATAGTAACTATATACTTTAAAATCATATTAGAAAAGGAAAAGAAACGTTCTATCTAGAAAGGAAGTGCTCCATTTTACGGAGGCATCTATGAGTGATACATCAATCAAATTAACGCAAACCCCAATTCACAAACTATTTTTATCGTATTTATTCCCCTCACTACTCGGTATGATTTTAATGTCTGTCAATATTCTTGTAGATGGCATTTTTGTCAGCAACGGAGTCGGACCGCTTGCCTTAGCGGGAGTCAATATAGCAGTGCCTATTTTCTCTATATTGTTATCCATTTCTCTATGGATTGGAATGGGAGGTGCAACTCTTTACTCTATCGAAATGGGCAAAGATAACATAAAGCAAGCTCGCTCCATTTTTATGCAGAGCTTATTAATGACCGTGAGCATTGTTGGTGTTCTCGTTATCATTTGTCTTTGGAAACAAAAAGAGATAGCTCTGCTATTCGGCGCAAGTACTAAAGTTCTTCCCTATGTTGAAGACTATCTTCACGTCATTCTTCTTTTCGGTCTCATATATGTATTAGAAAATGTTTTAAGCATTTTTATACGAAACGATGGAAATCCGAAACTAGCTATGATTGGTTTAATCACAACATCAGTCTTAAATATCATCCTGAACTATATCTTTATCTTTCAGATGAATATGGGCGTTAGTGGAGCTGCATATGCAACAGCCCTTTCAACAGTCGTAGGTTTATGTGTACTTCTTTTGCATTTTTTACGAAGCGATAGCCATTTACGTTTTAATTTGAAAACATTCCACTTTAACTTAAGTAATATGAAAGAAATTTTAAAAATTGGCTCACCAAGCTTTATTACAGAAGGTTCTACTGCTATTGTTGTCGTAGGCTATAATATTGCCTTCAGTCATTTCGTCGGTGAAATTGGCGTTACTTCTTATGCTGTAATCAATTATTTACATGCCGTATTTATCATGCTTTTCTTTGGTATTAGTGCAGCCATACAACCAATTGTAAGCTTTAGCTATGGAGCAAAATTAACAGAGCGACTCAAAGCTGTCTTGAAATTGGGACTTCTTGCTGGCATTATTGCAGGTATACTCATTATTCTTGTGGGATGGCTCCTTGATGATCAGTTGATCCAAGCATTTAGCGTGCATGACCCTGCTATCATTGAATTTACAAAGCAAGGCATACATCTTTTCTTTATTGGCTATTTGTTTCTTAGTTATAACTTGCTATATGCAGAATTTTATCAATCGATTAAGAAAATACGCTTATCGATGATTATCATTCTTATGCGTTCCCTTGTACTATTCCTCCCATTGCTCTATTTATTGCCTGCAGCGTTTTCGGGCAAAGTACTTTGGTTAGCCTTTCCTATTGCAGAAGGAATGACTGCTATTGGTATACTGTTATATCAGTTAAAAAAGAATCAAAGCTAAACGGTACATGAATAAGTTTCTTCTATTATATAGGTAGCCACTATTTCCTCTTTAGAAATAGTGGTTTTTACTTATTTTCCAAAAATAATTAATTTTCTAAAAAATGTTGCTATTTTTGTCAAATTTGCATATGATTATTTCAAGGGATTGGAAGCACTTCCAACTTCATATTTTTAAAGGGGGATTTTGTATGAGTCAAAATTTAGCTCACTCGTTAGAAGAAAAAAAAGTTGTGAGCGATCATTTGGGGCAAGAACCAAATGTTTTGAATGGCCTGACAGAAGAAAAGTATGTATCTATTTCAGAAAGTTCTGAATTTAAAGCGCTTGTAAAAAAGAAAAATAGTTTTATTGGATCTATTTCAATTCTATTTTTAGGTCTCTACATTCTATTGCCTATCTTAACCTCTTTCACAACAATATTGGATGGAAAAGCCTTTGGTGATATTACCTGGGTATGGATTTATTCTTTAGGATTATTTATTATGACGTGGGTACTCTGTATGCTTTATGTCAAAAAAGCAAATGTATTTGATCAAGACAGCGAAAAAATTATTGAAAAAGCGAAGGATGGTGGCTATTAATGGGAGCTATTGGGATCTTATTCTTCGTGGCAATTGTAGTGCTCACTTTGATTGTTACGTATATTGCATCGAAAAGAACAAATTCAGCTAGCGAGTTCTACACTGCCGGCGGTGGCCTAACAGGTTGGCAAAACGGCATTGCGATTGCTGGTGACTATTTATCTGCTGCTTCATTTTTAGGAATAGCAGGTGCTATTGCTTTATTTGGTTTTGATGGTTTCTTCTATAGTATTGGCTATTTGGTCGCCTATTTAGTTGTTTTGTATATTGTAGCTGAACCTTTACGAAATCTTGGACGCTACACATTGGCAGATATGATTACTGCACGTTTTAATCAAAAGAAAGTTCGTGGGACTGCTGCTATAAGTACAATAGTAATTGTGTTATTTTACATGATTGCACAATTAGTTGGGGCTGGTGCACTAATACAGCTTTTGCTAGGAATAGACTATTGGATAGCTGTATTGTTAGTGGGCGTAATGATGACAATTTACGTTCTATGGGGCGGGATGGCCGCTACAAGTTGGGTACAAATTATTAAAGCTGTTCTTTTAATGATCGGTACTGTTATTATCTCATTCCTTGTACTCTTAAAATTCAATTTTAATATTCTTGAAATGTTCCAAACTGTTAAAACATCAACATCTCATGGTGAAGCTTATCTCAATGCTGGCGTAAAATATACTAACGGCTTTGATACATTATCTGTGATGATTGCTTTGGTTTTAGGTACAGCGGGTTTACCTCACATATTAATGCGCTTCTTTACTGTAAAAGATGCAAAAACAGCCCGGAGCTCAGTTGTAAGCGCAACATGGATTGTTGGTATCTTTTATGTCCTCACTATTTTCCTTGGTTTTGGAGCCGCTGCATTTGTAGGGTCTGAAAAAATCGTTTCAGCCAATGCAGCCGGAAATATGGCCGCACCACTTCTTGCTCAAGCATTAGGCGGAGACTTGTTAATGTCATTTGTTTGTGCAGTTGCTTTCGCGACTATTTTAGCTGTTGTTGCCGGATTGGTATTATCAGGTGCTTCTGCTTTCGCTCATGATATTTATGGCCAAATTATTCGTAAAGGCAAAGCAACAGAAAAAGAACAAATGAAAGCTGCACGTTATGCTTCTATAGGGGTTGCGGTAATTTCTATCCTTCTTGCATTAGGTGCTCAAACATTAAATGTAGCTTTCTTAGTATCGCTAGCATTTTGTATTGCAGCAAGTGCAAACTTGCCAGTTATTATTTACACTATCTATTATAAGAAATTTAACACAACAGGTGCTGTTTCAGCAATGGTAACTGGACTAGTTGTAGCATTGATTCTTGTAGCATTAAGCCCTAATATTTGGAGTCCAGAAGGTACGGCTATTCTAAAAGGGACAGCATTGTTCCCTCTTACTAATCCAGCAATCATTTCAGTTCCGTGTGGTTTCTTAGCAGGTTGGATTGGTTCACTAGTAGGTCAAAAATCAGATGTTCGCAAGTATGCAGAAGTAACTGTGAAAGCGAATACTGGACTTAAAAATAGCTAGCTAATAAAAAAGAGATTGGGGGTTGATTCTCCTGATCTCTTTTTTATTCTCTCTATTACGTAGTCATTATTCTATCTCTAATGAAAAAACATAAGCCGCATCTCCATGGTATTGTTTCCCTTTTTCATCGGTATCCCACCATACACTATATACATAATAATACACACCCTTTTTTGTTGGGGTTTTGAATTGTCCGTCACCTTTTAACTGTATTTTCTTTTCCTCATTACCTTCCATTAAAGATAAATGAACTTCTGTAGGCTGTGGCTTATAATCCATCTTAATCTGGGCTATTGCCTTAGATGTAAGCCTGATTGGCTTTTTATTTTGTAATAATTCTGGAGGTCCTACCTTGTCAACACACATATTTGTCCAGCAGTATGAACCTTGAGTCGTGCTATACTTTTCCCCATTCAATTCTACAAAAACAGACGGAGGACGGTCACCTGGTAATCCCTTCTTATTGGATGTAGTGCAGCTGCTAAGGATACAGCTCAATAAAATACAAACCAATATCAATCCTTTTTTGATAAAAATACACCCCCTAATTTATCTATATGCTAGACCTAAAAACCAAAGCCAATAAAAAAAACATCCGCCCAATGTGTTTTCACTGAACGGATCTTCATACTCTCGCTTAGAAATATTTTAATTTAAGCAAATCATTAAAAATCTTATTTATACAATCCTTCTTTTTCAATTCATGGTGGTCTTCATCAACTTTTTATTCGGTACATTATGTTTAAAGCCAATTGTATTTAGCTGTCTGATCAATTGCGTCTCTGTCATACGTGTACTGTTTTTTTGGATATATTCAACCGGAAAACTTGAGGGATGAAATACTTTTGCACCTTCAAATAACCATTTAATTCGATAACTATCATGGAATTCCTGGATCCTTTTTCTTGCTTGGCTAGATTGATCATCATAACCAAATTGAAATCCACAGCACTGGCAAATTTCACCAGATCCACTAAGGTTACTATCATACGGTTTCTTTGCTAAACCCATAAAACCACATACAGGGCATCTAAACTTTTTCATATTCCTCACCTCATTTTGGTTTTTTAACGTTAACCAAACTTTAACCTAAAAAATTACAAAAATCAACATGAGGTGACGTTGAGAAGTATTTTCTGATTTTCTTCCATAGGTAAAAAGTTATTTTTATTACGACTAATTTGTATCAAAAGTATGAACTACATTTCCTCTAATAGTTCTTATGAATATAAAACCTTTATTAACCATAAGGTAAATAGACATTATAAAAGAAGAAAAAATTTCTTTGGTTCTTTTTTCCTCTTTTTTAAAAGTTTTAAATTTTAATAATATTCCCTATTATCATAGTGTTTAAACGTTATTGATTTGAAGATTTCTTTTTAAAAAACTGTATCACTTCTTCTTGGATATATGGAGGTACTCCATGACCATCTTCGAATCCCTTAAAAGTTACTTCTGCATCATAGCTTAAGAAGAAGCCTTTGCTTTCTTCCCCCCATTGATAAGGAAGAACGTAATCCATAGTGCCATGTGCAATATAAATAGGAAGGCTATCAACGGATTTCTTTTTATAATCTGTCTTAACAAAGTCTGGAATATAGCCGCTTAATGCTACAACTCCCGCTAGTTTTTGATTTCCCATTACAAATGCTAAAGAATTGGCCAGCACGGCACCTTGGCTAAAGCCCAAAATATACAACTCTTTTAAGTTAAGCGGGAACTCAGTAGCTGCTTCTTCTATAAATTTTGCAATATGAATAACAACTTGATCAAATACATGGCGATCCGGTTTTCCGAACTCTTTGTCATGATAGAAAGCATATCCAGGTTCTTGAAGGATGGGGCCCTGCAAGCTAAATATAAAGTAATCTTCTTTTAATTCTTGCACTAGCTGTGGCAAGTCTTCTTCATTGCTTCCCATTCCGTGCAGTAAAAATATTGCAGGATATTTCTTTCCTTCTACAATATTTGTTGGAGCAGAATAAATAAATGTAAATGGTGATTTCATAATCATCTTCCTTTCAAGGATTATATACACTATCATAGCATAATTTTTAAACTGGACTTTTGACTATATCCTAATAGAATTTCTATCGATTTCACCAGATAGCTTCTGAAACGACGTATAAGGAATTAAAAATAGCGTGGCTATGTTTGCCACGCTACTCATTGTTCACTTTATATTCTTTTTCCTCTAGCTCTAGCTGCCATTCTCTATTGCGGCCAACGAAACCTAGACAAAATGAGATAAGATGAACTAGCAAAAAGGAATTTTCATTAAAATACCAATTCACAGTAAAATAATTAAAATAGCTTTGATGTTTCAAAACAGACATCATTGTCTTCCCTTTTTTTTCAAATCCATTGATTGTCTCTTGAATTGTCTGATATTCACCTGTAATGGCAATAACCAAAATAATGATTATAGCAAGTAGTAATATCCCTGGTCTTCGCAACGGTCTAATAGCAAAGTACTTTCTTCCGACTGTCCAGGTTATAAATAAACTTAAAAACAAAAAAGGAATTAATAATACGATTGGTACGATTGCTGTATTGGCATGGTTGATTGACTGTGTAGGCTTTCCTGTGAAGAAAAACTCGATGGCAAGACAGCCAAAAAACGAGATGGCCAGTGAAATATACCAGGCTAAATTGCGCACTGCCATCTTCCTTTCTATTCTTTATATTTTTTATCGCATTTCATTTAGAATTTCAGGAATCCCTTCTATTATAGCATTTGGAGTTACACTGTAATGGGATAATTTCTCTGCTTTCACTTCCGCAGCTCTAGCATGTAAAAATGTAGCGCATACTAACGCTTGTTCAGGGCTTGCATGTTGACATATAAAGGACAGAATAAGGCCGGTTAAAACATCACCGCTACCTCCCCGTGCTAGCGCATCATGTCCATGGGGATTTACCCATGTATTACCATCTGGAACTTCAACAATAGAGCGATGACCTTTCAATAATACGTATACACCATGCTCTTTTGCAAATTTCTTTGCTACCTCTAATCGATTACTTTCAATTTCTTCTACACTGCAATCTAAAAGTGCTGCCATTTCACCCGGATGGGGTGTAATAATAACAGGGCCCTTGTATTCCTTCAATAAATGGAGGTAATCCTTAAGATAGAATAGGCCATCCGCGTCTATAATAATAGGCTGATCGTGGCATTTACTAAACAAGATCTCCAATATTTTTCCGCCATGTTTAAAACGACTAAGTCCAGGACCTATGGCAATTGCCTTATATGTAGAAAATGAAATTTCAGAAAGCGATGCTGGAGATATGTGGTCTTCTATATTTGAAAGCTTTATATATAATGCTTCTGGCAACTGAGATGCTGAGATTGCATAATTTTCTTCCGGCACAGCTAATGTCACAAGCCCAATTCCTGAGTGAAATGCAGCTTTGGCGGAATAAATAGGTGCTCCTACATATGAACTAGAGCCTCCTATAACAATACCATGGCCAAATGTTCCTTTATGACTGTTTGATGGTCTCTTTGGCAATTGTGCATAGACATCTCCGTTTGTAATTAGCCTTGGCAGAGATTGAGTGGATTTTTCTGCAAGCTGATAAGGTACTGAGATATCTGCAATTTCCCATTCACCAATATACATTGGTCCGTCTTGCAAGAAGAATCCTTTTTTGGGCATCACAAAAGTAACAGTACGATCAGCCTTGATGGCCATTTCTGTAACTAGTCCGGTATCAGCCTCCAAGCCTGAAGGAATATCTACTGCTAAAACATAAGCAGTAGACTCATTTACCATTTCAATGACTGAACGAAATGGGTCTTTAATTATGCCCTGCATCCCTGAACCTATCATTGCATCTATAATAATAGTAGCACAGTTTATTTTTGACTGAAGCTTATCCTTATCCATTGTTGCCATTGTTAAATAGGGAAGACCTCTATTTTTATAGACTAAAAAGTGGGTAAGTGCATCTCCCTTTAATGTCTCCTCTTTAGGCAGAAGGCACAATTCCACATTATATCCATGATCACATAACTTTCTGGCAGCTACAAATCCATCGCCGCCGTTGTTACCGTTACCTGCTAACACAAGAATGCGCGCGTCTAGATCATGGTATGTTGACAAAACTGCAGACACGATAGCAGAACCTGCATTCTCCATTAATACAGCACCTGGAAGCCCGACCTGTTCTATTGTAAATTGGTCAAGCGCAGCTAAATCTTGCCGACCGCCTATGTACATGAAAATCACTTCTTCCCTTTTTTGTATATGTACTATGTATATGTACTTTATATATTATAATAAGAAAATCTTAATGTTGCCAATGCACTTATCAGAATATTTAAACCTCTAAAATCTTTTCATTCATATGAAGAAAGAAGTCAAAAAACCAATTAATACTAGCCACATTTTACCTAAACTTTCTATATCTACTCAAGAGATATCTATATTTTAATGAACCCTATAGCTATTATACCTAAATTTTAATCTTACGCCTACTTAGTTTAGGGACTAAAGACCTTAGACGATTTACTTTATGATTTTAAATCAAAATATAGAGGAAGTTAAAAACTTCCTCTATATTCAAATCCCTAATTTTTAGCTATTCTTTTTTATATTTTTAAGCAATCCTCCATCATCCTTATAAGTAATTTGAGCAATCTTACCTTCTTCAGGTAAAGTAGCAATCCCTTTAATTTGATACTTCTTTGTTGCATGATCTCCCTTCTTATAGTTAACACTCACAACAAAATGATAGTTGTGATTTTTATCCGTTTTTTCTATCTCCATATCTTTCACATTTATTTTTATATCTTTAGATTTCAGCGTATAATTAAATGCTGATGTAACAAAAAAAGAAGAGAATCCAGTTTTTGTGAAGTATGGCTTGTATAATCCCTCAACATAATTATGCAGTTCACTACCGTATGAAGCTTTCAGCATTTTCTTTCCTTCTATTATTGTAAAGTTTTCAGGATTATGAAGAATTTTATTATACTCCTGCTTAGGGCTTGTAAATTCTGTTTTTAGTACATGCTTTATTGATTGTACATTTTTATCGACGATGTTCTCATTTTCTTCTACCATAACTCCCGCTTGTACTTTTTTCCCTTCTATCAATTTAGCGCTCGAACATCCAGCTGCTATTGATCCTACTATGGCAATCCCTAAACACATACCCATTAAACGTAAGTAACTCAAAGATTTTCTAATCATCATACATCACCCTTCTTTTTTTATAATGTACCTATGAAGAAGACTTCTAAATCTGTAGTCTAGTATGCTTTTTTTGTTTGCTATACATCTTACGTAGAAAAAAAAGCATTTAGCATTACAGGAATTTTAAAAATCTAGCTATACTGACATCTAAATGTAATAAATAAGATTCTTTTTTAATTCATAATTTGTATGTTTTAGTTGTACAAAGCAATATGTATAGGAAAAGTTAGATATTAAATTAACCATAAACCAAATTTCCTGCTCACGTCTCCTTGCATATATTAAAGTGAATTAACAATTTAGCAAGCATAGTCGGACGACCTTCAATAGTACCCCTATTCATTCTTTTTTAATCATTTAGACTGAATTGTACCTAATAAAGGAAGAAAGAAAAAATGAAAGCTTCAACACTTTTAGACCATTTCATACTACAGTGTTATTGCAGTATAAAATAGGGTATGATAATAGAAATAATTGTTGAAAGAAGGACCAATAAAATGAAGAAATGGCCAGTGTTATGTTCGTTATTCTTAGCTGCTTCAGTTCTTACAGCTTGTGGTAACGATGCAAATCAAAAAAATCAGGATCAAAAAGAAGATGCTTTCTTAACAGAAAAATCGAAGGATGCTATATCGAAAGCTGATAAGCACCAAACTAAAGATATAATTGAAACCAAAGTAACAGGTCAAAAAATGTCAAAAGCAGAACAAGAAAAATTAACTCAGTTTATTTCTGACTATCCTGTTATGCGTTCCGAAGCTATTACCTCAGGTAACTTTGAACCACTTGCAAACGAAGCAATCATGCATGACACAAAGTTATATGAAAATTTATCAAAACAAATTCCCACAAAACATAAGCAAGGCGATCTAGAAGAAGTCAATAAAGTAGAGATTGTTTCAATTGACCGTAAAAGTGATACAGATTTTGTTGTGAAAACCAAAGAATATATTAACGAAACGAAAAATGGAAATAAATCTCTTAACGCCTATGACAGAACATATTCTGTATATTACGATTATGTGGATGGCGATGAAAATAACAGCTTCTTCAAAATTTCCGATTTAAAAGAAACTAAATTTTAAAAGGAGTAAGCATTTGCTTACTCCTTTTTTTATTACTTATAACTCCCTATTATCTTTACTGCTTCTTCTGTTAGTGAAGTATCAATTGCCTTATCAAATTCAAATGTTCCCTTTGTTGCCCCATTTTCTTTATACATATTATATTGATTCTGAATATCCTCCATACGCATTTCACCATTCGGATCTAATCCCGTTACATTTACCTTATCCCATATGGCTGGATCTTTTAGAGCTGTGTATTTTGTCATAATACTGACAATCTCCGCTTTTCCTTTTCCTTTCGTAAAGGCATCATTATAATCTCGGACACCTTTTAGATAAGCAAGCATAAAGCGAAGTGACACATCACGGTCTTTACTCACGAATTTCGGTGAAGCCAAAACTAAAGCAATTTGCGAATCTGGAGCAAAATCAGTTGCATCCTTAAAACGATGGATAATCCCTTTTTCAACACCTTGTGCAATCAGGGGCTCTATGCTAAGCGCAGCATCAATAGAACCGTTTTGTAACGCTCCTAGCATACTACCAAAGTCAGACATAACAACTGTTTCTACATCTTTCTCGGTAAGTCCTGCATGGCGAAGCATTAATTCATAGATATAACCATCAATTGAGTTTCTAGAAGAAATGGCAATTTTTTTACCTTTCATATCTGTATAATCCTTAATTACATTTTTCATTTTATCGCTTATAACGAATGTAAAATAGGATTTACCTGGCATATTATGACCCTTATCCCCTACTATTTTTACATCAATTCCTTGAGCAATAGCATTAAAGAATGATGCTGTCGAAATGCCGCCTGCCATTTCAACTTCTCCAGCAGCAAGTGCTGGCAACATATCATCACTATTTGCAAATTGAGCAAATTCTACCTCAATATTGTAATCTTTGAAGTACCCTTTTTCATTGGCAATATAAAAACCTGCACCAGATGCCGCTCCATCTTCAGCTATTTTTACTTTCACCTTTTTCTTTAAAGGTGCAAGATCGCCTGATGGATTTTCTTTACTCACAGTATTATCCACTGGTTTTTTTGTATCACTTCCTTTTTCCGTGCAACCTGCAATCAATATTGCTAGAAGTAGAAGTGGTAGTACCAGCCCTCTTTTAAGCCATTTCTTCATCATATTCCCTCCATCCTAGCTTCTAGACTTTTGAACTTCCTCATGTAGATGGTTTAATATCTCTATAAAATGTTCTGCAGTTTTTTGATTTGCGCGCATCTGTTCCATCTTCCTCGGTCTCGGGCTATCATTTTTTATTTCTTTTATAATCTTACCGGGTTGTGCACTCATTAATAGAATTCTGTCACTCAGCAGCAGTGCTTCATCTATACTATGTGTAATAAAAATAACTGTCTTCTTTGTCTCTTCCCAAATCGAAAGTAACTCTTCCTGTAAGATAAATTTATTCTGTTCATCAAGAGCCGCGAAGGGTTCATCCATTAGTAAAATTTCCGGATCATTGGCAAAGGCTCGAGCAATACTAACTCTTTGCTTCATACCACCAGACAGTTCTTTTGGATAGAGCTTTTTAAACTGATCCAGCCCCACTTTTTGTAAATAATAATCTGTTCTTTCTCTAACTTGCTGTATGGGCAGATGCCGCATTTTTAAACCAAAGGAAACATTCTCTTCTACTGTCAGCCATGGGATAATACCTCTTTCTTGAAAAACCATTGATTGAAGAGGACGATCTTTCTTATCTTGTTTAATTTCAATTTTTCCTGCGCTTAATGTTTCCAAATCTGCCAGTATTCGAAGCAAAGTTGTTTTCCCACAACCGCTTGGCCCTACAATACAAACAAACTCTCCCTCTGCGATATCCATAGATACCTCATCTAAAGCTGTAACACTTGCATTTTTTTTATAAAATACTTTAGTCAAATTTTCGATTGAAATTTTGGTGTCCACTTACTCACCTCCAAGGTAATATTTTCTTTTGGATAAAACGAAGCAGCAAAGAAAATAAATAGCCAAAAAATGAGATGAGAATAAGCCCTACAAACATTTCCTGTAGCATAAATGCTTTGTAAGAAGTCCATATCAAATAGCCTATGCCAGATGTGGCACCCATCATTTCAGCTGCTACGATTGTTAATAACGCAATTGCCTGCCCCATCTGAATACCTTCCATCATAACCGGGAGCGATCCAGGAAGCGCAATCTTAAAGAAGAAGTCCTTAGAGCTCGCGCCATAATTTTTTGCAACATCTAAGTAAATGGAGTCAATGTTTATAACTCCTGCAGTCGTGTTGATTACTACTGGGAAGAATACACTACCTGCAATCGTCACCACTTTGGAGAAATCGCCAATTCCAAAAAGAATAATAATAATTGGCAAAAGCGCCAATGTTGGTATTGGCATCAACGCCATGACAATTGGTGATATGAAATGTCGAATGGGAGAGTATAGGCCCATTAATAAGCCAATGACAATACCTGGTATTGCCCCGAGTAAGAATCCACAGAATATCCTGTAGAGAGAAACCCACATATGGTGAAATAATTCACCGCTATAAATCATAGAAAAAAGAGTTCCAATAATCTTAGTTGGAGGCGGAAAAAATCGAACATCAATCAAATTGGTTCGGGAAAGGCATTCCCACACCAACAAGAGAATAATTGGTGAAGCAATCGTAAGCATCTGCTTCATGCGTTCTTTTAACCGTCTCTTCTTCCATTCTTGTTGTTCAACTTCAACCGCTTTATGAGAAATTTTCATATTTTCTCCTGGTCTCATCCTTCACCACCTCTTCACTTAAAGGATATGTCACTATTTAAAAAAGTGTGTCGCTAGCCTAAAAAAGAAAAAACATGATCAGTATAAACTGATCATGTTTTTTGGTGGTGATTGCACAATATCTACATGGATTAAAAATGTCTTGCCTTTGCAAGGCTTCTCAAAATTCGATTAGACAAGGTTACTTCTGTCTGACCGTTAACTTGAGATTTTTGATGTTTAATCCTACTCCAGAGCTGATGAACTTTTTGAGATTTTGGATCAAGCTGTTGTTGTTTACTCATTATGTTCTTCCTCCCGACATGTAGTTTTAAAATTGTGAATCCTAGATAGTATTGATAACTTTCATGATTTTATTCAAAAAAAAACACATAAAAAAGCCCGGGAAATAAATTCCCCGAGCTTGATTTCACTTATCCTCTTCGGCGATTAAATTATGCAAGCTTCATTTTTGACCTTTTAATCTAGCCCACAGTAGCTGAACTTCCGCAAACAGTGGAACAATCGTTCTACATGCTCATCGGACTTCACTCTCCAGATCATATGGTTTACGATGATTAAAAATAACTGACAAGTCTACACCACGAGTCTTCACTCCGTTTCAACTTGATCATTACTATTTAATCTGGTCTAGAGACATTGAATTCTTGTTTGTTAGCGCTTTTTTGGCGGCATACTCATGGAATTCTTCCTCCTCATCATCGAAATGACGATTAAATGGTTAAAGAATCGCTATGTTGCCCAAGACTACTCCACGGGTCTTCACTCCGTTTCCTTTCTTTGGCATGGTACATTTTAATCTGCGGTCGAGCTTTACTACTCACCTGGACTTGGTTCACCCATTGGTTAACCCCTCCTACCAGAAAAGGATTTATAAGTGAAATCATTAATAGTATACCTTCTGTACATTTTTTTAAACCATTTTTTTAATTTTATTTCGAAAAAATTTAGTTTATCTTTGATTAAATTATTTATTCAAATAGGATTATTAAGGTTATTGAAATTATTAAATAACCTTTTGGGCTTCTTCATATCTCGTAACAAGTACTTGCTTTTGATGATCTTGGCGTTTTATTAGAATACTTATCATTTGATACCATTGATTACATGCTTTAAAAGCATCTTTATATTCATCTGAATCAGGGTCAACAGGTTCCTCACTTTCAAAAAAGATAAATTCAAAAATAGGATGTGCTAGGTTGTCCAATACTAATTTTAGGCTTACTTTCGAAATGCCCTCTTCTATGTCATCTTGCTCTTCTTCACTAAAATCTTCATCATTTAAATCATCGTCTTCTTTCTGGGTATCGAAAACTTCGATATGGTCTACGTTCTTCAATAAAGAACCCCCAAGTATTCCTCCTCTTGCTATAAAAGCAAGCTGGTTCCCATCTTCTTCAATCGCCGCTTCATACACTTCAGGAAATAGATATTCTTTCACATCAAAAGATTCCCCCGTATCCTTTCTTATGGCAGTGAAAAGGGTTTGGGAAGCCTCATCTATAAATAATGCTTGAAGATAATCATCTGATATTGTTTTATGTGTGAAAGGAAGATGTTGTAATAAATCATCTACTTCCTGTTCTAATTCGGCAGTTCTTTTTTTTTCAGATTGATTTATCATATAAATTCCTAATCTAAATAATAACAATGAACCAATTAAACATATAAATTTCGCTTCAAGTGTAGGAACGATGAAAGTGAAAACAAAAGCAGCAATACTGGTTAGAAATAGTAGTATAAATTTCATATGCTGACTCCTTTTTTATTATATTAAGCAGAGGTTGTCCAATGCCTACACATTATTCCTATGCACTGTTCCTATTCAATATGTTGAATGTATAAAAAATATGCTATAAATGTTCATTGCCCTCTTCCCCAGAAAGGTTGCTTGTTTTTTTCATTTTTCTACTGATTTTACCCGGTACCCTTCTTTTAGCTGTTCAATACTTAAACCAAATGTCATCTGAAAATGTGGATCATCTTTAAAGCTCGGCCAATCACCGCCCCATTCCAACCCTAATTTTTTGCCAAGATCAGCCACCTCGTACCAATCTGCTTTGCTGTTTTGGTTACCGTCATATTGCGTATTCCATATAATATTGCCAGAATGATCAACCAACGCAAAATCAAATGCAAGTCCATAATTATGGTACGACTCCCCAGCTTTCGTATAAGTAACAATACGCCCAGGTCTAGAGCGTCCTTGTTGATAGATTTGATCTTGCTTTGCAAATGATCGAATTCCTTCTGTGATAACTATATCGATTTTCTTTTTTGCTGCCTGATTAATTAATGTATTTTTCTTTTCTTCTACAATTGGGTTTAGTTCCGTTGGAGGGGGCGCATCCTTCCCTAAATAAGTGTATAATTTTTCTTCCCGCTGTTGAATTGATGTGAAAAGCTTGGGATAAAAAATTAAAATAAGCAAACAAATAATAATCATAATAGGCAATATAAGAAGTGCATAGTGGTATGCCTTCAATTTTATCGACTCTCCTTTGAAATTGAAGTAGCTGTGTCCTTTTACTCTTATGTTATATGTAAATAGGAAGTTTAGTGAAAATTTCATTTACTTTTCCACGTCTATTCTTATCATTTTTTTAGGTTATATACGGTTTTGTTGGATTTTGCTCTTTAGTGCTTTGTTTTGTTTTTATTATATAGACTAGCGAGGTTTATAAAAATAATAAAAAATATTCAATACATAGTAAATTCGTTTTTTTAAAACAACTTTAATTATGTAAACTAATAATTCTTAAAAAGAATAAAAAAAGAAGCTTTTTATGTCTTTTTGACATAAAAGCTTCCCTCACTATTAAGCTTCGTTTATCTTTACCAGTTGCTTTTTGACTATTTTTTCTATACTTGTTTGATATTCATCTAATAATTGAGCAACAAGCTCTGAAACTGGCAAAATTTCTTTTATGCTGCCAACTCCCTGACCAGCGCTCCAAATATCCTTCCAGGCTTTTGCCTCATCAGCTTTGTGTACAATTTCTAATTGTTGAGGCTTTTGTAAATCAGTTGGCTCTAACCCAGCATTGACAATACTCTGTACAATAAAGTTTGCATTCACCCCACTAATTTTATCCGTATAAATAATATCGCTGGCGCTTGCTTCAACAGTCATTTCTTTATATTTTCCGCTTGCCATCGATTCGGCAGTAGCAATTAGTCTTGTCCCCATATAGGCAAAATCGGCACCTATTACTTGAGCAGCAAGTATATCTTCCCCACATGATATAGATCCCGCTAAAATAATAATCCCGTTAAAGAATTTTTTCACTTCATGCACGAAGGCCATAGGATGTAAGGTACCTCCGTGACCACCTGCTCCAGCACATACTAATATAAGTCCATCAACCCCTGCTTCCATTGCCTTTTTCGCATGTTCTATGCTGATGACATCCGAAAAAACAAGTCCTCCATATTCATGTACGGTGGTTGCAATATCAGTTGGTTTTCCCAAAGATGTTATAACCAGAGGAGGCTGATATTTTTTTACCAATTCCACATCCTCGTGATAACGTGTATTTGTATGATGTACAATCAAATTGACTCCCCATGGTGCAACAGTACTTCCTTTCTTTGTTGCATCCTCTAACTGTAAAGTGATTTCTTTCATCCACTTCTCTAGCTCTTCATTCGTTCTTGCATTTAATAAAGGAAAAGTGGTCGCTATACCCGATTTGCATCCTTCTACAACTAACTCAATTCCAGACACTAAAAACATAGGGGCAGCAATAACAGGCAATTCCATAGAATTTAGGCGTTCCTTTACACTATTATGTTTATACGACATTTTACTTAATAGCCTCCTTTATCCAATTTTACTCTACTATAATATTACACAATTCTGAATTTTTGTACAGAAAACTATTTAATTATCATAATGAGGATTGTAAAATCAATTATAAGGGAATAGTTAAAAAAGCTCATGCATATGATAGCGAGTATGCTTTTGAGAGGGGTTAAATACTCTCTCGGCTTATTAGCCGTGATGCTTCTTTTGCAAATAAAAATGTTTAAACAGAATTTGGAGGTCATACAATGATTGTCAAACAAAAATATGTAAATAAGCATGATGTTATTTTTTGCAAGGAAAGTGATTCAATTTCATCAGTGTTAAAAAAGCTTTACTCCTCGGGTTATCGTTGCATTCCAATTTTAGATGATAAAGAAGAAAAGTTTGTTGGGAATGCCTTTAAGGTCGCAATTTTAGAGTATAAGTTAGAACATGGTAATGATGAAGATATTCCTATCGGGGATTTAGCGGCAGATCCTGATGGTACTATCGGAATGGAAAGCTCATTTTATGAAGTGTTTTTTACAATCAAGCGATTGCCATATTTAACGGTACTAGATGAAAACGATAATTTTGCTGGTATTCTTACACATTCTCGTGTCTTTGAACTATTAGAAGAAGCATGGGGGTATAAGACAGGAAGCTGTGCGTTAACGATCGCTTTGCCAGATCAAGAAGGTATCCTTGCAAAAACCTTATCAGTGATCCGCAAAAAATGGCCTGTCCATTGCGTGTTCTCTATTGATGATGATGATTGGTACTTAAGGAGAGTTATCGTGACACTAGCCAAAGGAGCAACAGATCAAACAGTCAAGGAAATTGAGGGGATATTGCATAAAGCTGGTGCCCGCCTTGTAGATGTTGAGGTATTTAAAAAAGATAAGATTGAGCATCACTAGTACAGTATCAATATAACCAAGTTTGCCTCTTGACTTTATAGGGATTCGGCGTTACACTATATATGTCATTAAGGCAAACGGGCGTATGGCGCAATTGGCAGCGCACCTGACTCTTAATCAGGGGGTTGTGGGTTCGACTCCCACTACGCCCATACAAATTTTCATGATATCTAAACTGTAGATAGACACTAGTTTGTGTTTGTCTGCAGTCTTTTTTATGAATGAATTATTACTTATTAGCTTCCTATAGAAATTCTTCTATTGTATAGATGTTGCATAATCTAATATTTCTTGAAAAAGAATATTCCATTCGCTATGATACGCTGAAACCTCCTCAGGATTTATAAATATTCGTTGTGTAGATTCATACTTTCCTTCAAACGGAAGTAGACTTGTTATTTCCATTTTGTAAAATACCTGAAATCCTATTTGGGGATA
The DNA here is from genome assembly GCF_023515935.1 of Rummeliibacillus sp. G93. Lineage (NCBI taxonomy): Bacteria > Bacillati > Bacillota > Bacilli > Caryophanales > Caryophanaceae > Rummeliibacillus > Rummeliibacillus sp. G93. The sequence continues at coordinate 1,707,115 of NZ_CP097314.1, forward strand.
TGGGCTGTCATCTGTCCATGCAGGATTTTCACTATGGTCAACAATAATGTATCCTAACAAAGTACACTCCCCATCAATATAAGCTTCTTCCCTCGCCTCCCGCTTAAAGCATTCCTCTGGTGTTTCACCAGCTTCAATATGTCCACCAGGAATATCCCATCCTCTATGTTTTAAATCAACCAACAAAAAATTATCATCGTAAAAGCAAAAACCATGTACACTTGTAATTTCATTAATTAAGGGAAGTAAGCAGTCTTTTTTTCCAAGTTAATTTAACTCTAGCTTCTCCCCACTCTGCATAGGTAGTTGTCATATTTCACCTCCAAAAAACAATTCCAACAAACGTTTTTAAAATATACTGAATATTATAATTTGTATATTATCATATACTATTATAAAAAGTATTATGTATTTCTATTTTGAGAAAAAACAAGGAAACCTTAGCTAAGGTTTCCTTTTCAATTATAACTTTGTGTTTTACTTTAATCTACGCTTGACGATTTCATCGATCATTTTTTCAAGCAATGCATGTTTTGCTCTGCTTCTTCCCAAGGAACAGCATACCCCTTGCCTCTCGCGCAAAATATGCTGTATGATGAATATTCCGGATCAGCGTCTTTTCGATAATTAATTCTTTCAATGGTGTCTTCAGGATTATGACATTGATCAAACCCGTAAAAATTCAATGTTATTGCACCTTTGCCATTTGTATATGCAGCAAATACAGTACTATAATCCATAAACGTAGAGACAGGTACCCTTCCTTCCAAAATAGCTTGATTACCATTCATAATCGGCGCTTCAAAAGTACCGCTTGCCTGCTGAACATCTGTCATCATTCGTCCGATATGAACTTGGTCTGTCTTCATTTTAAAGAAATAGTATGGTTCTAATAATTGAATACTCGCTTTTTCGAGTCCTTGCCGTATTGCACGAAAAGTGGCCTCACGAAAATCCCCACCCTCTGTATGTTTTTCATGTGCACGCCCCGTCAGTAATGTAAATTTGACATCTGTTAGAGGGAAGCCTGTTAAAAGTCCATTATGCGGCCTCTCAAAAATATGGTGTTCGATTAAACGCTGATGCCCGGTAGATAAATCATCATCATGGCATCTATTTTCAAATAATATGCCTGCACCTCTCTCGGCTGCCTCCATCAGAAGATGTACTTCTGCATAATGTTTTAACGGCTCAAAATGACCGTACCCAGTTACAGTATTACTGATTGTTTCCATGTATAAAACTTGGGGGCTTTCAAAATGGATATCGAGAGAAAAACGCTGTTTTGCTACTTCTTTCAGTACTTCAAGTTGAATAGCTCCCATGACATGAACACGGATTTCTTGAAATCTCTCTATCCATCTGACTTCTAAAGAAGGATCTTCTGCTTCTAATAATCTAAAGCATGCTAATACGTCCTTAATATGATCAGTCCCATCATTCACAACAGTAGATTGCAATGTTGGTATGAGTTCAAAAGGCATTTGCGCAATGCTCTTTGTTCCAACGACATCTCCAATATTTGCATTTGAAATGCCAGTCACTGCAAATATTTCTCCTGCTTGCACTTCTTTAACTACCTTATAATCATTCCCATTGTAAAGCCTAATTTCGGTTACTTTTTCAGGGGTTCCACCTAGTTCAAGTACATCTCGAACCGATAACTTTCCTGCTTGTGCTTTCATAAATGTAATTCTTTGCTTTTTATCATCATGGCGGATTTTAAACACATTCGCTGAAAATGGCAGTGCCTCATCATAGCTGGTTCTCGCTAAAAGCATAATTTGCTCAAAGAATTCGGTAATTCCTTCATCTTTTAAGGCAGAGCCAAAAGCACAGGGAAAAGCCTTTCCTTCTATCATCATCTTTTGAAAAGCTTTCTTTACATCCCCTTCAAGCAGAGATTGGTTGAAATATTTTTCAAGTATTTCTTCATCTCTCTCTGCTACCCATTCAATCAGTTGATCTGATACTCTACCATTTGTAAATTCGTTTGTTATTGGAACAAAGTTCTTTGACAAGTTTTGCCGCAACTCATGTAAAACTGCCTCACCATTTGCTGTATCTGCATCCATTTTATTAATAAAAATAAAGGTGGGGACTTCATGTTTTCTAAGTAAAGACCAAACTGTTTCTGTATGTCCCTGTACACCATCTAAAGCGCTAACAACAAGTATGGCATAATCCATTACAGCGATTGCTCTCTCCATTTCTGGAGAAAAATCGACGTGCCCTGGCGTATCGATAATGGTATATGTATCTTCTCCCATTTCAAGCCTTCCTTGTTCTGCAAAAATCGTAATGCCCCGTTCTCTTTCAATGGCATGATGGTCTAGAAAAGCATTTTGGTGGTCCACCCGACCTCGTTCTTTTATGCTATTAAATTGATATAATAAATTTTCGGATAAGGTGGTTTTTCCAGCATCCACATGCGCTAAAATACCAATAGTCACAAACACATATAATCCTCTTTTCTTGTATCTTCTTTCGTCTATTATAACAAATAGAAAGATAAGCAATAGAGAATGAGAGTTAACCTATGCCCATTCATAAGGTGTTTCTTGATAAACATAGTAGTTAAGCCAGTTTGAGAACAAAAGATGTGTATGCGAACGCCAGGTATTTAACGGCTGATTATTAGGGTTATCGTCTGGATAGTAATTACTCGGTATAGCTATGTCATTACCCCTAGCCAAATCGCGTTTGAATTCTTCACTTAAAGTTTCAGCATCATATTCTAAATGACCTGTTACCATAATCATTTTTTCGTCGTTTGATATAGCAATAAACAAACCTGCTTTTTCTGATTTAGAGAGTACAGATAAATTAGGATGTTCCTCCACTGCGTGTACCGAAACAGAAGTATGGCGTGAATGTGGTGCTACAAACACATCATTAAACCCTCGTATTAGTTTTGCTGTTGACTCCTGAACAGTATGCTGAAAAACACCAAAACATTTTTGATCTAATGAGTATTTATCAATTCCATAATGATAATAAAGCGCTGCTTGCGCTCCCCAGCATATATGAAGTGTTGTCGTGACATTAGTTTTGGACCACTCAAGAATTTCTTTCATCTCTTCCCAGTAATCCACCTCTTCAAAGGCCAACGTCTCAACTGGAGCACCTGTAATAATTAATCCGTCAAAACGAAACTCTTTTACTTCATTAAATGTTTTATAGAATGTATCTAAATGAGATTTGCTAACATTTTTAGAGATATGCGTAGCGGTATGTAAAAATGTAACAGTAACCTGTAATGGTGTATTGCCTAAAAGTCGAAGAAGCTGCAGTTCGGTTTTTTCTTTCTCGGGCATTAGGTTTAAAATAGCAATGTTAAGTGGTCGGATATCCTGTTGATTTGATCTACTTTCATCCATGACAAAAATCTTTTCTTTTTTTAATAATTCCGTTGCCGGCAAATCTTTCGGAATATTAATTGGCATCAAATAACCCCCTTTTCTTTATAAAACAAAAACCCCTTTTCCTTACAAGAAGAAAAGGGGCATTGATATGCGTGCACTCTTATCTTCCAAGATTTAATCTTGCAGGATGTAGCACCTTTCTGCATACACAGAGGTTGCTGAAGCGTCATAGGGCCTTCCCCTCAGCTTCTCTTGATAAGAAATATAAAATTATATTGATCGTAACATGATTATTATAAAAATTCAAATAATTAAAAACTATAAATTAAACTTTTGGATTGATTCAGAAAGTTTGTTATTCAAGTGTGAAAGCTTCTCTGCCGAATTTAAAACTGCTTCAATTGCTGCCAATTGTTCGGAAGAAGAGGCACTTACTTCCTCACAAGCTGCAGCTGATTCTTCAGAAGTGGCTGTCATCTCTTGAATCATGTCTATTACTTCATCTTTATAGCTTGTGATCTTAAATGTGTCATTTGAAATATTATCAATGGCCTCTTCTAACTGTAAAACTAAAGAAGAGATATTGTTAAACAATTCACTAGTAGAATCTACCACAACCAACTGATCTTGAAATTTGTCTTTCGTAGAATGCATTTGTTCAGTGACTATTTTGGATTCTCTTTGCAGAGCCTGTACTGTTTCTCTTACTTCTTCTGTGGCTTTAGCTGTTTGCTCAGCTAATTTTCTTACTTCTTCTGCTACAACTGCAAACCCTTTCCCTTGATCACCAGCTCGAGCTGCTTCGATGCTTGCATTTAAAGCCAACAAATTCGTTTGATTAGAAATATTTCGTATGGTTTCCATTACTGTATCAATAGAGAGTATTTGTTTTTCCAAAGATGCAATTTTTTCCGCCATACTAATTAGATTACTTTCCCAGCTAGAAAAGGCAGCCTGAAATTGTTCCATTTGAGATTGACCTTCTTTGTTAACTCCTTGTGCTTGTTCAGCAATGTCTTGCATTGATATTGTCTTATTCTTTATTTGGTTAATTTGATTACTTAAAGCATTAGCATGTTCAAACGCAAGATCTGACTTTTCAGCTGAGTTACTCACTCCTTTAGCAATCTCTCCGATTGCAGCCGTCACTTCTTCGCTCGAAGCTGTTGTTTCTTCGACAAGCTTGTTAAGTTGCTGAGAGTGGTGGCCTACTTCTTGCGATGTTCCATTTACCACTTGAACAATGGATTTCATGCTGTTTATCATGGAGTTAAAATCATTCGATAGCTGTCCTACTTCATTAGAACCATTATAGGTTGCGGCAACATTTAAATCTCCGCCAGATGCCTTGTCCATTAACTTTCTTAAAACAGCAATAGGTCTAGTAATAGAAGAAATAATAAGAATTAAGACAATAAATAAAAGGGCTAATAATATAATAGAAAAAATAAGAAAGAAGTTTCTTATATCGTGTGCTGCCTGTTCTACTTTTTTCTTTTCATAAACAGCAGCTACCTTCCAATTCAAGTTAGGTAATGTGTTATACACCGTAATCATTTTTTTGCCTTGATTTGATGCTTCCACCACACCAACCTTTTCTTTGTTTACCATCATTTTTTTCACATAGCTGTATCGGCTTAAGCTTTTGCCTTCTTTTGAAGGGTGAACAATAGCTGTCCCATCCTCTGCAATTAATACTGGATAACCGTCAAAACCAAGTTTTCTTTTTGACAATTCTTTCGATAAATCTGAGAGTAGGATATCTGCACCTACAACACCAATTAACTTACCGTTCTTCTCTATTGCTTTAGCTGCAGTAATGGTATATGTTTTGGTGGCTTCATCTAAATAAGGCTTTGTCCAAAAAACATTTTTGGGGTCATTCACAGCATTTGTATACCATTCTCTAGTTGTAGGATCAAAATCATCTCCTAATTCTACAGAAGGCTGGATTTCAAGTTGCTTATCAGGTTTTGCGAAATAAACAGAGGTAGCTCCGTCATAATTATCTAAAAATTCTGAAAGTTTTAGGTTGATTTGTTTCGCAGTTCCCTCAAGCTCTTGATTTGCTGAAAATTGAACAACACCTTTTTCATATCCTTGTAAAAAGTAATCAATAGATGCCGACATCTCTGTTACTATTGCTTTGCTTTGTGAAATAAGATTGTTGTTAGTTTTCTCATTAACAATATATGTACTAAATAGATTTAAAACCACTAGACTAATTAGTACCAATACCATAACTGCACTAATAATTTTCCACTTTATCGTCTTTCCCATCACACTAACTCCTTTCATACTTATTAATTAGAGCAAAGGCTTCTTTTTATAAAGCTTGAAATTAACCTCTATGCGTTAAGAGTATATAGTTTTTATAGGGCCGAATAAACAAAAGCTGCACTATCAAAAACACCCTTAACTTCACTAACAAAACTAAATGATAGTTATTTAGACACATAGACTAACTTCCCCATTAGTATATCAAAAATTATGCAAATATATCTCGTTATTTGTTAAAACTTTTCGAATAAATTAAATTTACTAAAAATAATAAAACTTCATTCATCTGTATCATACTAATTTCATCTGTATTATAGCAGCTTATCGTGATAAAATTATATAAAAATTAAACGGAGTTTAACTAATGAGAGTTCTATTTTTTCTCTCTAGTTTAGCTTCGTTCTATACTCTTTATGAGTGTAAATATAGTAAGCTCATAGAGTGTTAATAAGATTAGGAGTGAATTCAATGAAAATCGAACGTTCATCAAAAATGGCTATGTTTAAAAGAGCCATATTCGGAGATTTAAAAGCTGCCGCAAATAAAAAGGCAGCGATGGGAACGTCTTTAATCGATTTAAGCATCGGCAGTCCTGACCTGCCACCTGACGAAAGAATTCGCCAAGAGCTATCAAAACAAGCAGCTAAATCTGATTCGTATGGCTATACTTTAAGCGGCACAGCGAAGTTTACACAATCTGTTGCTGATTATTATAAACGCAGATCAAATGTGGAATTGAATCCTCAAACGGAGATTCTTCAAACAATGGGATCGCAAGAAGGCTTAATCCATCTACCGATAGCATTTTGCAACCCAGGAGATTATGTACTCACAACAAACCCTGCATATGTAGCATATGATGCAGGTATACATTTGGCTGGAGCAATCCCCTATTATATGCCTCTTTTAGAAGAAAATCAGTTCCTGCCGGATTTCTCCGCAGTACCAGAGGAAATCGCATCTAAGGCCAAATTGCTTATTTTAAACTTGCCAGGTAATCCTGTCCCAGCAAATCCTTCGAAAGAATTTTTCTTGGAAGTGGTTGAATTTGCCAAAAAGTATAATATTATAGTTATTCATGATGCTGCTTACTCTGAGTTTTACTTTGAGGGAGATCGTCCGATAAGCTTTTTGGCTACGCAGGGTGCAAAAGAAGTAGGTATTGAAATTAACTCGCTATCCAAAAGCTTTAGCCTTGCAGGTGCGCGAATTGCATATATCGTAGGGAATGCTGAGATTATCTCTATTTTCCATGAGTTAAAGTCAAATCTCGATTTTGGCACCTTCCAACCAATACAAGATGCAGCATGTGTAGCATTAGATCATGCTGAAGAGATTACTGAAAGATTACGCCGTATCTTTAAAAAACGTCATCAAATCCTAGTTGAAGGACTAGAAGGGCTTGGATGGAATGTTACGCCTTCAAATGGTGGGATGTTTATTTGGGCTAAATATCCTAATCAAGAGCTAAATGATATTGACTTTGTATTTGATACGATAGAGCAAACTGGGGTTGTTCTAGTACCTGGCTCTGTCTTTGGAGAAGCTGGTAAGAATTATGTTCGAATTGCACTTGTGCAAGATGAATCATTGCTTCAAGATGCAATTGGACGGCTTGCAACACTCAATAAAGTGCACGCATAAAAAAACATCCTGCAGATGATACGTTTTCATCAGCAGGATATTTTTATTTTTTACTTCATTTCTCTTCTTCTCTATGTTTTGCCCAATCATCCAGTTCATAATTTAGTGAAGGCTGATCGTTATATTTATTGTAACGTCTTTTGAATAGATAGAATAGATGCGATACGAGTACCTTGAGGACTGCATACCCAGGGATTCCCAAAACCACTCCTGGAACGCCAAATAGCGATCCAGATGTCAGTAATACAAAGATAATTGTTATTGGATGCACATGTAGGGATTTCCCCATTATTTGTGGTGAAATAAATTTCCCTTCCACTAATTGGACAATCGTCCATACAACAGCCAACTTCAGTAACATGATAGGAGCATTGACGACTGCAATGATTGCTGCAGGCGTAATGGCAATAACAGGACCTAAATATGGCACTACGCTTGTCATCATCGCTAATACCCCTAATATAACTGCATACGGTAAGCCAATGATTAGAAATCCAATAGTCACCATTATACCGATGCAAATGGCCACTAGGATTTGTCCTTGTATATAGCTACTAATTTGATGGTCAGCTTCATGCAAAACATGAGCAGTATCTTTTCTCATGCGTGGAGGCAAAAGCTTCAAAAGATAATTCGGTAAATTTTCGCCATCCTTTAAAAGATAGAACAAAATAAATGGAACAGTAACAATTGCCAAGATAATTCCTGTTAAGGTTGATATAAATCCGGTGACTCCGCTAGCTAGACCTGTCCCAATCTCGCTACTCGCATCTTTTACCATTTCATTGAGCTGATTCGAGATATTATTCAACACAGAATTTAAATCAAAATTATATTTTGCAAGTGTTTCACTTAATCTTGAGTCTTCCAAAAGGTGTTGTACAGAATGTACTACCTGCATAAAGTAGCTCGGGAATTCTTGAATCAAATTCATAAATTGTTCTTTTAAAAATGGAAAGATGAGTGTTACAAAGAGAGAGATTAATCCAATTCCTACAATATAAATCAAGAAGATACCGCCCACTTTTGGAACCTTCCACTTTACGAGAATTTTAAGAATCGGCCTCAATAAATAGTAAGCAATCACCGCTAATATAACCGGCAGGACGACTGTTCTTAGAAAAACAACGATCGGATAAAAGATGAAGGATATTCTATCATAAATCCAAATAATACAACCTGCTAATAATAAAGTAATCAAACCAAATAACAAATTTTTACCACCCATAAATTGGATGAAGCGAGTGGTAAAAAATGATTTTTTCTCTGTCTGCAATCAAGATCCCCCTCTTTGCGAGCTTACAATGTCTACAACCATTATAACCCTTTCTAATTACTAAGAATCAAGAAATTTATCTAAGGCTTGCTGGTTTTGCTCAATATTAATATTGAGGACTGAGCCTGCTTGAGGATAATAACCATACTCATAACTATGCTGTACTGGAATAGTTAATCGCGTAATATCTGGATTGCCTCCTTTTATGATAGAAAGCATTAATGCAAGTTCTTGCTGATCTGTTAAATCTGACTGCACATATCCTTGAATAGCGCCTAGTAATTTTGGGTAATTTTTAAAGTTTCTTGGTGACATAGCTTCTTTTTTTAGTGCTTCTAATGCTTTTTGCTGGCGATCAACACGACCGAAATCACCTTTATTATCATGACGGAAACGAGAAAACCCTAGTAATTCCTTACCATTTAGCGTTTGTTCACCTTTCTTTAATGAAACACCAATGTTTTCAGACATATCATGATCAACATATACATTTACACCATTCGGAGCGACGATATCCACTAACTTTTCAAAACTCTTAAAGTCAATTAATGCATAATGGTTAATCTCTACGTCGAACATATTTTGAATCGTCTTTTTTAATAAATCTACTTTTCCTAGATAGTATGCTGTATTTAACTTGTACGATTGATATCCTGGAATGTTTGCATAAATATCACGCATAAATGAGACCATTTTAATTTTGTTTGTATCTTTATTCACTGAAACCAATATCATTGAATCGGTTCTTGAGTTAGCCTCGCCTCTTGAGTCGACGCCAAGCAATAATATATTTTCTACATTTTTTTTAGTCTGTGGATCTCCGTTAAATTTAGCGATTTTCTGTATATCCCCTGATGTTTTCGCTAGATTCAATCCTGCTTTATATTGAGTAAACGCAAATGCTCCTATTGCTATGAGTACTACAACGATAAGTAAGAAAAAGACTCTACCTTTTCTTAATTTCCGTTTCTTGCGTATGTGCTTATGTCTTGTTTCTTTCATAATGCTTCTCCTTCCATTGCTACTTACTTTTCAAAAAGTTATTATATTAACTACATACTAAAGATAGAAAACAATCAAGTATGAATACTATCAATTATAGGGGGCCACAATTATGACAACTACAAAACTTTCCACTGCAACTTTTGCTGGGGGCTGTTTCTGGTGTATGGTAAAACCTTTTGTTGAATGGGATGGCATAGAAAGTGTTGTTTCAGGCTATATGGGCGGCCATTTAGAAAATCCAACATACGAGGACGTAAAAAAAGGCACTTCTGGTCATCTAGAAGTTGTGCAAATTGTATTTGACGAAAGCATCTTCCCGTATGAAAAATTACTTGAAATTTATTGGCAACAGATTGATCCCACTGACGATGGAGGCCAATTTCAAGATCGCGGAAGCAGTTACCGTACAGCAATCTTTTATCATAAGCCAGAACATAAACAATCAGCCGAAAAATCAAAAATGGATTTAGCAAACAGCGGCCGCTTCCAAAAACCGATTGTTACTGAAATAAGGGCAGCTGAGACATTCTATCCTGCTGAAGATTACCATCAAGATTTTTATAAAAAGAATCCAGATCATTATCAACAAGATCGCGCAGAATCGGGTCGAGATGAATTTATTAAATCCAACTGGTAATACCCCTATATAAACGAATAAACACAAGGAAAGGTTCTACTTTAATGTAGGCCTTTTTTATTTTAGTTACATAGTAAGCATTTTATAAGACTTCCCCTATTTATTCTCTCTTAATCCGATAAATCCTTTAATTTTACGTTTAGAAACTTCTCAATAGGTTATAGAAAAGTATTAACCTAAATCTTACGACATGATTTGTGGAATAAATACATATAGATGATTGAGGAGGAATGAACATGAAAAGAAAAATACTATTATCGATGGCTCTATTCTCTACATTTACATTTGGGACATATTCTATTGCAGCGCAGCCAGCACAATCCAAAGCATCTGCGGTCTCTAAAACAACTAAGGATCCATATACAACCGCTTCTCTCAAATCGTTTAAAATAGCAACAACAAATACAAAGATCTACGAAAAGCCTTCAGCCAAAAGCTCTGTCATTCAGAAATTAAAAAAAGGGCAAGGTATTGCGGTATTACAAGGAACCAAAAATGGATGGACAAAGGTTTCTCTTTATTTTGGTAAAGGCTATGTTAAAACAAGTGATCTCCATTCATTAGCTCCCCATAAAAACACGCACTATGCACGAAATATTAACAAGACATATGAATATAGAACACCTTTTAATAAAGGATCGGAATTCAAAGAAACACATAAATCAACATTCCAAAAAGTGTATGCCGACAATCGTACAGTTACAAACTTTTGGCTACATAAAGCTGAACCGGACAACTATGGCATGATGGAATATGAAACAACAAAAGGGCTATTTACAGGCTATAAAGAAGATGGTATTGCAACATTGGCTATTAAATACCCTATAAAAAAACAACAAACATGGCAAGGTTCCGATGGCCAAGTAATGAAAGTTCTTGGTACCAACCAAACAGTTAAAACGAAAGACGGCAGCTTCAAACACGTCGTGATGGTGAAAAACGGAAAAGGAAAGAATTATTCTTACTATGCTCCTAATATTGGTCTTATAAAAGAGGTAGCAAACGGAAAAACAATCACCGAAATTTCTGCTTTCAAGTAAAAGACGGTCGGTCATTCTTTTAGAGAATGACCGACTTTTTTTTCTGCTTCAAATAATGCTATAATGAGAGCTATGTTTTGAAAGAAAGGCGTGGAAAGTATTGAATTTTAAAAAATTGCCTAAAAAACTGCATAATTATGAACATATTCATCTTATCACTCATACAGATTTAGATGGAGTAGGTCCATCCATTGTCCTCCGTGCCTATGGAATCCCACATACCCCTTATTATGTAGAAACCCGAAAAGTTGATGAAACTGTACAAGTTAAATTAAATGAACTGAATGATCAGGAATTACTGATTATTACAGACCTCAGCGTAAATGATGAAACTGCGCAAATGATTGATCAAATAAACAAACATCCAGATGGACGGTATATTGTGTTAATTGATCATCACCAATCAGCGATTGCTTTAAATGATTATGAATGGGCTTCGGTAATTCCTACATTAAATGATGTAAAAATGTCTGCTACTACTCTCATTTTCAAGGCTTTGCACCAAGCTGATTATGAAGTATCTCCTCTCCTTCAAATGGAAGAAGATGAATCTCTTGAAAGTTCAATTAGTACTAACGAATATACCGTTAAAGAAAAAGAAACATACTATAACCGGTTAGTTCAATTAGTTGAAAAAATCCGTTTATATGATACATGGGACTGGCATATTTTATCAATACAAGAAGCAGCAGACTTAAATACAATTTTTTACGCAAGGCGGAGACATGAATTTATTAAAGCCCGTTTAGATTATATTATACACGGCGAATTGTTTACACCTGAGGACTCAGCTTATTTAGAATTTTCTAAGGAAGAGCTTCAAAAAGTTTTGAAGAAAAAGTCAAAACAAATGGTGATCGTAAAAGAGTATAATTTGAAAGGCCATGAAGGAACACTAAATATCGGGGTTGTGGAAACGGATTCCTATTATAGTGAATTAGGAAACTTTTTGGCAGAAAAATATTGCGAAGAAATTGATGCTGTTTTTATCATCAGTCTTGTTAAAAATCGGGTATCTTTACGTTCAATCGGCAATAAAGTCAATCTTTCAAACATCGCCAAAGCTTATCAAGGCGGTGGTCATCCAAATGCCTCTGGCTGTGACCTTTCAGAATTAGGCATTGATTTTTTACAAGCTGTATTAAAAGCTAATTCAGAACGATAAATAATCCTATATCATCCTGCCCTCTTTAGCATTTCGAATGTTTAAGGAGGGCTTTAATTTTTTTGCACTTAAAAATTAAAAACTCAACAAAATAATCTATTTCTAAAATTTCATGTCACCCAGGAAAATATTTTTAAAAATAATTTTAATATAATTTTATACAAATCTTATCATTTGCTAATTTTAGACGCCTTTCGATAACACACACAAATATAAGCTTCTAATTTCCATAGATTTTCTATTTTTTGCAACAAAATTCTAAAAAGCACTTTAATCTTCTAATTCAATCAAATTAATATAGTATAAAATATATTACTTTAAAATTCACATTTTGTAATAAATTCCTTTTTTAAATAAAAAATAAAATTATTCCATTATTCTAATATCATTTATTAGTTTAATCTCTTTATTTACAAAGGTTTTATTCTTTTTTGGGGATTATAAAATTGGAAATTAAAATGCAAATTCAAAAGAAAAAAAGATGATTAAATGAATTTAAATAACTGAATTTTATAAATAATTTTTATTGTCTAAAAAAATTTTAGAAAAAAATAGTGGATAAAAAGATTAGCATATGTAAAAATATATACAGAAACCGATTTCATTTATTGTTCAGAATGTTATAAATGATTCAGCCTACATTTCAATTTACATAGACTCATATATATCATATTAGCATTCAATCTCAACTTGAATTAATATATTATCATAACAAGTTGGAAGAACAATACACTTAGGAGGTAATGAAAAATGGAAGCAACATTTGAAAATCGTATTGGAATGAAAGAATTAGCTGGCAAATTTATGTCAGCAAAAGAAGCTGCTGCTCTCATTTCAGATGGCGATGTAGTAGGCATGAGCGGTTTCACTCGTGCAGGCGATGCGAAAGTAGTGCCAGCTGCCTTAGTTGAACGCGCTAAAAATGAGAAATTCAAAATTGATGTATACACTGGCGCTTCATTGGGACCAGAAGTTGACCACGACTTAGCTATAGCTGGTGGGATTCGCAAACGCGGACCATTCCAAGCGGATAAGGGTATACGAACTTTAATCAACAATGGTGAAATTCTTTTTGCTGATATGCACTTATCTCATGGCGCTGAGCAATATCGTCAAAATATTTTTGGTACATTCAAATATGCTATTATTGAGGCTACTGCAATCACAGAAGATGGCTATTTAATCCCTACTACTTCTGTCGGTAACAATCCTATTCTTGCGGAAGTTGCTGAAAATATTATTATTGAACTGAATGTAGCACAGCCCGAATCTTTAATTGGTGTGCATGATATTTATGTACCAGGAGAACAAGGCAACCGTGAACCAATCCCATTGACAAAAACTTCTGACCGCCTAGGTGTAAAAGGCATTAAGCTCGATCCTTCTAAAGTAAAAGCAATTGTAATCTCTGAAAACCTTGATGCACCATCTACAATTGTTCCACCAGACGAAGAAACTCAAATTATGGCTAACCATATTTTAGATTTCTTACGTTCTGAGATTAAAGCTGGCCGTTTAACAAACACTTTAGCACCAATCCAATCAGGTATAGGATCTGTCGCAAATGCTGTTCTAGATGGCTTCAAAGAATCTGAATTTGAACATTTAGAAGTTTATTCAGAAGTATTGCAAGATGCTGTATTCAATCTGATTGATGCTGGTAAAGTAGATTTTGCTTCAGCAACATCTATTACTCTTTCCGCTGAAAAAGGAAAAGAAGTGTACGGTAACCTTGACAAATATGCAGATAAATTAGTATTACGTCCACAAGAAATTTCAAACCAACCTGAATTAATCCGTCGTTTAGGCCTTATTTCAATCAATACTGCCCTGGAAGCTGATATTTATGGAAACGTTAACTCTACACATGTATCAGGTAGCAAAATGATGAACGGAATTGGCGGTTCAGGCGATTTCGCTCGTAACGCGCGCCTAGGTATCTTTATAACAAAATCTTATGCTAAAGGTGGAAGCATTTCTTCTATCGTACCAATGGTTACCCATGTAGATCATACAGAACATGATGTTGATGTACTTGTTACAGAACAAGGTGTTGCGGATCTTCGTGGATTAGCACCAAAAGAACGTGTGCCGCTAATCATTAATAACTGCGTACACCCTGACTTTAAAGAACAATTATGGGAATATTATAATGCAGCTGTTGAAGCAACTGGCAATGCACAAACACCACATATTTTAAGTCGAGCATTTGAAATGTATGAACGTCTAGAAAAAACAGGTTCAATGAAAAAATAAGTTTTTTGAAGAGAGTAGACTACTCTCTTCTTTTTTTATTTTAAGATGAGTAGTTTTAGAAGCGATCGTAAGAGAAAATTAAAGAGGTAACAATTAGCAGCTTCTTCAAATTAATTATTTTTCTATTCTTTTGAAATATATTTTTGAATTACTAATAAAGGAGCGAATTTAGAAGCTGGTTTTTAATATTTAGCTGCTTTTCCCTATCTCAACCGAATGTATTAGATTCTGAAACACAGTTTTTACTTGAGGGTTTGGCTTTCTTATTTTCCGTGATATAATAGATACATTGTGAATAAGGAGGTACTTACATACATGATTCAAGTAAGTAACGTAGGACTTCGCTATGGCGACCGTAAATTGTTTGAGGATGTAAATATTAAATTTACACCAGGAAATTGCTACGGTTTAATCGGTGCCAATGGTGCAGGTAAATCAACATTTTTAAAAATATTATCAGGTGATATTGAACCACAAGATGGCCATGTCAGCATGAATCCTGATGAACGTCTTGCTGTTTTAAAACAAAACCACTTTGAATATGAGGACTACCAAGTTTTAGAAACAGTAATGATGGGTCACAAACGATTATATGATGTGATGCAAGAGAAGAATGCCATCTATATGAAAGATCCTTTTACTGATGAAGACGGTATTCGTGCCGCTGAATTAGAAGGTGAATTTGCAGATATGAATGGCTGGGAAGCTGAATCTGATGCAGCTATTCTTTTACAAGGATTAGGTGTTCCTGAATCGATGCATTATATGACAATGCGTGATTTAACAGGATCCGAAAAAGTAAAAGTTTTGTTAGCGCAAGCCCTATTTGGTAAACCCGATGTTCTTCTATTGGATGAGCCGACAAACCATCTTGATTTAAAAGCTATTCAATGGTTAGAGGAGTTCCTTATCAACTTTGAAAATACAGTAATCGTTGTTTCCCATGACCGTCATTTCTTGAATAAAGTATGTACGCATATTGCTGATTTGGATTATAGCAAAATCCAAATTTATGTTGGGAACTATGATTTCTGGTATGAATCAAGCCAACTTGCTCAAAGAATGCTAAATGATCAAAACAAGAAAAAAGAAGAAAAAATAAAAGAGCTGCAAGAATTCGTTGCACGTTTCTCTGCGAATGCATCCAAATCAAAACAAGCTACTTCCCGTAAGAAAATGCTTGAAAAAATTCAACTGGATGATATCAAACCATCTAGCCGAAAATATCCGTATATCAACTTCCAAGTGGAACGCGAAATTGGAAATGATGTATTAACTGTTGAAGGCCTCGGTAAATCAATTGAGGATGAAGTACAATTTAAAGATGTACGTTTCTCAATGAATAAAGAAGACAAAATTATCTTAATCGGCGATGCTCTTGCAAAAACAGCACTTCTTAAAATTCTTGCTGGAGAAGACGAAAACTACGAAGGATCATTCAAATGGGGTGTAACTACTTCTCAAAGCTACTTCCCGCTTGATAATGAAGATTTCTTCCAAGGTAATGAAAAAACATTGGTTGATTGGTTACGTCAATTTTCACCAGAAGACGAAACAGAAACATTTCTACGTGGCTTCTTAGGACGCATGCTCTTCTCTGGAGAAGAAGTAAAGAAATCCCCTGCTGTTCTTTCAGGTGGCGAGAAAGTTCGTTGTATGCTGTCTAAAATGATGCTTTCTCATTCCAACGTACTTTTATTAGATGAACCAACTAACCATTTGGACCTTGAATCCATTCAAGCGCTAAATGAAGGATTAATCAACTTTAAAGGTGCTATGATTTTCACTTCTCATGACCATCAATTTATCCAAACGATTGCAAATCGTGTTATTGAAATTCGTCAAGATGGCTCTATTTTAGATAAACAACTTTCGTATGATGAATTCCTTGAATGGAAAGAAACAAATAAATTAGATTAAATAAAAAGTGTGTTCTTAAATGAACACACTTTTTATTGTGGTTTTTGCACTTTCCTACTCTCTCTTCTGTTCCTATTAAAAACTAAATAAAAAAAGCATCCATAAAGGATGCTTTTGAAAGAATTAAAGTTTTACAACGTTTGCAGCTTGTGGTCCGCGGTTGCCTTCAACAACTTCGAATTCTACTTTTTGGCCTTCTTCAAGAGTTTTGAAGCCTTCGCCTTGAATTGCTGAGAAGTGTACGAATACGTCATCTTCACCTTGAACTTCTAAGAAACCAAAGCCTTTTTCTGAGTTAAACCATTTTACTGTACCTTGTTTCATGTGAGAAAACCTCCAAAAATAAATTTAATACGCAAGTTTCAATCGAAATTAAAATTTTACATATTACAAAAAGCATCTTTTATAAGCTACTCTTTGTAATATATAAATATAAAACTATCTATTTAAAGGAAAGGGGTAAACAAGTTACCCCTGTTAGTTGTGAATTAAAGTTTTACAACGTTTGCAGCTTGTGGTCCGCGGTTACCTTCAACAACTTCAAATTCTACTTTTTGACCTTCGTCAAGTGTTTTGAAGCCATCACCTTGGATAGCTGAGAAGTGTACGAAAACATCGTTTTCGCCATCTACTTCGATAAAACCGAAGCCTTTTTCTGAGTTAAACCATTTTACTGTACCTTGTTTCATGTGAGAAAACCTCCAAAAATAAAGTGAACAAATAAAAATCATTACCTAAAACAAAAATTCACATATTACAGAAAGTACCGAGACAAGCCGATCACTTTTTGTAATATGTGAATGGAAGTTTGCGGTAAATCAATTTCATTTGTTAAATTAAGTATAACACGTTAATTTCCAATGTCAACAATTTTGGTGATTTTTCAAAAAGTTTATAACTTTTTAGTGTGTTGCCCTATTTCTTCCCACACGACCCCATGGTACGTCTGGATATCTTCATCACAGGCCTCGCAAAATTCAATTTCATCTTCAGACCAAAACGCCCAAAAACGCTCTTTTTTCATCGCTTTAAATGGAAATTTGTTCTCAAAATTTGTTAATATATTTTCTAAATATTTCCTTGCCTCTGCTAAATCATCAAACTCTTTTACTGATTGTATTGTTTGCTCCCAACCGTCAAATTGCCACCATGGTTCATAGTCTGCTTTCATATAAATTATCTTGTACATGCTTGTCAATCCTTCATTTTTACTTTTCAACAATTCGTATACATAACAGTTGTCTAAAAGCTTTATTCTCTTCCTTAGGAATTTACTTCATTGTATTACGTGAATCGTTGGATGCCAAAATATTTGCCTAAGCATTCCCTTTCGCATTTATCCAACGAATAGATTAAAATAAAAGAAACAACTAAATTATAAAACAAATCCTTCGGTGAATAATGAAACTTTCTAATCAATCATTCGTATTTAATATTATGGCAGGAGGAGATAAAATAATGCTTAACCTTAAACAAATAACAATTCGACATATACTTAATATCCTCGTGATGGTTGCAACATGGTCAATTAGCTTATGGTTTGACGTGAATTTTGGAATCAGTACGTTGTTAGGTGTCGTTGGTTATGGGATATCAAATATTGCAATAAAATATGTACAGCAGTTTCGATTTTTAAAAAAATGGGGTCTGACCCATTCAGAATATAAACATATCGAAATGCAATTGAGTGAAGCGAACACTGAGCTTCGAAATATTAATCGCTGTTATACGAAGATTCGTTCCATTTCTATATTTAAGCAATTGTTAGAAATGAATCGGATGGCAAAAAGAATCATTAATATAGTACGTAAAAACCCAAGGAAGTTTTACCAGGCAGAACAATTTTTTTATGCACATATTCACTCTGCAAGCGAATTAACTGAAAAGTATGCTCTTCTCTCCACGCAGCCAATCAAAAGTGCAGATGTACATTTAACATTACAAGAGACACGAGATACATTAGAAAGCTTGAATAACGTGATGCAAGAGGATTTACAGACAGTTCTGGCATCCGATATTGAAGAGCTCAAAATGGAGCTGGATTTTGCAAAACTGAACACAACGCCAAAAGAAAAATTGATGCATCGAGAGGAGAATTAGCATGAAGGATTCACCTTCCAATACTTCACATTCAATAGATGATTTACTTAGCAATCCCTTTGATTTGCAGCCGGAGCCCGCTCAAACAAAGGCAATTTCAAATGAAACTAAAAAGACAATGCTCGATACATTGCCAAAAGAAGAGCAAGAAAAAGCAAAGCAACTAGCCGAACAAATTCCAGTTGGAAATTATGAAGCGATTTTAACTTATGGGGCTAACGCACAAACTGAATTGTCACGTTTCTCTCATCAAATGCTTGATCATGTCCAAGGAAAAGATATAGGTCCTGTCGGAGATGTTTTGAAAAGTTTAATGGATAAACTAAATGAATTAGAGCCTGAAGCTTTGCACCAAGAAAAGAAAACAGGACTTAGAAAATTCTTTAGTCGCGTTTCGCACTCAATTCAAGAACTCATGACAAAATATCAAAAACTGAGCACTCAAATCGATCGCATAGGCATTCAACTCGAACATTCTAAGGCTGGTTTAGTGGAAGATGTTCATATGCTTGACGGATTATATGAGCAAAACAAAACCTATTTTAAAGCGCTGAATGTTTATATTGCAGCTGCTGAACTTAAAAAGGAAGAAATTATGACTGACCTTCTTCCACAATTAAGACAAAAAGCTGAAAATTCACAAGACCAAATGGATGTACAAGAATACAACGATCTCACTCAATTTGTAGATCGTCTTGAAAAAAGAATTTATGATTTGCAACTGTCACGCCAAATCACTATTCAAACTGCGCCTCAAATTAGAATGATTCAGCAAACAAACCAAACGCTTGCTGAAAAAATACAATCATCCATTATGACAGCAATCCCGCTTTGGAAAAATCAAATAGCCATCGCTTTAACGCTTAATAACCAGCGCAAAGCTGTGGAAGCACAAAAAGAAGTAACGAAAACAACTAACGATTTGCTTCTCAAAAATTCTGAAATGCTAAAAATAAACACTATCGAAACAGCCAAAGAAAACGAGCGTGGATTAGTTGAAATCGATACACTCAAGAAAACACAAGAAAATCTTATCTCCACTATAGAAGAAACGCTGCAAATCCAACAGGACGGACGCCAAAAACGGAAAACGGCCGAAATTGAAATTGCCCGAATGGAAGAAGATTTAAAACAGCGTTTATTAGCAATCCATACAAATCAACAACAAAAAAGAGAAAACTAAATACTAAAGACCAGCTTCATTTAGAAGCTGGTCTTTTTTTCATTCATACTAAAGTAAATTAAAAAACAATGCTCGTTAGGCCATTGCTTTTTTATTTCGCATAATAAATCGTTAATAATTTTTATATTTACAAATTTATAATATCTCCCATCCACATCAATCCATACAAAACCATTGTCTGATACATATAACCGGAATGAATCGTCTCTGATTCCAACATACTCCATATAAACATTTGTTGCTTTAGGATTCTTAAGTACTCTCTTTAGTTCTACTCTTTCTAAAATTTTTTCAGCCTTTAGATTTACTTGTTTACCCAGTTTCTTAACAAAACTAAGGCTCCTTTATTTCTCCTTTACCTTCTATCACTTTCTACATAAAAACATAAATAGATGAACAACATATTTAACTCCGACTTCCTATATGACAGATAATACAATTTAAGGAGTGATCTGACCATATATTTAAAAAAACTGTAATGAAAGAAATGGAATATAACAGATATAATGGATTTATTGAAAAAAGAGGATCAGAGAAATAGAGGTGAAAATTGATAGTACGGATTACATTTTAAGAATAACAGGATGAGATCGTTGTACATAAAGCGTTAAATTTCGAAATACCCAACGAGAGTAGACTATATCTTGGATTTTTGCTGTGGGTAAATAGATATTTATTAAAAGAGATATTATTTAATTTAACTAGAGGTGGGTTACTAATTGAAAGCACAATCACAAAATTTAAACAAATTCATTGCAGCAACATTAGCATTAACTGTAGCAATTCCATCGGTTAGCGCTAGCGCGGAATCGTTGAATGATTTAAAAACACAACAACAAGAATTAAATCAAAAAAAATCGGACTTATCTTCAAATATTAAACGAAAATCTTCAAAAATAAATCAAACGAAATCTAAAATTGATGTATTCATGAACCAGATTAACAAGCTAAATTCAAAAATAAATAATATGGACCAAAAAATCAATAAAGTCCTCGCAGAAATTGAATCTACAACAAGTTACATAGAAAAACTAAATGCATCAATTACGAAATTAGAAAAAAACATAAAAGAACGTGATGCTTTATTGAAGGATAGAGCTCGCTCTATTCAAGAAAATGGTGGCTCTGTTAGTTACGTAGATGTATTACTAGGTTCTGATAGTTTTGTTGACTTTATAGACAGAATATCAGCTGTCAATACATTAGTAGCCGCTGATCGTGATATTATAAATGAACAAAAAAATGATAAAAAGAAACTTGAAGAACAAAAAAAAGAACTCAAACAAAAACTTGTTGAACAACAAAATAATCGCGATCAATTAAAAGCATTACGAAATTCATTAGAAAGTCAAAAGAAAAATAAAAATAAAGTGATAGATCGTTTAGAAGCAGAACAAGCTAAATTACTAGCTGGTAAACGGTTAGCTGAAAAGGAATATTCAGAGGCACTCACAATTAGCAAGAAAGTACAAGCAAGCATCGTAAAAGAACAAGCACGTTTAGCGAAAGTAGCTCGTCAGGAAGCTGAAAGAGCTCGTCAAGAAGCTGAAAAAGCCCGTCAAGAGGCTGAAAGAGCTCGTCAAGTTAAATCAGCCCGGCAAACAAATTCACATGTAAAAAAACCAAGTATTGCAAAAACAGCTTCGGTTTCCAAGCACAGTGAACCAGCAATTTCATCTAATGTATCAAGCGGTACTTGGACTAGACCAACAACTGGCACTATAACTTCTAATTCTGGTGTCCGTGATATTGGTGCAGGTGCTGAAGTCCACTACGGAACAGATATTGCAAATGTACAAGGTACACCAATCGTTGCTGCTGCAGATGGCGTTGTCTTCCGCGCAAGCCCATTATCTACTTATGGGAATGTAATAATGATCACTCACTCAATTGACGGGCATATTTGGACAACCGTATACGGGCATTTAAGCGGTTATAATACAAGCGTTGGACAATCTGTTAAAAAAGGACAAGTAATTGGTTATATGGGTTCTACTGGCCGTTCAACTGGTAGCCACTTACATTTTGAAATGCATAACACATCTTGGCAAGGGCAAAAAGTGGGACTAGTAAATCCTTTACGTTACATTTCATTTTAATGCAGAATGAAAAAATGAATTTTGTCTCCACCACTGCTAAAATTATGTAATAAAAAAGGGTTATTCTAATGAATAGCCCTTTTTTATTTAATTAAAACATTAATTGAAAGATGTAAAATAAGATTTTGATTATCTAAAAATCTAAAAAAACGCTACTCTTACTAATAATAATGATAACTACAGGTGAAAAAATGATTTTCAAAACTATTTTAGGTCTCATTGGACTTTTTATTATTTATGGTGGTTTCAAGTATAGTAAAGCCACTCACTGAAAAAAACAATGAATGATGTCGGTGATACTACAAGTAATCCAGGTTTTGGTGATGTAGGAATTATTAGCTTCATTATATATTTTATACTTGACTTTATTCTAGAAAAGTCTCCATGGTATATAGTTAAAATACTAATCTTGTTACTAGGTATATTAATTTTTATAACTGCAGTCATTGTACCTTATTAAAAAAGGTTCCTCATCAATTGTTAGGCGAAGTGATCTATTTTTTTCAAATCAGCTTCACCTCTTTTCAAATAATAAAGGCAAGTCTGTTGATTTTCTAATATCTAACATAGTTGATTATTATGAATGAAGAAAAAGGAATTTCTCTAATATCAATTTTTTTAGGATGTACTCCTGTTTTTTTCACTGACTAGCATTCTATCGCTAGAGCATATTTATTTATAAATAGGTTTAAAGAAAATTTACACTCTTCTACTCAGCCGAAATAACAAGCGAAATTAATTTACGAAGCAGCCTGATAGTTACTTCAGTAAACTTTTCTACACTATTAGCTGAAACTGTGTGCGTACCATAAATTGTGTGAAAAAGATGGAGCTGCTCCTCGCTAGGCATCTCTGTGTTTAAAAAGAGATGCAGTACTTGGATACCATGCTTTTCAGCCTCCAGTACGGCCTCTGCCGTATCTTTAATCCCATTTTGTGCATAATCGAATGCAGAAGGCTCACCATCTGAGAAGATCAGCAAGAAACGGTGCTTTTCATCTCTATTTTTTAACTGCTTCATCATCCAACGGATTGCAAAGCCATCACGGTTGTCTTCATGAGGTTCTAAAGCCATTATAGAAAGACCATTGTCCTTCTGCCCATCCTGTAGCTTATGCAACCATTCAAATGTATTTGGCTGTACCTCCGCTGTTGCTTCATACGCATCTTCATAAAACGAAACAATTTCATGCGTAATTTTCATTTGTCTTAGAACATCATGAAATAACAATACAGCTTTTTTCGTTTCATCCATTTTATCCATCATGGAAGCTGATCCATCAATTAACAATCCGAATACAGCATCGAGCTCTTTTGACTTGGCATTTTTTTGATAGAAGGGCTTTGGATGTTCATCTAATACAAGTGACATTAATTTAGAGGCATTTAGTCTTCCCTTTGTTAAGTGATCTCTCTTTGCGATTTCTTTTTGTGCCATTCTTTTGCGAAATTCAGCAGTCAGTGCTTTTACACTTGGCGATTGTTCCTTTCTCCATACACTTAACATTTCTAAGCTTTGAAAGTCTTTAGCAGGCTGTATGCGTTTTTCTTCAAAAATAACATTGGCATTTTGTTCTCCGTACTCTTTCTTTGCTTTCTTTGTTGTTCGCGGAAGTTTTTTTATATCATTAGGATCGTTTTCAAATACCTTGCCCGATGAATCGGAAGCACTCCCTACCCCTTCTTCAGAAATCTGATTACCTTCTTGTCCTTCTTCAGCTTCTATACTCAATGCCTTGCCTGCATTACCGCGCTCTAATTCATATCGTAGATGTACGCCATTCTCTTCCTGTGTCTCTCTGTGCCACGTTCTAAAAAGCTGCTCAATCGTTTCCTTGGCATTGTCTTTATCACCGCATGCTTGTTCTTTCACACCTTTATGTTCATGGAACTTAGAAGCCTCAGGAATGGCATCCATTAATGCATAGTAATCCAGGACAAGGTCCCTTGCCAAATATTCTTCAATAGCAAAAACAGTTCTTACTGCTAATGCTATACTTTGTGTTGTGTTTCTGACGTCATAGATTTCTTGAAAGAGCATTAAAACAGGCTCAAATTGATCTGCCACTTCAGATTGAGGCAAACGGATCATACCTTCGTGCGCTGCTAAAAATAAGTAAGAAAGAAAACTATCTGCTATAAAGCCTTTTTGGCTGTTAACTTCAAAACGGTGTTTATGTGATTCAATATAAGCCTTGCGACGAGTCTCAAAGGCTTGTTTGGTCCCCGGACGCTTCTTTTCAACCACATCCATTAATCGAAATTCTTCAATCATTAAAGCAAGTTGCTTTATTAGCTTTTTATAAGGATGATCCTTGAATTCTTCTTCCATCTCCAACCACACTCGTACATTAAACTCTCTCCAAAAACCAATCGAAAGCAAATAAATATCTGAAAGTCGACCTAGATGTGTGATTTGCTTGCTACGATGTCTCCAAAAAACACTCATAGCAATTTGTTGCTCCTGCGGCTTTAACTCAATCAATTGACGTTCAGTTAATTGTAATGAGGGTGTATTAGATAAAGCTTTTGAGAGCTGTTCATACTGAAGCATCTGACGGGGATTGATCTGTTCGTTATTAAATTGTATAAACCGACTTAGCTCAGCCACAATTGACCCCTCACTTCATCCATGTTTTCGCTAATTCTAACACTAATTCTTTCTCGCTTGGATCATCAAGTTTTTCAGCTATTGCGTAGCGAATAGCTCGAAGCGGATCCATATACTGTGCTAGTTCTGTTGCATCGAGCAAGCTTCTTACAGAAGCTGCTTCTTCACTCAACAATCCATTAATGACTTGTTGCTTTAAGTCTTCCGCCAATTGCAACATCAAAATACGTAGGTTTTCTGATAAATCAGGAAATCTTTCTTTCCATAATTCCTCTAGCTGTTCCCCGTTTAAATAAGGAATGCTAAATGATACAAATCGATTCTTCAGTGCCTCATTCATCGGCGCAGTACCAATATATCCTTCATTGATAGCTGCAATTACACTAAAGTCTGGGTGTGCAACAATCACTTCACCGGTAAAAGGATTTGTCAGCATTCTCCGATAGTCCAAAACACTATGCAAGATTGGAAGTGTCTCTGCCTTTGCCATATTAATTTCGTCGATATAAAGAAGATGACCTTCCTTCATCGCTTTAATGACAGGACCTTCTATAAATTCGATAAACGTTTCACCATCTTTTTGTACTATTGTTTTAAAACCAAGCAAGCTTTCAGCATCCAAATCTACAGAACAGTTAATGCTATGCATGGGCTGATGGAAAAAATCTGAAATGGATTCGGCCATTTTAGTTTTTCCAGCACCTGCTGGTCCTTTCAGCAAAACTGGCTTTTTTAACGTCACTGTAAATAACACATCAAGCCACAGATGGTCATTAGGTGAAATATATCCTCCCTCACCAATTAAAAGTAGTTGCTCTTCATTATACTCTCTGGTTTTTCGTTTTTTTCTTTCCTTTTGTATTAGTTGCTGCATCTCAAAAACCCCTTTCAATATTGTCTTAAATGATATAAAAAAACTTTTCGCTTCCTAGAAGGATGCGAAAAGCAGAGTCATGTAGTGATCCGCATTTATGTTCTCAAAACCATTACTCATATCTATGAATTAATGGTTTGAACTGATGCTTCACACCGTTCATTGTAAGAATGTGAAGTGTTTTCATTATGCAAAGTAGTCTTTATAGTAACCGCCAACAAGACCTGTATTATCAATAATGAAGTAGAACTCTTCTGTTTCATTTTTCACTTCATACTCTTTACCAACTGTTAAAACATTTGATACTAAGTATTTTTTTGCATCTGTGTTGGTACAACGAATTGTTTTGATAGTTGGTGCATCTTTCCAATTTAAATGAATCATACTATTTATTAGCCCCTTTTAAAAATTTAAAACTTCTATAATTCATAACTGAGATTGTCAGCTATACTGCTCCTCCATTTTAAACGATTTTTTACTATTTGTCTTATAAAGCTTATCGTTTATTCAGATTGATGATACAAGCCCTCTCTATATGCTACTATAAGGACAGCATATAATCGGGGGTGTAAATCATGGTAGCTGGGTTACCTATGTGGTTCTTTGCAGTTGCATTTGCTTTTTTTATTATTTTCTTTATTGTCGCCGAATGGATGACTAGAAAATAAATTTCCGTTGTTTAAATTGGATGGTGCCGTGGAATAATGGAGTCATAGAGCTCGGCATGATGCAGGAGGACTTCTGAATTTGCGAAAAGGATGATTTCACGATGAAACTAACCGTTCAAGGAAAAAAGTTCATTACAAACCTAACAAAAGACAACAAATATCATTTGCTACGTTTTTACGCAGTTGCAAACAGGGATGGGCTACAATATGCAGCGGATATTGATACGCCTATTCACACGGATATTATCATGGAGGTAGAAGGCATCCATGTAGCACTTTCCCCCAAGCTACTGCCGATACTGAAAGATAAAATTATTCATTCTGAAACGGTTAATGGTGTGACCGGTATTGTTTTATTAGATGAAGAGCATGCGCATTTGACAACGAATTAAACGTAATTAAAAAAGCCCAAAGCAAATTCTCAAGTCACCAATTTGCTTTGGGCTTTTTGCATGCGTTTTTACGCCTAAAAAAAGAATTTGATTCTTCAAAACGCTATATCATTTAGATTCCTCATTGGTTAACCTGGAATGCGGCGATTCTATTCAAAAACAACTCACCGTATTTCTCAAGCTTATTCTCCCCTACACCGGTTACCTCTAAAAATTCTTGCTCATTGCTAGGCATTTTCGCACACATGTCACGCAGTGTTTTATCAGAAAAAATAACAAACGGCGGAACGTGTGCTTCATCAGCCAACTGTTTCCGAAATATCCTTAAATCTTCAAATAAAGGATCATCTACTGAAATGGCCTTGGATACAATTACTGCTTTTCTTTTAACTTTACACTCTCCAAGCAATACATTTTTCCCTTTTTCTGTAACGAAAATGGTTGGCATGCTACCTTGATTTACTGCCAACAGCTCTTCTGCAATCATAAATTCAATAAAATTAGTTGCGTCTTTAATACTCATGTCACTTAACAAACCATATGTCGAGAGTTTGTCAAAGCCAAATTGCCGCATCTTCTGATTCTTCGAGCCGACTAGAACTTGAGCTACCATTGTTTTTCCGAATTTCTGTCCCATTCGGATGACACAAGACAAGATTTTTTGGCAATCCACTGTAACATCTGTTCGTTCTCGTTCGTCTGTACAGTTGCTGCACTTCCCGCAAGCTTCTGCAGAAGAATCACCGAAATAATGGACGATATAATGCTGAAGACAGCTTTCTGTATGACAATAATCTACCATGCTCTGAAGTTTCTGCAGTTCACTCGCTATTCGCTCACGGTCCTCACTTTGATCAATTAAAAAACGCTGTGTTTGGACATCTTGCGAAGAATATAGCAAAATACATTCACTTGGCAAACCATCCCGACCTGCTCTTCCTGCCTCTTGGTAATAGCTTTCCATATTTTTCGGCATTTGATAGTGAATAACAAATCGGACATTCGATTTATCGATACCCATTCCGAAAGCATTTGTTGCCACCATAACAGATGCTTCTTCATGCAAGAATCGGTTTTGTTCTGTTTGGCGTAATTGTTCAGATAAACCAGCGTGGTATTTTGCAACAGGAATACCCGCTTTTTTCAGAACCTCAAATAAATGATCTACTGTTTTTCGAGTAGCACCGTAAATAATACCATTTTCTGAGTGATTCTTTTTCAAAAAGTCTTTAAGATAACGCTCTTTATTCTGTCCAATCATGACTGAAAAACTTAAATTGTCACGCTCAAATCCTGTCAGTACCGTATTGTCTTCAGGTATGTCCAATTGAGCGCAAATATCTGCTCTTACTGCAGGAGTAGCAGTAGCCGTGAGCGCAGCAAGAGCTGGTTTTTCTTTAAATAAATGTATAAGTCGTCCAATTGCACGGTAGCTTGGCCGAAAATCATGTCCCCATTGTGAAATACAATGTGCTTCATCAATGGCAATAAGTGGCACTGAAAGAGTGGCAAGCAAGTTACTAAAACTCTCAGACTCTAATCGTTCTGGTGCTATGTATAGAAGCTTATATCGCCCCTCTTTAAGATTCATCATTGTCTCACTGTATTCATAATCATTTAGAGAAGAATTGATATAGGCCGCTTCAATGCCCATTTCTCTCAATGTATCTACTTGATCCTGCATTAATGAGATTAAAGGAGAGATGACGATTGTCGTCCCTTCCATTATCAGTGCGGGTATTTGGTAACATACAGATTTCCCGCCACCTGTTGGCATAACGCATAGGCATGGTTCATTCGATAAAATGGTTTCTATTACTTTTTCCTGCCCTGACCGAAATTGGTTGTAGCCGTAGTAATGTTTTAGATATTCTATTGCCTTTTCTATCATCATGTCGGCTCCTTTTTATACTTGATATTACCCCTATTGTAACATGTCTAGCGTTTAGCTTGGAGGTTTCATAAAATGAATAATTCCAATCATTTAACCTTACGAAACAAAAAATTTCTTTTCAGATTCTATAATTCCCCGTATAATATTAAAGTTATATAAAAAAAGAAGGAGCCAATTGTATATGTGGTTTTTATTTTCAATCTTGACTGCTCTAGCATGGGGAGGAGCAGATTTATTTTATAAAAAAGGATCCAATAGCGAAGATCGATTCAGCCATTTGAAAATTGTTGTAATGGTCGGTCTTGTTATGGGTATCCATGCAACCATCTTTTATCTTTATAAAGATATAGACTTCCATCTGTTTGATATGGTTAAATATTTGCCTGTCTCTTTCTTCTATATCGTCTCAATGACTGTTGGCTATGTAGGATTGCGTTATCTTGAACTATCGATCGCATCACCGGTCCAAAACTCCTCTGGTGCAATTACAGCCATTTTACTGTTTATATTCTTTCAACAGGACATTGATATGATTCATATTTTGGGTGTTATTGTAATTACTATAGGTGTCATTGGTATTGCTGTAGTCGAAAAACATGAGGAAGATAAAATGATGCGCCTGAATCAAGTGAAAGTAGATAAAAAATATCAGCTTGGTTTTATGGCTGTGTCTTTCCCAATTATTTATGCCCTTTTAGATGGGGCAGGCACATTTGCCGATGGTATTTATCTGAATGAATTAAAATTAATGTCTGAAGACACTGCATTGTTAGCATATGAATATACATTCTTTATTTGCGCTGTTTTCGTGTTTATTTATTTAAAATTATTCAAAAAAGTTTCTTTCAATGTATTTAAGGAACGAGATAAAGGATTAGCTGCCATTTTAGAAACAACCGGCCAATTCTTCTATGTCTATGCAATGGGATCATACGCAATCATTGCCGCACCTCTTATTGCTTCTTACAGTATTTTCTCTGTCATTTTGTCTCGTATCTTCTTAAAAGAGAAGTTAACACCAAAGCATTACTTTGTAATTGCTATTGTAATGATTGGTATTATTATTCTTGGTATTGCTGATGCGGATGAGGCTTAGTACAAAGAGATGCTACTGTTTTTAATAATAATTTAATAGCTTTATTACATTAAAGAAGAGCATTGAAGTAATTCAATGCTCTTTTTAATAGAAGCTAGAGGGTGTAGATAAATCCATTTGTCGATATTATTCTGCTTCTCCAACAACTGTAAACCGTTCATTTATATGTTGAGGGTCTTCAATCTCATCCAATACTGCTATAGCATAGTCAGCATAGCTGATATAGCTTTCCCCTTTTGAATTAACTAAGAGATGATCTTCTCCAGATTTATATGAACCAGTTCTTTTTCCTTCCGCATCAAACACTGCTGAAGGACTAATAAATGTCCATTTAATATTAGAAGTTTCCTTTAATTCTTGTAAATTTCGTCCTTGTCCTTTTGCAGTTGGTTTAAATATCTCAGGAAAATCAGGTGTTTCCATTACTGTAACTGTTTTGTTTTCGTCTACATAAAGACTACCAGCTCCCCCTACAATAATTGCTCTTGTATCAGTGCCTTTTAGTGCCTCAATTAATGCATGTCCAGCATCCACATGGGCTTGTTCTTCTCCAAGAGCCGCACCGAATGCGTTAACAACTACTTCAAAGTTTTTTAAATCATTAGATGTAAGGTCAAATATAGTTTTCTCCAGAACCTCAATGTTCTTGTCACCAATTTTTGAAGCGTTTCTTATAATAGCAGTCACTTCATGTCCACGACTAATAGCTTCTTTTAAAATAAGGCTTCCAGCTTTACCATTTGCACCAATAATACCAATTTTCATTTTAAGTACCTCCATATATAAAATGTAACCACCACAGTTACTTGTAACTATAATAATTACATTTAAAACGTATGTCAACACTTTTATTTTCTTTCTAACCGTTCATTTATTTTTAATATACTTGTAATAAAAAGAATTACAGGTGTATTATTGTGGTACATCTATAAGTAAAGGGTGAAAATATTGTCCATTAGTAGTCGATTTTCAGTAGGCATTCATATATTAGCTCTTATTGCAATCAATAAAAATGAGAGAAGTACTTCAGAATTCTTAGCAGGTAGTGTAAATACAAATCCAGCTGTCATCCGAAAAATTATGGGCATGCTTAAAACCGCAGGGTTGGTAAATGTCCAACCTGGCATAGCAGGAGCCGAACTCGCAAAGGATCTATCTGCCATTACACTGTTTGATGTTTATAAAGCAGTGAATGTGGTTCAGGAAAAAGAGCTGTTTTCTATACATGACAATCCAAATCCCGAATGTCCAGTAGGAAAGAACATCCAGAGTACAATTGAACCTTTATTTATAACAGCCCAATCAGCAATGGAGAAGGTATTAAATAGTCTTACTTTAGAGGATGTAGTGAAGGATATCAATGATAAAGAAAATATCTGTTAAAAGAGCATTCATATGAATGCTTTTCTGTTTTCTATTACACCTTTTGTTATCATTAGATTGACAGCCCAAAAAATATCTTCTTCATAATAAATATGCTCTAGAACTTTTTGAATAAATTATCACTTCTATTATACAAAGAAAGAATATAATTCATTCGTTAATATAATTCATAACCTTATCCATATAGCTGTCCATAGTTTTACCAGTATCAACAACCAAGTATTCATAATCAGTTGGCTTTTTGCTACTTTCTAAGGTTTTTTTAAAAGCCTCTTCAGAACGTATCTCTCTTATTTGACTTGTCATGCTTTCTCGTTTTATTAATCTATAATTTATTTCTTTAAAGTTATTAAGGTAGCACTCAATGTATTTATATTTCACACTATACTTTTTAGACAAACCTATTCCTTTATCAACTATTTCTTTATAAAGGCAGGGACTATCAAATATTACATTTTGGCCTTGAGATAAATGAAATTCAATTAAAGACCAATCAATATTGTATGATATCTTACCTGTTTTGACATCAACCGGAATATTCTCTATCGAATGTAATAATGCAGATTTTACAATGTCATGGTCTATTATAACTGCACCTGTTCTCTTAGCAATTTGTCGAGATAGTGTGGACTTTCCCGAGCCAGGGAAGCCAGACATTTGAATAAAAAACATTGTTCAACACCATTTCTTATATTTTTTTATATCAATTACTCATTTGCTTAATACTTCTGAAATCCACCAAATCTAATCTTAAAAAGCATCTGCAAAAGCACCATAGGGATCTTTCAAAAAATCTCTTTTATCATTGATTACATTATTAAAATCCATTTCCAAATAGTACATCGCCTTGCTTAGATCATCATAGAAAAATGGGACAAATTCTAGTTCTTTAAAATGGTACACTTCAATGGACTTTTCATTATTTCGATGAGCTTCAAAAATACGATGATTACCATTGATACAATGAGGCATATTCCCCATTAAACGCTGACTTTGAAGTATCATGACAGGATTTTTATGATTCGTTTTTATGTTATTCAAATCTTTATTTATATTCCCTTCGTCAACCGAAGCAATAATTTGAGTTGGATTAAAAATTGTTGGGTTGATACCTTCTTTTTTTATAAGCGCAGTAGCACCATCTATATCTAAGGCATATTCAAATATTCCTGTTGGAAACACTGCATACAATGAGAATGTCTCTTGTCCAATTGGATGGACTACCGGGTAAATCTCATCCTTTAGATACTGCCCTACAATTTCATTCCACTTTGAAGCAGTTCTCACTCCATAATTCGATTTATTCTCCATTTCCTGAGTACGCATTTGAAAGTGTTTTAGTGGATTAAAACACCTTGATGCCTCTTCATAATATTCAATTTGATTTTTAATCAAAGCCCTCTCCCCTCCCTCTACAATCTGATCAATACCATCATTGTTTTCAATACGCCATCAAACGAGCGCCCTATCCTTATGATATATTACTTAATAGCTTTAGTAGCAATATAACACGGCATATATTGTGTTAATGTTCCTTTATGATGATAATCCTCATAAAGATCTTTCAACTGAAATCCAGCTTTGATTTGACCACCGATTTGAGATTCTAATGAATGACTAAATTGTATACCGCCATTTTTTCTTAAATCCTCATGATTCTCTTCATTATTTTCTAACCCATTATAAGGTAGTTTATGTACTACTTTCAGTTCATCCACTCCCTCACCAAATAAATAGAGGGCAGGGTTTGCAAAACCAGAGAGTAGAACACCACCTTTTTTTAGAATTCTATAGCACTCTCGCCACACGTGTTCCACATCTTGAACGAAACAATTAGAGACGGGGTGAAATATCATATCGAAAGACTCATCTTCAAACGGTAGATGTTTAGCCATGTCTCCTTTGATAATATTTATTGTATACTCTTCTCTTTTCGCAACTTCTTTATCTAACTCAAGCTGATTATCCGAATAATCAAAAACTGTAATATCTGCTTTCTGAGCAGCGAAAATAGGACATTGTTGACCTCCTCCACTTGCAAGCCCCAAGACTTTAGCACCCTCTAAAGGGATAAACCACTCTTTAGGAACAGGTTGACATGGAGTGAGATACATTTCGAATATCCCTTTAGTTGCTTTTACATAATCATCGTGGCTAATTGACAATGACCACTCGCCCCCCGAAGAAGCCCAATCATTCCACATTTCCGAATTTATTTTCGTATATTCGTTCTCTTCATTCACTTTAAACTCTCCTTAACTATGTTTCGGTTCTTCCTAGATTATTAATTCCCAGCTGGAGGAATTACACCCGAAACAAGCAAAATAAATAATAGTAACCCAATCAATAAATATAAAATAGAAGCATTAAATACAGGACCTCTTTTGAACACAAAAGGCTCACTTTTTTGAATATAGCCCGTCTCACCTCGCAATTGAGTTGAACGAATTTCAGAAGCCCTACCCCCACTGCTAGAAAAATAGTAGATGATAATAGTACATGCCAAGCCTATAAAAAACATTACTTCGATGAAACGTACAGAAAATTTCGTAGCTGCAAAGAATGTAATGGCTGCCTCAATGGCGATAGTGATAGCTATAATTAACCAACTCTTCTGTTTCACTTTTTACCTCCATATATTGTATTTACTTATATAATTTTAACAGATTAATTAGCTATTTTTTAATAAATATAAATATTTTTTCTATTTAAATTATTATCAAGTATTACTTCGATTTCTTTTCACATAAATAGGCTCAAATTTTTATTTGAGCCTTAATAAATAGTATAAATTGTGTTATCTACTTACCTTTGTTAGGTTTTCTCTTGTAGTATAAGTGAACAAGAATGACAGCCAACGGGGGGAAAACAAACAATACGACATGCGTTATTTTGAAAATAATAAAAGTCACAAATAAACTGATAACTAAACTAACCACATACCAAATCCACATCTTTTTCTACACTCCACTTTTTCTTACTAGTATATCATTCCTTAGCTAGATCAGTTTTTGAGAGTAGCTTTGCAAGAAATTCTTTATCTTCATCTTCTACCTGATAATAAGAATATGGACGCTGATAGTCTGTAAAAAATACGCGGTCTTTTTTTCTATCTATCCATACGGAGTAATTACTCACTACTGCATTTTGATTATCATCTCTAAATTGAATGTAGTATGGTTTTAAATTTGCCAATTCCTTTTCTGATATCTTTATACTTCCTCCATTATCAAATAGTTCTTTCCCTTTTTGATATAGTTCCTCATCGCGTATAGATTTTACTAATTGTAATGTTCCAGTTTTGTCAACGGCGCCTGTTTGGACGGAATGATTGGGCGCCATACAACCAAAAAGCATCAAAATACAACACATACTGCTCCATTTTAACCACTTCATCACATCACCTTCTTCTTAGCTTTTTATCAGCTATTTCCATCTTTCATTATTCTTATGAGTATTTTTCCGATATTCTTTTTTTCAAAACCTTCGGTGCATATGGCTATATCTGATATGATAGTATTGTTGGGAAAAGGAGGCATATCTATGAAACAAAGTGAACTGCGTAAAAGAATGCTGCGCAATGAAGACAAGTTAAAGTATTTAGATGCAGAATTAAGGGTTATTCAATCTAAGTTTGATATTGAATTCACTCGTTTTCTAAAGAAGATTGGTTTAATTGATTATGATGAGATATTTGAAAACAGGGCAACTATCGGAAAGTTATTTCAGGATTTGCCTGAAAGCAGTCCAATAAAAAAAGCGTATCAAAAACATTTTAAACATCATCTTGCTGAATTGTTTTTTAACCTTTCTATTGAAAATGAACGCTTTAAAGTAGAAGTGATGTTAAATAATGATGAATATATTATGCTTGAAGAAGACAAAGAAAAAATAGCTCCATTAATTAATGACATTCATATAGCAATCGAGAAGATACAATCAGAATATATGGCAATCCAGCAAAAGTATGTGGATATGCGTTATGAAGCTATGTTGCCTGCAGACGCATTAATAGAAGAGAAAAAAAGAATTGAACAAGAGTTACAACAAATTCAATAAAACATTTTTCTAGCTGTGTGTTTCATATCTGTCGTTTGAGGGTATACTAAAAGCAAGCAATAGCAATTTTATATTAATAGGAGGGTTTCTTATGGGACTAGCTAGTATCGGTGTGCCCGGATTAATCGTTATTCTTATTATTGCATTGATTGTATTCGGACCTTCCAAATTACCTCAAATCGGCAAAGCAGCTGGTGATACTATTCGAGAATTTAAAAATTCAACCCAAGATTTGCGAGATGAAGTTACTGTCACCAAAAAAACAGACGATGAAAATAAACTCAATTAAGTTATAAAGAGCAAACATATGTTTTGCTCTTTTTTAGTTGTTTCATTAAAGAAAAAAGGAAGAAGGACATATAAACAGGACAAAAAAATATTAACGCAATTTCTACTTTGTACTAGTAGGGTTATTAGTCCTTACCGGGTGCTCAGAATTAACAAAACAGCCAGTAAACGGGAACCCAACTCCCAATCAATTTGATTCTGCTGAACAAGTAAAGGTATCTATTTTAGATATTGGTCAAGGAGAAAGGACAAGGTGAAAATGTTATACAATATCTTAAAAAATTTAATGTTAAATAATTGAATGCAGTCATCTCAACTCACCCGGACGCTGACCATATTGGCGGTTTAGCAGATGTGATAGAAGCTTTTCCTGTTAAATCCGTCTTTGCTCCTCGCTTAACACATACAACCATTGCTTATCGGAACTTACTACAATCGGTAAATGCAAAACAACTAAAAATACATGTAGCAAAAGAAGGTATATCAATACCAGTTGAAGAAAATATGCTAAGCTTCAATTCTTTGGTCCTACAAAAGAATATGCACAGAGTGATCTAAACGATTGGAGTGCAGTACTACTAATGCAATATGGCGCAAATAAATTTTTATTTACAGGAGATGCGGAAACAAGAGCTGAAAAAGATATGTTGGCTGCTCATTTGATTCCTATAGTGGATGTGTTAAAAGTTAGCCATCACGGTGCTAAAGAATCAACAAATGCTAATATCTTATCACAAGCAAACCCAACATATGCTGCCATTAGCGTGGGCTTAGATAACCCTTATCATCATTCAACAGCAGAGGCACACTCAACCGCTTAAAAAAGCTCATGCTAAAATTTACAGAACAGACGAACAAGGCACAATTACATACAGAATTAATGAGAAGAATAAAGGTGTAAAGAAGGCGAAATAAGTGCAAAAAGGGGTTGTGGAACGATTTAAGGGAGAATTAGCTGTCATTGAAATAGATGGAGTAACTGTGAATTACCCTAAAAAATTATTACCAAAGGAAGTACAAGTAGGTGATTTATTAATAATCGAGAATGACACTATTTCCATAGATGCCGACGGAACTAAACGTTTAAAAATAGAAATTGATAATTTGGCGGACGAATTATTTGAAGAATGATTATTAAAGTTGAATGGCTTTGGGCGTATATTCAAAAACATGATGATGGATCATACGTCCTTCCACTTTCCCAATACGACTATTCTTTCAAGAATAACAGAATATAATTGTTTTTTCAGCAAAATATATGATATCATAAAAGTACATAATGTAAGTAAATATATATCATAAGGAAAAGCGAGGGATGAGCAATCATTTCTCGCTTTTTCATTTGTTTTACTTTTTCATTTAATATTAGTAAACTATAAAATTGTAATTCTGTGGTCATCAATTAATAAAAATTAAAAATAGTTATTGCTCTTTCGTTAATTCGCTTTCTATTACCCATTTATAGTTTCTTTCTTTCGCATCTTCTGTAGTCGGTTGATAATTAATCATGTAGACGTTTGTTTTTTTGCCCGTAATAATCCTTGCTCTTGCTCCCTTCATTCCTGGTAAATGATCCGCTTCTAACGTAATATGTTCTCCTGGTTGCAACAGTTTATCGTTCGATTTTTGTATCTCTTCTTGCACAATCCATTTGTAGCCCATTACTTCTCGAACATCTGATGTTTTTGCATAATCTACCTGGTATGCTGTTGAATCATAAGCACCCACAATAGTCCCTTTTGCTCCTTTCATCCCTTCTTTATGGGTGGCCAATACGGTTACTCGACTACCGACAGGATATGCTGGTGTCGAAGCTTTTTTTATGTTTGGAGGGACAATCCCTGAGTTGTAATCTTCCACATCAGTATTATCCGTAACGGAATGTTTAGTTTCCATGTTTAAATGATCATCTGGAGCTAAATTTATATTTTTGTTAACTTTTTTTGTATCGCTATTGCCGCAAGCAGCAAGCACTAAAACTGTCAGTAAAATATACACTAGCGTAACTGGTTTCTTAATCATTTTTTCCTCCCATAATTTTGATATGGGTAGTATGTACATTCATCATTATTTTATTTCTTTCAATAAAAAACAATGTAAAAAGACGGCGAGGATTAAACAGCGTTTAATACATTTGTTTTGATACACAAACAACAAGAAGAGCTAGAGGTACTCTAGCTCTCACGAAATGGATAGTTATTTTGCCATACTACGGCAAGCTTCTGCGCATCGATAGCAGGCTTCTGCACATTCTTGGCAGTGTTGATGGTCATGCTTTTTACATTCATTTCCGCATGCTTCACAAATTTCCGCACATAGTTTACAGATTAATGAAGCAAATGGACTGTTAGATTGCATTGATTTAATAGCTAGCGCACAAATGTCAGCACATTCGCGGTCCATTCGAATACACTCTACCATCATTTTTACATTTTCTTCTTTCAAACATGCATCATAACATCGATTGCACGCCTCCATACAGTCTATACAAGCTTGAATACACTCTTCATAATTCATAATAATACCTCCTGTTATATTTTTAATTTGCTCTCTTTTTTATTATTCCCACCTATAAATTTCATAAACACAAAACCCTCCAACCTGAATTTTCGATTGGAGGGTTTTGTGTTTATTCTTTAGTTAGTTCATCTTCTGTAACCCATTTATGATTTTTCACTTCTTTGTCGCCATTTGTCGGCGTATAGTTAACCATATAAACGGTCGTATCTTTCGAGGAATCAATGATGCCTTTTGCACCCTTCATTCCTTTCATATGATCTGCTTCTAATGTCACTTCGTCACCTTTTGCGAACTTTTTATTGTCCGCATCTTTGATTTCTTGCTGGATGACCCATTTATGATTTTTCACTTCTTTACCACCATCTGTTGGCTTATAAGATACTGAATAAACTGTTGTGTCATATGCCCCAACAATTGTTGCTTTCGCTCCCTCCATTCCAGGCATATGGTCGGTATGCATTATTGCTTTGGAGCCTATTTTAAAGGTTGGATTTTTAGCTTCTTGCAATCCAGTTGGTACTTCTCCTGAACTAGAGTGATCCATATTCATATGATCGGAATTCGTATTCTGTTGTTCAGTTGTCTTTGCTTGCTCTCCTTTCTTTTGGTCGCCTTGTTGATCATTGCATGCTACTAATGCAAATGCAGTTGTAATGGATAAGAATCCCATGGTCCATTTTTTATTCAATTTAAACTCCTCCTCTATCTACTTCTATTAACATGTCAAAGATATCGTAAACATATGTAGAAATTATGAAGAAATAGGTAGAGAAATCGTAAATGTAGTACCTTTGTCTAGAAGACTTTTGACAAAAACTTGTCCACCATGTGCTTCGACTAGCTTTTTCGTAATCGTCATGCCAATTCCAGAACCTTTATAATTATTTTGCCCTCTATAATTTCGTTCAAATAATTTGCTGGATGTTTCTTCGTCCATACCACATCCGTTATCTGAGATAATTATTTGAAGTTCCTCTTGTGATTTATTCATCAATTGAATTTCCAGAGTCCCTTTTACCGGAAGATGGAAAAGTGCATTCTTAATGATATTATGCAGGATTTGATTTAAGCGTAATGAATCGACAGAAGCAAAAATACTCTGGTCCAGCGCCAAATTTACTTCTATTTTTCTTTCAAGCAGTTCACTTGCAAGAGATATGACAGCACTCTCTATAATGGGAGCAACCTGATGAAGTTGCTTGTTGATTTTAAAAGTTGGACTATTAATATCATTTAACGTATCCAGCTCACCTACCAGCAAAATAAGACGATCAATTTCTTCAATACACGCTTCAAGCCTTTTCGGAGTTGCCTTCCATACGCCATCCTCAAAAGCGCTCAAATAACTCTTCACAGATGCTAAAGGATTACGAATTTCGTGGGCTAAATCTTGTGTCATTTCTTTTCGCCGAACCTCATAAACACTCAATGTGTTATCTAATGTTTTCAAGGACTGTCCTAATTGGCCAATCTGATCATCAATTGTATAGGCAATATTCAAATCTCTTTTCCCTTTGACTAACTGTAAAGCAAAATGATTCAACTCTTGAATTGGCTTAGTCAAAGTCCGAGCTATGAAAAAACTGGACACTAAAATAATGATAAACAACAAACCGATTGACCAGACAGCTGTTTCAGCAAGCGCCATGTCAAAATGATGAATAATTTCTTCCGCATCTTTAAGTTGTAACATCATTAAATGTTCATGCCCTTTATATAACAGGATTGCAGTGATTATAAGAAGCATTGTTAAAGAAAATGCAGCAATAATAAAGGCGATTCTAACTTTAAATTTCATCTTCATCCGCCATTTCGTTCATTTTATACCCAATACCAAAAACTGTTTGTATATAGTCATAGTTCAGCTTTTTACGGAGATTTTTTATATGCTGGTCAACAACACGAGGATTATTCTCTTGTACACCACCAACCATTTTGTACAGTAAATCTTCCCGGCTATATACCTTTTTAGGATTTTCAGCAAGCAAGCATAAAATCGTTGCTTCATGCTGTGTTAGTTGTATCGTTTCCTCCTGTCTTTTAACTGTATTCAATTCTTTAAGAATAGTTAGGTCTCCAAATCTAATCACATCTTGCTGTGTTTTTAAGGGAAGGAGTCTTTCAGCCCGAATCAGTATCTCTTTTGGATGAAATGGTTTGACCACATAGTCATCTGCACCACTGTTAAAGCCGTTCACCTTATCTTCAATTGATATTTTGGCTGTCAGCATGATGACGGGTATTTGATAGTTCAATTTGGCATACCGACAGATTTCCTCCCCATCCATATCCGGTAGCATTAAATCCAAAATAATCATATCAAGCGGTATATTGTCCATCATCTCAATAGCCTTTTCCCCTGTATTTGCTACACAGGTTTGATCTCCATTTCTCTCAAAATAAGATGTTAAGACATCTGTTATTTTTTGTTCATCATCTATTATT
Source organism: Rummeliibacillus sp. G93 (assembly GCF_023515935.1). Classification (NCBI taxonomy): domain Bacteria; kingdom Bacillati; phylum Bacillota; class Bacilli; order Caryophanales; family Caryophanaceae; genus Rummeliibacillus; species Rummeliibacillus sp. G93. Next base: position 1,747,315 of record NZ_CP097314.1, read on the forward strand.
AACACTTTCAAGCTACTCACTCTTTTTCTTAATGTCTGTTTTCAATAATTAGTCACTCTCTAATACGTATTCTACTTGTGCGGCAATTTCGATGCCTTGCAATGCTTGTGAAGCAAGACGATCTGCTTCACCATTCATTTTACGTGATATATGTTCATACTCTGCTTCAATGCCTAGTTTTTTTAGCGCAGTATCTATACGATCTGCAAAACTTAGTAAATTTGGCTCTAGCACCGCCCATTCACCACTCATTTGATTGATTACGACTTGTGAATCTCCCAAAAAGCGTACATTCATATGATGTACATTTAAAAGCTCCAATTCGATAATACTCAAATGTAGCGCTGCATACTCTGCCTCATTGTTTGATTTATGACCAACCGCCTGTACGTTTCTTCGCAGTCGTTTTTGTTTACCATTTTGTTCAAAGTAGATAGCACAACCAAGTCCCGAAACCGCAGTCTTTAAATCATATCCGCCGTCAAAATAAACTGTAATATTGTGTGGCTCCTCTTCAATTTCTTTCAAATAGCGTTTTAACTCTTTCATTGTCCATGTACTACCATGTGGGTCTATCAACAGTAAATTTTTAATACGTCCTGTTTTCTCAATATCTTCCGCCATTTTAAGTGCTTTTCCAGCTTCCATTTGATCAGAGCGAAAGACTGTCTCCATACCACCACGTGGAATTTTGTAAGTCCATTCGATTGTAATTTTCATTGAAACCTCCGTCATTTTATCTTTTTAGCTTATTGTCACCAATATACAGATTAATTATGATATAGTAGCTCACCTAACACAAAAAGCCTCTAATAAAGAGGCTACAATAGGCTACTCGCCTAAAATTTGAGCTAATCGATTTTGCCCGTTTACTGCTGTTTCTATCACCTCGTCAAATAGTTGAGCGACAGACGGCACATGATCAATCAAACCAATTACTTGGCCAGCCCAACCAAAACCACTTTCTTGCTCGCCATCATAAATATATTTGCAATTCGCTTCACCACTAATCATATCTTTCAAATCTTCATAAGTTGCTCCGCTTTCTTCTTTTTGAAGTATTTTTTCTGTGAAAGGAGATTTAATGGTGCGGGCAGGAGCACCAAGTGACCGCTTGATTACGACAGTATCTGTTTCTTTTCCGTGAATAATCGCTTGCTTATACACTTCACTTGCATGGACGCATTCTTTAGTGGCGATAAAACGTGTACCCATTTCAATACCTTCAGCACCAAGCGAGAGGCCTGCAAGCAATCCTCTACCATCGCCAATACCGCCACTAGCAAGAACAGGAATAGATACGGATTCAACAACGCGCGGTACAAGAACTATTGTGCCAATATCTTCGCGTCCTAAATGGCCGCCACCTTCTTGACCAACTGCCATCAATATATCTGCTCCTAGTTCTTCCGCTTTCTGAGCTTGCCTTACTCCTGAAACCAAGACTAGAGTGCGAATATCTTCATTTTTAACGCGTTTTAACACTGGTGCTGGATTACCACCTGTAATAGAAATAGCAGGTACTTTCTCTTCAATTGCGGTTTCTAAAAGCTCTTCATATGCATTTTGATGTTTTGAAATAGCGAAGTTGACGCCAAAAGGACGATCTGTTAATGTGCGCACTTTTCGGATTTCATCTCGAAGCTTTTCCTTAGATCCCAAAGTAGCGGCTGTAATCTGTCCTAGCCCGCCAGCATTTGAAACCGCAGCGCATAAATCGGCGTAAGCCAAATAAGCAAGACCACCTTGGACAATGGGATACTTAATTCCAAGAATCTCTGTAACACGTGTTTTCAATTTGGACACCCCCATGTATTGTATATACCTTTCTTTCTATTAGTATAAGGGAATGCAAAGAATTTTCATATTATTGGAACTAAAATAGAATGAAATGCGGGTCTGCATTTGATAAAGTAATATAAAGAATTAATTTCCATATATGAATGTTTTAAAAATAAATTAGCGAAAGGATTTAACAAGATGTATTACCCATCTAAAAAAGATTTATGGCAATACCCTTTATATTGGGGTACAATCATTGCTTGTTTCGCACCTCTTGTTGCAGGAAGAGATTATGTAGTCCTTGTTTTTACTGTTCCGTTAGCAATTTTGCTCATATGGGGTTGGTTTTGTACAGGATATAAAGTTAATCAAAGCTACCTGATTATTCGAAATGGCCCCTTCAAAAAGAACGTTCCTATCAAAGAGATTAAAACAATTGCTAAAACCAAAAATTTGCTTGCTGCCCCTGCCCTTTCAATAGATCGATTGGAGATCATTTATGACGCAAACAATAAAATGGCACTTGTATCTCCAAAGGAGCAGCTGCAATTTTTAGCTACTTTAAAAAGTATTAACCCTAAAATTGAATTAGACTCCAAGCTAAATCAGTAAATCCTCTATGAATCAAAATAAGGAACAGCTTTACTAGCTGTTCCCACTCTCTTATCCCCAAATCTCTTTTGATATATCAACAATAAACTTTAATTTTGCCCATTGTTCTTCTTCCGTTAGAATATTACCATGATGGGTTGAAGCGAATCCACACTGTGGGCTGATACATAGCTGCTCGAGTGGTACAAATTGTGTTGCCTCTTCTACACGAGCTTTGATGTTTTCCTTGTCTTCCAACTCGCCGAATTTTGAAGTAAATACTCCCAGAACTACCTGCGGCCCGCCCTTTGGAATATAGGATAGTGGTGTGAAGTCGCCAGACCGATTGTCATCATATTCTAAGAAAAATCCGTCCACTTTTTCATTTACGAACAAAGTTGGAGCAATTTTAGCATAACTTCCTTCAAACGCCCATTTTGAACGATAATTCCCCCGGCATAAATGGGTAGTTACTATTAAATCTTCCGGTTTGCCTTCTAACACTCCATTTGCTACCCGAAGCGCAAGGTTAATCAATTCTTCACGTGAATATCCACTGTCGTTAAATGGGATATTCTCAGCATTCAGTCCCGCAATATAGACATCATCCAACTGCAAATAACGACAACCTGCTTCATAGAAGGCCTGGATTGCATCCCGGTAAGTTTGGATAATATCACTCGCATATTCCTCGATATCTGGATAGATGTCAAGGTTTCTTATGCCAGCATTGAATAATTGGTTTGGGCTAGGTATCGTTTGTTTTGGAATTGCCCGATCTCCTACAATTTCTTTGAACTCTAGAAAATCTTGAATATGCGGATGATTTGAGTTGAAAGAAATCTTTCCGTTATTACGAACATCATATTTTTCTGTTTCTTCTCCTTTAAATTTGAAGCCGTGTTCTGGGATATATCCTTCAACACCGTTTAAATGTTCAAGAAAATCTGTATGCCAAAATCTACGTCGAAACTCACCATCAGTTACTGCTTGTAAACCAACATCAATCTGTTTATCCACCGCTTTTTTGATCTCTTCCGTCTCAATCTGATGTAATTGTTCTGCGGATATGTTACCTTCTTGATAGTCCTTACGTGCTTGGTGAATGCTTTCTGGTCTTAATAAACTACCTACATGATCAGCTCTAAATGGTGCTTTTACTAACGTCTTTGTCATCAAAATCTCTCCCTTAGTTTCATTTAGTTAATTGACTAATTGACTCCAACTCTTCTATCCTCTAAATAGAAAAAACCCTCTTCTCAATGAATAAGAAGAGGGTTGGAATACCATACGAAAAAAACGCTCCTCTTATCTGCTAGCTTTACGCTACTGGAATTGGCACAGTACTTTAATAGTCCGCTGCCGAGGCTTCAAAGGGCCAGTCCCTCCACCTCTCTAGATAAGAAAATCAACATATTAAGTTTGTATAAATATATAATAACGCAATAAATAGAATTGTCAATGTTTTTTAAAAATTTTTAAATTTGATTTTAAATCAACTATATATTCTCCTCATCTTGCACCTCAACCAAATAAATACCTTTTGAAAAACGTCCACTTTTTTCAGCTTTAGCTAAACGTGATTCTTCCAATTCTTTCAATGAAATATTATAAACTTCTAATGCTGTATGTATAAGTTCCAAAAGGTCTGCCAATTCTTCCTTCATCTCTTCCTTATTTTTTGCTTCTTGTACTTCATAGGCTTCCTCTATGAATTTTTGCTTCATTTTCTGTAGTAACTCTTGTTCACTCAATTGTTCAACTATACATTTTTTCCCTTTTCCTTCGATGATTTGCGGGATAAAATCTCGGACTAATTTATTGTAAATTGGCAATTTGTACTCACCTACCTCTGAGTATTTTAGTATAAATAGAGTTTTTAGTACTGTTTCTTTTTTCTCTATTTTACACTATTTTATAAGAAAAACTAGAATTTAGAAGTAATACATTTTATCCTTTATAGGAAACCATCAGCTGATCACCACTATTACCGATTACACACAAAAATTGCCGAATTCTGTTTAAAAAATGGTTTAACTTTTTGAATTGAGGCTATATGTAAAGTAAGAAAGGATGATGAAAATGAAAGAAAATGACAAAGCCGAAAATTTAAAAGAAGGACCATTGGATACACCAGATGAAGTAAAGTCTGATAAAGAAAGTATCTACGACAAAGACCCTGAAATGCAAACGGTTGATCCCATCCCAATGGAGGAGTTAAATCAACAAGTTGAAGATGAAAAACACAACCATCATACAAAGGATACCTCTTCAAGTGAAGAGCGCTATCCTGGCTAGGCTAGTGCTTCTCTATTACTCACATACATCCGTGCAAGACATGTATAAGAGACTTTCATGAGAGTGAAAGTCTCTTTTCTCAAGGGGCGGAATACGAACAAATACATACGGCAACTAGAAGAATCCATACCCTTTCACTGCTTATTTATAAGCATTTCACAAAAATTTTGCAGTTGAATACCTTAGAATGATGATTCTATTGTGAAAGATTGGTTACCATTTGGTTCAGCAAATTAAAAAGAAAACGGAGGGGTTTCCTATTAACAGAAAGAATTTGTGGCTGCTAAGCCTATTGGCTATTCTTACCTTTGCCTTAGCGGCATGTGGAAGCAGCAAAAAAACAAACAAATCTGGAAGCGAAGCGAGTGATATTGCGTTTAAAGTTAATTCTGGAGAATATGTAACAATTACCAAGTATGATGAAACCGATGAAAAAACATATCTCAAATTAAATGTGACAGTCCAAAATAAATCTAAAAATGAAATCCCAGTAAATTCTTCAAACTTTAGTTTATATGGTAGCAAAGATGATGAAAAAATTGACTCTGTCTATGTAAATCCACCGGATGAAGAATCTTTTAAAGAACTATCAGGAAGTATCTCTCCTGAGAAAAAAGCGAGTGGTGACCTCTTTTACCCTGTCAATAAAGAAGAAAAGTATGAGCTTCATTATCAACCGCGCATTTATGATGACAAAGGTGAGAAACATAAAGAGTTAGTAGTATCAGTGGATCCGTCGAAGTATAAAAATGATTCAGAGAATGCCAAGAAAGCTGTAGCAGCTTATGTTGATCAAGTTTTCTTAAGCAATGACAATCCAGATTTTAAATCCTTACTCACAAATGATGTCTTAGCAGACAGCCAAAAGTTTGATGAAGAACTTGCCAATCAATTGAAGGAAGGCTTTGGTGAGTTTACACCATCCATGCGTTTAGAAAAAATGTTTATTGAAAAATACCGAAACGCTTTAAATAAAAAAATTGAGCCTACTTATAAAATTGCTTATGGTGATTCAAAACAGGCTAAAGTAAATGTTAGCTTTAAAAATTTCGACACATCAGATCTTTATAAACAATCTCGAAAAGTAAGCGAACAATTTGCTAAGAAAAACCAAAATAAATATAGCTATAAAGAATATAAAAAAGCACAAGAAGATGCTTTAAATTACACATTTAGCCGTATTGATCAAATTATGAACAATACGAGTTTGAAAGAAGATAGTCGTGAATATGCACTTATTTTAAAAGAAACAGATGGTAAATGGACAATTCAAAAGACAGACCAAGATATGAATAGCGAATACGATGATTTGCTTAAAGCATTCGTATTACAGACTTATTAAATAAAAGAACCGCTTGAATGATAAGATTCAAGCGGTTTTACTTTGGTTAAATAAATATTCTTCTGTACGCAGAAGCCATTACTGATTTTTTATAATGTTATTACCCATATTTCCTAGAAAAAGTTCTAATCCTTAACAGATAACACTAGATATAAGTAACTACACAATTTCTTCAACATCAAGACGCAACCAATTGACAGCTTATCATGGTCTCCATTGCTGAAGCAACATACTTAATCGTCTCTTACTTATTGAGAATAATGAGCGACAGCTTGGAGGTGGCTTTGTCGCTCTCTCGTCTGGTAGTCAATATGATATGGCGTTAGCTTTTTTAAGATGTTAATTATTTTTTTCAATTACTCCGCACGCAATTCGTGCGCCTGAATTACCGCTTGGATCAGTTTTATAGTCATCTGCTTTTTCGTGAATAACAAATGCACTTCCATCCTTATCAAACAATGTATTATGTGCTCCTTCTTTTAAAGTGAAGGCCTTTGTCGCAAAACCTACATCTACTGTTCCATCCTCTTCCACTTGTATATTTGGAAGATCGCCTAAATGATAACCTTTTGCGTTGTAGTATCCGTGAACTTTGTGAGTTGGATTAAAATGACTTCCTGCAGATTCGAATGTTGGTTTCTCACATATCCCTTTTTCATGAATATGGATCCCATGGTCTCCTGGTGGTAAACCCTGTAACTTCAAATCGATTTGTACGCCCTTTTCATTTTCTGTCAAATTTGCTTTCCCTAACTCTTTACCCTCTGTATTAAGAAACTTAGCCGTTGCGTGAATGGTTGTATTTTTTTCTCCACTTACTGGTTTTAAGTTGTCTACTTTTTGTTTGTTTGTCGAACACCCGGTTAGAATGAGAAGAGCGACTAACATAGGCCAAGTATTTTTTAATAATTTCATTTAAAACACTCCTTTCTCTCAGAGTGGCCAGCTAAGCCTATTTTTATTCGATATGTTTGTGATTCTTTCTTTTTGTTTACTTTTTGAAATTTCTAACAATTGAACACTTTATTAAGTTATAATAGAGAATAAGAACGATAGAAAGGAGAAATTGCATGAAAATTACTACCTTTATAGGAAGTTCTCGCGCTAATGGTAATACAGAAATTCTCACTGATATCGTAACAAAAAATGTAACTCACAGACGCATCTACTTAAAAGATATTATGATTGAACCTATCCATGATTTGAGACATGATATGAAAGGTTTTAGACCAGTTGCTGACGATTATGATCAAATCATTGAAGCCATCCTAGAAAGTGATGTATTGATTTTCTCTACACCTGTTTATTGGTATAGCATGACTGGATTAATGAAAAACATGATTGACCGCCTCAGCCAAGCCATCCGTGACGAGCGTTATCCAGAATTGAAGGAACACTTAAAGACTGTTAACGCAATTGTAGTAACAGTGGGTGGCGACATTCCACGCATTAAAGCATTGCCGCTTATCCAACAATTTAAATACACATTTGATTTTCTCTCCATTAACTTTTCTACTTACATTATCGGTCAAGGCAGAAGACCAGGTGACGTTGTGAAAGACGAACAAGCAGTTGCTGAAGCTTTGTTGTTAAACGAAAAGCTAAAATTGGAATCAAAATCAAACGCACATTAATAAAGAGGGATTGGCATAAGCCAATCCCTCTTTTAAAGCCGAAGTTTTTATTCTTGTAAAGACTGTAACTTAAGTTGATCTCCCTTACGTCTTCTCATTGGATCCATTCGCCTTTCCACAACACTTAGCAAAACATCAACTATTATTGCCATAAATGCGGTAGGAATAGCTCCTGCTAAAATGATGGCTGTTCCGTCAGTCGCATTTGTACCACGGATGATAATATCGCCAAGACCCCCTGCTCCAATAAATGCCCCTATAGCTGTAATTCCGATGGCAATGACTAAAGCAATACGAATTCCTGCAATAATTACCTTCAAGGATAGAGGTAATTCAATCATATAAAGCACTTGCAAACGCGTCATACCCATGCCTTTACCGGAATCAATTAAATTATTATCTATTGTTGTGATGCCTGTATATGTGTTTTTAATAATCGGTAATAAAGAATATAGAAATACGGCAACAATAACCGTTGTTTTCCCCAGCCCCATACCAAGCATAAGAATCGCAAGCAAAGCTAAGGCCGGGATAGTCTGGATTATGTTTGCTATTGTAATCAAAGGACTTGCGAGCTTTTTATATTTTGCTATTAGTATCCCAATCGGAATACCAAACAATGCCGCTAGCAGTACACCGTAAACAGATATTAAAAAGTGGGTCATAAACTGGGTTAACACATACATACCGTTTTCTTGAAAGTAATACATAAATTGCTCAAATGTATTCAACTTTGTCATATCCTTCATTGGCCATCTCCCCCTTTCTCATCAAAATAATTATGTTCTTCTAAGAATTTTTCGGCGACAACTGCTGGCTCGATTAAATTATTATCAGCTTCATAATTTAACTTTTGCATTTGTTTAGTCGAAATCTTTCCGATTAATTTTTCGATGGATTTTCTTACTTCTGGTTTTTTTTCTAGTAGCTCATTTGTTGCAAAAGGACTGGCATCATATGGAGGGAAAAAGTGTAAATCATCCTCCAAAATTACTAAATCATAACTTGCTATACGGCCATCTGTTGTATAGCCCAGCACAACGTCCATTTTTCCGGCTGAAACGGCATCATAGACAAGCCCAATTTGCATAGGGAAAACATCTTTAAAATCAAAACCGTATTCTTTTACAAAAGCCTTATAACCATCCCCTGGCCTGTTCATCCAAGATGTATCAACCCCAGCTTGGAGCTTGCTAGCAACCTTCTTTAAATCGCTTAATTTTTTCAAATGATATTGCTCTGCTGTTTTACGAGTCACCATAAATGCATACGTATTGGCAAATCCATACGAATCAAAGAACGTTTGATTATATTTTTTATCAAACTTATCTTGTACAAACGTTAATGCTTTTTGAGGATTCTTAAGCGGTTCTGCTTGTAGTACCCCCGTCAAATCCGTCCCTGTATATCTAACGGCAGAAATGTTGGCATCCCCATTTTGCATGGCTTGATGCGCTACAACACTTGATCCTAAATTATTAATAAGCTCTACTTTTTCATTCGTATCATGCTCGATTAATTGCTTCAACATATTACCCATAATTTGACTTTCGGTTGTTACCATAGAAGCTACTTTGATCTCATCCACATCTTGGTTTGACTTATTACATGCAGTAATTGTGAACAAAAGCAAGATAGCGACAATCCCTTTTAACCATTGTTTCATATTCATTTCCTCCTATCGTACAATCCTTAATCCCTTAGGCGTAGCCCATTTTTCAACTTTTGATAAAATAAAGTCACTAATGAGCGCAAGCAATGTAACAAGCACTGCACCGCCTATGATGAAATCAGGCTGATAGAGGTTTAGCCCATTGAAGATAAAGTCGCCGAGACCCCCAGCACCAATATAAGAAGCAAGCGTAGCCCATGAAATCACATACACAGCTGATAAGCGAATACCTGCCATAATAACAGGGATGGCAATGGGCAATTCTACTAAGCGGATGGTCTGAATTGTAGTCATCCCCATACTGATGCCTGCAGCAACTAAATCTTTATTGACTGAGCGCATACCTATGTATGTGTTATTTAGGATGGGAAGCAGAGTATAAATAAAGAGGGCGATAATTGCGGGTACCTTACCAACGCCAATAAATGGAATCATCATAGCTAAAATGGCTAATGAAGGGAGCGTTTGAAGAATACTAGTAATGCCAAGTACTACTTTGGCCACTTTTTCAGTTTTAGATAGGATTATACCAAGGGGGACGGCCACAATAATGCCCAGCAACAAAGCAATAATTGAGATATAGAAATGCTCAAAGGTCTTTTGAATAATCGCGCCACTATTTTCCGTTAAAAATTCAATCATAATTTCCATTCCTTTCTTCTATTAACTATTGTTCTGTGTTCTCTTCTCCCCAAATAGTGTCGTACACCATATCTACTATATTGGCGCGTGTTATCAAACCAATTAATCGTTTCTCTTCATCAATCACTGTGATATTTTTTAAATTTCGGATTAGAATACGACGCACTGAATCTTGCAGCTTTGTTCCTGTTTTCACAAACTCTACTTCTCGGTTCATTGTGTCAGCAATACTTTGGGTCGTATGTCTAGCTGATGTGATCATCTCTACATTTAAATAGCCTAATAAACGTCCATGACCATCTGTTACGAACAGTGTATCAACCCTTTTTGATACCATTAATTTAATGGCTTCATCTAAACTCTTTTCAAGAGTAATAGAGACAGGCTTAATCATTACATCATCTACTATTTTTGCGCTTGGTTTCTCCTGGATAAGCCTGTGCGAACCAATGAACTCTTTAACAAAATCATTTGCTGGGTGTGTAAGAATTTCATCTGGTGTGTCAAATTGAACCATTTCACCATTGTGCATAATGCAAATTCGGTCAGCAAGTTTAATGGCTTCGTCCATATCATGTGTGACAAAGATGACAGTCTTACCTAAACGTTGCTGTAAATCTTTCATCAAATCCTGCAGTGTATCCCGTGTGATAGGGTCAAGCGCTCCAAAGGGCTCATCCATTAAGATGATATCTTGATTTGCGGCAAGCGCCCGGAGCACGCCAATACGTTGCTGTTGTCCACCCGAAAGCTGTACAGGATATAAATCTAAATAATTCTCCGGCAAATTGACAAGGCCGATTAACTTCTCGGCTGTTTCATCTTTTTTATCTTTCGACCATTTTAATAGTTTTGGAACTAGTGTTATATTCTCGCGAATAGTCATATGTGGCATTAGACCGATTTGCTGTATGACATAGCCAATGCTTCTTCTCAATGTAACAGGATTCATTTTTGATAAATCCTTTCCGTTTAATGTAATAGTTCCACTTGAAGGCTCAATCATTCGGTTAATCATGCGAAGAGCAGTCGTTTTCCCACTGCCACTTGTGCCAATAAACGCAATAAATTCCCCTTCTTTTATTTCAAGATTTAAGTCATTTACTGCTTTTTTTCCTCCCCGATATTTCTTTGTTAAATGCTCAATCTTCAACATCTATATCCCCTCTTCTTTCTATCTATTTAACTTCTATAACCTATACCCATAAAACTATTCTAACAAAACAAAATATTTTTACAAATTAACAGCATAAAAGTAAGCAACCAAGCGATTAATTAATAACTTAAAATTCAATTTTTATCCATGTTGACTTTTTCTGCAGCTAACTACTAGTTCTTATATTCAATAGGATTTAATCTTTTAGAAAGTATTTAAAGATAATAATTAAATGATAATAGAATTTAAAGCGATACTTAGAAATATTTATACACAATAAAAGCGCACTCCATTAGGAATACGCTTGTAATAGATGTATAGAAGAGAAAAAGAAACCTATGTTTATTTTCCTTCATTATACCATTTTTAATAATGCATCCTTGCCAATCATCCCTTTTGTAATTCCTAATGCCTCTGCTTCAAAGGTAACTGATTCAAGTGGTGCGTTTAATAACTGATCAATAGTTTTCACGCCTACCGCCCTGCCAGCAACAATTTTCCTGTCCGCCAGCTGTTGATTTAATAAACCTACATCCAATGCTCCGCACATGATATAGCCTTTATCATTTGATACTGTCAGCAAAGTGGTTTTAGGCAAAAAAACAGAAACAGCAATAAAAGAATGGCCCTCAATAATATACGTTTCAGTTGAAACCATCATATTCCCTCCTCATTCTATACATATGGGAATGACCTCCAAGGGGTGCGTTCAATTTTTGAAACAAAAAAAGCACCCTCTAAGAGGATGCTTTTATAAATATTAAAGTTTTACAACGTTAGTTGCTTGTGGTCCGCGGTTGCCTTCTTCTACTTCGAATTCAACTTTTTGGCCTTCGTCAAGAGTTTTGAAGCCTTCGCCTTGGATTGCAGAGAAGTGTACGAATACATCGTTGCCGCCTTCTACTTCGATGAATCCAAAACCTTTTTCAGAGTTAAACCATTTTACTGTACCTTGTGTCATGTGTAATGACCTCCTAAAAAATATTAATAATTAATACATATCCCCTGCAAAAAAATTCACCTAGCAAAGAAGTATCGAGTTAACACGATCACTTTTTACTAGGTGAATGTATTGTTTACGATGAGCCGATTTAATTATTGTCTTTATTATACATCATGCTTTACCAGTTGTCCAATAATTCTTTTGTCTATTATGTTTTAGGGATATTTGTTTCGGCTATTTACAAAGGTAGATTGATATGGGAGGCATTTGCATGCAAAAAAGAGATGATGATTATGAAAGAAGTATTTTAGCGGATAAAAAAGTGAATAGTAGCATAAATAAAAAAACGAAAAAGAAACTGGAAAGAAATACAATTAAGGAAGAATTTTATTTGCGTGAAAAAGTAAACTTTGACTCAGAACAAATCCCTGAACGGGTTCTTTATGCCAACGGAATTGGGGCATACGGTCAGTTCGAATTATATGAGTCCCTAGAAGAATATACAAAAGCGAGTTTCCTTACAAATCCATCTAATATAACACCTGTATTCGTTCGTTTTTCTTCCATGCAGAGTTCACGAGGAACTAATGATACTCAAAGAGATGTCAAAGGCTTTGCAACAAAGTTTTATACGGAAGAAGGCAATTTTGATTTAGTCGGAAATAATGTCCCTATTTTCTATATACAAAATACTAGGAAATTCCACGAACTTGTACGTGCCTTAAAGCCGGATTTCAATCAAGAATTTGTAAATGGTACAAACGCACATGATCAATTTTGGACCTTTGCCGCTAAAAATCCCGAAACTGCACATATGGTCATGTGGCAGATGAGCGATCGCACAATTCCCCGCTCTTATCGTATGATGGAGGGATTTGGCGTTCATACATTCCGCTTGGTAAATAGGAAAGGAAAGACTCAATTTGTCAAATTTCACTGGAAACCTTCACTTGGCGTCCATTCATTGGTCTGGGATGAAGCACAAAAAATTGGTGGCAAAAATCCCAATTTTCTAAGCCAAGATCTATTAGAAGCAATCAAGAAAGGTGATTATCCAGAATGGGAATTAGGTTTGCAATTGATTTCGGAAGAAGATCAATTTTCTTATGATTTTGATATTCTTGATCCCACTAAAATTTGGCCTGAAGAAGACGTGCCTGTTAAAATTATTGGAAAAATGACGTTAAACCGGAATGTCGACAACGGCTTTCTAGAGACTGAACATGCCGCCTTTCATCCAGGGCACCTAGTCCCAGGTATCGAAATCTCTGAAGATCCGCTCTTACAAGGCAGGATACTCTCCTATACAGATGCACAGGTAGAACGGCTAAGGGGGCCTAAATTTCTTCAAATACCCATTAACCAGCCGATATGTCCTTTCCAAAACAAAAACAACAAAAATAATGACTTTCTTATCCCAGAGGCTACCAATGAGCAAAATGCTCCCACACCCAGAAATCAAGGCTTTTTTGAAGAAAGTCAAGAAAACATGGGTGGTAACAAGCGTGGAGAGCAAACAGAAAGTTTTCAGGATCACTACTCACAAGCAAAGCAGTTTTTGAATAGCTTAATGCCTTATGAACAACAACACCTATTAGAAGCTTTTACTTATGAAATCGGCAAATGTAAATCTCAGGAAGTCAAAAATAATGCGGTGGATTTTATTAATCATATCGATCATTATTTAGCTAAAAAAGTAGCTGATAATGTAGGGGCTAAGATTCCTATCAAAAACCTAGAAGTAAAATCAACCAAGTTGTCTCCTGCCCTAACAATGGCAGATACAGTATGCAAACCTGATACTAGAAGTGTCGCCATTATTTTAAATGGTACTCCTAATACGCAGCAATTAACAGAATGGGTCCAACAACTTGTAGAACATAAAATTAATTACAGTATTATTGATAAAAAAGCACATCGTATAAATGAGGTGCTAAAGGCGTCTGAAACTTATAGCACCGTTGATTCAGCACAATACGATTCATCAATATTAATAAGTCCAAATCCAACTATTCCATCTAAAGTGCTTGAACTTGTCGAAATGACTTATGTACACCACAAGCCGCTTGCATTAGCCGTTTTAAGTCCAGAATCACTATTATATACGCGTATAAAGATGGAAGAACAAGGCGTATATGATTTAACATTCACGGAATTTGAACAGTTTATTGAAGGTATAGCACAAGCCCGATTTTGGGAAAGAATAATTGACTAAGCAAAGTAAATATAAAGGCAAAACATGAAGTATGGTTTGCCTTTTCTTTGGGTATTCTTGTAGAAAATTAGCGTATTATGCGAAGCAGATTAATCACAACCTCACTGCTTCTGTATATACTATTATATACCTATTGAAAAGAGCGTGATTAAATGGATCTGTTTAAAGCCGACCCTTTTCAAAATCTCCAAGAAAAGAATATGGATTTTGAAGACGTATTTCGTGAAATTGCATATTTTATGAATCGTAACCCATTAGGAAAATATAGATTAATTGTCGGGACAGATTCTCAAGTGCATAAAGTAGATACCATTTTCATTACTGGAATCGTGGTGGTGGATGAAGGTAAACGAGTCTGGGCATGCATGAGGCGTGTACTTGTGCCTCGTAAAATGGTACATCTGCATGAACGCATATCTTTAGAACTCTCTTTTACAGAAGAAATCGTGTCTCTTTTTACAGAGGAAAGAAAGAAGCAGCTGATCGAGATTATTTTACCGAATATTTATAATGGTGCAACTTTTACAATGGAGGGCCATATCGATATCGGTTCAGGCCAACGCAACAAAACCCGTGAATTTGTACATGAAATGGTAAATCGAATCGAATCAATTGGAGTAGAACCCAAAATAAAACCAGATGCTTTTGTTGCTTCTTGTTATGCTAATCGCTATACGAAATAAATTATTAGAAAAATGAGAAAAATTTCCCGAGAAATACTTCTTAAAACAAAACAAGAGAAGCAATCATATCAGTGATTGCCTCTCTTATTTTTATGCTTTCAAGAAATTCGGATCTAAATAAGCAGGGTTTGGATATTTATAATACCCCTCGCCGGACCCTTTTCCTAGTTTCCCTTGGTCAATAAATTCATTCTTCAACCGGTCGGCAATTGGTTGAAGTTCTGGATGTGCTTTTGCTGATGTGGATACAATATTATAAGCCGTTTCAATACCAACAACATCTAAGATTGCAAACGGTCCCATAGGAGCTCCTGTAGCAAGCATCCATGTTTTATCGATTGTCTCAGGATCCGCTACACCTTTTGCCCATAAGCCTTGTGCGGCATTTAATAATGGAACTAATAGCGAATTTAAAATATAGCCAGGCTGTTCTTTCAGAATACGAAGTGGCACCATGCCGATTTCTCCGGCAAATTCAACTAGTTGATCTACATACTGTTGGTCTGTTCCGCTATGTCCCATAACTTCAGCTGTATTGTTCTTCCACACTTCATTTGCAAAATGGAGTGCTAGAAACTTCTCTGGTCTTCCAGTATATTCAGCAAATTGACTTGGAAGCAAAGTGGAAGAGTTCGTGGCAAAGATTGTTTTTTGCGGAGCTACAGATGCCAATTCTTGATAGAAGCTGATTTTAATTTCAGTCAACTCAGGAATTGCTTCAATAAGTAAATCTGCATCCTTTACTGCTTCCTGTAGGCTTGTACTATATGTTATTCGACTTAATGCAGCTTTTGCATTTTCTTCATCTTTAAAATAATCTGCATACACATCTTGCAATTTTAACAAACGTTCTTTCGCTTTAACAATCGCAGCTTCATTAATATCATAGACACTTACTTGAAAACCATGAAAAGCAGATTGAAAGGCAATCTGGCTACCTAATACACCACTGCCTGCAACTGTAATGTGTTGAAATTCCATTTGTACCACTCCTTCAATTTGTATATAGAACTTTTTGATTATCCGTTCATACATCTTCAATTTACCATACCTCATTAAATTTTGTCGATATTTGCAGATTGGTGCTGCTACTTGTATATAGGAAAAGGCTCGGTTTATTTGAAGAAAAAAAGAACAAACATGCATGGTTTCGCAGGTTTGTTCTATCTATTAGTGCAAATGCATTATTTCAAAACTGAAATAAAGACATGCAATGAGTAAGCAAAGCGCCACTGCTCCTTCTATTTTGCTCCCTGTTCGTGTTGTTAAAGGAAAACGAACTTTCACTTTTATTGGGAAAAATAGCTGGATCCCCTGCTTTGTACACATATCAAGCACAAAATGGCTCGCCATGCCGATTAGAAGGCCCATTTTAATTGCATCATTGGTTACGTATGTATGTAATATCCAAGCCACAATCAATAAAAATAGTAAACTGTGTGTAAATGAACGGTGCCCAAATAATCCATTTATCAATTTGGACAATGCGGGAAATGTACGGCCAATCATACTTCCTCCATGGCAAATATCAGGAATTAATGCGCCGATTGCGCCAGCCGTTCCCAAAAGTAATGGTGAATCTACACTTGTTTGACCAAAAGCAAGACATGCTGCAATACCGCCAATGATGTGTGTCTTTCCTGTCATGCTTCATCCTCTTTCTTATTTTTTAAATAGAAATCAACTTTGTATCCACTAGCAATTCTGTAAGCCGAGCTAAGGGCAATCCCACTACATTTAAATAATCTCCTTTTATTCCTTCAACCAAAAACACGCCATCTGTCTGAATACCGTAACCTCCAGCCTTATCAAAACAATCTCCTGTTGCTACATAGGCCTCAATAAGGGTATCGGGCACTTGTTTAAAATATACCTCTGTCTTTTCTACAAAGGCTGTTTTATTTCCAACATCATCTATAATAGCAACCGCTGTCATCACTTCATGCACATTTCCGCGGAGCTGTTTGAGATGCTTGATGGCCTCATTTGCATCTTTTGGCTTATGTAGCAATTCTTGTCCTTTTACTACGATAGTATCCGCTCCAATCACTACATGCCCTGGGTTTCTCTTCGCTACATCAGTTGCTTTAAGTAGCGCCACTTTCTTCACATATTGAGCTGGGTTATCATCTTTTATACTCGTTTCCTCTACAGTTGCCACTAAAATCTTAAATGGTACATTCAAACGTTCGAAAAGTTCCTTTCGCCTCGGGGAAGCTGAAGCCAAAATAAATGATTTTTCTGTCGTAAAGTTCATAACATCACTCCTTGTCCTATCATACCTAAAATGAAAGCAAAAGAAAATTCTTTTTAAAGTAGCTCATACTCCAAATTTCATATTAGGCATAGCTATAATTGTATAAAAAATGCCCATCCAAACAGGTGGATGAGCATTATCATACTTATTAAATAAATGTAGTAATATCATCAATGTCTAATCGAGATGATCCGTAAGCAGGTGCAGACCCTTTCCCAATTGAGATTAATAGCATAGGTTTTACATTCTCTTCAAGATTGAAGTATTCTGCAAACTTCACTTTATCAAAACCGCCCATTGGCACTGTATCATAACCATGCTCTTTTGCTAATAGCATGATTTGCATAGAAATTAGACCAGCATCAAATGTAGCAATATTTGTTAAGATCTCTTCTGGCAATTTAGGATAAAGGTTTTGCGCATTTTGGATTAATAGTGATGCACGTTCATGCTCCATATGCCCTTCTGCTACGTTTTTCATGTAAATTTCTTCTGTTTTTTCATACATTTTAATATCGCCTAAAACAGCGATTACCGCAGATGCAGTTTCAATTTGTTCTTGGTTATTAGCAATTTTGCGCAAGTCTTTCTTTTTCGCTTCATCTTGAATGACTAAAAAACGCCATGGTTGAAGATTACTAGAAGAAGGTGCTGAAGTAGCTTCCAATAAAATTGATCTTAACTCATCTGCTGAAATTTTAAAATCAGGGTCGTACTTACGTACAGATTTACGTTCTTGCATTACTTTATATACTGAATTTGTCATTATAGTATCCTCCAAAACTTACTTTAAGTTAGTTATTGTATTCGAAAATATATTACTTTAAGTAAGTTAATTTGTCAATATTTCGTGCCTGTATGCTACAATTAGTTTATAGGGAGGGATTTGATTTGGACTGTTGCCATGAAACAATTGAATTTTTAGGAAAACGCTGGATGGTGCGGATTATTCACGTTTTATTAGATGGCCCGAAAAGATATCATGAAATCTATTCTGCCATCCCTGGTATATCGGACAAACTATTATCACAGCGCCTCCAAGAATTAATAGATGCCCATTTAGTCGAGAAAGATTATATTGAAGCATCACTAAAAAAGGTTTCGTATTCGCTAACAAACAAAGGATATGCTTTTCAAAAAGTCATTTGTGCCTTCAATGATTGGCAAAAGCTTTAAAAAATAAAGGAAAACTCCACTTAGTGTGGAGTTTTCTTTATTTTCAATAACAAGTCATTTGAATATTATTAATCCTGCACATTTCTAAGTTTTTCATTTAGTTTTGTATAGACTTGTTTCATATATCGTTCAGAGCTTCTTTCAATTGCTTCATCTAAATTCATCCATTCAATCGCACTATTTTCATTCGGCGCTATAGTTGTACCTTCGCCTTCATCTGCTTCTATTAAAAAGGTAACATTCAGATGCACATGTGTACCAACATACTTCCCTTTCTTCATATGTCCGTCCACACCTAAAATTTCAATTGAATAATAATCCGACATTAAAGGCTTAATATTTTTTAGCCCTGTTTCTTCCTCTGTTTCTTTTAAGGCAACATGTAAAAGGTCTGCATTTCCATCTGCATGTCCACCCATCCACGCCCACGATTGATATTGATTATGGAATGCCATTAATACCTTTGTTCGCGCTTTATTCACAATCCAAGCTGATGCAGTAAAATGTGCAAATTCATTTTCTCTTGTCAAAACATCTGAAAATTGATCTATATAGCGAAGCATAAGCTCTTTATCTTTTTTTTCTTGCTCATTGTACGGGCAATATGCCATCAATTCATTACGAATAGTCATATGTATATCTCCTTTTGTATTTTCTTTTATATTCTATCGAAGTTAGAAGTTGCGGTCAAAATAGTCTTAGAGCATCTCAGCCTCAAGACCTAGAGTAAAATCAATACTCCGGCCGTTTGGACAAAACGAAATTCAGCGTAACATAAAGGTACAAACGAAGGAGGAAAAAACAATGAAAAAAATTGGTTTATTCGTCATTGGCAGCATTGCAGCCATTACCATTCTCTGTTCATTAGGTCCATTAACAGGATTGGCTATCTCGGCCGCTATTCTTTTTACGGGGGTGCATTTCTATTTACAAAGCAGTTCCACTTTTTCAAAAATTATTTGGGCACTTGTTGCCATCTCAGGTTTATTAACAGCTGCAGCTAATATTCCTGGATTCATCGGAATCGCAGCACTAGCTGTTATTTGGGTGGTTTATCGTAAGTGGAAACATTCTGAAAACGAAACTTTCACTGCATCAGATGATCCATTTACAAACTTTGAAAAACAATGGAATGAAATCACAAAATAAGAGGAGGAAAAAATATGGCTAACTTATGGCAACGCCTAAAATATACAGTTGAAGCAGATTTAAATGAAATGTTTGATAAAAAAGAGGATAAAAATCCAATTAAGATGTTAAATCAGTATATCCGTGAAGCAGAAAAGCAAACAGAGGAAACAGGCAAATTATTAGAGCGACAAGGTACATTGCAACAAAAACTCGAAAAAGAATTAGCAGATACAAATGAAATGAAAAATAAACGAAGCATGCAACTGGATTTGGCTAATAAAAGCGGTGAACAAGACTTAATCGCATTTGCCCAACAAGAATTTGATGCGTATTCACAACGTAGCACCGTTCTTCAGGACAGTATCGATAAATCTACCGAAGAGCTCATTGGCTTGGAACGTAAGTATGAAGAAATGAAGCATAAAATCAAAGATATGAAAGTGCGTCAATTACAATTGATGGGTAAAGAAAATGTCGTTCGTGCACATAATCAAATGAACCAGTTTCTCCAACCAGAATCTTCAAACAAAATAAATGGTCGACTTGAAACTTTTGAAGCTATGGAGAGTTATATCGATCACCTTGGCCAAAAAATTGACAGTCAACATGAAATCACATCTATGGAAGAACGCTTAGCGCGACTGGAAGCAAATAACTCAAAAAATGAGGCAACCCAATCCATATAATGATTGGACTTCTTCTGGACTATCGTTATACTAAAAAAGAGAAGCTGGTACTTCTCTTTTTTCTTATTTAATTAACTGGAAAGGAGGCAACCAATGACCCACCTTTCAACTAAAACACTTACAATGCTTGGTATTACGGCCTTTTTGCTAATTTTTATTGAAGCTACTTTCTTTGGAAATGGCAGTATAATGTTTGCCATTATAGGTGCTTTTTTTATGTATGTCAGCATACGCAGAAAGCGCAAATGGCTGTTTTGGTTAGGTGTCATTTTTTTGGGTATTGCCCTACTCTCAATGTGGAGCTTACGCCTAGTTATCATCGGAGTGTTATTATACCTTCTATGGAAACTTCGAAAAGGTGATGAATTTCATATATCTGTATCTAAACAACCGGCAGAACAAGCGAACTCATTTATTCAGAATAAATTATTTTCATTTCAAGGTACACCTATTGAGTCATACGAATGGCAAGATGTACATATACAAAGCCTTGCCGGTGATCTGCTGATTGATGTGACTCAGACTGTTTTACCTAAAGGGGCTTCATTAATATCTGTACGGCAAGGCTTTGGAAAAGTGAAAGTACTTGTGCCTTATGAAATACCTGTACGCCTGCATTATTCTACGTTTATCGGTGATTTGCATTGTATCGGACAAAGTTATCCTAGAGTTTGGAACGATACGATTGCCGTTAGAAATGGTTATGAGTATGCAGAGGATTCTTCGGCTGAACTCATCATCACGGTTTCCACATTATTTGGGAATGTCGAGGTGATTCGCCAATGACGAAATTTTTAGCCCGAACAATGAGCTTGTTTTTCGGAGAAATAATTATTTTCTCGTTTATTTTCTTTATTCTTTTTGATGGCCATTTCACTCAATGGAAAACACTTTGGGAAGAAAAGTATTGGAATTTGCCGGTCGCTATTCTATTCCTTATTCTGCTTTTTGTGATTAGCCTAAGCATCTCTATAGGGGGTATATTCATCCTTCGCCAGCAGAGTAAAACGTTTGAAAATGCACTTCATAATATTGAAAAAAGTGATCCTATCCCGCCTAATTGGAGTGGCCCCCTTTCAATTCAAAAGTCATTAAATGAGATAAGTGAATTGATAGCTACTCAGCGTAAAAGCTTGCAAAAGCTGACAAATGATAAGGCAGTTAACCAAGATCAGCTCATTCAAGAACGTATTGTACAGGAAAGGCACCGACTTGCCCGGGAACTTCATGACTCTGTTTCTCAACAACTTTTTGCAGCTTCTATGCTACTTTCGACCATTAATGAAACAGCAGGAGATGCAACACCATCAACTAAAAAATTATTAAAGCAATCGGAAGAAATTGTTCAGCAAGCCCAGCTTGAAATGCGGGCACTATTACTTCACCTTCGTCCTGTTGCATTAAAAAACAAATCGTTAAAACAAGGGCTAGAGGAATTGCTAGCCGAGTTACAGCAAAAAGTTACGTTCAAAATGCACAAACGATTAGAGGAAGTGTCCCTCTCTAAAGGTGCAGAAGATCATCTTTTCAGGATTGCTCAGGAGACACTTTCCAATACTTTACGTCATGCAAAAGCAACCGAAATGGAGCTGCTTCTTGTCGAACGAGATCAGCGTGTTATTTTCCGTGTTCAAGACAATGGAATCGGCTTCAAAACAACTGATGAAAAAGCCGGCTCATATGGCCTTCACAATATTGAAGAGCGTGCAGTCGAAATCGGTGGAACATATAAAATTGTCTCAGTACCATCGCAAGGTACGGTGATTGAAATTCAAATTCCAGTGGAAAAGGAGGTTATCTCCAATGATCAAGATACTGCTAGCCGATGATCACGAGATGGTACGAATTGGAGTATCAGCATATTTGCAAGCACAACCTGATATGGAAGTCATTGCTGAAGCTGCTAATGGAGAAGAAGCAGTTCAATTAGCTTTGAAGCATCGACCAGATATTATTTTGATGGATATGGTGATGCCAATCTTATCAGGGGCTGAGGCCACTAAAGCTATAGTGAATGAATGGCCTGACGCTAAAATTATGATTGTCACCAGTTTCTTGGATGACGACAAGGTTTACCCAGCATTAGAGGCCGGCGCTATTAGCTATTTATTGAAAACAACTAACGCCAAGCAAATCGCTGATGCCATTCGAAGTACTTTCAATGGCACGCCCATCTTAGAACCAGAGGTTACGAGTAAAATGATGGCAAGAATGCGTCAAAAACATGATCGTCCACTTCATGAAGAATTGACTGAACGTGAACATGAAGTATTATTGTTAATAGCACAGGGTAAAACAAATCAAGATATTGCTGATGAACTTTTTATTGCCTTAAAAACTGTTAAAACACACGTTAGTAATATTCTCTCCAAATTAGAAGTACAAGATCGCACCCAAGCTGTTGTTTATGCATTTAACCATCAC
The DNA here is from genome assembly GCF_023515935.1 of Rummeliibacillus sp. G93. Classification (NCBI taxonomy): domain Bacteria; kingdom Bacillati; phylum Bacillota; class Bacilli; order Caryophanales; family Caryophanaceae; genus Rummeliibacillus; species Rummeliibacillus sp. G93. The sequence goes on from NZ_CP097314.1 coordinate 1,769,947, forward strand.
CTAGTAGAAGCTTAAAGCTCTTACATATCAAAACCCAAGAATCATTTAATTTCAGATCCTTGGGTTTTTGATTTTTTGGGCAAATTGTGTCGCTATCGCTGAGAGAATACTGGCTTTTCATCTCAAAGAATCCACATCTTTCATTTTTACGTTTATATTATATTTTTTTAACTTAATTTTAAACTCATTCTTATTTAGAAATTTTTCTTTATTTCCTGTCTTTATATTGATTATCCAAAAATATAACTCGTTACCTTCTAAATCTTTCTGTTTAGCAATTACATAGTTTTTGTTCCAACCCGCTTTAATTATTTCAGTAGGAACTACGGCTGGCCCCCACCCAATATCAGTTTTGTGAGCAATGGTGATTTCATGTCCAGAAGTTCTAATGATGGAGTAATTCCCTGGCAAATCAACATCATAATCAGCTAAGCCTGCACAACCACTAACTAATAACATAACCCCAAAGAATAGAATAACTTTTTTATTCATTTTGATAAAACCTGCCTCAGATAACCAATATTTATTTATATTCGAATATTAATTAAAAGCAACTGCTGTTTAAACTTCTTCATCACTTTTATATTCAAGAATATCGCCAGGTTGACATTCCAATGCCTTACAAATTGCGTCTAAGGTTGAAAACCTGATTGCTTTTGCTTTTCCATTTTTCAGTATTGAAAGATTCGCCATCGTAATGCCTACTTTCTCTGAAAGTTCAGTAACACTCATTTTCCTTTTAGCTAACATCACATCAACATTTACTATTATGCCCATTACTTTCACCTCAGACTGTTAAATCGTTTTCTGATTTAAAATATACGGCTTCTTGTAAAAGCTTTTGCAAAACTGCTGCAAAGACTGCAATTACTAAAGAAGCAAAAATTGGTACCATCCCCATGACAATCAAACCTGGAGCGTCATCCTTTTCTGCAATAAGATAAACGAATGGCATGATGACTACATATAGAAAACTGATAGTAACGGCACAATACTTTATACTCTTTAAAGCATTAATAGATATCTGAGAAAAAGATTGATTCTTATCAATATAATTTAACAGACAATATGATTTAAACAGAGCCAGATAAAATGGAATAGCTGATACAAAAATCACTACCAAAACAGGATATAACATACCGCTGTAATCGGGATTCACTGGATTATTTGGTAACCAAGACACTAAATAAATACAGAGAGCAAGAACTGGAATTCCCATCAAGAAAATAGCAATTTTCAAAAATAATGTTGATCCTGTTTTCAAAAAGAACACCTCACTTTTTTATTCCTCTCTAAAAAACTAACACATAATTTATTGAAAAACAATAAATAAATATTATATTACATTAAATAAATATCGTTACTTTAATATTAAAACAAATAAAAAACCACCAAATTGGCGGTCTTTTCATCCTTATGAGAACTCATCCGCGTAAAATTTTCCCCAACGCTTTCCCTTTAGCTAGCTCATCAATCATCTTATCTAAATAACGAATTTCTTGCATCAATGGTTCTTCAATATCTTCTACTCTGATACCGCAAACTACCCCTTTAATTAATCTTCGTGCTGGATTCAAATGAGGGGCTTTTGCAAAGAATGTCTCAAAATCCGAGCCTTGATCCAATTGTCCTTTTAGCTCTCCCTCGTTATAACCTGTCAACCAGCAAATGATTTCGTCAACATCTTTCTTAGTCCGACCCTTTTTCTCTGCTTTATTAACATAATGAGGATAAACACTGGCAACGCTCATTGTATATATTTTATGTTTAACCATAGTATCTCTACCCTTCGCTTTTATCTAAATATTTTTTCTTGTATGTTAAATACAGCACACTAATTAAATTTCCCGCTACTGCCAAGATACCATAACCTTCTAAAGCAATTCCTCTTTCAGCTGAATAGCTTAATCGTTACTATTTTTCACTTTTTTCTTTCGACTAATCCAAAATATTGTTAAAAAAAATGCAAGAATAAAACAACCAGCTAGAATGAGAGTGGAAGTATCATACAGAAAAAAGTAAGCATTTTTTACTTCGTACATGTTAATCGCTCCTTTAAACGTGTTAAATTCTATGTAAAAATTGAATATTTTATAGGGTTAGTAAATCCTAACTTCTTTGCTAATTTTATAGATGTTGTATTGGATATATCACAATCCCATCGAGGAATTATATTATTTTTCAAACTATGGTTAATAAAAATCTTAGCGATAATTTTCGCTAACCCTTGTCCTCTATAGTCGTTATGAGTAGCAATATCAATTTCCGCAAATTGTTCAGAAGCAAAAATTGACGTGCATTCGCTAATTACTTTTGCATCATGGAGAATAGCAAACCCAAAGCCCTTCTCTTCATAATTGCCAATAGATCCCCAGTACGCCTCATAATAATTCTTATCAAATTCCTGGCTATTCTCTATTACTGCTGAGTTTATCTTTTTTAGAGAATAGTTAATAGGTAATTTGATTACATTGGCTACTTCCTTGTTAGCATCATAATTAAATGAAAATCTGACCAAATGTCTTATTTCTTTTTCAAACTCCCCCATTATTACTGAATCCCATATTTCCGAAGAAGTAAAGAGGGTGAATCGTAAGCCTTCTTCTTTCCTTCTTCTATAAAGATTAAAAAGAAAATTATTAAATTCTACGTTTTCTGTTGCACCTACTATAGAATAGATACCTATTGTTGTTTCAAAAAGGACTGTTTGATGCAAATGAGAATCTGCATAAACTTTCCCTGGAATGTATCCATCCAATATTGAATAAACAAACGTTGGACATCTAGTGCCATTTAAATTTATTTTTACATTTTTATATTCATTTGTATCTAGTATGATCATTACCAATAAACCCCTTCAAATATTGTCAATAAATCACTTCAATATTCATTCAACATATCTTTTAATATAGCATAATTAAAATGGTATACATCTTAGTCAAGGGATATATTATAATCTATTTTGTTAATATTAAAAATGTTTAATTTAAACCTAGGAACATACATAGTAACGAAAATACTTATTGAATAGGGAATTAACATGTTCATTAGGAGGTGAATAGTCTTGAAGAACTTTCTATTCTATTGTCGAATATTTTTTCTTGTTACTCTACTGTTGCTTTTCTTAACAAATGTTATTAGCCCACGTACTTTTAAGCAATAATAGTCGGGATAGTTGTATTTGTTGTAATTCCTGCGATTATTAAATCACTGCAGAATAGGGAAAAAAGTCTGGGCAATAATTGATCAAGGCTCGTTATTGTTAAACTATAATTTAGTTAGGAAATCACTCTATGTGAAGATTCATAGTTTTCTTAGATAACTCCCAGAAATATAAGTCCTCAGTTTCTTTATATAATCTCGCTCCATTTTTTTCTAATACTTTGTGTGAAGCTTTATTTTTCTTTTCCGTATCAGCAATTACACGTTTAACGAGAGGCTGATCTAAAATCCAAGACGCTAATATCTTAATTGTCTCTGTCATATATCCCTTCCCTTGGTAACAAGGGAAGGTGAAATACCCAATAATAACCTCACCATTTTCATCGGGTAACCCTTTTAACATAATTCCTCCTATAATAGAATTTAGCTCCTTGGATATTATGAGCCAATTTGTATGCCAATAATAGTTTGAGGAATCTATCAATACTTTAGATAATCTATATTTCATCGCATCTTTTATTTCTTCATCCAAAAGTAATTCACTTTTTTCCAAATGGAAAACATCCTGTAGCTTACATATATCATCAATAAATAATCTTAAGCTTTCAGCGTCTAATGGTACAATCCTTACTCTTTCTGAGTCTAGCTCCTTCATCTTATACGCTCCCTTCTATGTATTTAGAGGTTTTCTAAACGAATAGCAAAATTTATCAAAGTTATTTTTATCTTCATAAAATCTATGTGCGTCTAATCGAGCTAATCCCGATTCTAATGCAATATATATGCATTGATGTTTTAGAGCTATTTCTTCTAGATATGTCATCATTGCATTTCCGTATCCCTTTGATCTATCTGAGGATTCTGTTACTAAATCATATAAAAACAAATGTTTTTTGTTATAAAAATTTGTTTGGATTTTAAAGCCAGCTATAGCTTTAATAACTCCGTGATCAGTAAGAGCTATCATTTGATACCCCTCACTTTGCATTACTTTAAATAGACTTATACAGTCCTTTTCGCTTATATCTGTACGGAGTTGAGTTATTAATGGGAATGTTTCAAGTAAATTCTCGTTATCAATCTTTTTAAAATTATACATTTTAAAATCTCCTTATTCTGAGAGGGAAATTCTTATCTTGCCTCACATATAATTATTGTAAACACCTTTTTCCTATCTTCAAACGATTTAGCGAACCAAACCGCTTTTGACCCTACCATCTTTTTTATCGTATGTCTTCTTATGCACTGAATAGCGTTCTTCCCTGCTTTAATGCAATTTTTGAGGTTTTACTTTTTCTTCTGGCAAATATAAATTGGTTAATTGATTAAATTCGTATTTTCCTATTGAGATTGCACCAGCTACATCAAATCCATTAGTACCTCCACTTACAAAAAGGCCAAAATCATCCTCTACTATATCTTCAAGAATTTCAGCTTCTGTCAAAGTACGCCTAGGATCGTAAACTTGAACTCCACATAAATTTAAAGCCTTCAAATAATTTAACATCTCAGAGCTTATGTTCTTTAAAGGCAGATAATTAAGGATAACTAAACCTTCATTATATCGTATCCATTCGAAAAATTCAGTTATGGATCCATGCATAGGTCTAGCATTAACTGTTGGAGTCTTTTTCAGTGGTAAGTATCCTAGTAATTCAATATTGATATCTTTAAAATTAGTTTTATAGACATAAACCATAATCACTTCTAGTTTTCCGCTTTTTAGTTTATTAAATTCCCTTACTATTTCAATTATAGAATAATCTTCACATAACAACCCAATATGCTTTAAATTAGATTCCTGATCTATTTTTAGTAATTGATTAAGTATTTCATTATTAGAACCATTTAATTTCACAGTTAAATCAGCATACTGCGAATATACAACAATGTTGCAGGAAGGAAATAACAACTTAAACTGCAAATTATATTCGTTACCATGATCAGCAGTATGCAAAAGATTTCTCATATCATTTGATGTAAAACCATATTCTTTACGGAATTCCAACTTAATTTCTCTTAATTTGTGTGAAGCTCCATGACCTCTTACCAGAAAGGAAATAATTTCACCACTAGATAAATAATCAGCATACTCATCCATATTAAATGGAGAGGAAAAATGAGATAGAATATCTTTTTTTGTAGTTGAGCCCTTTTTTCAAAAACAATCTCCAGGTTGTTTTTTCCTAATTCTCTTTTAAAACTGTCGTATACCTTTGGCTTAATTACTCCATCCGGTTTTAAAATAGCCAAACCATAATCCATACTATTGTCCATTTAAAACGCCCCTAAAAATGAATACTGAACCCGTTAAATTGGTGGATACCTGTACCAAATTTAACAAGCTTATTTGCCCACAAATACTCAACTGCCAATTTTACTTCTTCTAAAATTTTAGGTTTGAGTCCTAATGTGTTATGTGATCCGAAAACGATCGTGACATTTGGAATCTTTGATATTTTATCTAACGAGTTGACTAAATCTACAGGGTTGGTCGATGGATAAAAAGCATATATTGGTGTTTCATCATATAATAAATCTCCTGTAAACAAATATCCATTAGTTTCATCAAAAATCGAAAGGTGACCCGGTGAATGCCCAGGCGTATGGTAGATAACCAGCCTTCTATTCCCTAACTCGATTACATCTCCATGATGTAATAAGCCTGTTGGTTCTCCTTGGTATGGTTTATATGTTACTGCATCAAATGTTTTAGGGGTAGGTAATGTTATACCTCTGCTTATATCTTTTCGTATCTGCTCAATAGACAAGCCTTTAATACCATTCACTAACCAATCTTTATCCCCTTCATGGACAAAAATATGTTCAAACTCTCCATGGCTTCCTATATGGTCAGCATGGACATGTGTTGTAAGAACTTCAATTGGTAAATCTGTTAATTGGTTTGTAATTCTTTTTATATTATCAATTCCTAGTCCTGTATCAATAAGTACAGCTTTATCATTACCTAACAATAAAAATGAATGTACTTTCTCCCAGTGTCCATATTCGCTAATTGCATATGTATGTGTATCAATCTGTTGCACAGTAAACCATTTATCGTTCAGCATAACTAAGCCTCCAAGTTAATTTACATGTATTCTTTATAACATTCGTTTGCTTATACACCAAATCCTTTAATTTGTGATACTAAATGGATTTTATATTAACACCTCGTAAAATCTTAATATTCTGATATAATTAAAATAACTATAAGTAAAGGGGGCGTTATATAATGAAAAACTTAAATACAATATGCGGGGTACATTACTTGTAAGGGTTCACGTATAACTGCCCTATAAACTGCGTGGTCCTTAAAAACGGAGGAAAAATTGATAATTAGAGACTATATCAAGCGAGATGAAACTGGTTGGGTAAGATGTCGTGCGCTTGCATTTTTGCAGACGGCTTATTTTGATAATGTTTTAGCGAAGAAAGAACACTATCAAAATCCATCTATTGAGCTAGTTGCAGAGCATGATGGGCAAATTGTTGGTTTGATTGATGTTGAATATGCAGAAGAGCAAACGGTATGTTCTCGCGGTGAAGGTTTAGGGGGAATGATTTGGCATATCGCCGTCCATCCTGATTTTTACCGACAAGGGATTGGACAGCAACTACTCGTTGCAGCTGAAAATAGAGCGATGAAATTAGGGTTAAATCGTTTGGAGGCATGGACTCGCAATGATCTTTGGGTACAAAACTGGTATAAAAAAATGCAATTTAATATTGTAGATTCCTATTATCACGTTTATTTGGAAGAAGATGAGTTGCATTCCCACATTAAAAGCTGCATACCTGATTTATACTTAGTAAATACTTTCGCTCATTATGTAGGGGAAAATATCGAACAATTTAAAGATAATAAGCGGATTCATGAGTGCGTTTGTTTTGAAAAGTTTATTTTTCTACCCATTAATAATTCCTAAATAAAGCCTCCCTACACCATAATTGGTGTAGGGAGGCTTTATCACTTTTATTTAATATGGATCAGCTTTATGGCTCTTATCTACAGCTTCTTTTGTAGCTTCATTAGCAGCTCTAGTGCCTTCCCCATATTTAGAAATTCCCGCTTCTCGGCCAGGAAGTTTTGTTTCAGTTTGTTTTAACTCTTTCATTTTTTCTTGAATACCTTCTTTAACACGACGACCATAATCTTCATCGGCTTGTGAAAAATGTTCAATCATAGCATCTTGAATTCTTTTGTCACAAATAGCAAGCGCATTAGATAAGTTGTTGATGAGCTCATCACGTTCCCAATCTTTAAAACTTCGGTAAGTTTCGCCTGCTTGTCCATAGTTATTTGGTCGGTCAATTGGCTCGCTCATAACTTGAGCATTATAAGATGGACGATGTTGTATACGTTCCTCTTTGCTTGCCTCTTTAAAACCACCAAGTACTGATGGCTCATAATTAATGTGAGGATTTTCACCAGACTCTTGAGGATCTCTAGTATCCATTTGGCCACGTTGCTGGTTTGTATGCACAGGAACTTTTGGTGCATTGACATCTAATTTAAGATAATTCGACCCGATACGGTAACGTTGTGTGTCTGAATAAGAAAATGTTCTGCCTTGAAGCATTTTATCATCAGAGAAATCCATGCCATCTACTAGAACACCTGTACCAAATGCAGCTTGTTCAATTTCTTCATGGAAATTAACCGGATTTCGATCTAATACCATGCGCCCAACTGGTTGCCATGGGAATTTGTCTTCCGGCCAAAGCTTTGTATCATCTAAAGGATCAAAATCAAGTTCTGGATGATAATCATCCTCCATAATTTGAACATATAATTCCCATTCTGGATAATCTCCACGCTCAATTGTCTCATATAAATCCTGCGTTGCATGCCCTACATTTTTACTTTGAATTTGATGTGCTTCTTCTTGTGTTAGATTTCGAATACCTTGCTTCGGTTCCCAATGGTATTTTATTAATACTGCTTCGCCTTTTTCATTCACCCATTTATACGTATTAACACCAGAACCTTGCATATGGCGATATGTTGCTGGAATTCCCCAAGGAGAGAACAAGAAAGTAATCATATGTGTAGCTTCAGGTGTTCTCGCTACAAAATCAAACATTCTTTGTGGGTTTGGCACATTTGAAGCTGGATCTGCTTTAAAGGCGTGAATCATATCCGGAAACTTCATCGCATCACGAATAAAAAAGATCTTTAAATTATTGCCGACCAAATCCCAGTTTCCATCTTCTGTATACATTTTCACAGCAAAACCACGAGGATCGCGTTCAGTTTCAGGTGAGTCCTTAGCACCTGCTACTGTCGAAAAGCGAACCATCAAAGGTGTTCTTTTACCTTTACCAGAGAATACCTTTGCTCTTGTATATTTCTCAACTGGCTCATTCCCTACTTTACCATATGTCTCAAAATAGCCGAATGCACCGCTTCCTCTGGCATGTACAACACGTTCTGGTACTTCTTCACGATCGAAATGTGATATTTTTTCAATGAAGTGGTAATTTTCAAGTGTTGCTGGACCTCTGTTACCAACTGTTCGGATATTTTGATTATCCGTTACAGGATGACCTTGCCGAGTCGTTAATGTTTCGCGCTCTACTTCTTGCTTTTTATTTTGTTTTTTATTCTCAGACAAACCTATTACCTCCTTTTACTTCTACTTCTTTTCTACCCCTTCTCCCCAAAATTTATACCAAGTAACTCATTTTTAGTTAATTTAAAAAAGGAACTACGACAATTTAGTAGGATATATAGTTTCGTGTTAGTGTCTAACTTTTTATTAGCATAAGTAGACTATCGAGGTTTATAGTATTTATAATTTTAAAAAATTATTATATAGCTGTTTATTTTTAGAGGTTTTCATATCGTACTGACCCCTTTAAATTTTTGAAAATTGATACTTTTAAAAAGATCAACCATTTGATAATCTTATTTACAGTTCAGTTTATTAAATAATTTAAAGAATTCAGCTTTTTTATTTTTAAGGTGATAGCTGAGGATTTATTAGGGGGAAAAGTATGCAAAAAACTATGGGGCATTCCACAAATAGAATTCGAACGTTTGATTTAATTACAAGTGCCATGTCAATAGCTTTAGTTTTCGTAGCCACCATGCTACTAAATATAAAGTTGCCGATTACAGCAAATGGCGGGTTGGTTCATATCGGTACAGGCATGCTATTTATTATTTCCATTTTATTTGGCCCAAAAAAAGGAGCAATTGCCGGCGCTTTTGGGATGGGACTGTTTGATTTGGTTTCAGGCTGGACGCTTTGGGCACCAATTTCCTTTGTTGCACGTGGCTTACAAGGTTTTATTGTAGGCAAGATCGCTTGGTCAAGAGGACGAAGTGGTAACAGCTTAATGCTCAACCTTATTGCAACGATTATTTCCATGCCTCCAATGATTGCTGTTTACTTTATTGGTGAAGGCTTCCTTTATGGAAATTGGATTGCACCAGCCGCATCTATTCCTGGAGACATTGTTCAAAATGCTATTGGACTACTTGTATCCATTCCGGTCTGTATGTTCTTAAAAAAAATACCAACATTTAAATGAGAACAAAAAAACACACCTCTAGCACTAGAGAGGTGTGTTTTTTTTAAGAAGCATACCTAAAAATTTTTCAAAGTTAACTCCAGCTATTTTGGGGACGTCTTCTCTTGAAGTATCTTGTATGGCAGCAGCTAGAAACGATTCTGCAAGATGTACTGAATCACTAAGATGATCTCCTCGCATTAACCCACCCATAATGACCGAAGCAAACAAATCACCAGTACCCGAATAACTTAATCCATTGTACGGCATAGCTTTATAGTTTATTGCTTCTCTATCTATGTACATATTCCCAATGAAGCGGCCTGTCCCCTCGTACTTAGGCGGAGTAACTCCAGTAATAATTACTTTAGCTCCGGTTACTAGTTGTAGGTTCTTACCTGCTTCTTCTAACGCTTGTATAAAATCATCATTTTGATAATTATATAATTTTTCATAGGATAAACCTGTTAATAAACAGCACTCTGTAACATTTGGTGTGATAACATACGCTGATTTTACGAGCTCTCTCATTCTAGATAGTAAATTATCGGTATAAAGTTTGTAGGCTGTTCCCCCATCTCCCATCACTGGATCTACCAATAGATGTGTATTTTCGGTTTGAAATTTTTCCAAGAATTTAAAAATATGATCTATTTGTTTTCTTCCGGTGACAAATCCTGTATGTATACCATCAAATTTCGCATCCATACTGCTCCACTCTTCAATAAAGTGAGGAATCTTATCTGTAAAATCTTCAAAGAAAAAACTAGGATAATCTGTTTGTGCTGACAATATAGCTGTTGGCAAAGGACAAGCCTGTACGCCCATTACAGAAAGTACTGGAATAGCAGCAGTTAGTGAGCATTTGCCGAAAGATGATAGATCTTGTATGATTGCAACCTTCTTCATATTGCCTCCCTACTTAAAACAAAAAATTGTAAGTATAAGTAGTATATCATTTTCACTTATCATTGGTAATTAAACTAGCATTAAAAAAGATAGCCCAATGTTCTTTTCTCAAACAATTGGGTTATCTAACTTAAAACTTTTATTACAGTGCTGCTTTCTGAATGTTTTTTTGCTTTTCAATCAATTGATTAAATAATTTTTCAACCGTCCCCTTACCAACCTTATCATATTTAGTTAAAATCACTAATTCCTTTGGGAGCTGACCTACTGTACAAATATCATCCTCATTTAACTGCCTGATAAGTTGAGGAATTCCTCGAAATTCGTTGTTTGAAAGCTTGATAATAGAAAGTTCGTCAGTTATAACAATGTACTGGTCCTTAAAAAATAAAAATAATTTTCCCTCGTTTTCCATTTGGACTCTTCTACGCTCTACTTCTTCTTCAACAAATACTTTTAAATCCTTAAAAAGGTTTTCTATATTCTGCTCTTGGTTTCTTTTTAAATGTTGCTTTAAATCATTTAAATTACTAGGCAGTTCACTCATCACACGGACCTGTTGCTCTGCACCTAAGCGGATTAAGAATTTCTCTGCATGAGGAAATCGCTGTGGCAACAAATAAATATCTCTAAGAAAATAAGGTATATCAATTTGCTGACCCTGATAGGATATTGCTCGAATAACTCGATCCTCGTCTCCTTGTACTTCTTCTTCCTCTTCTTCTTTTCCTTCTTCTCTTTCTTTTAGCGACATAAGAAGTTCTTCAAGTGATTGTAATCTATCTTCAATTACTTCTGTTGCAGATTGGTTTTGATTTGTCGGTAGCGGATCTTGATAAGGGGGGACTTTAAATTTTGCATCTACATATGTGTCCACATACCATTTGATAATTTTATATAGTGCTTCCCATGATAATAAGGCTTCAGAGAATCGGAATGCTCGGGTTTCATGTGCTGCTTGGTTACCCATTTTCCTCACATGGTGTAAGGCATTGCAAATGTCTTCTGCCAAGCACCCTTTATGCTGTAATAAATTAATTCTGTCTAGCAGATTATCTGCTGGTTCTTCAAACTTTTTAATTTTAATGGCTTGCTTCAAGATGTACTCCGATAACACCCTAGAATGAGTCAACATCATGCGTGGACTATTGAAAATTGTATTTTCTAGTTCTTTAGCCAATTGAGCCATTTTGGGTGAAATCGGTTCTAAAAATGCATAAAAATAAGAATCTGCTTCATTTTCTTTATCATTGTATTCCTCTATACGTTCTAACATCACAAGACATACACATCCTATCTTTTATCTATGGTCGAGTTAAAATCACTTTTCAAATTTCATGTCTTTCTCCTTTTCATACCATCTTTAGTTAAAAACGAAACTACCAATCGATCAACAAGACATCTACTATTGTGAATGTCCGGACACAAAACTTGAAATATAGTCAGTATACTCGTATACTAAAAGTAGAACTGCATATATTAAAAAGACCGCCGATGTTGGAGCATCGGACGGTTAAATAGATGATAGTTGGTTCCCGGTAGGGGGGATTAGCTCATTTAGGATATGACAACCCATCAGAGCCGTTAACTCAAGGATGGGTTATTTTTTATGGTTAAATGACAGAATTGTAATGATTAAGGTAGCGAATGCAATCGCAAACGTTAATGATTCATATACCGTCATGGCATCACCTCCTTGTACAGACGATGCCACACGTTATGGACAAATTAGTCTGATCTATTTAGGAGCAAGCCAACCACCCTTGAGTACCGTACTATCTATCAACATTATACCAAACATACGTTCTTTTTGCTATAAAATCGTATTATTGAAAATAATTTATTTATTTTAATTACAAATATCCCATTTTACTTATTCTTTTTATCGCTTTTAACCATAAAAAAGCCGCTCATATGTTATACATTAAGCGGTTTACTACTATTAGATATGTAATTCAATTCCTAAATATTGTTTCAATTGTTTCCTTATAATATCATCCCCTATACTATCACCATTTTTCACTTCTCTCGATAATACTTTTGGATCAAACAATCTCATTCCACCTGAATGTAACAATAATATCTACCTCTTTTAGAAAATAATTATTTGTATGTACATATTTTATAGCTTCCCAAATAGGAATAAATTCCTTTTGAGAAGCTAATTTACAACTAAACTTTTGAAAGTTGATTACTGAGTTTTCTGCCATTATTTAATTTAGAAAAAACATTTTATGTATTTTTTAATTATTACAACATTCAACGCATTTACTTTGGCTTGATCGTTTTGATTATTTATAACTTTTCTATCTCAACTTTGGCTTCCCATCCACACTTGCATGTTCTTTCAAATTTACCCTGTTTGTTATTGTATTTCATTGTTCCATCTCTCCCGCTGCTTCCTACACTTCCGCACTCTGGGCATATTTCGTAATCGCTCACTAATTTCTTAATCAAATTTAGATTATCATATTCTGCTTCTTTGTATTTATAACTCATTTTCTGTCCCCTTCCCTCTTCATATACCATTTAGCATATGCAATACTGGCTAATATGTGAAAAGAGAGCGGCAAAAGGCTTAGCATAAAATGAAGGAAAAAGAGCAACTTATTTTATGTAGGAGGTGATCTAACATGCCAAAAAAGTGTGGTTATAAAGCAAAGAATAAAAACAATAATAGCCAACTGCCTAATGCTAAAGATTACCGAAATACTAATTCTCCGTATAATAGTCCTGACAACTTCCGTGAAGAATTTGCGGCTGAATGGAGAGAAAAAGCCATTGCTGAAATCAATAAGCAATCGGATGAGAGAGTAAACAAGTAATACTAGAAGCCTTAATGATTTTCATTAAGGCTTCTAAATATCATTGCAAATTTTGGCTTGCAACTTCAATGGCCTTTTCCTTTTTTTCCTTAAACGTCATCTTTTTTGGCACTTTTTCTTCCTCTATAAATTCATTACTGTATTCTTCTTTCCCCTTGTTATGTTGCTTGTTGCCTTTTTTATTTACCATTAGAAAACCTCCTATCAAAGCTTATCTTGTATTTATTTTCATCATTTATACATTATTCAACTTCGACATTATTCGATAAATTTTGCAGCTTATATTGACGTATACATTAAATCTTGATATTATCTTTCTATTACTTTTAAAACCTAAATATCCTTGTATAAGTTCAAGAATAAGGCTTGATCGTTTCTACCAGCTACCATAAATAGCTTGTCTACAAGGAATATCAAATAAATGAAATAATTATTTTTTATTCCTTTGTAGATGACTTTGGCACTTGGTAGCCAAAGTTTTTTTATATAAAAGAATAGGAGATAGACATCATGAAACACTTTTTTCAATTTACTGAGAGGAATACCAGCTATAAGCAAGAGACATTGGCTGGGGTTACCACATTCCTTTCAATTGCTTATATTTTGGTAGTCAATCCTTTAATCCTTAGCCAAACTGGAATGGACAAGGGGGCTATTTTCACCGCAACTGCGCTAACTGCTATCATAGGATCATTACTTATTGGACTTCTAGCAAACTATCCGATAGCTATTGCACCAAGTATGGGGTTGAATTCTTTTTTTACGTTCTCTGTTTGCATAGGTATGGGAATTAAATGGGAAGTTGCTTTGACTGGGGTTTTTGTAGCAGGCGTCATTTTCATCATTTTAAGTTTATTAAAAATACGGGAGAAAATAATTAATGCGATACCAGAAGATTTGAAACATGCCATAGCAGCGGGCATTGGGTTTTTCATCGCATTTATCGGTTTTAAAAATGCAAAAATTATTATCCCAAATAAAGATACTTTTGTATCCATAGGTCACTTAACTTCTCCGACAACTGGCCTTGCCGTTTTTGGTTTAGTCATCACCATCCTTATGTTAGTCCGCAATGTGAAGGGTGCTATTTTTTACGGGATGATTATTTCTACTATTATAGGTATGTTGACTGGCTTAGTAAAAATCCCAACACATATTATGGGGACAATCCCAAGTCTTAAACCAACTTTTGGTGTGGTATTTCCTCACCTGCATGATATTTTCTCTCCTGAAGTATTAGCCGTGATTTTCACTTTCCTTTTTGTTGCGTTTTTCGATACTGCTGGTGCTTTAATTGCTTTAACTAGCCAAGCAGGCATTATGAAAGACAACAAAATTCCGAAAATCGGACGTGCACTGCTGGCCGATTCTTCTGCTGGAGCAATTGGTGCAATACTCGGTACCTCAACACCTGCAACCAGTGTTGAATCATCTGCTGGTATTGCAGTAGGCGGAAGAACAGGTTTTACTTCTGTCATTACTGCCGTATGCTTTGCGATCGCATTATTCTTCTCACCTATCCTTTCCGTTATCACAAACGAGGTAACAGCACCTGCTTTAATTATTGTGGGCGGATTAATGGCTATGAATCTACAAAACATTAATTGGTCACGTGCAGAAGTAGCGATTCCATCATTTTTAACCATTATTATGATGCCACTCACTTCTAGTGTTGCACTTGGATTAGCGTTCGGCTTTATTCTCTATCCATTAGCTTTGCTTATGCAAAAACGTGGTAAAGAGCTCCATCCGATAATGTATGTTCTTGCACTATTGTTCATTTTGTATTTTATTTTTATAGTTAAATAGCAGAAGCGCCAAATGGATATTTCTCATTTGGCGCTTTTTGGATCTTTAGGGCGTAGTGCGGATGGATGTGTACTTTAATTGGTATGTAAATATTTCGCATTATTCGATTAAGACACTCGGACTCTCTTTTGGGTCACTCATTCCCTAAATAGGGACACTCGCCCTCTTTTAGGTCACTCATTCCCCAATTAAGGACACTCCGACTCTCTTTTGGGTCACTCATTCCCCAAATAGGGACACTCCGACTCTCTTTTAGGTCACTCATTCCCCAAATAGGGACACTCGCCCTCTTTTGGGTCACTCATTCCCCAATTAAGGACACTCCGACTCTCTTTTGGGTCACTCATTCCCCAATTAAGGACACTCCGACTCTCTTTTGGGTCACTCATTCCCCAATTAAGGACACTCGGACTCTCTTTTGGGTCACTCATTCCCCAATTTAGGACACTCGCCCTCTTTTAGGTCACTCATTCTCCAATTAAGGACACTCGGACTCTCTTTTGGGTCACTCATTCCCCAATTTAGGACACTCGGACTCTCTTTTAGGTCACTCATTCCCCAATTTGGGACACTCGCCCTCTTTTAGGTCACTCATTCCCCAATTAAGGACACTCGGACCCTCTTTTAGGTCACTCATTCTCCAATTAAGGACACTCCTACTCTCTTTTAGGTCACTCATTCCCCAATTAAGGACACTCCGACTCTCTTTTGGGTCACTCATTCCCCAATTAAGGACACTCGGACCCTCTTTTAGGTCACTCATTCCCCAATTAAGGACACTCGGACTCTCTTTTGGGTCACTCATTCCCCAATTAAGGACACTCGGACTCTCTTTTATGTCACTCATTCCCCAATTAAGGACACTCCGACTCTCTTTTGGGTCACTCATTCCCCAATTAAGGACACTCCGACTCTCATTTAGGTCACTCATTCTCAATTTAGGTCACCAAGACTTTCTATTTAGAGCATTTCAAACTCTAATTAAGATTTATCCCAATTAAAATAGCCAACTAACAGCTTAAGCTGCTTGTTGGCCATTTCTTCTTAATTTGATCTTTTAGCGATCAGTTCAATTTCTACTTCTGCGCCTAGTGGCAATGCAACTACTGCTACACAAGTTCTTGCAGGATACGGTTCGATGAAATATGTTTTATACACTTCATTCATGGCATTAAAATTGTTCATGTCTGTTAAATAAACATTTACCTTTACCACATCTTCATGGGAAAGTCCTGCTTCTTCCATGACTTCTAATAAGTTGGCAAAGCATTGTTTTGTTTGTGCAGCAATATCTCCAGTTAGATCTTTAGCAGTTGGTGTATTCTTAGCTGTCTGACCCGAGAAAAACACATAATCTCCCGCGTCTATTGCGTGTGAATATGGCCCTGATGAGGTTGCACTTTTTGCTGTATATGCTTTTCTTTGCATTGTTAAATCTCCTTTTTAAATAGGTATATAACAATAATATATTAAACTTTCTAAAAGTTCCATCGATGGCATTTAAATTTAATATTTGTTACACCATTTACTATATTTTCACAAATAAAACCGACCCTTTCTGCAAAGGATCGGTTAATTCACTTATTTCCTTCTTACAAACAAAACCTTAAACCACTGATTCACTATGAAGGGTAGACTCGATAGCGTGTAAATATAGCCCATTTGCAAGCCGCTTAATGGTGCTACTTTAAAAACAGTAGTTAGGGATGGTAGGAATAAAACAAGGTGTAAACTAATCACCCCAATTAAGAAGGCAACCCATGTATATTTGTTTGAAAAGATTCCAATGGCAAATATAGATTCTTTTGATCGTGAGTTGAAGCCATGAATCAAACGAGATAAGCAAAGTGTCGCAAATGCCATGGTACTGGCAGTCAAAGTACTTCCCGTTGAAAGACCTAACCGAAATGCGATAATAGTAGATATAGCGATGAGTAAGCCCTCAAGCACTACTTGTGTCGTAAACCTTTTATTTAACAATGGTTCGTGTATGTTTCGCGGCTTATCCTTCATCAGCTTTTTATTATTTGGTTCAAGACCAATGGCTATTGCGGGCAAACTGTCTGTCAACAAGTTGATAAATAAAAGATGAACAGGGGCAAATGGGACAGATAACCCAAAGACGGTGGCATACAAAACAACAAAGATAGCACCGGCATTTCCAGAAAGTAAGAAAAGAATAGCATTCTTGATATTGGTGTAAAGGCTCCTACCATTCGCGACTGCTTTGACAATGGTTGAAAAGTTGTCATCAGTTAAAATCATAGAGGAAGCATCTTTCGCCACTTCTGTTCCGGTAATGCCCATTGCAACTCCAATGTCTGCTTGCTTTAAAGCGGGACCATCATTCACTCCATCCCCGGTCATTGCAACTACTTTGCCTTTTTCCTGCCATGCTCTAACGATCCGAATTTTATGTTCAGGTGTCACACGGGCATAAACAGAATAATCCTCCACATAATCTTGTAGTTCCTTATCTGTTAATTTTTCAATTTCATGCCCTTCAATGGCTTCACTTGGATCTTTTAAAATGCCAATTTGAGAAGCAATGGCTGTTGCAGTAATTTTATGATCTCCTGTAATCATTACAGGTTTTATACCTGCTTGAATACAGCTCTCTACTGCAGCTTTTGATTCGTCTCTTGGTGGGTCCATCATGGCTACTAATCCTAGAAAGATTAAATCATGTTCATCTTCGAAATCAATTGTTTGTTTTGGCCTCACGTTTTTATAAGCAATCGCCAAAACGCGCAGCCCTTTAGTTGAAAAGTTGTGATTGGCTTTTTCAATTCTTTGTCTGTCCTCGCTTGTCATTTCAACGATGCCATTCGACGTCTCTATCTTATTCATCCGTTGTAAAAGGACATCTAAAGCACCCTTTGTCGTAAGCATTCTTTTACCATTAACTTCATTAACAGTTGACATTAATTTTCGGTCAGAATCAAAAGGGATTTCGGCCATTCTTGGGTGTTGTTTACGAAGCATAAGCTCGTCCAATTTATAGTGTTTACCTAATTTTACAAGTGCAATCTCAGTAGGATCCCCAATCTCCTTCTCTTCCCTTACGAAGGAGTCGTTGCATAGGAGCGATTGAGTAATAAATTGTTTATGCAATTTGTTTTTCATATTCAGTTCATTAAATGCTTGTACTTCTTTATCAATATAAACTTGTTGAACCATCATTTTATTTTTCGTTAAGGTACCGGTCTTGTCCGAGCAAATGACAGATACACTACCAAGGCTTTCTACTGCAAAAAGCTTTCGTATAATGGCATTCTCTTTGGCCATTTTTTGAGTACCAAAGGCAAGAACGATCGTCACAATAGAACTTAATGCTTCAGGAATAGCAGCTACTGCCAGCGAAACAGCAAACATAAAAGATTCCACCAAGGCACGACCGCGTATAAGGTCAATCGTAAAGATAGCTAAACAGATGAGTGTGATGCCTAATGCAAGCTTCTCGCCAAAATGATCAAGACTAATTTGAAGTGGGGTCTTCTTCTCTTTTGCTGTTCCAAGGAGATTAGCAATCTTGCCAATCTCTGTATTCATTCCTGTTGATGTGACAACAACCGTCCCGCGTCCATTCGTCACAAAGCTACCGGTGAATACCATATTTCTTTTATCTGCTGTTGTCACACCTTCATCGAGTATAGGATCGTTAGTTTTTTCAACAGCCAACGATTCACCAGTGAGAGAGCTTTCGTTAATTAAAAGATTAAAGCTTTCTATTAACCTACCGTCTGCACTAATATAATCGCCTGCTTCTAAATATAGCAAATCGCCGACTACTATTTCCTCAGACAATATTTCGATGATTTCATTATTCCTCAATACCTTTGCCACAGGCGAAGTTAAGGCTTTCAGATTATCTAGTGATTGTTCAGCTTTGACATGCTGGACGGTACCTAAAACTGCATTCAGTATAACCACTATCATGATAACAATTGTACTTTCCACCTCACCTAATAGAAATGAGATGGACGCAGCAACCATTAAAATAATGACAAGCAAATCCTTGAACTGGCCAAAGAACACAGCTACTGTACTAACCTTCTGGCTTTCTTCTAATTCATTCGGTCCATATTCTTCTAATCTTTGCTGAACATCTAGTTCATTCAAGCCTTCCTTTGTCACAGAAAGCAAATCCATTACTTGTGCAGATGTTTGTTGGTGGAATTCCTTCATATTTTTCTCCTTTTTTTGTATTGTTTTAGCTTATTTAGCGAATGAATAGAGTTTTAAACGTTTGGGTGTTTTTAAAAACGAGAATCCAGGTGAATAAAATCTATTAAACTTGTGATGATCTCAACCTCCATCTCCACCTTTAACTTCTACTATCGTATTCCTAGCAATCTTATTGTATGAATAGATTTGTCATTACAATTCAAAAAAAAATTCTCCTGTTAAACAATTGAAGCTTAAAACTGGCGCAGTCATCTTAATGTTAATTACACTTATTCTTTAGAATTCTTGCTAATTCAATGGTAAAATATCAGTGGACATAAATTACGAAAAATAAATTTGAACGCCATTCTTGTGATGGATTTCAAAACTATGTAGAAATAGATAAGGAGAAGGATTATGGCTTCTAAAAAACGAGGTCGCCCTGTTGGAAGGCCGAAACAAAAAGATAATAATATATCGACAAGGGAAGTAATCCTACAAGTTGCTACACGGTTATTCTTGGAGAATGGCTATCAAAGGGTCTCGATGGATGACATTGCTCGAAATTCTGAAACGACTAAAGCAACCGTATATTACTATTTTGAAACCAAAGCTGAATTGTTTAAAGAAACAATGGTTGCACTAATGGAAAGAATTCAAGAACGAATTCTATTTTTGCTCACTTCAGATAAGCCCTTGTATGATCGTTTATTAGATGTGACAACGGCACACTTAAAAGCAACCACCACCCTTGACTTGGATGGGTTTATGAGAGAATCTAAACAATCCTTATCAGAAGAGCAAATGAGTGAAATGAAAAAAGCAGAAGAAAAAATGTACGAAGGGATTGAAAATGAATTTAAAAAAGCGATAGACTCGGGAGAAATACCTCATGTAAATACAAAATTTGCAGCGCATGCTTATCTTGCACTTATTCGGGTGGGGAATTATAAGCAAGCAGATGGGCTTTCCATATTCGAGTCAACTGAGACATCCGCTGTTCAAATATTAGATGTTTTTTGGAATGGCTTCTTTAAAAATTAATATAGGCTTATCCCGCTAGTTTTTATAGCGGGAATTTTTTATCTTAACGTATGTTTACATACTGGGATATTAGGTCATCATATATTAATAAGAAAATAGATTTGATAATTAACTAACCAGTATATATAATTAAATTAAATCCTTCCGAAAGGGGCTCTTCTTAATGAAAAAGTTTTTTATCGAATTTGTAATGGCTGTCTCAAGTAAAAAAGGAAGATGGATTACTTTGGCAGTTTGGGTTCTTTTAGTAGCCATACTTACAGCCGTTTTTCCAAGCGTTAACAAAGAAACAGATAATGGTGCCGCTAATTTACCTGACAATGCTATGTCAGTAAAAGCAGAAAAAATTGCAAAAGAACAATACCCTGATAATACAGGTACACCATTGTTAATTGTATGGCATCGGACAGACGGGTTGACCACCCAAGATTACCAAAAGATTTCATCATTATATCAACATCTAGAAAAACATCCTTTATCAGCTCAAAATTTTCTTCCTCCGCTTGGAAAGCTTCCACCGCAAGGTTTACAAGCATCTGCATCTGAAGATGGCCAAACAATTGTAACGCCTATATTCATGGATAAAAAAGCAGCAACCGAGGAATTAGATAGTAATTTGTCTACATTAAAAAAACATTTATCTAAAGTAGACTCTAAATCTTTATTTGATCGTAAAATTAGTGACTCAGGCTTACATGTTCGTTTTACTGGTCCTGTAGGAATTTCTACAGATG
This sequence comes from Rummeliibacillus sp. G93, assembly GCF_023515935.1. NCBI lineage: Bacteria > Bacillati > Bacillota > Bacilli > Caryophanales > Caryophanaceae > Rummeliibacillus > Rummeliibacillus sp. G93. The sequence goes on from NZ_CP097314.1 coordinate 1,791,116, forward strand.
CTACTGCCTTATTCAGTAAAGCAGATGTGACGTTACTGATTGGTACGGTTTTATTAGTATTAATATTGCTTGTGCTGTTATATCGCTCCCCACTCTTAGCGTTAGTGCCATTGATAGGTGTAGGATTTGCTTATGGTGTGACGAATCCTCTTTTAGGATTTCTCGCTAAAGAAGGCTTTATTACAGTTGATTCACAAGCCGTATCCATTATGACCGTATTATTATTCGGCGCAGGAACAGATTATTGTTTATTCTTAGTGTCCAAATACAGAGAATGTTTATTAGAGGAAGAGGATAAATTTACAGCCTTAGAACATGCCATTAAACATTCAGGCGGAGCTATCTTAGTAAGTGCATTAACCGTCGTGCTTAGCCTAAGTACTTTGCTGCTTGCACAATATGGATCGTTCCATCGCTTCGCAGTTCCATTTAGTTTAGTTATCCTCATTATGGGTATGGCGGCATTAACACTGTTACCTGCTTTGTTAGGTATTCTTGGGCGTGCAGCATTTTACCCTTTCATCCCAAGAACAGAGGAAATGTCGAAGAAACTAGAAGAAAAGAAAGGAAAAAAAGTCAGAAGAATCGCTCCCCACGGAAAGTTCAGCAGAAAAATTGGCAATTGGGTGACAAGAAAACCGTGGACTGTCATTATTTTAAGTGTTGTCCTATTAGGCGCATTAGCATCCTTCGTTCCACGTATTCAATATACACAGGATTTAATAGAATCGTTTCCAAAAGATATGCCTTCTAGAGAAGGTTTTGATTTAATGTCCGAACATTTTTCACAAGGAAAGCTAGCACCTTTACAATTAATCATCAATACAGAAGGTAAAAAAGTTGTGATTAAAGATCAGCTGAGCAAGCTATCCTATATCGAAGAAGTTTCAGAGAAAAAAGAAGGGGTTAAAAACAAAGAATATCATTCTTATGATATTACTTTAAAAGAAGACCCTTACAGTATGGAAGCTGTTGATACTATACCAAAATTAAACAAGAAGGTTTCTACCATACTAAAAGACTCAGGTGTGCAACCACAGGATCATCTCTGGATAGGTGGCGAAACTTCTAAGCAATATGACACAGTGAAGACAACCGAACGAGATATGAAAGTAATTGTACCAACAGTAATCGTTATTATAGCTGCATTGTTGTTAATGTACTTGCGATCTATTGTGGCGATGGTATACCTGATCCTAACAGTCTTACTTTCTTATTTATCTGCGTTGGGCGCTGGTTGGATACTGGTCCACGATGTATTAGGCATTTCAGCAATTCAGGGCTTAATTCCTTTATACTCATTCGTTTTCTTAGTTGCATTAGGTGAAGATTATAATATTTTTATGATATCAAGTATTTGGAAAAACAAAAATAAACAAAGTAATCGATTAGCCATCGCAAATGGGGTCAGTGAAACAAGCAGCGTGATTACTTCTGCAGGTTTAATTCTAGCTGGAACTTTTGCAGTCTTGGCTACCTTGCCTATTCAAGTACTCCTGCAATTTGGGATCGTGACAGCAATCGGCGTATTATTAGACACATTTGTTGTTCGTCCTCTCCTTGTTCCTGCTATCACTGCTGTGCTTGGCCGTTATGCATACTGGCCAGGGCATAGATGGAAAATGAAGGATAGTGAAGAAGAATAACTTGTTGGGACATTAAAAAGAAAACATTTACTATAAAAAAATGCTCTTCTCATTAAATTGAGAAGAGCATTTTTAGTGAAGCTTTTATTTTGTAAAATCAATTTTCTTTTTTAATATATTCATAATTACGCCACCTACTGCCATCGAGAGCAGCTCACCAAGCGCAACTGTATACCATGTATAGAAAAAAGGTAGATGATAAAGAATAGACAATTGCCCGGCAACCGTAAACATAGAAAAAGCAAAAATTAAAGCTGTGACTGTCATTTTTACAATATCATTCTTGATTTTTTTCGTTACCGCTCGGCATAAAAGAATGACTAAAAATGTAGCAAGCCCACCAACTGGCACATCGATTGGCCATGTCGGAGACATAAAATTAGCAATAATAACACCGAGAGTGACGGCTACTATGTAACGTTTATGATAAAGTGCTAGATAGTTAAACATTTCAGCTAAACGAAATTGGATGGCGCCAAAACTGACGACAGCTAAAACGGTGGTGACCGCAACATAAAGGGCGGCAACGAGGGCTGTTTTGGTGATCTCTGTAACAGAGGTACGTGTAGATACATTGTAAAACGTTTTATTCATTTTCATTCTCCTTTGTAAAATAGCCAAAAGCTATTTTAGTCATAACTGCGACCAAAGGAGATTAGACTATGCCTAACCAAAAGTGCCGCAGTGCAAGCAAATTTGCTTACTTGAAAAGTATATCAAATAGTTGTTAAATAGAAAACATTATTTTGCAATCCAACCTCCATCAATCGGGACGACTGCAGCATGTATATAGTCTGAGGCGTCATGTGCTAAAAACAGTGTAAGGTTTGCCACTTCACTTGGTTGGGCCCATCTACCTGCAGGTGTCTCTCTTGCCACCCATTTTGCCATCTCTCCATCGCCTTGGAAATCCGCTTTGTTCATAGGTGTTTGAATAGCACCTGGAGCAATCGCATTAGCACGAATACCCATTTTACTATAATCTAAATCTAGCTGTTTAGTGTAACCGACAATTGCATGTTTAGAAGCTGTATATGCTGCTCCGCCTCCCCCTGCTACAAGGCCTGCAATGGAAGCCATATTGATAATGACCCCTGATTTTATCTCAATCATTTGTGGAAGAATTGCATTCGTTACTAAATATGTTCCTTTAAGGTTTGTATTTAAAATAGCATCCCACAAAGCCTCATCTGTATCTAATGTCTTTGCATAGCCATCTAAAATGCCAGCTGTATTTAGCAAGATATCAATTTTAGAAAAAAGCGAAATGGCCTTTTGGACAGCTTTCACTACCTGACTATTATCCGCTACGCTACCTACTGAATAAGCAAAATTTCGCTTATATTCATTCGCTATAGAATTCAATCCCTCTTCGTCTAAATCCATCGCAAATACCATCGCTCCACTTTCAAGAAACGCCCTTGCTTGTGCGTGCCCAATTCCAGACGCTGCTCCCGTAACAAAAACGGTTTTGCCTTTAAAATCAAATTTCATTTTTGCACCTCATTACAAAAGCCCATGGCAATCCATGGACTCTCAATTATATTCATATATAATACATTTCCACTCATCTAGTGAGAAGTGTCTTATTCGACAATTTCCCAGTCTTCGGCTAATAAATCACAAACTGTCGGCGTGAACATAGTGTAGCCTTCACCAGATACATTAATTAAAAAATACGGATTTAGCTTTTCACCATGATGCGTGCTTTCCCCTACTAATTTTATGTATAATTCAGCTCCATTAAATCCTTTTCTTATCACTTTTTCTCCTGCTTTCATACGCGGTAGTATTTCTTCAAATGTCATGACGCGTCTCCTTTACTCTTTAGTTATACAGAAAAAAGTATACGAGATTATATTATGGAAATCAAATGACTAAAAAAAGGGACCCACGTTATAGTGGAATCCCTAATGCTATGAATCGCATAGCTGCCAATTGTTCATGAGTTATCTTTTACTTTTCTTTTGGTTTAAAAGTTTTACAGCAAGTATCCTTAGAAGTGTTAGCTTTTTCGGAAATCTTGTCAAAATCAAACTCTGTTGCAAACTCTGTATCCTTATCTCTGGAGTGGTAATCCATATCGACATTAATCGCTGATGCACCACAAACATTACCAACCTTATGGAAAAAACAATCGGAAACAGAACAATTCACTTGTACATTTGGCATAGGCTATCCTCCTCATATTTATGAAGTGAACAATGTTTATTGCTCTGGATTAGCATGCCCAAGCCATAATCATTTATAAGGCTTAATAGAAATGAATATCTTCAAGTACATATTTACCGCTCTTCACTTTGGTAAACTTAAGAGTTACCGATACGTTACCCATTGCGTTAAAATCTTTAGGCTGGAATTGATATCGAATATTTGCCCAACCTGTCCCTTTTCTTGAGTCATAGTTTTTTACTTTTGAGGTTGTTGCCAGCTTTAAATTTTTGCCGTAAAGATGAATGATTTTTTTGCTATTAGATTTACGATTGAGCTTTATTCTTTCTTTGTATCTATCCGTTGAATATTTATAGCCTAGTAAATAGTTTGTATCAGTTTTAGGTGCTATATGATTCTTTGCATATTTATTAAATGTTGTTGTTTTTCCTGTTCTGTTTGATTCGCCGTAAATACGGATTAATCTTGCAGCTTCAGGTCTTAATTCATTTTGGGCTTCTTTTAGTGTAAATCCCTTTGAAAGTGTAAAAACCCCTTTTTTCGAAACTTTTTTGCTAGCTGCTTGAACAGTCTGAGTACCTGCTAATTCACTCGTTTCGAAAGACGCTGTACCAATTAATAAACCAGATGCAAGTACACTAGTCGCGATCGTACCTTTTACAAATTTTTTGACTAAATTTTTCATACTATAACCTCCAAGTTGTTTTATTAATCGTAGCATAAATACCCCATTAAAAAAGAATCGTTGCAAAAATTGATATTTTATCTCTAATATGGAATTTACCTGATAGTCGGATGGTTTTACAAACCGAGTTCTCAAATCATATTTTTCCCTCAAACATAATACCTTCTTTTCAAAAAAATAAACAAGCTGCTTACTTAAATTTGGGCAGCTTGTTGAAAATGAATTGTTTCTATAATTTGATGGAGCGGCATCGGCCTTCCACATAAGTAACCTTGGATAAGATTGCATCCTTCTCTTGAAAGAAATTCCCACTGGAGCTCTTCTTCCACTCCTTCTGCAATAATTGTTAAATGTAGATGTTTTGCCAGAGAAATAATCATCGAAATAAGAACAGTATCCCCTGTTGGTATTTGCATAACAAATGAACGATCTATTTTCAATGTATCAATTGGCAAATCTTTCAGATAGGCGATAGATGAGTATCCTGTTCCAAAATCATCAATCGCAATTTTAATTCCTAATTCTTTTAACTCGCATAACGTTTCGACTGCATGTTTTCTATCCATCGTCATACTTTCAGTAATTTCAAGTTCTAGACAAGCAGGATGAAGCTGTGTCTCTGCCAGAACCCTTTTGACTGTATGAGCTAAATTATGCTGGAAGAATTGGCGGATCGATAAATTTACCGATACACCAATCGTTAGCTGGCAATCCTCCTGGCATTTTTTCACTTGGCTACATGCTTGTTGAAGCACCCATTCACCTATTGGCACAATTAGCCCTGATTCTTCAGCTATCGGAATAAAATCAGCAGGAGAAATAATCCCCTTTGTTGGATGCTTCCATCTGAGTAATGCCTCAACAGATACTATTTCTCCTGTTCTTACATCAATCTGTGGCTGATAATCAAGGAAGAGTTCTTGATTTTCAAGTGCTTTGTGTAAATCATGCTCTAGCAACATTTTTTGTTCTGAACATTTTTCCATATTTTTTTCGTAAAAAAGTACTCGGTTTATTTGATGTTTTGCTTGATGCATAGCAACTTGAGCATGTCTAAATAGATCGCTTGCATTTCTGCCATGCTCTGGATAAATAGCAATTCCGATATTTAAATCTACTTTCACTTGATGATGCTGGACGGGAAAATGAACTTCCATTAATTGTGTAATTTTTTCACAAATGGCGGTGACTTCTTCTCTATTTGACACAGTTGGAACAATAAGAATAAATTCACCGTTATTTCCTTTGCCTAGTACCCTCTTCTGCGATTCTACACAATTCAATCTTTTAGAAATTCCTTGAATAATTTGATCAGCAAACCTACTACCAAACGATTCATTTATAACCTTTATACGATCTACTTCCATCATTAAAACAGCAGCTTTTTTATGAATATTTAACATTTCTGCTAGTTTAGTTTCTATATAGTGCAGTTTAGGCAAACCCGTGAGCTCATCATGATCCATCGTGTATCTTAAAGAATCCTGAGAACTTTCCAGCTCCTCCTGAGTTTCCATTAACAACTCAAATGGTTCTTCAACTGAAGTATGATGAAGTGCTTTCATAAAAAAGTAATAGCTTGTTAGTTGAAATAAATGGCCAATCATAGCTCTGAAATCATAGACATTGATATAGGTGGTGAACACTAGGTCTCCTAATATTAAATAAAAAGAACCAAGTACCAGCATTTCAACTTCTTTTTTCTGTACATTATTTTTGCTTTTAAAAATATAAGCCACAAAGAAAAGTTGTATAAAAGCAGCAGCATATTGTAGCCCATTTTTTATCTGAGAAGTCCCTACTCCATCAATAAATAGATTTGGCAACAATGCTTTGGGAGAGTATATAATTCCCAACCAACAAACGGTATAGGCTAATGATAAACCATATACTATATAGCGATTTTTGAGCACAGAATTTTTCGGCTTTAACAGGTATATACTTAACAAACCAACAGCTAATGACAGGCGTCCTATGATATAAAACCATGTAGCTGAGTAATTAGAGCTTCTCTCTAGAAAAAACGGCATCCCTTGATAAGTTAAAGTATGGAACAACTCCGTTAAACCTAAAGATAAAAAAAGGGCTCCAATATATAATCTTTTATTCGATAAAACATATGGTACGATCAGCCATGCTTGAATAGCAATCGAAAAGGAAAAAACAATAATAAATATCTCAACCATTAAATGAATGGATAAATAATTTTCTGCACCAAATACACCGTAGAGTTGCTTATTAAATAAAAACGAGATTACAAGCAAAAAAATAGGCAATCCAATCGGCCACCGAAATTTTTTCAAGAAGCCTCCATAATCAAAGTTTGTTATAGAAATCCCTCCTCTTAAAGCAATTTTTATAGGAAAAAAGTTGTCCGTTAGGAAGATTACAAAATACTTTTTTAAAAACAGTTCTTCTTTCAGATACATTATACCTACTAATTATACAAATTTCTAGCAAAGAATAAAAATACCAATAGAATGGTCATATGAGTTTTATTTTTACTTACCACAAGATTAAGAATAAGAAGGAGCTTGTCTAATAAATAAAATAATTCCTATGAATTTTTCCTAACTCAAATGAAGATATTCTATTGATTAAACCTTTTTTAACTATTTTTTCTTTAAAACGAACATCCCACTTTAGTCCTCCGATACTATTTACTTGTTTAGTCAGAAACGCTTATTATGTATATTTTACTGTTTTTGTTTTGGAGGAAAAATGCTAATTTATCAGTATATTTTCTATGGTATATTTTGAAGGGGTTTAAAAAATTAAAAGGGATGGGTGAAATGTATGAAATCAACAAAAAAGTTCCAAGGCCTTAAAGTTTTATCAAGCGCACTTGCTCTAAGCCTAATTGCATCTTCTTTAACACCGATAATGGAAACAGAAGCGCAAGCTAAAACGGCAAAAACAAAGGTACAATCACAGGTAAAACTACGGATCATGGAAACAACGGATGTGCATACGAACTTATTAGACTTTGACTATTACAAAAATAGCGTAGCTCCTCAATTAGGATTAGCGAAAACAGCAACGCTTGTCAATAAAGCTCGTAAAGAAGTGAAGAACTCTGTATTGGTAGATAATGGAGACCTTATTCAAGGAACACCGCTTGGAACATACAAAGCAACAATCGATCCATTGAAAAAGAATGAAGTCCATCCAATGATAAAAGCAATGAACATTATGAAATATGACATGGCTTCACTTGGAAATCATGAATTCAACTTCGGTCTAAATTTCCTAAAAGAAGTTTATAATGATGCCACATTTGGTTTTGTAAATGCAAATGTATACAAAGATGATCACGATAATAATCCGAATAATGATAAAAATCAATTTACACCATACAAAATCGTCAACAAAAAAGTAAAAGACGAATCAGGGAAAACACAAACCATCAAAGTTGGTTATATCGGCTTTGTACCGCCTCAAATCAGCGAATGGGATAAAGCTAATCTAAATAACAAAGTAATTGTAAAGGGAATTGTTGAGACTGCAAAGAAATATGTACCGATCATGAAAAAGAAAGGCGCAGATGTAGTCATCGCAATGCCTCACTCCGGCTTTAACAAAGATGTGACAAATACAGAAGATACAATCTATGCATTAAGCAAAGTAAAAGGAATCGATGCTATAACTTTCTCACATACGCATAAAGTCTTCCCAGCAAAGGATATTGCTAGTTTGGACTCTATCTTTAAGGATGAACAAGGCAATGCTGCGAAAGGTGTAGATAACAAAAAAGGAACAATTAACGGTGTACCTGCAGTACAAGCTGGCTTTGGTGGCGGCGCATTAGGAATTATCGACTTAACTTTGAAGAAGATCAAAGGAAAATGGGCGATTACAAAATCTAAATCACAAGCGCAAACACGATCAGTCCTTGAAGAAAAAGCAGATGAAAAGATTAAAAAAGCTATCTTAAAAGACCATGAAGCAACACTTAAATATATCAACACACCAATCGGCAAAACAACTGACGATATATACAGCTATTTCGCACTAGTCCAAGATGATCCATCTATCCAAGTTGTAACAAGTGCACAAAAATGGTTTGTTGAAAAATATGTGGCTTTAAATAAACCAGAGTTAAAAGATTTGCCAATTTTATCTGTTGGTGCACCATTTAAAGCAGGCCGTAATGGTAAAGACGAATACACAGATATCAAAAAAGGCGACTTAACAATACGTAGTGCCGGCGATTTGTATTTATATGACAACACGCTTAAAGCTTTAAAAGTGAAAGGCTCTAATGTAAAAGAATGGCTAGAAATGGTTGCAGGTGCATTCAATACGATTGATACATCTAAAACAACAGAACAATCATTATTAAATCCAACCTTCCCTGTATACAACTTTGATGTAATCGATGGCGTACAATATCAAATCGATGTTACAAAGCCTGCGAAGTACTCAACTACTGGACAGTTGGAAAATCCTACTTCAAGCCGTATCGTCAACTTAACGTATGATGGAAAACCAATTGATCCAAATCAAGAATTCATTGTGGTAACAAACAACTATCGTGCAAGCGGCGGCGGTCATTTCCCTGGCATTTCAGAGAGTGAATTAGTAGTAGACTCAGCAGATGAAAACCGTCAAATTCTCATGGACTATATTTCTGAAGTTAAAGAAATTACACCTACAGCAGACAATAACTGGTCCATCGCGCCAATTGCTCAAAAAGTAAATGTAACATTCACAACTTCTCCGCAAGCTGTGGATTATATTAAAGAAGGAAGCTTATTCACTTATACAGGTAAAACTGATGTAAGAGGATTTGGCATTTTCCAACTAAATTTAAATCGTTAATCTTATCGCCGCGGCATTTATTTGCTGCGGTTTTTCTATTCCCCGTAGCCTTTATGGATAAAAGCAAAAACAACATGCCATATTAAGAATGCTTTTATAAAAGGAAGGAGAATGCCAAAATGGGAAGAGACAATAAGCAAGGAAGAAGCCACAATTCAGGACGTATGGCTCAAACGCCTAAAAATCAACTTATTGCACCTAGACAAGTCAAAGAAGAAACGGCAGAAGAATTATTGGAGCTTGAGAAAGCCTATAAACACAAAACAAAAAATGCAACAAAACCTACATTATAGACTAGGGGGATATTACTTTGGATTATCAACGAGCACAAGAAATAGTCGCCTCTCCGCAGGAATTTGAAGTAACATATAACGGTGTTTCTGTCTGGATAGACAAATTAGTAAATGAAAAAACAGCAACAGTCCATTTAAGACGTTCATTAGAAGAGCGTTCAGAGGTTGATATCGCTGAGTTAAAAGAAGCCAAAACACTTCAATAAAAAAACTGCCCACTGGTTAGATTGGCCAGTGGGCATTCCTTTCATTCGCAATTCACACATATTTGGTTGTTGAATACTCTAATGGGGGTAGTACTAATCAACATCTAATTGATAGGATTGAATCTCTTCTAATGTGGGCAATCCAGACATCGCCCCTTTTTTCATTGTAGCCAAGCCACCAGATATACTTGCAAAACGAATCATTGCTTCCAATTCTTCTACAGCTAATTGCTGTAGCGGCTGTTGTGAGGTATATAAGGAATAGAGTATGCCCGATACAAATGCATCTCCAGCACCAGTCGTATCAATCGCCTTCGCTTTTATCGCAGATATATGGCCTAATTGTTCTTTAAAAGAATACATACAACCATTGCTCCCCATTGTTATCAAGACCAAAGGGATATTCGGTAACCGTTTTATCCCTTCTTCAATTGTCTTGCAGCCAGTTAAAAATGTTAGCTCCTCGTCGGATACTTTCAACACATCCACCAATGGGATAGTAGATAAGATTATTTCTCTTGCATCATTTTCATGTAGCCATAGACTTTCACGATAATTAGGATCATAAGAAATAGTCATATTATTATCTTTAGCTAACTGTATTGCTTGCATTGTGGCTGATTTGGATGGTTCATTGATTTGTGAAATAGATCCAAAGTGGAAAATATTATGATTTACAAAGAGCTCTGCACTAATTTCATCTTTTGTAATCAGCTGATCTGCGCTTGGTTGAATATAAAAACTAAAATGTCGCTCACCGGAAGGTTCTAATGTCACGAAAGTCAATCCTGTCCTAGCTTCTGCTGAAAACATTAAGGATTTCGTATTCACTTTGTAGTCTGTTAATGTCTCTTGCAAAAATCGACCTAATACATCCTCCCCTACCTTACCTAAGAATGTAGCATGCCCGCCAAGTTTAGCAATACCTACTGAAACATTAGCAGGGGCACCTCCTGGAGCTTTGTGATAGGTTATATTATCTTCATTTAACGGTATAAAATCGATAAGCGCTTCGCCGAAACATAGAACACCATTCATGCAAATATCAACTCCTGTTGAGGTGAGGACTCTTCATTCTTATGTTGGAGAAGATCCCATTTAGTAATACTAAATGTAGCATCACCTTCAAAAGTAATAGAGTGATCCTCAGGTTTTGGGAAATAGCGGGCTGTCATCACTTCACCGCCATCGTTAATAAATATTTCTATAGACGACTCATCCATAAAGAAATGAAGATTGGACAGACCTTCAATTTTACACTTTCTAGATTGCTCTCCACTATTATCAATATTCCTTCTATATAGCGTTACTTCTTTTGTTTGATCATCATAGGTCAACCTTGCTTCATGGCGTAGGTCAATCTGGAAATCGTGGCAGTCTCTTGGAGAGAACTCTATAAATAGCTCAGCAGAAGTGCCTTGAATCCCCTCGAATTGAATAGCTTGCTGTTTCATCTGTATATCCTTATACAACACTTCATTGTTACGCAACAGTTGCAACTCCTCCAGTGGTCTTTGGAATATGCGTCCATTTCTCCACTGAAGCTCCCTTGGCATTGTTAAAGCATGCAGCCACTTATTGGTTATAGTTGGCTGGAGCTGTTCTATCTCATTGGTAATACCCATCCAGCCAAAAAGGATTGTTCTTCCGTGTATATCCTTAAAAGTTTGCGGAGCATAAAAATCAAATCCATAGTCCAATAACTTAAAAGGACCATGCTTGAATTGATGGGTTTCATACAAAAACTCCCCATTAAAATAGCCTGATTGGAACAACTCTTGAGCCATTTCTCCATTTTTTATTAGAGACTGTGGAGAAATCAATAGAATATGCTGGTCATTGAGTGGGAATAAATCCGGACATTCCCACATATACCCCAACTCCTCCAAACCATTTATACCAGCACCTGCTATGCCACCAATCATTTCCCATTGATAAAGATCAGGTGAAGTAAATAATACAGCAGAGCCCTTTTCCTCCAGATTTTGAGCACCTAGTATCATATACCATTGTCCTTCATGTTTCCAAACTTTTGGATCTCTGAAATGTGCTGTATATCCCTCAGGCACTCGAAGAATGGGACCTTTTTTTTCAAAATTCACGCCATCTGTCGAAACTGCTAAGCATTGGTACGTTTCCCTTTCACCATTTTCGCCTTTAACATTACCAGTATAAATGAGGTAAAGTTGGCCATTATCACAAACAGCGCTTCCTGAATAGCAGCCGTCTTTGTCATACCATTCTGTAGGCGCAAGAGCTATAGGCTCCTCTTGCCAATGCACTAGGTCTGGTGATGAGAAATGTCCCCAAAACTTTGAACCATGCATAGTACCGAATGGATTCCATTGGTAAAAAACGTGGTAAAAACCTTTGTATTGTATTAACCCATTAGGATCATTTAAAAATCCGACAGATGGCATTAAATGATAGGATAAACGATAAGGATCACTTAGCACTAATTCTTTATATTTTTTTACTTCGTCATAAGCTCGATTAATCAGGTGGCCAAATTGTTCTGACATGGCAAAACGAACCTCCGTACTACGATATATTTTTAAAGTGAGAACAAAAGAAACCTTGCCTCACTACTAATCTATTCATTACTTTCTTCTTTGGCATCATCGGAATAGCCGAACCACCATGTCAAGATGAAGGCTACCGCAACGGCCAGTAAATTTACAAAGATATATTGGAATACCTGACCATTTAAATACAGCAGCGTTCCAGGCAATACTGTAATAGCCATCCCTGTTCCCTTTAAGCCGAGTAAGGATGAGAAAAATCCTCCTACCGCTCCGCCGATTAATCCCATAAGGAAAGGCTTACCGTAACGCAAGTTGACGCCAAAAATAGCAGGTTCCGTAATCCCTAAAAAAGCAGATAGTGACGAAGGAAAAGCAAGAGCCTTTAATTTAGCCGATTTGGTTTTTAAAGCAACTGCTAATGTTGCGCCAGCTTGAGCAGCAGCGGCGCAGGTCACGATTGCATTGTAGGGATTATCATGATACTTCGATAATAGTTGAATTTCAAGCATATTGAATATATGGTGTACACCAGTTATAACGATTAACTGATTGAGCCCACCAAGCAAAATTCCACTAATTCCATATGGCCAAGATAATATAACAGTCGCTGCTGATAAAATCCATTGCTCAACAGAGTGGAAAATTGGGCCGATAATGAGCAGTGATAAAACACTCATTACAAGCAAAGTTAAGAACGGCGTTAAAATAAGGTCTAGAATTTCGGGTATGCGCTTACGCAAAAACTTTTCAAGCTTTGCACCGATGAGCCCAGCTATAAATGCAGGAATTACAGAAGCTTGGTAGCCAACTACTGGAATAAATCCGAAAAAGTGTATCGGCTTTACATCGCCACCTGCAACATCCCAGGCATTCGGTAATGAAGGGCTGACAAGCATTAACCCTAGCACAAGTCCAATGATCGGTGTACCGCCAAATACTTTGAATGTAGACCATGCAACCAATGCAGGTAAAAATATAAATGCAGTATCCGTTAAAACCTGTGTATATAAAATGAAATTCTCCGAAACATCGTCAGGCTTCATGCCAAAGAGCCCCAATATTTGCTCTTGCATGACAAGTCCACGCACACCCATAAACAATCCTGTAGCTACAAGTACTGGAATAATAGGGACAAAAACATCACCAAATGTTCGAATCATACGTTGTAGTCGAGATCCTTTTTTCCTTGCTTCTTTTTTCTGCTCAGAAGCAGATCGTGTCGTAAAGCCAAACTGAGTCACTTCATCATAAATACGATTGACTGTACCAGTCCCAAAAATAATTTGATACTGGCCAGAATTAAAAAAGGCACCCTTTACTTTTGCAATTGACTCCACTTTTTCTTGGTCAATTTTACTTTTGTCTGCCACCATTAAGCGCAACCGAGTTGCACAGTGAGCAACAGATTCAATATTATCCTTTCCCCCAACTGCTTCTATTACTTCCTCAGCAATTTGCCGATTTTCAGACATATACCCACCCCTTTTTTCTTATTGAAAACGATTCCACTCTTTTTACAATATTAAACATCTTATATTGTCATCTCTGTAACGAGTTCAACGCTTTCATTTCCATCTTATGTTGTTAGTTATGGAATCGATTCCTTATAAATGAAAAAAAGAGGGCTTGTACAATTACCCCCACATTATATACTTTCTCTTACAAGAATTCTATAATTATTTTTGACTGTTACTGTGTCTGTTTTCTGGCCACTAAGTTGTTCCAGTAAAATGCTAGCAGCCTCTACCCCAGCATCAACTTGTGAGAAATCGACTGTTGTTAATTGTGGCTCTATATAAGTAGAGATTTCAGAAGCACCCATACCAGCTATTGCCAATTGGCTTGGGATTGATAGCCCCTGTCCCTTCGCATATTGCATTGCACCAATAGCCAAACGATCCGTTACTGCTATAATAGCCGAAGGAAGCTCTCCTTCTTCAGCCATGTTTTCGGTCGCATGAAAACCGGAAGCAGCATCAAAATTCCCTTCTTGCATCCAATGGTGTTTTATTTCCAGGCCATTATCTTTCAAAGCTTTCAGGTAGCCCAATTTGCGGAGGTAACCCACTGCTCGATCCTCTTCCGTAACTCCAATAAAACCAATTTCTTTATGACCTCTCTCAATGAATAGTTTTACCAAATCGTATGTTGCTTGAAAGTCGTCTAACACAACACCCGCTGTTCCCTCCATTTCTTGGCCAACCATAACAAAGGGCATTTTTAATTTTTTTATTTCTTCACGCAAAGCTTCATCGATATGAGTTGCAGAAAGAATAATGCCATCAACATTTCTTCCCTTCAACAAATGCAAAAAATCAATTTCTTTTGCAGGTTCTTGATTCGTAATAGTCAATAGTATTTGATAACCCTTTGGTGCCAATACTTGATCGATACCATTCATCAAACGGCTCGATGTTTCTGTACTGATTTTTGGTAGAATCACACCTATAATATTGGTCTTTTTTGTACGTAATGATTTAGCATTTTCACTTGGAATATAGCCTGTTTCTTCTATTACCTGTAACACCCGCTTCTTTAACTCATCCCGAACATAACCAGTCCCATTAATAACACGAGAGACGGTTGTCCTTGAGACATTCGCTCGTTTGGCAATTTCATTAATTGTCACGTATTGTTTCCTCCTACAAAACACTTTTACTTTTTAACAGAAATGGGAATATAGACGTTAAAAAGATGAAAGGCGGTTTAAATATGTTTAAAGGGTTTTTTAAAAAGGATACCATTGGAGCTCCATCATTGACAATGCCATTGGAAGGAAGAATTATTCCAATAGAAGAAGTGCCAGATCCAGTTTTCTCACAAAAAATGATGGGAGATGGTTTTGCCATTGTTCCTACAAATTCTACAGTAGTATCACCTGTAAATGGGAAGGTCATCAGTGTCTTTCCAACAAAGCACGCTATCAACTTATTAGACGATCAAGGAAGAGAAATCCTGCTCCATATAGGTCTTGAAACTGTCTCTTTAAATGGACTTGGCTTTACTCCCTTTGTTAAAGACGGACAAAAAGTCAAAAAAGGTGATCGTTTAATGGATGTCGACTTTGATACAATCAAAAAGAAGGTTCCTTCCATTATCTCTTCTGTAGTTTTCACTAATTTAAGTGATGATGAAAAAGTTGCCATCACAAAACACGGAGTCGAAATAAAGAAAAAATAATTTAATAAGGCATTGGATAGGCAATAATCCAATGCTTTTTCGATTTTCGAAAAAAATACTTTTTCGTTTACAGTTTTTATAGTAGAATAGTGATTGTTAATATATCGCTACGCCCTTATAGCTCAGTAGGATAGAGCAAAAGTTTCCTAAACTTTAGGTCGCAGGTTCGAATCCTGTTAAGGGCATTAAGATACTCTTCAAACCCCTTGATATATCAAGGGGTTTGTTTTTTTATGTCTAACAGGTGAGCAACACAAGAGACTTTTATTATACAAAGAGAAACTTGTCCTTGCTTATAATACCTTAATTATGTACTCCTTAGATGAACGAGGGTTTATTGGATTCTAACTGTTTATGAGTACCTAACCTATCAATCTGAATCCAATACTCTGAAATTTTTTCATTTTCTATTCTATATACCGCACTTGCCATTTGTAATATTGGGAGGCCTGTAGGTTGATATCCATCGATTTCTCCTACGTGCGTACCTTTTTGTTTCCATCGAACATATACCTTATTTCCATCTACTAAAAATTCTTGAATCTCTAATGAAAAATCACCATATGCTTCAATCATTTCTCTTACATGTTCAGCATAGTCCTTAGGTGTTCTCACCACTGTTTGTTCTTCTTCAGATACAATTTGATGTGCCAATACTTTTTCTGCCATTAGTTGATTTGAGTAATCAGGATTATTACCTGATCGTACTTCTTTAAAAAATACTCTAACAATTTGTTCTGGTGTCATTTAAATACCCCCTTTTAATAAATCCAATACTATCATAGTAGAGATGGTTTCATTAAACTTTTCTTAGTTATATATAATTTAAATGAAAAAAATTATTATAGCTATTCCAAAAAGAATAGCAGCAAATACTATCCATATTACTTCTATCACTAGAAAACAGCTAAGAAAACTATGCTTCTTTGTAACTGCTATATTTCTCGCAACCTTTAAATTTATCGGTAAAAAATATAAAGAAAATAAAAACCCTACTGAAAATAATATACATAAATAATTAATAATAATACTATTGGTTATATTTGAAATGGTAAGACTAACGTAAAAGACTGGAATTACCAACCAATAGCCAAATGTAAAGAATAACAAAACCAAAGCAATTAAAACTAACATAATGTCTTTTTTCAGCACATGCTTATAGCTCTGGAAATAATATCTCATATTTTCCCACCCGTTTAGTAATACTTGAGTCCATCATACTTTAATACTTCTATTTATTTCAAATTAAGAGTAATATTAAATCTATTTTATGAGTAGATTGATTAAGAATTAAATGAATTAAGGTCAAATATATATTACTTTCGATACTTTGTATTTATACAATTGGCGAATAGAGATGTATTATACTGTTAATTTCTGAATATGAAGGAATTTCAATAAATTAGTAGAATATATAGGATATCCCTATCCACTTCCACATCCGATATGAAAAGATAAGGTTTTTACCTTACTGAAAAATTGTAGGAGGAATATAAATGAAAAAACATCATGCATTACAGTTGTATGATTATCACGTTTGGGCTAATAACAAATTATTCGACAGGTTAAAGGAATTGCCTGAGGAAATTTTTAATCAGGAAGTTCAAAGTATTTTTCCTTCGCTTGCAGCGGCTTTTAATCATATTTATATGGTCGATACCATTTGGCTAGGTGTAATGCGTCAAAAAACTATGGGTGAGATTCAAGCTTCAATCGCTCAAGTACAAGAGCATACAAAGAATAAAGGTCTACAGGAAATGGAAAAGTTGTTTTATCAATTAGCAAAGGAATATCAAGGATTTCTTAATAGTGAAAGTGATTTGGATAAAGAAATTTCCCCTGAACATCCTCAATTCGGACGATTAAATACTCATCTTTCCGAATTGGTTCAACATGTAGTCAACCATGGAACATATCACCGCGGAAATCTTTCTGCTATGATACGCCAACAAGGTTTCTCAGGTGTACCTACTGATTATGTTTTCTATCTATATGAAATAAACTCTACAAAATAGTTTTTGACGAATCTAGGTTTTTAAACAAAGAATTAAAAATATTTAACTTAGTTTTTAGATTTTTAAGGAGTGACTAGCATGAATTATTCAATTAAACCATCTACGGAAAAAGATATTCCATTCTTATGGGAAATGCTGCACCAGTCTATATTTGTTTCTGAAGGTCAACCTGCACCTAGTCTAGATATATTGAAAGAACCCAATATAGAAAAATACTTGATAAATTGGGGCAAAGAAAATGACCATGCACTAGTTGCTATAGATAAAGAAAATAATGCTGTAGGAGCAGTATGGATAAGGTTATTAGACCAAGATAATGCTGGCTATGGCTTTGTGGATGAGAATACACCTGAGCTTGGAATGGCAATAAAGAATCAATATAGAGGGAAAGGAATCGGCAAAAGTTTGTTATTTAATATGATTCAGTTTGCTCATTCTATTGGTTATCCGGCTATATCGTTAAGCGTCGATCCTCTAAATCAAAATGCTTTAAGACTTTATGAAAAGAGCGGATTTATCAAAGTTTATGAAGATGCCGGGGGATCTTGGATAATGAAAAGAGATTTGTAATATTAGTACAAATCTACTTTCAATCAATAATTGAGGTTACTCTCTCTTTCCGCTATCTCCAAACTTTTAGAAGTGTGTGATAAATATCTTTTAAAATTGAGAAAGCCAAACTACTATAGAAGGCTAAATTAGCCTTTCAATAAAAGTCCGGCTTTTTCAATGAAGATTACTATAAAACTTAGATATGAACTATACAACTTACAAAAAGACAAACACCTAATATTATAAATAAACTTTTAACTACATACCAAGGCAATATACTATAAATGTGTGCCTAGTAAAAAGAAAATACCAACATACATAATAGTTTTCCATAGAATAGATTTCTCCTGAGAACTAATATAGATACTGTATATCAAAAACTGCAACACCTAATCCTCTTAAAAAAGTTCCAAATTAAGCATAATTATTATTTTCCTCATTTAGATAAGTAAATGGATATTTTTCCATATCAATGATGGTTAAACCAATAAAATTAGTGTAATCATTATTTCCGAAATGTAATTCAATTCCGTTATAAAAAATATCATGCGTTACGCTTGATTTTTCTTTACCCCAATAACATTTCTCACCTTTTAATTCAAATTTTATAATTTCCAACATATCTTTTAAAATTTCAAAAGTGTCTCCAAATATTTCAATCCCTCTTACCCTGTCTTGTTCATCTAAATCGAATTGAAAATCTGTGTTTTCTTCAAGTTCTTCAGTTTTAATAATTCTACCAGTTAAACTTGAAGATAAAATATTTATATATGCTATTTCTACTTCTTTATCGACTTTTAGAATACTATTCATTTCATTTTTACCTACCTTTATTTAATTTCATTATTTTAGACCAGAATAAATATGTAATTGTGATATACAATACTTAAGCAGCCAATTGGATACCAAAGTCATTCAACGTGAAAGATAGGTATAATATAGAAATATTAATAAGATTAATATCAGGACTGATTGAGTAATAAGAAAATATTTTTGGAATTTAAAGGGTAATAGCTCAATTATTCCACAAATAAAGTTAATCCAAAAATCAGCACGCTTACATAGTTCGAACCCCGTTTGTTTAATTTCCTCTCTGTCAATTTAATACTATAAAAAATATTTCCTATACTTATTAAGAATAAAATTAAAAAGAAAAGATTTACTATCAATTTTTATAATTTCATAGCATGGCAATAGTTAATGCCATGCTATTCCTTTCTTTATTGCTTCAAAATCTAACTACTTTGTTATCTAAATGTTATTACATTGGATTCGTTTTAGGTATCAACATTTATAAGCAATATTTGTATTTGTGCTAACTCCATATATCTTTAAAATACTGTGATAACAATCCTGTTCCTTGAAATCTATAATCTAATACAGCTTGTACGTTTAATAGTTCAACGGTAAACTTCTTAAAAGTATTAGGAAAAGAGCTTAAATAAGAATATTTAAAAATTGGATCATTAGGGCATAATCTGTAAGCACGTTCCAACATTTTACATCCTTTCTTCTCCCAAGAGTCATAGTCACCAAAATAATAAGGAAACTGAAAAATCATATAACCAAAACACCAAAGAAAATTTTCATTATCCATAAAATTTTCTAATCCGAAACTAGTAACTTCCTCTAAAGTAATAACCAATTCTTTTGAATTGACTCTTTCTCCATCTAGCGTATGACCTTCAACTAATAGATACCAGCATAAAAAACCTAGTCTAATAAAGTATTTCGGTTCTAAAGGGTTATCTTTACACAATTTTATTAATATTGATTTAGCTTCATTCCATTTCCCTTGATTTTCTAATGTATCTACATCTTTTAACTTCCGGTTAATCACAAATATACTCCTTTAAATATGAATTACATGATGTTTTGATTCATATTTATCCTTGAACTTATAAGCTCTTTAGATAGTTGTCTTTAAAAACAGAATACCATGTCAAAAATGCTAAATAGGGCGTTTATCCCAAGGTTCAACCGTTCCTATGATATTAATAGATTTACCGCTTTTTATAGAATCAATTACTCCTTGTGAAATCTCATCATTTGTAAGCCATCTCGATTGATCATTTTCAAGCATGAATCCAAGCTGTATCTGGCGATAACGAGTTGGGTGAGGCAAACTAAATTTCCCTTTTACTTCACTTAGGTTTTTACTACTCCCTAGTATATGAAATAGTTGCCAGTATCGGTCGCTTTGATTTGAGATTTCATTTGCAATTACTTCTAATGCGCTTTCAGCATACGAATGTATCCAGGCTATGACTAAATCAATTGGCCCATTACATTCTATTGTTTCTCTTAGTTTCGCTGTTAAAAGAGTTTCGTCATTATAGTCCACTAATACAGGTGTCATGAGTGATGAATCGATTGATTTGCTAATTAAGCTTTCCATTCGTTTAGCATCCCGTCCAATTACAGATACATGATAGCCTTTACTCACTAACCAAAGAGATGTGTTTGATAACATCCCTGTTCCTCCAACAATCAACGCATGCTTCATTCATTTACACCTCTCTTATATAAGTTAAACGCGTACATAATCCAAACAGAACAGCTACACAATGTTGTTTGACTTTAACCTGTTCAACCTTCTCTCACATTCTTATAATGTCCTAAATAAATATATATGTAAACAGCACCCCTTTTACAAGACTGATAAGACTTCCATTTAGCTGTAAAATTCATTATTATGCAATATCTAATTAAAGCATACACGTTAAGTGGTCAAAAAAAGCATTTTGACTAAGAGAACCCCCTAGTCAAAATGCTATATTCCTTTAAAGCTATTATCATCAGTTCACCATTTAATTTTGGTCCACTGAAGTAGGCTTTTGATTAATTTGAAAGTGGAGACTGGGAGTTGGTTGATTTTGCACCAGACTCTGCGGTTTGATTTTCATGAAGTTTATAAGACTTAGTAATTTTTCCATTGTTTTTGAATGATCTAAGTAGTATTCTCTACCGCTTATATGCCAGAATGTCCAACCAGCCTGCTCCATCTGATGTTGGCAACATTCTAACTCATCAATTTCTGATTGATTAGTCCACTTTCTTCCTCCACATATGATCGCTAAGCGTCCATGAGAACTCTCTAATGCCAAGTCAATTGTCAATGGTCCCGTTTTAATAGTAGGCATGAAACGATACCCTCTCGTCATCAGTTCATTCTGCAAGTCTGCTACAAAGGTAGATGTTGTCGCATGGTCCTCGGTCGATAGAATAAAGGATGTAGTATTCGGCAATTCTATTTTTGCTTTGTCCGATAATTGATGTTGAGCAATTTCAAACATAGACATTGTTCCGTCATACAACGAGTAATTCGGGAAATTTTTAATGTAATTGTTCATTAATACCGCAATTTCCTCTTGGCTTAATTTGGATGACAATTTTTTAGAAGTAGCCTCATCTCCAAAGATAATAGCTTTTTCACCTCGCAATAATACTTGGAGATCTGAAAGGCTTCCCATTCCGTCGACAATCACAACATCAAAATAATTCCCTGGAACAGACCAATACTTAGTTACCTCTGATATCGGCATTAACCATACTGGAATAGCTGATTGCGCTTGTTTAAGAATATTGTCTGCTTCCTGTTTAAAATGCGGAGCAAATTTAGCTCTGTCTTTTTTCATTTTTTTATTATAAAATCGCCAATTTGTGATTGCTGTTTTTTCTGCTGGAGTAATTTGTTTAAGCGTCGACAGCCAAGAGACTGGCTGTATTAATTCTTCCGTTAATTTCTTTTGAAGTACTCTTTCCTGTTTTAACTTTGCATGTAATATATTCGGCTGCAAGTGTCTGCTACCTGATAGCCATGTCGCCATCTTTTTCAGCACAAAAGATTCAATAGCATCGTCTTCTGGCACTTTCGCTTCACCTAGAAGATCAATTAAATCACCTGCGGTTAGCGGTAGACTGTGAGATAATATATCTATATATTGCTTCCACCTATGAATATCATGCTGCAAAATCCGTTGTATTTTCAACTCAGTTAAAAGTTCTTTCCATTTCAAAGCATCCTTTTCTACCATTGCATTAAGGAAAGCATTATATATTGGATGCATATGTTTAATTTGAGCTTTTGTACGAAGCTGTTGGGTTTTATCAAAGAAATTTTCTTGCCATTTTTCATATTTTAAATAAGCTAGTGTATGTGAGATTTCTATTTTTAATTTTTCGTAACTTAGTTGATCAAATAGATTAGTTTTCTCCAACTTCTCTGCCGCCAATTTTTGGGATAAGGCCATATCTGTATCAGCAATACTTATAAGATGTTCCAGCAATTCTATTTTTTCATGCAAAATTAGAGGGAATTGCGGGTGCCTAATATCAATTTGCGGGAATCTCACTTCACTGATTTTGCCATTATACATTCTAGATAGCTGTGTAATTAACATCCGGTATTCAATATAGCGTAGCATAATTGCTACATCCTCAAAATTGCGAAGTGGTTTTCCATTCAATACAGGCGTTTCAAATAAGTATCGCGTAGCTTTGCCTTTACCAAACATAAAAAGTGCATTTGGCTTCTTTCCGGCAAGCATACGGTCTCTAACCATTCTTAAATCTTTTTTAATATCAACCGTTAATTTCTTAGGTAGTCTTATTTGATGATGACTTATTTCATGATACATCTCTAACGCTTTTTTATTTAATGCTTTAATTTGTTCAATTACCTTCTTCCAATCATCTTTCCTTTTTTCGTCTCCTAACACATCCTCCAAGAACCCATGAACACTTTCATCGTCCACTATTTCATAATTTGTTAGAATATCATCCACATAAGCTTGCATAATGAGCAATGATGATTTTTTTGAGGATTCTAACTCGATCGGCAGGATATGGCGTACGTCAATTGATTCTTCTAGTTTGTGTTCTTCTTCTAACAATATTTTAAAGGTAGCTTCATTCATCATTTCACCTGGAGATGGTACAGTCGTATGGAGCAAAATGGTATCCTCTTTTGTAAGAGAATTATGAATACGACCAAATTCTTTCCATTCTTCATGAGTAAGCGGGAATTTCATAACAAGTGGCAAATCATCTCGGATCCACTCAAATGGTTTTGGGTCAGTGGCTAAATATTTGGCTACGTCATGTTTATACCATTCTTTATTCTCGAATAGGAAAGGCTTTCCTTCTGACAAATGATATTGCCGTAGCTCATTTAAGCTAGCTTGCTCTTGCTCGACACTCATTTGAAGTCTTAGTTGCTTTTGTTTTACCTTTTCAAACCCTTTTCGCATATTGGTATTATCAAGCCGTTCCCCTACTACTTGAATCGATTGCTCAATTTGTTCTTTAGAGTTTTTTACGTCGCTTGTTATGTGAACACATAACGGATGAAGATGTTTGGGCAATTCATTCTTAATTGTGGCTAGTTCTTCATGATTTGTAGCTACCAACACTTTTTTTCCATTAGCTAAGTAATGGGCGATTAAGTTCTTAATAGCTTCTGCCTTAGAAAAATTATTGCTCGTTCGGACACTGATAGCACTCATTTGTTCTAACTTTTTTACTACTTGCTTTTGTTCTTCTGGTACATCTAGCGGCAAAAAGAGTTGTCCTTTGGCTCCGCTGCTGCTTTCTCTTTTTTTCTGTGATAAGCCCAATACTGAATAAAGTGCTTCAGTTGGTGCACTATTTTTATGTTCAAGGTCTTGTACTAAGTTCTGTAAGTCCTTTTTTAAACGAATTTGATTTTTGTTGCGGATGATAATGAAAGATTCATCGATTAATATTGGTTTCTTCTCATGTGCTTGGTCCCCTACCTCAGCTTCGGGATGGCAATAGGGGGCAATTTTATTTAGAATTTCAGACTCATCATTAAAGAATTTGTCAGGTACTATATTATCTAACAAAGCTGCAACCTGTGTTTGTTGCTCTTCAGAAAAATTCTCCAATAAATGTTGATCAAAGGAATAAGTGGCGTCTTTCGTATTAATTGTAATGGTATCCTTATTCTTATTTAAAACAAGTGATTGTGTGAATACAGGCAATTCAATCACATGCTCTCCATCCTGCCAATTAAATAAGCCTTTTGCCAATACAACCTCTAAATCGCTATCTCCTTTGAGTTTTTCAACCCATTCACAAAGCTCATTATAAAGGCTGGAGGCTTTATCGTAATTCTTTTTTCTAACAACCCACTTAGTCCATTCTATAGTTTTAGAATGGCGATTCCGGTTAGCTCCTTCTTTCTGTAATAAATTCTCTTCTAGTTGGAAAGCGTGCTTATACACAGGTGCGGTATGTTCCTTTTTATAAATAAGGGCAATTTTTGGGGATATTTCGGGATATGGCTTGGGTGCGACCAGAAATGTTTGCTCTAGAATAGGTTTATGTATCTCTGCTCGCTGCTTTAGCTGCACTTTTGAATCTAGCAATTCGTACAAGTATAAATCATTGATATTCCAAAATTGTTTGTAATCTTTTATCGAACGGACAGCAGGATTTTCCAAAGCCGTAAATTCTTCAACATATTTAAAAAAGTGCTTTGCACGTTTTGTTAATTGTTCATTCAAGAATATTCCTCCTCCAGCAAGACCTATTTATAATATATATGTAGGAGGAGGTAGACTATTCCTAATAAAAAGATTGTATTCATTTATTCTGAGTTAAAAGTATGTTAAAACAATAAAAAAACTCCGCGTTTCATTTTTCACTAACTTTCTTTACTGAGTTATATGATACCTTAACTTAGCTACCTTATTCTAAAGCTTCTTTTTTCATTTCTTCTAAGTCTTCAATTTGTTCCTTTGTAAGCAAAATTAATTCTTTTGTTTGCTCATCAATCAAATCAACTTCTTGTAATTCTTTTAAGCTTCCCTTTGCTTCTTGTAGCATAAATTCTATATCTTCTAGTTTTAGTTTTTGCATCATTCATTCCTCCTGTTATTTTTCATTATAGTGTCTCTATTTTATATTTGCATGTTTAACTTTCTATCGAACGGGTATTCTTAATTAACAAAACATTTAAGGAGTTGGATTAATATGACGAAAGTAGTTCTGGTAAATGGTGAATACTTAGCAATTATTAACGAAAGACAAATGGTAGAAACTAGAGAGTTGCCAAAGGGCATTAATCTCGGTGCTATGGGCGAAGTGGAATATGACCAAAAAACAGGTCAAATCATTGTAGATGGACAGATTATTTAATCTGAATCCATCTTTTTTTATCCATTATTGATTTATCAAAAAAGTTCCTACCCCAAAGGAATAGGAACTCATCTATTACCAAACAAATAAACCTACAAGCATAGCGCTCAAAAGTGAAACGGCAATACCACTTATCAATAATTTCCAAACATTTTTACCGATAATCGCTGATTTTTCTTCAGATAAAAGAGAGCTGAAAGCACCATAAATCATTCCGATTGTACTAAAGTTTGCAAATGACGTTAAGAAGGTAGCGGCTACTGCAACTGTATGAGGAGCTAATGAACTTAAATGTTTCTTTAGATCCATCATAGCCACAAATTCGTTCGTAGCAAGCTTTGTACCCATCAACTGAGCAACATAAAGCGCATCTTTAGTCGGTAAACCAAGTAAATAAGCAAAAGGACTGAAAATATAAGAGAAAATTTTCTGAATGGTCAGCCCATGAACGAAAATTCCTAATAAGCCATTCACTGCAGCTGTTAAAGCTACATAACCAACGAGCATAGCAGCAATAACAATGACCATATTCATGCCGATTAACATACTATTCGAAATAGTTGAGAAGAAGTCCTTTTTCTCCTCTTTTGCTGGTTGATAAATAATATCTTCTTCTTTAGAAATCTTCACAGGATTCAACATATTTACAACAAGCAAAGCGTTCAGGCAGTTTAGCGGTATAGCACAAAATACATATTCTGCAGGCACGAGAGACAGATATGCCCCTACAATCGATCCGCTAATACAACTCATACTCATAATACCAAACGTTAGTAAACGGTGCTCTTTTAGATTCGCCAATTGTCCACGAATTACTGCAAGCGCCTCCGTATTCCCTAAAAACATCATTTGAATAGAGTAGAAACTTTCCAACTTTGGCAAACCTGATGCTTTCGATATTAGCCAGCCGACTTTATCAATGATCCAAGGCAGTATTCCAAAGTAAGATAAAATATCAAAGAAGGTAACTATAAAGATGATCGGCAATAACGCGCTGAAGAAAAAGTCGACTGTATCATTCGCCAAGGCACTCGGGAAGACAAATGCAATCCCCTCATTTGCACAATCAATCAGCCATGTAAAGAATGAGGCAATTTTATTAATAATCCAGCCACCGATAGTGGTTTTTAACATAAACCACGTAATCAGTATTTCAAGCACTAACAAGGTAGCGATCGCTCTCCATGCTACTTCTTTTTTGCGGGGCGAACATAAATAAACAATGCCCATTACAATAATGACTCCTAAAATATTTAACATGAAAAACATATAGGCAACTCCTAGCATAAAGATCAGCAATCAAACCATCACAAATATATTAAATAGTCATGCCCAAACTACTATCCATCTAATCAAAACGTTTTCATAAATTTCTACAGGCAATATTCTTAAACATTTCTGATAATTTATTTACTGGTTAATCATAAAAATGATATTACTATTCGTGATATCATAAATCAATATCTATATATACATTCAAAATACTAAAATTATCATAAACATTTCAAATTATTATTCAAAAACATGACTCTTGTCTAATTTACAGAAAAATAAAAAACCTAGCTGCTTTGACTAGGTTTATTTATTGTTACTCAATATAGTTTTTCTGTTCCTCTTGAGGCACCATACTTCCACCTGTTGCCCAAATAATATGTGTTGTTTCTTTATTAGCAGAGGATGGTAATGAAGCAAATAGGCCCTTCATACTCGCTGCCGCCGAAGGTTCAATTAAAATACCTTCTGTTTGATAAAGTTCTTTTAAATAGGTAATTAACTCTTCATCGCTTACAGTGAGGATCCCATCCAATAAGGGCTCTAATAATTTACCTGCAAAAGAAGAAGGCCGCCCAACCGCAAGACCATCGGCAATAGTTTTATTGGTCAAGCCTAGATCATATACAGATATCTGATCATGCTGGCCTGTAGCCATACCTAGCAGCATGCAAGGAGATTGAGTTGGCTCTACGAAATAACAATATACATTTTCTCCAAAGGACTCTTTTAAGCCGTAGCATACGCCTCCTGGTCCCCCACCTACTCCACATGGGATGTAAACACATAACGGATGGTTGGCGTCCACTTTAATGCCTTGCTCGTCTAGCTGTTTTTTTAGTCGGCGTCCTGCTACAGCATAGCCTGCAAATAGGTGTTTAGAGTTTTCATCATCAATAAAATAGCTGTTCGCTTCTCGCTCTGCTTCGTCTCTGCCCCTAGCAACAGCTAAACTATAATCCCCAGCATGTTCTATAACTTGCGCTCCAACCGCTCTTAACTTGCTTTTTTTCCATTCTTTTGCATCATGCGACATATGTACAATCACATCAAAGCCAAGTTTCCGGCTCATAATGCCAATGCTCAAGCCTAGATTTCCTGTTGATGCTACGACAATCTTGTATTTGCTCAGTATGTTTTTCATTCTTTGCTCAGCAAAGATAGAGTAGTCATCCTCCATACTTATTAAATGATGTTTTAAAGCGACTTTTTCAGCTAAATATAACACTTCATGTATACCACCTCGGGCTTTAATTGAGCCGCTGATTGGCAATCCATCATCTCTTTTAATAAAGATATTACCTTTTATAAGCGTTTCTTTTTTTAGTTGTAGCATTGGCTGCAGTGGTGATTCAATGAACCCGTTTAGAGATAATGTTTCTGGAAATTCTCTTTGAATGTAAGGAGCAAAACGAATCAATCTCTTTTCGGCTTCTTCGATCATAGCGTGATCAATTAAATAGGATTCGTTTTTTTGGGGATTAAGCCATACAACAGGACTTGCAGCTATTAACGAATCCCTTAATTCTGGTGGTAAAGAAAAATTTTTAGTCATCTTGTAATCTCCTTTTATCTTTTACGTAAAGAAAAAAATAATCATTTATAAGCAAAAAGACTTAATTAATGTAACATTTATTTAATATATATCTTTTTATAATCCTATAAATATTCTGTCTAGTTACAAATACCTTGAAAGCCTTTAAAATAAGGGTTTATCGATTATTTCTAGATGTTTATCTTATTGAAACGCTTTCATACAAATTCTAAATATTACATTTTCGTTACATTTGTGTATTCTTTTGCAGAATGGGTATACAATATTATATAGTAAATTTAGACCACGAAAGGAAACGATAGAATGACTCAAAAAGTAACAAATAATTATACTAACCAATTAAATGAAATGAAACAAATTATATATAAATTCCAAAACACATCAGAAATGATTTCGTCCATTCGTAAAAACTTAGTGGATTTTATTTCTGTCGAACAAGAGCAAACAAGAGAGATTTATCAACAGCTCATTGAAAATGCTGGTTTTGTAGCTGATCAGGAAGCAATTTTTGATTTAGATGCAATCACATCCTACTTTGATGATACTGAATCTAATCTGTATGCATCTACTGAAAAGATTTTACAATTAAATCAAAAGCTTCACCGTTATCAGCTTAAAACAGAGCATTTCACTGACAAACTAATCAAAGCAATTGATTCAATGGAATATGGAAAAAACACTCTCCCTCAAGCAGAGTAATAGCTCGTATGCTTTTGCTCTTCTCTTTCCTCCCCCCTTGCAGAGACTCCATCCACTCGTTCCACAGTTACGTATGAAAGAGCTGCACAAATTGTGTACAGCTCTTATTAATCCCTTTAAAGCAACGGATATTCTTCCGTATAGCGTGGATGAGCATAAAATGGAGGTCTTGGCCCAATTAAAGGTAAATCAAAAACGGACTCTTCATATGCTACTTCTACCTTTTCATCCGATTCATTAATTAATAAGAATTTTACATGCTCATTAAAATAATAATTCTCCAATCCATCATCTCCTTATTGTATTCATTCTATCTTATTCAAAGTCACTGTATATTGGTGCCTCACAGTAAGCACCTTTTGAATCAGTCTCTCATACTGTACTTTGAATAGTTAGTTTGTAAATTAGAGGGGGAAATGATAATTGGACCACCGTGAAACAAATGAGTCAACATATCCAATGAATCCAAATTACGGTAAGATTACGCAGTATCAAGATGTTGCCATTACAGTACCAGAGCAACGGCAATTTCGACAGCCAGGCGTCGAAAAGCTAATGGTACCACAACCCATCATTGAAAATCCTAATGATAAAGGGAGCGGAAAATTAGAAGGAAAAGTAGCATTAATCACTGGCGGTGACAGTGGTATGGGTGCAGCAGCGGCTATAGCTTTTGCAAAAGAAGGTGCAAATGTTGCTATTTCCTATTTAAATGAACATGAGGATGCAGAACGCACGAAAAAAAGAATAGAAGAATTAGGCCGTCAAGTGCTGTTATTGCCAGGTGATCTCCGTCAAAAAGAACAATGCCGTCTTATTGTCGAAAAAACAGTAAGCACATTTGGAAAACTAGATATTCTTTGTAATCATGTTGGTATTCAATTTCAACAAAACCATCTAGAGGATATTTCAGACGAACAGTTTGAAGATACATTTAAAGTAAATATATATTCTTTTTTTTACACAACCCGTACAGCGCTTGCTTATTTACAACCTGGCGCATCCATTATTAATACATCTTCAGTCGTAGCATTTGATGGGCATGAACAATTAATTGATTATAGTGCGACAAAAGGAGCTATCATTGGCTTTACTCGCTCATTAGCCAAAAACTTAGTTACAAAAGGCATTCGTGTAAATGCTATTGCTCCAGGACGAATTTGGACGCCACTTATTCCATCAAGCTTCTCCCCAGATCAGGTGGTGCTTGCAGGAAATCCAATGGATCGTCAAGGGCAGCCGTTTGAAGTGGCACCAACGTTTGTTTACCTGGCTTCGAATGATTCTCGATTTGTCACAGGCCAAACATTGCATGTCAACGGCGGCCAG
Organism: Rummeliibacillus sp. G93; assembly: GCF_023515935.1. Taxonomy (NCBI): domain Bacteria; kingdom Bacillati; phylum Bacillota; class Bacilli; order Caryophanales; family Caryophanaceae; genus Rummeliibacillus; species Rummeliibacillus sp. G93. The sequence continues at coordinate 1,821,230 of NZ_CP097314.1, forward strand.
ATTTTTGGATAAAGGAAAGGGAATATCCCATATCCTTTATCCTTATTTTTCTAAGGACTATCACAGGCTTAATTAATAGACTTCATTTGCTCAGAAACTAGAACTATGTTGCCTGTAGATATATTCTCTTGCGACCATCAAATTTGGTCTTTTATTTTATTTATAACTTCTATATAGTACGAAATTTGGTGAGGGACAAATTGATTCTTACCGATATACTCAACGAAATCAGCTCTATTATTTTCTTTATCAATTTTAAAACCGCTAGCTTTAATTTCCTGTTTTTCGTCTAACCAAAGCTTACTAAAATCATTAAATTCCACTAAGACCATACCTGAAACTTCCTCTGGTTGAATAGTAAAGTCATTAAGATTATGCGCACTTTTATACAAAAAGAGGTGTGCTAATTCTTTATCAATGAAATTTTCATTTATAACACAATATTTAATGAGTCCTAATGGCACTAAATCATGAAAGGGTATATCAATACCTACTTCCTCTTTTATCTCTCTAACACCTTCACGGGCAGTTTCATCAGCCAGTAAATGCCCGGCTACAGTAATGTCCAATAGGTTCGGATAGTCTTGTTTAGTATCACTGCGTAACTGCAGATAGATATAGTCCTTTCCCTCAATATTCGTGACAAACCAACAATGAAAGGTTTCGTGCCAATACCCAAGCTCATGGACATCCTTACGCGAAGCAACCCCTATTATATTTCTTTCCTCATCAAATATTTTAAAAAATTCATTTTCCATCTATTTTCCTCATTATAAATTATTCTAATATTATTTTCACTTAAGGTGAATAGCTTCTAAGTTTGATGGTTTATTTATTATTTACCTTTACATAAATAGTATCGAAGAGTTTACCGTCCAAGAGAACATCAAGTTTCCACATTCCACTTTTCTTTAATTCCATGCTGGTTGGAATACTAACGTCAGCACTATTATTAGGACTTATTTGTAAGTTATTTATTGTCTCAGGAACAATAATTACGTCTTTTTTACTTCCTTCATGCGTACCTAGCACTTTAAACTTCTTTTCTAGTTGATTTTTTTCTCCCCATAAATGCCACATATATTTATTTTGCTGCCCTTCCACGATAGGCATGTTCTTTTTATCATATATAAAACCTACCCGCCTCTTTATACCAATCATTTTATAATTGCCTGACTCGAAAATATCACTCTCTTTCCATTGTTGACTAGTTTCATTCTTGTTACTGCAGCCAAATAAAGCGATTATCAGCAAAAATAAACCAGCGAAAGTACTTACTTTTTTTATGGTAAAAATCCTCCTCACTTTTATAAGTACATTATTATACTGATATCAATATTTCATTATTTATGCAATTCCACTTATCTAACATTAATACTGTATCCTCTTCTTTCAAGGATATCCTTTTCTACATTTGACATTGTGTAAGAATCTATTAATTCCTCTTTTGATAAGTGAGTAAATGTTTGTTTTAATCCTTCAAACAATGAATATTTTTGTTTTGCACCAAAATCATTCAACAGCTTCTCAGTAGATCCGTATAGCGAGACATCTCTGAATGGAAACCACTCCCTTGACAAGTAACCCGTTTCTTTTGCATCCACTAAAACAATGCTCGGCTCCACCCCAATAATTTGGGCGCACATTTTTACCCAACCCTCTAGCGAAATAGAGCTGCCATCCCCAACATTGTATATTTGCCCGAAACTTTTACTGTTTCCAGACATTCGAATTAAAGTCTCCCCCAAGTCATCTATATGCCCAAACTGTATTACGTTTTCACCTTTGCCCGGAATGATAATAGGAGAATTATTTAACAGACGTTTAAAGATATATGTTTCACGGTCTAGGTTATTTCCTGGCCCATAGATATAAAAAGGCCGTACGAAACCCCAATTTAACGAACCCTTCACACACCTAAGAAGTCCTATCTTCCCCAAAAAGACATCGTTGCTTCATTTATAATATGGGCAGCCAATTTTGACGTACGATTATTTTCATCAACTAACGGATTTACTTCACATAAGCTAAAACTAGTCACTTTCTTCTCTTTGCATATCTCACGGATCAGTGTGCGTACGGTTAGTGGGTCCAACCCAAAAGGAGCAGGCGCGCTCACACCTGGTGCATGTGCAGCACTGATAGCGTCCATACATAAGGTCAGCAAGACTACATCACAATCATTGACGAAAGCTTTGATTGAAGATTTCGTCGCTTCATCTGTCATCTCATCTTCAAACAGATAAGTAACACCCAGCTCATCTGCACGTCGGAATAGCTCTGTCGTATTACCATAACGTTGAATACCACAGACAAAATATTTCGCATTTGGATCCTGATCCAATATTTGCTTAAACATCGTGCCAGAGGATGGTTGTTCATCATAAGGCCTCATATCAAAATGAGCATCGATATTAAGTAAACCAATTTTGGCTTCCTTGCCGGCGTGTTCTCTTACCCCAAGATACTGACCATAAAGGGTTTCATGGCCTCCTCCTAGTACAATGCAAGGCACGTCCTCATTTAACGCTGTTGCAACTGTTTTCCCTAATTCTTCTTGTGCAGCTTCCAATTCATTTTCTTCACAAACAATCGTGCCTGCATCTATTACAGTTGCATTTAAAGGACCTCTGAACGGCATACTTGCTAATTGTGCGCGAATTTCATCTGGTGCTTTCTTTGCCCCGACTCTTCCGTGATTCCTTCTTACCCCTTCATCACAAGCAAATCCAATAAGCGTTACCATATCCTCTACATTTTCTTCAGTTCCATCTAAAACCTGGCACTTCACCACTTGATGATAACGGAAGCTTTCTCTGTTTTCCGTATCATCCAAACGTCCGTCCCAAATAGCATCATCTGTTTTTTTAAACATTCATACACCCTCTTTTCTTTCTTAGTTACCATTAATCTACCGTATACAAAAGATTATGACAATATAATTCAATCAGAAACTATCTCGATAAACAATCTAATAGAAAACTTTCTATACTTTTGTTAAACTAATAGATAGCATCCTATAAAAAGGAGGAAGGTTATTAGAGAACCGTTAAATAATGAAAAAAACATTCTTATTCACTTTATTTGCGACCATTCTTTTTGCGACTTCAATTTTCATTATCATTTCTCAGTACAATAATTCAATTGAAGAGACGCCAAAGCCTACTCCAAAAGAACAAAGTATTGAAAGTTTTATCGGATTAATCTCTGATGATGCTCGCGATATTGCAAAAGAACATGATTTATATGCTTCTGTTATGATTGCCCAAGCGGTACTCGAAAGCAACGGTGGTAAAAGTGGTTTAAGCTCTCCACCAAATCATAATCTCTTTGGCATAAAAGGAACATATCAAAGACAAGCAGTAAAGATGACAACATCAGAAGATAATGGCAAAGGCGAAATGCATCGGATTAAAGCAAAATTCCGAAAATACCCAAGCTATAAAGCGTCTTTAGAAGACTACGCTGAGCTACTGCACAACGGGACTTCTTGGAACACTAAATACTATCAAAAAACATTTAAAAGTAAAACGAAATCCTATAAAGATGCAACAAAGTATCTCACTGGTACCTATGCAACAGATACACGCTATCACCAAAAATTAAATGCATTGATTAAAGAATTCCATCTTACGCAGTATGATCATTCACCAAAAAACCCAAAACAGGTAATCGTTAAAAATGGAGAAACATTACGTTCTCTTTCCAATAAATATGGCGTTGCAGTTACCTCTATTAAACAATGGAATCAATTGGACACCAATGATTTGGACAATGGTCAAAAGTTAAAGATTTACCAATAAAATAAGATATTACAAAAAAACTCACTTTTCACAGAAGTAAAAAGTGAGTTTTTTTACATAGCAAAACACAAGCGGAGTAGTGGAAAAAAGGTTTCAGACAATAGGATACTTATCAATGCAGCTATTACCATTGCTACACTTGAAAAAGTCCCTTCTAATTCCCCCATTTCGAAGGCTTTTGAAGTCCCTAAACCATGCGCTCCCATTCCTAGCATCAACCCTTTTGCAGCAGTTGTTTTGATACGGAATAATCGAATGATGATCGCACCTGTAATGCTGCCTGTCAAACCTGTGACAATAACAAATACGGCCGTCATAGATGGTTCGCCACCGATCATTTTAGAAATATCCATGGCAATCGGTGTTGTAATGGAACGCGGAACTAAGCTAGTTATCATATCTGCTGACAATCCAATCCATACTGCAAAAAAGAAGGATGATAGAATAGCAACCAATGAACCTGTAAATAGGCTTGCTACGATAATCTTTGCATGTTTCTTTATCAATTCTAGATTTTTATATATTGGCACAGCAAATGCAACTGTTGCAGGACCTAATAATTTTGTTAGCACTGAACCCCCTAGATTATATTGTTCATATGAAGTTCTTGTTAAAAGTAATAGAATAACAAGGAACATGGGGCTGACAATTAGTGGAGAAAGCAAGAGCCGATGCGTTTTCTGATATGCTTTCTTACTTACTAGAAAGATAGCAATCGTGGCAATGAGGCTGATGAACGCAATAAAAATATTCATTATTCTTTCACATCCTTTTTATGTAAATAATCTGCCACTGCTCCCGTACAGATCATAACAAGAATGGTGCTTAAAATAATAACAGTCACCAATTTAATGCCGACAACGCCAAAAATTTGATCATATTGGATAACACCTACGGCAGAAGGAATAAAGAATAGAGCAAGTTCCCCAGTCAATAATCCAGCTCCAAGGTCAACCCACTCTAATTTAATTATATTAAATTTAAGTGCTAAAAATAATAGTACGAGACCTATGATGCTTCCCGGAATTGGCAAATGCAGTACAGCTGAAATGCCCTCTCCTATCAAAAGAATCCCATAAAGGAACACTATTTGAATAATTATTTTACTTATTTTTTTCACTTTGCTCACCTTTTCTAAGCTCAACTTATAAGAACACTTTACCTCACATATCACCATTCGTAAAATATCGTTTTTTTATGTTTACTATTCCAAATTGGAATGGTTGGATGTAATAAAGCCAATTAATCCTCTAGTTGCATGTGACATATAACGATCTTTCTTTGCAATCAATACAAGCTCCCAGGGTATTTGAGGCTTAACAATTGGGATGGCTTTCACTTTTTCTTGATTAATTTTCTCAGCAAATGATTTTGGGAACATTGCAACGCCTAAATTGTATTCTACCATCTGGCTTATGATATCCCACTGTGAACTTTCATAAGCAATTTGAGGAGTGAAACCCGCCTGCTCACATTCTTGCTTTATACGATCGTGGAGCGTGAAATCTTGGCTAAATAAAAGCATTTTTTCATTAGTCAGTTCCCTTAAGCTAATCTCCTTACTTCCTGCCAAATGATGCGACTTATTGATAATTAGCATAAGATTCTGTGATGCAAAGGGAATCACCTGAAAGTCACTTTCATCGGCTGGTAGCATTACAAAGCCAATATCTAAAACACCATCTGCTACCAATTCTTTAATAATATTTGCCCCACGTTCCACAAGTTCAATGCTAATATGAGGATATCGTTCCTGAAATCCTTTTAAAAGTTTCGGCAAATAAAGAATGCCAATTAGCGGTGGCATACCAATTTTAATCGTACCTTTCTTCATTTGTAATACATCTTCCAATGCAGTATCCAATTCTTCAACTATGCTTAGCATTTTTAGTGCTTGGGCATAGACAATTTCACCAACATCGGTCAATTCGATATGCCTTGGATAGCGATAAAATAAAGCCGCATCAAATTCGCTTTCGAGCGACTTCACTACTTTGCTAAGTGTCGGTTGTGTCACATGCAAATCTTCAGCCGCTTTAGTAAAACTTTTATTTTTCACAACCGCAATAAAATACTTTAACTCTCTAAGCTCCATAAATTCAACTCCTCAAACTGCTGTTATGGCTAGAAACTCACTTCTTATAGTATATGCTAAAATCGGTGCAAAGGCCCATTCCGGTCAACCTAAGATGAGCACTCTAGGTAGTTTAAACGTATTCTACGGGCAAAATTTTGTGTCTGCTTTTTAATGTCTCGGTGCAAAGAGCATCACTGCTACTCCAACTAAACAAATCCCCGCACCTATCCAGTCATACAAGTCTGGTGTCTTATGATCAACTCCCCATCCCCATAAAACGGACAGAAAAATAAAAATTCCACCATAAGCAGCGTATACTCTTCCGAAGCTTGAAAAGGATTGGAAAGTAGCAAGAACGCCATATAAGAATAAAATAACTCCACCGATTATCCCAAACGACAAAGGCCTACCCTCTCTCAACCATTGCCATATTAAATATCCTCCGCCAATTTCAGCAAGCCCCGCTAAAATAAATAGCAAAATTGAAATGGTACTCACATCCTCTTCTTCAATTGTCCCAGAGTTCATCATACCATACTGTAAATCTAGTAATTGATAATAGTAAAGCTTATCTTACTGTTATGCATCTGCTAATCAAAGAAGAGAAATTTGAATAGTCTGTTCCTCCTTTCTACAGATTTTTCCCTTGGTGAGTTAATTAAGTTAAAATAATAATATATTATAAAAAAAGAAGGTCTTTTGCATGTTAGAAAAACTAAATGTATTTCTTCAAAAATACATTGCTATTTTGACACCATTAAGTTTAGTCCTAGGTGTTCTGCTAGAGCATATTGGACATCATCTATTATTCCTTGTCTCATGGCTGTTTGCTTTTATGACATTCGCGGGAAGCTTAAATATGAAATTTAAAGATGTAAAAATTTTTGTTAAGCATCCTGTCATTATCTTATTCTCTATTGCATTTCTACACATTTTGATGCCTTTATGGGCTTATCTATTATCAACTGTCATATTCGATGATCATTTATTGACTGTCGGCTTTGTACTCTCTGTTGCAGTTCCAACTGGTGTAACAAGTGTTATTTGGATCAATATATGTAGGGGTAATTTACCTTTAGGGTTATCCGTTATTTTGATTGATACGTTGCTTTCGCCATTTATCATTCCCTCTATTCTGCATTTTGTCTCAGGTGAAAAGATTCAATTAAATGTTGCGTCTTTGATCATTAATTTACTTTTAATGATTGTATTGCCTACAATCTTGGGAATCTTAGCAAATGAACTTTCTAAGGGGGAAATACCTAAGAAATTTGGCCAGAAACTTGCTCCTTTATCTAAGCTGTGTTTATTTTCTGTTGTCATGATTAATAGTGGTGCAATCGCTCCTTACCTGAAAAACTTTGATTCTCATCTCGTTTCAGTCCTGCTTCTAGTCCTATTTATTGCTGTCTCTGGATATATGTTTGCTTTACTGATCGGACGTTATATTTTAAAAAATCATCCTCAGATGACTTCTTTAGTATTTACGGGGGGGATGAGAAACATTGCAGTTGGCGTTATTGTTGCCACCACATACTTTCCAAGCAAGGTAGCCATGCCCGTTGTATTTGGCATGTTATTTCAACAAGTCTTAGCATCCGTTTTTAGTAAATTGGTTATGAACAGTGCAATATCACAAGAAACTTAGGAAAATAGTTAATTTAGAAAAGGGGAAGGAAAATGGATTTGAAATCATGGGAAGAAGTTAGAAAAGCGATTGAAGATGAACATCAGGAGATTTTATTATATTATAAAGATGAAGAGGAGTGGTGGGTAAGTAGATTATACGGAGAAGAAAAAAGCTTCCTACTTACACGTTCTAAAGACTCTTACACACAAATGTTTGCAACAGCACAAGAACTATTTAACAATGGATTGTTGATGGTAAGCCTTTTATTGAAAGAATTAATGATTTTTATTAAGAACATAGTTAGACCGACGATTAAATTATCATTGAATTAGATAACTTAAAAGAGGGTGGCATACTGCCCCCTCTTTTAACCTTTTATTAATCGTACTACCATTTTTATTTACCCCTTTATAACTATATCTGCTTTTCTAATGGGATCTATTTTATCGAGATAATGGTTTTCACCTAACCAATATCTTTTTTTATATTTATTGAGTCGTGCCTGGTAATCTCCAATATATGAATCACGATTTAATACTCTTTTGTATCTTAATTCACGAGGGGAGTCCAAATATAAAATAAAGTCAAAGTAGCTTCTCCACTCTGCTCTTTGCAAAAATATTCCTTCAATTAAGACAATACTGTTGGTTAATAATCTAATCTGTTTAATTGAAGAATGATCAGTATATTTGTCATAGAACGATAGAAATAATATTTCACTATCCTATGTAGTTGTTCAAATAAATTGATCCTTAAACATTCTATATCCCATTGTAAATAATAATATTCATACCATTCTTCTTGCCCTGTTAGGTAACGCTTATTTTTTTCAACAATATGGTCATCTAGATGAAAAGTAGTAAGGTTATACTTTTGATTATCCAATTCTCGTGCAAGTTCTTTCACTAATGTAGTTTTCCCTGCCCCACTCAGTCCGTCTATCCCAATTATGAAAGGACGATCTTTATTTAAACGTGTTAGAAATTGAGATGATACCTTTTCTGCCAGTTCTTTAATAGACATGGATGCATCCCTCCATGTTAATTATCTATTTTCATATGAACGTTCACATCAACATTTCAAACTGTCATAACACTTCTAATTTTCTCAGGTATCATAACAACCTCTGTAGTAAGGTCAACAGGTTTGAAATTTGTATCTATACATTCATCCCAGTACTGTAAATGCTTTTTGTCAATCCAATGCTCTGACTCATCGACATCTTTGCCACCCTCACCTTGAACGGAATACCAATACAAGTATTCATCTCCATTAAGTGTTTCTCTGAAAATCGTTTCAACATACATTCTTTCGCCTTCTAGTGTAACTAGTACATCTTTCATATTTTCATTCAAAAAATTTTAACCATTCATCTACTACTTCTGTTTTTCCTTCCTTTACCTTAAATCTAGTCAGCTCAATATTCATATTCTCTCACCTCAATATTCTAGATAATTTTCAATCAAAAGAAACAGGTTCTAGAGGATTGTGCAAATGCTTGAAAGCTAATTGAATCTGTGTTTCTGTATTCCTTGCTGTTGATAAAGATGGCAATTCATCTTCTTCAAAAAACTCAACTGCACTTGTTTCAATACCATCTTGGGGCTCTCCTCCAATAATTTCGCATTGAATAAATATTTTGTAAACATGATATAGCGAAGGAGGATGTGGATGACACTTCTTGTCTAGTACAGCTATTAATTTTGTTGCTTTAACATCGAACCCCGATTCTTCTTTTACTTCTTTTATCGCAACTTCACTTGGCGTTAATCCGATATCCCCCCAGCCGCCAGGTAATGCCCAATGTCCATCGGTGTTTTCTCTAACCATTAATATTTTGTTTTCCCTAAACACTACTGCCCTTATATCAACTTTGGCCGTTTGATAACCCGTTTCATTGGCAAAAAGCTCTTTTATCAATTCGCTTTCAAGATTTGTATGCTTTGCTAAAATTTCAACGCTAATATTTCTGATCAATTCAAATCTTTCCATGTCATAAGCATCTTTAGAATAGGTTAGGCCTGCCTGTGCAATGGATTGAAGCTGCTTCGCCCAATCTAGCCATTTAAGTTCCAAATATTATGCCACCACCAATTAAATTGTTTATAGAATATTAAAATGAGCTTAGAAATCTAATAAAACTCATCGAATTCTAGACTTATTTTATGTATCTCTTTATTCGATAATTTAAAGAATACTGACTGAGATAATTCTAGTTTTAAAGCATCCTCTTTTAATATCCCCGCATATATTCCACGCAATATTCTCCCGGTTAATCCGTGTGACACCGCAATTACTTTAGGTTCGTTTTTGATAGATTCAAGCCAATCCGTTAAACGATTTACAACCGAATCATAACTCTCTCCATCTGGTGAATTAAAATACCAACTATATAAATCGTTATTATTAATAAGATGTGGCCAAGTCTTTTCAATTTCCTTTGTTGTTAAACCAGCCCACGATCCTACAGCAACCTCGCTTAAGCGATGATCAATCTCTACTTTACTAACATCAAAACCGATTGCTTCACAGATAATTTCTGTACTTTGAATTGCCCTCCCAAGTGGACTCGAAATAATCCTCCACTCATTTGGATCTCCAATAATACTTTTTAGCATTTTTGCATTTTGCTTTACTTGAAATTTACCATCGTCGGTTAACGGAGAATCCAATTCTCCTTGATAACGACCTTGCGTGTTATATTCTGTTTCTCCATGTCGAAGCAGGTATAGTGTTTGACTCAATATAATCTCCCCCTACTCTCATGATAAAGTAAAAACAGTAAAATCGGAATTGCTTTTACTTTTAAACTTTTAAGATAATAGATATTTCAATTTGTCAGATTAATCGTTGGCCTAGTGTTCTAGCCTTTAATGATGCTTCATAATATTTAGAGGAAATGAGGTGTTTGATATGGCGAACTTTCAATATTTATGCCAACAATATGCTCAAATTGTTGATGGGCAAGCAAACATGAAACATGGAGTTTGTTCAGTAGAAATTGCCCGAAATCTTCTTGTGACGATTCAAGGCCGTCCCAGTAAGAGTGTACTCCATGCAGGGATAACGTTTGAGTCATTAGACCAAAATGGCAATGCACTGAACCTTGGAGAAGTTGTTGTATTAGAAGAAGAACTCCCTGCCTTTGTTAATTTATTGGTTCGAAACAATTTAACCATAAGCGCTATTCATAATCATTGGATTTTTACGAATCCGACTATTTTATATGTTCATTTCCAATCTGTAGAAAATCCCTTATCGTTTGCTAATAAAGTGGCAGAAGCATTTCGCGTTTTAAAACATTAATCTACTATCAGTTCCATAAAATCTTAATGCGTAATGGTTTGATTCAAGCGACTCCCGTTATTTTCGGTATGTATCGATTAACTTCCGAATGTCATGCTATTAAACAATCACTGTTAAGAAAATAGCACTTCCCCCTTATTCTTTTACGAATCCATTCAGATTCTAAGATAAGACAACGGAAACAATGTTTTAAAGGTATTTAAAACCAAATCAGATTTTTTTATCTTAAATAAACATAATGTCAAATTAAAATAAAAAAGAACAACATAAATGCTGTACTAATTCACATGAATTTGTACAGCATTTTACGATTTTTAATTAACTAGCTGCTCTATTATATTCCCAATTTAACCTTTTTCTATTTTCTTCTTTAATCATTTTCCACATATAAAGCGCATATAAAATTAAAATTACAGTCTGAATCCCTGCAAATAAAATTGTCTCGTTAATTTGAGGCTGTTACTGTAAAAAACCAAAAGCATCATGGAAAAAATGCCATAGGATAACTGGAATTAAGCTCTTTGTAAGGTAAAAAATTTCTGCAAAGACGATACCAATTGTAAATGCAAATATTACTTGAATAATCGTATAAAAAATATTTGCACCACCTGCTAAATTCCCTAAATGTGTTACACCAAAAATACAGGAAGAGATAATAATAGCCTTTTTTATTCCTACACCTTCTAAAGTTTTTAAAATCAAACCTCTAAAATAAATTTCCTCCGCAAACCCGACCGCTAAAGTAAAAAATACAGCAGCAAATATGTAGTCTACACTAACATTGCGAACTCCAACAAAAAATCCAATTACTTCTATAATAATTACTGGAAAATAAAATAAAATCTTATTCTTTGATTTTTTTTCAATACTTCTAAATCCTATATCGCTAAATCGAAAATTAGATTTCCAGATGTATATTAAAGCAGTTATGACAGATAACCATACACAAATCCCATTAACAAGTAAGGAGTTAATTTCATTCATTTTTAATACCTGTGTAATAACTCCTCCTAATATGTAAAACATTAATATTCCTAATGCGAACAATATTGATATAATTATTGGTTTAAATTTTTTGATTAACCCCATTTAGTTCTTCCTTTCTTTGATAATCAGTTTAGAGTATATAAATCTAACTAAAATAACATACCAACGCTATTAAAATAATTTTTTATGTATATTATGTATATATATGTAATATTATTCAAAAAAAAGAGAAATCCTCGAAAGGATTTCTCTTTTTTTTGTAATTCTAATCTAAATTAAAGATTAAAGTTTTACAATGTTTGCTGCTTGTGGTCCGCGTTGGCCTTCTTCAACTTCAAATTCAACTTTTTGGCCTTCTTCTAAAGATTTGAATCCTTCACCTTGGATTGCTGAGAAGTGAGCGAATACGTCTGCTCCGCCTTCAACTTCGATGAAACCGAAACCTTTTTCTGAGTTAAACCATTTTACTGTACCTTGTGTCATTTAAATGACCTCCATTATAAATTATTAATATATAAGCTTTTAAAAGAAAAAATTCACATATTACAAAAAGTACCGAACAGACACGATTACTTTTTGTAATATGCGAATTCAACTTTTTTCCTATTAACTTAATTATATACTGTAAATCCTCATTTGTCTAACATTATTTTTATCAAAATAAATTTTGTTTTATTTAAATTGGAAATTGTACTTTTTATTTACCTTTCGAGCAATTTGGCCTAAAAACTCTTGTACGGTCATTTTCTCAACTTTTTGAGTATACCAAGCAAGCTTTACACCCTTATCTTGTTTATTATAATTTACACGAGAAGGCATAAAAGTCTTATTTTTATATTTATAATCAAATTTAATGTAGAGTTTATTTTCTTCTGGGCAATCAAGAATTACCTCATAAACTGGATTTTTAAATTCGGGTTGAAACTTAACTTTTTTAATTTTAGTTAGCATGTTTATCTCCCCTAAATAGTAGTAATTACAATTTATATTATAACATACTTTGTTTATTCATGCCGATAATGCCCTTCTTTATCCTGTAATACTTTCGTTCCGGTACCTCCAATGATCCAAACTAAAAATTCGTTTACGAAAAACTGAAAATTTTTTATTATAAGATAAATATTTTATGGATATTTATGTTAATATGTTTTTAATGTGTATTAGGAAAATAATTTGAAGATTTGGAGGGAATATGGCTAAAAAACAGCAGTCAAACAAAAAGTCTATTTTAACGGACCTTATTTTTTATGCAGCTTTACCATATTTTATTTGGAAATTCGGCAGGGAACCTTTTGGTGACTATATAGCAATGCTAATTACAACTATTCCGGGATTTGTATATACCATTTATAGTTTTATTATTGATAAACAGTTTAACTTTACAGGTATATTTATTTTAGTGACACTAGCAATTGGTACGACAGTTGATCTTCTATCTGGTTCAGCAGAGCAAATGATTTGGAATGGTGTTTACTTAAGTCTTTTTTATTCCTCTCTTTATTTTGTTTTACTAGTAATGAAGCGCCCTGTATCATTATACTTCGCAATTGATTTTGTATATTTACAAGGGCATGAACGAAAGGCAAGTAAAACATTATTTTTTCAAAAAGGAATTTTTAAATGGTTTCAATACATTCAAGTAATTTATATTATCAGAGGTCTGTTTATGTCAGGTTTAACTGTATTTCTACTTAAAAATTATGGGCTTGACGGCTATGGAGAAATGTTGGTATTTAAACAGATTGCAAATTGGATTTTTTCAGGAATAATTATCGGGCTGTTCATTTATATAAACATCCCAGTTCGAAATTATATTGTTAAGCAAGAAAATCAGTTACATAATAACAACAATATAACTAGAGAAGAATCAAACATGGTTGCTGAGTAATCTTTGTGAGATAGATCTCATACTAAACTTTAATTTTAGCCTGTTAAATTTTTATTTCCGGTACTCTCACTACCAAGCAACAAATACCATTCTTCCATTTTAAGTGTAAAAAGGAGGTACAAGTCCAATGGTAAAAAAATAACTGAGAAAATCTTACCTTATTCATTTTAGAATTCTCACGAAGATTTTCTCTTTCATATAATTAATATCTTATGTAGAGGAGAAATATCATGCTAAATAAATTAAGTGATGCAATTTATTATTTACCTAATGAAGATAACAGAGATCGACCAACATTAGGATTTATATATGGTGACCAATGGAGCCTAATAATAGATTCTGGAAACGCTACTCAGCATGCAAAAGAATTTTTACAAGAAATTGAGAAACTAAATGCACCTCCCATTAAATATTTGGTTATTACTCATGCACATTGGGATCATATTTTAGGAATGAATGAATTCGATGCAACTATTATAGTAAATAGTCAAACAAACGAATTGATAAAAGAATGGCAAAGTTATTCTTATGATGATAATTCACTCCAAAAGTATGTGAATAATAATCAAATGAGTACGCAATGTATGAAGATTATACAAACCGAAATTCCAAGCAGGAATACTTTTAAATTGAATTCTCCAGATGTAATCTTCGAAAAAACACTAACTATTGATTTAGGAAATAAAGTTTGCATACTTGAAAGAATCCAAAGTACCCATACAGACGACTCAACAATTATTTACATTCCCGATGAAAAAGTCATTTTTTTAGGAGACTGCGCCTATGGTACAACCACAAATTCTCTATTTCATTTTAAGCAATCATTGTTAACAAAAATGATTCAAGACATTCAAAAATACGATGCTGAATGGTTCCTACTTGGACATGAATCAATCTGTGATGCCAAAGAAATGAATATATATTGGGAAGAGTTAACAACAGCAAGTCGAGTTGTAAAGTCTACCTCATTAGAAAATTCTTTAGAATGCTTTAAGGCAGAATATAAAAGAGATCCTAATGACAATGAATTCTTTTTCATAAAAGCATTTGTTAATGATCATATTATTAATTCTAAATGATTATTTATAACTTTTTAAAATACATTAATTAAACAATAGTCATCTCATTTATATTAAAATGAGATGGCTTTTATTTCGTAAAAAAATATACTTGTTTTTCTTTCGTAATATTCTTCTAACAAAATAAGTGTTTTATTTTTTTAACATTTTCTGTTCTTTTAAAATCTCCGAAATGGTTACAAATTCATATCCTTTGCTTTGAAGCTTTGGTAAGATTATCTTTAAGGCTTCGACTGTCTGTGTTTTATCTCCACCACCATCATGAAAAAGGATGACATCCCCTAGCTCTATTCCTTTGAACACAGTATTCACAATGGTATTAACTGCAGGATCCGCCCAATCTCTTGTATCTTGATGCCAAGACCACATCACGACTTTATATCCCTCCTTCACAACTTCATTAATTAAACTATCTGTATATCTTCTCTCTACTGGGCGAAACAATTTTGGAGTAAAGCCGGTTATACTATAAATTACCTCATTAGTTTGTTTGTTTCATTCCTTTAATATATGTGATACCCCTGCTGTTAAAGGATGGGTATAGGTATGATTTGCTAAATCATGACTTTCTTCAAACATTCTTAAGACCACTTGAGGACTCTTTTCTGCATTTTGTCCAACAATAAAAAAGGTTCCTTTTGTATTATATTTTGATAATAAATCTAAAATTTCAGGAGTATACGTTGGATGAGGACCGTAATCAAAAGTAAGCGCCACAATCTTTTTTTCGTTTTAACATCCCAAACAATATGCCCAGCTTCTTCGTAATACCGTCTTCCCTTATCTGCAAAAGTTTTTTTTATAATAAAGAAAGAAGAAACAAATAAAATACAAAGTGTGAATACAAAAATATATTTGCTTTTCAATACTTCACTTCCTATACAATAATTTTTTCAGATATTCTCCTTTGATTATCTTCTGCGAAAATAACCAATTATGCTTTTTTTTTAAAAAAAACGTCAATTAATAAAATACTAAACTAAGCCCCACCAAGTAAAATGCTCTTTTAGTCTTTGAATAAATTAGGATATTATTTAAGTTATAGCCTATTTGCGAGGAAATATAGCAATTCTGGAAGGGATGAGTGTGAATTTAGGTTTCATTACTTACCTATTCTCAGATGCTACTACAGCCTTAGGTTTAATAGACCAAAATGAAAAACATTCTAGTCCCGACACTATATACAATTGTTCCCCTATCTACATTACATAATGAATTTGCGACTATACTTACAACTGAACAATTAATTAACAATGTTATCTTTTAAAAAATGCTATGAAATATTTTAACCCCGTCCATTTAAGGAGTTATCTCATCTAATTTGGCTTTATAAATACAATTAAAAGTTAATCTCTCTATGTGTAGCTCCCCTTCTAACTGCTAATTTCATACTTAAAATAACTTTTTATTCTTCAATCACGCTTCGTGTAAACCACTCTTTTCTCTTTTTGCTCAAGTTATTAATATTATTCCTCACTCTTTTTACTTTACCTAAGAGTTGTGATGGAAAAGCACTGATATACAGTTTTGCTCAATACATGTACTAAATATCGTTTTTTTCTTAGTGCTAATCAATTTACGACCCTTCTGGTCAGATATAGATAAACTGTTGTTCAGAAAACCTCCCACATTTAAGCAATATCTATACTAGGTGTTGCATTAGCCTTGAATGTTTTAAACGTTTTTAATTCTTTTTTATCTAACCTTCTCCAGTCTTCCTCCTAAACGCTCTCTAGCTCGAGTTAAATATATTCAATTTAAAAGTATTTTACACATATTTACTTATAAATCTATTTATTGTTGTCAACACTACCGTATATCACTAAAAATGGAAGGTATAAAAATGAGGAACGAAGGATCAATTAGTATACTACATGTTGTATTCTTGACGATGACATTTATTGGTTTAAAAAACCATGTAACGATTATTCCCTCAATTTTAGCAAGCGCTGGAAGAGATGGTTGGGCTTCTGTTCTTTTAGGAGTATTGGGGACTTTTGTATGGACCTTTCTTTTAGTATATGTCCATAAAAAAACGAATCAAGAGCCAATTAAAGACTGGTTAAAACAAAGAGTAGGGAAGGTTTTAACCGCTATAGTTTTATACGTTACTGCCTTATATTTACTACTCCTTGCAGCATTCACAATGAGAGAAACATTACTGTGGGTTTCGACAACTTTTTTACGCAATACACCATTTATTGTTTTGTTAATCGTATTTACAATTTTGATTATGTTTCTTGCTGCTTCAGGTTTACAAACAATTGTCATCGTAAATGTATTTGTTTTAACGGGTGTCGTTGTTTTAGGGTTTTTTGTGGCGTTTGTCAATTTACAAGTGAAAGATTACGGGTTATTAAGACCGTTTTTTGAACATGGATTTCAGCCAGTTTTAACGGGGGCGATATACCCCTCATCTGGATTTGTCGAATTATTAATGCTTCTATTTATTCAACATAAAATACAAAAACGTATGCGATGGTATCACTTTGGACTAATGCTTGTGATATTGACGGGCTTAACAATAGGTCCTCTTGTTGGTGCAATTACAGAATTCGGACCATCAGAAGCAGCAAAACAAAGGTATCCTGCATATGAAGAATGGGGTTTAGCAACAATAGGGCGTTTTATCGAACATGTAGACTTCTTCTCTATTTACCAATGGCTAACCGGAACATTCTTAAGGGTAGGTTTTATCTTATATGTATGTGCAGAAATATTGAATGTACAGGACGATAAAAAGCAAGTTTGGTCGAAACTAGCTCCGCCATTCTTTTTCATATGTTTAGCGTTAACCCTTATTAGAGAGAATGATTTTATTATTATTAATGAAAAATATTTTTTAATAAGTACTTTTTTCTTCTTTATCATATTATCCTTATTTTTGACAATTATTGCACTAACTTCGAGAAAATCATCAACTAAAGGTAAAGATAAAAACAACAAGAAAAGTGGTGAAAAACAATCGAACCAAGTAAAAACAACACAAAATACATGAATTTAAACTCTTTACAGCAGTTATTTCAGAAATCAGCTGATGTGAAGTTTCAACAGTATACATTTAACGGGCATACCATTCATCTTATCACTTGCGAAGCCATGATAGATCTGCAGTTATTAAATGAGGTTATTGTTCCGCGGGTTGGGTTCTTATGCAGTAATTTAAAGGATGAATCACTTGAAGCACATGTGGAATCAAATTTATACGTTCCAGATTTAACGAAAGTAAAAGATGAACAACAAGCAATATTACAAGTTTATACAGGTTTTGTTCTTCTCTATTTTGAAGAAGGCGAAATCCTGTTTTCCAGTAATATAGCTAAAAAACCAAATCGTAATCCCGAAGAAACAAAAGCAGAAGTGACAATCAGAGGACCTAGAGATAACTTTATTGAAGATATAGCTGTAAATATAGCAATTATTAGAAAAAGGTTACCAACAAATTCATTATGCGTGGAAAAATTCGAAGTGGGAGAACGATCAAAAACAAATGTGGCCATCCTATACTTTGACGATGTTGCCAATAAAGAAAAATTAAATGCGCTAAAAAAGCAGTTTAAGCAAGTGACAACAGACGCAATATTTAGTGCTGATAAATTAATGGAGCTAGTAGAAAAGAGTGCGCCTCTCTTTCCTAGACACGATTATACAGGAAGACCGGATTTTGTAGTTCAAAGCCTAACTAGAGGAAGGTTTATCATATTTGTAGACGGAGCCTCCTATGCAATCATTACACCAGTGAATTTATTCTTATTATTAAAGACGAGTGAAGATAATGAATATACAGTTGGGTATGGTTCAGTAGAAAGAGTTATGCGAATAGTTGGTTTGTTAATCGGGGCACTCCTACCAGCATTTTGGCTTTCTTTAACCACTTATCACCAAAATCAGTTACCATTCCAACTTTTAGCAACCGTTGTTCAGTCAAATACAGGATTACCATTCCCTACAGCACTTGAAATACTTCTCATGTTAGCTATGTTTGAGTTATTCCGTGAAGCAGGTTTGCGTCTTCCTGTAGTCTTAGGTGGTACGATTGGGGTCGTGGGGGGATTAATTATTGGCGATGCTGCTATTCGAGCAGGTATTACAAGCCCAGCAATGGTGGTAGTTATTGCGATTTCGACTATTGCATCATTTACGTTAGTTAATCAAAACCTTGCAACTGCCATTAGTATTTTACGTGTTTTTTTTATTTTACTTTCTGCATTTTTAGGGCTCTTTGGCTTTTTTTTATCGTTCTTCTTTGTACTTGTTTATCTATCAAATATACGCACTTTAGGATATCCATATATGAATATTACAACAGATCTAAGTTGGTCAACCATATTCAAGTCTCTGTTTCGATTACCGGCATATAAATATACGAAGCGTCCAGAAGCTTTAAAAACTATCGATGATACAAGGACTACACAGACACAAGATCAACCAAAAACTAAAGAGGAAAATGATGAATAAGAAAATATTAATACTCCTTATTATGCTCACGACTCTAGTATCAGGATGTTGGGATTCAAAAGAACCTGAACGAATGCTCTATCTTTACGGAATTGGTTTAGATTATAAAGATGGAGAATACCAAATTTATACGCAAATCATTAATTTTGCGAACATAGCTAAATCTGATCAACCTGCAGATCCTCAAGCGATTCAAGCTGAAGTAGGTCATGCTTCTGGTAAAACAGATCACGAAGCATTTTATAATTTATACAAAACGATGGATGAAGAGCTTTATTGGGGGCATCTTGCATATATTGTGTTTTCTGAAGAGTTGATTAAATCTGGGGAAATGAATTCATTTATTAATTCATTTATACGATTTCATGATACAAGATATCAAACGTGGGTATATAGCACGAAAGAGTCTATAAAAGATGTTTTGTTAATAACACCCATTCTTAATAAGGCCGTTTCATTATCTAAATTATCCGATCCAGTAAATTCATTTAAACAAGATTCTACAATTGAACCATTGAATGTTCGTGAGTTAGTACTGAAATTGGCCGAGCCAGGTTATGAAGCGAACATCCCCTCTGTTTCAATCTCAAAAAATTGGGAAACAAAAGATGAAAAGGACAAAATTACGAATATCAATGGAGTTAGTGTCATATCTCCAAAGGAATTTAAAGGTAATATTTCAGGAGATAAAGTAAAAGGACTAGGATGGATGGATAAGAAAACAAAAAGAGCAGAACTGACAATGATACTTACGGATTCTGAGTCTGGTGAAAAGCGATTTATTACAGCTAATGGAAAAGTGGATAGTGTAAAAGTTGAACCTATTGTGAATAGAAATTCGGTTTCCTTTGACGTGAAGGTGAAGTTGAAAGTAGAGCTAAGAGGATTCCAAGGGGATATAAAAGAAAAAGTAATTAGAAAAAAAGTGAAAAAGGAAGTAAAAAAGAATATTAAAGATACTTTTATAGCAGGATTAAATATTGATAGCGATATCTTCCGTTTATCCGAATATTTATATCGAAAAGATGTTAACGCATGGAAAAAATTTCAAAGCAATGGGAAGGTTGAGTTAAACGAGAATTCTATTCGTAATATAAACGTAGACATTCTTTCGGTAAACTCTGGAAGAAAGAATTCTAATGAAACAATTAGAAGATAAAAAGCAGTTCACGGTGGTTCATTTTAGTTCATTATCCCTTTGTGTTAGAAAATTGATTCATTTATTTAGAAATTGACTTAGCCTATTTTGATTGTTTGACACTAATATCCCCCCACTTAAACCCTCAAATATAGTATCGAAAGCAATTATTAATTTTTTTGATTAACAGAACCAAAAAGATATCAATGAGAAAATCCAAGAACAATAATTAAAACTCTTGGATTTTTTCTTTATATGGATAATTAATTCCTTATCTCCCCTGAAATTACTATTGTATTAATTGATCCAATTCCTTACCCCTACTCCCAAGCCAATATAATGTCTAGATAAAAATTTTTAAAATTTTCACTCTTTTATCAGAACTTTTATTCGTGTATATTTAACTTACACCAATAAATGGAGGACAAATTATGAACTCAATTGATTTAATTCTTTTTAATTTCCAGGAAATACGAAGAAGAAGTATTAAGATTTGGACATCTATTCCCCAAGATCTTTTACATTGGAAACCCGATAATGAGGCTATGACCATTGTCGAAATAATAAGGCATGTACTAGAAAGTGAACATTATTACCATTTAGCTATCAAAAATCAAGGAAGTCTAGCAGCATTTGATTCTCCTTTCGAGAAACAACCTTTTTCCACTGTAAGAATGGAGATAAACTTTGCAGAACCTTTTAGAAATGAATTCTTAGAGACTATTAAATCATTTTCGGAAGAAGATTTAACAAATATCAAAATTGATCGTTCTGATGCAGGTTACATAAGAAGTTTAGGCGATATGTTACTAAGAGTTGCATACCATGAATCAATTCATACTGGGCAATTGCTAGATTATTTAAGAACTGCAAATATTCCACGAGCAAGTATTTGGGATTAATTTTTCTAACAGGAGTTTTCACTCTTATGGGATAGGCTTTTTAAAAATCATTCCTGATTTCTCAGGAGTTTTCTTATACATTTAATCCTTAAAACACCTTAAACCAATGGTTCTTTAGGTTTTATATAAAACTTCTGTGTCTTGTGTTTTCGATTAATATTTGATCTATTAGCGGTAGAAGTATATCTCTGGTTTAAATTTAATATAGTAAGATAAAAGCTTATTCTTATTAAATCAAAATTCATATATTCTATTATTTTATTAATTTTCATTATATAAATTATTTTCTATCAGAATTTAGATATTCAATATTTGAAAAGGATAAATCATACTCAAAGAAGAAAATTGCTATTACTGTAAATTTACAAGGTAGAAAAACAATTATTAAAATTAGCTTGGAGGATAAACATAATGGAAAAATTGGGTACTTTATATTTTTTCACTGGAAAAATGGGAGCGGGAAAATCCACGAAATCAATACAAATAGCTAGAGAACAACATGCAGTACTGTTATCTGAGGACGAATGGCTTGCTTCTCTTTATCCCAATCAGATCACATCATTTGATGACTATCTGAAATTCTCAGCTCAAATTAAGCCGTTGGTGAAAAAGCATGTCCAAAACATATTAAGTGTTGGGACAAATGTAGTAATGGATTTTCCAGGTAACACTCAAAAACAGCGAAAATGGTGTTTAGATATAGCGTCAGAAGTCAATGCAAACCACCAACTAATCTTTTTGAATTTAAATAATGAGCAATGCTTACGTCAAATTGCCCAAAGGCGTATCGAACAACCTGAAAGAGCAATTTTTGACACAGAAGAGACGTTTAATCATGTTTCTAAATATTTCGAAGCACCAGAGGCATCCGAGGGAATTAATATAATAGAGTTTAGTGGAAAAGAATCATAAGGAGTGCAACCCGGCGGCGCTATAAAACAGAATAATAAAGTAATTAGCTGTATTAATCTGCCGATAAAAACCCTTTTGATTTTTAAATGGCTTAATTGTTATTTTTTTAACCCCGTTCTAAATTCGTACGGGGCATTTTTGCTCGTTCATTTTATAGTAAATAACTTTTCATCCTTATTATTCGAATTACCCCTTTTCCTTGCCCAATTTGCAAGTAGCATTTCATCATCAATCAATAATTAGCAATTCAATATCTCCACGGTCGTCAATACCTCAATTCGTGTTCCTCTCTTAAGCTTAAATAAATTAATTAAATAGAATAACTCCATATATTAAGATGAGAATCAAGAAGTAGCTTAGATT
Organism: Rummeliibacillus sp. G93; assembly: GCF_023515935.1. Lineage (NCBI taxonomy): Bacteria > Bacillati > Bacillota > Bacilli > Caryophanales > Caryophanaceae > Rummeliibacillus > Rummeliibacillus sp. G93. The sequence goes on from NZ_CP097314.1 coordinate 1,843,773, forward strand.
ACAATGATGAAAAATCGTGGATTAGTACTGCATATTTGAGTGTATAAATATTTTATAGTGACTGTTCTTTGGTTGAAATTTTGTAATTTGTTACATACTGAAAAATAAGAGTTATTTATAATGAAATTTTTATAAAGGAGAGAAACTATATGCGCAAAGTGACTGTTTTTCTTCTTATTAACACTTTTTTACTTAGTGGATGTTGGGATCAACGTTTGTATAAAGAACTCTCCGTGATATCCGTGATAGGAATAGAAGGACATATTGGAGATATAAAAAGCTACTTTGCATACCCTAGTTCAAATAGTGACCCCACTAAATATATAGTACTTGAAGGAACCGGTAAAACATTGAGAGAAACAAGAATAGATGCTAATAAAAAAACTGAGCAAACAATGGATAATGCTGAATTGACTACTTTATTAGTAAATGAAGAAAGCGCTCAGAAGGATTTATATGCTCTATTAGATGTTTATTATCGCTCAGCTCAAAGTCCGATGAATGCTAAAGTAGTCATTACTAAGGGTTCACCAAAAAAATTTTTGGAAATAAAAGATACTTCGTCTAAGGAAATCGGTGAATACTATTATGATTTGATTACGGCTTTTGAGGACGCAACAATATATCCTAAAACAGATTTGGAGATTGCCGCTAACCTCATGTATAGCGAAGGAAGAGATCTAGGCTTACCCTACTTAATAATTAGCGGTGACCATGGCCTGCCCAAAGGAGAAGGAATGGCTTTATTTAATGGAAAAAAATACACAGGTGAGCATCTGACACTTAGAGAATCTATTTTCGCTATATTATTAGGATATAGGAAAGCAAACTTTGTCGAATTAGCATATATGTGGGATAAAAACGAAAAAAAAGTACAAGTTGGATTTAATATCATCGACTTTAAGAAAAAAAAGAAAATAATGCAGGATGGAGATAATATTAAGGTCCAATATAATATAAACATGCCTATAGTTTTAACAGAATATCCGCCAAACCATTTAGACCAAGAAGATGAAAGAAAAAAACTAGAAAAGTTTATTAAAGGCAAAGTAGAAAAAGACATAGCTAGAATGTTTAAAACGTGCCAAGAAGCATCTTCTGATGTTACAGGCATCGGGGAAGATATCAGAGCCTATCATCCACAGTTATGGAGAGAAGGCAAATGGAAGGATATATATAAAGACCTCAAAATTGAAACAAAAGTAAATGTGGATATCGTCCGTAGTGGAAGTATCAGATAATTTAAAGGAGTTGCAATCATTTTTGATGGAACTCCCTTTTATTTTAACTCTCACTAATCTTATGTGATATTTAATATCCGATTGAGTCGGCTGTCATTATGCCAAGTAATCTCCTGCTTACCATAACAACTTGGCGGAGAATCTACTTAAATAATTCGACAATAATAACAAATGAGATTCTAGAAGGCTCTCATGCTATGTTATCTACTTAGTTGTCGAGCAATATCATGCAAATCCACATGTGATCTTGCACAAAGACATACACTTTCTTCATTCATTCGTTTTGCACTTCCCTGCCATCTTGATAGTTAGACTCATTACTGCAACGGTAATCGTTACAATAACTAATTCAAACAAGGACTCTTACTTTCTAATTACAAAATCTTACGAACTATTCTTTTCCTATTGGATAAGGTTCATTTTTTTATAGCACCCATATATTAAATTGAGGTGATTTTTGAATGAATAATAACTCCATGCAATCTCTTACGAACATGCAAATCATCAATGATGTTATGAAAGCAATTAATGGTGAATATAGTGCTATTTACTGCTATGAGGTATTAGCCAATCAGGCTCCAAATGCTGAGATTAAAAATAGAATACTCGAAATCAGAAATGATGAAATCAGACACTATCATACTTTTTCTCAGATTTATTTTTCTTTAACTGGACGTCAGCCTACTCCAAAAATTACGGAACAATGTCCCACAGATTATAAAAGTGGCGTATTAGCTGCATTTATAGATGAACAGGAAACCGTTGATTTTTATCACACAATCGCGAGGAAATATAATAATACCATCATTAGAAATGCTTTTACAGAAGCCTCTGCTGATGAACAAAATCATGCAGTTTGGTTTTTATATTTCATGAATCATCAATAATTGTGTGGTAGCAAGCTGACTATTGAGTCACCTTGCTACCGCACTAAAGATTTTAGAAATTTAAATATTATTCAAAACATTTTGAAACCCTTTTCTTTTACTAACGTATATCCTAATTAAAAGAGAGGTGAAATAATTAGTGAAAAAAAAAGACAAGCCTAATTTTCATAGTTCTTTTTAGCTTTGTAATTAGCTACATACTTTCTTCAGCATTTGCTAATTACGGTTTAAAGACATCTAATCTAATTACAAGCTTCATTATTCTTATGTTAACTTTCTCTGCAGTTACTCTATTTGAAAAATCCTCGCAATAGCAGGAGAGAGTTAATATAACAATCATTTGGAGTGGATTCTTTTATTGCTTCTTATTTTTGTTTCACTCTTTCCTTTGGCCGTCTTATTACACATCTCTTAACTTTCCAAATTTATTATTTAGAACAGTCACATTTGCTCCCATTCATTTGTTGGCAGTTCCAATATTTATTGCAGCATTTCTGGATTATACTCTTGGAATCCATCAAACCAATGAAAAGGAAAACAACCTCTTGGCTTTTTTATTTGAACATCCATGTAAAACTAACAATACATTGTCATCAGCCGAATATAATAGATACCTAGTTTCGATTAGCTTTTTTGAATTTTCTCTATGTAAGCGATATAAACTCCCCCTCATCACTTTGCATGGCTTAAGACATTCATGCGCTTCTGTTTTATTCGCTGCAGGAGTGGAACTAGGCCATGCTCATATTGAAACTACAAGGAATATCATCACTCACTTGACTTCCGAAATAATCAAAAAAACATTTGATTTTACTCATTAATTATCTAAATGAGACTTCAAAGAAAAGTTTATGTGCCCAAAATGTGCCCACACTTAAAAAGGCGAACAAAAAAGCCCCTGATTTCTCAGGAGCTTTCTTTACAATTCTTAAAACCTTTCTTACCTTTGATACTAAAGGTTTTATTAAGATTCTAACAATAAATCTTCTGGGTTTTCGATTAAGTCTTTTACTGTTTTCAAGAAGCCAACTGATTCTTGACCGTTGATGATGCGGTGATCGTAAGAAAGTGCTACATACATCATTGGACGAATTTGTACTTCGTTGCCAACAGCGATTGGGCGGCTGACAATGTTGTGCATACCAAGGATTGCAACTTGGTCGCCGTTGATGATTGGTGTAGACATTAATGAACCGAATACACCACCGTTTGTGATAGTAAATGAACCACCTTCTAGGTCAGAAAGAGCTAACTTTTTGTTACGCGCTTTTGTTGCTAGTTCAGCGATTGTTGCTTCAATTTCTGCAAAGTTTTTACGGTCTGTATCACGAACGTTTGGAACAACTAATCCATCTGGAGTCGCTACAGCTACGCCGATATCATAGAATTTATTGTAGTGCAATTCGTCGCCGACAATTTTAGCATTTACAGCTGGATATTTTTTAAGAGCAGCTGTTACAGCTTTTGTGAAGAATGACATGAAGCCTAGGCGTGTGCCGTCGTGTGCTTCTTGGAAAGCATCTTTTTTACGTTTGCGAAGCGCCATAACATTTGTCATATCAATTTCGTTAAATGTTGTTAGCATTGCAGTGCTTTGAGAAACTTCTAGTAAACGTTTTGCAGCAGTTTGTTGACGACGAGTCATTTTCACAACTTCTACGCGAGAATCGTCAACATTTTTAGCTGGTGCTGCTTTTGGTGCTTCCGCTGCTTTAGGAGCAGCAGCTGATGCAGTTCCATGAGCTGCTACGTCTTGAACACGTACGCGGCCTTGCGGATCTACTGGTGAAATTTCGCTAAGATTAATGCCTTTTTCACGTGCTAATTTGCGAGCGGCTGGGCTAGCGATTACACGGTCATTTGAAGTTGTTTCTTCCACTATAGGTGCTGCGGCTTGAGGAGCTTCTTGTTTTGGCTCTTCCGCTTTTGGAGCTTCTTCTTGTTTTGGTTCTTCTTTTGGTGCAGGTGCTGCAGCTGCTCCGCCTGCTTCTACTTTAGCAATAACAGCTCCTACTTCTACTACATCGCCTTCTTGAGCCAGGATTTCAGTTAAAACGCCTGCTTCTTCAGAGATGATTTCTGCATTGACTTTATCTGTTTCTAACTCAACGATAAATTCACCTTTATCTACGTGGTCCCCTACTTGCTTAACCCAACGTACGATTTCACCCTCTGTAATTGATTCTGCTAATTCTGGAACAATAATGTCTGCCACTTTCATTTCCTCCTTTGTCTTTTAACGTTGCTTACTTACTTGATAATGCTTCATCAATAACTTTTGCTTGCGCTTCTTTATAAGAATCCGCATCGCCTTCTGCAGGACTTGAATGCGCGTCACGACCAACATACACCACTTTTTGGCCTTTACCAGCTAATTCGCGCATGTATGGATCTGCAAATGACCAAGAACCCATATTTTTTGGCTCTTCTTGCGTCCAAGCAAGCGTTTTGACTTTCGGGAATTTCGCTAGAATTTCTACGATTTCTTCTTCTGGGAATGGATATAATTGTTCTACACGTATTAAGTGCAAGTGCTCATAACCTTCTCCACTACCAATTTTTTCAGCAAGATCAATTGCCATTTTACCAGATGCAAATACGATTTTTTTCACTTTCTCTGCATCTTGGCCTGTTGTATTGTGTTCAATTACTGGGCGGTATTCGCCGTTTGTTAATTCTTCTACATCTGCTCCAACAAGCTGATTGCGCAGAAGTGACTTCGGACTCATCATGATGAGTGGACGAACAGCATCTGTGCCTAATGTTTTAGCTTGGCGTCGCAATAAGTGGAAGTAGTTTGCTGCACTTGAAAGCATTACTACAGTCCAGTTATTTTCAGCTGATGATTGCAAGAAACGTTCTAGACGAGCACTTGTATGCTCTGCCCCTTGGCCTTCAGCTGAATGCGGTAGTGAAATAACAACGCCTGATTTAACACCCCATTTTGAGCGAGTGCTTGAAATAAAGTTATCAAACATGACTTGTGCCATATTCGCAAAGTCACCATATTGTGCTTCCCAAATAGCAAGCGCTTTTTCATTTTCTAAATTGTAGCCATATTCATAAGCAACCATTGCCGCTTCAGATAATGGACTATTGATTGGTGCGAATGATGCTTGTGAACCTGAAATATGGTGCAATGGCACATATTCATTGCCGTTTTGCTCGTCATGTAACACAAGATGACGTTGAGAGAACGTACCGCGTTGTACATCTTGACCAGAAATGCGTACTGGTGTGCCTTCTTGCAGAATTGTACCAAAAGCAAGTGTTTCAGCATGACCCCAGTCAATTTTACCTTTTCCTTGGAATGGATCACGGCGACGGTTTAAAATTTTCCCTAGTTTTTTAAACACATGGAAGTCTTCTGGGAATGTCAGAAGTTCTTCGTTCATTTTTTCAAGACGCTCTTTTTCAACAGCAGTTGCAATGTCTTTTGGTGCGCCATTTTTCACAGCTTCTGGCATTTCAAGGCTTGTTTCGTGGCCTTTGCCCACTTCTTTGACATAATCTAGCGCTGTTTGTAGCTCATCTTTAATATCTTTTTGAAGTTTTGTAACATCTTCTTCTGTCACAATATTTTCAGAAACAAGTTGTTTGCCGTATAAAGCACGAACAGTCTCATGATTATGAACAATATTGTACATTGTTGGATTGGTGATCATTGGTTCATCCATTTCGTTATGGCCATAACGGCGATAACCAATCAAATCAATGACAATATCCTTGCCGAACATTGCACGGTACTCAACTGCAAAACGAGCCACTTGCACGACTGCTTCTGGCGCATCAGCATTGACATGAATAACTGGTACTTCATAACCTTTTGCAGGATCTGATGCATAAACAGTAGAACGTGAATCTTGGCGTTCAGTTGTAAAACCGATCATATTATTTGCAATAATATGCACAGAACCGCCAGTATTAAATTCTAATGTACGAGAGTAGTTTAACGTTTCTGTCACAATGCCTTGCCCCGCAAATGCTGCATCACCGTGCACTAAGATAGCAAGAGATTTAGATTTATCTTGTTCAGGAAGGCCTGGTTTTTCTGTAGCATCTTGTGCTGCTCGTGCTTGACCAGTAACCACAGGACTCACTACTTCTAAGTGAGAAGGATTGTAAGCCATTTTAATAGTAGATCCGTTTGGTGCTTTATATGTTGCACCAAGATGATACTTCACGTCGTTAGACCAGCCTCTTGTTGCTTCTAATGAGCCGTCTTTTGGCAAGAATAACTCGCTTGGTACATGTGCAAAGTCTGCAAGCATCATTTGATAAGGTTTATGCACATTATGTGTTAACACATTTAGGCGACCACGGTGTGCCATACCGATTACTACATCTTTCGTACCGCGATTTTCAGAGCGACGAATGAGTTCATCTATTAGTACAACTAATGAGTCTACTCCTTCAATAGAAAAACGTTTAACGCCGACAAAAGTTTTATGAAGGAATTGTTCGAATCCTTCTACTTTATTTAACATATTTAGAATTTCTTTTTTCTCATCAGCTGAAAGATTGGTTTTTAAAGCGCCATTTTCAACTTTTGATTGAATCCAATTCTTTTCTTCTTTATTTACTACTTGGCTAAATTCATAGGCAATCTTTTCTGTATAGATTGATTTCAAATAATTTATTGCATCTAGCGCATTGTGAACGCTTGCAGGAACGTCTTTTAATAAGATAGAAGCAGGCATATTAATTAGGTCTGCATCTGTCAATCCATATGCATTTGCTTCAATGCGAGAAAAATCTTTTGGTTGGTTGTTTAATGGGTAAAGATCAGCTGCTAAGTGACCGATTTCACGGATGGCTTCTGCATACTGTACGGCAGCCAATACTTTTTCAATATTGCCTGCATCAACAGTTGAAGTTGCAGTTGAATTTGAAGTATTTACAGAAGGTGCACCATATTGTTTGAAAAGTGCTACAAGGTCTTGGTCTACTTCTTCAGGATTTGTCAGATAAAGATCATACATATCCATTACATAGCCAAGGTTAGGACCAGAAAACGCAGCCCACGGCGAACTTGCAAGTGAATCGTTGTTTGACATGAGAATTACCTCCAACTTTTTGCCAAGTGGCAGTTCCATTAATTAAAGTTTTAATTTCAGAAAATCCACTGTATATTTTATCATTCTTCCAGCCAATTCGGTACAGCAAGTTAGATTGGTTTAAAAGAACAATTTTCCTTTCAATCTTACTACTCTTCACAAAAAATTCAATGTTTTTGAGAGAATTGAGCATTTTTTTTCTTGAATGATGTAATAATTACATAAAAGACATCAAATTTGGTTGTTTTCTAACGGGAATGTTATCTGAAATTTAGTTCCCTCCCCTAATTTACTGGAAACAAAAATTTTGCCGCCATATTTATTGACGAGCATATGAACGATACTCAATCCTAAACCTGTGCCGCCCTCTTCTCGAGATCTTGCTTGATCTACACGATAAAATCGCTCAAAGATATAAGGTAAATCAGACTCAGCTATACCAATACCATGGTCTTCGACTTCGATTTTGCAATTTTTCCCTTCAATTGTCAAGCAGACAAAAATTTTGGCATCAAGGTTGCTATAACGAATGGCATTTTGAAGCAGATTTCGGACGATTTGGCCCAATGCATGTTGGGATATCGCTGCATAGACATTTGTAAAGTGATGCTTCACTATTTCAATCTTCACTGATGGATATAAATGTAGCTGTTCTTCAACTATCTCTATTATTGCCTCTTCCACGTTGCAATGAGAATCTTGGGCAACACCCTCACCTCTAGCTAGTTCTAACATTTCTTCTACTAAATCTTTCATTCGCTTAATTTCTATTAAAGAGGTTTCTAAAGATTCCTGTAAAACGGCTGGATCATCTTTCCCCCATCTTTTGATTAATGAAAGATGCCCTTCTACTACTTGAATAGGTGTTCGAAGTTCGTGGGAAGCGTCTTGGACAAATTGCTGTTGTAATAGAAATGTTTGCTCTAATTCTGCCATCATCTTGCGAAAAACTTGAAGCAAATCACCAATCTCATCTTCATAGCTATATTCCATTAGTATAGGCGTACCAAACCCTTCCTCCGCGACATTCAGCATTTCTAATCTTAGCTCATGAAGCGGTCTTAAAAGAAAGTTCGCAAGAAAATGACCAATGTAAAAGGAAATAATTAATGCCCCTAAACCGAGTATGCACATCGCCATTAAAAGATAATTCATCAATGAATGAAAAGAGTCTAAAGGGTGTGTCAATTGTATATACCCCAAAAAAGGCGACATTTGCAATTTACTTGTAGCCACAAAACAATCTATTCCTTCTAATTTTTCCTTTTCTACAATATAGCCTTGTGAGGGTACTTGTTTCTTGATTTCTGGTATTTGATTAATGGTATCGTTAATCCGCAAAATTTCAATGCCATCTTTATTTAAAATACGTACTGTTTGATTTTTATCGATAATTGAATTCATTAATCCACGATTCGAGCGAATTTCATCAATTGTCATGCCACTTCCTTGAGATTCAAAGAAGACTTGTAAATCATCCATTGTCCGATTGACTGATTGATGTTCTTGCGATAATAACCATGTGTGCATGGACCAGTACAACACGGAACAAATAATGGCAAAGCTAATGAAAATCACAACCGCCGAGGTAAGTGCCCACTTAGTTTTCAACGATGTTCTACGGAAAGAGAATAAATTTTTTCTGTTCATTCACGCATCACATACCCTACGCCCCGCACTGTTTCAATATATGTGCTGGCACTGTCAGGAAGTTTCGCTCTTAAATGTCGTATGTAAACGTCTACGACATTTGTCTCCACATCACTTTGATAACCCCAAACGCGCTCCAGTATATGGTCTCTTGTACAAACTCGATTTTTGTTTTCAATAAGAAGGCGCAATAAATCAAACTCTGTTTTGGTGAGCTCAATCATTTTTTCATCTACATATGCTGTATAGGCAGCTTGGTCTATTGTGATATTTTTATATTTTAGCAAGTCTCTACTTTCTGGGGCGGCTGCTGTTCTCCTTAAAATAGAACGTATACGAGCAAGCAACTCTTCGATGGCAAATGGTTTTACAATATAGTCGTCTGCACCTGCATCGAGACCAGCCACCCGGTCCATTACTGCGTCTCTCGCAGTAATAAGTATTATAGGCACCTGGGAATGGCTTCGAATTCTTCTACATACTTCAATGCCATTTAAACCAGGGAGCATGACATCAAGGAGAATCACATCGATTTTCATATTTTCTTCTAGCGCCTTTCGTAAACCTTCACGACCATCAAAGCATGTTGATACACTAAAACCTTCATGAGAAAGCTCCAGTTCTATAAATCTTGCGATATTCTTTTCATCTTCAATTAATAAAATTCGTTTATTCATACATACTGCCACCATTCTTACTAGTTTGAGGTGTCACATAATTTATGACACGAATTGTACGTTTAAACGCTGTTTCGATTGGTACGTTCTATAATCAACAACAAAACTGTTTGTAAAAGTGCTTATTATAGATGGTGGACAAGCTAACGTACTAAGGTTGAATCTCTGGTTTCTTGTATACTCTTCACATAATGATAAGAGTCTTTTCCTGCTACTCTTTTAGCATAGTATAATGCCTGGTCTGCCTGGTCTAGTAACATAGCTACAGTAGAACCATGCTCTGGATAGCAGGCAACCCCAATAGATGAAGTAGGGGAAAAGGTATGTGGTCCTATCATCCAACCAGTATGCAAAATGTCTTGTATACGTCTGATTGTTTGACCAATTTGCTCTTTCCTTTTCATCTCATCTATCGATAAATCAGTTAAGACGATAATAAACTCATCTCCACCTATCCTTGCCACAAGGTCACTGTTTCTTACACTTGAAGAAAGTGCTTCTCCAAAGCTTTTTATAAATTCATCACCTATTTCATGTCCATACGTATCATTAATTTCTTTAAAATTGTCGCCATCAATAAATAATAGAGCTAAAGAGCTTCCTGAACTGTCTGCAATCCGGATGTATTCGGTAACTTTCTCGATTAAATATCTTCTATTAGGAAGCTTCGTCAGGGCATCATGATAAGCTAAATATCGCAGTTGTTCTTCCATTTCTTTTCGTTCTGTTACTTCACGAGCTACTAGAACAGTTTGATATATACCCTTACGTTTTGAATCTCTTACTTTTGTCAATTGTGCTTCAGTCCAAAAGGTACGGCGATCCTTTGAACAAATTTCTAATTCTAGTTTTATACTATCGAATTCTCCATGTTGCGCCAGCTCTTTTTGCATTTTTTCAGCACTACCTTTTGACAGTAGATCCATATAAAACTTTCCTATTAACTCATCTTTCCCATAGCCTAGTTTTGCCTCATGATTAGGTGAAACATACTGAATAATACCCTCATCGCTTGTTATGACGATAAAGTCTTTGGTATGTTCTGTAATAAGCTGAAAAAGCTTTTCAGTATTTTTTAATTTCGTCATTTGCATTTTTTTATTAGATACATCAAAACTTATACCTAAATAATGCTTAATTTCCCCTTGTTCATCTGTGATAGGCACAATCGTTGTATCTAGCCAATAGTTTCTGCCGTACTTGGTTCGATTACACATTTCTCCGCGCCATATAAAACCGCTCGATATTTGGGACCATAATTCTTTATAAAATGCGCGAGATTGTTTTCTCGAGTTCAACATGGCATTGGTATTCCCGATCAACTCCGAAGCAGAATACTCTGTTGTTTGTTCGAAACTGGCATTGACATATTCAATGACCCCCTGCGTGTCAGTAATACATATATTTACTGCAACGTTGAACGTATCAAAGAGGTGCTTCATCATTGATGGGCTTATTTTCAAGCTATTAAAAGCTGCTGTATTACTGGCATTTCCTTCTGAAGTTCCGATTTTTAGTTCTTCAATTTTTGAAGTTGAAGCTAATAGATATGTATCTTTATTGTATTTTATGGGGGTACAAACTGTTTTATTTGTTTGAATTCTGTCATTTTCCAAATAGAAATCATGATAAGCCACTTGATTATGATTAGCGATGGCCTCTTCATAATTTTTCTCTATTAATGGCACAGATACTCGATTAACTATTTCTGTTAAATATTTACCTTCCAGATTATCTGAAAAAAAATCCTTAGCTGCTTGGTTTGTATAAACGTATTGATAACCGTTAACATCCTTTTTCATGAGAAAAACAAGAGACTGGTCTAACTGATACATTGCATAAAATTGTTCTCTTGTAATAAATGCTTCTTGCATCATGCATTTTCCCTCCTCATCAAACATCAATCGCCAAATAATGTCTTGTGTTTTTCCTTCGCTTCATGACTAAGTTTTTGGTAGGCGAGCTGTTCTACTGTCTCTTCTTTGCTTTCAAATGAATATTGAGCGCCCTCAGACTTTAACGTATATAATGCAGTAATCGTTGCGTTACCTATTAATCTCAAATTATATTGCTCATCTTGTTTTATACCGACCATACATTTGACGAACCCACCTGGATTCATGACAGTAATTTTTTCTTTGGATGTATAATTCAGTAGGCGAGATACTAATGCAGAAGCAGTCATAGCCGTGCCGCAAGCATTTGTAAAGCCTACTCCCCTTTCAAAAGTGCGTACATATATCTCGTCAGGTCCCATTGTATATACATAACTCACATTTACGCCATCTGGACAAATACTATTTGGGCCATTTAAAAAGGATGCCACTTTCTCTTGATGTGACGAAGTGGCTATTAAATCTTTTGGAACAAAAGAAATTAAATGTGGATTCGGCACTGAAATGGCAGTAAATTGTAGCTGCTCATCAAGTTCAACATTGATCTCATTAATAAGAGTTGTTTTATTTTCATATTTCATTGGAAGTGAAGTGAGTTCGAAGGAAACAGGTGAAATTTCAACACTGTAAGTAGGAATACCTTCCGCTAAAGGCTGTTCTTTTGCAACATGTAAAATAGCTTTCATCGTTTCAATTTGGGCTTCCAAGAGATTATGTTTTTCTAATACATAGCGTGCAACACATCGAAGTCCATTGCCGCACATCGATGCTTCTGTGCCATCTGCGTTAAATACTCTCATTTTGGCTAATGCGATAGAAGATGGCGACACAACGAGCAGTCCATCTGCGCCATCTTCTATATCTTTGTCGCAAAGCCATATGGCTAAATTTGCCCAATCCAGTTCTTTCTCATTTTTAGTTTCATATAAATAAAAAGTATTTCCTGAACCGTGGACTTTTTGAATGTCTAAAATCATATTTGGTCCCCTCTTTTCGTGTAAGTCTAATATGTAATTGTACAAGCAGCCATAGGACACTAATACATCATTATTTGTACTTTTATAAACATAATTGAATGCCCAAATTTCAATGAATAATTCTTGCAAAATCCTTAAGCAAGAGCTACATTATAGAAATAATCAGTAAAAACATAGGGCATTATAGTAAAAACTATCTATTCTTAACTCTATATTATACGCAATTTATATTAATTTTCCATAATTAAGTGAATATTAAAGAAAATAAGGGAATAACACTATACTTTTCATCCAATATTATGTTTCCCTCCAGCAAAAAAACGGTGTTCACAATTATCATTCTTTGTTCAAATTTTTTATTAAAAACTGTATTTTTTTCTTTGCAATTTGCGCAAATCTTAGTATAGTTAAAGAGCAAAATAATTTCATAAATGAGTCTATAATATATAGAATCAATAGGGAAGGCAAATGGTGCGCCACCAGTGATCGCTGGTTCTAGTGGGTTCGATTCCCACCCCGAAATTTTTTATGCAACATTAAATGAAAAATTTCGTTGGGGCTAGAACTGGGTTTTCGATGTTCACCCCCAAAAGGAGGCGTTCAATATGATTAAGCGACGTGAATTACAAGAATGTAATGAGCTTTTTGAGTTGTTAAGTCACCCATCTGTCTTCCCTTTTGTTCGTCAAAAGGCTAAGACAGCCGATGAATTCTGGTTTATGACAAACCAGCTTATGGAAGATGAAGAAAACGGTAAAGTAGTTTCTCGCACGATTTTAGACGATTGGGGCCAACCAATTGGCAGTATTACCTTGTATGATGTGCAAGACGGCGCAGGCTTCTTAGGAACATGGATTGGCGTACCTTATCAAGGTAAAGGCTATAATCAAAAGGCGAAAGAATTGTTTTTAGAAGAGTTATTTTTTGAACTCGATTTTCAATGTGTGTTCTTAAAAATCCGCAAAGAAAATACTAAATCAATTCGTGCTGCATTAAAGCTAGGTTATGCTGTAGATGCTAAAGAAAGCCACCCATCTCTATATAAGGAAATTAATCAAGGCGAGAAACAATTTGAGTTATTCAAAATCCAAAAGGATACCTTTTATTTATATATGGCTACCCGAAATGGCGAGTCCACAGAACAAGCCATGTAAATTACCGGTATTGCCAACAAAAGCCCCTCTATTCTATATAGAATGAGGGGCTTTTAATATTACTACAGAAATTATTCCTTTGAACTGCCTTGCCTGAGTATCTTATTCCGTTTTTGCATATTGAAGTATCAGATCCACCATTTCATCTGGTGTTTTTGGAGATTCTGCTTCCTGCATATTTTTGATTAGCGAATCACTATGTTTTTCTAACAATTGAAGCGCTTTTAAGAAGCTTTGTTGATTGACCTCTTCTTCTTGCAGTACTTCGGCTAATCCTTGTTCAAAGAACAGTTTGGCATTTAAAATCTGATCACCGCGAGATTTTTCTAAAGAAAGAGGGATTAATAGCATCGGTTTTTGAAGTGCTAAAAATTCAAAGATAGAGTTAGACCCTGCTCTAGATACTACATAATCAGTTGCATGCAGTAAATCTGGCAATTCAGTTGTTACATATTCAAATTGTTTATAAGATGGCAGGTCAACTAGTGCTGTATCGATATGCCCCTTCCCACATAGATGGATGATATTGTACTTCTTTAGAAGTCCCACTAAATTGGCACGAACCGCATCATTAATGAACTTAGAGCCTTGGCTCCCCCCCATGATCATGATGGTCTCTTTATCTGCCCCAAACCCACATAATTGTAGGCCCCTCTCCTTGCTCCCTTCAAATAAAGCAGGACGAATGATAGAACCTGTACATGCCGATTTCTCTGCAGGTAAATGTTTTAACGTTTGTTTGAAAACAGTGAAGATATGTGAAGCGAATGGCAAAGCCAATTTATTGGCAAGGCCTGGTGTTACGTCAGATTCATGTGCGATAACTGGAATGCCTGACATTTTGGCCGCCATCACAACTGGCACCGACACGAAACCGCCTTTTGAAAATACTACTACTGGCTTTACGCGCCTCATAATAGACAAGGCCTGCGAAATCCCTGCTAAGACACGGAAAGGATCCGTAAAGTTTTTCATAGAGAAATAGCGTCTTAATTTACCGCTAGATATCGGATGATAAGGCAAGTTGGGAAATGCCTGGCCGATAATCTCTTTTTCTATCCCTTCTTTTGAACCTATATAGTGAACCTCATAGCCTTTTTCTAGAAAAGATGGTATGATTGCTTGATTGAGCGAGACGTGGCCTGCTGTGCCCCCGCCCGTTAAAATTACTGTTTGATTTGTCATTTTAAATCTCCTTAAAGTAAATCAACGTCTTATTATCCCTTTTAGAAACATTCATATTCAATGGAGTTGAACAAAATGCATGAAACAACAAAAGTAGGCACGAAATGGAAGAAAATGTCGACCATCGTGCTGCCAATTTTAATTACCCAAGTGGCATTATACCTCATGTCATTTTTTGATGTATTGATGTCTGGTAAATACAGTACACAAGATTTAGCTGGCGTATCAATTGGTTCTTCTATTTGGCTTCCTGTTTATACTGGTTTATCAGGCATCTTAACATCAATCACACCTATTGTAGCACAATTTGTAGGTGCAAAAAGAGAGAAAGAAGCATCTGCTACTGTTAAACAAGGTTTTTATGTAGCGATTCTGTTAGCCATCATTATCTTTACTGGATTAACGCTTAGCTTGAAACCATTATTGAAAGGCATGTCGCTTGAGCCAGATGTTTACCGTGTGGCCTACCATTATTTAATCGCCATGTGCTTTGGTTTATTGCCACTATTCATTTACAGTGTATTGCGATGCTTCATTGATGCACTCGGCCAAACGAGGGTTAGCATGTTAATTACATTGATGGCAGCACCCATCAATATTGTTTTTAACTATTTATTCATATTCGGACATTTAGGATTCCCCGAATTGGGTGGTGTTGGTTCTGGTGTAGCATCTGCCATTACCTATTGGCTAATCTGTGGTGCTGCCATCATTATTACAATGAAAAAGACACCGTTTGCAGATTTTTCACTTTTTTCAAAATTACCTAGACCAAATCCAACCAAAGCGTTTGAAATTGTTAAGCTTGGCTTGCCGATTGGTTTAGCTATATTTGCAGAAAGCAGTATCTTTTCTGTCGTCACAATGATGATGAGCAAATATAGTACAGAAGTGATCGGCGCACACCAAATTGCAATGAACTTCGCCAGTCTTCTTTATATGATTCCGCTCAGTATCTCGATGGGTGCGACCATCTTAGTTGGATTTGAAGCAGGCGCCAAGAGATTTCAAGATGCCAAAACATATAGTCGTTTATGTACAATCACTGCGGTTACTTTTTGTATGATTTCTCTTACTGTTTTACTTATATTCAAAGGTCATATAGCTAGCGTGTACAGCAATGATGTGCAAGTGGTAAGACTTGCTGGCCATTTCTTAACATATGCTGCTTTCTTCCAGCTTTCAGACGCCATCCAAGCGCCAATCCAAGGCGCACTGCGAGGATATAAAGATGTCACCATTACATTCATTATGGCACTTGTCTCTTATTGGATCATCGGCTTGCCTGTCGGTATATTACTAGCAAATATGACCAACCTTGGCCCTTATGGTTACTGGATTGGTTTGATTGCAGGGCTGGCAATGGGTGCTGTCACATTAAGTATTCGGCTTCGGTTTGTACAGCGTAAGATGGAAAACGCACAAGTTTTATAGCTATATTAAAAAAAGGGAGTTCCAATAAGACGGGAACTCCCTTTTTAATTATCTAATACTTCCACTACGCACGATTTTAACATCTACCTTTGTTTCTATTTTGATGTCTTTATATATTTCTTTCCATTTTCCGTCTTTCCATAAATTTGGATAATAGGCTCGTATATCCTCTCCGATTCCAACTACATCAGACGACGCTTCTTGGCTTTTTTTAAACATCCTAGCTATATCCTTCTCAACTCTACCTTCAATAAATTTCTCTAATTCTTTTCTTCTTTTAGTTCGATCTAAATGATCTGGAGGATATTCCGTCATTACAATAGGCATATAAATGTTATATTTAACCTTTATGTTATTCCCACTCCGCGTTACTTTCATTTTCTTCTTAAAACGGATAGCATTAAATCCAACAGATATATTTTTTCCGTTTTTACGCATCAGATATGCTAACTCAACAATATCTGATTTCTTATAGCCTATTAGTGTCGCAAAAGTGGATTCTCTTAGCGTTAGATGCTCACCCGTATAATTTTTACCATTAAATAATGCAATTCCTTCTCCTTCAGGCAGCCCTTTATCACCACTAGTTTTTAAGTACGGTAATGCAAGATCTCTACCTTCACTAAACATCTGATTTGCTGCAATTTCTAAATTTGTTACGGGATATATTGAGGATTTTTCATAAGACTGTATAAAGTCTAAATAATACTCACCAATCTCTTTCGGGAAGTTTTCTTTAAGTTCCAAAAACTTTTTTGTCGATCCATCAGTAATCACAACTTTAGCTGTCATAGGACTCTCAGCAGATCGATAATATACATCTAAAAGAGAATATAAATCCTTCTTAGCAGTTTCTTCACTAACTAATATGGTAGTCAATTCCGCTATATCCATTGTTTGCTCAGTTTTTTTATTCGCATTAATCCTCACTTCTCTCGCTGTTTTGCCCACGCCCTCAAGCACTATATATTTTGTAGGGTCATCACTCGAGCTAGGATATGCATAAAAGGCTTTTAAATCTCCAACGGTTCCATCTACGCCTACTACAGAAATAACAGAGAGCTCTTTGTACAAACGTTGATCCCAACATCCGCTAAGGAATACAGAGCTTAAAAGAAGAAAAACAATTATTTTGCGCATTTTGTTTCCCTCCTTTTATTTTTCCAAATGATGAATGCCGGTAAAATAACAGTAAAAGGAATATAGATATATTGAAAATGAGCTCTTAAAAATTCTACAGATCGTATATTCAAAAAAGCTATACTGCTGAAAAATATTAAGAGGTGTAATACAACCATGGGGATTTTTTTATGTTTTCGCTCCTTTTGAAAATAAGCTATACGAATATTAAATACAATCAAGCTGAATGAGATAAGACTCCAGCCTAGCCACATATAAAGGAAGAAAATATCTAGTCTCTTAACAAATGTAACTTCAATGGACTTTAAAATATATAAGGTGGGCTCTGTGATGTATGGCAATGAAGCTGGCGCAAAATACATTTTAACAACCAACATCAAAAAACCAGAAAACACAGTTATGATGGTTTGATAAATAAGTATATCTTTGAAGCGCATTTTATCTTCAGTCAATACATATTTCCTTAATACTAAATAACCTTCTAAACCAGTAAACGAAGCTAACCCATAAAGCATCCCCATAATCCATTCGTGCCCTGAACTTTTACCAATCGGAAACAGTTGACTCACCCTTAATTCAGGTACAGCAAATAATAGAAAGAATACAAATACAAAGACGAAAGGAATAATGAAAACTGGCATATTTACAGCGGTTGATGGCCGACTGACACTAATGTAATAAGAAACTAAAAGCATCAGCAACAAGGTAACATAATTTGGGGTATTCCCAAGAACCCAAATATTTAAAGTATATTGAATATATACTAATGATAAAATTAATAAAATAAACCAACTGAAAATATAAATCCAACGTGTAATTTTTCCTAACTCGAAGTATTTATAACATTTTTCGTATACACATAATTGTAGAAAAACAAAGGCAGCTGCAATAAAGAACATAATCCAAGCATCACGTCCACCAGCATTAAGAAGCGCTTCTGAATAAGCAATAAAGATTATTCCAGTCGTTCTAAAAAAGAGCATTACAAATAATTGGACTTTTGTTATAGTAAAATTCATAGTTTCTTCCCTTTCGGATCAAAACTGCTTGGCTGTGTACCTGACGTTGTGTGTTTCCCACGAAATAGGATTTGTTTCGTTTTCTTTGGATCAAATGGAACAATTGGATAAATGTATGGTGATTTCAAAGAGCCTAAGTTGCATAAATGTACGCCTAGTATTAGGGCTCCAATTAATATACCAAAGAATCCTAATAATGCTGCTGCAAACATAAACGGAAAGCGCAGCACACGGACTGAGGTATTAAGTTCAACCGACGGTGCGACATAACTAGAAATCGCAGTTAATGCAACAACAATAACAACCATATTGGAAACCAACCCTGCATTGATGATGACATCTCCGACAACCAAACCACCAACAATGCCGATTGTTTGAACTAAAGCTTGAGGTAAGCGTACACTAGCCTCTCGAATTAACTCAATGATAATTTCAACAATTAAAGCTTCAAATATAGGCCTATAGGGTATTTCACTGATATCTAATTTTAATTTTTTACTTAATTCAATGGGCAGGACTTCATAATGAAAACTGACGATTGCTATATAGAAGGCAGGCAAAAAAATAGCTGTGATAAAACTAAAAACCCGAACCATTCTATAAAAGGAACCTACGATTACACGACTATTAAAATCATCAGGCGATTGATAAAATGAAAATAATGTGACAGGTGTAACATAAGCAGTTGGTGAAAAATCGGACATCATCACAATTTTCCCTTCTGTAAGATTAGCAAATACTCTGTCAGGCCTTTCAGTATTCATTATTTGCGGAAAAGGTGACATCGGATTATCTTCAATAAAATCATTCAATTGGCCTGAAGCATATAATCCATCTATTTTATCTTTCATATTATTGAGTCTTCGCTCTAAATCTGCTAGGTTTTCCTGGTTAGCAAAACGAGCTAAATACATATAATAAACATCCGCTTTGTTGTCTGTACCAACAGTGATCTTCTTTACAATTAAATCAGGTACTCGCATCCTTTTACGAATAAGCCCTAAGTTTACGTCAGTATCTTCTATAAACCCTTCATGGGCACCACGTAAGATGGCTTCATTTGTCGGTTCATCAGGAGAACGATGAGGCAAGTTAGGCATGGTGAAACGAACCATTTGTTGAGAATTTAATAAAAGGAGCACAGTATATCCCTGACAGACATATTCAACTAATGTTTCTAGATTATATGCTTCTTTTTGAGAAGCGGTTGTTGCATCCCAATCTTTTTCGTTAAAAGCTGTCTGTACTTTCAACACATTCACTATATCTTGTACATCTTTTTTATTCGCCATTGAACTGTAATAGCAAAGAATTGCATATTGATCTTTTGGAAACGAGATTTCTCTTGCTATAAAATCAACTGAATTATAAAAAGTTGCTTTTAATTTTTCAACCATCGATTCTAGCTGGAGCATTTCATACCTCCTCTTTCATTCTTGATGAATATGGTTGGCACCTTCTAGTTACCTTGTCATTCTTTCTCTTTTCAGTATGGAATATAAAATTACATTTCAAACAAAAAAACAGCCAATAAATGACTGATCCTTTATTTCCAATTAATTCATATATAGGTTGCATATTAGGCTAGTTTTTGATTTATGAAGACATAAAAAAGCTCTCAGAATAATAAATATTCCGAGAGCCTCTTATCTTTGAAATCAGGATGCTTTGATCTCAGTTCAAATACTTTATTCTATTTTTGAATAAATTGTTGTGTCCAGACATTTCCTTTTGCATCATAACCTACACCAATATGTGTATAGTTTTTGTTCATAATGTTAGCGCGGTGACCTTCTGAATTCATCCAAGCTTTCACTACTTCTTCCGGTGTCTTTTGACCTTTGGCAATATTTTCGCCTGCTGATTTATACGTAATACCAAGAGATTTCATTTGGTCAAAAGGTGAACCGTAAGTTGGGCTTGTATGATCGAAATAATTCTTGTCTGCCATATCCTTAGATTTAGCTTTCGCAGAGCCCATCAATTTTGTATCTGCTTGTAAAGCAGGCAGACCTTCTTTTGCACGTTCTGCATTAGTCAAAGTGATGACTTGTTTTTCAAATTGAGAAGCAGATGTTGCATTAGAGTCAGTAGATGGTTTGCTTGGTGCATCAGTATTTGGTTTTGACGGTGTTGTTGTGTTTGTATCTGTATTTGGTTTTGATGTATCTGTATTCGGTTTTGATGTATCTGTATTCGGCTTAGTTGTAGGTTTATGCGTATTCGCATTTGTACCATTTGTAAAGCAGTTATTCAACATAATATAACGATGTGTATTATATTTAGTTGATTGATAATGCCATGTATGATTTGACATCGAAGTTTGCTTCGTATGTTCTTTCGTAACGGTTTTAGCTGAAGCATCTATTGCTCCGCTGTGCACTCCTGCTGTTAAAAGTAAGCTGAATGGGATTGCCCATTTTGTTAGTTTGTTCATCTTGCATTCCTCCTTGTCGTGTTCCAAGCTTAAACGAAGAATCAAGCAAAAAAGTCGCCAAGGATTGCCACTTTCTCCAACAAGGAGCTGAGACCGCAGAGTTATAGGGTTTTATTTGGAAGATAGTTGAAGTCTATCACCTTATTGCTATTCTAAGAGGGTTGACATCTCAATATTTTAGGCTTTAGGCAGGTCTAATTCATTCACATTTTCTCCGATAATCACTAGATTTGGTTCCATTTTCACATACTCAGGAAGCCATTGTGTTAATCCATATGCATACTGAAACAGCATAGGATTTCTAATTCCCTCGATTGGTACAAAGCCCTTCATTCGATAAACAGAATTAGGAAGCGTTTTAATCCATTCTTCAAATTTTTCTTGTGTAAAACTTTCCTCAGAATTGAAAGTAACAAGACGAGAACCTAAATGCAAATGCTCCCCAATGGTTGCTTGTTGAATAGAAGCCGGCCTAGCTGTAGCTTGTAATCTTTGAAGATACTTAATCGGTAGAGAGGCATTGGTTGTTTGAACGATCAGCGCATGTGAATTAATATTCTGCATCTCAAAAGTAACTTTTGCCCTTTCTGATTCTGTCAGTAAATCCATCTTATTTGCCAAAATCAAATGTGCATGGCGAATCTGCTCTAAAAATAAGGAACGTGTTTGGATTGACATACCTTCTCTTTCCAACCAACGTTTACTATCAGCGACAGTGACAATACCTTTAATATTTAACTCATTTGCAAATAGCGGTGAATAGACTGCATCTAATGCTTCTACTGGATGAGCCGCTCCAGTGGTTTCTATAATAAGCACATCAAACTCAGAATCTGCTAACAGTGATTGAATTTGTGCCTCCGTTTTTTCGGCACCTGTACAACAAATGCATCCATTTAGCATTTCTTTTAAAGGTATATTTTCCTCGATTGCTTGTGAATCAAAATTTAAAGCCCCTAGCTCATTCATGATAATGGCTGGTTTTAAATTCTGTTCTTTCAATTGGCGAATGGTATCCATTAATAAGGTTGTTTTGCCGCTTCCTAAGAAACCGCTGAATAAATATACATCTTTCATTTTAAATCTCCTTCTATTTAACTGCTCTTTCAGCAGAGAATGTATTTCCCTCCAAAAAGGGACAAACAGTTCGTAAATGTATCTTCACTAAATATAGTGATAGAGTCTTTTCAAAAAAGAGCTGACAAATGAATGCCAGCTCCTTAACTAATCTATTTCATTTCAGCTTTTACAATGCTTGCTGCTTTTTTCAGCTGTGGATCTTCTTTTTTGATTTTCAAGCGAATTTTATTCATTAATGCGTACGTTGTATCGCCTTTCAGAATACCTGTTTCCTTCAACTTGTTGTCTTTCTGGAATTGTTCCACCGCTAACTTCGTTGAGGCATCGTATAAACCATCAATTTTACCAGGGTTATAACCTGCAGCTTGAAGTAATTTTTCAGCAACTTTAACGCTATCAGATAATGCACCTTCCTTGAAGGTTTTATCAGGGTCCAAATAAGGAAGTGATGCATAGCTTGGATAGTTCACTTTTACATTAGGCTTTATGCCCCTTTCATGAATCCAGTTACCTTTTGGTGTTAACCATTTCGCCATTGTGAATTTAAGATTAGATCCGTCCGGTAGATTCTCAGCGGTTTGCATCGTCCCTTTACCAAATGAAGTTTCACCTACTAATTTGATATGGGAGGACTCATTTAATGCTCCTGCTAAGATTTCAGAAGCTGATGCACTTCCTCCATCGATAAGAACAGTTGTTGGCACTTTTACCTTACGGCCATCTTCTGCTTTATAGACTTGTTTATTGCCTGAACGGTCTTCGAATTGTACGATTGGTTGTCCTTTTGGAACAAATAGATTTGCAATATTCTCTACTGATTCAACCAAGCCACCTGGATTTTGACGAACATCCAGAACCAACCCTTTCATACCTTTTTCTTCCATATCATCTAATGCACTAAGCAACTCTTTATAAGTACCATCTGAGAAGCTTGTGATTTGAATATGAGCAATTTTATTTTTCATCATTTCAGCATATACAGTTTCCACCGGAATGTCTGCACGAGTAATTTTAAAAGTGGTTAGCTTACTAGAACTTCCACGCTGGATTTCAAGTGTAACCTCTGTCCCCTTCTTACCGCGAATTAATAATACGGCTTGTGATGCTGTCATTCCATCAATAGATTTGCCATCTACTTTTTTAATAATATCGTTCGTTTTGATGCCTGATTTCTCTGCAGGCGAGTTTTTAATCGGTGATACGACCACAATATGGCCATCCTTCTCTTGCACCTCAGCACCTATGCCTTGGAAACTAGAAGAAATGCTTTCATTAAACGCTGAAGCTTCCTTTTTATTCATATAGTCAGAATATGGATCTCCTAATGCGCTGATCATTCCGTCTACTGCACCGTTTACTAGCTTGTCTGTATCAATTTTCTTGTAATAACCTTTTGATAGCTCATCGTATGCATTAAACAACTTTTGAAATTCGCCATGTGCTGGTGTGCGAACTTCCACTACTTTATCTTCGCCAACTGTTAACGCAAAAATCGTTATACCTGATGTACCAAGAACCAAAACCATGATCATCATGATGAAAGCAAATGGCTTCATACGTATGTATTTTCCTGTGACTTTCCCATGATTAGTATCTTGTTCTGATTGTGGTTCATTTTGTTCTTGTTCTTGCTTCGTTTTATCATCCATATTCGTTCACCACTTTCAATCTAAGAGTGTATAAAACACACCTTCTATCATAATAGCAGGAATTAAAGCGAACGAAAAGAAAAAGACTGCCAAAAATTCCTTGGCAGTCTTTTCACATCACTTAATCAAAAGATACATTGCAACTCACTGGTTTTGGTTCAAGCACCTTTGTTTCCATATACTTGTGGAATAACCATTCTCCTACCCCAAGCACAATAGAGGATAACAATGATGCGGCAAGAATATCCACAGTCTCTACATATAAAGCTGAACCCATGAAATAAATAATGACGAATGCTAAAACAGCATCCGAAAAGGTGGCAATAGTATTGCCCATTACATAGGCATAGCGCTTACTAAAGACGGTGAAGATAAGAATGTCTCCCAAAACAAAAGCAAAAATGGCAAGGACAAGGCTAATCCAGAGAGTCGTAGAAACATCTCCTCCATAAATGCCTGTATTAATGATTAATAGTATTGCTGCAGTCATAATTAGCTTTAGTATGAATGCACTCACATATTTCATCATTCTATCCCCTTTCGCATGACACAACATATAAATGATTAAATGAGTTGATTGATTAGATCAATCATGGGTTAGTATGAATTTTTTGGGTGATGATATACGTATTACTCCATTTGATTTACTCGCATAGCCTAAAATTTTCTGTCAAACGCTACTTCTTACATCATGAACTAATCTATAGGCACTAAAATGTACCTTTGGAACTTGTAAGTATCTATAGCACTTATAAGTACGTACTTTTCTTTATGGTGAATATATTTCATAATAGCTTTTGTACAGCAAGCTTTAACCATTAACAATTCGTTATTGATCATCTTGACGTTCAAATCATGTGGGACAATCGAACATTTTGAGTAATGGTTAACTTTATTGTTGGTAATACTATTAGTTCGTACAGGTTCTATAAATGCTCTTTTGAAAACATATTTGAAACATTCAATATGTGGCATAATAAGGTGTTTTTTCTGATTTAAAGGGAAGAGATATAAGTGTTAATATCACATTTCTTCACTTTTAAACAGGATAAATAAACGTTATTTGACAAGATAGAGTTGGTTCCTGTATGACGAAAATATAATTAAGTCCATTTCAGTTTATAACAATCAGGAGGTTTATTTATGGTAGCGAAAAACTTACAAGATACAACAACTTTGCATAACGGCTTAAAAATGCCATGGTTTGGTCTAGGCGTATTTAAAGTAGAGGAAGGGCCAGATTTAGTTAATGCTGTTAAAACAGCCATTAAACATGGTTACCGCAGCATTGATACTGCAGCTATTTATGGTAATGAAGAAGGAGTTGGCCAAGGAATCCGTGAAGGACTTAAAGAAGCCGGCATATCTAGAGAAGAATTATTTGTAACATCGAAAGTTTGGAACGACGATTTAGGGTATGAATCTACTTTAGCAGCGTACGAAACGAGCCTTAAAAAACTCGGATTGGATTATCTAGACCTATATTTGATTCATTGGCCTGTAGAAGGTAAATATAAAGATGCATGGAGAGCTTTAGAAACTCTTTACAAAGATGGACGAGTTAAAGCAATTGGGATGAGTAATTTCCAAATTCATCACCTTGAAGATTTAATGAAGGATGCAGAGGTTAAACCGATGATCAACCAAGTGGAATGCCACCCACGATTGACTCAAAAAGATCTTAAGTCATTCTGTCAAGAACATGGTATTCAACTGGAAGCCTGGTCTCCATTGATGCAAGGTCAATTATTGGATAACCCAGAGCTTAAGGAAATTGCCAATAAATATGATAAATCTATTGCACAAATTATTCTACGTTGGGACTTGCAAAATGGCATCGTGACAATTCCAAAATCGACTAAAGAACATCGTATTGTTGAAAATGCATCAATATTTGATTTTGAGCTAACAGCTGAAGATATGGAACAAATTGATAGCTTGAATCAAGATCATCGCGTTGGTCCAGATCCGGACAACTTTGACTTTTAATAAGAAATAAGGAGATATAGACGTTACTATTCGTCTATATCTTTTTTCTAAGGTATTTAAAGTATGTGGAGTGTTCCATACGAAGAAAAATTTAAACAAAATTTATTCTATAAAAGATAAGTTAATGTCTAAGAAAACAATCTGGGAGGGAACTACATGCAACTGAATTTAAAAGGAAAAACGGCATTAGTTACAGGATCTACTTCAGGCATTGGGAAAGCGATCGCTATGTCGCTAGTAGAAGAAGGTGCTACTGTACTGATTAATGGACGTCGTGAAGAAAAAGTGAATGAAACTATTGAAGAAATTAAATCAAAATATCCAGATGCAATTCTTCATTCAGCAGTAGCTGATTTAGGAACAGAACAAGGCTGCCAAAAAATGATTGAGGATTATGCGGAAATAGATATCCTTATTAATAACCTGGGAATTTTTGAACCTGCCGAATACTTTGATATCTCTGATGAAGAATGGTTTAAATTCTTTGAAACGAATATCATGAGTGGTGTTCGACTTACCCGTTGGTACTTAAATCAAATGATTCAAAAGAAAGCAGGAAGAGTCATCTTTATTGCCAGTGAAGCAGCGATCATGCCATCTCTTGAAATGGCTCATTATAGTGCAACGAAAACAATGCAGCTCTCACTCTCTCGCAGTTTAGCTGAGCTAACGAAAGGAACGAGCGTGACAGTTAATACGGTTATGCCGGGCTCTACTCTAACTGAAGGAGTAGAAACAATGTTAAACACGCTTTATCCTAACGAAAATTTGACAATGGAAGAAGCGGAAACTCGATTCATGAAAGAAAATCGTCCAACCTCTATCATTCAAAGATTAATCCGACCAGAAGAAATTGCCCATCTTGTCACTTTCTTAAGCAGTCCCCTAGCCTCAGCCATTAATGGCTCTGCCTTGCGAATAGACGGTGGGTTAGTTCGTAGTGTGTTTTAAAAATATGTATCAATAAACCGATTAAGTTTTAAAAAATATACCCTATAGGAGCAATCCTATGGGGTATATAAGTTTCTTGATTTTGTATTGAAAAATAAAAATATTAGAGTTATGACCGCATCGAAAGAAGCACCAAGCAGATGTATTATAAGTGTTTCCATTCCAAATATATTACCCAAAATAGAATGAAGATTGTGAAATTCGCCGGCAAATTTTACCATAATGTACATTAAGAAATTCCTTGTAATATATATGAAGATTAAGAATACTAGCAATTAGTGCATATATGTCTGGAGAGGCCCCTACACTATTGATAAGCAACTGAAAATCACCAATTTATGTTTTATTCTATTGATTTATCTGATTTTTCTAATGGCTATATTCTTTTTGCACCTTTTCCACCCTACTTTCAAGATATTCGATGAGATAAAGAAGAAATTTTTATTTTCCAATTGCCTTATTAACTGATTCAAAAGCATGAATTACTGTTGTATCAAATATTGGAACTTCGGAATCCTCTTCTTTTATTAATAATCCAATCTCTGTACATCCTAATATAATTCCTTCGGCTCCTCTATCAATTAAATTCTTGATAACTTTTTTAAAATATTCTTTTGACGCATGATTGATTTTCCCTAAACATAATTCTTCATAAATCACTTTATTTATAAGATCTATATCCTCATAAACTGGAATTAATACCTTTATATCATTGTCTTCAATTCTTGATTTGTAAAAGTCTTGGATCATTGTATATTTAGTTCCAAGTAATCCTACTGAATTCAATTTATTTTTCTTTATTTCATTTGCTGTTGCATCAGCAATATGTAGAATTGGTATATTTATTTTTTCTTCAATATAATTTATTACCTTATGCATTGTGTTTGTGCAAATAACAATAAAATCTGCTCCTGCCTTTTCTAAAGAGAATGCCACATCCCCCAAAGTGTGTCCGGCACTTTCCCAATCTCCACTTGCTTGATAACGTTCAATCTCTTCAAAGTCAACGCTATATAAAATACATTTGGCTGAATGTAATCCACCTAATTTATTCTTTATTTCTTCATTTATTCAACGGTAATATTCATTTGATGATTCCCAACTCATACCGCCAATTAATCCTATTGTTTTCAATGCACTAATCCCTCCTTATAGATTGTATGTGTAGGACTAACATCCTATATTCTTTAAATTCTATATTTTAAGAACCATTTCCTTCTTGTAGTAAAGCACTGTTAGAAATGTCTGTGATAATCTTACTCATAGATCCTTTTTTCATATACGATAGGCATTTAGAAATCATTAAAGTTTTCTTGTATTTCCCGGTCCTATATCTCTTCCTTAAATAATTAGAAACTATTTTTATTATAGAAAATTAATTCTTATACATTGTATTGAAATATTTAACAGCAAGTTCATTCACAATAAAAAAAGGTAAGGGCATTAGCCCTCACCTACTTTATTTCACTTCTTTTAAATAAGGTTTACTTGGAAGAGTGTCAAAATCATAACTTTCAACTTCATTCCAATCTTCAAAATAAGCATGTAAACTATCAGTAATCATCAAATTAATGATTTCTCCTTTTGGATTAAACAGTAGAACAGGTTTACCCATAGCATAAGCATAGCCTAATTCCCATGCTGTACCGGTATCATCATAGTTTTCTCCGATAATCCCAAATATCATATCCGCCCATTTAATGTGTTCCATATCGTTTTTAAATACGAATGTTCTCCATTCAAAAGAACCAAATTCGAATTCAGGTAATTGACTTTCTCTTGGTGAGAAGACCGTGTGCCCTAATGCCCTCAATACCTGTTCTGCTTTTTCTACATGTACAATTTCCTCTCTACCATCTACATCAAAGAATGGACTTGCAAGATAAATTTTAGCCATTTTGTTCCTCCTATTTTCAAACAACGATTAACTTTTTAATAAAGTTTATTCCTTAAATATTATCATTAAATATCAAGTAAAATCATTAAATTAAGATTTGGGCCGTATTGAAAACACTCGCCCTTTGCCTTATCTGCATTAATTTATTATCTATATGTATAATATATTAGTAAAAAAATCCTTACTCACCTAAGCGAGATTCCAATAATTTTCTCGTTTTTAAATCATAAATTTTATATTTCATTCCCCACATGTGGTCTTTGGTCACCGTAACCTTACAATAAAAAGGTATGGATGTGCCATAAGCATCAAGATCAGGAATCCCTTGAAACTCAAATTGTTCATCTGTATCAAGCACATTGATGGTTGTATCATTAGTGTGTCTTCCAAATGTTGATGATGTGATTTCTACAGTACATTTTCCTTTAAGAACTTCAAAATCCCTCGTTAATACAGATTTTAAACTTGGAATAGTAATCCATAAGAGAAAAATACCAATTAGAAAGAGTCCAAAAAATTTTAAAATTGTCCATTCAAATTCTCTAAGGCTATACATAAGGACAAAATAAGACAATGAAACTATTACTAAAAATGCACCTAAACCACATAAAAAATAATAAGATAAAATAATAAGCGCTCCTATCAACAAATAATTACTATATCTACGTAATTTAGACACAATAGTTTCAGAAGTATGTAAAAATCCTTTCCAAAAATATTATCTTTATTCTAATGCTGAAATTTATGGGGATTTTTTGCGTTATCAAAAAACAAAAACATAGGAAGATTGTAGACTCCTATGTTTTCATTCGCATTATTTTTCAGTTTGTTGTTGCTTCTTTTTCAAATACTCCGCACGTATTTTTTCAAGTTGCTGCTTTTTATCAAATTTGGCAGGTTTATTTTTTTCGTGATACTTAGTAACAGCTACCTGACCTTTGGTATCCAGTTGATATTTCCCCACTTTGCTCACCTACTTTCTTTGTCTTTAAAGAGAATATATTCAACAAACATAATTTTCTTTTTTAACGAAGTAAACCTTCCAATTATTTAATGAAAATTAAACCCAAAAAATGGCCAATCATAACTATATTTTAAACGTCACTTATGGTCACTGCTTTAAAATAAGACACAACTAGTCATGAATTGCCATTTCAAAAGCAGCTATCATCCGTTAGTTGGAGTGACCTATATTATGTTTAACGATTAATAAAATTTTTGATTTAACTGAGTTTATTTGTATATATAGTATCTTTAAATTGCAGTTAAAATCAATAAATTTATCTAAATTTCACGACTTGGTCGCTTTTTTAGTCGCTTAGTCACCTGTTTTTTTCTTTATTTTTGCGGCCATTTTCATATTTAATCTATTATGCAAGTCTGAAAGTTAAACCAAAGAAAGAAAACGACACAACTCCTGGTGGAGATTTAAAAGCAAAAATAACAGAAGTATCTAAGATGGATGGTAAAGAATATTAAAAGATTTAATACTACCTTCTTCCTCATTACCTTTTAACCTTATCCTCATTGGCTTCAGTCGCTTCCTCTCGATATGCCATTTTGAGATAAACGTACGCCCCTTTGAATCCGTTAAGCTTCAATTTATTTCCTTTGCTAATAATTTTTAACTCAACCAGTTTCTTAAACGCGCGGCTGACAGTGATTAAGAAAACGTATACTTCTTGCGTAATGGTTTAAGTGGCAAGCGTCCAAGTACTGTAAGTGTTAGTTCAAAACGGACTCGGCTTACTATAAATCCTTAGGAATATTTAATAATATAATGCCATTTTGCTTCTATGCTCGATTCCACCATGAAAATATCCATGTATAAATAAAATTTCAACTGGAAAAATATCAATGTACCTAAAAAGGAGGTTAAACTGGATGAAAAAATTAGCACCGCATGAGTCGTTGGATTTACATGAAGCCATTAACTTTAAAACACTCTGTTTAGCGAAGTCAAAGTTAATGCAAGGGCTGGTATTTGATCAAGAACTGAAGGCTTTAATGCAAAAGGATGTGGAACAATCCATACAAGCTCTTACTGAGTTAAAGACAATCTATGAACTTGCACCATTTCAAACACCTGTCCCTCAAAATCGTCCCACTCCAATCGTTAACTGAAAGGTAGGTAGCCAATTTGAATAATGATCACTTAGACCCAAGAAACTCTATGAACATACCCGAACTAGCAGATACAACTTTTGCTATGGATTTTTTACTTCGTGCAAAAGAAGGTGTTCGGAATACGGCCGTAGCCTTAACCGAGACCGCTTCACCTAATCTTAGAGCACTTTTACGTAAACAACTATTGCAAGGGATTGCTATGCATCAGGAAATAACGGAGCTGATGATTAATAAAAAATGGTTTCATCCTTATGAATTGAATGAACAGTATCAACTCGACCAGCTATCAGCTAAAAATACCATAATGGTTGGCAACATGAAACTGTTCCCAGGTGAAACGAATAGAAAAGGTATGTTTGATCGAACACCCGATTAACAATAAACTTAGGAGGTTCTAGATGAAAGCAGTAACTTATCAAGGAATTAAGAATGTGGAAGTGAAAGAAGTTCCAGATCCTCGGATTGAAAAGCCAGATGACATGATTATTAAAGTAACAAGCACAGCAATTTGTGGCTCTGATTTGCATTTAATTCATGGAATGATTCCTAATTTGCAAAAGGATTATGTAATCGGGCATGAACCAATGGGAATTGTTGAAGAGGTAGGACCTGGAGTAACTAAGGTAAAAAAGGGAGACAGAGTCATTATTCCTTTTAATATTGCCTGCGGTGAATGTGTCTATTGTAAAAATCAACTTGAAAGCCAATGCGATAATTCCAATGATAATGGAGAAATGGGAGCTTATTTCGGATACTCTGGTACAACTGGCGGCTACCCTGGTGGCCAAGCCGAATATTTACGAGTGCCCTTTGCCAACTTCACCCACTTTAAAATTCCGGAAAAATGTGAAGAACCTGATGAAAAATTAAGCGTTATCGCTGATGCAATGACTACGGGTTACTGGTCCGTAGACAATGCAGGTGTTAAAAACGGGGATACTGTAATTGTACTTGGCTGTGGTCCAGTTGGTCTTTTTGCTCAAAAGTTTTGTTGGCTTAAAGGAGCAAAGCGTGTAATAGCTGTAGATTATATTGATTACCGCTTGCAACATGCTAAACGTACAAATAACGTAGAAGTCGTAAATTTTGAACAATACGAAAATGTTGGAATGCATCTTTTAGAAATGACTAAGGGTGGAGCCGATGTTGTTATTGACGCAGTGGGCATGGATGGGAAAATGAGCGATTTAGAGTTCCTTGCGAGCGGATTAAAGCTTCAAGGTGGCACTATGAGCGCATTTATCATTGCTTCCCAAGCAGTAAAAAAAGGTGGAACCATTCAAGTTACAGGTGTATATGGAGGAAGGTACAATGGTTTCCCACTAGGGGATATTTTTCAACGTAATGTGAATATTCGCTCAGGACAAGCTCCAGTTATCCACTATATGCCATATATGTTTGAGTTAGTTTCTACAGGAAAAATCGATCCAAGCGATGTTGTGAGCCATGTACTGCCATTGAGTGATGCTAAACGTGGTTATGAAATCTTTGACAGAAGGACTGATAATTGTATTAAGGTCCTTCTCAAACCCTAATAAAGGAGGTTTATAAAGTGGATTATGCATTACATGAAGTCCTTGAGGTACAAGAAATCGCCACATATAAAACCCTTTGTTTAACTAAGTCCAAAACAATGAAAGGCCTAGTTTCTGATGAAGGACTAAAAAAAATATTGCAACAAGACGTTGATACTTCCACTAGACAATTACAGGAGTTTGCTTCCATCCTATCTAAAGCAAAGCCTAATTAGGAGTTGAAAGACATGAATACTATAATAAAAAAGTTAACTGGCATGGATGCTCTGACTGAACAAGTAGTAGCAATGGATTTACTCAATTCAGCTAAGAGTGGCATAAGAAATTATGCCATGGCCATTACTGAGTCAGGAACGCCAGAGATTAAAGCTACCCTTATTCGTCATTTAGAGGAATCTCTTGATATGCATGAAATAATTTTAAATTATGTAATGGAAAAAGGCTGGTACCAAGCATGGGATCGTGACAAGCAAACCGAATTAAATCTACAAAATATTGAAACCGTAATTAACTTACCCACTCTATAAATATACATCAAATAATGTATATTTTTTATAATTAACATAAAAGAGATTTAACCTAAAGGTGGCTATCAGACTGTAGACAAAGTCGACGAAAGTTGATTTTCCCTGCAGTCATTTTTTTATACACTTAAAGGTAAGCGGTACATGAAGTGATCCACAAAGGGTGCAATATCAAAATAACGAAGATGCTCTATTGCACTAGGATATACACTTCATATACCCTCTCATTTCCAATACCACAAGCACCAAGGTCAGATCCAAACTAAAATAAAAAAATGCAGATAGTCTAATGCTTTTTTAAAATAGGATGTTGCAGATTTTTATAATAACATCCTGTATATTTTATTAACTTAAATTAAACAAAACATTATGTTTTAAATAATTATACTGTTTTTCATTAGTATCTTTAGATGCTTCTTCTCTATTTGAAGGAATATCCCTATATATGATTTCTTCTATAAACTGAGAATCAGTAAAATCATATCGCTTTCCATTAATAATATTATAAAAATGCCATCCACCAGGCAACTTAGTTTTATTTATTTCTCCACCTAATATATCATTTACTACTAATGCTGTTACGCCGCATTGTCCGAGTGCAGGATTTTCCTTATTCCATTTTGAACTGGATTCTAAAGACCATGTTTTAAACAAAACATCCAATATTTCTTTAGTTTTATATGTTTTATTCTCCATTTTGAACTGCACCCTTTCATTCCTTTAATTTAGATTTCTTTCCCTTTGTATAGACTTTTACATACTGTTGATTTGCCATGTAATATCCTAATTACAAATTCCCAAATCTTATATTAGCGAATTATCTTGCTTCTTCTGTCTTGGTGAAGTGAATCTATCTCAATTCCTTATCCTTGTTTGGTCAGGTAATACCAAAAAAATCGCCAATTTTAGACCATGCTTTTATTAAATTTGTAATTCACAGATTAAAGCATGAGTATTATTTTCTGTATCTTTAAAAAATGCCATCCATGTTTCTGTGTGCCCTATTCTCGATACAACATGTGGTTCATCGATAAAAGTAACATTTTCACCTACTAAATACCCATAAATCTTATTAATATTTTCAACTTGAAAATAAATAACTGAACTTGAGTTAGTGAATTCCTCTTTTTCTGGGAGGCTTAACAGAAGTCGCAGACCGTTACATTCAAAAAAAGCCATGCTATCAGTTTTAAATAAAAGAGAAAGACCAAGTATGTCTTTATAAAAATGAATTGCTTTATCTAAATCTTTAACAGGTATCCCGACTTGTCCCACTTTTTGAATCATATTAGTTTCCATAAAATATTCTCCTTTCAAATTCAATTTTCTTTAGAATATACAATTTAACCTTTCTCTATATTTGTTAGGGTTCGCTAACACACCTACATGTTGATATAGTAGTTTTCTTTTGCAAACCCTTCCTTTCCTCTACTCAATACTACAGAACAAGAGATTAATCTTACATTTATAGCTTATTTAACAATAAAGATAACACCACTAGTATTAACTTTTTTGACCTGAACCAAATCCCAAAATATAACCATCCAAATCCTTGACGGAAAAATCTTTCCAAGAACCCCAGTCATATTCTATCAATTGAGGTTGTGACACAATAATTGCACCGTTCGTTTTGAACTCTTCATATAGTGCATCCAAAACATCATGATTTTTTACATATGAATAGGAATTCCAAATACCTTTATTAGGACGGATATCTTCTGAATTCATAGCTTCTACTAATTTGAAACCTAATCCGAAATCATCTCGAACTGCCCATTGTTCATTTACTTCGCATCCTAATGCATTTTCATAATAATGTTTAGATTCTTGAAAATTAGATACTAGTAACACAGTAACAGAATTATCAATCTTTGGCTTAATCATAATTTATCTATTCTCCTTTTAGTTGATATATAGATTTCCATATTGACACGAAAATCTCCTTTTAAAAGAGAATGAAAGATATTTTTTTCTGTTACCTGAAGAATATAAAGAGAAAATGGATTATATTCTGATTAATGCGGGGGGATTGTTTTATTCACCATGTTCTATCTTTACATGGAAAAGGTCCTAACATAACTAATCGCGATCGAATAGCTTATGTCATTTACTTATGGAAGGAAGTTCTAAATCTTTTGGAGAAGATCCGTCTAAAGATGTAAATGAATAGAAATCTTCTAGAAGAGCTAAAAGAGAGATCTTCATGCCATGCAAACAATTTTTGATTTAATACCACCCTTTGATTATCAAGAATGCCAGAGAGTTCATGGTCTTGATTAAAGATTTTTATAAATCAAAGACCGTCATCCGTATGCATAGCATATCAGAAAAAAAGACTTTCGAGGGGAATACATCGGATACCAAACGGCAATAATCTTAACGAAATCAAGGATCCTTGACTAAATCCTTGATTGTGATATGGGTATTCATTTCACTATAGTGAGCGAACAACGATTAAATAACAATAGATAGGAGTTTTTTGCATGAAATCTAGTTGTACCTAATACAACAGTCTATTACCAAAATCCTTATTTCCCACCTTACCACTATCCAGCTCAAGAAATACAAATTGGATGGAGGAAAGAAACTTGTAACTTCGGTAATGGATTTTTTCTTTTTCAATGCAATAAATAAGTGAGGACTTTGTTTATTATAAAGTTAGCAAACTAACTTGTGACAGTACTTTAAGGCTCCATTCATATACTGATTCAAAAAGCGGTTAATAAGACACTGTTATTAATCTTTATGAAAGAATATACAAGAAGAACATGGCTATACCGAAATTAAACGAGCATAATATACCTTTATCACTTCGCAAAAGGCAAAGAAAAAGCAAGCGACTCGCTAAACGACATCCTAATAAATGGTCGTTTTTTGGTCGCCTGCTTTATTTGATTTAACTTTATTGCACCTTAAAACGTTGATATATCAACTAATCTTGAATAGCTGCTTCAAGAGCAACTACCATCATGTCATTGAAAGTAGTTTGACGTTCCTCAGATGAAGTAGCTTCACCTGTTAGAAGGTGGTCAGATACTGTAAGAACAGATAGTGCTTGACGGTTGAATTTAGCAGCTAGTGTGTAAAGTGCAGCTGTTTCCATTTCGACTGCCAATACGCCATAATCTGCTAATTTTTCGTTTTGATTGTCTTCTCCGTAGAAAAGGTCAGCAGTATAAACGTTACCGACACGCAAGTGTAAACCTGCTTCTTCTCCTGCTTTGTAAGCTTTTTTTAATAAATCGAAATCAGCTGTTGGCGCATAATCAATGCCTTTAAAGATAATTTCATTCATTTTAGAGTCTGTAGTAGCAGATTGAGCAAGAATCACATCACGAACCTTTACATCGCGTTTTAGAGCGCCGCAAGTACCAACACGGATCAGTTTTTGACATCCGTACTCTTGCATTAACTCTGTTGTGTAAATTGAAATGGAAGGTACGCCCATGCCTGTACCTTGTACAGAAACACGTTTGCCTTTATATGTACCTGTATAGCCGAACATATTACGAACTTCGTTGTATTGAGTAACATCTTCTAAGAAAGTTTCTGCAATATATTTTGCACGAAGTGGATCTCCTGGAAGTAATACGATCTCTGCAATATCGCCTTGTTTGGCATTAATATGAATACTCATTTTGTATCCCCTTTTCTTTTGACTATAACACATTTATTATAATCAATATTTATAATACATACACCCTTATTGTAGCAAGAACGTCTGACATCTGACAAATATTATTCTGAAAATTTTTCTTCATATAATTGCCATAACTCATCAAAAACTGTGGCTTTTAATTGGTCATTATCGTTTTCCTCTATATATTTCGACAGAGCGGAGAAATCCTCCTCTGCTTTAGGAAAACTATGATCATCAAATGCTGCTTCCGCAAAGTCTGCCTTTGGATCATTTTTTCCTCCTCTAAATGTTAATACATATTGGTAAAATGAAGGTTTCACTTGATTCCCCTCCGTTTCAGTAAGAATATTTAACATAATTGTACCCGTTCGCCTCTAATTTACACAGAAAGTTGAATTTTCAAGTGCAAAGTAATACACTTTGCGTTTCTAATTAAGGAAATAAGGGAATCTACTTTCACTAGTCTATCATATCATGCTAGCAATGCCATTTTTACTAATACAGCATGAAAAATATCTTTTTTTAGCCTTTAAACCTATTCACTTTCTAGTTCTTTGCACTTATAATTCATAATTATCAACTATTTTATATATTTAATAAAAAATAGAAGGAAGTGATTGAATTGGCAGATAAAAATTTCGAAAATTTAATTCATTTAAACTCATCGTTAATACCTAATAGTAACCCTTTTTCTCAAGAAGAAAGTCCAATCACTTTTGCTCTATTAAATATGCTTTCATCACTAGCAGAAAACCATCCAGATACTTTTCTAATTCTTTCGTCCAGTGGGAAGGTAATTATACAGAATAAAGAAACTTTCCATATCTTGGGTGAGGAAATAAATGAAATACAAGATTTTGAATCTATTGCAAAGAAATCATACAGAACTATACATACAGCATTTTTACATGCTGTCTCAGGCAATACCCAACGATATGAGATCGAAGTTACTAATTATAAATACGGGACGCTTCATGTCTTATTTACATTTATCCCATTAATTTACGAAGAGAAGGTAGAGGCTGTCTATTTAGTGATGAGTGATATGACTGAACAAGTGAAATTAAAAGACACCTTACTTTCCAGCCAAAAGCATTTAAACAACGCTCAGCAAATAGCCGAAATTGGAAGTTTTGAATATTGGATAGCTGAAGACCGCCTTAAATGCTCAAAGCACTTTTTTAAACTCTTTGGATTGCCACAAACACCCAGCATGAAAATGGAAGAACCCTTTAAATTAGTTCATCCAGATGATTATAGATTAATTTATGATCAAGTGCAAAAGGCTATTAGAGGGAAAGATTACACAACTGAATTTCGTATTTATCATGGCTTAACGGGCAATCTCCGCTACATAAAAGTGAAAGCAGTCGTCCTATGGAAGAATGGAATTCCTTATAAACTAAATGGCGTCATTAAAGATGAGACAGCAGAGAAACTGCTAGAATCGGAACTGAAGGATACTATAGCACGTTATGCCTTTATTTTTGACAATCTAACAGCTGGCATTTGGATG
Source organism: Rummeliibacillus sp. G93 (assembly GCF_023515935.1). Taxonomy (NCBI): domain Bacteria; kingdom Bacillati; phylum Bacillota; class Bacilli; order Caryophanales; family Caryophanaceae; genus Rummeliibacillus; species Rummeliibacillus sp. G93. The sequence goes on from NZ_CP097314.1 coordinate 1,881,434, forward strand.
AGGGATGCAGAAACGGGAAAAATGATTTTTTCCTCCAAAGGAATGGAAGATATCCTAAAAATTCCGTTAGAAACTTTATATACAGATAAAGATATCTGGAGAAATATGGTCCACCCTTGTCATCACCATGAAATCGGTCCTTACTTAGAGAAAAGCGCGAAAGGAGAAAGTGCAAAGTTTACCTATCGATTAATTGATGGTGCAGGTGATGTTAAATGGCTGTTCGAGCAAACAATCCCCACCACGAATGAAAAGGGAGATGCAACAATTCTTTTTGGATTTGTAACTGATATCACCCATGAAAAGTTTCTAGAAGAGAAAATCAACCATTTGGCACGTTATGATGCTATTACAAATTTACCAAATCAGCATAGTATCTACGAAGTGATGGAAAGCTTATGTAACAGAAAACACCCATTTGCTTTGCTTTATTTGGATATTGACCGGCTAAATATAATAAATGATTCTTTAGGCTATCATATCGGTGATGAAGCGTTGAAAACTCTTGCAAATCGTTTTAGTAAACTAATGCCTCCAAACAGTTATTTCGGAAGGCTCAATAGCAATGATTTTATCGTATTACTTTGGAAAATCCAAGATAAGGAAGAGGTATACTCATTAGCTGAAATGCTTATTACTGTAAGTAGAAAACCATTAACCATACAGGAATTTGAAATGCATCTATCAACAAGTATTGGCATTAGCTTTTATGGTATAGATGGTACGGATAAGCAAACATTACTGGAAAATGCGCACTCAGCATTATATCATGCAAAACGGCAAGGTAAAGCAAACTATCAAGTATATTCATATACAGACAGTATCCATTCTTATAAAAAATATAATTTAGATCAAGATATGCGGAAAGCGATTAACAATGAGGAATTTGAAATTTTTTATCAGCCTCAAGTTGAACCGATCAGTGGTGCTATATACGGAGCGGAAGCACTATTGCGTTGGAATCATCCTGAATGGGGATATGTTTCGCCCGGTGAGTTTATACCTTTGGCGGAAGAAAACCACCTCATAAATGCTATTACAGATTGGGTGATTGAAAAAGTATGCGCCCAGCTTAAAAACTGGAAAGACGAGGGAATTGATTTAAAACCAATTGCTATTAATATCTCACCAACACGCTTTATGAAAAAAGGGTTAGCCGAATATGTAAAAACTCTACTTACTCGATATGATATTTCAGCAACATTTATCGAATTAGAAATCACTGAAAGTACTCTTCTGCAGAATGAGAAAAATGTGTTGTCTTCACTTCAACAATTAAGAGATTTAGGGATTAAAATAGCAATAGATGACTTTGGGACAGGTTATTCTTCCCTTATGTCAATTCGGACTTTTAAACCGGATATTATCAAGATTGATCAAATTTTCACACGGCATATAACCAGTGAGGGTAGTGTGGATAAAGGCATCATACTTTCGATTATCCATTTAGCGAAAGAGCTGGGAATGACTGTTGTGGCTGAAGGTGTGGAAGAATATGAACAGTTACAATTCTTACTCCATAATGGCTGCCATTATATACAGGGTTATCTTTTTTCAAAGCCTCTACAAAAAAAAGATTTCTATCAAATTCTAAAAACTGGCTCTCTTTCTCCTAGTAGTGCCTATAAACTCACTATAATTGACCAAGAACGGCGTGCATTTATACGTTTTCAATTACCTACTTACGTTCAAGCAGATATGACCTTAATAGAAATGCAAAACGAAAAAGTCGAAGTAGGTACAAACAAGATTCTCATCGAAAATATCAGCTTTGGCGGTATGAAAATTATCTCTTCGATGAATTTGGCCATACAACCCCAGATGAAATATCAATTTTGTTTTAGTCTTTTAAACAAAAAGTTCATTTTAAATGGAGTACTCAAATGGCAAAATGAAGTGAAGGGTTCTCTTTTTGCATACGGTGTTGCATTTCTACTAGAGGAAGAGGATGAAACATCTCTTGCTTCTACGATACATCTATTAAACAAATTAAATGAATCCAGTAAACAGATCCCAGACACAGATTTTATCTACACAAACCCGGTAGAATACTTTTCTATTTATAAGTAATACCCAAAAAGGCAACAACGCTGTATTGCGCTGTTGCCTTCTTTTATTGTTTTTATAAATCAAACAGCTTTTCATATTCGCTATAGCCTTCAGAAGCTAAATCTTCTTTAGGGATGAAACGAAGAGCTGCTGAGTTAATGCAATAACGAAGTCCACCTGTTTCTTGTGGCCCATCTGGGAATACGTGACCAAGATGAGAATCCCCCTCTTTACTACGTACTTCTACACGCTGCATACCAAAGCTTGTATCTTTATGTTCGGAAACTTGTTCCTCTTTGATAGGTTTAGTAAATGCAGGCCAACCACACCCAGAGTTATACTTGTCTTTCGACGTAAAGAGCGGTTCTCCAGAAACAATGTCTACATAAATCCCTTCTTCAAAATGCTCATCATATTCATTTGTGAAAGGAGCTTCTGTCCCTCTTTCTTGAGTAACATGGTATTGCAGCGGTGTTAACTCTTTCAATTTGTCCTCTTTATTCATTATGAGACCCCCAATTTTGCTGTTGAAATGCTGTTCTTCCTGACCCAATGGAATAAAGCTCGTAATGAGTCGGGTTTTTTTTATAATAATGTTGATGATAATCCTCGGCTGGATAGAACTTTTTAGCTTCTAATATTTTCGTCGCAATGGGTTTATTAAATTTCCCTGATTCCTCTAGTCTCTTTCTAGACTCTTCTGCAATTCTCTTTTGATCTTCATCATGATAAAATATCGCTGTCATATAGGATTTGCCTCGATCATGAAACTGGCCGCCTGCATCGGTTGGATCGATAAGGGTCCAGAATGTTTCAACTAACTTTTCATATGGATAAACTTCTGGATCAAATGTAATTTGTACTGCTTCATAGTGACCAGTTAAATCTGTGCATACCTGTTCATAGCTTGGGTTTTCAACATAACCTCCTGTATAGCCTGATATGACGGATTCAATACCTGACTGTTCATCAAATGGTTTTACCATACACCAGAAACAGCCTCCTGCAAATGTTGCAATAGATGTTGACATATATTACGCCCTCCCTATTTAGTAGGAATGATTACATCAAGTATAATGCGATTCTTATCTAAATTGAATTCTTTTGCTTGTACATGCCCTATTAAGTTTTCACCAAGAGGGATATCAATATCAGTAAGATTAAAATAAATTTGTTCTTCTTTCGGCTGAATGACCATCCAGCTAGGCAAATCAACGGAGTCCTTCAATAGTTTGAGAGCTGTATTTGGCGGTATATCAAGCATGCCGACTTCAACAGTTTTTTGTTTCAAGAGTAAATTACCCTCTTCTAATGAAGGTTCAAACGTCATGGTAATAGGCAATTCCATTTCAAATACGGTCAATGTACTGTTTAATGTGACATCTTGATCAACTTCCATTGTGACTGGAATTTTAGACGTTTTCATCGAACTTTCAATCAATCGATTTGCCATATTTTCAAAATCTTTTTTGGTCGTTTGTACTTCTAAATGACTGCCATTGGGTAATTGCTTAACAGTTGGATTAGGTGTTGTATCAATCGGTCTTGTAATTAAATAGAAGAATGATACAATAGCTACAATCACAAGTGTAAAGAGCAATAGAAAGGCTATTTTCCATTTATTCATCTATACTATCCTCCTGAAAATCAAATTGTCCTTGTGATAGTTTTTTTAGATTTTCTTCTTCAAGTGTTTCGATAATGCGAGCAGTCATTTGATCATACCCTCTAGCATTGGGATGAAAGAAATCAGTATGATAAACCAAATTCGCGTTTGTATCAAATAAATCCTCTACATTTACAAAAACAGCATATGGATCATTCTCCGCAAAGCCTCTAATATCAGAATTCCATTCATCCATGATCGTGTTCATTTCCGACTCTTCTTTGGTAAAGATCGTCAACGGATTATATACACCGATCAAGATGATAGGAGCTATGGGATTACGTTCCCTAATCATTTGCATTATGGTCTCATAACGCTGCTGAAATTTGGGTCTTCCTTTATCAAAGTCTTTCTTTTTTAATTCTGTGATATGTTCACGTACAATCTTCATTAAATCATTGCCGCCAATAGTCAACGTGATTATATTAGCTTTTCTCAGTGTATCGTCAAGCTTGCCAGATTGTAATTGGTCAATGAGTTGATCGCTTCTTCTACCTTTTTTAGCCTCATTGTGGATTGTCACAGATTTTACGCCTTGCCATGTTTCCATATCGGTTTTTAAACGGCCCACATATCCTTCATTTTCCGCTTCATCGCCTACTCCCTGGGTTAGCGAATCCCCGAGTGCTACGTACTGGACATCCTTGGGTTTAAACATTTGTGTCACCAATATTTTTTTGGTTTCTTCTTTTATATTATGCACGGCGTCCTGTGTTTCACAGCCAGCGAGCATTACAACAGACAGCAAATAAACTATCCACTTTTTCATTATTTTGCCCTCCTTTCACATCGGCTCTGTCGCTCAAAATGAAAGAAGGCAGGGAACTTCCCTGCCGCCTAAATTAATCAGTATAGTAAGAAAAGCCAATTGCACCTGGCCCTGTATGTGTACTAATAATTGGCGACGTATAGCCAAATTTTACATCATGATAGCCTGTCTCTTCAATCCTAGTTTTTAGAGGGTTTGCCATCTCTAAACCATTCGCATGTGCAATGCCAACACCTCGAACAACACGTCCCTCTGTGTCTTGGATGTATTGATTGGTTAGATATTTGACTACTTGTTTATGACTTCGCACTTTTGCTACAGGATTATAGTCGCCTGTCTCTAAGTTGGCAATCGGTTTAATGTTTAATAAAGAACCGATCATGCCCATCCCTTTTCCGATACGTCCGCCCTTAACCAGGTTTTCTAGTGTATCTACTACAACAAAAAGGTGGGTATGTTCTCGCACATAGTCGATTCTTTGTAAAATCTCATCCATGCTTTTGCCTTCTTTAGCCATCTGTGCTGCTTCTAACACCTGAAAGCCAAGCCCAAATGAAGTAAATCGAGAATCAACAACGACTACATTTGTATCAGTCATGGTAGCTGCAGCTTCCGCAGATTTCACGGTGCCGCTCATACTTCCTGTCATAGTAATAACTAATACTTCATCGCCATTCTTCCCAATCTCATCAAATAACTCTTTAAACACCCCTACTGCTGGCTGAGAGCTTTTAGGCAATTCAGTAGACTCTGCCATTTTTTCTAAAAATTCAATCGGATTTAAATTAACACCATCTATATATGTTTCATTATTTATTTGAATTGATAGCGGTACCACATGAATGTTGTATAGTTCAATTTCACTTTTAGTTAATTCTCCAGTCGAATCTGTTACAATTTGAATTCGTCCCATAATGACACTTCCTTTTATTCCATCCACTGTTTTAAGTATTTATACTTTATTTTACCCGTCTACAGCTGTTCAAACATGTGACATTTGTCAATTGTTTGGGGGAGAATAAGAACTTTTTGTGAAGTATTTATCTATACAATATGCAGAGATACCTTGAAAGTTTAATAACACCATAATTAAATGATTACCCATATCCACTATAGATATTCTACGTTATTTTAGGTTATGATTTTTTATAGACAATATAAGAATATTTGATATGGTCTTCTGTTTCATGTATCTCTGACTCAGAAGCTTTCTTCCATTCATCACCATAGACCGGGAAGTATGTATCCCCTTTAAAGGCATGTTGTATTTTCGTTATATACAAGATATCTGCAACTGGAAGTGCCATTTTAAATAATTGCTCTCCACCGATTACCATAATTTCTTTGTTTTCTTTTTCCGCTTCTTTCAAAGCTTCTTCAAAAGAATGGACCACCGTTGCTCCTTCTACTTGATATAATGGATCTCTTGTCACGACAATACTTGTTCTTCCAGGCAATGGCTTGCCGATAGATTCGAATGTTTTACGCCCCATAATCATTGGTTTACCCATTGTTGTTTTTTTGAAAAATGCAAGATCCTCTGGCAAATACCAAGGAATTTTATTTTGATAACCAATCACTCGATTTTCATCATGCGCTACAATTAATGAAATCATAAACTCATCTCCTTAGACAGAAATAGGCGCTGCTATGCGCGGGTAAGGGTCATATCCTTCTATAGCCAAATCTTTGGTTTCATAATCAAAAATTGAATTCTTGTCCGTTTTAATAACAAGCTTTGGCAATGTCTTGGGTTTGCGAGAAAGTTGCTCCTTCACTTGATTCAAGTGGTTTTTATATAAATGAGCATCACCCAGCGTATGAACAAAATCCCCAGCTTCTAGACCACATTCTTTAGCGATTAAATGGGTAAGAAGTGCATACGAAGCAATGTTGAAAGGAACACCTAGAAAAACATCTGCACTTCGTTGATATAGCTGGCAAGAGAGTTTACCTTCCGCTACGTAAAATTGAAAGAATGAATGGCATGGAGGCAGCGCCATGTCCTCTACTTCTGCAGGATTCCAAGCTGTTACAATATGCCGTCTGGAATCAGGATTCTTCTTAATAGATTCAATAACATTTTGTATTTGGTCTATCGTACCACCCATACCGTCAGGCCACGAGCGCCACTGTTTGCCATAAACGGGACCAAGATCGCCGAATTCCTTTGCAAATGCTTCATCTTCTAATATTCTCTGTTGAAAAATGGCCATCTGTTCTTCATATTGTTTTTTAAACGTCTCATCTGTTAATACACGATGCCCAAAGTCTGTCATATCTGGCCCCTCATATGCATCACTTTTAATCCATTTTTCAAAAGCCCATTCATCCCAAATATGATTGTTTTCTTCGATTAGTGTACGTACATTCGTATCACCTTTTAAAAACCATAACAACTCGGTTGCAATTAATCGGAAAGAGGTTTTCTTAGTTGTCATTAAGGGGAAACCCTCTTGCAAATCATATCTCATTTGATAGCCAAACACACTAATTGTGCCAGTCCCCGTACGGTCACCCTTTTCAATTCCATTTTCTAGAATATGGCGGCAAAGGTCTTGGTATTGTTTCATTAAGTATAGCCTCCAATTTATTTATCTATTTCATGATAACATTGACGAGAAATGACGTAAAATAAAACAAAAAGCCAGATAGTATTAACTTTCAATTCTTTAGTTAGCATTCTATGTACATACATGCATTTACTAAAAGATATCTATTATAAATAATATTAAAAGCCAGATGCATTTTTACTTTGCATCTGGCTTTTATTTAACAATTTAGCATTTTGTTATTTCTATTGACGCCAAATCTTTATAAGCATATCTGTTTTAAAGTACTTGTTTCCTTTTAAAAAAGAAGCCATTCACGAACTTATCTTTACTGACAAACTGTTATTGCAAAAGATAAGATGTTTTAAAGTAATTGGTAGAAATATAGATAACTTATACTTCTATTGAGTTCACAAAATATTTTCTTTAATATTCAGAATTTAACTTAACCATTTTGGTGGTGTGTCTTTAGACCAATAAATCTCACCTAGATTGTTATGAGAAGTAAATTTGTCTTTATAAGTGTGATAATGAAAATTGTAGTAATAGCCATCTACTGGTCTGCGTTCCGTGCGTACATGGAAACGAATCATATCTTGTCCTGATGATGCTTGATAAATATGGAAAATCTTTTCAGAATAGTCACCACTTGGTTTTTCGGTCATCGCCAAGTCACGCATCTCGTTGACATTCAGATGATCCACTGTCATATGAATAGCTTCTTCAATCTTGGGAAATATAATATGATCAAATTCATTGCTTATCTTAGGACCAATACGATTCCCAAATTTTAAATATGATTGTTCTTTTGCTTGATCTATTAGCTGACCAGACATTGTGAATTGGTCTACTTCTGGCTGAGCATGTTGTATGTATTCTTTTGAAACATCTTTTGTATAAGGCGTTTTATGACTTTCGCCGTGTTCTAATAAGTTTTCCCAAATGGAGTGATTAGATGTGATAACACCTAAAGTCAGAACGGCGACTGTTGATACAAGGAGTTTTTGAAGTTTATTTCTCATACTTTTCACCTGCCGTTGAACAAATATTGTCTTTTCACTTACTAGTATATACGAAAATCAGAAGTAAAGGTTTCATCTTTTTCTAAATCATTGTACAATATAGTAGAAATAAAGTGACACTGCAATCTAGGACAATCAGATTGGTAGTAGAACCATTCGGGCATTTACGGGCTTCATTTTTAATTATTCACTGCCCTTAATGCAAAATAAAGCGTTCGTTTTTGTACAAAAGGAGGGCAAATTTTATGTCAATCGCAATGGGTATCGGGTTTTTATTGCTATTATTCTATTTAATGTCTCTTTGTATTACAGACTAATGCGATTATAAAACAAACGCACTCAGTAAGGGATGTAAACCCTTACTGAGTGCTAGTTTTGGTCATTAGTTTAGAGTACCCTAATTTTTAAAACAAACTACAAACCTGAAATTCAGGAGAAAACAGTGGATAGTATCCACTGTTTTTTTGTATAACAAAAGCCTGCGAATAATCGCAGGCCTATAGTTCAATCACACCATAATGAAATTTTGAATTATAGCGAATGTCTCGTTTGAAATGAAATTGATCAAACAACGGAGAACGGAAATGAGCTTTTAACACAACTCGCTTTTTTGCTACCCTTTTTGCCTCTTCCACCCATTCATCTGTTAATGAATTTTGCAGTCCTGCAACACGCAACGGTGAAAAGTTTTTTGACTCCTCTATTGTCTCTTCAAACATAGGGTCCATATAAACGACATCGAATGCATTATCCTGTTGCTGTTTAAGATAGTCAATCGCTAAACTACTAACAACTTGTATGTGATCCATACAAGAAAGTAGCGGCAATTGCGCTCTGTCATACGACCGCATGCCTTCACGTACAATAAACGCTACATTCGGATTGCCTTCACAGCCAATGACTAATCCTATATCACCTACTGCATAAGCGGCCACAATACTATCCGAGCCAAGCCCTAACGTACAATCTAAAAAGGTATCTCCTTTTTGCAGTTTGGCTACATCCAAGAAAGGCTCATGCTCACCCCTCGCTATCCGTTTCAAGCGAAAGGCAGCTGAGCTAGGATGAAAGAAAAAGGGTTCCTCAGATTCAAATGGAAGATACTCATATGAGAGTTTACCCGCAACAATTAAATTTGCATGATGTTCTTCCGCTATTTTTTGAAGAGACTTCTTCTTTCTTTCGATGAATGGTAGTTTAAGTACTTTACAGGCTTTTTCCGCTAATTCAAATGAATGCTGGTTGGGCCTTCCCACTGTTGTTACTATAGTTTTTATTCCGCACATATTTGATCTAGCACGCCTACTAAATGATCGCGCACTTGTTCCATTGCATGATCTTCAATTTGTTCACGCGGAATAAAGTAAGCCAACTGTCCATCTTTCCAAATAGCAATAGAAGGAGAGCTTGGTGGCACTTCCTCAAAGAAGCCCCTCATTTGCATTGTCGCTTCAGCATCTTGACCAGCAAACACTGTCGTTAAGTGGTCCGGCTTATACTCAGCTTGCTGTATAGCTTCAATAACTGCTGGACGTGCAAGACCGGCCGCACATCCGCATACAGAGTTAATAACAATCAATGAGGTACCTTTCGATTCTTGCATATGTTCAGCCACTTCATCCGGGGTTCTTAATTCCGTAAAACCGGCGTTCACTAATTCATCTCGCATTGGTTGTACAATGCCTTGCATATATTCTTCGTATGGGTTCATAATTTCGTCCCCTTTCATATTCCTTCATAATCCCTTGAATTATAAGGTTTGTGCTCTTCTATTTTATCTCGAATTACATATTTTTTCACGGATTTTCATTTTTTACGTGATTTTTTGGTGATTTTCTCGTGACTTTTTGGTGATTTTCATTTTTGTATTTCTAATGATATTCAATAATGCTTTTAAAACAAACTTTCTCTTATTATAAAACGCGGCTATTCACATGTTTAATGACATGGAAGGCCGCGTTGTTGCATTTCAGAATATAATAGTAGCTCATTTAATTTCTTACTTTTATAGGAAACATCGGTAACTCCTCGATTTGCCCCACCTCAAGCATTAATTCATCATCAATTATTAACATTTCACTGCCGCCAAGTTCGTCAACCTTCACTGGATCGATCTCTCTTACATCCGTATTCGTTCTTAGTTTAAAACTTTGCCCATCGCTCATTATTATTTCCACTAAATATTTTTGCATAATATATCCCCCTTTATATACAAAATTCAGCATATATAGGGAAATACCTTCCACTATTAATGACATAAATGTATCTTTAGAAATTTCGTAATTCTTTTTTCCTTAGCTATTTTTATCAATTCAAATTATCAAATCTTTTACTGGTAATACTTAACTATATTGAATAGTACGTTATAACCTTTTTATGTAATAACAGTTAAATATATTAAAAGGTGAGGTATTATTACAGTATATTACAATTATAGAAAGAAGGATAATTTTTCTTGAAAAAAATATCAAAAATTATATATTATTTATTGTTATGCGCTTGTATGACAATCCCTACAAATTTTGTTAGCGCTAATAAGGCAAATGTTTTGATAAGTGATCCTGGCCATGGGGGCGGTGGCGGAAACTTAGTACCAGCTTTTATTATTCAAGAGATTTTTCTTTGTAATCGTTTTCCTAGTCTTTGTGCAGTAAAATCTGGAACGTCATCATACAATGGAACTGTCATTAGATGATTTACAATCTCTTTTAAACTGTTAATTGGCCAGTTTTCTTTAGGCTCAACCTTTAATTTAATTAAGACGCACTCTCCTACTGTCCAAGAAATGTGATCCAGCTCTTTTTTGTTTAACGCTTTTAGACATTGGTCAATATACCAATTCATATCTCCTTTTTCACGAGCAAATTGTTCCAATCCTCCTGAAATATGAAATAATGAGCTTCCTTCTTCTATATACTTACCTAATTCTTCTTTAGTATAAATCCGGCTAAAATCCAAATCATCATCGTCATTTTCGTCATCATCATCTTCCAAAGGTTCTGGTTCTTTTAACTGTTTTAAGAACCCTTCAAAGGCATCTGATATTTGTTTCCCTTTTCTCTTTCCTGACTCTATACAATAAACAGGCGGATTATCACCGTCATAATTTCGATAGTCTAAAGCTACCCATGTATGACCATCACCGCCTAATAAAATAAGTCCTTCAGGTAGTTCCCATTCTTCAAGCAAATAATTATTTTCACCAATTCCATCATCTAAAGCAATTCCTTTTAGACTCTGTATTAAAAGCTCACCCTCAGGGACTTTTTTTGAATGAAGTTCATTATATGCTAGAGTTCCACCATTTTTTTCTTTCATCAACTCAACGTATGTAGATGGCAGTTTCACACCTAATGTTGATTCTACTTCTTTCAAAATAGCATCATTAAAAAGTTCTAATTCCTCGATGTCTATTTCCTCATCTTTATCCCAAATATAATCAAACATGCTAGCCCTTCATTTACTATAAAATAATACTCTTCTTTAAAATATTACCATAAAATTTCGTAATATTCTTTTATAATATGTGCATTTACCTGTTTATAGCTAAAATGCATAATATGAACTACAGAATGTTGGATTAGCTTCTTATTAGCTTTTAAACTATTGTTTTTGCACTTTATCTAAATTTAGATATATATTTTTGGTTTTTTTGACCTTTGACCTTAGATAAATATTTAAATAAATAAAAAGACTGCCAAAAAGGCAGTCTAAATATGTTAATATTTAAAAGTAACCATTACATCATTCATAGCAGTCTTTTTTATAGCTCCGCCAATCGAAATGTTTCCGCTCTTTATATCAACGGTTCCAGTTATACCTAATGTAACATGAGTATAATGACCATAACCATTTGATTTAATATCATTTTTATTTGCTTTTTCAACTTGCACCGAAATATATCCATGTTGATCATACGGTGAGACATCCGCACCAATTACCTTTACATCAAATGTCTTTGCTACTCCATAATAATTTAGTTTAGTGGCACTCGCTTTAACATTATGAACTCCCTGGCCATCACTATACTTATGTTTAGAAACTAAAGTTCCCTTAACTTTAACTGCATTAGCTCCATGAGATATAGCTACAACATCTTTCAAACCAATAGCCGGAGCTTTTAACCATCTATAAGAATTTTTCAATAAAATTTTACCACCTGATAATTTTGAAGAAGAAAGTGACATCTTTAATAAACCTGTTGTTTTTGTTTCTTTGACTTTGGCTGCTAAGAGAGAAATTTGGTTATTTTGGATATCTAGTAAATTTTCTGCTACTTCTTCCGAGATTTCTGTTGATTCTATAATCTCTCCTTCAAGATTTGTAACCACTTTATAATAATTTTCATCTTTATCTGTTAGCTCACCATTTAGGTTTCCAAAATTATCATATTCTTCTTTAGACATGGAATAAATCTCATCGTTATCAAATCCTAAATCTTGAAGTTCTTGAATTTGGTTAGTATTCAATTCAATTGGTTCAATAATAGGATTCTCCTCATTAATTTCTTCGGATTCTTTAGCACTCACATCAAGAGATACTAAATTAAATGATAACGTTGATAACAATAAAATACCTATTAGTTTTTTCATGCTGTCTCCTCATTTCGTTATTTTTTATTTTTGAATAAATTAATTAAATAGAATAACTGCGTAATTATTACTGATAGTAAAACAGAAATGACCATTGTTGAGGCCATAAGAGTTTCTTGTAAAATATCACCGCCACCTGTAAAGACAGCATTGAAAACAGTTAATAAAATAATACTTAGAACTACTACTAAAACAAATACTCCGATGTATCCTTTCAAAAAAACCACCCTTTCATAAATAAAATAAAATCACTATTATTCTTATGTTTATTTGTAAATAACTTACCATAATAGTAAACCGTTAACTATTATACCATTAAAATTTTTCCTTATAAGGAATATCGTAAATACGAATCTAAAGACCTATGTATAAGTAGGAGACTTTTAGATTCATTTTTACACTTGAATAAGTATACGCACACTTGGTATATACGTTAAATAAACCCAGTGAATCCTTTTATTATTCTTTTGATAGAGTACTATCAAACTTATCTAGCTTAGTAATTTTATAGGGCTTAATTCTCTTTTGAACTCTTTATTTCTATAAACTCTGATTCCTGTCTGGATAAGAATTCTAGAGAATTTTTGCTATTAACTTTAGTGCAATTGGGTTATAAGGATGTATAAATGGAAAATGCAGTGATTGAGATTAGTTTAAAAAGGAGGGAACATAAAATGAATCAAAAGGAATGGGAAGATGTTAGAAGAGCTATTGAAGATGAGAATCAAGAAGTAAGCTTAGATTACAATGGTGAAGAATGGTGGATTAGTAGACTTTATAGTGAAGAGTTAAGTTTTTTACTCACGCGTTCTAAAGATTCCTACACCCAAAGATTTAAAACTGCTCAAGAATTATTTAATAACGGTATAGTGGATGGTAAACCATTTATTGAAAGGGTAAAAGATTTCGATTAGGAAGAAATAAAATTAGACCAGGTGTTAATAGCCCTGGTCTTTTAACGTATCTATAACTGTATGGACAGTATGATATTACTTAACTGTATACGCCTTTACATACTTACGATTAGCCGTGCAATAGCCACCGCATACTATAAAACGTGGTGTACCATTTTTAGTACGAGCAATGTCGATGATATCAAGTTTAGTGCCCTTATTATGGCGTTTCAGTTCTTTCTTAAACTCTTTATCTTCATAGATACCAAAGTCTGTTAGAGAAACTAACCTGTCATATTTCTTGGGGTAATAACCTTGGTTTACTGGCTTTGAAACTGCCTTCACATCTTCTTTTCCCAAAAACCAATCTAAAGTTTTTGTTCCATTTAAACGGTTTAAATCAACATTGCCAGCAATGCCCGCAATCTTACCTTTATCTGTGTATTGTTGTAGATCACATGGATAATTAGGTTTAATCACTGAAACACCATAATTTGCATAGCGAGGAATCCACACGAAATCAGCTTTTGAATAGTCCAAATTAAATTCACTGTATAGATGATGTGCTACATAAACACCCACCTTTTTAGCTCCAAGGCGACGTAACTCTGCTATGAAGGCATTGGTTCCTGCTTTCATATCGCTCATTGTTTTATCTTCAACATCAGCAACAAAGAATAATGGTTTACGCCCATTAGCTGTTGCACGGCTATAAAAATCTCTTGCTTCAACCTTGGTATCTCCTACAGAAATAAAGCGTGTAAATGCATATACACCATACGGAACTTTATATTGCTCACATCCTGCAGCATCCGTTTGATAGACCTTATCTTTTGTTGTAGAGCCATCTTGTACTCGTAAGATAGCCAAGTCTATCTCTGTTGCAAAAGTTTTATAGTTCACTTCTGGTTGCCATTTAGAAATGTCTACGATTTTACCCATAATTACTTACCCTCCTTACTTAAACCTTCTCGATAATTTGTGATTTCAAACAAACCTGTGTTTGCTAGACCAGCAATCCCACCTGCCCAAAGTCGTAATGTGACCTCAAGTTCTGTAAACGGAAATGAAACTATTCCAATAAAAATACCCATCACGAATGCGATGAGCGGGATGTAATTCTTTTTAGTTGGTAAGGATCTTTTAACTAATTCTCTAAAGCTATCACAGTTGGCGCAATAATGGTCGCTAAAACTAATACTGCTAACATGGTTGTTCCTCCAATACCTTTTTTCTTCTTTCAGTTCTACTCTTTTTGCTAAATGCAAAAAGTCACTTTTAAGACCGGTATAAGACTGGCTTAATCCTTCAATCGCTTTTACACTTTCTCTTGAGATTCAGTAAGACTTTTTAAGTTGGCCATAAGTTTTTTTCTCGTTTGCGTGACTCTTCTTTCAGTTCTAGGTATCGGCGTTCTGATTCACTTTCTGCTCTTTTTGAGTTTCTTCTAACTTTTTTTCTCTCTCTTTGTTTTCGCTTTTTAAGTACAACAATGCAGCTACACACAATAGAATGCTGCATATAGTCCAAATAAATTGGCTCCCGGCGATTTGTTCAATTGTTGTCACGTCCACTGCAACACCCCATTTTCCCTAAAATAAAAAGCACACCTTTTAGGTGTGCTTAGTTACCCATCATAACTCCATATATTTGCTGATTAAAGAATAGTAGATTTTTTGCGATTTCTCATAATTAAAATGATAGAACAAAGTAGACTCCCCAAAATACTAAGTGTCACGTTGATTATTGCCTCTAACTTAACAATTCCGGCTGTTTCGTTATCAGGGTTTTTTAATATATTTTGCCCCAAATCGTCTTGGAGTGAAAATCCACTAGCATCTAATCCCCAGAATAAGTAGCCTAACGCTACTCCAAGCAAACTACTAAAAAGAATAAGAAAAGAATTGGATATAAAATAAGTTTTCTCTTTTTTTACGGCCACTTTGTAATTCAATCTCAGTAGTAGGATGGGGGTAAATAGTTCAAAGAAAATTTTGACTAAATAAATAATAGGCCACGTAGTTTGTGTTAAGAAAAATAATAAAACACGTATTATTATTACTGGTATTATATTAATCGATAATAGTTTAAGCATTTTTTTCCTCGAAGTTGTTAATTTAAAAACCTTTTTTACTTTAACATAATTCTTCAACAAAATACCTTTTTATAAAAAAATCTATATTTAAGCAAAAAGATAACTTCGCCAGCTCAACTCAATATAAAGTACATTGCATACAAATTAAAAATTATTGTCTTATTTGGACCCCATAAATCAAGGTGTTTTAAAAACAATATTTACATAGATAACCGAGTCTCAAAAGAAGAGCTATGGCAACAATTCGCCCATTAATTATGCCACGTACTTTGGCATACTGGAAATCATTTGGCTTATATCCCCCATTTCGAGAATATCAGGAATGGACAATAGTTTTGCTTATCATTTTTGCATTCCCACTTTTATGCTAGATAGTTTAAAGCTTGCTGATTCATTACAAGCTGCTGTCCTTCAAGTGCAAGATACGTTCAATGTTTTGCATGACTTTGCACTTAAACGATTAAATGATTATCTCACAAACCATCACAATTATTCATTTGTAGACTCATTAACCGACCGTCGCAAATATATAAATATCATTGCGAGGAAAAACAAAAAAAGAGGCGGATTTTCATTTTAAATGTTAGTTTTCGGTTACTTTTTGGTTAGTTTTATTAAAAGTTGATTTTCTACATTTAAAAGATACCGTCTTAAATATACCTTTTATCTGATGTAACGCTGTGCGGTTCTTTTTATATTCTTGCAAGCAAGTTAACTGCCCATTCTTCCATTACTAGCCCCCCTTATTAAAGCAATAAAAAAGGAACACCAAATAAACGCAGTAAGTGCGTAAATTCGATGCTCCCGGTTGTTCGATAAGCCATTTATTAAACTAAGTATATTTAGCATGTTTGTGTTTTTTTGTATATAAAAACCCAATACTTTTTCTTTCTCATATTTGCATTTCTTATATATTTACAAAAGCTTTTATTTGTTTGAAACAGAATAAGTTATCACATAATGAAAAAATAAGATGTGTGAGAGAAAGTAATGGTCTTATTGTATTCAAAAGCAAAAGACTAAGAGGAGGAAGTTATGCTCCAACTAGAATCGATGATTGAAAAATTAAAAGCCACTTTTTATAATTCAGTTGATTTTGTAGCTAGAGAAATCTCGTTCCCCAAAGATCAATATGCCATTCTTTGCTACTATAGTTCAATGGCCAATGTAAAAGATGTACAAGATATAGTGAATACGTTGAAAGTGCAAACAACATTTAATGAAAAAGACTGGGATGCGACAACCGCCACTTATAAAGAAAGTTATAACCTCGAAAAGTTAGTAGAATATGTCTGTCAAGGATACGCGGTGCTACTTTTATTGAGATCTCAAGAAATGGTATGTTTCACAATGCCAAATTTACCTCATAGATCTCCAGATGAGCCAATAAACGAAGCTATCCTACGAGGTGCTCATGAAGGTTTTGTTGAAGATCAGGACACAAATTTGGCGCTCATTAGAAAAAGAATGCGTGTGCCTGATTTAATCGTAAAAAAAGTGACTGTTGGAATAGATAACAAAGCAGATATTTATTATATGTATTTAGCCCGTTTTGCTAACCAAGACAATCTCTCTGCTTTAGAAAGAAAGTTAGAAGGAATAAAAGAACAAGCGGATGGATTATATACATCTGGCCAGTTGAATGATTTCATTGAGGATTCTCCCTATTCCCCTTTCCCTCAAATTATGAATACAGAAAGACCAGACCGAGTATTTGCTAATCTCTCTGAAGGAAAAATTGTTATAATGACCGATTATTCGCCTACTGCTTATATTGCACCTGTCACATTATTTTCTTTTTACCAATCGCCTGATGATTTTAATAGCCGTGTTATTGTAGGGTCCTTTTATCGAATGGTTCGAATCGCTAGCTTCCTTACAGCTGTTTATCTACCTGCCTTGTATATTGCTATAGTCAGTTATCATTATGAAATTCTCCCTATCGAATTAAGCAAGAAACTCAAAATAAATATAAGTGAAATTCCTTTTAAGCCAATAGTTGAAGCATTAATTGTTGAAATGATCATTGAGTTAATTCGAGAGGCTAGTATTCGGTTACCAAAATCTTTGGTTCAAACCATAGGTATTGTCGGTGGATTAGTGGTTGGAGATGTCATAATCAACGCTGGTTTAGTTTCCAACATGGTAGTAATAGTTGTAGCATTGACTGCAATATCTAGCTATGTCGTACCATCGGTAGAGTTAAATACCTCTGTGCGAGTGTTGCGTTTCCCATTTATGTTCGCAGCTGCGCTCTTTGGTTTCTTCGGCATAATGGCTGGCTTCCTAATTCTTACGATACATTTATGTAATTTAAGCTCTTTAAAATCACCATATTTTTCGCCAATTGTGCCTTTTGAGCCTAAGAAAATTCCACAAATTGTATACCGCAAGAAGCATTCAAGATCAACTTCACAACCAAGCAGTTTTGATCCGAAAGGAAAGAAAACATGAATTTTACCATTACAAAAGTTCAGCTGTTTCTCATGCTCTTTTTTAGAACAACAGGTATTATATTTATTGCATATCCAGAAATAATTATTAATGCTGGCGGTCGTGATAGTTGGATAATGTTCTTAATCTCTGCAGTAATTATTTTTATTCAGTTATGCTTATATGAAAAATTCTACAAATACTTTGAACCTGGGAAACTAACACGGTGGATTTTTATTTTAATTTGGATATTTTTACTGATCTTCTCTTTCATTTATATGCAATATACCTTGAATATATGGGTAGAACAGAAAACACCTAATTCGATTACATTAGTAATAATGTTGTTTATTTCTTATTATATCAGCGTCAGTAGACCCTCAACTGTTGTAAACATGCCCGTTTTTTTAATACCTTTTGTCTTTATATTTGTATTTTTTTTATTTTATACTTTACCACAGTTATCTTTTTCTCAAATATTTCCTATTGGAACAAGTACTGGTCACCAATGGATAAAGGGGACCCTTTTTGGCTTATCTTCATTTACAGGTTTAGAGAGTTATTTAATATTACGAAAATTTGTATTGACCGAAGATAAGGTGCGTTTTAAAGATATCTTAATTTACCAACTTACTATTACACTATTTGTCGCTTTTATAATTCTTATTGTAGAAATGTACTTCGCCAAAGCATCCTTGCCATATATTACTGAGCCAGTATTATACATTTTAAAATCAATTGAAGTTACTTTTGTCAAAAGGCTAGATGTTTTCTTTCTATATATGTGGCTCGCCTGGAGCATTATTTCATGCAGCTTAATTATTTTAAATATACGAATAATATATTTTCAAAAAGCGCGGAAGCATCCAAAATTGGCGATGGCTTTAGTGCATATTATTCTTTTTTTCGGAAGCATAGGCTTTATAAATATCCGTGTTGTAGAATTTCTTAGAGATCATTTCCAGTATTTATATATTCCGGTCACTGTATTATTACCATTATTTATTATCTGGAACAATAAAAGAAGAGGTAAATATGTAAAATAGTTCTTTTTCGTTGTTAGTTTCTTATTGTTTAGCAGTTGTTTATGGTTAATATTCGAAGAACGTTACTCAATTATAGCCTGTGGTATTCAATAATAAATTAATGATTATATCTGCGTTTAGTTGAGGAGTGTGTTGTTAAGATAGGCGGTGATGACGGTTATTATCCGTCCATCAACTTTTATTCAACTTAATATCAAAATATCCGAATTCGAATTGGGATTCATTTTGTAAAAAACATCAGAGCAAAGGCGTAATATGGTCAAAAAATTCAACCTGACATGGTTGTAGAAATTGATTTACATGATAATGCTGTAAATGTTGCTGCTGGAGGCTGAATTATCCAAGTGGATGCATCGCCAAGTGGATATGGCAAGCAGGAGATTAGTTGGCATAATGGTGAGCCGAGGCATTCAGAAATTAAGTATACGCAGAAATTCTAATAAATTAAAAGGGAGTGTAGTCAAAGACGCCAGTAACTCCCTTTTTATATTTATCTAATACTTATACGACGTACGATTTACACGTTTAAAGTAGCCAGGTACGAAACCCTTCAGAATGTGGTTTGAAATTAAATAAAAGAAGCTAAAGAAGAAAAATTGAATGTCAATAGAAAACTAGGCGCTATGGAGATACATAACCTGAAGGAAAAAGTACAACTTGGATAATCTCGGTTAAAGCTATGAAAAAATAGTATGGACCCGAATCAAAATAAAATAAAAAAAGCGGCTAGTCTCCTGTTTTTTTAGTACATGAGAGGCCGTCTATTTATTTATGATAATATCTTGATATTTATTTTATTTACTTAAATTAAGGAAAACCTGTTGTTTTAAATACTTATACTGTTTTTCATTGGTATCTTTATAGGCTTCTTCTCTATTTGAAGGAGTATCCATATACAGGATATCTTCTTTAAATTGAGAATCAGTAAAATCATATCGCTTTCTATTAATAATGTTATAAAAATGCCAGCCACCAGGCAATTTAGTTTTATTTATTTCTCCGCCTAATAAGTCATTTACAACTAATGCCGTTACGCCGCATTGTCCCATTGCGGCATTTTCTTTACTCCATTTTGAACTAGATTCTAAAGACCAGGATTTAAACAAAACCTCCAATATTTCTTTAGTATTATATGTTTTATTCTCCATATAGAATTCCCACCCTTTTATTCTTTTACTAATTATAATTGAGGTTTCTCTCCCTTTGTATATGCTTTACATACTCACGATTTGCAGTTACGTAGCCACCGCAAGTAATAAATCTCGGTGTTGGCTAATTCATGCATAATCACCAAAAACTCTAGTTCAATTTATTTTTTCATCTTTACTATACCAATTTAAAATACAAATAAAATATACTTGCAAAAACTATTTACTGATTAAAGTTATTCAACATAAATAACTCCTAACACATTACCTATTAAGACCTAAAGTACAACACAAAAATAATTGCTAGAACTCTAAATTACTTGGTGATTTTATCAACATACTTGTGTCAATATATGTGAACTATTACAATAAAATTGATATTACAAAGAAGGGACTGGACTATGCGCAGATATCAATATCTTTTCCCCATAATAAAATAAAATCGGAGGTAAAAATATTGATTAAAGAATTATACACAGAAAGATTATTTTTAAGGAAAATGACAACTTCAGATTCAGAAAGCTTATTTAAAATTTGGTCAGATCCAGAAGTGACGAAGTTTATGAATATCAATAGTTTCAATAATATAAGCCAAGCGAAAGAAATGATTAATTTACTTGATAAGCTATCTCAAGAAAAGAGAGCTATTCGTTATTCAATAATTGAATTGGAATCAAATCAAATTATCGGTTCATGTGGTTATAATTCTATTGATTTTGAAAACGCAAAAGTAGAAATCGGTTACGATATTAGTAAAGCATATTGGGGCAAAGGGTACGCACCTGAAGCCATTTCTTCTTTAATAGAGTACGCATTTAATTCATTAAATATAAACAGGATAGAAGCAAAGATAGAACCAGAAAATATTAACTCTATAAAAGTCTTACGAAAATTGAACTTTACATTTGAAGGAACAATGAGAAAGTGTGAAAAATCAAATGGGAAATTTATTGATTTAAGCCTATATTCAAAATTAGTTACAGATTAACTTTTTCAAGCCTACATAGATTGAACTGTAGGCTTTTAACATGCACTCATAAGGCTTTTCGGAATACAAAGAGCCAGAACCTTTGGAAGACAATGATGAATATGAGGATGACGATGAAGACTTCAACCGGGCGGGTTATCACCATCATAATTACGATAATCTAAAGCTACCCAAGAGTGACCATCAACGCCTAATAGAATTAGTCCTTTCGGTAGTTCCCATTCTTTAAGTAAATAATTATTTTCACCAATTCCATCATCTATAGCAATTCCATTTAAAGTCTGTATTAAAAGCTGAAGTTCCACTGTTTTTATTTCTTATTAATTCTACATATGTAGATGGCAGCTTTACATCTAATGTTGATTCTATTTCCTTCGAAATAGCATCATTAAATGGTTCTAATTCTTTAATATCGAATGTTTATACAACATCTATTCGTACTAACCAATAGACTATACGCATTACTTTTCTTTAATCGAGTCAGCTCGCCCAAAAAACATCCGCTTGCTAAAGGGGAATCTTGCCATTAATGAACAGTAATAATGATGAGATACAAAACTAATACTACCTATAAAAAGGAGACTTAAAATGAATTTTGGGGATATTGGATTTATTTTAGCAATGGCGATGCTTGGAGGGCTTGCCTTGGCACTAATCGGTATAGTTGCTATTATTTATTGGTTATTTGCGAGGACTGAGAAGACGAAAAAACATAGTGAAACATCGAAATAATTTCAAACAAAAAGTCCAGCTAACATTTACTGTTCTCTGGTCTTTTTCGTCCATTTTTGTGTACCTTTGCACTCAATAGCATTTACAATCTTCCTACTAGTTAATCATACTAAATTCTTACACCATTCTTAAAATAACATGTCATTAATCTTGTCTTATTTTTCCCTAGACTGGTTGAAATAAGAATATAAATACGTTAGTATAAACTATTACTTTTCAATGGGAGATCAAGTATGAACGACTTTCTCGGATATTTACTACTAACGATCTTTATTGTTATGTCTCCAGGTGTAGACTTTGCATTAATCACAAAAAGAACAATCAGTACCGGAAAGAATGATGGACTAAAGATGGCTCTTGGTTTAACGAGTGGTTCAATAATCCATACCTTGGCTGCCGCTTTTGGACTTTCTATTATTTTAATGAAATCAGCAATTACATTCGAGATTATTAAATTTCTAGGGGCTTTTTATTTGATTTACCTAGGAGCAACATCGTTTATTAAAAAGAAAAAAGGAAATGCTTCCGAAAGTGTAACGAATGTGATTCCTCAAAAAAAATCTGCCTTTAAACAAGGTTTAATCTCTAATACATTAAACCCTAAGGTTGCTATTTTCTTTTTAACATTCTTACCTCAATTTGTATCACCAGGTCTCAATACAAGCCTCCAATTTATAATTATGGGCTGTGGTTACGCACTTTTATCAATCTTATGGTTTACTGCAATAGTTTTCTTATTAGGTTATATAAGGCAATGGCTCATGTCTACTAAAGTTCAGAGTACGATTGATAAAATAACAGGTATCGTTTTAATCGGATTCGGTGCAAAGTTGCTATTTACTCGTCCAAATCATTAGAAGCGCTTCAAGTTTAATAATTGTTGATTAAGGACAATGATATTTAACGGATGCTAATAAAAATACTAAGCGAAAGAAAAACTTCGCTCCTCCCCAAATATGGGAAGGAGCTTTAATTATGAAATAATACCTTTAAAGGTTATAAACCTATCCTGCTTTTCTTTCCTTTTCTTTCCTATCTCAGCTATTTGCTTCATATGATGTTGATCGTGCCAAATAAAATCTTTTAAGTAGTTTTTGATAACGAAATTATTTCCTTGAGCATCTTTATTCTGCCTTGTAAACTTTTCTGCCGGTTGTTCCTGAATAGAGTTTATAATACATTTACGATATTCTTTTGCTAGCTTGGCCAACTCTTGGTTGGTTTTTGTTTTAGCAAACTCACGTGCCTCTTGATTAAAGAGATCAAAATCTAGGTGTTCAACCGTTACTGGCTTTTCTTCAGCAATTGGTTTAATAGCTTCTTCATAAAAGTATTTATCCCAAAGTAAGATATGGCTAACTACATCACAGACTGCCCATTTACCTTCACCCAGGGGTTTATCCCAGATAGATTCATCAATTTGTTTCACAAAATCAAGCCAGCTACCAAACTCTTTCAATAGTATTTCTTTTTCACATTTGCTCATAATTTGCCCCTTTTAAAAGTATTTAAAAACCTTAACGATGATGCTTTTGTTAATCCCGTTAAAAGTACAATGGCAATCGTCAAACCTGTCAATGTTCCTGAGTATAATGTATTGCTAAACAACAATTGATAAAGTGATTGAATTCCATATTTAACAACTACTATTACAAATAAAAATTCGAGCAAAAGAAGTAATGTAAATTCCCTCCATGACCAAGTGTCATACTGTTTCCATGGTAAAAGTTTCAAAGTGTAAATTCCTCTCGATAATTATTAGTCCATCTCCTCTTCAGTTTCATTTATAAAGCTTTGTTATAGATTCGACAGAAAGAAATAATTACCTTTATCATCGTATTTATTTTTTCAACTGAGAATTTATATAGCAATGAATAGGTGAATCCTAGACCATACATAAACACAAAAAATAAAGAAAAAAGCAAAAAGAAAAAGAGCTAAATAAGCTCCTTTAAAAGATAATATTTTCTACTGAATATACTAAGTAAAAAATAGGTAGAAAACATGGACTGTTATGTATTAAAACTTTCAAGTACCTCATAGATTTCTCGTTTTAAATTATTCAAATCTACACTTAGTGCCTGAAATTCCATCTTAAGTTGTTCAATATGATTTTCCATTCGCCCCTCCTACAGTTCTATAAAAATAATGATTTAAAAAGTACCTAATGGGTATTTACCCAATCAAACAAAAAATAAACCCCACAATCTTCATTTTGTGGAATAATTTTTTATGACAATAGACTATTTTTACAATGATATAATTAAACAAAACTAATTTATCTCAAGGAGACATTAATATTGGAAGGAAAATGTATTAAATTCTATGATTTTGGTAGTCCTAAAAATGTATTAAAAGTTGAGTCTAAAAATATCGAACCACCCAAGGATCATGAAGTCCTTGTTCGAATGTTAGCCCGGCCTATCAATCCTTCTGACTTAATACCAATTAGAGGGTCATATTCTCACCGTATATCTTTACCTAATATTCCAGGCTATGAAGGAGTGGGCATTGTAGAAGAAGTAGGCTCTTTAGTTTCTACCAATCTCATTGGTAAACGTGTGCTACCTTTACGCGGGGAAGGTACATGGCAAGAGTTTGTAAAGACGTCATCGGAATTTGCCGTCCCTATACCTCATTTCATAGATGATTTTACTGCCTCACAAATGTACATTAATCCCATTACTGCATGGTTGGTTTGTACAGAGGCTTTAAAATTAAAACCACATGATGTTTTATTGGTTAATGCTTGTGGTTCAGCAATTGGTCATATTTTTGCTCAATTATCAAAGATTTTAGGTTTTCGGTTGATTGCAGTAACTCGAAACAATAAATATACAGATGAGTTACTTCGTCTCGGTGCCTCTAATGTAATAGATACTTCTAAGGTTCCCCTATATGGAACAGTTATGGAATTAACAAACGGACTGGGGGCTGATGCTGCTATAGATTCTATAGGAGGTTCATCGGGAAACGACCTAGCTTTTAGTGTACGTCCTAATGGAGATTTCATTACCATTGGTCTTTTATCAGGTGAACAGGTAAACTGGGCAGATATTCTAAAAAAAGCAAAAGTGAATGCAAATTTATTTCATTTGAGAAATTGGAATAAAGATGTATCAGTAGATAAGTGGCAAGATACTTTTAAACTTTTAATATCATTATTAGCTGAAAATAAATTGCGTTTGATGGAGGTAGATTCTACATTTGACTTATTAGATGTACAAAAGGCTATTGATATTGTTGAGACTACTAAAATATCTAGAGGAAAAGTATTCTTAACGAGCTAAGGATATAGTATGAGAAAAAAAGGGGGGTTTTTAATGGGGATGGGAACTGGAGTAGCTGTGTTCAACTTATTTATTTTTATCCTACCAATCATTTTTTACTTAATTCCAGTTGCATTTATTATTTGGTTTTTAGTTAAATTACTTAAAGTTCAACAAGAAAAGAATGATTTACTGCGTGTTATTATTAACAAGATTGATAAGAAAAATGATTAGACAGGTAAACCTGTCTTTTTTATTTTGCTCTCAACTTTCTCCCCTGTAGTGACAACTCTCTTAATATCGTGACTTACTATAGTGAAGGTGGAAATATGTCGTAAACTAGGAACAAAGAGAGCAACTTTAGGCTACTCTCTTTTAATAATAATTCACTGTCTATGCTCTTCTGTTTAGAAGACTGATGTTTATTTAGCATCTGTTGAAGATAATCTTCTGATTTACCTACCGGGATGCTTAGAGTTTTCCAATTTTCACTTTTTATTTGTTTACCAATATAAACAATCTGTCCCACATGATAAGAATAATGAGCCATTTGTCTCTCAATTGCTTCTAACACAGTGTGTTTTTCTCCGCGAATGGTTATATTTATTAATAAATCTGGGCTCTCTAATTCTTTTAATGTATTTAGTAGGGTATCCCATCCTTTTTCCCAAATTAAGATCATTTCTTGTTTAGATGGCATATCTTCTTTAAATTCTTGATCACGATTTCTGTTAGGTTTTTCACCATCTGACGTTAAAAAATCGGACCATCTAGATATCATATTTCCACTCACATGTTTAACTATTATGGCAATACTATTGGAAGCTTCGTTTACTTTCCAATGAAGGTCTTCTTCTGATAATTGACTTATCGTTTTATCTGCTAAATCTTTTACTCTTTTAAATCTCTCTTTTATAACTTTCAGATATTCATTTCCAATATCCATTCAATCCCTCCTAGCTTTGACCTCCAATGTGGTAAATCGCTAAAAATGAGCTAACCTAAACTTTTCCTACAAAAATAAATACTTAAACAGAAGTAGAGTGATTACCTATTTCTTCTTTTCTTTTAAAATCCTGGTTCAGCAACGAATACATATAAACATCATCGAATTTCCCGCAAGTAAACTCGTAGCCCCTCAGAAGTCCTTCTCTTATAAACCCCTTTCTTTCCAATACTTTTTGAGAAGGTAAATTAAGTGGTTCAATTAATGCTTCTATTCTATGTAAATTTAACTCTTTAAATCCATAACTAATAACTGCCTCTATGGCCTCACTGGCTATTCCTTTTCCCCAGTGTTCTTTACTTAATTCATATCCGATTTCAGCACGGTAATGCTGTGTAGCCCTATTTAGAAAACCGCAACTACCGATTACCTTATCCTGCCCTTTTAACGAAATTACCCATCTCATTCCTGTTCCCTTTTCAAATATTAACTTATACCACGCAATTTCATCTAATGCATCCTCAACAGAATGAAATGGCTCTAGCCCCATATACTTCATTACTTCCTTATCAGATAAATATATTAGCAGATCATCCGCATCATCCTTGCTAACCTCTCTTAAGATCAATCTATCCGTTTCTATTAATGGAAAATTATTTGTTCTCATCAAATTTGGTCTCCTTTATTATTTTAGTTAAAGAGCCATGTGCAAAAACCATGACTCTTTGATATTTAGTTATTACAAATCATTAATATATTGCCATCTAAATCGCTAAAGTTAAAATAAGCGAAATCACCAATACGCTCAATTTCTTTTGTAATGGTAATCTGTTTGCCCACAATAAAATCGTACGCTTCATCAATATCCTCTACGAAAAAATTAAATAATACATGATCTGAGGGATTTAATTTAAATCCAGGGTCAAAACTATGATCATCCAGTGTAAGTCCAGTCTCTGAAGGAAGAGGAATATTGAATACAGGTGATTCAATACGATCTTCAATAAATGGAATACCAAGTAAGTTACAGTACCATTCTGAAGATTTTTTCAGGTCACTAACATGAATGAAAACATTGTTTATTTTACAGGCAATTGGAGATGCATTTGTATTTATATTCATAACAAAGACCACCTTTTTTAAAATTACTAATAACTTCTATAGAAAACGTTTAAATCCCTTTTTATTTGGTGTTCCTTTAAATAGTGGATAATAAAGGCTTTTATACAAGTTATCTGTATCAATCATATTATCTCTCTTCTAGTATAGGCTTTGACTTTGGACAAATATTTAATTCAAGTGTGTAAGTAGACTCCGAAAAGCTCCCTTTTAGCTCGCCTAAGTTCGAGGCAGATTAATTCTCTAGTATAATCCCCTGCCTAGATGGAAATATTGTAAACAAATATATTTATACAGTGAGGTGCACAATGGAACATTTTCCAACGATACATACAAACTTTTGGGATGCAGTGATTGCAGTCCCTGTTGTTATGATTATTACACAGATTTTAAAAAGATTTTTTCATATAAAGCCTTTCTGGGTTCCAACAGTTGCTCTCGTGCTAGGATTATTTATTTCAGTATTTATTAGTCATAGAGGCGATTTACTTGCTGGCCTATTTATGGGATGGTTTTATGGTTATTCTGCCATCGGAAGTTACGCATCATTAAAAACTTCTTATATAACTTACAAACAGAAAAAAGCAAAGAAAAAAAGAAGACGTAAACTCGTCTCAAAAAGCTAACTATTCTTTCGCCTAATTAAGTTTCGTCTCATTACTTTAGAGAGATTTGGTTCTTAGAGTTTTATCCATCCTCTATATTTATTGTATATAACCTATTATTAGATTATACTGAAATAACTAAATATTAGGAGGTCGACTGGATGCAAACAGAAACCTTAAAAAATTCAATTGAATTGGTTGAATACAAAAATACATATGAGAAGCAGTTATCAGCTTACCATTTATCAACAGAACAATTGGAATTCACAAGTATGCCATTAGATAAGATTCAAAACCCCCAAGTTTCTAATAGTACTAAACATTTATTAATTATGGAGAACCATTTACCTGTTGGTTATTTTGCTTTAGAAGATGGGGCTAAGCTTTTGAAGTACAGCAACAATTCTAATGCCCGTTTACTCACTGCTTTTTCAATTGATTCGAGAAATCAAGGAAAGGGTTTAGCAAAAATGGGGCTCAAGCTATTGCCTAAATTTGTGAAAGAAAATTTACCAGAAATTAATGAAATAGTGCTTGGTGTTAATAAGAAAAACATTCCTGCTTACAACCTTTACTTGAAGACAGGGTTTGAAGATAAGAATGAATTTTATGAAGGCCCTAAAGGTCCGCAGCATATATTGCATTTAACAGTTTAATACCCTACCAAATTAATTTGCCCCTTGATAGAGTTTGAATCTCTGCCATAGGGGCTGCTAGTACTACTTCTTTTTATTGAATTGTTTAAATAGTACACTTGACAGCATTGCTAGTGTTACAAACTTTTTAGTGTTTTTCCCATCCATAATCCCTTCTTTTTTAGCCCAGGACCGACCAGCTTTATGAATACCGCTCACTTCTCTATCTTTTTCCCAACGCCTTTTCTAGTTCTTCCGTTCTCTTTTTTAATTCCTCATACTATGTGATAGTCAACTCTCCTTCCATAATGTTTTCTGTATTTTTATTTTTAGGTTCATCCTTCTTGGATTCTTCACCTATATATCAAGCTAGCTTCTTTTTGCCAGCTAAATGATTTAAATCCACTTTTCCACTTGCTTAATGCAAAATAAAAAAGGGCTGCTCCAGGCCCCCCTTTGAATTTAATTTTGCGGTTTTGCAGTCAACTGATACCCAATAATTTGCCTATGTGTAGAGTAAAAGGAATCTGTTTTCTAATTTAAAACTAAGTTCAATCGAAAGTTGTATATCATATAAAATGAATTATCTTTATATTAAAAGTACAATTTCATAAATGAAAGCGGGTAAAATCCTATGATTAAAGGACTGTATGAAGCGCATTTACCAGTTAGAAATCTGCAAAGATCAGTTGAATTCTATCTAAAATTGGATCTAGAGATTGCCTATCAATCAGAAAAAGTAGTGTTTTTTTGGATTGATAAAGGAAAAAGCTGGTTAGGTTTATGGGAAACAGAAAAAGTGAGAACTCCTTATCATCCATCGCTAAGACATGTTGCATTTCGAATTGACAGACCAAATATGAATGATATTAAAAATTGGTTAGAAGAAAGAGGCATAGCTATAAAATCAGCTTTTGGGTTTTCTGATGAGGAGCAACCACTAGTGTTAAATAATAATCCACAAGCTCATGCAGCTATATATTTTGAAGACCCAGATGGAAATAGCCTGGAATGTATATCACCTCTTAGATTAAACTTCGAGGAGGCATTTGAACAAATGTCATTAAAAACATGGGAACAAATTAAAGAAAAAGGTTTAAATTGATTTGTGAATAATTAAGTGAAAAACGGATTATAATTGAACTAGACGGTCTGCCAACTGCCTAATTACCTCCATTTACTTACACGTTTGAAAACCTTCAAGCGTGTTTTTTTCTTTTTATTTTTTCAATGAGATTTTATATAAATTAACAATTTTCCCATTTACCATTATCTCTTTTTCTTTTTTCATGCCATTTTTAAGGGCTACTTTCTCTGAAGCAATATTCTCTTTTTGAATAAGAGCAATTATTTCAGGAAGTTTCAAAACTTGTAAACCAAAGGTTATCAAGCTTTGAGCAATTTCCGATGCATATCCCTTTCCCCAATAATTTTCTTCAATCCAATAACCTACTTCTACAAATTCCTTTCCCTCAACAATTTGTGGAACGAGTCCCGCGTGGCCTATATTTTTACTAGAAGTTTTGTCTTTAATGATCTTAAGACCATAATTTTCATTTATGTTATACTGATCAACAATCCAATTGAAAAAAATTTGTGTTTGTTCCCTACTACGTACTTTCCCATTCCCAATATATTTCACCATATTGGGATTACTAAGCAATTTCTCTAAATATCCCATCTCATCTTCTGTGTACTTAACGAGAATTGTCCTTTTGCTTTCTAACATTATTAAACCTCCTAACATTTTATTTTCTAGCTATTTAATTTTTCAGATGTTCTGCGGACTAGCTCATAAAAATAATCAAATGCATCATTTTCATTGTTTAATTCGTTAATTATATAGTGACCTCCACGTTATAAAGTTTTGAATATTTTCCGCCTCCCATTATCAGGTACACAGCCCATTACTAAATGGTATATCCGTTACTTCAGTAAAACTATTATGTAAGAGCCAAGTTTAATATTTTCTTTATTATTACGCTCAATAAATTCTTCCTTAGTCAATTTATTCCCCTCCAAAAACCTCAATTATAAGGGGTACAATTTGTTTATTTTCATTTTTGTCACTTTTAACTTATGGAGTTAAACTATATCTCGTAACGTTACTGAATTACAAAGGAGCGCCAAAAAACAACGACTTGTTCATTGGCGCAAGACTGATTATTTACTATTAAATATTCAGTTTTGATTAACAGTATTTTCAACTTCAAGTTTAAACCATCGTTTTGTAGAATAAATAACTGTAATTACAATTCCAATCAATCCTATAAAAGTAAAAGCAATTATACTCGTAAAGCCACCTGCAAATACAATAATTAGTGAAATAACATATAATAATAAAGCTGTGTTATTTATTTTAATATTTACTTTGCTGCCACTCTCTACTTGTTTTTCTTCACTCCCGAAAAACCATTGATTTGCTTTAACTTTTACTTTCCCTTCAGCTGAAGATATTGAATACTCTTCATTGTTTTTCAACTTTTTAACTACTTGACTGTTTACTTTTAAAGATACAGATGTTGCTCCACCCATTATGCCAGTATTTCTCTTTATTTTTATATTCAATAGTTTTAACTCCTTTAAAATCATGTATCCTATCTATTAAATTTTTCAGATGTTCTGCGTACTAGTTCGTAAAAATATTCAAATGCATCATTCTCATTGTCAAATTCCTTAATTATATAGTGTCCTCCACGTTCAAATGTTTCAAATATTTTCCAACTACCATTTACAGGTACACAACCCATCACTAAAGGTGCATCCGTTATTCTGTTTAGAGTTATTACGTAATCTCCAGGTCTTATATTTTCTTTATTGACACGATCAACGAATTCTTCTTTTGTCAAAACCTTCACCTCTTAGTATTTTGATATAATCCCCAAATTTTCTAATGCCAATCCATTTATTGGTGTTACAATCTGTTCAGCTCCACCCTTCATTAACACTTCACCAGTTTTACTATTAAGCCATGGGGCTGCAAAACCTTTTAACCCATATGTCGCATCAACGTTTCCAATGTTCATATTAATATTTTTTTGGAATTGTTTGTATTGAGCTGTTAATCTATCAAAGTCCATTTGGTCTATCGCCTTTTTTCCATTAGCACCAATAATTTCATTTAATTCTATAAGATCATTACTCCTAATTGCATCTATTGCATTAAAGTAAATTTCATTATCAAAGTTTCCTGTATGTCTTGCAAATGGATTCTCTAAATATGGTATTGCCCTTTGATCATATGAATATGGATTACCTTTATCAGGCAGTGTGGTAAAATTTTCGCCTCCTTTCCCACCAATCCTATCCCATTGCTCTGGAAGTGGATTATTTCTATTTATAGGTTGTATTGAGTCTTCGATAAAGCCCATTTTAGGCGGCCAATCAATAAGCATTCTACCTGTATCACTATCAAATGCTTCGTTCATTAAATATTTTGTGTTTGATACTACAGTAATATCACCTTTTGCATCTCCTAAAGCATCATAAGCCTTATGAATTCTCTGAAGCTTTTCCTCTGTAGTTAGATCATTTCTTTTTCCAATTTCATTTATATGATCAAAATATTCTCCAACATGTTCAAATTTAAGATTTTCATTTTTAACTGAGATTATTTCTTTATCCGCTTTCATCCTAGCAACATAATCATCAGCCTTCTTCGAAACTTTCCCTGCATTTTCACCCCGTTGAAGTCATGCGACTACTTTCTCACCTGTTGTTGTCTGCACTGTCTTGATATGTACTGGCCGCAATGCTTCGTCGATGAATTTAGCTGATTTCTTGATGGTCGTTTCTCCTGCTTTGGACGTTACTGCTGCGTTCACTGGATGTTTCAGCATATATTTTAGCTGGTTGGCATGTTGTCTTCCCAGATGATTTGCATTTCGAATGGCGTTTGCTGCAGTTTGTTTTGTTTTCAATGCAAGATTGTCTACAGAATTTTTGATTGGCTTGGCAGCTTTATCCAGAGCTTTCGATGTTTTAACCACCACATTAGCAAGAGCGGGAACATTTTTGAGAGTCATACGTATAGCCAGTCCGCCTGCTGCAGGAGCAATGGAAAAAACGCCTCGCATGATTCGTTCTTCATCCGAGAGCTTTCTTCCCGAAATCAGATCTTCCCCTTTTATGGCTCCGCCCACATCAACAGCAGTGTAAATACCACCGGCTACTAATCCTGCTGGGGGACAGACAATCGTCAAGCCAATGACAAGTCCTGCAGCAATAAGGTTAAACCAAAATTCCTTCTTCTCTTGGCCTGCTCGTAAACCTTCGTATTCGAAGGCTCCTGTATTAAGAGCCGCAGTACGATAATCTTCTTCTGAAACATCTTCTTGATCTTTATTTTGCAGTTTCCATTGATTATATTCTTCTTTTAGATTTTCTGAATAAGTGGTGTCTGCTTCATATAGATCATCTATTGTAATGCTTGCTTTATCGGTCTTGAACAACCAGCCTTCTTCAACATGTATCGTGTTGGTTGTATTATAAGAAGATATATTTAGGTCAGCCATTGATTGAATATACCCGTCTATCGATTTATAGAAGGGATCATCTACCTTTTCATCAATTACTTTGCCAATACCCTTAGCATAATCATATAACTTTTTATAATCTTGGCGAATGGGTTTCGCCACTGGTTCATAGGTTTTGGGTTTAAAAGAAATGGCATGATCTATATCCTTTTCTGATATTTCAGCTTTGGAGTCTTTGAATAGATCATCTGACTTTTCATATTTATTATCGTATTTGTGGGCTTCATTAACCTTTTCTAAAGCGCTAGCAACTTTTGACCACTTGTCCGCTTCGTATAATAGCTTCACTCTTCGATCAGCCCCAGTCCTTTCGCTATTTCTGTGGCAAGGGCTTCATCTTCTTCTATCATGCTATTCATAATGCCGTTGACTACAGAGAAAGCACGGCTATATAAATTATTTAACTCCAGCATCCGATTATTCGCATCCGTATAGGAACCCATAATCTTTTTTGCCTTGCCATCTAGGTAGAATTGAATATTATTCAAATTTTCGATAGCAGGTTTCATATTGACCTCTAATTCTGTAATAATTTTTTCAATATATTTCAGAAAAGACACCATTTCGTCTACACTCATCTTTATTTCGTGACTCATTGGATGTGGGCCTCCTTATAAGGAAAACGATAAAAATCGTAAATTTTCTTCACAAGAAAATATTGGCTTAGCTGATAGGCTATATTATGTTCTATATCAATACCTTGCAGCTGCCCATTATTTTCAAAAAACATCCATTGCTCAGCAGTTGAGGATTGTTCTTCATAATTGATAGTAAAGCATTCCAATTGAATAGTCGGGTTCCCTGATTCAAAGTATTCTTCAGTCTCTTCCATTTGAATTTGCCTCTTTAAATAGCTCGTATCCTCCTGTAAGGGTTCGCGATTAAAGAGTGGGTAACCTTCCATAATTCTCTTTAGAAAAGCTATATCCTGGTGAACAAACAACTGGAATTTCCCCTCTTCGAGCCATTTGATAGTAATGAGGTGCTCATCCTTGCCAAAACCTGTCATCAGGTTATCAAGCCTTATATAACGGTCGCTTGAAGCATATTGCTCTAAAACCTGTACAAGAGTGAAGCCATCCTTTGTTAACTTACCTTCCACATCCATAATATTTTTATCAACAAGGCCTTGTTTTGCCTCACCAAAGCCTTGTTGATTATTCATTACTAGCAATTGCCTATCCGGCAAGCCAAAAAGCATGCGGCAATCAAATGCAGAGGCAAGGAGTAGTAATTCCTCTGCAGTAAATTTTGCTGTCATCCAATCCCCTCCACTTCAACAACAATGTCTTCTTGCATCAACTCATCCATATGTTTTTTTAATTTCTCTAGGGATTCCAGATTTTTTTGAGCTGCCCCACAAATGTCATCATGATATTGGATGATGATATCCAAAAAAGCTGTGAATTCATCTTTGGCACGACCCGACCATTCTGAACCGCTTAATGTACTGGAAAAACCTTCAGCACTTGCTTTTGCGTCGTAAAGTGCTCTTTTGATTACTTTTGCTTGAGCAATAGCTTCATTTAATTGGCTGCCATTAATTTCAACATCTTGAGACATATTGACCCTCCTATTACTTTTTTTGTTTTTCTAGTTCTCTTTCTCTTTCTCTTTTTTCTCGTTCTCTTTCTCTTTCTCTCTCTTCCTCTCCCAACCTTTGATAATGTCCAGCTCGTTCATTGGCAATATTAATCGCTGAGGTATAGGATTTTTTTTCACCTTTTAACTCTTCCATTAGCTTTAGCATCTTCTGGTCAACGAGTGATTGTTTTGTCTTATATAAATTTGCAGGAAATCCTTCGCTCTTTAACGATGGATGTTCTTGCTGATATGCATCTGTAGAATCTTCTATATCATCCATGCGACTTTCCAACTTTTCCTTATCATTAGTTAGAGCACGGGATAATTGACGATATTGTTTAGCTTTCTTTTCATTCCCATTTAATAAAAAGAAATCAAGTATATTAAAATCTTCCCACGCCATGTCTACACCCCTACTTTCATTGCGGATAATAGTTTCACTTTCTCAACATGATTACCTTTTATCATATAGCCTTCTGAAGCATTCAACTCTTTTTCACGATATGGTCTTTGTACTTCTAAAACGGATTGATCATTTAATCGGACCATTGATAATGCTGTACTTAATTTCTTCAAAGCCGTTGAAGCTTCATCATAGCTTCTTGTCATTTGGCTATTCATACCGAAAATTAGATGCAGGCCGTAAGTAGCCCCTTCTGAGATAACCTTCGCTAATTGAGACTGCGATGTGGATGACAGTTGATTAATAATTGCCTCCATATCAGTAAACAACACAACAATAGGGCTTAGTTGTTGTACAAACGCTTTTAAAGAAGTAATGCCATTTTCTCTTTGTTCGATATAAGATTGTTGTCTCGCCTGCTGTGCTTCAAGTAATTGTTCAATTAATGCAGCTACATCATCATTGTTTTGGACATATTGCGATTGGCCACTATGCAAGGAACTATAGACGGCTGTTACTTGGTCGACTATTAATAGCTGAGGAACAATATTCGATTGATCCATTGCATATAAAATGGTTTCAAATGCTTGCATAAACCTTCTTTCAGTATCCGCAATAACGAGTAAATGCTGATGTGAGTTAAAGTCAATTGACACCGCTTCTACCTTTTCCATATCCACGGCAATTGGCCATTTATTATTTCCTAATGCATCCTTAACAGACGGCAGTGCACAGAAGAAATCTTCTGTTACGATTTCTGGTACCATCGGAATTGGTGCAGGCTTTTTACCATGCCACTGATTTTGAATCTCATCAATTGCCTTACGTAGGTTTTCGGCAATTTGCACATCATCCAAACCTTCTGCAGGTAGTGCTACTTGCATGAGTGTGACCTCATCTAATTTAATCAACGCACGGCCTGGCATCTCTTCAATGGATACATCTGCTTTCCCCATAATTCCTCTGCTTTCAGACTGATCAATCATATACAGTACGATTTGAGTTTTGATATTAATCAAGATTGGTGTACGAATAGCTAGTTGCCTACTTGCAGTTAGAATAAGGAAGATGCCTAGGCCTGCCCCATCTCGTGCAATGATTGTCATCAAACTATCAAAATCATCTTTTAATGGTGATTCATTTGCAGCATCCATTACATCTACGAAAATCAGAATATCAGGTAATTCTTCATGCGTTAATTCCTTATACATCGCAGCGTTTGAGACACCGATTTGACTTAAAAGCTTTTTACGTGCCTTGATAAGCTCTGACATGCGTTTCATCCATTTTTGCAGCTTTAATTCTTCATCTAAACGAATCATATCTGCTGCATGCGGTAGTTTACGAAGTGGCAGTAAACCATTTGTTCCAAAATCGAGTAAATAAAAATGGGCTTCTTCTGGTGTATAATTCTCCGCTATTTGCATGGCTATTGTTTGAAGCATAGTGCTCTTCCCATAGCCTGGGCTTGCAAAAATAGCGACATGACCATCTCGTGCAAAGTCCAGTGCAAATGGTATTTGCGCTTGTTCATGAGGCAAGTCAATCATCCCAATTTTTGCTGTTAAACGTTGCTTTTCTTTCACTACATCGCCTAATTCATGTCGGCTAATTCTATCTTCTAGCGGTGGCAGCCAAGGTCTTGGCAGTGCTTGAATGCTCTGTACTATTGCAGCTTGATGAATTTCTTCAACTACTGCCTCTAATTCTGTGGATTGCCGTTTTGGTACGTCCTGTTGCGATAAGCCACTTAAATCCTCTGTTAACACCTCATACTGACCTAGCTCGTTAATTGTATAGATAGTAAAATCTTCTACATCCTCTGCTGTCTGGTTGCCTTTGTAGGTAGCTCCACTCCATGCACTTTGGAAAAGCTCGTAGATTTCATTGTTCCCTACCTGCAAGTAAGCTCGCCCTGGCTGTGTAATCTCAGCTGCATCTTTCGTTTTGAGAACTTCGTTTGAGTCGCTTTCATTTTGTACTTTAAGAGCGAGTTTAAATTTCGAGTTTGACCAAATTTGATCATCTACAACGCCGCTTGGCTTTTGAGTTGCTAAGATTAAATGAATACCAAGAGACCGTCCAATCCTCGCTGTTGATACTAGTTCTTTCATAAAATCAGGCTGTTCGGCTTTTAATTCTGCAAATTCGTCCGAAATAATGAAGAGTTCAGGCATTGGATCCTGTACCTTATTTTCTTCATACAATTTTTGATACTGATGAATATGGTTAATCTCATGTTGACCAAAAATATGCTGGCGTTTTCGAAGCTCGGCTTTAATCGATGCTAACGCTCGCATAGATTGAGCACCATCTAGGTTAGTAATCACGCCAAGTAAATGCGGCAAATCTTTGAATAAATTTGCCATCCCCCCTCCTTTATAGTCGATTAATAAGAAACCGATATCATAAGGATGAAAGTTAGTTGCTAAAGATAAAATATATGACTGGATGATTTCCGATTTACCAGAACCTGTAGTACCTGCTACTAAACCATGCGGTCCATGTGCTTTTTCATGAAGGTTAAGATAAACCAAATCGTCCTTTCCTCTAAGTCCAAGCGGTACAGCTAGACTTTTATACGGTTTATGTTTTTGCCAGCGTTCTAATACTTGCAAATCTTGAACTGTTTGCACACCGTACATTTCCATGTACGTTATACTCTCAGGAATACGATTTTCTAGACTTTGCAGATGTTCATAGCCTGCTAACCTTCTCGTCAACTCTTCAAGCAGACTATCTGAAACAACAGAATCCAATTCAAATGATTGCTTTTTCAATTCATTATTTTGAATAAATAATTCCCCTGTCGTTGAATCTTTAACTCGTACAATTGTTGATACATGCTCAGGTAGCGATTCTACAACATCTTGCACGTATACAACAGAAACACCCAGCTGCCTGCAATCATCTTGAAGAATTTCCATTATGGTATGATCCATAATAATGGTTTCATCTGTAATCACTAAAACGATTTGTGGAATGAAAACTTTTGCGTCTCGGGTATTCTTCTTTTCCGTTTCCAATTTGCGTTCTTTTAACATTTGATAAAGTGAGTTCATTACTTGCTCTCTAGAACGTTCGTGATAGACAAATGTACGGACGTTTATATTTTGTAAGCTCGCATGTGGAAGCCAACGCATCCAATCCCATTCTTGCCTCTCTTGCTCTTTGAAGACCATCACAAACTGCAATTCATGATAGCTATGAAAGAATGCTAGTTGTGCGATCATTTGTTTCAGTTGCTGCAAGACAAGTGGACGTTTTCCGATATAACCTACTGCACCGCTTCTTAAATCAGCTATAACCGGTGCATCGTCAACATGATTATACTGACGTTCTAATTCAATGGCTTTTTCCATCAGCGGATCTTCTTCTAAAGTGAATTCTTCTACATTAATTTTGATGGGAAAGCTACCATCCACTGGTCCCTTACCTAAGCGATAGGATAAGAAATCATTATGAAATGGCGTTTTTTCATACATTCTTGCAGATTGCTCCTGCAACAGCTGTAATAGCTCAGGTATCTGTGGAAAATGATAGGTTAATGCATCCGCCTGCTCTTTTTGTGCAAGATATAATTCCTTCGATTTCTCTAGAAGATATGCTTTGAATTTTTCATCTCGTTCTTTCATATCTTTTTTGTATTTTTTCACATTTCGTACATAAGAGGTAACCGAGAAAATGACAGTCACAATGGTCGCTGAAAGCATAACAACAATATAAATACCATAAGGCCTAAAGATGGATACCAAAATCATGGCAGCCAACATCACTAATGGCGGCACAATCAATCTTCCCAGCTGTTCGCTTGGTTTAGATGGCCTTGTTGGCGGATTGGCAATAATTTTTTCCTCATCAGGTTGGTGGTATCGGACACGCGGTGAACGATGATACGTATGTTTTACTACTGGATGTTTAATGGCCAAGCTTGGCAAATGAATCTTACAGCTGTTTTTCGGACTATACACGAATAACTGTGAATCCTGAATAGTGAATAAAATATCGGCAATTGCTAACAGATCACCATCAAAAAATTGTCCTTCTTCTTTAGCGTACATATTGACAATAAGCTTGCTATTAACAGCAAAGAAGGAATATTCCTGCTGCCCTGTATTTTGGATAAATATTCTTCCTGGATTCTCCTTATGTAAATAAATTGAATCATCTTCCACATTTCCGATTGTCCACTGTGTTATATCTAGTAAATCAAAACACATTTCTTCCATTTCATAGACAATAAGTGAGAGGGATCCAATCGTTTCGACTTGGTTAAAGTTTAGTAATCTATCATCCGCAGTTAACTCTCGGCCATCCCACTTGCAAATAATCTCGCTCTTTGCAGATGACATCGTAATAGTTGCTTTTGTATTTCCACCAATCGTGATTTCCTCTGGTTGAGATGCGAGGAATTCATATCGATGGAAGGAGTCTCCTTTAGATACCGTCAATATATATTTCATTTCCTTCACCTCCTATTCTTTGTCTGTTTTTTTATCTTGTTTTTCCTTGCTTTCCTTCTTTCGCTTTTCTACTTTCTGTTTTTCTTGTGCCTCTATTTGTTTTTGTTTTTCTTCAGCTGCTTTTTGCGTTTCAGATTCTTGAGCTTCTTGTGCAGCTGCTTCTTCTTCAGTTATTTCATTTAATTGAACTTCAAGATTTTTTAATTTATCCTCTTTTTCTTGTTGATTCATCTTTGTATTTTTTTTCAACTGATTTTCATACAAGATGATGCTGAACTTTTTCAAATCGTTTACATCTAGGCTTTTTGCAATCTTTAAGCTTCCATTAAAATCGTTTCTTGCTATATTAATCCAATAATTTAAAAGACGCTCATCTGAAATAGACGATATAGAATTTATTGCGTTTGTTTGTTTTTCTTCCTCTTGCAAACTAGTTTTAATACTAGAAATCGCATAAATCTTTTTTATACTTTTGGGTATATCCTCTATTTTTTGGTCTTTCAAAGATTCTTTTACATCTATATAATTTTCATTGATATAGGATGCATTTGCTTGGTTGTACAGCTCTTCTGTTGGGATTTTAGAGCTAAAAGCATATAAAACAAGAGAAATTAACACAATACTAACAACACCTAAAGCAATCGTTGCAATTTTAAAACCTTTAAATTGAGCTTTTGATACTTTTTCAAACTTTAGAGCTGCTTTCTTATGTTCTTCCTCATAATATTTTTTTAATAATGCTTGCAGCTCTTCTACGTTCTGTGACTGATGTACAGCTTTTTCGAAGGATGTCTGCTTTGCTCGTTCATAAGCACCGTTCATAAGATCATCAAATTTAAATTCCTTAGAAAACGTAGCAATCGCTAGACATTTATAAGCCTTTAAAAACACTTCTTCTTCATGCTGGAATGGCGGAAGAATATTTTTTATGCCACGATAAAGCATATAAGGCATTAAGTTGATATCAAAGACTAGATTATCCGGATGTAAAACGAGAGTTGTACGCCCGTTTAACATAGAGCTGAAACGCCCTATATTAAAGAGCATGCGTAATTTGTGCTCTCGGTCTAATTGTTTTATCTGTTCAAAAAAACGCATATCTGTTAATAAGTAATGAAACTCTAAGTTCTCGTCTTGCACCTGAGCATCAGCTTGTATAAAGTAATTTTTGTCTTGATTTAAAAGCTGTAATTCCTGTGTATTGCGAAGAGAGGTATCAGCTTGTGGCAAAGATAGAATTAGTCGGTCATCTTTCTTTTTTGCAGATAATTCGACCGCTCCTAATATTAATTTGTCTTCCATTATGACTCCCCTTTTTTGTCTTGTTCGATGTAGACGACCAGTAGTTCTCCATTCGATATTGAATAATCCATGAATCTGTCTTCAGGCATCATTGTTTTTTGTTTTAAAGGTAATTTAATAACGCTATTCAAATCGATTGAAGTATGCAAACTTGCGGCAAGAGCCTGCAATAATTGTTTGACAGTCATTTTTTGAGAAATGGCAATATCGTAGCTGCCGCCACCGATCTGCATAAAATCAATTGTGACGCGTTTATGATTCATCATATGTTTCACCTACACTTAGTTTTTTAAGTAAAAGGAACAGTCCTGTACAAAAAAGACTGATAATCAGAGCAATAATAGTGACAAAGAGCCAGCTAATCGCTGGACTCTCTGCAGTTTCTTCTCGTTGTATATTACTCAGACTAATCGGCTGCTTGAATAATTGATCTGTTGAAGGTGTTTGTTGTTCCATAAAGTCATTTCGAAAAAGGGAATGTAGCGTCTCTGATTTCTTATCTGTCTCTTTTTGTCTGATCTCTTTATCCAGTTGAAGACTTTCATCAGTAAATAAATCTTCCGTCCCTTCAACAGAATGATCGGTTCTGTCGACTTTTGTTTTGTTTTGATTAATGCGATGGATATCAATGTCTAACTGTCCATTCTTTTCATCAGCTTGGACAGACACTGCTTGCATGATCCAAGCGATAACAATTAACAGTAATATAATCCCCTTACGCTTCATATATCACTTCTTCTTTCGGACGTCTAAATTTAAAAACAAATAGGTTTAATACAAAGAAAATCAAACCTAAAATAACGATTATAGATATGGTTAAAAGACTGCTACTATTTGTATTTAAAATAGTTGAAATTGCTTTTTCTAAATAATGCAATGGTGATAGACGGGAAAATTGTTGAATAATATGGGATCTTTCAAAGTCAAAACCAAGCGCTTCAGTAAAGAATAGGTACATACTAATCACCAATAAGATAATAAACATACCAACCATTTTCCATTGGCGAAGTAAGTATGTTGCTGCAAGTACGAATAAAACCATACATAATGCTGTAAGCGCCATCCATATTGACGGTGAAACAATGGCTGACTTATTAATGCTTAGGGAAATCGCACCAACAATTAACCCTTCTATAGCAGCAATAACT
This sequence comes from Rummeliibacillus sp. G93, assembly GCF_023515935.1. NCBI lineage: Bacteria > Bacillati > Bacillota > Bacilli > Caryophanales > Caryophanaceae > Rummeliibacillus > Rummeliibacillus sp. G93. The sequence goes on from NZ_CP097314.1 coordinate 1,923,428, forward strand.
GTCGTAAATAAAGTGATTGGCAAATTGGTTGCCATTATACTTTGTTGTGCAGCGTCTTCAAAATCTGATTTCTTAAAGCTGAATCGTTTAAATCCAGCAATTACATATGCTGTAAACAAAGCTAAGAATGCAGAAATTATAAGTAAATAGAATGTAGAACGAGTATCTCGTGCATTTTTTATCGATGATTTTGACATATCAATAGGGCTTGATAAGAATGCATAGAGTGCTTCATTTGATTTATTACCAATTTTGCTATTCGCAAGGACATTGCTAAAGTTTGATGCATAATCATTATCATTTGATACCTTTTGAATAAGATTATCAGCTAACTGATCAGCTTTGTGAGCAATGTTTGTTCCGCCTATTTTAATTTGCTCTGCTTTTTGATTTATGCCATCAAATGTATCATAAACAGTGCCAGCTTGAAGAGATGCTGCCTCTGCTCGACTAGCTACCGTGTCGCTTGTGGTTAATAAATCACTAAGACCATCCTCCAATTCTATGCTTATTTTTCCTCCTTTTTCATTTTGCTCAGTTAACTTCGAACCAGTATCAGCTAGATGACCACTTGCTTCTTTCCATTCTGCAGCAGTTGGTATTAGTGCATCAATATCAGCTACTTGTTGTTCTGCGACTTCTTTCGAATCATTTAGTTGTTGCGATAGGTTAGGTATCTTCTCTGCAATACCATTCAGTGCATCATTATAAGAAATGACTTGTTTATTAAGAGATTCCATATCATTCGTTAGTTTTGCAGTAGTACGGTCTATTAATGTTTGTTTAAGAGTAGAAATGATGAATTCCTTCATCCCTTTATTCGAAAGAGCATAATAAAGGGAATCAGCATTCGCACTACCTACTTGCTCAAATGAGGAGTGGCTTAATTGTGCAAATTGCTCCGGATTCGTTACATCGATACTATAATAAAGGTTCAATAATGCTTGTAATCGCTGATAATTCCAAATGGACATGACTAGTTGAGTCGGAATATCCTCCTGCGATGCAAGTATTGTTGTAACCTCATGGTGTATCGCATTATCGGTAATAGTTTTTGTTTCGGTACTCTTTGGTTTTTTAGGTGACTCTTTTTCGTCTGAATCGCCTGTTTTTGTGGATTGTTTCTCCTTAATCGTTGCATTTTTAGAAGAGTTTGATTGTACATTTGGATTCTTTTCCTCTGATTCCTTTGGTTCGTTCGTTGACTCTTCATTTTTATCAGTTGTTTGATTAGATTCATTTGTCTTGCCAGTATCTTTATTAACTTCTGGTTTTTCGATAGTTGTTTCTTGGGCATCCTCTTCAATAATTGGTGCATCTTGCGAGGGAACAGGTGCCTCGTTTGTATTTAGTGAATTAGCTGGCAGTGACACACGTGTCACCATATTCTTCATCAATGCTGTATTTGTCTCTTCGCTATGGCTATTAATTGACCAAGACCAATGAACTGGAGCCAGAATATCTGTAGCGTAATCAGCTAAGACAAACGTTGCATATACTTTCATTTTTCCTTGCGGTACGGTGGGCAAATCAATTTTACCTGGTTGAATATTATTTAAAACAACGCCATTTGGCAGCATTAATACAATATTCTTTGTTACAAATCCATTTGGAGCACTAATAGCGAATGTTCGGCTGCCAGCTTCTTGCGCAGGAATATTTACTTCATCAGCAATTACTGCTCCTTCGGTCGCAAGCTTTTGTTTCATTTGTTGCATATAATCATTAATAGATAACTGGCCATTTGAAATAATAGGATGCTTGTTTTCAACAGCATATTGTTTAGCTGCAGCCATAATCTTACGTAATTGATCTTTCGTTGTATCAGATACATCTAAATCTTTTAATTGCTCTTCGTCTAGGGAAGGTAGTTGATCAATGCTGTTTAAAATATTTTTTTCAATCGTGCCCTTAGGAACAGAGAAAAGAGCATTCAATTTTGCTTCATTTTTAGGATCTGATAAGGAATCGTTTAATGATTCATTAATTAAATCTGAAGCTTCTTTCGATAAATCATTATAAATTCGTTCCTTTAAAGTTACGGTAGAGCGAGATATTTCATCTCTTGTAGAATTTAAAGATGTTTGAATCTCTGTTAGTAAACCTGTATCTGCTTCAAATGATTCGTTTAATTGTTTTTGTTGGTCTTTGATATATTCTAATGATTCCTCAGTATTGCCGGCCATTAAAGAATCATTGTTTTCGGTAATTTTGCTTATAAGCGAATTAAGTCCATCATTTCCATCCGTTATATACTGTTGCATCATTGTCATCGTATTCGATAATCCTGAAGTACCATTGACACTTTTTTGAGCTTCTTGTGCAAAGTTGTTTAACCCTTTGTTCAGTTTTACAAATGAGTTTCTTGTTCCATTCGTGCTGTCTTCAATTTGCGTTAAGGTAGAAGAATAGTCTCTTAATGGATCATGGATATCTGAGGTGTAAGTTGCTGCTAGTTGGTCTTGCTTTTTCACAATGCCTTTTACATTATTTTGAGCAGATTGCAGGTTCCCTATCACGCTTGCAAAAAAGACATCAATTACTTTTTGATTAAATGAGTTTAATAAGTCACCTGATATTTTTTGAGCCTGTGCTTTTGTAATTTCATTATCTGATTCGTTTAATTTGTAGGAAAGCTCTATTGGCTCAGGGCTTACCTTATCGATTGAAAGTGCTCTTTTTGTAAAATCATTTGGAATGGTAATTGCCATATTATAACGTTTATCTGCAATGCCATCCTCTGCTTCTGCTGTATCTACTAAATGGAAACGATGTGAATCGTCATTTTCCAAACTCTTTTTAAATTCTTCTCCAAAGTTATATTTCTTCCCATTATAGTCTACAGGTTCATCCAGATTAACAATTGCGACATCCATTTTAAAATCTGCTTTTTCTGTTCTTTCTTTTGTTGCCGATTGAAATGGTATGTATGCAATGATTGCCGCTAAAAGGAGAGCTAAAACAATAAAAAATGGCAACCGATATTTCTTCATTTCTACACCTCATTATTTTTCATCTAAAGAGCAATAGGACCGTCGAAAGTTTTCAACGGTCCTCAAGCTAGTAGGTTTACTACTAATTTATTTCGTTTACACCAGTGAACCATCGTTGAATAAAATGACACCTCACTCAGCAGTCGTTTCTACACAGCTGAGCATTATTCCGTTCGCAAACATTCCGATCTTGCTAAATATTTGTTCTCCGGGCAGTTAACCCTCACTTTTGTTGTTTTGTTAGAGGTGAAGGTAAGACTGCAAAATGCTGGATAACGAATTTTTATTGTAATCCGAAGTTTTTAGAAAGTTGTACATCATGTTGTTCTACAGCATCTGCTGTTTGGTCAAGTTGATCTTTGATTTGATTAAGTAGTTGTGCAAAGTTCTTAACCTTTGGTTTCAGTTGTTCGAATTGGTCGTCAAATCGTTCAAATGCTTTACCTTCCCATTCAGAACGTAATTGTTCTTGAAGGTTTGATAACTCATCTAATATTGTTCTAATTTGATCACTGCTTGACCCATATTTTGTAGCTTTACTTTTTAATTCTTGGGGGGTCATACGAATTTGTCCTGACATTCTCAACAGCTCCTTATTTCTTAAAATTTCCTCCATACTTAGCAAATGGAAAATTGATTACTATAAAAATTTTATTTGACAAGGTCACTATGGTCAACATAAATTATATTAATATACTTATTATCTCGAATATGAGATAACATATTCCTTATGTATGAAACCAGCTATATCAAGAGTTTTTTTCCATAATGGTAAATGATAATCACATTAATCCAAAAGTACCTTTTTTTCTCAACTCTCTCTTTAGAGGGCTAACTATCGGACAATTTTTTAAAATTAAATAGGCAAAAATACTTAAAACTATCTTAAATATTAGAAAATATCTTTCCAAGCTATATAATACTCCAAGTACATTTGCTCCATAAACTAACTGAGCTTCTCTTTCTTTTCTCTTATTTATCCAATTACATATAAATACAGCATAATAATGGATATAAAATTATATCAAAATAATTAAATAGGTTATATTATTTTACAAAAAAACCTCCAAGCAAGTATACTGACGTTTTTGCTTTGAAGGTTATAATCTATATTAGAAATCCTTGAGGAGTTTTCTTTTTCAAATCACATTTTTCTTTTGACAGACTATTGGAAACATAGCGAGAACATTCTCAATGATAAACGTGCGAATACTACCCTTACTGAAACAATACGCTTGAAACTTGTTGCCTACAATCTTAATTACTCGAACTCGCCTCTTAGTCATTTTACCACCCTTAGCCATATATACCACCTCGATCAATTGGTTATACTGCATGGCTTTTATCAGCTGCTCTTTCATTTCATTGCCTCCAAAAATAAGAATATATGTTCTTATTAATTATACCGAACAAACGTACTTACTTCAATTAGTAATGTTTGGTATGACTTTAAAATAGACGTTCTCTTTACTCCCCTTTTAATTCTCTCAAAAATCGCGTTAGCGCTTCCTCGTTGTTGTTCACATTCTTCCGAAAATGACGGAATAAATCTCCCTTAGCGCGTACCCTTTCGATCATGACTGGTATTGTAAATTGGTCCGGTGTTAAGCCTGGTTTCACTTCTTCCCATTCAAGAGGGGTTGCAATAAACCCGCTTTCGTTCCCCCTTGGTGAATAAGGAGCGATAATGGTTTTTCCTTCACGGTGTTGGACATAATCCAAGTAGAGTTTTTTCCTCCTATTTTTTTTGAGCCGCTCAATTGTATAAAGTGATGGAGCTTGTTCGATTAAAAAGTCGCAGATAAACTTTGTAAACAATCCTGTGTCTTCATAGGTAAAAGAATTTGCAGGTAATGGGATATAGATCTGCATTCCTTTACCTCCCGATGTTTTTATAAAAGATAAGAAACCTAGCCCATCAAAAATTACTTTCATTTGTTGTGCAGCCTCAAGGGTTAAATGAAATGCTTCAACAGAGGGAGGGTCGAGATCAAAGACAATTTCCGTGGGACCACTTGAATTCACTGGCTGAAAAGGAATATGATATTCAATTGCTAGTTGATTTCCAAGCCAAAGAAGCGTTTCAACATTATTGCAATATAGCTGATCATCTTTTACTGTCACAAATGAAGGTACATGGACTGGGGCACTTTTTTGGTAAAAGCTTTCTCCCGGCACACCATGTGGGTAACGAATTAATGTGAGTGGACGATTGAATAAAAATGGCAATAGATAGGGGGAAATAACTTGCAAGTAGTACAAATAATCATTCTTTTTAATCCTTACCAATGGGAAAATTGGTTTGTCGGGATGAGTTATTTCAACAGAGGAAGGTAAGGGGTATAGATCCTTTTCTAGTTTATGCCATGTACAATCTTCTGGCTCTATATTGAACTGAAATGCTTCAAATCTAGGCTCTCTCAATTTCCCTCCAACAAAATCGATGCAGGCAATTTTAACAACAATCGATGGAGATAGCTCCCACCGGTTTTGGTTTATTTTGACTCCATTTTGTTTGAATAACTGGGAAAGAATTTTTATCTCCTCTTCTTTCATGCCATGTTTAAATGTTACAACTTCTACAAATTCTTTTTCACTAAGAACACTTCCTATAAAAAAGTTATTTTCCTGTTCATATGCGGTAACCATAACATTTACATATCGCCAGTTTTTTATTTTTAGCCAGCTATTGGTACGAGTATTTTCTATCCACTGGCTTGATATTTCTTTCGCAACCAATCCTTCCCCATTATATATAACTAGTTGTTTCCACAATTGATTGGGATTGTCAAAAGGTTCTACCATTTGCACTGATGCTAAATTATTCTGCATCACCGTAACTGGTAATGATACTTTTTCAAATAGATCCTTTAGCTTTTCTTTTCGCTTTAAGAAAGAAAGATTCGTGATATCTTTTCCCTTTATTTGTAATATATCGAAAACAACAAATTGACATGGAAAATGATTGCGTTGATCATTAATTTTTTCCTTGCTACGAAGACGCGCTCTGCTTTGTACGATAGAAAATTCACTTTTGTAATCATTGGCTAAATAAACTAGCTCGCCATCCAGAGCTAATGGTAAATAACTTTTCATTTTCTCTTTAATAGATGCTAAAAAATCTAAAATCTCAGGAAATTGCTTACTTAGATTCCCTTCATTCCTGCTATATAGCTCTATATCCTTATTCCATTCAAGAATGCAGCGAAACCCATCATATTTTGTTTCAAATAGCCAGTCAGCACCAGAAGGAATAGTCTCTGTAGCTGTTAAAAGCATTGGTTTCAAAAAAGTGCACCTTCTTTCTTTTTCCATTTATCCTGAATCAACTAGCATTAATTACTTCCCCATTTTGTTAGATATGAAAAACTTATACGCTCAGTAGTTTTCACTTAATTTAATTTGGCATACATAAAACCTAACATCCATTCAATACTAAAGGAAAAGAGGGTGATGATTATGCATACCGTTTGGAAAGGAAGTATCAGCTTTGGATTGGTAAATATTCCAATCAAATTGCATGCTGCAACAGAAAACAAAGATGTGAAGCTACGCCAGCTTCATAAAAAATGCAATACTCCAATCAGCTATAAAAAGGTGTGTGAGGGGTGTGATCAAGAGGTCACAGAGGATGAAATTGTTAAAGCTTATGAGTATGCAAAAAATAAGTTTGTGGTATTAGATCAAGAAGACATTGAGAATTTACGAAAAGAAAATGAAGACAAGGCAGTCGAAATAATCGATTTTGTAAAACTTCAAGAAATTGATCCAATCTATTTTGAAAGAAGTTACTATATGTCACCAGATGCTAATGGCAGTAAAGCATACACTTTATTAAGAAAAACGCTAGAAGAATCAGGTAAAATCGGAGTGGCCAAGATAATTATTCGTTCAAAAGAACAATTAGCCATCGTAAGAGTGTTTAAAGATGCACTTGTAATGGAAACCATTCACTTTCCAGACGAAGTAAGAAGCATCGGTGAAGTACCAAACATTCCAAGTGAACAAGCTGTTGTTCAAAAAGAATTGGACACTGCTTTGCTATTAGTGGATCAACTCACAACAGCATTTGACCCTAATAAATATCAGGATGAATATCGTCTACGTTTGATGGATTTAATTGAAGAGAAAAAAGCAGACAGTACGGTTACTGCATCTGAAGCTAAGCGGCCTTTGCCTGATAATGTCACGGATTTAATGTCAGCATTACAAGCATCCCTTGATAAAACAAAGCCGAAGAAAACAACACGTAAACGCAAAACTTTGAAAGAAAAAACTTCTTAAGTTAAAGGCCTTCAGAGATAATTCTGAAGGTCTTTTAGCATTTCCTTATTAAGTCGATTTCAAGATGCCTTAAAAGGTTTAATTCTAAAGACATACTTAGAGTACTTTCATTATATATTAAAGAAATCTGTTCTAAGAAAGTGAGGTTTAAAATGGAAAGGCCAGCGGGAGTTACTTATATTAGCTTTTTATTCATCTTAGGAAGCACTTTCTTAATATTCATTACTTTTTTTACCCAGCAGTTGCCTCTTTCAATTGAACACGCACCTATTCTCGGCATTTCTGACTTTCCAGAGGATTTGCTTCGTATATTGCTAGCCAGCATTGTATTGGGTATAGCATACGGCTATATGCAATTAAAGAAGTGGGCATATATTGGAATGATTGTTTTTTGTCTATTGAGTTGGTATACATTTTTTCTCGCTTCTCATTCCTTCTTTAATCTTTTCGGCACTCTTTTTGTTGTTTGGACTGTAATAGTGATGATGTATACATTGCTTCAGTATAAATCTTTCTTTAAGCCTGTTAGAAAAGTCGCTCAACAAAAGAAATTTTTATAGTTCGACAGAAAACCTTTTTACTTGCCCTTTTATCTCATTCTGGTGAATCATGTCGAATGAAGTACAGGAATTGTTTACTTTTTAATTAAGTATCACTTTAACTACCAACCAAATTTCGACAACGGTTATTCGACATTGAGTTTCATTCATAATAATTATGTAAACTATTAAATTTCAGCTTGTGAACCACCATTTGTTATCAAAAATAAAAGCTCCAACTTAATGCTTAAAGCATCAAATTGGAGCTTAATAAAGATAACCCAACTAATCGTTATTTAAGCTTCTCAGTAATAAGTTGAATAACCTTTTCCTGTGTTTCTTTAATAGAAAGCATTTTATTTTCTAATTTTCTAACTGTAATGTCAGCAGTTGTAAAGTCTCATCGAGTTGGTGTTGCAAACGCAATTGCTTTTTCCTCTTTTTATAATATTTCTTATCCTAATTTTGTTATTAAGGGCTGAGGATTCCTTACAATCTATTGAACACTTCAGCTTTATTTTGAATAGCTTCCTCTAATTGAGTTGTAATTTGATCGACAATCTTAAAATCAGTAGCATTTACATAAATGTTTTCTAGTTTTTCATGTGCAGCTTTTGCTTTTGCCAAGTAGACTGTCGCTTCATCCATTGAACTTTTATAGGCCTCTTGAATCTCTTGAAGTTCGCTTTCATATTTTTCATCCGTACCCGAAGTGATGGCTAGGTTATATAGATCAATGATTTCATCACCTTCCCGGGTAGGAAAATATTCATGAGGCGCTGTGCTATCAAAGATTGCTATACCTAATTCTCTAAAAATCAACATATCTAGACTGTTTGGATCAAAACCACAATGGTATATTTCTACGTCAAAGCCCTTTGCTTTCGCCGTTTTAGCTAATCTTTTGAGTAGTGTAGATTTACCAGTACCTGGTCTTCCTTTTAAGAAATAGCGCTTGCGCACACCTTCTGTAAGGTTTGGTACAAAATCAACTGCTCCGTTAGGTGTGGCAGCACCTAAGAATCTATGAAAGATTGCTGAATCTTTATTTAAAGTTAGATCGCCAAAAAATTGTTTTTGAAGATCTTCTGCTAATTCATCTAACTGATCGTAGTCTGTATTGCTGATAAATATAGCTTCCCATTCATCATGGATTGCAAGCGCCTTGTTATAGTTTTCATACGCAGTAGTATAAGCTTTTTGTTTTTCAGCAGATAATTGTTGAATGACATCCTTATTTTCTGCAAGCTGTTTGGTATCCCATGCTGCACTTAGATTAACGTATTCCTCAACAGCACCTGGAATCTTTGGCTCAATTACATGGGGAGCTGTTCCATCAACTATTCCAATTTTTAAAGAAGGGATGACTATACCATCCAATGAATCAGCATCTGATGAACAGTGAAGATATTCTGTATCAAAGCCTGCTGCCACCATTGACCCAGCAATCTTCTTCATTAAAGTCGACTTGCCGTTTCCTGGTCCTCCCTTTAAGATATATAACTTATCTAACTTGTTAAGTGCAGATTCAAATAAACTATAAAAACCCTTTGAGGTATTGCCCCCTGCAAAATAATGAAATTCATTTCCTTTCAATGATGTATTGCCCCTCTCATAGTAGATGTATTACTTAATTAGCATATGCTAAGAAGGGCCTATAGGTGACTGCCTAACAAAACTTTTAAAGAGGGAAAACATTACTTTATCTATAAATTGCTGATTTCTTAACCTCAAAAGAAATAATACTCAACTCTAAGTTTATTCTACCTATTGAATCTTCTCTAATTTTAATTCTTCTTTTTCCCTATCTTCAATAGCTTGATTTAATTCATGATGAGATGACTTCTTTCTATATAATAGACCGCCTGCTACAAATCCTAAAATAGCGGGAACCAACCAAGCAAATCCATTCTCACTGAGTGGTAAATACTTTAAGACGTTAAATAGTAATGGCACTTTAATACCTATCCCTCCAAAGGTCTCAACAAGACTAACAATAAACGTCAAAAGTATCGCTCCTCTATAGGAACCTGAATTAGGTACAAAACGATTGAATGTACCAAGCAAGATTAATACAATGGCGACCGGATAAAGAGCTGTGAAAATCGGCATAGTATAATCAACTATTCTAGCTACACCTAACGACCCCATACAAATACCAGTAATGCAAACAATCGCAGCCCATACTTTATAGCTCAACACTTTTTTAGTTAAATCATCTAAGAATTCCGCTATTACTACAATGACACCTATAGCCGATGTCAGACATGCCAAAGCAATGGCGATCGCTAAGAGTACACCTCCAAAGCCCCCCAAGATCGTGTGGATTAGCTCCGATACAAGCGCTGTATCAGCCAAATCTTTTGGAAATATACTGCTCCCTGTTGCCCCAAGATATAACAAACCTCCATAGACAATGAATAACCCTGCCCCAGCAATTGCTACTCCTCGCCATGCAATCTTTTTCATAGAAGCACCTTTATAACCATACCCCACTATGGCAGCGAGAAAGATGGGTGCACAGAAAATGCCTGTTACGACATCTCCAGTTTGGTATGCATGAATAAATGCATTCGAAAAAGCATCTTTCACTGAAGGAGGAGCCGGCATACCAATTGGACTAAACATACCTTTAAAAACGATGATGACTAAAACAACAACAAGAACAGGTGTAAGCCATTTCCCTATACGATCAATTACATTCGACCGATCCATTGCGAAATAGAAGCTAACGGCAAAAAATAAAACAATCGTAACGAAAGAAGGTATATAAGGAAAAATTTTAGATACTCCTAACTCATGCGTAGTAGCTGCCATACGTGGAATAGTAACAAACATACCGATTCCTACCATGAGCAATAAATTAAACACTTTATGAAACCATGGGCTAATAGGTTTTGTTAAGTTTTCAAATTTTCCGCCTACATTTAGGGTGGCAATGACCGCCATGAGCGGTAATGCAATGCCTGTTATACAAAACCCAATAAGAGCAGGTATCCAACTAGTGCCAGATACATTACCAATGGAAGGTGGAAAAATCAAATTCCCAGCACCGAAATATATCGCAAACAAAGCGAGCCCGACAATTATACTGTGTTGAAACATTTTAGACATTGAAAAACCTCCGTTTTCAAGTAAACATTTGTCCTTCCCCAAGAACATTAAGTGTCAAATTTTGTTGACTTTTTTATCTTAAATTAAATATTCAGATAAAAAAAGAAGGGAAAAATTTCCCCTCCTCCGTAAAAATTTTTTTACCTTAAATGATATTTTTGCATCTTGTACTTTAATAATTGTTTTGAAATCCCTAATTTTCTTGCAGTTTCAGCTAACTTGCCATGTGAATTTTTTAATTCCTTAACAATTAAATCCCTTTCAAAAAAATCTACACATTCTTTTAGATTACCTTTACTTTCATATTTATTTATTACTCTTGATTCCTGTTGAAAATCTACAATACGTTTAGGCAAATCTTCTATTTTTATAGAAGAATCTTCTGTATGGTTATATGCTGTTTCAATTGCATTTTTTAGTTCCCTAACATTCCCTGGCCATGGATATTGCTCAAAAAGCTCAAGCACCTTCTCATCTATATGAGTAATTTGGACATGCATATGTTGATTAAAGAAATGAATAAAATAATGTACCAATACACTAATATCTTCTTTTCTTTCTACTAAGGGAGGCATTTGAATCGACACTACACTCATACGATAGAAAAAATCTTCTCTAAGTGTTTGTTCTTTAATTAATTCTTCCCCTTTTATTGGTGTGGCAAAAACCAAACGAACACTTACTTTTGTTGGGTCATTACTATTTACATTAAAAACTTGTTCTTCAATAACTCTGTATAGTCTCACTTGTGTAGTTAATGGCAGCTTATGAGCATCATCAATATACAAAGTTCCACCCTGGGCCTCTTTAAGAATACTAGGTTTTGTATGTTCAGAATGACCAAATAAAACAGCATCAATATTCTCTTGTTCGATGGCACTACAATTAAAATATATATATGGCTTTGTAAATCGATCACTTAAATTATGTAAAGACTGAGCAATGATTTCTTTTCCCGTGCCTTGTGGACCCTCTATCCATATTGGTGAATCGGTTTTAGAAATTTTATTAATGATATCTTTAATATGTTGCATAGATGGACTGCAAGTTAATAAATCATCAATCGTGTAAATGGTATTATTTTTTCGATAAATTTTGTGAGATGAATAACTTTCAAGAGTTTGTATAATTCCATTTCCATAATAAATTTTGGAAAACTCTATTGCTCCCATTGTCTTCCCATTCACTTTAATCGGAAACGTAGAATTAAAGGAAGAATATGAAAAACCATTCTGTGCGGTTAATCGCTGGGTTACACCACACAACGGCTCCCCTGATTGAAGCACGCTTAATATGGTACTTTCTTCGTTAGGTAAATCTTTATATAGATGGGTCACTTTTTCCCCAATAAAGTTCTCAGGTTTAAATCCTAAATGTTGAAGTATAGATAGATCAGCCATATCATAAAAGATTGTTTTTCCTTCTTCATTAACGATCAAAATATTCTCATAATCATGTAGAGGCGTAATTCCTTGTAAGTGCATCACTCGCACTCCTTTTGGATATTTTTCTATAATAATATCACAATTTTCGAAACTCTGGACGTAACCAAACTTTATAGAACTAGTAAAAAACCTTTCAAACTGTAAGCAGTTCGAAAGGTTTGAGATTGAATAAAAGTTAATCTACATATATATTAGACTTTTTAATACATTTAACCATTTTGCTATTCATTTGCTGGCTGACTCTGTATATTGGTTAATGCTAGCGAAAATCGTTCCGCTATATTTTGTTCCATCTTCTTTCACTTTGGACATATTGCCTGTGTAGTCTTTTAATAGTAACCAGTGGTCCTTTGCCTCTATGTTTTGTAGAGGCATCACGTGCTGAAGAAGAACTGATTTTTGTCTTGTAGTTGTATTCCACTTATATAGATTTGAATCATTTGGTAATGTATAAAAAACATTATTGTTGTCTACTGTAAATGCTTGAGCATTCATCAAACCTTCGTATTTTTTGCTTTTCGCTTGAAAGAGCGAGTCATAATTCCACATATGATCTTTTGCAAGTTGATTATCACTAATCAAAAAGTAGTTAAGTCTGTATCGTTCACCTCGGTCAGGCATAGGGTCATTCCAAGTGATATCAAGGTTGTACCATTTACCATCCAGCTTTACTTTATTCCAGGCATGGTTTTCACCTTTAACTTTACCTGTAATGTATTTGGTTTGCAGTCCTGATTCTCTTAAAAGCAAATCTGCAGCTAATGCGTATCCCTGGCATACTGCTTTATGGTCAAATAATGCAGCATATGCAGAATGACCACCATGAGTTGCATTTTCGCTATACTCAATATGTGAGGCCAAATAGCCATTGATGAAAAATACCTTTTCAAAATCCGTCATCTTCTGAACATGATTATTTTGAATTATTTTTTTTACTTTGTGGTGTATCTTTTTCTCTTGATCTGCAGTAGTTAAATAGAATGTTTTTATTTCGATTTTAGTAAAACCCATAGTGGAAGATATATAGTAAGAGTAACCATCTAAATTACCAAAACCATAATTGCCGACAGAGCTTATTTCTTTGAAAACGCTTTTCAGCTGTTGTTCTGCTTCTTTAGCCTTATAAATGGGGTATTTTGTTTGAATGGTGAAGTCTGGTTTTACTTCATTCAAGTTTTTTAAGATTTCGTGCTTTAATTGCTGCTGAGACTCAACTTTCGGCGTACCACCTGATGCATATACATTTAAATGGATATAATAAATGGCAGCACCTAAAAAAATGAAGATTCCAAGCAATACGGCAAGAAATTTCTTCATATGCTTTCCTTCTTTCAATATTATAATCTATCAAAAACATATCATTTTAAGTGAATCTATATATTAACTATAATACAAAATCACTAAATTGAAAGAAGCATATTTTGCCACTCTATCCAACGTATTGTCTATGTTATGCAGTATCCTGATATTTACCACAAGAAAAAATACTGAGACAAGAGTATTTTAGGTATTAAAAAAACCGAACTCTATGTGAAATCAATTTCACATTTGCCGGTTTTTTTTAATAATTTTTCTCTTGAATGTAGTCATAATGAAAAACTTACATAAAATTACGATCAACCGTGTTCCGTTCCATTTAAAATTATTATATAAAGTTCAATTATTCAACATTGGAAGGAGCTAATTTTTTATGTCCCAGCCTCTTGCGCTTTTGAAGTTTATAAATAATCAATAATACACCAATACATCGATGCACTACCTGCTAAGACAAATAAATGCCAAATTGCATGGTTGTAGGGAATTTTATTGTTTTGGTAAAAATAAGCACCGACTGTATAAAAAATGCCACCTGCTAGCAAAATCAAAAATCCCGTCCATGTAATATGTGCAACTAATGGGTTAATAGCAATAACTACAAGCCATCCCATACTTATATAGAATAATAAGGATAGCTTTTTGTAGCGATAGATGAAGAAGCATTTACAGAAAATTCCAATACATGTCAGAATCCATTCAATTAAGCAAATGGTTATGCCTAGCTTGCCCCCAACCCCAATTAATGCGATTGGCGTATATGTACCTGCTATGAAAAGATAAATAGAAAAGTGATCTAACTTTGAAAAAATATGCTTATATTTCTTGAATCCGTGAAATAAAGTGGAAGACAGATAAAGAATCATCATTGTTAATCCAAATACTATAAAGCTTGCCATATATATTGATGATGAAACAACATTTGCTTTGTGCATTAACAAAATTAAAGCGGGAATGGAAAGCAAAAACCCTATACCATGTGTGATGACATTCCAAAACTCCTCGTTATGATTATCATGTTCTGCCATATTTATTGATTCGCTCATAACTTTTCCCCCTTTGTTGTTGCTTGTATAATTATTATGAAAGTTCTTAGGTATATTTCCAACTGCCCAATGTCACTGATTGACTATTACAATTATCATATTGGTGGAAAAAAGAAAAGAAAACTCGCCATGACGAACATACCCAAAATAAGATATTTCAAAACATATAAAAATGAAGTGCGTCCTGCTGCTTCCATTATAATTTCCTTCCAAACTACGCTTATAATCATTCCTATAGAGAAACTAAGAAGAATAGCCCAAAAAATTGGATAGGACGCTCCAATGACACTTCCAAGAATTGCTCCAAGTCCTACTGGAAATGACACTGCTAGCAGAATGAATATGTGTCGTTTAAATGATATCTTTGCAAGTGATAAAGGAATAAATATTGCCAGCCCTTCAGGAATATTATGTAAAACAATAGGAAACAGTAATGAACTACTCATTCCAGTTGTTTCGCCGAATCCTAATGACAAACCTAGAGGTAGATTGTGAATTGCTATACTTAAGGCTAAAATAGCTCCTGCCCTACCATGTTGCTCCCTTTGAAAATTCATTGATTCCATCTCACCGTGCATGAATCCATGCAATACGCTAAACGCAATTATTCCCCAAAATACACCTATGCCAAATATCATCACACCACTTAACTGCAAGCTTTCTGGAATGATTTCGATAAAAAGCAGCCCTAGGAGAATACCTGCGCAAATGCCATTAATAGCAGCCGCTTTTCGTATTGTTCCTTTAAAAATAGTTGCAAGTATACCTCCAACACCAAGGCCGCTGACAGTTGCCAAAAAGCCAATAATTCCTATCCCCATATATCCACCTCCACATTCTGTTAAATATATGGATATAAGCTTCATTTTATTCAAGTTGTTGGAAAGGGATATGTTACAATTGTAGAAAAACTTGAAGGAGATTGTAAATTGCGAGTCTTAGGAAATGTTATTGATCAAGAAACACGGTGTACTCACTATCATACAGTTCTCGATGTCATTGCTATCAAATTTGCTTGCTGCGGCGAATATTATCCTTGTTATAAATGCCATGATGAAATTGCCGATCATCCAATTCAAAAATGGACTAAAGAAAAGTTTGATGTAGAAGCCATATTATGTGGGGTTTGTAAAACTGAACTCACCATTCATCAGTATATGAATACAAATCACTGTCCTTCTTGCAATGCAAAGTTTAATGACGGCTGTGTGAATCATTACCCAATTTATTTTGATATGGATTGAAAATTTTTAAATTTATTGACCCGTTTTTACTACAAAAACCGACGTATATGTGACATTAAATATATTTTGGTTTAACTTTTTTATTATCATCATCTTTTCTGCTTTGCATTTGTGTACTTAACGCTTTTGAGTATTGGCTTTTAATTGATTTATCCAAAAAATCTAAAAAACACCCCACAATTCAAATTACTGAATTGATGGAGTGTGTTGGTTAAAAACCGACCTAAAAACAACGTAATTTTAATGGAGATAAGGGGAATCGAACCCCTGATTCCACAATGCCATTGTGGCGTATTCCCGCTATACTATATCCCCGAGTAAATATTTGGAGTTTGCTAATGCCCCTTTTTTATAGATTTATTATATCTTATTCTCTGTGTTTCAAACAAGAGAATATTATCTTGTTATTAGTTAATAACAATCTTAAGTCTATATACAAAACGCCCAATCAGATGATTGAGCGTTTTTTGTATTCTAGTTTTCTTGTCTCTTCCCAAATATTCCTTTAAGGAGTGGAGGTGTAGCTAATGTTGTAATAACGACAACAATAATCATTGGCGTATAATACTCTGGTGGCAATAGTTTTGAATCTAGTCCCATTGCTGCAATAATTAATGCAACCTCACCACGAGATATCATACCTGCTCCTATTCCCATTGATGAACGCATAGAAAAGCCTGAGATTTTAGCACCAAGACCTGACCCGATGAATTTCGAAAGAAGCGCAATCAATGAAAATACAACGATAAGCCATATTTGATTTCCGATACCTGCAAAACTAACGGATAAGCCAATGCTTACGAAGAAAAATGGTACAAATAAGCCATTTGCAATCGGCTCAACCTTTTCCTCAATTTCCTCTTTAAATTTGGTTTGAGATATGGCAATCCCCGCGAAAAACGATCCAATAATCGCTGCAATACCTAAAGAATCTGCGAAATAGGCAAAGCCAAAGCAAATAATTAACGCTCCACTAAGCAATGGCACTGTTACTTTTAATTTTGAAAACAGTCTCAAAAACGCAGGTACAACCCAGATTGATACTAAAATAATGATAGCAAAGAAGATGACTTTTTTACCGATCAACCAAGTAATGCTAACATCAGAGTCCCCAAAGAAACTCATTGCTACTGCCAACAAGACGACGACAATAATATCATCTAAAACTGCCGCACCTAGCAAAGTAGAACCTTCTTTACTATTTAACCAACCAAGTTCTTTTAATGTTTGTACCGAAATGCTGACGGAAGTAGCGGATAAAAGCAATCCTATAAATATAGCTTGCGCTGTTGATAAGCCATAATAAATGGATCCTGCATATCCCAATAAAATAGGAACAATGATACCACCTACTGCAACTAGTAACGCAGCCTTTTTGTTTCGATTTAAATCCGATAAATTTGTTTCAAGCCCCGCCAAAAACATAAGGAGGATAACACCGATTTCACTGAACTGTTTCACAATATCCGTATCGTCAATCCATCCTAATAAAGCAGGTCCAATAACAATACCAATAATAATCTTCCCTAATACAGATGGCTGCCCTAGCCTAACACTCAAATGGCCGGCCAATTTAGTCGCTAGTAATACAAGCACAATTTGTAAAATAAACACATTTTCCCTCCTTGAAAATAAAAAAACACATGGCGGTGCCAGATTGACTGACTCCACCATGTGTTACATTTAAATATTAATTTATACACCTAGTATACTATACTCCATGCCATCTGTAAAAGAATTAGTCTTATTTTACAAGCTGTATACCTTTGATTGCACTTTCCACTTTTACAGCGTTATGCTGGACGATGAAAACCTTGCTATACTTTTCATAGTACCTGTCATCATGTGCTTTAGGTGACAAGATAATAAGCTTGCGCTCTAGTTCTCTAGCATACAATTCAAAAACCTTTTCTTTTCGGTTTTCATCTAATGCACTATCAAATTCATCTAGTATTATATAACCTGGTGTTGTATCTAAATGTTGCAATAAGGTGAGTGCAAATAGGAGTGAGCTTAATGATTCTTCCCCGCCCGATACACCCCTTCCATATTTTCCATTTCTCGCTTTTACACTCACATCTTCTAGCCTTCTGCCATGACCCGCTTTATGCGCCTTTACATATAATTTAAAAATAGCTCGTCCCCGTTTGTCTTTATATCGTTCCCACATGATTTCGCTTTCAAAGTTAAATAGGCTCATATAGGTTTGGAATTTCTTGTTCAAAGCTTCAACAAGTCCATGGACCGTTGTATCCAACTTATCTTCTTTATCTACTAACAATAGCCTTTTTTCTTCTACTAATTCTTCCATCAAAGCGGCATCAGATTGTTTTTTCTCGTACTCTTCTTTCCGTTTTTTATAGTTTTCTTCGGCTTGTGGATCAACTTCTCCCTTACGTGCATTTTCAAAGGCAACTCGCGCTTTTTCATTTTCCGAGAGCAGTATTGGCATCGACAGGCTAGTATCAATTTGCTTCTGCATTGCTATTTCGTATAAATCAGGAATGAGGTGTTTTAGCTCCTGCAGAAGTATTTCGTAGCGGGTAATTTCCGCTTGATTAGCTTCTATTTTTTCTTCTAAATGTGTTCTATCCTTCTCCACATTAGTCATTTCCCGTTTATTGTCATCTATATCAAACCCTAAATCTCTTATATTGCGGTTAAAATCTCTTGTAAAATCATGCAATGATTGCACTTTAACGTAATACTCTTCTTTACTCGCTCGAATAAGATTTAATTTGTCTAGTATATCTCTTTCTTCTTGTTCTAGGTTGGTTAATTGCTGCTGTTCTTCTTTTAATTCACCAATCCGCGAATAAATATTAAGTTGTTGCTCTAGAAATTGCATGCGATGCACTACAAATGCGAACTCTTGCTGTAGATGTATTATTTTCTCTTGTACATCCTCTGATTGTTTTTGCTGTTCTTCCAGCTGCTTGTTTATTTCTGCAATAAGCTTTACTTTATCGTTTCGTTGGTCTAGCTCTAAATTGAATGCTTCTGCTTTTTTTACATCTTTTAATACACTTTGCAAGTCACCAATTTCTTTTTCATATTTCGCTAAATTGACTTTAATCTCCAATTTTTTTTGTTGATTATGTTCGAATCTTTTTTGTAATAAAATCAATCTTTCTTCTGAAGATCTCGTACTAAGAATGAATGTATTCTTTTCCTGACTCCCTCTGACGCCTCGTGCATCTTCAATACCATTCATCTTCAAGAGAGGGGTGGTTTGTAAAAATTGATCCACCCAAAAAAGTACTTTTGATGCTAAAATCACTTCTTGCTCTTTGAGTCCCTTTTTTATTTTTAATTTTATTGTCGGCAAACTGTCTATAAACTTAGTTGGTATGATGGATGGCAAAGGCACATGGTATAAATCATTCGCGGGCTGACATGTCCTTGCCATGTAAAATATAGTGTATTTAATAGGGTCAAGTACTATTTCATCTTTCAAAGTTGCACGTTCATCCAACTCTACTAAATCTCTCAATGTATAGGCAGTGATTCCTTGCTTCCTAAGGGTTGATATTGCATCTAATTGGCGACGGGATAGCATTTTATCTTGTTTTAGCAATTTAATTTCTTCAGTCAACATTGTTTCTGCTTCTTCAATTCTTGGCAATTCTTTTGCTAAGTCATTATATTCCTTTTTATTTTCCAACAGCTTTACTTCTACTTGATGGCTGCTTATGTAAAGAGATAATATATTTTGATAGTCGTCTTCTCGCTCATCAAGAGACTGTATCGATAATTCTTCTTGTACTTTTCTATACTGTAAGTCGTTGATTGTCCTGGAATGAAGCCTTTTTTCATGTACGAATGAATCGATATCTTTAGTCAGCTGTTTCTCTCGTATTTTACACTTGTCCATTTCTACGACTATTTCTTCTTCGGTATACATCATTTTTTTTCGGAGTTGTTCTGTGTCTTTCAATTTTTCTTGCAATCGTTGAATTTGTTTTTTTATAACTTCATTTTTTTGATTTAGCTTTTTTTCACTGTTCTTCAATTGTTGAATGTATTGCTCCGCTTCGTTCAGTTGCTGTTGTTTTAGTGTCTTTCTATCCTTTAATTCTGCCAACTGCTGTTGCATGATCTCTCGTTTTTCTACTAGCCCATTTATATACCTTTCCTTTATGGCTATATCTTCTTCATGTCTATTTTTTTCAACTCGTAATTTTTCTCGAATACAGTGCATTAACCATACATTTTTCTCACCATTTTTTTTCAACGTTTTTTTATTATTACTAAAGTGTTTATAGGCATCCTCTGCCATTTTTAATTGGCTTTCGATTAACTTCAGATTGCCAATTGTTAACTTGAAATCTGCTTCGATCTGCTTAAAGCTTTCAACGCTTGCTTCCCATTCCCTTTGCATTTCTTCTATATGGTACATTTCGCTGAACCGCCGAAAACGCTCTTCAGGTGACATAGCCGCAAATTGATTGACTTCGTTTTGATACCATATAAGATAAAATACATCTGGATGTATTTGGTACTTATATTGCAAATCTTCCCTATACTTGGATAGATTACTTTTTTGGATATCGCCTGATCGATATGTCGTTGTCAACTCCATCTCTTCAGGAAATTCCCCTGTATACACAGCGTATTGCCGTTGGATCACATTTCCTGGTTTTTGTTGTATCAAAAGCTGAAAACCCACATATGACGGAGCGTCAATCTGTGAAAGCCCTGTATTATGGAATGTTAGAAATACCTCTGCATGCCATGGTTGATCAGGAGGCAAGTTGGCAGAACGGAGACCTTCAATGTCAACTTGAGAAGAGTACAAAGCAGCTCCTATTGCGAATGTAATAGTTGATTTCCCTGCACCATTTGGACCAGCAATCAATACATGTTCACTTTCACTTCCAAAAGAGATTTTCGTTGGTCTATAATCTCGGATGCCACTAAATTGCAAACTGTATGGAATCATTGGTTCTCCTCCTGCTCATATAAATTATAGCGTCTAAAGAATTTAACCACTTCTTCCTTGCTTAACTGTGATGATTGAGCAAACTCTGTCGCTCTTCTTAAGAAAGAGTTGGAAAACATATGTACACCGATCGCCGTTACCTTATATGCCTGTTCCTGCTGTGCTCGATGTACTTCTTCTACAGCACCAATCTTTTTTAAAATATCTATATTATTCTGTAGTTTACGGCTTGCATGCTGCATTTCGTGACCAAAATCTGTAAGTAATTGCTGGAGTAGGGTAAATTCATGGCTTAAGACCTCTTGTTGATAAAACATATAAAGTAATATGGCAAGCGCCTCTTTATTTAAAGTAGTTTTTGCTTGTTTAGCTGGTACTCGCATCATGATAATCAGCTGGTCTCTTTTTTCATCATAAATTACTTTAAAATATCTAGCGATTGCTTGATTCAAGCGATTGATAAATGAGTAAAATGCATGATCATCATTCTTAATACCTAGCATTTTTTCAGCTTCTTTTTTCTTCAAACCATAATTTTGACCTCGAATGGCAGAGGAAGAAGAGAACAATAGCTGCATAAACACAAGCTCCTCTTCAGTTGTTAAAAACGCTCTAAGATTTTGCAACATTGATAACGGATTTAGATTCTGGGTTATATTGCTTGAGTGTATATTTTCTATCGTCATCATTAATCCACTCCCATTCTTTGTCATATGTTTGGACTGCCTTTTTTGATTCCTCTGTTATTTTGTGATTGCCTACTAATGCAGACAGCGCGAGCATTGTCCGGATGCTATCTCCCCAACCAGGAGATGCTGATTCTATTATTAGTTGTTCTACTTCAGCTTCTTCCGTATTTTCTAAATACTGTTCTACATTATCCGTTGAAATCATGGCTTTGGTCATTTGCCATGATGCTTCTTGAAAAGCTTCATCTATTTCATCTTGATTAATTAATAACTCTTCGAATAATATTTCACTTTGCTTTATATCTTCATCTGAGATTTGAGGTTCATAGTTCTCCAAATAGTCTATACTTTCCTCAATATCTAAAGGACTGATGGGTGCTGTAAATTTTATGGGCAACCATATACCATCAATTACTTCATCTTCATAAAGCCCCTGCTCCATAAAGCTCAGAATTTCGTGAGCATTCGGAATATTAGAGTCGTTAGAAGGCTCATACATAGCAATGATAAATTGACGTACTTTCTCAAGTGAAATGTTTCCTGTCAAAGGTGTATCATTCATCAAAGTAAAACGATTATATTTATTTAACAGACCACTACTTAGGGCTGTTCCCTTTTTGAGGGAAGATTTCCCTCTGCTTATAAGTGGGCTTTGATTTAATACATCTTCTTCTAATAAGCGTTCGGATAACTTTTTATCAAGTTCCATCATCAGAAAATGAATTTTTTCTAACTGAGGCAATGCGTTTTTATCTGCCAAGAACTCTAATTGCCTTGATTCGATTTGGTCTATAGCATCTTCTAAATTTTGAATCATTGAAGCTAACGTATGACCGCCAGATACCCCTTGAGAATCATAAGCTTCACTAATCTCTGCGTCTCGCTTAGCTTGATATAGCAAACGTGAGATATCATCTTGCATATGGTAAGCAAGTGAATCATTAGCTAGCCTGATTAATGAGTCGATCATCCTTTTGCCTCGGTCAAGTAATTTTAGCTGAGTTGACTCCTTAGAAATCCAGCTGTGCTTTGAAAGCGTATTGATAATCTGTTTAACTCGCTCATTTGATGGCGCTACCCCCTCCTGATAATACTCGCAGTAGCGAGAGAGTAACATATCTTCATCATCAATAGCTTCCGCTAAACCAACTGCTTGTAGTTTTAGCAATTCGAGCATACGTAAAAACTGAATAATTTCCAAAGGTGATTGATACATTTGTTTGGCAGATAGTTCATTTAATACACCGGAAAGTGAAGCAATATCCCGCATAGTTTTATGAAATTCCCCACGTTCAATGTTCTCGTTAAAAATTGAAATTGACTTCATATTTTTTAAAGATTCCAACATTTCCAACCACTACACCCCCAGTTATTTTTTATTTTATGAAAATGTCATTAATTAGAGCATACTTCAAGCACTGTAGGTGAAAAGTAGCTATATTAGTGCATCTATGTTGTTCAACTCTATACATGCACTTTTTAACAACCTGTTAGCTGTATCTTATTCTATATATAACTATATCA
This sequence comes from Rummeliibacillus sp. G93, assembly GCF_023515935.1. Classification (NCBI taxonomy): domain Bacteria; kingdom Bacillati; phylum Bacillota; class Bacilli; order Caryophanales; family Caryophanaceae; genus Rummeliibacillus; species Rummeliibacillus sp. G93. Next base: position 1,946,562 of record NZ_CP097314.1, read on the forward strand.
TAGCACGTTAGACTTTAAGCAAAAGAGGGTAAAAACTCCTATAGAAAGTGAGTGAATAAAATGGAAATACATGACGGAAAACTTTATTGGCCAAATACAGTCCTTTCTTTTGAACCGAAAGAAGTAACACCATCTGAAATTTATGATGCTATCATAGTAGGCGGGGGCATGTCTGGCTGCTTAACTGCTTATGCGCTTGCAAAAGAAGGTTTACAGGTTGCTATATTAGAGAAAAGAGCCTTCGGAGAAGGTAGTACGAGCGCCAATACAGGATTGCTTCAATATGAAAATGACATTATGCTCTGTGAATTAATTGATAAAATCGGTGAAAAGGCAGCTATATCTTTTTATAAATCTTGTGATATGGCCATGTCGGATCTAGAGTCTTTGACTGCCCAATTGCCTGATGGAGCAGATTTTATACGCAGACCTAGTATCTGCTATGCAAGTACAGAAGAGGATATTGCTAAAATACAGCGCGAATATAAAACATTACAAAAGAATGGATTTGATTGTGACTATTGGAATGAGGATGAAATAGGCAGTAAGATGCCATTTAAAAAACCTGCCGCCCTTTTAACATATCATGATGCAGAAGTGAATCCTTTAAAACTAGTATTTGGTGTATTACGAAAAATTGAAGATCTTGGTGGTCACCTATTACCGTTTACTTCTGTATTAAATGTCGAAGAAAACGGCGAACTTCTATCCGTTAAAACATCAGATGGTGTTTTCAGTACAAAGCATATTGTCTATACAACCGGCTATGAGCCAACACCAGTAGGTAAGAGAAAAGGAGCTATCCTCAACCGTTCGTACGTCATTGTAACAAAACCAATCAAGGACTTAACAAGTTGGTATAAAAAAGCCCTCATATGGGAAACAAAACGACCTTATCTCTATTTGAGAACTACAATTGATGGTTCAATTATTGTCGGCGGTTTAGATGAAGAGAATCCTAATAGTGATATAAGCGATGAATTACTAAAAAAGCAATCTCAAAAACTGCTTGAGGAAGCACAGAAGTTATTTCCAACGCTGCCTTTAGAGATTGAATATTCCTATGTTGCGACATTTGGAGAATCGAAAGATGATTTACCTTTTGTTGGAGAACACCCTACGAATAAGCATCAATATTACCTATTAGGATATGGAGGCAATGGAACAGTGTATAGCATGATAGGCTCTAAAGTCATTCGTGATTTGATTCTTCATAAGTCCTCTTCGAAGACGAAGACCATTCAAGTGAACCGCAAATACGGCATATCTTAATTTCTTCATAGAAAAACGATTCTCCTTAGAGAATCGTTTTCTAGTTTAATATTTCAATACTAGTTAAAAAGTAATCTTTATCATTTTGAGGGATTAAACCATTCATTTTGATTTTTTGAAGTTTTTCTCTTTTTTTCGAAGACAAGTTATATGTTTCTATAAAAAAGTTCCCTTCCTCATCTGAATAAAGATGGTGGATTCGGCCATTTTGGAATCTAACTTGCTCAAGCCTGTGATTCGCCGTTGACTCAAATTCTAAGTTCAAATATTTCTGTATTTTTCCATCCCTACAATTATACCGATACACTTCTCCTAAACCGTTTACATAATAAAAATGATTTTTGTATAGATAAGAAGAATGGTTAAAGTTATTAGGCAATCCATTATCTACTTGTTCTTCTGAACGATAGCTGATAAATGGTTTAATTTCAGTTTCTTTTGTTTGTCTATTATAAATAATTAACGATAGGTCTTCTCGTTTTTCTGATTGATAATCCGTCATTACAAAATAGTAGCTGTTTTTATCTGCCATAATCGGACTTATTATATCTAGATTAGATGGATGTTTTAATGGAAGTTCTGTTAGTTTTATAACTTTGGCCTCTTTTTCTCGAAGAAATACTTCTTGCAATGAAAAATGATCATTAATTAAATTTTGGGTGAGTACAACTAAACGGTCTGATAATTCCCCTACACCAGAGATAAAGCTAGGGACTTGTGATACGTGGAATCGTTTCTCTTTACTATTGCCGAAACGAATAGATGTTTTGTAATCATATTTCGTGCTGAAACCTGTATTATACAAGCTATAAAACTGATCCGTTGCTGGCAGATAACCCGATTTTATACCTCTCAATTCGCTAGGCATCTTTTGCTTTTTTGTATTCTTTCCGATTAAAAAAATTTGATTAGCGTCTTCTATATAAAGCTTCTTTTTATGATAGTATGTACTTCCGCTTTCCAGTCCGTCTAACCGTAAGCGTTGTGCATTGCCATCCTCATCTATAAAAATAGCTTGGCCGCTCCCTTTTCCCTCTTGGAGTAGTTCTGTTGTGTGAGAAGCATATAAAACAGCCTGCTGTTTATGTAAAAAATCTTTTTTCTTTATATCCTGAAATGTGAGGTTCGTTTTAGCACTTGTTTTAGTTGTTTTGAAATGACGAAAACCAAATATTCCTCCTAAAAGGACTAACACTATGCCGATAAACACGGTGATTTTCTTGAAGCTCATATATGCCTCCTGATTCATTTTCATTCTCTCTATTAATTTACCATAGATAGCAGGAGAAAAAAGCATACAATGGAAAAAAGTTATCTAATACCAAAAAAGGTGAATTAGATAACTTTTATATTCTCAGCAAGATTTTAGCTGACAGCCTTATATTGCTCATACCAGTTTAAGAAATCCTCTCTTCGAATCATATTTAAGATACATGGGGTTCGTTCCTGCTGTTCAAGTTTCTTCCATTCATGTTCAAATTGGCGTTCAACATGCAATGTTATATAAGGTAGTTTGGCTTGTGCTTTTTGAGAACGTATATTTCCTAAACGCGCTCCCGCAAATACATATTCCAAATCTAATTGCAAAAAGGCAATTTTTAATATCTCTGCCTTAGCCAATTCATTATATCCTTTTCCCCAGTGAGCTTTGCCTATCCACGTACCAATATGGCAGGTTTTTTGTAATTCATCAATCAACTTTAATGAAATAACACCTATTAATTGATTTCTTTCATTAAAAATCATACGTGAAACTTGTTGGCCCATTCTTTCTTCTAGCTGAACAAGGCGTATAAAATCACGTGTCCCTTCCAATGAGCATTGGGCATCTGTCATACCAAGAGCTTGCCGAATTGCTGGATCGCTTGTCATATTAGACATCTCTTCAGCAAAGCTTATATCATGCGGAACTAATGTAATAGATACCACTTGAATAACCTCCCTGAATTTATTTTACAATAGAATATATACATTATAGACACAAGTTAGACACAATTCAAATAATAATATTCCCCTCTCTTCTATTGCCTAAATTGCTAAACGTAAACGATACCTCCTCTTTTTAATGAAAATATTAATTTTCACCTATATTAACTACTTAAATAACCTCAATTTTGAAAAATTAATTAATATTAAAAATGATAAATTTGGTTTTAGAATTTTTTACATATATACCTATTACTTTTTTAGAATAATATTATTGAGTACTTGCAATTTTATTATAACCCCAAATTTCTATCTATATGAGTGATTCCCAGTATTATAAGAAAAAGAGTGTAAACCGGATTGGTTTACACTCTTTTTTAAATTATTTATTAGTTATTTAATTCCTCAAAAAATTTAATATTAGAATCGAATATCGGCAATTCTTTGGTTTCTTCAGCTTGTTTCACCAAACTGACAACCAAATCATTATATGGAGTCGGTATTCCCTTTTCTAGTGCTAAACGAGGAATAACCCCATTTATATAATCAATTTCAGTTTTTCTGTTCTTTTCCAAATCTTGCAGCATACTTGCCTTTAACAGTCGTGACGATTTCATAATATCACGCAGTGTTTGAATACGTTCAGGAATATCTTTTCCACTTTTCACTTCTAATGAAGCTATATCAAAACCGCCCATATCAGCAAATTCCACACCATTTGCATGTGCCACTTTAATTGTTTCATCTGCAATATGCACTGCACTTTCTACACTAATTTCATGATCAAGTACCCCACCAAACTCTGTATTAAGAGATGCAGATAAGCCGCTAAATGCATTGTTAATTAACAGTTTGGACCATTTTGTTCCAACTAGGTTAGTAGAAATATGAGTACCACCTACAAGATCTAAGATTTTTTTGATTTGCTCTATTCTTTCTGTTACTTCGCCAGTTAATTCACCAATCTGAAAGGCATATTCTTTAAAGCGATTAAACTCCGTTGTTAGCTCTGATACACCTGGTTTAATAAAAGTCGCACCAAATTCTACAGAACCTGCAACTACTCGTTCTCTCCCAACAATAGATGCTACCTGTTCTTCAGGTATACCATTTTGCAATGAAAGTACTGTGCTTTGGTCATTCAAAAATGGCAACAAGTCTTGTAAGATTGAATGGTTATAAAGCTGCTTTGTTAAAAGTAGCACTAAATCATATACCCCTGACATATTCTCTGGTGTAATCGCTTTTACCTCTGCATGAAAATCTGTAGTACCAGTTATTTTTGCTCCAGTCTCGTTTAAGGCGTCTACATGTGCTTGATAAACATCAATCAATTCTATATCTTGTCCGCCGGCAGCAATATAAGCACCGGCAATAGTTCCTAAAGAACCTGCTCCTAACACTGCAATTCGCATTTTAAATTCCCCTTATCTTTTTCATTTTAGAACACCTATTTTTTTCTGACCAATTATTAATGCCTGCCTATTTATCCGCTAGATAATCATAAATAACAGTTGGCGACGCTAATGAAAGCTCGGTCAGGATGTGTGAAGCTGACACTACCTCAAGTACAGGCAAATCCGCCATTGGAGCCAATGCATGGGCAAACAGCTCCAACCTCGCAGGTCCTGACCAGGCTCCAAGAATTTTCACATCTGTAATTTGGCTTCGGACCAATTCACAAATTCTTGGATACCCATCATATCCAGGCATCTTTTTAAGCATATAGTTTGGTTTAACAATTTCTTTTAGTGCCTCTGAATGGTCGAGAGGATAATGTTTGTAACCCATAGTAGCTGTTGCTACTCTCAAGGAACCATAATCTAATGTTCCAACCAAGGCGTCTGAATCTATATATAGATTAGGCTTGCCTAGTTTTTTTGGGTATGCCGCTATCTCCCTACCGGATGCAATTGCCGGAAAGCTGTCTACATACATGGCATGTAGATAATCACCCTCTTCTCCTTCAAAGCTTACAGGTATGACCTGCCCGCATTCCGTGTAGGATCCAAGACCAGTTACATCTGGCATTTTCATTATTTCAAATCTCACGAGTGGGTCTTTAATCTCTAAAGGTTCGGGTACGATTTTCTTTAAACTTTCAAGGTCAGTTCTATATAAAATATTTAAATATTCTCGGTTATAAAAATGATATGGTCCAACCGGGAACGCCCCTGCATCTAACGGAGTAGTAAACTGTCTAACTACTTCTTCCTTCCTCATCTAATAAACACTCCCTTTGAAATTAGATACTTTATATTTTCTTCTTTTTGTTCCTAACACTCATCATTTTAAAACGTATTTTACATTTAATCTAATACATAATAATATATAAATGTATTTATTATAATAAATAGGTGGTATTCAAAACATGGAGTTACTTCAGTTACACTATTTTCAGACAGTCGCCTACACTGAGCATATTTCTAAGGCTGCCAAACAATTAAATATTGCTCAGCCTTCGTTAAGCCTTACTATTAAGAGACTCGAGGATGAATTAGGGACAAAGTTATTTGACCGGAAAGGAAGAAATATTCATTTAAGTTCGTCAGGAAAAATTCTTTTGAAACATGTGAATAAAATTTTTACAGAAATTGAAAATGCAAAAATGGAGATTCAGTCAAAGGATCAAGAAAATACAAGCACAATTAAAATATCTATTTCCAATCCTCGTTTTCTCACAGGACTAATTAGTGAATATATCGCACTCAATCCTGATACAAAAATTCAACAGGGTATTGGAGTTAAACGTGGCATTATAACAAGCTTGAAAAAGGGGGATATAGATTTAGGTATTGCAGGTCCGCCTATAGTGGATGAAGAAATAACAAGTTGCGTTTTGGTAGATGAGGATATTGTCCTTGTATTACCTATTAGTCACAAGTTGGCAGATCATTCGGAGATTTCTTTAAGAGATATTGCAAATGAACCTTTTATATCTCTAGCCGGTAATGAAGAATACAGTAGATTTACAAACGAGCTGTGCGAAAAAGAAGGTTTTACACCAATAAATAATTTTGAAGTAGATTCTAGCCTATTGGCAGAAATCATTAAACTTGGACAAGGTGTGGCGTTACTTCCCATTTCGGTATGCAGAAAATACCATTTACATTACGTAAAGATAGCTGATATCCGCCCTACCTACACTGTCGGCCTGTCATGGGTAAAAGATGGTTTATTATCCCCATCAGCAAAAGAATTTAGAGACTTTATTATTACTTATTTTAAAGAGAACTCTAAAATGTTCAAAATTACTTGAAAATAGATTAAAAGTGTTAACGATGGATATTTAAGCAATTTTTATAAACAGACAATTAATGTGAAAATTTTCAAAAAAAAGAGGTTAATCCATCCTTCATAGCGAATTTATAAGCATACAAAAGTAAGGAGTTGTTGTTTACATGAAGGATTTGAATACAGCCATTTTCCTCTGCGTATTAGGACTTTTATTACTAACTGCAAGCATTTTTGCACCCATTTATAGTATAGTCATCCGACTTCTGCTAGCTATGTTTAGTGTTGTATCATTTTATAATAGTTATTCCATGTACTTTTCAAAAGGACGAAGGAGAGAAGATATAATCAGCTCTTAATATAATATAGAAATGCCAGCATATCACAGTTGATTATGCTGGCATTTTTCTTTTAAAATAGGTTCGATTCAATCCACTTATTTTACATCATTATTTGCTCGAGCTTCAGTCATCTGTTTCCAGACAGATCCCATGGCCTCTTCCCCTTTAGAAATACGGGCAATGGCCATTTCCACTTGCAGCTTCACTTCGAATTCAGGATCGTTGTTCGCTTTTTCTAATGCTTCAAGGCTTGCTGGGGTACCTGTTTCATATAAGAACATGGCAGCCCTCCATCGAACAAGCTTATTTTTGTCTTGCAGAGCTTCTATTATTGCTGGTTCAAATTCAACAAACCCTAGATCGCTCATGCAATCTCCAGCTGTGCGACGAACAGAAGCACTTTTATCTTTTAATGCTTTACTTAAAAATGGTACGACTGCTTTGTCCTCAATCATTCCTAAATATACCGTTGCCAAGCGGCGTATTGACATTTTTTCATCATTTAACGCAAGTTCCAATAATGGAAGGTCACTTGTATCCGGGTCAGCCATTTGATCAAGCAATTGGAAACGTGTCTCCCAATCATCTGCTTCAAACTCCTGAATAGTAATTTTTCGTTTTTCTCTTGTTACTATGTTCTTTTCTTCTTTACTTGCATCGATTATTTCTTGAATACGTTTTTCAGGATATGCGGCCTCCAGTTCATCCACCATGCTCTGTCCAATTTGATCCTTATCACCGTAACGGACACCATAATCTACCCATTTACGCTCCATAATATAGTTTTCATCTTTTTTCAGCATATCGTTAAATGCATCAACAAATCTTTTTGAAAGACCAAAACGTTGTTCAGATAGACTATCGAACACTTTTACTTGCAATGGCATACCTTTAAACATTTGGACATGTACATATACTTCGCCATAATGTTCGTCCACTTTTTGAGCCTCTGAAAGCTCGTTATTTTCTCCAAAAGCATTGCGCACTGCGGCCAATAGCTGAGCCCAATCATACTTAGCATTTCGTTCGACTGCCAAAAAGTCTGCAACATGATAAACGCCTTTCACACCCTCGATTTTCAATATTTCTTGGATTACTTGTGGTGCGTCTTCTTTATTGTTCTCAGAATAATTATGGGCTGTCCCAAAAGGAAGCTCTTGGTCTAATATGACTTTCATTGTATTTGGGCTTGGTGTAGGTTCTATACTTTTAATATTCATATTTTCTTTCATTCCTTCCTATTCGTTCATAATCCCTTGTAAATACTCCCATCTTTCTATGAGCTCTTCATATTTTGCATTTTGATGCTCTAAGTCAGAAGTTAAATTTTGAAGCAAAGTAAAATCTGAGCCGGCTTTAGCAATTTCCTCTTCTAATGCCATAATGGCTTCTTCCACTTTTGCAATTTCCCCTTCCATCGATTCCCACTCTAATCTTTCTTTATAAGTTACCTTTTTCTTTTGTGTTTTTTCTTTTGGTTTAGCCTTTGGAGTTTGAGCAATTTTTTCTGATTGCTGTTCTTGTATTTGCTCAATTGCTAAGTAATCGCTATATACCTCCAGACTTTGTTCTACTGTTCCATCTTTTAGAATCCATAACTTCTTCGCAATTCGGTCAAGGAAGAAGCGATCATGTGATATGGTTACAACCACACCCGGAAATTGTTCAATGAAGTCTTCTAATATCGATAGAGTTTCAATATCCAAATCATTTGTCGGTTCATCAAGCAATAAAACGTTCGGTTGTTCCATTAGTAATTTTAACAGGTGCAATCTTTTTCTTTCGCCACCAGATAACTTTTGAATGATCGTACCGTGAGAGTGCATTGGAAATAAAAAGCGCTCTAGCATTGCAGCTGCAGAGTGGTGTTCACCTGAAGCATCTTCAATATCATTTGCTGTTTCTCTAATGTATTCAATCATACGCATATTGCCGTCCATTTTAGGAAGCTGCTGTGTAAAATGTGCAATTCGAACAGTCGAGCCGAATTCAATAGTTCCTTCATCCGGCTGAATATTGCCTGCCAGGATATTCAATAATGTACTTTTCCCAGCACCATTTGGGCCTATAATACCAATACGATCACCTTGTTGTAAAAGGAAGGAGAAGTGGCTTATTAATTGTTTTTCGTTATAAGCTTTTGAAACTTCATTACCTTCGATCACTTTTTTTCCTAATCGTGCTGTTGCAAGACCAATTTCTAATGAGTCTTCCTCTTCTATTTTGTCCAGGTTCTTGGATAATTCATCAAAGCGTTGAATACGAGCCTTCTGTTTTGTAGATCGTGCCTTTGCTCCTCTACGAATCCATTTAAGCTCGGAACGGTAACGATTATGCATCTTCGCATTTGTTGCTTTCTCTATCTCTTCCCTTAGTGCCTTCGCTTCTAAAAAGGCTGCATAATTCCCTGTATGTTTATATAGTGTTTGGTTTGCCAACTCATAAATATGGGTTGACACAGCGTCAAGGAAGTAACGATCATGTGTAATAAAAATGACTGCTCCCTTTAAACGAGAAACCATATCTTGAAGCCACTCCGTTGACTGAACATCTAAATGGTTCGTTGGTTCATCCAATAAATAGAGATCTGCCGGCTCTATAAGAGTTTTGGCTAAGGCTACACGTTTTTGCTGGCCACCAGATAAGTGACTCACTTGTTCTTCAAATTGATCGATGCCCAACCTTGTCAATGATGATTTAGCTAATGCATTAATATCCCATGCCTGTTGTTGTTCCATTTGCTGTTGAAGCCGAAATAGCTTTTCTTGCAGCGATGTTGAATCGGGCTGGCTGCTTAAAGCAAAAACTGTTTCCTCATATTCTCTATTAAGAGCGAGTATTGGGGAATCGCCAGAAAAGACCGCCTGTAAAACGGTTTCTCCTTCTTTAAAAGTGGGATTTTGTGGCAAGTATGCAATCCTATATTTATTTGGATGGTCAAGTTCTATCGTATCAGCTTCCAAATCGCCTGCTAAAATAGACAGCAATGTGGATTTCCCCGTACCATTAATACCGATAAGTCCTGCTCTTTCACCTTCTGTTATAGTAAAATCAATATTTCTAAACAGTGTTTTATCTCCTACTGTTTTAGTAAAATTAGATACAATTAAGTGACTCATAATTTTCCTTCTCTTTCTAATGGAGTTGATATATAAAGTCTACCATATTTTAAAGCCTTTCTTCAGCCATTTGAAAGCTTTGATTCCGCATAATAGACATGATCTATTTAGTATACTTCTCTTAGGCTCAAATCTCGCCTAAAAAGCTCTTAGCTCATCTATTGTGAGAGTTATTTGACAATTTTTATATAATCATGTATAGTTTACCCATCACTGATGAATACTAGAATGAGCCTTAACTTGCTCGTTTAAAGATTTCATCCAGAGTTTAATCAGTGTTCAGCAATGAATTTAATTAAATATGGACTGTTGTGAGGAGGATCATGAATGCATCAAGGAAAGGTAAAATGGTTCGATAACGATAAAGGCTATGGTTTTATAGAATATGACGGCGATGACGTTTTTGTCCATTTCACCGGCATTCAACAAGAAGGCTTTCGTACTTTAGATGACGGACAAGAAGTAATGTTTGATATCATTGAAGGAAATCGCGGTCCCCAAGCAGCAAATGTTGTTAAATTATAAATCAACAATGATATTTGCGAAATTTTTGTAAGTTAAGATAAAGTTTCTATCAGTTTTATAGTTAGCGTTTAATGCTGCTGTATATAAAAATGGAGCTATCAACTAATTACTTATCAAGACTTAATAAATAAGATAAAAAAATTTAAGGGTGCTACATATCTAATATGTAGCACCCTTTCTTCTTTTACTAAAGCCTCGTACAATAAGTTCAACAGAAAAGACCATCAAAAGTGATGGTCCTAATTCATAAATTATCATACAGTCGTTAAAAATAAGGAAGTTTTAGTTAATAAAATACTTCATCTTTAATTTTATCGTTCCATAACATTTCTAACAAACAATTGCTTATTTTTGTGAGCAATTGTACTTACAATCGCAAGTAATAGGCCCGATATAACGAATACCATTCTGATTCCTAAAAAATCTGCTAATACTCCCATAACAAGAGAGCCAACACCAAAAATCCCAGTTCCGATAGCCCCTAAGGAGGTATAAACAGTTGACAACTGTTCTTTTGATACACTAGTTTGTATAACCGTTTGTTGAGGAATTTTTTTAATTTGTCCAAAGAGTCCCACACAGAGTGATAAAAGTAAGGATATAATAGGAATGCTGTTTAGGCTAAATAATATTGTGAATAAGAAACTTGAGAATGAACCAACAAAAATAAAGGTTCCTATTTTCTTCTCTACAAAAGAAGAAAATTTAATACAATAAGCACTTCCTAAAATCAAACCTAAAAAGTTAGCTCCATTGATAAATCCCCACCATTTTTCTTCAACGTTTAATGCATCGCTGACAAACACATATAAAATAGCAGCTATCCAAACTGTGGCTGCAATTGTTTCCAAAAATTCTATCCAAGCAATCCTTCTTAACACTGGAGTATTAGATAAAGTTTTCCAACCCTCTTTAATCTTTTCTAATTTCCCTTTTATCTCGGTTGTTTCATGATTGCTAACACTTTCTAAAAGGCAAAGTAATATGCTTGCAATTATAAATAAACAACCAACTAACCAAATAAGTTGTTGAGAGCTCACAATAATCAACAATGAACTTCCTACGAACCACATACCTGCTTGTATTACTTGCGTAACAGTTTCAGAAATTCCATTAGCTTGAATTAGATGCTCAGGTTTAACATAGTAAGGAGTCAATGTCTGTCTTATTGGATTTGCACAACCGTCAAAAAAAGCAATCCATCCTATTATTAAAAAGATAAAATAATAATTGGTTGCTGTTAGACCTATTAACATAAACCCAAGAATAAAGAGTAAAATAGTTTTTGCAATTTGTGACCCAGCAAGTAACCATTTGAGATTTAATTTCTCAACCAGGAGAGGTGTCAGCAGACTGGATATAAACATGGAAGAAGCAATTGTAAAAGGCACGAACGATGCTGCAATTGCTGAACCTGTTAATACAAAAATTGTACTTATTACACTGACTATATATAAAACATCTCCTATATTTGCGAGTGATTGACCCAATAGTAATAAAAAAAAATTTCTATTCAATTTCATTATATATCCCCCGATATTTCATTTGGATTTTGGCTTAATCGGGGAATATTATATTGGACTATTCATTAAATTTTGACTCCTTTCATATATGAGATAAATCTGGGGGATTTAGATTCATCAAAAGTTTTGTATTATCAAAAAATATTTCTTAGAATTATAGCATGCTTTTCAATATGTTACACTCTACAGTAATAAGTAATTAATAGCCACATATTTAGGGCTTTTTCCTACCCTATCTAAATACTTTATATTTCACCTTAACAAATCTAATATATAAAAGAATAGAGGATTTATGCTCATATTTTGAACATAATATCCTCCTACTGGTTTTAGTCTAATTTAATGGCTAATAATCCTTTTAAATACTTACTTTTTTTGCTTCGACACGAATGATTTGATGTTTATTCACTTCTTTTACAATAAATTGGAAACCGTTTTTCTCAAAAAATACGCCTTCCTTGATATTATCATGTTGTGACATAAACCATCCGCCAATTGTATCTATATCTTCTTCATCTATTTGAACACCTAACATAGAATTAACTTGTTCTAATAGCACTTTTCCATTAAATTTAAAATGGCCGTCAGCTACCTTTTGAATTTCAGGCTCTTCATCCTCATCAAATTCGTCTCGAATATCTCCAACAATTTCTTCTATAACATCCTCTATAGTTACGAGACCTGACGTACCTCCGTATTCATCTAACAAAATGGCCATATGAATGCTTTCCCTTTGAAATTTTAGTAAAAGGCTATTGATTGGTACCGTATCAATAATACGGATGACAGGCTGCATATACTCTTCAACGGTTTTTTGACCATTTGCGGCATCCATCACAATAGCTGATAAGAGATGCTTCATATTAACAATGCCGATGACATGGTCTTTATCACCATCCATGACCGGATAACGAGTGTATTGTTCTTCATTCATTAATTCAAATACATTATTTAATGTGGTTTCTTTATTAAAGCCAATCATTTCAGTACGAGGAATCATGATTTCTTTAGCAATTCGTTCATCAAATTCAAAAATGCGATTAACCAATTTATATTCAGATGGATTTATTTCTCCACTTTTATAGCTGTCTGATAAAATCATGCGCAATTCTTCCTCGCTATGTGCCTCTTCATGCTCTGTTGACAACTTCAAGCCAAAGAGACTTGTTAACACTCTTGCTGAACCATTTAATATTTTGATGAGTGGATAAGTTACAATGTGAAAAATAATTAAAGGACCTGCAAACCTTAATGTAATCTTTTCTGCCTGTTCGATTGCAAAAGTTTTTGGCGCCAATTCCCCAATAACCACATGCGCAAACGTGACAACCGCAAAGGCAAAGGCGAAAGAAAGCCATTTAGCTAAGCTTCCATCAATACCAGCCATCTCCATTAGGGGTGTAAAGACTTTATGGGCTGTTGGTTCTCCAATCCAGCCTAAGCCGAGGGCTGTAATCGTAATACCTAATTGACAAGCTGATAAGTATTCGTCCAAATGACTTAATACTTTCTTGGCTTTTATAGCTTTTCTATTACCTTCCGTAATAAGTTGATCGATTCGCGTTTGCCTTACTTTTACAATCGCAAATTCTGTGGCGACAAAAAACCCTGTCATTGCAATTAAAAGCACAAACAGAACTAAATTACTGGCTATCTCACTGTCCAAATATGATTTCTCTACGTTATTTGTTTTAACGCAGAGAGTTCACCTCCTGTTTTTTCAACTACTTCTTATTAAAAGGTTAAACATTCAAAAATGCAAATGCTAACCATTGTTTAACGAAAAATTTTAATATTTTGTCATTCAATGCTCTTTTGTCTATGATGTGCAGATGAATGTATGTTATTAATAGAAATGATGCATTTTGATTTATCTTTAGGCAACTGCCTTTTAATATAAGTTTATTTTTTAATTGGCATACGCTGCCATTGCGAAAAATTCTTCATATAGTGATCTAAGAATCGTATCTTCGTATTTTTCAAGTATACCAAACGCTAAACTAACCTCAGATGATCCTTGATTGATCATTTCTATATTAGCCCCTGTTCTTGAAATGGCAGTCGCTGCTCTTGCGGCTAGCCCCGTACTATTATTCATTCCTTCTCCTACAAGAACGACCATTGAAAATCCATGCCGGAAATAAACATCATCTGCATGCAATTCATTGTATGCCCTCTTAATAATCCTTTCTTCCTTTTCAGGTGTTAATTGATGGCTCCTTATAATAACAGAAATATCATCAAGACCAGAAGGTGTATGTTCATAAGAGATATATTCCTCTTCAAGAATTTGGAGTAGTTTACGGCCAAAACCAATCTCTCTATTCATTAAGTATTTGCTGATATATAAGATTGAAAATCCAGCATCAGCTGAAATACCTGTAATAGCATGTGGGTTTACGTTCCTTTTTTCAACTATTTTTGTTCCCTTTGCTTCTGGATTATTTGTATTTTTTATATGAACCGGTATACCCAATTTCACCACTGGCATCAGTGCTTCATCATGAAACACCGAGAAGCCTGCGTAAGACAATTCTCGCATTTCTCTATATGTAATCTCCTGAATTTCTGAAGGGTGGTTGACAACTTTAGGATTGGCAGTAAATACACAATCTACATCCGTAAAATTTTCATATACATCTGCCTGAACAGCCGCTGCTAAAATAGAGCCTGTAATATCTGAACCCCCTCGGTCAAATGTCCGTAGCCTACCCGCTTTTGTGAATCCAAAAAAACCCGGAAAAATAACAATATCTTCTGAATTTTTCAAAGCTGCTAGATTCTTATACGCTTCATCTATTGCCATTGTTCTAGATGGGGCTTCGTTTACAATAAGCCCCGCTTCCTTTGGGCTAATATATCTTGCTTTTACCCCTATTTTATTCAAATATGCTGCAATCATTCTGGCGCTATAATCCTCACCGCAAGCTTTTATTGTATCAAACAAATATTGCTCGCTGATCTGTATACTATAATGAATGCGTGTGTTCAAATCTCTTCTTAATTCTTCAATAATCGTATCATCTAACCCTAGGTCAACTGCATTCACATGAAAACGAGATACAACCTTTTCAAGTCTCTCTTGATAATCAACTCCGGCAATGACACCATTAACCAAATCGATAAGCAAGTCTGTTACTTTGATATCTTCCGGAAATCTTTTTCCTGGAGCGGATACAACGACTAAGCGTCTTGTTTTGTCCGATTTAACGATTGATGCAACTTTTTTTATTTGTTCCGCATTCGCTACTGAAGTACCGCCAAATTTACATACTTTCATCAAATCATCTCCCAATTATGTACAACATTTTGAATAATGTTTTAAAACAGTGTATAAATAATACAATATTTAGTCAATAAATATAAAAATATTTATCTAATTTTTCTTAACATTAACTTAAATTTTATATGTAAGCTGGCCTTTTATACTTATAGGTAGGCAGAGTTCAATAAAGAAGAAATTTTTTTGATTATTTACAAACTCTCTTTAGTATTTGATATCAGCATTCAGTATCCCTGCTTCTATATAACTTCTTTTTAATTTCCAATGACCGTAATTAATCATCTAAACGTCTGGAAAAATAAATGTGCTGTTTCTAATGCTTTACCATTTATAGCTAGAGGCTGTTACAATGACCATTGTTTCATTATTCTATAAAATATATATCAAAAAGTGCTCGACAAGTATTTTCTTTACATAATCCTCTAAAAAAACATCTATCCTTTCATTTTAACCTTTTGTAGGCTTCACCTTTGTTAAAATTATCTATATTCCTTCATCCCATTAAGAATTCCTAGTACAAAAAAAGTATTGAGAAAAATACTCTCAATACTCTAATTTATAGTACAATCTATTTACTATAGACTTTTAATAATTCTTGTCCTAAGAAGTGCAATTGTTCGCCAACTGTGCAGGATTCAATACAAAATTTATGAGCACCGGCTTTACCGCGTTCTGTACGCAGTTGTTGTTTGGCGAGGCAGCCATCACAATAATTTTCTAATAATTCATCGATTTCTTTAACGACGGTGACCTGGTTGATCAAAATATATCACCTCTTTTTCGTATACGTTTCATTTTACTAAAAATAAGCGATAACATGCAAGTGAAGGGAGTTTAGACATGCTAGAAGTTTACATTGATGGAGCAAGTGCTGGAAACCCAGGCCCTAGTGCCATAGGGATCTTTATTAAAGGGGAAGACCATTTCATAAAATTGAGCGAGCCTATAGGTATGGCCAATAACCATGTAGCTGAATTTATGGCACTTGTACGTGGCTTAGAAGAAGCAAAAAAGTTAACGAAGGGGATGGTATCATTTCGATCCGATTCCAAAATTGTCGTGGCTTCTGTAGAAAAAGAATTTGTGAAAAATGCAGAATATCAGCCATACTTGGAAAAAGCACTTGTTTTAATAAGAGAGTTCGACTTTTTCTTTATCAAGTGGGTTCCTGATACGCAAAATAAAGCTGCTGATGCCCTGGCGAGAGAAGGTATACAAAAAAATAATGCATAGGAATATGCCAGCAGCAACCGCTGTTGAGCTTGCTACTGGCATTATTTGCATATTCAAAAGTAACTAGTAAAACTATTGTGTAACATTAATTAACGCACCAATTGCTCCGCTAAAACCATGATCTTCTAAAAATACAGGCGTTTTCTTTTTTAATATCGTATAGTCGGCGATAATATCTCGTAGTTTTTCATTATTATCTAATGTTGTGCCGATATATACAATTTGCTCTACTTCATTTTGCTCTGCAAGTTGAATACTAAGCGTAGTAATTACTTCACCAACCAATCCTTGAATAGTTGCTAAAATATCCTCTGTCTTATATTCTAAAACATCATTAATTCCAACCTTGCCAAAATTGCTGGCAGTCAAGGTAGGAGAGATTGGTGTTTCCATCCCCTGATAAATATCTTGTACTAAAAGATCAATACCCATTCTACTTCCTTTTTTAGCAAGTTGAAGTATCTCTTGGTAATTGATAATACCTGTAGTAAGAGCTGACAAGCCAATTAAGGTGCCTCCTCCGACTCCTGTTCCCCCAACTCTCATATGCTCTATTTGATTCATGTAATGGATAGATGTGCCTGTACCAATATTTGTAATGATACATTTGTCGAAATTGTGGTTTTCTTTTTCCAGCTGATACCGAACACCTTTTAATGTAGCTTCAAACTCAACTATATAATGTAAGTTTGTATCTTGGTCAAGCATTGTCTTTACTTGTTCGGCACGGCCTCCAGTAATTCCAATTTCCTTTATATTATGCTTCGAATTAATCCAATTTATAATAGCTGGCATGTTATTAGAAGGAAAGTGCTTTAATTTTAATTGGTTGTTTTCATCTAAATATGCAAGTTTTGTAAGAGTTCCTCCTGCATCTAAACCGATTGCTTGTGACATATATTAATCTCCTTTTTCCGCCCACTCCTACTTTACTCTGTATGAAGAAATTGTGCAAATAGCTTTTTAGCTTCTCCAAAAAGTCCCATTACGAGCTCGTTATTATAAAAAAACAGAAAAGTAAAGTACCCATAAGAAAGAGTTAAACCTTTCTTATGGGTACTTATGTTAATCCAACTGAATGGATCTTTTTGAGTGTTTAGAAGCAAGATAATGGCTACTCTTAACGAATGCCAATAATCTTAAACCTAAATTTTGTAGGCGAAAAATGGGGACTTTTAGTTATTGATCATTTAATTTTGTATAAATAGCTAATAGATGATTAATATCTTCATCAGATAAAACTTTAAAATATTCTCGTTTCATATCTTGACCTAGGATTGTTGCCTCTTTGAGTACATTTAATCCCTCATCAGTGATTTCTAAAAATGTAATACGACGATCCTTAGAACTTGCGTTTCGGACACAGTAGTGATTGGCAATTAACTTGTCCGATAAATGCGTCAAAGATGCAGGAGCAAATTCTAGATATTTTGCAATATCAGAAGGTCTGCTTGGGCCGTGTTCTTTTAGATAACTCAGAACCAAAATATGAGAAATACCGATATTTACTTTAAATAATTTCTTCCAACGGATAATCATTTTCCCATTTACTTTATCCATTTCATGAAGCAATTCAAATAAGGAAGGATTTTCGGTCATATGCATCACCTTCTTTTCTAAATTTACGAATCATTATTGTGCTGAATATCCACCGTCAATAACTAATTCTGCACCTGTAATATAAGAAGCTTCATCAGATGCTAAGAATAAAGAAGCATTCGCTACTTCTTCTGGTTTACCTAGACGGCCCATTGGAGTAGCACGGATTAAACCATCCATTGCTTCTTTAAATTGACCAATATTTGCAGTCATTGGTGTTTCAATTACACCAGGGAAAACAGTGTTAACACGGATGTTATGTTTTCCAAGTTCAGCAGCTGCTGCACGTGCAATCGCACGAAGTGAACCTTTAGATGCTGTATATGGGTTCGTACCTGAACCGATTAATGCAGTATATGAGCAAGTATTTACAATTGCACCTTTGCCTGCTTCAATCATATACGGTTTTACATGTTTGATTCCAAGGAATGGTCCAAAAGAGTTGATTTTATGCAATAAAGCCCAGTCATCTGCCGTAACATCATCAGGTGATTTTTGAGATGAAATACCAGCATTATTGATTAAAATATCAATGCGACCATATTTATCTACGATGTTTTTAGTCAATTCAGCCCAATTTTCATCTGAAGTCACATCTAGTTTCATACCTTCAACGCCGTCAATTTCTGAAACATTAGCTAAATTTTGTTCGCTGATATCAGCCGCAATAACAGTTGCGCCTTCTGATGCGAATAATTTTGCCATTTGTGCACCCATACCAGAAGCTCCACCTGTAATGATTGCAATTTTATTCTCTAAACGTCCCATGTAAAAAATCTCCTTTTATTTTCAAGTATTTAAGCATCTAAATAATATCATAATAATTTTGTTTTAGCAAAACTATAGATTATATTTTTCATTTTTCATTAATTGATATAGGATAGTTATAGAATATGTTTGAAAGTGAACGGAGGAAGTTTTAATTGGAAGCACACAAAGATATATATAAAGAAGCAATGACTGTTTTAAAGGAGACAAGCCGTACGTTTTTTATTCCTATTACATTTTTGAAAAAGGACTTGAAAACAACAGTGGCTGCTGCCTATTTGTGCATGCGGGCAATCGATGAAATCGAAGATCATGAAGAATTGCCGACTACCGTAAAAACAGACTTGTTAAATGAGATTAGCCAACTATTAAAATCTTCTGCAAACGAGGATGCCTATCAATTAATGATCGCTCCTTATAAAGACAAATTACCAGAAGTTTCTCTCCGCCTTTTTGATTGGCTATCACTCTGTCCAGAGGGTATTCGCAAGACAGTTGCAGATTCTACTAGTGAAATGGCAGAAGGTATGGCCAAATGGGCTGCAAAAGGATGGATTGTTAAAACGAAAGAAGACCTCGATGAATATACTTATTATGTAGCTGGCTTGGTAGGCACCATGTTATCAGATATATGGCTATGGGGAGCTGGAGTTGAGACTGATCGTGATCTCGCTATTGGTTATGGGCGAGGACTACAAGCTGTTAATATTTTGCGGAACCAGGATGAAGACAGTGAACGTGGCGTAAGCTTCATGCCTGAAGGCTGGACACGCGATGATTTATTTAAATATGCAGAGGAAAACCTGGCAAAAGCTGATGAATATAATAAAAGCATTAAAAAACGCAGTATCTTGATGTTTTGTAAAATTCCTTTAGCATTAGCTCACAAAACACTCGATGCAATGAGAAAAGGCCATGTTAAAATGACGCGGAGCGAAGTAGAACAAACTGTAGAAGAAGTAACTTCAGATATAAATTAAAGTTCTTCACACCAATTTTAAGTCTCAAGTAAAATCAATCTAGAAAAAAATAAAGCTGGCGGTTAATAAATGCCGCCAGCTTTATTTTCAAGAATAGATAGACAAAGGCTTCTAAATTTCTCGATAAAGCGCCCATTCATTTCTTTCGTTCTTTTCTTTGGCCCTTTCGTTCTTCCACCTGCTTGGCGCACCTTTTGATTAAAATGCCTTGCATAAAGAAGCTGGTCAATATTCTCTGATGTATACTGTAAGCCATTTTGGTTAATAGCATAACCTCCTTTAGCTAACACCATTGCTGCTAGACCATAATCCTGGGTAATAGTTATATCCCCTTTTTGGATTTGATTTACTAAAGCAAAGTCAACCGCATCGGCTCCTTTTGAAACAATAACGGTCTGCACTCCGTCTATCTGTATCAAGTGCGCTGTATCACAGAAAACAATTACTTCAAGTTCAAGCTCTTTTGCAACCTGAATACTTTCAGGTACTACAGGACAGCCATCTGCATCAATACAAATTTTAGGCATTCCATTCACTCCTCAACACTTTCACTTTTCATGCTAACAGTAAAGTACTGATCTGTCACATATGTTAACGCTTCCGTATTTTTATAATAATAATTGATTGAAAATTCACATCATTTTGTATAATATAGAGAGATAAGTCTAATTATATGGGGGTATTAAATGGTTACCAATATGAGAGATTCAAAGCAAATCGCAACTTCCTATATTGATAAAGTATTCAATAACCTGAAAGAACATCACGGTCATGAACCCGAATTTCTTCAAGCAGCGAAAGAAATCCTCTACTCATTAACACCCGTATTTGAAAAGAAGCCAGAATATATGAAAGCAAGCCTCTTAGAACGGATTGTAGAACCAGAGCGTGTAGTGAAATTCCGTGTTTCGTGGGAAGATGACAGTGGAAAAATCCAAGTAAACCGTGGCTACCGCGTTCAATTCAGTTCCGCAATCGGACCTTATAAAGGGGGCCTTCGTTTTCATCCTTCTGTCAATGAAAGTATCGTGAAATTTTTAGGCTTTGAGCAAATATTTAAAAACTCTTTGACAGGCCAGCCAATCGGCGGCGCAAAAGGCGGTGCCGATTTTGATCCTAAAGGAAAATCTGATGCAGAAATCATGCGATTTTGCCAAGCATTTATGACGGAATTACATAAATATATAGGACCCGATGTCGATGTTCCTGCTGGCGATATTGGAGTTGGCTCACGTGAGATTGGATTTTTATTTGGCCAATATAATCGAATACGAGGCGCATACGAACCTGGTGTCATTACAGGCAAACTCCCTAGATTTGGAGGATCTTTAGCGAGAAAAGAAGCTACTGGATATGGTACTGTTTACTTTGTGCAAGAAATGCTGAAAGAAAAGGGTCTAGCATTCGAAGATGCTACGGTTGTCGTATCCGGAACAGGTAATGTTTCCACGTATGCTATAGAAAAAGCGCAGCAGCTAGGCGCCAAGGTAACTGCTTGCTCGGATTCAGATGGATATATCTTTGATCCAGATGGCATAGACTTATCGGTTGTCAAAGACATCAAAGAGATGAGAAACGGCCGTATTAAAGAATATGTAGTCTCCCGTCCGAATGCAACCTATAAAGAAGGCTGCAAAGGCATCTGGACTATTCCATGTGACATTGCCCTCCCCTGCGCTACTCAAAATGAAATCGACGAAGAATCGGCTAAATTGCTAATTAAAAATGGTCTCAAAGCTGTTGGTGAAGGAGCTAACATGCCCTCAACCTTACAAGCCATTCAAGCATTTTTGGCTAATGATATATTATTTGCTCCAGCTAAAGCCGCTAATGCTGGCGGTGTAGCTGTATCTGCGTTAGAAATGGCTCAAAATAGCATGAGAATCTTTTGGACTTTTGAAGAAGTAGATGAAAAGCTGCATGATATTATGAAATCAATCTACGAAAACAGTAAAAACGCAGCAAAAGAATTCGGACATGACGGAAACCTTTTGATTGGCGCCAATATTGCTGGTTTTCTAAAAGTAGCAGATGCAATGATTGCTCAAGGAATTATATAGTAAGTGATAAATTGAAGTTTTATATTTATAGAGTTTTATTTTTGTTATTATCAAAAGCAATAACTTGACTTCCAATCCAATTTGTCAGAAATGTTTTACTTTATAGAATATAAGATTTATAATAGAGATGATTCGTGTTACGAAATAAAGGAGTGGTAAAGATGGTCGAAAATATACTAAAGCGTAATGAAGTACCTGTAGAAGAAACATGGGATTTGACTCATCTGGTTTCTAATGAGGAAGCTTATGAGGAAGGCGTAAAAAAGCTTATAAAAGACACAAATGAATTTAACGTTAAGCATAAGGGGAATATTAACAACGCCCAACAAGTAATAGAAGTCATACGTGACTGCGAGGCACTTGTCTCCTCACTAATCCCTTATGCAACATATGTCTCTCTCCAGCTTGAAGAAGATCAAACAAACAATGAAGCGCAAATCCGAGCAAGTAAATTTAGCACGGTTTCTTCTCAGTTTGCTAGTCTAGTATCATTTATAGATGGTGAAATATTGGAACTTTCATCAGAAGAATTAGAAAAAGCGATAGAAATAGAGCCGACATATGCACACTATCTTAATCGATTAATTGCCAAAAAAGCTCATCAGCTTCACCCAGAAGTAGAAAAAACGCTGGCAGCACTTAGCTCAACATTAGATGCGCCATACGGATTATACAATACAACCAAACTAGTAGATATGAAGTTTGATCACTTTACAGTTGGCGGTAAAAGCTACCCACTAAGCTATAACCTTTTCGAAGGAGATTGGGAGTTGGAATCAGATACAGAAGTTCGTCGCGAAGCATTCAAAGCTTTCTCAACAAAGCTGGCTGATTATCAACATACTACTGCTAAAACATATAATACCCATGTTCAAACAGAAAAAACTCTATCTGATTTACGTGGATATGATTCAGTAACGGACTATTTATTATTTGACCAAGAAGTTGAGCAAGATTTATATCACCGCCAAATCGATTTGATTATGAAAGAATTAGCACCTCATATGAGAAGATATGCTAAGCTTCTCCAAAAAGAGCATGGCATTGGCAAGATGACATTTGCCGATTTAAAAATCCCATTGGATCCAAGTTATGAACCTTCAGTTACGATCGAAGAATCTCGTGATTATATGAAGAAAGCGCTGGGCGTCATGGGTGAGGATTACCTTGCCATGATTGATGCCGCTTTTGATGAGCGCTGGATCGATTTCGCCAATAATGAAGGAAAATCAACTGGTGCCTTTTGTTCAAGTCCATATGGATTCCATTCCTATATCTTGATTTCTTGGACTGAACGCATGAATGAAGTATTCGTTTTAGCACACGAGCTTGGCCATGCAGGGCATTTTAGAAATGCTCAAAAACATCAAACCCTATTCAATAGTGATTCTTCTAAATACTTTGTTGAAGCACCGTCTACATTGAATGAAATGCTTATGGCGAATTATCTGTTAAAGAATTCAGAGGACCCCCGCTTTAAACGCTGGGTTATCTCAAGCATTATTGCACGCACGTACTATCATAATTTTGTGACACACTTATTGGAAGCTGCTTACCAGCGTAAAGTGTATGAATTAATCGATGCAGGTGAAAGTGTAAATGCAGCTATTTTAAGCAACATTACGCGCTCGGTTTTAGAAGAATTCTGGGGCGACGATGTTGAAATTAACGATGGAGCAGAGTTGACATGGATGCGCCAACCACATTACTATATGGGCCTTTATCCATACACATACAGTGCAGGGCTTACCATTTCTACACAGGTATCAAAACGTATCCTAGAAGAAGGCCAGCCCGCTGTGGAAGATTGGTTAAAAGTATTGCAAGCAGGGGGTACAAAATCGCCTGTTGAACTTGCAAAAATGGCCAATGTAGATATCACTACTGACAAACCATTACAAGAAACCATCGCATTCATTGGTTCTTTAATTGATCAACTAGAAGAATTAACTGCAGAAATTCATCAAACAACAAACTAATATAGAAAAAACGTAACAATGCTGTTATTAGCATTGTTACGTTTTTTTGTTCTCCATTTTAGAGTAATTAGCGAGTGAATCATAGACGATGCATACACTTTATTTTATATTCCTAACTTGTCTCTTTTTTGTCCAGAGCCCTACGAGTATAAGTAAGACCATACTAATGATTGGGATAATTATATTCATTAGTGGTGTTGTAGCTTCAACTAGTCGATGTCCATATTTGTCATTGACAATCATATGCCCTGCCGTATAAGCAATGAGCAAACCGCCAATCCATATTAAAATAGGGAATTTCTCCATTAATTTAATAATGATTTGGCTACCAAAAATAATTAAAGGAATACTAACAAGCAGGCCTAATGCAACAAGGCCATTATGACCATTGGCAACACCTGCAATAGCCAAAACATTATCAAGACTCATAACGAAATCCGCAACTATGATGGTGCGTACAGCAGCGAATAAGTTATTGCCGCTTTTTATATCCGGATCTTCTTCTTTTGAACGAATTAAATCATACGCGATATAAAATAAGAGCAAGCCGCCTACCACTTTTACGAATGGAATTTGTAGTAGCCAAACAGCAATAAATGTCAAGACGATCCGTAAACCGATTGCACCGCCTGTTCCAATCAATATGGCTTTTTTTCGTTGGTTTTTTGCTAGGTTTCGGCAAGCGAGTGCAATGACTACTGCATTGTCTCCACTTAATACAATATCTAGCAAAATAATTGATACAATCTTTGCAATAAATTCTGCTTCCATTTATTCTCCTACTTTCTAAAAGCTCTCTAGTTTATTGTACATTACTCCCTCAAAATAAAAAGCAAAAAACTTCGATATTTATATTTTTATGTACGAGGTATTCTTTCTATGCATCGTCATCTTGAACCCTCAATAAACTCTTATCAAGAAAATCCGGTATAAAGTAATCCCCCATTTCAACCTCTATTACTCATCTAATGAGAGAGTATAATCATACTTCTAACCAAGTTTAATGAACATTAAATAAGGTATATTTTTAAGTATTAAGCAAAAAATAACCTATATGTATAATGGAAGGAATGGTGGCATTGCTTAGTAAAGAAACAATGGAAATTATTAAATCTACTGCCCCCGCCTTAGAGGCACACGGTAAAGAGATTACAACGGTCTTTTACAAACGGCTTTTCGAAATACACCCAGAACTATTAAATATTTTTAACCAAACAAACCAAAAACAAGGACGTCAGCAATTAGCGTTAGCTAATGCCGTATATGCTGCAGCTGTTCACATTGAAAACCTTTCGGAAATTATGCCTGTCGTTAGACAAATTTCTGAGAAACATCGAAGTCTTGGCATTAAACCTGAGCATTATCCAATCGTGGGTGAGAATTTATTAATCGCCATTAAAGAAGTACTTGGCGACGCAGCAACACCAAAAATCATGGATGCGTGGACTGAGGCATACGGGGTGTTAGCGGATGCCTTCATCAATACTGAAGAAGAGATGTACAAGGAAACAGAAAATAAGCCTGGCGGATGGAGATTCTTTAAAGACTTTACCCTTGTTGATAAAATTCCAGAAAATAGATTAGTGACTTCATTCTACTTAAAACCCGCTGATGATGCACCACTACCTGACTATAAGCCAGGTCAATATATTACAGTACATGTACCAATTCCCGGGCAAAAGTATGCACATAAGAGGCAATATAGTTTGTCTAAAACCTATGATGGAGATTCATATCGAATTTCTGTTAAACGCGAAATCATAACTGACCCAGCGGGCATTGTTTCCAACTATTTGCATGATTCATTAAATGTAGGAGACAAAATACAAATCAGCGCACCAGCAGGGGAATTTTTCTACCACACAAAAGCTGACACTTCTGTCGCCTTTTTAGCTGGCGGCATTGGAATTACACCACTTTTTAGTATGGTTCAATCAGCTGTTAAAGAAAATAAGGAAAAAATCCATTTTATCCAAAGTGTTAGCACCCAAGATTTATTAACATTTAGTGATGCCTTGAAGGAATTAGCGAATGACCATTCACAGCTATACTACCATGAGTTAATTACTCAGACTGATGGCTTTGTATCAAAAGAGTTTTTGGAAAAGCATATTGACACTTCTACAGATGTCTATATATGCGGACCCATTCCTTTTATGGTGGCCATGGTTAAACATTTGCTAGCTATGGGACTACAGGAAGACCACATCTTCTACGAATTCTTTGGTCCATCTATGACAATTGATACGGAGACACCTGAAATATAAAAAGATTAAGCGATTAAGCTTAATCTTTTTTCATGATGTTTCAGTTGCTATTTAACTTGTTCATTGGTGTATAATTAAATTACAAATTCTATTTTGAAGGTGTTATAACATATGGATTCTAAAGCAAATACGTTTCTTTCTAACGAAGAAATGGAAATTTATGAATATGCTCTAAGAGATGAATTTAAAGGTATGCATATTCCAAGCGAAAAGCAAGATGAATATATTGAAAAAATACTAACAGCTGATGAAGAAGCGATCATGCACTTAAGAAAAAAAGGTGCGATTGCAATTTCACGTGAAATTTTACAAGAAGACAATATTTTCAATAAAAAATAAGGATGTGTTCATAATTGCACATCCTTATTTTTTCTTTAAACGCGGATAACCGATTAAAATAGCCCCTACTGCACAAACAGCCATTAAAATAGGATAAAACGAATAAAACATAATGCTTACCGTTGAGATACCTGCAACACTCGCCGCAGCTAGTAACTGAGGAGAATAGGGAACAAATCCTTGCCATACACTAGCAAATATATCTAATAAACTTGCAGATTTTCTAGGATCGACTTCATATTGATCTGCTATTTTTTTTGCTAGAGGTCCTGTCATTAAAATCGCAATTGTATTATTAGCAGTCGAGATATCAGTCACACTCACTAAACTTGCAATGCCGAATTCTGCCCCTTTTTTTGAACGAATTCTTTTGGATATAAACGTTAGAAGGAAGTCAATACCTCCAGCATGCTGTATTAATGCTACAAGTCCGCTGATTAATACTGCAATAATAGCTATATCCTCCATACCAGCTATTCCTTTACTCGCCGCTTCTACAAACGATAGAAAACTTAATGAGCCGTTTATCAAACCAATTGCAAAAGATACAATAATGCCTCCTAGCAACACTTTTATTACATCCACTCCAATTATGGCTGCAACCAGCACGATAATGTAAGGAATTATAGAAAGGATTGAATAATCATAGGAGTCTTTAAGTGCATGACTGTTTCCTGCTGTCAAGATCCCTATAATAATTGCTGTTACCACAGCTGCAGGCAACACAATCCAAAAGTTCACCTTGAATTTATCACGCATATCTGTACCTTGTGTTCGAACAGCTGCAATAGTGGTATCTGATATAACTGATAGATTATCGCCGAACATGGCTCCTCCTACCACTGTTGCCATGGTTAATGCTACTGAGATTTCAGTAGCCTCTGCTATCCCCACGCCAATAGGAGATAACGCCACTACAGTCCCCATCGAGGTGCCCATTGACAATGAAATCAAACAGCCAATAATAAATAACCCTACTAATAAAAAATTCTGTGGCAGGTATGTTAATCCTAGATTGACGGTTGATTCCACGGCGCCCATCTCTTTAGCCACACTTGAAAATGCGCCTGCTAAAAGAAAAATTAAAACCATTAGCATGACATCTTTGTTTCCCGCACCTTTTAAAAATACTTCTAGCTTTTTCTCTGTTCCATCTCGGCGATTCATTACAAAAGCAGCTATACAGGCAATTCCAACAGCCATATTAAGTGGCATAGCTGTAAAGTCTTTTGTCAAAAGGCCAGAACCAATGAATAAGAGTATAAAAATAAGAAAAGGCAATAAAGCCCACTTGTTGCCATGATTCATTCTAAAAAATCCTCCACTTTTTAAATACACAAAGTTAATCATACCGAAATGGTTTTACAATGTAAATTTTTATTGTTTTCAGTTTTCCCTTCGCGCTTTTTCCAATAAATATTTACTTCCCTCATAATCATTAAAACATGCAAAAAAGCCGAAATTTCCTTACTTGAGGAAATCCGGCTTAGGATTAGTACACAATAAAACCAAATGTAATGACAAGTAGCAAAACAATTCCGATAAGAATTAATCCAATTACAATGCCTGGCAATACGAGCGTAAAAAATGATCGCCAGTTCGAAAAGCGATGTGCAGTTGCGACACTTCCCACTTGGATGACAAACGTCCAAATAGTGACTATAAAGACCGCTAATGACAGCACAATACTAATAATCGCAGCACCATTTGTTAATGCTTCATCGTTCATATTAAAAAAACTTTGAGGAGCATTAGCCATCCATACTAGCATAAATGGAGCAAGAGTAATATTAGGAATCGATGATAAACTAATTACTTTAAATATATCTTCAAAGCTTCCTTTTCCTTTAAATAATTTCCCTACAAGCCAAATGACGCCTGAAGAAATAATGACGCTGACTGCCCCTATGAATGGTCCCGCTAAAATACAGCCAAGCAACAGTAGCCAAATAGAAAAAGAAGGATATAACTCTTGTCCAGACAAGCCTATCATTGTGCTCGCCATTCCGCCAAGTATGACGTAGAGAATAACATATGTCCAATTCTTATGTTCGATCACATAGCTGGCAGTTTTCTTTGGATGGAGCCATATTGAAAAGAATGGCTGAATTTTATAGTCGTCAGGTTGATTCATAGAAAATAATACTCTCCTTTTTCTTTTTAAAAAGTCTTTATAGTTCATATACCTCTTTTATATTAGGCTAAACTATCCTCCATAACTTTCATATATCTAAGCATTTAATTTCGCGAAAATGCCGCCTTTTTCCATCAATTCAGTAAACGTTCCATCTTCTGCTATACCATCTTTTGTTACTACCATAATACGATTAGCATTCCGAATTGTTGCAAGTCTGTGAGCAATAACGATAGTAGTACGGTTTTTCGCCAATTCCATTAGTGAATCTTGAATAATTTTTTCGGTCTGTGTATCAAGTGCTGAAGTCGCTTCGTCTAGGATTAAAATAGGAGGATTTTTAAGGAACATTCTAGCGATCGCTAAACGTTGCTTTTGCCCGCCTGATAATTTTAATCCCCTCTCGCCAATTTCTGTTTGATAGCCATCTGGCAAACTTTCTATTAGTTCGGAAAGATTTGCTTTTTCTGCAGCATATTGAATTTCTTCAAATGAGGCTCCTAGTTTGCCATATTCAATATTCTCCTGAATGGTACCAGTAAACAAAAATACATCCTGCTGAACTATACCAATTTGTTTGCGCAATGAATGCTTCGTCATATCACGAATATCTATTCCATCAATGGTAATTGAACCACTATTAACATCATAAAAACGTGGGATAAGCGAGCTAATTGTTGTCTTCCCCGCTCCTGAAGGCCCTACAAAAGCCGTCATTTCGCCTGCTTTTAAATCGAAAGATAAATTCTGTAGAATTTCATTTGAATGATCATAACTAAAATCTACATTATTGAAGGAAATAGCACCTTTTAAATGTGGAGCAATTAAAGCATTCGGCTTATCTTGAACTTCGGGATCACGAGCGAGTAAATCTTGAAAGCGTTTAAAGCCCGCCATGCCTTTCGGATACAACTCCAGTAATGCTGTGATTTTATCAATCGGCTTAATTAACACATTTGTATACAAGATAAAGCTAACCAGCTCACCATATGACAATTTGTCATGAAAACTTAGCCATGCTCCTACTACAAGGACTAGTAAAGTCAAGAGCCTCGTCATAAAATAGATACTAGCGTTTGTCGCTCCCATGACTTTATAAGCACTTAATTTAACGAGGCGAAATAATCCATTCTGTTTTTTAAAACGATTTTTTTCATAGGTTTCATTTGTAAACGATTGTACTACTCGAACACCTGAAACGCTATCCTCTACTCGTCCGTTGATTTCAGCTATTTCTCCGTACATACCCGTCCATGCCCTATTCATTTTTACATTAGATACATAAACAAGAACCATTAAAATTGGAACCATTACAAGCACAATCCATGAAAGCGTTGGATTCACGGTAAACATGATCCAAAAAGCGCCAATAAAAGTCATGATAGCGATAAAGAAATCCTCTGGCCCATGATGTGCAAATTCGCCAATATCAAATAAATCATTCGTTATTCGGCTCATGATATGGCCGGTTTTAGTATTATCAAAAAACCGGAAAGACTGCTTTTGAACATGTGTAAACAATTCTTCTCTCATATCAGTTTCAATATTTATACCAAGTTTATGACCAAGATAATTAACAATAAAGTTTAAGATGGTACTCAATAGATACACCAGGAGCAAAAGGCCTCCTACTTTCGTGATCATTCCCCAGTTGTTTGTAGGAAGCAGCGTATCAATAAACTTTTGAACAGCTACAGGAAACGCTAGCTCTAAAATAGCCACTATAATGGCTGAACAAAAATCAATTATAAACAATTTCCTATGTGGTTTGTAGTAACTAAAAAACTGTTTTAGCATATGTATGAAGTCCTTTCTGAAAATTTCGTTATCCTAAATATCATACAGAACTTTTATATAGAAAGCGACCCATTTTACCTAATTTAATTGTCAAGATAGGTTTAAACCTCATATTAGCAAACAGTCTATGGAAAGCTATTATATTTTTTAATGAATAAAGGCTGGCACACTTCAAAATTAATGGTAAACATCTTTTTGCATACAAAAAACCTTCAGAACAATACAGAATGCTCTGAAGGTTAGGTTATGTAATGACCCCTACGGGATTCGAACCCGTGTTACCGCCGTGAAAGGGCGGTGTCTTAACCGCTTGACCAAGGGGCCATTATTGTATGGCGGAGAAGGAGGGATTTGAACCCTCGCGCCGGTTGCCCGACCTACACCCTTAGCAGGGGCGCCTCTTCAGCCACTTGAGTACTTCCCCATATGGCTCCGAAGGCAGGACTCGAACCTGCGACCCTCTGATTAACAGTCAGATGCTACTACCAACTGAGCTACTTCGGAATAGTAAATATGGTGCCGGCGAAAGGAGTCGAACCCTCGACCTACTGATTACAAGTCAGTTGCTCTACCAACTGAGCTACACCGGCATTTGATGGTGGGTCGGGACAGAATCGAACTGCCGACACTTAGAGCTTCAATCTAATGCTCTACCAACTGAGCTACCGACCCATCAAAATAAGAATATATTAAACTAAAAAATGGCGGTCCGGACGGGACTCGAACCCGCGACCTCCTGCGTGACAGGCAGGCATTCTAACCAGCTGAACTACCGGACCATTTGGTTGCGGGGGCAGGATTTGAACCTGCGACCTTCGGGTTATGAGCCCGACGAGCTACCGAACTGCTCCACCCCGCGATAATAGTATAGAATATAATCTTTTCAATCAACAAAGCATAATAACATCTTCCACGCTTCGCTTGCGTCAATGTTAATCGCAACCTTCGTATTGCAATTTGCTCCACCCAGGATAATAATACGAATATGCTTTCGTAAAATACCAAATCATTTGGTTGCGGGGGCAGGATTTGAACCTGCGACCTTCGGGTTATGAGCCCGACGAGCTACCGAACTGCTCCACCCCGCGATAATAATATGAGTATGCTCTTGAGAAAATGGAGGAGGAAGAGGGATTCGAACCCCCGCGCGGTTTGACCCGCCTGTCGGTTTTCAAGACCGATCCCTTCAGCCAGACTTGGGTATTCCTCCAGGGAAATATGGCGGCCGAGGGGATCGAACCCCCGACCTTACGGGTATGAACCGTACGCTCTAGCCAGCTGAGCTAGGCCGCCATAGTATTAAATATTAAAATTGGTGGAGCCTAGCGGGATCGAACCGCTGACCTCCTGCGTGCAAGGCAGGCGCTCTCCCAGCTGAGCTAAGGCCCCAATGTGTATAGAATATAAATGGTCGGGAAGACAGGATTCGAACCTGCGACCCCTTGGTCCCAAACCAAGTGCTCTACCAAGCTGAGCTACTTCCCGGAAATGGTGCGCCCAGCAGAAGTCGAATCCACAACCTTCTGATCCGTAGTCAGACGCTCTATCCAATTGAGCTATGGGCGCTTGTTAGAAATAGAATTTCAAGCTAAAAGCCGAAAATTATGTATGTCCTACTAGTAATCCAGACCATTCTACTATTAAGCGGAAGACGGGGTTCGAACCCGCGACCCCCACCTTGGCAAGGTGATGTTCTACCACTGAACTACTTCCGCGTTAAAGACAAGATTAATTATATACCGACATTTTTATAAATGCAATACTTTTCTTAAAAAAATTATAAACAATCTTGTTTATACCATTTCTTTCAGAAGCACTACCTTAATAAGTCTACAAGCTAAGCTTCAAAAAATCAATATAAATATAAATGGGTTGGATAGCGTAAGACAGTCTATTTTCACACACCGATAACACTACTTTTTTTTTTCAAAATTCGGCCAAGGAAAATCTCCACGATAATATTGTATTTTTAACTTTTCCAAATCGCTGTTCCATTTACAAAGTGCATTGGAATACTTTTTTTGGTCTTCTTCTCTGGATTTAAGTTTAATTCTCTTTGATAACTCTGCTACAGTTACCTCTAAACCGTATTCTTCTACAAAATCATTTAAAGCTTGCCAACGTTGTTCATCTGTCCGACCAGATATTTGATAACCATATTTTCTTAATTCACTAAAGTTTATACCGAATTGTTTAGTTTTCTTCTCCGCAGTTTGAATATTGTACTTCTTAAACATTCTATAATTTTCTACTTCCTTTGCAGTAAAAACTTTCTCAAGGAAATATTGTATAATTTCTCCTTTCAACAAGTCTATATTTTTTTGTTCTTCACTAATGATAGAAATAAATTTGTTTAGCTCTCGTAAAGTTTTGCTTAGCGAATAGTCATGATAACTTTTATATAGCTTCGCAGAAAGTGGTTTATTCTGATCATGATAATAAAGTTTAAACGTTTTATTTTGTTCAAGTTTGCTTAATTTCTTATAATAAATTATGTATAAAAGTAGATTTAGACCTTCTATATCAGAAAAGCGCTTTAAGCTATTAGATTGCACAGTTCTTTCTAAGAAATTTTCTAGCAGCTCAATCCAATTTTTCACTTTGTACATGTGTAAGATTTTTAATTGAGCTTGAGGAGTTGTATTTGAAAAAAGCTCATGATAAAAATCAATATTTTTCTTTAAAAGACTTTTTATTCTTTTGCTTTGATTCACATCTAATAAACTTAAACAATTGGAAAGAACGTCAATAAATTCTTCTATATATAACTTTGAATTTTCATCGTCAATGCCTATTCTAAATAGATGTTCAATTACTTTTTGCTTTTCCCCTAGGGTACATTTTTTATTAAGTAGAACGGTCATGCCATCCGTGAAGTCCATGATTTTATTTTTCGCATCTATTTCCTTTCGTAATTTCTTCCTTTCTTCTAAAAGGTTGTTATTTACCTTCTTGATGATGCCTATTTCTTTTAACAATAGTTCTTTTTCACTTTTCAGCTGCTGAATATACATATTTCGTCCTTGAATTTCATTTTTTAATGCTTCTGTTTCTAATTGGTTCATATTTTCTAACTCATCAAAGAACTCATTAAAATTTTCAGTAATCATCTCTAATGCATGATCTCTAGTAATTATACTAATCCCCCCGCTTCCAACACTCTTAACGAGAACATTCGACATAAAAAAAGAAATCCCTTGTAATTTGAAATAAAAAACATCCGCATTCCTAAAATGCGGATGTTTATATTAAACTTTCTCTATATCAAAGTGTTGAATCCAATCGCTGTAGCTTCCAGTATATAACTGTATGTCTTCATATTCCATTTCCTTTAGCATAGCGAATAACGGGGCAGCAGTGACGCCACTTCCACAATAAACCGTAATCGGTTCTTTCTTAGATACTAATTCCAACAATGATTCATTAGGACAAAGTTTACCATCTTGTAATAATTGCTCCCAATCATAATTTATTGCTCCTGGGATGTGGCCGGCAATTTGATCTATCGGCTCTATCTCTCCTTTATAGCGAGCGTTCGATCGGGCATCAAGCAATGTTCTATCCACATGACCATCTACGATTTCCTTTACTGCTATGCGGTCTGCATATAGGTGTTCCTGCCATTTTAAGTTTAAGCTTGTCTGTTGGACAACAGGCAATTCGTTCGACGTTTTAAAGCCTTCATTAACTAAAGCATTATACCCTTCTTGGACAATCTGTACTTTCTGAAACCCGCCATACTTTAGTAACCACCACGCTCTTGCTGCAAATGGTGTTCCGCCTTGATCATAGACTAGTATAGAATCGTCCATTTGCAATCCACTTCTTTCAAATAGAGCCTGTAGTTTATCTTTCGTTGGCATTGGGTGGCGTCCCGCATGTTGCTCCATGTCTGATAAATCCTTCTCCAAATCCCAGAAAACAGCTTCTCCAATGTGCTGTTTTTGATAAACAGTCGAACCTTCGGCAGAATTCTGGAGATTAAAACGAGCATCAATCCATTTATATTTTCCTTGAGAGTCAAGAGGAATATCCTTTACTGAAAGAAAAACTTCACCCATCACTTCTCCACCCCATTC
The DNA here is from genome assembly GCF_023515935.1 of Rummeliibacillus sp. G93. Classification (NCBI taxonomy): domain Bacteria; kingdom Bacillati; phylum Bacillota; class Bacilli; order Caryophanales; family Caryophanaceae; genus Rummeliibacillus; species Rummeliibacillus sp. G93. Next base: position 1,981,020 of record NZ_CP097314.1, read on the forward strand.
ATTAGTGTGTTGTAAATGTGTTTCCATTCTTCAAGCTTCGTACCTTCATGAAGCAACGTTTTTTCAATATCAATTTGGTTAATAGCTTGTCTCGAGATGTGTAGACGCAATTCTTCAGCAAGTTTTCCAATAATGTCTTCAAGCCATTTTTTCATGCGTGCTGATTGTTCATCTAAATACTTTTTGGCATCTGGTTTAGTTAGCTCTTCAAGTGCTTCACGCAACTTCAAATTATCGCCTTTTTCAAAAAAGGACTTATTATTTTTAAAATATTTATTAACGGATTCATATGGTTTGCTATCAGAAAAAGGACCAACGAATTCTAAAATATTAGGTTCTTCTGCCTCAAATGGCATAAATGAAAAACTAGCATTAATGTCTTTGAGCTGTTTCATATCATCTTGGTCTCGTTCGTGAATTTTTTTCATGATAAATTTCGCAATTCTAAAGTTAGTAACACGCATTTCTTGTTCAAAATCAAACCCTAAACTTGCTAGGACTTCTTTCAAAGCAATGGCCAATGCAACTGAAGATGATTTTGATGCGAAGGTTGTAGGGTTATAGCCTTCTTTAAAGAAATCCGGGTATCGATAGTAAACTCGCTGTAATACAAAGTAGAGCAGTTCATCCAGTTCCTGTTTTGTATCTTTTGTTATCGTTTGAGCTGCAGAGTGGATATATCTTGTGTGGATATACTGTTCTAACTTAGCTAGTTCAGCAAGACGTTCATCTTTTCGCTTCATATTGTCTTCAGTTTGCTGAATCAATATCCGAAGTCTTTCTTGGGCTTTTTCCGTTTCTTCAGCTAGTGCTTGAACTGCTAGTGCTGTCAATTCTTCTGATAAGAAATGATGGAAATTCTCTTCAAACAATGGCAAACCAGAATGTAAATCCTGACTTTCTAATTTTTCTTGCAATGCTAATAAACTCGAAACACCAAATAGTCTTGGATGGCGAATGCCGAAACGTTGGAGTTCTTGTTTCACATAATCTTTTACGTCTTCTGCTTCCTCTGCATCCTTTGCAAGATCAATTGCATTAACGATAAAGAACATCTTATCTAGTTCAAATGCATCCTTCACGCGACCAAGTTGAATTAAAAATTCTCGATCGGCTTTTGCAAATGCGTGATTGTAATACGTGATAAATAATATAGCATCCGCATTACGAATATACTCAAACGCAACCCCCGTATGCCGTGCATTTATAGAGTCTGCTCCCGGTGTATCTACTAATGTCACACCTAAACGGGTTAATTCACAATCGTAATAGAAATCAATACTATCGACAAAGCAGCTTCTGCTTTCTTCGGCTACGAACTTTTCAAACTCTTCGCGGTTTGTCCTGATAGTATTGCCCAATTTTTCTTTAAATGTAGGGTAGCCTTCTTTGAAGGCACGCACAAAGGATTTATGAACATGCAGTCTTTCATCGTCGAGTGGTTTAGCCAAAGCCTCTTCTGCCCGCTCATATGCTTCATTTAGCGAACGAATCGTAATACCAATTGCTTCATAACTTGCAATAATGTCATTTTCTAATTGTCCAATAGTCTTTAAGTGGACATCTGCCGTTTCATGCGGATGGCCTTCTGAAATAGGACGAATTTTATTAATAGCAGCTGTCGTAGGATTTGGTGACACTGGCAGCACTTTTTGCCCCATCAATGCGTTTGAAAAAGAAGATTTCCCTGCACTAAATGCTCCAAAAAGTGCAATTGTAAAGTCTTTTTGCTTTAAGCGGTTCACTTTATTTTTTAAATAATTTGCAACCTCTGAAAATCCTTGAATTGGTTCAATAGCGCTTGCTGTCCTTACAGCGTTTTGAAGAGCAGTTGTCGAGTGTATAGATGGAGATGAAATTTTATCCTCCAATTCCTCTTCTTGATCCTGCTCCTCTTTTTTTACGAGCATAGATGGATCAAACGGCCGGATATTGCCCATTGCCTTTTCATGTTCTTGCTCCCACTCAGATACACATTGATCTGCTTCAGGATTCATTGTCTGAATCGAGACCGTTTTTTGGATAGCAAAATATTTTTCCTGTTCTTCAATTGCTTTTGCGCCATCAATTACTTCTACTTTGTTTTTCAAGACTGCACATTTTTTCTTTAAGGGCTCAACTGTCGTAAAGGACAACTCTTCTATATAAGCGCTTTTTTCAAACTTCCATTGATCCGTGTCTTGCTTATACCACCTCTTTGTGGCACTTGCTACACGATTGGCAAAGTTTAAAAGCGCATCCCCTGTAATACCAGAATCAAGTTTCACTTGTTCTTCAATTACGGAAAATGGTGGCTGCAAATCAAAATCATCGATTTCATGAGAAAAATCATCGGTTAAAGCATTAACTAATTTCAATGAGCTCTTCATTAAAGAACGCATATGACCAGAAATTTGGGAGAACGCTATTTCTTTATAAAGTGAATACAGAGATTCCTTGCGCTGATCCTTTTCTGCTTGCGTTTTTTTACCAGAAAAAAGCATACCAACTTTGAAATCTGGCTGTACACTTTCCAAATAATATTTCAATTTTTCTCGTAATTCGAAAGGCATTATAGCAGCATTTTCTAATAATTCATCACGGCTGTGATCAAAATTCTTTTGCCAATTTGATGCTGAATACAATTTCAACTGTTGAAGTACAACTTCAAAGTCTGCTGTAATCTCTTCGTTATTTTCCCACTCTTCTTGCGATAAAATGGCTTCATTATTTTCTAATAGCTGTTTTTTATTAGTTTCTAAATATTGTGCATGTTCTATTTGAAGCTGCTCAAGGGCTGTCTTACCTCCAGCAATTAAATGATCTTGCCAACCTTCCATACTATTCATGACTATTTCTTTTACTTTATTATAATCATTGTAAGGAAGATTAAAGTCTCTTAATGAGGTAAAGTAAATCCCTTTGGGTTCTACGCCCCAATTTGAGAACGATTGATACACCGAATCGGAAAATTCCTGAAAGGTTAGTTCACTCTCCTTATGTTTATCAATTTGGTTCACAATAAGATAAACATTAGGATTATGCTTCATTAAATTCTTTGTAAATTGGAAGTTTAATTCTGATTGGACATGATTATAGTCCATTACATAAAAAACAATATCAGCCAAATGCAGCGTTGTTTCCGTAGATAAACGATGCGCATCATCAGTCGAATCCACACCTGGTGTATCCATTACTGTTATGCCTTTTGGCAAAACAGAATCTTTATGGCCAATTTCAATTTGAGAAACCAAGGCACCGTTCTTAGCGAATTCTTTTACTGTTTTAATATCATATCCGTCATCAAATTTGATAGGATCTTGATCTACTAGGTATGCAATGGCATAGTTCTCATCCGATTTATGTACTTTTACAACGTTTGCGCTTGTTGGTATAGGAGAAGAAGGAAGGAGATCATCCCCTGTCAGCGCATTAATCATAGTAGATTTACCTGCAGAGAAATGACCTGCAAAGGCAATCATATATTCTTTATTAATTAGCTTTTCAGCAAATAATTTCGTTTTTTGAAGCCTTTCCTGGTCTTCGTTATGTTGATAGATTAAATATTGCATTGCAGTCTGTTTTAGCAGCAGATGTAGTTGTTCTTCAAAATGACTCATGAAAATCATTTCCTCCTTTTTTGCCTTAACGCTATTTTACCATGCCTATAATAAAAAAATCCTTCTATTATTAGAAGGATTGAAAAAATTATTTTAAATGCGTAGAGGTTTGATTAAAAATATATTTGCCTATTGCCCCATAAATAATAAGTGTTGCACCAATGAATGCATAAACCATCTGAAACGCTCCTTTTAAAGAAAATAATCAGTGAATATGAAAATCATTCTCATTTGTTAATTTCATCATAATAAAAAAACTATGTGACGTCAACAACTATTCAATTCTTTTGCTGCGTGATACTATATTAAAAAGGTCATAACATAAGGAGTTCTCAATGAGCACATCGATACAAGTACAAACTATACTCAATAGCATGATTCAATCACTTAAAACTGTATTACCGAACGACGTCCATGTCTCAGCTCCATCCATTTCTAAAGAACCTTACGAACAATCCGAAATCGGAGTTTTAATCGGCATGGTGGGAGATTTAAAGGGAAGAATCATTATAGATTCCTCTCCAGAAACTTTCAGTACTATTAGTGAAGCCATGTTCGGAATGAAGCTTGAAGGTGAAATGCTGGAATCTTTTACAGGAGAGTTTGGCAATATGATTGCTGGCAATCTTTGTACATATGTTGCTGCACAACAATTAGTATTAGATATTACACCACCAACTGTTATGGTGGGCCATACAAAACTGCTTGGCTATAATCAAGCAATCATACTCCCTGTTGAAATAGATGCCATCGGAAAGTTAACCATATTGCTAGCGATGGATCCGAGTTAGAAAAAAGAAGCTTTTTTCAAAGCTTCTTTTTTTATATCCAGATTACTCATAGTTTGTTAAAGACAAATCTAGGAGTTTTTAATCACTCTCCAAAGGTGCTCCCATTCAACCCCCCTCCTCATATCACTATTCTTCCTAGATTTTTATCATCTCAGCTAGTTAACCTTCTAAAACACACATTCCTATTCACACTTCTTTCACACTTTTTGTAAGAAGGTGTGATTTTTATCACATCTAAACCTATATTTTTTTTATATCATTTACTCAAACAATAAAACAAAACTTTATTCAGAGAAGCCTTCTTTCTTCGGTTAGTCACAGCCCACTCTTAGGGATGAAGTGAAAACTTAATTCATCTCGTTCTAGATTATTTATTTAAGAAGCTCCTCTCTTGCAAACTTTTGCAGAATAAATGTTTTGATTTAATTGAAAGGAGCGATTTCGATGGCACCCAAGAAACATGAAGAAGAAGAAAACCTAAAAGGAACACTCTATTTAGTATTTGCGTTAGGCGCTTTTATAGTAATTACGTGGGCTGCATGCTTTGGCCTATTTTTAGAACGTTTTTAAATAAAGGAAAGAAGGGAAAAAAATGCATCTGCATAAATATGAAAAGTATTGGCTTTTATTTGGTGGCGGATCTTTAATCGTATTTTTATTAATTACAGGAATCATGGCATTTCATAACGGCAGTCATCCACCAAGTGCCAAAAACACAATAAATCATGAAAAGGTAGATCAAATTGCACCATTTAACAAACCTGGTATTCACAAAGTTTCCGGTAAAGATTGGGATTATGAAATAGTAGTTCTCGCTTCTGCCTTTTACTATAACCCACCAGAACTAGAAGTACCTGTAGGATCTAAGGTTAAGTTTATAGCTACTTCTAAAGATGTTGTACATGGCTTTGAAATATCCGGTACGAATGTCAACATGATGTTAGAACCTGGCTATGTTTCTGAATATGTGACAACAGTCGATAAAGCTGGCGAGTATTTAATTGTATGTAACGAATATTGCGGAGTTGGCCATGCGCAAATGCATTCTATGCTTAAGGTGGTGGATAAAAAATGAGTCAAACAGTCATCGATCAATCAAAAGTCAAAAATGATAGTCTAACCGTTGCAAGTAAGGTTAATAGAAAAACAGCTGAGCTTCTTAAAGTAAATCCTAAAGATGCTAAACTTTCTATGGCTCATATTTATGTTGCATTCATAGCTCTATTCTTGGGTGGAACTGCAGGTCTATTGCAAGTTTTAGTTCGTTCAGGGCATTTTGAATTACCCTTTGGCATTGGCTATTATCAAGTTTTAACTGTACATGGTGTTTTGCTAGGTTTAATACTTACTACATTCTTTATCTATGGTTTTCAAATTGCAGCTGTTAGCCGTACATCTGGTACCCTATCAAATAAACAAAGATTACTAGGTTGGATTGGATTTTGGGTCATGACAGCAGGTACTGCAATGGCAGCTGCGATGGTTCTTTTAAATGAAGCATCTGTTCTCTATACTTTCTATGCCCCATTACAAGCACACTGGATTTACTATTTAGGCCTAACACTTGTTATTGTTGGTTCTTGGATCGGAGGACTTGCACAAGCAATGCGTTGGATACAATGGCGCAAAGAAAATCCAAAACAAACTTCACCTTTACTTTCATTCATGGTCGTTTGCAATAACTTAATGTGGTTTGTTGCAACTCTCGGGGTAGCTGCTGAAGTATTATTCCAATTGTTACCTTGGTCACTTGGCCTAGTAGAACGAGTTGATATTCTTTTATCACGTACTTTATTCTGGTATTTCGGGCATGCACTTGTGTATTTCTGGTTATTACCAGCTTACATGGTATGGTATACCATCATTCCAAAAATTATTGGCGGGAAAATTTTCTCAGATTCTCTTGCTCGCCTTGCATTTATCTTATTCGTATTATTCTCTATCCCAGTCGGAGTTCATCACCAATTGACTGAACCTGGTATTGACCCATCTTGGAAATATGTTCAAGTAGTTCTAACTATGATGGTATCTATTCCTTCTTTATTGACAGCATTTTCAATGTTTGCAACGTTTGAATTAGCCGGACGTTCAAAAGGTGCTAAAGGACTGTTTGGTTGGCTAAAAAAATTACCTTGGGGAGATGCAAGATTCTTCGCTCCGTTTATGGGTATGTTAATCTTTATCCCAGCAGGCGCTGGTGGTATTGTCAATGCATCTAACCAAATGAACCAACTTATCCATAATACCATTTGGGTAACAGGACATTTCCACTTAACAGTGGCAACTACCGTTATTCTAACATTTTTCGGTGCGGCTTATTGGCTGGTTCCTCACTTAAGAGGAAGAGTGTTTACAAAAGAGTTAAATCGCCTTGGTATTATCCAAACAATCGTTTGGGTTGTTGGTATGGCCATTATGTCTAGCTCCATGCATATTGAAGGTTTACTGGGTGCACCTCGCCGTTCTGCTTTCTCTGATTATGGCGGTGCAGAAATTGCTAAGACATGGGCATCTTACCAAGTTGCTCAAGCTGTTGGTGGCACATTATTGTTCATTGGTATTATCATCTTCTTGTATATCTTTGTAAAACTTTGCTGGTTTGCACCTAAAGGTGAAGAAGAATTCCCAATCGCTGAAATTTCTCCACAAGCAGAGAAAACACCTGCTATTTTGGAAAATTTCAAAGTATGGCTTGTAATTCTAGCAGCATTAATATTGATTGCTTACACATTCCCTATCTATGATATTATACAAAATGCTCCACTAGGTTCTAAAGGCTATAAGCTTTGGTAATCTAGCAAATAAAAAACGTTCTATTTCTTAATTGAAATAGAACGTTTTTTTCCTGTATATGTATCTACGATATATTTCCCGCTTGAATCATAATTACACACATATCATCAGGTTGATCAATTTGCAGTTCTTTAGGTAATACATACTCAATAGGTTCCTGCATTTGAATATTATCAAACTTCTGGTTAATCACTAATTTCTTCAATTCTTCTAGCCCATCATGATTGATATCATCTAATGCTTCCATTACCCCATCCGTATAAATAAGAACTTGAATTTTTTCTTTAAATTCAATGGTTGTTTTTTTCACTTTCATTTCTCTAAACAATCCTACAGGGCAGCAATTGGTCGATAAGGTAATAATTCTTTGATCTTCGACTAATAAAAACCCAGGTGGATGGCCAGCATTCACATATTCAATAGTATTATTCTTCGTATCAATAACTAAATATATGGCAGTAAAATAATAATGGAACGTATTTTTTTCTTGATTCAGTATATTCATCCATCTATTTAGTTCTTCAATTAGTGCCACAGGGTCGGGGTTTTTGCGAATAGCATCTCGTAATGCAGAAGATATATACATACACACTAAAGATGATGTAATGCCGTGGCCCATTACATCCAATAAGATTACACCATATCGATCTTCATCTATCTTTTGCCAATAGTACATATCTCCGGCTAATTGATTTGCAGGCAAATAGGATGCATTGACATTAAATCTTTCTTCTATTAAAGGTTTGCTAAGAAGCCCTCTTTGCACTTGCATGGATAATTCAAGTTCATCTTGTATTTTCTTTTCATGTTTTTTATGCCAATCTTTTTCGTATTTTAATCGAAGGCCTACACGAATTCTGGCTAGCAAATCTGTTTTGTTAATTGGTTTGGTAATATAGTCAATGCCGCCGACATCTAACGCTTCGGCAACTTTTTTTGAATCTTCAATAGCTGTCACAAAAATAATTGGTATATCTTTAAACTTAGGGTTATCTTGTAGTATCTTACATGCTTCAATTCCGTCCATTTCAGGCATCATAATATCCAGAAGAATCAAATCAACAGATGTGTTTGTTGATTCTTTTACTTCTGTTTCTAAATAATCGAACATGGCTTTGGCAGATGTAAGAGAGGAATAGTCTGTATAACCTGCACGTTTAAGTATATTCTCTATTAAAAAGAGATTGATTTGATTATCATCTACTATTAATATTGTCATTCTTCTCCCCCTTACTGATAATGTAATACCCTAATAGTAGAAAATTAAACATCATTAAATAAAAAAATGTAAAGCATCACTCTAAATAAAACAAGGAAAGGAAATGCATAAGCATCTCCTTCTGTTAGATCTTTCTGTATATATTCTCTTTAGCTGAAATAACAGCATATTTATCTGAAAACTGAGTTGACCGCAGAGACTCCTTGCTACCAATTCCCATAAAGCCCCCTTTACAGAGGCTTTCATAGAATAATTGGTTCACACTTAGTTGAAGATCACTTGTAAAATAAATCATAACATTTCTGCAAATTATGATATGAAATTCGTTAAATGACCCATCTGTTACTAAATTATGTTGAAAGAAAACAATGTTTTTTCTTAGATTTTCGTCTAAATAAGCATAATCATAATCTGTAGTATAGTATTTAGAAAACTCATGTTTCCCACCAGCATTTAAATAATTCCGAGTATAGGTTTGCATGCGGTTCAACGGAAGAATGCCTTTTTTTGCAGTAGATAAAACTTTCTCACTTATATCCGTCGCATAGATTTTTGCTCGATCGTAAAGGCCTTCTTCTTCTAATAAGATAGCCATGGAAAAGGCTTCTTCGCCTGTTGAACAGCCTGCATGCCAAATCCTGATTTCAGGAAGGTTTCTCAAATGCGGAATTACCTGTAAACGAAACGCTTCAAAAAACTCAGGATCTCGAAACATTTCTGTTACATTGATGGAGAAATCATCAATTAATTTTTCTACAAACCCTTTTTCATATAAAACCTTTTCGATTAAATAACTAATCGTCCTTACATTTTCTATGCGAGCTCGATTCTCTATTCTTCGCTTAATAGATGAGCGCATATAATCACGGTAATCAAAACCCGAAACATCAAAAATCGCCTGCAACAGTAACTTTATTTCAATTTCTTCTCTTTCTTCTTGTGTAATAGAATCTTTCATAGTTTTCACCGCTATCTGGTTACCACCGTTGATGTGAGCCATACACGAAGCACAGACAATAATTGATCTACTTTTAATGGTTTGCTTACATAGTCAGATGCACCGGCTTTTAGACATTTAGCACGGTCACCCTTCATTGCTTTTGCTGTCAAGGCTATAATTGGCAGTTCTTGATACTGTTCTTGCTGGCGAATCAGCTGCATTGTTTCGTAACCATCCATGCCTGGCATCATGATATCCATTAGGACGGCATCAATTGTATTTTCTTCATGAAGGATGTCTAAGCATTCATAGCCATTTTGCGCAGTGATTATATTCATGCCTTCTGCTTCTAATACTTTACGTAAGGCAAAGATGTTTCGGTTGTCATCATCAACGATTAGTATCTTTTTATCTGTTAATTTATTTGAGTTTGCTTGTTCTTTCTGCTGTTCTTCGCTGAAGCTTACTAAAGTGTCCAATGTTTTATCTTGTTCCTGGCATCGTTCTGCTTCTACTGTAGCTGCAATAAGATCCGTAACATCGCTTTCTTCCATTACATTTACGCCTTCAGGTAAATTTGGAAGGAATAATGTAAAGGTACTTCCTTGCCCTTCAACACTTTCACAAATTATATTCCCGCCAAGCAATTTTGCAAACTCTCTACTGATAGATAAACCTAATCCAGTGCCGCCATATCTGCGAATAGTTGCACCATCCGCTTGTTGGAATGCCTCAAAAATTAATTCTTGTTTATCTTTCGGGATACCAATACCTGTATCTGATATATTGATCTCAATCCAATCAATAGTTGGATTTGCACCTTGAACATGTTTGTAAACCCGTTCCATATCTGCTTTTTTGAAATGAACATCTACAGAACCATCATCCGTAAATTTAAAGGCATTTGAAAGTAAATTCTTCATAATTTGTTGGAATCGTTGATGGTCAGTATAGAATAGCGCTGGAATATTGTCCTCCATTTTCACTTCAAAGGATAAGCCTTTATTTTTCGCAATATGCTTAAAGTTTTGGTAAAGAAGATCAGGAATCTCACTAACATTCATTTCTTCAAATTCCACTACTAATTTTCCGACTTCAACTTTTGACAAGTCTAATATATCGTTGATCAAGGTTAATAAGTCTTGACCGGATGAGCCAATAATTTGGGCGAATTCACGTTTTTCTTCGGCTGTACTGCTATCTTTAGGATCTTGAAGCATTTCAGACAAAATAATAATACTGTTAAGAGGCGTTCTAAGCTCATGAGACATATTCGCCATAAATTCGGATTTATATTGCGAACTGCGCTGCAGCTCTAAAGCTTGCTCTTCTAACTCTTTCTTCGTCTCTTCTAGCTGATGCGATTTTTCTTCAGCTTCATATGTTCTTTCTGATAGCTGTTCATTAATCATTCGCAACTCTTCAGCTTGTGTTTGCAATTCTTCTGATTGAGCTTGCAACTCTTCTGATTGGGCTTGAAGCTCTTCCGTTTGTGCTTGTGACTCTTTCAAGAGACGTTCAATTTCCATACGTCCTTCAACGCTATTAATCGTAATGCCTAATGTTTCAAGCACTTTTTGGATGAATTTTTCTTGAACTGGTGTAAATGTTTCTAAGCTAGCCATTTCAATGACTGCTACTACTTGTTCTTCAAAGATAACTGGTGCAATTAAAATACTTTTTGGGCTAACTTGACCAAGCCCTGTGGTTACTAATTGATAGTTATCGGGTATATGTGTAATAACTTGTGATTTTTGTTCAGACACACATTGGCCAATAATACCTTCTCCGACCCGGAAAGCTTCCCGGCCAATATTTTCTCCGTCTCCCGCGATATCAGCAAGCTTGATAAATCGAGTATCTTTTCCATCACCTTTTCGAAGGTAAAAGACTCCGAATGAAGCATTTATCATTGGCGCTAATTTTGTTAAAAGTCGATTTGCTAAAACTTGAATATCTTCAATGCGTTGATACATTGTACCGATTTCTGCTAAACCGGTTTGAATCCAGTTTTGGTCATTCATTTCTTGTGTATATTTTTTCTCATTCAAATTATATTGCTCTAATGATTCTGCCATTGCATTAAATGAATGAGCAATATCACCAATCTCATCTTTTGTGCTGATATTAATCCGTGGGATACTAGATAAATTATGATAATCAATATCTTTAATGACACCAGCAATAGATGACAAATCTTGAGAAAGTTTGCGGAGCATCCATAGCAGGATTGCTGAAACGAAGATAATTCCAATCACTGATCCTATAATGCTTAAGAATAAAGTACTCTCATAACTTTTTTGAGATTCATCTACTTTTGTATCCATTAACTTTTCTTGATACGTTTTAAAATCATTGAGTGTCTTCGTTACTTCACTACGTTTAGCCATTTGGTCATTCATCAGAGACTCGAGATTTGCATTGTTGTCTTTATTAGTCACCGCTTGAATAATCTTAGTTTCAGTTGCAGTATAAGATTGATACTGATCATTTAGTTGCTGTGACAATCTTTTTCCATCTGCAGTATTAACTACCGAGCTTAACTGAGATATATCCTTCATAATAGCTGTTTGGTTTTTCTCTAATATTTCAACGCTTTTTTCAGCTTTATTCTTACCTTCATTTAGCGCAGCATACAAGATTTCTCGGTCTGATTGGGAAAAGAGCTGTCTCATGTCTAAGACAACTTTCACCTTTTCATAGCGATCATCGACAATCTCGGTCATATTCTTTCTTAATGAATTTAAGTTGGAAATCATCGTTGATAACAGAATCAATAGGAAAACGATAATTAATCCAAAGCCAATCCATTGCCTTTTCTTATAATCCATATAATCTCCCGCCTTTCTTAATATTGATTTATATAAAAATTTGTAAATAATCCTAGTAGTAAAGAATAGTATACTTAATATATTCTATCACTATTCGATAGTTTATGCTAAAAAATGTTCCGGATTACGAAAAAAACGAAAAAAGCCCCAAAAGTATGCTAAGAGCATACTTTAAGGGTCATGGTTATTTGTATTCTGCTAGTTTAGCCGGCAAGATTGGAATCAATTCTTCTTGATATTTTACTTCTTCTTCATTAAATAACAAATGGATTTCACCGTAATCTTCTGATGTTCTAATCAAGCGTCCCATCCCCTGCTGTAAACGAAGTAGCATAAAAGGTAAATCTACTTCTTGGAAAGGATCTTTTGCAAAAGCCCGTTTAGCATCAAATAATGGATCGTGCGGCGGGAATGGCAAATCAAAAATAATTACTCGCGTTAATGCTTGTTTCGGCAAGTCTAACCCTTCCCAAAGATGATAAGAACATAAAACATTGAGCTTGCCTTCTTGGAAGTCCCGAACAATGGACGATAATTCACGATCTCCTTCAAAGCCAATTGTTGACTTGAACTCATCCGGCAGTTTTTCTTTAAATTCGAGCATAGCTTTTTGAGATTTAAATAGTATAAGTGTTTGCTGTTTGTCCATTAATAGTTCTTCTACTTTTTGAGCTTTTTCCTGCTGTGGACTCTGGTGCAAGAAAATTTTCATCACTTCTTCATAATCAAATGGAGAAGGTACAGAGAAAGAGTGATAATTTTTAATACCTAAGCTTCCTGCTATATAACTAAAATCCTTGTTAACTGACAGAGTGGCAGAAGAGAAGACATAAGGAACTTTTTTGGTGAATAATTTCTCTTCTAAAACTTCAGTAATCAATCTCGGCATAATGACTAGTGTTTCTTTGCCATCCGTTTCTTCTAGCCAATTGACTGCATCATTGCTAGTTGCAAAAATCTTCATTGCTGATTGATATTGTTCTAAAAATTCTTCAGCCATTCTTAATTCATATTCCGGAATAACATATAGTTCTGATTCAAATACAAATTCTTCTAAAAGCACCTCAATAATATTGATTACTTTTTTTCCTAACGCTAATAGTTGAGGAGATTTATTAATTCTTTTACGTTCATCGGCTGATTCAATAACATCATCTCGCAATTGATCAAAAAACAATTCATGCCCCTCTTGCAATTGTTCCATTGTGTATAACGTTTTTTCGCGTAGACCGTCAACCATTAAACGGTCAATTAATTGAACAATGGTATAATCTTGCACTTTATATGTCAGCGCTTTTTGTGCAGCATACTCAAGCAAATGCCCTTCATCAAGTACAATCATCGATACTTCAGGTAACAGCGACAATTGTCCTTCTCGTTCACGGGATTCTTTTGTGGCAATATGCTCCATTAAAAAGTCTTGCGAACAAATGATTAGGTCTGTAGATTCTCGGTAATGTGCCCGATGCAGTGTCTGGCCACATCTATTGCGCAATTCGCAAACAGAACATTGTTGAATAGAATTGTAATTCACAAGATTCCATTCTTCATCGCTTATATTTGGGTAATCGCTGTGTTGGCCATAGAGATTTAATGTTCCTTGGCCGAAAACACCTTCAGGCATTGTTTCTGCAATGTCGTCCAGATAAGGGCCATCAGCATACTTTTCAGCCTCTTCAAAGCGTTTGATGCATAGATATTGATCTCTTGACTTTGCCAGGCGAACATCTATCTTCATATCAAGTGTATCCTGTAATTTATATAAATCGCCACCAGCTTTAACCAGTTGATCGATTAACGTTTCATCAGCACATGCAATTAAAGCAGGCTTTCCCGTATAGCGTGCATAGGCAATCGCAGGCAATAAATAAGCGATTGTCTTACCGGTACCCACTCCTGCTTCAGCAAAGAGCACCGCTTTCTCACGAAGCACTTTTTCAATTTGGTAAGCCATAAAAATTTGTTCATCACGACATTCGAATCCTTTTTCAGGAAGTTCGTCATACAAAATATCGCCTATCCAGTCTCCTAATGAATCAAAGAAAGACTTATCTTTGGATAAGGCAAATGGTATTGACTGTCTCATTCTTATTCCCCTCTCGACTAGACAACGAAACGGATAGGTTTCCCCATCCGCTACATACGCACTTAAATCTTTAATAATCCTATTATAGACAACTTTATCTAAATTTAAAATATGTTATAGCTCTACTATTTAGTCACTGTTTTCAAGATTTTTTACCCCAAAACTGATAGTAATCCGTCTTAATGAAACCATTGAAAAGCTTACGTTTCTTTGTAGCTCTCTTACCATATAATTCTTCAAAATTCTCCATGGAAGAGAGCATATAAACAGACCAAGTTGGATATTTATTCATCATCTTACCCATTTCCTGAACCATTTTTTCAATAGTCTCTTTTTCACCGATACGTTCACCATACGGCGGGTTTCCTATCATTACACCATCCGATAAGATTGTTGTAAAATCCGTTACTTGCATTTGCTTAAATGATACCAAGTCAGCAAACCCAGCTTCTCGTGCATTTGATTGTGCAATCTCAACCATTCTATGATCAATATCAGAACCAAAGATTTGAAGTGGTTGATCGTAGTTGGCTACATCCTCAACTTCCATACGCACATCGTTCCATATACTAGATTTTATCCACGGCCATTCTTCACTAATAAAGTCACGGTTGTAACCAGGAGCCATGTTTTGTCCAATCATAGCAGCCTCAAGAGCAATCGTTCCTGAACCGCAAAATGGGTCTGCAAATGGTCGATTCGGATTCCACTTTGATATATATACTAAAGCAGCAGCAAGCGTTTCTTTCAAAGGGGCTTCACCTTGATCAAGACGATAGCCTCTTTTATGTAACCCTGCTCCGCTAGTATCTATTGTCAATGTTGCAATGTCTTTTAGGATAGAAACCTCAATTTTAAACTTAGCGCCGGTTTCTTCCAAAAAGCCTAAACGCATATAGTGGCCCTTCAACCGTTCCACAATGGCTTTTTTTGTAATCGCTTGGCAGTCAGGAACGCTGAATAATTTAGACTTTACAGATTTTCCTGTAACCGGAAATTCGGCATCAACAGGCAAATACTTTTCCCATTCAATCGCTTTTACTCCCTCAAACAATTGCTCAAAAGTTTTAGCTGGGAAGCTTCCAGCTACAATTTTTACGCGGTCCGCTACGCGCAACCATAAATTGGTTTTAGCGATATCTCTCTCATCGCCTTCGAAATAAACTTTCCCGTTATCTGTTCTTGTATGATAGCCCAAGGCTTTTAGTTCATCGGCCACAATCGACTCAAGCCCCATGGCTGCTGTCGCTACTAGTTGATATTTAGTCATACTTACTTCCCTTCTATTTCTAGTTCCCAAAATTCAAGGAACTCCATTATCTCATCTAATGGAACCGGTTTTGAATAATAATATCCTTGAATCATATCACAATCCATTTCACCGAGCAATTTAACTTGATCACGCTGCTCAACACCTTCTGCAATGACGCTCATTTGTAATCTGTGCGCCATCTGGATTATCGCATGCACAATCGCTTGCTTATCACTAACACTGCAAATTTGTTTGATAAAGCTTTGGTCAATCTTTACGCAATCAAGCGGAAATTCGACTAGATAGCTAAGAGAAGAATAACCTGTACCAAAATCATCAAGAGATAATTTAAAACCCATATGTTTTAGCAGAATTAATTTACGCGTTGTTTCTTTTTCATTATTCATGATTGTTCTTTCAGTCAATTCTAATTCAAAATGATTTGCTGGCAAATTATTTCTTTCTAATATTTGCTGTATCGAAGTAATAAAATTCGGTTGATGAAAATGGATACTCGATATATTAATGGCAATTGGCATTTTGTAGCCATACCCTATTAGCTCATGAGCATCCAGGCATACTTTTTCTAAAATAATTTCGCTAAGAGGAATAATCAGTCCTGTCTCCTCTGCGTAAGGGATAAATTCACCTGGAGACACATTTCCTAATATCTCATTATGCCAACGGACCAATGCTTCCATTCCAATAATCTGCTGTTTTTGATAATTGACTTTAGGCTGGTAATATATCTCAAACTCATTTTTATTGCTAATCGCTTTTCTCAGTTCACTATCCAGCGTAAACGTTCTCTTTGCGTCTGTTTTCAAATCATCAAAGTAAAATGAAAATTGATTTTTCCCATGATCTTTTGCATAGTACATGGCAATGTCTGCTTTGTTGAGCAATGTTTCTGTATCATCTCCATCATGGGGATAAACACTTATACCGATGCTAGCTGTGATAAATAATTCGTGGGTATGGATATAAAATGGACTTTCGAGCAATTGAATGATCTTCTCGCCCAAATGTAACGCTTCTCTTGGATGGTGAATGTCTGTAAATGTTAAAACAAACTCATCACCGCCATATCGTGCAAATATATCTTTATTTTTAAGTAATGTCTTTATACGTCTTGTAACCTCAACCAGTAATTGATCTCCAATTGCATGGCCTAGTGTATCATTAACTTGTTTAAAACGATCTAAATCTAAAAATAATACAGCGTGCTGATAATTATGCGTTTTAGATGTACTTAGCAATACATTCATACGTTCAGTAAAAGCGAAGCGGTTTGAGACGCCTGTCAGCATATCAGTTGTAGCACGTTTTTTCAGCTCGCTCTCCACATTTTTCTCATCTGATAAATCTGAGAAAATGCCGCAATACCCAATGATAGTATCTTCATCGTTGGTTATTTTAGTGATTTTCAACCATTCTGGATATACGTCTCCTGTTTTGCGACGATTCCATATTTCTCCCTGCCATTCGCCTTCACTGGCGATACTAGCCCACATCTTTTGATAGAAGTCTTTTTTATGGTTTCCTGATTGAAGTACATCAGGTTTTTTACCTATAACTTCTTCTTTTTTATAACCCGTTACAAACTCAAAAGCAGGGTTTACATCAATTATTTGAGATTTTAAATTTGTAATCATGATTCCTTCTGATATAGAATCCAGAATTTTAGGTGTTATGTATTGACAAAGTTTGGCGAGATGTTCTGTATGAATAGTATTTTTTGCAATATGCTGATCCATTTTATACACCATCTCCTAAAAGAAAGGCTCTCCAATAACTGGAGAGCCAAATATTCATATAAAATATAAAGCATCATTAAAAGAACGTAAGCCATGTTTTGTGCCCGAGTACTATAACGGCGCTATGCCTTGTACTAATGGGTAGTAATCATCTATCTACGGAAATAAATTTCCGTCTCTCCATCCATTCATTTCTTTTTGGAGAATGCCCCTACCATAATTTGGGTTGCTCGCTCGCGGGGTTTACCTCGTTCCACCTGCAACGTTTCCGATGCAGCTTCGTCACTGTGGCACTTTCAAGGAGTTTCAACCATATCCATAAAGGACTTAGGTTTTCCTCCTGCCGTCAGCCTATAGACTGCCTTAGCTTATTGATTCGCTAAGCGCGAACACTACGTTCATCTCAGAGCCGTGCGAGCATGGACTTTCCTCAACAATGTTTAACATTGCAGCGATTACTTGTTCTTTTATGATGACGTCAACTATTATACAGGTATTGTTATAATTTTTCAAGACCTATTTAGTTGAATAAGATTAATCATATAATTTATCGCCAAAAACGTGTTTTTCTAAATTGGCAATTCTTTTTAAAATATCAAAATTAGTGTTTGTTGCATACGAAGATGAAGAAGTTTGTCTTCTTCCATCAGTAGAAGCTTGTGACTGCGCATTTTTTAACTCATCCTTTAACGCATCCACCTCTTCTTGTTTTTTTGCCAAAGCTTTTTCAAATTTTTCATAATCTTGAATGATAATATCTAAAAATTGATCTACTTCGTCTTGGCTATATCCTCTGATTCCCGTTTTAAAGTCTTTATCTAAAATAGCTTTCGCAGATAGTTTCATATCCATATTCATCTTCCTTCCATATAAACGTCTGTCTCAACATTATAGCATAATTCATTCGACGTTCCTTTTATTTCCCGTGCAATGATTGCTTCTTTTTTAGCCGCAGTTGCCTATGGCTAATTTCATTAAACTTTTTCAATTTTTTATCTCTATCCAGACTTTGCATATTATTTAGGGTCCGCTCTGCTTTATAGGCGTAATAGAGAGCTGATTGGTAATCTTTACGCCTATGCTCATCTATTTTTGCGAGCTCTATATATGCAATAAGCTGTTCACTTTCTTTGAGAAAAGGAACTGCATTCATAAAAGATTGGTACGCCTCTTCATAGAGATGTTGTTTTTTTCTCTGAAACGCCAAATGATAATGGGCATAGCCTGCTTCATTACTATTAAATTGGTTTGTTACCTTTTCTAATACTCTGCTACCTTTTTCATAGTCAGAAAGATCACCATACCACTTACCGATATTTGTAATAGTAGTAGATGATTCATCCTCTTCACTTTCACACAATAAATTTGTTGCATGGATGTATAGGGTAACCAATGATAATAAATCATATTTATTATGATCTAACACCTTCAGCAAGGCATCAGGATTACCGCTTTTAATTGCATCTAAATAAATGATTGGTGCCAGATACCCAGGGATATCTCCAACCCGTTTGAAGCCTAATTTTTCCTCTTCTATTTGCGTTAATTTCATACGCGAAAGATCATTTTTCCAAATTCTTTTGGAACCATGTAAAAGATCAATATGCCTTTGTTCAGGCAAGTTCGGCAAATCTTTTTTATGCAACGTAAAACGCGTTTGGAGTTGAGGCCAATCAAAGCTCTTGCCATTGTAAGTGACAAGCGTTTTATTGGGTTCCCAAAGCTTAGATTCATATAAAAATGCTGTTTCATGGCTTGGTTCAGCTAAAACATATTGCTTTAGTATAAATCCGGCTTGTGATACTTCTAATATTCCGTTGAGGAAGATCTGTGTTCCAACGCCACGCAATCCTGTTGTTTCAGTATCATAAAAAATAAGTTGATCGTCTTTTGTAAGTTCTATTGGATGTGAATTATCAGGCATGCTCCATAATCGGAATGCATTATATAGATCTCCCAGGAGGAAATCTCCATGTTTCGTCTCAAGTGGATAATGGGTTTCAAGCAAAAAAACCATTCCAAATTGATTTTCTATTCTTTTCAGTCCTGCCATTTCCCAGTCTTTTGTATATGCAGGGTCACTTGGTTTTGCGAATGGCGTTTTTTTCTCTTCCGCTTTTGAAGAGGATTTTTTAATCATTTTTTTCATCTGGAGTATTTTATTTTCGTATGACAAGATTAATCATCCATTTCTGCATGTGTGATCATTTGTAAAAATGAGAGTACTTGTTTCTTGCCTTCGCCTTCTAAGTCTTGGGCTCCAATACACGAAGGACAACCATTTTTGCAAGGACAGCTTGCGACATGACTGTAAACATGTTCAATCAACTCTTCCCATAAATCAAAAACCCGTTCACTAAGCCCTATTCCGCCTGGATATCTATCATAGACGAAGAATGCTGGTTTGCCAATATGCGTCGCTTTTACTTGCGGAACAACATGTACATCGCTAATATCGCTTTGCAAAAATAAAGGAATAAAACTATTCATTGCGTAGGCAACACCAGTCATAGCATTTGTTAAGTCATCTTCCTTCCAGCTTTCTGGTTGGTCAAACGACAGCCATGTACTGCTTGTATGCAATTCTTCAGGAGGCAAATGAATGGGACCGCTACCGATATTATCATGTGTACCAAAACGAATTTTTTTAAAGATGGTTGCAGTGGCAAGTGTCATTATATCCCCGAAACCGACTTGTAGATGGCCTATTGTTCGTTCTTTATCTTCACTTATTACCTTTAATTCTACCGCTAAATTTGCATCTGTAAAATAATCTACATCCACTTCTGTAACGTAAGCCTTCTTTTCTTCCCAATCCAATTTTTCAACTTGATATTGAATGCCTTGGTGAAGGTATATCGCCTCTTCATGCAGTAATGTCATTGCACTGTATCTATCCATCTCTCCAATCACTTTTGTATGGGCAGGAATAGTTTGGTCAATAATGACTACATTTTCCTGAGAGGCAGAGCGCAAACTAATATCATGTGCGGGAAAACTGTCGCTCATCCAATGCCATTTATCCGAAGATTTCACTAGAATGCCTTCTTCGCAAAGGTAGTCTAGAAAATCATCTATTTCGAACTCAGCGTATTTTTCACCTTCTTGAAAAGGTAACTCGAATGCTGCACATTTTAGATGGTCCATTAATATAAGTATATTCTCTGGATAGATGCGCGCTTCCTCTGGCGAGCTTTCAAATAAATAAGATGGATTTTTGATAATGTATTGGTCTAAGGCAGTTGATTGCGCTACATATATGATTAACGCATCATCCTGTCGTCTGCCAGCACGGCCTGCTTGTTGCCAAGCACTGGCGATATTGCCTGGATACCCAGTCATGATACATGCCTGCAACTGACCAATATCTACACCTAGCTCTAAAGCATTCGTCGATACAACACATTGGATGGTACCATCTCTAAGCCCTTTCTCTATCGCCCTACGTTCAGATGGCAAATAGCCCCCTCTATATCCCCTAATACTTTCATCGTGAATTTTTTTTACGGTTAAGGATTTCATATAGGTGACTAGCATCTCAACACGCACTCTGCTCTTAGCAAAGATGATTGTTTGTATTCTTGCATTATATAATTCCCTTGCCAAGTCTCGCACTTCAAGTATTGCGCTTCTTCTCACACCAAATGTCGGATGGATAATGGGCGGGTTATAAAACAAAAAAGTTTTTTTACCTGCAGGCGCACCATTTTTTGCAATCAGTTTATGGTCTGTATTGGTTAGGTTTTCAGCAAGTTCTCGCGGATTTTTGATAGTAGCCGAAGTGCAAATAAAAGTCGGATGGCTACCATAGAAATGGCAAATACGTAAAAGGCGCCTTAGCACATGAGCGACATGTGAACCAAAGACCCCTTTATACGTATGCAATTCGTCTACAACGATATACTGCAAATTCTCAAATAATGAAACCCATTTTGTATGATGCGGCAGTATCCCTGAATGCAGCATATCTGGATTCGTCATCACAATATGGCCTGCTTTTCGGACTTTTTGCCGGATACCAGGCGCTGTATCTCCATCGTATGTATAACTTAATATTTCTTCTTCACTGTCTTCTATTAACTTGTTTAAATCGCTTTTTTGGTCTTGTGCCAAAGCTTTGGTAGGGAATAAATAGAGGGCTCTTGCTGTTCGATCTTCCATGATTGATTGCAGCACGGGTAAATGGTAGCATAATGATTTTCCTGAAGCTGTAGGCGTTACGGCAGTAAAGGATTCGTTCTTCATCGCATAATCAAATGCTTGCCGTTGATGAGCATACAATTGGTCTATTCCTCTTTTTTCTAACGCTTTTTTCAATGATGGATGCAAATTGCTTGGCAGTTTGACTAAATCTGCTTGCTTTGCTGGAATTGTGTGTACATATTCAATTCGGTCTTGCATTTCTTTACTTCGTTGCCATTCTTCAAGCAATTCCTGAATGTTTTTTTTCTTATTAAGCATCTGTATCATCCTTTTTTAACGCTCGCTGCAATGTTTCCAATGTATAGGTAACAGATTGAATAGATTGATAGAGCCTTTTCCTGCTGGTTTGCTGATAAAAAGATTGGACAATAAATTGGTCCATCGCATCGACTGCATTTTTTATTTGAATTTTATGGACATGTTTTGGTTTATGGAGATCAAGCCATTTCTCTACTTCTGCTTGCCAAATGGCTAATTTTGCATGGTATGCGTCAGCATATGGCTTAACTTCCTTAAAAAAGTCCGGAGATGTGTTTGTTTCTCGCATATTTAAAAACCGTTGCCAGCTTTCTTTACATTCATTTAGTAATTCTTCTGTCATCTTTTCAATCATCATTCACATCTCCGTTTAATTTATATGAACTAATTAATTTATTAATTTTCTTCAACCTGTTTAACAAGGTTTTCTTTTCTAGCTGTTTTTATTTTAACAAATATATTTGTCTTTTACTACTTAACAGCGAACAAATATTCTTTCTGTTCTTCTATCATATCAAGGCGGTTTGCTACAAGTGCTATATTTTTTTCATGCGTTTTGGTATACATCTCTTCTTCGTGGTTCACCCTATTCCGTAAAAGTTCATCTACCATTTCAATTAGATTCAATAAGTGATCAATTTTCCGCATATTATCGCCCCCTTGCTATTACATTACCATGTTGATTACTAAATTCGGGGAAGTGGACAAAACAAGTGTTCATTCGACGATTAAAGTTTAATTTTTTAAATTCCGACAATGTATTTGTCAAATGTTTATGTTCGTGTTTGTGGTATGATAGATGGCAGACGAGGTGGTATTATGGCAATTCGATATCCGAATGGAAAAAAATACACGGCTCCTACGCCAGACGAAAGCAAAAAAACGAGGAAAGAGAAAAACATCTCTTATAGTAACCGGGGTAAATCATTGGAAGATTATATTGATGAAACCAACGTGTATTATCTGCAGAGAAACATTGCGGTAATTCATAAGAAACCTGTTCCTGTCCAAATCGTCAAAGTAGAGTATCCATCCAGAAGCGCTGCTGTTATACGCGAAGCCTATTTTCGCACACCATCTACAACGGATTATAATGGTGTTTTTAATGGGGCCTATATTGACTTTGATGCAAAAGAGACAGAAAATAAGACTTCTTTCCCTTTAAAAAACGTCCATGCTCATCAGGTCAAACATATGGAGGGCATAGCGAATCAACAAGGAATCAGTTTCTTAATTGTACGCTTTACTTCCTTAGATCGTTATTTTATAGTACCATGTGACATGCTGTTAGCAGCATGGAAACGAATGTTGGATGGCGGAAGAAAATCCATTCCATTATCTGATTTTGAGGAGCAAGCTACCGAAATACATCTTGGGCTTACTCCTCGATTAGATTATTTAAAGGCAATCACAACATTGCTACCATAGCTTGAATTTAAGTTATGAGAAAGTGAGGAAATACTGTGGATCAACAAGTTAATTCACGGAAACAGCGAAAGCAACTAGAAGAACAAAAAAGAAGGGGCAACAAACAAAAAAGCAACGGTAAAAAACCAAATCGTTCTTTGTTCAAAAAGATTATAATCGCTGTTTTAGCGTTAGGTATAGCATTATTTGTAATTGGCGCATCTATTTTTGCCATTTATGCGGCGCAAGCGCCTAAATTAGATGAAGAGTTGCTAAAAGACCCTGTTTCAACTAAATTCTTTGATTCAAATGGTAAGGTCTTCTATACAATGGGGAATCAAGAACGCGAACATGTCGATTATGACAATATTCCAAAAGATATGCGCGATGCCATTTTAGCAACAGAGGATTCTCGATTCTTCAAACACCACGGAATCGACTTTGTTCGTCTTGGAGGGGCCGTGCTTGCCAACTTTAGGTTTGGTTTTGGCGCACAAGGCGGCAGTACTTTAACTCAACAAGTGATCAAAAACTCTTTCTTAAATAACGGCAAAACACTTAAACGTAAAGCCCAAGAAGCTTACCTTGCAATCCAATTGGAACGCGAGTATTCAAAAGAAGAGATTTTTGAAATGTACTTCAATAAGGTATTGATGTCCGGGCAAACATTTGGCTTTGGGACAGCAGCCAAGAAATTTTATGGAAAAAATTTAAAAGATCTAACATTAGACGAGAAGGCCTTGCTTGCCGGCATGCCACAAGCGCCAAACGCCTACAATCCGTTTAAAAATCCGGATCGAGCAGAAAAACGTCGTAATATTGTTTTAGGCTTAATGTATCAGCATAAAGTCATTACTAAAGAACAGATGGAAAAAGCACGAAAAGTAGACATCAAAAAAGGCCTTCTCCCTGAAAGCAAGAGACAGACTACTGCGTCTAAATACGATGCCTTCATTGATGTTGTACTAAAAGAACTAAGTGAAAATAAAGATGAAAAAGCGTTAGAGGAAGGTGTAAGCGTCTATACGACACTTGATACAAACGCACAAAAAGTAGTTGAAAGCACAATGAATAATAGCGCTAACTTCCCTACTAAAGATATTCAAGCTGGCCTATCTGTTATTGATACTAAAACAGGTGCAATTGTCGCTGTTGGTGGCGGTCGCAACTACGGTCCTGAACGTGGCTTCAACTATGCAGAGGCATTGAACAAACGTCAACCAGGTTCTACGATGAAGCCGTTAGTAGATTATGGTCCTGCTATTGAGAATTTAAAATGGTCAACTGGCAAAACAATTGTGGATGAACCAATGAATTATACGGGCTCAAGCCAACCAATTAACAACTTCGACCATCAATATAAAGGATCTGTAACCATTCGACAAGCACTATATAACTCTCGAAATATACCTGCAGTAAAAACTTTCAAAGAAGTTGGTGCAGATAAAGCCAAAGCATTTGTTAAAAACCTTGGCATTAACACGAACGAATTATATGAAGCAGATGCAATTGGCGGTGGGAAGATTAGCTTAACTCCTATTGAAATGGCAAGTGCCTACGCTGCATTTGGTAATAATGGTATTTACACAGCACCGCATGCAATTAAGAAAATTGTATACAGAGACGGCAAAACATCCAAATCGTATACACCTGACCCTGTGCCTGCTATGAGCGACTATACAGCATTCATGGTAACTGACATGCTCCGTGATGTGGTAAGTTCTAAATACGGTGCGAGTGGTTCAGCAGCTGGAATCCCGGGCCTTGATGTAGCGGGGAAAACGGGTACAACCAACTATAGTACTGCTCAATTCAGTGAATATGGACTTCCTGCTTCCGCCGTGCCAGATTCATGGTTTGCAGGTTATACAACCAATTATTCAATCGCTGTTTGGGGCGGTTATACCGACTATAAATCACCAATTACGACAAACGAGGAGAAATTGCTTCCTCAAAAACTATTTAAAACAATTATGTCTCAGATATCAGCCAATAAAGAAACGCCTAATTTCAAGCAGCCTAATTCTGTCGTAAGAGTAGGCAATGAGCTTTATGTAAAAGGTCAACAACCGGTTGCTGAGAATAAAGACCCAGAAGAAGAGAAAAAAGAAGACGAAGAACTTCATGCACCTTCTGGTTTAAAAGCAACTTATGATGAAAATGCAAAGGCAGTTAATTTATCTTGGTCACATGATCATCCAGAAGATCAATCAGTAAGGTATAAGGTATCTGTTTCGGTAGATGGCGGAGGCAGCCAGTCTTTAACAGAAACATCGAATACATCTTACACATATGGTGGTCCAGAAGATGGCAAAACCTATGTATTTTCTGTAGTCGCAGTAATGGATGGCAAAATAAGTGATGCTGCTACAACATCGATTCAAATAAAAGCACCTGAAAAAGAGCCTGAAGAACCTAAGTCAGATGAAAATGAGTCACCAGAGCAACCAGGTGAGGTTGAACAGCCTACCCCACCAACTGAAGAAGAACAGCCAGGAGATGGGAATGAAAACGAGCCTCCAGCTCAGGAACAAGAACCCGGTGACAACAATGGGCAAGATGATGGTAACTCAAATGACGAACAGGTAAATGCTCATACAAATAGTGTGGGAAATGGTCATGGTAACGGTAATAGGAATGAAAATAGCAACAATGGGCAGGAGAATAATCCAAACAATAACAGAGGTAACAGGGGTAACTCTCAAAATGATCAAGATCATTAAATGAATAAAAAAAGCGTGAGAGATTAAATCTCTCACGCTTTTTTTATTGTTCATAAATATAAAATAGTGGATTATAATACACTTTTCACTTAGCATGTTTAAGCCTTAACCTAGCACACCTTTTCTTCGTTTCACCAAACAATTCAGCCAGTTGACGATAGCAAGCATATTGACCTGGCCTATTTTTAATAAAGGCCAATCTTTCTAACCCATTAATCGGCAATACTTCATATGTTTCACTGATCAATTGTTGCTCCGATGTTTTAGAAGCTTGAATGATGAATCCTTCATATAAAAGAATTGCTTCTAACATATAAGCTTTTGCGTCTTCCCGTTTTGAATGTGTTGCATGGATTTTTTTTTCTAATGTCAGCCATTGCTGAAACCATTCGTCTACACGATCTTTCTCTATTGCTTCTTTCTTACATTCAATCATTCTTGACAAGACCTTTCTTTAATCGCTTTTGTCCTTCGCGACAAAGCTCAAGTAATGGACAAATGTGGCATTGTGGTCTTTGCGCTTTACAATGATAACGACCAAAGAATATAAGTTGATGATGTGCTTTAGACCACCTTTCCGGTGGGGTCTTCTTCATGACCGTCTCTTCCACTTGTAGCACACTATCTTTCCATTTGCACAATCCTAGACGTTTCGTCACTCTTTCTACATGTGTATCAACTGCAAATGCCGGTTGCATAAAAGCAACTGACAATACAACATTTGCTGTCTTTCTCCCTACCCCAGGCAACGTCACTAATTCCTCGCGTGTATCTGGGATCTCTCCCTGATAGACCTCTAAAAGTCTTTGACATAGCTTTTGGATATTTTTAGCTTTACTGCGAAATAAACCTATAGAACGGATATCCTGTTCAAGCTCTTCTACTGGGACCGCTAAATAATCCTCTGGTCTTTTATACTTTTGAAATAGAGATGGTGTGACTTTATTGACAAGAGCATCTGTACATTGAGCAGAAAGCAACGTAGCGATAGTAAGCTCGAAAGGATTACTATGAATTAGTTCACAATGTGCTTCTGGAAACATCTTATCCATTTCTTCTAAACAGTATGTCCATTGTTTTTTTGATAACATTCTAACCCTCCCCTTTTACTTTTGTTGATCAAGCCAATTGTAAAAAGGTATATTATTATTTGGTTTCTTTATGTCTGATTCTTTAGGGGCTTGATAATCCTTGGTTGTTTTTACAGTATTTTTACGAAAGTTCTTCGAATGTTTCTCTGCATCTTCAATCGTTTTAACATGATTTTTCTTCCATTCAAATAAAATGCGATCGATATAGCGCAGACTTAGCTTTTGAGAAAGTACTGCTTCCATTAAAGCTTTTCGGATAACCTCTGGTGTATGACGATCTTGATCTAGCCACATAGAAATCATTTCTGTTTCCATTGGCGATAAAAAACGTCCAAACTCCTGCTCAAAAAGTTGAAATAATTGTCCCTCTTTTAACTTTTCATTTGTAGTTTCATCTTTTTGATTTTGAGTGGTCATATAATCAAGTATTCTCTTCCAAAGTGGCATCAGACTTATTACTTCATATAAAACACCTTGCTCGTCCAACTTTTGATGTATTTCCATATACCCTTTTTGCATAAGCCGTTGCATATTTGTAGCGATCATATCTTCACTCATAGTCATACGTTCCGCAATATTAGCTGGTGTTGGAAATGAATTGCCGCTTTCTTGAAATGCATTTAAATGCATGATCAGCATGGCTTCTTCATCCGAAATCTGAAGCAATTTGTAGAATTGAAAAAAAAGCTGAGAAATGGTTACATTTCCCTGCTCAATCCATACTTGGAGCCGTTCCGTTTCTTTCATTTCAAGAACCCCTCCCTTTTAGTCACTAAATAGAACAAGAAGAAGCGCAAATGCGATTCTTCTTGCCATGCCTTGAAAATTAAAATTTATTAAGGATAAATACGGTTAAGTAGACGTGGGAACGGAATTGTCTCACGAACATGCTCAACGCCAGTAATCCAAGCAACTGTGCGCTCTAAGCCTAATCCAAAGCCCGAGTGAGGAACAGCACCGTACTTACTTAAATCTAAATACCATGCATAAGCTTCTTCATCCAAACCATGTTCCGCTATACGTTGTTTCATTAGTTCATAATCATAGATACGTTCTGAACCGCCAATGATCTCTCCATAACCCTCTGGGGCAATTAAGTCAGCACATAATACAACATCATTGCGTTCTGGGTGAGGTTGCATATAGAACGGCTTAATGCCTACTGGGTAACATGTGATAAATACAGGTTTATCATAGTGTTCAGCAATTGCTGTTTCATGCGGAGCACCAAAATCTTCACCCCATTGAATATCGTCAAATCCTTTTTCATGCAATAATTCAATTGCTTCATCGTATGAGATACGTGGGAATGGAGCTTGTATATTCTCTAACTTGGTTGTATCGCGTCCAAGTAATTCTAATTCTAGTTTGCAATTTTTAAGAACAGATTGCACGATATATGCAACATATTGTTCCTGTACTTCTAGCGATTCATCATGCTCATAGAATGCCATTTCGCCTTCAATCATCCAGAACTCAATTAAATGGCGACGTGTTTTTGATTTTTCAGCTCGGAAAGTTGGGCCGAATGAGAATACTTTCCCTAACGCCATAGCTGCAGCTTCTAAGTATAGTTGCCCAGATTGTGAAAGGAATGCATCTTGATCAAAATATTTTGTATGGAATAATTCTGAAGTTCCTTCAGGAGCAGAACCTGTTAGGATAGGCGGATCCACTTTTTTAAATCCTTCTCCATTAAAGAACTCGTACGTTGCACGAATGATTTCATTTCGCACTACCATAATGGCATGTTGTTTTTTTGAACGCAACCAAATATGACGGTGGTCCATTAAAAATTCAACACCATGTTCTTTAGGTGTAATAGGATAATCATGAGCTTCTGAAACTACTTGAATTTCTTGTATTTGTAGCTCATAACCGAAAGAAGAACGAGTATCTTCAGTTACTTCACCAATCACATATAAAGAGCTTTCTTGTGAAATAGATTTTGCCGCAGCAAAAGTTTCTTCACTCACATTCGCTTTTACAACAACTCCTTGCACAAAGCCAGAGCCATCACGCAATTGCAAGAAAGCGATTTTTCCGCTTGATCTTTTATTTGCTAGCCAAGCGCCGATTTTTACTGTTTCGCCGACATGTTTTGGCATGTCTTGAATAGAAATTTTTTTCATATTGTCCTCCAGCATGCTAAATATCTATTATGATAATTTTAAAAATCATAATAAGCAACTTCATTGAACTTCTCATCACATAAGCGACGAAATTCTTACACTCACAATTCTAATTGAAGTAAAGGCTGAGCCGCAATTCATTAAGCCGAAACGATTGGTGATATGAATCAGCCGTTACCTAAGTTAGTAATCACAATGGACTAATTCATTACCTACGGTTTCTGTCACCTTGAATCTTCAAAGGAAATGTGAAGCGTCAATACTATAACACCATTATATACAAATTCTCAGCAAATTTCGTGTAAAAAGGATAAATTCTTTAAGAACTCCTGTTTTTTACCCAATCAAAGGTCCAATCATATTAATCATCTATATTTTTTCTATAGATTCGTTAAACGTTTCCACCAACGACCATCTTCAAAGAGGATATACACATAATTCAATTGACCCTTTTTATTTTTGTAGGTAATTTCCCAAACAACTCCAGGCTTTTCGATACCTAGTTTGGCGTGAAGAATTTCTTTCACATCTCCTTTTTTAGATGCTTCAGCTATTGCGTCTTTTTTGGAAATCCCATCTTTCAAATAAATTCCTGTTGGTTTTTCCTTCTTATTCTCTTGTGACACAATCAGTGCTTTTCTTTTTCCTGAGCTATCTTTACCAATTACCGTCACATAAGATTCTTTTCCATGGTATACATACGACTCCGTGACGGATGACAGTTCTTGTTTATGCAAAACTGCCGCTTTCGCAGTTTTCTCTGTTTGATAAAAAGGCGAAAATGCTTTCCATCCAACAATCACCAGAATTGTGAGAGCTAATAGCGGTAAAAATATAGCGAAGAATTTTATCCAATTTTTCATACAATCACCTTATATTTCTTTGTTTATTTTATTTTGGATATCGAGCTTGCTTCTTGGAGATGAATCATAGCCTTCAGCTCCAAGAAACCCACTTCAAACTAGCTATTATACCAATTTTCCAACTCTAAAACCATAGCATCGAGCGTTACTTTTTTCACAGGCACATTTGGCAATGCATTTGTAAATTCTTTACCGTAGGATTTGGTTTCTATACGCCTGTCGAGCACTATTAAAACACCTTTATCCTCAGATGATCGGATTAATCTTCCAAAGCCCTGTTTGAAGCGTAATATAGCTTCTGGGAGTGATAATTTATAGAACGAATTATCACCTTTTTGGGTAATTCTTGCGGCACGCGCTTTAAAGTAAGGATCTTCAGGTGAAGAAAAAGGCAACCGCACAACGATGACAGCAGATAATGCGTCACCAGGGACATCTACACCTTCCCAGAAGCTATTAGTTCCAAACAGCACTGAACGCTCGAAACGCTGGAACATCTTTAGAAGTCGCATCCTGCTGCCCGAAGACATACCTTGTGCAAACAACATATAATCATCCAGAGTACCAGTTTCTTGTATAAGATCAACTGTTTTTCGAAGCATGTCTTGTGATGTAAATAATACAAAACATCTGCCATTTGTTGCTAGCACCGTCTGAACTATCGCTTCTGCTACAGATTCAATATAAACAGTTTGAGATACATTCTGTATGTCTGGCATATCCTCTACAACATAGACACTTGCACCGCTATAATAAGACGATGGAGCTTGGAATTGGTGTAGCGGAACCGTCTTTTCAAGACCCAATTGCTCTGCAATAAAACGTGGATTTTTAGGTACCGTTAACGTCCCTGATGCCCATATGATGCCAGCAGTCTGGCGGAAGGATTGGAAAATTCTCGCTACTGACTCTTCCACTTCTGCTGGTCTTTTATAGACATGTACACTGCCGGGAAGGTTTCTTAGGTCTAGCTCCATCCAAGCAGCATCATTTTCAATCTGTTGCAAGAAAATTGAGTCCCATTCAGCTAGATAGACTTGCAGTTCATTCAATTGGTATTGCCAATCAGCAAGATGTACCTTTTGCTTTGTCGATAATTCATCAGGATAACGCAAATAAGCATTGGTCATATAGTTGGCAAGTGAAAGCCATTGATTCAACCGATAGCTATACTCTTTAAATACAGTCGTCTGTAAATTAAGCTGTGATAGTAAGTAGCTTTGTTTATGATGGCTTTTTTTTGTTTTTTCTGAAGGTAGCCCTCTTAACAAGGCCATAATCGACTTATCAAACAACGAAGTTAAATCTTTAAATTGCTCATCCAATGCTGTTAGCTGTCTTGTTGATATTGTATGACTACTCACTAAATTAAGATAGAATGGATGTTCAATACCGCTTGATTCGGATGAACCTAACTGGCCAAATAAATGCTTCCATTTAGAGTATGAAAAGACTTTTTCCGCACGATTTGTCGCCGCTTGGATAAATTGATGACCTTCATCTAAAATCCATCCATTCACATTTTTAAAAACTGGGTCAGGCCGATTTAAATCAGCAAGCACCATAGCATGATTTGTAATGATTAAATCTGCTTTTTTGCACGCATGGAGTGTTTGCAAATAAAAATCAAAAGTCGGTTTTCTTCTCCTCCTGTTTTCCGCTGTTGTTTCCATCCGCCTTATTTTATCGACGAAATATTTTCCGCCACCTGTTAGTGTTACTTCACCTAAATCTCCTGTTTCTGTGTCTTGGAGCCAGACAATCAATTGTAATTTGGTGAAATTCTCATCGTAAGAAACATCCTTTACCTCAAGCAAATCGCAAAAACGATCTAAATCAATATAATTATCCATCCCTTTTACGATAACAGCTGACACCTTATTCTGTAATATTGACTCGGCCTTCGGCAATTCTTCTTGCAATAATTGATCAAGTAAATGAGATGTGTATGTACTAATTGCCATCGTACAATGATATTTTTTTGCATAAATAATGGAAGGTATCAAATATGCGAGTGTTTTGCCAATTCCTGTAGAGGCTTCTGTCATAATTTCCTCTTTATTCAGGAGGGCTTCCCACACCTCATCCATCATTTTGAACTGATCTTCTCTCACTTCAAAGTGTTGAAATGCTTTTTCAAAAAGCTGCTTCTTTTCTTGAAAGGTTACTGGATAATCAATGATTTCCTGTCTATCTTCTCCATCATTAGGCGGCTGCTTTAACGCTAAACGCCGATAATAAAAATGATGATCCGAAGTAGCACTCTGTTGAGTTCTTTTTATATGAATAGCATCTAACAACAATCTTGAAATATTAGATTTAAGTTGAAAAGAACGCTCATGAAGCTGTTCAAGAGTCAATAAAGGCAGTGCTAAAAGCCTGTGCCAACATGCCTTTAATAAATATGCTGTCGCGGCTGCATCATCATCCGCTCTATGTGCATTAGCTAATCTTATCCCGAGCTCTAGTGCTAAATCTTGAAGTTTAAAGCTATAGGCTGTTGGGAATAAAATTTTAGCCAGCTCTACTGTATCTAAATGCTTTCCAACCCAATTTGGCAATCCTGCTCTTTTAAACTCAGCTTGTAAAAAAGGCAAATCAAAATCGGTGTTATGAGCAACAAACACTGTATCCTGTAGTATTTCATATATTTCTTCTGCTTTTTCTTCGAAAGTAGGGGCATTTTTCACTTCTTTTTCAGATATATGTGTCAAATCCTGAATAAAATAAGGAATTCTTTGCTCAGGATTGATGAAGGTCGTATAGGTTGATAGTATTTCCCAGTCTTTCATCAAGACTATGGCAATTTGAATGATTCGGTCCCCTTGTTGTGAGGAATGACCTGTTGTTTCTAAATCTACAATTGCATACGTTTGGCTTTCCAATCTTCTTCACAACTTTCCGTAATGGTATATACAAGATTTTATCATATTTAAGCCAGTTTAGCTGACTCTGGTGTTAGGTTTTATTCGTTGATTTTTAGCAAAAAAGTAGTTGCTAGGATTGTAGTATTTTAGTAAATGAAAAAATGAATGAAGAACTTGCTTACAACATTTAGTTTTTTTATGCTTCAGACGATGTTTTCCGTGGGAATCACTGTCCAGGAAGAAACACCATTTTATGAAATTAATCGAGTCGATGAGGTTCAATTAGGGGCTAATATTGTTCTATCTCAACATCATTTTCACTTTAAATAAGTTATTTTACACCTCCTCTACCTACCATTATCCGAAGAGAGAAAAAAACCCGAGGATTTTAAATCATCGGGTTTTTGAATCAATAATTATAGTTGTTGGTCCACTGTTGGTCAGCTTCACATCCATCATAGCACCGAAGATGCCAGTTTCGACATGTAGGCCAAGAGCAAATAGAGTGCTGTTGAAATACTCCCATAAAAGATGAGCTTCTTCAGGCCGGGCAGCATCTGTAAAGCTTGGACGATTTCCTTTCTTTGTATCCGCATATAAAGTAAATTGCGAAATGGAAAGAATTTCTCCACCATACTCTTTTATCGAAAGATTCATTTTGCCGTTTTCATCTTCAAAAATGCGCATTTTAGCGATTTTTTTAGCAATAAAGTCTGCATCCTCTTTCGTATCTCCATGTGTAATGCCGACTAACAAAACAAAGCCCTGTTCGATGCTTCCTGTTACTTTTCCGTCCACTGTAACAGAGGCTTCTTTGCTTCGTTGTACTACTACTTTCATGTAATCGTCACTCCAATTTTAATGTATGACACGTTGCACTAGATAAATATCTGGAATTTGTTTAATGCGTTCTACCACTTTATACAGGTTATGGATATGGCGAATTTTCAACGTCATATTGATTGTTGCAATCTTATTCCGATCAGTACGGGCGCTAATAGCAATAATTGGCGTTTTTGTTTCAGTAACTACTTGAATCACTGTATTCAGTAAACCTTCACGATCAAAACCTGATATTTCAATATCTACATCAAATAGTTTTTGTTCTGATTCTAGGTTTTTGCTCCATTCAACATCAATCAACCGTTCTTGATCCTCAGCTTTAATATTAGGACAATCTGCACGATGCACAGAAACACCTCGCCCTTTAGTAATAAAACCGACAATATCATCACCCGGCACCGGATTGCAGCATCGAGACAAACGGATCAATAAATTTTCCAAACCTTTTACCACAACACCTGTTTCGGTTACTTTTTCTTTTTGAGGCACTTTCATTTCTTTTGTGATTTTTTCCAGCGTTTCTTCTTGACTACGTTGCTTTCTCAATGGTTCAGATAAGCGGTTGACTACTTGTACAGCCGTCATTCCATTGAATCCAACTGCCGCAAATATCTCTTCTGCACTGGCATAATTTAATCTTTCACATACGCGTTTAAAGTTTTCAGGTGTTAATATTTCTTTTGGATCATAGTCTTGCTCAGCAATCTCTTTTTCAATCATTTCGCGCCCTTTAGTCACATTGTCCTCGCGTAATTGCTTTTTGAAGAACTGCTTAATTTTATGTTTCGCTTGAGATGATTGGGCTATGTTCAACCAGTCACGGCTTGGACCAAACGATTGTTTTGAAGTCATAATCTCAACAATATCGCCTGTATTCAACTTCGTATCTAGGGGCACCATCTTACCATTCACTTTTGAACCAATGGTTTTATTACCGATCTCTGAATGGACACGGTAAGCAAAGTCGATAGGAACAGAACCTGCAGGCAATTCGATTACATCACCCTTAGGCGAGAATACATAAACCATGTCAGAAAACAAATCAAATTTTAGCGATTCCATAAATTCTTCAGCGTTCGATGATTCATTTTGGAATTCAAGAATTTCTCTAAACCATGTTAATTTATTGTCAATATTCGATTTGCTTTGATCAACATTTTTACCTTCTTTGTAAGCCCAGTGTGCAGCTACCCCAAATTCTGCGATCTTATGCATTTCTTTCGTGCGAATTTGGACTTCAAGCGGATCGCCATATGGACCAATCACAGTGGTATGCAAAGACTGATAAAGATTTTGTTTTGGCATAGCTATATAATCTTTAAATCTTCCTGGCATAGGTTTCCAGAGAGTATGGACTGTACCAAGGACAGCGTAACAATCTTTAATACTATCTACAATTACCCTCACGGCTAAAAGATCGTATATTTCATTGAATTGTTTATTTTGCATAGACATTTTCCGGTAAATACTGTAAATATGCTTTGGTCTGCCCGAAAGTTCTGCATGGATGTGGATTTCACCTAACTGATCGTTGATTTCATCCATGACTGATTGTAAATAGTTCTCACGTTCTACGCGTTTTCTTTTCATCAAGTTGACAATTCGATAATATTGCTGAGGATTCAAGTAGCGCAAAGCTGTATCCTCTAACTCCCATTTAATCGCACTAATCCCTAAGCGATGTGCTAGTGGAGCGAATATTTCGAGTGTTTCTTTTGAAATACGGCGCTGTTTCTCTACAGGTAAGTGTTTTAACGTTCTCATATTATGTAGTCTGTCCGCTAATTTAATCAAAATTACTCGGATATCTTGGGCCATAGCGACAAACATTTTGCGATGGTTTTCAGCTTGCTGTTCTGCTTTAGATTTATATTTGATTTTCCCTAATTTCGTCACGCCATCTACAAGCATGGCGACTTCTTCATTGAATTCTTCCACAAGGTTTTCGCGCGTAACAGATGTATCTTCTACGACATCGTGTAAAAAGCCCGCTGCAACCGTCTCTGGATCCATTTGGAGATCAGCTAAAATGCCCGCAACTTGCACAGGGTGCAGGATATATGGCTCACCAGAGCTT
Organism: Rummeliibacillus sp. G93; assembly: GCF_023515935.1. NCBI lineage: Bacteria > Bacillati > Bacillota > Bacilli > Caryophanales > Caryophanaceae > Rummeliibacillus > Rummeliibacillus sp. G93. The sequence goes on from NZ_CP097314.1 coordinate 2,016,752, forward strand.
CTAAATTGCTCTTTATGCGCTTCTTTTGCCACTTCGTATGCTTTTTTTACAAATGCTACATGTTCATCATTCATATATGATGAGAGTATTGCGAAAACTTCTTCGACTGTCATCACTTGATCTTTCGCCATGATTGCCCACCTTATTTCATAAATTTGCCGATTGAGTATAAAGTTAATTGTATAAAAAAAATAGCCTGTTTGTAAAGGCTATTAGTCCCGAAATATTGATATTTCGACAAATTTCGCGAGTCTATAATCTACTTGACCACAGACTCGCTATTATAAAAAATTAATATTGCATTAAAGTGAAGACGTCATACCCTTCAATTTTATCGCGACCATGAAGTTCTTCTAGTTCAATAAGGAATGCGCAGCCTACCACAACGCCGCCTAATTCTTCTACTAAGCGAATTGCAGCTTCCACTGTTCCGCCAGTCGCTAATAAATCATCGACAATCAGCACTTTTTGGCCTGGTTTTACAGCATCGCTATGCATAGTTAAAGTATCCTTGCCATACTCTAAGCCATAATCAGCTGAAATGACTTCACGTGGCAATTTGCCGGGTTTACGAACTGGAGCAAAACCAATCTCAAGTGCATAAGCAACAGGGCATCCTGTAATAAAGCCACGAGCTTCTGGACCTACGATTAATTCAGCGCCCACTTTTTTAGCATAGTCGACAATTTGGTCAGTTGCATATTTATATGCTTTACCATTATCCATAATTGTAGTGATATCTTTAAAAGAGATGCCTTCTTTTGGCCAATTCTCTACGATTGTCACATATTGTTTTAAATCCATTTGCTATGTTCCTCCTCAGAAACTGTTTGACTCTTCATCCGCGAGTCAAACCACTCTCTTAAATCCTTATAAGGCGCATACAATAAAGTTTGTTCCAATTCCATTTGCTGCTGCCGTTCTTGATAAATGTTCGCGCTTGTTAAATCCTTTTTCGGTGGATTGTCCACAATTTGAGCGAGACCATTTTCTATTGTAACAAATCCTAGTTCAAAAAACACCTGTGTCATAAAAATTAACGAATCACGGCTCCAGCCTTTATGTTTTGCCAATTCCATTAAATGCTCTCTCAGATGGAATGTACGCCTTTTCTTTAAGAAGGAATAGTACCAAACAAATTGTTCTCTTGTTGGCATAGCATCAAAGTAATGTGACTCTGGAATATAAAAATGGGCATAAACACGTCTTGGATTTGCTTCTTCTAATAATTTTTCAAGCAGTGAAGCGTTTGTTGGTAAATCGAGCAGCACAACATAGCTTTCTATTTGCTGCGGAGTCATTTTTTCTTCATAAATCATTATTTCAGCAGGTATGAGGGAATCAAAATACTGCAGGGTTCTGTTTTGAAAAGCGATAAATGTAACTTTTTCTAAAGGAATACTTTGAAGCCATCTCGAAACTTGGCGGATGCCCCGTAGATCAAATAATTGCCATTCATCTGTTTGGACATCTGCAAGCATAAGCTGGGGTTTTTTCCGGCCATTCCACTCGTTGATCTGCAAATCGCCTGCAAAATTTATTTTAATGCCATACGTCAATTCATCAGCCAAATATCCTTTATGAAAACCAACTGCATCTAAATCGCCATTCCTGGATGCGATTTGGAGTTTGATATGATTCTCGTCTGCTCCAATTTTGCGCATTGACTGGATTGTCGCATTTTCAATCGCATAGACAGGCTTTGCAAAACTAGTACCAAATGGAGACAAACGACGTACATCTTCAATAGAAGTAACGTCAATTTCCTCTACAGCAAGCGGAATATCAATATTTAGGACTGGAGTGAAGTCTTCATCTGTTAAACCTGCCCTCGCTTGTTCATCAAGGCGGATGCGGAGCTCGTCAATTTCTTCTACAGCAAGTGTCATTCCTGCTGCCATTGGATGACCGCCAAATGCTAGCAATATTTCGCTATTTTTCGCAAGCTCCTTATACATATGGAAGCCTTCAATACTGCGGGCAGAACCTTTAGCAGTCCCTTTTTCGAGATCTATTGAGAGTATGATTGCCGGTTTATAGTATCTTTCTACAAGCCTTGATGCGACTATACCAACAACACCTGGGTTCCATCCTTCATCAGCTAGGACTAGTACTTTTGCATCGCCAATCTCAGGATCATTCTCCACCATTTCAATTGCCTGCTCGGTAATGTTCGCCACGATTGCTTGTCGTTCTTTATTTTGTTCATTTAAATAGTTCGCCATAGACTGCGCTTCTTCTTTATCCTGCGTCATTAAGAAGTCGACCCCCGGTGCAGCATCTCCGAGTCTGCCTAATGCATTTAGCCGTGGTGCAAAACCAAAACCAATTGTCTCTTCATCAATATCTTGTGCTTTAACACCAGCAATTTGGCAAAGTGCTTGAATAGCAGGTTGTTTAGATTGTTGAAGCGCTTCTATTCCCGCTTTCACTAAATAACGATTTTCATCCAATAATGGCACCAAATCGGCAACTGTACCAATCGCGACAAAGGGGAGGAGATGTTGCGGCAACTCACCGTAGAGAGCATGTGCTACTTTAAATGCTACCCCAACACCAGCAAGCTCTCCAAAAGGATAATGGCCATCCGGATGTCTCGGATGGATAATCACATCTGCATTAGGCAACTCTTCACCAGGCTCATGGTGATCTGTCACTATGATATCCATCCCCAACTCTTTAGCGACTTGCACTTCATGATTGCCCGCGATTCCATTATCGACAGTAATAATCAGCTGAAATCCATCTTCATATGCTTGTCGAAACAATCGCTCACTTGGTCCATATCCATCAATAAAACGATTAGGAATAATGTGATGGACATCAGCTCCCAAATCTACTAAAGCCGTTTTTAGAACCGTAGTGCTTGTAATGCCATCGGCGTCATAGTCTCCATATATTAAAACTTTTTCTTTATTTTGTATCGCTTGTTTTATACGATCTACTGCATCGTGCATACCATACAAATCGTAAGGATCGTGTACTGAATGTTCATCGACCATTAAAAAAGCACGCGCAGATTCAACAGTGTCAAAACCGCGTGCGACTAATATTTTAGCTGAGATAGGTGATAAACGAAGCTCTTTTTCTAGCATTTCCACAAGTCGTTCATCAGGGCGATTGATACGCCATCTCTTCTCTGTTGCTGTCATTTCGTCACTCCCTATCATTCTATTATACAGAAGTAAGCTTATAGATTGAAAGCAGAATGGCCAAAATAAGACCTCTACATGCTAGAGTTACCGCTCTTATACCAATACCAAAATTACTTGTTAGGATTGCGTACGGAATGTCTTTTCAACTCCAGGCGACAGCCTTCCATCTTTCCCTCTTGTCTTGATTTCCACTTTATACGTCGTTTTTTTCTTCAAATTAGTGAATTTATAGCGATCTGTATTGATAGTTTTTACATAGCTTCCGTTTAAGTAAATACGGTAGTTTCCACTTTGGCTATTCAGACTTTTAGTTGCTTTAATTACAGCTACTGCAGAAGAGCTGGTAATATTGCTTATCTGTATATCCTGTACGTCATTCGGCAGAGGATGACTGAAATCAATCAATCCATAGCCATATAAAGGATCCTTCCCCTTTACACCCAAATCAATCGTATAGTCCCGTAGAGCTTTCCTTAATTGACTACTGGTCGCGCGGGGATATTGTTGCTTCAGTAATGCGAGAAAACCAGTCACATGTGGCGTGGCAAATGATGTGCCTGAACCTAATCTTCTATTTCCTTGAAGATCAGTAGAATAAACACTGTTACCAGGTGCTGCAAACTCTATCTGTGTACCCGTGTTCGAAAAAGATGAAATACGGCTTTGCTTGTCTATGGATGAGACGGCAATAACTTGGCTATAACGTGCGGGATATTCAACATTTTCCCCATTGCCATCATTCCCCGCTGCTGCCACTAAGATGATACCTGCTTTTGATATTTTTGCAATAGCATTCCTTAAAATAGCATCATCCATTTTCATACCAAGTGATAGATTTACAATATCTATTTTATGTGCAATTGACCAATCAAGCGCTTTTAATATTGCCTGAATGGGCGCTCCATCAGGTTTAAAAACCTTTAAACTGTATAGTGACATATCCGGCGCAACACCTAATAAGTTATTTCTTGCATTACCTAATAGAATGCCTGCGATGAAGGTACCATGGCCATCGTTATCATAAGGAGAACTTTCGTCTATTAAAGTTGAACGTACATCCTGAACGAATGAATAGCGGTAAACATTTGGCCAATTGACTTTGGAAGTCACTCCTGTATCTATGAGTGCAACCTTTACACTTTTGCCACTAAGCCCATTCGTCCATGCATTGCTTGCATGGATTAAAGACATATTCCAATTAAGTGCTGATGGTATCTCACTGCCTTGTTTTTTCTCAGGCATTGAAAAGAGATGTGTATCTTTTTTTATTGTTTCAACTTTTACAATTGAGGAGCTCTTTTTGAGTCTCCTAATATCTGCTTTATTAAAAGTGCCAGCAATTGTCTGTAAGTGATGATAATTTTGTTCTACATGTTTTGCTGCAGTTAAAACCTGTTTTTCTCCAACTGAGTTGCGATAAATAATCATAGCTTGTTGAGTTGTAGGATTGCTTGCCTTTGCTAAATAAGGAAAGCATAGAATTAAAAGCGCGAATGTAGTCAATAAACTGATGAGCAATCTATTATTCTTCATTATGTAGTCTCCTGTTTTAGGTATAGCGTCAAGCTCGATTATAAATCAACTCCAGTAAAAACGTTATAAAAATTTTTTAGAAATATAAAAAAATCCATCCACACGATCATCATCAAGTGGATGGATTAAAATTTTACACAACAGGCTCGTCTGTGCCCCATTGTTTTTTCTTTTTGCCTACATCTACATTACCTTTTTTCTTCATCTCACGCACTTTCAATACATACCAAACTTGTGCAGCGATGTAGATGGAAGAGTAAATACCTGTAATTAAACCGATCAATAAAGCGATCGAGAACGTAGTGATAGAGCTTGCGCCGAAAATCATTAACGCAACTACAACGATAATCACAGTTAATACTGTATTTACAGAACGTCCTAATGTTTGGCGAAGTGATTTGTTTACAATATGCGCCAACTCATCTGGACTCTTAATTTTATTCACACGGTGTAAGTTTTCACGAATCCGGTCAAATGTAACGATGGTGTCATTAATCGAATAACCGACAATAGTCAGTACAGCTGCGATAAATGTAATATCTACTTCTATACGGAATAAACTAAAGATCGCCACCATAAAGAATACATCATGCAATAGCGAGACAATCGCACCAACACCCATTCGCCATTCAAATCGGAATGCAACGTAGATTATTATGCCAATCGCTGCATAAATTAATGCTTTGATCGCATTTTTAATCAGTTCTTGACCGATTGTAGGGGACACGGTACTGATTGCTGGCTCATGACCAAATTCTTTCTTGAAGTCCGCTTTCATCTGTTTCACTTCATCTTTTGTGAAGTCATCTTTATAACGGATGACAGCCCGATCTTTGTTACCGGAAATTACGACATCATCTGATTTAAAACCAGCCTTTTTAAGATAAGACTCCACACCATCCGTTGTGAGAGAATGTTCTGATTGAACTTCTACACGGGAACCACTAGAGAAGTCAATACCTAGATTCAAACGGAAAATGCCTAACACAATCATCCCTGCGATGATTAAAACTGCTGACAAAGCAAAGAATTTATTGCGGTTGTGCACAAAATCGAGACGATCAAAACGTGTTGTTAAATCAAGTGTATCCACGCCTTCTTCAATTTTATGGACGCGTTTTGGATTGACGCCGAACCATCGAACTTTTCCATCTAAGTAGCCACTATTCACCAGTAGTCCTAAGAGGACACGTGTCCCCCATACTGCAGTCAAGAAGCTGACTAGAATAGAAATGATTAATGTTGTCGCAAAACCTTTTACAGAGCTTACACCTAAGACGAATAATACGCCGGCCGCAAGCAATGTCGTAATATTGGCATCGAAAATAGCTGTAAATGAAGATTTAGAGCCTGATTTAAATGCGGCTTTGACTGTTTTGCCGACACGCAGTTCTTCTTTAATCCGCTCATACATAAGGATATTAGCATCAACTGCCATACCTATCCCGAGCACTAACGCTGCGATACCCGGCAATGTCAATACAGCATTGATCCAATCAAAAATAACTAATGTGATAAATGTAAAGATCAGTAGCGTTATGTCTGCTACTAAACCTGGTAAACGGTAAACTAATAGCATAAAGATAAAGATAACTGCTACACCAATGATACTAGCCATTACCGTGCTTTTTAGCGCTTCATCACCGAACTGTGCTCCCACAGAAGTGGAGTACATTTCTTTCAGCTTCGCTGGAAGAGCACCGGCATTCAAAATACCTGCTAAGTCTTTCGTTTCTTGTACAGTAAAGCTCCCTGTAATTTGGACATCTTTAGAGTTGATTTCCTTTGTTACTTGTGGAGCAGAAACGAATTGAGGATCTGCTTTGACAGCTTCTTTCTTATAAGAAGATTTGCCTTCTTCAAAGTCTAGCCAAATGACTAATAAGTTATTTGGTGTGCCCATTGCTGCAATTTTGCTTGTCACTTGTCCGAATTTATCCGGATCTTTCAGTTTTAGGGTAACCATTGGACGGCCCTGTTCATCAAAAGATGGCTTAGCTCCGCCTTGTTGAAGGTCATTCCCATCAAGCAATACTTTATCATTCACGTCACGGAAAGTAAGGTTTGCCTGATTTGACAAAACATCTCTCGCTGACTCTTGGTCCTTGACGCCCGCTAATTGAACGCGGATTCGGTCGCCGCTTTCTATTTGGATGCTCGGTTCACTTACGCCGAGGACATTGACACGTCTGCTGATCGCATCAGCAGTTGCTTTTACATCACTTTCAGTGATTTTTTGTCCTTTTTTCAGCGGCTCAACTTGATAAAGCACCTCGAATCCACCTTGCAAGTCTAGGCCTAAGTTAATGTTACTTAGTACGCCTTTTACGGTCGTTCCCATAAGAGAGCCGATTACAACGACAATCAGTAGAAACGCGACGATTCGGCTTTTCAATTTCATTAAAACTTCCTCCTAATAAAGTGAAACTTTAATCAGCAAAGGTTTAATCTCTACTGATTGATTAGTTGAACCAATCGGGCATGAGTGGGCCACTTTCTTTGACAAAACTCTTATATTTACTGTTTTGAGAAAGGCACAAAGTACCCAGTCATGCGGAAACACTTGCAGTAAAATTACTGACCAAAGTAAACGAATCATAAGTTATGTATGGTTGTGTAAATTGTTCATTACTACTTTGTATAAAAGTTTGTCCTAGTTCAAAACAAATGCACAATTACGCGATTGATTCGCCACTTAAGCAGCATTCTCTGTAATTTTCCTTCTATTGTTTCGTTTTCTCAATTTGAATGTATAACACGTTTATTATGAAACACGATTGCCTACCTGTCAAATCAATCTTCGATACTTTCTGTCATTTTAGAAGGAGTTTTATCAATATCCATGTTATTTTGACATACAGATAAAGGAAAAATATCATCAATAAAATTTTTTGTTTCTACATTATAAATGAAACATAAAAACCATAAAACCCCATTTATCTATCTTCCAATTAATAGTTTTAATTCATCCTCATTAATTGGGGCAAACCAATTTGAGGTTTTTAGTTCTTCCACTTGGCTAAAGGTCATATACTGAGCAGCAGTTAAAGAAAAAATATCTGCAATTACCTTATGCAAAGCTAAATCTGCTTCGCTATATTTTTTCCACTTTTTCAATACTAAATAACGCCATATATCTTGCTCTGTAATACTTTTTAAACCTTCCATACGAAAATCAGCTTTCCTCATAGCTAACACAGGCATTACTTTATTAAATAGTTTTTCATATTGAACTACCAAACTACTCACGCCCTTTCAAGTTTTGAACGTACAAGTTTAAATTTACTATTTTGCAGAATGTATTGATAGAAAGAAGGGAACTTATGACATCATTTTTTCATGGCACCTTTTTATTGATGGGCGCCGTACTACTATCTAAACTATTAGGTTTTTTGTATCGTATGCAATTTATGCGCGTTGCAGGCGAAGAAGCTGTCGGCGTTTATATGACCGCCTATCCCGCATTTATCTTTTTCTTATCCCTAGTACAGCTCGGCATCCCCATTGCCATCGCTAAAATTGTCGCTGAATTAGAAGCAAAGGGAAAGCGTTTGGAAATCAGCAAGTTGATGCGTACTTCTAGGCTGTTAAGTTATTTATCTATTTTGCTTTTCTTCCCCATCATCATGTTTGCAGTACCTTATATCGCTAAAGATTTATTGCATGACCCAAAAGTGGCCATGCTATTATATGTCTCTTTATTTACCGTGCCGCTATCTATGGCGTCTGCACTTTTAAAAGGTTTATTCCAAGGACTTGCTCGCATAGGTGAAACTGCATGGAGCCAAACACTTGAGCAAATTATCCGCATCGCCATGATCACATGGCTTTTGCCTTACGGGGTAAACCAAGAATCTCCTGCGCTCACAGCCACTTACGCAATGGTCATTACTGGACTTGCTGAGGCGGTAGCATTACTTTACTTATACTGGAAATACCTCCATGCGAAGAGAAAAGGAATTATTGTTGGATCGAAAGGCTACTCTTCTCCAAAACCAATACTTGGCATTGCATTGCCTTCTACAGGCAGTCGCCTTTTTGGTTCATTTACTTGGTTTTTAGAACCAATTGTCTTTTTAAAGGCCCTTACAATAGCTGGTTTAACAGCTGCTGCTGCCACGAAGCAATATGGCATTATTTCAGGTGTTCATATACCATTACTATTATTCCCTGCCTTTATTCCTGCAGCCTTAGCTGTTGTGCTGATTCCAGCTGTCAGCGATGCTGTAGCAAGAGGAAAGAATTCTCTATTGAGAGAACGAGTCCATATCGCGCTTAGGTTGTCGACCATCGTCGGTTGTTTTAGCGCTGTTTTCTTTTATCTTTATGGAGATGCTTTAGCCGTGAAACTTTTTAATTTATCTGAAGACAGAGGCTATATGAAAATTTTAGCACCTATTTTTTTCTTTTACTATATACAAAGCCCTCTGAATTCTATCTTGCAGGCTTTAGATGAAGCTAAAGCAGCGATGATGAATTCTGTGTATGGCGGCATCGGAAAGCTGGTTGTCATGCTCGCGCTTGCTTCCCAGCCGCAAATAGCTGAAACCGGCGCCATTATTGCCATTGGGTTTGGTGTACTCATTACTTCATTTTTGCATATTGCAACAATTCGAAAAAAGAAATTTGTGGATACAGGTTTTAAGCTAGTCATTATCCCTTATTGGGCATCTGTGTTGATAGTTATTTTCCGAGAATACATCCTGCCGACAGACCAATTAAATCTTTGGATGAATTGTTCTATTACGCTTGGTTTAGTTTTTGTTGTCTTAATGCTCGCTGACCAAATCCGCGTCAACGATTTCCGCTACTTAACAAAAACAATACGCAGAAGACTATGATTTTAATTGAACATGAAGGGAATCATCTTCAAAACAGCAATAGAATATATCCTTTGGATTTTTATATCCAGCTTCCTCTAATTTTTTTATAAGCCATAATTTATCTTTCTGTATAAGGATGAGGTGCTTTGTCTGTATTTCGCCATCAACGATGAGCGGCAATATAGGATGCATCTCACCTTTTTTAAATACAGCTAAATTTCCTGATGACTCTAAAAAGGCATAGGCCACACTCTGGATCGATCCTATTTGCTGTTCTCGCAATTGCTGAAATAAATCATCTAAATTATACCGCTGCTTTTTCATTTCCTTTTCCTGAAGCACCCCATCTCGAATAATGAGAGTGGGATCTCCATCAATGATATCTCGAACATTTTTAAACTTCAGAGAGATAAAGGAAATGACCACCTGCAGCACAAGCAAAACGATCATAGGCAGCAACGACTCGAAAAAGTTTCTCTTCTTATCCTCCACTGCAAATGCAGCTACTTCTGTTAATAATATAAATACGACTAAATCAATCATACTTAATTCGCCAACTTCACGTTTTCCCATTAGCTTAATTATAATGATAAGAATAAAGTAAAGAAGGAACATACGAAAAGAAACAACCATTAAATCGTTCAATCTTATGACCCCTTTTATTCTTTATACTTTGCATTCCCCGTAAAATTATTCATTCAAAAATATATAGAAGGCTATCACTATGAGAGCGGCTATCAAGATAATAAAAATAATATATCCTAAAGAGCGAACCCACTTTGGCTTAGTCGGCATTTTCGGCTTTCTATTGCCAAATCTATTTTGGGCCATTCGTTGCTTAGCTGCTAATCTTTCGTGAATTGTATCATCATAGCCCATTTGCTGTGCTTTCTTTTTAGTATTCCATTGTTTTTTAGGCAAATAATCGCTTCCTTTAAAAAAGATGAATATGTTTATTATTCGACGTATAAAATAAAAAAGCCTTTATTTCTAAAGAAATAAAGGCTTTTTTTTTACATTATTAGCATTCCAATAGCTACGCGTTTTATACACGAGACTACTTTACAGCAGCTGCATCATCTAAAACTTTGCCGATGGCCGCACGTTCAAAACGCATTTTTGTGCCATCTTCTACTTTTAGAACGACTGAAGCATCATCGATGGCTTCAACGATACCATGAAGCCCACCAATTGTTACAACTTTGTTTCCTTTTGCCAAGTTGCTTTGCATGTTTTGAGTGTTTTTACGCTGCTTTTGAGCAGGACGAATCAACATTAAATACATAAGCACGAAGATAATAATCATTGGTAGAAAAGCTTGTAATTGCATGTCCAAAAATCCCCCTTTTGTCTCTCTGTTTCATTATACTAGGTTTAGAAGTTTTTCGCATTTGGTTTATTAAAACCATATTGTTCGAAGAATTCTTCACGGAAATCGCCTAAGCGATCTTCACGGATTGCTTGGCGCACTTGGCGCATTAAATCTTGCAAGAAATACAGATTGTGGTAACTTGTCAAACGAATGCCGAATGTCTCATCCGCTTTAATTAGATGCCGTATATATGCACGTGAGTAGTTTTTGCAAGTATAGCAATCACAGTTAGGATCAAGCGGTCCAAAATCACGAGCAAATTTAGCATTTTTTATGACCAGTCTTCCTTGGCTTGTCATGCATGTACCATTACGGGCAATACGTGTTGGCAGTACACAGTCAAACATATCAATCCCACGAATAGCTCCATCTATCAATGAGTCAGGAGAACCCACGCCCATTAGGTAGCGCGGCTTGTTTGTTGGTAAGAGCGGAGTTGTATATTCCAACATGCGGTTCATAATATCCTTTGGCTCCCCAACGGATAATCCACCAATTGCATAGCCAGGGAAATCAAGCGACACAAGATCCTTTGCAGACTGCTTACGAAGTTCTTCAAATTCCCCACCTTGAACAATACCGAATAAACCCTGATCTTGTGGTCTTGCATGCGCTTCTAAACATCTTTCAGCCCAACGTGATGTACGTTCAACAGATTTCTTCATATACTCAAAAGTTGCAGGATACGGAGGACATTCATCAAATGCCATCATAATATCAGAACCTAGAGCATTTTGGATTTCCATTGCTTTTTCTGGACTTAGGAATAGCTTATCACCATTTAAGTGATTACGGAAATGAACGCCTTCTTCTTCAATGCGGCGGATATCGCTTAAGCTAAATACTTGGAAGCCGCCAGAATCTGTTAATATTGCGCGATCCCAATTCATAAATTTGTGCAAGCCACCAGCCTCACGAATGATTTCATGGCCAGGACGCAGCCATAAATGATATGTGTTGCTCAAAATAATACCGGCACCCATTTCTTTTACTTCTTCTGGCGCCATCGTTTTGACAGACGCTTGTGTACCTACTGGCATAAATGCTGGTGTTTCAAAAGAACCATGCGGTGTATGCACGATGCCGAGACGTGCTCCTGTTTGCTTATCTGTTTTAATAAGCTCATATCGAATTGCTTGAGACATAATTTAATTTCCTTTCTTTCTTTTAGGTCGGATGAACATGGCATCGCCAAAGCTGAAGAAACGATATTTGTTTTCTACAGCAGTTTTATAAGCGTTCAGAACATTTTCTCTCCCTGCAAGGGCACTTATCATCATTACCAATGTAGACTTTGGCAAATGAAAATTCGTCACCATACCATCAACAGCTAGATATTCAAACCCTGGATAAATGAATATGGTAGTCCAACCAGACTCAGCGACTATATTTCCATTATTGCGATGCGCGATTGTTTCAAGTGTTCTAGTAGAAGTAGTACCGACAGCGATTACACGTCCACCATTAGCCTGTGTTTCATTAATAATGCTGGCTGTTTCTTCAGTTAAGTGATAGAATTCAGCGTGCATATCGTGTTCCTCAATATTCTCGACGCTTACTGGACGGAATGTTCCTATGCCGACATGCAATGTCAAAAATGCAACTTTCACGCCTTTTTGTCGGATTTCCTCCAATAGTTCCTCTGTAAAGTGAAGTCCTGCTGTTGGTGCTGCTGCTGATCCAAGCTCTTTTGAATAAACCGTTTGGTAGCGCTCTTGGTCTTCTAATTTTTCATGGATATACGGCGGCAGTGGCATTGTTCCTAGTTTTTCTAAGATTTCAATAAAAATGCCTTCATATTCAAATTTAAACATTCGACCACCATGCGCCAACTCACCAGTACAAGTAGCTTTTAACAGACCCTCGCCAAAAGTAAGAACAGTTCCTACTTTTACGCGTTTTGCAGGTTTGACTAATGTTTCCCACTCATCATCGCTCGTTTGTTTTAACAATAATACCTCAATATGGGCACCTGTTTCTTCTTTCACACCAATCAAACGGGCAGGAAGCACGCGTGTATCATTTAAGATTAAGCAGTCTCCTTCTTGGAGTTCATTGACAATATCTCTGAAATGATGATGTGATACCTCGCCTGTTTCACGATCTAATACCATCAACCGGCTAGAAGTACGGTCTTCAAGTGGTACTTGGGCAATTAATTCTTCTGGTAATTCATAATCAAAGTCTTCTAATTTCATTTGTCTTTCCTTCTTTATATTAAGATTCTTGTGTTTTTTCGTAACCGAAATGACTATAGGCTAGAGCTGTAACGATTCGTCCTCTTGGTGTACGCTGAATAAAACCAATCTGCATTAAATAAGGTTCATAAACGTCTTCAATGGTAGTTGATTCCTCACCTATGCTTGCCGCAATCGTATCTAATCCGACCGGCCCGCCACGGAATCTTTCGATCATAGTTACAATCAATTTATGATCTATATGGTCTAGTCCCAGTGGATCAACTTGCAGACGTTCTAATGCATCTTGTGATAGGAAGTGAGAGATTACCCCGTCTCCGATCACTTGGGCATAATCGCGTACCCTTTTTAACAAGCGATTGGCAATTCGCGGGGTACCCCTTGAGCGCCTTGCTAATTCGCCTGCAGCATTTTGGTCAATCACGACATCGAAGAGCTCTGCACTTCTGCACACTATTTCTGCTAAAGAATACTCATCATAGTAGTCTAATCGTAATAATACACCAAAACGGTCTCTAAGTGGAGCAGATAGCGCTCCTGCCCTAGTGGTAGCGCCAACTAATGTAAAAGGAGGCAAATCCAACCTAATAGATCTTGCTTCTGGCCCTTTACCGACCACAATATCCAAACAAAAATCTTCCATTGCTGGATATAGAACTTCTTCTATTGCTCGAGGCAAACGATGAATCTCATCAATAAATAGCACATCGCCAGGTTCTAAGGAGCTCAAAATCGCTGCTAAGTCGCCAGGACGTTCAATTGCTGGACCGCTCGTCATTTTGATATTTGTACCCATTTCATTCGCAATGACAGCGGCTAAGGTTGTTTTCCCAAGCCCCGGAGGTCCATAAAGCAAGACATGGTCTAAGCTTTCTTCTCGCATTTTTGCCGCTTCGATAAAGATTTTTAGGTTGTCTTTGACCTTTTGCTGACCAATATATTGCGCAAGATTTTGTGGGCGCAATGACAACTCCAAACCTTCATCAAACGCAGTAGCTTCGCTTGATACGACTCGTTCTTCCATTTTATTTACCTCCTATCCGTTATTGTTGTTTTAACAGTAACTTCAAAGCTTGTTTCATATAATCTTCTGTTGTATTTAAGCCCTCATTATTTTCAAGCGGTATGCGAATTTTGGCTAATTCTTTTTCAGAATAACCTAATGCTGCAAGTGCTAGCAAAGCATCCTCTAACTCATCCTTATTATGATGAATACCAAATAGTGGCAGTTCATCTTGGGCACTTGCTAATTCTATATTATCAAGCAGGCTGCCAAGCTTTCCTTTTAGATCAAGTATCATTTGGCGAGCAGTTTTCTTCCCAACGCCAGGGAATTTAACAAGGAACTTCTCATCCTCTTGTTCTATCGCCTGGATAACTTGTTGTGGATTGCCACTAGCTAATATGGCAAGCGCTCCTTTTGGTCCAATACCGGACACTTGAATCAGCTTTCGAAATAACTCTCGCTCTTCTAGTGATTGAAAGGCAAATAATAGCTGCGCATCTTCCCGAACATGCAAATGTGTATAGAACTTTACATCGGCCTTGTCCATTTGAAAAGCAAACGGGTTCGGCGTAAATAACTGCCAGCCAATCCCTTGCTGTTCAACGACAATATATTCGGGGGTAATACGTGTAGCCGTGCCAATTATGTAGTCGTACATAACATTCTCCTTTTTGCGTAACGATATTCATTATAGCACTTTTAAACGGCGGATGCATGTTCGCCTTCGCCTTAAAAAAGATAGGCCCTGAAAGACCTATCTTAAAATATAAAAATATCATTATTTTACCTACCACAATCATACCATAATTTTGGCCAAGAAGAGAGCGCCACTTCCGTAAAGCGTAATAAATCCTCCACAAACGTTTGTTGCTTTTCATTTTCGACTGTTTTTACATACAACCATTCACGCAACAACTCATTCGGATAACGCAATGCTTGCAAATAGCTTTTAGGAAAGTCTGATAATAACGGCTGCTCTTTTAGGAGCGATTTTAAATTGTATTGGACATGCGGCAAAACGCGATGCATCCACATGATGAGCTCTTCTTCTGGGTGGCCGTACGCACAAAGGTCAAAATCGATCATGTAGTCTTTCCCTTTGGCATCTTTTAAAAAGTTATGGTGAACGACGTCCCCATGCAAAATTGTTTTTTTGCTTGTCAAAGGCTCTACATTTTGCAGTTCTTTGAGCGCTTTTCTTGCATAAAGAACAAGTTGGTCACATTTTTCGTTGCCTAAGTATATTGAGATTTGTGGAATATGCATAATGAATTTCTGAAGGCGTTCTTGCCATTTCAATTGCAAATCATAAGCGGGCAAATAATAATCAGCCTTAGACCAATTATTATTCTTCCCCGTTTTGTGCAATTGGTGAATGAGCTCAAGAGATTTTTTGCGATCTATTTTTGATTTATAGTTAAATCGCCGTGCGTTTTTCACCCATGGTTGAGTCAGAATATTATTTTCTAACTTTGTATTAGGTAACGTATGTGGAAATTCCATGTCAGCAAGCGTATCATGAACCGCTTTCACTTTTTTCGCAACCAGTATATGCTCATATTTTTTGACCATTACTTCTTTATTGCCCGCTTGACATTGCCAAACATTTTTTTTGATTCTTTTTTTTATCTGAAAATTGTTCAACTAATAGGTCTCATAACCCGCTTGCGGGAATTGTGGCGCATAGTATGGATGGTAGGAGTATCCTTGAGCCGATAAGCAAGCTGGACAGTTGCAAGCTCCATGCCATTGGTGAGGTGGCATTGGATAATACGGCATGGCTTGAGGCATAGCATAAGGATCGAACTGCCACTGCTGGTCATATTGAGGAGCCATATTTGGCGGCATGCCACTTTGCTCCATTTGCTGCGGGAATTGACCATAATAATCATGCCCATGGAAGTCATGGTGTTTTGGTGTATCTAATGAAGATGATTCACATTCTTGAGTTTTTTCAGGCATTTGCCACTGTGGCATTGGTTGTGCCATTGGCGGTCCCCACTGCGGTGCAGGCATTGGCCATGGCATCACTTGTTGTCCTCCGCCACAGCTGCTACAGCCACTTATGTTCTGTGGTGGCATTGGCACTGCATGCTGATCAAACGTTGTTGATTCACACTCTCTTGTAGATTCCGGCATTTGCCACTGTGGCTGCATTGGGCCCATCCAATGGGGTGCAGGTGCATGCCAAAGTGGCTGTATCGGCATTGGCATCATTGGATGGCCACCTCCGCAACCACAACTGCTGCAGAAATGTGGGACCGGTTTTGGCATTGGCATTGGCATTATAGGGTAGCAAGGTTGATATACCTCTTCCTTACATCCTTCATATTTTGGAGGCAGTGGGGGTTGAGGTAAGTATGGCATTACAGGCGGTACTGGAGGTAAGCTTGGTTTGTACTCAACTACCTCTCTTTTAGGTTGAATGATGAATTGTTCTTCATGTTGCTCAATGATCTCCACTCTAGCTCTTACAGGTCGACTTTCTTCAAACGGGTGTGGATGAGGCATTGGCACTGGCTCCGGTGGAGGTACTGGTACCGGAACTGGAATAGGAACCGGAACTTCTTTTTCTTTAACAGGCATCGGCGGCTTTGGCGGCATTACTTTCGGTTGCTCTTTTGGCTTTGGAACATGATGCTCTTTTGGTTGTTCCTTCGGTCTTGGTACATGGTGCTCTTTTGGCGGCAACACCGTTTGTTCCTTCGGGGGGACAACCGGCAGCTCTTTTGGTTGGTGCGGCACCTCTTTTACTCTCGGCATTTCTTTCACCGGCGGTGTGTGGTGCTCTTTTGGCACCTCTTTTTTTGGTTCAGGCAGGAATAGCTCCATACCAGGAACAATATAGTCAGGATTCGCTAGATGGGCGTTTAATCGTTTTAATTCTTCAAAGGAAATGCCGTATTGCCTTGCAATTTTCCACAATGTATCGCCCTTTTTGACAGTATGAACGCGCACGTTTTTCCTCCTTCCGTCTCCTTACCATATGAAAAGCATCGGGAATTGGACACTTAATTCGTCATTTGATTGGCCTTTCATGTTACACTATGCAACAAATCGACAAACTAGAAGAAATTTCTTGAAAAAGGGAGTTTAGTTATTAGCTGTACAACAAAAAAACCTGTTCCCACATTCAGGAACAGGTTTATAATCTCATAACTGAAGATTATTTTATTTTTTTTGTGCTTCCAGAAAAACCTTTTGTGCTGCAGATATACCTGCAGCCGGTTCGAAAGAATAATTAAAATCTTGCAAACCTGCTTCTATTAAAGAAATAGCTTGCAAAATATCACTTGGGAAGCAGTATCCCATATGACCAAAACGGAAGATTTTCCCTTGTAGTTCGCCTAGTCCCCCAGCAAAATCAAGATGATATTGTTTCTTTAAATGTCCAAGGAATTGAGAAAGATTTATTCCTTCAGGTGCCATAATAGCTGTGATTGTAGGTGAAGCATATTCATCAGAAGTTAACACCCCAATAGATAAAGCTTTCATAGCTGCACGTACCATATCCTTCATAAGTTCGTGGCGAGCAACTGTTTGATCAAAGCCTTCTGCTTCAATCAAATCGCATGCTGCAGAAAGACCATAAATCAATGTAATTGCTGGTGTATTTGGCGTCATACCTTTTTGTGCCCATTCTCGGTAGCTTAATAAATTCAAATAATAGGCAGAGGTTTCATTCTCTTCAATTACTTTCCACGCTCTGTCGCTGACACTAACAAAAGCAAGACCTGGCGGCAGCATCATTGCTTTTTGTGATCCTGTTACCAATATATCAATGCCCCATTGATCCATTTTGACAGGAACCCCACCAATACAGCTTACTCCGTCTACGATAAACAATGCATCTGATTTCTCACGTACAACTTTCGCCAGTTCTTTAACCGGATTTAAGATACCTGTCGAAGTTTCATTATAAGTGACAAATACAGCTTTAATATTTGATAAAGGTTCTAAAAATGTAGCAAGATCTTCAGCGGTACATGCTTCGCCCCAAGGTTTTCTTAATACATGCGCATGGAACCCATGTTTTTCGCAAATAGAAACGAAATAATCACCAAAGGCACCGATACTAACTACGACAACTTCCTCACCAGGGGAAACAGTGTTAACAACAGCTGCTTCTAATGCGGCAGTACCACCAGATGGGAGCAGTAAGATTTCTTGTTTTGTTCCAAAGATAGGTTTTACGCGATTAGTAGTCTCACGAAATAGCTTAACGAATTCTTCGCTTCGATGGCTAATAATATCTTGGCTCATTGCAAGCTGCACTTTCTTCGGTATAGGTGTTGGACCTGGATGTCTTAGAATATTTGAATACATACATTTTTCTCCTTTAACAGTTTAATAAAGGTATTTTATCTTTTCCTAAATTTATTATACCAAAGATTATGATAGTAGGTGTCTAGGAGAGCTTAGCACAGCAAGACGACATAAGTTTTGCTACATACAAGTGCCAATTAAACAGATACGACAATTGATTTCATGGTACACTAAAGACACTTAAGCTATTTTGAGGTGTTATGTATGAAAAAATTATTAGGAGAAGAACGCAGGGCTTATTTATTAGATTTACTGAAAACAACTGGACAAGCCATTACTGGAACAGAATTTGCCAAGAAAACAAATGTATCTCGGCAAGTAATAGTAAATGACATTGCTTTATTAAAAGCCCGCAATGAGCCTATCATCGCTACGAGCCAAGGCTATCTTTATATGAGCATAGAGTCTAAGCAGCAAGTATTTGAACGCCAAATCGCAGTTCACCATACAGCTGACCAAACAGAAGATGAGTTGAACACGCTAGTGGATGCAGGCATTACTGTGAAAGATGTGACAGTAGAACATCCATTATATGGTGAAATCACCGCGGCTATAATGGTTAAAAATCGTTTTGAGGTGCAACAATTCCTTCAAAAATCACGTGAGACCAATGCTACACCCTTATCGGCATTAACAGGCGGTTCACATCTGCATACAATATCTGCTCCTACAGAAGAGCAATTAGACCTGGCCGAAAGCCTTTTACAACAAAAAAATTATCTTCTAAGTAATAATTAGAGATACAAAAAAGTGTCCATCATGTCTGGACACTTTTTTTGTTACTTTTTATATGTAAAGTAGCTGCCTAAAGTTTTCACAGTGCAATCTAGCGCAGCCAGTTCCTCCATTGCACCTCTCATCATTGGCGCATTTTCGTCTTCCAATACATCTAAAGTAAAGAAGTAATCACCTAAGCCTGTTTTTAATGGACGTGATTCGATTTTGCTCAAATTAATTTGACGCCACGCGAAGACAGATAATATTTGATGTAAAGCTCCTGAACGGTCGCTAGGCAGTTCAATCATTAACGTGGTCTTTATCTGTTCCTCATGGCCCTGTTGCAACAAGCGTTGATTTTCATTCGCTAATATGAAAAATCGTGTATGGTTAAAGTGAAAATCATGAATATAACGTTCTACAATTTTCAACTTATACGTTTCAGCAGCCGCTTTGTTGCCAATCGCTCCGATGCACTCATTCGGATGCTCAGCAATATACTTGGCTGCAGCAGCAGTAGAAGCTGTCTCACGCAACGGAACTCCATGAAAATGGTTGTACAAATATTTATGGCACTGAGCTAGTGCATGCGGGTGCGAATAAATATCCGTTAATGTTTCCCAATTCTTAGCTTGCTGCGGATGCACTAAAAGATGCTGTTCAATCGGCGTCAATACTTCCCCTACGACATATAATTCCGCTTCATGAAACAAGTAATCTATTGTTAGAGGTACAGTACCCTCTAGCGCATTTTCAAGCGGCACGATTGCATAACTCACGCGCTTACTCGCAACTGCTTCAATACAAGCAGGAATACTTTGAAATGAAGAAAGCTGATCATCTAAAAAGAGTTGCTGTGCTGCTAAATGTGTAAAAGTTCCTTCTGGTCCTAAATAAGCTACACGTTGATCCTGTGACAATAAACTCCCTCCTATAAAGCGCCTGAGCTAATTACCTCCGCCGATTCGACAAAGTCTAATTTTTTGAGACGTTGGATTAACTCATCCAATTCCCCTTCCATTACCGTTACATCAAGTGAAAGTGTCACATTTGCACGGCCTTGGATAGGGATTGTTTGATGGATTGTTAAGATATTACAATGCGCGTCGGTTACAGTGTTTAAAAGCCTTGCTAACGTTCCTTTACGGTCTTCAAGCTGCAAAAAAACAGTTAAAATGCGTTCTTGTACAATGGAGTGAAAAGGGAAAACAGCATCTCGATACTTATAAAACGCACTTCTTGATAAATCGACTTGTTTCACAGCATCCCATATGGAAGAAACAGCACCTGTTTGCAATAAATGCTTGGCTTCCAATGTTTTTTGCATGGCATCTGTTAACACATCTTCGCGTACTAAATAATAGCGTTGATCTGCTATATTTTTCATCCTTTTCCCCCCCGAATCCTACTCAACAAAATCAAATTCAAATTTCAACAAACGAACCGTATCGCCGTTTTGAGCGCCACGTTCACGTAGAGCATCATCCACACCCATACCTCGCATTTGGCGTGAGAAGCGGCGAACAGATTCTTCGCGGCTAAAGTCTGTCATCTTGAATAGGCGTTCAATTGAATCCCCAGATAACACAAATGCTCCGTCATCATCACGTGTAATAACAAAGTCCTTGCCTTTTGCCTCATGTTTGTAAAGAACCGTTGCTTCAGTTTCTTCCTCTTCGATTTCATTCAATGAGAATTCTGGCGTTTCATCCAATAGATCTGCTACAGCAAATAGCATTTCTTTCAAGCCTTGGCGTGAAACAGCAGAAATCGGGAATATTCTAGCATCGCTTCCTACTTTAGTACGGAATTCTTCTAGGTTTTCTTCCGCTTCCGGCATGTCCATTTTATTGGCAACAATAATTTGCGGTCGTTCAGTCAATCGCATATTGTATTGTTCTAACTCTTTGTTGATTGTCAAATAATCTTCATATGGATCTCGACCTTCCATACCAGACATATCAATTACATGGACGATTACACGAGTACGCTCAATGTGACGTAAAAATTGGTGTCCAAGTCCAACTCCTTCTGATGCGCCTTCAATTAAACCTGGCAAATCTGCCATAGCGAAGCTTCGTCCATCCTCTACACGTACCATTCCTAAGTTAGGCACTATTGTAGTAAAATGATAAGCGCCGATTTTAGGCTTAGCAGAGGTCACGACAGATAATAAGGTTGACTTGCCCACACTTGGGAATCCAACTAATCCAACATCAGCTAATACTTTTAGTTCTAAAACTACATTTAGCTCTTGGCCAGGCTCACCTTTTTCTGAAAGTTCCGGAGCCGGGTTTGCAGGTGTAGCAAAACGAGAGTTTCCGCGACCACCGCGGCCACCTTTAGCAATGACTGCTTTTTGTCCATGTTCTACTAAATCCGCAATAACGCGACCTGTCTCTTCGTCCGTCACAACAGTACCTGGAGGAACAGATACATACATAGCTCCAGCCCTTTTGCCATGCATATTTTTGCTCATACCATGTTCGCCGCGGTCTGCTTTAAAATGACGTTTAAAACGGAAATCCATTAATGTACGTAGACCTTCATCTACGATAAATACAACATCTCCGCCATTCCCTCCGTCACCGCCTGCCGGGCCACCGTTTGGAATAAATTTTTCACGGCGGAAGGCTACCATTCCATCGCCGCCATCTCCACCTTTAACATAAACTTTTACGTGATCGACAAACATTAAATTCCCTCCTTTTTCGTAATAATCATATGCCATTCATTTTGTGTAAAAGAAATTTCTTCATTCATGATGAATGGGTGCTTTAGAATATGATAATGCTCTTTTTGGCTCCAATGGCCAATTAAATGAAATTCTATTTCAAATTGTTGGTTACTAGCATATATTTGCAACGATAGCTGTTGGTCTACGAATGGATCAAGCGCTTCATAGATATGTGAAATAGCGCCTTCTAAATAATCGCATACCACATTGTCTGCTTCTTGGTTAATCTTTTCATCAATGTTAGTTTCTACGTTCACATGAATACTTGGATAGCGCCATTCTAGTGTATGAATCCAGTCGATTGTCTTTGGCAAACCCATTTTGTTGATTGAAAAGAAGGTTTTGCATTGCTCTGCTGTTTGTTCAACAGCATTTTTCGCTTCTTCTAGGCGACCCAAATCAAGGTTCATTTTGATTAATTGAAGTTGATTCATAAAATCATGGTTCGCAAAGCGCAGCACTTCATTTACGTTGAGTGATTGATGCTTCGACAAGACTTCACGCTCCTTTGCTTGAACAATTGTAATATTAGTATACCAATTCCAGAAATATTTTTCTTCTATTTGAAAAAACGACTTTCGCAAAATAGAGCGAAAGCCGATTTTGATAAGGTATGATTATTATAAAGAAAGAGGCTGTCTCAAGGTGCAGATACACTCTTGAGACAGCCGTCTAGTCTTCATACCCTGCTATTAAGCTTCTTGAGCAACTGGGTATACGCTGACTTTACGTTTATCGCGACCTAGGCGTTCGAATTTTACAACACCATCGATTTTAGCGAATAAAGTATCGTCACCACCGCGACCTACGTTTTCACCTGGGTAAATTTTAGTACCGCGTTGACGGTATAAAATAGAACCAGCAGTAGCAAATTGACCATCAGCACGTTTAGCGCCTAAACGTTTAGACTCAGAGTCACGACCGTTCTTAGTAGAACCTACACCTTTTTTAGAAGCGAAGAATTGCAAATCTAAAGATACTAGTAACATATGTTCCACCTCCTAGATCATCTTATATTTTAATTCGATAAAATCTCCGTAACTGGCAACCATCGTATAGAATTGCGTTACCATTGTTTGGAGAATAATTTGCAGTTTTGCATCAAGCTCAGCATCAAGAGTCGTTTGGTCGATAACACAGGATAAATATCCCCCGTTTTCGCCTTGCTCAATCCCCGGTTGTAATTGAAGTATTTGTCCAATCGCATTGACACTGCCAAAAGCAATGGCAGATACGCCGGCGCATACTAAATCATGACCAGGATCGCCTGAATAGGCATGACCTGAGACTTCAAAGCCATATGACTTTCGATTTTCATCGCTATGAACTGTAATAGTGATCACAATATCACCCCATCATTAAGCGTTGATTGTTTCAACAACTAATTTTGTGTATGGTTGACGGTGACCTTGTTTACGACGGTAGTTCTTTTTAGCTTTCAATTTGAAAACAACGATTTTTTTCGCACGGCCTTGTTTTTCAACTTTAGCTGTAACTGTTGCTCCTTCAACGAATGGAGCACCAACTTTAACGTCATCGCCACCAACAAAAAGAACTTTGTCAAAAGTAACTGTTTCACCAGCTTGTGCGTTGATTTTTTCAACGTAGATTGCTTGGCCAGCTTCTACTTTAACTTGTTTACCACCAGTTTCAATAATTGCGTACATAACTGCACCTCCTTAGATAACTCAGACTCGCCTTCAATAGGTGATCATAATTGATGCTTAAACCTTTTCAGCGCGGTTGTAGCACGGGTGCTACATAACATTAGAAATTTTATCATACCAAAACTATGGCGTCAACCTATTTAATACGATGTTTTCGAAAGCTTGTTCATATCGACGGTATCGAAATGCCTGTATATTTTGAATGAATAAGAGAATAAGTATCAAAATAAAAAAGAAAGATTCCGGTATATATAATAATGCCATTAGCATGCACAGGAAACAACAGGACATAGAAAAAGCTAAAAAAGACGTTTTTGTTTGGATAATTGATTTTTTTTCACTCCACAGGATTTCAACGATCCGTCCTCCATCTAACGGCCAAATCGGCAATAAATTCAATAAGAGTAATAAAAGCTGAATTGTTTGCAAGGGCACGCTCAAATTTTGTGGCAAAAAAAAGAGTGCTAGGAGGAATAAGAGAAGAGTGGCAAACGGACCTGCCATGGTAATGAGCAACTGTTGTTGTTTGGTCATTTGCCAGCTCTTGCTGAATTGTATTTCGCCTCCATAAGGCATGATCACACAGGATTTTATATTGGCCCCCACAAGATATGCAACTATCAGGTGCCCTAACTCATGAATGCACAATGATAAAAATAACAGTGCATAGTTTGCAAACTGTCCTGTCAGAACTAGCCAAACGATGATAGGCAAAAGTGTTGGGTGAAGCTTCACTTTCAGCATTATTGTAGCCATTCTTTTAATGAACCAGGATCTAAAACGGCACCCTTGCGTTCCACCTGCAAGTAAAACGTGCCCGGCTCCATTGATGATAGGGCTTCGCCTTCTCTAAGCGAGGTATACGGCAAATAATCTAATGTCTTCAATAAGCCATACGTGACCCTCTCTCCCGTATCATATGTAACAGTCATCGTTTTGCCTAGAGACTTTGTGTTGCCTGTAAATGTGACAAAGCCGTCATGCTTCGCGTAAATAGTCATTGGTTTATCATAAGAGAGCAAAACGCCCTTTGAAAAAGTTTGCATTGTATCATAGTTACTGATATACGCATCTGTCACCGGAGCCATAACAGGCACCTTTTCCTCCTCATGGAATACGCTCTTTGTCCACTTTGTTAATATAAATAGGTCATCATTTGAAAGAACGTAATCTGTTACATCGCTCTTTATTATTTGCTTTTTCTCCAAAAAAAGAACGGTAAATAACATAATCGCAATCCATACAGCAATCTTCCATTTCTTCAAAACTCCACACCCCCAAAAGACTTTTTCTAATAGTTTATGAGGCAGTGTGGATAAACAGTACAGAATTATAATCAATCCAAACCTATTACTAATTTTCTTGTACTAGGCTAGGAAACAAGACAATAAAATAAAAAGCCTTTCGGAAATTCTTTTCCAAAAGACTTTTACATTATGTAGCTATAGACAATTATCTTGAGAACAAGGCTTTGATTTTGGCAAAGACACCTTTATGTTCATTTTCTAATGTCATAAGCGGCACAGATTCACCTAAAATACGGCGAACAATATTTCGGTAAGCAATAGCTGCTTGTGTAGATGGTTCCATAACGATTGGTTCACCTTTGTTAGAAGAACGAATAACATGTTCATCATCTGGGATGATACCGAGTAAATCAATGGAAAGATGTGTTGTGATTTCATTTACATCTAGTGCATCTCCACTTTTCATCAGTTGCGGCCGAATTCGGTTGATAATCAATTTCGGCGGTTCAATCTCTTCTTTTTCAAGCAATCCAATAATGCGGTCAGCATCACGAACAGCAGAAATTTCAGGAGTTGTCACAACAATTGCACGATCAGCTCCTGCTATTGCGTTTTTATAGCCTTGCTCAATCCCTGCTGGACAGTCTATTAAAACATAGTCGAACTCAAGCTTTAATTCGTCTATCAGAGTTTTCATCTGTTGTGGTGTCACAGCGTTTTTATCAGACGTTTGAGCAGCAGGCAAAAGATAAAGCAATTCATCAAAGCGCTTATCTTTCACTAATGCTTGATGGACCTTACAACGTCCTTCAATCGTATCTACTAAGTCGTAAATAATCCGATTTTCTAACCCTAGAATAACATCTAGATTTCGTAAACCGATGTCCGTATCGACCAAGCAAACTTTTTTATTTTGAAGTGCCAATGCAGTACCTAAATTAGCTGTAGTAGTTGTTTTACCTACTCCACCTTTACCCGAAGTAATTACAATAGCTTCACCCACATTAGCTTCCTCCCTTAAATGTCGATAAATTTGGTCTCAGATTTCGTAAATCCTGCAACCGATCAATCGCAATGCGGCCGTTTGTATGAATATACGCACATTCCATTTCAGGTTTGTTTGCGAGAATGGTAATTTCATTGGTCATTAATTCCATTAAATCGGCAATCATTAGGTGTGTCGCTTCAAGCCATGAGGCTGCGATTACACTATCGCGATTGCCGTTAAACCCCGCATGCGCCATTCCCTTTAATCGGCCCATTACATAAATACTGCCGCCAGCAACCACTTTGCCATTCGGATTTACATCCCCAATGACAACAAGGTCACCGTCAGCCTTTATTTCTTGTCCAGATCGTACAATACCTATGTAAGTAGATGATTGGTTTCTCAAAAGCTTTTCATTGCATTCTTCCATCGTAATTACGTCGCTCTTAATCTTTGTCACTTTTAATGACTTTGATTCTTGAACAATATGGAGAATTTCTTTCAGCTGCTCTTGGTTGCAATATCGATTTCCTACATGGATAGTAACTTCTGCTTGTCCTTCGAGCCCTTCCTCTGTGACTTTGCGCTTTAATTCATCTAATAAATCAGAGTAAGCGCACTGATCATCTAGCTGAAGCACGAGCCCTTCTTTCGTTCCTTTAATTAAGACTAGCTGCTTAGTTGTCAAATGCTTCACCTCACGCTTCTCTGCTATAACGTTGATTGATTTGCCTTTAATAACACACGAGCTTCGATTAAATACTTAAACGTCCATCCGAGCATGATGAGATAAATAGAATTCGCAATCATGGTTGGAATCAACCGTTGATTTAAAAATTCTGTAAAGGGTACAGACGTAAAAGAAATGAGTAAGAAAAATTGGTTCAAGACAATTTCCAAAAGCGCTACAAGCACTAAGGAAAGAATGGTAGTAATAGCAAGATGTTGATGTATATATTTCACTGTAGAACCCGCCACAAAACAAATGAACGGATACAAGAATGTATATAATCCAATAATATCAATATAGAAAATATCATACAATACCCCAAATATTAATCCATACATCATTGCACGCTTACGATCATAATAAATTGACAAAAAGATTAAATACAGAATTAAAAACCGAGGCACTAAATAATAGAGATGGCCATGCCATTCGATGGGTGAATACAATGAAAAACCAGGTTCCAAAAAGAAGAGCACAACAGCAACAAACGGAATTAGAAATCGCGCCATTACTTTTGATCTCCTCCGTCTGTTTTAGTTGATTTGTCTGTATTAGCTCCATCTGAACCGTCAATAGCAATTGACTGGCGTTTGGCAATTACCACATGATCAAGCATAGAAAAATCAGCTGCCGGTTTAACATAAGCAAGTTTTGTCAACCCATAGTCATCTGTAGAAACCTTTGTAACCTCTCCAATTAAGATACCTTTAGGAAATATACCGCCAAGGCCGGATGTCGTTACTTTATCACCTTTTTTAACAGCAAGGCTTGAATCAATCCGTTTTAAGACTAATTCGCTGCGCTTTGGATCAAACCCTTCTATTAAACCAAATGCCTCTGTTTTTTTATTCGCAATCACAGCAGATACACGATAATTTGTATTATTTGTCGATAGAAGTTCTACTTGGGATGTATAAGGTGTAGTTTGTACTATCTTACCAATCAATCCCTTAGATGTAAGCACTGCCATATTTACTTTTACGCCGTTCATTGAACCTTCATTTAAAATCAGCTTTTCTTCCCATTGGTCAGGGTTTCGCGCAATTACATTAGCCTGAATCGGATTGAAGTTGCGCAAATCATCTTTTTTATCAACTAAATCTTTTAACTTGTCATTTTCTACTTTTAATTCATTGACTTTAGCTTGTAATGTGCCGAATTCCTCCAAGCGCGATTTTAAACGTTTATTCTCTTCATACGTATTCATTAAATCGTCTACATTATTGACTAATCCTGTAATATAGCTTGCAGGCTTAGCAACAATCGATTGTCCAAAACCAACCGTATCTTTAATAATCTGCTCGGGAAGCGAGGCTTGTCGATCACGTAAGGTAAAGCTAATCAATGCCACTAAGAGGATTACGCCGACAAGCAGCAATATTAATCGCTTATTCGAAAAAAACTGTGGCATTGCCTATTTCCCCCTTATTTTGATTGGTGGCGACGCATTAAATCGATATTGTCAAGTGCCATACCAGTTCCAATCGCTACACAGTCTAATGGGTTTTCTGCAATAAATACAGGCATATTTGTTTCGTCGCTGATCACTTTGTCCAAGTTTTTAAGCAGCGCGCCACCGCCAGTAAGTACAATTCCTCGTTCCATTACATCAGCAGATAATTCTGGTGGCGTTTGTTCTAGTGTTTTCTTTACG
Organism: Rummeliibacillus sp. G93; assembly: GCF_023515935.1. NCBI lineage: Bacteria > Bacillati > Bacillota > Bacilli > Caryophanales > Caryophanaceae > Rummeliibacillus > Rummeliibacillus sp. G93. The sequence goes on from NZ_CP097314.1 coordinate 2,044,905, forward strand.
CCGTCAATTATAGCCGCAATCGACTCTTTTAAAGCATCTACAATTTCAATAGATGTGATTTCAATAGTTTTAGGAAGTCCTGTCACAAGATCGCGACCGCGAATTTCCATTGTCTCTACTTCACCTTCTGGGCTAGCAGAACCGATTTCCATCTTGATAGTTTCAGCTGTACGTTCACCGATTGTCAGATTATATGTTTTACGGATATAAGCTGTTATAGCAGCATCCATCGCATCCCCGCCAACACGGACAGATTCACTTGTTACAATACCACCTAATGAAATTACCGCTACTTCAGATGTACCGCCACCGATATCAACTACCATACTACCTGTAGGTTCCCAGACTGGTAGATTTGCGCCAATTGCAGCTGCAAATGGTTCTTCAATTGTGTATGCTTCTTTTGCGCCAGCTTGGCGAGAGGCATCAATAACGGCACGCTGTTCTACTGAAGTAATACCATATGGTACACAAATCATCACATTTGGTTTTTTCCAGTTGCCGCCTGAAGCTTTCATTGCTTCTTTCATATAATACTCAATCATTGTTGTAGTAATGTCGAAATCTGCAATAACTCCGTCTTTCATCGGACGAATAGCTACAATAGATCCTGGTGTACGACCGATCATATTTTTCGCATCATTACCAACTGCTACAATTTCACCTGTTTTTGTATTCTTCGCTACTACTGATGGTTCACGAAGCACAATGCCTTTTCCTTTTAAAAATACCAATGTATTTGCTGTGCCGAGGTCAATCCCGACATCTTTTCCACCTAATCCAAACACGTTTTGTTCTTCCTTTCTATTTTTAGCCATAAACTTTAAGAAGTCTTGAAAATCATACGTTTCATTATAACGGATAAGTAGGAAAAATTACAGTACTACATATAACCTTTCTCTTTTAAACTTATAAATTGATGATCTCCTATAATTACGTGGTCAAGAAGCTCAATCCCCATAATTAAACCAGCTTCTTGCAAACGCTTCGTCACGTCTATATCTTCCGGACTTGGAGCAGGGTTACCACTTGGGTGGTTGTGTGCGCAAATGATAGAAGCAGCCGAACGTTTTACCGCTTCACGAAATACTTCCCGTGGGTGCACAATACTTGCATTTAAACTACCGATAAAAATCGTTTGCTGATGAATAATTTGATTTTTGACATTTAAAAAGAGCGTCACAAAGTTTTCTTGCAAAAGCGATGTCATATCCGGCATTAAATAATTCGCTGCGTCCTTTGGAGAACGAATCGTATAGCGTTCGTCTGTCCTCTGCTTATGTAGTCTTTTGCCAAGTTCTATGGAAGCTAAAAGTTGAATCGCCTTTGCCTCACCAATCCCCTTAATTGCGGTGATTTCTTCAATTGTTGCATTTTTCAGCTCATGCAGCCGTTCAAAGTGCGTCAATATACGATTAGAAAGATGAAGCACCGATTCTTTTTTTGTGCCTGTCCGAAGCAATATAGCGATGAGTTCTTGATTCGATAAACTTTCGGCTCCTTGCCTTTTAAGACGCTCTCTTGGTCTATCATCAACATGCACATCGCGGATCATCATGGGAAGGTCCATATTAGTGGCCATGCACTTCCGCCTCCTCTGATGCCGACATAATCCCTTTTTCGCTCAAAAAGTCTTTTAATATTTTGGTAGGAAGGCCTGCAACATTATATTTGCAGCCATCTATCCTACTGACTAAGTTCTGTCCGACTCCCATAATATTATAACCAATATCTTGTTCGAAAGGTTCCCCTGTTTCAATGTATTGTTGGATTATTTTCTCTGACAAGCATTTCATCGTCACATCTGATGCAACAACAAAAGACGAGAGCTGTTGATCATATCGGATCCCTACAGCTGTCGTCACGCGGTGTTGCCTATTAGATAAACGTTTTAGAAAGTTTCTTGCTTCATTTTTGGATTGGGGCAATGGCAAAAGAATGCCCTCTATGCTAATAACGCGCTTCACATGCAAATAACAAAGCGACTCATGAGGTGCTTTCATACGAAGCAATTTGATGACAACGGTTGTATTAGCATATTCGAAAGGATTTTCCGGCAAATGATCACCCACCGGGATGTGTTGATGTGTGGTTGAAAAAGGCAGTTGAAGCTCTTCAAAAAGTTCTTCACAATTTCCCTCAGGATTCAATAGAATGATATTTTTCTTTAAAACGATAGACATGTGCTCTCCCCCTTTTTGCTATCATAATCGACCAGTACAAATAAGGGAAATTACGGAAAATAGGTGAAATTTATTTTTTGTATGCTTTAACAGTTTAAAATTTAATATTAAGGCAGTCGTTTTGGGCTGCATAATGAGCCAATAACTGCAATTTTACACTTTCTAATTCTTTGGATCCTTTAGTAACTGCCTTCACATTCGTATTCCAATTCATTGGTAATACTGTTGCTTTTTTAGAATTATTAAAATTTAATTTCGACAAGTTGTCGGCTCTAAGCATCTGTGGTAACATTTTTAATCCTTGTTCATCACAACTAGCTCCTGACAATGCGAAAGGTTTGATGAAGGAATCTTTATTGACAATTTTTTTGATATTCTTTTCTCTATGGTCAATCCCACCCCATAAGTAATATTGTTTTCCTGCCGGCACAATTGCGACGTTCACTAATTCAGGATGACCTGCTAGAAAATCATTTGCAGCTTGTTCAGATGAATACACGCCGTATTGCATGGCATAGAACTTTGATTCGCTACTCGTATTTTTTACTTTTTGCAATGCGCTGCTTTTCGGTAATTCCTTTTCCTCAGCGATTGTCCGTTTTTCAGCAGCATTTAGGATGAAAAAGAAGAGCAATACCCCTGCTACTCCAATCAAAATGCCATGTACTACTGCAGCCATCATAAAATGTGTCTTTTCTCGTTTCTTGCCACGATTAAATTTCATGTCATCACTCCTCCCTATTACCCTATCAGAAATGGCATAAAAAAAGACAAGACTGCTGTCGCCTTGTCCTAAAAACTTTTCTCTTTAAAAAAACAAATTACTGTACCATTCGAGCAAGTTCTCGCCGTAAAAATAGACGATTACACTTGCTAACGCAATCCAAGGACCAAAAGGGATTGGCTGTTTGCGTCCTTTTTTCTGCCATACTATACCGAAAAGGCCTGCTACAAGCCCAATGAGTGCTGATAGAAAGAGTGCCAGCATTGTATGCTGAATACCAAGTACAAGGCCAATGACAAAGAATAACTTTATATCTCCGCCACCCATTCCTCCTTTTGAAACAAGTGCGATCAAAAATAAAATACTAAAGCCAATGACCGCTCCCGCAAATGCGTCCCACCAGGGTTCAAGTGGTGATACCACTCGTAAAATGATCAATATAATCGCAAAAGGCAATAAAACTTTATCAGGAATTAACATATAGACGATATCAGAAACGGTGATAATCACCAATAATGATATAAAGAGAAGAGCGACAATTAGCTCTCGAGAAGGCCCGAAATGCAAATAAGCAAGCCCGAAAAAAAGGCCTGTCAACAATTCCATAAAAGGATGGAAAAAGCCAATTTTCGCATCACAAGTTCGGCATTTCCCTCTTAGGAATAGATAGGACAAGACAGGCACTAAGTCTAAAGCTGACAAACGCCGGCCACACCTTTCACAATGAGAAGGTGGCGAAACAATAGACTCATGCCGTGGCACCCTTAGTCCTACGACATTAAAAAAAGAACCAAAAACAAAGCCAAAAATCATACATACAAATGCATACACAATGTCCAAATTAGTCACTTCCTATTTCACGTTTTGATCATCCACTTGACCGACATAATAGAAAGTTGTAAGTTGAATGGTCGCTTGCAATAACTCGTCCTTTGTATTTTCTTCTGATTCTGTTGATGCTTCAACGTCTTTATTCGGGGATTCATACGTCACTGCATCTATACGCATAATTCGCGGCAATATCTCAATTTCCTTTAAAAACTCTTTAATTTCTTTTTCACCTTTCGCTGCGACCGTCACATTCATCGTAACCAACTTTAATGAATCTGGTAGACTATCAAGCGAAATCGGAGAAACAGGCAATGTCTCATCATTATTTTGTTCGTTTGTTACCACTTCGTTTGCATTTTCAGTATTTGTATTATTACTCGTTGCAGCATCAGTTGTTGTCTGAGTATTTGTATTTTCATCTGTATTTATATCGCCTGTTGCTTGGGCTTGGCCATCTGATGTATTGTTAGCATTAGTTGATTGGCCGTTATCCAAATTATTATCTTCAATTGTAGTTTGTAGAGTTTCCTTTACTGACGCATCATAGTTGTTAAACGCCATATCCACTATCTGCGTATCACTGCCCAATTCGACTTGTTCTATCGATTTAATTAAATCACTCAATTCAATTGATGTCGGTACCTTAGCCATCAACTCTGTCGGGCTTTTTTTCGTCGCTTGTTGATTGTCTTTCATTGTTTTAATTTGATTATATAGCGTAGCAGATTCTGCTCGTGTATCTTTTATCTGCGCATTCAGTGCATCTCTCTCTTCCATTTTCGGCATAAGAAGATAGTAGTATATCGCAAATGCTATTAAGAAGACGAGCGCAATAACTAGAATGGTTGTCACTTTTTTATTTTGTCCGAGTGAGTTCATTGAGTATCACCTTCTGCCAGTAATTTTGCTCTGTTAATAGAAAGCACCATCGTCGCCTTGTAACGTGGGATTAAATGATCGCTTTCTACAGCTTCATCATACTCTTTTTTTGCTGGGTCGAAGGACTCGACACTAGTTACTTGTACATCGCTAACTAATGGGTCTGTCATAACATTTTGGACATATGTAGCGATGCCATGGAGCGTTTCAAAATCAATAATGACGGTCACACCTGTTTCACCGTATGTAAGTGAAGTCAGCTTCTCATAAGAGGCCAAATAGCCTTTCACGCTGTCAATAATAGGCGTTACCGGATAGGATACCGATTCGACATACTGTACAGATTGGTCAAATGAGCCTTGTCCCGCTGTCTGCAGAGTGGCCAATTCTTTTTGCGAAGCTTCTATCTGGCTTGCTAGGTTTTGATGCTGCTGAGTGAGTGAATTAACATCACTTTGCAATGAGTAATAATAAAATACTACGCCAAGGAAGATCAAAAACAAAATCGTGCCAGAGAGCCATAATAACGATCTATTGGACGTCCTACGTTCAACTTTTGGAAGGAGGTTAATATTTGGAATCATGCTGTTGGAGCCTCCTTCATTGCAAGGCTAACTAAACCTGCTTGCTGTGCATGGAAGTCAGGCGTAACCTTTGCCATTAACTCATCATCAAACACATCAACAGGTAAATTCAATTGGCTTTCAAGCATGTCCGCTATATATGCTATTTCTGGGTTATCCCCTGTCAATAACAGCCGATCCACACCCTTTTCCCCTTTATTTAATGAGTATCGATAAAAATTAATAATCCGCTCGATTTCAGCTAAAGGCTCCATAAGCGCAGCATGGTAGTTCATGACATCATCTTCATAAACATAATCAAAGCCTTCTTCCGTCATGCGTGTTCTCCATTTCGCACGCTCTGTCTCGACTGTTTGGAAACGCAAAAATTCCACTTCTCCTCCAGAATAAATAGCGAGTGACAGTTCATTAATGCTCCAATCTATAAGAAGTGTCGTCGATTCAATCAAACCATCAATCGCTTCATTTACAAGGCGAAGCAGTGAGATCACCTTAATATCAGCAACAGACGGATGAAGGCCTGCATCATCCAAGAGTCCTGTAATTTTCCTTACTTCATCCGCATTCGTGGCGAAAACAGTAGCCTTACCATCATTTTCATCTGCATCATATACATCAATCAATGGATTTTCAAAGGGCAAATGAATCGACCGCCCTATCTCCATCTCAACAAATGCTCTTATTTCACTTTTGCCCTTTAGGTCAGAAGGATGGTCAATGCTCTTCATCATGACCGTACTCTCAGGTACATAAAAACGGGCATCATATCCTTTAATGCCCCAACTCTTCACCTGTACTTTTAACAACTCAAAAAAGGCAAATTCATCCTCAATGATGCCTTCTACGACCATTCCTTCCTCAAGTGCAACGGAAAAGTATCTAGCTTGAGACAAATCATCACTGTTTGATGCCAGTGCCTTTAACATAAAATCATTATATACGAGCGCCACATGGCGTCTTTTCTTTTTAAACAACATATCAGTACCCCCTAGGAGAAAAGAAAAAGCTTTATAGCTTTAATGCTTCGGTGGAGAAAGCAACTGTTTGGGGTTTGCTTTTGTTGCTTTCTTCAGCGAAAGATTAAAGAGATGGAGAACAGCAGCCAAGGCTGCTGTTCTAGTATTAATCAGTTGCTTTAGTGTTTGTTTTACCTAGAACATCATTTATTTTCTTTTCAGTAACAGTAGTTTTACTTGTTGCATTACTTTCATAAGGCTTAAATTTATCATTTTTAATGTTGGCTAATTCCGGATAAGTTACAGTCCATGCACCATCTGTCCCTCTAGTAGCTGAAAATCCTGATCCTTTTACATTCTCAACATATCCATCTTTTAAATTAGTTTCAGAGCAGGTTACAGAGGTATCAGTCTTAGCCTCAGTACAAGCCCCATCTTGGACCGCAATTTTAGCTCCAGCTATAATATTTGAAGCGTCCGCTAGAATCGCTTTATCTTTTGAGTTATTAATTATGTTCCCAATCGCAGGTACTGCAATCAAAGCTACTATTGCTATAATTACCAACACTGCTAACAACTCAATTAGGGTCATACCTTCTTCATTTTTCATGACTTTTTTTAATTTTAATTTCATTTTATCAAACATAATAATTCCTCCTTTTTTGTATGTAGGTTCTTCACCTAGGAAATTTGCTTTCTTTTCATCTGTCAATTTCCTTTTCACCCCCTCTCAATGTGGACTGCTTTTCTAACCAACTTGTTCGTACAAGCTATACATCGGCAACAGAACAGCTGCCATGATAAAACCAACGATACCTGCTAAGAGGATAATCATAATTGGTTCGATTAACGCTTTTAATGAATCTACAGTACGGTCCACATCGTCTTCATAAAACTCAGCTATTTTCTCAAGCATGTAGTCGAGGGAGCCAGTCTGTTCACCGATTGAGACCATCTGCGTAACGAGGGGTGGGAAGACCCAGCTTTCCTTTAATGGTTCTGCTAACGAGCTTCCTTTTTCAAGTGAGGTACGCGATTTATGAACAACCTCTTCAATCACTGGATCGCCGATAACTTTCTCGACAATACTTAATGCATTTAGAATTGGCACTGAGCTGCTGAAAAGTGAAGCGAGCGTCCGCGTCATCCGAGCTATGGCTGACTTTTGCAGCACTTTCCCGAAAATCGGCATTTTCAACAAAATATAATGAACATAAAAGTTAAACTTTGGGTTCTTTTGAAAGAGGTATAGAAAGGCTCCAATAATAGCGCTCCCTACGAGAAAGAAAATCCACCAATAGGCCTTTAACGCATTACTAAACCCTAGAACCATTAATGTAATAGCGGGTAATTCTGCTCCAAAGCTCGCGAAATTTGCTGTAAATTGTGGCACAAGCCACAAAAGCATAAACGCAGATACCAGAATAATCAAAATAACAAGTACAATCGGATAACTCATTGCTGATTGGATTTTCTTCTTCAATTTAAATGACTTCTCATAACTAAACGCCATACGGTCCAGCGTTTCATCAAGATTACCAGTTGCTTCCCCTGCTTTCATCATGTTGACAAAAAGAACGGGGAAGATTTTTGGATACTTGGCAGCAGCGGCCGAGAAGGCAATCCCTGAACGTATGTCTTCTTCGACACCCTTTAACGCTTTCTTCAAGCCTTTACTTGATGTTTGGTCCGCTAGTATATGGGTTGCCTCTACAATAGAAATCCCCGCACGAATTAGTGTTGCAAATTGCCGGCAATAAATAACGAAATCTTCATTTTTCATCGCTTTACCAATAGTCAAATCCCTATGCAGAATACTTTTCGATTCATCTATTTGCCGAGGGTTAATGCCACGGTCACGTAATTTCTTTATCGCTAATTGTTTCGACTCAGCTTCTATCGAGCCTTTTTCCATGACACCCTGTATATTCCGTCCTGTAAAGCGGTAGACCGTCATGCAAAATCACCCGCATTCATATATACCTTCGCTGTTTCGAAGTCGATTAAGCGCTTTGCGAGCAACTGTTGGATCGAACTATCAATTGTATGCATACCTAGCGCTCGGTTTGTCTGCATAATGTTAGTCAGCTGATGCACTTTGTCATTGCGAATTAGATTGGCGACAGAAGGTGTTTGAATTAAGATTTCGGTAGCAGCAACGCGCCCTGGTTTGTCAATCCGTTTAAACAGGCGTTGAGAAATAATGCCTTGCAACACATTGGCAAGCTGTATACGAATTTGGCCTTGTTGATGCGGCGGGAAGACGTCAATAATACGGTCAATTGTTGTCGGCGCACTGCTTGTATGCAATGTCGCCATAACGAGATGCCCTGTCTCAGCAGCTGTAATAGCTGTTGAAATCGTCTCTAAATCTCTCATTTCGCCTACTAGAATAATATCTGGATCTTGGCGAAGAGCTGCTCGCAGTCCATTGGCAAAGCTCCTAGTATCAGATCCTACTTCTCGCTGATTAACAATCGATTGTCCATGCTTATGCAAATATTCAATAGGGTCCTCTAATGTAATGATGTGTTTCGCTTGATGCTTGTTAATATAATCAATCATTGCTGCTAGTGTCGTTGATTTACCTGATCCTGTTGGCCCTGTCACAAGAATGAGTCCCTGAGGTTTTTGACACAATTCTTTTAATACAGCAGGCATGCCCAAATCATCGATTGTAGGAATTTCCGCTGTGATTTTCCTCGCTGCCAATGTGGAGCTATTTCGCTGATGATAGGCATTCATTCGAAAACGGCATCGCCCTGGAAGTGAATAGTTAAAGTCTACTTCACCTTTTGTCTCGAATTCTTCCATTCGATGAGGTGGCAAAACTTCTAAAATCATCTTATTTAAATCATCCGGCGTTAGTATTTGTTCCCCATATGGCTGCAATGCTCCATTGATTCTGTAATATGGTGGCACGCCGACAGTGGCATGCAGGTCGGATGCATTGGCTTCATCTGCATATGTTAGTAATTCAACGATTGATTTTGTCATTTCATCACACCTTATTCATCAGTTGCTACTCGAAGAATCTCTTCGGTTGTTGTTAGGCCATCCGCCACTTTTATAAGCCCGTCTTCAAGCAATGTACGATAACCATGTGTTGCCATATGTTTTTTGATTTCCGCTAGACTAGCTCTGTTCAAAATTAATTCTTTCACTTTTTCGTCTACGATTAATAATTCATGTATAGCAAAACGCCCTCTATACCCTGTGTTATTGCAAGATGGACAGCCGCCCCCACGCTTAACATGTGAAATGGTTATGTCATGATTTGAAAAAATATCTTTTTCTTCAGATGAAACGTCTTCGTACTTTCCGCAATCCCTGCATACTCGGCGTACAAGACGCTGCGCCACGACGCCAACTACTGAAGATGATAGCAAGAATGGTTCAATACCCATATCGAATAGGCGTGAAATAGATTCTGCTGCACTATTTGTATGTAACGTACTCAGTACTAGATGACCTGTCAAAGACGCACGTGTAGCTATTTGGGCCGTTTCGGTATCTCGAATTTCACCTATCATGATGATGTCAGGGTCTTGTCTCAGAATGGAACGTAAACCTGCAGCAAAGGTCAAGCCAATTTCTTCACGGACTTGTATTTGATTCACACCTTCAATTTGATATTCCACTGGGTCTTCTACGGTAATAATGTTCACTTCCTCACTATTTAAATAGTTAAGTGTAGTAGATAGTGTAGAAGATTTCCCTGAACCAGTAGGACCTGTAATTAAGACAATACCATTTGGTTTACTAATTACTTCTTTAAAATGGGTCAAGTTGACTGAAGAAAAACCAAGCTTTTGCAAATCTCCATGAGAGTTAGTTAAGTCTAGTACCCGCATAACGACTTTTTCGCCATATACTGTTGGCAGAGTAGAAAGCCGAATATCGACAGGATGAAGATTAATATTCGCTTTTATTCGTCCATCTTGGGGCAATCGGTTTTCTGTAATATTCAAATTACCCATAATTTTAATACGGGCGATGATCATATTTTGCATATTGCGTGGCAATGACCGCTCTGTTCTCAAAACTCCGTCAATTCGATATCGAATCCGCAGCTCCGTTTCTTGGGGGTCAAAATGTATATCACTTGCTCTTTGTACTACTGCATTAGAGATGATTTGATTGACTAATTTGACTATCGGTGAATCATCGTCAAACATTTCCGGCTCTTCAAATGTTTCAGTTGGAACTAAATCATTAAGAGCTGCATCCATAGTCTCCTGCAAATCATAGTACTTACTAATGGCTTTATTTAACTCATCTTTTGAGGCGATTGCTGTCTCAATTTGACAGCCAGTTGCCATACGGACTTCTTCAATCGAGAAATAATCCATTGGATCGGCCATTGCAATCAACAACTTATTTTTTTCACGAGTTAAAGGCATAATGAGCGAACGTTTTGCAATTTCTTTAGGCAATAGGTGCACAAGCTCAGGATCAATCACAAATTGACTAATACTAATCTGAGGTATACCTAGCTGAATCTCCAGCACCTCAATCAGCTGTTGCTCTGTAAGCAAATTTTCCCGAATCAAAAAGTCGCCCAGTTTCTCATCTTTCGATTTATTTTGAAGGGCGTAGTCAAGTTGCTGTGAGGTTATGGCGCCTGCTTCAACTAATAAATCACCAAGCCTTTTTCTTTTTGAAAGTACCATGAGAATCCCCCTTATTTGGAATCATTCGGAGTAACAATATCACCTGTTTTATTGTAATGGCTTCCTTTTGGAACACTACCTCCATTTTTACTTGTGGTTGCTTGAGGCTCTTTTGAAGAATTCAACTCTGAATCATCTTTTGAATTCTTGTCCTTACTAGGCATAGGTTGTTGGCTTGTAGACTCCTCTTGCTGTGGTTCACCTAATCCCTGATCCGTCCCCTGCTGATTCTCCACATATCCATCTGTAGTAGGCTCAGAACTATTATCTATTGGTGCAGTTTGTTTTGCCGATGTTTCAATGACTTGATTTATTGGATGATAATAATTTTGACTCATTAATTGATTTTCTGTTTTACCATTCTTATCTGTTATCGTTCGATAAATGTAAACTTGTAAACCTGGTTTCGCTTTCTCTACAGTCTTACTATCCCCTTCCGCTAAATTGGACATATAGCGGTATATGGTACGTGGTTCAATGGCTCTTCTATCTTTCTCGTAAACTAATACTTCAGGGCTTCCAGACAATGAATAAAGCGATACCTTTAATTCATTGCCGCTGACCGTAGCAGCTATCTTGGCAGGGACTGTTCCGTGAGAAATAAATTTCAAATCTTTCTCTAAAAATGGGCTAACTATCGCTTCATAACCTGGCTTGACGTATGTCGGTATTTCTTCAGCTTGATGGCGTTCTGTAATTTCGAATGAACTTTGTAAAACAGTACTATATAAAGCAGAGGCCACGAGGCTTAATGAGTCATCGTTGCTAATTTCTGCTTGCTCTACGAATCCATTGAAAGAAAAAGGTTTGTTAGGTTCAATAATAAAACCATCTAATTGCTTAGCTAATGCAACGATGTTACTTAAATCAGCATCCTTGACTGGAACAGCTTGGAAAGAAATTCGTTCACCATCTTCGATTGAAAAATCAGCATCCTTTATCTTAAGAGGGAATTTCCTTAAATAAGAAGCTGCTTCAAGTACTTGCGATACAATCTCATCGCTATTTTGTTTTGTATGTTCACTTATTTTGTCCACTAAGGAATCAGTAGCACTAACCTGTAATGGTTCATGAACAATCGGCTTCTTTTCCCAAAATGCATACCAAGGTTTTGCAGTGCGTTTTTTATATGTACTGATAGATTCATCAATATCAAATTGGAAATCTTCTGCTTTCAAAAGGACTTTTTCTTCACCCACTAGGACTGATAGCTCTGTATTCTTCCATTTATTTATTACACGGTTTAATTGCTTTTTAACTTCGCCATCTGATAAGTCCTCTACAGCGACAGATCCGATTGTCGAACCACTAGAAGCAGCAAAAACATGCAAATTCACATAACTCGCGGATGCTAGTATTATGGAGAGTAAGAACAAACCTGTAATAATTTTATATATTGGAGTGACTTTCATCTCATCACCTATCTCGTTGCTTAATTTATATTTCTAAGATATTGTTATTATAAATGGTGTTTGGAGCAAAAGATATGACTTTTTACACTTAAACAAAAAATAATTTGGAAATTCAATTAAGTTAATATGATAAAAATCATAGAAACCTTTGTGAACTAAATGTAAAATAAATAAATCAATCTCTTAATTTTACAATTCAATCACTCATCTCTAAGAAAAATTTACGTTAATCAACAAACATCCTAGCCAATCTTTCTATTGAATTATTTTTTAAAAGCTCCAAATATTGGTACATACCTTTAATTTAACAAAAGTAAACCATTAGCTGAGCAGGTGTACCTTGGAAGAATTAGTACTCCCTTCTCGAGGTCACTAGCTAAACGGCAGAAAGGACAGCAGAAATGGCAAGCCAAAACAGAAAAATAATCGTTGATGAAAAAGGTGCCACCCTTATAGAAGTAATTGCTTCTTTCGCACTCATAGTTATTATCCTTTTGTCTTTTTTTACTTTGTTCATTCAAACCTCTAAGACTACCAAAAATTCTGAAAGAATTGTGGATGCTACTTATATTGCGCAAACAGAGATGGAAAAAGCTTATAACGCAAGTACAAAAGGTGGCCTTGATGTAAAAACTTTAACTGGTCCTAGTCTAAATTATATAGCAGAGTTAAATTCAGCAACTAAATTTTCTAAAACAATTGAGAATTACAAAGTTACTTTGTCCATTAAAAGCCGTAACACCCCATTAAAAAGTATTGTAATCCAAGTGACATCAAATTTGGATAATAAGCAAAAAGCTTTAATGGAAAAAATAATCGTTTGGAAGGAAAATTAATCTATGAAAAAACGATTAACAAATCAAAGAGGAATTACCCTTGTTGAAATACTTGCATCAATTGTAATTATCGGTTTTCTAGCAATTTTTATAATAAATATACAAGTTAAAAGTACCGAGCAATATAATAAGCAATTTACAACAAATCAACAGCTGAAGGAAATTTCATATGTTTTAAAAACTATTACGAAAGATATAAGAAAGACAAACAACGTTACTCTAACTAACCAAACAAATATTAAAAATGAGCAGAACGAAATCTTATATACTGGAATAAGTGTAAACAATAAACAGTACATATTTGATAAGCAATCAAAATCTATAAAACTAAATGGTTCTATTTATGCAAATAATATAAATGATTTCTCTATTAGCAACACAGGTGACCGATATATAATAATTATTAAAAATTTAAAGGGTAGTCAAGTTACAACTACTGTATACATTAGGAGTGCTAACCAATGAAAAAAATATACAAATACTTAACGCCCCTTAAGAACCAACAAGGCTATACGTTGATCTTGGCGGTCTTTGTAATAGCTTTAATTTCTATTTTAGCAATAAGCTTAATGAGTACAACAGCTTCTACTATGAAACAAGCCGATCATGAAAGAATCGACCAAGCAGCTTACTATATTGCCGAGTCAGGAATTACTCAAACGAAAGTGAATTTGGATAAGATAGTTTATGATGCATATAATTCTATTAAAGACATATATAATCGTCTTTCCCCTGAACAAAAAACAAAATATAAGTTTGAAGAAGAGTTTTATAAATTAGTATTAAAAAATATTTCACCTATACCCAGTACGATTAGTGGGTTTGAAAAAAATTTTAATAAAATACCCCAAGCTAACGTATGGGTAACAAATTCCAAAAGTGATGGCCCATTAATATATACGTTAAATTCAAAAGGTATAATTGGAAATAAAAACCGAACAGTCACACAGGAGTATAAAGTAATATTTGATGCAAATGTTGAAAACATCTCGCAAAATATGTTCAGTAAATATGTTGTGCATGTTTCAAAGAATATTACTATGAGTGGAAATGCAAAAGTTATTGGAGGTGGGGTTGCAACTGAATCTAGTAACTTAAATGATATAGTCATTCCAAAAGATATAAAGATAGATTATGCTACCCCTATAAAAGTAAAACTCCCTGACTTTCCGGATGAAGAATATACTAATTTAGAAAAATTATCATATCAATCAAATCCTTCTATAATCGAATCTGGCAACAATAATAAAGTATTAGCAATGACCACTGATATGAAATTCGACAATATAAACTTGTCGGGAAATGCTTCACTTACTATAGATGTCGGAGATACAAATAAAAAGTTACTTGTTAATAGCCTTGACTATTCCAATGATATTAATATAGTCGGGAAAGGAAAATTAGCCATTTATATTAAAGATAAATTTTCAGTTAATGGAAAGGGCACACTAAATGGAAATACACAAGATAATTCAAAAGTCAAAGTTTTTTATAAAGGTATAGATACATTAGACTTTACAGGGAATTCAACTATATATAGCTCGCTCTATAGTAAAAACTCCAACATAAATATTTCTGGGAATAATGGTATACAAGGGAATATTTATACAGGTGGAAATGATGTATCTATAAGTGGTAATTCAACCCTTGATACTAAACTTTTTTTAGCACCGAATGCAACTTTCCGAACATCTGGAAATACTGATATAAGAGGAGTTATTATTTCTAAGATATTTGAAGCTAGTGGTAATACTACACTTATATATGATCCTAATTATGAGATTGAAGATACATCAGTATCCTATAATGAACCTAAAGAATTAACTACCCTCCTAGGTTCATTAACAGAAAAATAACTTTAAAAGAAAATAAACAAAACAATATCCTTTAACGAATGACTATTAAAAATGAGTTTGGTATTAAAAATAGTAATCCCTTCATGTTAAAGTTTTATTTATACAGTTAATTGGCTGGCAAGTTATTTTACTCATGCTGGCCAGTTTTTGTTAATTCTATCATTATTAAATATTATAGTAATTAATGTACTTCTTAATTTTCTTTTTTTCGCTTATTAAGAGATTAATTCTCCCCCGTAATGCATTTCCTGTTTGAGTGAGTCATTGTTTTTCATCTTTCAATCATTCTAAGAACATATACCAAGGTTACTATCTATTTCTTTTTGTTCATTTATTAATTTCTTCTTTAAAAAACTACACCCCCATTGTTAAACGGATCTAACAATAGAGGTGCAGTTCATTAAAAGAAACCTTTTACTTGTTTATATCTAAAACCCCGCCACCTTATTCCTCCCCTGCTCCTTCGCTCCCTTATACATTGCATGATCAGCGTTGCGGAGTAGGTTTGTAGCATTGTCGGTATCTTCATAAGCTGAAGATACGCCGATGCTTGCGGTGATGTGGACAATCAGGTGCTTGACGTTTTCAAGCAGGTCCGGCACGATTTCAAACGGTTGCATTTCAATTCGCTCGCGTAGCTTTTCAGCTAGTAGCAATGCTTGTTGTTTTGTATAGTTTGGCAAGAGGATGACGAATTCCTCGCCGCCATAGCGTGCAAGTGTACCCTTTTCCCCGACTTCTCGTTTCAAGACTGCGGCTAAACCACGAAGTATTTCGTTACCGCTCTCATGACCATATCGATCGTTTATACCTTTGAAATAGTCGATATCGAGCATAATAAGAGACAGGTTGGAAATGGTGTGTTCCTTCAATTCATTCATCTTGGAATTTAGATAATCTTCAAAATAACGATAATTATATAACCCTGTCAAACCACATCTTTCACTGCTATGTTTTGCTTTTTCTACATACCGAGCCTTTTCTAATGAAACAATAAAGTAGGAGCTAATTAATTCAAGCATTTTCACCTGATAGTCTTGGAAATTATTCTTCTTACGTGATGTTAGCAGTAGTACACCTTCCAATTGATGATTTCGACAAAACGGCAAAACCAGAGCACTTTGCGTATTCGGAAGTAAAAAGGAACCACTATATGGCAACCATTCTTCACGTTTACAAAATACAGTTTTATCTGCACTTTCTATCGTTTCAGATAACAAACTATGGCTTAATTCTTTATGTGTTGCATTCTTTAAGATTTGTTTTCCATTTTCATAAGCTCGTAGTACAGATAATGTACCCGTCTGCTGTCGGCGATCAATCAAATAAAGTCCATCTATAGAAACCATTTTCGGTACGCGTTCAATAAATAAGTCTAGCGTTTCTTCCGAATCCAGTTGATCTGCTAATTGGTGGCCAAAATGAGCCGCTTCTGAAAGTTCTTTATTAACTTTACTCGTAGTGGTATAAAGCTGCAATAGTCGCGTGGCCATATAAAATGGAATACCAAGAAGGATTATTGAAAGTACACCTACATACTGACCAAGCAGATAAAGACTAAGACCCATCGGAAGTGCAAACGCACAAATAAGATAATCCCAAGTATCATCAATTGTAAAGAATCTTATCCGTTGTCCTAATAGTATCCCACTGATTTTGATAAGAGCATGATTTGCTGTGATGTTTACAACAATATAGAGCAAACCATATCCTACAATGTCCACTGTGTTCATGGAATGTATATCTCCACCAAGCCACAAAAAGGCTAATCCGCTGAGAAGTGATACAAGGAAAAACATAATAGAATTCCATGGAATCCGATATAACATATTGCGATTTAATTTCAAATTATATAGTAAAGGAACTAATGAAATCTGAAAAACTACTATTTCAATAAATAATCCAAAACGCAAAAACAAAGCGAGACTTACCCATTGTGTTAAGAAAAAGGGAGTTCCATTAATGAATGCTGGAAACGCCGAGGTTAAAAGGCTTAATGCCGTAAAACCTGCTAACAATGGCCAATTAGTAGCTTCATTCGGCGGATAATATTGATATACCGTATAGATGCTGAGAGGTATGCAAACGATCCATATCATGAAGACCACAAGTTGAAATGCAAACGACTTTTTCACTCCTGCTTTCCTCCCATTCAGCAAATAGATAATGTAAATTATACCACAAGTTAAAATAGTTTCAATTATCAAAAATAGACATTTTTACCCATTTAATAGTTCCTCTCGCCAACTTGCAAGCAAATATAAAGAGCCGGTTATAATGACTATTTCATCATTTTTTTCCTCTATTATATGACGAATATTTTTCTTTGAGACCTCTTTAACATGACTACTAGATAAGTTATATAAGTTTTCAGCAGGCATCGCACGCTCATTATCTACATCAACAAATGTAAAACCATTCCCTACTTCTTCTAAAATACGCAAAACACCTTTTACATCCTTGTCTCTCAACATACCTACAATAAAGTGTATCTTTTGACCTCTGAACTGTTCTTTAACGGTATCTACTAGTGTTCTTGCACTTGCGGGATTATGAGCTCCATCAATGTATAATTTGCTGGAAATTTTCTCAAAGCGGCCTGCAAGTTCCGCATGGCTAATCCCATTTTGAATAGCCTCTGGGTGAACTTGTATATGTAGATGCTGTGCAACTTGGAGGAATGCTGTGATTGCTAGCGCCATATTGCTACGCTGGTGCATTCCTGGCAAGCTACGGTCTAGATTATTAATTCGAAAATTTGGTGCGATATAGGTTTCTGAT
This sequence comes from Rummeliibacillus sp. G93, assembly GCF_023515935.1. Taxonomy (NCBI): domain Bacteria; kingdom Bacillati; phylum Bacillota; class Bacilli; order Caryophanales; family Caryophanaceae; genus Rummeliibacillus; species Rummeliibacillus sp. G93. Next base: position 2,062,620 of record NZ_CP097314.1, read on the forward strand.
TTCTCTTCTCCCTCAACAGAGAAATCTTTTCCATATACAAAAAGCGGTGCTTCACATTGCTTGGCTTCTTCTATAAAAACTGCCATTGCATCTTCTGGCAGATCGCCTGTAATTATCGGTCTACCTTGTTTTATAATGCCTGCCTTATGGCCCGCGATACTGGCTAGTGTATCACCTAAAAAGTTTGTATGCTCTAACGCAATGCTAGGCACAACTGAAACGATGGGCATCACAACATTTGTGCTGTCATAACGTCCACCCATTCCGCATTCAATTAACACAATATCCGCTTGAAAACGCTGGAATGCTAGAAAAGCTGCAACTGTTAGTAATTCAAAATCAGTACATTTTCCGTCTAAATCTGCATCTCTCATGATACTAAAAATGGCAGCTAATTCATCAGGCGCAATTGGCTCCCCGTTTAATTTGATTTGGTCATGTACGTCCTTCATGCATGGTGACATGAAAGAGGCTGTTTTTAAGTCATGGCTTTGAGCTATTCGCTCAATCATTGTAAGCGTAGACCCCTTGCCGTTAGTGCCTGCTAAATGGATAATCGGCAAGTTTTTTTCCGGGTGTCCTACTAACTCTAGTGCTTCTTGAATTGCAGTTAATCCCGGTTTGATTTCTGAATCGCTCGATATATGGAAACGTTCCTTATAATAGTCTAATTTAGGTATCAAGGTAAAAACTCCATTCTATGTATTCTACATTTTTCATGCTACACTTTAAAATATATTATAGCACTTGTGTGAGAGGGTTTTGATGATGAAAACATGCTGGATTATATATAATGGTAGCTTAATAAATGATAAGTTTTTAGATCAAGCAAGGTTGATGGCGGAAGCGGCGGAAGCTCTTGATGTGAGACCCATGATTTTTAAAAACTATGAGATTATGATGAAGCTTGACGAGGAACTAGAGAAAAAGCCTGACTTTGTGATTTTCTTAGATAAAGATATTTTATTAGCCACTTACCTAAAAAATAAAGGAATTCCTATATTCAATGACCCAGAAGTAATTGAAACATGCGATAACAAAGCAAAACAATACATACAGCTTGCTAGTAAAGGAATACCAATGCCAACAACTATCATTGCACCAAAGGTGTATCCTAAATTCACCATAAGAGATAGCGGTTATTTTGAAAATGTTCTTAAAACGTTGGGCTTACCTATGATTATAAAAGAAGGCCACGGCTCATTCGGCATGAAAGTGTATCTTATTTCAACCGAAAAGGACTTCTATGAAAAAGTAGATGAATTGAGAGGCGTTGATTTTGTCTTTCAAGAGTTTATTTCCTCTAGCCGTGGCAGAGATATTCGCGTCAATATAATCGGCGATGAGGTAGCAGCTGCTATGTATCGCCATTCGGAAACAGATTTCAGGGCGAATATCACAAACGGTGGCGTTGCAGAAAAAATTGCATTAACAAAGGAGCAAAAAGATATTGCGCTCCGTGCGGCAAAAGCAGTTGGCGCCGAATTTGCAGGTGTTGACCTTCTATTTGGACCCAACGAAGTGCCACTCGTATGTGAAGTGAACGCTGCAGCGCATATTCGCAACTTATATGAAGTGACTGGCATCAATGTCGGTGTGCCATTTATTCAATATATTTTGAAGATAATTGGGTGATCATATGAAAGCATATATCTTATATGAGGAGCAGGATGCCTTCAATAATAGATTTTTTATTGAAGAAATGATAGAAGCTGCTAAGAGAAAAGATCTGGATTTAAAGTTAATCTTTGTGGATGATTTAGATATCGACAGTTTTCTAGCTCGCTTGGATAATCCTCTATTTGTATGGAACCGCACACGCTCAGCATCTATTGCATCTAAGATACAATCAGCAGGAATTAGAATTGTAAATAAACCATTTGTGAATGACCTGGCAAATAATAAAAGAAAAACAATAGAGTTTGCTAATTCCCTCGGTATTCCTACTGTTCCAATATTAGACGAAGTGCGGGACTTCCCTGTTGTCATCAAAACAGTAGATGGGCATGGCGGCGATGAAGTTGCACTATGCCAGAACGCTGAACAACTTTCGCATTATGAAAAGAAATGGCATGATAGACCAACACTATTACAACCTTATATCGAAACATATGCCACAGACCTTCGAGCATGGATTGTTGGTGATCAAATCATTGGCTGCGTCAAACGCGTTGGCAATGATGATTTCCGTTCGAATTACACACGTGGCGGATCAATTGAAAAATATTCTTTATCAGAGACTCAAACGCAACAAATTTTGCTTCTGCAAAAAGCTCTGCAAAGTGACTATATCGGCATTGACTTCTTACTTCTTCCGAACGGTGATTGGATGTTAAATGAAATCGAGGATCCTGTCGGCGCAAGATCTTTTTATAAATTATTTAACGATGATTTAGCAGAGATTTTGTTGAATTATTTGGTTGCCAGTATATAAAAATTTTTGAGCTGCAATACTTTCTATTCACAAAAAAAGCCGCCCCTATCCAAAAGGGCGGCTTTTTCTTTACATATTCTTTAATTCAGCAATACGTTTTTCTACTGTATTAAATTTCTCTAGGTAGTCTGCTTCTTTTTCACGCTCTGCAGCAACTACATCTTCTGGGGCTTTGGATACAAAGCGTTCATTGTTTAGTTTACCTTGAACACGTTTGACTTCTTGTTCCCATTTTTTCAATTCGTTTGTAAGTCGTTCGATTTCTGCTTTCACATCGATTAGACCTTCAAGCGGTAAGAAAATTTCAGCGCCTGACACGACAGCTGACATGGTTTTCATGTCGACTTGTAGATTTTCACCTAGTGAAAGTGTTTCTGGATTACAGAACTTTTCAATATATGCTTTGTTTTCTTCTAGGACAGCCAGTGTTTGGGCATCTTTTGCAGAAATATACATCGGTACTTTTTTGCTCATTGGTGTATTCACTTCTGCTCTGATGTTACGAACAGCACGAATAATGTCCATCAACAATTTCATATCCTGAGATTGTTTAGCAAAGTGAAGATCATCCTTTACTGCAGGCCAAGAAGCAACAGTAATAGACTCGCCTTCATGCGGTAGATTTTGCCAAATTTCTTCGGTGATGAAAGGCATGAAAGGATGAAGCAAACGCATTGTATTGTCGAGAACATAAGCTAGAACTGAACGTGTCATTTTCTTCGCGGCTTCATCTTCACCATAAAGCGGTAATTTAGCCATCTCAATATACCAGTCACAGAAATCATCCCAGATAAAGCTGTGTAAATGGCGGCCAACTTCACCGAATTCGTATTTATCAGCAAGTCTTGTTACTTCTTCGATGGTTTCATTTAATCGTGTCAAAATCCATTTATCCGCAACTGATTTTTCACCAGTTAGGTCGATCTCTTCATATGTCATGCCATCCATGTTCATCAAAGCAAAACGTGAGGCATTCCAAATTTTATTGGAGAAGTTCCAAACAGCTTCAACTTTTTCAGTTGTATAACGAAGATCTTGGCCAGGTGATGATCCTGTTGCTAGGAAATAACGAAGTGAGTCAGCACCATATTGACTGATTACATCCATTGGATCAACCCCGTTACCTAGTGATTTGGACATTTTACGTCCTTCCCCATCGCGTACTAAACCATGGATTAAAACGTCTTTGAATGGACGCTCACCTGTAAACTCAAGCCCTTGGAAGATCATGCGTGATACCCAGAAGAAGATGATGTCATAGCCTGTAACTAATGCGCTTGTTGGATAATAGCGTTTAAAATCTTCACTATTTACATCTGGCCAGCCCATTGTGGAGAAAGGCCATAAAGCAGATGAGAACCATGTATCAAGGACATCCTCATCACGCGTCCAATTTTCTTCATCTGCAGGAGCAGTTTTACCTACGTACACTTCGCCTGTTTCTTTGTGGTACCAAGCCGGAATTTGATGGCCCCACCATAGTTGGCGTGAAATACACCAATCGTGGACATTTTCCATCCAGCGTGTGTAGGTGTTTTCAAAACGATTTGGTACAAAGTTTACTTTTTCGTTTTCTTTTTCCTGTAATTCTAGCGCTTCTTTTGCAAGAGGTGCCATTTTTACAAACCATTGTTTTGAAAGATAAGGCTCTACTACTACTCCTGTACGTTCAGAATGGCCAACAGAATGCATATGGTCAACAATCTTGATAAGGACGCCTTGCTCTTGTAAGTCTTTCACGAGCTGCTTGCGGCATTGGAAGCGGTCCATACCTTGGTATTTGCCAGCCAATTCATTCATCGTACCATCTTCATTCATTACTTTAATGCGTTCTAAATTGTGACGGTTGCCGACTTCGAAATCATTCGGATCATGTGCTGGCGTCATTTTAACAACGCCTGTACCGAATTCCATATCAACATAATCATCTGCTACAATCGGAAGTTCACGGCCGACAATCGGAAGAATAGCTGTTTTGCCAACTAAGTGTGCATAACGTTCATCGTTCGGATTAACAGCAATACCAGAGTCACCTAGCATAGTTTCAGGACGTGTTGTCGCAATCTCAAGTTTACCTGAGCCATCTGCTAGTGGGTATTCCATATGATAGAAAGCACCTTGAACATCCTTGTAAATTACTTCGATATCTGACAATGCTGTTTTTGCTTGTGGATCCCAGTTTATGATTCGTTCACCACGGTAGATTAAATCTTTTTCATATAATTTAACGAATACTTCTTTTACTGCTTCTGAAAGACCTTCATCCAATGTAAAACGTTCGCGTGAATAGTCTAGAGATAAACCTAGTTTTGACCATTGTTCACGAATTGTGCCAGCATATTCTTCTTTCCATTCCCATGTTTTTTCAAGGAATTTTTCACGTCCTAAATCATAGCGAGAGATATTTTGTTCTCTTAGCTTCGCTTCCACCTTTGCTTGTGTAGCGATACCTGCATGGTCCATTCCAGGTAGCCAAAGCGCATCATACCCTTGCATACGTTTCATACGAATTAAAATATCTTGCAATGTTGTATCCCATGCATGGCCTAGATGCAATTTCCCTGTTACGTTTGGGGGCGGAATAACAATTGAGTAAGGTTTTTTCTCGCTGTCAGGCTGCGCTTTAAAATAATCGCCTTTCAACCACCATTCATAGCGGCCTTTTTCAATCGTCTGTGGTTCATATTTAGTCGACATGGATGTGTTTTGTTCTTCCATTAGATCTCCTCCTTAAATGCTCGTTATACAAAAAAATCCTTCACCCTATAAAAGGGCGAAGGAATATTCGCGGTACCACCTTAATTTCAGCATAAAAAAACTGACTCTTCATTGTATAACGGCTCTTCACCGGTTTTTGCTACTTCAATGTTCACAAAAACTGCTCCAGGGCTACATTCAAACGTCTACTTGAGGAACTTTCACCAACCGTTCCCTCTCTAACAAGTAGGAGCGTTCTACTCCTCCCCTTCAAAGCATATATATATAGCTGTATACATTGTAGCGAATAGTCCCTAATTTTTCAAGTTTTTTCGCAAAGCTACTTTTCTCTAAATGACCTACAAAAACCCATCCCTAGCTACATAAAATACTAGGAATGGGTTTTTCATTAAAATAGAAAGGAGCTTCTACATGAGAAGACGATATAATCCATACTTGCTGCCGCCTTGGTTGCGGAAAACACGTTTCTATTGTAAAGGGATTATTATCCCATTCACATGCTTTCAATTCGTACGAATCATTATTTTTCCGACAACCTGGGATATTATCATCCTACTGCTCTTTATAGGTCTTTGGTACTTACTACATTCTGACATTATTTAATGGTATTTCCTCAACCGAATAATGTTCCTCTAAATCCCACAGTATTTGACTTAAGATAGATTCATCTTGATCTACTACAATTGGCTTTTCTAGAAGGTCCATTGGCGATTCATTCGTTGTAAGTTGTACAACTTTTTCCGTCTCCGCTAATTGGACCTCTTCATTTTGAACTACTTCTGACTGTGCTTCCACTCTTGGGGTTTCAACCACTTCTTTTTCTTCAACATTTTTATATTCGCAATCTACCTGACAACTAATCACGCAAATTCCATTATCGGACACTTTTGTTTGAAGATTTTTTGTGTTTAGGACAACGGTTGATTGGTCAATCTTATCATTTGGCAAGCTTACATTTAGAGGAATAGCATACTCAAAATAGCCTTCATTACCTTCAACATCCACTTCATCTACAAGCGTACTCTCGTTTTCTAATTGCTGCATTACCTCTTGAGTGTCATCGAATTCCACATTAGCGGCAATGTGATAAATACCAGTAAGTGATACGGATAATTCATCCTCTTGCTGTTCCCAACGGGGTGTAATTTTCACTTTGTTTAAGCTAGTTGGTTTACCATATATTTCAGGAAAAACGAATGATTCATTTATTTCCCAGGTAATCTTTTTCATATTTACATTCCCTCCTCTATCTTTATCTATATGTATACTAATGAGTTTATAGAACCAGCTAGTTATCTAATTAATATATTAAAATAGAATTAAGAAATAAAAAAACAGCAGAGCATATACGCTCTGCTGAATGTCTTAACGTGCTAATTGTTTAAATACTTTTTGGAAGGCTTTCACTGTTTGTGCAATATGTTCTTCCGTATGCGCCGTTGAAAGGAAAACACCCTCAAATTGGGATGGCGGTAAGAAAATCCCTTCTTCTGTCATTAGCGTATAGTACTCTGCAAATAATTGCAGATCAGATGTTTTAGCAGTTTCAAAATCAATAACATTTTCATTTGTTAGGAAGTAACCAATCATAGACCCTGCACGATTTACTGTGTGCGGGATATTGTATGTTTCAGCTGCCTCACGGAAGCCTGCTTCTAATTGGTCACCTAACTTTTTGAAGTAGTCATACGACTCTGGCGTTAAATGATTCAACGTTTCAAGGCCAGCTGTCATAGCAAGCGGATTGCCTGATAATGTTCCTGCTTGATAAATTGGTCCTGCTGGTGCAATGTGTTCCATGATTTCACGAGAACCACCGAAAGCTCCAACCGGCAGACCACCACCAATTACTTTCCCAAGACAAGTCAAATCTGGTGTAACCCCAAGATATCCTTGAGCACTGTTGAATCCAACACGGAAACCTGTCATAACTTCATCAAAAATTAATAGTGAACCTGCTTTTGTAGAGATATCTCGCAATCCTTCTAAAAAGCCTGGAAGCGGTGGCACACAGCCCATATTTCCCGCTACAGGTTCAACAATAATCGCTGCGATATCTTCTCCATACATCTCAAAGACCTGTTTTACAGACTCTAAATCATTGTAAGGAACTGTTATCGTATTTTGAGCAATACTTAACGGCACCCCAGGGCTATCCGGCAAACCAAGTGTTGCCACACCTGAGCCTGCTTTAATAAGTAATGAGTCGCCATGGCCATGATAAGAGCCTTCAAATTTCAAAATCTTGTCGCGACCTGTATAACCACGCGCTACACGTATAGCACTCATTGTCGCTTCTGTACCCGAAGAAACCATACGAATCATTTCAATAGATGGTACACGTTTGATTACTTCTTTAGCCAATTCATTTTCAATCACAGTAGAAGCACCAAAGCTTGTACCTGATTCAGCTACACGTTGAATCGCAGCTACCACATCAGGATGTGTATGACCTAAGATAAGAGGACCCCATGACAATACGTAGTCGATATAATCATTGCCATCTACGTCTGTAATGATTGCACCTTTCCCTTTTTCCATTACGATCGGATCCATATTTACCGCATTAAATGCACGAACAGGGCTATTGACGCCACCCGGCATTAAGTGAATTGCTTCCTGAAAAGCTGCTTTTGATTTTTCATGTGAACGTGTCATTATTTCTCCTCCATCCAACGAACTGCATCTTTTGCATGATAAGTAATGATTAAATCAGCGCCTGCACGTTTCATGCCAAGTAATGTTTCTAATACGACTTGTTTTTCATCGATCCAGCCATTAATTGCAGCTGCTTTGACCATCGCATATTCACCACTTACATTGTAGGCAACAACAGGTAAATCAAAGTTATTGCGAACATCTCGCATAATATCCAAATAAGACAAGGCTGGTTTTACAATTAAGAAGTCCGCTCCCTCTTCTACATCAGATTCAGCTTCACGCATTGCTTCCATACGGTTTGATGGATCCATTTGATACGTTTTGCGGTCGCCGAATTGTGGTGCACCATCTGCTGCGTCACGGAATGGACCGTAATAAGCAGATGCATATTTTACTGCGTAAGACATAATCGGAACATCTTCATAACCCGCTTCATCTAATCCTTTACGAATAGCAGCTACAAACCCGTCCATCATATTAGAAGGTGCGATAATATCTGCTCCCGCTTCTGCTTGTGAAACCGCTGTTTTAGCCAATAAATCTAATGATGGATCATTTAAGATTTTTTCATCTTCTGATACAACGCCACAATGGCCGTGAGAAGTAAATTCACATAGACAAGTATCAGCAACTACCACAACTTCAGGGTAATTTTTCTTAATAAAACGAGTAGCTTCTTGGACGATGCCATGATCATGATAAGCTTGTGACCCTACTTCATCTTTTTCTGCTGGAAGTCCAAAAAGAATAACAGATGGAATACCAAGAGAAACAACTTCATCCATTTCTTCTCCTAAACGATCAAGTGAGAATTGAAATACACCTGGCATTGATGACACTTCATTTTTAATATTTTCGCCATCGATAACAAAGATTGGATAAATAAAGTCTTCTTTGTGTAAGTAAGTTTCTTTTACCATCGCACGCATCGCACTAGATTGGCGTAAACGTCTATGTCTTTTGTAATGTAAATCTGTCATGATGATCGTCCTTTCTTTTTAGCCAATTCTTCTATAATGGCCAACATCGTATATTTTTCTGGTTTAACATCTACCATTGCTCCGGCATTTAAGAGAGCCTGCTCAGTAACATGTCCAATAGCTGCGATTTGATAACCTCTCCAGCTTGTTTGCGGTACGACATATTTATTAAATACATCCACAGCAGAAGGACTCGCAAATATAATTGTTGCGTCCTTTGATTTTTGGATTAATGTCGTTAATTCACTGATATGCTCTGTATTTTGAATGGTTTCATAAACCGTCCATTCATCGACTGGAAACGGCAGCCCTTTCTTTATAGTAGCCTTTGCTAAACTACCTTTCAAGAATAGACAACTTTCAACCTTCCCAGCCACTTTAGGAAATTCGACAACAAATTTATCCGCACTGTATGTAGACGGCATAAAATCAATCTGAAAACCTATTTTTTCTAATGCACTTGCAGTTTTCTCACCCACTGCAGCAATCTTGGCTCTGCTTTTTTCTATGCTTAATGAAGCGCGGGCAAGCTTTTGTGAAAATGCTTCTACAGCATTTTGACTAGTAAAGATTAGCCATTCGCTGTTTAAGGCTTTCGCTAATTTTTCACCATCATTTGAAGAAGTGGCTTCTTGTACAGCAATGAGCGGCAAATGATATACATTGCCGCCCCTTTCTAAAATATGTGAAGATACTGAATGTGTCATCTTCGTGCCAGTCAGGACAATATTATGTCCACTCAATGGCAGATTAGTTGGCATTTTGCTCAGCCTTTACTTTTTGAATTAACTCATATGCGCCTTGGCTTGTTAGTTTTTCTGCCACTTCTTCTCCTGCAGCTTTTGCATCTTTTGAAGCAACTGATTCTTTATAAAAAACAGAGGCATCAGGAGCAGCTACTAGGCCTTTGAAATTCACGCCATCATTTTCAAAACGTGCAAAGCCAGCAATTGGTACTTGGCAGCCGCCATCCATTGCAGCAAGGAACGCCCGCTCTGCATGAGCTTCTTCCCACGTTGCTTTGTCTGTTAATTTCGCCAGCTCAGATAGTAGCTCTTCGTCATCAGCTCGACACTCAATTCCAAGCGAACCTTGCCCTACTGCTGGCAGACATACTTCAGTTGATAGGTATTCTGTAACAACCTCATCACTCCAGCCTAAACGTTTCAACCCTGCAGCTGCTAGGATAATCGCATCGTACTCATCGTTTTCTAGTTTTGCTAAACGAGTATCTACATTACCGCGAATCCATTTGATCTCCAAATCTGGACGTGCAAGCAACAATTGTGCGCTTCTGCGCAAACTGCTCGTACCTACAACTGCTCCTTTTGGTAAATCTGCAAATTTCACATGATTTTTGCTAATGAAGGCATCGCGTGGATCCTCACGTTTCGGAATGCAGCCAATAACTAGCCCCTCTGGAAGTACTGCAGGCATATCTTTCATGCTGTGGACAGCAAAGTCGATTTCTTTGTCAAATAAAGCTTGCTCAATTTCTTTTACAAATAAGCCTTTGCCGCCTACTTTAGACAATTGAACATCAACAATTTTATCGCCTTTTGTCACAATTTCTTTCACTTCAAATTCAAACGGCGCCCCAGCTTTCTTCAATTGGTCAATAAACCAATTTGTTTGAGTTAATGCTAGTTTGCTTCGTCTTGATCCAACAGTAATTTTACGCACGTACATCCAACCTTTCTATTAATACCAAAAATGAAAACTTGACAAACGGCTTCCCAAAAAGAAATTTACAATGATAACAAGGAAGGCATACACATTTGTCCAAGCATACATCGTCGTATGAAGCTTTCCTTTTCGATAGCCATATAATATAAAACAATAGATTAATAGAGAGAGAAAAGACCCTATAATCTTTGTATCTAAAACAGTGAAATGCTCTAACGATGAATAACCCCATTGAAGCCCGAGAATTAAACTAATCAGCAAAATAGGTATACCCACCAATATAGCCCACGTCATGCCTTTTTGTGCTTGATCTAATGATGGTAAACGCGTCCATTGCTTTGTCCACTTTTTCTTCTTCAATACATTGTAAAGAATGAGATACAATGTTGAAAAAACAAAGGACAGCGAAAAGGCTACATAGGATAAGATGGCAAATGTGACATGGAAAAAGAGCAATTCAGAAATAAGTGACTTGCCGACTGGCGAAAGTGCCAACTGATTTGGTGCAAATGTGTGGATAGTCATAAATATAAAACCAATCACATTTAAAAAGAAGACAGGCAAATCTACTCGGTATAAACAATGTAAAAAAATCGAAATAGTAATTAAAAGCCACGCGTAAAAGTAAATTCCTTCAAATAGCGAAAGTATTGGGAATCGATGCGTCTGTATAATATAAAGTCCTAAAAATGCTGATTGAAGTACCCATACTACAGAAATTAACCAAAACGCAATGCGATGGGCTTTCGGGTCTTTATTTAAATAATCGATAAAATAAAAGACAAGACTGATCGCATATAAGACGACCATTGCTTCATGCAGCCTTGTCATCGTCAAATCAGCCATAATATGCTCCTTTGCGACATAAATCTTAAAAAAAGCGTTTCCGCACCTATAGTTTACCACATAGACACGAAAACGCTCTTCTTAAAGTTTCTTAATATGACCATTTTGCATCAGATGCTTGTGCTTCTAATACTGTTTTATCCATTCGCTCTTTTTGTTGAAGCTGTTGTTTTTTCACTTCATCTTGTACATCCTCTTCAATACCAAAAATACGTTGGAACAGCGCTAACTGTTCTTTTGATTTTTGTGAACCGGCCATTTCTTTCGCTTGTAGAATCGGATCTTTGAGCAATTGATTAATAATAGATTTTGTATGTTTATTTAATACTTTTTTCTCACGGTCTGTTAAATCTGGCATTTTATTTTCGATGCTTTGCATTGTTTCAGATTGAATGCGAGCAGCTTTTTGACGAAGGGCTGCAATAACAGGCACAACGCCTAGAGTTGTCATCCAATCTTTAAAATCATTTACTTCTGTATCAATCATGGAAACAATTTGGCTTGCTGCGCGTTCTCTTTCTGCGAGGTTTGCCTCAACAATGCCATGCAAATCATCAATATCATACAAGAATACATTTGGAATATCACCAATGCGCGGATCTAAATCACGAGGCACAGCAATATCAACCATGAATAAAGGTTTGCCTTTGCGAAGTTTTTCAACAAATTGCATTAATTCATGATCAATAACATATTCTGTTGCACCTGTCGAGCTAATTAGAATATCTGCCTCTAGTAATACACATTGTAGTTCTTGCATGGATTTAGCTGTACCATGGAATTTTTCTGCAAGGGTTTCTGCTTTAGAGAACGTACGATTTATAACAGTTACTTTCCCAACGCCGCTGCCATAAAGGTTTTCGACTGCAAGCTCACCCATTTTGCCGGCACCAAGTATAGCTACATGTTTATTCTCTAGAGAACCAAATATTTTTTTTGCCAGTTCTACTGCAGCATACGATACAGACACAGCATTTTCACCGATGGCTGTTTCGCCATGCGCACGTTTCGCAAATGTAACCGCTTGTTTAAATAATCTATTATAAACAGTGCCTGTCACACCAAGTTCTTGCGCTTGTAAAAAGCTTGTCTTTACCTGTCCAAGTATTTGCGTCTCACCTAAAACCATTGAATCTATACCTGAAGTAACTTTGAATAAGTGCATCATTGCTTCATCTTCTTCACGGATATATAAATGACTTTCGAATGACTCAACAGGAACTTTAAACCATGTAGAAAGAAATTGTTTGACGTAATAACGGCCAGTATGCAGCTGGTCTACTACTGCATAAATCTCTGTACGGTTACATGTAGAAACAATCACGTTTTCTAATATGCTTTTTTGGCTTTGTAATGCTCTCATCGCTTCTGGTATTTCATTTTCAGTAAAAGAAAATTTTTCCCGAATTTCGACGGGCGCTGTTTTATAATTCAAGCCTACTACGATGGTATGCATGAATCTCTACACCTCACACGTTCATTTTCACGATGTCTATTATATCATAAATCGTCATCATTCTTGTTTATAAATTGTGAACACCCTATGACGTATTGACATCTTGTTGTTTAGAATTATTATAATTTATATTTTAGCAAATTATACTTCGAAGTACAATTAACCTGTTTTATAACGTAATTTTCAGTTTTTTAATACCTTTGCACTTTGTAAAACCTGCTACTACTTATAATCCCCATAATTCATTAATTCAAACAAACGGAACTAAACAAAAAAATTTGCTCCTGTAGATTCTACAAGAGCAAATTTCGATTACATAGACAACACTGCATATTTGCAGCGTTTTATGTATCTTACATTCTTTTTTCAATTTCAGCCCAGGCTTGTTCCATACCCATTCCTTTTTCTGATGAGAATAAAATAAGCGGATCGTTCGGATCCATGTCCAGGACTTCTTCTATAATTTTTTTATGTTTTTCATAGTTTCCCTTTTTAATCTTATCAGCTTTCGTAGCAATAACAATGGTTGGAATGTTGTAGTGTTTTAAAAAGTCGTACATCATACAATCATCATCAGTTGGTTCATGGCGGATATCGATAATTTGGACAACTGCTTTCAGAATGCTTCGTCCAGTTAAATATTGCTCGATCATTTTGCCCCATGCTTCGCGCTCTGTTTTAGAAACTTTGGCATAGCCATAGCCAGGAACATCGACAAAGAATAATTGTTCTTCAATTTTATAAAAGTTGAGTGTTTGTGTTTTACCTGGTTTAGATGAAATACGCGCCATACTTTTGCGCCCAATCATTCTGTTGATAAATGAAGATTTACCAACATTTGAACGACCTGCCAGAGCAAACTCTGGCAGACCATCCTCTGGATATTGTTTTGGTCCTACAGCACTAATGACCATTTCTACATTATTGACTTTCATGAAATCCCTCCGTCGAGCGCGATGTTTAATACTTCATCCGCGTTTGACACGAGCTTAAACGTAAGCCCTTTTCGCACACTTTCTGGTATATCATCTATATCACGTTCATTATCTTTCGGTAAAATGATGGTTGTTAAACCTGCTCTGTGGGCGCCAAGAGATTTTTCTTTTAAGCCCCCAATTGGCAATACTCTTCCTCGTAGAGTGACTTCCCCAGTCATTCCTACTTCTTTTCGAATCGGCTTTTTGGTGATAGCAGATGTAATAGCAGTCACCATTGTTACTCCAGCTGAAGGACCATCCTTAGGAACAGCTCCTTCTGGCACGTGAATATGAAGGTCATGCGTATCGAAGAAATCTTGGTCTATGCCGAGTTGATCAGCTTTTGATCGCACGTAAGACAATGCAGTCTGTGCTGATTCCTTCATTACATCACCTAGTTTACCAGTAAGTTGAATTTTGCCTTTACCTGGAGTAAGCGAAACCTCAATTTGAAGCGTATCGCCTCCTACTACTGTATATGCTAACCCAGTTGCAACGCCAACTTGGTTTTCTTGTTCTGCTTGACCATGATGGAAGCGGTGTTTGCCAAGCATATCCTCTAAATTTTTCGCTGTAATCACAACTCGTTTCTTTTCTGTTGAAACGATTTGTTTCGCAGCTTTCCTACATAAAGAAGCAATTTCTCGTTCAAGACTTCGAACACCTGCTTCTCGTGTATAATACCGTATCAGGTCAAGAATGGCATCATCACGGATTTGCAGCTGTGATTTAGATAGGCCGTTTTCTTTCATTTGCTTTGGTATTAAGTGGTTAATAGCAATTTGCTCTTTCTCAAACTCTGTATACCCTGCAATTGAGATTATTTCCATACGATCCCGAAGCGGGCCAGGAATTGTACTTAAGTCATTAGCTGTCGCAATGAACATGACATTCGATAAATCGTATGGTTCTTCTAAATAGTGGTCGCTAAATGTGTTGTTTTGATTTGGGTCAAGTACTTCTAACAATGCAGCTGATGGATCCCCACGGAAATCATTAGACATTTTATCGATCTCATCTAATAAAAATACGGGGTTGATTGTTTCTGCTTTTTTCATACCTTGAATTATACGTCCAGGCATAGCACCGACATAGGTTCTTCTATGTCCGCGGATTTCTGATTCATCCCGTACTCCACCAAGCGATATTCGTACAAATTTACGATTTAACGACTCTGCAATTGATTTTGCCAAGGACGTTTTACCGACTCCTGGAGGACCTGCTAAACATAAGATCGGTCCGCGCAATGAATTTGTAAGCTGTTGAACAGAAAGATACTCAAGTATTCTTTCCTTAACATCTTCTAGACCTTCATGGTCCCGATTAAGGATTTTTTCAGCGACATGAATATCCCTTCTATCTTTCGTAGCCTTACTCCAAGGAAGGGCCACAAGCCAATCTAAATAGTTGCGAATTACACCGCTCTCAGCAGATGCAACAGGGATCTTATCGTAACGGCTTAATTCTTTAAGGGCTACCAATTTTATTTCTTCAGGCATTTTCGCTGCATCAATTTTCGTACGTAACTCCGCTACCTCTGCTTGTTTCCCTTCACGGTCGCCAAGTTCCTCTTGAATTGCTTTCATTTGCTCACGCAAGTAGAATTCTTTTTGAGTTTTTTCCATGGCACGCTTAACTTTTGAGTTAATCTTATGCTCTAAATTTAATACTTCTTGTTCATCATGCAAACGATTAATCAAAATACTTAAACGTTCCTTGACATCAATTGTATCAAGGATTTCTTGTTTGCCGTGCATTTTGAGTGGCAAATAAGATGCCACAGTGTCAGCAAATCGACCTGGTTCTTCAATATCTGCAACTGTAGCAAACGACTCATGAGAAATCTTGCTTGATGCTTTCGTATACTTTTCAAAATAAGAAAGCAGCGTACGCATTAGAGCTTGAGTTTCCAAATCTGCTTCCTTTGAATCAATAAAGTTTTCAATATTCGCTGTCATATATTTTTTATGGTCAGTTATTGTTTCAATCTTTGCTCGATGAAGACCTTCAACCAACACACGTAAAGTTCCATTAGGAAGTTTAAGCATTTGCTTTACATATGCTACAGTACCTGTTTTATATAAATCTTCTTCTTCTGGTGTTTCGATATCCATTGCTTTTTGGGTAGCAAGGAAGATCAAATGATCATCCGCCATTGCTTTTTCCAATGCTTCAATTGAGCGTACGCGACCTACGTCAATATGTAACAATATTGTTGGATACACGAGCAACCCTCTAAGCGGTAAAAGTGGTAAGTCTTGTGTTCTAGTTACTTCTGCCATACGAGCGATCACCTCCGACTTTAAGTTCTAACTATAAAAGCACGTTATAAGTATGGTTCATTCAAATTATTTCATTCATATTGTTACAAGTTAGTCAATTCGCCTAAAACTCAAAAAACTGGCCGGTCAAGTGCTGATTGGCACTTGATCGAACCAGCTATTGGATCAGTTCTTACGCAGACGTTTTTTTGTTATTTGGATCTAACTCTGTACCGTCTTTTAATACAAGTCTTGGTCTTGCTTTTTCTGTAATTGTTTCTTTCGTTACGATACATTTCGCTATATCATCACGTGATGGCAGTTCAAACATAACATCTAGCATGATGTTTTCAATAATGGAACGCAAACCACGTGCACCTGTTTTACGTTCGATTGCTTCTTTAGCGATTTCGTACAATGCATCTTTTTCAAACTCAAGTTCTACGTCATCTAACTCCATCATTTTTTGATATTGTTTTGTTAACGCGTTCTTTGGCTCAGTTAAAATTTGAACAAGTGCATCTTCATCTAAAAGTTCTAGGCTCGCAAGTACAGGCAAACGGCCAATAAATTCTGGGATCAAGCCAAATTTCAATAAATCCTCTGGAATTAAATGTTTCATTAGATTTTTGTCGTCTGCATCTTTTTTAAGATTAGAGCCAAAACCGATAACCTTTTCACCCATACGGCGTTTAATAATGGATTCAATTCCATCAAATGCTCCGCCTACGATGAATAAGATATTAGTTGTATCGATTTGGATAAACTCTTGGTGCGGATGTTTACGGCCGCCTTGTGGTGGTACGCTAGCTGTAGTTCCTTCTAAGATTTTCAACAATGCTTGTTGAACACCTTCACCAGATACGTCTCGAGTGATTGATGGGTTTTCCGACTTGCGGGCTACCTTATCAATCTCATCTATATAAATAATTCCTTTTTCAGCGCGTTCTACATCATAATCTGCAGCTTGGATTAATTTAAGAAGAATATTCTCTACATCTTCCCCAACATATCCTGCTTCAGTTAATGAAGTCGCATCAGCAATAGCGAAAGGAACATTAATAATACGTGCTAACGTTTGGGCAAGCAATGTTTTACCGCTACCAGTTGGTCCGATTAAAACGATATTTGATTTAGATAATTCAACATCGTCTACTTTGCTTTGAGTATTTATACGTTTGTAATGATTATATACAGCTACAGATAATGCTTTTTTCGCACGTTCTTGTCCGATGACATAATCATCCAATGTTTCAAGAATTTCTTTTGGTTTTGGAATATCTTTAAGCTCTACTTCTTCTTCAGTGCCTAGTTCCTCTACAACGATTTCAGAACATAAGTCAATACATTCATCACAAATATAGACGCCTGGCCCTGCCACAAGTTTACGAACTTGTTCTTGTGGTTTACCACAGAATGAGCATTTTAAATTGCCTTTTTCATCATTAAATTTGAACAATTATTTCACCCCTATTCAAGCAACAATGTTACAAGATTCCATTTATATTATCAAATATAATGAATTCTTGCTACAAAAATTACTTATAGTATGTATCGTTATGATTTATAAAATTTATTCCGCTTTGATGGGTTGTAAAAACCCTACTTTTGAAATGAAAAAGCGAGAAGTTTATGTGGGGGTATTTACCCCTAAAAGCCCAGTTGGAACATGACCAATCAGTGTGGGGTACCGTTCTGGTTGAAGTTACATTTCATATATGTGAAGAAACAAGGTACGGATACAGAACCCGTACCTTGTTCAAGTTTACATAGAAACTGTATTATTCAGTTACTTTTGCGTTATCAACTAAGAATTCTACAGTTTTGCGGATTTTCACATCATGTTCTAGTACGGAAGTGCCGCCTAGGATTGATTTGATTTGATCTGCATCCATTTTGAATTGCTCAGTCATTTTTTCTAATTCTGCATTGATGTCTTCTTCTGTTGCTTCGATTTTTTCAGCTTCGCCAATCGCTTCAAGAACTAATGCTACTCGTACGCGAGATTCTGCATCTTCTTTCATTTGAGCGCGCAATGCAGCTTCATCTTGACCAGAGAATTGGTAGAAAAGATCAAGGTTTAAACCTTGCATTTGCAAGTTTTGATCATATTCTTGCATCATACGATCGATTTCAGTTTCGATCATTGCATTTGGAATATCGATTTTTGCGTTATTAGCAGCTTTTTCTACTAGTTCATCACGTAGTGCTGTATCAGCTGCTGCAGCTTTTTCAGTAGCTGTTTTTTCTTTTAATTTTGTGCGTAGTTCATCTAGTGTTTTCACTTCTGAATCTACTTCTTGTGCAAAGTCATCATCCAATTCAGGAAGTTCTTTACCTTTTACTTCTTTAACATTTACTTTGAAAGTAGCTTCTTTACCAGCTAATTCTGCTGCGTGGTACTCTTCTGGGAAAGTTACAACTACTTCTTTTTCTTCGCCAGCTTTTGCGCCAATTAATTGTTCTTCGAATCCTGGAATGAAAGATCCTGAACCGATTTCAAGTGAGTAGTTGTCGCCTTTGCCGCCTTCGAAAGCTTCGCCATCTTGGAAACCTTCAAAGTCGATTACAGCTGTATCGCCATTTTCGATAGCGCTATCTTCTTTAACAACAAGTTCTGCAAGACGAGTTTGTTGATCTTTCAATTGTTGTTCAATTTCTTCGTCTGTAACAGTTGTTTCTTGTTTTTTCACTTCTAAGCCTTTGTAATCACCTAGTTCAACTTCTGGTTTTACAATAACTGTTGCAGTAAATTTGAAGTCTTTGTTTTTGCCTAGGTCTTCCATTTCGAAATCGATTTCTGGTTGATCCACTGGAGAAATACCAGTTTCATCGATTGCTAATGGATAGTTTTCGTTCACTAAAAGTTCTAGTGCATCTTGGTATAATGATTCTACACCGAATCTTTTTTCGAACATTTGACGAGGCATTTTACCTTTACGGAAGCCTGGTACGTTAATTTGTTTCACAACTTTTTTGAATGCTTTATCTAAAGCTGCATTTACTTTTTCAGCAGGCAATTCTACTGTTAATACTCCAGTGTTGCCTTCTTGTTTTTCCCATTTTGCTGACATGTATAATACCTCCAAAATTAAATTCACATGTTGGACAATTTATTCGTTAATACGACTTTCTCAACTTTTTTAGTATATCATAGATAGCTATACTTTCAACTGATTTCATGTATCGAACAGTTCAGATTGCTCTTCAAGGGTATTTAATAACTCCATCAAGTCATAATCTGTCTCTTTGACAACGCCGAACATTCCATGTACGAAGTCAATATACCCTTCTGCAATCTCTTCTGCTCCATAATTAAACCATTCAAAAGGATAGGCTGCAAAGATATGCCTGGCCAATAGATATTGGACCATCTGTAAAGTAGAAGGTTCTTGGTCGAGCGCATCGCTTACCAATTCAAACACTTTCTTTGCTACTGGTAATTCATCCGGTAACAGCAATTCCTCTGTGTTCACTACTTTTGAATGCCCCAATTTTTTTACCTCTACTATCGCAGGGATTTCTTGTGCGACAAGAAGGTAGAGAATAAAGCTTTGGATCAAAGGATGAGACCTTTCATCCTCAATAATCGCCACCAATAAATCTTTAATCGGGCGTATATTCATTTCTTTAGCTGCTTGCAGCTTTTGCATCTGCTCAATTGTTGTTTTAGAAAAGAATGTATCTACTTCAAATTCATCACTGGCATGCTCTATCTCTACATCATCAAGACTGTCTTCTATTTTTGCTTTTGCAATAGCAGCATTGAGGTTTTTAATACGGATAAATTGTTCTTGCGATTCGGGCGGAATGACATCTTCTTCAAGTAAAGACTCAATAAGGGTTTCTACTTGTTTGTATTCTTTCAACTCCATTAGCACAGTTAAATAAAGTTCCATCGTTTCTATGTATAATTGCGGCCCAATCGCGAGGAGTTTTTCACAAACGGCTTTCGCTTCTTTAAAGTTCCTTATTTCATACAAAGAGAATGCATAAACACTGAGCAATGCCTCGTCTCCCTCGGTGTATTGCAAAGCTTCTCTTAAGCATTCAACAGCCTGGTCATATTGGTACTTTTCAGCGAACTGCTGGCCCTCGGCTACGAGTCTCTCCACCGTTCCTGGGAACACAATAACATTTTCATGCTTCTGAAGTTTTCCTTTTTTTCTGCGCAATTGTGTTCACTCCCCTTAAAATTCATCATAGCATAAAAACATTTTGACCCAAAATAATTTCCTTCGACAATTTGGTCTATATTTCGCTCATGTAGGTTTCTATAGCTATATGTTATTTTGATATAAAATAAACAAATTTGAGTTATAAAAGATAAATCCCTCTCTAATAGTAGAGAGGAATATTTAAAAATAAAAAAACTGTAGACACCCAATAATATGAGTTAGTCTACAGTCTAATTTTTTTAGAAAATTACTCTTTAACACGCTTTTTATTCATTCCTAATAAAAAGAATAATGCTGTCATTATACATAAGAAGATAATGCCGACAATGAGGGAGATTTGTGTATCCTTATTGAACCACATACCTACCAATACAGTAAGTAAGAATAAAATCGTTACGTAGTTAGAAACTGGCGCAAATGGCATTTTGAATGGGTGCGATGGCATTTGATCGCTATGCACTTTTCTAAATTTAATTTGTGCTATCAATAAGGCAAACCAAGGCATCATCCCAGGTAGAACACTAGCACTGTATACATAAACGAATATTTTTGATTGTGATACAAAGTTGAGCACAACCCCTACTGTTAAGCCGATTAATACTGCGATTGTACTCCAGTATGGCACACCATTTTTAGAAACCTTCGCAAATATTTTTGGTGCTTGACCATTTTCTGCAAGTGTATAGATCATTCGGCCAGAACTGAAAATCCCGCTATTACAGCCTGACATAGCTGCTGTAATCACCACAAAGTTAATGAAACCAGCCGCCATTGTAATACCAACTTTTGCAAAGGTAACAACAAATGGGCTACCCACTTCTTTTAATTGATCCCATGGATAAACTGTTACAATCACAAAGATAGCACCAATATAGAAAATTAGAATTCGCCATATAATAGAGTTGATTGCTTTACTCAGTGATTTCTTTGGATTTTCTGCTTCCCCAGCAGTAATTCCGATTAATTCCACACCTTGGTATGAGCCAACCACAAGTGATAAGGCAAAGAAGAAACCTTTCCATCCACCTGTAAAGAACCCGCCATTTGACCATAGATTTGAGAACCCAACTGCATGTCCACCATTGCCAAGACCGAAGAAGATTAATCCAAATCCAGCTATTATCATTAATATGATCGTTACTATTTTAATTAGAGCAAACCAAAATTCAAATTCGCCAAATGACTTTACTGAAACTAAATTTGCCAAACCTAAAATAACAATGACAATTAAGCCAGGTATCCACGGCGGCAAGTTAGGAAACCAATACTGCATATATGAGCCGACCGCAATTACTTCCGACATCCCTACAATAACCCATTGAAACCAGTTGCTCCATGCAGTCAGATAGCCTGCAAGTGGATGTATGTATTGATGAGCGAAAGTCGCAAAGGAACCTGTAATTGGCTCTAGATATAGCATCTCACCCATAGCTCTCATAATAAAAAATACGAATATACCAGCAATCGCATAGGCAAGCATAACAGAAGGACCTGTCCAACCGATGGTGCTTGATGAACCCATAAACAGCCCCACACCAATAGTTCCACCAAGTGCAATCATTTGTATGTGCCGAGATTTAAGTCCCCTTTTCAATTCTTCATTCGCCATAATTTTACCCCCTCTGTTCATCTAGATGTCTAGTTATCTCTGCATTTCAGCATAGAAAACAAACTTTCTTAAAATAATTTTCACCCTCTAAGTGTACTCAATTTCACTTATAAATACAATTGTATTTCCCAAAAAAACAAGGACGGTCATCAAGTAACTTTGCGGAAAAGAGAATTTTTCCGTAAAACTCTTTTGTTTTTTATCTTTTCCGTTATGATCTCTTTTGAGTTTAAATTTCAAGAGATAATTTGCGAAATGATTCAGTGTACATTGAGCCTTTATTGCTTTAAGCTAAAAGTATAACGTGCAAATGAGCGCTGTTGCTCATTTGAAGGAGGACTATATAATGCATCAATTAGACGCAATTAATGAAGCTAGAGACTATATTTTAAATAAAATTAACAGCACACCAACAATCGGCTTGATTTTAGGTTCAGGCTTAGGAAATCTTGCTGATGAAATAGAAAATCCAGTTCATATCCCATACAGTGAAATTCCACATTTTGCGAAGTCAGAAGCCATTGGCCATGCTAATGAGCTAGTTGTCGGAGAGCTAAGCGGCAAAATAGTAGCAGCAATGAAAGGACGATTCCATTATTATGAGGGATTTACATTAGACGAAGTCACTTTCCCTGTACGCGTAATGAAGTCGCTTGGAATTGAAAGCATCATTGTGACAAATGCTTGTGGCGCTGTTAATACGGGCTTCACACCTGGTGATTTAATGCTAATAACAGATCATATTAATTTGACAGGTACTAACCCGTTAATCGGTCCAAACAATGATACGCTAGGCACACGCTTCCCCGATCTATCCGAGGCGTATGATAAAGATTTACGTAAACTTGCAATCATCGTGTCTAAGAAACAGGATGTTAAAATTAAACAAGGTGTCTATGCTTGGTGGAGCGGTCCAACTTATGAAACACCTGCTGAAATCCGCATGATTCGAACTCTTGGCGCTGATGCAGTCGGCATGTCTACTGTTCCAGAAGCGATCGTTGCAAAACACGCTGGCATGAAAGTACTTGGGATCTCTTGTCTAACAAATATGGCATGTGGCATTCTTGACCAACCATTAAACCACGAGGAAGTAATTGAAGTAGCTAGCCAAGTCAACACAAAATTCGTTGGCTTGATTAAAGGTTTACTTGAAGAAATTGAATAATCACTCCCGTTAACATGGGAATAAAAAACACACGCCAACTTCTCTAAAGATGGCGTGTGTTTTCTCTGTTAATGAGTATTTTCTTTATTTTAGAGTATCATAACCAATTTCAGAAACCTCTATTTTTCCCCAGATGGATTTCCAGTCTTTCTTGGTAACCCTGTTTGCATAAATGCTACTTCTCGTATCTTTCTCTAAATAATAAGGAGTAGGTTTTACCTTCAAATTGATTACATCCTTAACTCCCCATGGAGCCGCTAAAAGTACATTATCTTTTTCATCTAATTTAACCCCTAATGCAGTTGCCGTTTCAGGGAATTTGGATATCCCATCAATAGATGACGTATAAGGAGCCATATTATTTAAAAGATGCATTCGTGCCTGATTTTTTACTGACCAAGGGATATTGGGCATAAGGGCTTTAAGTCTTCTTTCCAGATTCTTTTCTTCTAATTCTTTTATATTTGATGAATCAAAGTAAATAACATCTATATCAGGTAAAGGGGTTCTTGCATTAAAATCATGTAAGACATCCCATACTTTTGATCTCACAAAACCTGCACATATCCACCAATCAGGCAAATCTAATATTTTTGCAGTCTTTAATACATCCATCATCCAGCTATCCTTTTTAATAACTTCTATAATATCTTTTTCCTCTGCTAGTACCATTATTCCACCTGCCTAAAAATAATGTTTTAATATTAAGTGTTGAATAGCTTTCCTTCCAGTGCTGCAATATATCTTTTTGCTGATAGTTGAACTCGATTTTGTGCATCATCCGAAATAACACGATGGAATGCATCATACAACTTATTAAATTGAATAGAATTCAAACGGTTTGCCATACGGTCAACAGTGTTTGCTGGTAACGGAATAAAATTTGGATAGCTATACATGAAAGTAACCCATTGACGATCTGCCACTACACGGACAATATCTCCGACAAATAAAACGCCTTCTTTTTTATTTTGCCATTCAAGAATGGTAGCTCCTTTAAAATGGCCACCTAAACGATGTAACACAATACCTTCATGCAGCTTTAATTGATCACCTGTCCAAAAGACTATTTGTTTACTTGTTCTCGTTATCCATTCTTTATCATCTTCATGAATATAAATGGGCGCATTAAAAGCTTCTGCCCATTCTACTTGACTAGAATAATAATGGGGATGTGATAAGGCTATTGCTTGGATTCCACCTAGTTCATTAATTTTCGTAATTGTTTCCTTATCAATATAAGTAATGCAATCCCAAAGTACATTAAATTTCCCATGTTGAATCAGGTATGTATTTTGGCCAATTCCAAAAGAAGGTACTGTCTTAATGCTATGTAATCTTTCTTCTTCAGGAGTAAATTCATTTATATATCGCTTAGATTGGACAAGTTGTTCTAAAGTAGTCCAAGATTGTCCATTCACACTTACATATTGTCTAGCTTCAGTACAAATCTTGCATTCGTTCGGTTCCTGTGTAGATTGATCATGCTGAACGCCACATGTATTACAAATATAATAACTCACATTAAACACCCTCCATTTTGGATACATTTTAGAAACCAAGGTAATAGACAATTATTGTATGATTTAAAGCTTCTAATGACCACCGTTCTTATGACTGAAAGATAATTGTCGTTAGTAATTTTTTGATTTATGTTTTCTTCGAACAATATCTAATAATAATCAGGTACATTTGTCCAAGCAAAATTTTTCTTTTTGTATATATTGAAATGAACATATCAATCTATACCTTGATTTTTATTGGTATAGACTTATCTTTTAATATAGCTATTTCACCTTGACAGAATAAGATTCCAACTATAAGCAAAGGCATTTGAGAAACTTCAAACAAGGAGGTAAATATCTATGGGTTGCGGCTGTGGCGGCGGAAAACGAAATAGCACTCAGAAAAACAAGTCCCACTTGACTAAAAAACATCAACTAAAAGCGAAACAACACGATCATCAGAACAAACTCAAGACTGGTAGCAGAGAGAACAAAAGTGACTAATAATAATGCATGACCACTCAAAAACGTATTATTCTAACAAAATAATACGTTTTTAATTTCTTTATAGGCCACTACTTCACAGGGATTTTTTAAACCGATCAAATGAGAGACCTCCTCCATTATTAGGGAAAAGATTAAATCTTTCTAAACCTTAATATGAGAACAGGGGGAAACTCATTCCAATCAAACTTATTTTCATCTCTTTGTTTTTGGAAACTAGGTTCTTCTAAACCATCTAATACAAAACTGGCTTCAAAAAATAAATTCATATAATATGATAATGGTCTATGGAACATGAAGTGTGAGATGGCTTGCCCCTTAATCCCAATAGCTTTCTATGATTCAGGGCTTAGATATTTTGATATTTGGATACTATTTTTAATCATTATCTTCCCTTCAATATCTTCTGTTTCATTGATCTTTCTTAGACCAGGTGTTTGAAAGCAGGGATGCGTAATAGAGAAAACAAAAGTTCCATTTGTCTTTAACAACTTATGTAGAGAATTTACTAATGGAGTTATATCAGCTATGTCCATTAAGGCCATATTTGCTACTGCACTATCATACTTTTTATTACCAAGCGAAAATAATTCATCATAATTAGTAGCATCAACCACCCTATAGTCTATTTGATTCAAATAGTTTTCAGACCTGTTTTTCGTACTTTCTACCATTTGCTCACTATAATCAAAAGCAACCACATGAGCTCCTAATTCGGCGAGTCTCCTTGAAAAATTTCCATTTCCACAACCAATATCTAATATAGTTTGTTTGTCTTTCACTTTTAATAATTTTTCAGTATAGGGTCTAATAAGTTCTTGGTGAAATCTGTTGCTTTCATTTCCCATGTACTCATCTCAGTGTTTAGCGTTCTGTTCCCATATGGTCTTTGAGTCCTCATTAAGCTCTCTCCATTCACTCAATATGCATTCTCCTCTCAAAACAATAGTTTCCTCTATTAGATAAATTCTCGTTTTATATAAAGTAGTCCTCTATTTGGGGCAAGAAAAAAAGATACCCTACAAACAATTTTTCAATCATTTGTTGGGTATCCATTCTAATATATTTCTAAATGCCAATACCGAAAGAGAATAAGATTACGGCTAATATAACCCCTAATATCGGTAATATAACAGTTAATGCGCCAAATGCGGGATAAGCATCTTTGTGAGTTTCTCCACAGATTGAACGAATGGTCGTTACAACATAACCACCTTGCGGAAGCGAATCAAGTGAACCCGAAGAAATGGCTACTGTTCGATGTAACGCCTCTGGATTGACTCCTAAATCTAAATAATGTGGTGCTAATAACGGTAGTGCAATAGCTTGTCCACCCGATGAAGAACCCGTTAAGCCTGCAATAACAGCTACTGCTAGAGCACCACCTACTAGTGGGCTTCCAGGTATATCTGTCATAACCTTTACGGCTGATTCGAAAGCAGGAGTTGCTTTTACGACACCACCGAAACCGACAACTGCAGCTGTATTTGCAATAGCAATAATAGCTCCCATTGCCCCTTCTCCTACTGCCCCACCAAAATTCCGGAAAAACTTTCTATTGATAAGATAACTTGCTAATATACCGCCAGTTAATGCGATAATCAAAGCTGACGTTCCTAATGATTTATGGAAAGCAAAAGAAATAATCAATACAACAAGTAGTGGGACAATACTTAAAATAGGATTTGGTAAATCTGTCCGAGTTTCTGTAAGTATATCTGTCTCTCTACTAACGAACCGTTCACCATTCGCCAAAGCCTTGTTGATCATCTTTTTAAGCCACCAATAACCGAATACCATCATAAACACAGCCACGATAAAACTGACTTCCCATCCTGCATATGGGGTGGTTCCTAAAAATTGAATTGGAATCCAATTTTGAATCTCTGGTGAACCTGCAGATGTCATAGTAAATGTTGTGGAACCAAAACCTAAAGCCGCTGGAATAAAACGCCTTGGCAAATCTGCCTGTTTAAATAGGCTAAGTGCCATAGGGTAAACGGAAAAGGCTACAACAAACAAGCTCACGCCACCGTAGGTTAAAACCGCACAGGCAACGACAATTGCCAATGCTGCTTGTTTCATACCTATTTTATTGACAATCCACTGCGAAACACTATCCGCTGCTCCACTATCTTCCATGACTTTACCAAATATAGCACCGGTTAAGAACATTAAATA
Source organism: Rummeliibacillus sp. G93 (assembly GCF_023515935.1). NCBI lineage: Bacteria > Bacillati > Bacillota > Bacilli > Caryophanales > Caryophanaceae > Rummeliibacillus > Rummeliibacillus sp. G93. Next base: position 2,089,784 of record NZ_CP097314.1, read on the forward strand.
CCAAGATGCAATAAAGCCTGTAAAACCTGACATATAATTTGTTAAAAAGTTTGCCCCCTCATTCTCTGTAAGCTGTGGGAATAGCGGAAGCCCATTTAATAGTCCTACAATCAATGCAGTTATAGGTGCAACAATGAGTAAATTCATACCCTTCATTGTTAAAAATATTAATAGTGCCAATCCGCCAAATAATCCAATCATCCCTAACATATTTTCCCCTCAATTCCCCTTTGTGCTTTTTTGTTTTCACTCACTTTCCGTTAGGCTTAGTGTTAATCATTCTTTTTTCCGTATCTTCTCACACGTAGAAGAGCTTGCTCTGCATGTCCTGCAAAGTTCTCTAACTGACAAAGACGCGCTGCATATTCTCCAATATAAGCACTTGCCTCTTGTGTTATTTTTTGATAGGTAACAGTCTTAATGAATTTCCCTACCCATAAGCCACCTGTATAACGAGCAGCACCTTTAGTCGGTAATGTATGGTTAGTCCCAATTACTTTGTCGCCATAAGCAACGTTTGTCTCTGGTCCTAAGAACAAGCAACCATAGTTCGTCATATTTTCAAGGAAGTAATTTGGATCTTCAGTTAATATCTCTACATGCTCAAAAGCAAGACGATCTGCTTCAATTCTAGCTTCCTCAATAGAATCTACTAGAAGAATTTGACCGTAATCTTCCCAAGATACACGCGCAACATCAGCAGTAGGCAATGTTTTCAATTGACGTTCAATTTCTTTAACAGTTTCTTCAGCTAATACTTCAGAAGTTGTAATAAGCGCTCCAGGAGAAGTAGGCCCATGCTCACCTTGTCCTAAAAGGTCCGTTGCTATCATTTCTGCATCAGCAGTATGGTCAGCAACCACTAATGTTTCTGTTGGACCCGCAAATAAGTCAATCCCTACACGACCATACAACTGTCTTTTTGCTTCAGCAACGAAAGCATTCCCCGGTCCAACAATCATGTCTACTGATTGGATCGTTTCTGTACCAATTGCCATTGCTGCCATTGCTTGAATACCTCCTAGAAGGTAAATTTCATCAGCACCTGCTAAAGACATCGCTGCAATTGTAGCATACGGAATTTCCCCGTTAATAGGTGGCGTACATGCAATTACACGTTTTACACCTGCTACTTTAGCTGTTAAAACACTCATATGGGCTGATGCAACCATTGGGTAGCGACCACCAGGTATGTAACATCCAACGCTGTTAACTGGAATATTTTTGTGACCCAAAATTACACCCGGGATATTTTCTACTTCCACATCATGTAAAGAAGCTAATTGTGCTTCTGCAAATTCACGGATATTTTTTTGAGCAAATTTAATATCCTCAATTACATCACTAGGAACTTTGGAAACGATTTCATTTATTTGTGCATCAGTTAAACGAAACGATTCAGGAGTCCACTTATCGAATTTTTCCGATAGTTCAAAAACTGCTTGATCTCCTCGTTTTTCTATATCTTGAATGGCTTCCGATACAATTTGAGATACCTTTGAGTCATTTATGCTTACTTCTTCTTTTGATTTTCCTTCTTTCAGTACTTTAACCATTTTTATATCCCCTTTTGTTTAAAATTCATTTTTGCATACGTATGCAGAAAATATATAAGTAAGATTATTCTAAAAACAAATGGTTGTCAACAAGTATTTATTTTTACTACTTTACCTTCACGCTTTAAGCAATAATAAAAGCATCCTTCTATTCTCATAAGACCCTCACACAAAACGTTGTATGAAGCCTTTCAAATAGCAAGATGCTTAAGTAAAAAATCCTTTTTACAATTTTCTAGTATTAAGTTGTTTTTCGTAAAATAAGAGATCCGTCAATTTCGAGATTTTTAGCTTCACCTGAATATTCTTCTAGTTCATTAAGCAAGTATTTTACAGTCTCTTCTACCATTTCTGTAATTGGTTGCTCCCATGTCGTTAGATTGTATGTAGGCCAAGCTGCCATCTCAATATTATCAAAGCCAATCACTTTCGTTTCATTTGGAATAGCAATTTGATGATCCTTTAATGCATCTACTACCCCTAATGCCATAATGTCATTGGCCACAAAAAACGCATCTGGCAATTGCTTTTCTTCAATAATTTCACAGGCTATGTTATACCCGCCTTCATACGTATAATCAGAACTGTACTTCTGATAGAGTACTTTACTTCCCTGTAACATAGCACTAAATCCTTTTTCACGTTCTCTACTTGTAGATGTATTTTCATTCCCTGAAATATAAATCATTTTTGTACAACCTATACTTAAAAGATATTCAGCAATCCTTTTACTTGCCTCATAGTTGTTGCAGCATACTGAATAAAATTTATTGTTATCTATTTTTCGATTAAATAACACTAATGGTATTTGATACTTGATGAAATCTTCTGTAACCGACAAAGAAAGAGAGGCATCAGTTATGACTACACCCGCCACGTTATAATTGAATAATATTTCAATATCTTCTTTTTGAATTTCATCATTATTGGTATAAACAAATAGTACACTGTAGCCATGTTTTTTTAGGGAAGTTGTAAATAATTTCAAGACCTGCGGATAGAAAGGATTTTGAACGCCTTTCATCACTAATCCAATTATCTTGGATTGGTTTGTAATCAAACTTCGTGCAAATTCATTTGGTCTATAGCCAAGCTCTTCTGCTGCTGCTAAAACTTTTTCTTTAGTTTTTGCAGATACTGACGCACCTTCAAAATAAACTCTTGATACTGAAGATTGCGAAACACCAGCCAACTTTGCTACATCCTTGGCAGTAACTCCTTGTTTCATGATGTACATAACCTCTTTCAATCCAAATTTCATCTCACCAAATTAGCGTAAGCTGAATATCTCTCTTGCACTGACCCATAGATAAATTATTCTCATAAACAAACTACCTTAGAAGTTGGGTGGAAAGCAAGACCTAAATAATCTATTTACATACAGTTTTTAGGGAAGCAGTATTTTCCCTCATATGTCGGACAGGTTTTAATAGTGTTGGGTAGCTCTGGCACTATCATATCTTACTAGCTATCCTTCTCAGCCGATAAAAGCTTAAAAAACAAATCATTCTAGCAGCAGGATGGGTTATCGGTGGTAAGGGATATTGATATATTTGTATGTTTTCTAATTGATTCTTCAAAAATAAAAATGCTTAAATCTTTTATAAGAAAAGATTTGAAGCATTTTATGTTTCATAAATTTATTACGTCTCTGGAGTATTCATTAAATACTACTAGGATATTGATTCTACAATTGTTTTTGGGTTCACCGTGTATAAAATTAGCTATCAATTGACATTAACTTCGTTAAATTGTATAAATCCCTTACTTCAAGAGCAAAAAAGCTCGGCTTTTCTTTCAGCAATTGTTCCTTAGAATGACTTCCCCAATTCACTGCTACTGTTTCACAACCTGCAGCTTTTCCCATTTGTATATCAAAAATTGCATCACCAACCATTACACATTCTGTAACTTTTAACGAATATCGTTCTACAATCTTTAAGATACCATCTGGATGTGGTTTATAATGCTCTACTTGATCGGACCCAATCCAATCTGTAAAAAAACGATCCATCTCTAGCTTTTATAAGTTTCGATGTAACACATCTGTCTTTTTACTTGATACAACAAATAATAATAAGCCTTTCTTATGGAATGTGCTCAATACCTCATTTAAATGTGGAAAGGCTGAAATAGTTTGTTCCTCTAAGGTTTTATAAGATAGGCGAAAAAGTTGTAATAGCTTTGCAAATTGCTCATCGTTTAATGTATGATTGGTCATTTCATGAAACGACTGTTCAATGGGAATACCCATATAATAATCGATTTCTTTTTTGGTCGGAATGGGCAAATCACATTCTTTAAACGCCTTCTGTGTAGCTAGCAATCCACATTCACCCGAATCCGCTAATGTACCATCAAAATCAAAAATAATTGCTTTCATATTATTCAGCTCCTACTACAGTTCATATATTTGTTTGTCATTTTAATAATTGCTTAGATTTTATAATTTCAATTATGTATTCCTTAAGTTATAATTGCCACTTAGCTACGTAACCATTCAATTACACCAAACCCAACTAGAAAAATAAGAAGTAAGCCCATACTAATAATAACTATCTTATAAAACCAATAATCCACGTATTTTTCTATACATGTTGGAAGTAAACCAATTTTGCCCTTATCCAATTCTTTGAAACCTTTATAAATCCAATCAAAGCGAAATAAACCAATCCATATAAGTAAAAAGCCAACAATTAAAAGAAAAGTACCAGCTAAAACATCAGTCACTTATACTGCCCCCACCATTTATCCATTCTTTTAATTGATTATAGCAAAATTAAGTATGTCATCAAAAAAGGCGGATAACTGCCAAGGTATTGACTACAATTGTCTTTATAACTATGGATTTAATCTCTCTCGAATAACCTCGATGTCTATTAATCTTGCACCCGTCTTACTTTCCAATTCAATCTTTTCCACTAGCGAGGATTCGGCTGTTTCTGTTTATCTGCAAAAATACCGTTTAAACCAACAGACTCATGCCATTCCGCTTTTTAGACAATAAAAAAACTTCTGTCGATTAAGACGAGAAGTCGAGTATTTACGGTTATTTGACCGTCACTTTGACCGATTACTTAATCGCCAAGAGGCTTTGTTATAACATTTGTCTTTTCCAATTTAATTTCTCCCTTGAATTTTCTAATGTAGGCGTACATTTCTCTCCCGCTGCTTGGGCTTCAATTGATATCACCACTTCGACTTTAAAGGAACTTCGTGAGGGTGATTCTTCAAAATTCATCTCAATCTTTGAGGAACTACTCGATGAATAAATCAGTGTAAAAGTAGCTCCTTTCCCTTTCGGATTCTTTCCATTTTTTTAAAAACTAAAATTGCTTCAAACCTTATTATATCAAGGCTTGAAGCATATCAATATTAGTTCAAACTTTTGCTATTTATTTAAAAGCTGAAATAGTGAACTCCCAAGGTATATTCTCATTTTCCCAACCTCTATGTTCATCAAACTTCCTTAACTTAAAACCTGTTTTAATGACAGAATTTATTATTTCACTCAGTGTAAATAATCTAATTGAAACATTAGGAAACTCTTTTTGTTCATTCTCATCAAAATGATTTTTATAAGCTATATCTCCATTATGCAATTCCTTATTAAAGTAATTCAGTTGAATTTGATATTCACTATCATTTAAAGGGTTTTTAACTATGCACCTTCTTAATGGGTGGAAGTCACTTAAAACCATTTCCCCACCCTCCTTTAGCAAAATAAAGAGAATGGACATAAACTTATCAATATCATTAAAGTAATGCAAAATTCCTCCCTCTAAATAAAGCATGTCAAAAGAATTTTCAGACTTAACTAAATCAATGTCATAAATATCCGTAACAATATATTCAATAGACGTATTTGCATTTTCTGCTAGTTCAAGAGCATACTTTTTATTTTCTTCTGATATATCAAACACAGTGACTACAGCACCTATTATCGCTAATGGAACTGCTTTCCTGCCATTTGAACCACACAAATTGGCAATCTTTTTTCCTTTGATGTTTTGAAAGAACTCTTTATGTTTTTTAAGTTGTATTTCAGGATTTTTTAATATTATCTTTGCTTTAGTTTCAGGTGTTCCATCTCTTTTGTTCCAAAATTCATACGCTCTATACTCCCAAGCTTTTTTATTTTGGGAACTCTGCTCATTCATTTTATTACCTCCACTAAAAAAGTTTGATAACCTTTAATTGTTCTTTATTTTTTTAAATAATCCTGCTACCACAAAAATATAAAGTATTATTTCTCTTGAAAGTTTATCAAATGCATAGCCTATGACTTTTTATATAACATTAAAGTCGCAATTCTTCACACTTTCCCTTTCAATGTAAGAAAAAACTACCCTATTTATTTTAAAAATGTATCGCGCATCCATTTATAAAATTTTCCCTTCTCTTCATATTGTGGATAATGCGCTGATTGCTCAAAAGTAATAAATCCTTTCTTGTTGGCTTCAATCATATTAAAATATTTTTTCGCCTCATTTTTTGTAGTCATATAATCATATTTGCCCATAATAAAATAAACCGGTAATTCAAGTTTCGTTACGTTAGTAGGTAATGAATTTTTTAATATGTCCTCTAACAAAGACTTCTGAGAATAGGCCAACCCACGATTATAACGGATTAGGTCTAATAAGTTATACTCACTACTGAGTAATATACCTAAGTTATCTCCATCGGGGTTTTCAATGAGTCTGACACTTCCGCCATATTTAATAACATAATACCGCGGGGTAAACATCTCGCCATTTTTAATTTTTTCAGTTAACCCTTGTAAATATATTACATCATCTGTATTACCAGCTTTTTCAGCCTGCTTAATAACGTAGTTTAAGCTTTCAATCTCGCTTTCTACTTGATTACTCATTTGTCCAATACCAATATATGCTTCATACTTCTCAGGTGCTTTATGAGCAGCCTGCGTGCCAATATATGTACCATAAGAATGACCAATTAGTATTACTTTTTCTTTGTCGAGCCGCTCTGATATATAATCCGTCAAAGCCATTAAGTCATCCACTAGTATGTCTGACGAAAGATTAGAATAGTCCTCAAAAAAATGATAGGATTTTCCACTTGCTCGCTGATTATAATTAACAATCGTAAATTTAGTTTCCAGTAAGTCTTGGTAGTTTTCTGCATATGGTATTTCCGAGCATCCAGGTCCTCCATGTACAAAAATAATAACAGGATTATCCTTATCAGTGCCACGTATCATTATTTCATGATTACTTCCATTTATCTCTACTTGTTCTAATGCACTTATACTGTTATCACCTTTTATATGCGAAGTCCAAGTAGGGCAAAAAAGTGCTATGATTAGCCCTATTAAAATAATGGCTCCAATATATTTTATTAGCTTCTTTATGATTTTCATCTGTTCTTCCCTTTCTTACATTTTTTGTAAGTTGAATTATCGAATCTTTATTTAAAACATGCTTGTTTCATTTCATATTTCAACTCTACAGATAAAAGGTCATATACTGTAGTGTCAATAAGTCAATAATAAGTCATCACTATTTTGAAAAAACGACCAATTATGACGATTGGCTATAATCTATTAGGCGATCCATGTAAATGGTGGACCTCCTTATGAATTTCCCATGAAGTTCAAGTTAGTTGCAATAAAAAAAGAGAGTGTGGACAAAGTTAATTTGACTTTGTCTACACTCTCTTTTTTCAATATTTCTTATCTTCTATAAGACTCTCTTCCATTGCTTTCATAATAGCTGAAGATCTGTTTTTTACATTTAATTTCGAATAAATGTTAGAAACATAATTTTTCACAGTTCCTACCGAAAGAAACATCTTTTCTGAAATGTCTTTATTGGACAATCTTTGAGTTAAACATTTTAATACTTTTAATTCTTGATTATTTAAATCATATGGGTTTTTCATAGAATTATGATCGAGTTGTTCCGAGTGTTCGTTTTTAGTTAATTGTATCTGACCAAACACTTCTTTGGCTAATTGTTGAGGAATAAGAGAACCTCCGTGATACACCATTTTAATTCCCTGAACCAAAAATTCAGGATCAACAGCCTTTAATATGTAACCCTCTGCACCAGCATGTAAGGCATTCAAAACGTGTGTAACATCTTGAAAAGTAGTAAGTATAATAATTTTTATATGGGGCCATTGTTTTTTAATTTCTTCTGTCGCCTTTACACCATCCATCACCGGCATTTGAATATCCATTAGAAGAATATCAACATTTTCCCTTTCACATAAAGCAATGGCCTTCTCTCCATTTTCCACAGTTCCAATAATCTCAATGTCAGAAATGCTTTCTATCACAATTTTTAAGCTCTTTCTTAAAATCTCTTGATCTTCGACGATTGCCGCTTTTATCATGATAATGACACTTCCTTTGCCGTAGGTATGTGACACGTTATTCTCATACCAGCATTCAATTTCGAATAAAATTCCACTGTACCTGCCAACGCTGATATTCGATCTTTCATTGAATGTAAGCCGAACCCTAAATGCAATTCACTAAAGCCCATTCCATTATCTTCAATTAGTAGAATTAATCCTTCTTGATTAAACGAAATAGTCACATTAATAATGGTAGCCTGCCCATGTTTTTTCGCATTTGTAAGCCCTTCTTGTATACAACGAATAATCGCAAACTTTACCCTTTCGCCAACTTTGGTCGCTTCTCCTTCGACTATCAGTTTTATATCCGTTGATGTATGTCTCATAAAATCAATAATCAATTCTTGCACAGATTCAATAAGTGTTTGATGAGGCACGGGCGACATCTGGTGAATTGTCTTTCTCACATCATGCAATCCATCTCGTGCTAAATCCGAAATCTCTTTTATACTTTTTTCTGCTTCTAATTTATCTGCCCGATATAGAAAAGGAAGAGCATCTAAACTCGTTATGACTGAAGTGAAAATATGGCCTACTGTATCATGCAAATCTTGTGAAACTCGATTTCGTTCTTCCTTAATCGTCAGTTCCTCAATCTTTTTTGAGTAATATTCCAAGTCTTCGTTTTTTTCCTCAATGGAAGTTATTAACGATTTATTTGCGTTATTGACAAGTGTCATCCTTCCTAAACATAACCCGATACCATAAAAAATAGTTGTATCAATGAAGCGAGCAAAGAAACCCTCATCAGCGAAGAGATCACCGGCCAATGTGCCAGCAAAAAATATAGAAATATATAAGAAAGGTCCTAACCAAATTAACGGCTTCACTTGACAAGCATAAGCTACAGTAAGCATAGGCCAGAATAGAAAACTGTAAGTCTCTGATATTTCATATTGGATCGAAAGGTAAATAAAAGCTGAACCCGTTAGCAATACCTCAGCAAATACATACTTAGGGAATTTTATAAGCCCAGGCCTATAAAAGAGGTGGGGTATTATGTATAAACTAATAGCCCAAAAAAGTAAAATCCACTTGTTTAAGCCTGTCGTTCCTACGACTATCAAGTAGCCAATATTCGTAATCCATATTGTACGAATAAGAAATAGAACATAGTCCAACCAACGCCATTTTCTTTGCTCCCTAATTGCATTCATACTTTTATATCCCCCAACTTCCGCGTCTATACCATTATTCCTAAAATCCTTTGCCATTTCATTCGTATAATTGTATGGTATGTTAACTCTACGAGAGAAACTTGTATAGTTTTTCTTTAAAATCCCAGGCATGATTGCATCTTTTAGATTATGTACTTCAGTTTACAATTTTACCTAAATTTTAACCCAAATTCATTAATTTATTCTAAGGCTTTATTCAAATAAATGGCCCAGTTGTTGAACAATAGTTAAACCAGCAATAAAAATATTAAAGCAGCAAATTCTGAAAGTGAAAAAACATCCTAAAACGTAAATCAGTTAGTTTTCCATTCAGAAAACTCTCTACCATACTTAAAAGTTGGGAAATCTTTTTCATTTTATTGCTATTCTTCCTTTGCATTCTACTTACTTCTTCACAATTTCTTAGTATTCTTTTTATTATTTCGGGCTTTTCTCTGACATTTGTAAATTTCATATTGGTTACCTTACTATCTATTCGTGTTTAGTTTGTAATATCTTTCAAATTAGGAGAATTACAATTAATAACTTGGAAGTAAATTATTGCGGCACACCCTATACACAAAAAACCACTCACTAATAAAACAAACAAATGAATTTTTCCACCTATGGTTGGAGAATTACAAATTAAATAACTAAGGAAAAATAATCCTCCACTTAAAATGAATAAATAAGATGAAAACCATTTATGCCTTTCTTTTAAGAAATAATATCCTATTAGAATTAGCAAATATAAACTGCTTATTGTCATAATAACTGGATAAGTGGGTTGGTATTTTATCGCATAAATAAAATAGTCTAATTGTGATATATCGCTACCTCTATGTACTTCTCCATGTAATAATTGAGAGAATGGGGTTGAATACTTCCATTCCCATGGATTTTCAATAATTGCGCTACCCTCATACCATGCAACAATAGTAGACAAAAATAATAAGATAATGGTCATACCAAACTGAATGAAAAATCTTAGCAAATAAAATCACCCTTCAATATCCTTTTTATATAGTTTTCGTCACATTTGATTTTCTTTACTTCATCCTCTAACTATTTCGTTAGAGAAAAAAAGAATTGAACTTAAGTTATATTAACTTTTAATCTAGCACTTACTATTAATAGGGTATGATGACACCTACACTCACATGATTTACCGAATCTTTTTTAATTAACGGCAACAAATCTTGGACCTTTCCTGTTACAATGACGCCACTAACCAATACAGCGCCTTTTTGTCGGATTGATTTTAAAAGTGGTTTTACATGAGTATCTTTTTCATCTTCTTTAGACAGATTTGATAATCTCACCCTGAAGTTTTCTACGTCTTTTTCTATCCCTTCTATCCCTTTTTTAGGAGCTGTAATTGTAAAACCATATGCGTAGTCACCTATTACATACCTAGGCATTATTGATATATCTGCATCCGGGTTTTGAACCCACGCCCATTGGGCAGTTGGAAATTGATTTAGCATTTGATGGGTACTCATTTCTTCCTTAAATGAAATAGCTAATTCCACAATGTTGAATAATGGTAAAGACCTTAGAAATTCCCTGTCATCCTCTATCTTTTTTCCACCGGGGACATAAAAATTAACCACTCTTTGTCCATTTCGATAATATTGTTGCTCATTATTTGAAGAAGCTGTTATCTCATTATTATAAATAGTTGTTGGAGAATCGTAGATTTTAAACCAAGTTTGTTCGTTATACCATGTGTACGGAATTCCCGCAACATCTTTTACATATTGATCTTGATTAATAGAAGATTCTAAATTATAACTAGTTGTAGATTTATCATAACGTATATTCGCACCATAAACTTCGCTTTGGTCCCTTTTCACTGAAAGATATTCCGACATCGAACGCTGCATTTGATAATGCGCAATAATAAAAATAAACCCTATAACTAATAAGACACCTATCGTAACTATTGTGGATATAATAATTGTCTTCTTTAATGATTTCCTTTTAGCTTTTTTTATAAGTGGTTGGAACCCATCATTCTTATTGAAAATAGAATCTTTATCCAAAACGTTGAACCTCCTCAATCACTTTTCTAACTTTCTTTTTTGCTCTGACTAACATTGTTTTAATTGATTTATCTGTAGTACCATAAATAATAGCTATATCCTTTAAGGTCAATTCTCCACAATATTTGAGGAGCAAAAGTTCCGCATCTTTTGTGGTATTTTACCTAGACACTCTGACAGCATTGTATGTAATTCATTTTTTATCATTATGTCCTCTGGTGTTGTCCAATCTAATAAATCTTCTATCTTAACGGAATTCACATATTTATCTTTATACTTACGCTTCCTTAGGCTATCGTAATATTTATTGATTGCAACTCTGAAAAGCCACGCATCAATATAATCTTCCTGGATTGTATCTAAATATTGGACAAACTGAATAGCAGTTTCCTGAATGATATCTTCCGCATCCTCTTTGATAGCCCCCATTTTTATTAAAAGAAAATATACAGCTTTCAATTTTTTATTTATGTACATTCCTAATTGTTCATCCATAACCACCCTCCTAAATAATTAACGAATGAGTTTCTAAAAAGTAAACAATACATAAAACAATTCATAAAAAAGATAGCCTTCTTTTAAGACTATCCGATAACTTGCCATATTAAAAACTCTATATCATTCATCTAATAACCCCTAGTCAGCAAATAGCATAAAGAAAGATGAATCTGATTCAATACTTAAGTAGAAAGTATATATGACCGCATTATCTGTATTGGAGGGTGTAGTCAATAATCCAGGTAGGAAAACTAAACGGTTAATAAAAGACCTCAAGCTGGGATCAAATAATTATTTTAGTTCAGATGTTTTTTCGCCAGAGAGAATTTCGAAGAGTTCTGCTGACTCATTCTTGTCTAAGTGAGCGTATTTACTTTCAGCGTCAATGACAAGTTCTACCTTATCTTTATTTGGCCTTATCCAAAGTTCATACAATACAGCTTTTGCTTCTATGTTAGGATTTTTATATTGAAAGGCAAATTTATAATCAGCAGGTTGAGCAGGTTGCATATCTACTTTTACATTTTCCCAATCAATGTTATTTAATATCTCTCTCACTTTTGTTACTTGCTCACTGTTGCTGATTTTTTTAAATTCTTCATAATTATTTTCATCACCAATACGCTTTTGAACCACGAGATTTTGTTCTTCATTTTTTATTGGATTTGTACAACCCGATATGAAAATTAAAAGGATTCCTATAAAAACAATTAAAAACTTAAAATTTTTCAAGGCAATATCCCCTTTTATATAATTAGAAGTTTATTTTTTGGAAAAGCTCCAATTTTTCCCTTATGATTATAGCATATCTTCCGTAACAAACCATTATCAAAGCAACGCTCTAGGAACGCCCTCAAACACTTTAAGCGAATTAATTTTGTCTGTGGCTTTATATTCATTGACACAAGTCAATCGTATATAGCGTCAGCATTTATATCCTTCATGTAACTATGTCGGTCTTTTTTTAAAGCCATTCACATACATTTCATAATCGCTAATAGTGCGTGGTCTTAATCCGGCGACTTGCATTTGGTTGACGAATTAAGCGCTTTTCAATCGTAAAATCTGCGCGATGATTTGGCTGTTTTTGTTCACCTTTGAAAATACTGTTTAAATCGGTAGCTCCACGTAGCCAGTCCGCTTTTTAGACAACAAAAAACCTCCTGTCGATTAAGGCCGGAAGTTGAGTGTTTACGGTTAATTGACCGTTACTTTGACCGATTGCTTAATCGCCAGAAGGCGTTGAAATAACGCGGTTTATACCCGTTTTTAATTACGTCCCAGGAGAGATTCGAACTCCCGACCGTACGCTTAGAAGGCGTATGCTCTATCCAGCTGAGCTACTGGGACAAGTTGTCTTCATGAAGTATTATCATGAGGACAATATTTATTATAGCAGGTTTAGAGAATAAGTCAACGCTAATTTACTAAATTACTAAATTTTTTTCTGCAATAATTTGTTTTTCTTCTGTATAAAAGGAAACAGACCAACTATTGCCAGTCTTTTCGATTATCGCATAGCTTTTTTCTTTACGTCCTCTTGGCAGTAAAAGGCTTCCTGGATTGACATAAAGGATCTCATCAACCAGTTCTACACCTAGGATATGGGAATGACCGAACAGCACTACATCTGCTCCAACTTCTCTCGCTCGGAATGATAAGGCGTTTAAATTCGATTTGACGCCAAACAAATGGCCATGTGTTATAAAAATAATCTCACCGTTTATTTCCTTGATGACTTCAGTAGGAAAGTTCATATCATAATCACAGTTGCCTCTGACTTTAAACACATCTTTCAGTTCTGACGCATCAAACGGAAGCTCACTGTCGCCGCAATGAAAGATGGCATCAACATCTAAGTTTTGTTTCTTCACTTCTTGTATTATAGTTGCATCGCCATGTGTATCGCTCATAACCAATATTTTCATAGGTGTTTCCCTCCCTATTGGAGCCAAGTAGGCAAATCACTTGCAAGCTTGCGGATTGCATTGCCGCGATGTGATAAACTACCTTTTTCTGCTGGCGTCATTTCTGCCATCGTCTTTTCTTTTTCTGGCACATAAAAGATCGGGTCATATCCAAAGCCTTGATCGCCTCGTCTTTCAGTCAAAATCACGCCTTCACACGTACCTTTCACTGTTTCTGTCGGCACATCTGGACCTGCGATAGCTAGGCAGCATGTAAAACGGGCTGTGCGATCTTCTGTAGGAACGCCTTCTAAATTCCGAAGGGCCTTATCCATATTTGCTTCGTCATCATGGTCTCCTGCATAACGCGCTGAATATACGCCTGGTTCGCCGTGTAGAGCGTCTATTTCAAGGCCGCTATCATCTGCTATAACATAGGTATGTAATCGATTAGCGACTGTCTCAGCTTTTAATACGGCGTTTTCTTCGAATGTACTTCCTGTTTCTTCGATTTCCATGTCAGGTGCCACATCGAATAATGTTAGTACTTCAAATCCTAATGGCTCAAAAATAGCTTCAAAGTCTTTTGCTTTTCCTTTGTTTTTTGTTGCAATAATAATTTGTTTCATTATGTACGCCCCTTTCTTCTCTAGGTTATTTTAGCATGTTTCCAATTGAAAAGCCCGAAACATGATGTCTCGGGCTTCGCACTATAGTTGTATTCGTTTGACTTGCAAATCTTTTAAGGGTAACCAACTGCTTGCGATGGACTGAAAAATAGGTACCGAACCTGTTGTATAGAAAAGATGCTTAGGTGGGTGTTCATCCATTCTTTCAATATGCAGAAACTCAAGTGTTTCTTCCACATGCTTTGCAGTTTCTTCTGCCGAAGATACCACATGCACTTCTTCTCCAACTACTTCTTCAATCAATTCTTGAATAATTGGATAATGTGTACAGCCTAAAATCATTGTATCAAACCTACTATTTTTCAATGGAGCTAGTGTTTCTTCTACTAGATTAAGTGCAAACTCGCCCTGGTATTGGCCGCTTTCCACAAGCGGCACAAGCCTTGGACAAGCGAGCGCTGTGATAGAGCTAGAAGAATTCAACGAATATATTGCATTTTCGTATGCTCCACTTTTTACTGTGCCAGGTGTAGCAATAACCGCGATACTGCGTGTCTTTGTCGCTTTAATCGCCGCCTTAGCTCCTGCATTGATGACACCAATGACAGGGAAGGGACAACGCTTTTGTAAGCCTTCTAAAGCAACAGCTGTAATCGTATTACAAGCAATGACAAGCATTTTGATATCCATTTTCGAAAGCTTCTCGACAATTTGGTTTGTAAATTCGATGACTTGCTCTTTAGATCTTGTTCCATAAGGACAGCGCGCAGTGTCGCCTAAATAAATAATCGACTCATTTGGCAAATAGCGCAGCATTTCTTTGACAACGGTTAGCCCACCTACTCCTGAATCAATAACTCCGATGGGAGCATTCACTTTAACCGCCTCTATCCTGGTTCATTTCTTCGTATAATTTACTTAACAATATTGATAGAGATTGAACCTGGTCACTAGAAAAGTCTTTTACTAGGTCTGCCAAATAATTTTGGCGTTGTTCAATTACTTCTTCAATAATGCGCTCTCCTTCTTCAAGCAAATGGATACAAACGACACGACGATCTTGAGTATCTCGAATACGCTGCACAAGCGCATTTTTTTCCATACGATCTACTAAATCGGTCGTTGTACTGAACGCTAAATACATTTTATTCGAAAGATCTCCGATTGTCATGTCACCTAACTCATGAAGCCATTGTAGAGCGATAAACTGTGGTGGGGTAATTGTATAATTACTTAATATTTCTCTGCCTCTTTGCTTAATTAGAGCAGCAATGTGGCGCAGATTCTTTTCTAATAATGCAATCTGTTCGTTTGTTTGAAATTGTTGTGGCTCTTGGTTCGACATGTAGTTTATCCACTCCTCAAAAGGATTACTTATTCCTATTGTGAAGTTTTTTTAGGAAAATGGCAAGTATCCTTTTTAGTCTAGCGAAAACTCTCCTAATCTTATGAGTTCAAGCATTGCTTGAGCACGACTAGATACACCCAATTTTTGGATTGTATTGGAAATATGGTTTCGTACTGTTTTCTCGCTGATGCCCAGCTCTTTGGCAATTTCCTTTGTAGCATAGTCCTTCATTAATAGAAGAAAAATTTCGTGTTCTCTTTTCGTTAATATTGAATGATTAAAACGACTCATTCCGGGCGCCCCTCCAATCCCCTCACATTGTAACTTATGTAGGGACATGGTTAGCTGTGACGGCATTTCAGGGGCTATTTGACTTTATCGTGTTAGCTTTGCCAATTGTTCTTCCTGCCAACGGACAGATTTACCTGTTTTAGCACTTATTTGTACCATTGCCCCGCGGCCCCCAAAACAAATCTCGTCTTTTTCATTTACCGCTAAATAGTGGATATCCATTGAAGACGCGCCCATGTCTGCAATTTTGGCATAGACTTTCAACTGTTCTCCGAAATAAACTTGCTTTACAAAATCGCATTGCAAATCTGCTACCACAGGTATCGTTTCACCATTATTTAACCATTCTTGCATTAATCCTAACGATTTTAGGTAATCAATCCTCGCTTGCTCGAAATAAACGAACGGGACAGTGTTATTCATATGGCCATATAAATCTGTCTCTGAAAAACGTACCTCAATCGGTACATAAAAAGTAAAATCTTCTTTCCAATTTTCGATATTGTTTATGTAGCTTTTTAACATGGCAATTCCCCCTCTGTAAAGAAAAAATGAATAGCTATTCATTAATTATACAGAACATGTAACTCAAAATCTATTACTATCCATAGTTGTAAACTTTTTAGTAAATAGCGTAGCATTATGAATCTCAAAATAAAGATAAAAAACTCCGCACAATGAATATTGTACGGAGCTTCTATCATTCTTAAAAACTAGTCCACCATGTGGTCAGAACCAAAGAAGTTTCTGAACATTTGAACTGTAGTGTCACGGTTAAGTGCTGCAATTGATGTAGTCAAAGGAATACCTTTTGGACATGCAACTACACAGTTTTGAGCATTACCACAGCTAGCAAGTCCACCATCGCCCATGATTGCGTTTAGGCGTTCGTCTTTATTCATCGCACCAGTTGGGTGTGAGTTGAATAAACGAACTTGAGATAGTGGTGCAGGACCGATAAAGTCTGAATGGCTATTTACATTCGGACAAGACTCTAAGCAGACTCCACAAGTCATACATTTAGACAATTCATATGCCCATTCACGTTTACGTTCTGGCATACGAGGACCTTCACCTAAATCATAAGAACCATCAATTGGAACCCATGCTTTTACTTTTTTCAATGAATCAAACATGCGGCTACGGTCAATTTGCAAGTCGCGGATGATAGGGAAAGTACTCATTGGTTGTAATTTAATTGGTTGTGTCAATTGATCAACCAATGATGAACATGATTGGCGTGGACGTCCATTAATTACCATTGAACAAGCGCCACATACTTCTTCAAGACAGTTCATGTCCCAAGAAACAGGTGTTGTTTGTTTGCCGTCAGTCGTTACAGGATTTTCCCGAATTGCCATCAATACAGAGATTACATTCATGTTTGGACGATAAGGAACACGGAATTTTTCCCAGTAAGGGTTAGAGTCCGCATTGTCTTGTCGTTGAACTTCAACTTCAACAAATTTTTGCGCTTCGTTACCCATTATTAGTGACTTCCTTTCGCATAGTTACGTTCACGAGGTTTGATTAGTGAAACATCAACTTCTTCGTAGCTAATTTTTGGATCAAATGAAGGCGTGAATTCAGCAATTGTTGTTTTAAGGAAGTTTGCATCATCACGAGTAGGGAAATCAGGTTTATAGTGAGCCCCACGTGATTCGTCACGAAGCAAAGCACCTTTTGTAATAACATTTGCAAGTGCAAGCATGTTTTTCAATTGGCGAGTGAATTGAACACCTTGGTTTGACCATTTAGATGTATCGTTAATATTAATGTTGTTATAACGTTCTTTTAGTTCTTGCAATTTCACAAGAGTTTTTTCAAGCTTGTCGTTGTAACGAACAACTGTTACGTTTTCTGTCATTACTTCTCCAAGTTCTTTGTGAAGTAAGTAAGCATTTTCAGTACCATCTAGACGAAGTACTTCATCCCATTTCTCTTGTTCTTCTTTTACTGCGCTATCAAATAGAGAAGATGGTAGGTCTTCAACATGTTTGTCAAGTCCACGGATGTACTCAACTGCATTTGGACCAGCTACGCTACCGCCATAAATAGCAGATAATAGTGAGTTCGCGCCAAGACGATTTGCACCGTGTTGAGAGTAATCACATTCACCAGCTGCAAATACGCCAGGAATAGTTGTATGTTGATCGTAATCTACCCATAATCCGCCCATTGAATAGTGAACAGCAGGGAAAATTTTCATCGGTACTTTATGTGGGTCATCACCAACGAATTTTTGATAAATTTCGATGATGCCGCCAAGTTTAACATCTAATTCATGAGGGTCTTTGTGAGAAAGGTCAAGGTATACAACATTTTCTCCGTTAACACCTAATTTTTGATTAATACATACGTCGAAGATTTCACGTGTTGCAATATCACGTGGTACTAAGTTTCCGTATGCAGGATATTTTTCTTCTAAGAAGTACCAAGGTTTACCGTCTTTATAAGTCCAGATACGACCGCCTTCACCACGAGCAGATTCAGACATTAGACGTAATTTGTCATCGCCTGGGATTGCTGTTGGGTGAATTTGAATCATTTCACCGTTAGCGTATTTTGCGCCTTGTTGGTAAACGATAGATGCAGCAGAACCTGTGTTGATCATTGAGTTTGTTGATTTACCGAAGATGATACCAGGACCACCACTAGCCATGATTACAGCGTCAGAACGGAATGCTCTGATTTCGTGTGTAGTAAGGTCTTGTGCTTTAATACCTTTACAAACGCCTTCATCATCAAGAACTAAGCCAAGGAATTCCCAGCCTTCATACTTAGTCACTAGTCCTTCTACTTCCCAACGACGAACTTGTTCATCAAGTGCGTAAAGAAGTTGTTGACCAGTAGTCGCACCAGCAAATGCTGTACGGTGATGTTGTGTACCGCCGAAACGTCGGAAATCTAGTAAACCTTCTGGGGTACGGTTAAACATAACGCCCATACGGTCAAATAAGTGGATAATGCCAGGTGCAGCGTCACACATTGCTTTTACAGGTGGTTGGTTTGCTAAGAAGTCCCCACCATACACTGTATCATCAAAGTGAATCCAAGGTGAGTCACCTTCACCTTTTGTATTAACGGCACCATTAATTCCGCCTTGCGCACAAACAGAGTGTGAGCGTTTTACCGGAACTAACGAGAATAATTCAACTTCAGTGCCCATTTCGGCAGCTTTCATAGTAGCCATTAAGCCGGCCAAACCGCCACCAACGACGATCAATTTGCTTTTAGCCATGTTTTTCTCACTCCTCGTTCAAATAGTAATCAAGCGCTTTCACGTCTATCAGTCTATCATCTTATGCAAATGCAAATAGAGCTGAAATGCCGATTACAGATAACACTACAAAGAAAATCATTGTGATATAAGTTGCAATTCGTTGAGATCTTGGAGATTGTGTAATTCCCCAGCTTACTAAGAATGACCAAATACCATTCGCTAAGTGGAATGTAGCTGAAATAATACCTAATGCATAGAATGCTACCATGAATGGGTTAGATAGTACTTTTACCATCATATCATAGTCTACTTCTGTGCCAAGCGCCTTTTGAATACGTGTTTGGAAGATATGCCATGCAATAAAGATTACTAGGATAACCCCTGTAATACGTTGTAACATGAACATCCAGTTACGGAATGTGCCAAAACGTTGGTTATTTGGTTTAGCAGTGAACGCAATGTACACACCATAGAATGCATGGAACATTAATGGAATGTAAATTATGAACCACTCTAGGAACCATAAGAATGGAAGATTCCCCATGAAATCACTAGCTTTGTTGAATGATTCTTCACCGTTTGTAGCTTGGAAGTTTACTAACAAGTGTTGCGTCACAAAAATCCCTACTGGAATGATTCCAAGAAGAGAATGCAGACGACGCCAATAAAACTCTCGATCTTTCGACAAGACTGTTACCCCCCTCAGTACTGGAAACGAAGACTGTCAATTTTTCGCCACTAGATTGTAACGGACATTCTATTGACTGCTTGTTTCATAATGGTACAATATTATGACAAGTTTATTGTACTCTCATCCCTCATAAGCGTCAAGGTAACAAAGCTATTTTCAAATGTTGCGATAAGACATATTATTCTAGAAAAGATACATAATTTCTCTTCTATAACCAAGGCTTCTTTTTAATCAAAAAACCGTTAAAAAATATAAGAAAGAAGGAATTGCCATGCCTACCGAAACAAATAAAGAAGAAGTCACTCAGTTTGGCTATGAACTCATCCGTGACCATGTACTTTCCTCTATTTTGGGAAAAAATGAAGAAGATATCCTTTACTGGTGCGGAAAAGAGTTGGCCCGTAAGTTCCCAGCAACAGATTTAGACCAAGTCCCGGTCTTTTTTAAAGAAGCAGGCTGGGGTGACTTGACAATCGACAAGCTGTCAAAAGATGAAGCATTTTGTACATTGGCAGGAACAGATGAACACTTAAAGTTCAACCAACGTTGTTTCCGCCTTGAAGCGGGATTCTTAGCCCAAAGCCAACAACAAGCATGTGGCTTTCTTACAGAATGTGCGGAAGAAATAAAACCCAAACAAAGCCATGTTAAATTTCATATTAAATGGGATTTGAAGGATCCTATTGAGGGATGATTACAGACCTCTAACATTTATAAGTACTATTAAAAAAGTAGATAAGCTCGCTTATCTACTTTTTGTTATTTAAGGATTTCTCTTTCTCAGCAAAAAAGTCTACGATCACCTGTGCTAGTTTCTCAGGTACCTTTGCTTCCCGAAAAGCTTCAATATCAGCTTCTTTAATCTTTTTAATCGAGCCAAAGTGTTTCAATAATTGTTGTTTCCTTTTGGGCCCGACACCAGGAATTTCATCTAAGATAGAAGTAATGGCATTTTTCTCATGCAATGACCGATGGAAGGTAATAGCGAATCGGTGTACTTCATCTTGGATACGCTGCAATAGATAGAAAGCCTCGCTTGTACGCTTTAGCGGAATGATTTCAGGCGGATTGCCGTAAAGCAATTGGGAAGTTTGGTGTTTATCATCCTTTGCAAGACCTGCAATTGGAATATCTAAACCTAGCTCATCCTCTAATATGCTTCTGGCTATCTCCATTTGCCCTTTGCCTCCGTCTGTAACAAGCAAATCCGGCAGCGGCAAACCCTCTTTCAAAACACGTGAGTATCGTCTACGGATTACTTCTTTCATTGCACCATAATCATCATGGGCGTTTGCACTTTGAATCTTGAATTTGCGGTATTCTTTTTTATTCGGCTTACCATCAATAAACACAACCATGGCGGATACAGTATCGGCTCCAAAAATATGAGAGTTATCAAATGCTTCAATGCGTAATGGGATTGTGATATTCATTGCATTGCCAAGTTCCTCACATGCACCAATTGTTCGTTGTTCTTGCCTTTCAATCAGCTGGAATTTTTCACTGATAGCAATTTGCGCATTCTTAGATGCCAAATCAACCAACTCTTTTTTCTTTCCTTTTTGAGGAATCAGTACTTTTGCCTCTAGCACTTCTTGAAGTATATCTCCATCCACACCCTTAGGCAGTAAGACTTCTTTCGGTTGAATATGCTCATTCTTTTCATAGAATTGACCTACAAATGTTAAGAATTCTTCCTCAGGCTCTCCATATGTCGGAAAAAGGGAAACATCTCTTTCTATCAGCTTGCCCTGTCTTACAAAGAAGACTTGAACACAGATCCAGCCTTTATCAACAGCAAAGCCAAAAACATCACGGTTTGTAAAATCATTAGTTGTGATTTTTTGTTTTTCCATTACCGCTTCAATATGGGCGATTTGATCTCGATATTCTTTCGCACGCTCAAAATCCAATTTCTCAGAAGCAGCAATCATTTTTTGCTCTAGGTCTTTTTTTACTGCATTATGCCCACCGTTCAAAAAATTAGTGATTTCAGCAGTCATCTGCCGATATGTCTCTTTTTCGATATCCTTTACACAAGGTGCTAGGCATTGTCCTAAGTGATAGTACAGACAAACACGGTTAGGCATATTTTGGCACTTTCGATAGGGATAAAGACGATCCAGCAGCTTCTTTGTCTCAGTAGCTGCATAAGCATTAGGATAGGGGCCAAAATACTTACCCTTGTCCTTTTTGACCTTTCTTACGATTAGCAAGCGCGGATTTTTTTCATTGGTTATTTTAATATATGGATAGGTTTTATCGTCCTTTAACATAATGTTATATTTAGGATCGTGCAATTTAATTAGATTTAACTCTAAAATAAAAGCTTCTTTATTGGAGGAAGTAACAATATACTCAAAGTCTTCAATCTCACTTACAAGTCGTTGCGTTTTACCATTATGAGAACCTGTAAAGTACGAACGAACTCGATTTTTCAATACTTTCGCCTTACCTACATAGATTATGGTCCCTTGCCTGTCCTTCATTAAATAACAGCCTGGCTGGTCAGGTAAAATAGCTAGTTTTTGTTTAATTAAATCATTCATTGTATCACCTCTAAAAAAAACCGGGTGCCTAAGAGTAGGACCCGGGTTTGTTTATAGAACAGAAGAATTAAGCGTGTTTGTTGATTAATTCTGCTAATGCTTCTTTTGGTTGGAACCCAACAGTTTTATCAACCGGTTGACCGTCTTTAAATAAAACAAGTGTTGGGATTGACATAATACCAAATTGGCTAGCAGTTTCTTGGTTTTGGTCAACATCCACTTTTACAATTGTTGCTTTGTCATTTAATTCTTGGTCCAATTCTTCTAAAACAGGAGCGATCATTTTACAAGGTCCGCACCATGTTGCCCAGAAGTCTACTAAAACTAAACCTTTTGAAATATCATTTGAGAATGTTGCGTCTGTTGAATGTACAATTGCCATGTTACATTTCCTCCTTAAATGGTATGTATCGGTAGTGTAGCATAAAGAAACTAGACAAAGCGAAAATTCTGCTCATTTATTTCACTTGGTCTTTATTTAATTTCTGTTACACTTCCATTTTAAAAGAAAAGCTCTGCTTCGTGGCAGAGCTTTCAACTTATTATGCATTCACTAAAATCGTTTTAAATTCTTCAATTAGCATTGGCACCACTTCGAACAAGTCGCCTACAATACCGTAATCTGCTACTTTGAAGATATTTGCTTCTGGATCTTTATTGATTGCTACGATAATTTTAGAGTTTGACATCCCTGCAAGATGTTGAATTGCACCTGAGATACCGCATGCAATATATAAATCCGGTGTTACAACCTTACCTGTTTGGCCTATTTGCAATGAATAATCACAGTAATCAGCATCACAAGCACCACGTGAAGCACCAACTGCTCCGCCTAATAGTGTAGCAAGATCCTGCAATGGCTTAAAGCCTTCTTCACTCTTTACACCGCGTCCGCCTGCAATAATGACTTTCGCTTCCGATAAGTCTACGCCCTCAGATGCTTTGCGTACCACTTCTTTGATTACTGTACGCAAATTTGTGATATCTACTGCTTGGCTTGAAACTTCCCCAGTGCGAGATTCATCTTTTTCTAATGGAGCAATATTGTTTGGACGAATTGTTATAAATAGGACGCCTTCTTTAACTTTTACTTTCTCAAATGCTTTACCAGAGTAGATCGGGCGGATAAATACAGCGTCTTCGCCTTCTCCTTCGATTTTAGTTACATCAGAGATTAAGCCGCTTTGTAATTTACTTGCAATTTTTGGCGATAAATCCTTACCTAGTGCCGTATGACCAAAAACAATCGCTTCCGGTTGTTCAGCATCTACACAAGCCATAAATGCTTGGCTGAAACCATCTGAAGTATATTGTTTTAGATGAGGGTGTTCCACAGTAATAACACGATCTGCGCCATACTGAATCATTTCAGCACTCACGTTTTCTACTGAGTCGCCGATTAAAACGCCTACAACTTCTCCACCATCCGCAATTGTTTTCCCTGCTGCAATCGCTTCAAATGAAACATTTCTTAAAGATCCTTCACGTACTTCGCCTAATACTAATACTTTTTTTGACATATGTTTTCCTCCTCCGCAATAAATCGTAGCTTAGATTACTTTTGCTTCTGTATGAAGTAGTTGAACTAGTTCTTTTACTTGGTCTTTTAATTCACCTTGCAAGACACGACCCGCTTCTTTTTCGGCAGGTAAGAAGATTTCGACTGTTTCTGTTTTTGCTTCTACATCATCTTCATCAATATCTAAATCATCTAATTCTAATTCTTCTAGAGGTTTTTTCTTTGCCTTCATAATTCCTGGCAAAGAAGGATAGCGTGGTTCGTTCAAACCTTGTTGCGCTGTAACTAATAATGGCAATGATGTTTCGATGACTTCTGAATCTCCTTCAACATCACGTACAATTTTGACTGTGTCGCTATCAATCTCAAGATTTGTAATAGTAGTTACATAGTTAATGCCAAGAAGTTCAGCTAGACGTGGCCCTACTTGTCCTGATCCACCATCAATTGCTACATTACCACCTAAAATAAGGTCAGCGTCTTTGTCTTTTAAGTATTCAGCTAAAATATGTGCGACAGAATATTGATCTAAATCTTCTACGTCATCCTCTGTATTAATTAACACAGCTTTATCTGCTCCCATTGCAAGAGCTGTACGAAGTTGTTTTTCAGCATCTTCTCCACCAATTGTTACGACTGTAACTTCTCCGCCTTGTGCATCGCGTACTTGGATTGCTTCTTCAATTGCATATTCATCATACGGATTGATGATGAATTCTGCTCCATCTTCTTGAATTGCTCCACCATTTAAAACAATCTTTTCCTCTGTGTCAAAAGTTCTTTTTACTAATACATAAATATTCATAGTACTTACCCCCTAATACTTTTATTGTCCCTTAAAAACAGGTTCCCTTTTTTCGATGAATGCAGCGATTCCCTCTTTAGCGTCTTGTGTGGTGAAGATATGCGCAAACCCTTCCGCCTCTTTTTGGACGCCTTCATAAAATTGAGCGGTTTTAGAAAATTGCAACATTTCAATGGCCACTTTTAAAGCAATTGGGCTCTTCTTCGCTATTTTCTTTGCAGTTTTAAGCGACTCTTCTAGTAATTGCTCTTCTGAAAATGCCAGATTCGCTAAGCCCCATTTCACTGCTTCTTCTCCAGTAATTGGATTGCTAGTGAACATCATTTCAGCTGCTTTTGCTGCCCCTACATATCTAGGCAAGCGTTGCGTACCACCAAAACCAGGAATTAACCCAAGTTGTAGCTCTGGCAATCCTAGCTTAGCCGTATCGCTCACATAGCGGAAATGACAGCTCATCGCAAGCTCTAAACCACCGCCTAGTGCTGCACCATGTATTGCTGCAATCACAGGCTTCGAGAAATTTTCAAGTCTTTCAAAGACTTCTTGCCCTCTCGCTGACATCGTTTGAAATTCTTCGCCGGAAGATACTTCTGTAAATTCCTTAATATCAGCTCCAGCCGAAAAGAATCTACCTTCTCCATGCAGCAAGATGACACGTACACTTGCATCATTTTCAACTGCATTGAGAAGCTCGTCTACCTCTTCAATTAACCCCCGGGAGAGCGCGTTTGCTGGCGGTCGATTAATTGCGGTAACCGCAACGCCTTCTTCCACCTTATAACTTAGATATTGCATTCTCCAAATCCTCCTTTGTTTTCCCTATGTATGTGGCAAAATAGTGTATTTTGCCTCTGTTTATTGTGTCTGAATGCCCTTTAACAAAATTTCATGTACCCGTGGCGCCATTTCAACAAGGTCATATTTTTGATCTTTCATGACCCATGTTGTGGACACCTCATCAACTGTACCGAAAATCACTTGCCTAACTAACCGCAAATCCATATCTTCTATAAATTCACCTGCTTGGATACCCCTTTGCAATATATCATCCAGCAAGTCTAGATACTCTTTTAATATGTGGTTAATTTTGAGGCGTAAGTCTTTGTTGGATTGGCGTAGCTCTAATTGCGTAACTACTGCCAAATGATGATCTTCCGATAAAACCTTAAAATGCCCTTCTATCATCCTTGCCAACATTTCCTGGGCTGTTATGCTTTCTTGAATAATTACTTTTAAATTTTCCACAAAGACAGACATCTTTTCACTGAAAACAGAAATGAGGATATCTTCTTTGTTCTTAAAGTATAAATAAATTGTTCCATCTGCAACGCCTGCCTGCTTAGCAATCTTGGAAACTTGCGCTTGGTGATAACCGTTTTCCGCAATCACTATGACAGCAGCATCAATAATTTGTCTGTATTTTGGTTTGTCTTTCTTCAAATCAATCACCACCGCGTAATTATGAAAATATGAATGACTATTCATTCATATTTTCATATTATATTCAATCGCGCGGATTGTCAAGAAAGAGTCATTGCGTAACTTGTGTTTTTTCTTCATCCAAAAGTGTTCTTCTTAAAATTTTCCCTACAGCTGTTTTAGGCAATTCTGAACGGAATTCATATATTCTTGGAACCTTAAATGAAGCTAACTTCGCTCGACAATACTTATTAAGCTCTTCTTCTGTTGCTTTGTAGCCATCCTTTAATACAATAAAAGCCTTTACCGTCTCTCCACGATAAGGATCCGGTACTCCAAGAACCACACATTCTTGCACAGCTTCATGCTCATATAGTACTTCCTCAACTTCCCGAGGATAGATATTAAAGCCGCCAGCAATAATGATGTCTTTCTTGCGGTCTACTACATAGAAATAGCCTTCTTCATCCATATAGCCTATATCTCCCGTAAGAAGCCATCCATCAATAAGCGTCATATCAGTATCTTCCGGCCGATTCCAATAGCCCTTCATTACTTGAGGACCTTTAACTGCAATTTCACCCACTTCTCTTATTTCTGCAGCTTCTGTCGTTCCCATTTTAAAGATCATGGCATCTGTATCTGGCCAAGGTACACCGATCGATCCTTTTACACGTTTGCCACCCCAAATAAAATTAGCATGAGTAACCGGTGAGGATTCGGTTAAACCATAGCCTTCCACTAATTTGCCGCCCGTTATATGTTCAAACTTTTCTTGAACTTCTACAGGCAGCGGTGCAGAGCCGCTAATACAAGCTTTAATGGATGATAAATCAAATTTGGTTAGCTCAGGATGATTGAGCAAACCAATATAGAGAGTAGGCGCACCTGGGAAGAGCGTTGGTTTTTGTTTTTGTATTGTTTTCAATGTATCTTTCGCATTAAACTTTGGCATTAAGACCATTCGATCGCCATTCATGACTGTTAAAAGCAAGACAGTTGTCATACCGTAAACATGGAAGAATGGCAAAACACCCATAATGATTTCTTCTCCCGGAACAGTTTTCGTCATCCATGCCCTACACATTTGGACATTTGATGCAAGATTCTGATGCGTTAACATCACGCCTTTCGGAAATCCTGTAGTCCCCCCAGTATATTGCAATAATGCTACATCTTCTGTAAAGTCAAAATCCAACTTAACGGGATTCAATTCACCGATTTTTATGATTTCAGCGAAAAGATGGTTGGAGCCACTATGCTGTACTGACACGGTAAAGCCAGTATCCCTTTTTTGAATAAATGGATAGATCATGTTTTTAGGAAACGGCAAATAGTCTTTTACAGCGGTAATAATCATATTTTCTAAATCCGTTTCTTTCCACACTTTCATAATGCGTGGATAAAGGATATCCAGTGAAACAATAGCCTTGGCACCTGAATCTTTTAATTGATATTCTATTTCTCTTTCTGTATAGAGCGGATTCGTCTGTACCACAATACCCCCTGCATACAAAATACCAAAATAAGAAATGACGTTTTGCGGGCAATTTGGGAGCATTACTGCTACCCTATCCCCTTTTTCAATGCCAATCTTTCGTAAATAATTCGCAAATTTTAAGGATGATTCGTACAGTTCTTGATACGTTAATTCTTTTCCTAAGAAATGTATGGCAATCTTCGTTGGCGATTTCTCAGCTGCTCTTGTTAAATATTCTTGTAAAGGAATTTCTTCATACGCTAATCTTGCAGGTATGTCAGGAGGATAATTCTTTAGCCAAATCTTTTCCGTCACACGAAATGCCCCCTATTCTTATTAATTAGAATATTTCTAACTTTAATTATAATTTAATGCGAGAGCGCTTTCAATTATTATTCATTTTTTCTTTAGAGAATAGAAGATTATTATATAAATCGAACATAGTTTATAAAAAAAGAACCAAGCTCTTTATGCTTGGTTCTACTTCGTTTAATGCAAGAAAAGATAAATAATCCCTGTAAGAATAAATAATAGGCAGACTACCATTAAGACTTTTGCTAATTTTTCCATTCCAGACTCCTAAACTACTATGAAATGCTTGCGCCTATAACGAATGATAAACCTACTGAGATGGTAAAGGATATAAAGCCAACTGAGCGATTGTCCTGTTCGATCTCATGGTCGATTTTAAACGTAGGCGTAAGAAATTCATAAAGAATATATGCGAAAATCAATAAAACAAAACCAAACATTCCCCAGCCAATCATGGCAAGGAGCGATGTGTGCCGCTCGATGGAATAGCGGAAAATATTGCAAACCCCCAATATTTTCCCTCCTGTAGCTAATGCCACCGCCATATTGCCGTTTTTGATTTCTTGCCAATTCTTATATTTTGTCACAAGTTCAAAAATGGCCATTGCGATGACAAGGCACAGTACAACAAGACTAAAGTAACCCGCAGTTTGGACCATTGGGTGGTGCCAAAAACTATTCAGTAGCATGAATTCCCCTCATTTGCTATTTTAATTCGACAACCGTGACGCCATAACCACCCTCGCCAGCTTCACCAAAACGGTAGCTTTTGACGCCTCTATGACGTTTTAAAAGAGCTTGGATCCCTTGACGTAAAGCCCCTGTTCCCTTGCCATGAATGATAGATACCCTAGGATAGTTTGACAACATGGCATCATCTAAATATTTTTCAGTGCGCATCATTGCGTCTTCATAGCGCTCACCACGCAAGTCAAGTTCTAATTTGACATTGGAATCTCGATTACGGACTGCAGATACGTTTACGGATTCCTTCGTTTTTTCAGGTTTTACATATTCTAAATCGGATGTGTCAATCTTCATCTTCAGAATACCCAATTGGACAATCCATTGATGGTCTGACACCTGTTCAATTAATGTCCCTTTTTGGCCATAGCTAATTACTTTTACTTCATCACCTTTTTGCAAATTAACTGCGCGCGCATTTACTTGACGCTGTTTCTTTAAGACACGGTTTTCCTTAGGAGCTGCTTCTTCAAGGCGTTTTCTGGCATCAATGATTTCATGCTCTTTAATCGCTTTATTCGCGTTAATTTGCATTTTGTGAAGCTCACCGATGACTTCTTCCGCTTCCCTTTTAGCCTCTTCTACTAATTTGCGTGCTTTTTCTTTCGCCTTTTTAACTAGCTCTTCTTTTGTTTCTTCATACTCTCTTAGCTTTTCGTCGAGATCTTTTTGCAATGCTTCCGCTTCTACCATCAAGTGGTGAGAGCGTTCAGCGTCAGCCTCTGCTTTGCGACGGCTTTCTTCCAACGAGGCAATCATGGCATCCACTTCATGGCGGTCTGTACCTGTATATGCTTTTGCGTTCTCTATAATGTTTTCAGGCAAACCAAGCCTAGTAGAAATTTCGAAGGCATTACTACGACCAGGCACACCAATCAACAATTTATATGTTGGGCTAAGCGTTTCTACATTAAATTCGACGCTAGCATTCACAACCCCAGGACGATTGTAACCATACGCCTTTAATTCTGGGTAGTGAGTGGTGGCCATAACGCGAGCACCTCTTCCATGAACTTCATCTAAAATGGAAATAGCCAGGGCAGCTCCTTCTTGAGGATCTGTTCCTGCTCCTAATTCGTCAAATAGTACAAGCGATTGATCGTCAAACTCTTTTAAGATTTCAACTATATTGACCATATGACTCGAAAAAGTAGATAAACTTTGTTCAATTGATTGCTCATCGCCAATGTCTGCAAATAATTGTGTAAACACAGCGAGCTCTGAACCATCAAGAGCAGGGACCGGGATACCCGCTTGAGCCATTAATGTGCATAAGCCCACAGTTTTTAATGTAACCGTTTTACCACCTGTATTTGGGCCTGTTATAACAATAGCTGTTATATCACTGCCAAATTCGATATCATTGGCAACAGCACTTTCGATTGGCAATAGAGGATGCCGAGCTTTTGTTAATTTGATATAACCATCATTATTCATCACTGGCATGGTACATTTGTTCGCTTGTCCATACTTTGCCTTAGCTAAGATAGCATCAATCTCGCCGAGAAGGCGAACCAATCCGAAAAGTTCATGTGCTACCTCTTGTACAAGAGCAGAAAGATGGATTAAGATTTTTTGAATTTCCACTTTTTCTTTTGCTTTTAAGCGATGGATCTCATTATTGGCTTGAACAACTGCTTCTGGCTCGATATATAATGTTTGCCCTGATGCAGATTGGTCATGGACAATGCCGCCATAATGTGAGCGATATTCTTGCTTAACAGGAAGAACGAATCTATCGTTTCGAATTGTCACGATCGAGTCAGACAGCATTTTTGATGCATTGCTCCCGCGCGTCAAGCTTGCCAATTTTTCTCTAACTCTGCCTTCTTGGGCACGAAGCTGCTGACGAATGCTGCGAAGCTCAGAACTTGCAGAATCCATGACTGCCGCATTGTCATCAATACATGAATTGATTTCATGTTGAAGTCCAGTCAAAATTGGAATTTCACTTTTCTTTTGGCTAAAATGGGGGATTTGAATATCCCCCTCTTCCTCTATATCTTCAATAAATTCTCGGAAAATGCGGCTCGCACGAATAGTACTTGAGATTTCCATTAATTCTTGAGGGCTCAGCATGCCGCCTATTTGAGCGCGTTTAGCATGAGGACGGATATCAAAAATGCCGCCAAGCGGTACGTTCGCTTTGATACGCAAAATGGAAAGTCCCTCATCCATTTCATCTAAAAGTGCTTTAACACGATCAAACTCTGTTTCTGGAGCCAGCTCGCTAATAGCATGATTTCCAAGAGATGACGTGCAGTAAGTCGCAACTTGAGCCCGCACTTTATCAAACTCTAGTGTTTTTAGTGCTCGTGTTCCTATCACTAAAAGTACACCTCCTATTTTTTCTGTAAATAAGTCATAAAGTCTTTCAGTGACCATGTATTAACAATGTTTTCTTTTTTCAGCCAAGCTTTTTGGGCGTATTTTGTGCCAACTTCCATAAAGCGTAATTGGTCAATTGCATGAGCATCTGTATTAATGGCAATCGGTACACCAGCACGAGCTGCCATTTCTAAATGCTCCATGCATAAATCCAAGCGATACGGATTAGCATTTAACTCTAAAATTTTACCATATTCTTTCGCCCACGCAATCAATTGGGGCACATCTGGGTTATAACCGTCTCTTTTGCCGATGATTCGCCCTGTAGGATGAGCAATCATATCGACGTGCGGATTTTTTAACGCTTCATGAAGACGCTCCATAATTTTTTCCTGTGGTTGGCTGAAGCTTGAGTGGATGGAAGCTATCACAAAATCAAGATCTGACATTACTTCGTCATCAAAATCAAGTGACCCGTCAGGCAAAATGTCCATCTCCGTCCCAGCTAATAGGGTAAATTCAGGGTGTTCTCTATTGAATTGTTGAATTTCTTTACGTTGCAATTTTAGTCGTTCTGGCGTCAGACCATTCGCCACTTTTAAATATTGAGAATGGTCTGTTATCACACCATATTGGTAGCCTTTATCAATCAACGCTTGTCCCATTTCATGAACTGCATAAGCGCCGTCTGACCAAGTTGTATGCATATGCAAATCTGCTTGTATATCACTAAGCTTTATTAAATCAGGTATTTGATCTAATCGGTCAAATTCCTTGCCGCCCATACGCACTGTTGGCGGAATAAAAGGAAGATTATAATGAGCGAAAAACGCCGTTTCGGAATCAAATGTCAAGACTCTCCCGTCTTGCTGTTCAATTCCGTATTCACTGATTTTCTCCCCATGCTCTTTGGCGATTTGGCGCATGCGAACATTATGGTCTTTGGATCCTGTAAAATGATGAAGAGCTGTTGCATATTCTTCATTGGAAACAAGGCGGAAATCCACTTGTATTCCTTCAGTTTGTAGCTCTACCGAGATTTTTGTGTCTCCAGAAGCTATGATTTCTTGATAGCTTAACTTGGAAAGCAACGCTTCTTTCACAGCGGCCGGATTCTCAGTAGCGATAATGAAATCAATATCTTTACTTTGTTCCTTCACACGACGAAAACTGCCTGCAACAGAAAATTCATCAATTTCTTGTATTTCCTCCAGCAATACATTGAGTTGTGTAACTAGCTCATCCAAAAGCCAAATAGGATGCGTTTCTGCTTTTTCGCCAAAACTTTGCAGTTCTTTCATTATTTTATCTTGCGTTTTTTTACCAAAGCCAGAAAGAGCAGCTACTTTTCCTTCTTCACATGCTACCCGCAAACTTTCCGCAGAATCAACACCAAGCTCTTTGTATAACTTCGCTATCTTTTTCCCACCAAGCCCAGGTAGCTTTAATAATGGTGGCAACCCTTTAGGAATTTCATTTTGCAATTCTAGCAGTACTTCGGAACGTCCATTTTCAAGCAAATCTGTAATGACAGCCGCAGTTCCTTTGCCGATTCCCTTGATAGCAGTTATGTCATCGATCTCACTCATACTTCTTGTATCGGTCTCTAATGCTTGTGCAGCTTTACGAAATGCTGCAATTTTAAATGGATTTTCACCTTTTAATTCGAGATAAAGCGCAATTTGTTCTAATGTATGGATAATATTTTTTTTATTCATATAATCCCTCCTGATATATACAAAAGACCTCTCCCTTGCTGCAGAGAGAAGCCTTATTTGATTTATCCCGATGGATACACTCACATTCAGTTGGATAAAGAGCGCTCCCCATGGAAAGTTCCTACCCTTTATTTCATATAAACGAACCACATATGCTGAAATGCCTTCGATATGATCGGTGTGTACTCAAGGATTAACTTTGTTAAGATAGATTTTTCGATGTAGTTCTGTATACGGTCGAGTGGCAGCAATGCAAATACATATAGCACGATAAAGATTAGCAAATATGCTTCTATAAAGCCTAATACACCACCTAATAACCGATTCAATCCGCCAAGTACTGGTATGTATCGCAAGAAATCAAACAGTGATGCAATGATTTGTATAGCAAATTTCACCACGAAGAAAATCAAGGCGAATGCTAACAACTGATAGAAAGTTTGGCTTATGTTTAATTGCTCTACCGCAAACTTTAATGTACTATTTTCACTAACGGAAGGATATGGAATC
The DNA here is from genome assembly GCF_023515935.1 of Rummeliibacillus sp. G93. Classification (NCBI taxonomy): domain Bacteria; kingdom Bacillati; phylum Bacillota; class Bacilli; order Caryophanales; family Caryophanaceae; genus Rummeliibacillus; species Rummeliibacillus sp. G93. Next base: position 2,122,900 of record NZ_CP097314.1, read on the forward strand.
CATAGCACCAATTTCTCCGCAAGCGGTTTATAATAAAAGTATGCAACGAGTACAGCAACCAAAAAGCCGGCCATTTGGATTAGCTGAAGCACAAAGCCTTTTCTAGCTCCATTTATTAATCCAGCAAGCAATAATATAATTATGATTAAATCAACCATTCACGTCATCCTTTAATTTTTTCAATTCTGTTTCAAGCAATTCCACTTGATTTTTTAATTTTAAATAATCATTGACTGCATTGCAAGCAGTGAGGACGGCTAATTTGGCACTGTCGAGGCTGATGTTTGCCTGCTTTATTTCGCGCATTTTTTGGTCAACAGTATCCGCTACAGAGCGCATATGTTCTTTTGTTTCTGTTCCAGCCATGTGATAGATATGGCCATATATTTCAACTGAAACTCGATTTTTACTTTGCTCTGACAAAGCCGAAACCTCCTTTTTAGTCCTATTTCTTATAATACCATGAAGTGTCTATGTTGTGAATTCATAGAGAAGAAGGGAATTTGATAAAATGTCTACTATTGTATTAAACCTCAACGCTACAGTACAGAAAGAAGTCATGAGCACTTACTCTCGCCATATGGTCGAACGAAAGGCCCCTGGCGTTATTTTCGCAGCCAAGATGCCAGATTGTGCGATTACTGTCTATCGCTCAGGTAAAGTAATGTTTCAGGGCAACGGCGGAGATCGTGAAGCAGAAAAATGGAGCCAGGGTGGCATAGATCCAGCCTCATCTGTAAAGAAGACGTCATCAAAAGGTGATTTGTTGCCTCCAAATTTTGCCGATTTATCGGTAGTAGGATCAGATGAAACAGGTACTGGCGACTATTTTGGACCAATAACTGTAGCAGCTGTGTATGTACCAAAAGAACGCATCCAGCTTGTCAAAGAACTTGGGGTTAAAGACTCCAAAATGCTGACGGATGACTATATGCGTAAAATCGCTCCTGACTTAAAAGCGAGCCTGCACCACCATGTTCTCATTTTACGAAATCCAAAATACAATGCCATGCAAGCTTCAGGCATGTCTCAAGGAAAGATGAAAGCCAAACTTCATAATCAAGCATTATTAAAGCTACTTCAAAAAATAGCACCAGACAAACCAGATCATATATTAATAGACCAATTCGCAGAGAGAAATACCTATTATAATTACTTAAAAGGCGATAACGAAGTCGTTAGAGATCAGGTTTTGTTTGCCACGAAAGCGGAACAGCTACACGTAGCAGTAGCAGCCGCCTCTATTCTAGCTAGATGTGCTTTTTTAAATGAAATGGACAAATTGAGCAAACTTGTAGGCACCACTTTACCAAAAGGTGCTGGACCTAAGGTTGATGAAGTAGCCGCACAAATTTTGCTAGCGCAAGGTGAGGAAGCACTTAATAATATAACAAAATGGCATTTTGCTAATACTGGAAAGGCTTCTCGAATTGCATCGAAATCGCGTCCTGTGTAAATCAAAAGCAAAAGTTAAATATAAAAACCATACATAAACCTCCGCGAATGATTAGGTCGATCAAACATCATTATTCGCAGGATTTATCTATGGTCCAAATTCTTTTCTTACCTTATTTCATTCATTCCCTAGATAAAAAACGGAATTATTTCTGCATTGAAAAACAATATTGAATTCAATAATTTTGATTAGCAACTGAATAACCATCTCTAATAGTTATATTAAGGAAATGCTTACAAAGCAGGAGTTACAACTTACTGTGCGAGCTTGGACTACCTCTAAAACAAAGAATTGACCAGCCATTAAATGACTGGTCAACTTTTTTTATTATTGGTTTTTAACCGGTTCGTCAGCAGTTAACTCGATTTCTGCTAATCGATCTGTCCATTCATCCAAGTAATCAATTGACCAGTTTTTCACACGTTTATTAACTGGAACGATTTCTGTACGGAAGTACATTGGAACTGTTACTGCGTCTTCATACATTGTTTCTTGCCATTTACGGAATGCTTCTGCACGATACTCTTTATCTAATGCTTTTTTCGAATCGATTGCTTCCAATTCTTTTTCTAGGTCAGGTGTAGTCCAACGAGCATAGTTGAATGGAGCTTTATTAGAGTATAAGCCGATTGGTGATGGGTTTGTACCTGTACCCCATGCAGCCATATACATATCGATATCTTTATCATCTGCTTTTACTTTGTCATAGAAAGCGTTGAACTCGATTAGACGGCCAGTAGTTAATTCTACTTTCAATCCGATTGCTTTCCAGTTTTGAATATAATATTGAACAATTTTGTTATCTTTATCAGAACCAGCCATACCCGCTAAATTAATTGTTAATGGTTTACCGTCTTTATCTTCACGGTAGCCGTCATTATCTTTATCTTTATAACCTGCATCATCTAAGATTTTTTTCGCTTTTTCAGGATCGTATTTGTATCCTTCTAAAGAATCATCATAATATGCTGAGAATACTGGTGGAATCAATGAGTTTGCGCGAGTACGCAAGCCTTCATAGTATTGTTCTGCTACTGTTTCAATATCCATACCGTAAGCGATAGCTTTACGCAGGTTAGGATCTGCAAGCTTTGCATTTTCATCTACTACAACTTCACTTTTCTTAGAATCCCATTTACCTTGTTTAAATCCAATATAAGAGTATGCAAGCTCTGGACGACCTAAAACTGTGATGTTATTAAAATCTTTAATAGTGCTGTAGTCATTTGCTGGATAGTTCGGTGCTAAAACGTCAAACTTACCAGTTTTCATTGCTTCTGCTGCTGTTGCAGAAGAAACAGTAGAAATAACGACTTTGTCAATTTTCGGTTGACCTTTCCAGTAGTTTTTATTCGCAACTAGTTCAACAGATTCACCTTTTACAATTTTGTTGATGACGAATGCACCTAATGTAACTGGGTTTTTACGTACTGCATCAGATTTTTGCAAATCTTTAATAGCAATATCTTTTAATTGATGTTTCGGAGCTGCATAACCCCATAGTCCATCACCACCAGAGTAGATTGCTGGTGATAGTTTCTTAAATGAAATTTCAACTGTGTGATCATCTACTTTTTTGATACCAGAAATATCTTTCGCTTTTCCAGCATGGTATTCTTTTGCACCTACGATGTTTTGGAAGTCCGCATCATAACGGATACCTGTATAATCTTTATTACCAATGATTAGATACGGATAAATAACATCATCCGCTGTGAATGGCTCACCATCAGACCATTTCACATCTTTTTTAATTGTAATTGTTGCTTTCTTAGCATTATCGTCTACAGTTAATTTAGCGAGACCATCATCATCTAGTAAGAAGTCTTCTTTTGTAGGGAATAATGTATTAGACGTATATCGAAGGATTTGATCATCATATGCATCTTCATATAGTTCATATAAAAACATCCCTTTGAATGGTCCATCGGTTTGTAAACCTACTTTTAATGTGCCACCCTTGATAGCTTCATCATTGTTTTCTGCTTCAAGCGGAAACTTGCTAGTATCCACTTTAACCGCTGTCTTGCCACCTGAATCTTTGCCTTTATCTTTGCCCTTGTCACCGTTGCCGCTGCAAGCTGCTAATACAAGCATTAATGCCGCAAGCACAGTGAGTAACAATCTACTTCTCTTCTTCATCTAATTTCCTCCCTTAACCTAATCTTTGTTTAGAGTCTGCTGCACGGCGGAATGCCTGTCCAACATAATTTATTGCCAGCATCAATATCAAAATTAATAATGATGCGGGTAACCAAACCCACCAGTAATTAGAAATAACATCAGGACTCTTTGCATAACCTACTAGCGTACCTAAACTTGGCACATTCGGTGGCAAACCAAAGCCTAAATAAGACAAGCCTGTTTCAATCCCTACATTTCCGGCTAAACTTAACACTAATTCAACGATTAAAAGGGAGCTTATATTTGGCAATATCCCTTTAATCATAATCGAAAAATCGCTTGTTCCCATTGTTTTCGATGCGTTAACATAATCTCTTCGTGCTTCGGAAAGCACTTTGCTTCGAATTAACCTTGCAGTACCTACCCAATAGAAGGCACTCAGTATAAGAACGAACGTAAATTGATTGTATTTTGGCACAATTGTGACGAAAACAATAATTAACATTAACATTGGTAATGTGATGACAAAGTCTGTAACACGCATAATGATATTATCAATCAACCCACCGAAATATCCAGCTATCAAACCTAGTAATATACCGACCACCATTGTAATTGCTGTAATGGAGAATGCGATGAACAATGAGTTTCTCGTTCCTATCACCAACTGGCCTAGGACATCACTTCCGCCTTGGTCTGTACCCAGAAAGTAGCCATCCTCACCTGGTTCCATAAAGATAGTTCTTAAATTAATTTGCATTAATGCATCTTTATCAATAAATGGCGCCCAAATAAATGCACCGAAAATAATAATTAGTAATAATACTAAAGAAATCGTCGCCAATTTGTCTTTTAAAAATTCACGAAATATAACCTGTAACCCTGTAGCAGGTTTACTTTCTTTTGCTTCAGTTTTATTTATTGGTTGACCTTGAACATTTACCATATTTTCTCACCTATCTTCCAACAATTTTTTACTCAATACGAATACGCGGGTCAACAATACTCATAATAATGTCTGATAATAGACTTCCCAGTAACGCAAGGAAACCAAATAACATAACCAAGGCAGTTATTACAGAGTAATCGCGCTGTCCCAACGATTCTATAAAGAGTTGCCCCATACCAGGGTAACCAAAAATTGTTTCTATAAAGATAGAGCCGCCTAACAAGCCAGTTATTGTAAAACCTAGAAATGCTGCAATCGGTAAAAGTGAATTACGGAAAATATGTTTCGAATATATTTTCTTCATTGGTACACCTTTACTGCGGGCAGTTTTTACATAATCCTGCGTTTTCGCATCAATGACCTCTGAACGTAAATATTGAATAACGCTTGTGGTCCCTAAAATAGCTCCTGTAAATCCAGGCAAGATAAGATGATACAGCTTACTCATAAAGTAGCCCCATGTACCTGGATCATATTTAACGTCTACTGATCCACTTGTTGGGAACCAATCCAGCCTATATCCAAAGAAGAATAGAATTAATAGACCAAGTACGAATGTTGGTATTGCATACGATACAAAACTGTAAAGCACAGTTCCTTTATCAAAAAGCGAGTTTTGAAAGCGTCCAGCATAAATACCAAGTGGAATTGCAATCAAATACACTAAGAAAACAGTAAATAATGAAAGCCAAAATGTGTTCATAGCACGTTCGCCAATTAAGCTTGATACACTATCTTTGAACGCATAACTATCACCAAAATCGCCTTGGAAGGCATTGACAATCCAATGATAATATTGAACATACCATGGATCATTCAAACCTGCTTTCTCTCTCAATTCTTCAATAACATTAGGATCGGTTTGCGGCGTAATCATACCAGTGAACGGATCACCTGGCATTAATTTTGCTAAACCAAAAATTAGTAAACTTAAGACAAATAGTTGAGGAATCATGACGAGTACGCGTCGTACAATTGTTTTCCACATACTACATTCCTCCTCTCTCCGCACCCATCATAGCAACCTTATGCGTTTGCGAGAGGTCTTTTAATGGATACACTTTACCTTTTTCATCAAAATATTTATGGGAGTCAGCTTTATAAGCAGCTTCGACTGCCCGACGTTTAATTTTTCGTTCATCTCTTGTTTCTGGTTCTATATTTGGAATAGCAGATAGTAGACGATTTGTATAGACATGTTGAGGGTTAGCGTAAATTTCTTGTCGCGTGCCACTTTCTACAAATCTACCTTTATACATAATTGAGATATGGTCACACATGTGACGAACAACCCCTAAATCATGCGAGATAAATAAATAGCTAAGCCCGAATTCATTTTGAATGTCTTTCATAAAGTTGAGTACTTGGGCTTGTACAGATAAGTCCAGTGCTGATACCGGTTCATCAGCAATTATCATTTTGGGATTGCAAGCGACAGCTCGTGCAATGCCTAGACGTTGTTTTTGACCACCTGAGAATTCATGTGGGTATTTAAGCAAGGCCTCTTCAGACATGCCGACAATTTCAAGCAATTCAATAATTCTGCGTTTTTCTTCTTGCGGAGATACCTTCATGAAATTCCTAATAGGCTCTGCTATAATCTCTTGAATTCTTTTTCTAGGATTCATAGCAGAAGTAGAATCTTGGAAAATCATTTGGATATCGCGATTATACGCGCTATTCCTTTTGCGACGTTGATTGGTCACATTTTGGCCCTCGTAAATAATTTGACCAGATGTAATTTTTTCAAGACCAATGATTGCCTTTCCTGTTGTCGATTTCCCAGAACCAGATTCGCCAACAAGGCCGTATGTTTTACCCTTTTCAAATTCCATTGATACACCGTCCACCGCGTATACATGGTCAACCACTGTATTGAAAAAACCTCCGCGAATTGGATAATGTACATTTAAATCTTTAATTTGCATGAAGCTCATGTTGCAGTCCTCCTTCTTGATGTTCAAAATGGAAGTCCTTCCAGCAAGTGCACCTTACAAAGTGATCCTTAGAAATTTCGTGCAATGCTGGGTTCTCTTCATGCTTGGTTTCATCAATCCATGGCACACGGGGTGCAAATCGGCAACCCTTACGCGGCATTTTCGTTAATGTTGGCACCATACCTTGGATTACTTCTAATCGCTCGTTGTTGCTGTCAGCTTGTGGTATCGAGTTTAATAATGACCTTGTATAAGGATGCAGTGGGTTTCTAAATAACTCGGTTACTGTTGCTAATTCAACAATCTGGCCAGCATACATAACAGCTACTCGATCTGCCACCTCTGCGACTACCCCTAAGTCATGAGTGATTAGGACAATCCCTGCATCTGTCTCTTCTTGTAAATCATTCAGCAAATCGAGAATCTGTGCTTGAATCGTTACATCTAACGCAGTTGTCGGTTCATCCGCAACCATAATCTTCGGTTTACAAGCAATTGCAATGGCAATTACCACACGCTGTCTCATACCTCCTGAAAGCTGATGAGGAAATTGATTCGCTACACGTGCTGGATTGACAATACCAACCTGATCTAACAATTCTAATACACGCTCTTTGCGTTTATTTTCATCAAGCTTCGTATGATATTTTAATGTTTCAGCAATTTGTTCACCAATTTTCATTAAAGGGTTTAAAGCTGCTAAAGGATCTTGGAAGATAAAACCGATATCATTTCCTCGAATTTTATTAAGCTCATCTTCCTTAAACTCTACTAAGTTTTTTCCTTTATAGAGAATCTCACCAGTCACTTTGGTATTGCCTGGCGGGTGAAGACCAACGATTGAAGTAGCGAGTGTACTTTTTCCGCAACCTGATTCTCCTACAATGGCTAACACTTCATTCTCCTTTAGTGTAAGCGATATATCTTCTACCGCATGATAATAATGATCTTTGATTCTAAAACTAGTATGTAAATTTTTTATATTTAAAATATCATTCTTCGATTTCATAATATATACTCCTTTCTAAATAGTAAGTAAGGAATGAAAATTCTAATAATTTAATTTAAAAAAACGTTAGGTTTCTACTCAGATATTTCGACACTCTAAACTTCTTATTTTTACTAATATATCATATATTTCTAATTTGTCTATATATTTTTACAATTCGTTTACACTTTTTAAATTTAAGTTAAATTTATCCCGTATTACATTCATATGCTAACAACTTCTTTTCAATTCAGTTCGTCCAAACATCACTCCGATTTATATAACTATATTATTTAATACAACTAACTAAAATCAGAAATTCAATATGTATTCAAGAATCATATATTCTTTATAATTGAATAGTCCAAAATTTTTATTTAGTCAGATAACTTTTTTTAATATTATAGCATAGGGATTTTATTTTAAAAACTACTTTTTAAAAATTCTTCCATACTCTCTTCTACTTTAAAGTGATAAATTTTCTTTTTTAAAAAAACACAAGCAAAGAAATACTTTGCTTGTGTTTAGATAATTAGCGGATTTCTGCACCCGCTTCAGTTAGCTCTTTCAATACTTGGTCATGTGCGCCTACCACTTCTTCGTCTGTTAATGTACGCTCAGGCGTTTGGTACGTCAATGTAAAGGCAAGTGATTTTTTACCCGCATCCATTTTATCTCCTTCGTACAAGTCAAACACATGGATATCTTTTAACAGATCTCCTCCTGCACGTCGAATAATCTCTTCCAAATCTCCCGCTTTTACAGCTGAATTAACAACTAGTGCAATGTCGCGTGAAACGGATGGGAAACGTGGAACTGGTACATATTTTAACGGCTCAATGATTGTATTAAGAAGAGCCTCTATATTCAATTCAGCTACATAAGTTTCTTTAATGCCTTGTGCTTTTTGCTCAGATGGATGAATTTGACCAAGGAAACCGATAGACTTGTTATCTAAAAGAACTTTTGCTGTACGTCCAGGATGCATTCCATCGATAACAGCAGTTTCTAAAGAAATTCTTCCTTCAATATCCAATTTTGCAAACATCGCTTCTAAAATTCCTTTTAGTACAAAGAAATCTACTTTTTTGTTTTCGCCTTGCCATTTATGGTTAAGCCAATCGCCTGTTAAAGCAATGGCGATATGTTCCTCTTCATGTGGCAGGCCTTCTTCCGTTTGCCCTAAAAAGACTGAACCAATTTCATACAATGCTACGGTATCTTGTTGACGCGACACATTATACGTCACAGCCTCAATAAGATGTGGTAAGATACTTTGTCGCAGCGTGCTTCTTTCCTCACTCATTGGCATTAATAAACGTGTAGTTTGCGCCGTTTCTATTGCATATTTTTGTGAAAGATCATCAGATGTTAACGAATAAGTTAATGCTTGCTCAAGGCCAATACCTTGCATTAAATGGTGGACAATTCGTCTTTTCGCTTGATAATGCGTTAATCCGCCAGATTTTCCTTCATCAACCGGAAGAGTAGCTGGAATTTCATCGTACCCATATAACCGAGCGATTTCTTCCACAACATCTTCTTCAATTTTAACGTCTTGACGGCGTGTCGGCACATCAATAAATAGAAGTCCATTTGCTGTTTCAACAGTGAATTTTAAACGTTTTAAAATAGAAACCATTTCGTTTAGTGAAATTTTCATTCCTAAGCGTGCATTCACAAAGTCAGGAGACACCACGACACGTGTTGGTTCTTTTTCTAATTCATCTACCATTACAGTGCCTTCCAATACCTCGCCACCTGCTAGCTCTGCTAACAATTGTGCCGCACGTTCAGCTGCTGGGATGACACGATTTGAATCAATGCCTTTTTCATATCGAGCACTTGCTTCACTTCTTAATCCAAGTGATTTTGCTGTTTGACGGATTGATTGACCTTCAAAATATGCAGATTCAATAACAACAGTTGTTGTAGTATCGGTTACTTCAGAATCTAAACCGCCCATAACACCTGCAACTGCTACAGCTTCTTTACCATTTGTAATGACTAAGTTCTCTTTTGTTAATTCGCGTTCTTGGCCATCAAGTGTTGTAATTTTTTCACCATCGTTTGCTAAGCGAACAAGTATTTCACCTGTACCAAGTGCGTCATAGTCGAATGCGTGAAGTGGTTGGCCATATTCCATTAACACATAGTTTGTAATATCCACTACATTATTTAACGGACGTACGCCTGCTGCCATTAAACGTTCTTGAAGCCATAATGGCGATTCACCAACTTTGACGTTCTTCACTACTTTTGCAGTATACATAGGATTTTGTTCTTTCGCTTCAACGCTTACCTTTAAAACATCAGAAGCTTTTTCATTAGAAGCTGTGTATGTCGGCTCCGGCAGATTGATTTCTTCTGATAGGATAGCAGCAACTTCATAAGCAACCCCAAGCATGCTCATGGCATCAGAACGGTTTGGTGTAAGACCTAATTCTAGTACGACATCATCCAGGCTTAACGCTTCGATTGCATCCATTCCAACTGGCGTGTCTTCAGGCAATACAAATATTCCATCTGCGTATTTTTTCGGTACTACTTTGCTGTCCATCCCTAACTCTTGCAATGAGCAAATCATGCCGTTGGACACTTCACCACGAAGCTTACCTTTTTTGATTTTCTTGCCGCCGACATAGCCATTTGGACGAACTGCTACAATTTTTTGTCCTTCTTCTACATTAGGTGCCCCGCAGACAATCTGTGATAATTCAATCTCACCGAAGTCTACTTGGCAAATATTCAAATGGTCAGAATCTGGGTGTTTTACTTTCTCTTTAATTTCTCCCACCATCAGTTTCTTTAAGCCCTCTGATAAATGGTGGACACCTTCTACTTCAATCCCTGAACGGGTAATTTTCTCTGCTATTTCTTCTGGACTTAACTCTTGAAGATTCACATATTGTGATAGCCATTTTAGTGATACATACATCTCTCTCGTCTTCCTCCTTACTCTTCAACGCGATGGAATTGTGATAAAAAGCGTACATCATTTGTATAGAAATGGCGTATATCATCTACACCGTATTTCAGCATGGCAATACGCTCCGGTCCCATACCAAAAGCAAATCCTGATACTTTTTTCGGATCATAACCCGCCATAGTTAATACATTAGGATGGACCATACCTGCTCCAAGGATTTCAATCCAGCCCGTATGTTTGCAGACATTACAACCCTCTCCTCCGCATTTAAAGCAAGAGATATCCATCTCAACTGATGGCTCTGTGAAAGGGAAGAAGCTTGGACGCAAACGAATCTCACGGTCGTCGCCAAACATTTTCTTTGCAAAAAGATCTAATGTACCTTTTAAATCGCTCATCCGGATATTTTCGCCAACCACTAGGCCTTCGATCTGAGTAAACTGGTGTGAATGTGTTGCATCATCATTATCGCGTCGGAAAACCTTCCCTGGGCAAATGATTTTAATTGATTCACCTTTTTTCGCTTCCATTGTACGAGCTTGCACAGGTGATGTATGTGTACGAAGAAGGATTTCTTCAGATATATAGAAAGTATCTTGCATATCTCTTGCTGGATGTCCTTTTGGCAAGTTTAGCGCTTCAAAGTTATAGTAGTCTTTCTCTACTTCTGGCCCTTCTGCCACTTCATATCCCATAGAGATAAATAAATCTTCAATTTCTTCAATCACACGTGTTAAAGGATGAGCTCCACCAACTTTAACTGGGCGTCCTGGCAATGTAATATCAATTGCTTCCTTCGCTAACTGCTCATTGATCGCCACTTCTTCTAGTTCCACTTTACGAGCATCTAGCGCTTGCTGCACTTCTGCACGCACCTCATTGACTAAAGCGCCCATTTTTGGACGTTCATCTGCAGGTAGTTTCCCCATCCCTTTTGATAACTCTGTGATGGGACCTTTTTTCCCTAGAAATGCTACACGCACTTCATTTAATTGTTTCATGTCCTCAGCAGCCGAAACCTTGCTTAATGCTTCTTCTTTTAGCTGAGTTAATTGTTCTAGCATTGCCAAATTAATTCCTCCTTCCAAAAATAAAAAAACCCCGCCCCTAAAAAGGGACGAGGAATACTTCGCGATACCACCCTAGTTATTGCAGATGTGCCAGTTGGGACACCATACAACCACTTCATTGATTTAACGGTTATTCACCGGCTCACCTTTACAGCATATTGCTGGTCCTGGCGGCTGCTAACGGGGTGAACTTCCATTTAACTTGCATTGCACATGCTTCCAGTCACAGGCATGCACTCCCTAAAATGCTTGTAAAATGTACTCTTCCCGATCTTTGCATTTTTTATAATCCTTATACAAATTCATTATAATCAATCATCTACATGACATCAAGAAATTCTTTTTATGCGAACAATCACACACATATTTATCGATTTTCCATTCGTTTAGGTAGCGAAATAATACAGTACGATACCCGTCGCAACAGCTACATTTAAAGATTCAGCTTGACCCAGTATAGGGATTATGACATTTTTATCTGTTTTAGCCAACAAATCTTCATGTATGCCTGCACCTTCATTGCCCATAATTAAAGCAAATTTGCCTTCTTTTTTTACCTCATGATATAAAACAGCATTTTGTAATGCAGTTCCATAAACCGGAATTCCTTTCTCCTTCGAGGTATCAATCCATTCTGTTAAATCACCAGTGATAACAGGGATATGAAAAATGGAGCCTTGTGTAGAGCGGACAGTCTTTGGATTATAAGGATCTGCTGTACCCTTGCCTAAAATTACAGCATCAATGCCAGCAGCGTCCGCAGTACGGATCATAGTGCCCACATTGCCTGGATCTTGCACGGCATCAATTAGCAACAACTTGGACCAGCTAGCTTTTTCTGAATCTTGGGTACTCGGTTTTTTTACATGAGCGAAGATGCCTTGGGAATGTTCCGTTTCCGAAAATTCTGCTGCTACCTGCGGAGTTACTTCCACAATAAAAAGCTGATCCAGATTCCAATGGGAAGGAATTTCAACATCTTCGCGGATGATTAGGTTTAATATATCTACATTACTTTTCAAAGCTTCTTCAATCAAATGGAAACCTTCTATTATAAATTCACCTGAACGATCACGCTCTTTACGTGTTGTCGTTAGCTTCTTCCAATACTTCACAAGTGAATTTTGGGGAGATTCTATTCTTTTCATCATTCTTTCCGCCTTTACCTCTGTTAATACTTCGTAATCATTACTCTCTTTCAGTTTAACAAAAGTATGTATAACAATCGAGTAAATGGCAAAAATATTGTCAGGAGGGATGCCGAATGAATTTCCAAATACGCGATGCCATTAAGCATAATGTGACAGGAAACAGCCCAGACGAATTAAAAAATATTGTGGAAGATGCGATTAAACGCGGTGAAGAACATTTACTTCCAGGTCTTGGCGTATTCTTTGAAACATGGTGGCAGCAAGCTGATAAAAAAGAACAAGATTCTTTCATGAACGAACTTTCAAGAGCTTTCGCTTAAACCAAAAAGTAGCACTTCTTCCATAAGAAGCTGCTACTTTTTCTATCGTACGAGAAAGATTTTCTATTATTGCTTAATCGGCTAATATAGAGACAAGCAGTGCTTTTTGAGCATGAAGACGATTTTCTGCTTGCTGGTAGATAACAGAATGGCCGCTATCAATAATAGACGAAGTCACTTCTTCTTCGCGATGTGCAGGCAAACAATGCATAAATATATAATCGGATTTAGCATGTGCGACAAGTGCATCATTTATTTGGAATTCCTTAAAATCTTGCAGACGTTTTTCGCATTCATCTTCTTGCCCCATCGAAGTCCAAACATCGGTATAGATGATATCAGCATTTGATGCCGCTTCAATTGGATCAAACGTATGCAGAATGGTACTATCATTTGCTGATGCAATGTTTTTGGCCTCGTTCATGATATCTTGGTTAGGTTCATATCCTTTTGGTGTAGCAATAGCTAAATCCATCCCAACATGTGCGCAGGCATTCATTAATGAGTGGACAACATTATTGCCATCGCCTATGTAGGCAAGTTTAAGTCCTTTGAATGTCCCTTTCACTTCATAAATTGTCTCCAAATCAGCTAATGCTTGGCAAGGATGAGCTAGGTCTGTAAGTCCATTAATAACAGGAATGGATGCATGTTTTGCAAGTTCAACTACTTTCTCATGAGAATTTGCCCGAATCATGATGCCTTCTAAATATCCTGAGAGAACATGACCAGTATCTAAAATCGACTCACCACGACCTAGTTGAAGATCGTTTGCATTCATATACATACTTTTTCCGCCAAGCTGATTCATTGCTACTTCAAAGGAAACACGGGTACGCGTGGAGCTTTTTTCGAAAATCATCCCTAGTGTTTTGCCTTCTAATAACGGCGGACAAACTTCTTCTTTTGTGATCTTTTTCAGCTTAATGGCCAGATCTATAAGCTGGCTTACTTCTAAACTTGTGCATTCCCTTAACTCCAATAAATCTTTACCTTTCAACGATGTTACTGTTCTAAATTGCATCTTATCCAACAATTTCATCTGTACATCCCCTTCCAACTAATTGGTTATTGTCTATTGTATATATGTATAATTATAAATTCAAGTGTATTTTTATAATACTTTAAACATACAAAAAAAGGGAAGCCAATAAGTTTTGACTTCCCTTTTCAGAATTACTATTCAAAAATAATGTTATTCACAGTCTCACGATCTAATTTTTTGATGACTTCTATGATTAATTTTACTGTGTTGTCAAAATCATCACGGTGTAAGATTCCTGCATGCGAGTGGATATAGCGTGTAGCAATTCCAATAGATAAAGCAGGCACACCATTTGCTGTTAAATGTATAGAACCTGCATCTGTACCTCCACCAGGAATTGCTTCATATTGATAAGGAATATTATTTTCTTCCGCTGTATCTACAACCAAGTCTCTTAAACCTCTATGAGCAACCATAGATGCATCATAAATAATGATTTGTGGTCCGTCACCCATTTTGCTGTTTGATTCTTTTGGCGTTACTCCTGGTGTATCTCCTGCAATGCCAACATCAACTGCAAAACCGATATCCGGGTTAATTTTATGTGTAGCTGTTTTTGCACCACGTAGTCCTACTTCTTCTTGCACTACCCCACAGCTGTAGACGATGTTTGGATGTTGTTCGTCTTTTAATCCTTTTAATACCTCAATGGCAATCGCACAGCCAATGCGGTTATCCCATGCTTTTGCAAGTAAGTGCTTTTCATTTTTCATGACAGTAAATTCAAAGTATGGCGTTACCATATCACCTGGACGTACTCCCCATGATTCCGCTTCTTCCTTAGAAGTTGCTCCAATATCAATAAACATATCTTTAATTTCATAAGGTTGCTTACGTGCTGATGCCGGCAAGATATGCGGAGGTTTTGAACCGATAACACCCACAATTGTTTCACCTTTACGCGTTACGATTTGGACACGCTGAGCAAGCATTACTTGCGACCACCAGCCGCCAACCGTTTGGAATTTCAAAAATCCCTTGTCATCAATTTGCGTGATCATAAAGCCGATTTCATCTAAATGCCCTGCAAGCATAATTTTCGGTCCATCTGGATTCCCGACTTTTTCTGCAATCACGCTGCCAAGATTGTCATTCTCCACTTTATCTGCATATGGCTTCAAGTACTTTGTCATAACATCGCGTGCTTCTTTTTCGTTACCCGCAATACCGCGTGCATCTGTTAATTCTTTAAACATCGTTAAAGTTTCATCTAATACAACCACTATTTCGCCCCCCTAAGTATCAATACTTATTCATTATAATGCTAACAATGGTAATTTTCAAAATAAAATTAAAACTTACCTGAAGAACCAAATCCTTTTTGGGAACGATCTGACTGAGAAACTTCGTTTACCTCTTCAAGGTTCACGGCTAATACTGGTGCAATTACCATTTGAGCGATTCGCATATGTTTTTCTACCAAGAAATCTTCTTGTCCATGATTAATTAATATAATTTTGATTTCCCCTCTATATCCTTCATCGATTGTACCAGGGCTATTTAGCACCGTTACGGAATGCTTTAATGCTAAGCCGCTTCTAGGGCGTATTTGTGCTTCTGTCCCCATAGGCAATTCAATGATAATACCAGTTGGGATTAACGCAGATTCACCCGCTTTGATCACGGTATCTTCCACAGCAAATAAATCTAAACCTGCGTCCCCCGGATTAGCGCGATATGGTATTTTGGCATCTTTATGTATGCGTTGTATTTTTAATGTTAATGAATAATCCATCTTTTTTAACCTGCCTTTTATAAATATTTCTTCTCCATCGTATCGAAAAAGAAATCAATTGAAAAGAAATAACATTATACTAATATCGATAATTGCTAACACTGTAAAACCGATAACAAAATGAATTCTTCTAGATTTGTGATGAAACACCATCATGCCTAGCCATGTTCCAACAGCACCACCTATCAAGGCAATAAACCATAACCTTTTTTCAGGGATACGCCATCGTTTATAAATTGCCTTTCTTTTATCCACCCCCATTGTGACAAAACCAATGAATGAGATAACAATAAAATAGATTATATAATAGGTAGATTTCAAAATAGAGTTCTCCCTTATGTGATATTTATAAAAATAAAAACGCCATTCAATCTTTTGCTGAATGGCGTGTTTTGGAATCAATTATTTTGTTTCCTGTACATACGATTTATTGGCTGTTAAGTATTGGCCTGAAGTAGTTTTCAATCGTGGTGTACCATTTTTATCAAATGCGATTCCGGCAATATCAAGGACCGTGCCTTTTTTGATAGTTTTAACAGTTGTAGCTGATGAGAAAACTGTACTGTTGTATAAAGTTGCAGAGGCTTTTGTTACAATCACTTTCTCAGGTGCTTTAGTGAAATAATTGTCAACTGTTGAGATTGTTTTTATCACATATGCTTTATTTGCAGTGATATATGTGCCTTTGCTAGTTTTTAATCTAGGTGTGCCGCCTGCTGTATATTCAACATCTGTAATGTTTACAACATCACCTTTATCATAGCTACCTGTTTTTGTGTCACTGTTAAATGTCGTGCTATTATAGTTTGTTACATTATCTTTTTGGATAACTACTTTTTCTGGTGCTTCTGTATAGTAATTGTCAATTGAAGATATAACCTTTTTAACATACTGTTTGTTCGCTGTAATATACGTATCATTAGCTGTTCTTAATCTTGGTGTGCCGCCTGCTGTATATTCAACACCTGTAATATCAAGCAATGTATTTTTAGGTAATGTTCTCAACTTGTTTAAAGAAGTAAAGTTTGTGGTACTATAAGTACTAGCGCCACTAGCTTTAGAAACAACAATTTTTGCCGGTGGAGTTGTATAAAAATCACTAATATTTGAAACTACTTTTGACACATATTTTCGATTTGCAGTAATATACTTGCCATCTGTTGTTTGAAGGCGAGGTGTTCCACCCTTCGTATATTTTACAGCTTTAGTAGATAGAATTGTGTTTGCTTTTACTGTTTTAACTTTAGTAGATGAAGAAAAGTTCACACTGTTATAAAGGGTTGCAGAGCTTTTTTTCACTACAATTTTTTTAGGGTTTGTACGATAATAGCTTGAAGTTCCTGCTAAAGTGATATCTGGTTTGAAGAAAGTTTCTAGCGTCTTACCATCTTTTAGCTTATTCAAATCTACATTTCCAGCAATACCTAAAACATTCCCTTGGCTAGTATACTGCCAAAGATCATAATCTTCCACTGTTGGCTTTTCCCAATTCTCAGCTACATCATCATTGTTACCGTAGCGTGCAATCCATAGGAAATCTCTGTTTTTTACGTTTTGCAATCCATATTGTTTATAGTAAGCGTCACCTGTATAAAGACCTACAGGTTTATTGCTAATAGCTTTTAGTTTGTTTATGAAAGCTGTTGTATTTGCGACAATATCGCTTCTTGTGAAACCACTATCAGTAGCTTCTACATCAACTACATAGAATTTTGTTTGCTTGCTAGCTCTTGTATAAAAATTAACGGCTTCTTCTTCAGCTTGCGCTTTATTTGTGTAACGCGCATAACCATATACACCGAATGGTATTCCGTGTTCTTGTGCTGATTTTTCATAGCTCTTATGATATGAATCTTCTAAACTACCGTCTTGAGTACGGATAATGACAAAATCCAAATCCTTACTTGCTTGACTCCAATTAATATTTCCTTGCCATTTCGATATATCTGCGATGACAGGTTCTTTAGCTAATGCGACATTTGTACCTACTAAACAAAATATAGCTACTGCCATTAGCATAACTATATTTTTAAGAATCCTCATTCCTATTCCTCCTAGTATTAGTAATATTACTAAATATTGACCTTACTAAGGATAGCAAAATTTTAGTAGAATTAACAGGTAATATTTTTATCAATATTGTTACAAAACTTACAATTACGTCTCATTTAAATATAAAAATTATGCTTATCTTGTAAAATAAGAATACAATTTGAACTAGTAATAGTATTTTTTTTAGATAAATTTAACCTGGATGTTTGTTTACAATATTTTTTTACAATAGTACTTTGCAATTATAGGACATCTCATCTAGTAGTTGTTGTGTTACATATGTATGATGCTATCGTTCGATATTTCGTTCATTTTAAATTAGGAATGATTTCTTAATATAAAAAAGCGAGATATCGTAGAACGAAATCTTGCCTTTTACATGGCGTTATTAAGATAGCTATAGTTTATTTTTCGCCAAAGCTCCCTGAAAATTGTTTTACCGCAGCTTTAACTTCTTCTAGTTTTTCAGGTTTTAATAGAGCAATCATTTTCGGTATGAATTCTTGAATATCTTCTTGTGAAAACGTTCCCTCATCTTGCTTTTTGAAATTTTCTAAAAGAATTTCTCTTGCTTCCTCTTCTTTACCCTCTTGAACTCGTTGTAAAATAAAGCGCAAAAACATTTCTTGACCTTGTTTATCCATCTTAACTCTCCTTAATAAAGCTAATTTTCAGACCTTAAATGATCTTATTCCATTATATCATCAAACCCAACAGGGGAATACTTGTTTGTTTAACAGTTAGTAGCTTTACTGTCCAATCTAAAAAATCAAGGACCGAAGCATCAGCCCTTGATTGAATAGCATTTAATTATGCGTTAACAGCAACGTTCAATTGTTGTGCAGGTCCGAAGAATTCAAAGTGAATTTGTGATTCCTTGAAGCCTAATGCATACAACTGGTTGATAATAGCTTCCATAAATACAGCTGGACCACACACATATACATCATTTTCAAGACTCACATTTTCTTGTAAGAATTCTTTTGTGATATAGCCTACTTCATCTGTATTTAATGCGATATAACTTGCATTTGACATTTTCGCAATATTTTCTTGGATCTCGTTATCAAATACATGCAACTTAGAAGTACGAGCGCTATGAATCAATGTTGTTGTTCTGTTTGCGTCAAGTGCTGCTAATGTGTCGAACATTGCCATTAGCGGTGTAATACCCACGCCGCCTGCGATAAATGTTACTGGCGCTTTAGAAGCTAAATCTAATTGGAAGTCGCCAGCTGGTGCGCTTACTTGAATGCGGTCTCCTACTTTAGCTTGGTTGTGCAAGTATAGAGACACTTTACCTTCTGGGTCATTAATGTCTTCACGTTTTACTGAGATACGGAATGCTTCGTTATTTGCGGCTCTAGATAAGCTATATTGACGATTGTGAGTAAATTCATCACCAGGAATTGTTACTTGGACTGTGATATATTGACCTGGTTGATATTCTGGCAATACTTTACCATCTACTGGTTTTAGGTAGAATGATGTAATTTCTTCATTCTCTACTACTTTATCAGCGATTTCGAATTCTTTAAAGAATCTCCAACCACCTTGTTGTTTTTCAGCTTCTTGGTACATTTCTTCTTCTACAGAGATAAATGCATCTGCGATGACGCCGTATGCCTCTGCCCACGCATTAATGATATCATCTGTTGCTGCATCACCTAACACTTCTTTAATTGCACCTAGTAAATGTTCGCCAACAATTGGATAATGTTCTGGTTTAATACCTAAACTTCTGTGTTTATGTGCAATTTGTTTAACAACCGGCATAATAGCACCAAGATTTTCAATGTGTACGGCAGCTGCATACACTGTGTTTGCTAGTGCTGCTTGTTGACGTCCTTTTGCTTGGTTTGCATGGTTGAAAATATTTAATAATTCAGGATGTGCTGCGAACATATTTTTATAGAAGGTTTTTGTAATATTATTTCCGTGTACTTCTAATACTGGTGCAGTTGATTTTACAATATCCATAGTTTGTTGTGATAACATATCAAACACTCCTTTTCTTTTAACAACTCAAAGATACACCTATCTAATTCTTAAAGCAATATTATAAATACATCTTTAACAAAAAAGACATATTTCAAATATATCTTTTAAAAAAGATGAATTCAGTCTAACATGGTATAATGGATATATAGAAATGGTGGTGATCCTCATGCGATTAACTTTGTATACTGATTACTCTTTACGTGTCCTCCTCTACCTCGGTGCGATGGATGCAGAAAAATTAGCCACAATCAAAGAAATATCAGAAGCCTATGGCATATCGAAAAATCACTTAATGAAAGTGACACATGAGCTAGGCAAACTTGGATATATAGAAACAATAAGAGGCCGCGGTGGCGGTATTCGTCTTGCATTAAAACCAGAAGAAATTGTACTAGGCAAAGTGATTCGGGAAACAGAAGAAGATCTCTATTTAGTCGATTGCTTCAACCCGGAATCCGTTGGGTGTATCATTTCACCTGTATGCAGCTTAAAGGGCGCGCTAAATAAAGCCCTCCATGCATATATGTCGGTCTTGGATGAATATACATTAGCCGATTTTCTTCATTCGAAAGAGGAAATTGCTGCTATATTGTTTAATGATTAGCTCAATATATAATAAAAAAACCTTTCGTTTATTCAAGAACGAAGGTTTTTTATTATCAAAAAAAGCACAAAAAAACCTATGAAGTTAATCATAGGCTTTTTTTATAATTATTTTGCAACAGCTTTTTTAGCAGCGTCTGCTAATTGAGCGAATGCAGCTGCATCGTTTACAGCAAGATCAGCTAACATTTTGCGGTTAACTTCGATTTCAGCTACTTTTAAACCGTGCATTAAACGGCTGTAAGAAAGACCGTTGATGCGAGCAGCAGCATTGATACGTGTGATCCATAGTTTACGGAAATCACGTTTCTTTTGACGACGGTCACGATAAGCATATTGACCAGATTTCATTACTGCTTGGTTAGCAACTTTATATAATGTATGTTTAGAGCCAAAGTAACCTTTAGCTAATTTTAAAACTTTTTTACGACGAGCGCGTGTTACAGTACCGCCTTTTACGCGTGGCATACAAATTACCTCCTGCTATTCATTACTGAATATATTATATTATTATTTAATGTTTGTAAGTAAAGATTTAATGCGTTTGTAGTCACCAGGTGACACGATGTTAGCTTTACGTAGGTGACGTTTAGCTTTTGTAGATTTGTTTGCGAATAAGTGGCTGCCGTAAGCACGGTCATATTTTAATTTACCAGTACCCGTTTTTTTGAAACGTTTAGCTGCGCCACGGTGAGTTTTCATTTTTGGCATTTCGAATTCCTCCTAAACTGTTCGACTAAAACTTATTTTTTCTCGTTCTTAGGTTGAAGCACTAAGAACATACTTCTGCCTTCCATTTTCGGTTTTTGTTCAACCGTTGCAACGTCGGCACAAGCTTCTGCAAAGCGATCTAATACTTTTTGGCCAATTTCTTTGTGCGTAATTGCACGGCCTTTAAAGCGGATAGAAGCTTTTACTTTGTCCCCTTTTTCAAGGAACTTAATTCCGTTACGCAATTTTGTTTGGAAATCGTGTTCATCGATTGTAGGACTTAATCTTACTTCTTTCATCACGATGACTTTTTGGTTTTTGCGTACTTCGCGATCTTTCTTTTGTTGCTCGAATTTGAATTTACCATAATCCATGATACGAGCTACTGGTGGCTTGGCTTGAGGAGCCACAAGGACAAGATCCAAATTTGCACGTTCTGCAATTGTCAAGGCTTCATTGCGTGTTTTTACTCCAAGCTGATCACCATTATGGTCGATTACACGAAGTTCACGTGCGCGAATGCCTTCGTTTACATACATGTCTTTGCTAATAACAATCCACCTCCAAGTAGTGTCGCGAATACATGGTTTGGGCTAGTTGCCCGATGATCGGTACGGTACTTTCGATGTCCACAAAAAAAGGCGGACATTAGTCGAAATGTCCGCCCGCGAGATATATGTACACGCGAAAATGCGTGATCCGTTCTATCATAGTACCTGTCAACATCAAAAATCGAACAGGTGAGAAGCGGGCAGCCTCTACTTCAACCACAAACTTGTATTCATAACCTTAACTATAATAACATGCTCGCAAAACACTGTCAATTAATAATACAAATCTTCTTTTACTCGACACAAACTCTCGCTATCTTACTTCGCAATGTTTCAATTCCAGTCTAAAAGGCTATAGAACAACATATGCTAGGTTTTCAGAAATTTTATTAATTACTTTAGTGGGGGAGAGAAAAATGTTGAAACAAAAAATATTATTTATTTCAGAACATGGTGATCCGCTTGTTCCACTTGGTAGTAAACAAGCAGGCGGGCAAAACAACTATGTAAAACAACTGGCGCTGGCTTTAGAAGAAAAAGATTATGAAGTAGATGTGATTACACATTGGTCAAATGCACAGTCGCCTCAAATAGAACACTTCGGAAAGAATAATCGCGTAATACGCATTGCTGCAGGTCATATAGGAGCCATTGAAAAAGAAAAGATCTTTGACTTACTGCCTGCTTTTTATAAAGAGATGCTACAGCTTATTCATATAGAAGAATACTCACTCGTACACACGCATTACTGGATGTCAGGTATTTTAGGCAGCATGCTCAAGAACGAATTTAACATACCATGGGTGCACACTAATCATTCACTCGGCATAGCTAAGAAAAATGGTATTGGCGAAGCAAGTCAAATTCGTCTTCAAATGGAGAACAAGGTGCTTACAGAAGCTGATGAAATTATTGCTACCACTCAAAATGAAAAAGAGTTGATGGAGAGCACAGTTCCATCCCCTGCTCCTATCAAAGTGGTTTCCATTGGCGTTTCTGCAAGGTATATTGAGACCCCGCTTAATCTTCATCAGGATCCATACTACTTATATGTCGGCCGTTTGGAAAAACCAAAGGGCATTTATGTCTTACTTGAAGCCTTCAAATTATTATTACAGAACCATCAAGTGCCAGATGATATTAAATTATTTGTCATAGGTGGGAGTAAAAATGCCATCGATCACATGACAAACGATCCTAAAAACAAAGATTTACGCGAGGCAATTAAAGGATTTGAAGATCGTATCCTATTCTTAGGGCCAAAAACAGAAAAAGAACTTGCCGATTATTATCGCAATGCCATTGCAACTATTGTTCCATCATTCTACGAATCATTCGGCATGGTGGCAGCTGAAGCACAAGCATGCGGTTGCCCAGTTATTGCTTCTAAAGTTGGCGGATTGCAAGATGTCGTTCTCCCTAGACGCACTGGTCTTCATGTAGCGAGAGGCGATGCTGAAAAATTCGCTGAGGCGATGAATATCCTCTTAAACAATGAAGCATTAAATAAAGTGCTTGGGTATAATGCTAAAACAAATGCTGAAAAGCAATTTGACTGGTGCGAAATTGCTGGCCAAATCAGCACTATCTATAAGGAGTTACAACATGAATGCATTCAAAAATAACATTATTGCAACTGATTTAGATAATACATTAGTTGGTGACGAAGAAGCTCTTCGTACACTGCTTCGTACAATAGAAGGAACATTCTCTACTATTTTTATTACAGGTAGGCACAAACAATCTACACTACAATTGTTAGAAGCACATGGGATTCCCCTGCCGGATATTTTGGTTTGCGATGCTGGGGCTACCATCTACACAGGGCCTGATTTCCAACAAGATATTGGCTGGAAACAGAAAACACAGGCACACTGGCAGCCGGAACATATCAAATTCATCATGACCTTCCTTCCTTCAATTGCAAAACATCCTGTACCTAATGAAAATCGCCTATCCTACACCATTCAAGATGAAAATATAGTAGAAGCAGCTATACTGCAATTAAAAAATGCAGAGACCCCTTGCCATTGCATATATAGTTCAGGGAAAGACTTTGATATATTGCCAGAAGGAGCTAATAAAGGCTCTGCTCTGCAATATGTAATAGAACAATATGCATCCGGAACAGCAAGAGTACTTGCAGCAGGTGATTCAGGAAATGACGAAGATATGCTAACTCAAGGATTTCCAGCTGTCGTCGTTGCTAACCATCAGCCTGAACTCGAAAAACTACGCGGTTATCCAAACATTCACTTTGCAGAACATGAATTTGCTGCAGGTATATTAGAAGGTTGGGAACATTTTTATTCACTTGTGAAGAAATAAGAAAGCGGCTTTCGTTCGAATACACGAAAGCCGTTTTATATTGTCTTCTAATGATACCAAGTTAATTTAGAATTAGTTTATCTAGGTACTGGTTCATCACATTTTTTTATAATTCGTTTAAATTTTTTATCATAGGATACACGATTAATAAAATTATAGTACCATTTTTGATAAAGTCCATTTTCTTCATAATCATGGATAACTTTAAGGATATATATAAAGGTTGGATGGTATTCTAAAACTTCATTTTCTACCATTGATAATCCTTTATGAAAGTATTTAACTGCCTCTTTATACTTCTTAATTTTTGTTAACTCCATCCCTATATTAATCATAACGCTTGATCTCTCTCTTTTATCAGTCAATGTATCCAAACCGTTTTTCAGAGTTGAAATGGCTTTACTATGACATTTTATTTCTGAAAAGAAAAATGCAAGATAAACAGTTTTTTTATACCCCATACTTAACCTCTTTTATATTTGTAATTAGAATAAATGAATTCCATTTATTCCCTTATTGGATTTTAGTTCATTCAATACAGCATCATTCCCATGAATAACAATATGGAAAGGACTAGGTAAAGTAGGAAACGAATCATAATTCCTTCCTTCTCTCCACTCTTTAACCGATGAACCTAATAAACCCATAAAAATTCTTTTTTGTATTTTATCATTTTTACTTAATAGTAAGTGGAAATCTTGGAAAAACAACACGTATTGTTTGCTATTTAGCCATTCTAAATCATTAAGACATTCATCAAGAGAATCCCAATTATTGTTGAAGTAAGGGGGGAATTCAAGTTTTTTCGCAAATTCTTTATAAAAGCGCCTCAAACTTTTACATTTCTCTCCCTCTATTAAAGAAGTAAAATTCTCACTGTTTTTGTAAGATTCTATTGTATGTTCATATAAATTTTTAAATAATTTCTTTTCATATGTCATATGAAAAAGTACTTCAATATTTTCAAAATCAATTGTATTCATGTTTTTCTCCTAATAATTTGTATCACTCTAGTTTTTTATTGCCTTGACAATAAATAAGAAATAATTAGTTCCATGTTAATGGAAGATAAGATGAAGTACTCCAGTGTCTTATTGTATTAACTAATCCAAAATATTATTTTGCTGTTTTTTAGTTTTAAAGCCTTCTAGAACTGTAACAATTGCTATCAACCAAATAAGAGGGTTTTTTATAGAAATCCCTGATAAAGAATGGCCTCCTAGTGCAGTTAATAAAGCTGTAAGCGCTAGTAAATAAACAGTAATGAATACCTTAAATTTCACAGAGGTCTTCTCTTTATTTTTGTTGGTATAATTTATAATAGCGAATAAAACTATAGCAATTAACATCAAGGCAATTAAAAGTGATCTTGGTATATAGAAGATGTTTTGCAAACTAGGAAAGAAATCGTATACTAGCAAAATACTAAGAAACAAAGGAATTATAATATTTTCTAAAATTTTCATACATCACCTCTTTAATATATTTTTAAATACTACAAATTGGCGTTTTCGAAATATCTAAATCTATTTTACTCTTATTTACATACATACACATTATTATTAATAATACTATAAAAGACCTTAAACTCTATAAGAGCTTAAGGTCTACTTTTGTCGTTTAAATTCTTAACATAAATGTAAGATATACACGTTTAATATTTTATAAGTGTTGCCACGAGTTCAAACCCTGCACCAATTGTCCAGAAAATCACATAATCATTTCGCTTTATTTGGCCAGACTTTACCCCTTCGTGTAAAGCTATAAAGGGACTACTTGTACCTGTATAGCCAAACTCATCCCCTACGTATACCACTTGTTCATCAGTTAAGCTAAAATGCTCTTTAATTTTCTTAATGTTACTTAATGCAAATTGTGAAAAACAGTATTTTACTTCACTAGGATTTACGTTATTCCTTTTAAATAGGGTCTCAAGCATGCCATAGGTCGCATCTAAAACTATGCCACCATCAAAAGGAATGGTTCTAGCATACTTTAAGTCACCTGTTTCCCTAATCCCCTTTGTTAATCCTTCTGCTGGATACATCATTTTCTCAGCAAAAACTGTATTTACATGATATGTAGAATCAATAAAACCAACATCTTCTGTTGTTCTTTCTATAATCATAGCCGCAGCACCATCGGCGAAGCATGTATAACATAGTGGATCTTCAGGGTCACTAATTAAGGACCAATAATCCGCTCCGACAATTAATGCATACTGTAACGAAGTATTAGACTTCATATAATGACTGACTTGTTCTAGTGCTACCGTCATACCTGCACAATTCGCATTCAAATCGTATACAATTGTTTCTGCTTTCGGTTTAATAGCATCAAATAATCGAATAGCATTTGAAGGTAAAGTAGTTTCTGGCGTTTGTGAGGTAAAAATAATCATATCCAAATCTTTTGCAGTAAGCTTTGTTTTTTCTAAAACAGCATTCACCGCTTTAATTCCCATTGTTAAGGGCGTTTCATTTGGATCATCGTTTATATATCGACGTTCTCTTCCCATTGCTTTTAAAAGACCCCGAACATCTTTACCTTGTTTATCAAAATGTTCAGTATAATAATCATTATCTACACTATTTTGAGGATGAAAAATAGCCACATCTTTAATTTTAATATTATTCATGCTGCAAAATTCTCCTTTGATGTTCAAAAAGGCTATAGTAAATTACTATAACCTTTTCAGTTTTTATTTATTTGTTGATAACATCAGCATTTGTTAATCCCGCTTTACGGGCAATACGTGATAATTGCATTTTTAATATTGTGTTATTTTGCACTACAAAGATAACTTTTTTGAATCCTGCTTGAAGATAGAGTCCCATAGCGCCTTCTAATGATTCAGCCATTTCTTGATTCAGGACTTTCATGCCTGTGCAATCTACATCCAGCTCAAAATTACTTGCATCAACAGAAGCAACTGTTTGTTGAAATTCGGTAGCAAAACGTTGTGCTTCTGGGATTGACATTTGTTCTCCCACAGTTACTTCTACTTTTTTAGCTGAAATATTTTTTGTGATTTTATAAGTGGATACTGACATAGTCTTACTTTTCCCCTTTTAATATAAATATTTAAGAAAATATGGTGTTTTTACCTTTTCCCTAGAACATTTTAACAAACTAATAATAAAGTTGCAAAATCATTTTTGATAAAAGAGGATATAAAGACGTATTTTTCACATATTTTTCACATAAAATTGTCTCTGTATATTTTTAAATTAAGTATACTTTATACCTACAAAGACATCTAACATAATAATTTTCTACTAGCATTTAACAGAAGCGTTGACTTAGATATAGTTGGAATTAAGAGCTTTAACTCACCTTTACATACTATAAATCTTACTTTGCTTCTTTTCTTTTGTTTATTATTATAGCTCTCTATAGTTATGTTTCATCTGAATAAATAATTCACTAACTTTAGGACCTCAAAGAATTTAATACTTAATTAAAATTACTTCTTCTACATCAAACTGAAAAATAACAATTTCATTATTTGATAACTGAGTTACTTTTACTCTTTCCTGACTATCTATTGCTAACTCGAAATTTAAACCGTCTAATGATTTAATCATGAAAAAACAAAATCCATTCACATATTCATATTCCCTAAGAATGCTTAGGATTTTATTAAAGTTATTTTTTCTTGAGATACTTATTAAAGAAAATGAGTTGTTCTTTTTAAGAAGTAGATATTCTAGGCCTAATTTTGCTAACATGAAATTAGAAAATAAAATTACAAAACTATATTGTTTCTCCCAATAATCTTTAAAAATGGTTTCTGGTTTTGCTTCTAACATATGATTTAGTTCTCTTGGTTCTTCATTTGTTAGGACAGAAAGTACAAATTCATTTTCATACCGGTCCTCTAACAATTCCAAATCTCTTCTCTGATAAATCATTCCTTATCTCTCCTTTTTGCTAAAAGTTTAATAACCTCTATAGATAAACTTGAATTCAACCGGTATTATATTTAATATTAAAAGTAAAATTTATTCCTAATCAATGGAGTGTTCTATGAATATAAATCTCTTGATAGAAAAGTGTATTAAATCTGCTATTGATTATGGAAATTCTGCATTTGAAGTTGTTGAAAAACCTAGGAAAACAAATAGATTATATGATATATGTTTCAAAAACTTTAAAGAACTAAAAAGAATAGACACTAATGAGTTAGAGAAGTTACTTGATCATCCAAATGATTATGTAAAGTTCAAGTCTGCTATTCACTTTCTATCAGTAAATGAGGAAAAAGCAAAAGAGGTATTAAAACCTTTAGCGAGGAAACCTGATCTGTTTGGTTTTAGTACGGAAATATTACTTAGCGAATGGGATGAAGGAAATTTAAAAGACTATCTTAAATAAAAAATTCAAAAGATTTTTGTTAGTAGTCCTTTGAATTTTACGTTTTTTATATATTATTTAATAAGATGATCCATCTTTAAAATCCCATTTGTAATAAAGTGACTAATGATTACGAAGATAGGTAATACGAAAATTTTTGTTGTTTCCATTAATCTAGATGCCATTACTATCGAGTAATAAATACATACGATTGATAAAATGATCGTACTAATACTTAAATCCTTTTGCATATCCCAAATAGCTTGCAAATAAAAAGCAGAAAATATAAATATAAAAATAAAGATAAAAAGTTTAAAGTAATTCAATATATAAGTCCCCTTTTAACCTTTGTTGTCCCCTAAATTCCTAAATTTATTTGTCTCATAATGAATAATTTAAAATTCACATATAAATCTTAGAGTTTAATAATAAAACAAAAGAATAATTCCAAATAGAAAACAAGCGATCACAAATGTAACATAAAAACCAGGAACCCCTAAAGTAACCTCAAGTATTATCGAAATAATGGTTTTAGGTAAACTCGATTTACTCTCTTTATAATCTTTTATTAACAAATTGATTAGCCAAATTAAACTTACTGCTACTATCAATTCTAATAAAATACCAATTAATATGTGCACTTTATATCCCTCCTTTTGCCATCAACTATAAATATTCTCCATACTTTATAGATGACATAAGAAGAGCAGCAAGATACCTTCTTGAGATTGAATTCTTAAAGTAAAATTTTAATAAAATAGCCTAAAAAAATAGTAACTTACTTTTAAATAAAAATAAACTACTTAAGAATAATTATCTAAATTTATTTGAAATCAAAAAGCGGCTTTTCGTCTAATAAACGAAAAGCCGCTTTTGATACATCTAGCCCAAATGTTGTACGTCTTCTAAAATTTTGTTTAGGAATTCATCAAATGGAACAGTTTCAGAATCCTTAGAGCCATACTTGCGGACATTGACGCTGCCATCAGCCATTTCTTTGTCTCCTAGTACAAGCATGTACGGAATCTTTTTCATTTGTGATTCACGGATTTTGTAACCCAGTTTTTCGTCTCGGTAATCCATTTCCACACGCAAGCCTTTTGCTTGAAGTTTTTCTTGTACGCTCTTCGCATAATCGAAGTGCACATCGTTGGAAACAGGGATCACTTGAACTTGCACTGGTGCTAACCAAGTTGGGAATGCACCTTTATATTCTTCGATCAAGAATGCAACAAAGCGTTCCATTGTTGATACGACACCGCGGTGAATAACAACAGGACGATGTTGTTTGCCGTCTTCTCCTACATAGTTCAGGTCGAAGCGTTCTGGCAATAAGAAGTCAAGCTGTACAGTGGACAATGTTTCTTGTTTGCCGATAGCAGTTTTTACTTGAACATCTAGTTTAGGGCCATAGAATGCCGCTTCCCCTTCAGCTTCATAGTAATCCAATTCTAATTCATCCATTGCTTCTTTCAACATGCTTTGCGCTTTATTCCACATTTCATCATCATCAAAGTACTTTTCAGTATCTTGTGGGTCTCTATAAGACAGACGGAATTCGTAGTCATCCAAGTTGAAATCTTTATATACAGCTAAGATAAGTTCCACTACTTTTTTGAATTCTTCTTTGATTTGATCTGGACGAACGAATAAGTGTGCATCGTTTAGAGTCATGCCGCGGACACGTTGAAGGCCAGATACAGCGCCACTCATTTCGTAACGGTGCATAGTACCAAGCTCTGCAATACGTAGCGGAAGGTCTCGGTATGAATGCATAGATGATTTGTACACCATCATATGGTGCGGACAGTTCATTGGACGTAGCACTAGTGTTTCGTTATCCATCTCCATTGGCGGGAACATATCTTCTTGGTAATGATCCCAGTGGCCTGAAGTTACATACAAGTCTTTTGAGCCAAGAACTGGTGTGTAAACATGTTTGTAGCCAAGAGAGACTTCTTTATCAACGATATAGCGTTCGATTGTACGACGGATTGTCGCACCATTTGGCAACCATAATGGAAGGCCCATGCCTACTAATTTGTTGTTAGTGAATAATTCAAGCTCTTTCCCAATTCTACGGTGGTCACGTTCCTTTGCTTCTTCTAACATTTGTAGGTGTGCTTTTAAATCTTCCTTGTTAAAGAAAGCAGTACCGTAAATACGTTGAAGCATTTTGTTGTCGGAGTTTCCTCTCCAATAAGCACCAGCGATAGAAAGCAGCTTGAATTCTTTAATTTTTCCTGTTGAAGGTACATGGACACCACGGCAAAGGTCGAAGAATTCGCCTTGTTCGTAGATTGATACTTGTTCATCTTCAGGAATAGCTTCAAGAAGTTCCACTTTGTATTCATCATCTGCAAAGCGTTTTTGCGCTTCTGCACGTGATACGTCGTGACGAACGATTTCAAGATTCTCTGAAATGATTTTTTTCATTTCTTTTTCAATGCGCGGGAAATCGTCTGAAGTGATTGGTTCAGGTGAATCGATATCATAGTAGAAGCCACCTTCAATGACTGGTCCAACACCAAGTTTCACGCCATCGAATAAACGTTTTACAGCTTGTGCAAGTAAATGTGCAGTTGAATGACGCATAACTTCTAATGATTCTTCATCATTCGGTGTTAAGATAGCAATAGTACCATCACTTTCAAGTGGTGTTTTTGTGTCTACTAAAGCACCATTGAATTTGCCGGCGATTGCTTTTTTGCGTAGTCCTGGACTGATAGATAATGCAACTTCATCTGTTGTAATGCCTTTTTCAAACTCTTTTACTGAGCCATCTGGGAATGTTAATTTAATCATTTTTCATCTCTCCTTTTTGTTTTTTCAAGAGCTCTAGGCCACAAGCTTAGGAGATTTTTTGTCCATTTGTTTTTAAATACACAAAAAAACCTCATCCGCAAAGGGACGAGGTTTGTGCTCGTGGTTCCACCCTTCTTCCTTCTACACAAGAAAATCCTTGTATAGACGAAGCTCAAGATCGGTTAACGGACCGCTTCCGGCGACAATTACTGTTCTCTTTCACTGACGCTGCTCCAAGGGGGTAAATTGAATGCCGTTACTAAGAAGCTCTCACCAGTTGCTTCTCTCTCTTTAAGCCGTACAGACAATTGTTGTCCTTTTCTAAGCATTTAATATTTAGATTATGTTTGAAATTATAAACTGAATCTTTTTGAAAATCAAGTAAAATCATTTAATCTTGATAAAGCCTTCTGTTTTCACCAATCATCTCGAAGTCTGTAGTAAGTGCCTTGACGCGCTCCATGATACGAGCTGCTTTCATGACATCTACTTCCCCTTTTTGTGTTGTCGCGAAATGTTTCTCCAATTGATCATAGTCATAATTGGAGGTAATGAAGACTGGCAAACCCTCATTCATCCGATATTGAAGAATGGTACCAATAATTTCATCTCTCGTCCAAGCAGACAAGTTCTCTGCCCCTATATCATCCAGCATTAAGACGGGTGCTTTTTTGACGAAATCCACTTTTTCTGACAGCGTTTGATCACCAATAGCACTCTTTAATTCACTTAGAAAATCTGGGACATATACCATAACTGTTTTAATTTCCATGGTTGCCAGTTCATTGGCAATGGCGCCAAGCACATATGATTTACCAACACCAAAGTTGCCATATATATAATAGCCTGTCTTCGGTAATTCACCTGTTTTGCGTACTTTTTGAATAAACAGTTCTGCTACATCACTGATTGTCGCCTTAGAAGGATTGCTTTTATCCAAGTCATCAATACGAGCTTTCAATACATCCTTAGGCATATGCATACTAGAAATCATCGAAGCTGCCCTGCGACGGTTATCTTCCATCCTCTTAGTTTGGCATGGAATGTATTCAAGATCGATTTGCCCTCTAATGACTGTGAGCTTTGGAATGAAGCCATTGATCGCATTTTTACAGAGAGCGACAGATTCGCAAGCACTACAGTCATGATGCTGATTGACATATTCATAAAGCTTGCCTAAACCTCTTTCGACCATTTCCCTATTGGCAACTTGATCGTTTTCAGCGAGAAACTTTTGAACATTTTGATTTTCTAAGATTTCTTTTTGCATTTCGTTATAGCGTGATTGAAATTGTGAATCCATCATTTTTTTCAGTTCTCTGTTAATCGGCTGCATGTTATGAATCCACCTCTCCTTCTTTCAATCCTAATTTTTTCATTACTTCTTGCCGTTTCTTATCATAATCGGTATGAGTTGTTTCTTTGTTTTCCTCTTTTTTCTGCTGTTGTTTCATTTTATTTTCATAGTACCAGTCAGGTACATTTTGCTTTTGGTTGTATGTTTGATTTTTCGGGGTATATTGCTTTCGATTCTTTTGGAGCTGATAATCCTCCGCAAATTTGAACGCCCCTTCAGCACTTTGAACATTATTCTTTCGCCAATTTGTTGCGATAGACTGAAGAAAAGAATTATTTAAATTAGCGTTACTGACATAGTAAGCATAATGAATTAATGTATTCATAACTGGTTTCTTGATGTCGTCATATTTGGCTGTGAAATCTTCTACCACCTTGACATCCTTTTCAAACGGCGTTTTCCCTTTTACAAGCATGCTTAGCAATTCCTTCGGTGAGGCTTGCTCCAGTATTGTAATAGCCTCTTTTTTTAAAGCAGCAGGATTTTGAAAATCCTTGTCTACAAAATGAGCTAAATGATAAAATGCACCTGCGCTTGCTTTGAGAACTTTATATTCTTTTGTATAATCTTTCTTTTCGCTAGGAAGCTGTTGTTTTGGGTCATTGCTTTTTTGTTCTTCAAATTCCCTCGCTAATTTCATTGCTTCCCGCGCTGTTTTTACACCTGTATGTCGCCAATGAGAGGCAATGGTCTCAATGTATTTGCGGTTCAACTTTCCGTGATTGCGCAGAAAAACATAATGTATGAGTACATTAACAACAGGCGTTGACATCTCATATTGCATTACCAAGTCTTCCACTAATTGAATATCATTTGGGAACGGTTCTCTACCGCCCGCTACATCTTTTAGGACATCGATGGGTGAAGAAGATTCAAACCATCGGATTAATTCCATTTCCATCGGATTTAAGTCTTCTTCTATAATTGGCGTATGCTCAAATACTTCTTGTTTTTGGGCAATCGGCTGCATGGACGGTGGCTCTTTTGAAACGGTGAGTTTATAATAATCAGCTGCTTCTTTCTTCAATCGTAGATCACTTAAATTCATCCCGTCATCTAATGCTAGAAGAATCACTTTTTGCATATCAAATGGAGTCAAATGATATAAAAAGGCCAACTTTGCAATCGTAGCTTTAATTTCTGCAGTCAGAATGGAAGAAGGGACAAGCTGTTCAGACAGACTCGTCCGCAGCAATTGAAAATCGAATTCTTCATAGTGGAACGGAAGCTCTTTCGGCTTTTCCTGTAATCCTGTCAATTGGATACCATCTGATGGGATATTATGCGAAACGGGACGATACACATCCGTGAATGAACGTGACACCTCTTGATATCCAAAGTTCGATAACCCTTTTGTCACAAAACGCTGGCGCAAATTACGGTAAGCCGTTTCGCCAATCTTGCTAAACAAAAACATGGAAAGAAGCGGGTCATCAAAGAAAGCAGCGGCATCAAGCGGCGGCATGACATCATATATAAAAGAACGTGTTTCTTGCTCGCCTTTACGCCATGTGCGTAAAAGACCAATTGCTTCTAGTGCAATCCTTGATTCAAAGATACGCGCAATAGGCAAATCTAATGAATTCATTAAATGATAATGGGACATGGAGTAATCCTCTATATTCTCTCCTTCTGCCCATAATAAAAAATAAAGGCTGATCGGCTCTGCACCGATCAACGGTTGATATAGTAATGTAATTAATTTTCGATCATAGCTGGACAAGGGAAAAGGCACACGAATAGTTAAGCGATCAACTGGTTGCAGTTCTTTAAATAAGTTCATTAGCCAACATCTCCACCTTGATTAGTGTCCACTTTCGGTTTCCTTTGACTGTCTTTCAATCAGCTCTCTTAATTCATCAATAAACACATTAATATCTTTAAATTGGCGGTAAACAGATGCAAAGCGGACATACGAAACTTCATCTATTTTAGAGAGACGCTCCATGACCATCTCGCCAATATCCTCAGAACGAACTTCTGCATTGCCGATCCTACGGAGACATTGTTCAATATTAAAAACCAGTTCCTCTAACACATTTAAAGCGACTGGCCGTTTTTCACATGCACGGATGAGCCCCCGCAATACTTTCTCACGGCTAAATTCTTCGCGTGAGCCGTCTTTTTTGATGACAATCAGCGGCATTTCTTCTACTTTTTCAAATGTAGTAAAGCGATAACTGCAAGATTCACATTCTCTTCGGCGGCGTATCGCTTTATTATCATCAACAGGCCGGCTATCGATCACTTTTGTTCCATTATATTGACAAGCTGGACATTTCATAATTTTTCTCTCCTGATTACGCAACATATTAGTTTATCTATTATATCAAAAAATGTGCGAAATAGCCGAAAAAAGTGTACCAAAAACGGAACAAGAGTATAAATAGAATGCATGTGCCTCTTTTTGAGTACTTATAGGTCATAACTAAATAAAAAACCTTCTAACCTAGTAGTAGGTTAGAAGGCTATCTGACATTAAATTCTATACATTTACAGTTTCTTTTAAACCTGCGACTACTTTTTTCGTTAAGTCTACTACTCTCGCAGAATAACCCCATTCATTATCATACCAAGCAAGCACCTTAACTTTATTGTCACCAATTGTCATCGTAGACAGACCGTCAATAATTGCAGAAGATGGATTGCTGTTGAAGTCGCTTGATACAAGAGGCTCCATTGTAAATTCAAGGATTCCTTTTAGCGAACCTTCAGTTGCTTGTTGGAATGCTTCATTCACTTCTTCAGCTGTAACATCACGTTTCAAATCTACAACAAGGTCAACAAGTGATACGTTTGGTGTTGGAACACGTAATGCCATACCGTGCAATTTCCCTTGTAATTCCGGCAATACAAGTGTTAGCGCTTTCGCGGCACCTGTAGATGTAGGAATAATAGATTCAGCACATGCTCTTGCACGACGCAAATCTTTATGTGGATTGTCTATATTTTTTTGGTCATTCGTATAAGAATGGACAGTCGTCATTAATCCGTTCTCAATTCCGAATGTGTCGTTTAGTACTTTCGCGACAGGCGCTAGACAGTTTGTTGTACAGCTAGCATTAGAAATGACATCATGTTTTGCAAGATCAAGTTTATCATCGTTTACACCCATTACTACTGTAATGTCTTCATTTTTACCCGGCGCTGTTAAAATAACTTTTTTTGCGCCTGCTTCAAGGTGCAAAGCTGCTTTGCTACGCTCATTGAATTTACCTGTTGCTTCAATGACAAGATCAACACCCAACTCTTTCCAAGGTAAATTTGCTGGATTACGGTCGCTTACAAGTTGTACGTGTTTGCCGTTAACAATCAAAGCATTCTCAGTGGCTTCGATTTCACCTTCAAATTTACCGTGTGTTGTATCATATTTCACCAAATGAGCCAATGTCTCAGCAGGATAGCTAGCATTAATTGCCACAATATTAAGATCATCTTGCAAAATCGCTTGGCGGAAAACCATACGGCCGATACGACCAAAACCATTAATAGCGATAGAAACTGTCATGAAAAAAATCCTCCCTGTTTAGCGCGTTATACTTAATTACTTATCTCACAAATAGTATAACACATTAAACAGAAAGGAAAACCTATTATAGTGCTTATAGCTTAAAGTTTATATTTTCAGTATATTTTCAGACAATTGTATACTTTGATTAAATAATGTCCCACTCTTTTAGAATAGCTAACAATTGTGTACGTGTATTCTCTAAGTCACGATTGTTATAAATGACTGCATCTGCACCTTTTTCTTTTTCAGAGAGAGGCAGCTGCGTAGCAATTCGTGCTAACGCTTCTTCCTTTGACAAATGATTTCTCTCCATCAGGCGAGTTAATTGGTTCTCTTCTGTCACAGAGACAACAAGGATTTTTTCAACAAAATGCTGCAGATGGCTTTCAAACAATAAAGGAATATCCATTACGATATGTGGCTCCCCTGCCTCAGTTAGTTCATCGCGTTGTCTCAGCATTTCTTGCCGTATTGCTGGATGCATAATCGAATTTAACTCTACCCTTTTAGCGGGATTATGGAAGATGATCTCTCCCAATTTTTCACGGTTTAATTCACCGTTTTCTAGTAGTACTTCTTTGCCAAACACTTCGCTTATTTTCTCCAATGTGGGGGTACCTGGTTCCACAACGATGCGCGCTACAAGATCTGCATCTACAATCGGCAGTCCTACTTCCTCCAGCATTTTCGCTACTGTACTTTTTCCGCTGGCAATGCTCCCAGTTAAGCCGATAATCAAATTACTCACTCACCTTTAATGTTGGCAATGCGGACAATAGACCGAATTCCTGCCCGCGATTACCATTTGTTTTGTATTAGTATGACATATTGGACACGCTTTCCTACCGTACATTTGAAGACGATTTTGCATGCTCCCTGCTTCTCCATTTATATTCCGATAGTCTGATATACTAGAACCACCTGCTTCTATACTTTCTTGTAAGATAGCGACAATGTGTGCGAATAAGTCTTTTTTCCGCTTTTCACTAATGCGCGCCATTTTCCTGTTCGGATGAATTTTCATGCGAAAAAGCGCTTCTGTTGCATATATGTTGCCACATCCAGCTACGACATGACTGTCCATGATTACTTCCTTCACAGGTTTATTCGCATATTTAGGCAAGGCAGATTTCATTAGGAAATATTCCAGTGCCCCCGGTGAAAATGGTTCAGGAGCAATCTCAAGCAAAGGTGGATAATCCGCAATCGAATCAAGGAGCCTTAACTCCCCAAACCGCCTAATATCCGCATAAACAAGAAATTCATCTTCTTCAAAAGCCAATATGACATGGATATGCTTACGAAACTTTTCTTCTTTGATTTCGTTGAGCGAATGGACATGAAACCATGCGCCTGTCATGCCTAAATGGTTCACGAGAATCGCTTCATCTGCCCCATCCTCCAAATAGAAATATATATATTTGGATCGTCGTTCAACATCCATTATCTTTGTCTCTTTCAACCTGTTAGAAAAGGTCTCAGGGTCCATTCCTTTTATAATACACGCCTTCCCTTTGTTGATCGATGTACAGATCGTATTTGAAACCTCGACGTGACGGATAGTTTTTCCCGCCACGACAGGTTGAAGCGAACGTACAACACCTTCTACTTCTGGTAATTCAGGCATGTTATCACTTCCTTACTTTGTTTCATACCACGTATCGCCTGAAGCGAATTCTGCTTTTAGTGGCACCTGGAGTTTAATGGCATTCGCCATCACTTCAGGTACTAATTTTTCTAGTATGGCGATTTCTTCATTCGGTGCTTCAAAAATCAATTCATCGTGCACCTGTAACAACATTTTTGCTTTTAGGTTATGCTCTTTTAAAGCTTTTGCCATATCTATCATCGCTTTTTTGATAATATCTGCTGCACTGCCTTGGATTGGTGTATTCATTGCTGTCCGTTCTGCAAAGCTTCGTAGATTAAAATTAGAACTATGCAGATCAGGTAGATAGCGGCGACGATTTAAGATGGTTGCTGCAAATCCTTTTTCTTTAGCTTCTTGAATACTTTCTGCCATATATTTTTTAACGCCTGGGAAACTGGATAGATAGCGTTCGATAAAGTCTGCAGCTTCTTTTCGCGTAATATTTAAGTTTTGAGATAACCCATAATCACTAATACCATAAACAATCCCAAAGTTTACTGCTTTTGCGGCACGTCTCATATCGGAAGTCACTTCATCTGCTTCTACATGGAATACCGTCATAGCCGTTTTTGTATGAATGTCTTGATCATGCACAAAAGCGCTTTTCAGATTTTCATCATTCGCCATATGTGCGAGAACTCTCAATTCAATTTGCGAATAATCGGCAGCAAATAGCTTCCATTCGGGATGAGAAGGCACAAATGCTTGGCGGATTTTTCGTCCCTCTTCCAAACGCACTGGGATATTTTGCAGATTAGGATCAATAGAGCTTAATCGTCCAGTAGAGGTTAATGCTTGCTGATAGCGTGTATGGATTTTCCCATCTTCTAAAATCACTTTTAACAAGCCCTCAATATAAGTGGATTGCAGCTTTCCTAGTTGACGGTATTCTAAAATATGCTGGATAATCTCATGCTCCGGTGCCAATTTTTCGAGCACATCAGCAGCTGTAGAATAGCCGGTTTTGGTCTTTTTAATTATCGGCAGGCCTAATTTTTCAAATAGAATAACACCCAACTGTTTAGGTGAATTGATATTGAATTTTTCGCCAGCTGCTTGGTATATTTCTTCTTCAATACTCTTTAATTTTTCAGCAAGCTCTCGGCCCATCTCAACAAGTCGTTCCCGATCTACTGTAATTCCTTCACTTTCCATTTCACTAAGAATCGAAGCGAGCGGCAATTCCAAATTTCGGTATAAATCAAATTGTTCATTCTCTTTTAATTGTTCTTCAAGCTTTGTCTGCAAGTGGAAAACAGCATTCGCTTTTCTGCTGGCATGTTCTGCAATGACTTCTTGGCTCGGGATCGCTTTCTTCGCACCTTTACCATAAATAATGTCATTGGTTTGGACATCGCGATAACCAAATTCTTTTGCTACAGCTGCCAAATCATCTGTAGACATTGCTGGATTCACGATATAAGCCGCCAGTATTAAATCGAATTCTACTCCTTTTAAATGGATATCGCTTCGATAAAGAGCTGATTGTATCGCTTTGGAATCAAAAACATATTTTTTCTGATTTTCATCCTGAAGCCAATCAATTAACTCGGGTGAATTTTGCAATTGTTCAAATGGGATATAATACGTCTTGTTTCCGTTTGATAAGGCCAGACCAAAACGTTTGCATGTATGATAGCTCTCATTTTCAAGTTCCAAATGAATCGCCATTGGACTTGCCAATTGATCTTTTGTTATTGTTTCGACGATATCCAGTTCGATGGCTTCAATTTCCTTTTCCTCGGTTTCAAATTCGCTCTTTTGAATCAGAGACTTAAAGGATAGATCTTGCCATAAAGAGAACAGCGTATCGACATCAGGTCCTTCATAATTTAACTCTTCAATCTTAATATCTATCGGTGCTTGACGATTGATGGTTGCAAGCTCCTTACTCATTTTTGCTTGTTCTTCATTTGCTGCCAGTTTTTCCTTCAGCTTGGCACCACTAACTTCATCGATATGCTGAAAGAGTTCTTCAATGGTCGGGTATTGTTTAAGCAATTTGATGGCTGTTTTTTCCCCGACACCTGGCACTCCTGGAATATTATCGGATGAATCGCCCATTAAGCCTTTCATATCAATAATTTGATGAGGTGTTAGCCCATACTTTTCTTCAATATGGCTTGGTGTGTAATGTTCGATATCTGTAATTCCTTTGCGTGTAATATACACGGTTGTGTTATCAGATGCGAGCTGCGTTAAATCCTTGTCACCTGATACAATAATCACTTCGAGTTTTTGCTCATCTGCTTCTTTACTTAGTGTCCCGATGATATCATCTGCTTCATAGAGATCTAATTCATATTGTTTAATACGATACGCATCTAGCAATTTCCTTAAATAAGGGAATTGCTCCGATAGTTCCGGCGGCGTTTTTTGTCTCCCACCTTTATACTCTGAATAGGTGCTGTGGCGGAATGTGGTTTTCCCTGCATCAAATGCTACTAGCATCTTTGTTGGCTTTTCTTCTTCTAAAATCTTTTGTAGCATGGTGGTAAAGCCATACACCGCATTGGTATGAATACCTTGGTCGTTCGTTAACAACGGCAGCGCAAAAAATGCTCGGTATGCCAGACTATTTCCATCCAATAACAGCAATTTTTCCTTTGTCATTTTGGCACTCTCCTAGATATGTTTTTCTTCGTATAGTTATCATTCAACAAATTATATACTGAGGCTTTTCTTCATTCTGTCGATAACCCACTTTGATAGATACACTTTGCTCTTCTTCATATTTTACCATGCATGCTTCTGGAAAGAAAAAAAGACGCAGACCCTATTTATGACTCAGTGGAAATTACTTAATCTAATCGAGAGTAAGCGGCACACACGCATTTATAGATAGTAATCTTTACCCTTATACTTCATTTAAAAAGAGCAAAATGCATTTTAACCAAATAAAAAAAACGAGGAAACTAATTCCTCGTTTTACGCTAGATTGAAAAACAGTCGCATGGTTGTTCCTTTTCCCTCAACACTGTCAACTTGTATTTTGCCATGGTGTGCTTCTACTAAATGCTTGACGATTGCTAGGCCTAAACCGGTACCACCTGATTTACGGCTACGGTCACGGTCCACACGATAAAAACGTTCGAATACCCGAGGAATCTCCTCTTCTTGGATACCTACCCCTTCATCTTCTATTTCAATAATTCCCTCATGTCCTTTTTTATAAAGCCTTAATATAATTTTTGAATTTTCTTCTGAATAATTGATGGCATTGTCCATAAGGTTCAAGAGTATTTGGACCAACCGATGGGGGTCTCCATTAATGATGACATCTTGGTCTATTTCTGCTTCAAACTCCATCTCTTTCGCTTCTAACTTTGAGTGAATCATTTCAACCGTTTGAACAATAATATCACGCAAGCTTGTTTTTTCCATATTGACCGTAAATCCTAGTCGCTCAATCTTCGATAAGTCTAGAAGATCATTGACAAGAATTTGTAGCCGATTGCTCTCCTTGTTGATTATATCTAAGAAATACAGTAAAGTGCTTTGATCATTGTAAGCACCATCCAAGAGTGTTTCTGAAAAACCTTTAATCGACGTAACAGGGGTCCTTAGTTCATGCGAAACATTCACTACAAAATCTTTGCGTATCTGTTCAAGCATGACCACTTCCGTAATATCGTGAATTACGATTACAACGCCAAGCCAAAGGCCATGTTCACCAACTACCGGCGCTCCATATACTTCTATATCGCGGAATTCTTGCTGTATTTTTAAATGCAGCTGCTTTCTATATGGCACTTCTGTCATGAATACATGGTCTACAAAATCGACCAACTCTTCCGGCAATCCCAAATGACGGAATTGCTGTTGCTGTATCTCTGCGTACTCCTGATGAAACAATTCCGTAAAAATACGGTTGGTAATGGTAATTTCACCTTTCCTACCAATCATCACTAGCGCGCTTCCCATATTTTCAATTAAGGTTTTTAAACGTTCTTGTTCTATCTCTCTTGTCGTCATGATTTCCTGCAAACTTCTTGCTAGGACATTCATCGCCTTGCTTAATCGGAGCGTAGGTGAGCCTGTTATTTCGTATGTTCTTGCACGGTAATTACCCTCAGCTAATTGAAGGGCTGTCTTTCTCGCATGATCAATAGGCCTTGCTAGATTTTTAATTAAACGGTCGGTCACAAATAACAACAAAATAAATGCCACTACAAAAATAATGCCGATTAACAACCAAAGCTGTAAGCGGATATCTGTTAAGTCTTGCGCTTTTGTATTGTGGGCAATTGAATCTATAACCTGATTTTTTTCTGTTTGAGTAATAGGATAAGGCAGCTTTTCAATGGCTTGTGACACATTTTCTTTAGACTCCAATGTATTGGTGGCCATCGAATCTTTTACTAAAAGCGGAAAAAGCTGCCCTAGTGTAAAGCCCAGACCAGCCAATGTAACAAGAAATAATGTACCAAATATAGACAGTAAACGGAATCGCAATGAGTGCATTAAACTTTAGGCTCCTCAAATTTATAGCCTAAACCACGAATTGTTTTTATGTACTTAGGTTTTCGGCTATTTTCTTCAATCTGTTCACGCAAATGGCTGATATGGACATCTACAATCCGCGTATCGCCAGCAAAATCATAATGCCAAACAGAGCTTAATAATTGATCGCGGGTAAGCACTCTATTCTTATTTTGTAATAGATAGATTAATAGTTCAAATTCCTTTGGTGTAAATTCAAGTGGTTTTCCGTCTAAATAGGCTTCAAAGCGTGTTGGAAGCACCTTAAGATGTCCCATATGATAAACTAGCTCACTTGTCTCTTCTTTCGCTTGCCGTTCGCCTACTTTTGATCGTCTTAAAACTGCCTTAACGCGGGCAATGACCTCACGGGGACTAAAAGGCTTTGTCATATAATCGTCTGCGCCTAATTCGAGCCCTAGCACTTTGTCAAATTCATCGTCTTTTGCTGTCAGCATAATAATAGGTGTGTTGATCTTCTGTACACGAAGTTCTTTGCAAACTTCCATACCGTCTAATTTTGGTAACATCAGATCTAGCAAAATCAAATCTGGTTGTTCTTCTATAGCACGCTTTAAGCCTTCTTGGCCATCTAAAGCTGTAATTACATCATATTCTGCTTGTTTTAAATTGTATTCTAATAATGTTGATATCGAAATTTCATCTTCAATAATTAAAACCTTTGGGTTCATGTTTTTGCCTCCGCAGTAGTAGAAAACTTTATAATGGATGTGTAGGCGGAACTGCGACAATAGTTCCTTTTAATACAATCTCTTCTTTACTGTCTTTTCCTTCGACTGAAATAATAACTTCAGATTGCTCACGTTTGATTTCTTTCAATATTAACTCAATACTTATCGTATCGTAATGATACAAGGGTTTTGGGTATTGGAAGTGTTGCTCTCTTATATAGGAGCCTGGTCCTGGCAGATGCTTAGAAACGGCAGAACTAACAACACCTGCAAGCATGATTGCAGGCACTACGGGTTTTTCAAAAGATGTTTCCGCAGCATAGTCATGTTGAATGTATAATGGGTTATTGTCATTGGTAAGACCTAAATACAACAAGAGATCTTTATCTTCAATTTTCTCTGTCAGCAAGATTGAATCGCCTACGGCTAGTTCTTCTAAACTTTTTCCGAGTTTTCTTTTTTTATCGAGTAACACAAGAACCCCCCTTTAGAGCTTTCTATATTTCCATAGTATCAGCAATTGACTGAAAAATCGAGTTATTATCCAAAATTAAAAGGGATAGGCAACTATTGCCCATCCCCTGCTTTAGATGCTAGGAAAGTACATTCATCACATTTTTTACAGCTTCAGCCGAATTGTCCAAAGAGGCTTTTTCATCTGTGGTTAATTCCAACTCAATAATCTTCTCGATGCCATCGCCTCCGAGAATTGTTGGTACTCCAAGATATATCCCATTGTAGCCGTATTCACCTTCCAAGTAGGCAATGGAAGGTAAAATCCGACGTTGATCACGTAAGATGGCCTCAGCCATTTCTACAAGAGCAGCAGCCGGCGCGTAGTACGCAGAGCCATTACCAAGCAAGTTGACGATTTCTCCTCCGCCTGTCCGTGTGCGAGCCACAATTTCATCTAGGCGTTCCTTTGGAATTAATGTTTCAAGCGGTATTCCCCCAGCATACGAATAGCGGGTAAGTGGCACCATTGAATCGCCATGACCACCAAGCACGAAGCCAGTAATATCTTTAACAGAAAGATTTAATTC
The DNA here is from genome assembly GCF_023515935.1 of Rummeliibacillus sp. G93. NCBI lineage: Bacteria > Bacillati > Bacillota > Bacilli > Caryophanales > Caryophanaceae > Rummeliibacillus > Rummeliibacillus sp. G93. The sequence goes on from NZ_CP097314.1 coordinate 2,166,747, forward strand.
CTCAGCGACAAACGTGCGGAAGCGTGCAGTGTCTAGAACTCCTGACTGGCCAATAACACGATTTTTCGGGAAGCTTGACTCTTTATATACGGTGTATGTCATCGCATCGACCGGATTGGTCAACACGATAATAGTAGAATTAGGCGCATGCTTTACAATCTCTGCAGTAACAGATTTCATGACAGATTGATTGATTTGCACCAAATCATCTCGGCTCATACCGGGCTTTCTAGCAACACCTGCGGTAATAATGACGATATCCGAACCTTTGGTATCTTCGTAGTTTGCTGTGCCGATGACTTTCGCGTCAAATCCTAGTACAGGTGCAGCTTCTGCCATATCTAAAGCCTTACCCTTCGTAGAATTTTCTGCTTGAGGAATATCAACTAAAACAACATCACCCAATTCTTTTTGCGCTAATAAAAATGCAGCTGTTGCACCAGTAAAACCTGCTCCAATAACGGAAATTTTTTTTCGATTAGTTGCCATTCTTACCCGCTCCTTTTCGTATAGTGTAAAAAAAGGAAAAGGGAGCAAAACTGTTCCCTTTTCCTTTTTGTTAAATTACATATTTTTGATTAGTTCATCTGCGAATTCAGATGTTTTTACTTCTTTCGCACCGTCCATTAGACGCGCAAAGTCATAAGTTACAACTTTAGAAGCAATTGTATTTTCCACAGAAGCAGTGATTAAATCAGCAGCTTCTTTCCAGCCTAAGTGTTCAAGCATTAATACGCCTGAAAGTAGTACTGATGATGGGTTTACTTTATCTAAACCAGCATATTTAGGAGCTGTACCATGTGTAGCTTCGAAAATAGCGTGTCCAGATACATAGTTGATATTCGCTCCTGGAGCAATACCGATACCACCAACTTGTGCAGCCAGTGCATCAGAAATATAGTCGCCGTTTAAGTTCATTGTTGCAACAACATCAAATTCTTTTGGACGAGTCAAGATTTGTTGTAAGAAGATATCAGCGATAGAATCTTTAATAAGGATTTTACCAGCAGATAATGCTTCTTCTTGAGCTTTATCAGCAGCTTCTTGGCCTTTTTCTTCTTTAATAGCATCATATTGGTTCCAAGTGAAAGTCTTGTCTGCAAATTCATTTTCAGCTACTGCATAGCCCCATGATTTGAAAGCACCTTCAGTGAATTTCATGATGTTACCTTTATGAACTAAAGTAACCGATTTGCGGCCTTCTTTGATTGCATAGTTGATTGCAGCACGTACTAAGCGTTCTGTACCTTCTTTTGAAACAGGTTTAATACCGATACCAGAAGTTTCTGGGAAGCGGATTTTGTTTACGCCCATTTCTGTTTTAAGGAAGTTGATGACTTTTTTCACTTCATCTGAACCTTCTTTGTATTCAATACCAGCATAGATATCTTCAGTGTTTTCACGGAAGATTACCATGTCAACATCTTCTGGACGTTTAACTGGAGAAGGAACACCTTCAAAATGACGTACAGGACGCAAGCAAACATAAAGGTCAAGTTGTTGGCGAAGCGCCACGTTTAGAGAGCGGATACCTCCACCGATTGGTGTTGTAAGAGGACCTTTAATAGCGATTAAATATTCATTGATTTTGTCTAAAGTTTCTTGTGGCAGCCATTCACCTGTTTTGTCGAATGCTTTTTGGCCAGCTAAAACTTCAAGCCATTCAATTTTCTTTTCACCATTGTACGCTTTTTCTACTGCAGCATCGATAACGCGTGAAGCAGCTGCCCAGATATCAGGACCGATACCGTCACCTTCGATAAATGGAATTACAGGATTGTTTGGTACGTTTAGTACACCATTTTCTACTACGATTTTGTCATTAGCCATTTGTTCCTTGCCTCCTATATTCATACACATAGGGCAAGCGCTATAGAAGCGTCGCCCTATTTATTTTACCCTACATTTACGTGCACGACACCTTCTTGGCAGCCGCTGCCTGTAATGCTGGGTTCAACGCTCAAACATTAGGAATATTCCAATGTTTGCCGTTTACTTACCAAATCTTGCAAACTATCTTTCTTCTACTGGCACATAAGTTTGCATGCCTGGTCCAACGTATTCTGCACGTGGACGGATTAGACGGTTGTTCGCATATTGTTCAAGAATATGAGCTACCCAACCAGATACGCGTGAAACCGCAAATACTGGTGTAAATAGATCGTGTTCAATACCTAACGCGTCATAAACAGATGCAGAGAAGAAATCAACATTTGCTGGAAGGTGTTTTTGCTCTACGATCATATCGTGAATTTTCACTGACATTTCGTAAAGTTCAGGATTGCCGTTAAGTTTTGTTAATTTTTCAGACATATCACGTAAGTGCTTCGCGCGAGGATCGCCTTGGCGGTATACGCGGTGTCCGAAGCCCATGATTTTTTCTTTGTTGTCTAATTTATTTTGGATATAAGATTCAACATTATCAATAGAACCAATTTCTGATAACATTTTCATCACTTGTTCATTGGCACCACCATGAAGAGGGCCCTTAAGAGCGCCAATCGCTGCAGTAACACCTGAATACATATCAGATAATGTAGCTACACATACACGAGCAGTGAATGTAGAAGCATTTAGTTCATGGTCTGCATGAAGCACTAAAGCTTTATTGAATGCTTCTTCTTCGATTGGTTCTGGAATATTACCAGAAAGCATGTACAAGAAGTTTGCCGCATAAGATAAATCTTTTTTCGGTGCAATCGGTTCTTTGCCTGCACGAATACGAGCAAATGCTGTTACAACTGTTGCCATGCGAGCTTGCAATTTGATTGCTTTGCGATAGTTCGCTTCGTCTGACATAACTTCAGCATCTTCATCATATAAAGCTAGTAAAGAAACTACTGTACGCAAGGCAGCCATAGGATGTACTGCTTTGATGTCGTAAGTTTTGAAGTGGTCTAGCACTGCTTGTGGCACTTCCATTTGCTCAGCTAGCTGTTGTTTCATTTCTGCTAGTTCGTCCGCTTTAGGCAAGCGTGTGTGCCATAGTAAGTACACTACCTCTTCAAAAGATGCGTTTTCAGCTAAATCATCAATGTTATAGCCTACATATGTAAGAGTATCATCAATGATTGAGCTAATTTTTGTTTCAGCTGCTACAACGCCTTCTAAACCTTTAGTTGTTGCCATTTTATCTCGCTCCTTTTTGTACCAAATTATGTTGATAATATCAACATTGAACGTGATCCATATGAACCTATAAGTAAATCGCTTACAATGATATTATAATAAACTTTGTCGTATTTGTGAATGAAAAACACTCATTCATTAAAAAATTGGATTTTTGGAGATTATCTATGCATTTATTAAGCAATTAATAGAATTTTCGATTAAATGTAACTTAAAGGAATTAGTGGGAGTTGGAGGAATAATTATAAAAATTTCTGATAAAAAATTGCAATCAAAGCTCAAATTTTGGGGCTTTGTACTGCTTTTAGCTCTATTTTCTTGGGCCATATTGCCAATTACGCTCGCCATTGTGTTCGCATACTTTCTATCGCCTATTCTTCATTTTTTACATAAACGTTTGAAAGTCCCCTCTTTTTTAGCAGCATTACTGGCTGAAATCTTCATTATTGCGAGCATTGCTGCTGTCTTTTTATTTATAGCAACTGTTCTAATCGATACGTTGCCTGTGCTTAAAAGCCGCTTATCCGAAATGTCTGCATTGATTCATATTCCATCAGGAATTATCGCTCAAATTCAAGATCAATTACTTTCTCTAATCGATGTTATGTTATCGAAGATTTTTCAATCCATCCAAGATATTATGCAAAATCTAGTGGAAGTAACGATATTTATCATTGCTTTCTACTTTGCTCTATATGAAACAAGCAGGAATAGACAATGGTTTTTTGTCTATATTCCTGCTCGTTTTAGAGAATCTATTCAAAGGATATTTGAAGAAGCTGCTTTATTATTCAGCTATTTCATTGGTGTCGAAATTCGGCTTGCTATATTAACATTTGCATTACTGTCGATATCATTTTATGCATTGGGTTTCGAACAACCTGTCGGTAAAGCCTTCTTAGTTTCTGTTTGTGACTTTCTGCCTTTTTTAGGAATAGGTTTATTTCTAATTCCTTTAGGCGCCGTATTCATCATTATAGGAAAAGTTGCTCTAGGTATCCAACTTCTCGTGATTTATGTGGCTATTCAACTAATCAGGCAATTTGCAGAATCTATGATGTGGGCTTCTACCATGCAAATCCGTTCAGTCCATGCATTTATCATCAGTGCCATTTGCTTATTACTTTTTGGAGTAGCAGGCATTATCATCAGTCCATTTGTTCTTTTAATAGCCGTTAAATTCAAGCAACATCCTATCTTTGCATCAAGATAGTTTGCTTACTCTTCATTTTTTTACGTAGCCAGTAATAAATTCCGGGTTTCGCCATTTTCCGTACGAATGGAAGCATAAGCAATAAACCTAAAATATCCGAAACAAAGCCAGGCAAGACTAATAAAATAGCACCTATCAACGTTAATACTCCATCAATAATGGCATCACCAGGAGCTTGTCCGTTTTTGATCGACTTCTGTAGCTGTTCAAAGGCTTTTAATCCTTTTGTTTTCGCCATATATACACCTAATATTCCTGTGAAAAGGATCAACAATAGTGTGGGTAAAAGCCCAATCATCTTTCCACAAAGCATCACAAAAATCAGTTCAATGAACGGAATTGCGATTAATAGTAGGAGAAACTTTTTCATGTCCTTCACCTCTTTTTGTTGGAGAAGCACCATTACTGAATATAGTCATGGCTAATTAGCAACTGTCAAACTACAGTATACGCGAAGAACCGTAATAGATTACCCCAGAAACGGCATCCATTGATACTTCTTGCCCTTCTGAAATAATTTTTGTGGCGTCTTTAACCCCTACGATAACTGGTATGCCTAAGTTCAGGCCAACTACTGCGGCATGACTTGTTAAACCGCCTTCTTCTGTAATCAAACCAGCACATTTACTTAAGGCAGGCATCATATCCCGATCAGAACCAATTGTTACTATAATGCGATCTGTCGGATCTTGTGCTAATGCTTCCTCAGCATTGCGTGCTACTAGTGCTTTACCGATTGCTGTAGTCTTGCCGATGCCCTGCCCTTTTGTAATCATATCTCCAATTACATGCAGTTTCATTAAGTTGGTTGTACCAGCTTCACCTACTGGTACACCTGCTGTAATGACAACTAGGTCCCCATGTTTTACGTATCCTTTTTCTAGACTAGAATGGACTGCTTGCTCCAATACTTCATCTGTTGATGTAACTTTTGGTCCTACTACTGGTACGACGCCCCATACTAAAGCCAGGTTGCGGCAAACTTCTTGTGAAGACGTCATAGCGATAATTGGAACACCTGGACGGTATTTCGCAATCATTTTAGCTGTGTTTCCACTTACAGTCGGCGCTAAGATGGCCGCAACTTGCAAGTTCAATGAAGTATCTGCTACTGCTTGGCTAATCGACTCTGTCAGATTTGTTCCTTTTTCTTTGCTACGCTCATTAACGAAACGTTGGTGGTCTAATGTTTCCTCAATTCGGTGGGCAATTTTGTCCATCGTTTTAACAGCTTCTACAGGATATAGGCCTGCTGCTGTTTCTCCTGAAAGCATGATAGCATCTGTACCATCAAGTATAGCGTTGGCTACGTCACTTGCTTCTGCACGTGTTGGACGTGGGTTGCGTTGCATAGAATCCAACATTTGAGTAGCTGTGATAACCGGTTTGCCAGCACAATTACATTTAGAAATCAAACTTTTTTGGACAACAGGTACTTCTTCTGCTGGTATTTCTACACCTAAGTCACCGCGAGCCACCATTAAGCCGTCAGAGACTTGGATAATCTCATCAATGTTATCAACGCCTTCTTGGTTTTCGATTTTAGGAATGATATGGATATGGCTGCCTTCGTTTTCCTCTAGCAAATGACGAATTTCCATTACATCTGATGGTCGACGTACAAAAGAAGCTGCGATAAAGTCTACATTTTGCTGAATACCAAATAAGATATCTTCTGCATCTTTTTCAGTAATTCCTGGCAATTGAACAGAAACGCCTGGAACATTCACGCCTTTTTTATTTTTAAGTACTCCTGCGTTCACGACAAGCGTATGGATAATGCCTGCCTCATTATCTATGCCTGTCACTTGAAGTTCAATTAATCCATCATCAAGTAGAATGACAGAACCTTCTCTCACATCTTCAATTAATTTTTCGTACGTAATTGAGAACATTTTTTCATTGCCAAGCACTTCAGACATAGAGATATCAATCGTTTGGCCTGCAGTAAGCTCAATAGCGCCATTCTCCATATTATGTGTACGTATTTCAGGTCCTTTAGTATCAAGCAAGATTGCTACTACTTTTCCCGTTGCTTGAGCTGCTTCACGAATCGTTTTAATTCGCGCTCCATGTTCTTCATGACTTCCGTGTGAAAAGTTTAATCGAGCCACATTCATTCCAGCTTCAATTAAGGCAATCAGTGTTTCTTTAGATTCACTAGCTGGTCCAATCGTACAAACAATTTTAGTTTTTCTCATTATAGTACCACTCCAATTTTAGATCGATAGTTCTTGCGAAAGGGTATACATAGATAATTCCGCTTTATGTGCTTTATTAAACGCTTCACTCAATTCATAGTCTACCACCTGATGGTTACGAATGCCAATTGCCACTCCGCCTCGGTCTTCCATTAAAACTTCCACTGCCTTTGCACCGAGTTGGCTGGCTAATACACGATCGCGACCCGTCGGCGAACCACCGCGTTGAATATGTCCCAATACTGATACTCTTGTTTCTATATCCGCTTTTTCTTTTAATAGTGTAGCTAACTCGCCTGCAGACATAACACCTTCTGCGACGATAATAATACTATGTTTTTTGCCACGTTCATATCCTTGCTCTAAGCGTCTGACAAGTCCATCAATATCTGATGGAACTTCTGGAATAAGGATAGTTTCAGCACCGCCAGCAAGGCCAGCCCATAATGCTAAGTCACCTGCATCGCGTCCCATTACTTCAATAATGAACGAGCGCTCATGGGAAGTTGCTGTATCCCTGATTTTGTCTATGCTTTCAATAATGGTATTTAAAGCTGTATCAAAACCGATGGTGTAATCAGTGCCAGGAATATCATTATCAATCGTTCCTGGAACACCTACGCTAGGGAAACCTAATTTGCTCAAAGCTAAGGCTCCTCGATAAGAACCATCTCCGCCGATAACGACTAAGCCCTCGATGCCATGCTCTTTAAGCTGGCTGATTGCTTTTCTTTGCCCTTCTTCTGTTTTAAATTCTAGACATCTGGCGGAATGTAGCATCGTGCCACCCCGCTGGATGATATCACCTACATCGCCTACGTCTAGATTTTCAATATTACCATTGATTAACCCTTGATAGCCGTGATAAATGCCCGCGACTTCCATGCCGTGAAAAATTGCTTTTCTGACAACTGCCCGAACAGCTGCATTCATACCAGGCGCATCTCCACCGCTTGTTAACACACCAATTTTTTTCATTTGTATAAATCCTCCTGCTGATAGGATTGATCCTATAGAATGAAAGAAATAGGCTGATTCAAACGACTTTTCTTCGTTTAAAACAGCCTTTTACTTTATAATATACCATTAATTGCACTTGTCAGACGTCTTTTTGTACTATTCTTCGGAAAAAACACCAATTTTCCTAAATTTGTTGTAGCGTTGGTCGATTAATTGTTCTTCATCTAGTGTTTTCAACTCACTCAATGATTTGGAAAGAACTTCTTTCAAATAGGATGCTTGTGTATCTATATCCTTATGTGCGCCTCCTAAAACTTCTGGAACAATTTCTTCAATTATCTCTTCTTCTTTTAAATTTGGAGCCGTAATACGCATCGCTTCTGCCGCTTTTTGAGCTAGCGTTGCATCTTTCCAAAGAATAGAAGCGGCACCTTCAGGCGAAATAACAGAGTAAGTGGAGTTTTCCAGCATATGCACATGGTTTGCAACACCTAAAGCAAGTGCACCGCCGCTTCCTCCTTCACCGATAACAACACTAATAATCGGTACCTTCAATCCTGCCATTTCTAATAAATTCCGAGCAATCGCTTCACTTTGTCCGCGTTCTTCTGCTGCTTTTCCGGGATAAGCTCCTTTTGTATCAATGAAGCAAATGATAGGTCGTTTAAATTTCTCAGCTTGCTTCATTAAGCGTAACGCTTTTCGGTAACCTTCGGGATGAGGCATACCAAAATTGCGACGAATGTTTTCTTTTGTATCTTTCCCGCGTTGATGGCCAATAATCGTGATTGGTGTTCCTTCAAATGAAGCGACTCCCCCTACGATTGCTTCGTCATCACCGAAATTACGGTCACCGTGAAGTTCGATAAAATCGTCAAATAAAACCTTCACATAATCAAGTGTTGTCGGACGCTCAGGATGGCGCGCGATTTGCACGCGATCCCACGGTTTTAAATTATGATATATATCTTTTTCAAGATTGGTGAATCGTTCTTCTAATTGTGTAATTTCTTTTGTTAAATCTACTTCTGCGTCAGAAGTATATTCCTTCAACTCAGTAATTTTTGTTTTCAATTGAACAAGTGGTTCTTCAAAAGGTAATGTTTTTACCATTAGACTGCCTCCTTCACGTGCAATTTCACTAAAGTGCCAACCGTTTTACGCATATCAGAGCGAGGGACAACAGCATCTAGTTGACCATGTGCCAGTAAGAATTCCGCTGTTTGGAAATCATTCGGCAATTTTTCCCTTACAGTTTGTTCGATTACTCGGCGCCCTGCAAAACCAATCAGCGCTTGTGGTTCCGCCAAGTTAATATCACCAAGGGATGCAAAGCTAGCAGATACTCCCCCTGTTGTAGGGTGAGTCATGATGGAAATAAACAAATTTCCTTTTGCTCCGTGACGTTCTAATGCAACGCTAGTTTTAGCCATTTGCATGAGCGATATTACACCTTCTTGCATTCTCGCACCGCCGCTAGCAGTGAAGATAATAAATGGTACACCAAGCTCTGTCGCTTTTTCAATCGCTCTTGTGATTTTTTCACCGACTACAGATCCCATAGACCCCATGCGGAAGAAAGAGTCCATCACAGCGACAACCACTTTATTTCCTTCTAACATGCCTGTGCCCGTTAAAACAGCTTCATTTAAGCCTGTCTTTTTCATATCAGATTTCACTTTTTCAACATACCCGGGGAAATTTAACGGATTGACTGTTTGCAAATGATCATCAAATGATTCGAAAGTGCCTTCGTCCAAGAAATCCTCTATACGTTCTTGGGAAGTTAATTTGTGATGATATTGGCAATTCGGACAAACTTTTTGATTTTTTTGCAAATCTTTTGTCAGCATAACATGATTGCATTCAGGACATTTTGTCACAATTCCTTCAGGTACATCATGTTGTCCCTTGCTTGTCATCGTTTTTCGATTAGGTTTATTTTTCTTAAATATATCGCGAATACTCATGTCATTCTCTCCCTTTATGTAGTAGCGCTGCCCATTCCTCAAAAGCCACAATCGCTTTTTGTGTATGGCCTAGCATCAGTTCACTCAAAAACATTTTAATTATCGGCTGTTCTTCGGCCGTTGATTGATTTTTATAGGGTTCATTACTGTATTGTTTTAAGAGAATCCAAATTTTTAAGACAAGCCTATTTTGTGATGCAATCATAATTTCTCTCATGACGTCTTCACGCTCAATCTTTCCATTCATAATCACATTCGTTAACAGACTTTCCCAAACCGGCAGACTTCTGAGCGCCTCATCCTCAGCCACTATTCGAATGGCATCACGCTCAATAATCATCCGTGCCGCTTGCACGTTTCTAATATCTTTTTCTTCTTGCAGAATAAACATAGCCAATACTTCGACTAATTGATGGTTATTAAAATCAGCTACAAAGGTACCTCCACCTCTGCGCGTCTTAATTAAACCCAGCAATTCTAGACTACGGAGCGCTTCTCTTATGGATGAACGCCCAACATTTAATCGTTCAGCCAGCACTCGTTCTGATGGGATTTTGCCCCCGGGTGGAATTTCTTCATCTTGAATAATCCCCCGTAATTCCCGCACAATTTGGATAAACATTTTTGTAGCAGGCTTTTCAGCGCTCATGCTATATCTCCCTACTATAAATAAATTGTCGAAAAATGTGGTCAGACCACTTTTGTTTATAATGATAGCAAAAAATATATATTTTAGTAAAGTGCTATAGAAAAAAACTGTGCGATAGTCACACAGTTTAGACAAATTCTCTATGATTTCATAGTGATTTTTGGTTTTACAGCAAAGTTTGTAAAAGAGTTAAAAAGATAGGCTGACAAACTAAAGCGCCTCAATCATTTCAACTCTATTTCCGAATGGATCTCTGAACTCAAAACGGTTGAAACCAGGAATTGGAACACCCTCAATAATCTGAATTCCGTTCTGCTCTAATTTTTCTTTCCAGCTTGATAGATTCTTCACTTGATAGGCCAGATGGGCTTTTGTTGTTAATCGGTCAAAGCCTTCTTCTGTTCCAACATGGACTTCTCGATCTCCGACTTCCAACCAAAAACCACCTCTACCCTTCAGTGATTCAGGCTTTTCCCTTTCTGACAATCCGAGAATGCCACAATAAAATTCTCTCCCTTGATCTTCAGTTCCTTTAGGTATCGTAATTTGAGCGTGGTGCAATCCGAGTATCATAAAAATCCCTCCAGCAAATTTTTTCCTTCTCTAGGGGGTATTCTTTTTAATCAACTCAATATCCTCTTTTTTACGATGAAAGGACGGTCCCTTTTTTATAGATTACCTGAACCTGCCCTTTTCTTTGCTCCAAGTTGCCCTCTGCCATTATAATCTGTTCTTCCTTTAGCCATTCGATTGCCTGAAGATATTCTTTCGGGAACACGGTAAGTGAAAGGATACCCGTCTCGTCTTCTAGTTGTACAAAAGCCATCAATTCGCCCTTTTTCGTCCGAATTTGCTTTATCTCTGTTACTAAACCAACCACTTTCACAAAATGTCTTCCTGTTAGCCCTTTTAGGTTATCAAAAGCTGGTGTTACCAAATGTTGAGCCTGCTTCACCTTTTGAATCGGGTGCAACGATATATATGTACCGAGCACTTCTTTTTCGTACTGGAGCTTTAATTTTTCTGGGATTGGGCTTGCATTAGCGTGCTTTGGCTTTCCAAAGAAGAAGGAGTCATCATCTAATAATGTTGTTTCTTGATCTGGTCGATACAATTCCGCATGCTTCACAGCCGCATCAATCGTAGCCAACAGTACAGCACGATCCTTGCCGAATTCATCTAGCGCTCCAGCTTTAATAAGTGGCTCTACGGTTTTACGATTAAAATGGACAGCTGTTAAGTCTAAAGCTAAATCAAATATATCCTGCCAATTTCCATGACCATTCCTTCTCAGCTCTATTAGCTTGTTTAAAAATGGATGTGGAACGCCTTTAATAGCTGAGAGAGCATAGCGAATGGATCCATTCTGTACGTAAAATGAACGTCCACTACGATTGATGGAAGGTGATAGAATAGCAATGCCTTTTTGCTTCGCCTCTTGCAGAATTTTATTGAATCGTTCTTGATTACCCATAGCAGATGTGAGCATGGCTGCATAAAAATAGGCCGGAAAATGAGCTTTCAAATATGCCATTTGATATGAGATCATACTATACGCTACCGCATGGCTCTTTGGAAATCCATAATTAGCAAATTTGACAATGAGCTGATAAACTTCCTCTGCTACTTTTCTGTCAAACCCTTGTTCAATACTACTTGATACAAAGTGTTCTTGTTCTGAATCTAGCAATTCCTTCTTTTTTTTACTTACAGCTCGGCGTAAGAGATCAGCTTCTCCCATCGAGAATCCGGCCATACGGGAGGCAATTTGCAATATTTGCTCTTGATAGACGATGACACCATATGTTTCACCTAAGATCGGCTCTAGCACAGGGTGCAGCATTTCAACTTTTTCTAGCCCATGCTTCCTTTTACTATAGACAGGAATAAATTCCATAGGGCCGGGTCGATATAAAGCATTCACGGCAACAATATCATTGAAGGAAGTTGGCTTAATCTCTTTAAGGGCTTGCTTCATTCCTTCTGATTCTAATTGAAAAATACCATTGGTATCACCATTTTTCAGTAATTCAAAGGTTTTCGAATCATGTAATGGAATTTTCTCAAACTGTAAAAAGCGTTCTTCATTATATAAAATCATAGAGCGTATTCTCTCTAGGATTGTTAAATTGCGAAGTCCTAAAAAGTCCATCTTTAATATTCCGACAGATTCTACATCTCCCATCGGCCATTGAGTTAAATAGAGCCCTTCATTGCCTTTTTCTATCGGGACAATGTTGACAAGCGGCTCTGGCGATAGCACAACGCCCGCCGCATGTGTTGATGCATTTCGCGGTAAACCTTCCAATTGAAGAGCTATTTGAAACCATTTCTTATGCAGATCGCTAGAATTGACATGGTTTCTGAGTACATCTGATTGCTGCCACGCTTCTTGCAATGACAGCCCAGGCCTATTTGGCAAGAGTGAGGATATATAAGATAGTTCTTCAGTATTAAAGCCGAATACTCTCGCTACATCCCTTGCGACTGCCTTCGCAGATAATGTTCCAAATGTAATAATTTGCGATGTATAGTTTGCCCCATACTTCTCTGCTACATAATGAATGACTTCTTCTCTACGATAATCGGCGAAGTCGACATCTATATCAGGAAGTGTAATACGTTCTGGGTTTAGAAATCGTTCAAAAAGCAAACCATATTGCAATGGGTCGACATCTGTAATACGCATTGTATACGCCACTAATGAACTGGCAGAAGATCCCCGGCCGGGTCCTGTCAATATATTTTTGCTCCTTGCGTATTCAATATAATCAGCTACAATCAAAAAGTAATCTGCAAACCCCATTTTAGTGATAATACTTAATTCATATTGTAGGCGGCTATGATAATTTTCGTTTGCATTCGGAACTCTTTCGCGTAATCCTGTTAGACATTTATCCTTCAAAAGATCGGTTGCATCTACTCCATCAGGTGTAGGGAATTTGGGCATATAGCTTTTCTTGGAATCTAGTTCTACCTGACAAGAAAGAAGCAAAGTTTCTGCTGCCTTTAACCACTCTTCTTTGTCATGGAACCACTCTTTCCAATTAACTGAAGTAGGTATATATTGCTGTCTTTCTCGTAATGTCAGTTTTTCCTGATCTGCCATTTTGGTTCCTGATGCGATCGCCCTGGCCACTTGAAATGCATCAGCATGATCTTCTTGTAGAAAAGTGCTCAAATGAGTGGCGCAAATCGTAATAGCACGTTCTGTACAATAGTGAACTATTTGGTCTTCCCTAGGCGATTTAATTCCACCTGGTCGGTCTATGCCAATGGCAAAGTGCTCTGCATCAAAGATTTCCGCAATTTGCTCGATATCCTCAAATACCTTTTCCTGTTGCCAATTCTCATCATTAATAGGAAGCAAAGCAATGCAACCTGTCCGATACCCATGCAGCCATCGCAGTGGCAATGCTTCGTTTTCTCGCAATGATGTCGACGAACTGATTTTCAATAGGTGATGATATCCTTCGTTATTTTGGGCATACAGTACAAGCGGCCTGCATATACCAGCGGAGAACTCAACTTGTACCGTTAAGCCAATGACAGGGTGTATTGAACTATGCTTGAATGCTCGCCAAAAAGGCAATAGACCATATAATTTAGAATCAGTAATCGCTGCTGCCTTGGCCCCTTCCCTTTTTAAAAATGTAAGGAGTTCATCGATGCGTATGGTACTTTTGAGCATATCAGCCGCTGTAACGATTTGTGAATAGACAGGCTGCATTATCATCTCTACCTTTCTTTTTAATCCTTACTGGCAAAGTGTTTTTAATTGTTGAATCACTTCGTCAGCCTCTGACCACTGATAGATTGTGGCACCAGATGCCATAGGATGACCTCCACCACGGTATTTTTTAGCCAATTCATTGATGATAGGACCCTTAGAACGTAATCGAACACGTATCTGGCTATCTTCCTCTACAAACATGGCCCATGCTTTAATTCCTTTAATATCGCCAAGCGTGCTGACTAATGCTGAAGTGTCGCTTGCGCTCACGCCATATTCTTCTAGTAGTTGTTTTGACAATTTTATATATGCCGCGCCTGTTTCATCCATTGCGAAATTTTGATAAATATATCCTTGTAGTTGTAACAGATTAGGATCCAATTCATACATACTATTAAAAAGCTCAGTCCGATCAAAACCATAGGAAATGAGGTCACCCACTACTTTGAAGGTAGTTTCTGTTGTACTTGGATAAATAAAACGTCCGGTGTCCCCCACGATACCTGCGAATAATAACCTGGCACCGTTTTGATTCATCCTCCACCCGGCTGTTTCGCTACCTTCCTTATACAATTCATAAATCATTTCACTCGCTGAACTAGCAGCAGTGTTCACCCATAGTAGGTCGCCATATTGATCATCATTGGGATGGTGGTCAATCTTTATTAAAAAGTCACCGGTATGATAACGTTGATCATCAACTCGTTCCGTGTTGGCTGTATCAGTGCAAATGACTAAAGCTTTGTTATAGGCCTCATCCGATATTTCATCAGGCAAACCTAAGTAGCTAAAGACATGGTCGTGCTCTCCTACCGCGTAGATTGTTTTCTCTGGATAAGTTGCTTGTAAAATAGCTTTTAACCCTAACTGTGAGCCGTATGCATCTGCATCTGGACGAACATGTCGGTGAATTATAATCGTGTCGTACTCAGCAATTGTATCGATAATCTCTTTTTTCATATTTTTTGTCTCCTTTAAACGATAAATGAAGCTCCAATAGTTGAATTGTGCTTTCTTCGCTAATCTATTAATTATCTGTCTGCACATTTAATTACAAACTCTCGTCTCCTACTTTCTACTATCTTTTTCTACACAATATCAGTAGAATAAAGATAGCTTTGCATTTAGGAGGAACACGATGAGTAATATAGTAAATATTATTTTAGCATTATTAGTCGTGATAACGGTTGTATTTTACCTATATTTCAAAACAAAACAATTCCGAACAAACTTACCGATTCGCAAAAAGTGGTATGCAGGCCGTGCAGGTGTATCGCTTGGAGTATTGTTAGTCTTGTTTGGCATAAACCAAATCATCCTTTATCATACAGTACTTACATATGTGATTTGCGCTATTTTGATTGTATTTGGCTTCTTTGTGTTCATAAGCTACAGCAAACGAGTACGCCATTATGGTCAATATATCGCTGAAGAAGAAAAATTGAACAAAAAGTGATGCACAGCTGTGCATCACTTTTTTCACTTCTTTAACCGATTACGTCTATACGTTTCGCTATATTTTCACCCACATGTGGATTATCCCTTATCGCTCAAGCAATTGGAAAGTAGCTAAAGCCTTGCCGACAAGCAAGTCTTCACTATAAACCTCAAAGTCCATCTTAGCGAACTTGCGGCTCATGTCTAAAATTCGTGGTTTTACTGTAATTGTTGACTCGATTTGGATCGGTTTAATAAAGTAAATCGAGATATTCTCCATTACACTTTCACCACGTTTAACTTTTTTGAGTGCGAAGGAACCCGATTCGACGATTAATGTAGTAAAAGCTCCGTATGAAATCGCGCCAAATTGATTGGTCATTTGAGGTGTCACGTTAAATTTGATCACCATCTCGTCGTTTGACACGTCCATCTCCATTTCCTTCTTCACCAAATCATCAATCGTCTCTCCGTGCTGTGGTTGCCTTTGTGCCATTTGCAGTGCTTTCAAGACATCCTGTCTGCTTACAACCCCCTGCAAAATGCCATGTTCATCTGCTACAGGAAGCAAATCAATCCCTTCCCAAATCATCTGATGGCCAGCTGTTGCTACACTCGTTTTTAATGATACTGTAATTGGATTTCGGGTCATTAATCGATCGATATGATCACTTTCATGTTTACCAATCAAATCACGTGATGTTACAATACCTACAATTTTGCCATGCTTATCAATTACAGGGAATCCGCCATGAGTAGTTTCAGCATTCAATAAGTTATATTCTCTTACTGTATCTGTTGTCTTCAAGTAGGATGTTCTTTTTAACGGAATCACGATATCCTCAATTAATAAAATTTCTTTCTTGATTAACTGGTCATAAATGGCTCGGTTAATCATCGCTGCAACTGTAAATGTGTCATAGCTTGTTGAAATAAGAGGAAGCTCAAGCTGGTCTGCCAGTTTTTTCACTTCATCAGTGGTATCAAAACCACCTGTAATGAGGACAGCAGCTCCTTCTTTAAGAGCCATCTCATGCGTACGCGCCCGGTTGCCGACGATAAGCAAGCTCCCTGCTTCTGTATAGCGCATCATATCTTCCAGTTTCATGGCGCCAATTACAAACTTCGTAAGGGTTTTATGCAAACCGTTAATGCCGCCTAATACTTGTCCATCCACAATATTGACAATCTCGGCAAATGTAAGCCGCTCAATATTTTCTTTTTTCTTTTTCTCAATCCTGATGGTGCCCACACGTTCAATCGTACTGACAAGACGCCTTGACTCAGCTTCTTTAATCGCGCGATAGGCAGTACCCTCGCTAACAGACATTTCTTTTGCGATTTGGCGGACTGAAATTTTATCGCCCACTGGCAATGATTCAATATATTGGAGTATTTTTTCATGTTTTGTAGCCAAAAAATCACCTATTTCTAAACGGTCTCTTGGCTTAAGTGTACCATATTTACTTCAAACTGTTATAGTTACAATTCAAATTGATCGCCGGCATTCATAATTCTTACAGAACCATTGCCTACCATGTTAGAAAAAGCCTGTGGATCCTGTTCAATTACAGGGAAAGTATTGTAATGAATAGGCACAACCTCTTGTGGATTTAAAAATTCGACAGCTTTTGCAGCATCTTCAGGCCCCATTGTGAAATTATCTCCAATCGGTAAAAATGCTATATCAATCGGATGCATCTCTCCGATTAATTTCATATCACTGAATAAAGCTGTATCACCTGCATGGTAAATTGTCTTTCCTTCGATAAATAAAAGGAGCCCCGCAGGCATACCTGTATAAATAATTTGCTTGTCCTCTGTTACATAAGATGAGCCATGGAATGCTTGAGTAAGCTTGACCTTACCAAAATCAAATTGACGTGCTCCGCCAATATGCATTGGATGTGTTTCTAATCCTTGCCATGACAGATAATCTGCTAATTCATTCGGAGCTACCACAAGTGCATTGGATTTTTTAGCAATTTCAACTGTATCTCCTACATGGTCATTATGTCCGTGAGTCAGTAAAATGACATCCGGATTTTGATCATCTACATTTAAATCGGTTTGGCTATTTCCAGTGATAAAAGGGTCAATTAAAATAGTATGGTTGTTGGTTTGAATTTTAACAATCGAATGTCCATGGAATGAAATTTTCATAAAGTAATCTTCCTTTCAAAAGTTTCTCATAGTTGTATTCTCGCTTGGTACTTCATTTCCCTCTTTTTATGATAGACTGTATAGGGAGAGTATTTATACTCAATAAATAACACTCAAAGTCTCTAGTCTCTAAAGGGAGGATTTTTTTATGAATAAAGTGCAGCTGATTCAACAATACTTACAAGAAAAAAATATTGACGCGGCATTCATTACTACGCCAGACAATGTCTTTTACCTATCAGGTTTCCGTAGTGACCCACATGAACGCTTGTTGGGTATCATGATTTTTAAAGAAGCAGAACCATTTATGATTTGCCCTAAAATGGAAGTGCCTGATGCAAAAGCTGCTGGGTGGGCGTTTGAAGCTGTAGGCCATGAGGATACAGAAAACGCATGGGAAATCTTCCACCATACTACTAATACCCGAAACGTCCCATTACACACACTTGCAATTGAAAAATCACACTTAACAGTAGAACGTTTAGAAGCTCTTCAACATTTCTTTAACGACACAAAATATGTTGGTCTAGATGAACAACTAAACCAAATGCGCCTCACTAAATCTGAGGACGAATTGGAAAAATTGCGTGAAGCAGCAAAATTAGCGGATTATGCGATTGAAGTTGGTTGCAATGAAATAGCTGAAGGCAAAACTGAAATCGAAATACTATCTGCCATTGAAGCAGCAATGAAGGCAAAAGGCGTTTATATGTCATTTGACACAATGGTTCTGACAGGATTAAATGCAGCTTCTCCGCATGGGACACCAGGAACTCAAAAAGTCCAAAAAGGCGATCTTGTACTTTTTGATTTAGGCGTTGTTTATGAAGGCTATTGTTCAGATATTACGAGAACCGTTGCATTCGGCGAAATCTCAGATGCCCAAAAAGAAGTTTATGAAACAGTGAAAAGAGCAAATGAAGCAGCAATTGAACTGGTTAAGCCAGGTGTACTCGCTAAAGAACTTGATCATGCATCACGTAAAGTAATTGAAGATGCTGGATTCGGCGAGTATTTTACACACCGTCTAGGACATGGTCTTGGCATTTCAGTGCATGAATTCCCTTCGGTGCATGGCGCGAATGAAATGGCGATGCAAGAAGGTATGGTCTTTACCATTGAACCAGGAATTTATAAAAACGACACGGCTGGCGTACGCATTGAAGATGATGTATATGTGACAGAAAACGGCGTAGAAGTGCTTACAAGCTTCCCGAAAGAATTGCAAATCATTCAACCAAAATAATGATTACTATGAAAGAAGGATGAACACAACTCATCCTTCTTTTTTGTGTAAATCTCATGAAACTCAAAAAAAGGCAAACCTGTAAGTTGGTTTGCCTTTAATCTATCTACTTATAATAATGAATCAACAGATACATATGGGTAGTTTAATGCTTCTGCTACTGCCTCAAATGTTACATTTCCATCAAGAGTATTAACCCCTTTTTTCAACGCTTCATTTGTAAGGCATGCGCGGCTATAGCCTTTGTTTGCAATTTCAAGTGCAAATGGCACTGTGTTGTTTGTTAGGGCCATAGTTGAAGTACGTGGAACTGCACCAGGCATATTCGCAACTGCGTAGTGTACAACGCCATGCTTGATGTAAGTTGGCTCATCATGTGTTGTGATACGGTCAGAAGTTTCAAAAATACCGCCTTGGTCAATTGCAATATCCACAACAACAGAACCAGGAGACATTGATTTAATCATCTCTTCTGTTACCAGTTTAGGAGCTTTTGCACCAGGAATTAGTACAGCGCCAATAACTAAATCAGAATTTTTTACAGACTCTGCAATGTTGTACGGATTTGACATTAATGTTTGTACATCTGTGCCAAATTGATCATCTAACTGGCGAAGACGTTCAGGGCTTAGATCAATAACTGTTACTTCTGCGCCCATGCCGATAGCGATTTTCGCTGCATTTGCTCCAGCCATACCGCCACCAATAATTGTTACTTTACCGCGAGTAACCCCTGGTACACCGCCAAGTAAAATACCTTTGCCGCCTTCTTGTTTTTCTAAATATTGCGCCCCAATTTGTGTTGCCATACGTCCAGCTACTTCGCTCATCGGCGATAATAGCGGTAAACTGCGATTTGGTAATTGAACTGTTTCATAAGCAATCGCAACCACTTTATTATCTAGTAATGCTTGAGTCAATTCTGGCTCAGGAGCTAAATGTAGGTAAGTAAAGAGAATTTGTCCTTCATAGAAATAACCGAATTCAGAAGAGATCGGTTCTTTTACTTTCATCACCATTTCTTGTTTCCATGCTTCAGCAGCAGTCTCTACAATGTGAGCACCTGCAGCTTTGTAGTCTTCGTCTGTAAAGCCAGATCCTAGACCTGCATTCGTCTCAATAAAAACTTCGTGACCATGCATTGTTAAATTCACAACACCTGCTGGCGTCATTGCTACACGGTTTTCGTTGTTTTTAATTTCCTTTGGAACACCGATTTTCATATCCCATCCTCCTAAATATAAAAAAGTGATCATTGTTTGTTATGTATTTGAATGTTCACATAATAACATGTCTATTGTAACAAATATTCTTCTATTTTTGTCAATAATTTTGAATATTAATAATAGCGGCTCGTTCACTACTTTTTATAATCTTCTTAAATATGTAAAAAAGTGAACGTAAATTGATGGGAAATGGTGGTATACTAGATTTATAAAAAGGAGGAATCGAATATGGCATTAGATTATAAAAACATTATTGTGGCAGTAGATGGTTCAAAAGAAGCGGAGTATGCATTCAAAAAGGCCGTTGCAGTAGCTAATCGTAATGAGTCTTCACTTTATTTAGTCAATATTATTGATACACGTTCATTTGCAGCCATTGAAGCATATGACCGTTCCATTCAAGAACGCGCGCAAGGATTCGCGGATGAGCTATTAGCTGGCTACAAGAAAGAAGCAGAAGCTGCTGGTATAAAAAATGTCAATATCTTAATCGAATACGGTTCACCTAAAACAATTATTACTAGAGATGTATCTAAAAAAGTAAATGCAGATTTAATTATTTGCGGTGCTACAGGGCTCAATACAGTTGAACGATTTTTAATCGGTAGTGTATCTGAAAGCATTGTACGATCTGCAAAATGTGATGTGCTTGTGGTACGCACAGATTCAGTAGAAGAAAGCAAATAATAAAAAGCCTGCAGAGCATTTAGTTGCTCTGCAGGCTTTTATCTTTTTAATTATGCTTTGTTTTCTTTTTTCCATTTGCGCACTTTAGCGAAGAACAGCTCTAATGCTTGCATGTTTTTCATATTTGGCACTTTTGCAAGCAACACTTCTTTGACGGCTTTTCCGCCATCCACTTTCTTTTGCAAAACAAATAAACTTTTTGCATGTGCTTTACTTGAGAACAAAGTATCCGGCAGTTGGACAACTGCCTGTATCCAAGCAGTTTTAGCAATCATCTTATTTAAAAGCTGTGATTGCTCTGATTCGAATAGATGATCAGGCACCAAGAAGAATAAATATCCGCCATCTTTTGTATATCTCAACGATTGCTCAATGAACAAATGATGGGCATATGTCATTCCTTCGTCAGCTTTTACATCATATTGCTTAGCTATTTCTTCGTTTGGATAATAGCCTACTGGCAAATCACAAATAACAGCATCTACTGGATCAATCATCAAGTTTTCAAGAGCATCTTGTAGATATAACGACAATGGCTGCCCCTCTAACTCTGCAGATGATGCCGCAATTTGAATTAAAAGCTCATCAATTTCAATACCGAATCCCTCAATCTTGTCACCTAAGAGATTCATAACCGTCATCAGCAAATTCGCTGTGCCGATCGCTGGATCAAGCATTGTAATTTGGTGATCTTCTTTGATTTCTTTCTCGAAAAACTGTTCCACAAAGTAACCTACCAAAAGGCCAAGCGAATCAGGCGTCATCTGATGATTCGGTTGAGAGCTTTGTCTCATTCCTTTAAGAATCGCCAACTGGATAGCTTTACGAATTTCTTCTTTTGTTGGTTCAACTTCAGGCTTTATTTCAGCATCTAGCCATCTGTTTAACGTTATTAATAAACCGTCTAGATAGGTTGATTGATCTGATTCTGCATGTTTTTCTGTTTCTTTATCTATAAATGAAAAAAGGACTTCAATAGTTTCCATAATGCTCTCCTTCAAAACGGAAACCCACTCGACGATAGAGTGGGTCCCCAGCTAGAAATTTACTTATTTGCTAAGTGATTTGATAGCATCAATTGCATGGTCGTAATCAGGATGGTCTGTTCCTTCAGGCACATATTCTACATATGCCACTTTTCCATCTTGGTCAACAACGAAAATAGAACGTGCTAGCAAACGCAACTCTTGCATATGTACGCCATATGCATCACCAAATGACAAATCGCGATGATCTGATAAAGTATAAATATTTTCTATACCGTTTGCACCGCACCAACGTTTTTGTGCAAAAGGAAGGTCACAAGAAATTGTTAGAACCACAACGTCTTCACCTAAGCCTGTTGCCTCTTCATTGAAACGTCTAGTTTGAGCATCGCAAACACCTGTATCTAATGATGGAACCACACTGATTAAAACTTTCTTGCCTGCGAAGTCTGATAAATGTTTTTCTTGCATGTCAGTAGATAATGCAGTGAACTCAGGTGCCTTGTCACCAACTTTAATTTCTGGACCTACTAATGTTACGGGATTATTTTTAAATGTTACTTGTACCATTTCAACGCCTCCTTGACTTAATATTACTTGAATCTTTTAGCTTGTTGCAACTAGGAAGACTCTTATCATGAAACTTGACTCAGTATGTTTTCTGTTACACCCACTGAGATTAAGAACTCTCACGATTTTACATACTATTATCCCCAAACCCAAAAATTCTTTGCTTCTCAATTTTTGAGTATGGGGAATCTATCTTATTAACGCAAATTCAGTCACGGTAATTAAACTGTATGCGCACTCTGCTCTATTGCAATCGTTTTTTCTACCTTTTCATAGCTTTTCTCATGAACGACAGCAGTATCTGCAATATAATCATGGACAGCTTTATGCTTCGGCGTAAATGCGGCCACAATATATAAAATTAAAATCTTTACAGATATAAAGCGCCCTATCCATTCTCTAAAAAGTATAGTACCCCATGTTAATGGGATTCCTTTGTCACTTACTACCTTAATACCGAAAACCATCTTTCCGAGTGTTTGAGCTCGCCACTTCGTCATTAAAACAAAATAACCATAAAACAGAATGGCTGCAACAAATTTGTAGGGAGATAGATAAAGAATTCGTGCATCATCCCAACCCATCAAATCAAAAAGTGGGCCGATAGTTAAGGCTGTAAACGAACTGATCACGACCAAATCAATCAAATAAGCCCAAAAACGAGTCCAAAAACCTGCTGCCTTTAAATGGTACTCTGGTACTTTCTTTATTTCGAGTGGGCTTAAACTTGTTGCAGATTCATTTAGTGTCTCTGACATTTCAACGCCCCCTTTATTCTTCACCGTATAAGTACATCATTCTTGGCGCGCTGCTAGTAGACAACATTTTGCTAATTGCTTCTTTTTCAGCAGAAGGCATAAGTTTACTACTTAACTTCGCAGAGAAAATGGATCCCCAACCTTCGTCAGTACTATATTCAAATACCTCTGCTCCTTGAAGTTTGTTATCTTTCATCAGCGCTTTTAATGCATCCTCACTATAACCTAAACGATCCACTAAGCCTGCTTTCACCGCTTGAGAACCATTCATAATGCGTCCATCAGCAATAGATCTAACTTCTTTTTCAGACATGCCGCGTCCATCTGCTACTACTTTAACAAAACGTCCGTAAGAATCATTCACCATGTTTTGAAGCAATTTCTTTTCTGCAGGTGTCATTTCACGCGAACCGTTCATTATATCTTTATACGGACCTGTCTTAATTGTGTTAAATTCAATCCCTAATTTTTTCGCTAATTTACTATAATCCATCCCTTGCATAATGACACCAATGGAACCAGTTAATGTTTCTTCATCAGCATAAATAACATCTGCTGGTGCAGAGATGTAGTAACCGCCTGAAGCGGCCATTGAACCCATTGAAACATAAATAGGAATGTTTCTTTCTTTTTTTATTTCCTTTATTTTGTCATAAATTTGTTTAGATTCATTCGTACCTCCACCAGGCGAATTTACTTTAAGCAACACACCTTTAACACTCTTATTCTTTTTGATATCTTCTAATTGATCCATAAAATACTGGTGATTATATGTTTCACTACTGAAAATAGAAGTGCTCTCACCAGTGTCTTGTATCGTTCCATTCACAGTAAGGACTGCAATTTGCTTCGATGGATTTCCATTTTTTAACACATTATAATCATATGTACTATCTAGATCAGCAACAGATTCTAACCCTTTTTTGAAGTCCATTTTAGCAAATGATAAAGCAATACTTACAAAGGCAGACATGGCAAATAGTGCGATTGCTATGCCAAGCGCCACCCATCTTTTTACTGTCATTTATGACCCTCCTTTTCACCCTGCATTATAAACATACGAGACAAACCGTTAAATGTTTCATCATTTTCATGACTTGTGTGAAAGTCTGTATGTTTTTCTCATTTCCAAGATGGTTGAAATCGAAAAGATAATTAAGGCTAACCAAATAAATGAGAATGAAATTAATTCTGTGTGGCCAAATGATTCATGATAAAGAAATACACCTAGAATTAACGTCATGGTTGGTGCAATATATTGTATAAAGCCCACTAAATATAAAGGGATATTTTGTGCCCCTACTGCGAATAAAACAAGCGGTAGAGCCGTTACAATACCTGTTCCTATTAAAAACACATTTGTTTTCATATCGACATGAAGAAACGACATATTTCCCTGGAAATAAAGATAGAAATAATAGATAATCGCTACTGGGAAGATAAACATTGTTTCAATGACAAGCCCTCTTGTTGCATCCAAAGCGATTTGCTTTTTCAATAATCCATAAAACCCAAAACTTAAAGCTAAACCAATGGATATCCATGGAATCTGCCCATAAGATGAAATTAAAATAATAACGCCAATAGCCGCCATTAGTAGCGCTAGCACCTGTGCTTTCGTCATTCGTTCTTTCAAGAAAATAATGCCAAGCAAAATAGAAAAAATCGGATTCATATAATAACCTAAGCTTGTCTGGATAATATGATCATGATTTACTGCCCATATGTAAATAAACCAGTTTGCCGATACTAAATAAGCTGCCAAACATAAACTCCAAAATGCTTTTTGATTTTGCCATAATTCCCGAAAATCTTTAACTAATACTTTTCCTTGCTTAATCAGCAGGACAAAAATAAGTGTAAGTATAAATGACCAAATCACGCGGCTAGCCAATATTTCACCACTTGTAACATGCTGAATCACTTTCCAATAAAGAGGAAATAGTCCCCACAATATATACGCAAAGACTGATGCAACTATCCCCTTTTTTTCATTTTCCATCCTACTCGCCTCCTTTTGGCTTCTAGCCATAATTAAAAGACTACCAATAATAAGTAGTCTTTTCAATAACTTAAGAATGTAGTTTTCTATTCTCGTGTTCTCGTAACTCTATTCGTCTTATTTTTCCGGATGTCGTTTTAGGAAGTTCCTCAACAAATTGAATCTCACGCGGATATTTATAAGGTGCTGTCAGTTCCTTTGCATGATTTTGAAGCTCTTTCACTAATTCGTCTGAAGCTATTGAGTGATCCTTCAATACAACAAATGCCTTTACTATGCTGCCGCGCACCTCGTCAGGACTAGCAACTACTGCGCATTCTTGAACTAACGGATGCTTTACGAGAGCATCTTCCACTTCAAATGGACCAATTGTATACCCTGAACTAATAATGATGTCATCGTTCCTACCTTCAAAGAAAAAGTATCCGTCTTCATCTTTTCTAGCACGGTCTCCTGTAACATAGTAATCTCCTCTGAACTGTCTTGTCGTTCTTTCTGGATCATTCAAATATTCTTTAAACAATGCTGGAGTTGATCGATGGACAGCTATATCGCCCACTACACCAGCTGGACATGGATTACCTTCATCATCAATCACTTCTACAAGATTGCCCGGTGTAGGTTTGCCCATAGAACCTGGTTTAAATGGTTCATCCTTCAAATTGCCAATCAATAATGTATTTTCGGTTTGTCCGTAGCCATCCCTTACATCTAAATCGAAATGTTTTTTAAAGAGATTAATCACTTCTTGATTTAGCGGTTCGCCGGCGGAAACTGCGCTTCGCAATGTCGTTAAATCATATGCATCAAGATTGTCTACCTTTGCCATCAGCCTGTATTCAGTAGGTGTACAGCACAATACTTGAACCTTGTATTTTTCGAGAAGTGATAAATATTTTTCCGGCTGGAAGCGGCCATTATAAACAAGACCAGTTGCTCCGCTTCCCAGTACTGACAGGAAGGGACTCCAAATCCACTTTTGCCAGCCAGGGCTTGCTGTTGCCCATACTAAATCTCCCTCTTGAATACCAAGCCAATGTGCAGCTGCTGTTTTTAAATGGGCATATGCCCATCCATGCGTATGCACAACACCCTTTGGATTACCAGTTGTGCCACTGGTGTAAGAAAGAAATGCCATGTCGCTGCTTTTCGTATCAGCCATTTCATACACATCTGACGCTTGCTCTGTTTCTTGAATCAGTTCAATCCATGGAGCAGGGGCTTGGCCAATCACATACTGTTGGACGTCCTGAAGATTCTCTACCTGTTCAAATTGTTCTATAAATGGTTCATAGGCAATAACAGCTTTAGCTCCGCTATGTGCTAGACGATAGTCAATCTCCTTAGCCCTTAACATTTCAGAACTTGGTATCACAACAAGCCCTGCTTTTAATGCTGCGATATATGTAATATAAGCGTCAATTAAACGCGGTACCATAATAAGAACAACATCACCTTTTTGCAAGCCATGGCTCGCAAATACGTTTGCCATTTGATTTGCTTTCTGGATTAATGCCTTATACGTGATGGTATCTATACTTCCATGCTCGTTTTCAAAGCGTAAAGCCGTTTTCGTAGGTTCCGCTGCATATTTCTCTATTTCTCTGACCAGATTATATACTTCAGGTGCAATTAATTCCTCTCGTTTCATTGAAAATCACTCCCCTTTGTTGAAGTATTATATAGAATTTTCAGAATACTGTCCAACTTTTTACTCCATTAAAAAAGCCAAGGAAGAATTATTTCTTCCTCAGCTTTTTTCTATATTCAATTATTTGTTTTGGGAATAACCGTTCATTTGTTGTTCAGCCATCGCAACTAAACGCTTAGTAATTTCTCCGCCAACGGATCCGTTAGCACGCGCTGATGCTTCTGCCCCAAGGTTTACACCGAATTCTTGTGCGATTTCGTATTTCATTTGGTCGATCGCTTGGCGAGCACCGCGTACTTCTAATTGATTTGAACCTGAATTGTTGTTTGACATGTTGTTACCCTCCCTTTTTTGAAGTGAATAAACTTTAATAAAGCTTATTTCAAATCCTATCCTTTGTGAAAATTGGGTATGCTAAGGTATGACCCAACTTATTTTTGTAAACCGTTCATTTGTTGTTCAGCCATTGCTACTAAGCGTTTAGTAATCTCTCCGCCTACTGAACCGTTTGCACGAGAAGATGCTTCTGCACCAAGGTTTACACCGAACTCTTGAGCGATTTCATATTTCATTTGGTCAATCGCTTGACGAGCGCCGCGTACTTCTAATTGTCTTGAACCTGAGTTGTTGTTTGACATGTTGTTCACCTCCTTGTGCATATAGAATGTCTCAGAAGCGAAAAAACATACAAGGTATTTAAAAAAAAATTAAAACCTCTTACAACAACTCAGAGAAATCATCACTTTTTGTTTTAGGGAATGAGTGAATTTCACGGTTTTTCACAGCACGTTGAATCATTTCTTCGAAATCAGTAAAGCTTTCGTAGTAATTCATTTTTTCAACTCTCGGCTTTGTTTTTGGATTAGCTGGCGTAAATACTGTACAGCAATCTTCATAAGGTCGAATTGAAATATCGTACGTACCGATTTTCTGTGCTACATCGATGATTTCTAACTTATCAAATGTGATTAATGGACGCAAAATAGGTGTTGTCGTTACATCATTAATGGCAGCTAAACTTTCTAGCGTTTGGCTAGCAACTTGTCCTAAATTTTCGCCTGTAACAAGCGCTTTTGCATCTATTTCTTTTCGTACCTCGTCCGCAATTTTCATCATCATTCGGCGTGTAGAAGTCATTGTGACGTTTTCAGGTACACTATTTTGAATAGTTTGTTGGGTTTCAGTAAAAGGTATAATATGCAGGCGAATATTACCGCCAAAACGGCTAATCTTATCGCATAGTTCTTTCACTTTAGTTAATGATTGATCACTTGTAAATGGCGGACTGAAAAAATGGATGGCTTCAATTCGAACGCCACGTTTCATCATATAATAAGCTGCAACAGGGCTGTCAATTCCACCAGAAAGAAGTAGTAGCGCCTTTCCGTTCGAGCCAATAGGCAAACCACCTG
The DNA here is from genome assembly GCF_023515935.1 of Rummeliibacillus sp. G93. Taxonomy (NCBI): domain Bacteria; kingdom Bacillati; phylum Bacillota; class Bacilli; order Caryophanales; family Caryophanaceae; genus Rummeliibacillus; species Rummeliibacillus sp. G93. Next base: position 2,194,740 of record NZ_CP097314.1, read on the forward strand.
CACCTGCAATAACATCTACCATCATGTAAACAGCTTTTTCACGTACCTCTACTCGCAGTTCAATATCTGGTTTTTTCATTTGAACGGTCATGCCTGGCAATGTGCCTAATACATGACTACCTATTGTTTGTTGCAATTCATACGTATCTAGAGGAAAGTTTTTGAATGAACGTTTTGCATTTACCTTGAATGTTTTTCCTTCGTAGTCCAACCCTTGTACGATTTCAACAGCTAATTCCTTCATAGCTTCAACTGTTGGTTCACATTCTGCTACAGGGCTAAAGGAGTGAATCCCAAAGATATGAGGCAGACGGTTCAGAATTTCCTCCATCTCAGTGTCTACCTCACTGCTCAAATACATACGATCTCTTTCAGAACGGATACGCATGTTTGGGATATCTGCAAAGGTATACCGCAAATTTTCTTTAAGACGATTAATAAATAATTTTCTGTTCTTGCCTTTTGTTGTGATTTCTCCGTATCTTATTAATATTTCATGCCATTTCATCTATTTAAAACTCCTTTACTTGCATCATTACTTTTTTAAACGCAGTTTTGAATGCTTGTATATCTTTTTCAGTAATACCTTCACCAAGGCTTATCCGAATTACTCCTTTTTCATAGGAAGGATCAATTTCTATGGCTTTGACTACATGGCTGATGCTATGATCCTTAGAAGAACATGCACTTGATGTAGAAATAATAAACCCTTCATGCTGCATAGCATTGACTAATATTTCGCCTCGAAGCCCTTGTACAGCACAGCTTACTATATGTGGTGCACCGTTGTTAGAGGATAGAGTGCGAACATACGGAAACTGTTGTAAAAAGGCATGCAAATCATCACGCCATTGGCTAAATTGTTCTTCATGTGCAGGTTGTGTTTCATGCGCCATTCTTACAGCTTTTGCTAAAGCGACAGCCTGTGGTACCGCCACCGTACCGCTTCTCAATCCCATTTCTTGCCCGCCGCCATGAATTATTGTTTCGATATTTACTTGTTTGCGAAGAGCTAGGAAACCAGTGCCCTTTAAACCATTAATTTTGTGGCCAGAAACAGTAAGAGCATCTGGTCCTTCTTCTCCGGCAAAATGAACAGGAATTTTCCCGAAACTCTGCACAGCATCCATATGGAAAAAGGCACGGCTGTTTTCATGCACAATACGAGCAATTTCTGAAATAGGTTGAAGCGCTCCTATTTCATTATTTACATGCATGATACTGACTATAACCGTATCTTTTGTTAATTTCTTTTTTAAGTCTTCTATTGAAATAACACCGTATTCATTTACTTGAACTTTTTCTACTGTATAACCTTCTTTTTCTAGCGCTTTGGCACTTTCTTCAACAGACGCGTGTTCGATAGCAGAAATTAGTATCTTTGTTCCACGGTGTTTATTAGCTCTTGCTAATCCTTTGATGGCAAAATTGTTCGATTCAGTTCCACCAGAGGTAAAAATAATTTGTTCAGGTTCTGTTTTTATAATAGCCGCTATTTGTTCTCTTGCTCTCGACAAAAGCGTGTTTGTTTCAACACCCATTTGGTGTAGAGAAGCTGGATTTGCATAATAACGTTCGTTCGCTTGGACAAATGTTTCTAAAACGGATTTATTCGGTTTTGTTGTCGCACTATGGTCTAAATAAATCATTGTTGGTACCTTCCTTCCAAAAGAAAACCACCTGCACAAAAACCTGTGCGGTGGCTTAATGCATTTCTATTATGAACGCCAAACCTAATCCTTGGCAAGTACTTGAATTTTTTTCATAGCCCCTGGCTCAGCCGCTTCTACGGCAGTTGCAGCCGTCTCCAGAGCTTTGGCATACCTCATATCACGAAATGCTGCTTCAGCTTCTAATAATTGTTGATGCATGGCTGGATTTGTCTTGCGGTAACGGTTTCCATACTGAATAATTGATTCAATTAATTGAACATTCTCAAGCATTTCAACTGCTGTTTGCCGAACTTCTTCTATACATTTTTCTGCAATTTCCAAGTTCTTATAAACCGTTTCCATATTAAGAGGGATCTCTTGCAGATTGTTGACCACAATAAAGATTCTTTCAGTAGCTTCTTCTAATCTGGCATCCATTTCCTCCGGAATACCTGGCAGATTTGCTTTATGTATCATTCGTTCAGTATCAGACAGCATTTTTCTTAAGTTGTTCAATGTAGCTCTTGCTTTATTTTCATCTATGCGAAGGTTGTTCATGCGTTCAGCAAATTGTTTTTGTTCTTGGAATAGATTTTCTATTGAGTCCTTCAGCTCTTTTAGAACCTCTTCCATGCTTGAATAAGCAGATTGTTCTTCTCGTACCTCTACAGCTAAAAAGTCATAGCGTTGTTGAAGAGCCAGCAGCTGTTGTTTGCAGTTTTTAGGAATTTCTGCTTCCCGTGAAGGCAATCGATAGCTTTTTTGGACTGCTTCCGCTTCTATAGCCATTTCTTCTGTCGCTTTTAAAGTTGATTCCAGTTGCTCGCCGATAGAAACAAAATGAAGATCAACATATTTCTTCCCAATGACTTCTTTTTCTAATGCATCGTAGAAGGATTCAATTTCATCTTTTATTACTTCCACTTGCTGTTGAACATTATCAATATCCAAATCAGCTACTTTTTGTTTGAATTCAGCTAAACTTTTTTCCATTTCCTCTAGCTTGTCTAAAATCTCCAAATGTACAAGGAAGTAGGATTGGTCTTCCATCTCTCGGTGCCCATTTCTAATTTCATGAATATCTGATGGAATTTTGTGTTGAATTTCTGTAAGAAGCGTTGGGATTTCATTAATCAATTTAAAGGTTTGTTGTCCTTCATTACTTAGATTCACAACTAATTCCCTTGCCTTCAGGTAATTTCCTGAGCTCGTTAATTCCTCGTATTCTTCAAATTGTGGAGTAAATGTTTCTAGTCTTTTCTCAAGCGGAACAGCAGCAGGACCATATGAATATTGATGGGCAAGGAGAGTCTTACGAGCCGAACGATATTGTTCCTTCAACTGTTCAATCTCAACTCTATTTTTCTCTTCGCTTCCAACTAATTCATCCAACTCTTTCAAAATGATGGCCATTTCATTGTCATACTCAGCTATGCGCGAATCGATATCTTTTTCTATTTCTGTCGCCTTGCCAAAACGAAACTTGTCTACTTGCTCTTCCGCATCAAAGAGTAGTTCGTCAATTTTCGGCATCTCAACATCCATGAGCTCTGTCCATTTATTTCGCCAACGTTCAAACATTTCTTCTGTTTGACCATTCATGTTGAGAGCTTTTACTTTCATCAACTCTTCTAGCACTGGCTTATTTTGAATTTGTTGCTTATTTTGTTCTAGTCTTTGAATTTCAGTTCGATGTTTTCGACGAAATATAAAGACAATTGCTATAATTATACATAATACGATGATTGCGGCAATGAAAAAACTCATCGTAAGCCCCCTGTCCCTAATCAGTTTTTCAGCATCTAATTAAGCTTAATATTACCATGTTTTTTGTTTTTTTGTTTATCTATATGAATGATTTCTTATTAATTTATCTATAATTCGATTAATTTTTTAAAAATGGAGGGATTTTATGAAACGTGACGCCCATATTCATACCTCTTTTTGTCCTAATGGCACTACGATTCCTTGTGAAGATTATATCAAAAAAGCAATTAAATTAGGCTATGAGGATATCACCTTTACAGAACATGCCCCATTGCCTTCAAATTTTGTCGACTTTTGCCCGAAAGAAGGCCGAACAATGAGCCCTGGACTTTTACTTGTTTACATGGATGAAATGCAAAGACTTAAAGAAAAATATAAAGAACTCATTCATATTCGCATTGGCTTTGAGGTAGATTATCTTGAAGACTATGAAAGAGAAACGACAAGTTTTTTAAACCTTATAGGCCCACATATCGATGATGCAATGTTAACTGTCCGATTCCTCAAGTGTGGTCAATCTTATACATGTGTCGACCATTCTTTTGATCAATTGACAAGTCTCGCAAGAAAAAAAGATACGCTACAATCCGTTTACAACCTATATTATAAAACCATATCAAAATCTATCCAATCAAACTTAGGGAATTATAAGCCAAAGAGAATCAGCAATCCTTTGCTTTTCCCTACTGATGAGCTACAAGAAAATCTACTATTTAAACAACAATTAATAGATATTTTAAAACTCATAGCAAAACACAACTATGAATTGGATGTAAATTATGCTACTCTATCAAAACTTTATTGCAATGGATCACATCCAACCGTATCATATATATCATACGCAAAATCATTAGGAATTCCTATTATTCATGGTTCAGATGCCCATCACCCAGATGATTTGCATCCTTATGAGGAAGGACTTTTTCCATTTGATCGCTAAACAACGGGAGGTATAGGAATGTTTCAAAAAGTAAATTACAGCGGCGATATTACAGCTCAATATCAATTACTAGCTAAGCAATTGGATGCATTATTAGATGGAGAAATGGATTCCATCTCGAATTTAAGCAATGCTTCAGCTTTACTTAACCAATTTTTAGATAATATTAATTGGTGCGGATTTTATCTTATGAAAAATAATGAATTGCTGCTAGGACCTTTCCAAGGACTCCCTGCATGTGTGCATATCCCGCTTGGCAAAGGCGTTTGTGGTACATCAGCCTCGTCGCGAGAGACGTTAGTTGTAGAGGATGTCAATGCTTTCCCTGGACATATTGCTTGTGACAGTGCTTCACAATCAGAGATTGTTGTCCCTCTAATCGTTAATGGAGAGCTCTATGGGGTGTTAGATATTGATAGCCCTATAAAAAATAGATTCAGTAACGACGATCAAGCTGGTCTTGAACAGTTCGTTAATGTATTAGTCCGTCATATTCACCTATAATAAAAAGCTGATGCTTAAGCATCAGCTTTTTCATTTATAGGCGGTCCTTGAAAGATGCAATATTTATTTTTCCCTGTATTTTTAGCTTCATAAAGAGCCACATCAGCATTTTTAAAAACACGTTGGTACGTAAACCGTGCATCGCTTCTCCATAATGCGATACCTGATGAAATAGTAACTGGAGGGCTAGTCACTTGTGGTATGCTATTAATAATCTTGCCAACTAAAGCCATTGTTTCATCAAGTCCTTTGTTTGGCAAATAAATGGCCATTTCTTCTCCTCCCCAACGTGCACAAATACCTTGGTTCTCTACCAAACCCTGTAGATGTTTTGCTATCATAAGCAAAGTAACATCACCTGTCTGGTGGCCGTACGTATCATTTATCTTCTTAAAATCGTCAATATCGCATAAAATAAATGCGCCGAAATCATCTACTTCCATAGAACGTTCGATATATCTTTCTAAATATTTACGAGCATACAGTGTTGTTAAGTGGTCTCTATCAATCATTTCCTGGAGTTGCTCTCTAAGTAGAATATTAGAAATTGCTAATGAGGAATGTCGAATTAAAGACTGCATTAGTTTATAACTATCAAATGAGAAATAGTAAGAGTCCACATGGAATATTGCACAATATCCTTGTACCTTCTCATTTATAATAATAGGGACAACGATCATTGAATTATACTTTGTCTTTTCTGCCACCACTTGGCTAAACTCAGCTATAAAGAGAGGCTCCATACTTTTCTCAAAGTGTGTTGCTATAAATTCTTTGTACACAGAAGCGTTTTCCTCGCAAAAGAAAGCAGCCGTATCTCCCATATATTGATAACCATCATGAGATTTAAAGACAAAGCAAATTTCTGATGGCAAAAAAGATTTCTTTAGTTGCATTGTCAAAAAAGTAATGATTTCTTCCTTATTAAGCTTCATATTTAACCTTTGCGATGTTTCATTGATTAGCTGCAGATCTGCTACTAGGCGATGCGACTGGTGATAAAGTTTTGCATTTTCTAGAGCATTGCCAGATGTCTGTGCTAAATGAGACAAGAATTTCTTTTCTTTTGAGCTAAAATGATAATTAGGTGAAGCAAAAATCTGAAGCACACCATATATGCCTTGCTTTCCAATAATAGGCACATTCAGCAAGTAATTGTTGATATCCTTGGCTTCCTCCGATGTAATCTCTCCTGATACATAAGCTTCAATCGTAGAAGGTCTTTCTAATAAATAATCAAATACCTCTACATCTTCAATTTGTAGACGGTCTTGGTCATTCGATAAGATCAATTTTGATTTAAATTGTGGAAATGTCCTTTTAATGCTTTGAATCATCGCCTCTAAAATTGTATTAATATTCATAGTGGAATGAAAAATAGCCGTCATTTCATATAATTCCCCATTTAATTTTGCTCCATAAAAGTTTTTCTCTTTACTTATTAGAGACAATATTAGACTAGATAACAACGTTTCTAATTCTTTTACGTAAGGCGTCGAGGCAAAACATTGCCACTCAGGTGTGTTTTCAACAATAATTAAGGCAAAAATATGGTCTTTTTCATCTTTTAGAATGATGACGTCACTATCTATTTTAAGTACTTTATTTATCAGCTTTGCACTTGTTTCAGATAAAGGATGTGTTTCTTCCACATAAGGTGCAATCGAATTAAACGGAAGTGCTTGTAAGGTTGAATTTGGCAATGGACATAATAAGCCGTGTTCTAGCTTTAAATATTCTACTTTTTTCATTTTAAATTCTTGTTTGGCGATCATTTGAAATTCATGCAAATATTCAGTATCTGTCAACGACTGATCTACATGAGCAATCCAAAAATCCAATAGGTAGCTTTTAATGTTTTGTATTATTTGGAGATTTCTCAATATTATATCACCTTTTTCTTTGACCATTATCTAAGTAGTTATGACTATTTACGAATAAAATAAATAAGTATATTAAACTATTAATAATTAATAATTTATTCCGATAATCTCAATTATAAATCACTGTGTAATTTTTTGCCACTGGATTCCTCAACTATATTTAATTGATTTGCTTGACAGAAAACAGTCCAAATACTACAATATTCTTTGTGTAAAATAAACGCAGCGGTTGTATGGTTTGGTTGTTCATTTTATTCCTCTATTTAATAGACGGTGTATTGGTAACTCTTCGGCTGCATGAGCGAAGATACATGAAAATAAAATGGCAATGGAGCTAAATACAATTGGTTTTTATTTTATGCTAAATAAAAAACCAAAGGAGGAGACTATTAATGTCTCGTTATACAGGTCCATCTTGGAAACTATCACGTCGCTTAGGTATTTCTTTAAGCGGTACAGGTAAAGAAATCGAAAAGCGTCCATACGCTCCAGGTCAACACGGCCCAACTCAACGCAAAAAATTGTCTGAGTACGGCTTACAATTACAAGAAAAACAAAAACTTCGTCATATGTTCGGTATGAACGAACGTCAATTCCACAACCTATTTGTTAAAGCTGGTAAAATGAATGGTGTTCATGGTGAAAACTTCATGATCCTTCTTGAAACTCGCTTAGACAACCTTGTTTACCGTCTTGGTTTAGCTCGCACTCGTCGTGCTGCTCGCCAATTAGTAAACCATGGTCACGTATTAGTTGATGGCAAACGCGTTGATATTCCTTCATACAGCGTTAAACCAGGTCAAGTGATTTCTCTTCGTGAAAAATCTCAAAACCTAGCAATCGTTAGCGAATCAATCGAAGTAAACAACTTCGTTCCAGAATATCTTTCATTCGATGCTGACAAAAAAGAAGGTACATTTGTACGTCTTCCAGAACGCAGCGAATTATCTGCTGAAATCAATGAAGCGTTTATCGTTGAGTACTACTCAAGATAGTCTTTAAAGATTTCAAAAGAACTCTTTTTAAAAGCCTTGTTCCCGTTATATCAACGGTTGCAAGGTTTTTTGTTTTTCTCTGTTCCCCAATTCTCCCCATAATCACTCGTTTTTTTGGGGGATGTACTGGGGGAACCCTTTGATTAATCATCAATATGCAGCTTCAAAAGCACTGGGGGAGCCTCCAAACCCTTGATAATACTGGTGGGGGAGCATTAACAAATATTAAAAGCAGGCGAAAAAACGGCATTCCTTAGATAAGTCTAAAGAGTGCCGTTTTTATCTTTTATTCTTCTTTGTTGAAATCAATAAGATCACGCATATCTTCTATTGCAAAAGCTTCTCCGATTTTTGTTAACGCTGTTTTAGTAGTTCTACAAATTCAGTAAATTATTGTATCTTCATTTATTATATACTAATTTTAAAAATTCTTACATTAATTAGATAATATCAAGCATAATCTGCGCTGTTGTTTTATATTCCAATTATAAATGTTTTATCTCTTCGTTGACCCAGTTTCTTAACGCTACGTTGAAATATCTATGATACTCTGTTGCACCAGGCTATAACAATTCCTAAACGGTAATGAAATCATTTTCTGTACTCCATGAAAATCTAAGCAGCTTGAATAACGGAAAGGAACATCTAGTTTAATAAATATAGCAGCCCCGGGAAGCCCCGTACCTACAGGTTGTTCTGGCACCTTCCATGAAAATTGTTTTTGTTATTACAAATTGCATCGCAATTTTTATTTAACCTTCAAATCTTTTTATTTCTTGAACATTTTTGTAATTTTCAAAATTCATTATATCACTCTCCCTGTTTTACTATATTCTTCATTGGAGGGACAAATGAATTAAATAATTCACTAAACCAATATGAGATTATATTAATTAAATAAAGAATCACTATATTAAGTGATCCTTTGATCAATGGATATATTGGATTATTAATTGCCCACTTTATCAGATGCAGCATTTTTAAAAAGGATTGATGTATAAATACCATTTGTTTGCACATTCTATTTAAGTCATATTATTAAAATACGAGTGGAGTGTTAAGAATGGGTATGTTAAGCGGAAATCCGAAAGATCAGCCATTAAATTATGGAGAAGCAATCACTATTTGGACGAATTTCGCGACTAATAATGGTTTAATTGCGGCTTACCAAACATTATACAATCATACAGGTGATAAAGAATTAGGCAAACTCCTTGAGGAAGCTATTCAATGCTGCAAAGAAGAAAATGAGCAATTAGAAACTTTGTTGAAAGTAAATGGGATTGCCCTTCCACCAGCACCTCCTGAACGACCAAATGCTAATTTAGAGGATATTCCAGCCGGTGCTAAATTTAACGATCCGGAAATTTGTGCAATGCTTGCTGCAGACACAGCTACTGGATTAATGGCTTGTAGTCAAGCCCTCGGCATGTCCATCAGAGAAGACATCGCCATGATGTACGCTCAGTTCCATATGAAAAAAGGACAATTTGCAGGGAAAGTGCTCAAATTGGAAAAAGAAAAAGGATGGCTTATTATGCCGCCATTGCATTTAAACTACCCAGATGAATAAAAAGAGTTGAGGCTACCATTTGGGTAGCCTTCTTTCATTTATAGCTTCACTATTAAACCTTGTGATTTCGCCGGTACTCCTCTATAGTTTTATACATAAACTATAACAACAGGAGGATTCTCGTATTGCCTAAAGAAAAAAAATTCGTTTATAAACTAGGAATTGGACTATTAATCTTCTCTATGATTCTATGGCTAATACCTGTTATGACTCCATTTTTCCCTATCTCAACAAAGTTAAAGGCAGGAATTATAACTAGCGTTCTCATAATTGCAGAAATTATCTTTTGGATTGGTGCTTTGCTCGTTGGGAAAGAAGCAGCCGCAAAGTTCAAAAGTTATTTAAATCCTAACACGTGGAAAAAAGCAAAGAGAAATAAATGAATCATCACATACACATTAAGATATATTGTTGTTTTTTTGCAATGTAAAGTTATCCATTTAGTTTTCAGTTCGGAAAAACCCATAGCATCAATAGGCAAATGACCGCTGTGTTTATTTACAAGTGTCATATCTTATTAAGGACACACACCTTAACACACAAAGGAGGTCATTTGAATGAATAGAAGACATCCTCACCATTGCAATATGCCAATATGCTGCCCACCAAACATGTTACCAGCACAGTATGATCCGCCGCGGGTATCTCCTACACGGCAAATTGTAAGAACTAATATTATTCCTACTGTCGTACCACATATCCATCCAACACATGTAACAACAGTTAATCGGCATGTAATCAACAATCAACACTACTTCCCAGAAACACATTCTGTTGTGGAAGAATGCGTTGAAAATAACACAGTTTGCCCAATGCCAATGCCTCATCCAAGACACCAAATGCATCACAGAGGTCGCTGTTAGTCACTGAATAATGAAAAAAGCTAAGGCGTTTGCTTATAACGTCTTAGCTTTTATTATTCTATTAACCCCAAAATACATCCCACCATATTTTGGCTGCTGTTATGATTAGAAGGCCAGCGAACGTCCACTGTAATTTTTGAACAGACAATTTTTTACTAATTCGAACACCAATAGGCGCACCAATTAAACCAGCAATCGCCAGCCAAATTGCCAATCGATAATCAATGCTATGTGATAATATTTTTCCAATGATGGTGCCTATAGAAGATAAAAAGGTTATGGCAAGAGATGTCGCCATAGCTGTACGTGTTGGAATTCGGATGACTTGAATCATTAGAGGGACAAAGAGAAATGCTCCTCCTGCTCCTATCATACCTGCATCAAAGCCGACGATAATACCTGTAGCAACAGCTAATACACCTGTCACATTTTTCGCCCATCCATTTTCCCCTGCATCCTTCTTAGGAAGAAACATCATCAATACTGCAACAATAGCTAGAATGCCATATAACATATTTAAATATGTATCAGGTACTTCCTTGGAGACTAATCCGCCCATAAAACCACTGACTAACGCAGGAAGCCCTATTAGCCATATAAGATTACCTCGCAGAGAACCATCATTTTTATGTGTCAATATACCGCTCAATGTTGAGAAAAATACTTGAAATGCCGTTAAGCCGGATACCTCTAACGAAGTAAATTTTTCGAAACCAAGCAAGGGTGGTACGAAAAATAATAAAGGGTACATCACAATGGCCCCACCGACACCTACTAACCCTGAAAAAAAGGAACCGATAATCCCAAGTATCATTAATACAACGATTAGCCCCATTCTTCCCCTCCTATTCTCATATTAACTACAAGCAAAAAAGGGCACGCGGATTGCATACCCTATTTCCTTCTATATAGCTAGCTATTCAATAGGACCGTCCCAAGCCAACATTCCACCTTCCATATTGACCGCTTGAAATCCCTGTTCCTCCAAATATTGAGTTGCTTGTCCACTTCGATTGCCTGAACGGCAGACCATAATATATTCCTTATTTTTGTCTAATTCATTTAGATTTTCAGGTAATGTGCCTAGCGGAATCTCTTTTGCTGTACTAATTTTCCCAGAAGCTATTTCCTCAGGTTCACGTACATCAATAAGAGAAAGTGCTTGTCCTTCAGCTAATTTCTTTGCTACTTCGCTTGGTGTAATTGTTTTCATGACTATCTCCCCTTTATTATCTGCTTTTGACTAATAATTCAACCGCTTCTTTAATCAACGTTTCTGAATCCTTGCCGTTTGAATCTTTTTCTTCTTTCATACAATGCACTAAGTTGGTGCTCACAATCAGTCCAATAGTACGGTCGATAGCTGAGCGAGAGGCAGAGAGTTGCGTGATGACATCCTTACAATCCTTATCTTCCTCAATCATTCGCAGAACACCTCGTAGCTGCCCTTCAATCCTTTTTAAACGGTTGCGAATTTGATCATTATATTCCATATACTCACCTCACAGGAACTTCTACTCATATGCTTATATAATATACCCAGAGAGGTATCAAATCAAGAAGAACAGATTTATCCCTCTTGCATTATAATACCCTATGTTGTATAGTTTACATACCTATTAGGGTATAATCAGGGAGGAAGATATGATGAAACTTGATATAACGATATACTCTACATCGAATTGCGGTTATTGCGAATTGATGAAAAGTTTTTTGCAGGATCAAAACTTACCCTACAAAGAAGTCCACATTGGCAACGATCCAGACGTGGCACAATTTTTAATGCAAAAAACCGGTCGACTAGGAGCACCACAGACTTCTATAAATGGTGAATGGGTGCTAGGATATGATCCGAATACAGCAAGCCGCATTATTAACAGATTTAAAAGATTTTCTTAAATAGATTTGCAAAAAAATAAGTTTAAACAATGTATTGAATCAAGCTACACACATTACTTCTAAAATTATAAAACCGCAATGTTGGGAATTACTGAACTTTTCCCCATTGCGGTTTCTTTTTTAATTAAATTTCACCATATGATATTTCTTTTTACCTCTACGAATGATAGCAAACGCATCTTCCATACGATCTTTTGCATCGACTACATAGTCAAGATCCTTCACTTTTTCCCCGTTAATTGAAATAGCGCCATTTGTAACATCTTCACGTGCTTGGCGTTTAGAAGAAGAAATGTTTGCTTCAACTAATAGATCTACAATATTTTTTTCTTCTTTTTGCAATTCAACTGATGGTACGCCTGAAAAAGCAACTTTCATTTCGTCTGCTGAAAGTGATTTCAAATCACCAGAGAACAATGCAGCAGTAATGCGAAGTGCTTGGTCTAACCCTGCTTCTCCATGGATAAGCTTTGTCATTTCCGCAGCCAATGTTTTTTGAGCCTCGCGAAGATGCGGCTCTGATTCCACTTTCTCAGCCAACGATTCAATATCTTCCCTGCTTAGGAACGTAAAGATTTTTAAATACTTAATCACATCAGCATCCGCAGTATTCAACCAGAATTGATAAAATTCATAAGGAGACGTTTTTTCAGGATCAAGCCATATCGCTCCCCCTGCTGTTTTACCGAATTTCGTCCCATCTGATTTGGTTACTAATGGAATTGTAAAACCGAACGCTTTTGCTTCTTCGTCATGCGTTTTACGAATTACTTCAAGGCCTGTTGTAATATTACCCCATTGATCAGAACCACCAACTTGGATTTTAACATTGTAATGATCATATAAATGGTTAAAATCCAGCCCTTGAATCAAGGTATACGTAAATTCAGTAAATGACAATCCAGATTCTAAACGAGAAGCAATAGTATCTTTGCTTAGCATGTAATTAATGTTGATTAACTTGCCGTAGTCGCGTAAGAATTCAATTGTACTTAATTTTCCAACCCAATCGTAGTTATTAACAAGTTTTGCGCCATTTTCACCCTCAGAGAAGTCAAAAATTTGTTCTAATTGTTTTTTAATCCCTGCTACGTTGTTATCAATTTGTTCAGCTGTCAAAAGACTACGTTCTGATTGTCTTCCGGATGGGTCGCCAATCATACCAGTTGCGCCGCCAACTACCAATATTGGTCTATGTCCAGCTTGTTGGAAGCGACGAAGAGTTAACATAGGTACAATATGGCCGATATGCATCGAGTCAGCAGTCGGATCAACGCCTACATATAAAGAAACACTCTCTTCAGTCAATAACTTTTCCATGCCTTCCTCATCTGTTTGCTGATATAGCAATCCTCGCCATTGTAAGTCTTCTAGTAGTGCATTTGTCATCTTTTTCCCTCCTAATAAAAATAAAAACGCCCCTGCATTTAAAAATGCAGGGACGTTAATTACTAATTTAACGCGGTACCACCCAGCTTGAAGATTTTCATCTTCCGCTTAAATCGCTTTATCGCAGCGGCTGCGTTCTTGCTCCCCATGTGTAATTCACGTCCATACTATGACTAGCTTGCACCAACCGCTAGCTCTCTAAACAGGAAATATGGCCATTACTCAGGCATGCTTCATCGCAAGAATATATTAATGACTATTTTACTGCATTTTAAGTTGTTGTCAATAAGTAATCTTGTCGTTGATTCGACTTATGGTATAATAGACAATATTTTAAAAGGTTATAAAATAGCACTTTGGATTATTGCTTGTATACTAAAATATTTGTATAAATACATAAAGAAAGAGATAGACTATATAAAATGATACTTCACCAGTCTGCATTAGGCAGACGTACAAAGAATAGTATTCTTTATTATGTTCTGTTTTATACAAAAACATTAGAATCATAGCAAGTAATTGTGCCTATAACCTGGACTTCTTAGTACAACAGATGCTACCGAGGTAGCCTTTGGATGGGCACTATTATAGCAGTAGTGCGCATTTCTTTTGGAATTCATACTATAAAAGGAGGTAGGCCTCTTGCTAAAAGTGAATCATCTAACAATTGATATGACTTTTTAGCATTGGTCGCGTGTGATTGAAAAAATGAAAGAATGGATAGCCACTATAAATCAAAAGCTCGATCAATTAGCCGAGAAAACAGGGATGAAGTATTTCCGTATTACTTCTAGTGTCATTTGGAATTTATTTTTGATCTTCATTCTGTTTGTTGTGATGGGGCTGGTATTTGTCGGCTCGATTGGCGCTGGCTACTTCGCTTCGCTTGTAAAGCATGAGCCGAATATGCCAAAAAGCGAAATGCGACAAGCAATCTTTAATTATGAGGAGACGAGTACCCTCTATTTTGCTGGCAATAAATATTTAGGAAAAATGAGGACTGACCTTGAGCGTCAAAGAACAACGCTAGACAAAATATCTCCTTATGTTATTGATGCAGTGCTTGCAACAGAAGATGAATACTTCTATCAGCACAATGGAATTGTACCGAAAGCAGTATTACGAGGTGTTTTTCAAGATGTTAGCAACTCGTCTACCCAAACAGGCGGTTCAACTCTAACACAGCAATTAATCAAAAACCAAATACTTACAAATGAAGTGTCCTATGAACGGAAGGCGAAAGAATTACTATTAGCTATGCGTTTAGAACACTTTATGTCAAAGGATGAAATATTACAGGCCTATTTGAATGTTATTCCTTATGGTCGGAATGCCAGTGGACGGAATATTGCCGGCATTGAAACAGCAGCACAAGGTATTTTTAATAAAAGTGCTAAAAAACTAAACCTAGCTCAATCAGCTTATATCGCAGGGATTCCACAATCACCTTACGCGTATACACCATTCACACAAAAAGGTGTGTTAAAAGATAAAGAAAACCTACGCCTAGGTATTAATCGGATGAAAACTGTATTGTACAGAATGAACGATACAGGCTATATAACTGATAAGCAGTACAAAAAAGCATTAAAATATAATATTGTGAAAGACTTTAGGAAGCCTGAAGTACAAGCAGAAGAAAAGTATCCTTATGTTACGTATGAAATTGAATATAGAGCCAAAGAAATTATGGCACGAATTTTAGCTAAAAAAGATGGTATCGATACAAATCGACTAAAGAATGAAGACAAACTAAAAGAGAAATACACCATTTTAGCTGACCGTGAACTGAGGTCAAAAGGCTATAAAATTTATTCAACTATCGACCAAAAAATGTATGATCATATGCAAGAAGTTAAAAATAATTTCCCGTATTATGGTCCAACACTTAGCACCCAAAAAACTGACCAAGAAACAGGTAAGGTTAGCACTACCCCAGATCCTGTTCAAGTAGGTAGTATTGTGATAGAGAATAAAACAGGTAAGATTCTCAGCTTCGTCGGTGGTCGGGATCATAATATTAAAGAGGTCAACCATGCATCTCGAACTACTCGCTCAAATGGTTCGACAATGAAACCTTTGCTCGTCTATGCACCTGCCATTCAATATGGCTTGATTGGAGCTGGAAGTCCGGTTCCTGACGTGAAATTCCAAATTGGTGTTGGGGAAAATGCATATAAGCCTACAAACTATACAGAGACAGATGAACGCGGTTTGATATCTGCCCGGGAAGCATTAAAAGACTCTCAAAACTTGCCTGCTGTCCGTTTGTACGCAAAAATTATGAATCGGAAACCTATGGAGCTATTAAAGAAAAACGGGATTACAAGTATAGCACCATCTGATTATACGGCTTATGCAGCTGCACTCGGGGGCATAGCTAATGGTATATCTGTTGAGGAAGACACAAATGCATATGCTACTTTTGCTAATGGAGGAAAGTTTGTTGATGCATATATGGTCAGCAAGATAGTTAATAATGAAGGCAAAGTAGTGTATAAACACAAAGTAAAATCTAAACGAGTTTATAGTGATCAAACATCCTATATTACAACTGATATGCTTCGCGATGTATTAAAATCAGGCACCGGAACAACCGCCAATAGCAATTTGAAATTCAGAGCAGACTTTGCAGCAAAAACAGGTACTTCAACAAACTATAACGATGTTTGGTTTGTAGGTTATAATCCTGACATTTCCTTAGGTGTTTGGATGGGGTATGATCAACCACAAACATTAAATCAAGGCAATGCTGTTTATGGCATTCCAAGTACACGTGTAAACTTATTATGGGCTCGCCTAATGAATGCCTTGTATGATACAAACCCAGGTCTTGCAACTGCAGGAGGAAAAACATTTAAGCAACCTACTGGAGTAGTCAGCCGAACATTCTGTGGCTATACAGGGAATGCTCTTACATCTGCATGTGCTGGACACTCAAGAACCGATTTATTCAATGCAAATGTGATGGTACCCGGACCTGAAACTGGTTTTTCTGGTGGTCGCTTATCGGATACATTTATCCAAAATATGTTGGCTCCGTTTGGCGGGGATCCTTCAAAAATCTATGGACCTAAACCATTGAAAGAAAAGAAATCACAAACGCAAAATCGCTCAGCAAACAAGCCAAATAGCAATTCTCAATCAACACAGTCTACGACACGAAACAAACAAAATACTCAACAGAATAACAACTCCTCTACTAGCAATTCAGAGGATAAGTCTATCGGCCAAGGCAGCAGCCAATCAAATCAAACGGGTCAAACAAATCCAAATAAAGATAAAGACAAAGATAAAGACGAAAATGCGTCAAATAACAATCAAAATAACTCAAACAATGCATCAGACGACAAAAAAGATGACGGCCACAAAACTGAGCCAGATGATGATTAAAAAGCAAAAAAAAGCATTTCAACCGCTCCCATACGGTGAAATGCTTTTTTGCTGTTCATGAATCCATAGAAAGCGGATGCAGACCAGCTCTATAAATACCCCTTTAGTTGAACTTTCTCCCTCCAACCATCTTTTATTATAGTACATTTTTACAAGAATATTAATTCTTTTTTGTAGATTGCACAAATTCCCCTTTCTGAAATCATCCATACAATATTCTTAATTCCTCCGTTTTTTTCTGCTTTAGTCATGTATAATACTTATAATAACTCACTGAAGGTGGTGAATGAATGGAACACATCCGGCGTTATCATGCGAGAGAACTAGACACAGCGCATGGCAAGATTATAATTGAAGGCCCTGTCCCGCCAGAGGAATTACAAAAACTTTCATTCCATCAAGATTTGACGGCTTTTCGGACACCTGAAAAACAATTTGCTGCTATTATAGAAATAGCGAAACGACCAGAGGGCCGAATGATGATTGCTCGGTTGGATAATACAATTATCGCATACGCCACATTCCTTCATCCAGATCCATTAGAAAGATGGTCGGAAGGCAATTTAGAAAACTTAATAGAATTAGGCGCCATAGAGGTCGCCTCAGAATATCGAGGAAATCGGATCGGCAAAAGCCTGCTTCAGGTGTCGATGCTTGATGATATGATGGAAGATTATATAGTCATTACGACGGAATATTATTGGCATTGGGATTTAAAGCGTACAGGGCTTACAATCTGGCAATACCGAGACATGATGATTAAGATGATGCAGGCAGGCGGGCTAGAGGTTGCTGCAACGGATGAGCCTGAGATTGCCTCACATCCTGCCAATTGTTTGATGGTTCGAATCGGCAAACGTGTGGACCAAACATCGATTGATAGATTTAATTCCTTACGCATAGTCAATCGCTATAACAAGTGATACCTAAAGGGGTGACCATATGTTAATTGAAGAGATTATGAATAAACAAGTACTGACATTACAGCCTACTAACACGATGGCAGATGCTGCAAAGCTTATGAAAGAAAGAAAGATTCGCCATGTGCCAGTTGTAGATGAGAATGGAAAACTCTTAGGCTTAGTAACAGAAAGAGACTTAAAAAATGCATTACCTTCTTCCCTATTAAAAGATGGTGACACATCACTTTATCACCGAACATTGGATCAAATAATGATAACAAACCCTATCATTGGGCATCCTCTAGACTTTGTTGAAGAGGTAGCCCTTATTCTTTATGAGCATCGCATCGGCTGCTTGCCAATCGTCAGCAAAGGAGAACTGGTTGGCATCATCACAGGAACAGATTTACTTTACACTTATATTGAAATTACGGGTGCGACTAAGCCAAGCTCACAAATGGAGATACGAGTCCAAGACCGAATTGGAGCGCTACACGAAGTTACCAAAATTTTTGCTAATCATCACGCAAGTATATTAAGTGTTTTAATCTATCCGGATTCGAAAGACGATGAAAATAAAATATTGTCTATTCGGCTAAAAATAATGAATCCGCTTCCAATTATTGATGAGCTACGCAAGGAAGGATTTGATGTGCTATGGCCCAATATTCCAACCAAATCTCGCCAATGAAAAAAGCGGTATTCGTATACTCACCTGAACAGTTGGATTATAAATTCTCTGAAACACATCCTTTCAATCAGAAGAGGCTTGAACTTACAGTAGACCTTTTGAAAAGCTTTCATGCGTTAGATGATGAGGATATCATAACTCCTCGCGATGCAACAGATGAGGAGCTTTTGCTTGGACATGATTCGCGCTATATTGAAGCCGTAAAAATGGCAGGGCATGGTCATCTAACAGCAAAGCTTGGAGAGCCTTTTGGTATCGGAACAGAAGATACGCCGATTTTTCAAAATATGCATGAAGCCAGTTCTAAAATTGTCGGCGCTACATTGACAGCCTGCGACTTTGTCATGCAAGGCAAATCACAGCACGCCCTTAATCTCGGTGGCGGACTACATCATGGTTTTAAAGCGCGGGCTTCTGGATTTTGCATTTATAATGATAGTACAGTCGCTATTAAATATATGCAGCAAAAGTATAACGCACGTGTTTTATATATAGATACCGATGCCCACCATGGTGATGGCGTGCAATGGAGCTTTTATGACGACCCCAACGTTTGTACAGTTTCTATCCATGAAACGGGGCGCTACCTGTTCCCTGGTACCGGGGCTGTAACTGAACGTGGCAATGGATCTGGATATGGGACATCCTTTAATTTTCCGATAGACGCCTTCACTGAGGATGAATCTTTCTTAGATGTTTATCAAACAGCATTAAAGGAAATTACGGCGTATTTTAAACCTGATGTCATTCTTTCTCAAAATGGAGCCGATGCTCATTATTTTGACCCATTAACACATCTATGCGGTACAATGAATATCTATAGAGAAATACCTAAGCTAGCCCATGAACTGGCACATGAATTCTGCGATGGTAAATGGATTGCAGTTGGCGGTGGAGGATATGATATCTGGCGCGTAGTACCAAGAGCTTGGTCCATGGTTTGGACAGAAATGACGGACAAGGGTACACCAATAGGCAACATCCCTCAATCTTGGCTCGACCAGTGGCAAAAAGAATCCCCTGTACGCCTTATTCCAACTTGGGATGATCCGGAAAATATGTATGATCCGATTCCACGCAAAGCTGAGATTAGTGAAAAGAACCAACAAATATTAGATAAAGCACTATATCAAATACGCACAAAACAAAACTCTCATTAATATAAAAAAGACGCATTCCCTATTTAGAGAATGACGTCTTTTTCTTTACACACTATTTAGTAGAATTTCTTTCAATCATGCGATATGGCAATATAACTTGGCCATCTTCTACATTTTCTTTGTTCATGTATTTTGTTAATAAACGCATCGATACAGCTCCGATGTCATACAAAGGAAGAACAACGCTAGTTAATTGTGGTCTTACCATACGTGCAAGCTTTGAATTCTCAAAGCTGATGACTTCATAGTCCTCTGGCACACTCTTGCCTAGATCCTGTGCTCCATGGATGATGCCAATGGCCAATTCATCGCTTCCAGCGAAAAAGGCAGTTGGTGGATCGGCTAGTTGGCTAAGTGTTTCAAAATCCTCCAAACCGCTATCGTATGAATCCTCAGTTGCAATAACAAGATCTTCATCTAACGCAATGCCCTCTTCTTCTAAGGCCTTCTTATAACCTTCAAACTTAAATTTTTTATTAATGGTTGAAGAGAAAGGACCAGATATATAGGCGATGCGGCGGTGGCCATTGGCAATTAGATGTTTCACCGCTTCATAGGCCGCTTGCAAATAATCAATATTGACAGATGCTATTTCCTTCATCTCGTCTAATGTACCTGCAAGTACGATAGGGACAGGTGAATGGCTCATTTTATTTTGCAGCTCTTCGCTTACTTGGTCGCTCATCATCACGATCCCATCAACTTGTTTGCCATACATATTATCTAGCAGCTGCAACTCCTTCTCTTCCCTTTGGTCAGAGTTAGATAAGATAATATTATAACGATACATAGTCGCGATATCTTCTATTCCTCTCGCTAATTCAGCATAGAAAACATTTGAAATATCAGGGATAATAACGCCTACAGTTGTCGTCTTTTTGCTTGCTAATCCACGCGCTACTGCGTTTGGTCTATATTCTAAGCGTTCGATTACATCGAGGACTTTTTTTCTTGTTGTGGGTTTCACATTTGGATTGCCATTGACCACGCGTGAAACCGTAGCCATCGAAACATTTGCTTCGCGTGCTACATCATATATTGTAACGGTCAATTTTTTGCCTCCTTCTTTATGTCGTGTTAACAGACAGTATAACCTTTCGTTTTGATAAAAAGTCAACTGCACATCACTGCCCGTTTGGGTCCTCCAATACACAGTGAAAGCAGAATATTCTTCCGCTATGTAATGCTACACTTTGTTATACCCTCTATAATACGATAGAATGAAAACGTTTTTCAAGAAATTAAAAACGACGACTCAACTAACGAATCGCCGTTTGTCTTTAAAAATAGGTAAGATTGTATCCAATCTAAGTAGAGGCACTGCTTGCCATTCCATTATTTATTACTTTTCGATTTGATAATTTTTCATGAACTGTTGCATTTCATTGTAGAATTCATCAAATTGCGGAATACTCATTTGCTGCTGTGAATCTGACAAAGCAACAGCTGGATCTGGATGAACTTCTGCCATAACACCGTCTGCTCCAATCGCAATGGCAGCTTTTGCGCAAGGCAATAGCAAATCACGACGTCCAGTGGAATGCGTAACATCCACTAATACTGGCAAATGTGTTTCCTGTTTCAGAATAGGAACAGCTGAGATATCCAATGTGTTGCGAGTTGCTTTTTCATATGTGCGAATACCGCGTTCACAAAGAATGATTTGATCATTCCCTTTAGAAATAATATATTCAGCTGCATTGATAAATTCATCGATCGTAGCTGCAAGACCACGTTTTAATAGCACAGGTTTCTTCGTTTCACCAGCGGCTTTTAACAATTCAAAGTTTTGCATATTACGCGCACCAATTTGAATAACATCTATATAATCAAGCGCCTCATCCAAATGTGCTGGCGTAACAATTTCAGAAACCACACCTAGACCATATTTAGTCCCTACTTCTTTTAGGATTTTTAGCCCTTCTAAGCCTAACCCTTGGAAATCATAAGGAGAAGTACGTGGTTTATATGCCCCGCCTCGCATTAATTTTAATCCTTTATGACTGATAGCCTCTGCCACAAGGGCCGTTTGTTCATATGACTCTACTGCGCAAGGGCCAAATACGAATGTTGGTGAGCCCTGGCCGACCGTTTCGCCATTAATCGTTACAATCGTATCCTCTTTCTTCTGCTTCCGTGAAACTAACAGCTCTTTCTTATGATCAGTCTCTTGAAGCTTCAATGCAGATTTGAAGATTTCCTTAAAGATATGTTCAACAGTCCCTTGGCTCAGCGGACCATCGTGATGTTCTTTTAATAGATTTAACATATGCCGTTCACGAAGGGGATCATAACGGTTGACACCTTGTTTCTCTTTAATTTTTCCAATCTCTTGAACTACTTCAGCACGTTCATTGATTAAACGTAATATCTCAAGGTTTAATTCATCAACGCGGTCACGCAGGTGATCTAAATTTTGATGACTCATGCCGTTTCTCCTCTCTCCCGTGTATCCAGACCTTTCAGAAGTCTGAAAACTATGATACATTTTATGATAATAGGATTATTATAATCGTTTTTAATATGAATGTCACGCATATTTTCTTTAACGCTTCAACGCGATAAAGTTATTCTTACTTATATTCATTTTTTGGAAAGGTTGTGTGTATGTGTTTAGTAAATTTTTTGCGTTAGATATCGGTACCCGCTCCGTTGTCGGCATTATTCTTGAACAACAGGGAGAACAGTTCCATGTTGTTGATTTAATTTCAAAGGAGCATAAGGAACGTGCCATGGTAGATGGCCAAATACATAATGTGATTCATGTCTCATCAGTTATAAAAGAAATTAAAGAAGAATTAGAGGAAATACATGGTCCTCTTCTTAAAGTAAGTGTAGCTGCAGCAGGAAGAGCCTTAAAAACAGAGCAGGCCTCAACAAAGCTTAATTTAATCAACCGTCAGCCTCTTACAGAAGATGATATT
Source organism: Rummeliibacillus sp. G93 (assembly GCF_023515935.1). Lineage (NCBI taxonomy): Bacteria > Bacillati > Bacillota > Bacilli > Caryophanales > Caryophanaceae > Rummeliibacillus > Rummeliibacillus sp. G93. The sequence continues at coordinate 2,217,275 of NZ_CP097314.1, forward strand.
CATCGTCTTGAATTAGCAGCTGTACAATTAGCAAGCCGGCAGTTACTAGAGCATAAAGAACAAAAGAGAGGCAGTCATTATTATTGCGTAGGTTACTCTGTTTTATACTATCGGTTAGATGGCCAAGAAATTGGTAGCCTGCTAGATCAGCAAGGAGAAGAGGCAGAGGTAGAAGTCATTGCGACTTTCCTTCCTAGAGTCGTAGTCGAATCGTTAATTGCTGCTTTAAAGCGCGCAGATTTAGAAATGGAAGGCCTTACGTTAGAACCGATTGCAGCAATCAATGCGCTAATCCCCTCTACAATGCGTCGATTAAATATTGCATTGGTTGATATAGGAGCAGGCACTTCTGATATCGCTATCACAAATAAAGGGACTGTTGTAGCATATGGCATGGTACCAACTGCCGGAGATGAGATTACAGAAGCCTTAAGCGATCATTATATACTGGATTTCCCTGTTGCAGAAGAAGTGAAAAGATCCTTATCAACACAGGAAGAAGTACTGATTGCTGATATTCTTGGTTTTGAGCAAAGCTATCCGAAAGAAGAAATCGTTGATATCTTGCGCCCTGCTGTCACATCGCTTGCGGAAGCTATTGGCCAAGAGATTTTTCATTTAAATAATCATACTGCCCCAAAAGCAATACTTCTGGTAGGGGGTGGAAGCCTGACCCCCGAGATCACGACCGAAATCTGCAAATTCCTTCAGATTCCTTCTAATCGTGCTGCTGTTCGTGGAATTGATGCGATTCAAAAATTGACATTTGAAGAACATGTGTCGGCTTCACCTGAGCTAGTGACACCTATTGGTATTGCGATGGCTGCAAAAAATACACCGATCAGGTACATGTCTGTCGAAGTGAATCAGCAAACAGTCCGCTTATTCGAGCTAAAAGAAATGACCGTTGCAGATGCCTTGCTATCTGCCAATATCAATATTAATCGACTATACGGAAAGCCTGGACTAGCCATGTGTGTCAATGTAAATGGGCAGGATATATTTGTACCCGGCGGTCACGGCGAACCGACTGAGATCATTGTAAATAACGAAAAAGCGAGTATCAAAAAACCAATTAAAAATGGTGATAGCATATATTTAATTGAAGGTAAAGATGGAGAAGCTGGTACTGCTACCATTGCAGATATTATTGAGTATAACGGTCCAGCGAACATAACTATAAATGATAGTTTGCATGAAATCGAGCCAAGCATTAGATTAAATACACAAAACGCAGATGTCGCTGCAAGCCTATCAGATGGAGATGTTTTGGTATTTGACCATTCCCATACCATAGAAGAGTGTTTACGACTAACCGGACAAAGTCATCTCGTCCAGTGGCTAGAGCCATTCCCTATTTCATTGGATGGACAATCCTATACTATCCAAAATGCTGAAGGTTCAATTTTAGTCAACAATCTTCCTGCATCCATCCAGTCTAAAGTGAAAGACGGCGATGTGATTCATATTAAGAAGGGAGAGTGTCCCTCGGTACAAACTGTAATGGCGCAGATGAATCTTTTGTCTGCTAAACAGATAACTGTATCCTTTCAACAGAGAGAGGTACGATTAGAAAAAGAATGCTATCAAGCTATCGTTAATGGTGAACCCGTTCCCTTTACAACACAATTAAATAGAAACGATCATGTAGAGTTTAAAGCAATCCAACTTGACTCCTTTAAATTCCGTGATGTGTTTCGATATGCTGATTGGAAAATGCCCGAACAATTCAAGGGCACATTTACACTTCTTCGAAATAACCAACCTTCTACTGTAGAAGCAGAGATATTTGGGGGAGATCAATTATCAATTCAGTTAGTTCCTGCTGTGAAATAAAAAACCTAAAGCATAAAAAATACGCCAGAGTAATTAACTCTGGCGTATTTTTTATTTTTTCTGAGATTCTTCTATTGCTGACATTGCTTCTTCTACAGCATTGCTTACTGCCGTAGGTTCATTGTTTTCTGATTCATACTCAGCAATTGTTTTCTCCATTGTTTCCATAATATCAAGCGGCTCTTCACCTTCTGAAGAAACAGTTCCATCATCAAGCGGCGGAGTAGCAGCTGGTTTCAATGATTTCACCTTATCAACCAATTGGCCAGATTGCACTTGGACTTTTTTAGAAATCTCTGCTGTTTTTTCTTTTGCAGAGTTTGTAATGCCAGCACTTTTTTCTTTTAATTGGCCTGCTTGTACTACTACATCGTTGCGAAGCTCTTTACCTGCTTTTGGAGCTAAGAATAAAGCTGCTGCAGCCCCTAAAATACCGCCGACAAAAGCACCGATGACAAAGTCTTTCATATTGACGCTGTCTTCATCTACCGCGTATAAAGCGTCCGAACGTGATTCATAGGGTTTTGGCAAATATGTTTGATCCTGATTCTCATAACCTATTTTTCTTACGTCGCCATAATTTGGTTTTTGTTCCATCAAAAGTAGCCCCCTTTTAGATATTACGATTATTACTTGTTGCTGCATCATCATAGATGGTATTCGCAGCTTTTTGCTTTTTCATTTGTGCACGAATGCCTAAAACAGCATTTCCCCATTGAATAACTTGTGCGATTTGCTCACTATTTCTTGAGACATTCGTGTTAACAGAAGAAGTGACATGTTTAACTGAATCACTTAATCCTTTCACTGAATCTCCAAATCCTTTAACTGCTGTTACAACAGAATTCAATTCTTGTGATTTCACTTGAATATCAGCAGCAAGTAGATTTGTTTTTTCTAGTAGGTTTGTAGTTTCTCGTGTAATGCCTTGCATTTGTCCTTCGATGCCAGCCATTGTACCAGCAACATGATCCATTGTTTTCTTCAAGGCGCCTAGTGTCTTAGCTAAACTAATGCACAAAATAAGAATTCCTATTCCCACTAGCAACGCAGCGATGTATAAAATGACAATCATTTTTAAACCCTCCATTTCTGTATATATTGGATTTTTCCACAAAATAAGTGTATTTAAACATCACTTACCTAATTACATTCTACAAACTTTCTTGAACTCCTGCCAGTTAAAACTCTAACTAAGCTGATAAAAGAGCCAATTGCCTTATATATAACCGCTTTTAACCATAAAAAAACCGCAGAAACAGAAAAGTCTGTACTGCAGTTTTCTTTACTATGCTTCTTGTAAAAGTTCTTCGAATGCGGTCTGGAATTTATGTATATCTCCAGCTCCCATAAATAAAAATACCGCATTTTCATGGCTTAACAATTCGTTGATGTTTTCTTTGTTTAACAAATGGCTTTCCTCAATTAAGTTCGCCAAATCCTCGATTGATAAGGCGCCTCCCTTTTCACGAGCTGAGCCAAAAATATCACACAAATAAACACAATCTGCCCCGCTTAAGCTGTCAGCAAAATTCTTTAAGAAAGCTTGCGTACGTGTAAACGTATGAGGTTGGAAAATTGCAATCAGCTCTTTATTAGGGTACTTCTGGCGGGCTGATTCTATGGTCGCACTAATCTCAGTTGGATGATGCGCATAGTCATCGATTAATATGCGGCTTCCTCGTTCTGTTTCAGTAAAGCGGCGTTTTACTCCATGATACGTATGCAGTCTCTCTTGAATAAGGGCTGCTGGAATACCTTCATAATGGCAAAGCGAAATAACAGCCAATGTATTTAAGATTGTATGATCTCCGTACATTGGAATAAAGAATTTACTATAGTATTCATTGCGAACATACACCTCAAAAGATGTACCTTCTGTTGTTTTTTCTACATTGCGTGCTTCAAAGTCATTTTGTGAGCCAAAACCATAATATACAACTGGAACATTGGCTTGAATTTTTTGTAAGTACTCATCGTCACCACAAGCGACAATCGCCTTTTTCACTTGCAATGCCATTGATTGGAATGCACTAAATACATCATCAATATCCTTATAATAATCTGGATGATCGAAATCTATATTTGTCATTACTGCATAATCTGGATGATAAGCTAGGAAATGGCGCCTATATTCACAGGCTTCCATAACAAAGTTCTTAGCATCTTTCATTCCTCCACCAGTACCGTCTCCTATAAGATAGGATGTAGGAGTAGCTCCTTCCAGTACATGAGCCATTAAACCGGTTGTCGATGTTTTACCATGAGCTCCCGTAATAGCAATGGAAGTAAATTTTTCCAAATATTCGCCCAAAAATGTGTGGTAGCGTATTACTTCCAAGTTCATTTCCTTTGCCCGTATAATTTCTGGATGGCTATCTGGAAAAGCATTTCCCGCAATAATAGTCATCCCTTCCTTAATATTATCAGGGTCAAACGGCAAAATTGTAATATTTCGTTTTCTTAGCGGTTCTTCAGTAAAGAAATGTTTTTTAATATCAGACCCTTGCACAGATTCACCTGAATCGAATAATATTTGTGCAAGTGAACTCATTCCTGAACCTTTAATACCTGTAAAATGATAAACTGTCATGTTGAAACCTCCCGGGAAAGTCTCCTTACCCTTGAATAATCAAATCTCTGTAACGGCTCGCTATAAATTTCATGTCATTCAACAATCCTTTCAAAAGCATAAAGGATGAAGAGATGGCAGATTAGTCTAAAATAAGCAACCAGCCATCTTCTATATATAACTCTTTTTATGTCGATGCCTTATTAAAACAACTACCATTATAACATGAAACTATGCGGTTCTAAACTATCCGTATATTTCAATAAAATGAAACTTTCACTTAACGGTGTAATCTTGATCCTCTAACTGAGGAAAGTATTTAAATTAAAAATTAACAGGTTGTTGTCCCCACTTCTATACCTCTTTATATCACTCTCAGTGCTATTGTGGGGCCAAGCGCCTGTTATTGCGGTATACATTATGCTTATAAAGTAAATAAAGTATGGGAATTACGCGTGATATTATACATGGGAGCCGTTGAATATGTTTTCAAGATCTTGTTCAGTCAAAAAGACATCTCTTGGTTTAGTGCCTTTGGATTCTGAAATAAAACCTTGCGCCTCCATCATATCTACTAATCTTGCTGCACGGTTATAACCTATGCGATATTTTCTTTGCAATGAGGATACAGAAACAGTTCCTTCCCTACAAATGAATCGGCAGGCTTCTTCAAATAGTTCATCTTGTTCTTCAATAGAGTCAACTTTTTTTAGTAGCTCTTCTTGTTGGAATAAGTAATCTGGTTCGCCTAACGACCTTACATAGGATGTAACCTCTTCAATCTCATCATCCGTTACAAATGTTCCCTGTACACGAACCGGAGCAGACATTCCGTTACCTAAATAAAGCATATCGCCTCTACCTAATAATCGTTCAGCGCCTTGGCTATCTAAGATCGTACGTGAATCCACATGTGATGATACAGAGAATGCAATTCGTGTAGGAATATTAGATTTAATCAATCCTGTAATAACATCAACAGACGGCCTTTGGGTCGCAAGTACAAGATGAATACCACAAGCTCTAGCTTTCTGTGCAATTCGGCAAATGGATTCTTCTACTTCTTGAGGAGACATCATCATTAAATCAGCCAATTCATCAATTACAATGACTAAATAAGGCATCTTTAGAGAAAACTTACGTTCTGCTTCTACCATTTTATTGTAGCGGGTAATATCTCTCGCTCCAGCATGTGCAAATAGCTGGTATCGTCGCTCCATCTCTTCCACAGCCCACTTTAGTGCAGCAGTTGCTGCTTTCACATCAGTGATGACAGGACTTACTAAATGCGGAATATGATTAAATGGCGCTAATTCCACCATTTTAGGGTCAATCAACATTAATTTAACATCCTGTGGGCTTGCTTTTAATAATAAGCTAACCAATAGTGAATTAATGCAAACGGATTTACCAGACCCTGTTGCCCCTGCAATCATTCCGTGCGGCATTTTCCGCAAATCAATCGTCATCGGTTCTCCTGTCAAATCCAAACCGAGTGCTGCTTCAAGAGGAGAATCTGAGTTAATGAAAGAAGAATGTTTTACAACTTCGGTAAGTCGGACAGCACGTGATGCACGATTTGGTATTTCAATACCTATTGAGCTTTTACCAGGTATTGGAGCTTGAATACGTATATCTCTTGCTGCAAGTGCCAGCTTTAAGTCATCCGCCAAATTCCGGATTTTACTTACCTTCACACCGTGGCCTACCGTTATTTCAAACTGTGTGACTGCAGGCCCTTGCACAATTTGAACAATCTCCCCATCGATTTGGAAGTAAGATAATGCTTCAATCAGTTTTTCACCTTGTGCATCCATCCAACCAAAATCCTCAGTTTGCTCTTCAGGCGGCTTTAAATAAGCGATTGCTTCGTCCAAATGCTCGTTTACTGTAGAAGGTTTGTATTCGACTTTCTCTTTTTTGTCTTCGATAGAAGCTGTTTCCGTATCTATCTGAGCTGGATAAGATTCCTGCAAAACCTCTGGTGACTTTTCGATAATCTCTTCTTGGATTTCTTCTTCTATTTCTGATTGCTTTGGCATTGAAGCTGCTGGCACTTCTTTAGTCTGTACAGCTTCTTGTTTTGAAGGAGTACTGAAGGATGTTTTATTCCTCAATGGTGTCTCAATGTTGCTGTAAGGGTTTAGCTTTTCCTTATCTGTCTTTAACATCACCACATTAAATGGAACTCTGCTACCTGAATGCTCTGTTGCATTTGGTATTTCATCTTCATCATTTTCAGGTATTTCTCCTTCAAATGCTTGCACTGTTTCTAATTCAGCTTTCTGTACTTCTAGTAATTCATGCTCTTCAACAGTTACACTATTTGCCTCTGTTGCTTCTTTCCGATTCAACGTCTCTATTTCTTGTACAGTCTCATCGTTGACAGGGTTAGTTATTTCTTCTACAACAGGCTGGTTAATTGGCAACTTCTTTCCTGACCATGATATATCTATGTTGCTAAATGGATCTAATTTTTTCTTATCTGTTTTTAGCATGACCACATTAAATGGAATTTTGCTACCTGAATTTTTGTTTTGTACTATCTCTTCTGGTATTTCTGTTACTTCTAGTTCTTCTAGTTCTGCTGTTGCTTCCTGTTCTTCTATTGCTTCTTGTTCTTCTATTACTTCCTGTTCTTCTATTACTTCTCGTTCTTCTATTACTTCTTGTTCTTCTATTACTTCTTGTTCTTCTATTACTTCCTGTTCTTCTATTACTTCTTGTTCTTCTATTACTTCCTGTTCTTCTATTACTTCCTGTTCTTCTATTACTTCCTGTTCTTCTATTACTTCCTGTTCTTCTATTGCATCAGCTGCAATTTCAACGTTGGTTTCAATTACCTGCGCTTTTTCTTCATGTACAGGTCCTTGCACAATTTCATTACATTCGCCTTCATGCTTATAATCTTCTTTCCCACTCCTATTTGTTTCTACAATCATGTGTTCACTTTCTGATTTGGCAGGCAATTTTTCTAGTGTAGGCGATTGCTGAATTTTAGTCTTTTCTTCAACTATATGTTGAGATGTATTATTTGGAACCTGTCCTACTTGTTCTTCTATTCCCTTGTCTAGATTTTTTGGTAACTCAGGCTTTATTATGGACCCGCTAGCAGGTAAATCTGCTTTTGTTGTTTCATTTCCATTAGACTTTTGCTTGTTCATATGACTATCAATCAAAGCTTCTGTTGTCTTTGGAAGGGGCTCTTTTGCCTTTTTTTCCTTTTCATCTATTAGTTTATGAATATCTTTTGGAGGCTTTGGTCTCTTAAAACCATAGACTGGTGAAGGCACATCTGTTGGGACGAACTTCTTTTTCACTGGGTAGTCTACTTGCTTCGCATCCGCTTTTTCTTTCTCTCTATCTTTGTTTATCTCTTTTTCTTGAGAAGGATAAATTGCCTTTTTTTCATACTTGGTCTCTTGCTTGAATGTCTTCTTTTCATACTTCGTCTCTTGCTTGTATGGCTCGTGAGCTGGTTTTATAGGCTTAGCGTTACTTGATCGAAAAGGGTTATAGGTTTCCCTACTTTGCTTTTCCACTACACCTTTTAATCCTCTAGGCTCTCGACTAAATGGAGAATAGTCTTTAGGCCTTACAGTAGATTGTTGTCTATCTTGCCAAGTTGAATGGATTTTCGTATGCTGCCTTGGCTGTTCAAAGAATCCAGACGTCTCTGCAGGAGGAATATTATAGTCCTCAGCTTCTTCCTCATTACTTTCTTTCACATATTCATCTGAAACCATTGGAAAGTTAAATGACGGATGCGGTTCCTGAGATTGTTCTGTTTCTATCATTTCATCTCTATAAGCAGTATAGTCATATTCATTTTCATTATAGTAATCTTCAGAATTGTTTTCTCCAAATTGATCATATGATTGATAAGGTTGATCTTCTTCATATTCATTGTAGGTCTGATTTTTTCCTGGCGTTTCTTCTGCTTCATCGCCTAGAATTCGAGTTACGATTTTTTTAAACCAACTCATTATATGCACCACTCTTTTCTAAATCATTGACTACATTTTAGCAGTAACAAATAGCTTCATGCAACGCGTTTGAGACGAATCTGTCACAACTCCCTATTTTTTCACGTAGAATTTGGTGATTCGAAAAAAATCGCGGGGATATTTTACTAGAGTTACTTGTTCATTTTTAGGTCAATCCAACACCCAGAGCCCAGGACAGTAGATTTCCTTAACGATGATCTCTTTGAAAAAAACCGCCTCCAAATTGAATTGGAGACGGTTATATATTTTAATTCAAGCTCTATTTAAATATCCTACTTTAAACAACCAATATGGCTATAATGGCGGGATAACTATACTTCAAATGCTGCTCCCACTTTTGCATCTTCCTCAAGTACCATAATTCCTTTAACTTGAGGAGCATTAGGGATAGCTAATTCACGCGCTGAGCAAAGCATGCCGTATGAATCTACTCCTCGTAACGCTGAAGCTTTGATAAGCATTCCTGAAGGCATAACTGCTCCTACTTTTGCTACTACAACGCGCTGCCCCTCCGCAACATTTGGTGCTCCGCATACAATTTGTAGGGGTTCATCTTCGCCAACATCTACCTTGCAAATATGTAATTTGTCTGCATTTGGATGTTCAGATACTTCTTTCACATGGCCAACAACAAATTTAGGAGACAGATCAACATCAAAGTCTAAATGAGCATCATTTTTATTGACGGCATCTTTCAATTCAGAGATCAGTTCCTCTGTAATGGATACATTCCCTGCTTCTTCAATTTTCAAATAGTTGCTTGCATTGAATAGATTAAAGCCTTTGACTTCACCTGTTGCCTTTTCTTTTAAAAATACTAGGTCGTTATGTTTTTCGATTTCTGTTTTTACAATAGGTTCACTTGAAAGCTGAACGAGTAAAACATCCCCTACAAATTCTTTGTTGTATGATACGATCATGATTCTCCTTGCTCCTTCTTCACTCTATTTTTAGCCAATATAAATATCGGTTCTAGTTTGCCATCTTCGTATATGAAGGACAATGAGGTAATAGGCACAGCCCCAACCGTAAAGAAATGCATGGTCATTTGTGCAAGCACATCATATCCAGTATTATTTCTTATATCTCCTATAATGAGAACATCTTGATGAGGTACGGACACCGTCATATCCCCTTCTACTTGGCTTTTCATTTCCTTTAAGAAAGCGTCATTTAAAATTCGGCTTGCATCATAGCCATCATTTTCATTCAAAAAGTAAAAGATATTGCCGCCTACCTCATCTTTTTTTACATGTGTAGGAAGTTTACGAACTTGAAAACGTGCAGATTCTTTTACTCTTTCAGCAGGCACACCTAATTGACTGAGCATTGACTCATCTATAAGCCTATATGTAGTGCCTAAATCAAGTGCATAGTAGATAACCGTTTCAGCTGTATGTTCTGAGGTGAGAAACGGTTGTCCTTCTTTAGACTTCTTAGGAAAAGAACCAGAACGAATGACTGGATAGACATTCGAGAGATCTTTGAATCCCTGCTCTTTTTCTGCTTTCAATGCCTCGAATGTCTGTTCAATGGTATAGACAACTTCATCAATTGCTTTATCTTTGCGCTCATCATATTTAGTTAGCACATCACCAAGAGAAAGATCCATCCCCTTGCCAGTTGAACGTTGGTCTATTCGCAATTTGTTGGTCTTATTTTCTAGTTTCCATTCATAGTGAGTTTCCCCTAGACGGTCTTTTAAAATAGCTACTAATTCTTTCGCTTTAATCGTACTCACTCCTTTTGGAAAATTACTGTTTATCAAAAGTCCAGATAGCTCACTGTCCCTCTGCGAATTTTATTGTGCTTGCAGGAATTTTTCGATTTCCTCTTGAGTTTTGCGGTCCTTTGAAACAAAACGGCCAGTTTCTTCCCCATTAGAATAAGCGATAAAACTTGGGATGCCGTATACATTCAATTCCACACATAAATCAATAAAGTCATCACGGTTGATTGAAACAAATGTGAATTCGCTAAATTTCTTTTCAACCTCTGGCATAAATGGGTCAATAAAGCGGCAGTCCGGACACCAGCCAGCAGTAAATAAGAAGACATGCTTCCCTTGTCCTTTTAATTCATGAAATTGTTCGACAGATTGTAGTGTTTCCATTTAATCGTTACCTCACTTATTTTTTATTTGTACAGAATGGGCAATTTCCATTAGCTCAGGAATCGTATGGTCAATATTTTGTTGGCCTGATACGCCAGTAATTTTGACTCCGCCAGTACCTGCGACTACCCGATAATTGTGATTATCGTCCTCTAACACACTTGCAAAGCCAAATTGACCGTCTTTCTCATAAGTCTGTTCCTTTACAATGGCATCCTTTTCCTTTTGTTGTATAGCCTTGTAAAACTGCTTGCTTTGCTTTGGCTCATGCGGGTTAATGAATAATGAAAAAGTTTCATCACCTTTTTTAAGAAGTATATTTGTTTCATCCGAAGATGATTTAATCGTAAAGTCCTTTGGCAAATAAAATTGCAGATGTTCTGTTGAGGCAGTACTTGTCTTTGGTTTTTGCTCAAAAACTTGGTCTGCACTTTCAAAGCCTTTTGAAATTTTTGTATCCACATTATTGCTACATGCTGCTACAGTGAATACAAACGCACTGCAAATCATTAGTCTTGTACATTGACGGAACATGTCCATTCCTCCATTCGTACTTTTACTAATTTCATTGTAGAATGCCCGATAGGTCAATGCAACTATCATGTTTTTTCATGCTATTTCGAGTTTTTTTGATAGAAAAAGTATTGACCAACTAGCTCTTGAAGAATATGTTCGAACATCTCTTTGCGGTCAATCAATCCATCTGTAAAAACGCCAATCGCACCGGCAGTTTGCCTAGTATCCAGCTGTTTTGTGTATTCGTCCATTATTGGGCCAAGCTCTTGTGTGCTAGTCAGTTTGCTGGCAATTTCTTGCGGTAAAGGAATTTGAGCTCCTGCAGCAGTTAACACCTTGCCATTCGGCAAAGCTAAGGCTCCCCAATTGCATAGGTACATGATATCTTCTATTATCGTAACGCCGCCTTCTAAACCGAAGGCTAGATCTGCATTTGACTCTGCCAACATTTTTTTCGCACGGTTGATAGCGCCCCTCCTTGTCTCTTCAGTAGACATAGGCTGAGGAGAAACATCAGAAGAAACCGATAAATGTTCGAACGTTAATATATCATGAAAATGCTTTGTCACCACTGAAATTACCGCTGATACTTTTGCTTTATTTGTTGTACCAATTCCTACTTTCATCATAAACACTTCCTCGCAATAAGTTAAGGGGAGATCCCCTTATTAGGAAATCTCCCCTTACTATATCAAATAGGCATGAATAGTTTCCACAATCCAAGCACTGGTATATATCTATGACTACTGCTGACGGATTGATTCTAGTGTAGAACGGTCCGCATTTTTTACTAATTGAACGAGCAATTCTTTTGCTGCATCAATATCATCTGTATGCACAATAGAAGCATGCGTATGAATGTAGCGTGAGCAAACGCCAATTACTGCACTAGGTATACCATCATTTGAAGTGTGGACTACACCTGCATCCGTGCCGCCTTGTGAAACGAAATATTGATAAGGAATGTTATTGGATTCTGCTGTATCAAGAACATACTCTCGTATGCCCTTATGCGTAACCATCGTTCTGTCCAATATGCGAAGCAATGTTCCCTTACCTAGTTGGCCAAATTGTGTTTTATCACCTGTGGCATCATTTGCAGGGCTTGCATCTAATGCGAAGAATAAATCAGGTTTAATCATATTAGCCGCTACTTTTGCACCTCGCAGGCCGACCTCTTCCATTACATTTGCGCCTGAATAAAGCGTATTCGGCAATACCTCATCTTTTAATTCTTTTAATAATTCAATGGAAAGACCGCAGCCATAGCGATTGTCCCAAGCCTTGGCCATAATCTTTTTCGGATTGACCATAGGTGTGAATGGGCAGATTGGAAGAATTGGTTGACCTGGACGGACACCCGCCTTTTCAGCTTCTTCTTTGTTGTCAGCACCGATATCTATCAGCATATTGCTAATCTCCATTGGTTTCTCTCGCATTTCTGATGTTAATAGGTGTGGCGGTACTGAAGCAATCACACCTGGGATCTTGCTGTCTTTCGTATAAAGCTCCACACGTTGTGCGAGCATAACTTGGTTCCACCAGCCGCCAAGTGTTTGGAAGCGAATCATGCCATTATCCGTAATGCCTGTCACCATGAATCCTACTTCATCCATATGTCCAGCTACAAGAATGCGTGGACCTTTTTCGTCACCTTTTTTTAGTCCAAATATGCCACCTAAGTTATCTTGTACAATTTCATCCGCGTATTTAGATAATTCTGCTCGCATGTATGCACGTACAGCATGTTCATTGCCTGGAGCTCCTGGCAATTCAGTAAGTGTCTTAAACATCTCTAATGTATCTTGTTTCACAGTGAAGCCTCCCTTTATACAGTCTCTTTTATTGTAGACAAAATAGTAGGAAAATTCCACTTCTATATTTCGAATTGCGAAGTTTTATGACCACCTATCCTATTACCCTCTGAATGTTCATTTCAATCTATTTGTGATACACTGTATATATGAAAAGGGGGCATTTATAATGAAATTAGGAGACTTCTTATTAGGCGTTGCAACTGGTATTTCAGCTGCTTATGTAGTAAAACGGGTCGGCGAAAAAGTAAGTCCGTACGAAAATGCAGACCATGTTCTCAACAATATAAAAGAAGCTTTTAAAGAACAAGGTCCTATTGATGGTTCATGGATTTATATGCAACCAGAAACAGTTTACAAAGAAAACATTGAAATTCCTGTATACAAAGGCGGTATATCTCGTGTGCAAGAAGGAGAAACCGTGAACTTTGAATTCTCAGCAGATGCAAGAACAGGTTCAGTAGTCGATTTAGTAAAAGTATAATTTATTAATCTATTCCCCCATCTTACAAATAAGATGAGGGATTTTTTGTTATGCTGTTGTATGTGTCTCTCTCGTACGCGGCAATTCTGCAATAATCTCTTTTCCAGATTGATCCCATTTGATTAATCGTTTATGGGCATCGTGATAGAAACTTACCCAATAGCCGTTCTTTAGTATTTCGTCTACCAGTTTTTCTTTTGCAAAGACAGATGTCATTGGATAATCATCATACGCGAGTACCCATAGCGGATTTTGATGCGCATGTGTCGGCATTATGTCCGCCATATGGATGATTGTTTCTCCTGCTTGTGTTAGCCGGATAATAGCATGTCCCTCACTATGACCACCTGTATGGAACATTGTAATGCCAGGCATTACTTCCAATTCTTCCTCAAATGTTTGAACTTGTCCTATAATTGGCTTCCAATTTTCTTCCCAATACGTATTGGCTGAACGAATATTCGGTTCTCTCATCTCATCCCACTCAATTTGTGAGGCCATAATTTTAGCATGAGGGAACGTAGACACCAATTCATCATTTTGCCACTTGGTCAATCCACATGCATGATCAAAGTGCAAATGAGTCATGAGCACAATATCAATATCTTCTGTTGTAAGTCCTAACTCTTTTAAACTATCATCGATTTTCGATTGCTCTTCCACACCATAATTGCGCAGCTGCTTCTCTGTAAATTTCCCATTGCCCACACCTGCATCAATCAATAAATTTTTCCCTTTATACTGAATCAAAATCGGGTCTGTTCGAAGTTCAATTTGATTTTTTTCATTGCTAGGATATTTTCTTGACCATAAAGGCTTTGGCACAACGCCAAACATCGCGCCGCCATCTAAATAGGTTACTCCCCCATTTAACCACGTTAACGTCATATCATGAAATTGAAATGTATCCATTGAAAATCCCCCTTTGTGTAATAAGACCACTGAAAAATCGGTTATGCTCATGAAGAAATCAATAATAATCTCTTATTTTTTCTTCTAGTAGTCTCAACTTAAGACAGCACCGATAGTAGCTACCGTTATAATTGTAACATAATTTAGAAAAATTAGAGTATATCTATTGCTTATGATAGGGGCCATTATTCTATTCTTTAGTAGAAAACGTTTTCCAATAAATTCTTCCTAATAAAAAGCGCATGGCTTGATCTACCATGCGCTTTTTCTATTTCATATTCGCGAAAGTTAAAATATATTAGCTATTTTTTAAGCTGATATTGAGCTTCAAGACGATAGATCGGTTGTCCCTTCGAAGAAAATTTCTCTTCATACTCAGTCATCACATTGTCTTCAGGCATTTCCACATGTAAGTCAAGTGAGACTTTATTTAGCAGCATGCCGTAATGAGACACGCTGACTAATGAATACTCAAACAACCCTCTATTATCGGTTTTAAAGTGGATTTCTCCCTCATCAACTAAGATGGATTCATATATTTTCAAGAAGCTTTCGTGCGTTAGACGGCGTTTGGCATGTCTTGATTTAGGCCATGGATCCGAAAAGTTTAGATAAAGGCGATCCACATCGTTTTTAGTAAAGTATTTCTCTAAATCAGCGCCATTAATAAGCAATAAACGAACATTTTCTGGTGTACCCGCAGCGATCACTTTTTCAGCAGCTTTTACAATAACGCTATCAAATAATTCAATTCCCAAATAATTAATGTCTGGGTTTTGAAGTGCCATTCCGGTGATAAACTGACCTTTGCCGGATCCTACTTCGATATGAAGCGGATGGTCATTACCAAATAGTTTTTGCCAATTTCCTTTATATTCTTCTGGATTTGGTATAATGATTTCAGGGTGTGCTTTAATAAAATCTCCAGCCCACGGTTTATTACGAACTCTCATTATATTTCCTCATTTCTTTTATTCATATAATCAACATTTAATTATTCAAGAAGTTATAGGTTGAGTCAAGGGCTTTACGGCCAAAAAGATGACAAAGATCAGTATTTTTTTCTTTTAATCTCTGCAAATCCTACTAATATTGCGAAGCTGCATCTTCACCTGGGTCAATCTTATTGTACGAAGTAGTTAATACGTTTTGCAAAAGTGATTGCGCTGCTTTTAATTGCATTGCCTTCATAGGTGATGAATTTTTCTTCAAATAGCTAAACCAATCTGGATATGTTTTTTTATCGATATATTCGATACCAAAGCTCGTATTTGTATCATTAATATAACCATTTCTAGATAGCACAATTTTTTTGATAGGCATCTCAATGCCATTTTCTCGAAAAATTTGCTTTACAATACTTTCTGTTCGATTTAATCCAATTAGCGGACTTAAAATCTTTTTGTCAATCTTGCCAATTTTCTTCGTCCAAAAGCGGCTACCATCTGGAATAAAAGCTGCTTGGACCTCCTCTTCCAGGACTCCGATACAAAGACATTGTGTAGGAGTTAACAAGATAATACCCGCTTCTACAGGAGCCCGTTTGATTTGAAAAACAGGTCGATATAATAATAAATAGCTATCTGGCAAACGTTGTGTAAATGCACGCAGCAACGTATCTCGTGTGTATCTCGGGTTTAGATGTGATTCCTCTCGCAAAGTTGAGCTCGCCCATTTCATTTGAAACTGAAACAACTGATCAATATACATACGTTTTAAATCATCCATTGTTTGCGGTGCGAAATAGAAAGACGGCTGAAATGTATATGCGTTTTCTTCTTCGTGCATATCTGGAGCCAACTCTCCAGTTAATTCTTTTTCATTCTTTGTAAAAAAAGCTTCTGTACCATCTTCGATGTATTCATCATCCTGTGTTTTTTTACTTTTTCTACGGAAAAAACGTGGCAAAAAGCTCTTTTTTGGTTTTTCTTCTGCTTCTTCTACCTCAAGCTCACCATGAATGTTACCTGTCTCCCAATCGCTTTTCATACGGATCCATTGTACCTTTTTAAGGCGGACAAATTGGGTTGTGTATCTCTTTAAGTCTTTTTCATATCTAGAAACATAATCTTGCAATTTTACTAGCTGTGCCAAATGAACACCTCCCATATGAAGTTTTCTTTTTATGTACCCCCCATAAAAATGGGGGTATCTCGCAAATTTATTTTACCATGTTTTTTATATACCCATTATTAGCGCCAGTTTAATAACAAGATTTTTTCTGGATTGTTGTACTCTAGATACTCATTGTTAATGCGGGCAAATACTTCTTCTGTATCTATCAAATCATTTGTCTTAAGTAATTCCTTTTCAGCATTTGAAAGCTTGTCTTTAATTTCTTTATATTGTTCCCCTGGCCCTGTATTTTGCCAAGCAATAAATTGGATGGGGCGGCCCACTTTTTCAAAAGTATTGTATTGGATTTTGGGGTGAATTGCTCCACTAGATAGAATACCACGTTTTTCTCGATCGCCTTTGGCCACATTTTTTATTACGTTTTCTGCAATGGTGGGGTTTATCCAGTTCATTATTCGTATAGCATCGTTTCTCGTCGTATCAATTGTATTTCCATAAATAACGATTTGTTTATGTGGATGTCCCTCTGAATATTTATGAGTTCCGATAGCTCGATCTAAATTCTTAAACCGATTGTTGAGAATTAGAATCCGTTTATTGGCTGTTCGATCAAAATTGCTCCATTCAGAACTCCACCCAAGAGTTGTTTTATCCGGTGTATCTAGGTTAATTGCTTCTTTCACATGTCGAGCGGATGGAATGGAATTGAAAAATTCGTTATCTCGAATGATTACATTTTCCGAGGCGTCCATTTCAATAAAGTGCCCGCCGTTCATATTTTTGAACTGTATATTTTGTATCTCTACATTTTTATTGTGCCCCATGATAATCGCAAAGCTGAATAATTTGAACTTCAGATCAAAAATCACTTTCCCCTTGCCAATAAAGCGAATATTTTTTTCACCTTTATGGCCACCTACAACACGCTCTTTCTTTGATAAAGAAGGCCGGATCAGCTGGAAGATGGAATTAGAAGGGTTGATGGTCGTACTCCCTGTATGATCACCTTTAATTATTTCGACGCCATCTTCAAACTCAAGTGTCACATTGGACGGCACATATAAAACATTAGTAATCGTATATTTTCCTTTTTTAAAAACAAGCTTTCCGCCACCTTGCTTCTCAAGCTGCTCCATGTAAGAGCGCAATGCATAGTACTGCTTTGTCTGGTCTGTATAAGAATTACGTAAGAGGTATTCCTTATTTAAGGTAACTGACTTTGGGGTGACAGTATATACAGCCTTATTAAGATCCTTTAGATTGGTAATCTCAATTTTTTCTAAAAACTGGTCGTGTTCGATGGGGATGGCATATTCTTTAAGCTGTTCACCCTTATTCGAAGCAAGTGCTTTTTTATTGCTAAGAGTGACCGTGTTTTCGCTCACTGTGCCATTAGAAGTATACTCTGCTAGCTTGACGGGAATCTTCATTTTTTTCAATTGGTTCAGACGGATGACAGGCTTATAGGATCCCAAAACATAAACCCCATAGCCTTTTGCATCTTCTAGAGTGTTGTCTTCAACTGTTGATAGACGCCAGTTGTTCATCACAATCATATTCGAGCTTGCGTGAGCTATTTTGTTTTTTCGAATTACGATTTTGTTTTGAGGCTTTCCATCTGTAGCATTTTTTGAACTAATCGCTTGGTAAATATCGTAGAAATAGTTTTGTTCAATTGTCGTATGCACATTCGGCGTTCCATCGTACATACTCCAGCTGACCTGATAGTTACCATTCTTTTCTTCTGCTGTGTCCAAACTGATGACTGGTTTGGAAGAAGAATGTTGATGAAGGAATGTGTTGTTCTGAATGGTCGCATGTTTTGTAGCGGCTAATTGTATAAAATACCCTTCATTCGCGTTAAGGAATTGAATATTCTTAATAAGCAGGTTCTCATTATGTCCTGCGATTATTCCATTTACATTTTTTTGATGATTCAAATCAATGGTGGCCTTTCCACCACTTATTATATTGATATTTGTAGAACCGTTATAATCATATTGCATGCCTATCTTCTTTACCATGCTAGGCGCTACCAATTGGAACATGGAATACGAAGGCTTTAATGTGTTCCCGCTTCCCGTATTCATACTCTTTTTCAAAATCACTCCGTTATTTAGTTGAATAGTTACGTTTGAAGGTACGAATAATGTATTGGTAATAGAGTATTTGCCTTTTTTCAATACAAGCTTGCCTCCACCCTTTTTTTCCAGCTCCTCTAAATAAGATCGAATGGTGTAGTAGTTTTTCGTTTCTTTTGTATAAGTGGAATAGCCTTGTATTTTCTTATTGAGAGGTTTCGTATTTGGTGAGATAGTGTAATCTTTTTGCTTCGCTGTGGCATCAAAAAGGTCAAATTTGCAAAAAATCAATGACAGGATAAAGGATAGTAAAATTATGTATAAAAAACGTTTAGCAAAACACATAGAAAGATCACTCCTACTTTACACACTAATTTTCATACTTGGCTTTATTATGTACTGCTGATATACAATTATCCTTCCTGAACTACTTTCCTTTAAACGCTGTCTTGGTTCCTCTTCACAAAACAACTATTTCATCAACAACCAAAAAACCTCCATCTAAATTAGACGGAGGTTTCCTATCACTATTTCGTTCCAAGCTCCACGATTGCATCTGCATAGATGGCAGCAGCCTTTACGAGATTTTCAATTACTACAAATTCATCTGCTTGGTGAGCGACGTCTGGTTCGCCTGGGAACAACATGCCGAACGCTACGCCTGTTGGCAATTCACGTGCATATGTGCCTCCGCCAATAGATAATAATTCCGCTTTCTCACCCGTATTTCGTTCATATACTTTAGAAAGCTTTTGAATTAATTCTTCTTCTGGTTTTACATAGTGTGGTTCTGAATTATCATCCACGACTAGATCAAATCCAAGTTTAGCAGTCGCTTGTTTACCAGCAGCGATTTTCTCTTCATAAGGATATGTTACTGAATAGCGCATACTGACATCTATTCTTCCACCTTTTCCTTCTTCAAATGTCACAATGCCTGCGTTCAACGTTGTATCGCCTGACATTTCATCAGTGAATGCAAGGTCTAGCGCATGACCTCTTGTTTCATTTGCGAAAGCTGTTACGATGAACCCTGTAAATTCTTTAGATTGAGGTGTTGTCAACACTGTGTTTAGATATTGAGCAAGTTTTACCGCAGCGTTAATCCCAGCGTTCGGCTCCATTGCATGAGCTGATTTACCTTTTACTGCTAATTTATGTCCCTCTTCTGTCTTTTCGATAGATCCTTCCAATTGTGATGAAGCTAAATAGGCATTAAAAATAACTTCAGCTTCTTCAGGCATATTGCGTACAATGGCTTCAGCAAAATCCGGCACCATATTCATTCGATGCCCCGCATGGAATGAAATTAATTGTTCGTTTTCTTTTGAAGATGCTTGTTGACGGAAAGAAATCTCAGCGATTCCTTTTTCAGCATTAATAATCGGGAAGTCTGCATCTGGCGCGAAGCCTAATGTAGGCATTTCTTCTTTTTCTACATATCTTTTAACGCAACGGAAGCCTGACTCTTCGTCTGATCCTACAATCATCCGGACTCTGCGGTTTAATGTTATACCTGCATCTTTCACCATCTTCATCGCAAGCCATGCAGCCATTGTTGGTCCTTTATCGTCGATGGCGCCTCGTCCAAATAACTTGCCATCTTCTACTACAGCACCAAATGGAGGGTGCACCCAATCACTTCCTGCTGGCACTACATCAACATGACAGAGAATACCGACTAATTCATCGCCTTCTCCCATTTCTATGTAGCCAACCATATTATCAATATTTTTTGTTTTTAATCCTTGCTTCTCACCTTGTGAAAGCATCCAATCCAACGCTTTTCTCGGCCCTTCGCCGAACGGCATCTCCTCTGTAGCCATACTCTCATCCAAGACACTTTCGATTCTCACTAATTCTTGCAACTCTGCAATTAGTTCATCTTGTCTTTCCTGTGCTTTTTGTAACCATTCCATAGTTTTTATTCCTCCTTTACATTCCAACTATATTTTACACTGTTTTGAGAGTATTCACATAGGACAAACCAAAAATCGAACCTTTTTCCATTTTCTAATATTTTCGTTCGTCTATGGCTCTATTTATGTATGTGCCAAACTTCTTAAATCAAACAAAAGGTTGGAAATCAACTAAAAGATTCGTTATAATGAAATTGTCAAATAACTTTTGACAAACCAATTTGAAAAGGGGATGTCTAAGGCAAACTAAATTAGGAGCCTGAATACCTCGCAATTATTGTCGTCCGCTAGTCTTTTAGAATTAAGATGAAGGAGTGTTCAATATTGAAACACACAACTGATCGGATGCTCAATCGAATTAAGGACGTGTACATGTATATACACAGTAAGGGAACTGTGACTACACAAGACCTTGTCGATGAATTCGGCATCACTCCTCGCACCATTCAGAGAGATTTGAATGTGTTAGCCTTTAATGATTTGGTCGAAAGCCCAAGTCGAGGCAGATGGACAACGACGCGTAAGAAAGTGAAAATGACATCTTAGAAAGATTCGACGAGTTGGATCTCACGCTTTTCGTTGAATAGACGATGAACCGAGCCAATATGCTGATGGCCATTCGTCTTATGTTATGAATGAAATTAAATTTACGTAAAAAAAAGAATGACCATGCTGCGTCGCTTGGTCATTCTTTTTGGTGCTTATTTTTTTATAAAAAACAAATTACTCACTAGTTCCAGCCATCGATCTGTTCAATCTCTTCTGGCGTTAACTCTCTATACTCTCCAGTTTCTAAACTCTCATCAAGTTCTAAGTTCCCCATCGATAGTCGTTTCAAATAGGTTACTTTTTTGCTCACCGCTTCGAACATTCTTTTGACCTGATGGAACTTTCCTTCTGATATCGTTAACTCGATTTCTGATGACGCACCTGATTTTATAATTTTTAATTCGCCTGGTTTTGTTTGGTAACCATCCTCCAATACCACACCTTGGCGAAATGCCACTACATCTTCTTCAGTTACACAGCCATCAATTGTTGCATAGTATACTTTCGGCACGTGTTTTTTTGGTGACAGCAATCGATGTGCAAGAGATCCATCATTCGTTAAAAGAAGGAAGCCTTCCGTATCTTTGTCCAAACGACCTACAGGAAACGGTTCGAAATGCGCATAGAAAGGATCAATCAAATCAATAACCGTTTGATCATATAAATCCTCTGTCGCAGAGACGACGCCTGCAGGTTTATTCATCATTAGGTAAATGAACTCCTGATAGATGACACGCTCGCCAAGCACCGTTATGCTCTGTTTTTCAGGATCCACGTGTAATGAAGGATCTTTGGCCTCTTCCCCGTCGATAGAGACTGCCTTTGTTTTTAGTAATTTCTTTATATCTTTCCGTGAACCATAACCCATGTTTGACAATAATTTATCTAAACGCATAAAACTCTCTCCTACATTCCAAATTTACGTGCAATTTTTGCAATCTTATCACCTAACAACTTTTGTGCAAGCTTTGTGCGGAGCGATAAAAAGGCATACACGAGACCACCCACCGTAATACATACAATGAGATACAGTAGCGCAGCAATTTTAGAATGCGCTACACCAAACATCAGAACAAGTAGCTTATGTGTAACGATGACAGAGGCAGCCATAATGAGCGTCAGTAGAATAATAAGCACTGACCTTCTTACAACCACTTTTGACTTATAATGTAACGCTTTTTTCAATACAAGGATGTTAATAACGATTGACACCATATAACCAATAGCTGTTGCAAGAATCGCGCCTTGTGTTTCCATCGCCTCAATCAGAGGTATATTCAGAGATAGCTTCACAAGAATACCTGTCAATAAACTAAAGACAATCCATTTTTGATAATCGATACCTTGTAACAGCGCAGCCGTCACTTGGAAAAATGCAAACAGAATGGCAACCGGCGCATAAGCAGCTAAAATACTTGAAGCAACTGCGCTCTCTGAATAAAGCAGATGATAAATGTCTGCAGACAATATCGATATACCCACTACTGCTGGCAACGTGATAAATAAAAGAATTTGATAGGTTTTATCCATTGTATTGATCAAGGCATTATGCTGATTCTTTGTAAAGTAATTGGTGATTGCCGGCACAAGTGCCATAGAAAACCCTGTCGCAAGCATGACAGGTATAATCACAATCTTTTGTGTTGTAAAATTCAGCATTCCTAGATAATCATCCGATACCTTTGCTAGTCCGATATTAGACATCGCTGTATTAAACGTCAGCATATCCACTAGCTGGAATAAAGGATTGGCAATACCTACAAATACATATGGAATGGAATAAGTCACAACTTCTTTATAGATACTTTTATAAGAAAGCTGACCTGTTGAAACGCTGTTCTGTAGCTTCAAATTAAACTCTGGCTTAAACTTTCGCCAGTAATACCAAAGGGCGAGCAAACCACCCAAAGCTCCTATAAAAGCAGAAAATACAGCGAATGAAATAGCTGTTTGCGCTGTACCATGAAAAACCCTCATGACTAAGAAAGATCCGATTAAGAGAACAATAATACGAACAATTTGTTCAATTAATTGTGATATGGCAGTTGGTTCCATATGGTCGTAACCTTGGAAGAAACCTCGCACTAAGCTCATGAAAGGAACCACAATCAATGCAAAACTTACCCAACGAATAACGCCGGCAATTTGAGCTACATTAAAAATTTGTTCTTCATCTTTGATGACCATATGTGCTATTGGAGTAGCCATAAAATATAGAACTAAAAAAGATAAAAAACCTGTAATGGTCATAATAAGCAAGCCCGAGCGGACAAGCTTACGCCCTGAATCATAATCACCAAGGCTATTATACTTCGCTACAAACTTTGATACTGCAATCGGTGCGCCTGAGATGGCTACAGATAGCATAATTGTATACGGAACATAGGCATACGAATATAAAGCCACGTTTTTCTGCCCAATAATCGCATAAAACGGAAAAATATAAACGAGGCCCAAGACTTTCGATAAAAACATACCAATCGTTAGAATGGCAGTTCCTTTCATTAATGAAGACATATTACCCAACAATCCTTCCAATTCGGAATCATCCAATTTAACCGGGCTTTGATTGACAATTTCTCGAGCCGCTACTTTTCGTATTGGCTTTTATTGCCCATTAAAATAATAAACCTAAATGTTAGTTTACAACTCGCCATGCAATTACTCAAATAGTTTTCTTTTATCATGTATAATAAATATAAAAAAAGAAAGTGAGTTCCATTTTATGTATGATGTAATCGTAATTGGCGGTGGCCCTTCAGGTCTCATGGCTGCCATCGCTGCAGGCACTGAGAATAAAAAAGTTCTTTTAGTAGAAAAAGGACATAAATTAGGGAGAAAGCTTGCAATATCAGGCGGTGGACGCTGTAATGTCACAAATCGACTCCCGATTGATGAAATTATTAAACATATTCCTGGCAATGGCCGTTTTTTATATAGTCCTTTCTCTGTTTATAACAATGAAAATATTATTTCTTTCTTTGAAAATCTAGGTGTTTCTTTGAAAGAGGAAGACCATGGACGCATGTTCCCTGTCTCCAATCGAGCCCAAGATGTAGTGGAGGCAATGCTTAGGGAATTAGCACGCTTACAAGTCGAAATCCGCCAAGATACTACCGTTGCGAAATTATTGATGGATGTCGAAAGAATAAGAGGCGTCCGCTTAAAAGATGGTACAGATCTGCAAGCAAAGGCGGTTGTAGTTGCAGTCGGCGGCAAAGCCGTCCCACAAACGGGTTCCACTGGTGACGGCTACCCTTGGGCTGAGCAGGCGGGACATACTGTAACAGATCTATATCCGACGGAAGTCCCTTTAATCTCCAATGAGACGTTTATTAAAAGCAAAGAGTTGCAAGGACTAGCTCTTCGCGACGCTGAAGTTTCAGTCTTAAACAAAAAAGGCAAAACTATTATAACGCACAAAATGGACATGTTGTTCACCCATTTTGGTTTAAGTGGACCAGCTATTTTGCGTTGCAGCCAATTTGTTGTAAAAGAAATGAAGAAAAATGGCGGCAAGCCTGTCCGAATTCGGATTGCTGGGCTAACTGGCTATAATGCAGAATCTGCTTTTCAGTATCTATTAAGCTTGGCGAAAAAAGAGCCTAAAAAGGCATTAAAAAATATATGGAAAGGGATTGTGCCTGAGCGCTGGCTGATCTTCTTAATGGAGAAGGCAAATATCGACGATTCGCTAACAGGAGCAGAACTTTCCTCAGAAGCAGCACGCCATCTAGCAAATGAGTTGGTTGGTTTTGAAATGTTGGTCAACGGCACTCAGCCTTTAGAAAAAGCCTTTGTTACTGGTGGGGGTGTTTCTGTGAAAGAGATAGAACCAAAAACAATGGCATCTAAAAAGAAAACAGGGCTTTACTTCTGTGGAGAAGTCTTAGATATTCACGGTTATACAGGCGGCTATAACATTACATCTGCACTTGTAACAGGCCGAATAGCTGGAATGAGTGCAGCCTCATCCATCGATTAAATGAAAGATGAGGCTTGGACACCAATGTTACAAAATACTTTTCGCAATAGAAAATAATTAAAATAAAACCGAACAAATGTAATTTTACATTTAGTTCGGATTTATTTAGTTATTGATTTTTCGATAGATAATGAATAAATTCACTTGTTTGTCAATTTTTTGACTAAATATATGAATATACATTAATTACCTCTTTATTTCTCTCATATTAAAGCCTATTCTTATAGTAAGAATGCAAAATTATTATTATTTTTAAAGGGGTGAATAATTTGCATGCAAACGACTCCAAAAGAGCCATCTTCTATTCCGTTTGAAAATGATCCTAATTTCTATAAACAATTAGCTCAGCAGAATTTCAAACGCATGTACGCTCTGGCCAAATTCTTTCTGTGGGTAAGCTTAGGTCTAGTGCTTGCTACAGTTTGGTGCCATTTCTTTTTCAAGAGTTACCCCCATTACCATAGTGTTTATATAATTCCTTATGGCTTAATGTTTCTTTCCAATTTCATGGTCTTACTATTAGCAAATCCAAAAAAGTTCAATCAAAATGGCAGCCTTGACTATTATAAACAGCTCGAAGAAATTACGGCTTACTATATTTGTTGGCTCTTGATCCTTAGTTTAAGTATCTCACTAATAGACTTTCATTATCAACATCATACAGTTGCTTATATTATGTCATTAGTGATTTGTGCTAGTTTCTTTATCATGCGTCTTCGTTATTTTATAGCACCTTTGATCGTAGCAGTAATCGCATATATATTAAACTACTTTACTTTAGACGAACCATACATTCGATATACATTCGAGATGCACCTGGCTATATTTCTTACTCCTGTTTTACTTGTTGTTGCCCATTTTAATTATCAAAACTTTATTACTTCCTTTCAACAAGAGAAATATTTATGTAGGGAGTCTACTCGCTCAAGACAATTAGCAAATGAACTTGCTGCAGCCAATACAGAATTGCAACGGTTATCTGCAACTGATGAACTGACAAAAATCGCTAACAGAAGAGGCTTTCATCAATACAAAGCTGCTCTTGAGGAACGGGTTCATCCTTATACACTTACCGTTTTAATGCTCGATATTGATTATTTTAAGGTTTACAACGATTACTATGGACATGCTTATGGGGATATGGTGCTATCTCGTGTAGCAACAGTATTAAATCATATAGCTCTCTCTACAAACTCTTTTGCTGCGCGGATGGGAGGCGAGGAATTTATCATGCTGATACCTGATCAACGACCGGAAGAAATCGTGATTATTTATAAACGAGTGCTCAGGGATATTCAACAATTCAACCTTTCTAATGCAGCATCCAAGGTATCAGACCAACTTACATTCAGCGCAGGAGCCTATAGAGGAAAGATTAAGACGAACGATGAGATTGAAGAGTTTATGCATAAAGCAGACGCCCTCCTTTATGATATTAAAAAAGCTGGCCGTAATGGCTTTAAATTAATGGAAGACGAAGAAGTTCTCTATCATCTTCAGCCGATCATCAAACATAAAAGGCCCTAGCATAATGAGTATCATGCTAAGGCCTTTTCATTTGGGTTATCCTCTAACCATCTCCCATTGAAGAGTCGGGCTGTATTCGTATGCAGGTTGTATTGTCCTGCCATTGCCAAGAAGCCATTTAAAGACTTCATGTAGTTGGCTTGTTAGCTCTAATTCTATTTCATCCTCATAACATTCTATTGAACGTGCACATGATTCCAATATTTGGCTATCATTCAAAATAGCATTTAATTGAGATTCAATAGGCATTTCTTTGGATAATTCTACGACAAGATTATGTTTCTTTAAATAATCTAAATTAATTTTTTCTTGGCCCGGAAGATGCGAATGAACGATGATTGGTAGCTTTTTACGTAAAGCCTCGCTAATCGTCACACCTCCAGGTTTAGTAATAATGGCATCCATTTTATCATATAGCTTGTCCATTTCTGTTCTTGAGCTAATATATGACAGCGGCTTAATATGTGCTTCTTTCCATCCATGAATTTCATCGTAGAGTTTTTTGTTGTTTCCGCAAAGAATATAAAATTGAAATTCAGGATGCTTTTTTAATTCAGTAGTCAGGCTTGATATCCCGCCAAGACCGCTATTACCGCCAGCTACTAATATATGGGGTCTATCATTTCTCTTATTTCTACTTGTCCCTTTTTTAATTTCCTCATGAACGGGTATGCCTGTAACAATAATATGTTTTCTAGGGATACCAAATTCACGAATTAGATGCTCTTTCACTTCCTTGCTCGGTACAAAGTGTAAATCGATGCCTTCTTTTGCCCAAATACCATTAATAAAAAAATCTGTATAGGCATTGATAACAGGGACCTCACATTTCCCTTGCATTTTCAATCGGCTGATCAGACATGATGGAAAGCCATGTGTACAAACGATAGCATCAGGTTTTTCTAGTTCAATCAGTTGCTCCATCTTCTTTAAAAAATGGTTTTCATAGAATTTTTTTGGCTGGTTTGCTGTACAGTATCTTTTACTATAAATAAAATTATAAGAGTTAGGAAATAGGCGAATCCAATTCAAATAGCTTCGAGAGAGCATTTTCTCTAATCCTGGATGCCAATAACTAATCAAATCAATCTTCTTTATCTCATATTCTTCATTGCGGCCCCTCACCATGTCCATTAAAGCATCTGCGACTTGATGATGGCCGGATTGCATCCGCAATAGCGGAAAGAATAATATTTTTTTCATATCGAAGAACCCCTTTTCAAATAGCACGATTTTTAAGATAAGGTTGAAGGGAATTTGTCCTTCTTTACTATCTGTCATTACCCGCTCTCTCTAACTAAAAAACAGTCATTGATCAGAATCATTACTTGACTTATTTTTCTTAGATCGTCCTATTATCTTTTTCACAATAAAATAAACAATAAATAGTATAAATAATATAATTCCTAAATATGGTACATAATCCGGATTAATATAAATCGTATTCGCAGTAAAATAACCCAACAAAACAAAAGGCATGGTCCAGATAATACTGCCAATGAGAGAAAAAAGAATAAATGGCTTAAGTGGCGTCTTGGTTATTCCTGCAAAGTACGGGCTGATTTGACGCATGCCCGGCAGGTAAAAGCCGAAAGTAATTGTTCTATATGCATTCTTATTATATTTGTTTTCAATCTTCGCCCACCGCTCCGAATTGAGTCCAATATATTTGCCAAAGCGATTGATGAAAGGAGCCCCTAGGTATTTGCCCAAAAGATAAGCTACTATCATACCAATGAAGGCACCTAATTCTATAAAAATGAGCGAATGAGCCATTGACAGCTTTCCATAACTTATTAGAACTCCTGTCAAAAATAACAATGATTCTTCAGGAGCGGGAATACCGACAATTCCGAAAAATAAACAAATGAAAAGAATAACATATCCATAAAGACTTAAATAATGCATTAATTGATCAATATTCATAGCAACTTATTCCCACACATCTTTCAGTGTGATGAATTCTATATTTTTTTCGTGACAATCTTCTAAAAAAAGCTCCAAATTTCGCAGCATATATGAGGGTGCCTCCTTTTCAGCGCCTTGTGTGTCGCCATTATCATGTAATACAAAGATAGAACCAGGACTTGCATATTGCTTCAGTTCTTCTAGCAAACCATTCCGTGCTTTTTCTACTTTCCAGTCGCCAAAAATATGGGACCACATGATTTTTTTATATTTTTTTCCGACGAATAATGTAAACAAATTAAAATGTCCCCATGGCGGACGGTAAAATTGTACCGGTTCCCCTGTCGCTTCTTCGATTGCCTGATTAGCCAACGTTAATTGCTTTTTCAGTTCTAATGGACCAGTTAACCAATTGGAAACATGTTGATTATGATGAATACCTATAGTATGCCCTTCATCTGCCATCCGTTTAACAATTTGAGGGTTTCTTCTCACATGGTCTCCAACTACAAAGAATGTAGCTTTTACGTGATATTTTTTTAATAAGTCCAGTAATTCCGGTGTATAAACTCCGTGTGGTCCATCGTCAAATGTTAACGCAATCTGTTTTCCAGGAATGGTCTTGTAAATCCCTAGCTTGCTTATGCGAATAAAAACGGTCGGGAGTGGGCCGTAACATAAAAACAAGATGACTAGACAAAGTATAATAATTAACAATAATTTCATATTCCACAGCCCTTTTCCGTCAATAGTAATCCCTTACCCGAAAACTAATCTACTAATCATCATCAAAAATTCGTTTCAGATGGTAGATGAGTCGCAGTAGATTGGTAAATAAATTAATGAAGTCCAAATACAAATTTAATGCCACTAGCGGTACTTCCTCATCCGATATGACACTTTTTGCAATTTGGTTCATATCATATAGCGTATAGCCGATGAAGAGTAACACTCCAATTCCACTAAGAACGATCATCATCATATCGCTAAATCCTACAAAGATATTAATCACTGAAAAAATTAATATTCCGATGAGTATGATGAATAAGAATTTCCACCAGTTAGAAAGATCTCGTTTTGTATTATAGCCGATG
Organism: Rummeliibacillus sp. G93; assembly: GCF_023515935.1. Taxonomy (NCBI): domain Bacteria; kingdom Bacillati; phylum Bacillota; class Bacilli; order Caryophanales; family Caryophanaceae; genus Rummeliibacillus; species Rummeliibacillus sp. G93. The sequence goes on from NZ_CP097314.1 coordinate 2,246,668, forward strand.
AGCCCTGCTACGATAAAAATAAGTGCAGTAGAGCCAAATATAAGCAAAACAAGCTTTCCGCCTAACGCTCCAATATAGAAATTCAGCAAACTATACAGCGTAATGCCAGTTAGAAACGCAAACAGCACAGATATGAATTTACTCGCCTTCCGAGCAGCACGGCTAACCATAACAATTATCAATAAGATGACTGTTACTATGCTGATTGGCAAAACCATCGGTTGTGGTACGTAAACCCCTGCAAATAATCCTATCGCTGTAAACAACCATAACAGAGTGAAGAAACGAAGGACCTTTGGAAATTGTGATTCCATTTATAGACCTCTTCTCAAATTTTTTTCGTCCTTAATTATACGTATTTAGTCACAGAAGGTTTCGTTTTTATGTTGGATTATTTTAGCAAAAAACCTTCTTCCAACTAGGAAGAAGGTTTTTATTTCGCCAATTACTTCGCGACAATATTGACTAATTTGCCTGGCACAGCAATCACTTTCTTAATATCTTTGCCTGCCAATTGTTCTTGGACTTGATCATTTTCAAGCGCCGTTTTCTCTAATTCTTCACGTCCTGCATCTTTAGAAACCATCAATTTAGCACGAACTTTGCCATTGATTTGTACAACCACTTCAATCTCATCATCTTCTAATTTAGATGAATCGAATGTTGGCCATTCTTCATATGTGATGGTTTCGCTATGACCTAATTTTGCCCATAATTCTTCCGCTATATGCGGTGCAATTGGTGCAAGCATCTTAACAAATCCTTCTGCATACTCACGAGGCACCACATCAGCTTTGTAACATTCGTTAATGAATACCATCATTTGAGAAATAGAAGTATTAAAACGAATATGCTCGTTATTGTCCGTCACTTTTTGAACTGTTTGATGATACACTTTTTCTAAAGTTGTATCATTCGATATTTTAATTTTTTCAGAAAGCTCGCCCGTTTCTTCGTTGATGAAGAGTCTCCATATACGATCTAGGAAGCGGCGTGCTCCATCTAAGCCATTCGTAGACCAAGGAATAGATGCTTCTAGTGGTCCCATGAACATTTCATAAAGTCTTAGTGTATCAGCTCCATGGCTTTCAATAATATCATCCGGATTGACAACATTACCTTTAGATTTAGACATTTTTTCATTACCTTCACCAAGAATCATCCCTTGGTTGAATAATTTTTGGAAAGGTTCTTTTGTTGGTACTACCCCTAAATCGTAAAGCACTTTATGCCAGAAACGTGCATACAACAAGTGTAGCACTGCATGTTCTTGGCCGCCGATATAAATATCGACAGGCAACCAGCGTTTCAATAACTCTGGGTCTGCCAATTGTTCGTTATTATGCGGGTCGATATAACGCAGGAAGTACCAACTTGAACCTGCCCATTGAGGCATTGTATTCGTTTCACGTCGGCCTTTTTTACCTGTCTCAGGATCTACGACATTTACCCATTCATCAATATTGGCCAATGGCGATTCACCGGTACCTGATGGATGGATATCCTTTGTTTTCGGCAACACCAATGGTAAATCTTCTTCTTTTACTGTTGTAATGGTGCCATCTTCCCAATGAATGATTGGAATCGGCTCTCCCCAATAACGTTGGCGGGAGAATAACCAGTCGCGTAAACGGTACGAAACTTTTTTCTCGCCTACTTTATTTTCTTCAAGCCATGTAATTGCCTTTTGAATGCCTTCTTCTTTGTCTAATCCATTCAAGAAATCAGAGTTAATATGTTGGCCATCACCTGTAAAGGCTTCTTTAGAAACATCGCCACCTTCTAATACAGGAATGATTGGTAGGTTGAATTGTTTCGCAAATTCAAAGTCGCGTTCATCATGTGCTGGTACTGCCATAATCGCACCTGTACCATAGCTTGCTAGAACGTAATCTGCAATCCAAATCGGTATTTCTCGACCATTGATTGGGTTGATTGCATAGGCACCTGTAAATACGCCTGTTTTTTCTTTCGCTAAATCTGTACGTTCTAAATCAGACTTAACTTTGACTTTTTCTAGATATGCTTCTACAGCCTCGCGCTGTTCTTTAGTTGTAATTTCATCCACAAGTGCATGTTCAGGTGCAAGAACTGTATAAGTTGCACCAAATAGAGTATCAGGTCGTGTAGTAAATACACGGAACTGCTTATCTGAATTTTTAATAGAGAAGTCTACTTCAGCACCCTCAGAACGACCGATCCAGTGACGTTGCATATCTTTAATATTCTCTGGCCAATCCACATCTTCCAAATCATCAATTAAACGATCTGCATAGGCTGTGATCTTCAACATCCATTGTTTCATTGGACGTCGTTCTACAGGGTGTCCGCCGCGCTCAGACTTGCCATCAATTACTTCTTCATTCGCAAGTACTGTGCCAAGTGCTGGACACCAGTTGACTGCTACTTCATCGATATAAGCAAGACCTTTTTTATATAGCTGAATAAAGATCCATTGTGTCCATTTATAATAGTTTGGATCAGTCGTATTGATTTCGCGATCCCAGTCATAACTAAAGCCTAATTCTTGGATTTGGCGTCTAAATGTATCAATATTTTTTTGTGTGAACTCAGCTGGGTCATTTCCAGTGTCAAGAGCATATTGCTCTGCTGGAAGACCAAATGCGTCCCATCCCATTGGATGCAACACGTTATAACCCTGCAGACGCTTAAAGCGTGAAAGGATATCTGTTGCTGTGTAACCTTCTGGGTGCCCTACATGCAAGCCTGCACCTGAGGGATATGGAAACATATCCAATGCATAAAACTTCGGCTTCGATTCTTCATTTGTTGTTTTAAAAGTTTTGTGGTCAGCCCAATACTTCTGCCATTTCTTTTCAATTTCTTGATGATTAAAATTCATTCTTGACCCTCCATACTCATATTCTTGAAAATAAAAAAACTCTCGTCCCTATAAAAGGGACGAGAGCCTATATCTCCCGCGGTACCACCCAAATTAGTGTAAAACACTCAACTTGATTCCTTAACGCGGATTAACGGCAATGGCTATCAATGGTTCACCATAGCGACTCCTGGGCGAGTTCAGTTGATTGATTTGCTGGCTTTCACCTACCGCCAACTCTCTAAAAAAATCAAGTACAACCTACTATTCCCATTCGCTGTCATTACATATATTGAATCCTATTCTAATTCAATATACTGTAATTGACAAGAGATTTAACAAATTCAATGAATTATATCGTTTCTTTTTCCACTTTATGTTTATTTTTTAACGGTCGATCATAAAGCATGTATGGGATAAAAGCAATGAGCAGAATCCCGATTAATACATAAAACGTAATCTTCATGCCATATTGGTCTGCTAGAACACCGCCTAAGAATGGACCAATCATTTTGCCTATAGCACTGAAACTATTGACCATACCTTGATAAAACCCTTCTCTACCCTTAGGTGCTAACGTACTGGCAATTGTCGGTACAATCGGCCAAATAAACATTTCACCAAATGTTAAAATGATAATCGCCACTAAAAACATTTTAAATGTTCCCGCGAAGCTAACCACTACAAAGGAAATGACGAAAATAGCTAAACCAAGAAAAATTTGTTCCTTGAAACGTTCGCCCATTTTTTTAATAATCGGATTGATCAATGGTTGGCCCAGTACAATTAGCAAACCATTCGCTGTCCAAAGCAAGCTGTATTGGTTCAGAGAAATATGCAATGTTTGTGTATAAGATGAAATTGTTGTTGTCCATTGGGTATAGACGAGCCAACTAAGTAAGAAACCAATCCCCAAAATACTCAATGCGTAGAATGATGAACGATCTTTTACTTTTGAGCCTTCACTTATTACAGATGCAGGCGCAATGGCGTATTCTGTAGAAATTCCTTTATATGTGAATGCCACAAAGAAGAAGACGATATACATAGCTAGATTGGCAATAAATAAATAGTCAAAGCTATGCTTTGCAACAATACCTGCAAGAGCTGGGCCAAATGCTACCCCTAAATTTTGAGCGAGATAAATGGCATTAAATCCTTTTCTCCCGCCTTCTGGCCATGCTGTTCCGACCATTGCAAACATACTCGGAAATACAATCCCACCACTAAAACCTATTAATGTCAAAAACCAGACATAATGCGGCCAGCCATGCCAAAACACAAGACACGTAAGGCCTATAATGGATATGATTGTTCCTATCATGATGGACTTAAAGCCGCCAAATTTGTCAAAGACATACCCGCCTAAAAGATTGCCTACTACACCAGCTGCAGCATTGGCCATCAGTACGAGCCCCGCTATTGTGAGCGACTGTCCGAGTTCATCATGCATATAAATCGTATTCATCGGCCATAAAAATGAGCTGCCGACAGTATTAATCAGCATACCGATGATTAATAACCAAACACTTCTAGGCATTCCAAGTCCCCCATTTATTTCGAATATCTAAGCAATAGTAACAAATCTTTGATCCTATTTACAACCATCTTTTCATAATTAAGCTCAAATATTAAACGACCGTTTCCATTGTCTTCTAGAAGGTCAATAATTATAGTTGCCAAGATATTCCCAAACCACGTTTTTTCGAGATTTTCCTCTACTCCATCCCCTCCCTCTAAATAGATGAAGAAAATTATTTTTTCTATTCTAATAGCATTTCACATAAAGTGAAACTTCACGCGAGATAAGGATTTTCTCATCACACCTGGTCTTTTACGAGCAGTTAACCCCTACTTAAATTTCTTTGCTATGCTTAAATTTTTGAAGTAGAAGTCTTCCTACAAGTTAAAGCAGGATAAAAGAAATTTTTCCCCTTTGACGTTGTCATGTTAAAATAGATAGTTGAGGAGTGAAATTATACTATGACTGATATTAATTATACTGATTTCCCGTTTCCCTCTGATGGGAAACGTTATTATACATGGAATCGCTATTTGCGTGATGAATTTGGCTGCAAGGTGTACAAAGTAGCGCTTGATGCAGGCTTTGATTGTCCTAACCGTGACGGCACTGTTGCATTTGGCGGATGTACTTTTTGCAGTGCAGCAGGCTCTGGTGACTTTGCTGGCGATCGTGTGGACCCTATCTCTGTTCAATTTGAAAAAATTAAAGAGAAAATGCAGCATAAGTGGAAAGACGGCAAAACTATGGCTTATTTCCAAGCTTATACGAACACACACGCACCGCTTCCTGTCCTAAAAGAAAAATTTGAAGCAGCTTTAGCATGTGAAGGTGTTATGGGATTAAGTATTGCAACACGTCCTGATTGTTTACCTGATGATGTCGTGGAATACTTGGCAGAATTGAATCAACGCACATACTTATGGGTCGAGCTTGGACTACAGACTGTGCATGATAAGACAGCCAATTTAATTAATCGTGCACATGATTATACGACATATGTGGAAGGTGTGGAGAAACTCCGCAAACATGGCATTCGTGTATGTACACACATTATCAATGGCTTACCTCTTGAAGATTATGACATGATGATGGAAACTGCCCGTGCAGTGGCGAAGCTAGATGTACAAGCAATCAAAATTCATTTACTTCACCTATTAAAGGGAACACCGCTTGTAAAGCAATACGAAAAAGGTATGCTTGAGTTGATGGACAAGGATGCCTATATCAATCTTGTCGCAGATCAATTAGAAGTCATTCCGCCAGAAATGGTCGTACAGCGAATTACTGGTGATGGACCGATTGATTTAATGATTGGTCCTATGTGGTCTGTGAACAAATGGGAAGTATTAAATGGCATCGATGCTGAACTAGAACGTAGAGGAAGTTATCAAGGAAAGCATTATCAAAAAGAAGAAGTGGGAACACGATGAAACTTCAACGTGTACTGCAATACGCACAATTTCTTTTGAAAGAGACCGTTCGTCCTGGTGACATAGTAGTGGATGCAACTGCAGGAAATGGCTATGATACGGCCTTCCTAGCACAGTTAGCCGGCAATGAGGGCCATGTCTATGCATTTGATGTCCAGCAACAAGCGATCTCTTCGACAGAAGAGCGTGTACGGGAAGCAGGCCTTGAAAATCGAGTTACAGCCATTTTAGATGGACACGAACATGTAGCTAAACATGTCTTAAAACCGGTACAGGCAGCTATTTTCAATCTCGGCTATTTGCCAGGTAGTGATCATGAAATTATTACAACGCCTTCCACAACCTTAAAAGCCATCCAAGACTTACTGCAGCTTTTAAATGTTGGCGGCATGATTATTCTAGTTGTTTATCATGGACATCACGGTGGCAAGGAAGAACGAGATGCGCTGATAGAATATGTGAGTACATTGCCGCAAAAATATATCCATGTATTGAGATATGAGTTTATTAATCAAAAAAATGATCCGCCATTTATCATTGCTTTAGAAAAAGTGAAGGAAATGGCATAAGAAAAAGAGTTGTCCGTAAATCTATGGACAACTCTTTTTTCATTTACTTTCCAAAAAAACGAGAAAGAATACCATTCTCTTGTACCCTTTGTTTTTTATCTTCCTCATTTTGTTCAATCTCCTGTGTATGCTGCCACACATTCAGTTTATTGAGCACAGCCATAATTGCACTGTTTTGCTGTTCAATACGGTCCATTTGACGGTTATCATTTTGCCTTTTTTCAGTCAATGGCGCGAGCGATTCAACGACTTGCCTAAATTCCCTTTTCATGGAATCATTTTGCTCTGCCAACAAGACATTTTGTCTTCGCTCTTCTTGAATCAATTGAATTAGCTGAGCGTTTTGGACTTCTACACCATGGATATGCTCTGCCAATAGCTCCATCGCATGGCTCAATTCTTCATAACGCTGGATTTCCTCTTTTCGATCAATGACCACAGGATTGGCTACGGTAATACTTACCTCTTGGATGTTAAAATTCGGTGCTACTACTACCTCAGCCGCTTCTTTAAGGGTTAATCCTTTATTTTTATGCAGTGAACTATATGCTTGCAATATTGCTACGTCTTGATCTGAAAACTTCCGATAATTTCGTCCGTCACGTTCTACTTGGTAACCGTAATCTTCTAATATTGAAATGTAATGCCGAATCGTCGATTTATTAATGCCAACAATTTGGGCAAAATTTGCCATTGTATATGTATGAGCCACAAAAACCCTCCTAACCTATTGTGACACCTTCTCAATTATCATTATTGTAGCATATTGTTATGTTTCTGTTAGGAAGTGTGCATAGTTTTATAGAATTAATTTTAGGGAATACGTATTTTTCCAAATAGTAAATCGTACACTATTTTGATACGAGAAGAAAAAGGAGATCCTAAAATGCCCAAAATTCATGCAGTCAGTACACACTGCCCTCCCTATGCATTACCTCAAAATATGGCAGAGGAATTTATAAAAGAACTTTTTTCTGGGAAGATAGCCAAACTTGATCGTTATTTGAAAGTATTCAAAAATGGCGAAATACATAACCGCCAACTGGCTATGCCAATCGAATGGTATAAAGAAGAACACAGTTTTTCAGAAAGAAATGAATTATACGTAGAACTTGCTACAGAGTATACAGCGAAAGTAATCGAGGACTGTTTAGAAAGAGCATCAGTGGAAAAAGAAGCAGTCGATGCCATTATCTTCATATCAAGCACGGGCATTTCAACACCAAGCATTGAAGCACGCGTTATGAACCAGCTCTCACTTCCCATTGATATCGTCCGAATTCCTATTTGGGGACTTGGATGCGGAGGTGGCGCTGCGGGGATTAGCCGAGCAAATGATTATTGCCTTGCCCATCCCGATGCGGTAGTACTTGTCGTATGCCTGGAACTATGCAGCCTTACATTCCAGCCAGACGATTTGGATAAGAGCAATTTTATCGGGACATCTTTATTCGGTGACGGTGTAGCATGCGCTCTCGTTGCAGGTGATGAAGCATCACTTTCTTCAAAAGAAACTTTGCCTTCAATCAAAGGAAATGCTTCCCGTCTTATGCCTCATTCAGAAGATGTAATGGGTTGGCGAATCGAGGATAGCGGCTTGCATGTTATTTTCTCTAAGAGTATCCCGCCAATTGTTGAAAACTGGTTTGCCCCTTTTGTGCATGACTTTTTAAATACTCATGATTCCAAGGCACAAGATCTCACACAATTTATTTTGCACCCTGGTGGCAAAAAGGTCCTTACCGCCTATGAAAAAGCTCTCAATCTGCCAAATGACTTGTTAGCACCGAGCTCTCATATTTTAAAAAATCACGGCAATATGTCTTCTCCAACTGTTTTATATGTCTTGAAATATATTATGGAAAACAAGCCATCCAAAGGTGAAAAAGGTTTAATGGCATCACTTGGACCAGGTTTTAGCGGTGAACTTGTTTTATTGGAATGGGAGTGAATGTATGCTATTTATAATCGTATTTGCACTAATTTGCATTCAACGGCTAGTAGAACTCCGGGTTGCCAGAAATAATGAACGTTATATGAAAAGCCAAGGAGCAATTGAATTTGGGCAGGCACACTATAAGTATATCGTGATACTTCATGTCGCTTTTTTGGCTTCATTATTCATCGAGTACCTGGTAAAGGAATCGACATTAAGTCCGATATGGCCATGGCTACTTGCAGTATTTATCGTCCTTCAATTAGGCAGGATCTGGGCAATTAAATCGCTCGGCCATTTTTGGAACACGAAAATTATTGTATTGCCTAACGCCCAATTGGTAAAAAAAGGTCCCTATAAATGGATTCCACATCCAAACTATGTCATCGTTGCACTAGAAATCCTTGTCATTCCATTGATATTCCAAGCATATGTAACGGCTATTTTCTTCACCCTATTAAACATGTTGATGATGTATATACGGATTCCTGAAGAAGAGCGTGCGCTGAATAGCATTTATAAAAACCAGGAACAATATTAAACGAGAAAAACGAGAAGCCTAAATGGCTTCTCGTTTTTTATTGTCTTTTGCATTCTTCTCTTTATTATATTCAACCCAGAAATCTGCATCTTTTATTCCTAAAGGAGTAGGATCAAACACTGGATCTTTGCCTTCTTTCTTCTGTCTTTCATAATCTTTCAATGCCCTAATGGCCGGCTTCGCAACAATCAGGATACCAATCACATTAATCCAAACCATCAATCCAAGGCCGACATCTCCAAGAGCCCATGCTAGTGTTGACGCTTTGTATGAGCCATAGAAGTTGGCTGCTAAATACACAATACGTGTAATCCACATTGCGATGACTTGAGTTTTCCCTTTAAATAAGTACGCAATATTTGTCTCAGCAATATAGTAATAGGCCATGGTAGTAGTAAAAGCAAAGAAGAACAAGGCTATTGCTACAAAGCCTGAGCCGAACCCAGGGAATGATTGGTCTACCGCAAATTGCGTATAGGCAGAACCTGCGGATACTTGATCAGCGATAGTGCCTGAGCCGAAGTCTCCTAAGAAGATAAATTTCTTTTTAGCTTCATCGAATACATTAAAGGTACCAGAAAATAAAACCATAAATGCTGTAGCAGAACAAACCAATAATGTATCGATATAAACAGAAGCAGCTTGAACAAGGCCTTGTTTAGCCGGATGAGAAACTTCCGCAGCAGCTGCCGCATGAGCTCCTGTACCTTGGCCAGCCTCATTAGAGAAGACGCCACGTTTTACTCCCCATGCAATCGCCGCTCCAAGCATACCACCAAAAGCAGAATCAAATCCGAAAGCGTTTTCAAAGATAAGCTTTAATACATGTGGAATTTCACCAATATGCATACCAATAATAACAACAGCCATAATCATATACAAAATAGCCATGAATGGCACTACATATTGTGCTACAGTCGCAATTGCTTTAACTCCACCGATAACAATAACTGCTAATAGAACAGTTACAATCAATCCAGTTATCCACTGGCTAACACCAAAAGCATTATGCATAGCATCTGAAATAGCGTTTGTCTGAACACCAGGCATTAGGACGGCCATCGCCATCAATGCTGCAATGGCAAAAATAATACCAGCCCATTTTTTCCCTGTTCCCTTTTCAATATAGTAAGCAGGACCGCCACGATATTGATCATCTCGTTCTTCTTTATAAATTTGTGCTAGTGTTGACTCTACATATGCAGTAGCCGCTCCAATAAAAGCAATCATCCACATCCAAAATACAGCACCAGGACCACCGAATGCAATGGCAGTAGCTGTACCTGCAATATTACCGGTACCTACACGTCCTGATAAGGCAATAGATAATGCCTGAAAGGAAGAAATCCCCTTTTCCGATTTTTCCCCTTTGAACATTAATAAAACCATGTCTTTAATAAATCTTACCTGTGGAAACTTCATAATGATTGAAAAGACTAATCCAACAACCAATATGCCGTAAATCATCCACGGCCCCCACAAAATGTCATTTATTGCTGCAACAAAATCCCCCATAAAAAAACCCCTTTATAGTTTTCTTATAATTCAATATATTTTAAATATTGATAGATTGCAAACAAAATTTTCGAAATAATCTTTTTTATTTTCTTACCTTATAAATACATAACTTGTTTTGCTATTTCATTTCGACTCCTCCTCAACTCTTTAGTAGTAAGATTTACTCATGATATGCCGCCTAGAATCTGAATATGTGACGAAAAAAAGACATATGCAAAATTAAAGCATATGCCCAGATATATATTTCTTTTGCTACGGCACAAAAGAATTTTACCTCTTAAAAACACACTTCCATTTAATTTAAATTAGATAATATAACCGATATTGCGTAAAGCATTAAACATAAAGGATTCCATATATTGATAGATATCTTCCCGTTCTGGTTCTTGATAAAGATCGTGATAGCAAGATTTCCACTCTTTATATTGGAATTCAGACGTTTCTTGTTGAGAAAGCCATTTTTTACTATAGGCTGGAGATACAATTTTGTCACTGCCCCCATTCATCAGCAAGACTGGGATATCCGGAATTGTTTCTCTCTTTGTCCACAATGCTTTCATAAACTGCTGCAGTTCTTTATACCATCCCACTGTAATGCCTGAAAAATAGTAGGGATCGTCCTTTTGTTCTTTATAAAATTCGTAACTGCGCGAAAGATTTTTGATTGGTATATCATGCTGTATCTTTAAATTCCCTGTTAGTTTGCTAATACCTGAAAGAGCATTAGAAAATTTTGATGGCTGATGTGTAAGATGCAGCCAAGGAGATGTTAGTATCATGCCTGCACATTCGTATTTCCGTATTTGTATTAATTCCATTGCAAGGCTTGCGCCAAGGCCATGCCCCATTATAAAGATTGGTAAATTATAATTTATAGCAACCTCCATCATTTGTCGAATGAACTTTAGGTACTCTTTAAACCCTTCATCATGCGCTTTCTTTTTCCGGCTCACTTCGCCATGACCAGGCAAATCACCTGTGATAACATGCATGCCAGATACACGTAGCTTTTCAATAAGCCAAGGATATCTCCGATGATGTTCATATGCACTATGTATAAAAACAACAACAGCTTTCGCTTGTCCCTCTGCTTCCCATTTCCACATTCTATTCCGCTCCTCAATTCTCACTTTTCTCGTATTAACGGCTACCAAAAATTAGAATGATATACTTCTATATTTTGACCTTCAATACCTGATAGGTTTAGGTAACAATCAGAGAAGATAAAATTCACTGATTGTCGTATCACTCTATTTTAACGTATTTTACAGATTTCAGTTTCCTTCCAATCTACCATTTGTTACGATATTAATAACATCATAGCTTGAAATGAGGCGAATTTTCGATGATTTACCCTTATCACAACAAAAAACCAAATATCGATCCCTCTGTTTTCATAGGAGATCATGTCGTTATCACTGGGGATGTCACAATTGGACCAGACTCATCTGTATTTTATAATACAGTGATTAGAGGTGATGTGTCCCCTACTATTATTGGAAGTAAAGTGAACGTACAAGACTTGTGCTGTTTACACCAAAGTCCTGGCAGACCGCTTGTCCTAGAAGATGAGGTAACAATCGGTCATCAAGTGACACTACATAGCTGCCATGTAAAAAAAGGTGCGCTTATTGGTATGGCATCAATTGTTTTAGACGGCGCAGAAATTGGCGAGGGAGCATTCATCGGGGCAGGGAGCCTTGTGACACAAGGAAAAGTAATACCTCCGAATACAATGGCTTTCGGCCGACCAGCTAAAGTAGTACGGGAATTAACTGATGAAGATAAAAAAGACATGGTCCGCATTATCAACGAATATCATGAAAAGGGCCAGTTCTATAAATCTGTCCAACAAAATTCAGAAAGATAATAAAAAGATGGCTTCTCTCAAAAGGGAGGCCATCTTTTTACTTTTTATTCTTCTTGTTCCTCTCCATTGCCATTGCCTTTGAGTGACTTACCATATTGTCTGTCACGTATTTCCTTTGATAGCGCGAAAGAGGTGTATAAGACAAAAATAATCCCTAGCCAATAATATCCCTTTTCGACAAGGTCCCAGTCTGTATTCCAAACACTTATCATCCCTATTCCAAATGAAGCAATCGTTGATAAATAACAAAGGAGCAAATATTCTTTTGTTACTTTAATTCCGTCATGCCGATCGCGAATTGTCTTTACAAGTGAAAAAGCAGAAAAAGTAATCCACCCCAACAAAATAGTATAGAATCCTCGCTCAACAAGTTGCCAATCTGTATTCCAAATCGCAACTAAGACAAAACCAAAGCCGGTTAAAAAAGCAGCCCATGTGAGAAAAAAGAATTCATTTGTTTTCAACCATCTCTCCTCCTTGAACTTCTTATTAACTTATTCAAAGAGAGAAAAGGTTATGAACCGAAAATGTATCAAGCTTTTACTTTGCCTTCATTTTATTTTTAAAGAATAGTTTGTTCACAACCTATCAAGATTAATGGAGAATAAAAACCAAAAACCCTATCACAAATGTGACAGGGTTCTCATAAGAATCAGCTTATCGCTTAGGAGGAAAAACCTCCATAGCAAGAAACTCTATTTATTTAAATTTAGCTTTCAATTCTTCAGCTTTATCTGTATTTTCCCAAGGTACATTTAAATCAACACGACCGAAGTGTCCGTAAGCCGCTGTTTGTTTATAGATTGGACGGCGAAGATCAAGCATTTTGATAATGCCTGCAGGACGCAAATCAAATGTCTCACGAACGGCTTCTACTAATTTGCTTTCTGTGACCTTTCCTGTACCAAAAGTATCTACAGAAATAGAAACTGGCTGAGCTACTCCGATTGCATAAGCTAACTGAACTTCTGCGCGCTCTGCTAAGCCTGCAGCTACAATATTTTTAGCTACATAACGAGCTGCATATGCTCCAGATCGGTCTACTTTTGTTGCATCTTTCCCTGAGAATGCACCGCCGCCATGACGCGCATACCCACCGTATGTGTCAACGATGATTTTGCGTCCTGTAAGACCTGCATCCCCTTTTGGTCCACCAATTACAAAGCGGCCTGTTGGGTTAATGAAGTATTTTGTGTTTTCATCCAGTAATTCAGCTGGCACTACATTATTGATTACTGTTGATTTAAGATCTTGTTGAATTTGTTCTAATGTTACATCTTCATCATGTTGAGTTGAGATAACAATTGTATCCACACGTACTGGATGGTTGTTTTCATCATACTCAATTGTTACTTGTGTTTTTCCATCCGGACGCAAGTATGCAAGTTGACCTGTCTTGCGAACCTCTGTTAAACGGCGTGCCAATTTGTGAGCTAAGCTGATTGGAAGCGGCATTAACTCAGGTGTTTCATTGCAAGCATAGCCGAACATCAACCCTTGGTCCCCTGCACCAATTGCTTCGATATCTGCATCTGACATTTTGCCTTCACGAGCTTCCAGTGCTTGGTCTACACCTTGTGCAATATCCGGTGATTGTTCACCAATTGCTACAAGTACTGCTAGGTTTTCTGCATCGAAACCGTATTTACCGCGTGTGTAACCAATTTCAGCTACTGTATCTCTTACAATTCCTTTGATGTCAACATATGTTGAAGTCGTCACTTCTCCTGCAACAAGGACAAGGCCTGTTGTGACAGTTGTTTCACATGCAACTCGCGCATTCGGGTCTTTTGCAATAATGGCATCTAAAATGGCATCCGAAATTTGGTCACAAATTTTATCTGGATGTCCTTCTGTTACGCTTTCTGAAGTAAATAATCTTCTGTTAGTCATTTGGTTGGTTTCCTCCTAAATCAACGAGATCCTCTCGAAAGTGATACGGTACTCATTACCCATGTCCGTTTAAATGGATTAAACGCCAAGCTTTAGCTGCTTTTTAAACACGAGGATATAGAAAGTGCCCTTACATACATGCTATATATTAATATGAAACAAAATCAATTTGCCTCAATTTTTACACAAAAAAACCTTTCGCTCATTCGCACAATGAGGAAAGGATATGTTTCGTAAGCACCTTTCACTCTTATCGTTCAAGGAATATTCCTTGCATCAGATTAGCACCAGCGCATTTAACACTTGATAAAATGCAGGTTGCCGGGTTTCTTAGGGCCTGACCCTCCACCAGCTCGGGATAAGAGTATCCGTTCTATAGCATATAGTAAGCGAATTGAACAAGAAAGTCAAATTTTCGATAAAAAATAAAGAAAAAAGTTGATTTTTGATGAATTTTGTTGTGTGATGTAGTTAAGCGTTTTCGTAAAGTAAATTAATGAATTAATTTATATAGAAAACTTTTAAAAAATAACGAGTTATTAGTATAGACTAATACGCTTAATGTGTTATACTAATTCTCGAAAAGATTAATACTCACCCACTTAGCAAGGGTAATAATATAAAAAGGATGGTACGTACACAGATGAATTCAGTAGAAATTGCGAATGAACTGAATGATTTATTACAAGGGCGCAATATTTTAGAACAGCTTTCAGTTCCACAATTAGTGGAAAAAGCAACTTCACGTGGAGAGGCAATCTTAACGGTAGATGGTGCTGTTCGCGCAGTAACTGGCAAATATACAGGACGTTCTCCTAAAGATAAATTTATGGTAGAAGAAGAATCCTCTAAAGACAAAATTGATTGGGGTAAAATCAATCAACCTATTTCTTCAGAAGTTTTCGATTCATTATATACGAAAGTAGTAGACTATTTAAAAGAAAAAGAAGAAATTTTTGTTTTCAAAGGATTTGCGGGTGCTGACCCTTCATCCCGTCTTGGCATTCGTGTTGTGAACGAATTCGCATGGCATAATTTATTTGCACATCAATTATTCATCCGCCCTACAGCTGAAGAATTAGAAGAACATGAAGCAGATTTCACTATTGTTTCTGCTCCTACCTTTAAAGCTGATCCAGCAGTAGACGGAACATCTTCTGAAACATTCATTCTCGTATCTCTAGAAAAACGCATTATTTTAATCGGCGGCACAGAATATGCTGGCGAAATGAAAAAATCAATCTTCGGCATTATGAATTACCTATTACCACAACAAGGTATTCTGTCTATGCACTGCTCTGCAAATGTTGGTGAATCAGGCGATGTAGCATTATTCTTCGGCCTATCCGGTACAGGTAAAACGACTTTATCTGCTGACAGCAATCGCAAATTAATTGGTGATGATGAGCACGGCTGGTCAGACAATGGAGTATTCAATATAGAAGGAGGCTGCTACGCGAAAACAGTCAACCTTTCTGCTGAAAAAGAACCAGAAATCTATAATGCTATCAAATTTGGCACAGTGCTTGAGAATGTAACAATCGATCCAGAAACACGCATACCTGACTATGATGATACTACATTAACTCAAAATACACGTGCTGCATACCCAATCCAAAATATCGAAAATATTGCAAGTCCATCTGTTGGTGGTCACCCTAAAACAATTATTTTCTTAACAGCTGATGCGTTTGGCGTATTGCCTCCAATCAGTAAATTAACGAAAGAGCAAGCGATGTATCATTTCTTATCTGGCTTCACTTCCAAAATTCCTGGAACAGAACGCGGTGTCGTAGAACCAGAACCAGTATTCTCTACATGCTTTGGCGCTCCATTCTTCCCACTACATGCTTCTGTATACGCAGAAATGTTGGGTGAGAAAATCGATGCTCATGAAGCTAATGTATTCTTAGTTAATACAGGCTGGACTGGCGGCAGCTATGGTGAAGGCAGCCGTATGAAACTTTCTTATACTCGTACAATGGTTCGCGCTGCAATCGACGGCAAGCTAGACAATGTATTCACAGAGCAAGATCCATTCTTTGGTCTATCTATGCCTACACAAATCGAAGGCGTGCCAACAGAAGTTTTAAATCCGCGTAATGCATGGGCGGATAAAGATGCTTATGATCAAAAAGCTAAAGAACTTGCTGGCATGTTCCATGAAAACTTTAAAAAATTCGGCGTCATTTCAAAAGATATTTCTGAAAAAGGCGCGCCAATCGTTTAATTGCTACAACTTATCGCTTACAACCTATAAGTAAATCCAAATCGCAAAAAAATCCCCGACAGGCCAAAAGGCTAGCCGGGGATTTTTGGTTTTTTAATCTGTGTCATCTGGAAAAAATTCTGCTTCTGTATCGTATTTCTTAAACATCTCAAGAATAGGTTCGGCATCTTCTCTCGTTAGTTGATTAAAGAAAATCTCTTCTGCATAATTTCTTATTTCTATGCCTTCTATTCCATGATCATCATGGAACAGAATAGAAAACCATTTTAACTGTTCTTTTGAATCGGCTGAGTGGTGAATAAAATAATCTCTTATTTTATCATTTAAGGTGACACGCTGAATTTTTACTAAGCCTTCATCCTGTGAACTAAAACTGAATTGTTCCAGTTCTTGAATTGCCTTGCTTTCTTCCTTCCAATTTTGCACCTGCAGCTCATTATAGGGTCCAGAATAAGCCTCCCATAATTCCTGCCAGAAAGGATAGCGTTTTTTAAACGGCAAGGTATCACTTTTATGCCTTACATCATTTGTCGCTTTAAGATAACCCATCTTTTCACCTACTTATTTTATTGTAGTTTCATCCATTGGCATGCCCCTCGGAGGACATTGCGATTGGCTACACCAGGGAAGTAATGAGTGAATTCGGGATAATACCAGGTTTCAACTCTTTTATTTAATTCCTTTAAGCGCTCTTCAAGTAGTTCAGCATGCTTAAAACTCACATTGTCATCTTTCATCCCATGAATGATTAAGACCGAAGCATTAATTTCTTTTATTCGGTCTAAAGGCGTGCGCTCTTCATATGCAGCTGGATTGGTCATAGGAGAACCTCCGAATACGCGTTTCATCATCCGACGCATATCAACCCGTTCTTCGTATGTGTACTCAATGTTAGAGACGCCTCCCCATGTAACAATGGACGTGATGTCATTTCGAATAATACCAGTCCAAAGAGCCATAAGCCCACCTCTAGAAAATGCGAACAAATGAATTCTCTCACTGTCACAGAAACGCTTCAGCACTTCGACAGCATTTACTGCATCAAAGCGGTCTTCGCCAGCAAACATATCCTTTCCTTCACCACCGCGTACACCTCTATAATACGGCGCGAATACGACAAAGCCATTTGCCGCAAGCTGTGTAATGCGAGCAGGACGTACCATCCCTACATTTTGAATCCCACCTCGCAAATATAGGATTCCTTCACTCTTTGGATTTTGTATAGGCGTAGCAAGAAGCCCTTTCACTTTTAAACCTTCCGACCAATATGTAATCTCGGCAAGTTTGACATTTGGATTGGGCGATGGATAATCCCTCATGTAATGGATATCACCATTGATATTCACGTTCACTCACCTTCTCTAACATTTTTTTCATCCCTGCATCTTTCATATAAAAACTTAGATTGTTACAGTGATCTAATTCTTCATCATCCAACAGACATGTGCCAGCTGTTTCTTTATACTGGTGATTTTGTTCGATTGCTTGGACAGAGGCTATAAATACCGCCTTCGTAAAAGGCCTTTCTGCGTGAACTATATAAGTGGCAAACCAAACTATATCTGAGAGCACGGCCCCTGTTTCTTCATATACTTCCCTTCTTGCCGCATCTTCTAACATTTCCCCCTTCTCTACCTTACCGCCCGGAAATTCAAGACCGCGAAGAGGGTGCTCGGTCAACAACCATTTCCCTTTATATTTCGCTAATACCAACACATGTTGAGGTTTTATGGAAAAAGAATTCTTTTTAAAAGAGAGTTCACAACCAAAGCCATTTAAATCTGTATATGTAAACATACCTTCGCTCACTCCTTGTTTTTATAAGTGTAACGAAGGTAAATCAATCCATCAACTGTAATAAGGCATTCCTTCAATAAATTTCTTAGTCTCTTCATCGCCGTATTCATGAATGATGGCATAAACTTTAGCCAACCGTTTATCTACTTCATTGTTTTGTGCATCAAGATGATAAGGAACAGCTGGAAGGTGTGCACGCCACATACCACTTGCTTCCCATCCTTGCATTTGTCTAAAAAGTAAATCAAGTACCTTTAACATTTCAGCATTCGTATTTATTTGGAATTCCCAAGGTGCTAGGTCTGGAGAAAAATTATAATATTTATGCATTACTGACACATAGGCATCTACTTGTTCTGACATGATGTAATCCTCCTTTATTTGATTGGCCACATTTTTTATAGCATGGTTGTGTTTTATTTTTTTATACGAGGATTAGGCATTTAAAACGTTTCTTGTCTTTCAACTTGCATATTATATAAGGAAACGGAAAATTCAGAAAGTGGTGAGACTATGCATCTATTCACTGGTGTCTTCTTAGCTGGTCTTCTTATTGGTCTATTTCTTGATGCGCTCACACTTATATTCTCTCCTCGTTCTAAACATGCAGTGCGAATGACAGTATTATTTATCATATCGATTTTTCTTTTTATTGTAAGTTTATTTATGAGCAGCACGCTCGGAACCATGATTGGCTTTTTAAGCCTTGGTATTTATACGACAGCCCTTTTATTAGCCTTATTCGGTATATGCAGGATATGGAGAATGAGAACCTATTATGGGATAGTCATATTCGTCGTCTGCTGGTTTATTCTTTCTTTATTCAGATAAAAAGTGGTACCAAATAAAAAATATTTAAAACCCCACAACCGGCAATTGTGGGGCATTTATATGAAATCTCCAACAATTGGGGGAGATGTGTTTTGAGAGTACACTTATTGTTCAACAAGAAAATTTACAGTATCAATATCTGAACTCGTCGGCAATTCAAAGTCTTGCTGGTACATCTCAGCTCCCTTTCCAGTAATAAATACCCAATCATTTGCATCTGCTTCATCTATGGCTTTTTGTATTGCAAGGGTGCGGTCAGGAATAATCAGGCATCCATCATTCACTTGCTCTAATGCTTCTTTCATCTCTTCCTGGCTCAGATCATTTAAATCATCGAAGGTAAGAATTTGTACATCGCTATTACTTTTGGAGTTTTGGATCATGTCCTTACGTTTTGTTGTATCTCGATTTCCTCGGAAACCAAAGACATGGAATATACGGTTTGCCCCTTCTTCTTTCGCTGTCTCTAAACAATAATTGAAAGCATCTGCTGTATGTGCATAATCAACGACGATAGTGGTACCTTTTGGGTGGGTGATTTTTTCAAAGCGTCCTGGAACTCCTGAAAAGCTCTCCAGTGCTTGAATAATTTCTTGGGGAGGAATACCGATCTCACTTGCCGTTAAAAACGCTAGCGCAGCATTTAATATATTATGTTTGCCCTCAATTTTAAGGTGAAGTGTGTGAATAGAATTCTTTTGTAATGCGAAGGTTCCTTTTCGGGTTTGGATGGATGTAAGGTGAAGGTCATGATGGGGTTTATCCCCCATTGAATAGAATGTGGAATTATTCTTTAATAAACGGTTTGCTAATATCTCGCCATATCGATCTCCCCGATTAATGATTGCTCTGCCAGTAGGTTTCATTTGGTCAAATAAACGTGCTTTTACAGAAAAATAATCATCAATGGTTTTATGGAAATCTAAATGATCATGGTCTAAGTTTGTAAATAAACAATAATCAAATTCAACACCGGTAACACGATGCTGGGCAATTCCATGTGAAGAAACTTCCATCAAGATATATTCATCCCGGCTTGCATTTAATTGTTTATTCAGCTGTAGCGGGCATGGTGTGGTATTGGCAGAATTGCATACTTTGCCGTTGATTTCATTTTGTACAGTACCAAATAAAGCACATTTATTTCCTGTGCTCTCTAAGATATGCTTTAACATATAAGAGGTGGTAGTTTTACCATTTGTTCCGGTAATCCCAATCATTGTTTTCCTTTTTGATGGGTGATTATAAAAAGTACAAGCTAATTGGGCCAACGCTGAGCGTCCATTTTCTATTTGAAAATAAGGTACCGTAACATGGTCTAATTTTTTCTCCCCCACAACAGCTATGGCACCAGCTGCAATTGCATTGTCAATATATTGATGCCCATCCGTTTGGTATCCTTGTATAGCCACAAAGAGTTCATTTGGTAGAGTTTCTTTGGAATTCGTGGAAATCCCTTTAATCTCTATCTCCCCATGCTGTTCATCTATTTCGCAAGCCAGGCATGAGATTAGTTCCTTTAATTTCATTTTCTCACCTCTTAAAGCATTGCAACGAATTATGCTTATCATGGCCGTAACTCGGGCTTCTATACAAAATAAAAGCGCAAATCCAAAAGGATTTGCGCTTTTACCTGTTATTTTCTTCTCATTGCTTTCATAATTAGGCTGACAATAAAGATTAAAATGATTGCACCTAATAGAGCCGGAATAATATAGAAATCACTTACTTTTGGTCCCCATTCACCTAATAAGTTACCACCAATCCATGCACCAATAATACCAGCAATAATGTTACCGATAATACCGCCTGGAATATCTTTACCTAAGATTAGACCTGCTAACCAACCTAGGATACCTCCGATAATTAAAAACCAAATAAAACTTAACATGATATCAACTTCCTTTCTTTCTTTCTGTTTGTTCGGCTCTGCTTATATATTCCCCGATAGAATGAAATTAAACTCCTTTTTTAAAAATAGTTATATACCAAGCGCTTGCTTTTACTATTTTCTTAAAGGAAGATTACTATTTTTTTTAGAGCAGTTGCAGTAAAATAAAGTAGATTAATCAATAGATTATAAAGGAAGTTGACATATATTGAAAAAAATCCTCATACTGCCTATTCGCTTTTATCAAAAAGTGCTATCACCATTAAAGCCACCTAGCTGCCGTTTTTACCCTACTTGTTCTAACTACGGAATTGAAGCTATTGAAAAACATGGTGCATTTAAAGGTAGCTACTTGGCGATTCGACGGATATTACGTTGCCAACCATTTTGTGAAGGCGGCTATGATCCAGTGCCAGAAGAATGGCCTCCGAAAAAGAATTAATTTTCGGGGCTTTTTTTATTGTATTTTCTACAGATATCTTGTATAGTAGTTATTGTTTAAAAAACAAATCGTAATGATTACTATTTATGAGGTGCTATAATGAAAAAGTTTTATATAATTTTTTTAGTAACGGTCATAGCTTTATTTACAGCTGCTTGTGGAACGACTAAAAATAAACAAGACACGGCCAATAAAAAGACGCTTAATATTTACACAACTGTTTATCCACTTCAATATTTCGCAAAACGAATTGGTGGAAGCCATGTGAATGTTTCATCTATTTATCCACCTGGCTCAAATGAACATACATTCGAACCAACGCAGCGGGATATGATGAATTTAGCAGATGCAGATTATTTCTTTTACGTTGGTTTAGGACTTGAAGGATTCGTTGAAAAGTCAAAAAAATCTCTTCAAAATGAACAAGTCCAAATGGTTGAGACGGCCGCACAGGTATCAAAAGACAAACTTGCTGTCAGTACCGGCAAGGAAGAAGACGAACATGAAGGAAATCATGAAGACGGTCACGAGCATGGCCAGTATGACCCACATGTTTGGCTTTCGCCAGTTATCAGCCAAGATTTAGCAAAATCTATTAAGAATGCTTTAGTAAAAGCACAACCTAAGAACAAATCTGAATTTGAGACGAATTATGAATCACTTGTTAAAGATTTAAACAAGTTGAATAACGATTACAAAACAATGGCAAACAATGCAAAGCATAAAACATTCTTTGTCTCACATGCTGCTTTTGGCTATATTGCAGGCACATATGGATTGAATCAAGTAGCCATCGCTGGTCTTAACTCCCAGGATGAACCATCACAAAAAACACTGGCTCATATTGTGGACCAAGCAAAAGAGGACAATGTACGCTACATTTTATTCGAGCAAAATGTTTCTTCAAACCTTGCTAAAGTCATTCAGAACGATATCGGAGCACAACCTCTAACACTCCACAATTTAAGTGTACTGACAAAAGAGGATATTCAACATAAAGAAGATTACTTTACATTAATGCAACGTAACATAGACACATTTAAAAAAGCGCTGAATTAATAAAAGATGGCCTCATCCAAAATTGGATGGGCCATCTTTATTTTATCCTAAGAATGCATTTAACATCCATACATGCTTTTCTAAGCTTTGATAAATGGAGTTAAGTAAATCCTCTGTCATATCATCATTTTCATTAGATGCTTCTGTCATACCAGCTTTCAAACTTTCCATAACCAGATTAAAATCTTTAATCAGTGTATCCACCATTTGTTCAGCTGTTTCGCTGCCTTGAGCTTCTTGGACATTCGAAATCTCTAGATGCTCTTTCATAGTTGCTACTGGTTTGCCACCTAGAGATAAAATACGTTCAGCAATATTATCCAGATGTTCTGCTGCTTCGTTGTATAGCTCTTCAAACTTGGCATGCAATGTGAAGAATGTTGGTCCTTTTACATACCAATGATAATTGTGAAGCTTTGTATATAACACTGACCATTGAGATACCAATTGATTTAATTGTTGTTGTAAATTAGACATAACGTACACTCTCCTAATATTAATTTCTTCTCGCGTTTAGTATTCCTTCTCTTTGAACAAATTAAACATATGAATTGTTCGTCTTAACTAATTTAAATTTGATATACTAAAGTAAGTGATAACTTTTTTATTACGAATTCAACAACATAGAGGTGTAATGTAATATATGTTTCGATCTCATTTAATCCAATGGGTAAAAGGAGCATTTGCCATAAACAAGACACCATTTCCACTGTCTCGGGCGCTATGTGCCGGCATTTGCTCTGCAACTCCAACTTTAATAGGCATTTTATTTAACCATTTTTCATACGGACTAATGGCCTCGATTGGCGGCTTTGCTTACTTGTATGTATGGAATGAACCTTATCTTCAACGAGCGAAGAAAATTTTCCTTGTTGCAGCCAGCTTTTCTGTACTTATGATGTTAGGTGTATTGACGTCCTCTTCGACTATATTGTTTTCTTTATTAATAGGCCTTGTAGGAGCATTAGTGACTTTCATATTTGGTGCACTAAAAATACCTGGCCCTGCATCTATATTCTTCGTGATGATATTTTCAATGTCTTCTGCAACACACCCTGATCCCCATCTTGCATGGCTATACGGTGGCCTTGTAATGTTAGGCGGCATTTTTTCTTGGATAGTCGCTATGATTGGCTGGTTCTGGCATCCATATGGCCCAGAAACCAAAGCAGTCCATGCAGTTTATACAGAAATTGCAAGATTAATCGACAAAGTGGGCACAGATCAATTCGATTTAGCTTGTGAAAAAACGGTTCAGATCTTAAATAATGCAGATACCGTTTTATTAGCCGGCTATTCTCCTTGGCACAGCTCTCTTAGTTACAAGCGACTTTATCTGCTAAACAATCAAGCCAACCTCATTTTCTCAGATATTCTGGAACTTGTTGCAGATGGCTATACAAAACTCCCTAAAGAAGTCGGGCAGTCTGTCAAAGCTCTTGCTGACTTGATTGATAATCCCTCCTCTGGTGTAAAAACAATTTTACAACCTAAAGAAACGACTCAAAAGATCAGCGCTTTATTGTCAAAAATATATGATGCTGATGCTATTTTGAATAAGACTTTAAAAAATATAAATGCTGAATTAAACATATCTAAGCCTTCTGCATTTAAATCGCTGAGCCATGCATTGGACAAGGATTCCATTGTCTTTACCAATTCGATAAAATACGGCTTTGTCTTAATCATTGCTGCATTAATTGCATTCTCATTTGACTTTCAACGTTCATATTGGATTCCTGCTTCCTGTGCAGCTGTTATGATGGGCTCTACCATTATAAGTACTTTTCACCGAGCCATCCAACGATCACTTGGTACAATCTTAGGTGTATTGATTGCATCCGTTATTCTCTACAATCAGCCAACAGGTATCTTAGTGGCATTGTGCAGTCTTGTCTTTAGCTTTTTTACAGAATTATTTATCGTGAAAAACTATGCGTTCGCGGTTATATTTTTAACGCCAAACTCCATTTTAATTGCAGAGAATACAACACAGATTAATAATCTTTCTTTCTTTGCAACTACACGCGTGACAGACATTATTATTGGAGCGATTATTGGGTTAATAGGCGTGCTCCTAATCGGCAGACGAACTGCTTCAAGCAGACTGCCAAATATTATTGCCAAAACGATTCGTAGTCAATCAGAGCTACTGTTTAATTTATTTTCAGCTCAAACACAATACTCAGCAACAGACCGTACCAATAAAATGAGCAAGATGCAAATAAATATGACAAATCTTCGGACAGTCTACACGACTGCATTAGGAGAATTACCTAGCAATAAGACTTTAGATTTCTTATGGCCAGCTATCGCTTCGTTGGAGCAGCTCAGCTTCCATTTAAGCTCACTGAACCAGACATCCCAATCGGTCGTGTTAGAGGAAGAAAACTTATCAAAATTGCTCTATCTATTTGAATCCATGGCTAAAAACATGGAGCAACAGCAAATCACAGCAAAAAACAATGTACCTTTAATTAAGGGCTACGGCAAAATAAAAAAAGAAATTTTAAACCTTCAAGATGCACTCAATCTTTATCAAACTAGAGTCACAAATCAAACATAAAAAGCCTTCCGGATTGGAAGGCTTTTTGCCATTATATAAACAATTCAAAAATACCGATAAAAATAAGTAGTACACCTGAAAGGATAGTAGCCTTTCTGCCAATGACCGTCTTCGATATGCGCAAGCCAAATTCTCCGCCAATCGAAAAAGCCACAACAGAAAAAAAGCCGATGGATAAAACTGTCCAAATTGCCGAAATTCCATTGGCCCCTATCGCAATTCCCGTAGCCAAACAATTGATAGATAGTATAAGCCCAAGCAATGCAGCCTCTTTGAATGATATTATATTATTTTGATCTTTATCTATTTTATCCAGGTTGAAATCTTTTTTGGTTTTCAACAAATCATCAACAATCATATAAATACCTATCCCTGCCAATAAGAAGCTCCCAATCATATCTGCAAGATGAGGCGATAAATAATGGGCTATGGCACTCCCAATCTTGACGGAAATATACGTAACGGCCATAGATATGAAGGCAATGGTTACATTAGAAAGCAAGGGAATTCTCGTTTTTTTTATGCCATATGCCAGTCCTATCCCTAAATTATCTAAATTAGCCGCAATGCCAATCAATATAATCGTTATCCAGTGCATCTCATTCTCCTTCGCATAGATAGGTATTGCCTATTTTATGCGATAAGACAGAAAGGAATTGGGCTGAGAAAAAGCTATAAAACACTTCCTTATAAAGAAAGTGTTTTATTCACATCATATAAGCTTTGGCAATTCTCTCCTCAACAGCTTGTTCGCCCCATTGCGCGGTAAGTCCTTGACAATAAATATCCGCTTCGGCACTTTATAGCCCGCTAAATGTTCTTTACAGTAGTTTAGCAGTTCTTTTTCGTCTATATTCCCTTTGGTAACGACAAAGCCATAAGGCACTTGACCCCATTTTTCATCCTCAACACCGCAGACACCCGCTTCTCTAACAGCAGGATGCGAGATTAATGCATTTTCAATTTCAGCTGGGTATATATTTTCCCCGCCTGAAATAATTAAATCCGCACGACGATCAACAACAAATAGGTAGCCTTCATCATCCAAGTAGCCAATATCACCGCTATGTAGCCACCCTTCTTGTAAGGCAGATTTTTCTTTAAATCGACCAATATAACCTGGTGTGACATGAGGTCCCCGAATCAGTATTTCGCCTTCCTCGAAAGGCTCATTTGCACCGTCAATCGAAATTTGGTTAAAGAACAGCGGCTTCCCGGCTGACCCAATTTTCCGCATAGCATCTTCACTGGAAAGAGTAGTGGTTTGTGAGGCTGTTTCTGTCATCCCATACGTTTGGGCAATCTCAATTCCAAGCTCCGCTGCTCGCTCCAAATAATCAATCGGTACTGGTCCTCCGCCCGCAAGCATCGTTTGAAAGCGTTCAGAAGCCCTCTCCCCACGATTTTCTAATTCTTCGATAATCCTTGCAAGTGTTACTGAAACAACAGACATACGCGTCACAGAGCCTTCTACTAATTGATCAGCTACCTTCTTAGCATCAAATTTTGTATAAAGCACAAGTTCCACACCATGTAATATGCATTTACAAAACATTGAAAATCCGCTGATATGGAATAGCGGTACTGTACACAGCCACGCTTCCTCTTTTAATAGCCCCGTATTATAAAGCGATGACGTAGCGCTGGAAAGATGATTTCCTACCGTCTGACGCACACCTTTCGGAAAGCCTGTTGTACCTGAGGTATACATAATAGTCATCGTATCAGACTCATTCCATTCACTAGAAGGACTAAACCCCTTCCCTTCAGAAGCAAAAATATCTGTGAAAGCGTAGATTCTTGTATCACTAGAAGGCAGCTTATCAACCAAACTATCCTCCGTTAATATAGCTGATACTCTTGCATCCTCTATCTGATAGGCCAGCTCCGTTTTGCTTAAGCGTAAGTTTAACATGACCATTTCACATTGTAAGTGCATGCATCCGCCTATCATGAAGATTAAATCAGCTGTAGAAGAAGCATAGAGGGCAACTCGGTCTCCACGCATGATGCCAAGGGACACTAATTGTTTTGCAATGAGGAGAGATTGTTCATTTAACTCTTGATATGTCCATGATTTGTCTTGAAAACGCAATGCTATACGATTTGGCGTCAAGCTTGCGCGTTGGATGATCCAATTTGGAACCATGATTTCATTCACCTTCTCCGTTCTATTATTTTTATTTTACCACAGAAAAAAAGAGTCAACGTTTACGTTGACTCCTTAGAAAATGAGTACTCTTCGGTTTATGGGAAACGTGGGAATTGACCAAAGTCCGGCTTGCGTTTTTCTTTGAACGCATCACGGCCTTCTTTCGCTTCGTCCGTTGTATAATAAAGCAATGTTGCATCTCCGCCGAATTGTTGTAATCCTGCTAAACCATCTGTATCAGCATTGAATGATGCTTTTAGGAAACGTAGTGCAGTTGGAGATTTTTCAAGCATCTCTTCGCACCATTGTACAGTTTCATCTTCTAAGCGTTCGTATGGTACGACGGTATTGACTAGCCCCATATCCAACGCTTCTTGTGCATTGTATTGGCGGCATAGGTACCAAATTTCGCGTGCTTTTTTATGACCAATGATACGTGCCAAATAGCCAGCACCATAACCAGCATCGAATGAACCTACTTTTGGACCAGTTTGTCCAAAGATAGCATTGTCAGCAGCGATTGTTAGATCACATACGATATGTAGTACATGTCCACCACCGATAGCAAATCCTGCAACCATAGCAACAACCGGTTTTGGAATCTTGCGGATTAATGTTTGAAGATCAAGCACGTTTAAACGTGGAATGTTGTCATCGCCAACATAGCCGCCATTGCCGCGTACTTTTTGGTCTCCACCTGAGCAGAATGCTTTTTCGCCTTCGCCAGTCAAAATAATTGCGCCGATTTTAGCGTCGTCGCGCGCACGTGTAAATGCATCAATCATTTCCGTTACTGTTTTCGGACGGAAGGCATTGCGCACTTCTGGACGATTGATTGTTATTTTTGCGATGCCATTATAAGATTCATATTTGATATCTTCGTAGACATGTTCTGTTACCCATTCACGAGTCATTAATGAGTCCTCCTATTCGTCTTCTAAATGTTCCTTTATTATTGTAGCAAAGATTTGAGGATTTTCCACATGTATTGCATGGCCAACTGCTGGCACAATATGATGCTCGCAAATTGGAAACTCTTCTTTCATCTCTATTGCTTTTTGAATAAATTTTCGATCGAGTTCTCCAGTCAGCATGACAACAGGTTTTTGAAAATGTTTAAGCTCATGCCAATAGGACGACTGCTTACCCGTCCCCATTCCTCTCAAGCTATTGGCAAGTCCAACAGGTGATTGGTTTAGCCTTTCATCTCTTACTTGCTGTTTAATATCAGCTGGCAAATGTTTTTGTGATTCAAATAAAGGAATGGTCTCCCAATAATTCACAAATGCTTCTACGCCATCTTTTTCAATACGCTCTGCCAACTGCCGATCATTTTTTATCCGGGTTCTACGTTCTTCTTCGGTCTTTAAACCTGGAGAGGCACTTTCTAAAACTAGCTTTTTCACTTTATCAGGATACCTGATGGCAAAAGCTAGTGCCACTCTACCTCCCATGGAGTAACCAACCAATGTACACGTATAGATTCGGCGGGCTTCGAAGAATTCACGCAGCAACTCCACTTGTTCATCCATCGAGTAGGCCTCTACGCTATAAGGAGAATCCGTTAAACCATGGCCCATTAAATCAATTGAAATCATACGATACTTTTTGGATATCCATTGTTCAGTGGATTCCCAAGTCTTTGTGCTGCCTGTAAAGCCATGGAGAAAAACTATGGTCGTTTTTGCTTCTGGATTAACCACTTGATAATGGATATTCTGGCCACGAATACTTGTCATTACACTTGCCATTTCTTGTCTAACTCCTTGCCAATTGCATCCCAAAGATTACGATGTGCTTCTAAATTCTGCGCACGATTGGTGAACACTTCTATAATTCGTAACGCTTTAGCTTTCGGCCGTTGCACTACTTTCTTAAGTTCTTCCTTTGTATGGACAGGTTCGTACTCTGCATCATACATTTTTGCCAAATCAGCAAATTGAAGTCCTGAAGGTGTGCCAAATAGTTCCTCATAATGTTGTTCAACTGTCGATTGCGATAAATAAGAGAAGATGCCACCACCATCATTATTCATAATGACAATCGTTATATCACAAGCTTGATATCGTGTAGCAATTAATCCATTGCTATCATGTAGAAACGCTAAATCGCCTATTAACAAATACGTATCCCGCTTTGTTGCCAATTGCGTACCTATTGCCGTGGATACAACCCCATCAATGCCATTTGCTCCTCGGTTAGCGTAAATATGAATATCACGCGAGGTTTTCAAAAAGAAAGTATCGACATCTCGTATCGGCATGCTGCTACTTGCAAATAAATTACTTCCATCTGGCAATGACTGGAATAAAACAGCTGCCATTGCCCCTTCATCAGTCTCTTCTAGCTTGTATGTTTCAACTTTAGCTTCTGCAGCTTCATTTGATTGTGTCCACAGATTTACATAAGCTGAATCTATATTTGCTGGATTGATGATAAGATCATTTAGCCACTGATCGATAGATGCCTGAATATGCATGGTTGAGAGAGAAAGCGAATCACGAAACATCGGATCTTCATCTACTACCAAATAGGTACTTGGCTCACAATACGTTAAAAATTGCATTAATGGTTTAGAAACAGGCTGAGCGCCGAAGCGGATCACTGTATCTGCTGCTGCCATCTGTTTAAATGCATCATTTTTCAGCAATGCATCGTATTGATCAATAATATAAGCCTCGCAGTCTTCTGGCACATTCGCTCGCAATTGGGATAGACTATCAGCGAGAACAGGCCATTTTAGCCGGCGAACCAATTGCCACATATAGGTAATATCTGTGCGACCTGATAATTCCCCAACAATAATAAACCCTTTTTTCGCTTGTTCAATGACTGTTTCAAACAAATTCATTGCATGCTCAGTTGGCTTCAATTGAGAGGATATGCTCTCTGTAAAGGAGGCTACTGGCAAATGTTCCGGAAAATCAATCAATAATGGCTCTCTAAACGGCACATTGACATGAACTGGTCCATATGGATGCGTGCTTGCAATAGCCACCGCACGAGCGATATGGCGCTCAATAAACGGCAATGTCTGTTGTGAGTCATCTGGTATTGGAAAATCAACTGCCCATTTTACTTGATCTCCATAAAGATGAGTTTGTGCAATCGCTTGGGGTGCTCCTACTTCACGTAACTCATGAGGGCGATCTGCCGTTAATACAATTAAAGGCACACGTGCTATTTTAGCTTCTACAATCGCTGGGAAATAGTTTGCTGCTGCCGTACCCGATGTACATACAAGGACAACAGGTTTTGTACTAGCCTTGGCAAGTCCCAATGCAAGAAAAGCAGCTGACCGCTCATCCACTTGTCGATATAGCGTAAATTCTTTACTGTTGGCAAATGCATAAGCAAGTGGCGTAGAACGAGAGCCAGGGCTCACTACAACATCTTTTATGCCGGTAGCATGCAATGCACTCACAAGTTTATATACATAGTTATTTAAAATCTCTTTATTCGTCATCTAATTGACCCCCTAAAGCGCGAACCATTGGGCGGAATTTTACAAGTGTCTCTTCATACTCACTTTGTGGCGTTGAATCAGCTACAATGCCTCCGCCCGCATATAAAAAGGCTTTATTCGAATTTAATAATGCTGATCGTATTGCAACCGCAAATTCACCATTATTTCGATCATCCAGCCAACCAATTGGTGCTGCATATAAACCTCTGTTCATCGGTTCATATTGGCGTATCACTTCCATAGCGCGCATTCGCGGCACACCGCCTAAAGCAGGAGTCGGATGCAAGGTTTTCGCCAATTGCAAAATCGTAGCTCCATTCTTTAAATGTCCCTCAACAGGTGTAAATAAGTGTTGGATATCCCGGATTTTTAATAGTTCAGGTTGGCTAGGGATTGAATAAGAAGAACAATTATCCTTAAATGTCTTGCCGATCATATCCACTACGTATTGATGCTCTGAACGGTTCTTCGCATCATTGTATAATTCAAGCCCTAAACGTTCATCTTCATCGCTTGATCTCCCACGTTTAATAGAACCCGCTATACATGATGAATATGCGTAAGCATCTTGCACTTTTACTAAACGTTCAGGAGAGGCGCCAAAAAAGAAATGGTTTTTATATTCTAAGCCAAACAGATAGCTATTTTGTTGTTCATTCATTAGCTGTGCAAGTACATTTGCTGAAGCAACTGGCTCTTGAAATTTCAAAACATGTGAACGCGCAATGACTACCTTGTCCGCTTCTTTCTTTTGAATAAGATTTGTTACTTGTTCAATCGATGTAAGGTAAGCAGCTTTATTGGGCTCTGTACTTTCAACCACTATTGGTTTAGCGTATTCCACTTTCTCAAATGTGTAGCTTGCACGGAGAAGTTCATCTCTTTTTTTGCAAAGCTTCTGAAACAGTCCTGCTTCTTCCCGTTCTGCTATATAGTTTGTGCTAATATAGCTGTGTCCGTTACGGATAATTAACTGGTAGGTAGCAGCTGCGAAAAATGCTTCTGGCACATCATCCCACTCGCCTGACTGTGTGTTGGCAGGATCAAATGTAAAACCTCCGAATAATACGGGTCTTACATTCTCCTCATTTGTGAGTACATGCTGCGTGAGCTTCTTCCATTGCTGGTCGACCTCTTCAAAACGTCCCTCATTTAATCCGCTTTCGATTATATGTGCATGGCCTAAGCCAACTAACGTAAAAGTTTGATCAGGATTTTGCCAGAAAAAACGTTGTCCAGTAAATTCTTCTTCACCCGCATGAAAAAAGGCTAATGCAGACAAAGAGCTAACTTCGATTGTTTCTGAGAAAAACTGCAGTGTTGTTTTTTCTGTATCCTTTTGGTCGCCGATTGTTGACGACAACTGATGATTCATGAAAATTACCTCCGTCAGTAGATCATTTATCTACTAAGTACATACTTCTATATATTCTATCATACAACTTTCATTAATTTTCGGCACTTATTTGCTTTTTTAATGACTAATCATGGAATTTGGACAAAACAAAAAGACTGCGTAAATGCAGTCTTTTATAAATCTGTATCATAAATTCCATCAGATTCGCTTCCTTTATCAGATGGTGAATCTGATGAGCCATATTCTTCGACAACCAGAAAGCTATCTTCGCCGTCAACACGGTAATCCTTCAAATTGCTCGGATGTGAAGTATTCCCTGTCAGAACTCCTTCTTCAACTGAACGTTCCGTTGTATCTAGTGTATCCTCCGCATGCTCTATGCAAGTCAAAGTTCTAGGCATTGCTTCTAAGCGTTCGTAAGGAATTTCTTTACCACACACTACACAGGTACCATACGTACCAGCCTCCATGGCCCGAAGCGCTTCTTTAATTTCTTCTTTTTGAAAGTCATGGAATTTATCCATTGCAAGCTCTGTTGCTTGGTCTGTCAGATCTGTCGCCTGATCAGCAGGATGGTTATCATAGTTAGAGAGCTCCGTTGATTCAAAAACCCTGTCATTATCAGGCCTTTCTTCAATACGTTTCAGCTCATCCAATAATTCATTCTTTAAATGTTGTAATTGTTGTTCGTTCATATACTTAGCCTCCCATTCTTTCTTATTTATTCCCCAAAAACAACTTTTCAAAGCCATTTTTCGATTTTTAAGAAAAGAAAAAAGATGAGATGGAAATTCTCGAAATATTGAACGGATTAACATAAAAATAAAAAAGTCTTTAGAACATAAACTGTTCTAAAGACTTAGTATGACCCCTACGGGATTCGAACCCGTGTTACCGCCGTGAAAGGGCGGTGTCTTAACCGCTTGACCAAGGGGCCAATTGTATGGCGGAGAAGGAGGGATTTGAACCCTCGCGCCGGTTGCCCGACCTACACCCTTAGCAGGGGCGCCTCTTCAGCCACTTGAGTACTTCCCCACATGGCTCCGAAGGCAGGACTCGAACCTGCGACCCTCTGATTAACAGTCAGATGCTGCTACCAACTGAGCTACTTCGGAATAATAAATGGTGGGCCTAAATGGACTCGAACCATCGACCTCACGCTTATCAGGCGTGCGCTCTAACCAGCTGAGCTATAGGCCCATTTTGGAGCGGGTGAGGAGAATCGAACTCCCGACAACAGCTTGGAAGGCTGTGGTTTTACCACTAAACTACACCCGCATCATGGTGGGTCGGGACAGAATCGAACTGCCGACACTTAGAGCTTCAATCTAATGCTCTACCAACTGAGCTACCGACCCATAATGCTTTTGAAAAAAATGGCGGTCCGGACGGGACTCGAACCCGCGACCTCCTGCGTGACAGGCAGGCATTCTAACCAGCTGAACTACCGGACCATTTGGTTGCGGGGGCAGGATTTGAACCTGCGACCTTCGGGTTATGAGCCCGACGAGCTACCGAACTGCTCCACCCCGCGATAATGTTATATATTATTTTGTGATAATGGAGGAGGAAGAGGGATTCGAACCCCCGCGCGGTTTGACCCGCCTGTCGGTTTTCAAGACCGATCCCTTCAGCCAGACTTGGGTATTCCTCCGATATTTAAATGGTGGACCTTGCAGGACTCGAACCTGCGACCGGACGGTTATGAGCCGTCTGCTCTAACCAACTGAGCTAAAGGTCCTTTAATATGGCGGCCGAGGGGATCGAACCCCCGACCTTACGGGTATGAACCGTACGCTCTAGCCAGCTGAGCTAGGCCGCCATGATATTATATTTTAAAATTTGGTGGAGCCTAGCGGGATCGAACCGCTGACCTCCTGCGTGCAAGGCAGGCGCTCTCCCAGCTGAGCTAAGGCCCCAAATTAATTTTTTTAATGGTCGGGAAGACAGGATTCGAACCTGCGACCCCTTGGTCCCAAACCAAGTGCTCTACCAAGCTGAGCTACTTCCCGGAAATGGTGCGCCCAGCAGAAGTCGAATCCACAACCTTCTGATCCGTAGTCAGACGCTCTATCCAGTTGAGCTATGGGCGCATATGTAAATTTCTCTAATTTATAAAAATGGTGCCGAGGACCGGAATCGAACCGGTACGGTAGTCACCTACCGCAGGATTTTAAGTCCTGTGCGTCTGCCAGTTCCGCCACCCCGGCATATTTGGAGCGGAAGACGGGGTTCGAACCCGCGACCCCCACCTTGGCAAGGTGATGTTCTACCACTGAACTACTTCCGCATATGCTGTGTTAATCTGGCAATATTTAATTTAAAATGGTGCGGGTGAAGGGAGTCGAACCCCCACGCCTTGCGGCGCTAGATCCTAAGTCTAGTGCGTCTGCCAATTCCGCCACACCCGCGTGATTAAAATGGTGAGTCATGTAGGATTCGAACCTACGACCCTCTGATTAAAAGTCAGATGCTCTACCAACTGAGCTAATGACTCATTTTAAGTGGTGCCGGCGAAAGGAGTCGAACCCTCGACCTACTGATTACAAGTCAGTTGCTCTACCAACTGAGCTACACCGGCGAATAAATATGGTGGAGGATGACGGGATCGAACCGCCGACCCTCTGCTTGTAAGGCAGATGCTCTCCCAGCTGAGCTAATCCTCCATATTACAGCCTAGCAACGTCCTACTCTCACAGGGGGAAGCCCCCAACTACCATCGGCGCTAAAGAGCTTAACTTCCGTGTTCGGCATGGGAACGGGTGTGACCTCTTTGCCATCATTACTAGACCTATTATTTATTTAAGGACAAGAATTATTATACCATGTTTTCTAGAAAAGTCAACAACTTTTTTTAAAAAACTATTTCTTGTTCTCTCAAAACTGGATAAACGTAAATTGAAGGTTCTTAAGAAATTTGGTTAAGTCCTCGATCGATTAGTATTCGTCAGCTCCATGTGTCGCCACACTTCCACCTCGAACCTATCTACCTCATCGTCTTTGAGGGATCTTACTTACTTGCGTAATGGGAAATCTCATCTTGAGGGGGGCTTCATGCTTAGATGCTTTCAGCACTTATCCCGTCCACACATAGCTACCCAGCGATGCTCTTGGCAGAACAACTGGTACACCAGCGGTGTGTCCATCCCGGTCCTCTCGTACTAAGGACAGCTCCTCTCAAATTTCCTACGCCCACGACGGATAGGGACCGAACTGTCTCACGACGTTCTGAACCCAGCTCGCGTACCGCTTTAATGGGCGAACAGCCCAACCCTTGGGACCGACTACAGCCCCAGGATGCGATGAGCCGACATCGAGGTGCCAAACCTCCCCGTCGATGTGGACTCTTGGGGGAGATAAGCCTGTTATCCCCGGGGTAGCTTTTATCCGTTGAGCGATGGCCCTTCCATGCGGAACCACCGGATCACTAAGCCCGTCTTTCGACCCTGCTCGACTTGTAGGTCTCGCAGTCAAGCTCCCTTGTGCCTTTACACTCTACGAATGATTTCCAACCATTCTGAGGGAACCTTTGGGCGCCTCCGTTACTCTTTAGGAGGCGACCGCCCCAGTCAAACTGTCCGCCTGACACTGTCTCCTACCCCGATCAGGGGTACGGGTTAGAATTTCAATACAGCTGGGGTAGTATCCCAAGGACGCCTCCACCGAAGCTGGCGCTCCGGTTTCAATGGCTCCTACCTATCCTGTACAAGCTGTACCAAAATTCAATATCAGGCTACAGTAAAGCTCCACGGGGTCTTTCCGTCCTGTCGCGGGTAACCTGCATCTTCACAGGTACTATAATTTCACCGAGTCTCTCGTTGAGACAGTGCCCAGATCGTTACGCCTTTCGTGCGGGTCGGAACTTACCCGACAAGGAATTTCGCTACCTTAGGACCGTTATAGTTACGGCCGCCGTTTACTGGGGCTTCGGTTCTCACCTTCGCTTGCGCTAAGCAATCCCCTTAACCTTCCAGCACCGGGCAGGCGTCAGCCCCTATACGTCACCTTACGGTTTTGCAGAGACCTGTGTTTTTGCTAAACAGTCGCCTGGGCCTATTCACTGCGGCTCTCTCGGGCTTGCACCCTACTAGAGCACCCCTTCTCCCGAAGTTACGGGGTCATTTTGCCGAGTTCCTTAACGAGAGTTCTCTCGCTCACCTTAGGATTCTCTCCTCGACTACCTGTGTCGGTTTGCGGTACGGGCACCTCCTGCCTCGCTAGAGGCTTTTCTTGGCAGTGTGAAATCAGGAACTTCGCTCTAAAGAGCTCGCCATCACAGCTCAACGTTATAGAGAGCGGATTTGCCTACTCTCACGCCTTACTGCTTGGACGCACATAACCAACAGTGCGCTTACCCTATCCTACTGCGTCCCCCCATTACTCAAATGGCAGGGAGGTGGTACAGGAATATCAACCTGTTATCCATCGCCTACGCCTGTCGGCCTCGGCTTAGGTCCCGACTAACCCTGAGAGGACGAGCCTTCCTCAGGAAACCTTAGTCATTCGGTGGATGGGATTCTCACCCATCTTTCGCTACTCATACCGGCATTCTCACTTCTAAGCGCTCCACCAGTCCTTCCGGTCTGACTTCACAGCACTTAGAACGCTCTCCTACCACAGACATCGTAGATGTCTATCCACAGCTTCGGTGAATTGTTTAGCCCCGATACATTTTCGGCGCAGCGTCACTCGACCAGTGAGCTATTACGCACTCTTTAAATGGTGGCTGCTTCTGAGCCAACATCCTGGTTGTCTAAGCAACGTCACATCCTTTTCCACTTAACAATTACTTTGGGACCTTAGCTGGTGGTCTGGGCTGTTTCCCTTTTGACTACGGATCTTATCACTCGCAGTCTGACTCCCGTGTATAAATCACTGGCATTCGGAGTTTGTCTGAATTCGGTAATCCGGGATGGACCCCTAGTCCAAACAGTGCTCTACCTCCAGGATTCTTCATCACGAGGCTAGCCCTAAAGCTATTTCGGAGAGAACCAGCTATCTCCAGGTTCGATTGGAATTTCTCCGCTACCCACACCTCATCCCCGCACTTTTCAACGTGCGTGGGTTCGGGCCTCCAGTAAGTGTTACCTTACCTTCACCCTGGACATGGGTAGATCACCTAGTTTCGGGTCTACGACCACATACTTATTCGCCCTATTCAGACTCGCTTTCGCTGCGGCTCCGTCTCTTCAACTTAACCTTGCATGTAATCGTAACTCGCCGGTTCATTCTACAAAAGGCACGCTATCACCCATTAACGGGCTCTAACTACTTGTAGGCACATGGTTTCAGGATCTCTTTCACTCCCCTTCCGGGGTGCTTTTCACCTTTCCCTCACGGTACTGGTTCACTATCGGTCACTAGAGAGTATTTAGCCTTGGGAGATGGTCCTCCCAGATTCCGACGGAATTTCACGTGTTCCGCCGTACTCAGGATCCACTCAAGAGAGAATGCACTTTTGACTACAGGACTGTTACCTGCTATGGTGGGTCTTTCCAAACCGCTTCGCCTAACGCATTCCTTTGTAACTCCGTATAGAGTGTCCTACAACCCCAAGAGGCAAGCCTCTTGGTTTGGGCTCTTCCCATTTCGCTCGCCGCTACTAAGGGAATCGAATTTTCTTTCTCTTCCTTCAGGTACTTAGATGTTTCAGTTCCCTGAGTCTGCCATCAAGACGCTATGAATTCACGTCAAGATTCTACCCCATTACGGATAGAGGGTTTCCCCATTCGGAAATCTCCGGATCAAAGCTTACTTACAGCTCCCCGAAGCATATCGGTGTTAGTGCCGTCCTTCATCGGCTTCTAGTGCCAAGGCATCCGCCATGCGCCCTTAATAACTTAACCGTTGGCTTATAAAAGCCTTTAAGTTATTAAGCCTAAAAAATTTAAAACTTAATAAATGTGTTACTTAAGAATTTCTTCAATGTCGTTTTATCCAGTTTTCAAAGAACAAGGTTTTGAGAGTATGAACCCTCAAAACTGAACAGCAAGATGTTAATCCTACAGACGAAGTCTGTATTCCGTTAAATTCCTTAGAAAGGAGGTGATCCAGCCACACCTTCCGATACGGCTACCTTGTTACGACTTCACCCCAATCATCTATCCCACCTTCGGCGGCTGGCCCCAAAAGGTTACCTCACCGACTTCGGGTGTTACAAACTCTCGTGGTGTGACGGGCGGTGTGTACAAGGCCCGGGAACGTATTCACCGCGGCATGCTGATCCGCGATTACTAGCGATTCCGGCTTCATGTAGGCGAGTTGCAGCCTACAATCCGAACTGAGAACGGTTTTATGAGATTAGCTTGCTCTCGCGAGTTTGCGACTCTTTGTACCGTCCATTGTAGCACGTGTGTAGCCCAGGTCATAAGGGGCATGATGATTTGACGTCATCCCCACCTTCCTCCGGTTTGTCACCGGCAGTCACCTTAGAGTGCCCAACTAAATGATGGCAACTAAGATCAAGGGTTGCGCTCGTTGCGGGACTTAACCCAACATCTCACGACACGAGCTGACGACAACCATGCACCACCTGTCACCAATGTCCCCGAAGGGAAAACTCTATCTCTAGAGTGGTCACTGGGATGTCAAGACCTGGTAAGGTTCTTCGCGTTGCTTCGAATTAAACCACATGCTCCACCGCTTGTGCGGGCCCCCGTCAATTCCTTTGAGTTTCAACCTTGCGGTCGTACTCCCCAGGCGGAGTGCTTAATGCGTTAGCTGCAGCACTAAGGGGCGGAAACCCCCTAACACTTAGCACTCATCGTTTACGGCGTGGACTACCAGGGTATCTAATCCTGTTTGCTCCCCACGCTTTCGCGCCTCAGTGTCAGTTACAGACCAGACAGTCGCCTTCGCCACTGGTGTTCCTCCAAATCTCTACGCATTTCACCGCTACACTTGGAATTCCACTATCCTCTTCTGCACTCAAGTTCCCCAGTTTCCAATGACCGCTCGCGGTTGAGCCGCGAGATTTCACATCAGACTTAAGAAACCACCTGCGCGCGCTTTACGCCCAATAAATCCGGACAACGCTTGCCACCTACGTATTACCGCGGCTGCTGGCACGTAGTTAGCCGTGGCTTTCTAATAAGGTACCGTCAAGGTACGTTCATTTCCTAACGTACTTGTTCTTCCCTTACAACAGAGTTTTACGATCCGAAAACCTTCATCACTCACGCGGCGTTGCTCCATCAGACTTTCGTCCATTGTGGAAGATTCCCTACTGCTGCCTCCCGTAGGAGTTTGGGCCGTGTCTCAGTCCCAATGTGGCCGATCACCCTCTCAGGTCGGCTATGCATCGTCGCCTTGGTAGGCCGTTACCCCACCAACTAGCTAATGCACCGCGGGCCCATCCTGCAGTGGCGCGAAAGCGCCTTTCAACATTTCACCATGAAGTAAAATGGATTATCCGGTATTAGCTCCGGTTTCCCGAAGTTATCCCAGTCTGCAGGGCAGGTTGCCCACGTGTTACTCACCCGTCCGCCGCTAAATCAGAGGAGCAAGCTCCTCGTCATTCGCTCGACTTGCATGTATTAGGCACGCCGCCAGCGTTCGTCCTGAGCCAGGATCAAACTCTCCATAAAAGTGTTTGATTGCTCAAAATTTCACTAGCGCATCATCTTTACGATGATGTCTTTAAAACTAACAGTTGTTAGTAAGTTTAAATGATTAACATCTTGCTTGTTCAGTTTTCAAGGTTCATCTCGCTATCAACTTAGCGACTTTAATATCTTATCATTATCGCAAGATCTAGTCAACTACTTTTTTAAAATACTTATTTTTCAAAAGTGGCGAACGTCTTAACGACATTACTTACTATAACTTATTTCTTTTCAGTAATCAATAGTTTTTTTGAAATAATTTTCTTCACCTTTGAAATATCTATTACAAACAATGTAATACCGAGAATAACAATGATTCCTCCTAAAACCTGTGTAGCTGTCAAGCTTTCTTTGAAAACAAAGTAGGCAAGGATAGATGCACCAACTGGCTCAAATAAGATTGCAATTGAAATAGCATTTGCAGAAACCCATTTCAGTGCCCAGTTAAACAGATTATGCCCTAGTAAGTTCGGGACAATTGCTAGCATTAAGAACCAAAACCATGTCATAGCTGAATAATGACCAAATGACTCTCCTCTTATTAAATTATAAAATAACAGCGTTACAGCACTTGTTGTATAAACAAGTATAGTATAAGTAGTCAGCGAAACTCTTTTGCGTACTTCTTGGCCAAATAACATGTATCCTGTAACCAAAGCACAAGCAATAAGTGCCAATAGGTCACCATAAAAGGCCAGTCCACCTACTTTAAAGTCTCCCCAGCTAATAAGGACGCTGCCTATGATGGCAATAAGTCCAGCAATCACTGTTTTAAGATAAATAGGTTCCTTAAAGAAAATAAAAGTGCCAGCTATAGCAAACAATGGCTGTAAAGTAACAAGCACCGTGGAACTAGCTACCGATGTATAGCGTAACGAATCAAACCATAGGATAAAATGGAAGGCTAAAAACACACCAGCGATGATCGAAAAAAGCCAATCTCGTTTTTGAATAGTTTTAAGTTCGTGTAAATTGCGTATTAAAAAAGCAGGAGCCATTAACAAGACAGAGAAAAGCATTCTATAAAAAGCAATAATCCCTGAATCTGCTTCAATTAATTTTACCATGATCGCAGAAGTAGCTACGGAAATAACTCCAATCATTATTGCGATTAATGGACGTACTGTTTCTTTGTTCAAATGACTCATCCCCAAGCTGTTATACTAAGAAGTATTACTCTCTTTGTAATTATACAATATCTATTATTCTTACATTAATCTACTATATTCACAAGGTATTTTTGGAAAGGCGGAGACTATCATGTATTCTTATTCACTCGTTGAGCAATCTCTCTCCTATGAGACGATTATTAAATTAATTATTGCCGCTACATTAAGTTTAGGAATAGGCATTGAAAGGGAATTGAAAAAAAAACCTGTTGGATTAAAAACCAGCTTAGTGATATCAACGTTTAGTTGTT
The DNA here is from genome assembly GCF_023515935.1 of Rummeliibacillus sp. G93. Classification (NCBI taxonomy): domain Bacteria; kingdom Bacillati; phylum Bacillota; class Bacilli; order Caryophanales; family Caryophanaceae; genus Rummeliibacillus; species Rummeliibacillus sp. G93. Next base: position 2,287,607 of record NZ_CP097314.1, read on the forward strand.
TGCTGACTGTCGTTTCCATTGAGGCCGTTTTTAATACAAGGCCAGTACCAGGCGTCAATATTAATATGGATCCATTACGGCTTGCAGCACAAATCGTGAGCGGTATTGGTTTTTTAGGGGCAGGTGTTATTTTACGTAAAGGCAACGACAATATAAGCGGGCTTACAACCGCAGCCATGATATGGGGGGCAGCTGGGATTGGTATCGCCGTTGGGGCTGGTTTCTATTTGCAAGCTATTATTGCAGTCGTAATTGTTTTAATTGGCGTGGAGGGTATTGCTCCCCTCTTCTTTAAAATAGGACCAAAACGGCTTCGTGCTAAAGATATTTTTATCACGCTATACTTAAGAGATGCACAAAATATAAAAGATGTTTTACAATATTTAAAAGACGGTGAGATGGAGATAGATCATCTTTGTATAAAGGATGTACGATTGTCCAATAATGAATTACAGCATCAAGTAACATTACGCTGTTCTAGCATATCTAAAAAACTTGATACCCTTTCGTTATACAGCGACATAAAAAAACTTCCTTATACAGAAGAAGTAGAAATTGAAATACTGTCTTAAAGGAGTTCTTTGATGAAAGATTTATGGAAACTTTTAAAGCACGGGAATAAACCTTCCCTACTCGCAGCATTTGTGAATTTGTTCTTAGGCATCATCAAATTAATTGCTTATGTGTTCACAGGAAACGTAGCTATGTTTGCAGAAACGATGCATTCCTTGGGCGATGCAGCTAACCAATTCTTTGTTTTTATCGGCTCTGCCCTATCTAAAAAATCGCCAACTAAGCAATTCCCAAAAGGCTTTGGACGATTGGTCAATCTTGTATGTTTAGGTGCTGTCCTTATCGTCGGCATATTGTCATATGAGACAGTAATAGAAGGCTGGCACCAAATCACCCATCCCGTCGAATCCTCAAAAGTTTGGATTAGTGTGATTGTGTTATTGATTGGTATCGTGTTGGAAGGATCAGTTCTTTTAAAAGCATCTAAGGAAATTGCCCATGATGCAGGTACAAAAGTAAATGCTATGACAGCTATCCCAAAAGCTTTTACACACCTTTCAAGTGCAAGACCAGCAACAAAGTTAGTGTTTATGGAGGATTTAGTCGCTACATCTGGCGGAGTTCTCGCTCTTTTATCTGTTGTAATATCCCATACTACAGGGTTTATGCAAGCGGAAGGTATCGCTTCCATCCTCATCGGCTTGATGATGTTCTATGTAGTGGGTGTTGTATTCCTTGAAAACGCGCGTGGAGTCATCGGTGAAACAGATGAGGAAATGTTAAACCATATCGCTTATCTTGTATTAGATGATCCAAATATAAGAGATATTAAACAGTTAGAAGTAGTAAAAGAAGGAGAATCACTTCATGTTGAATTGATCGCTGAGGTGGATCCTACTTTAAGCTTTGCATATGTGGATGATATACGAGATCATTTAGTTGATATACTGTTATCGCAAAAAAATGTCTCAAAAGTAACTGTCTCATTTGACGAAGATAATGAAGTGAAAGACTGGAAGCATATTGGAGAACGGCCTGATGCTCTAAGCTAAGAATGCGAGAAGAACTTTTCTTCTCGTATTTTTTTGTTTTAAATGTGAATTATTTCATGCTTAATGCAACAAACTAGTAGTGGAGGTGAACAGAATGAGCGGATTACAAAAATTTGCACTTCTAGTGACAGTTATTGGTGCTCTTAATTGGGGACTAATCGGTATTTTCCAATTTGATGTAGTAGCAACACTATTTGGCGCAGGACAACAAAGCTTTGGTGCACGAGCAATTTATACTCTTGTGGCGATTGCTGGGCTTATTAGTTTAAGTATGTTCTTTGTTTCAGAAAGACGAAACTATCGTGTTGTAAAAAAAGACAATGTACGCCCAATCAGAAACATGTAAATTTGCAATATAAAAAGGAGAACATATAATGAATGTTCTCCTTTTGTTATATTTATACCCAGCCTCTGAAACGTGAAGCCTCTGCAGTTTTTCGCACACCTACCATATATGCAGCCAAACGCATGTCAATATTGCGTGTTTCTGCAACACTATAGACATTATCAAATGCTTCAACCATTTTCTTAAGCAATTTTTCATTTACTTCTTCTTCTGACCAGTAGTAACCTTGATTGTTTTGTACCCATTCAAAGTAAGATACTGTTACGCCACCAGCACTAGCCAATACATCTGGAACTAATAAGATGCCGCGGTCATAAAGAATTTTTGTTGCTTCTGTTGTTGTAGGACCATTTGCTGCTTCTACAACAATTTTAGCTTGGATATTATGCGCATTGTCAGCAGTGATTTGGTTCTCAATAGCTGCAGGCACAAGGATATCACAATCTAATTCAAGCAATTCTTGGTTTGTTATTGTATTTTCAAATAAAGTTGTAACTGTACCAAAGCTATCACGGCGATCCAATAGATAATCAATATCTAAACCTTCTGGATCATGTAAAGCACCGTATGCATCTGAAATAGCAATTACCTTTGCACCTAAGTCACTCATAAATTTAGCTAAGAAGCTACCTGCGTTACCGAAACCTTGAATTACAACACGGGCGCCTTTAATATCGATGTTTTTGCGTTTTGCAGCTTCTTCGATAACAATTGTTACGCCTTGAGCTGTTGCACGGTCACGGCCTTGCGAACCGCCAAGAACAATTGGTTTTCCTGTGATAAAGCCAGGTGAATTAAATTCATCCATACGGCTATATTCATCCATCATCCATGCCATGATTTGTGAGTTGGTAAATACATCCGGAGCCGGAATATCTTTTGTCGGTCCAACGATTTGGCTCGTCGCACGAACATAGCCACGGCTTAAACGTTCTACTTCTCCCATAGACATTTGGCGTGGATCACAGATAACTCCGCCTTTACCACCACCATAAGGTAGATCAACAATACCTGCTTTTAAAGTCATCCACATAGATAAAGCTTTGACTTCTTCCTCTGAAACTTGAGGATGGAAGCGAACACCGCCTTTTGTTGGTCCCACGGCATCGTTATGTTGCGCACGATAGCCAGTAAATACTTTAACAGAACCATCATCCATTTTTACGGGGATACGTACTTCAAGCATACGAAGCGGTTCTTTTAAAAGTTCGTACATTGATTCGTCGTATCCTAATTTTTGAAGTGCTTCTTGGATCACTGCTTGTGTAGATGTAAACAGGTTAAGATTTTCAGCCATTTTGTTTTTTTCGCCTCTTTTATTCATAATAATGGTTAGTGTAGTTCTAGGTGCAAACATTGTAACATAGTTCTACTTCAAAGTTTACTATTATTTTCTTATTTTTTGAAGACTTCACGAATTTTTTCAAGAGCAAAGTCAAGTTCTTCTTTTGTAATAACAAGTGGTGGCGCAAAACGGATTACAGTGTCGTGTGTTTCTTTGCACAACAGCCCTAATTCCATTAGCTTTTCACAGTAAGGACGAGCTTCTGTAGTTAATTCCATACCGATGAATAAACCACGTCCGCGCACTTCTTTGATGTCCTCATGATCAATTTTCTTCAATTCATCCATGAAGTATTCGCCGTATTCTAATGAACGTTCTGCAAGTTTTTCGTCAAGCAATACATTTAGTGATGCGATTGATACTGCACATGCCATTGGATTACCGCCGAATGTTGAACCATGTGACCCTGGGTTGAAGACGCCTAATACTTCTTTATTTGCTACTACGCAAGAAATTGGGAATACACCGCCACCTAAAGCTTTTCCTAAAATGTACATATCAGGATTTACATCTTCCCATTCACAGGCAAACATTTTACCTGTACGTGCAAGACCTGCTTGAATTTCATCCGCAATAAATAGAACGTTATTTTCACGGCAAAGTTCACGAGCAGCTTTTAGGTAACCAGCTGGAGGAATGATAATACCCGCTTCCCCTTGGATAGGTTCAATAATGAATGCAGCTGTGTTTGGTGTAATAGCTGCTTTTAGTGCTTCTAGATCACCGTAATCAACTAATTTAATACCAGGTAGCAATGGACCAAAACCACGACGGTATTCAGGATCTGATGTTAAAGATACAGCTAGCATCGTACGTCCATGGAAATTGCCGTTGCAAGCAATTACTTCTGCTTTGCCATCTTCTACACCTTTCACATCATATGCCCAGCGGCGAGCAGCTTTGAATGCTGTTTCTACTGCTTCAGCGCCTGTGTTCATTGGCAATACCATTTCTTTACCAGTCATTTCACTTACCAATTCATACCATGGGCCTAATTGATCACTGTGAAACGCACGTGAAGTTAATGTTACACGATCTGCCTGTTCTTTTAGTGCTTCAATGATTTTCGGGTGGCGATGCCCTTGGTTCACTGCAGAATAAGCAGAAAGCATATCCATGTATTTATTGCCTTCTGGATCTTTAACCCATACACCTTCCGCTTCGGAAATAACGATTGGTAGTGGCATATAGTTTTTTGCACCAAATTCATTTGTTTGAGCAATGATTTTGCTTGATGTAGTTGAAGTAGTTGTCATTTCTTTTTCCCCCTTGTTTGAGTGAACGCGCTTACAATCCTCTTTTAAAAGGAAGCAGGCAAACGAGTTTGCCCGCCTCTTCATCTATTACATTATAAAGTTTCAGATACAGATTTAGATTGCATATGCAATGTTAAGAAGTCTGGACCGCCTGCTTTAGAGCAAGTACCTGACATGTTGTAGCCACCAAATGGTTGGTAACCAACAATTGCGCCAGTACATCCACGGTTGAAGTATAGATTTCCAACAAAGAATTCTTCACGTGCTTTTTCTAAATGGTCACGATTTGTTGAGATGACAGCACCTGTTAAACCATATTCAGTGTTGTTTGCAATATCAAGTGCTTCATTGAAATCTTTTGCTTTAGAAATTGCTACGATTGGACCAAAGATTTCTTCTTGCATTACACGTGCATCTGGTGCTACGTCTGCTACAACTGTTGGTTGAACAAAGTAACCAACTGAATCGTCTGCAGTACCGCCTGCTACGATGCGGCCTTCACTGTTAGCCACTTCGAAGTAGCTTGTTACTTTCTTAAATGCTGCTTCATCAATTACTGTAGCCATAAAGTTATTGTGATCTGTTGGATCTCCAACAGTTAATTCTTTTGTAAGTTCTACTACGCGATCAAGCACTTGATCATATACATCTTCGACGATTACAGCACGTGAACATGCAGAACATTTTTGACCACTGAAACCGAAAGCAGATTTAACGATAGATTGTGCAGCTAGCTCAAGGTCAGCCTCTTTATCTACAACAATCGTATCTTTACCACCCATTTCAGCGATAACACGTTTGATCCAAATTTGTCCTTCGTTTTGTACAGCTGCACGTTGGTTGATGCGTAGACCTACATCGCGTGAACCTGTGAAACTTACGAAACGAGTACGTGGATGATCAACTAAGTAATCTCCTACTTCAGCGCCTGGGCCTGGGATGTAGTTTACTACACCAGCTGGTAGACCTGCTTCTTCAAGGATCTCCATAAATTTATATGCAATTACTGGTGTTGTAGAAGCTGGTTTTAGTAACACTGTATTTCCTGTTACAACTGCAGCTACTGTAGTACCCGCCATAATAGCGAATGGGAAGTTCCATGGTGAGATAACAACGCCAACACCTAATGGAATATAACCAAATTTATTGTATTCGCCAGGACGGCTTTGTACAGGTTTGCCATCTTTAAGCGCTAACATTTGACGACCATAGTATTCTAGGAAGTCAATTGCTTCTGCTGTATCTGCATCTGCTTCTACCCATGGTTTACCTGCTTCAAGTGTCATCCATGCAGACATTTCGTGGCGGCGACGTTTTGTAATTGCTGCTGCTTTAAATAGAATATCAGCACGAACTTCTGGCTTTACTTTGCTCCATGTTTTAAATGTTGCATCTGCAACTTGCATTGCTTTTTCAGCGATTTCTTTATTTGCTTTTGAAACGCGACCTACTACTTCAGATTTTTTAGCAGGATTATAAGAGACAATTTTGTCTTCAGTTGTAATTCTTTCTCCCCCAACGATCAATGGATAATCTTGTCCAATTTCGCTTTGTACCTTTTTCAAGGCTACTTCATATGCTTGGCGATTTTCCTCTTTTGAAAAATCTGTTAATGGTTCAGTTGTGTACGGAATCATTTCTTAGTCCTCCTTATGTGAGCGCAAAAAAAATTTGCATTACTTTATCGATTACACTTATAATAATGCAAAATAATATTGCGTTTTTCAAGTAAAAATTTAAAAAAATCTAAAAAAATTTTTTAAGGTGATAAAAATGGAGAATCCAACACAGAATCTTTTGCCGTTTTATCAATTTGCGACAGAGCATGCATCAGTAGGCATTCACGCAGTCGATGCACATGGCAAAACGCTGATTTACAATGAAAAAATGATGGAAATTGAAGGTCTTCACTTAGAAGACGTTCACGATCGATCAATATTAGAGTTGTTTCATTTTGATAAAGAAGATAGTACCCTGCTCAAAGTTTTGCAAAATAAAGAACCTATCCAAAATGTGAAGCAAACTTATTGGAATCAAAATGGACAAGAGATCACAACAATCAATGACACATTTCCCATTATCCAAGATGGAAAATTCATTGGAGCAATTGAGTTTGCACGAGATATTACCACACTAGAAAAACTAGTGTATCAACCCATGAGACGCTACGGTGAATCAATTACTTTTTCACAAATAACTGCGGTTTCAGAACCGATGCAGGAAGTGATTAAAACAGCTAAAAAAGCTGTCGCCGCTCGCCTTCCTGTATTGCTTGTAGGCGAATCTGGCACAGGAAAAGATTTAATTGCTGAAGCCATCCATCATGCCTCAACACGAGCAGCGGGAAATTTCACGACTCTCTTTTGCCAGCGTGCAGATAGAGCAATGATTGAACGCTTGAAGAAACAACTGCAAAAGGCTGAGCCTAGCACTATTTTTTGTGAAAGGATTGAATACTTGCCACTTGATTTGCAGCAAGAGTATTTAACATTAGCCGAAGAATATAAGCAATCATCACACCAATTTATTGCAAGCATTGGAAGTGATCCAATTGATCTTATTGCAACAGGCAAACTGCACAAAGAGCTCTATTACTTTTTTGCCTTAACGATAATAGTTCCGCCATTAAACACACGAAGAGAAGATATAAAGCCATTCGTAAATGACTATTTACGAAGGTATAGCAATCGCTTTAGAAGAACGGTGAGTGGCTTGAGTACAGAAGTAGAGCAACTATTCATGGAATATGATTGGCCAGGAAATCTGAAGGAATTAGAAATACTGCTCGACGATATTATGTCTATGGTTACGAACGAAGATGAAATCACCTATGAATTGCTACCACTCCATTTCAAATGGAAAACACAAACATACAGTTCTTCTTCAAAAAGTGCAGACTATTTTGTCGTACAGCAAGAAAAAGAACTACTTCCACTTGATGACTACTTGAGAGAAGCAGAAGAATATTATTTAAATAAAGTAATGGAAAAATATAATCACAATATTACCCAAGCTTCAGCCGCTCTCGGCATGAGCAGGCAGAATCTGCAATACCGTCTTCGCAAAATAAGAAAATAATCTTCTTCGGTGGTTTGTAGCCTACAACTTCCTAGTAAGGCTTGAGAAGAAGTTTCCCCAATTTGCAATCCGAAAAAAAAAGCTAATTCGCAAAATAATATGCGAATTAGCTTTTTTACTTAATACCTGATTCTTCAATCCAATCACGAAGCTTAACCTTTAACGAGTTAAATCCAACTGAATCACTTTCATCTACACGGTCTTGAAGCGATTTGCGTGGGACTGCTTCTTTTTTTCTCATAGGTGGACGCTCTTTTAATGCACGAATAGATAGGCTGATTTTTTTTGCGTCATCATCTACTTCTAAAACTTTTACTTCTACTGTTTGTCCAATTGTCAGAAAATCAGAAATTTCTTTCACAAAACCATACGTGATCTCTGAAATATGCACAAGCCCTTGGGTCGTCTCGTCTAATGCAACAAATGCGCCATATGGCTGAATACCAGTTACTTTTCCTGTAAGCACATCTCCTACTTTATATTTTTTCGCCATAATCCTTCCTACTTTCCGTGACTTCTATATACATTTTTTCAACAAAATTATAGCATAGACCGTTATGTCGAGCAAAAATTCCTCATTTTTGAAAAGAATCCTAAGAAGTATATAATCACTTATTTTTTGGATGGCTACAGCCAGTTTGTAATTGTTTGGCTCAACAACAATGAATATTCAGCTTTGTTATTTTTTTATAAACTTCGGTACTTTCTAATAAATTATTGTTGTAAAATAAAACAATCCTTACTTGAAAGGAGGACACAAAACGTGTCCAATAGGGATCAATTCGCATCAAAATCAGTTTTATACTGGTCGCTACGGGAAGTGCGATAGGCTTAGGCGCTATTTTGAAATTCCCCTACATGACTGGCAATAATGGCGGCTGGATATTGAGTATCTTATGCGGACGATATCATTCAAGCTTACCAGCACAAGCCAAACCTTTTATAGCCATCTTTTCACTACTCTTACCCAAAATCTGTGAGAAGTAGTCATTATTTATTATTTATGATCTTGACAATTTGGATTGTGCTAGGAGGGGTGAAAAACGGTATTGAAAAAGCAAGTAAATGGATGATACCGATATTATTCATGTTTTTCATTGTCCTTGCTGTCCGTTCAATCACACTAGACGGTGCATTTGAAGGAATTAAATTCATGTTTGTCCCAGATTGGTCATATCATACTGGGAAAAAACATTTTTGTTGGCGATGGGACAAGCCTTCTTTAAGTGTCCTTTATTGTCTTGCAAGCTGTTTTTCAACAAATTCCTTTTGATTCTGTATTTTTTATTGGATTCTTGGTTCTTTTGCTATTCAATATTAGTGCCAATTGCTTCATCGTGTTTATACAAGAAATCTACGAAAACTTCTTTAAAGTAGCTTTTAGTAGATTATCAGTGTGTTTGAATTACGCTAGAATTATGTATAAATTGTGAATAGTGAGAGTTGCCATGAAACATATTTTTGATTAAAGGAATTACATGTTATACTATTATTAGGTAATAAATGAGAAGTTTCCCTATTATTTTGATGATAGGACTGCATTATGATTCATCAGATATTGGTAAGACTTCACATGAAGCTCCAATGAGTGGGTGTTTTACTCCCCCACAAAGTAGAGAAAAATTTCCGACAAGGGGTGCTGTTTTATGCAAGATCATCTTTCAACACAATTAGCAAAGTTGAGACAAGAACGTAATCTGACGCTTGATCAATTATCTTTAAAAACTCGAGTAGGCGTTGAAAAATTAGCGCGCTTTGAATCAGGTGAAGAAGTACCTTCAACTCAGACGTTATTAATATTATCAAATGCGCTTGAAGTCCCAGTATCTAATTTAGTAGATGGCCTTACACAGGATGCAGAATAAAAACTTCGCTTAGCAGGTTATTTCCTATAAGTGTATGAAATTAATCGCGAATTAAGGGCACTTACCCCCACTATTTGAATTGTGGGGTCAAAAGCTCGTTCATTCGCCAATAATAAAAAACCAATGAAAACAATTCACTTGTTTTCATTGGTTTTTTTCTTTAGATATAAAGCAGATTCACTTATACTATGCATTTCGCTTCAAATTTAATAGCCAATAGCTTGTACGAAATCTCAACACACTTCTCGATCGGAATCCATTGCTCAAATGACTGTTCATATATATGCTGAATTTTTTTGCCCATTTCAGAAGGATCATCAATATATTGCAGGGCCGCTACTACATCCGCTGCCTCTGTATCATAGCGAAAATCTTTCATATTAAATGGATTCCAAGCCTCTAATGTAAGAATGGCTTTTCTATTCATTTCGATATTTTCCATCGTTTTTCACCTTATTTGCTTTCTTATTCTATTGGATATGATAACATAATTGTAAAAAAAGAAAAGGGGAATTGTTTTGAGCATATTAGATCAGATAGAAAATAGATCTCTTACAAACTCAGTAAAATGGGATCGAATGGCTGAAATTTATCAATTAGAAGACCCGAATGATATACTGCCGATGTGGATTGCAGATATGGACTTTGCTGCGCCTGCCGTTTTAATTGATGCGTTTAAAAAACGCCTTGAGCACCCTGTTTTTGGCTATACATTTGAAGATGCAGAAGGTACTCAGGCTTTTGTTGACTGGGCCAAAAAACGTCATGGTTTTACAATTGATCCATCGTGGATTTTATATCAGCAAGGGGTAGTACCGGCCATTGCAGCAGTTGTAGAAACATTTACAAAGGAAAATGAAGCGGTCATCATCACGCCACCCATCTATCCCCCATTCTTCAATGTACCAAAGAATTTAAATCGTACGGTAAAAGAATGCCCATTGAATGAGGTAGACGGCGTATACAGCTTTAATTTTGAAAAGTTTGACAATATGACGCAACAGGAAGACGTAAAACTGTTTATCTTATGCCACCCTCATAATCCTGGCGGCTTTGAGTGGTCTATCGAAACTCTTCAAGAAATCATCAGCATTTGCGAGAAAAACAATGTGCTAATTCTCTCAGATGAAATCCATGCAGACCTTATATTGGATGGTCGAAAACATACACCTCTTGCTCAAGTTGCAGGCGATGCTAAAAATAGAATCATCACATGTATGGCACCGACTAAAACCTTCAATATCGCAGGTATCCAAGTAGCCATGATGATTGTCTCAGATGAAGAGTTGCGAGCGCGGTTGCGAGAACATATGGTGAAGCATGCTCAAATGAGCTTAAATATTTTTGCCGGTGTGGCACTAAAAGCTTTGTATTCAAAAGAAGGAGAAGAATGGCTAGAACAATTGCTACCCTATATTTCTGAAAATATGGACCTTGCCATTAGCCGTTTAACTGAAATCGAAGGCATTCATATTTATAAACCGAATGCTACATACTTGCTGTGGATTGATTACCGAAAGACAGGCAAAACAGAGGAGGAAATCATGGATTTGCTACTCACAAAAGGGCGATTGGCTCTTGAGCCTGGTTCTAAATACGGCGAACAAGGCAAAGGTTTTTTGCGCATGAATGTCAGCTGCCCTCGTTCACTAGTAGAAGAGGGAATAAAACGGTTCACCCATGCCTTAACATAACAAAAACTCCTGTATTAGTTTTTTACGACTAATACAGGAGTTCTTTTAATGCTGTTTTGAGGAGTTTTTGTCTCTTGCAATTTTTTCTTCCAGTTCTTTTGTCTTCTCGGCATCTCTTCTTGCTTTTCTTCTAAAAAAGTTAAAAACAAGAACACATAACACTAGAATAATAGCTAGCTCAATAACGGCTGGTATATATTCTGACTTATCTTCTGGAAAGTAAAGGAATTCGTTTAATATCCATGCATTCATTTAGTGAACGCCCCTTGTTATTTTTCGACTACTTTAATTGATTGGATGACAATATCTTCTACTGGCTTGTCTTGGAAGCCTACTTTTGCATCTGCAATTTTATCGACGATATCCATGCCTTCTACAACTTGTCCAAACACAGTGTGCTTGCCGTCTAACCATGGAGTGCCTCCGCGCTCTTTATAAGCTTGGATTACTTCTTCTGGGAATCCAGCATCTTGCATTTGGCCAATCATATTTGCTGGCACTTCAGACATGTGCACGATAAAGAATTGGCTGCCGTTTGTATTTGGACCAGCATTTGCCATAGAAAGCGCACCGCGAATATTCATTAATTCAGGGTTAAATTCATCTTCAAATGAGCTACCATAAATACTTTCTCCACCCATACCTGTACCAGTTGGGTCTCCACCTTGAATCATGAAATCTTTAATGACACGGTGGAAAATGATTCCTTCATAGTAACCATTTTTAGCATGTGTTAAGAAGTTTTCAACTGTTTTAGGCGCCAACTCAGGGAATAATTTGATTTTAACGCTGCCTTGGTTCGTGTTCATTTCAACTAATACTTCATTGTCAGCTACTTCATTTGACAATTGTGGGTACAAATTTGACATATTCGCATCTCCTTAAGATTAAATGTTTGTTAATTAAGTTGTGGGGAAAGATACATATATCGTTCCAGTAAATAAACAACTATCATATAGCAATCCTAGTCTATCATAACTAACTTTTTTTTTCATTAGCATTGCTGATGGAAGGATTTAATTTGTATTAATATTACAGAAAGTAGTGAGTATATGAATCCAAAACAAAAACACAATTTTATCATCATGTGGATTTCCAATATGCTTGTTTCCGGAACAACAACGATGATCATGCCTTTTCTTTCGTTGTATATCAACACATTAGGCAACTTTACAGAAGCATACGTTCAAAAATGGTCTGGCTTGATTTTTGGCGCTACCTTTATTACGGCTTTTTTAATGTCTCCCATATGGGGGCGCATTGCTGACCGCTTTGGCTATAAGCCGATTTTGATTATTAACGGTATAGGTCTGTCTGTCAGTATATTCTTTATGGGACATGTTCAAAATGTAGAACAGTTCTTTTTCCTTCGATTGGCCATGGGGGTAGTAACTGGGTTTATCCCAACATCACTAGCCTTTATTAGCTCACAAACACCCAAGGAATCAGCTGGGAAGATTTTAGGGACATTACAAATGGGAAGTGTCACTGGTTCTTTGTTTGGACCTATTGTCGGCGGTTTGCTAGCCGATTCATTTGGCTTTAAATACACCTTCTATATCACTTCTGCTTCTATTGCTACTGCAACCTTACTTGTCATCACGCTTGTCCATGAAATCCGCAAGAAAAGAAAGGTTAATGCTGTCCATTATACACAATTGGAAGTATTACGTGGTATCACTAAACACCGTCTATTATTTAATGTTATGTTAATTACAGCTCTTATTCAGATCGGGAACTTTAGTATTCAGCCGCTATTGTCACTTTATGTATCAGAACTAACTACCACAACTGCCCAATTGACATTCCTTTCAGGGCTGACGTTCAGCGCAACAGGTCTAGGAAACCTGCTGTTTGCTCGTATTTGGGGGCGGCTCGGAGACCATATTGGATATGAAAAAGTTATGCTTATGCTTCTATTAATAGCCGTAGTCTTTATGGTACCGCAAGCCATGGTAACCGCTTTATGGCAACTCGTTATACTTCGATTCTTATACGGAATAGCAATGGGTGGATTGATACCTGCCACAACTGCCTTAATCCGTAGAGAAGCGCCAGTAGTGGTACAAGGCGAAGTGATGGGCTATAATACTAGCTTCCGCTTTTTAGGAAATATCATTGGTCCTGTGTTTGGTGGAATAGTCAGTGGTATTTTTGGCATCTCTTCTGTCTTTTATGTAACAGGTGCCTTATTTGTTATCGCTTGGTTTACCCTTCATTTTGCTCGAAAAAAGGCTGTTCAGCATTTGGAAGATATACTGGAACAAAAATAATTAGAATCTACTGCTACTCGCGAAGGAAATATGCTATTCTTTTAAATGGCTTAATACCCATATTTAAAGAATAAAGGAGAAAATTTCGTGCGAAGAGCAGTAGGTTTTTTTATTGTTTTATGCAGTCTGCCTTTGCTATTTATTCTTATCGGAAAGATTTCAGAAGAAATGCAGACAGCCGAAGCTTTTGAAAAAGAATTCACCTCTACTATAAAATTGGAGGCACCCAATATATTGAATCCTACTGTTTTAAAGGATCGGGACAACAAAACTTTTTCAGAGGAATATACAGAATGGAGAAAGCCGCTCTTATTATCGGATATACCTACATTTATGCAACAGCTGTTCATAAATAGCGAGGATGCGGATTTCTATGAACATATTGGCTTTGACCTATCTGGCATTGCCAGAGCATTTGTCCAAAATAATGAAAACGGCAGTGCTTCTCAAGGCGGCAGCACAATTACGCAACAGTTAGTCCGCATGCGTTACTTGTCTCAGGAAAAAACATATGAGCGAAAATTACTTGAAATTTTTTACGCCTACGAGCTTGAACGTAAAACATCAAAAGATGAAATACTTAATATGTACTTAAATGAAATGTATTTTGCGAATGGCGCATATGGTGTAAATGGTGCTGCTACCTATTACTTTAATAAGCCCGTTACGCATTTATCCAAAGCTCAGATGGCCTTTATAGCAGCCATACCGAATAATCCTACAATATATGATCCGCTTCGCCATTTTGAAAACACGAAAAAAAGGCAAGAGCGCTTACTAGATAAAATGACTGAAAAAGGGATTATGAGCCAACAAGAAGCCCAAAAAGTGAAACGAGAAAAAATTACTTTCGCCTTAAAAAGAAAAATGCAGCTCTACCCTGCCTATAGCACCTATGTGATCAACGAATTTCGTTCACTCGTTGCCTCTAAGGAAGGCTATACGAAAGAACGGCAGTTGGCCAAAACACCGCTCGAGCGCAAAAAAGTAGAAGCAAAACTATCAAAGCGCGTCAACCATTTGCTGAATAAAGGGCTTGTTATCGAGACAGCCTTATCTTCTACTAAACAAGCGATGGATACAACAGCAATTGATAACCTGTTAACTCACTATGGCACCCTCCAATCATCTGCAGTGGTTATCTATAATGATACCCGTGAGATTGTGAGTATTTATGGGGGAAAGCATTATAGAAAGTATGACTTTAACCGCAGTTACCAAGCGGCTCGGCAACCAGGATCAGCATTCAAACCACTTATAGATTATGCACCGTATTTTGAAAAGACGAAAGCAACACCTAATACAATTGTGAGCGGAGCTCCTTATTGTATTGGCAATTACTGTCCCAAAAACTATGGTGGTCAAGTACTTGGCAATGTGACCATCCAACAAGGCTTTAGATATAGCTACAATACAGTAGCTATCCGGTTATTAGCACAAGTGGGGATAGCCCCAGCTTTCCAATACTTAAAGCCACTCCATTTACCAATCGGTAAAGAGGATTATGAATATCCATCTGCTCTTGGAGGCTTGACACACGGCCTTACCACTGCAGATCTAGCAAGTGCCTATACGAGCTTTATAGATGGAGATTACCGGACACCACACACAATTCGGAGTGTGAAAGACCAAAACGGCCACCTCTTATATAAATGGAAAAGTCCTTCGAGGAATGTCTGGTCTCCAAGCACTGTTGAACATATCCGCTTTTTAATGGCTGATGTTGTCAAGAACGGGACAGGTGCTGGTATTCATGTAGACGCTCCTTATGTAGGTGCGAAAACAGGTACTACAAACGATTATCGTGATTACTGGCTCGCTGGTTTGACCGACCGTTATACCGCTGCTGTATGGATTGGCTATGACCAACCGCAAAACATGCAAGCATTAGAATCTGCTAAAGTCCATCACCGCATTTTCTCAAAAATCATGCAACCATAAAAAGAGCACGTTGAATGGTCAAACATCATTCAATGTGCTCTTTCCTTACCTTATGAAAATGGCAAACTCGAAACAATGCCGTTGTATAGTTTAAATACGACATAGACAATCAATGCTAAAAAGATAAGCCAAATAGTTAATTCAAAAAGCATTACACCGACTGTCGCGCCAAGAGTCATATGGTTGCTCAGTTTGTAGATGACATAAACAAAATAAATAAACACGGTCAAGACAAAAATAAGTGCCAATAGCCAAAAAGACGAAATTCCTACCGCAGAAGCAATGCCACCAAAGAAAAAAATAACATACCCCCCACGTGCTTCATGCACCGTCTTGCCTTCCGCATCCTTTGAGAAAAATAGCATGGCTAATTCATGAATTGTCTCACCTATTAATTTAAATGCAGCTAGCACCATAAAATAAACTAAAGCAAAGACAATCAATAGAAAAATACGCAGTTGGATTTCTGATAAAAACTCTCGCATTCCTGAATAAATCCCTACTGATTTAAATAAAGTTAGAGATTCAGTCACTGTAAAAAGCCCGAAGGTCAAACTAAATAATATAATGGTAATGAACGGCAAATATCCGTATACATATGGGTTTCTCATTTCAATAAATTCCTTTAATCAATCGATTTTTCACACTATACCATAATAGCTAATTTTACCCGTTGCTTTCAACCCATCTATATGTAAAGTTTGGTAAACTAAAAAGCTTCCATCCTATCAAACAATGATAGAATAGAAACTTTTTATTTTTACCACCAGTAAGGTCTTCTATAAACTGGATAGAATGGTCTACGATATACTGGATACGGACGGAAAGCCGAGCCCACAAAACTACCTAAAAAACCACCTAAGAACGGCCCGCCGAAACCTCCATAACCAAACCCGAATGGATACATCATGCTCCCTCCTCTCTGTATTATCTTATGAGAAGGGATAGTGCTTGATTAGGATTTGGCCTATTTATTCCTCTGTACTATTAGCGAGTTGATCAATAAATGTTGCGAGGGTTCTTACCATAACGCCTGTGCCGCCTTTAGGACCGAAATCATATGCACTCATCGCATCTGAAGTCCCTGCGATATCTAAGTGAATCCACGGTGTGTCGCCAACGAATTCACCGATAAATCCGCCACCAAAAATCATGTGGCCATCACCGCCAGGAGAATTATTCAAATCTGCCACATCACTTTTCCGAATACGCTTTTTATCATTTTCTGTTAAAGGAAGCTGCCATACAAATTCGTCTGTTTTGTTTGCCGCTTCTACAAAAGAACGATAGAAGGCTTCATCATTAGTAAGAGCACCCGTTTTATCATAACCAAGTGCAGTGATTACGCCACCTGTAAGAGTCGCTAAATCTATGAGCGTATTGGCACCTTGTTGTTTCGCATAAGCTACTGCATCTGCAAGTACAAGACGGCCTTCTGCATCTGTATTCAAAATTTCTACTGTTTTGCCGCTGAAAGTAGTAATGACATCATCCGGCTTAAACGCCTCGCCAGAAATCATGTTATCGGTAGATCCAATGACGCCAATAACATTCTTGTTTGGACGCATTTCACCGACAATACGCATAGCACCAAGAACGGCAGCTGCTCCGCCCATATCACCTTTCATGCCAACGATGCCCGTTTTTGTTTTAAGAGAGTAACCGCCAGTATCAAATGTTACACCTTTACCGACCAGTCCAATGACATCTTCCCATTGTTCTGTTGCTTGGTATTTTAATGTAATCATGCGAGGCTCTTCTTTTGATCCTTTATTGACAGCAAGAATTGCACCCATGCCCAATTCCTCTAGTTGGGCTTTATCTAGTATTTCTACTTCCAAATTATATTCTTTTGCCAATTCAACTGCATAGTCTGCTAATTTTGTAGATGTCAGCAAATTCCCTGGCCTATTGATCAGTGTACGCGCCTCATTTACAGCAGCCGCATAGACCTCTCCTTTATGATATCCTGCAAAAACTTTTTCAGGTTCTGCATCTGTAATAAAGCTGATTTGTTCAATTGTGATATCCTGCTCATTGCTTGTGGTTTTATAATTTTCAACAGTATAACTCCCCATCACAATGCCTTCAGCAGCTAAATTAGAAACTTCTTCAGGAAGAATTTCATCTGTTGTAAAGGAGTCTGCCCATAGGGAAATTTTACTTGCTTTCATCTTATGTAGAGCTTTTCCTGCTAAACCAAATCCCGCGCGTAATGTTTCCTTTGAAAGGGATTTACGATTGCCAAGTCCGATAAACAAAAGGCGTTTTACCTTTGCTTCTTTTGTAAATACAGGAATCTTTGTAATTGATTTTGTATCTGTTTGTATATCGCCGCTTTTTACCCATTCTTCCATGGGTTCACCGAAGAATTGTACAAATTCAGCCCATTTCTCTACATTTTCTTGATTTTTTGACACACCAACAATCAGAACGTCCGAATCTACAGTCGCAAAACTTTTGATTTCTTGTGTAATCTGCATACTTTTCACTCTTTTCTATTATTATTTTCTCAATTCATTATAGCAAAGTATTTCAATTTACGAAATGTTCGCAATAGGGTTGCTTAGAAATGAAGTAGAAAAAGCCTTATGGTATAGTAAAGATATAACTGCTAAAAGGTGATGATACATTTGGAATTTTTACAAAGCACACCATTAATATCCGCTTTACTGGCCATCTTTATCGCACAGTTTGTGAAAATCCCTATTCACTTTATAGCAACAAGGGAAGTAGACTTTGGCCTATTCACATCTACAGGAGGCATGCCGAGCTCGCACTCCGCGGCTGTATCATCTCTTACAACCGCTATTGCATTTGAACACGGTATTACATCCTCACTCTTTGCTGTTTCAGCTGTCTTTTCCATTATTGTCATGTTCGATGCTACAGGCATTCGTTATCAAGCAGGACAGCAAGCTATTGTCATTAATCAAATGCGTAAGGATTTGCAAACCTTTGTCGAAAAGGCAAAGACGTTACCAGAAAAAAATGGTCAGGAAAAGATGGAAGATTTGAAAACATTGCTTGGCCACCGTCCGATTGAAGTCTTTTTCGGCTGCTTATTGGGCATACTCTTATCTTGTATCATTTATTACTTTTAATTGCCCATATAAAAAGAGATGTCAAACGCCATTCCCCTGGCGTTTGACATCTCTTTTCGATTTTAACGATATAGATTACATAATTAAAACATTTGATAGCCCATTTTACGCAGAATCTTCATGACTATTCCTGCAATAATAGCACCCACTAACCCGCTAGCAAGAATTAAAATATCAGCGAGTTGCAAAGATGCCAAGCGGTGGCCCAATGCTGGAAATGCTGTGCCCGCTTTGAAGAAATAATCTAAAAAGCTTACATTATCTACAATAAAGATCACGACAATTGGATATAAGAATGCCATAAACCATGTAGCACGCAGCAACATATTTAGCAAGAAGCCGATGCCAAAAAACATTACTATAAAAATGAGCATCGATAGTATTAATTGGATAATTGAAAATCCACCAGTCATCTGTTTATTCCTCCATATTCTCTCACATTAGTGTAACTGATAGAGACAATGGTTTCAATGACTTGGTGGTTTTTTCTTACTAGATGCGATTTTACTAGAAGTACAATTTGTAGTCGGTATAGCCAAAAATATTATCGCTTTCCAGCTTTTCTAGCGTTGCCGGTTTAGCTTCTAATGCAGAGTCCACTAATTCTAAAATCATAAGAGATGTACGCGTATCGTTTTTCAATGCTTCCGGCGACATCCACTTTACATCATATAATTCATCCAACTGTACTTTGATTGAATGCTCCAGGGTATTTGCTGTTAAATAAAAAACTACCATATTATCGCTAATGTCATTTCTAAGAACGCCTGTCCGCAGACCCAGCAATCCCTGTAGTGAAGCTTCGATTCCTGTTTCTTCTTTTAATTCACGATGGCATGCTTGGTCAAGTGTCTCGCCTGGTTGGACAAACCCGGCTGGCAATGACCACATGCCATCAAGCCCACCGTACCGTTTCATTACAACGAGCCATTCACCGTTTTCATTCTCAACTAACCCGGCAACACCAAGCCAAACCTTCCCCCGATCTTTGTTACTCATTTAATCCCCCCATGTTTAAAGAAGGCCTATCGCTGTGCGAACACAACCAATAGGCCTTTTGTTATATTAGACATTAACAATTTTCAGGAGTTCCTGTAACTTTTGCTGTTCGGAACGATGAGCCGCAGCCACATGATGCAATGGCATTTGGATTGTCGATGGTAAATCCGCCACCCATAAGCGATTGTTTAAAATCAATGGTTGTTCCTTGAATAATTGGTGCATCTTCACTTGAAACAATAACTTGTAGTCCTTGTATTTCAAGAAGCTGGTCTCCCTCTTGACGGTCGCGTTCAAAGCCCATTGCATAGGAAAGGCCGCTACAACCGCCGCCTTTTACGGCTACACGTAAGAAAGATCCCTCTTCCTTATTGTTTCGCATCATTTCTTTAATATGAAATGCTGCTGCTTCTGTAATATTCACAACTTGTGTCATCCGTATCCACCTCTTTCTTATATATTCATCATATCAATTTTTGCCGTATCAGTAAAACGCTAACGCTCACAAAAAAATCAAATTTTCTTTTACACGTTTATGATATAATTCTACTATATTCACTATTAGAAATGGGGCTATTGCTATGGAGCTTTCTCCTTATTACGAAAAGCAAATAGAGTGTTTGCACTGCAAGCAACAATTTAAGACGATGAAAGTTCGTTCTAATTTCATAAAAGTAAAAGAAAATGAAAGTGATTTTCGCCCCATTTATGAAAATGACGTTAATCCATTATTTTATAATGTATTTGTATGTGAACATTGCGGTTTTTCTTTCACGGAAGATTTTTCAAAATATTTTGCACCTGGCGTCAAAGAAACTCTTGACCAGCATATTTCTGCACATTGGAAAAAGCACAGCTTTGCGGGCGAACGTTCGATTGCCGATGCACTTCAAGCCTATCAGCTTGGTCTAGTTTGCGGTAATTATAAAAAAGAAAAACATATTACATTAGCAGGGTTAGCTTTACGAATAGCCTGGCTATATAGAATGAGCAACCAAACAGAAATGGAGATCAGATTTATGAAAATTGCTAGAGAGCAATATATCGAATCTTATTCTGTAGAGGATTATAAGGGAACATCTATGAACGAGCTCCGGGTACTCTATCTTATTGCAGAGATATCAAGGCGTATGAGAGATAAAGAGCAGGCAATACGCTACTTCTCTAAAGTTATTGAGAAACAACGTCTATTTAATGAGCCTAAGATTTTGGAAATGGCCAAAGACCAGTGGCAACGTATGCGTGAGGAAAAAGAAAGTTCATAAATAAAATAACAGGCTATCCATAACCAGCATTGACCGGTTCATGGATAGCCTTATACATTCATTAGAATACTTGTTCTACTTCTACAACTCCAGGTACTTCCTCTAAAAGTGCGCGTTCAATGCCTGCTTTTAGTGTGATGGTAGAACTTGGGCAGCTACCGCATGCTCCAAGCAGACGCAATTTTACAATACCGTCTTCTACATCAACAAGTTGGCAGTCCCCGCCGTCACGAAGAAGGAATGGGCGCAATTTATCTAAAACCTCTTGAACTGAGTTAAACATTTCTGATTCTTGCACATGTTCTGTCATTTACTATCGACTCCTTTCCCTAAAATTATTATAATGTTTATAAGGTAAAAAATCCAATAAAGAAATGCGAGGCTTAATGGTAATGGAAAATCATTCTATTGCAATAGAAGTGTATGGCGCAAGCACCCAATGTGCCAGCTGTGTCAATGCACCATCTTCCAAGGATACGTATGAATGGCTTCAAGCGGCAATTGATCGCAAATACGAACAACCGCTATACACCATCTCCTATATTGATATCGAAAAACCAATTGAGAATGCACGCCACAAAGAATGGGCTGAGCGCATTTTAAATGATGAGTTCTTTTACCCACTTGTGCTAATTAATAATGAAGTAATCGGCGAGGGTTATATTCAATTAAAACCAATCTATAAAGAGCTTGAACGATTAGGATTCCAGCAAGCCTAGGCTGTTGGGGTTCTTTTTTTATACCTAAATCTTAAACATGTTGTTATTGCTAAGTGCTTGTGGTGTGTCTATAGAAAATATAAAAGAAACTACAATAGACGCAAAAGATAATAAACTTCTTTCTAAGTACTGCGATGTAAAGAAATTTTATAATAAACAGGATTTAAGTTATAATATTGCAACTGGCCCAATGAAATTAGAAATCAGAGGCATCATACGCGTTAATTACTATCGTGTATAACGGTAAATTAGTTGCACCACACCAGAAGAGAATGTTCTGGTGTCAACCAGGTTTAAATTCAATCTCTGTTTTATTTCAATGAACATGGGTTTTCCTTCACCTAAGATAACTGGATGAATAGATAATCTAAACTCATCAACAAGCCCTAAATTTATGAAAGTTGTAATAAGACTTGCTCCCCCATACAGCCAGATGTCTTTTCCAGGCTCATTCTTCAGTTTATTCACTTCTTCAGCGATATTTTCATTTATAAACATTACTTCATTATTAGCTTCTCTTTTTGTTCTAGAAAACACATACTTCTCTTTGCTATGGATCATTTCCCAAATTTCTTTTTCGGAATCTGAGTCATTGTCTTTAGGAATATATTGTCCCCATAAATCGTAGCTTTTTCTACCATATAAAATAGTATCAATTTGATTCAAGAAACTAGTAAACTCCATATCAGGATCCATAATGCACCAGTCAACTTCTCCATTTTTCCCTTCAATAAAACCATCTAATGTAACTGCTAAATCTAAAATAATTCTTCTTTGCTTCGCGTTAATCACCATAACTCTTCCACCTATTCCATTCATATATTTCTTCTGTACTGCATCTAATTTTAAAGAATAAAATCAATCATTCCTTTATCGCATGAATTCAAAAATCTCTTTCTCCATCTTCAATTCTCTCAGAGTCCCTAAAATCATACGCCGAATAATACATGTCTGTTTCGTTTTGTTCTAAATAAACAGCAATGAGATTATACAAAACCAACCCGTCCTTTCGAATTTTAAATCCTCTCCGAGATGACGATACACTATTTTATCAAAAATAAAAAATGTAAAAAAACAGGTAACAATTAAGTTACCTGCTACAAAAAGCTACTCATCTTCATGCAATTTTATTTAGACATTCTGCCGAATTAATTAAAATTAAAGTTTAACAATATTTGTAGCTTGTGGTCCGCGTTGGCCTTCTTCAACTTCAAATTCAACTTTTTGACCTTCGTCTAAAGATTTGAAACCTTCACCTTGGATTGCTGAGAAGTGAGCGAATACGTCTGCTCCGCCTTCAACTTCGATGAATCCGAAACCTTTTTCTGCGTTAAACCATTTTACTGTACCTTGTGTCATTTAAATGACCTCCATTAAAAAATTATTAATATATAAGCTTTTTAAAGAAAAAAATTCACATATTACAAAAAGTACCGAACAAACACGATTACTCTTTGTAATATGTAAATTCAAGTTATTTCTATAAAGTACTTTTATTACCTTAATAATATACCATGAATACACGTTTGTCTAATATTTAGATTCAAGTAAATAAAAAAAGCCCTATCCTCCACAAGAAGACAGGCTTTGAGCGTATCAATGAATTCTCACAGGTTGATTATACCATATATTTATCTATAGAGTATGCTTTAACATACCGCATATTTTACGCCACACACATATTACTTTACTCGTTGAAGCTCGCGTTGATTTAAAAACCATTATGGATCGTGTTCGCACGAAAATTCAAAAACCGCTTATAACATTTATACTCACGTTTCAGAAAAAATGAAAAAAGATGCTCAGGAGAAAATGGTGAATAAGTTTGGTGATTTGATGGAATTGTCCATTTCTAAAAGTGGAATGTGATAAATATGTGATATTAACTCAGCCAATATAAAAAAGCTAGGAACGCTGATATAGCAACGTTTCTAGCTAATTATTAACCGTTGTGACGCTTATACATCCACAGCAATCCAGATTTCATTAGACGAGCGATACGGCCTGTGACAGTCGTATCGGCCATATAAACAAAGCCTTGTTTCTTTCCTAGAGCTCCCATAAATCCTTTTAATTTAATTTCAGGCATTTTTTCTGGAAGAGACTGATTGCTCCAGCGTAGTTTAATGACTTTGACGATATGCTCCGCTTGTTCTTCTGCAAGCTGAGCACTAGGACCAAATTGTGATGCCGCGCAATCCCCTACAATATAGACATGTTCATCATTTGGTACATTCATATATTGAGTAACTGCGATTCTTCCTTTGTCTAATTCTAACCCTGTATCGCGGACAACTTTTACTGGCTGGATACCTGCCGTCCATACAATGGCGTCTGCTACAATTTTCTCTTCGTGATTATAAAGTATCTTATCTTCTACTTTTGTAATATTTGATTGCGCTATGACCTCTACATTATGACGGTCAAACCATTTTTTTACGTAGTTGCTTAATCGCTCTGGGAAGTCCTTTAAAATACGCGGTCCACGGTCGAATAATTTGATTGTCAAATCCTCTCGACTTTCACGCAGCTCACTCGCAAGCTCAATGCCGCTTAGGCCGGCGCCGACAATAGCTACAGTAGAACCTGACGGAAGGCCGCCAAGCGCATTGTAAGTCAGACGAGAATTCGCCATTGTCTGGATGCTGTATGTTAGTTCGTCTGCTCCAGGTACATGGTGGTAATTATCTTCGCATCCAAGCCCAATGATTAAGTCATCATATGCAATTTCACGATTTTCTTCTAGCACAACCACTTTGTTTTCAATATCGATTTTCACGATTTCACCATACTCTTTTGACAGGCGTTCGTGTTGGGGGAAATTTACGCGAATTTCCTTTTCAGGTGTTGTACCTGCGGCTAATGCGTAAAATTCCGTTTTAAGACTATGAAACGGGGTGCGGTCTACTAAAATAATTTCAATATCTTCAGGTAAGTTGTTGGGTAATAAGCGGCTTAGTACGCGCATGTTGCCGTATCCTCCGCCCAATAATACTAAACGTCTCATCGAAATCTCCCTTTTAACAATTTCGTCACATTTTCATCCCCATTATAACTGATTGTGATGTTTTTCACAATACACTTGTGAGAAGTTTCACAAATATAAATTGAAACATTAATCCGAGGGTTTTTCTTTAAATATTAAACAAGTATGTGGCGTTGAGGTTAAATTGATTAGGCAGAGAAATGACGAATAAATAAAGATTAACGCATGCTCAACATTGACGAATATACAAAATAATAGTAGCATTCGAAATGAGGTGAGGTAGAATGAATCCCCTTGTTGAATTTTGCGTGAGCAATTTAGCAAACGGCTCTCAAGATACATTTGAAGCGTTAGAAAAAGATCCAAACATAGATGTGTTGGAATATGGCTGTTTAAGCTATTGTACAAGATGTTCAGAATCGCTTTATGCGCTTGTTAATGGCGAAATGGTAGAAGGCGAAACGCCGGAAGAACTGACAAAGAACATTTATCAATTCATAGAAGAAAATCCTTTATTCTAAGGAATGTTCTAGTGAGTCGGAGATAGATAGGTACTAGGAAACGAAGTGGAAATAGCTGCGCTTTCCTGGGGACGAGCGGTGAGCCTCCTCGTTCGCTTCGCTTTCTGCGGGGTCTCACCTGGCTCGTTAATCCCCAAGGAGTCTCCGCCATTTCCACTTCTACGTAGTTTCTATTAATGAATCTTACTGCCATTAATTATTTCAATACGAAGAAGGGACTTTCTGATATTATCCACAGAAAGTCCCTTCTTTTTTAATTTAGTTAATTCCCGACCCATTCAATCAACGTGTCTACTGTAAATGTAGGACGCAATTCTTTTTTCTTTACGTCGTCTGTTCTGGAAACGCCGGTATTGACATGTAATGTATCTATTCCATACTGGATGCCACACATCATGTCTGTATCATAATTGTCGCCAATCATAATCATATCTTCTTTTTGCAGGTCAAAACTAGTACGTATGAGCTCAAGCATATTGCTTGCTGGTTTACCTATATAGAGGGGTTCGACGCCAGTTACTGTATGCACCATTTCGGCAAGTGCACCGTTTCCTGGTGCAAATCCTCTTTCAGTTGGATATTTTACATCAGGGTTAGTCACGACAAAGGATGCGCCATTTTGTATATCAAAACAGATATCTGCCAGCATATGATAGGTTAGTTCTGTATTCATACCTTGTGCAACTACATCCGGTTGTTCAGTGACTACTTCAACCCGCTCATCAAGTAAGGCTTGTTTTAAGCCATCTCCACCTAAAACTTTTGCAGTTTTTTGGGGATAAGCTGTTGCAATGTATTTTGCTGTCGCAATTGCTGAGGTCATAATCCGGTCAATGCTTGTTTCGATACCCATTTTTTTAAGTTTCTCTTGTACTTGGGCAGCAGTCATATTTGCATTATTTGTGGCATAAAAAGGCTCAATGCCTTTTTCCTTTAAATACGAAATAAAGGTCTTCGAATCCTCAATTACCTCTTTTCCTCTGTACACCGTTCCATCAAGGTCAAATATATACGCTAAATAGGATTTCATTTTACTCTTCACCTTCCGGGATAAAAGCAGTCACAGGGCCTAACTCATTTGTTAAGTAATCTTTCACCTTTGGAGAAAATTCTTTAATAGCAGCCAAGTTCTTTGTCAATACATTGACTACTTCTTCGTCGATTACATCTAAAATATCGCGTACAAGTCCACGACGCAAGCCAATCAGTTCTTTCAACGGCTCGTCCATCTCAGAGGTAATAACTGATTCGTCCACTAAAATATCTATAATATCCTCATAACTGCCTGGATCTCGCATAATAAATCCATCAATCATGCTATTACCCACATCGATAATCGCCTCAATCAATATATTGGCAATGCGTTCAACTGCTAAACGGTGTACGCGGTCCTCTAGCCAATCATTACTTTGTTCATACGTAGTGATTAGCTCTTCCATATATTCTAGGTTTTTCACAATTTTTTTACGGTCAACAAAATACACTGTAAAGCCTCCAGTCACATGTTTAAGGTTGATAGTTTGTCCTCTTCTATAGTACCATAATTTTTAGGATTGGAAGGGGCTGCGTTCACATGGAAAGATTTTTCTTATACGATGATTTGGAAGAAACCCAAACAAGATTCGTCAGCTTTATGGGTGAAAATCAACGTTACGACTTAGCAATTATGCAAAGCGGACGTTTTTACGGTAAATTGCTCGTTCTTGATATGCAATATAGCCGCTTTGCTATTTTGGGTAGTGATGATTTGGATGAACCCGGCTATATAGAAGCTGTTTATAACCGTCCGCCTGAAGAGGCTCAAGAACTACGCGAATATTTATATGAATTAATCGGCTAAAAAAACAACGCTGGGGCAATTTACTGCTCCTGCGTTGTTTTTGTTTGCTCTTCTTCTATAGTTACCTCTTCTTGATTCGTCTCTGCATTTACTATTTCTTCCGTTTTCTTAGCTTTGCCCATTTTCTTTAAGACAAAGTAAGCACAGCCAAAGTTGCAGTACTCATATAAATAATCCTGCAATGTGCTAATGCGTGTATCAAAATTAGCTTTTTGATTTTTATCTTCGTAAAAACCTTTTAAGCGAAGCTGGCCATAGCCCCAATCACCAACAATATAATCATATTTGGTTAGAATCTCGCTATAGCGGCTATCAAAATCTTCTTGTTTAAATCCTTCTTTATGGTTTTCAATTAAATCATACATCCATTGGTCCGCTAAAATCATGTAAGCTCACCCTCCATTCTTATAAGGTGATTACGCTTGCTCGCCAAGTGCTTGTTTTTCCTTTGTCGCTGCATTTACTTGCTCATCTGCATGGTAGCTACTGCGTACAAGCGGGCCAGCCTCACAATGTTTGAATCCTTTAGACATTGCAATTTTGCGTAGTTTGCCGAATTCTATTGGTGAATAGTACTTCTTCACAGGCAAATGTTTTTTTGTCGGCTGCAAATATTGGCCAATTGTCATGATATCCACATCATTGGCACGTAAATCATCCATTACTTCAATTATTTCTTCTTCTGTTTCACCAAGTCCGATCATAAGTGAAGATTTTGTCGGAATTTCTGGTTGCATTTCTTTTGCACGACGCAAAAATTCTAAAGAACGTTCATATGTAGCACGGGCACGAACTCTTGGAGATAATCGACGCACTGTTTCGATATTGTGATTTAAAATATCTGGCTTTGCATCCATTAAAATTTGCAAGTTCTCCTTCACACCGCCCATATCAGATGGCAATACTTCAATAGAGGTGAATGGGTTTTTACGACGAATTGCTCTTACCGTCTCCGCTAATACACCTGCTCCTCCATCTTTCAAATCATCACGTGCTACCACTGTAATAACAGCATGTTTTAGGTTCATCAGCTGTACAGAGTCTGCTACGCGCTCTGGCTCTGCTAAGTCCAATTCATTCGGAAGACCTGTTTTAACAGCGCAAAAACGGCATGCTCTCGTACAAACATCTCCTAGGATCATGAATGTAGCTGTACGGCGTTCTCCCCAGCATTCGTGAATGTTCGGGCATCTCGCTTCTTCACAAACTGTGTGAAGATTCTTCTCGCGCATTAATTTTTTAAGACCTTTATATTCATCATTGGTATTTAACTTGATTTTTAGCCAATCCGGTTTTCGAATGTGCTCTTCCTTTGTCGGTTTACATGTGGTCATGATGTAATCCCATCCCTTCATAAAAAAATAATCATCCCTGTTGTCAATTTATCATAACCAGTGCATTCAGACAACCGCGTCTAGGTTAATATAGCATTTATTGGATTTATTCAACTATAATTTGTCATCATAACCCTAATCCCTAGTGTGCATTTTCATTTTGCTCTTTATTTTTATTTCCTTCTGTAGGTATAGGTACTTCGACTGAAGGGGATGTGCTGCCGTCTTTTGAATAGACATTCGGAACACCACCTTTAATTAACGTGGCTGCTACCGGATTTGTCTGCTCGACGATGGCTGATTTGCTGGCAAATGGTACAATGATTTGGACATTGACTTTCGTTTTAACACTGAGTTCTACGTATGCATTATTTATACCAAATTCTTTAATATTTCTTTCTACATCTACATTTACATGGCCGACTATATGAAAACGAATCGGAATTTTTGGGCCTAAGTTGCCAAGCATTGGCATGCCTGTGGCTAACCCAAGGGGTACATAAAAAATAATTCCTCCATCCTTTTGCATGGCATCCACATCATATTCAATATTGTCAGCTTTCGGCAAATGATCTAAATTTCCACTTTCCGCTTCTTCTAAATAAGACTGCACTAATTTATATTTTTCGGAAATGATTCGGTTGATAGCTGCAGTATCTAATTTTGTATCTGTCATGCTTGAATCTCCATTACTATCAGGATCGACCTTTTCGATAATATCATAATTATTTTGTTCACCATCTTTATCGGCATAAATAGCTTGGCTAATTACATAAGACGCAATGCTATTGGTTTCAGCTTCCGCGTATTGTAAAAAGATAGGCATCAGGCGAACATTTATTATATAAAAGAAAAGAAGCACACAGCCTACAATGCTTCCCAGCACTACGGGCAAAAAGCGAGACCGTTTTACCACAAATAATTTCTTTCTTTTCTTCATTAAGCGCAAAAAGATACCTCCTAATCACTTATATGACTAGAAGGCATTTATTATTCAATATCAGGGACAAATGCATCGTCTATCGATTCGACAAATACTTCTGGACAGTCTGCGAGCAACAGCTCATAAGTTGCCTTCACCATCCTGCCTCTTTCTTCAAAAATCCGCAGCCATGGACGTTCTGGATTGTCCTTATATTGCTTGCAGACAATGCCTCTTCTGCCGTCTGACAAAAGTAGAACTGTGCCGTTTGGATAATAGGAGACCGACCGCCGAAAAGCCTCGACCACCTGTTCATCATACAATGTGCCACTGCCTTTTTTAATAATCTCTACACCATGCGATGGCATCATCTTTTCTCGATAAACCCGGTTGGAGGTCACTGCATCAAAGACATCTGCTACAGCTATTATTTTTGCGTAGGGATGGATTTCAAAATTTAATAAGCCACGAGGATAGCCACTACCATCCAATCTCTCGTGATGCTGAAATGCACAATGCGCTGATAATAGGGAAATCGTATGTAAGTTTCGAAGCAAGTCAAACCCAAATTGGGCATGCTGCTTCATTGTTTCATATTCTTGATCTGACAGCCTGTCCGGTTTTGAAAGTATGGCCTGTGGAATCATCATCTTTCCAACGTCATGCAAAATGGCCCCAATGCCAATTTGGCGTAATTCTGTTGCACTGTAATTCATCTCTTTTGCAATAGCGATTGAATAGATCGCAACTTGCATAGAGTGCTGATAAATATAATGATCATAGAGGAAAGCATCACTTAATACAGTAAGAACCTCGCGGCTTTTCATGATATTATCAAGCAAATCATCAATAATGCCCGCAAAGTGCTTCGATTCCTGGTCTAAGCAATAGGTCATTTCCTTCCCTTTTACATTTTTCAATTTATTAAATGAGGAGGAGATTTGGGTGACTGCTTTTAAACGCATATCAATAGGAATAGCTTCTTCTATTTCAATATTGGAGGAAATCTCATCATCAATATAGACATAGTGAATATTCAACTGTTGCAGCCGCTTAATCATAGGTTCAGAAACCTTTGCTCCTTTTTGCAATAGTGGTCTATTCGCCTCATTCCAAATTGTTCTGCCAATAATCATACCTGCTTTTAAAACTGTAGTTGTTATCAACCGCATGGCTTTTTCCCCATTCTTTCAAAGTCAATCTAATTAAAATAATACTTATTTGACTACTTTTTTTCCATATAAAATCAGAATATCACGTAAGAATTGTGGTAACAAGTATGTTTTAGGCAACTTTTTGAACTCTGGAAAGAAAAATCCAAATGTAAACATATCCAACGTTGCCAGCTTGTATACCTTATGATCAGCGGCTTTTTCTCCATTTATATATAATTGGCCATTTTGCAGGGAACATCCGTATGTTAACATTTTGCCAAGAACTACTCCTCGAAACCCTAGGCCTTTTAACTCATTATAGGGCCATTGGATAGATTGATCTATCAGCTCTAAGGATTGTTTTAATTCATTCCCGCTAATTTCAATCACACAAGCGTTGATGGGATGTGGCAAACATTGATGTACTTCAAATGCAGTTACCTCACCCTTAGGCAAATCACGTAGAAAAATCCCAGCGTTAAACAAAGCACAATCTGCTTGTGAGAATTCTAATAAAGCTTCTGCAAAATAACGGGATAGCGCAGAATGATGGAACCATTCCTTGTTTAAATATTTTTCTGCTATAAAGACAGGATAATTCAACAAGCTCTTTCCTTCTTCTATCAGCTTTGTATTAAATGATTTCTCATCTTTTACAGCTGGCATCTCGGTTGTAGGCTGAAGTTCAGTTTCTTTTCTCTCCACTTTTTGATGGCTTTGATTATAAGTAATTACTGTATGACCTACATAAGTTCCATACTTTCCGCCGCCCGTTAACAATGTTTTGCCCACTACTTTTCCTTGTTGAAGAACATGGTGGGTGTGTGAGCCAAAAATAACATCGATTTTAGGGCATAGCACTGCAAGCTGTTCATCCATATGAATGCCTAAGTGAGACATGCAAAGAACGAGATCCACTTCTGAATGAATCGCCTCAACCGTATCTTGCAAGGATTTCAATGGCTCATCTATTGACCATCCAAGCGGCTCATAATACGTTTTAAATTCAGCTGTAGCAGCTACTACTCCTATTTTTGTACCCTGTGCTGTTTGATAGATGGTATATGGCTTTGCCCAGCTAGGTGTCTGACCATCAAGTTTCAAATTGCCCACAATAACATCGAATTGAGCATTTTTATATAAACTATTTAATCCATCCTTTGAGAGAGTTATGCCTTCATTATTTCCAATTGTTACTGCATCATAATGAGCATTATTTAACAGTTTGACATTCCCTTGGCCCAATGTAGCTTCAGTATAAATATGCGAACGATCAATAAAATCGCCGATATCTAAGATAAAGCAGCTCTCCCCTTTTTCCTCATGTAGCTTCTTTTGTTTTGTTAAAAATGCTTCCGTTCTTGGCCAATAATCCAGATGGCTATGCACATCATTTGTATGGTATATATGAATAGTCTCTAACATGCAAGCACCTCTCTAATTCCCGACAATTCCTTCATAAATTGAATGAACTCCGAGAAGTAATAATATAATTCTTAATAATACAACAAGCATTTTTGAATTAATTTTTTTATTTAATGCTGCTCCTATTTTCGCCCCTATATAGGCACCCGGAACGACTGGCAGCACGTAAAGCCAAGGTACATGACCAAGGTAAATATGGCTGGCAGAGTTAATGATTGATGAAAGAAATACCATAAACATGGAAGTCGCAATCGCAACATGTGGCGGGAACAAAAATAAAATAATCATTGCTGGAACAATCATCGAACCGCCTCCGATGCCAAATAGCCCAGAGGCAAAGCCAATAAGAAACGTTAAGGAAACAGCAAACCACAATGGATAGCCATACTCATAGCTTTTACCATCAACCTCATCTACAAAGATCCGCTTCTTGCCATGTTGTACAAACCATTGAACAGGCTTCATATAGTCTCGAAAAAGAAGGATGGCTGCTAAAACAATCAACAATATACCAAAGTATAAATTAAACGACGGCAGATTTATTCCTTTATTAACATACGCACCTAGTATAGTACCGGGCGCACTTCCTATAAAAAATATTAACCCACTTTTATAATCCACCGTTTTTGATTTCATATACGACAAAGTAGAAGATAATCCGGTCGCAATCATCATTACCACAGAAAGACCAACCACTTTTTGGGGCGTCAAATCTGTAAGCATTCCGGTTGAGGAACTGATGAATAAGGCAGCTGGCACCAAAATAGCACCGCCGCCAAGTCCTACAAGCGCACCAATGATTCCTGAACAAACACCAATGACTGCCAATAATACATATGCCATTCGTTACTCTCCTTCAAAAAGATCCAATTGTTTTGGAGATAGATCTTCAAATTCGATGCCTAGCATCTCCTTTAGTGTATGCGCATTTTTCGCTGCATGATGGCCTGAGTTGTTATTAAATAATACATACACTTCTTTGCATTGCTGCTGCAAATCTTCCACAGCTTCTTTCAATTGAAGCAATTCCTCTTGATTATAATCATAAAGAAAGCGCACTTTTCTCCACTGCTCACTATTGCCAGGATTTCTCCAGCCATAAATATTTCTGCCATGTATGCGTAGCAATACCTTATCGGATGTAGCGACAGGAACGAGAGGAACAGAACCTACGCCTGCTTGCGGCTCATCACACACTGTATGGCAAAGATGTTCCTGTTTTAAAAATTGAAGCGTATTATTCCGCCATTTTTCGCTATACCATGTCTGATTTCGAAATTCGATGGCTATGGGAAAATCCTTCAGCTGCTGTTTCACATAGCGGATATAGTCAACATTGCTCTTTTTACAATCAAACCATGGTGGAAATTGAACTAAAACTAGCGCCAATTTCCCTGCCTCTTGAAAGGTTTGCGCTGCCTCTTTAAAAGCACTGAACATCTCCTCCTTGCTTTCAAAAGGTATGTCGTCACGCAAATGCCCTGTCATCCCTTGATATGCCTTCACCACAAATTGAAAATGCTCTGGTGTCTCCGCAATCCATTTTTCGATATTATGTTTAGAAGGAATCGCATAAAAAGATGTGTCCACTTCAACAATGGGAAAATGGCTGCTATAATCATATAATTTGTCCTTGGAAGAACCTTTGGAACGATACAAACTTGGGTGGTCTCCCCAACCAGTTAAACCAATTTTAATCATATTTCCCCTCCTAAACTTTCTTTATCTATCATATCATAGGGCTGTTTACGAATTATATTAATTCAACCAGTAGCCCCAATTTATCTTGGAAGCAATCTAGCATACTCCATCTTGCTCCTCACCTCTTGGTAGTTTTATGAATTTACCCTTTTCTCCAAAGTGATAAAAACTTCAATTTTGTTTACATTTTATTATTTAAGGTATGTAAGAAGTAGAGGTTCACAGTTCGAAAAAAAACAAGAGGAGCGATTCATCTAATGAACAATTGGTACACAGCATTAAAAGATTATTTTCCTGAAAGTGAATTAAAGTCGAAAGAACACTTTGATAAGCTTTTAGCTGATAAAGGAGAGTTTTACAAAGTTGAAGAAGGTCCTAATTTCGTTCTTGTATACTTTGAAAAAGAGGATTTCGTATTTGTCGATTTCATCTTGGTTTACAGTGGAGGCAGAAGCAAGGGAACCGGAAGTAAGGTATTAAATCACCTAAAGCAGAAAAAGAAACCTATTATCCTCGAAGTAGAACCAGTTTCAGCCGACTCCCCCGATACTAGAAAACGTGTCCGCTTTTACGAGAGATCTGGCTTTAGGAGAATGAATGATGTGGAATACACACGGATCCATCCCGTCACAAAAGAGGTAATTGATTTGGACCTATTCTACTGGTCTCCAACAATTAAATCACCGCGTTGGGCTATCGATACAATGGAAACTGTTTACAAAGAGATTCACAGCTATCATTCTGAGGAAATATACGGTGCACCCCCTCAAGCTGTCGAAGATATTCTCTCATTAAAAGAAGATAACTATCGCCAAGCAAAATAACATATATCTTTTATTTAAAAGAAATAGAGTCATCTAGCAAAGGAATAACTCTTAATGAAGTAGAGCAGCCCTAGAAATTAATTCCAATTATAAAATTTTCGTCTTAATTTTTGTTTAAAAGTGTTTTAAGGATTTCGGGAGTAAAAAATTCGACTTGTGCGAATATACACTGAGTCCGAGGTGGAAGAAAAAACATTTCAGTCACTGCAGGATGGAATTGGAATCTAAAAATTATTATAAAAAGAACACCTTGCATGCTGTTAAAAACTAGGTGTTCTTTTTGATTCTATTTTATTTTTAATAAATAGTCCCGAATTCTATTTTATCATTATGATTTTTAAATAGTTCTCCAATTGTCATTCCATCGACTTGTGCTATTTTAATAAATTTATTGATATCATGTGTGTAATCACATAATTCTTCTGAATCTAATATTAATGATCGACCGTCCTGAAATTTTGGAATAAAGTATTCTTTATTTTTATAAGTAAATTCAATTTCATGTCCAATTTCTAGGAGTTGCATAAGTGTTTCGAATGTGGCATTTTCTAAATCGTATTCTTGTTCTTCTTTCATTTGATCGCCTCCTATTAGCCTGAATGTATTCATTTTTGTTTTAGATTTTGACCTAGGCTTTAGAGTAGTAGATTTAGGTTTGAACTAACTACCTAGCCTTTATTTTTGCTTTTCAAAAGCAAAGTAGGAAGTATTTCGTAAAATAATAAAAAATAAACTAAGTGCTAACATAACGCCTATACTTGAAAAAATCAAAGCCACTGCCTGTACTGTCCACCACTCGGCAAGCATGCCTATACAAAAGGTAAATGTGATTTGAAGTATACTTTGAACAAGGCTTAACGTGCTACTAAAGCGCCCCATCAGATTTGTCGGTATAGTTTTTTGAAAGAATGTATCATACCCTGTATTGCTGAATGCCATACAAAAGCCAAGTAGCATAAGGCTAATCACAGCAAAACGGATGGAGTGTGATGCGTAAAAAGAAAAATAACTAAAGAGAGTTAGGGTCAGGCCGCAACCAATATACAAGCTGTATGAAAAGCGTTTTGCAGCAGCTGCTGCCATCACTCCTCCTAAAATAGCTCCGACGCCCGCCATCGTTACTGTGATGCCATATTGGCTATCAGATGCTAACAAGTACTGTTTAATAAATGTCATTTCCTGCGAATCTAGAGCGAAAGCTATCATCAATGCAAGAGAATAGAATATAAAAAATAGAAGATAGGGCAGCTTTTTTCTACAATATTCCCATACATGCTTAAAATCTTTCCATATCAGATGCACTGTTATTCTTTCGCGTTCTTCATCTCTCACATGTTCAGTGTTAGGTAATAAAAAGATAAGCCATGCACAAACAAAAAATGATAAGCCATTTATCCACATGGCAACTGATGTATTCGTCGCACCTATGATGATTCCTGCGAGCGCTGGTCCCAGCATAAAAGAGCCAGAACCGATAGTACTATTAATCGCATTGAAGCGTTGTTTATCCTGATCATTGACTAATTTTGCAATCAGGACTGTACTGCTAGGAGCAAAAAAACAACTTGCAATATTAGCAATCCCAATGAACAGATAGATCAACCAAACGGATTGTGCAAAAGGCATTAGACAAACAATGATGCCTCGCACAATATCACTCCAGATGATGATACGCCTTTTATTATGACGGTCAATAAATGTCCCGGCGAAAAAATTACAAAAGATACGAGCTACCGGACCTACAATAAAGAGCCCAGACACGGCTGCTGGTGAATGAGTTAGATGCCATACTGATAAGTTTAAAGCAATTAAATAAATCCAGTTGCCTAAATTAGAAATTCCAAATCCGGTTAAGATTAATAGATAGTTTCTGTTTAACGCCATTGCCTCTCCCCCTTAATGACTCAATAAACATCGAGACTTTTCACTTGCTTTAAAAGCTCTACGATAACAAGCACTTGCAGGTTTATAGGCTTGTAGACGCTCATAAAATGTTGCCCAAAGGGGGACATAAAACAGTATTAGCTCTAAATGATTCTGTTCATCAAAATAAATAAAGGCACGTCGTTCGATATCTTGCAGTCGCTCCAAAGTATGCTCTTCTGGATGCAGTGCCATAGATAATAGCTCCCATTGATAGAGATGATGTCCAATTGAAAAACGATCTTGTGGATAGTGATCGAATAGCAAACTAAGCGTCTCAAAATCATTTGCTCTATAACTCGCCCGCATCCAATTGGCAACGGTATGTAAATCTTCTTGATAGTCATTGGCTTTCTGGTAATGTTGCTGGGCACGCTCATAATCTCCCTGACTCTCAAAACAGAATGCAATATTATTCATTAATGAGCTGTATTGTCGTGCTGTCTGAATTTCTTGTACATAGCTCAACAAATTCATACCAGCCTCAAATTCTCTCATTGCTTCGCCATATCGGCCAAGTGCATTCAAGATTACACCTTTCATGGAATACAGCTTTAATTGAAAGAGTGGCTTGTAAAAATGAGTAAATGATTGATTTGCTCTTTCAATATACGTTAAAGCTTGTTGAAAGGCATAAGCTCGGTGTGCGGCGAATGCTAAATGGTAATCATAATTAGCTAATTCAAATTGGTTTGTGGTAAGCAATAAATAACGTAAATGCAGCTTATCTTCTCGTTCTAAAATCGCGGTATAGTTCATAGTCGATAAACAAAAGTATGTAGAAGTTCCAATATACATTTGGGTTTCCCTATCCTGTTGCCAGGAAATAAATGTTTCGATCTTTTGCAATTGGTCCCCCGCTTCTTTTAAATGATCTAATGAAAGGAGATAACGAATATAGACAAGTTTAGCTCGTAATTGCAACGTTTGATGCAATTCATTCGACTGCCAGGATACTAAGTCATTCAACTCTTGATCGTTCAATGTTTGATTTGTAAGAAGCTGTTCATAAAAATTCTCTAGTTGCATATTCACCTGTTTTACTTGTTTTTGCTCTGTTATAAAATCAATGCCAAGACGCTCAAATAACATGGTATAAACATTCTCGTCAGCCATCACAACTTCATTTTCTATTCGGCTCAAATAAGAAGCTGTACAAATCCCAATTGCTAAATCATCTTGCTTTAGTCCTTGCATTTGCCTGTGATATTTAATGAGTTTCCCCCAATATTTCTCTTTCTCCATTTGTCGTCACCCCTTATACTATAGTGTAACAAAAAGAGATATTTAAATATTGTGTAAATGAAGATTACAATCGATACTTAAGCATAAAAGCTGGACCCACTTACACAATCGTAATAGAAAATAAAAAAGACCACATACTGAGGTGGTCCCTAATCGTTTAATATTCTGTAAGGCTTTGATCCTCTCAAAAGAACTCCCCTGTTTTTTTAATCACATTTTCTACAAAAGAAACAAATGATTCTTCTGTTTCTTCAGGCAGGATATGGCCCACATAGATTGCACCTTGTGAAGAATATTTCGTAACTAATGCGTCACTTATCATAATATAGCCAACATCCGGGTACTCCCCAATAGGATAATCCTTAGTAGGTTCAAGATCTTCTTCTTTAAAATCCTTTTGTACAATCAAAAAATTTGTGCGGATTTCATCTAAACTAAAAAAAGTATAACTAGTAAGGTAAGAACTAAACAATGTCATGCCATTATGAAGTAGTAAAAAATCTCGATAGTCAATAGGCATTGTAATACCCAATTCCTTTTCTACTAAATTAATCTCATCTTCTGTTGCAGCCTCATTAAATGTACATACCTCACGCAGAATTTCTTTGTCATCTATGTCCAATATTCCAGTAGGTTCAAGTCTTGTAAAATTCTCGTCTAACTGACTTTTTAGTTCATCTAAAACGTCTTTAATTTTGGTAATGTTAAACCCTCCTTTTCTTTTAAATGTTGGTAATGCAAGTGTCTTATCTGTAGTTGAACTTTATATTATAGCAAACGACTCATAAGTACAATTTTACGTTTTGCATGGAACATTCTACAATGAAAAGAAAAGACCATTTGAAAGGAAGAGAAAAATGATCAGAGAAACCACTGAAAAAGATTTAGTCGACATTTTGCATATTTATAATGACGCCATACTCCATACAACAGCTGTTTACTCCTATACCCCCCAAACACTTGAAAGCAGGGAAGCTTGGTTTGAACAAAAGAGAGCAGAAGGTTATCCAATAGTCGTATGTGAAGAAGACGATAAAGTAGTTGGTTTTGCGACATTCGGCCCTTTTAGAGCCTGGCCCGCCTATAAATATTCTATTGAACATTCTGTTTATGTAGATACACAGTACAGGAAAAAAGGAATTGGATCCTCTTTATTGAAGGAAATTATTGCAATTGCTAAAGACCGGGAGTATATGACTCTTATCGCGGGAATTGATGCAACGAATGAAAAAAGTATTGCGATGCACAAAAACTTTGGCTTTGTGTATTCAGGCACCATACAAAAAGCAGGATATAAATTCAATAGGTGGCTTGATTTAGCCTTCTATCAATTAGAACTGAATGGACCTAAAAATCCTACAGAGGAATAATAATAGGTATTAAAAAAGGAGACGAACTATTGTAGTTCGTCTCCTTTAAATGATTACCATAAAATGCTTTTTCTTTTTTGAAGTTAAGAGGGCTAAAAAAATCTTATAATTCATTTATAAAATTAATAAGTGGATTTAAACAAGCATGATTTAGATTCCAATATCCTCTTTGTGCTCCCAACCCTAAGTTATTAACAATTTTCGGCATGGAGGCCAGGAAAATCAACGTTTTTGTTTTAGATATATTCCTTGGCATTTCAAATCCTTCTAGTTTTGATAATGAATCTATATAGAAATCAATTTTGTCCATTAATGGATGGTCGGAATTTGTTCTAAGACATAAATCCTCTAACATCGTGCCTTCCTCACTTCCCGGCATTATAAATATTCCTACACGTACATTATCATTAGAATATTTTAATTGTTCGCTGGGAGAAGAAAAGCCATTATTAGTTAAAATTTTACTTATACTTTGAAAGGCAGATTCTTTGCTACTATCTGCATCTCTAATTACCGCCATTGATTTAACATTCTCAAAACCAGTACGATTCTTTAATGCTGCTAGTTGTGTCTTGAACTTTTCTACTCCTCCTAAAGATACTATCTGTATCTCATTCTCTTTTCTAACGAGTAATTCGTTTCTTTTAATGAGCTCTTTAAAAAAAATAACTTCATCATTTCCTTCAACTAATAGGAGTTTTGGTTTTAAAATACGAGAATCTTCCTCAGAAGTAATTCGTTTTGAATTAGGTATAGTTGGCATTAGCGTACCTCCCACCCATTACTAATGGCAACTTCTAGAGTTTCATAAGTAAAAATCTTTCCAATTTGATTATTCTCTTCTGTATTCTCAACCCTAATGTACCTAAATTCATCATGTCTATCAGGTGATATTCCATCTATGGCCGAAGCTAAACATTCATAACTGTGTGTAGTAGCAAAAATTTGACAATTATATTTTTCAGCAACCTCTGAAATAATATCCCATACTTTCGGAATAATCGTGTAGTGTATGCCATTATCAATCTCATCAATTAAAACGAGACCATTTTTATTAGAAATAATTGATAATAGAATGGTTAAAACTCTACCTATCCCATCGCCCATATAGTTTATGGGAATTTTCTTCCCAACACCTATATCTCCATATAATAATGACATGTTATTACTTAATGTTATCGATGTAAGACTTTTTAATCTTGGTTCTATCATTCTTAAAAAATTTAAAACAACTTCTGTATCACCATTAATATCGAGTTCACCGTAAAGAATAGCATTTTCATTTGGATGAGTATTATTTTTCGCAGATAAAAATCGTGCTTGTTTCTCTGAAGGTCTTCCATTTTCTACATTAAGCGAAAGACCGTTTTGATTTATCATTATTTTAAGT
This sequence comes from Rummeliibacillus sp. G93, assembly GCF_023515935.1. Lineage (NCBI taxonomy): Bacteria > Bacillati > Bacillota > Bacilli > Caryophanales > Caryophanaceae > Rummeliibacillus > Rummeliibacillus sp. G93. The sequence goes on from NZ_CP097314.1 coordinate 2,327,692, forward strand.
TCTTGTTTAGGATTTTTACCATTTTTAAAAATAATGTCTAAATAACTTGATGAAAAGAAATTATCATCAAAATTATTATTTATATTATCATTACCTTGAATTATTGCTGTACTTTTTGAGAAATCATTAATATATTTTATTAACATTTTCTCAGGTGATTTTCCTTTTTCCGTAATTTCTATTTTTATTTCTTTGTCTAAGTTAAAACTATTAAAAATGGGAGCAAAAAGAGATTCTGTCTTTAAAGGAATTTCATTCATCCCACGCCAATTATATTGTCTTATTAACATATTAGGGTTAAGACGATCATAAAATAAAAATAATGCTTCTAAAATAGTTGTTTTCCCTGCATTATTTTTTCCACCAAACAAGTTGATTCTTGAGAAATTTTGTATATTAAGTTTTGTTAATCCTTTAAAATTATTAATTTTTAGTTCTGAAATCAAAGAGATTCCCCCCCACGCTTGTTTCTCATTTGATATTATACATTATTTTCAACAGGATATATTACTAATATATCAGAATTTTTTTATAAGGAAATAACTTTTGTTAAACTGTACGAGTATTCACTAATATCATTTCTTTTATTGTCATTTAGAACAACTTAATCTCCCAAAACAAAGAGAGCCTGGTTATGTACTTATCTCTTCATGAAAAAAAGAATCCGTACAAAAAGTATACGGATTCCTGATGAGAGTATCTTAAGAATAAACGGTATCAGACTATATGAAGGCCGCTTAAATTATTGATACACTCCTATTTATTTTTGTTAACCGATAGAACCTTCCATTTCGAATTTGATTAGACGGTTCATTTCAACCGCATATTCCATTGGAAGTTCTTTTGTGAATGGTTCGATGAAGCCCATTACGATCATTTCTGTTGCTTCTTGTTCAGAAACACCACGGCTCATCAAGTAGAATAATTGTTCTTCTGATACTTTTGATACTTTCGCTTCGTGTTCTAGAGCGATTTGATCATTCATCACTTCATTGTAAGGAATTGTATCTGAAGTTGATTCGTTGTCCATAATCAATGTATCACATTCGATATTGGCACGAGCATTTGTTGCGCGTTTACCGAATTTTACTTGTCCACGGTATGTTACGTTACCACCGTGTTTTGAGATGGATTTAGAAACAATTGTTGATGATGTGTTTGGTGCTAAGTGAATCATTTTAGCGCCTGTATCTTGGTTTTGGCCGCGTCCAGCAATCGCAATAGATAAAGTCATACCACGTGCGCCTTCGCCTTTTAGGATACATGCTGGGTATTTCATTGTAAGTTTAGAACCGATATTACCATCGATCCATTCCATTGTTGCATTTTCTTCACATGTTGCACGTTTTGTTACCAAGTTGTACACGTTGTTTGCCCAGTTTTGGATTGTTGTATAACGGCAGTATGCATCTTTTTTGATGAAGATTTCTACAACCGCACTGTGCAATGAACTTGTTGTATAAACAGGTGCTGTACATCCTTCTACATAGTGCACGCTTGCGCCTTCATCCACGATGATTAAAGTACGCTCGAATTGACCCATGTTTTCAGAGTTGATACGGAAATAAGCTTGAAGTGGTGTTTCAAGTTCAACGCCTTTTGGTACATAGATGAATGAACCACCTGACCATACAGCTGAATTCAATGCTGCAAACTTGTTGTCATTTGGCGGGATTGCTTTACCGAAGTATTCTTTGAAAAGATCTTCGTTTTCACGAAGAGCTGAGTCTGTATCTTTGAAGACAACGCCTAAATTTTCAAGCTCTTCTTTCATGTTGTGGTATACCACTTCTGATTCGTATTGTGCAGATACACCGGCAAGATATTTTTGCTCTGCTTCAGGGATACCTAGTTTATCAAATGTTGCTTTGATTTCAGCAGGTACTTCATCCCATGATTTCTGAGTTGCTTCAGATGGTTTTACGTAGTACGTAATTTCATCGAAGTTTAAACCGGATAAGTCGCCGCCCCATTGAGGCATTGGTTTTGAATAGAAAATGTCTAATGATTTCAAGCGGAAGTCAAGCATCCACTCTGGCTCATCTTTCATTTTTGAGATCTCTTTTACGATTTCAGGAGTTAGCCCACGTTCTGTACGGAAAATGGATACGTCTTTGTCATGGAAGCCGTACTCGTAATCGCCAATTTCAGGCATTTGTTTAGCCATTATTTCTCCTCCTCTTATTATCCCTAACTTGCACTGCAAGTTACTTTTAGATGTAGTGTAAATGTTCCGCTTCAGACGACGCTTTCCACGGGCTTGACTTCAATCTCCTCATCACTACGTTCCTGCGGGGCTTTCAGTTCAAGCATTTTCCGTTGGAGTCGTCATCTTCCGCTTCCCAAATGGAATTATGATTCTAATTCTTTAATACCCTTTTCCATCGCTTTCCAAGAAAGTGTTGCGCATTTGATTCGAGCTGGGAATTGAGAGACACCGGATAGTGCTTCTACATCGCCAAGGTCCAATGATTCGTCATGCTCATGGCCAAGCATCATTTCAGAGAAGACATGTGCTAGTTCTACTGCTTCTTCCGTTGTTTTCCCGATGATAGTTTGTGTCATCATGGAAGCGGAAGACATTGAAATTGAACAGCCTTCTCCGTCAAATTTCGCATCTTTTACGATGTTATCTTCAACTTGTAGTGACAAATGGATACGGTCACCACATGTAGGGTTATTCATATCGATAGAAATGTTTGAGTCATCGATCACGCCTTTGTTGCGTGGCTTTTTATAGTGATCCATAATGACAGAACGATAAAGTTGATCAAGTTTATTCATTGACATCAGCAAAATACTCCTTTGCATTACGCAACCCTTCAACAAGTCGGTCAATATCCTCTTCATTATTATAAATATAGAAGCTTGCACGGGCTGTTGCTGCACAGGAGAGCCATCTCATCAATGGTTGTGCACAGTGATGGCCAGCACGTACTGCAATGCCTTCCATATCTAGCGCTGTCGCTAAATCATGTGGGTGTACGCCTTCTAGGTTGAATGTTATCAGCCCTGAACGTTTTGCAGGATCTGTTGGACCATAAATTGAAATGCCCTCAATCTTTGCCATTTGTTCAAATGCATATTGAGTTAATCTACGTTCATGTTCCACGATTCTGTCCATGCCGATTTCTTCAAGGAAATCAATCGCAGCACCAAGTCCAATCGCACCGGCGATGTTTGGTGTGCCGCCTTCAAATTTCCAAGGAAGGTCTGCCCATGTAGATTCATACAAATCAACTGTGCTGATCATTTCGCCCCCGAAGGATATTGGCGTCATGTTTTCTAGGTGCTCTTTTTTACCATATAATACACCAATACCAGTTGGGCCGCACATTTTATGGCCGGAGAATGCTAGAAAATCACAATCTAAGTCTTGTACATCTGTTTTAAAATGAGGTACACCTTGTGCCCCATCTACCACCATAACTGCGCCATGTGAATGAGCAACAGCTGTGATTTCTTTGATCGGGTTGATTGTGCCCAGTACATTAGATGCTGAAGACATCGCAACGATTTTAGTACGATCTGTAATTGCTTCTTTGACTGTATCCATTGAAATAGTACCATCAGGATTCAACTCGACGTATTTAAGTGTTGCATTTTTTTCTTTAGCAAGCTGTTGCCAAGGAATCAAGTTGGAGTGGTGCTCCATGTAGGTGATGACAATTTCATCGCCCTCACCTACATTTTCGCGGCCATAACTTGCTGCAATCATATTTAAGCTTTCAGTAGTACCACGCGTAAAGATGATTTCTTCCGTTGACTTAGCATTGATAAATTTGCGGACTTTCTCACGCGCTCCTTCATAGGAGTCTGTTGCACGATTGCCCAATGTATGAACGCCACGGTGGACGTTTGAGTTTTCGTATTCATAGTAGCGCTTCACAGCCTCAAGCACTTGAATTGGCTTTTGAGTTGTAGCAGCACTATCTAAATAGACTAGAGGATGACCATTTACTTCTTGGTTTAATACTGGAAAATAGCTTCGAATATCTTCATTAATCATTAGCGAACTTTCCTTTCAATGACCTCCGTCAATTGTTTTTTAACGCCTTCGATTGGCAATTTGTTAACGACAGGGGCTAAGAATCCATGAATTACTAAACGTTCTGCTTCTGTTTTTGAAATGCCTCGGCTCATTAGGTAGTACAACTGAACTGGGTCAACGCGGCCAACTGAAGCTGCGTGTCCAGCAGTTACATCATCTTCCTCAATCAATAGGATTGGATTAGCGTCGCCTCGAGCATCTTTGCTTAACATAAGAACGCGTGATTCTTGTTCTGCATCCGCTTTTGTTGCACCATGCTCGATTTTGCCGATACCGTTGAAAATAGCACGAGCCGCATCTTTCATTACAGCATGAGTCAAAATATAACCGTTAGATGCTTTACCCCAATGTCTTACTTCTGTAGTAAAGTTTTGGCTTTGTTCGCCGCGACCTACAACCACTGATTTAGCATCTGCATGTGAACCATCACCTTTTAGGTATGTGATGTTTTCAGAAATCGTATCGCTGTCATTCATCAAGCCAAGTGCCCAATCAATTGTCGCATCACGATGTAAAATGCCTCGGCGGTTCACGTAAGTTGTCAAACCTTTTGCAAGCACATCTACAGCGCCATACGTAACTTTTGCATTATCGTTTACGATTACCTCTGAGATAATGTTAGCTTGTCCTTTTGCTTCTTCCATAGTAGAAAGATAGTTTTCCACATAAGTGACAGAGCTGTTTGCTTCTGCTACAACCAATACATGGTTGAATAATGAAGCATCTTCATTGTCATGAAGGAAAATGGCTTGGATTGGTTCTTCTACTACCACATTCTTTGGTACATAGACAAACACACCGCCATTAACTAAAGCTGCGTGCAAAGATGTCAGTTTGTGCTGATTCACTTCTACGCCTTCAGTCATGAAGTACTTTTGTACAAGCTCGCTATGTTCGCGTGCTGCTGTATGGATATCTGTAAGAATAACGCCTTGAGCTGCTAGATCTTCTGATAATTGTAAGAAAGCTGGCGTGTTATTGCGTTGAATATAAATGTTTTGTTGACCTTCAATGTCTACGATTGCCTTTACTTCTGCTGGCAAATCTTCCAAAGAAGCAAATGGAGCGCTCTCCACTAAAAGTGATGGAAATTCAGTGAAGTTCCATTTTTCGATATTTGTTTTATCTGGTTTTGCCATTGGCAAGTTCTCTACATCCGCTAGTGCACGTTCACGAAGCTCAGTCAACCAGCTAGGTTCGCTTTGGGCTTCAGAGAAAGAGCGTACATCTTCGGCGGTTACTGTTAATTTTGTTTCAACCGTCATGTTGGCTCATCCTCCCTCTTATGCTTCTTGTCCTGTAGTTTCTTCTTCGTCTTCGATTCCTAATTCTTGTTTAACCCAGTCATAGCCTTCAGCTTCTAGTCTTTGAGCTAACTCTTCGCCACCAGATTTAACTACGCGACCTTGCATCATTACGTGTACATGATCAGGTGTGATGTAGTTTAATAGGCGTTGATAGTGGGTAATCATTAAGCAACCGAAACCTTCGCCGCGCATTGCATTGATTCCTTTAGATACAACTTTTAATGCATCGATATCTAAACCAGAGTCGATTTCATCTAAGATACCGAATTTAGGTTTTAACATCATTAATTGAAGAATTTCATTACGTTTTTTCTCACCGCCAGAGAATCCTTCATTTAAGTAACGTTGGCCCATTTCTTCAGGCATTTCTAGGTAGTCCATTTTTTCATCTAATTCGCGGATGAATTTCATAAGTGAAATTTCGTTGCCTTCGCCGCGTTTTGCGTTGATTGCAGAACGCATAAAGTCTGCGTTAGTAACACCGCTGATTTCTGAAGGATATTGCATTGCTAGGAATAGACCTGCTTTTGCGCGTTCGTCTACTTCCATAGCTAGTACATCTTCGCCATCTAAAGTAATAGAACCAGATGTTACTTCATATTTTGGATGGCCCATAATAGCAGAAGCTAATGTAGATTTACCTGTACCGTTTGGACCCATGATTGCATGTACTTCGTTTGTATTGAGTGATAAATTAACACCCTTTAAAATCTCTTTGCCTTCAATTTCGACGTGAAGATCTTTAATGACTAAAGTTGACATTGTATTACCCCCATTTATTTTCAATGAAATGTTTGCTGTCATTTCTAATTTAATATCATTCTAATTTTATCTCAAAAAAAAGCCCTTTGCAAATCATTTGAAAATGTTTCTCATCCTAATCAAAGATAGTTGGTATACATTATTTCAAAACATTTTGGGCTCACTATCTATCAGCTTAAATGAAAATCAAATGATTTTCAATAGAAGGATTCTAATTGAGAATTGATTTCACTATGAAAACTGTGTTAACCCCTTTACTATTCTAGTTTCATCCACATATCCTCTCCCATTCTGACACGCATTTCTTTTAAAACAATCAAAATAAGATCTTTCGCTTTCATAGAATCACCTCGCCCTATTCTACCCAGATTCATGATTCACTATTAAGGCAATGTGTTCTTTTTTTATGGGAAACTGGCTTTCCATTTTAAAAAACATCCAAAACATATATAATTCAATTAGAATTAATCGAAAAATTAGATAGAAAGGAGTGAGTGTCGGTTTGGAATTACGCCAATTACGATATTTTGTCGCTGTAGCAGAAAGAGAGCATATTTCGATTGCTGCTGAAAGACTGCAAGTGGCACAATCAGCAGTCAGCAGGCAAATCGCCAATTTAGAGGATGAACTAGGTGTTAAACTATTTGAACGCATTGGTCGAAATGTGAAGCTTACGCCTATAGGCAAAGTATTTTATGAACACACACTGGAATCATTGAAAGCCATCGACTTTGCACAAAAACAGATTGAAGAATACTTGAACCCTGAAGAAGGAACGATTAAAATCGGCTTCCCTACAAGCCTGGCTAGTTTTTTGCTGCCCACCATCATATCAGCCTTCAAGAAAGAACATCCGACGGTTTCCTTTCAATTACGCCAAGGGTCTTATCGCTATCTGATCCAGGCTGTAAAGGATCGCGAATTAAACTTAGCTTTCTTAGGGCCTGTTCCAGCAAACGAAGAATTGATTGATACAAAAATACTTTTTACTGAAAACATCGCCGCTTTGGTCCCTGAAAACCATCGCCTGGCAAATAAAAAGGAAATCCAATTGGCCGACCTTCATAAAGATCCTTTTGTTGTGTTTCCGAGAGATTACATACTACATCAGGTTGCTGTAGAAGCTTGCAAATCCGTCGGTTTTACACCACATATCACAACGATGGGTGAAGATTTAGATGCTTTAAAGGGCTTGGTTGCCGCAGGAATCGGCGTAAGCCTACTACCGGAAAGTGCATTTTACGATGCTACACCTCGTCGTACAGCTAAGTTGACGCTCACCAATCCGCCATTCACACGAAATGTTGGGGTTATCTATCCACGCAATCGTGACCTGGCCCCTTCTGAAAAAATCTTTTTAGACTTTGTATGCCAACTATTCTCACGGCTGTCGCAATTTAAATTATAAAAAAGGTGTAAGCATTAAATGCTTACACCTTTTTGTTTTATTTAGAAACCGGTACAACTGACCCTTTCCATTCTTTCGTAATGAAGTCTTGGATTTCTTTTGAATGCAGGGCATCTACTAGTTTTTTCACTGCTTTGTTGTCTTTATTTTTCTTCTTCACTGCTACTACGTTTACATATGGTGAATCAGAGCTTTCAATAGCAATAGCGTCTTTTGTTGGGACTAAACCAGCATCAATAGCGAAATTAGAGTTGATGACAACTGCATCGCCTTCTCCGTTTTTGTACATTTGCACTAGCATTTCAGGTGCAGTGCCGCCATCGATTTTTAAGTGTTTCGGATTTTCATCAATATCTTTAATGACTGCTTTAGTAGGATCTACACCTTTTTTAAGCGTAATCAACTTGTTTGCTTGAAGCAATTGAAGTGTACGACCTTGGTCAGTCACAGAGTTGGAAATTAGAATAGTCGCTCCATCTGGCAACTTATCAAGTGATTTATATTTTTGTGAATAGACGCCGATTGGTTCGATGTGAATCTTGCCGGCAATCGCAAAATCATAGTTATTATCTTTCATTTGCTCTTCAAGATACGGAATGTGTTGGAAGTAGTTAGCATCAAGATCACCATTATCTAAATCTTTGTTTGGCAACACATAATCTTGATATTTTTCAATCTTCAAATCAATGCCTTCTTTTTTAAGAATTGGCTTCGCTTTTTCCAAAATGATGGCATGAGGCGTATTAGATGCACCCACTACCAATTCTTTGTCTGATCCTGCTTTGTCTTTGTTTCCGCATGCTGCTAGGCTAAGTGCCAATGATGCGGTAAGAATTCCTGCTACAAGTTTCTTCATTTTTCATAACTCCCTTTCGTTTTATGTGAACGTCTGAACGGTTCAACCAAATTATCGTTTATCAAGTCTTGCTGTAATAAAGTCACCCACTATTTGGATAACAAACACGATGATTAATATAAACACCGTGGCAACGAATACGACGTCTGTACGGCTACGTTGGAAGCCATCTAAAAAGGCTAAGTCGCCAAGGCCACCTGCTCCAATGATGCCCGCCATTGCTGTATAACCGACTAATGCTACAGCTGTCACTGTAATACCAGATATCAAAGCTGGCCATGATTCTGGGATTAAGACCTTCCAGATTAATGTACTTGTTTTAGCGCCCATAGATCGGACTGCCTCAATGACCCCTTTATCAATCTCCCGGAAAGAAATCAATACCAGTCTTGCATAGAATGGAGCAGCGCCGATAATTAATGCCGGCAATGCTGCATTCGCTCCCCGAAGCGTTCCCAATAGCATTTTAGTAAACGGGATAAGGAGGATCACCAGAATAATAAATGGAATAGAGCGGAAAATATTCACGACTGATCCTGTCAGCCAATTGACTAGCTTATTTGCCCATAATTGATTCGGACTGCTCAAAAATAGGATAATCCCTAATAGAAGCCCTATGACAAAGGTGAACACAGTTGAGACTACTGTCATATAAATAGTTTCCTGTGTTGCTTCCCACATTGCTAGCCAATCCACATTTGGAAATAACTTAGTTAGCATGTTGGATCACCTCCGATTTAACGTCTTCCCCATCTAAGTATTGAATGGCTTTATTTATATTTTCTTCATTGCCTGCAATGCGAACGATCAGTGTGCCGTATGGACCGCTTTTGGTAGCGGAAATATTTCCGTGCACAATATTTACATCCACATCGAATGTGCGAATCAAATGCGAAATCACTGGCTGCTCAGCTTTCTTGCCGACAAATGTCAGCTGAATTAATTGGCTGTTTGGATCATCCAACATTTGCGAAATCGATTCTTTATGTTCTGCTGATTCTGTTACCTGAGAAACGAATTTTTTTGTAATTTCTGCTTTTGGCGATTGGAACACCTCTAGAACATTGCCTTGCTCAACGATTTGCCCAGCCTCCATCACGGCCACTCGATGACAGATTTTGCGTATAACATGCATTTCGTGTGTGATAAGCACAACTGTAATGCCCAGCTTTTCATTAATGTCTAAAAGCAAATCTAGGATAGCATCTGTTGTTTCCGGATCGAGCGCTGAGGTTGCTTCGTCACAAAGCAACACTTCTGGATTATTGGCTAATGCCCTTGCAATTCCTACGCGCTGTTTTTGCCCACCTGACAATTGGGCTGGATAGGCTTTCTCTCTTCCCTTTAAGCCAACCATTTCAACTAATTCGCTTACTCGCTTTTGGCGTGCCTCTTTTCCAACGCCCGCTATTTCAAGAGGGAAGGCGATATTTTCTTCCACAGTCCGCGACCATAGCAGGTTGAAATGCTGGAATATCATGCTGATCTTCTGTCTTGCCTGTCTCAGTTCTTTTCCCTTAATGGTGGATATATCGTACCCGCTCACTTGTACGGTGCCTGAAGTCGGTTTTTCCAACCCGTTTAATAAACGAATCATTGTACTCTTACCAGCACCGCTGTAACCGATAATTCCAAATATTTCACCTTTTCTGATCGTCAAATTGGCATCTTGGACAGCTGTAAGGGATCCACTTGCTGTTTTATATTTTTTTAGTACATTCTTTAAGAGAATCATAGCCAAACCCCTTTCATCAAAAAAAATAAGGCCTTTCTGTTAAAGATAAACAGAAAGGCCTTACGTATTGTATTTATACGAAAACCGTTCTCTCATCTTCCAAAGTTTACACTTTGTGTGAATTGGCACCATATCACAAACTGTGACGGTTGCCGGGCTTCATAGGGCACTTCCCTCCACCTCTCTTAATAAGAGCAACGCAATATTTAATTAGGTTATGCTAGTTACTTTACCATGCTGAATTTTGTTCGTCAATCCTTTTTTTGAAACTTTTCAAACAAATATGACACAGACTGAAAAGCGTATATTTTGTCATGCACTTCGCCATCTTCAGCGATTAACAGGCAAGGAACACTTTCCACCTGATATTCATATGCCAGTTCTTCAGCATAATTCAAATTGATTTTACCCATTGGGATTTGTGGGAATGTTTGTTGGATGACCTCCATCATTTTAGAGGCAACCATGCATGTACCACACATGGGCGTATAGAGATAAAAAGCGCACAATTGGCCGCTTTTTTTCGTGTTTTCCCATTCTTCAATTGACCATTCTTGCATCGATTGGATCATCCCTATTCTATAAAATAAGCAGGGTCAATTTCGAAATCTGCTGCTAATAAGACCCTTGCCAAATATTTTCTTGGAGTCGTTTCTACCTGTCTATATAAGGAGAGTGTACGCAAATGATATGCCTCTGGATACTCTTTTTTCATCAGTGCCCGCAAGCGGTCGCCTGAGTAATCTTCATCGAATAATGTGTATAAATCATATTGTTCGTAAGGGGTTAGCAACTCTTCTAGCTTGCTTGCGCTAATCGTTCCATTGGTGCATATAATTGGAATGCTTTCTGTCAATAGAGGTGCTATTTGAAGCTTATCCTGCCTTCCCTCTACTATAAGCACTTTATCAGGCAATGCCCGCACCTCCTCATTGGATAGTCAGACGATACTCTCAGTTGATATAAAAAGCGCCAACACAGAATAGTGAGGCGCTTGAATAAGATTATTCTTCGATTAATTCGCCGTATTGTTCAGCAGATAATAGCGCATCGATTTGAGATGAATCTGAAGGTTCTACAACAACCATCCATGCTTTTTCATATGGTGATTCGTTAACGAATTCAGGGCTGTCTTCTAACTCTCCATTGATTTCAACTACTTTACCTGAGATTGGCGCGTATAATTCTGAAACTGTTTTAACAGATTCAACACTACCAAATGGTTCGTCTGCTACGATTTCGTCGCCTACTTCTGGAAGTTCTACGAATACGATATCGCCAAGTTCAGATTGTGCGAACTCTGTAATGCCGATGCGTACTTTACCGTCTTCTGTTTTCACCCATTCATGCTCTTCTGAATAACGCAAACTTGCTGGAATATTACTCATTTCTACCCCTCCAAATATGTATTTATATTCATATTAATTTTGACATAATCCTTATCTAAAAACAAGCAATTCTATAAGCTACTTCCATGTATTTTCAAAATCTTCTTCTTTAAAACCTAAGGTGATTTTTTGACCATCTGTAACGATAGGTCTCTTTAGAAGCATACCGTCTGACGCAAGCAATGCAAGCTGGTCTTCCTCGCTCATATCCTTTAGTCGATCTTTCAGCTCAAGTTCACGATATTTCTTCCCAGAGGTGTTAAAGAACTTTTTCAGCGGCAAGCCACTAAGCTTCCAAAACGATTTAATTTCTTCCGCAGAAGGCGTACTTTCAACAATGTGACGCTCCGTAAATGGAATATTGTGATTCAGCAGCCAAGCTTTCGCTTTTTTGCAGGTTGTACAATTAGGATATTGTATTAAATTGATTGGCATAAACATTCCTTCTTTCCTCTACAAATACTCCTACTATTGTAGAGCGACACTTATTTATACGCAAGGAATCCGGCCACATGATTAGTATGACCGGATTCCAAAGGTTTATTTACTTATGATTAGACTGTATATTTTTCAGCTGAGATTAATTTAACAGATGCATGGCGTTTTTTAGAAATCAGGTTGTAAGGTGTATAGCGAGTTAATTTGCGCAATGCAGATAATAGCATGCGTGATTCATCACCTTCGACTGATGCCAAAATAGTTTCTTTTGCTTCTTTTTCAATTTCAGCAAATGCTTCTTGGCAGAAGATTTCTGTATACAAAACTTTTTGTGCCGCTTTATCAAATCCATCACGGCTAAGCGCTTTTTCAGAACGTAATACAACAGATTCCATTGCAAATAGCTGGTTCGCGATATTGGCAATATTCACAAGTACTTCTTGTTCTTGCTCTAATTTTGCACCAAAGCGTTGTACTGCTGTACCTGCAGCCAATAGGGCAATTTTCTTCGCCATTTTTACAAGGTGTTTTTCTTGTGCTAATGGCTCATCACCGATTTCTTCTGGCATCATTGACAATAATTCAGCTTGCAGGCTTTGTGCTTGTTGCAATAAAGGTAGTTCGCCTTTCATCGCTTTTTTCACAAATGTGCCTGGTACAATCAATCTGTTAATCTCATTCGTACCTTCAAAGATACGGTTGATACGTGAGTCACGGTAGATGCGTTCTACTTCGTATTCTTGCATATAACCATAACCACCATGCAATTGAACAGCTTCATCCGCGATATAATCTAATGTTTCAGAACCAAATACTTTATTGATTGAACATTCGATTGCATATTCTGCGATTGCTGCAGCTACTTTTTTGCCGTCTTTTTGTTCTTCAGGGCTTAAGTGGCTCATGCGTTCTTCAAAGTAACCAACTGTACGGTAAATTAGCGATTCTGATGCATACAATCTTGAAGCCATTGTCGATAATTTTTCTTTTGTTAAGTTAAAGGAAGAGATTGGTGTGCCAAATTGTTGGCGTTGGTTTGTATAAGCGATTGCCAATTCAAGCGCGCGTTTTGAAGCACCAATTGAACCTACGCCCAATTTGTAACGGCCGATATTTAAAATGTTGAATGCGATCACATGGCCGCGTCCTACTTCACCAAGCAAGTTTTCAACAGGCACTTTCGCATCTTCTAAAATTAGAGTACGAGTTGAAGAAGACTTGATCCCCATTTTCTTTTCTTCTGCGCCTGTTGATACGCCAGGGTAGTTGCGCTCAACAATGAATGCTGAGAATTTATCGCCATCTACTTTTGCATATACAACAAATACATCAGCAAAACCAGCGTTTGTAATCCATTGTTTTTCACCGTTCAGAATGTAATGAGTTCCTTCTTCGTTTAACTTGGCAGTTGTTTTAGCACCCAATGCGTCAGAGCCTGATCCTGGTTCTGTTAATGCATAAGCAGCAATCAATGCGCCAGAAGCTAGTTTTGGCAAGTATTTTTGCTTTTGGTCCTCATTGCCGAATAATACGATTGGCAGTGAACCAATTCCTACATGTGCACCATGTGTAATTGAGAAGCCGCCTACTCGTGCCATTTTTTCTGCAATTAACGCAGATGAAATCTTATCAAGACCAAGGCCTTCATATTCTTCTGGTACATCGGCTGCCAACAAGCCTAATTCGCCAGCTTGCTTTAATAAACGCACGGAATGTTCAAATTCATGATTTTCTAGATTTTCCACAACAGGTAGTACTTCATTGTGAACATAGTCTTCTGTTGTTTTAGCAATCATTTTTTGTTCATCAGTGAAATCTTCCGGAGTGAATACACGATTTGCTTCCAGATCCTCTGTTAAAAAACTGCCGCCTTTAATTAGGTTTAATGTATTTTCTGCCATTCTGAATCTCTCCCTTTATTTAAATTTTTCTTTAAGTACAAGTTGTATTTCTACTCTATAATATTTCGAAGACGCCAGCTGCGCCCATACCGCCGCCGATACACATGGTAACAACCCCGTATTTTTTACCTTGGCGTTTTAACTCATGAATCAGCTTTAAGGTAAGCACTGTGCCTGTTGCACCTAATGGATGACCAAGAGCAATAGCTCCTCCATTTACGTTTACCTTTTCTAAATCAATGCCCAATTCACGAACGACTTGGATTGATTGTGAAGCAAACGCTTCATTGATCTCCCATAAATCAATATCCTCTATTGATAAACCTGCAATCTTCAATGCTTTTGGTACGGCCACAATCGGTCCAATCCCCATAACTTCAGGAGGCACTCCACCTACTGCGAAGCCTAGAAATTTTGCCATTGGCTTTAGGCCTTGCTTTTCTGCTTCTTCACGGTCCATGACTAGCACAGCCCCAGCTCCATCTGATGTTTGCGAAGCATTACCAGCTGTTACTGACCCTTTAATAGAAAATGCAGGGCGTAATTTGGCTAATGTTTCAGCAGACGTCCCAACACGAACACCTTCATCCTTATCAAAGGTAAATGTTTTGACTTGCGGTTTATTATTTTCATCTACATAGTGCTGCTCTACTTCAACCGGCACAATTTCATCTGCAAATTTGCCTTCAGCAATAGCTTTTGCAGCTCTTTCATGTGAGCGTACAGCAAATGCATCTTGATCTTCTCGGCTGACTTCGTATTTCTTAGCTACTTCTTCCGCAGTATGGCCCATGCTCATATAATACTCTGGCGCCTCTTCTGCTAGTTTAAGATTTGGTCGAATGACATGCCCCATCATTGGCACCATGCTCATCGACTCCGTACCGCCTGCAATGATTGCTGTTGCATGGCCAAGCATAATTCGTTCAGCTGCGTAAGCAATCGACTGCAATCCAGAAGAACAAAAACGGTTGACGGTCACGGCCGGCGTTGTATCAGGAAGCCCTGCCAGTGCACCTACCATGCGAGCAACATTCATTCCTTGTTCTGCTTCCGGCATCGCACAGCCTATAATTAAGTCATCTATTGGACCTTCGTATCCCGAACGCTTCAAAGTTTCTTTCACTACTAATGCGCCTAAATCATCGGGTCTTACAGTTGCTAAAGACCCTTTCTTTGCTTTTCCGATCGGTGTTCTCGCACCTGCTACTATTACGGCTTCACGCATGTGTTTTCCCCCTTCGTGCATGGTAACGATTAGTTACGCAGCGGTTTGCCTTTCATTAACATATATTGCATTCTCGCTTGTGATTTTGGATGACTTACAAGGCTGATAAATGCCTCTCTTTCCAAATTCAACAGGTACTGTTCATCCACCAATGTACCGTATGGGACATTTCCGCCGGATAGAACATAAGCCAATTTTTTAGCAATATAGAGATCATGTTCACTGATATAACCTGACTGCAATAGGTTTTGAGCACCTAGCAGCAATGTCGCATAGCCCGGTTTACCTGTCACCGGTACTTTTTCGCGAATCGGTGCTGTGTAGCCTGCTTCTGCCATCGCCAATACAGCTTGTTTTGCATCATATAATTGGTGATCAGCATTCACGCTAATGCCATCTGCGAAATCTAAGAAATTGTTTTCTCTTGCCTCTTCGCCAGAAGTTGAAGTTTTAGCCATTGCAATTGTTTCGAATACTTTTGATGCGATCGCTTGTAAATCAACATCCACGCCTTTTGGCAATCCTTTTAGATGCTTGATATATAGCTCTTTGTTTCCGCCACCGCCAGGAATTAACCCAACGCCTGCTTCCACTAAGCCCATGTATGTTTCCATCGTTGCTTGAATATGAGGTGCCGGTAAGCAAACTTCACTTCCGCCGCCAAGCGTCATGCCGAATGGAGCTACTACAATCGGTTTTTCTGAATACTTGATGCGAAGCGTTCCTTGTTGGAATGTATTCACAATATAATCAAGTTCAAACAAGTTGTCGTCTTGAGCTTCCATTAAAATCATTGCCAGATTTGCGCCAACTGAGAAGTTTTTGCCTTGGTTCCCAATGACCATCCCTTTGTACTGATCTGATTGATTTAGAAGATCTAATCCGTGATTTAAGATTTGCATAATATCGAGACCAAGCGCATTTGACTTGGAATGGAATTCTAACAACAATACGCCCTCGCCAAAATCTATTAAACTAGCGCCAGAATTACTTTTCAGAACGCCGTGTTTTTTCTTGTAGCGTTTTAGATCGATTGATTTTTCATTAACGGGCAATAATTTGTATTCCTGGCCGTCAAAGTATGCTAAGTCTCCATCAATCTCTGAATAGAACGTTGTATAACCTGCATCTAATAGAGATTTTACAAATGAAGGGATTTCGTAGCCTTCCGCTTTCATTTTCTCTACTGACTCTGCTACGCCGATGGCATCCCACATTTCGAATGGTCCCTGTGACCAGCCAAAGCCCCATTTCATTGCATTGTCGATAGCCACAATATCATCAGCGATTTCGCCTACTAATTCTGCGGAATAGACTAAGGTTGGAGCAAAGACACTCCATAACAATTCACCTGTACGGTCATTTGCATAAGTTAATGTTTTTACTTTAGCTGCCAAACCTTTTTGTTGCTTCGCCATTTCAATAGAAGGAGTTTTTAGCTTCTTCACAGGCTCGTATTCAAATGTGTCTAAGTTCAGCTCTAAGATTTCTTTACCTTTTTTCACAAAGAAGCCTTGGCCTGATTTAGCGCCTAACCAGCCTTTTTCAACCATTTGTTGCAGATAAGAAGGCACTTCGAATACTTTTTGTTCTTCCCCTGTTGTGTTTTCGTGTACGTTGTTCGCCACATGGACGAATGTATCTAACCCCACAACATCTAGTGTGCGAAGAGTAGCCGATTTCGGACGGCCGATTAATGTACCAGTTACCGAATCAACCTCACCCACTGAATATCCTTTTTCCTTCATGACTTGCAAGGTTTTCATTAAGCCGTATGTACCGATACGGTTGCCGACAAAGTTAGGCGTATCCTTCGCAATAACAACGCCTTTGCCTAAGCGGTCTTCACCGAATTCCTTCATAAATGAAACGACTTCCGGCAATGTATCCTGTGCTGGTATCACCTCAAGCAATTTTAAGTAGCGTGGCGGATTGAAGAAGTGTGTACCAAGGAAATGTTGTTTGAAGTCCTCTGAGCGCCCCTCTGCCATTGCATTGATGCTGATGCCTGATGTATTGGAACTGATGATGCTGCCTTGTTTTCTGGCTTCATCGACTTTTTTATATAAATCTTTTTTGATTGCTAAGTTTTCAACGACAACTTCAATGACCCAGTCAACCTCGCTTAATGCTGATAAATCATCTTCTATATTGCCGACTGAAATTAATTGAAGGTTCTTTTTTGAAGTTAGTGGCGCTGGCTTTTGTTTTAACAGCTTTTGTACAGCTGTAGAAGCAAATCGATTGCGGACTGCTGGTTGGTCTAATGTTAGCCCCTTTGCTCCTTCTTCTTTTGTAAGCTCTCTTGGCACGATATCAAGCAATAATGTAGGAATGCCAACATTGGCTAAATGAGCCGCAATGCCTGACCCCATTACCCCCGAACCAATAACAGCCGCTTTTCTAATATGATAAGCCATGAGCGAATCCTCCCTTTCCCCTTTTGAATGAATACTCATTCATTTTATAATCAAAAAAAATAAAACTTCCTTATCTGTCATTTATTTTAGACTATTTATTGAATTTTCGCAATGAAAAAATCTGACTTTTATAAAAAATGTATAGATAAGTAGTTTTTACTTTTTCTACTTTCTTAAAGTCTACTGATAATTCGCTTCGCTCTAGACGGCACTTTCCGCGGGCTTGGCTTCAATCTCCTCATCACTTCATTCTTGCGGGGCTTTCAGCTCAAGCTTTTCCCGCAGGAGTCGCCGTCTTCCGCTACGCTGTAAAGTAAAGGTGTGTTCTCATTTTTAAGGAATTGAAATTGAACGATTTACTAATAACTTTTAAAGACGTTTTACTCTCAAGTTAAGGGGGTATTTATTCAATAGAGTTAGTTCTTACAAAAATAAAGGAGGATTTTCATAATGGTAAAAAGACAAGTCGTAGGTGTTTATGACACAGATAATGAAGCAATCGCAGCAATTCAAGAATTAAAAAGACAAGGTTATACAGCTGATGAAATATCCGTTATCAGTCAAGATACTCAACAAATGGAGAATGTAACAGAAGAAACGGATACGATGGCAGGCGAAGGAGCTGCAACAGGCGCAGCGACAGGTGGTGTGCTAGGCGGTCTAGGTGGTATTTTGACAGGTCTTGGTGCATTAGCTATCCCTGGGATTGGACCTATCGTAGCAGCAGGCCCAATTATCGCCGGTATTACAGGTGCCGCAGCTGGTGCAGGTGTTGGTGGTTTGGCAGGTGCATTAATCGGTATGGGTATTCCGGATGATGAAGCACAACGTTATAATGAGGATTTCGAAAACGGTAAAATCTTAGTCCTTGTGGATTCTGATCATTATACTCCAACAAATACAACAGTCCGTCGTACGACTGATGTGACTAATGATCCTACTGTAACTAATAACCCTAACCTAACAAATGATCCTAACGTAACCAATGAAACAGTACGTCCAGTTGGTGAAAGGGAAACAATCATTACAGATAGAATCCGTAAAAATTCTTTCTAGGATAATCTATTAGACATTGAGAGCCGTTTCTATTCTTCCGTGAATAGGAATGGTTCTTTTTTATGTTCGTTACAAGTTTCTTTCCTATTGTTTTCATTCTCCCCTGAAAGGGCATAGAGAGTTGAAAGCTATTTAAAGAATGAATGACAAGCGAGGTGTATATGGCAATGGAAAAACAACCACAAAGCCGCGACCATATCGCGAGAGCGCTTATCCAATTATTGCGCGATGGAAACATTGAATCGTTGTCAAAGGCAATTGATTCAATGGAACCAAGAGAACTTTCAGCACAATATCGAAGGCTACCTCGAAAGCGAGTCCCGCTTTTTTTAGAAACAATCGCCACCGAAAAACTAATTTCAATGCTGGCTTTCTTAAATAAAAAGGAACAGCTGCATGTATTAAAAGTTGTCGGTCCTATCCGGTCAACAGAACTGCTGGATAAAATGAAAAGCGAGGATTTATCCTATTTGCTTTCTGATCTTCCTGATAAGCAAGTAGAAAAGTTAATCGCTGAATTGAGGCAAGAAGAAAAAAGAAATATACGTAAAAGGATGAAATATCCTAAGGATGCAGCGGGCCGTATTATGGTCACTAACTATGTGTGGGTACATCAATCATATTCTGTTTCGAAAACTATCGATAAGTTAAAGCATTATAAGGATTTCGCCCATTACTTGAACTATGTGTATATTATTAATGATGAAAAACAGCTCATTGGCGTTATCTCCTACCGTGATCTCCTTTTAGCGCAGCCAGACGAATGTATTGCAGATGTGATGGAGACATCCATCGCCAAGGTGCTTGATACAACAACTCAAGCGGAGGTTGCTAGAATGATCGGCCGCTATGATTTCGTCTCACTGCCAGTGGTAAATGAGGACAATATATTAGTAGGCATCATTCGTGCAGATGAAGTGTTTGATATTGTAGTGAGTGAAGCTAATCGTGACATTGAAATGCTGTTTGCTTCAGGGAAAGAAATTGACTTTCACACGAAGCCATTTGTCGCTACTTACCGACGACTTCCATGGCTCATATTGCTATTATTCATTGGTTTAGTTTCAGGAAGTATCATTTCTCGTTTCGAAGCAACACTTGAAGCAGTTGTAGCTCTCGCTTTTTTCATGCCACTTATCGCGGGCATGACGGGCAATACGGGGACACAGTCGCTCGCCGTAGTAGTTCGCGGACTTGCTTCTGAGGATATAACATTTAGGGCCGCATTAAAGCTTATTCTCCGAGAATTAATTGTTGGGGTGAGCCTTGGCATTATTTGCGGAGTAGTCATATCGATCATCGCGTTTATTTGGCAAGGAAGTATGATCCTTGGACTTGTTGTCGGCTCCTCACTCTTATGTACTTTAATCATCGGCACAATAGCGGGTACGGTAATTCCACTTATCTTGAATAAATTTAAGGTAGATCCCGCAGTGGCGTCAGGACCTCTGATTACGACAATCAAC
Source organism: Rummeliibacillus sp. G93 (assembly GCF_023515935.1). NCBI lineage: Bacteria > Bacillati > Bacillota > Bacilli > Caryophanales > Caryophanaceae > Rummeliibacillus > Rummeliibacillus sp. G93. The sequence continues at coordinate 2,347,708 of NZ_CP097314.1, forward strand.
GATATCTTATCGCTGCTTATTTATTTTGGCATTGCTACAATGTTTCTTTCCAAGTTAACGTAAAAAATAGGCTGTCATTCGTTTAGAAAGCCTCCAGCGTTTATCACTTTGCTATAACGGGAATTTAGCCAGCAGGAGGTGTTTTATATGCCATGGACCAAAAAGGATTATCCCGCTTCCATGAAAAATTTAGAAACAGATGTCCGAAACAAAGCGATTGAGATCGCCAATGCCCTGCTGGATGAAGGTTATGAAGAAGGACGTGCGATTGCCATTGCAACTGCAAAAGCACATGAATATGTGGAAGGAAGCAGCAATGAGCGCCCTCGCTTCGAAGCAAAGCCAAGCGACCATGATTGGGTCTTGAAAAAATCAGACAGTGCGCATGCCATTTTTACAGAAAGCTCCAAAGAAGATTTGCTTGCTAAAGGGAAGCCTTATGTAAATAAATATGACGGTATACTTGATGTCTATTATGCTGATGGGAAACTTGAACATACGTTATACGAATAAGACTAGCCGCCTTTATTTAAGATAATGGCGGCTTTTTTTATTGAAGGAAAACCCTGCACCTCACGCATTTCTTTTGCGAAACAGGTAATTACCTGTATACGAGCATTTTGTGATAACATACTAGATATAAATGAGACTTTTCCTTTTGGCTTACTCAAATGGCAAAGAGTTTATATAATAAAGACTATGAGGTGTAAATAATGCAACCAATTACAACAGCAGAACAATTTAACGAAATCATTTCATCCGCTCAACCCGTTGTGGTGAAATTCTTTGCAGGCTGGTGCCCAGATTGCACACGCATGAATATGTTTATTGATCCAATAATCTCAGACTACAACCAATATACATGGTATGAAATCAATCGTGATGATTTCCCTGAGCTTGCTGAAAAATATCAAGTAATGGGTATTCCAAGCCTATTGATTTTCAAAGACGGCGAAAAATTAGCTCACTTACACTCAGCAAATGCAAAAACGCCAACTGATGTAATGGCATTCTTAGACGCACAACAAGCTTAAGACACAAAAAAGGCCTACTTCTAACAGTAGGCCTTTTTTTCAATCGTTCTCTAATTATTTTAATGGAGGTAAAAAAATGCGAATACAGTTGCCCCTAGTTGGCCACTCACAATATGCACCATCCATCCTTGAGAAGTACCGTAACTCCGCATGCGGACCTACTACCGTATTTGTGATTCTTCGCTACCTTTCACTTCAAGAAGAACATAAAAGCATCAACGAACTCTACCAATTGCTAGGATGCACACCGATTGGCTTGTTCTCCCATCGCTTAATCCGAAACTTACGGAAGCTGCTGAGCCCATCCTATGACGGGCGCAAATGTAGTGTTGATGATGCTTTACATGAAATAAATGAAGGACGTCCTGTAATTCTAAAATTTGATCGGTACTTTACCCTTCATTTTTTTACGAAAGGCGATTTTGATTATCATTATGTGCCAATGATAGGTTTTGAAAAGAAAAGGGATGATTTAATTTTAATCATCCATGATAATGGCAGCCCTCATCGTGATAGCCAAATCCGTGAGATCTCTTATCATAAGAACCACGCTATTCTTCGTTTCTTTAAGCTAATTGCACTAAAACATGAGGGAGCGAGCATGACGGGAAATGAGTGAGTACCCTTCCATTGTAAGCTGCTCTAATTTTGAGTGATCCCAGATCGGCAGTTCACAATCATCAAGTGTTCCCTCAATCGGTACATTTTTATTAATTCGTGCTAGTTGTAGCGATAGTTTTAGTATTTCTTCATGTTCCTGAATTTTCGAGCGTTGCGCTGGTTTCAAGTCATCAATTGACGCTAATACACCATCAACAGAACCGTATGTTTGAATCAGCTTCAATGCAGTTTTTGGACCAATTCCTTTCACACCTGGATACCCATCGCTCGTATCTCCCATGAATGCTTTAACATCCGCAAAAAGTGGTGGATCAATAGCATACTCTTCCATAAATCGTTCTTCATTATAAATGTTATACTCTGTATAGCCTTTTTTAGTTAATGCAATAGTAGTAGAAGGATTCAATAATTGAAGTAAATCCTTATCCCCGCTTATGACTGTGATTCTCGCTTTGTCGCTCCATTGGTCGATAATCGACCCTATCGTATCATCCGCTTCCATGCCGACAATACCGAAGTTTTGCCAACCGATCATCTCGGATACATCCTTTGCCATATCAAACTGCGGCTTAAGTTCATCCGGAGGAGCTGGGCGATTCGCTTTATATCCATCAAACAATTCATTACGGAATGTATGAACCCCCATGTCCCAGCAAACAGCAATATGTGTTGGGCGCATAATTGACTGTGCACTTAGTACATGCCTGGCAAATCCTTGGACACCATTAGTCGGCGTGCCATCACTTTTTCTAAAAAATTGATGCATTGGTGCTGTCGCAAAGAACGAACGAAACAATAGCGCCATTCCATCAATGAGCAATAAATGTGGTTGCTTATCCAAAATAAAAATCTCCATTCTAAATACAAGTATACTATGATTATAACAAAAATCGTTTTGAACGTTTGTCTTTTAGTCCCCCGATAATCAGAGCGAACACAACTATTCTATTGAGGAAATAACAGCATAACAAGGATTTTGGAAATATTTGTAGAATAAAGATAGAAAGAAAGTAGAGTTGATAATTACAGTTTTTGGGGGAGCTTTATGTTTAATAGTTTTAGGGCAATTTGGTTAAGTAGTGCGACCTCTGAATTAGGAGGAGCTTTTTTTACTTTTTGTAATTCAATTTTAATTTATAATTTGACCGGCTCTGCGAGTGCATTAGGTTTAGTATGGCTTATCTATTATGTACCATCGTTTTTTATGCAATTATTTATTGGCCCATATATTGATAGATGGAGCAGAAAATACACAATGATAATATGCCAAGGTGTCCGTGCAATATTAGTACTTTTATTAGTCATTCTACTCTTCTCAAATGCATTAAGTATCATTGTCATTTATATTATTCAAATTATTTCTGGTTTAATAATGCCTATTTTCACACCTGCTAATCAAGCTATTTTACCGACAATTATAGAGAAGGATAAATTAGCAAAAGCAAATGCTTCATTAGATAGTGTCCGTCAAATTATGGCTGTTATGGGACCTATTTTGGCAGGTATTTTTGTAGATTTATTTAAGATACATTGGATATTAATGATTGTTGCCATAGCATTTATTTTTAGTTCAATCACCCTTGTCTTTGTAAAAGAGCCCAAAATAAATGGTAACGAACGTAGACCATGGATAGCGGAATTTAAAGAAGGCTTTCAAACCTACATTTCGAATTCTTTAATTGTTTGGTTAGGCGTTTTCTTTGGCTTTGTTCAATTTGGCGTTGGCGTAACAATCGTCACAACTCTTCCATATATTACGACAATCTTAAATCAACCTTATTCTGCATATGGGATATTTATGGCTGGCTTTCCTATTGGATATACGATTGGGGCACTGTTGACTTCCAAAATAAAAATAATTAATGAAATTGCGATTCTGTTCGGAGCTTTGTTTATTGGTGGATGTACATATGTAAGTTTAGCATTTACTCCTTGGTACTCTTTAGCTTTAGTTACTGAATGTATAGCGGGAATTGTAATAGCTATATTTAACATATATAATATTACGCTTATCCAACAAGTTATCCCCAATCATTTAATGGGCAAAGTAACTTCTATTCGCTTGTTAATTATGCGATCAATGCTTCCTACAGGTATTTTGATTGCTACGATTGGGGTAAATTTTGTATCTATTCGAAACTTGTATTTAATGATAGGCCTTATTATATGTATGACATCAACATGTGGGTTTTTTATTTTAAAAGTAAAAAGAAAAATCATTAGGATTTAACCTAATTAATTTGAAGAGCATAAATTGTTTATAAACAATTTATGCTCTCGTTGGTTTATCTAAATTGTTAATAACACTACTACCATTTATTTTTTAAACCTATTTCCTGTATTAGCATAAATCAACATAAATGCTACGGCACCGATGAATAAAATGATCCCTACTGTAAATAGCCAATCCGTTGCATACACCTCGCTGAGAAGCCAGAACAACATACAGAATGATAATACAAACATCATTTTCCCCATAAACTTGCAAAGTGCAACCGTATCGTAATTTTCTTTTTCTTCAGGTGACATTGTATTGAAGCCTGCAATCAAAGAGGAACCTTTGCCATTGATGAATATAATACCGATCCCTATGAATAATGCGATGACAATTATCATTACAACCATATTTATCCCTCACTTTAAAAGTAAGCTTTTATTACCTTTAAAACCTTTTATTATTATTGAGAAACAAGCATAAGTTAATTTCCATCAGCTTTTTTACGTCTTCTAATACTAATTATTATGTATACGATAAGGAATAGAACAATGTAAGAAGTTAAAATAATTCCTATCCCCATCCAGATACCATCTTCAAAGAGCATTGTAAACCCATCCCAGGGTGGAATCAGTCTGAAAACTAACTTAATAATAATTAACCCTAAAGCTATACTTAAAGCATCCTTAATGTTCTTCATTGCAACACCACCTTGCTGTACCGCCATAAAACCTCATTAATTCACTTTATTAATACAATTTGCACAAAAAATAATACTTTCTTTTTTTAAATAAGATTTAATTTCGACCATAATCGAATGCTTCGGAACTTTCATCTTCGCGTAAATTTCTTCCCCATCACGAACTTCTCGGTTGCAAATAGAGCAATATAGCGTACGTTTAAACATTTACAAAACCTCCTCATTCAGGATATTTCTTCATTTGTCATCGCTATGTAATTTATTATTTTTCATTTTCTATATTATTGCACTTTAACCAAAGGACAATTGGATATAATTAGTTTCTTCTACCATACTTTTACTCTATCCTACATACTGTTGATGGATAACGTCAAGATTATCACTCAATATATGTGATCATTTCAATTCAATTGGGCATTTCAATAAACATAAACAAAGAGACGGCTTGCATAACACATATGCAAACTCGTCTCTTCTCTAAATCTAACACTTTATATTATTGTACAGTAATACGTCCCAAATAACTCGCAACACTTTCAATGTCTACGCTGAAGTTACGGTCTCTATTAAAACTAGACACAACATTTCGCACGTCTTGCCATTTGCCACCCAATTTTGGTGACATCATTTCAACGCCTCTATATTCAACTGCTTGCGCTGCACAGATGGCTTCGATTGCTAGTACGCGACGGCTGTTTTGAATAATTTGGTATGCGTGTCTTGATCCAATTGTTCCCATACTCACATGGTCCTCTTGGTTTCCAGATGACGGAATAGAATCGACTGAAGCCGGATGTGCCAATGTTTTATTTTCCGAAACAAGGCTGGCTGCTGCATATTGCATAATCATCGCACCTGATTGCATACCTGGCTGAGGGCTTAAAAATGGTGGTAAACCATCATTTAGATGCGGATTTACAAGTCTTTCGATTCTTCTTTCTGAAACATTCGCTAATTCAGCAATGCCTATTTTCAAGAAATCCATCGCAAATGCAACTGGTTGTCCATGGAAGTTACCACCTGAGATAACTGTTTCTCCATCATCAAAGATAAGCGGGTTATCTGTTGCTGCATTCATTTCAATTTCTAGTTTTTCTTTAACATAGTTTAGCACTTGCCAGCTTGCACCATGGATTTGCGGGATGCAGCGTAGTGAATATGCATCTTGTACGCGCATTTCACCTTGCACGGTTGTAAGCTTGCTGTCTTTTAACCACTCTAGCATTCTTTCTGCTACTTCGATTTGCTCTTTATAGCCTCTTGCTTCATGGATCGCTGGATGGAAAGCGTCAGTAATACCGCGTAAAGCTTCGACAGTCATAGCTGCAATCCACTCTGCATCGTAGGCAAGTTTTTCTGCCTCAATATAACCGACTACCCCTTGAGCTGTCATTGCTTGCGTACCATTGATCAACGCCAAGCCTTCTTTTGCTTCTAGCTCGATTGGCAATAGAAGCTCATCGCGCCATACTTCTGCAGACGGCACATGTCTTCCGCTTTGGAATACTAGGCCTTCTCCTACTAGCACAAGCGCAAGGTGTGACAATGGCGCCAAATCGCCAGATGCCCCAAGAGAACCTTGCTGTGGGATGACTGGGTGGATGCGATGGTTAACCATGTAAGCTAAGCGCTCTAGTACTTCTAAGCGAATACCTGAGAACCCTTTTAATAATGCGTTCAATCGAAGCACGACCATAGCACGCGATACTACTTCGCTGAATGGTTCACCAACACCACATGCATGCGAACGGATTAAGTGAAGCTGTAAAAGTCTCGTATCCTCTTCTGCTATACTTACATCGCTGAACTTGCCAAACCCTGTGTTAATGCCATAAACCGTTTTATTTTGTTGTACAATTTGATCTACAGCCGTTCTACTTTTGATTACGGCTTCTCGAGCAGATTCAGCGATTTCAACGCCTTCATTTTCAAAAAGAATAGCTTTCATTTGTTCAATTGTTAATTGGCTGCCGTTTAATACTACCATTGCTCCTTGCTCCCTTCATGTCTACCTCTGATGATCTATGAATCTTGTATCAGCCAATGAGAATTGCTTTATAACTGCAAAGTGTTGCGAGATTATAGCAGTGATTCTAGGTCTGATTCAGAATCAGAGGAGATGCTCTACATCTCCTCCTGAAATAATTATCCTACTACCTGTACGCCTTTTTTCCATACTTGTTGTACGTGGTTCACACCAAATAGGTATTGTAATTTTTGATAATTTTCTACGTCCCAAAGTACGAGATCCGCTTGTTTGCCTACTTCAATCGAACCGACTTTATCTTCCATGCCAATAGCACAGGCTGCGTTATAAGTAGCAGCACAAAGACTTTCTGCAGGCGTCATGCGCATGGAAATGCAAGCTAGGTTCATGACTAAAGGCATTGAAGTCGTTGGAGAAGAGCCTGGATTACAATCCGTTGAAATGGCCACAGGCACTCCACGGTCTACCATCACTCTGCCGCGAGCGGCTTCTTCTCGTAAATAAAGAGCTGTTGCAGGTAGCAAGCATGCGATGACTCCTGCTTCTGCCATCTTTTCGATTCCTTCGTCTGATGCTTTTAATAAATGTTCAGCTGAAATCGCGCCCACTTCCGCTGCCAATTCAGCACCGCCATACGGTTTAATTTCATCTGCATGAATCTTCGGAGTAAGTCCAAGCTCCTTGCCAGCTTCTAAAATTCTTTTTGATTGTTCTGGTGTAAACACATCTACTTCACAGAACACATCGTTGAATACAGCTAGCTTTTCCTCCGCTACTTTTGGTAGCATCGTTTCAATGATGAGGTTGACATACTCTTCCTCTTTGCCCTTATATTCTGCCGGCACCGCGTGTGCACCCATGAATGTAGGAACCAAGTCGATAGCATGATGCTCTTGCAAATATTTCATAACGCGCAATTGCTTCATTTCTGTTTCTAAATCCAGGCCATAGCCGCTTTTCCCTTCGACTGTTGTGACACCGTGCGCAAGGAATGAATCAAGACGTTTTGAAGTTTGCTCAATCAATTCTTCTTCACTTGCTTCTCTTGTCATTCTTGTTGTGGCATGAATACCGCCGCCAGCATTCATAATATCCATGTACGTAGCGCCTTCTAAACGCATTTCAAATTCACGTTCACGGCTGCCGCCAAATGCCACATGTGTATGCGGGTCCACAAGTCCTGGTGTAATAAGGTGTCCTGTTGCATCTACAATCTCTGCTTCTTGTGCTCTAGATTCATAGATTTCTTTCAATTCTGATGTCGTACCGACTGCTTGAATAACTCCATCTTCAAGCCATACGGAGCCATCTTCTATCAAGCCCAACTCAGACATATCCCCTTTAGTCCGTGGTCCGACATGCTCCGGCAAATGCATCGTCACTAGCTGTGCTGCGTGTTGAATCCAAACTGCTTTAGACATTTAAACCCTTCCTATTCATCATTGGTATTTTGATATTTTTTTCTTTCGCTGTTTTTTCTGCTAATTCATAGCCAGCATCCACATGTCTTACAACACCCATACCCGGGTCTGTTGTTAATACACGTTGGATACGTTCTTCAGCTTCTTTTGTTCCATCTGCTACGATTACCATGCCCGCATGCAATGAATAGCCCATGCCGACACCGCCGCCATGATGGACAGATACCCAAGTCGCACCGCCAACGGCATTGATTAGTGCATTTAGAATTGGCCAGTCTGCTACCACATCAGAGCCGTCTTTCATTGCTTCTGTTTCGCGGTTCGGTGAAGCAACAGATCCAGAGTCTAAATGATCGCGGCCAATAACGATTGGCGCTGAGATTTCACCTGATGCCACCATATCATTGATAATGCGACCAAATTTCGCACGGTCTCCGTATCCTAACCAGCAGATACGTGATGGTAGGCCTTGGAATTCGATTTTTTCGCGTGCCATACGAATCCAATTGCACAAATGCTCGTTATCGCTGAATTCACGTAATAAGACTTCATCTAATTTGTAAATATCTTCTGGATCTCCTGATAAGGCAGCCCAGCGGAATGGCCCTTTTCCTTCGCAGAACTGTGGACGGATATACGCCGGTACAAAGCCTGGGAAGTCGAATGCTCTTTCAAATCCTTCATCAAAAGCAACCTGACGAATGTTGTTACCATAGTCAAATGTGATAGAACCAAGGTCCATCATGTTAACCATAGCTTCTACATGTTTTTTCATTGAATCTTTTGACTTCTTCACGTATTCATCTGGATTTTCTTTACGCAATTTACTTGCTTCTTCCTGTGTATAGCCTACAGGTGTGTAGCCATTTAATGGGTCATGCGCAGAAGTCTGGTCTGTTAACACGTCCGGTTTGAAGCCGCGTGCAATCATTTCTGGCAGAATTTCAGCAGCATTTCCTAGCAAACCAATTGAAAGCGCTTTACCTTCTGCTTTTGCTTTTTCAGCCATTTCAATAGCTTCATCTAATGTTTTGACTTTCACATCTGTGTAACGTGTTTCGATACGACGGTCAATTCTTGTTTCGTCGACATCAATCGCAATACATACCCCGCCATTCATTGTGACTGCTAGTGGTTGTGCTCCACCCATTCCGCCAAGGCCTGCTGTTACTGTAATCGTATGTGCAAGCGAGCCGTTGAAGTGTTGTTTTGCTAGCTCTGCGAATGTTTCGTATGTGCCTTGTACAATTCCTTGTGAGCCGATGTAAATCCAGCTTCCCGCAGTCATTTGGCCATACATCATCAAGCCTTTTTTGTCTAGCTCGTGGAATGTTTCCCAATTCGCATAGGCTGGCACGATATTTGAATTGGCGATTAAAACGCGCGGTGCATTTTCGTGTGATTTGAAAATGGCTACTGGCTTGCCTGATTGTACAAGTAGTGTTTCATCGTTTTCTAGTTCTTTCAGTGATTTGACGATAGCGTCGAATGCTTCCCAGTTACGAGCGGCTTTCCCAATGCCCCCGTAGACAACTAGCTCGTCTGGATGCTCTGCTACTTCATGATCTAGGTTGTTCATGAGCATACGAAGTGCTGCTTCTTGTAGCCACCCTTTTGTATGTAGTTCTTTCCCTCTGTAACGAATTACTTTTTCATCTGATATTCCCATAACAGTACCCCCTTTGTATTGTTAACCCTATCATTACACAAATTTTCTGCTTTTTCTATGGAAATAGGCAAAATTTGTCGCATGCTAGCAGACTGCTTTTTTAATGTGTTAAAGGGGTGAAATGGAGAATTTTGAAGGGTTTGTTGGTTATGTCATGTTGATTTCCGCTACAGGCGGTCGCTTTCCGCGGGCATGGCGTAAGCCTCTAATCTGAAGGCAACTAAAAAATGGTTAGAGAAGAAGTGGAAACAACTACGCTTTCCGCGGGCGAGCGTTAAGCCTCCTCGCTATCCCGCAGGAGTCTACATTGTTTCCACTTCAATTCATTTCCGAATGATAAATGCTAATTCGCGGCTTTCAATCACAAAAATAGCATGGCTCATCACGAAGAATGGCCATGCTATGTTTTCGTTTTATTTAATTGCTGTTATTGTTCTACCTCTATCGTAACTTCCAATGCCAATTCTACGTTTCCTTGGATGGCTTTGCTGATCATGCAGGTTTTTTCTGCTTTTTCTGCTAGTTTTACGATATGACGCTCTTCTTTTTCTGTGTAGGAGCTTGGGATGATGATTCTGGGTTTGTGGGTGATTTTTTTATAGGTGAATACGCCGTTTGTGACGTCCACCACTCCATCTGATTCCATGGTGAGCGAGATGGTTTTGAGGTTTGCTCGTTCAATCATGGCCGCAAGTGAGATGATATAACATGTAGCAGCAGCACCTAGCAGCATTTCGTCTGGATTGGTGCCAATGCCAGGTCCGTCCATTTCTGGCGGGATTGAGATTTGGGTTTTCAGTTGTCCCGCTTCAATCTCGCCTACCTCGTTTCGTCCTCCTGGCCAGTTTGCCTTTAATTTAAATAGATGTTCTGCCATTAGATGTTCCCCTCTCTAATCTAATCCGTAATTGAAAAGTACTTTTCTGTTGTCGGGTTAAAGGCAAAGCGTTTCAATTTGCCGTCTTTCTTCAATGCAATAATGTATACTTCTTCTCCTGCGTAATTCAACATGGTTTGTCCCAGCTCTCGGTCTTTCACTACGCGTCCACCTTCTGTACGTAGAATGATTTGCTCAGCATCCTCCACTTTGAAATGCGGGAGATGATTTTTATAGACAAACGGAGCGATCACCAATAACACATAGGCAATCCCAATCAATATATACTTTTTACGGAAGTTGCTCACTTCCACTAATAAAAAGTAACTCACCGCAAAGAATATACCGCCTGCCACCACATAGGCAATCATATTATCTAAACCGTTAATAAACAGATAGTCTCTGCCAATAAAATAAAAACTTAAAATCTCTATAATTGCTATCACTAAAATACCTTGTAATAATCGTTTTCTTTTTTCCACATTTCCACCTCTTACAACTAGTTAACTTTATTATGCCATAAGGAGTACCTTGGGGCTATTCAGACAGAAGTTTAGCTATTTCTATAAGACGCTGTGATCTCCTTATTGTTCCAACTAAATGACTTACCCTATGTGAATATGGGCATACTGAAAAAAAGAGGGGGGATCACCTTGCAAGAAACCAAAAGGAATTATTATCACCTTTTTTTAGCTATTATTGTTCTTGGCTTTATGGTTTGGTCCTTAATTAATCCGAAATCCTATGGCGGCTGGGCTGCGGATGCTGGTCCTTTTGCGCTTATTGTAATCGTTGCACTTTTTACATATAAAAAATTTACCTTTACTTCTCTTTCCTATACCTTTCTGGCTATTCTTGCCATCCTAGAATTCATCGGCGGACATTACACCTTTCAAGATGAGCCGTTCTTTCATTGGTTAAAAGAGAAGTATGATTTAAAGCGCAACTACTATGATCGCTTAGGCCACTTGATGATGGGATTATCAGCCATCATCTTTCGTGAAGTCTTAATACGTATTGCTCATATTCGAAAAGGGTTTTGGCTCACTTTTTATTGCTTTAGCATTCTGATGATGATTTCTGCACTATATGAAATCGTGGAAATGCTAACCTATAAGATGGTTCAAGGAAAATCATTTGCCAAAGGCTTCCTTGGCTTGCAGGGTGACAAGTGGGATTCGGAATGGGATATGACCATGGCACTTATCGGCACTATTTTAGCACTCCTTATTTTCACCAAATGGCATAATAAATTTCTCCAAAAGAAAAAGGGATCGTCATAAGATCCCTTTTTTTTCGTTTTATGGTTTTAGGATAACTTTAATACATTCATCTTCATGATCATTGAAAATCTTGTATGCTTTATCTGCTTCATCCAATGCAATTTTATGTGTGATGATTTCAGTCGGATCAAACTCACCTTTCGTAATCATATCAAACAGCATTGGCATCATATGAATGACAGGTGCTTGGCCCATTTTCATAATGATGTTTCGTTCAAATAGATTGCCGAGTGGGAATTGATTGTACTTCGCGCCGTACACGCCAGTTACTTGCAGTGTACCAAATTTACGGATGGCTTCCTTTGCAATCTTCAATGCGCTCGTCGTACCACCTTGGATTTTTAACTTTTGTCCAACTGCTTCAAGAGCGTTTTTCTTTCCATCCATGCCGACACAGTCTATGACTACATCTGCTCCGCCTTTTGTAATTTCACGAATATATAATCCAGCTTCGTCTTGTTCATCAAAATTGACGATTTCTACATTGTTCATTTTTTTCGCGTGTTGCAGGCGGTACGGTACATGATCGACTGCGATTACTCGCTTAGCACCTTTCATCCATGCAAACTTTTGCGTAATTAAGCCCACAGGTCCGCAGCCTAATACCACGACAGTGTCACCTTTTTTTACGCCACCTGATTCAACACTCCACCAAGCTGTTGGAATGACATCAGATAAAAATAGCAATGCTTCATCTGGAAGCTCACATGATTCAGGAATGACGAACGGCATGAAGTTCCCGTATGGTACATGTAAATATTCCGCTTGTCCGCCTGGATAGTTACCATACCGCTCTGTATAACCGAAGTAAGCACCCGCGTCTACTTCTGGATTTTCGTTGGCATGGTCGCATTGGCTCTCCATTTCATTTTTACAATAGTAGCACTCCCCGCATGATACGTTGAAGGGCAAGATTATCCGGTCGCCTTTTTTCACGCGTGTCACGTCAGGCCCCACTTCTTCCACGATCCCCATTGGCTCATGTCCAATCACCATATCTTTTTGAGCTGGCATTGACCCTTTGTAGATATGTAGGTCAGAGCCGCAAATTGCCGTGGAAGTAATGCGAACAATAATATCATCTTTTTTGTGGATAGTTGGATCCTGAACTTCTTTTACTTTCACATCTTCTATTCCTTGAAACGTTACAGCCTTCAAAAAATCATCTCCTCACAATTTGTATAAAGTGAAACCTCACCCTCTATGGAGTGTTAGTTGAACCAATCGGGCTTACGGGAAGTTTATCTCTTCGATTCACTGTCCGTTAATGCAGCATAAAGAATACATTATCCCTATTATTCCTTCTATAGCCTCTTTGTATGCAGAGATAAACATTTGATTTTTATAAAAGCGAAGCAACTATCAATAAAAAAGCCTTCCGCTAGAGCGGAAAGGCTTATGACTTTTCACTATTCTTTTCTTTTAAAAGTTTGATCAATTCATTGTTTTGTTTCTTAATATCCTTCAAATGCCTTTCAATAATACTGCTTGAAAAGAAAACGAGGACGATGAGTGCTATCCCGACAATCCAGTCCATGATCTTCTCCTTCTGACTTAAGATTTAGTAGACGAGCCTGCCTCTCGAACGAATACCTCAAACAACACCATCATGGTTTTATCTTTTTGCACCATGGATTCGGGATGCCACTGAATGCCCATCACAAATGGATTCCCCTCTAGTTCTACCGCTTCAATTATGCCATCTCGGGCAGTCGCTGTAGTAATCAATCCATCGGCTAGCTGATTAATCGCCTGATGGTGCAGGCTGTTGACCATTACAGTTTCCCTATTCAACAGCTGATATAGCTTACTGTCTTTATTGATGTGAACTACATGGCTCGTTTTATCACGTTGGATTGTTTGAGAATGCTGTAGGGCACTTTTTCTTTGAGAAGGAATGTCTTGAATGACAGTCCCACCTAACGCTACATTGAGCAGCTGAATTCCGCGACAAATGGCAAATACAGGCTTCTTCTTTTCTACCACTTTTTTGATCAGATAAAGCTCCGACTCATCCCGCTCTGTATAAAAGAAGCCCAGTTTAGGATGAGGATCTTCATTATAAAATCGTGGATCCACGTCTTCCCCGCCGCTAAAAATAAAGCCGTCGCACATATCCACATAACGATCCAGTACATCAGAAGGCGCAACAGGCAAAACGATCGGCACGCCTCCCGCTTCCACTATGGCCTTTTGATAATCGTGATGTACATAAGTACCTTCCATATACATCCCCTGTTTTATGTATGAGCTAGTTATACCGATAATTGGTTTTGTCATGGTGAACCTCCTCGAAAGTTGATGAAATTTGTTTCAGTGTATTGCTGAAAACATTAGTACTATATATTCTCTAAGAAAATGGAGAATTCCTTTTTTATTTTGTGCAATGCTTTGAGTTTTTATTAAAAGAAAAAAAGAGATAGCGAATAGCTATCCCTTAGAGTATTTTTGAATAAGGATTTCGAAAGATTCAATTCTATTTTATATTACTCCAAGCTCCATAGTATTTGACCTTATTACTTGTTACATATCCACGCACTCGAACATAATGCTTCTTCCCTTTTATTAGCCCAGCCACCTTTTTTGAAACAACTGACGATTTTGTTACATTTACTGTTTTTGTCGTAGCCTTAGTGAAGCTTTTGCTATAGGAATATTGAAGTTCATAACCTGTTGCGTTTATAGCACCCCAATTTGCTGTCAGGGAAGTTGCACTATTTTTTTTAACAGATTTTAATTTTGGCTTTGCTGGTAGAGTCGCCGTTTTGGAGACTGTACTCATCGGTCCATACATTGTTTTTTCCACAAATGTTTTATAAGAACGCACTTTCACATTAATTGATGCTCCACTTGGTAAAGATGAAAGAACGATGCTTGATTTTGAAGTCTTCTTCGTCTGTAGTAATTTCCCGTTTTTATCATATACATAAATCTTGTAACCCGTTGCTCCATTTTGGGTTGTCCATTGATATGCTAGTGAGGACGTTGTTCGTTTTGTCACTTTAACATTTTCGACTATACCAGGTAAAACTGTTATAGTACGTTCTACTCTTCTCTCATTTCCATCAGAATCGTTTGCTATATATACCACAAGATAGCGGCCTATCACATTTCTGTTTACGCTGCCGATGACTTCGAAATTATTAATAGCTCCATCTTCATTATCTGTAACAGTCACATCGTACAGATTAGTTGGCACTCCTACAGGCATGGAGTCAGGTTCGTTGAAATGAAAAATAGGTTTCGCATACGATATTACCCTTATCGTACGAGATGATGAAGTATAATAACCATCCGCATCTGTCACACTATAATCTAGCGTATACGTACCTGGCACTTCTGTATCTAAGTTGCCTTTTATTTTCACCTTTTTGGATATGTCTCCATCTTCCTCATCTATCGCTGAAATACCTTCCATGGGATCAAATAATGTACTTTGGCGGACACTCGTATTGGTTACACCGGTGAGTGTCGGTTGGTGATTCCATTTCACATATACAGTTTGTCCAGCTTGTGGCTTCCATTGAGTTGTATACGATGCGTCAGTAAACCAACCCATAAGATATATGTTTCTGCCTTTTTCATCTACCAGTGTCTGTGATTTTGTTCCAAAAGGTATTTCTGGCATTACCGCAATATTTTTGGAAATAGACACACGTTTTAACGGATTCCATTGGAAAGCGTTATTTTCCATTTCTATAACATTATCTGGTATCACAACAGTAGTGAGCTTATTGCTTTCAAAACTGCTTCGGCCAATTGTAGTAAGCGTCTTCGGCAATTCTATCTCTTTTAATTGGTTTTGCGAAAAACTGCTATAACCTGTTGATTCTACTTGGTTTAAATTCACATGCTCAAGTTCATTATTATTAAAAGCAAAATCAGAGATCTTTTTTACACCTGCTGGGATGTCAATACTAGTCAGATGATTGTTGTCAAAAGCAGAATCACCAATAGATTGCAACGACTTAGGCAACGTAATATGACTCAAATTATTCCTTGAAAAGGCACCATCTGAAATACTCGTTTGTTCATCTGGTAGATTCACCTCAGCCAGTTGATTACCTTCAAACACATAATCATTCATTTCTACAGCATGAGTTATCGTAAGTGATGTCAACTTATTAGTACCAAACGCTCTATTCCCAATACTTTGAACGTTTGGCGGCAATGTCAACGTTTTTATTTCATTGTCTTCAAATGCCCTTGAATTGATTATTTGTAAATGAGACGGCAAATCAATAGAAGTCAGTCGATTACCGGTAAAGGATGATGCGCCGATTTCTTCTAATCCCTCTGGCAATGTCACAGAAGTTAATTGATTTAACATAAAAGCAGACTTTCCGATGCTGGTAACCTTTTTAGGGATTTCAACTGATGTTAATTTATTTCTAGAAAAAGCCGCATCGCCAATAACAGTAACAGAATCAGGAAGTGTTACAGAGGTTAAGAGATTATTAGCAAAGGCCCAAGCACCAATCTTTTCTATGCCATCTGGAATAACCACGCTCGTCAATCGAACGTCCAAATACAAAAACGCATCAGATCGAATAATCGTAACGGGCATCCCCTCTATCTTCTGAGGTATAACAACCTCTTTACTCTTACCCAAATAATGTGCTAGCTCTACATGATCGCCTACTATTTCATACTTCCATTCGCCATTTTCGATGAGTTGAGCTTTCGCGTGTAGGCCATGCATGGAATACCATGAAGACAAGCCTATAAAAAGCGCTATTATAAATTTACTAATTTTCACTGTTTTCTTCCCCTTATATGTAAAGTCTTTAATACTATTATCACTTTTTTCATTATTCCAAGGAATGTAAATCAAGTAAATAGGTAGAAAGGAGGTAATATTCCTTTTCGAAGTTGAAGATAAGGGTCTTATACTTTGTTGTTAATGAAGAGGTATCTTTAAAAACTGCAACGAATAATCTTTACTAGAGGAGGGATTATATGGCGTTCTTCAAAGAAGAAATTTATGCTACATATTCTCTAGAGGATTTAGCAAAGGTAAGAGGTGCCTTAGCAACAGGAGGCATCAAGTATACGTATAAGATAAAAGACTTGTCCTCTGGCTGGTTTGGCCTTGGATCGAGTCGAGGAAGCTTTGGAAATTTCGGGATTAACTCGAAATATCAAACGCAGTATGCCATCTTGGTCAATAAAAAAAATGTGGAAGAAGCCAAATATGTCATTCACAAAGCATTATATACATAGAGTTTACCCCCACTAAAAATATGCATGAATTTACAGCACTCAATTGATTCCCTGCTTTAGCCTAAGACTAAGTTTTAGAATATGGCTTTATGGGCAATCAATAAGAGTGCTTCTTTTTTTGTGAAAAATAAGAAACATTATCATATGTATTGTTTCTTTGCATGCATCAAATAATACGAAAGTAGAGTCTGATTTCTAAAATATGTCTCGCACGTTAAAGAATTTAAACACCAGATACATAACGGTGTCTATTCTAGGAAAAGATAATAATTCGTTTGGGAAAGGAGGTTACTATCAAATGGATATCTTTTTAGCCATACTTCCCGCTATTTTCTGGGGAAGCATCGTTTTGTTCAATGTTAAGTTAGGTGGAGGCCCATACACGCAAACGCTAGGGACTACACTAGGCGCACTGATTTTTTCAGCTGTGATTTATCTAGTAGTCCGGCCCGAATTGACGCCGCTTATTTTTATTGTAGGCGTTGTTTCCGGATTATTTTGGGCACTGGGTCAAAGTAATCAGCTAAAATCGATTGACTATATCGGCGTTTCCAAAACAATGCCCATTTCGACTGGTATGCAGTTGGTATCCACAGCTTTGTTTGGCGTCATCGTTTTCCATGAATGGTCAACGGCAAAAACGATTATCTTAGGTGTTTTAGCCCTTATCTTCATTGTGATTGGCATCGTGTTAACGTCACTAGAATCAGGAAAAAATGAAGAACAATCAGGACAATTTAAAAAAGGTGTTTTGACACTGATTGTTTCAACCATCGGATATCTGGTTTATGTAGTAGTTGCTCGCTTGTTTGATGTCAGCGGGTGGTCGGCCTTATTCCCACAAGCCATCGGTATGGTTATTGGTGGATTAATACTGACCTACAAACATAAACCCTTTAATAAATATGCCATTCGCAATATTATCCCCGGTCTAATCTGGGCGGCAGGAAATATGTTCTTATTTATTTCACAACCTAAAGTGGGTGTTGCCACAAGTTTCTCATTGTCCCAAATGGGAATAGTTATATCAACGCTTGGCGGTATTTTCTTACTAGGAGAAAAAAAGACAAGAACCCAGCTGATTGCTATTTATATCGGGATCGTACTCATTGTTTTAGGTGGAGTCTTCCTTGGATTAGCGAAAAGTTAAGGATGGAATAAGAATCAAATTAACACGAGGAGGAATTATTTTGTATACTGATTTAAAAGGTAAAGTAGTTGTCATCACAGGTGGATCAACAGGTTTAGGACGCGCTATGGCCGTTCGTTTTGGTCAAGAACAATCAAAAGTCGTAATTAACTATTACAAAAGTAAAGATGAAGCATTAGAGGTCAAAAAAGAAATAGAAGCAGCAGGCGGACAAGCCATTACTGTTCAAGGGGACGTCACAAAAGAAGAAGACGTCGTAAATCTTGTGCAAACGGCTATTAAAGAATTTGGCACCTTAGACGTTATGATTAATAACGCAGGTGTTGAAAATCCATCACCTTCGCACGAGTTATCCTTAGATAACTGGAACAAAGTATTAGATACAAATTTAACAGGCGCTTTCTTAGGAAGCCGTGAAGCGATCAAGTATTTTGTTGAAAATGATATTAAAGGGAACGTTATTAACATGTCTAGTGTGCATGAAATGATTCCTTGGCCATTATTTGTTCACTATGCAGCAAGTAAAGGCGGTATTAAATTAATGTCTGAAACATTAGCTCTTGAATACGCGCCAAAAGGGATCCGCGTCAATAATATCGGGCCAGGTGCCATGAATACACCAATCAACGCAGAAAAATTTGCTGATCCCGTACAACGTGCTGACGTTGAAAGCATGATTCCAATGGGTTACATCGGTAAGCCAGAGGAAGTAGCATCTGTAGCCGCATTTTTAGCATCCTCAGAAGCAAGCTATGTAACAGGGATTACCCTATTTGTGGATGGCGGTATGACGAAATATCCTTCATTCCAAGCGGGACGAGGCTAAACTATATGTATGTAGGACATGGTCTTAAGCCATGTCCTTTTTCTTTTACTGGTTGCTTTTACATCATCAATTTCCTCATCCATATCCTCTATGTATGGATAAATTAGTTCTCGCTCACTCGTCTTTAAATGAAATTGTATTTATAGCTTCATTCCATCACATGGCTATGGCTTTTTATGGATAGAGGTGATATATAATAAAAGTGGATCATTTACCAATATCTATAAATAAATTATTAACCTAAAGGAGAACACATCATGGAAAAAGTCCAAAGGGCCTGTGCAATATTAGGAATTGTTTTCATCTTTCTATATGGATTCTATGCAGGTGGTTATTCTACTGGAGATTTCTTCAAATACTATACGTTGATCATAGGTTTATCATTTTTAACAATTGATCTTATCATTTATGTCTATTTATACATAACGTCAAAAAATGAAAAATAATTAAACCAAACTAAAAATTGAAATATATTGCCCACTAAATAAAGTTTTTTAAAAATTAATTTCTATAAAAAAACAGCCTAATCATAAAAATTAGGCTGTTTTATATAGAGCACTTTCGCATGTACAGATTTTATAATAATAAGCTAGGTTAGTTTATTCCTCAAAATAATCTCCATCTATCTTAAATACTGTATATTGGTGAGCTACCTCTACCCCCACTTGATATTTAAGCATTAAATCAGTTAACTGGATGCCATCAATTAACACGATACCTTGGTTCTTGGCAAACTCTTTTGCATTTTTAGTATAACGGGAAGTTGTAATAAACACCCCTCTATCTGCATTTACTCCTGCAAGAGCTCCATAAAACGCTTGGATGGCTGATCTTCCAACTACATTATCTTCTTTATATCTCTTTGCCTGTATGTATACAGTGCTTGTTCCTAGGGGGTCTTGATTGATAATACCGTCTATCCCTCCATCATTTGATTGGCTGGTTACTTTAGCTTCGCCATTTTCTCCGCTATACCCCATGGCTACTAGTAAATCCACTACTAGCTTTTCAAAAAATATAGGATCGCTCCCACGAACAATATCCAGAAGTTCAATCGCGATTTCATTGTTTATAGTCTGAACTAGGCTCCCAATTTCAATTTTCGGCTCATCATTTTCCTCCACATTTTCAATTGTGGCTCCACCTGTTCTTTCATTACGCAATTTCAATTCATTCATATATTGCATATATTCAGGACGTTCTTCTAAGACTTTTTTAGTTAATTGATCTCCATAGTTATCTAATAAAAATTCCCCATTTTCATTTATTTTATAAACGCCTCTTCTAACGCGGTCAACTGCATTTGCTTTAGATAAATCACTAAAGGCAAAGCTAAATCGGTTATGTAATATACTTTCGCTTTCTAGATAATTAGGGTATTTCTCTTCCACAATGTGTTGAGGTACATTTAAATAATCACATACCCTCTCTTTAATAACGACGTTGGTCGCCTCTTCCCCATTTTTTATAACTTCTAAAATATAAGGAATTAATGAATCATACGTAGGAATTCCATTTGAAGAGCGTTTTAATTTAGACCAATCATTATTCATAGTTGCCTCCTTGATTAATAGCCCATTTCTCTTTTCTATAAGTAAGTTCTAGTCAAGCTAATTACATGTATTATTTTACCACTCTAAGTCTGGAACTCTATCAATAAACTTATTCCCATCAATCATACCATTTGAGAATAGATCTTCTGCCGTTGCGTATGAAAAAACTGATGATCTTTAAATACCATATCAAAAAGAAGTAACTAGAATTTTCTAGTTACTCCTTTTATTTCAGAATATTTACTCCAATTACTCCGTCAGTTGCATAAACTCATTGATATCCTCAATACATAAATGAATTGCCTTTTCCCAGAAGTCTGGTTTCGTTAGGTCGACATTCAAATGCTTTTTCGCTAGATCTTCCACCGTCATACGGCCAGTGTCTTGCAAAAGGGCGATATATTCATTTTCAAAATCATTGCCCTGTTCCAAAGCATGTGCATAGATGCCAAGGCTGAACAAATAACCGAATGTATACGGGAAGTTATAAAATGGTGTTCCTGTCTTATGGAAATGTAACTTGGAAGCCCAGAACATTGGATCATATTCATCAAGCGTATCACAATATGCTTCTTTCTGTGCGGTAACCATTAATTCATTGAGCCTTTCTACCGGGACCATGCCATCTTTACGTTCCTCATAAAAGTTTGTTTCAAATAAGAAACGAGCATGAATATTCATAAAGAATGTGATGCCTCGGCGTATTTTATCTTCCAACAATGCTACTTTTTCTTCTTTTGATGTTGCTTGTCGAACTGCTGCATCTGCCAAAATCATTTCGGCAAAAGTCGAGGCAGTTTCTGCCACATTCATAGCGTACCGTTGATTTTGGATTGGCAAATCATTCATCACATGTTGATGGAAACCATGTCCGAGTTCATGGGCCAGTGTCGCGATATTAGATTCTGTTCCTGAATATGTCATAAAGATACGTGTCTGTTTTTTATTTGGAAAGCTTGTACAAAATCCTCCTGGGCGTTTCCCGGCTCGGTCTTCTGCTTCAATCCAGCGATTTTCAAATGCCATTTTTGCAAAATCGGCCATTTGAGGGCTAAACTTCTGGAATTGCTCGATGATCCGATTAGCTCCTTGGGTGTAAGATACTTTTGTTTCACTTTTTCCGAGAGGGGCGCCAATATCATACATACTCAGTTTTTCCACACCAAGTAACTTTGCTTTTCTATTTAAAAATGCTACAAATGGTTCTTTATTCTGCTCAATCGCTGTCCACATGGCATCAAGCGTTTCTTTTTGCATTCGATTATTTTCCAGTGGTTCTCTTAATACATCATTCCATCCACGATGTTTATATACTTGTAATCGGAATCCAGCCAGATGGTTTAAGGATTGCCCAAACAATGGAGCATTTCTCTGCCACTCCTGTTGGATTAAATCAAATGTCTTCTTCCGTACATTGCGGTCAGAATTGGACATCATATTGGATGCTTGTCCCATTGAATACTGTTTACTTTCACCCTTCTCCTCCACAGTGACAAACATACTGCCAACAATCGTATCGTACATCTGATTCCATGCATGATAGCCATCAACAGCCAAATCATTGATTAATACTTCTTGATCTATCGGCAACATTTCTTTTGCCTTACGTCTTGCTTCGCTAAGTGAAAAAGCAATCTCTTTTAATTCTTGAGACTGTATCATTTGTGCCCAAGCCTCTTCTTTAATATCTTTTAGCTTTTGATTTAGTTTAGAGCTTACTGTCCCCATTTTTGCGCTTAAGTCTCCAGACTTTGCTACTAATACTGCTGCATCTGAATCATTTACATCTTGTGCACTGAGGCAGCCAATGTAGGCAAAGACATCCCGCAATTGTTTCTGTAATGGCCCCAACTGATTAATGATTTCTACCAAATCATTTGCCGAAGCTTTTGCAGCATCAAAACGTTCGATACTTTCATCTACCTTCGACATTTCTTTCGTTAATTTTGATATGGTCTCTTTTAAGCTCTGCGATTGACTTCCCCCTGTAAAAATCTGATCCAAATCCCAAGTTTGTATGTATTCTTTTGTTTGCTCCATTTCATTCTCCTCCTTTGAATGTATATTCTAATTATACAGAAATTTCTGGTAAACTACTAAAAGTCAGCTCATTTCGATATGCCAGCGTATGCTTTCAGCCGAATTCGGGATATTTACCACCGCTCAGCTCATATTTACAACCGTTCTCACAAGTTTTACAACTCTTCCCCCTCTATTTACAATCGCAAAATGAAGTTGTGCCCCCGAATCTGAACATTTTAAGTCCTACGCTAACTTCACAATTTGCAGCAAGACTTGTTAGGGAAACGGAATCCCGGGAACCCTTCCATTCTCCAACACACCTTGAAAACAAATGCGAAATTTGTTGTAATAAGGAGAAATGACCGCTTGGAGGGGTTACAATGGAAAATGAAATTAAAGCACCAGAAATGCGGTTAATAAAAGAAGCCGTGCCCGCTCTGCGCTGGGGATCGGCGGTTTCACATGCGATTTCGCTTGGTGTAGTTGCCTTTTTGTATGGTATAGCAACCTATTTCTCTTGGTGGAATTGGGTGAGTTGGCTACTGTTTGTATTAGCAGAATTGATTCTGTTGTCTGCGGTTTGGTCTGTGGGGCTGCGTCCTGTTTTCTTAGTGCGCCATTTCTGCTATGGCATCGACGAGGACTTTTTGCAGCTAAAAGCAGGAGCATTTTACGAGAGCCATGAATTGGTGCCAATGGCAAAGATTCAAGCTGTTTCAATGAATCAAGGACCCATTTTACGTAAATTTGGCCTGTATTCACTGGCTATTGAGACGATGGGATCGAGCCATGAAATTCCGGCTCTGCCAAAGGATACAGCAGTTGAAGTTCGAAACCAGATTGCGCGGATGGCAAAAATCAGGGAAGTGGATGACTAATGGATATGAAACACTACCACCCACTGACAGTTCTTTTTGATATCATTGGTTTTTTTAAGAACTTTGGGATTCTTGCTGTGATTCTCTTTTTAAATAAAGGCTCAGATTCTACCTTTTTCCGGATTATGGGCTGGGTTTTGCTTGTCTCTTTTGTCTACACAGTAGTCACAAGTATATGGAAACTGTTTACGAATCGATACGGCACAGATGAACGGGCGTTTCATCTGAAATCGGGCATATTTGAAAAGACAGAACGCACGATCAATTATGAAAAAATCCAGAACGTACAACGATATACATCCTTTTTGCATAAACTATTGCGTATGACTTCCATCACTTTTGAAACAGGTACATCAGGTGTAAATGCGAATGTTCCCTTTCCCGTGCTGACCCGGTCAGAAGCAGATCGATTAGAAAGTTTGGTGAAAAGGACTAGCCATCCGGATTCCCAAATTATGAATGATGAACCACAGCCCGATGGTGGCCGTTGGAACGAAACGGAGCGAGTAATTCATTTTACGCCGACACACCAAGATCTTGTGAAAGCATCATTTACCTCACTCAGTTTCCTATTCTTCCTCGCCATTGCTTCTTCATTATTAGCAAAAATCGGTGCACTTTTTCATCTTGAAGACACGGCAGAAGGTTGGTTCGAGTCAATTCTATCATCTGGATGGATGATTGCAGGATTCCTAGCAATCGTAATTATGCTATCTATCAGTGTGGGTATTCTTATCACGTTCGTGAAGTATGGAAAGTATGAAATTGCATCTGATGACAAACGGATTTATATTTCAAAAGGGGTATTGGATGAAAGAGCTTTTTCGATTGCGAAAGACCGTGTGCAAGCTGTGGAAATTACACAATCGTTTATGAAACGGTTGCTCGGACTAGCAGAAGTGAAGTTGATTAGCATAGGAGACCTCGGGGATGATGACAACGAAGTCAGTACACTCTATCCGTTTTTGCCCATGCAGCGAACCTATTCGATCATTTCCGAATTGCTGCCAGACTATGAAGTGTGCCAACACATGAAGAAGCTGCCGTGCAAATCATTGGCCGCCCGACTCATAAAACCGTATTGGTTCTGGCTGATTGCGACTATCCTTCTTGTGTATTTCAAACCTGCATTGTTGGACTTTACATATGGTTGGGCAATCGCATCTGCCGTTTTGCTAGCCTTCATAGTAGCCAGGCGGTTGATTGTTTATCACAACACACGTTATGCGCTTACGGGCAGTCAAATTCAACTAAGCCAAGGAATGTTCGAAAAAACAACGTTCATCACCCGGCGTGACAAAATTGCTGAAGTGTCAGTGAAACGATCAAAATTGCAGCAATGGATGGGTCTTGCCACAATCGGCTTTATCAACCGAGCAAAACCCGTGCGATACGAATCCTTATCAGACATACCAATCCAAGATGCAAAACGATTTTACCAATGGTATGCGAAAAGAGTTACAGAAGTTCTCTTAAAATAAACGTTTAATCACATGAGATATCGCGAGGACAGCTGGGATTATAGCTATTGAAAAGCTACGATTGTTTTCCAACTATGCAAAGAAGGATTGCCACTCGAGTGGCAATCCTTCTTTGTTATCTCGCTTTTCCATAAGGAATCGCTGCTACCTGAGAGGTAAAGTAACCCTTCCTTTGATACTTAATATTGAGTGTGCCGCCATAAAGGTGAATGTTATAACATTCACCTTTGTTTTGATGCCTGACACTGAAGAATTAGACATACATCAGCTGCTTTGCAATGGGTTAAAACCCTTATAGTGCGTTATAATCAGTAGAAATATTAAATGGCGGGTGATTCGTATGTTGAATAAAGATTTTTATAGAGGCGAGAATTTTTGGAATAAGGAACCGAAAAATAATCGTATTGAATATCCTATTAACGATGAAATAATAAGTAGAGCTGAAAATATATTGGACGTTCACTTCCCATCATCCTTTATTCAACTGATGAAAGAGCAGAATGGCGGTGAACTAAACTTTCCTTATTACACGGAATACAAAGACGCTCTTCCTAGCATAGAGCCAATTCATTTTGAAAAAGATGATTTAAGTATATTATCTTCCAAAGAGCTTCTTAAAGAAGCAGTTCTTCCACAAGGATTAATTGTTCTTTGGACAGACTTTCATGAATGGCTCGTTTTAGACTATCGAAAGGAAAAGGAACATCCAACTGTTGTCTATATAGTTGAAAACTATCTTTCGGATGAAGAAGAATGGGAATTTCATAAAATTGCTGACACTTTTGATGACTTTATAAATCAATTGTTTCGAATAAATCCTAAAAGAGCAAAGAAAAGAAAAGGTTTGCTTTAGGTATCATATCCTTTAAGTGGAAGATTATTTAAATATTATCCAAGTTAAAAAGTTTATGAAGTTTTTAATAAGCTTTATTTAAAATCGATAAGATACTTAAAATATCATCTATCGGTTTTTTCTAGTTCTTTTTCGATATAGACTTTTTATAAGCTTATGTAATATATCCTCTGGCGCTGCACTACTAGTTATATATGTTGTTACTTCTTCAGGTGTAATTTTATTTCCACATTTACTCATTGCTTCAGCTGTTTTTTGAATACTACCAAGGAGGGCATACGTATGTACTACCTGTTGTGTGAGTGTAATAGGTTCATAGGATTCAAGTAAATCTATATACTGTTGGATTACTAGCAAATCCTTTTTTGCTTGTTCAAGAGTACGAAAACTCCTCATGTAAATTCTCCTTTCAACTAATTTTATGATTTATTATAAAAACCAGCTCTGTTAGTTTGTTTAAATTGGAAATTATTCATGATATTTTTCACGCATACTAATAATTAATATATTATAATGAATAATGCTTTAATTCCATCAAGAGGAGGCCTTCACGATGGCTTTACACAAATTCGAACGAAAAGAATTAGAAAGAATATTTAGTAGTGTCGTCAATAAAACACTTGGTCAAGCTGATATAAACAATGTTTTTGATCGAGCAAAAAAACATCCTAAAATAACTGGTATAGCTGGTGATGTAGTAGAACGTTCTATTTTAGGATATCCACCTGATTCAGATAAAAATCCAGATTTAATTGTTGATGGTATCGATACAGAACTTAAAACTACTGGTATTCGTAAACCAAAAAAGAAAAGTGATTTCATTTATGAAGCTAAGGAACCTATGTCCATTACGGCCGTATCTCCAGAAAGTATCACAGATGAAATTTTTGAAACATCAAGCTTCTGGCACAAGTTAGAGCACATGCTATTAGTTTATTATCATTATGATTCGTCAGAAACTGTCCCCGCAATTGAATACGCAAATTTCAAAATTAAAGGTTTTCATTTTCATGAATTTTCAGTTGAAGATACGCAAATTCTTAAAAATGATTGGCTCATTGTTCGTGATTTTATTCAATATTTAAAAGATACTTATGAAAATCCCAAAGAAGAATATCCACGTCTTTCTTCAGAG
Organism: Rummeliibacillus sp. G93; assembly: GCF_023515935.1. Lineage (NCBI taxonomy): Bacteria > Bacillati > Bacillota > Bacilli > Caryophanales > Caryophanaceae > Rummeliibacillus > Rummeliibacillus sp. G93. Next base: position 2,374,636 of record NZ_CP097314.1, read on the forward strand.
TTACGTAAACAATTAATGTTAATAGATACTGCACCAAAATGGCCAAATCATCCTCGTTTTCGTTTAAAACGTACGACAGTCTCTACTATAGTACAAGAGTATTTTGGAAATGGCTTAGAAAAACTTGGCGAAACATACTCTTCTTTCAAAGAGTTAGATGAAGAATTACATCGTCTAACGCTAAAATATCAAAATAGAACTGTTCGTGAATTGATTGATGAATTAAATATTAATATAAAATTAAATACTAACGAAGATGTATCCAAGAATATTACCGAGCAAATAATTGTAAAAATGTTCGGTGGCAAAGCTAAAAAGTTAAGCAAAATTGAATTATTTAGTAAGATTGGTATCATTCCTAAATCTGTCGTGCTTACCCCTTCGGGCGCTCGTACCGAAGATATGAAGTTATTCCAAATTGATTTTAAAGAGTGGACAAATTCACAAACAACCTTTGAAGAATCATTTGTATATAGCTATTTTAACGGACAACAGTTTCTTTGTATAATTTTCGAAGAACCCTCGGTAAAAGCTAAGCTATTAGACAATAAATTTATTGGTTTTAAACGATTAGCAATTAACGAAAATATATTAGAAAATGAAATCAAATCCGTCTGGGAACAAATACGTTATTTAGTTAATAATGATTTATTGGAAGAAAAAGTCGAAACTACTACAAGTGGAGTACCTATTACTAATCCCAAAACCAAGACTATAAAAACAAAAATTAACTTTCCTAAATCCAAAGATTATCCATTTTTTGTACGTGGTTCTGGAAAAGACGCTTCTAAAAAGCCCTTAGAATTAAATGGCATAAAAATGTACAAACAATATTTATGGATGAAAGGAAGTATAGCCGTATCAATGCTTGAAGATGTTGATTTTCTTTAAGTTCGTTTTATGTCCCTGTTTATGATAAAATAATATTCATTTGATACTAATAAAATGTTTTAAAATAAAATTGTTGATCTTTTTATCCCAATTTTATATAATAAAGACAATGAGAGAGGGATATAAAATATGAAGAAAAACTTAACTGTTGTCGAATTATTTGCTGGAGTCGGTGGGTTTCGTGTAGGTCTTGAAAAAGCAGATAAGAATCTTTTCAATACTGTTTGGGCCAATCAATGGGAGCCTTCAAAAAAGGCACAAGATGCGTTTGATTGTTACAATTTACACTTTCCATCAAGCGTCAATTCTAATGAAGATATAGGAAGAGTTTCAAATAAAACTTTTGAAGATTTGAACATTGATTTACTTGTTGGTGGTTTTCCTTGCCAAGATTATTCGGTAGCACGTTCTTTATCGAAAGAACAAGGCATTGAAGGTAAAAAGGGTGTTCTTTTCTGGGAAATTAAACGGATTATAGAAGTATCTCATCCAAAATATGTCTTACTTGAAAATGTTGATCGACTTTTGAAATCACCTTCTAAACAACGTGGTCGTGATTTTTCTATTATGCTTGCGACATTCCGGGACCTAGGTTATATCGTTGAATGGCGTGTTATCAATGCAGCCGATTATGGTACTGCTCAGCGCAGACGTCGTATATTCATTTTCGCATATGATAAGTCACTTGCATATGCTAAACGTCAATTAAACAAACAAACATCAGATATCTTATTAAAGGATGGATTTTTTGCATCTACTTTTCCTGTAAAACAAGATATATATAAAAATCGTGAGGTAAAAACAGTATTACCAAAAGATATTATTGAAATATCAGATGAATTTTCATTTGGTTATCATCCATCTGGAATCATGATTGAGGGCAAAATTCATTCAGTGCATACAGAAGCACTTAATCCACACCCTATTCCATTAAAAGAGATTTTACAGAATGAATCTGAGATTGATGAGAAATTTTATTTATCAGAAACTACTATTGAAAAATTTGTTTATTTGCGTGGTCCTAAAAAAATTGAACGTACTTCCAAAGATGGGCATAAATATATTTTCTCTGAAGGTGGGATGTCTCCGGTTGATTCTCTTGACCTTCCCGGAAGAACAATGCTGACTAGTGAAGGTACAACAAATCGTAGCTCTCATATTATTGAAATTAATGGACGTAAACGTTTCCTAACTCCGATTGAATGTGAACGATTAAATGGCTTTCCCGATAATTGGACAGCAACAATGGGTAATCGTATGCGCTATTTCTGTATGGGGAATGCACTTGTCACACATCTAATCGAAAAAATGGGTAAAACAATTAAAGAAATTGATAATCAAGAAACACACAATATTGCACAAATTTCATTGAATATATAAAAACGACTTGAATTATTCAAGTCGCTTTTTTATTTATTAGTTATTATTTATTATCTTTAGAGAGATGAGTAAATTTGCTTAAACCTTTTTGAGTTCAGTTCTTTTTACTAGATAATGTCCCTCACAGATTTTGGCTAATTCTTCTTTCCTCATCACAATATTTATTGGTTTTTCTACTCTATCTTTAGTGTAATAAAACTTTGATTTTGTATTTTCATTTAATGTCTCCAAAGAGCCAAATTTATTCTTTTCGATGATTTCTTGCACTTTAAATCTAGCGGTTTCTTTACTTACTCCATAGGTATCTTTTAAGTATTTCAATAACTTTTGTCTATCTACTAACATAGCCATAATGTAATGGAAATCCTTTTCCTTAACTTCACTATGTTTAATTTCTTCATTTCGTTTATTCCAACAGAATAAATAATGAGTTGTTTTTTTTGATTCATCAAAAAGCCAACCTACTTTAAGTTTTTTTTCTTTGTTAAAATAACTAAGTTCTAAAACAAATGTTTTTCCAATGTTAGGGATACTTAAATATCCTTTTTCATCAATTAAGATACTATTTCCTGAGATAACTGCACTTAAATCAACGCCTAAATATTGTTCATTTTTTTCAGTAATTCTACAAACGTTTGAAATAACTCCTAACCTAGGATAAAAGTATTTGTCTAAGTATTTGCCTAACTCTTGTTCTGCTAATAAATCATTTTTGAAATTACTCATATAAAATATCTTCCTTTCTTACTAATATAATTATATACTAATTTACTATTAATTTTAAAATAATATCCAGATAATTAGTTAAACTATACTTCAAATCGATGAGTAAGGAATTTCATTCAAAAAGTAAAATAAAAAACTTATCCATTATACTTAATAAGGTAGAATTTACCTTAGTTCTTATAGAAAGCCTATTAATAGAATCACGCTTATTTATTCAAGTAACGAAAACTAACTAGATAAAATAAAAGTAGCTATCCCAATTTAAGATAGCTACTTTTAAAATAATAAACTTCAAAGTATATTAAACGCACAAAAATAATAACAGTTGTTCATAGTCGCTGACTTCTAATTGCAAGACTTTTCGATACAATGTGGAAGTGCTTATATTCTTTTTGATTATATTGTAGTATATTGGATAATAATGTAATATCTAAACCGCACTTGAGGACCTTATTGCTAGTAAAAATATGCGTTGTAAGAGCAATTTTAGGAGGTGATTATTCACCTTCTTTTTTTAATTCCCGCCACACTTGAAATAAAAAATACTCCCATTTTGTAGATATCAAGGTAACCAATCTTTACACTCAATCTCCCAAAACTCTAAATATGAGTAAAACTTCGTCTCTAATTCATGAAACTTGTAATCAGTTTTATTAACATGGGTATCTGACCAGGAATTTTCTCTTTGATAATTTCTATACTAGATTCTTTTGCTACATCATGTAAATAGGATTTAATATTACTTAAAATCCCTTTATTATTTTCAGCATTACCCTCATCTATTTTTGATAACATTGAATTGTACTCTGTCTGTTTATTAGCATCTAAAAACTCTATCTCTTTCATTTTATCTAGTAATTCTGAAAAATCTACAGTTTGACTTTGCTGCTGCTCTTGTACTTGCTCTTGTACTTGCTCTTGTACTTGATCTTGCACTTGACTCTGTATATTACTTACATTTATAGAAGGTACTACTGTTTCAATGAAAGATATCATTTGTATGTAGTCGATCATATAGTGATATACAGGACTGTCCAATACTCCAGCCTCTTCAAAGTAATCTAATTTTGACCTATCTTCAAACTTATCTAAACCAACTTTATATTTATCTAGTAATTTTGGTAAATCATAATATTCTAATGCAAATTGAATTTTATTATCTACTTTACCAATAATCGCTATTAGTTCGTCATCAAAATCCCACAATTCTCTATCTGTATAGTTATCTATTTGACCATACAGATATATCTCTTCTAATTTTTGTATGATACTATACATTTCAGTTACTTCTTTTCTAATATTCTCTAAAAATCTTTCGATGTTTAATACTGAACTTCCAATCATTTCATATCCCCTAAATTTATTTTTTAAATAACCATTTAACTTATTAAATCTATCATACTAAATATTTTGTAATTAAATCAGTTCAATAGGTCTATTTTCGAAATAATTTCTTTGGAATTCTCATTTTAACGAAGAATGGCGTAAAACATAAAAAGAAGACTATTTCAAATTAGGATTTAATACAAAATCGCCTAATCAATTAGTCTTCAGCAACGAACATAATGAATTTTTACATCTAAAAAAACACATAAATGGATTATTCAAGTTCAAAAGAAATACAATCTCAAACAAATTATTACACATGGATTGCGTCATACACATTGTTCTCTACTTTTTGAAGCGGGAGCAAAAATTAAAGAAGTACAGGATTGTTTAGGACATAACGATATTCAAACGACGATGAATATCTATACTCATGTTTCTGCTAAAGCAAAAGAAAATGCGATTCAGAAGTTTGAAAAAAATCTAAATAACTAAACAGACAAATTAATTATTTGAAGCATTTCTTTCAATATAATTAGCAAATTCTTCAACACTAAACTTATCATGTCTGCCATCATAAGTAGAAGAATTGGCATTATACGTAGAAGCTTTTGAGAAAATGGCAAATTTCCCTGAAATAAATCTTATTACTAATCTTGAACTGCTAGGTAAGTCTCTACCATTATACTCTCCAGAATCCCAATGATGACGAGGTATATAATGAAGATTTGTTACCTCAACAACTTCTTCAAACTTAAATGGCACATTATCGTATATACCAGTGGGTTCTAATTGATCTGTGTCTAACATAAAATATCCCCATTGATATTCTGCATCTTTAAACCAATGGAAAGTTAGCTTTTTAGGCTTAACTCTATGAATGATTCCGCCTAAAATCATGTCTATACAGTTTGGCTCATTAGACAAAGTACAGCTAAGTAAATCTTCGCCTCCACCTTCAGGCATAAATGTATGATTAAGTGCTCGATGCTCACCAATAAAGTTCAAAACATTTTTGATGTCATTGAGAGTTGACCATTCTTTATAAAAAGGTACATCATTTTCAAAAAGCTCTTTTAACATTGCTTCCCATAAAGGAAATTGTTCTTCTCTAAATTCGACTAAAGACATATAAAAAACCTCCTTGAAAACATTATAAACTAATTTACATTTATTGTATATTAAAAATATACTTTTAGCTACGTCTTTAGCTACGGTTTGTTGAAACTATTTGTAATCCAATGAAATGAATGAAATTAAAAAAATGCCAAAACCCTTATATATCAAGGATTTTGACACTCATTGAAATTTTACAATTAAGAATAATGTTGCTAGAAATGCGCTGAAAGAGCTAAAAGACTGCCTTAGTTGGTATATCAAGGTTTTAATAAACTTACCTCTAATTATAACCTAAATGTTGTATATCTTTATGTAAATATTTTATCGGTTTAAATACTTTCTTTTTAAAGATTCTTTCAATAGATTCTTCAGTATTTAATTTAGACTTTGAAACTTTGAATACATTAATCAACATTTGTTTTTTTTTAAATATACTAAGGTCATCTGGCTTGAATATATATTGAGACTTGGAACGATTTTGTATAATTTCATAGTATGCTTTATAAAACTTTTTATGTTGTGCATCTGCAGCCTCAAACTTGCTTCTTAGATTATACTGGTCAATAAATTTTTCTACTAAATAATCTAAGTGATGCAAGTATTTTACATCATCTAATTGAGAATAAAAGAATAACCATCCAAACTTCTTTTCAATCTTCTCATTTTTTTCATCTACTTTTTTACTAATAGAACCTGTAATTTTTAAATTTAAATAAAACATAAATTCTTGAGGAGAAATATTTGATTTACTATACTTAGCAAATAAATCGACTAATGACTGTTCAAATTTTAATTTTGCAGATTTTTTTATTGTAAGAATCATTTTATTTTTCTTTTCATTAAATTCAGCAGCATACCCCAAGAATTCAAATCCCTCTTTTATATCCCCATGAATAGTTTTATCAGTATTAATAGGCAATTCATAAGATAATTTTAAATCATTCAATATATCTTGCTTAATTTTAGTCAACTCACTCTTATCACATAAAATCAAAATATCATCTACATATCTAAAATAACGTAAATTCAATTTTTTTCCATATCTATCATCCAATTTTTTCATATAGATTTCTGCTAATGTATTTGCAATTGGTAAACCTTGAGGGACACCTTTATCAGATTTTTTATATGAGTTATTCCGAGTATGACTATCTGGTACTGTTGGATTTTGTATTGCATTCATTAATAAATTTCTGATTTCTGTTTTCTTGATTTTAGTTTTTAATCTTTTTTTTAAAATATTATGATTTAAACTACCGTAGAAATTAGAAATATCGATTTTGATAAAACTTGAAAAACTGTTTAGTTGATTTTTTATATTCTGAATGACTGTTTGTACTAAGGGCGGATTGATTTCAAATAGTTCCCGAAGCAATATTTGTAATTTTTTCAATACAATTTTATCCCTTATAGTGGGTATAGATATCATTCTAGGATAACTATTTCTATTCTTTATTATTAATTTTTCCTTATAATATGTGAAACGATATGACCCATCTATAACTTTCCTTTGAATAGTGTCAATATGTTCATCTAAATTTCTTTCAAATATTTTCTTAGTCATCTTATCAATACCAACAGCAGTGCTATTAGTAATATATGTATTATATAATTCTAAAATATTTTCCTTTTTAAATTCGTCGTATAGAATTTGGTTTGCCTGTTTAAACATCATTTATTACCCCATCCTAATAAGTAAAAAGCAACCCCAATTATTGGAAATGCATATAATAAACTGATTGATAAATATTTGACTGTACAATGAAAGATATACTTAAATTGCATCCATCCCATATATTTTTTATCTTTTTGATTTTTTAAATGTGATATAAAATCTATATCGGCATGATTATCATCCATATCCATTATTTTGTCATATCTTGACAATAACGAACCGTATTCATTTAATAAATCTTCATCAGATATTTTTTCATTTAGAAGTAACACTTCGAGTTCAGACTCTAAAGCTGTTAGTTCAATATAGCAACTTTTATATGATAATGCTTTTTCTTTATATCCATACAATGTGATATATAATGACACACCAAATAACGCAACTGAAATCAGTACACTTACAAAAGTTAAAATATTTCCTAATTCCCATTTCAAAGATATTATTGATAACACTAAAACTAAAAAAGTATAATAATTTATCAACACAATGGAAACATTATTATTAAAATTCATTCTTTTTTCTGCTTCCATTCGTGCTTTTTTAGTTACCCATACCCTATTATCTTTAAATTTTGTCATTGCTTTTAATATGGCATCCCTACCGTTTAATTTTGAGATATCCCATTGTGCACTTTCGTCCTTACCTTCTCTTCCACAGAAAATACATTTAAATAATTTAATAATACACACTGTCGTATCTCCTTCATAAAACGATGGATTGGAGGACTCTATATTTTAGTTGAGTTGATTCATCTCTATTACGATGACTTTTAAGGTCCATTTCTTTGACCGTTAATTAGCATACTCCATAAAATAATATGGAATCTTATCTAACCTATGTAATATAAATAAAATTAGACAAAGAGACCCCCAATAAATATAATCTCATCTATAAACTCAAAATTCAATACTAATATAGAAAATAGTTCCTTTTAGGAGGTTCTTTTATATTGTTCTAGACCTCCTAGAAAAATTTATAAATCAATAATTTTATAGTATACTCTTTAAGTAGTATTCGGATATTTTATGAGAAAATGGGAATTTTGTGTTAATCATGAATTAGATTTAATTATTTTTATTAGTTTTTCTAAATCCAACACGTCAGTTTTTCTTCTATATACCATACGATGACAATTGGCACATAAAGGAATTAAATCGTTTTTCAAATTAATTTCAAAAAGGGTACTTCTTGGTGTGTGGATGAACCAACCATGATGCTCCCCCGCTCAATAGCCTACTAAAAATGTGGAATTACGCCCCCCATACTACCAGGATATAAAGAAAGAGACCCCTTAAGAAGTCCCTTAACTAACTTGTTGCAGCTCTTTAATTAACTTGTCTAGCTTTATTGGTCAACTACCACTTCCCAATAAGTGTATATGGAAAAGTTAGGGCTAGCCTAACTGCTCCTGAAAGCTTTTATCATAATAGCAGACTTTTGGATAAAATTGTAATGCCTCACTTGTACTTAATTATTCACCATTGAACAATTTTTGCTCTAGGATAGTTTCGATATTGTTAAATTGTGTATATTCAATTCTAATTAATGTTATATTATTCTCTAGGCAATAAGCATTTTTTAGCTTATCTCTTATCTGATTCTCTTTCCACTTCTTTTCTCCACCCATATACTCAGTTGCTCTGAAATGTTGTTCTCCATCGTACTCTATTAACACTACAGGTTTTCTATCTTTTATTATAGCAAAATCAAATCTAAGCCTTTGTATATAAACTTAATCTTTAAAAGTATATTGTCCTTTGAAATTCAATTTATTTTTATCTAGAAATTTTTTAATTCTAGCTTCACCTTTACTATCATTCCTTGTACATTCTTGACACTCTTGACCATTTTTATAATGAATAGGTATTATCCAATTCGGGTCATGCCCACACCCAAAATCTATTAAAATCTTGGTTTTATTGTCTATATACTTACTTAACAACTCATGTTCATTTTGTTCAACAATTTCCAATATACTCTTAAGAGCTTTTTCTTTTTGATTCTTGTACCATTCGCTATTTTCATATTTGCATCTCCTACAACTATGTTCATTTATATACTCTTTTGGTGTCATCAGAGTTAAGTTATGACACCAATCTAAGAATTTAAATACCATGATTCAATCAATTGATGGTACCTAATCTAAATAAAGGCTAAGTAATTTATACAACCTTTTTAATACTCTATTTTCAAGCTACTCCCGCTTATAAATACACTTCGTAATCTTCATTGTATATAAAATAGAACATGAATTGATTTCATGTTCTATCGCAATATTTATAGCTTCTTATAGTCATCAATCAAGCAATCAAATTTTTCCCGTCTTTCCGTATTTGAATTATTTACAAAATTAATGCTCTGACACCATTTAAGAATATATTCTTTTTGCTTTCCATCAACTTCGCTATTAATCTCATATTCTACAAATAAACCAATTAGATAAGTAATAATGTCTATACGTTCAATCTTTGGAATTAACGTTGCATTTTCACGGATAAATACTAAAACGTTGTCCATAGCTTTTAGCGTTTCATCAATAATCTTTTTAATCTCAGCAACTTCTAATTTACCAATAGGTTTAGGTTTCGCATCAGAAGGTATAGGACTTGAGTTGCTTGTCTTAGGTAAACCTGTAAATTTATAATACGAAGTATTTAATGTTGCTAACGGGATAGATACTTCAGCTGACTTTCTTGGGAAAAGATATCCCAATCCAAAATCCTCTAATTTGTCTACGAATGGAAACACATAATTGGTATAAAAATCTAAACCCTTTATGAGCATTTCAGATAAATAAACCATATTTTCCGTTACACGACTTCCCTCTAAATTTAGTACCTCAAACCATTTCTGTTGGTCTTCTTTGCTTAAATCCGTAGCTACATTAATGACATACGTATATGTGAAATGTTTTCTTCGAACATCTTCTAAAACATCTTTCACTTCCTCTTGTTTTAAAAACTTACTGTTTCTAATATACTCTTTAAATACCGCTGTATCCTTATTGTACAAGATTCCAGCAGGAATTTGATGAACTGCTAATTTATCTCCTTCATTTAGCACTATGAACTTACCTTTTCTGATATCAAGCACTACATTACTAATATCATCATGATTAACAAAAGCTTTATAGTTGGCTGACAACCTTTGCTGTCCATCAGCAACTGACATTTTATTTTTCATTTCCTCGCCACTTAAAAGTTCACGTGTAATAAAATTCATTTGTTCTACTACCATTTCAGGCTTTGTAATAAGATTTACTGAAATTGGTGAAATTGGTGCCGCTCCATGTAACTGATAATTAAATAATGCTGCAACTTTTTCACTTATCCATCTAATATAAGTTTGGAAAACAGGAATGACAAGTTTCTTTTCTTCAATATCCTCACATAGCTGTCTAATATTGATTTCTCTTTTTTCTTTACTTGCATCAAATAATGCACTAGTTGATAGGGTTGATAAAGATTTCTTTATTGTTGAATTCATATGAATTACTCCTTAAATTAATAGTTTCTCACAATATATCATCTAGCTGCTATAATTGTCAAACAATTTTAGCAGCTAGTTTAAAATATATATTTTTAGCCATTTTAATTATCAAATCAATCTAGCTTTACTTTCTTTTTTAAAAATTACCTTAGAATTAAATTCCTGTAAATAGCATAAATTATTATCGAAGCTAGATTATTATACTATTTGCAGCTTTGTGGAAAATCTCGCGGTTTACCTAAATAACCCAGAGATTTTAAAATCAATAAATTATAAATTTGAAATCTATTTTACTTAGCAAAATAACTCGTTAAGTATACATAAATGCAATAGGTTACCTAACACTTATCGGATATCGCATCGAACTATATCAGTTTATTACAATGTAATTTTCAATTCAGTGGGCTAAAACAGTACAAATATTTATGTCGTGTCGGAAATTTACCGAATGTGTGCGTGGATGAGAGTGGCTTAACAATTTAAAAAAGACATCCTAATTAATTAAATGTCCTTTCTTACAACTATTATTTCACTTTTTTCTTGCTGCACTTCTTTTAGTAATTCAATTGATCTAAATTTGCTTCCCCATTCTAATTCATAAAATCACAGTTTTATTAGTTTGTGAACATATTAGATTACCGACCCCAGTACAACAATCTGTTCCATAAGTAAAGGGATAACTCAAATCTAAGTTATCCCCAATCCCAAATTCTAATCTATTTAAAATATCATACCTTCTTGTCAAGGAATAGCGGTAGTCTACTGAAATATTAGTCTATAAAGTACACTATTATAGTTTTTATATCTAAAAACAATTATATAAGTGTAGAATTCTCGATTATTATTTTTTCTGCTATAAAACGCATATATCTATCTTCTTCTGTCTTAATATCAATCATCCCATCTTCTGATATAATTACTATCAAACATTTTCTTTTACCTTTTGAGGCATTTAAATACTTTAGGGCAGAGTTATAACGAGCCCCTCTAGACATATCCCAAAATCCTCAGGAACAAGACCATATTTATATGTTGGCTCTTTGTGCGAAGACAAATAAACCAACCTAGGGTGGCGAATTATTTGTCTTTTTTGTTTGGCTTATATCAATCTACAAACTATTATTTCCATCTAATCTAAATAGCCACGCAAGTCCCTAGCAACCTCGTCTACATCCAAATCCAAATACTGAGTGGTAACAGTTATATCAGAGTGTCCAAGAGCTTTACTAATAAGTGGTACACTTGCTCCCTTATTGAGCAAATTCTTTGCATAGGCACGTCTAAGTGCATGTGCGTTAATATTCTGTAAGCCAAATTTCTTACTATATTTGTTCAATTGCTTAGTGATTGCATTATTTGATGACTTGCTACTGTTCATTGTGCAACCATTTTGTGTAATAAATACATTTGTATTATCTGTTCCATGGTAGGAGCGAATACCTTTATTCATTTAAGCAGCTTGAATAGCTTAGCAAGTTCCTTATCTATAGGCGTTAAAGATTTTTGTGATTCTTCATTGCTGAGCCATCAATTTTTAAATATAGATTGTCAAAGTCTATATGATGTTCTTTCTACTTCCCAATGGTGCGAATACGAATTCCTGTCTTGTACATTGTTAGAATAGCTGTTACATCACGTAAACCAATAAATGTTGTCGTATCGATTAATTGGAGCAGCTTTTCTACATCTTCCTCTGTTTTGCCTTTCTTTATCTTCTTATCAATTTTAATTTAAATACCAGACCAAAATTTTGTTTGAATCCATCCGTTATTGAAGAAGCGGGACAATACAGCTTTAATTGATTTCAATCGAATTAGCTTTGTTTCTTGTGCTACATCTAACGTATCTAAATAGATATAGATTGTATTGAGCGATATATCTTCCACATAACGAACCTTCGTTACTTCAACAAACTGTTCAAAGATATATTTGTACTTTCGATTGTGCGTTCACGATTACCACCTACTCGCATTTGTTGGAAAACCTGTTCCATTGCATCTACTACTGTAATCGCATCTCGCTTCTTATTATTGATGTACGCTAGTGTACCTCCTTCTTCTGGTACTGCAAATAGACCATGTTTACGATTTCTTGAAACATAATAAAAGACCTCCTAATTTGTTATGTTAGAAGTCATGTGTAAATTACTTTAGGGATAAAAATAGGGATTTTGAACAGGAGTCCAACTCCCGTTCAAAATCCCTATCTCGTATAATCGTTGATATGACTGCGTTTGCAGCCACTTTTTGTATGGAGACGGTGGGAGTCGAACCCACGTCCAAAGACACTGTAACTCAAGCTACTACGCGTGTAGTTTGTCTATTTGCGGATTCGCGCAAGCATTATGCCGACAAACAGGCGTCCTGTGCGCTAACTTGGAAGTCTCTTGCTGCTAGCTCAAGTGGCACTAGCAACCGTATCCCACTAAAGTTGAGCCCGGCTACGCTACATGGGCGATAGAGCAGTCAGGCAGTTTCGAGCTTACGCTGCGAAAGCTAAGTTGTTGTTTGTTTTGCCAGTTATTATATAACTTCCGTTGTTGACGAAGCCGAGACCTCCGACGCGCAACTCAAGTCCAAGTCATCCCTGTCGAATCCGTAACGTCCCCTTAATATAGGCTCCGTCTATTCTGCCTAGTAGAACTTACAGAGGCGGAAAACCATTAAGGTGCTGAATAAACAGCTGTTTCGGAATAGTATGAGGACATACTATGAACTGGCATTGCTATAGTGATAGTATATGATAAATCGTGCTGAAATTCAAGTCATACGCTTTTAGCATCGGCTCTTGAACTGTTTTTCATCAAGGCCGGAATTAGAGTATAGTACAGCTTCCCCCAACCTTCAAGCGGTAAATTTTAGAATTGATTTTTCGCTTTGACGGCACGAGCCATTTCGCGATTTGCTTCTTTTTTCTTCAGGTCTGCACGTTTATCATAGTTTTTCTTACCTTTACCGAGACCAATCAACAGTTTGGCATAGCCATCCTTTATGTACATCTTTAGCGGTACAATGGTATAGCCATCGCGTTTAACATCGACACGCAGCTGGTTGATCTGTTTTTTGTGTAGCAACAATTTTCGAACTCGTAATGGATCATGGTTGAAAATGTTCCCTTGTTCGTATGTGTTGATATGCATGTTAGAAATCCAGGCTTCGCCGTTACGGATAAGGATAAAGGAATCCTTCAATTGCACTTTCCCCTGGCGGATGGATTTGATTTCTGTGCCGTTTAAAACTAGGCCTGCTTCGATGGTTTCTTCAATAAAGTAATCGAATCCGGCTTTTTTATTTTGTGCTAATACTTTTCCAGAACCTTTTGGCATCGTAACTCACCTCTATAAAATATGGATGCGAGAAGAGCGAAACGCTCTTCTCTTATTTTTTCTTCTTACTACGGCGTTTTTGTTGTTTCTTGGCAATGCCTTCATAGTACGCTTTTTTGCCGCCGGATTTCCCTGAGGCTTTACGTTCTTGCTTGCGGGTTTTGCCATTCACTTTTGCGCCACTTGGTTGATATTTATCTTTCTTGTTTCTGCCTTTTTCTCTGCCTTGCTCTCCGCTTTTTGATTTCGCACGGATGACTACAGGCGCTTGTTTTCTCGTGCGACGTTTGGCTTCTGGCATGCCGACGATTTCAAAATCAATCGCTGATTCTTCAACGTTTACTTCCAAGACGCTGATTTCTACTTCATCCCCAATATGGAAGATGCGACCTGTTCGTTCGCCGACCATAATCATTTGGCGATCATCAAAGTTATAATAATCATCTGTCATATTGCTGATATGCACAAGGCCTTCGACAGTATTTTCAAGTTCGATGAACATACCGAAGTTGGTAATCGAGCTGACGATACCTGTAAATTTCTCGCCGATCTTATCTGCCATATATTGCGCTTTTTTGAGCGATTCTGTATCACGTTCTGCATCAACTGCACGGCGTTCCCTGCTGGATGTATGCTCAGCAATTTCATCCATCTGTCCGCCCCAGTAGCTGACTGTTTCACGGCTTCTGTCATTATTGATCAGATACGTGCGCAGCAATCTGTGAACGATTAAGTCAGGATAACGACGGATTGGTGACGTAAAGTGCGTGTAGTATTCCGTTGATAAACCAAAGTGGCCTAGACATTCAGGGCTGTATTTAGCTTGTTGCATCGAACGAAGCATCATCGTTGAAATTACTGGATATTCCGGCATATCTTTTACAGACTCAAGGATTTCCTGGAGTGCTCTTGGCTCTACTGTATTCCCTGTACCGCGAACGATTAAGCCAAAGTTCGTAATAAATTCGAAGAAGCGTTGTAACTTCTCTGGTTTAGGGTCTTCGTGAATCCGGTAGATGAACGGCAAATTCATGCGGTCAATATGCTCTGCCACTGTTTCATTGGCAACAAGCATGAACTCTTCAATCAAGCGCTCAGCGACTGTACGTTCACGTAATAGAATATCTGTTGGCCAGCCTTCTTCATCCACTGTGACATATGATTCCTTGAAGTCAAAGTCCACTGCTCCGCGATTCATACGGCGGTTGTTAAGAATTTTTGCTAAGTCTCTCATATCTTCAAACATTGGGACAAGATCTGCATAACGTTCTTTTAGTTCTTCATCATTTTCTTCCAGAATTTTATACACATTCGTGTATGTCATACGTTCTCTCGTTTTGATGACACTTTGGAAGATCTCATGGTCAATCACTTCACCATTTTTGTTGATCGTCATTTCGCATGAAAGCGCCAATCGATCCACTTGCGGGTTTAATGAACAAATCCCATTAGACAAACGATGAGGAATCATTGGAATCACGCGGTCTGTTAAATAAACACTTGTTGCGCGGTCATATGCTTCACGGTCTAAAGCTGAGCCATCCTGCACATAATAACTGACGTCGGCTATATGAACTCCTAAGCGGTATGTGCCATCATCATTTTTCGTTACAGTGACAGCGTCATCCAAGTCCTTCGCTGTTTCACCATCAATCGTTACGATCATTTGGTCTCGCAAATCGCGGCGGCCTTCACGATCTTTGTCTGAGATTTCCTCCGGTACAGCCTTCGCTGCATCTAATACTTCCTGCGGGAAATCCACTGTGATGTCGTGCTTGTGGATAATTGACAGGATATCAACGCCTGGATCGTTTTTATGGCCTAGTATTTTGGTAATCATCCCTGTGGCAGAACGATTATCTTCTGGCCATTCGATGATTTCAGCCACTACCTTATGGCCATCCATCGCACCTAGGGTATGGTTCTTCGAAATAAACAAGTCCATCGGCAATTTCTTCTCATCTGGTACGACAAAGCCAAATCCTTTATTCGCTTGGAATGTACCTACTACCTTCGTGATACCACGTTCCAAAATTTTCACAATCGAACCCTCGCGGCGATCACCTGACGAATTTGAAGAAATGCGTATCAGCACGGTATCTCCATTGACAGCACCGTTAATGTCGCTTGGCGGGATAAACACATCATCCATGCCTTCTTCTGCTGGTGCAACAAAGCCGAATCCTTTTGCATGGCCGATAAACTTCCCTTGCAGGTAGTTCATGCGTTCTGGCATGCCGTAACGATTGGTTCTTGTACGCACAATCATTCCTTGCTGTTCTAGTTGAACGAGCGTTTTGACAAGTTCTTTAAAGTCCACTGCATCCTGCAAGCCGAGTTGTTCTTCTAGCTCTGAGACAGTCAGTGGCTTATAATCCTCGTCTTTCATTAATTCTAATAATTTTTTTTCAAATACTGATTCTGTATTCATCGTTCTTCCCTCCTTTAAGTAGCATTTGCAAAGTCACTTTTTTTACTCATACCAATCAAGCGTTTCTAAGAAATATAGAATATCTTCTTGCAATTGTTTACGTTCTTTATCTAATGTAATGATATGCCCTGACTCTTCGTACCAATTGATTTTTTTATCATTTGATTCTACAGTCTCAAAAATATACGGTGCAGATTGGACATCAATAACGTTATCTTTCCTGCCTTGCACCACTAAAATCGGCGCATATATTTCATCTACGTGTTCGCGCACATCATATACGAGTTCACGCAATTCCTTTAAGGAAGGCATTCCTTGTTCTTTTAGATAGTCTATTCTTTTTTGTGCTGCTTCATCATTTTTTTCAAAATAACGATTGAATCGTTCCGCGTATTGAAGCACACCTTCAAACATCAAATCGGTCGTCTTCATACTCATCGGGGCACACATAGTCACAATTCCCTTAACCGGAAAAGAATAACCTAATTTTAACGAAAAAACGCCTCCAAGAGACAATCCTGCCACAGCAATTTCCTTGTAGCCTGCATCCAACAATGTATGATAAGCATCCAGTACGCTTTGCCACCACTCATCTGGATTGGTATGTATTAGTTCCTCCGGCGGTACGCCATGTCCTTTGTATTGAGGCGCAAGTGATGTGTAGCCGTTCTCTTCCAAGTATCGGCCAAGCATCCGTACATCCGCTGAATTCCCTGTAAAGCCATGCAATAGTAATACGGCGCGTGGGCCTGCTTCGAAAAAGAATGGTTCTGGTAATACGATTTTCATTAAGCGTCCACTCCT
This sequence comes from Rummeliibacillus sp. G93, assembly GCF_023515935.1. Classification (NCBI taxonomy): domain Bacteria; kingdom Bacillati; phylum Bacillota; class Bacilli; order Caryophanales; family Caryophanaceae; genus Rummeliibacillus; species Rummeliibacillus sp. G93. The sequence continues at coordinate 2,391,802 of NZ_CP097314.1, forward strand.
TCTAATCATTCATCTGCTAGCGCAAATCGCACTCTATTCCACTAATTATAAGCTAAATATGCAAAAACGCCTAACCATAAAGCGGCTAGGCGATTTTATGCATTAAATTTTCGCAATGGCGATGGCTAAAATAAAGAATAAAACAGCTAACACGACTGTTATACGAGCAAGTATTAGATCCATTCCGCGTGCTTTTTGTTTACCGAAAAGCTGCTCTGCGCCACCAGAAAGTGCTGAAAGCCCTTCGCTTTTGCTTGATTGTAGCAACACAAGAATAATCAAACCTAAAGATACAATTAGAAGAAGCGTCATTATGACTGTATGCATAGAAAGTTCCACCTCCAGATAAAACATCACGACAGTTTTGGCTGTATGTAATGCAAACTAAGTTTTTGAAGACTATGTTTTGATAATTTAGGATCAACACCAAAAGCTATGCCTACTGGAAAACGAAACACTATTCCGGTCATGTTGTATGAATCATCGGTGAGAACCTATAGTTATCTTTTATTTTAACATTCTTCTATAGCTTTTACGACAAAAAAGTGAAAATTTGAAGTACCATTGCTAGATTTTATGATTGAAAATTTAAAAATTATAAGTTTGTCCTAATTATTGAGCCGAGAATAGTGAGCTTATAAGTTCACTAAAATTCCCAAGCTGGTTATAACCATAAAAAAAGTTACCATACAATTGCAATTTCTCATTTTTACTACAGAGCAATTGTTTTTTCATTATTCTATAAAATTGAATTTAGTGAGAAACTTGACCACCATCGACTATATAAAATACCCGTTACAGAAACTTGCAATGTCTAAAGCTAGAAAGACGACCACTTATCCAATTACTTCTGGTGAAATTTCCACAATTGATTTCTGTAAACTACGCTGGTTTATTTTTTTAGATACCCGATTAGTAAATTACTGATCACAAAATTTTTCTAATACTTGTTCAATAGGAGCTTTTACTTCTTTTAAATTATAAACATCTTTTTTAAGATTCTAAGAATAAAATTATAATCTATAGCCTTAATTTTTACGAGGATAAACAAAGTACATTTTCAATGCTTTTTTAAGTACTATCGAGAAGCATCTTCAATAGTTATCTCTTCTATGATCAATTTTCCTTTTGTTAATTGTAACTATATAAGCCTTTTTAGTTTCTGACACAGAAAGTTATACAGTTTGGAAAAAATTAAATCTTGTCACCCATTAGATTAAAGTAGTATAAAAATGAATTAAAGAAGTTTGAAGCACAGATATTGGTTCGGAGTATAGATCTTGGATAAAATATTTCAAGATATTTCATCGATAGGAGGTCTACACGTGTAACAGGTATTAAAACGAATAGGCAGCATACTTTTATCAAATTTATTATTTTATTTTGGGCTAACAATTTTATACTAAAAAATAAAGTCTCTTGCAAGCACTAAAGGGGAACCTAATGTAAAGATCCAGGAATAAATTTTATAATAAATTAATACTTGAATAAAATTAATGATTTAAACATATATTATGTATTAAACTCAAACTTGCTTTAAAATTGATTTAAAGTTAGTATATATTTATACAAATTGTATAAAAAGTAGGTGTCTTTATTGCTAAGGAAAATAGAAGTTAGTAACTTCAAATCATTCGATAATTTCGTTTTAGATTTAAGTAAGAATAATAAAGAAATCAAAAATTTAGCAGCTGTCTATGGTGAAAATGGATCCGGTAAATCAACAATTGTTTCAGTATTGCATTTTATAGATTTATCTTTAGATACGGTCCATGCTTCTAAAAAATTACTTGAATTGATTTCTGATAACGAAAATTTTAAAGACATAATAATGGAAAAAATGAAATACGATTTTTCTTTAAATGTAAATTTTAGTGAATTAATTGAAAAAAATAATGTGTTGCCTTTAGTCTCGTCGAATAGTAACTATTCTCCAACTACAATTAAAATCATATTTGAATTAAATGGAGATGAAGGTGAGTATGAAATCCACTTTGACCAAAATGGACTAGTCTTTGAATCCTTAATTTTCCTTATAAATAAACAAAAGGGAACCCTTTATAAAATTGAAAAAGATTTTAAAAATGGAATGAAGATTCATTTGTCTCCACAACTTTTCCCATCTAATAAACAAATAGAGAACTCGCTTAAAAACGAAGTATCTTCTGTTTGGGGACAACATTCATTTTTAAGTATATATAAATACTATGTTAGTACTCAACTAAATAAGGATTCAATTAAGGATATTAACTATAATTTACAGCGTGTTTTAAATTTTTTAGGTGAAATTAATGTTCTTTATAAAGCAAAGAATTCTTCTTCAATGTCATTAGCAAGCAAAAAACGCCTTCTTGCTAGAATAGCTCAAGGAGAGTTTAAAAATTACGACAAACCAGATTTTAAAGTACAATTCGAAACAGAGTTAACTGAAATGGAAGAAGCTTTAAATCAGTATTTCCCTATGTTATATACTGATATTCAAAAAGTTTTTTATAAAATTGAAGATAAGAATGGAAAAGAAGCTAAGTATAAATTATATTTCCAAAAAATCATATCAGGTAAATTAATGGAAGTACCTCACAATCTGGAGTCCACAGGAACCCAACAACTTTTAGCTATATTCCCATTTATCGTTGCCTTTCTTGAGGGAGGAACTGTTATAGTAGACGAAATAGATGAGGGTATCCACGATCTTTTAATGAAACGAATTATTAAATCAATAATGGAATTAATTGAAGATTCCGAGTGTGAAGTAGGACAACTTATATTTACTACGCATAATACCACCTTGATGCAAGATATAATAGGCCCAAAAGAGATTTACCTAATAGAACTTGATTCAAATGCTTCGAAACGAATTATAAGTTTGGAAAAAATGGAAAAGAATATTCAAAAAAACCACAATATCTTTAAGCTATACTTAGAACGTCAATTAGGTGGAACACCCTTTGATATGGATTTAGACCTAGAAGAAATTAGCTTAATATTGAATATTAGCGGAGATCATTAATATGGAAACTTATTTCTTTGTATGTCATGGGAAAACTGAAAAGCTTTTTATTGAATATATAGCTTCCACTTATCGTATCCCCTTGACAGTGTTATCAAAAAAGAACGGTAAAAGTAGTATTCAGATAAATATGTTGAAAAGTTATCTTAAAGGAGAAATAAATAAGGGCACTCTAACCCAGTCAAAGTTAGAAGAATATTCAAAAGTCTATGTACTGATTCTAATGGATATAGATGAATTGTACCCTATGTCTGATGGATCAGACCTATTACATCTAAAAAATCCTTATATCTCTGGAGAACTATTGAATTTGAATGAAGATTTAATTTTAAATTCCAAAATAGAGTACTTAACTTTCCATAATGATTTAAATATGGAGGATGTGTTAAAAAAGACTGATTTGCAAGTTCCAAATTCTAAGACTGATATTCAAAAAATATTTCCATTATCCAATACTTCAATAAAAATTGACGGTATTGAAACAGTTAAGAATGAATTTGCTAAACTTGATGACTCTATAACTACAGTCGATAAACTAATCGAATTTCTCCAAAGTAAAAGGGTTCAATTTTAGCAAAAATACATATAAAACTTTTGCAACGGCTAAATGATTTATTAAGAAATATTAGAAAGAAATTCTTTAAAAATTTCTGTGGATTAACGTCAAAAAAGAACACAATTCCGTTAGTATAGCTATTTCAGACATCTTTTCATGTTCTAAGCTCTGCATAAATTGAAGCCATGATGTGTTCATTAAATATTATCTAAATGTCTGTATGGCATATTTAAATCAAACTTTTTAAAAGTACAAAATTCTACTGTTTTGATTAAACTTTTTCAAAACAGTAGAATTTTTTATTGTGAAACAACACTTATAGTTGCATACTTTTAATCAAACTTTATTCCAAGCCAACACCAAATAATATATTTCAATATTTCCTTTTACCGTTACTTCCAATTGACTTTCCAGGCTTATCTATATTTATTTATTTCTCGTAACTTTTGATTATCCTTATTCCATTTAATGCATGCGGAGATGCTAATTCAATCGCTTGCTTTAGTAAAAGTTTCTGATGTTCATCGACTTCTAATATATCAACAGCAGCAATCTTTCAACAGCGTTTCTATATATCGAAATATTTTTAGGATATTGTTCCCGAAATTTGTTAGAATTTTAAAAAGTACAAAAGTTATATATTGTTACACATTTCATTAAGAATACTACTGCAAAAAGCTAATTACTTTTATCCTTTACTGATTTTTAATAAAACTAAATCGTTTCTAATTATTTTTTCTTTTTAAAACATAAATTACTCTTCCCTCTTTAGATAGAGTACTTCTACACTAATTATTTATATTTTATTAAGTAATAGCTTCAACTGAAGCGTGCTATTAAGCTACATTCTAGATAATTTAACATTTACCTAGTATCTACTCCTGCTACATGCTCCTGATTAGAGTACATTCTATTCTAAAGAGGAAGAATTGTGCTACCCAACACTTCTTGCGCAATTAGTTGATAGGATTGAATTCGATCCTTTGGCGAATATACAATGGTATTAATCATAATTTCGTCTGCTCCATACATTGTTTTCAATTCGTTTAGTTTCTGTTTCACTTCATGCGGATTACCAATGATCATGTTTTGTCTCGTACTATTTAACGATTCCTTTTCTTTTTCCGTCAGCTGATATTGCTTCGCTTCTTGAATGGAAGGAACACCCTGCAGCCCTTCTCCTTTGTCTTTTTGCAAAGACCAGATGAAGGAGCTTAGTGCCATTTCTTCTGCCTTTTCCGTACTCTCAGCGCAAATCGCAGAGACGGTGACGATGACTTGTGGCGTTTGCCCTTCTTTGCGTGGTATAAAGGCCTCCCTATATTCTTTGACGATTGGTGCACCCTCATTGTCACTCATAAAATGGCCGAACGTATATGGCATGCCATTCTCTGCTGCGAGCAATGCGCTTTTTTTACTTGTACCAAGAAGCCAAGGTACTGGCGGATGTTCAGGTAAAGGAGATGCAGAGATTTTGGAGTATTCCGCTTCCGCTGGGAAGTCGTCGTCTAAGAAATGAAGTAACTCCTTCACTGCGGCAGGAAATTTATAAACACTTTGCAAATAGTTATCGGACAATGCATTCGTCGCTTCTGCTGATCCTCCTGGAGCTCGTCCTAACCCGAGGTCAATACGATTCGGAAATAATGTGGCTAGCATATGAAAGGTTTCTGCCACTTTAAAAGGCCGATAGAAAGGCAATAAAATTGCTCCAGCACCAATGCGAATGCGTTGTGTGTGAGCGCCAATATAGCTTAGCATCACTTCTGGCGCAGAACATGCAAGCCCAGGCAGATCGTGATGTTCGGAAATCCAGTATCGCGTATAACCTAGCTTTTCTCCTGCTTTTGCTAAATTCATTGATTCATTCAATGCATCAGGTGGAGTTTGATTTGAAGAAATAGGTGACTGGTCTAGTATGCTTAACCTCATTTCAGCTCAATCCTTTACTTCTAACAGAGTCAATTTATACTGTCCTACTTCCCCTTCGTTGTACAGGTTTGTAATAGAAGTGGAATAGTTATGGATGGTCCCTCGAAAAGCTATATCTTTCTCCGGTATCTTTACATCAAACGTCCCTTTGTAAAGCAGTGTTGCTACATCATGATATTCTTCACTTGTCACATCAAACTCAACTGACACTTGATATAATCCATTTACTTTTTCTTCTTCATAATTAGTTAATTGTATCGTTCTATCGTCTAAAATCATTTTACTGATCAATTTAATCACTCCTATTTTTAGTTTCGGATGTTTTATTCCTCATCTTAACAGAGAGTATTGCCCTCTCCCTTTAATAAAAGCCTCCCACAAATGATAGGAGGCTGTAAAGAAATGTGTACTAAGAAAGATCTTTGGTTGATTTTTTAGCTTTTAGAGAGATTTAAAATCGTATATTTCCCTTCTGTAAACTCTATTTCAATTAATCATTTGGAAGATTAATTTGCCACGATACACCAAATTTATCATTCACCCAGCCAAATTTCTTACTGAAGCCATAGTTATCTAGTGGCATTAACGCTTCTCCATCTGCAAGTAGATTTTCATAAAGATATGTCAGCTCGTCTTCCGAATCACACGTAAGAAAGATAGAAAAGGAGGGTGTAAACGTAAAATTGTGCACAGGCGCACTGTCTATACACATGAACTCTTGGCCCTTTAATGAAAATAATGCCTGCATCACGGTTCCCTCTTCCCCATTTTCGCCTGGGCCATATCGAACAATACTTTCAATGGCGGATTCTTCAATAAGTGAAGTATAGTAATTCATTGCTTCCTCTGCTTTGCCACCTTGGAACATTAAGAATGGAGTAACCTTTTCCATTTAGATCAACCTCGCTTTGTAATTAGTTTCATACTGCTTAACCCTATTGCTTCTTAAAAAGACAATAAGCTATCTTTCGCCACTATAAATAAAAAACCTCCTATAAAATATAGGAGGTTTTAAATAATCGTTCTATTATTTTTTCAAGTTATAGAAAGATTTAATACCGTTGTATTGAGATGTGCCAGCCAATTGATCTTCGATGCGAAGTAATTGGTTGTATTTCGCAACACGGTCTGTACGAGATGGAGCGCCTGTTTTGATTTGGCCCGCATTTGTTGCTACAGCAATGTCAGCGATTGTTGTATCTTCAGATTCGCCTGAACGGTGAGAAATGATAGCTGTGTAGCCAGCACGTTTCGCCATTTCAATCGCATCTAAAGTTTCTGTCAATGTACCGATTTGGTTTACTTTGATTAGGATTGAGTTACCTACGCCTTCTTCAATACCGCGAGACAATTTTTTCGTATTCGTAACGAATAGATCGTCCCCTACTAATTGGACGCGGTTACCGATGCGTTCAGTCAACATTTTGTGACCTTCCCAGTCGTTTTCATCAAGACCATCTTCAATTGAGATGATTGGATATTTAGATGTTAATTCTTCATACCATGCAACCATTTCTTCTGATGTTTTTGTCACGCCTTCACCAGCTAAGTGATATTTGTTGTCTTCGTCTGAGTATAGTTCAGATGATGCAACGTCCATCGCAAGCATTACTTCTTCGCCTGGTTTGTAGCCAGCGCGTTCAATCGCAGTCACGATTGTAGATAATGCTTCTTCATTTGAAGAAAGGTTTGGTGCAAAGCCGCCTTCATCACCTACAGATGTGCTGTAGTTTGATTCTTTCAAGACTGCTTTCAAGGAATGGAAGATTTCAGCACCCATGCGTAATGCGTGGCGGAATGATTCAGCGCCAACAGGCATAACCATGAATTCTTGAATATCCACATTATTATCCGCGTGTTCTCCACCGTTTACAATGTTCATCATTGGTACTGGCAATTGTTTTGCATTCACGCCGCCGATGTATTGGTATAGAGGCATATCAAGGTAATCTGCTGCTGCGTGTGCTACAGCTAGAGACACGCCTAGGATTGCGTTTGCGCCTAATTTACCTTTGTTTTCTGTACCGTCTAAAGCGATCATGTGCTCATCCACTGATACTTGGTCAAGCACTGAATAATTACCGATTAGTTCTGGTGCAATGATGTTGTTTACGTTGTCTACAGCTTTTAAAACACCTTTGCCAAGGTAGCGGCTTATGTCGCCATCGCGCAATTCTACTGCTTCATATTCCCCTGTAGATGCGCCAGATGGAACGATTGCACGTCCGAAGGCGCCTGATTCTGTAAATACTTCTACTTCTACTGTTGGGTTACCGCGTGAATCTAATACTTCACGAGCTTGTACGTCTGTAATAATTGGCATTTTTTTACTCTCCTTGGTTTTAAAATAATGGTTTTCCTGTCATCTCAAGTGGTTGGTCCACTCCTAGTAATTTTAACATGGTCGGAGCCAAATCTGCCAAAATTCCGCCACTTCTTACAACAATATTTTCTTTTGTCACAATCACAGGGACTGGATTTGTTGTATGAGCTGTCATTGGCATACCTTCAAGCGTTACTACTTCGTCTGAGTTTCCGTGGTCTGCTGTGATAATCGCAGCGCCGCCTTTGGCAAGAAGTGCATCCACTACTCGTCCCAAGCATTCATCCACTGCTTCAATGGCTTTAATTGTCGGCTCAAGCATACCACTATGACCGACCATATCTGGATTGGCGAAATTCAAGATGATGCCGTCAAAACGATCCGCTTCAATTGCTTCTACCAATGCGTCTGTTACCTCATAAGCGCTCATTTCAGGTTTCAAATCATATGTCGCTACTTTTGGTGAGTTGATTAAAATCCGTTCTTCCAGGCCGAATTTCTCTTCTCGACCGCCGCTCATAAAGAATGTAACATGCGGATATTTCTCTGTTTCCGCAATACGCAGTTGGCGTAGGTTGTTGTTAGACAATACTTCACCAATCGTATTTTTCAAATCGATGCTATGGAATGCTACTTCAGCAAGCACTGTATCGCTATAATGCGTGAAAGAAACAAATTTCAAGTTTTCAGGATGATTTTTGCTTCGTTCAAAGCCGTCAAACAACGGATTTGTTAGCGCTGTTGAAAGCTCAATCGCACGGTCTGGACGGAAGTTAAAGAAAATCACCGCGTCATTGTCTTCAATGGTTGCGACAGGTTTTTCTTCTTTTTTAATCACGAATGGCACTACGAATTCATCTGTGACATCGTTTTTATAAGAAGCTTCTACACCTGCAACAGCAGATTCTGCCTCGACGCCTTCTCCATCCACTAATGCCTTGTAGACTTTTTCTTCACGGTCCCAACGGTTATCTCGGTCCATTGCATAATAACGACCACTAATCGTTGCGAACTCGCCGACGCCGATTTCAGCCATTTGGCGTTCTGTTTCCATCACGTATGTGACAGCTGTTTTCGGACCCACGTCACGGCCATCAAGGAAACCATGGACATATACTTCTTTAATCCCTTGATCTTTTGCCAATTTCAGTAAAGCGAATAGATGTTCATAATGGCTGTGTACGCCGCCATCTGATAACAGTCCCATGAGATGGAGTTTAGATTGCTTTTCTTTTGCATAACTTATCGCATCTAAAAGTGCACTGTTTTCAAAGAAGTCGCCTTCTCGGATCGACTTATCGATTCTTGTAAGACTTTGATAAACAATTCGGCCTGCACCAATATTTAAGTGGCCTACCTCAGAGTTCCCCATTTGTCCTGCTGGAAGACCGACTGCTTCACCTGAAGCTGTCAGCATATTATGCGGAAATTGATTCCAATAACGCTCAAAGTTTGGTTTTTTCGCTTGTGCCACGGCATTCCCGAATACTTCATCACGGAAGCCGAAACCATCAAGAATAATTAATGCTACTGGTTTGTTAGGCATTTGCACCCGCCTCCAATAATTGCAAATAAGAATCTGGTTCTAAGCTTGCACCGCCGACTAACGCACCGTCGATATGTTCCATTGAAAGCAATTCTTTGATGTTTGCAGGTTTTACACTACCACCATATTGAATGCGAACTGCTTCTGCAGCTTCTTCACCAGCGATGTCTGCAACTGTTTTACGGATTCCTTCACATACTGTGTTGGCATCTTCTGAAGTAGCTGTTTTACCTGTGCCGATTGCCCAGATTGGTTCATACGCAATCACAGTTTTAGCGACTTGATCTTTTGTAAGACCTTTTAATGCAGCTCCTACTTGAGATGACACTTTCACCATCGTATGGCTTTTTTCCCGGTCATCAAGTGTTTCGCCAACACAAATGATTGGTGTCATGCCATGTTCAAATGCAGCATGCACTTTTTTATTGACGCTTTCATCTGTTTCATTATTGTATTCACGGCGCTCTGAGTGCCCTAAAATCACATAGTTTACTTTCAAATCTTCTAATTGGGCTGGACTAATTTCGCCTGTAAATGCACCTTCATTTTCAAAATGCATCGTTTGAGCACCAATCTCAAGCGCTGAACCCTCTGCCTCTTTTACAAGTGATGGCAAGAATAATGCTGGTGCGCAGATTACTGCGTCTACCTTTGTACTCTCAGGAATGGATGTTTTTACTTCTTGTACGAACTCCACAGCTTGCGATAAAGTTTTATACATCTTCCAGTTACCTGCAATAATTGGTTTTCTCACACTAATCGTCCTCCAATTTGTTTTTACTATTTATCGTTTAGCGCTACAACGCCTGGCAATTCCTTGCCTTCCATAAATTCTAATGATGCACCGCCACCTGTTGAGATATGGTCCATCTGATCTGCTACATGGAATTTTTCAACAGCTGCAGCAGAATCGCCGCCGCCGATGATTGTATAGCCGTTTGTCTCTGCCATAGCTTTTGCTACGCCTTTTGTGCCGTTTGCAAATTTGTCCATTTCAAAGACACCCATTGGCCCATTCCACATAATCAGCTTCGAATTTTTGATTACGTCTGCATAATCTTCAACTGTTTTCGGTCCAATATCTAGTCCCATCCAATCGCTTGGGATTTGATCAATGTCGACAACCTTTGTTTCTGCATCCTTCGAAAATTCGTTTGCTACCACAGCATCTACAGGCATATGTAATTTCACACCTTTTTCAGCTGCTTTTTCGATAAATGATTTAGCTAACTCAATCTTATCTTCCTCTAACAATGAAGTGCCGATTTCATAGCCCTGTGCTTTGATGAATGTGTATGAAAGACCACCGCCAATAATTAAATGATCTACTTTTTCAAGAAGATTTTCAATTACGCCGATTTTATCTTTAACTTTCGCACCACCGATGATTGCTGTGAAAGGACGTTCAGGATTAGATAAAGCTTTGCCTAATACATCTAATTCTTTCTCCATTAACAATCCGCTTACGGCTGGCAAGTATTTCGCAATACCTTCAGTAGATGCGTGTGCGCGGTGAGCAGCGCCGAATGCGTCATTCACATAAACATCCGCTAACTTCGCAAAGCTTTCTGCAAGTGCTGGATCATTCTTTTCTTCGCCTTTATGGAAGCGGACATTCTCAAGTAAGATAACGTCGCCATTTTGCATAGCTTCTACTGCTTTCTCAACAGTTTCGCCAATAGACTCGTCTAATTTTTGAACGTTTTTGCCTAGTAATTCAGAAAGGCGTTCGCCAACAGCTGTTAGACGGAATTCGTCTTTTACTTCGCCTTTTGGGCGACCCAAATGGCTTGCTAAAATAACTTTTGCACCTTTTTCTACTAAAGCTTGAATCGTTGGTAATGCTGCTTTAATACGTGTTTCATCTGTGATTTTACCGTCTTCCATTGGTACGTTGAAATCAACTCGGACAAATACGCGTTTCCCTTGTACTTCTACATCATTCATTGTCTTTTTTTGATTCATTTTGCCAATCCTCCAATTATCAAATGATTGAATAAAGCGCTTACTACATTCGCAAAAAAAGGAGAAGTCAGATAATACGCTTCTCCTTTTTTGCCATAATCCATTATAAGTGAAACTTGACACAAAGGGGATATTTTTTATCTCCTTGTCTTTCGTTTCGATAATTTGCACATATACGGGCAGTTGTCTCCCACTAGTTTTTCTTGTTTATCTATAAGTTTGTAGTGGTTATGCTGCCCGTTCATGCAGGATTACGCACAGTGTCATTTGACGATTAGTTTGACTTAGAAGCCTTGTTTAGCCATGTATTCCGCTAAGTCCACTACGCGTGTAGAATAACCAGATTCATTATCATACCAAGCCAGTACTTTTACTAGGTTGCCTTCAAGCACCATTGTAGATAGGCTATCTACTGTAGATGAAGAAGTATTGCCGTTGTAATCGATTGATACAAGTGGTAATTCAGAGTAAGCCATTACGCCTTTTAGTTCATTTTCTGATGCATTTTTCAATGCGCTGTTGATTGATTCAGGTGTAGCATCTTTTTCTAATTCAACAACTAAGTCAACTAGAGATACGTTTGGTGTTGGGACACGAATCGCCATACCATCTAATTTGCCTTTTAATTGTGGCAATACTTTTGCTACTGCAACAGCTGCACCAGTTGTTGTTGGAATCATAGATTGCGCTGCTGCACGTGCACGGCGGTAATCTTTGTGCGGTAAATCCAAGATACGTTGGTCATTTGTATAAGAGTGGACAGTTGTCATCATGCCACGTTTAATACCAAATTGTTCATCCAACACTTTTGCCACTGGAGATAGGCAGTTTGTTGTACATGAAGCGTTTGATACAACTACATCTTCTTTTGCATTGTATTGATCATTGTTTACGCCCATTACGTATGTCGGCATGTCTTTACCAGGTGCAGAAACGATGACTCTTTTAGCGCCTGCTTCCACATGTTTATGAGCTGAATCATAATCAGTGAAACGACCTGTAGATTCTACAACGATATCTACATTCAAATCACCCCATGGAAGTTTTGCAGGATTTGTTTCAGCGTAAACGCGAACTTTTTTGCCATTTACAACTAGATCATCGCCTTCAGCAGAAACTTCTGCATCTAAAATACCGTGTACAGAATCATATTTTAGAAGGTGTGCAAGCATAGCTGAATCTGTTAAGTCATTTACTGCTACGATTTCGATATCTTGTCGTTTAAACGCTTCGCGGAATACCAATCGGCCAATACGTCCAAAACCATTAATCGCTAATTTTAAAGTCATTTTTATTTCCTCCAGTTAAATTGTTATTTTAGTAAGTGAAGCATTTCCTTCGCTGCGGCAGAATCTGTGACGAGAATCGTCTGATTTGCTCCCTGTTTAAAGTATGAAAGAATCGCTGCTGCTTTATTCTTCCCACCTGCTACCGCAATAATACTTTTACACCTATTTACTTGTTCGCGTTGGATCCCTACAGTTTGAATCCTTTGTACAGCTTTACCCGATTCGTCGAAGTAATAACCAAAAGCTTCACTGACAGCGCCATGCTCGAGAAGGTTACTTTTCTCTGTTTCTGTGGAATTTCGCCTTGACGCCATTTCGATCGCCGACCCGATGCCGTGAATAACAACATCTGTCCGATCATATAAATCAATCATCTCTTTGACCATTGGTTCTTCAATGATTGCTTTATAAGCTGTCTCGCTTAAATGCTCTGGCAAGTACAACGTACGATAAGCATTACCTGAGTTGTGGGCAAATGTCGCTGCAATCGTGTTGGCTTGTAGTCTCATATCATCGACGCCCATGCCGCCTCTTGCTGCGATAAAAGTCAAATTGTTCGGCTGGTCAGACGGGGTTACACTGTCTGCGATTGCAGCTAATGTACTTCCACCTGTCACAGCGATGATTTCCTTCTCTTTCGCAACCTTGCTCAGCACTTTGGCCGCTTCTAATCCAAGAAGGATTTTAATAGAAGGCGTTTCATTGATATCACCATCTACAATAAGCACTCTTTGTATGCCTAATTTTTGAGTCAGTTGTTTTTCCATTACAGAAATGCCTGACCATTCATAGACAAGAGGCTTTAGAATCTCTAATACTTCTTTACCCGATTCGGATATTCTCATGCCGGAATGGCTTGCAATAATCAAGCCTTGTTCTCGCAGCAAATCCGTTTCTTTGCGGGCTTCTCTTTCTCCAACAGAAAGATTCTCTGCAAGACCTCTTCGGCCTACAGGACCCAACATATCAATCATTTGTAAAAAACGATAACGCGTATGAAGAAGTTCAGACATTTCCGGCAATATTTTTAATTGAGCTTCAGATACTGTAATAATGTCCTTTCTCTCTCCTCTCATACTAACAGGACTAATTTTGTCCCAGCACTTTAAAAAATGTCCCACTTACTACAAAAAAATTCACTTCCTGAAATAAGTATACATTTTGTGAACGTTACTTGCAAATTTTTGAACTATATAATGATTTTTCACCAGAAGATGCTCTTGCAAGAAAAATGTACCTGTTGATTTCTGTTCCAGACGGATGGCAAGCCTTCTCACTTTTCCTCCGCAGTCTTCTCTTATATTTATATGCAGAAGTGGGAATAGCTGATCTTCCGCGGGCGAGCGACGATTTTCCTCACTGAGAGGTCTCGTCTGTCTCACTTTCCCGCAGAAGTCTTCGCTATTCCCATTTCAATTGAGTGACTTATTCTATTGTAAAATCATTTCGATACGCTTATTCCTGTATACCTTCAAGCAATGTTACATAATCAAGCTGGCCATACTGAATGATTTCATTGTTTTTCATGACGACAGGGATCATTAGCATATATTTCTCATGAATTTCTTCATCTTCTTCAATATTAATTTCATTGAGTTGGAAGGGAAAATCTTCACATACTAGCTTTAACAGCAATTTCCCTTCTTCACAAAGACCACAATTGGGCCTGCTGTAATACGTGATTTCCATAGTTATCCTCACTACATTCATTTTTTAAACTGTGTTACCATTTGCGGCCTGCACCGCCGCCTGCGGATGAGCCTCCGCCAAATCCGCCGAAGCCACCACTGCTACCTCCACCGGATGAGCCATTTCCAAATCCGCCGAAGTTTCCAAAGCCTCCAGGGAAGCTACTGTCATCAAAGCGTCCTCTTCCACCAGGTCCACCTGGGCCGCCTCCTCCGTTTCCTTTGGAGAAGAAAGAGAAAATGATGAGGCCGACAATAACTAAAATAATAATCGTTGTCGTCGAAAGACCGCCTTCCTCTTCTTCCGGTTTTTGAGGGTTATCTAACTGCCCGTTCCAATCATATTCTTTGGCTATTTCGTTATATACTTTGATGAAGACGGAACGAAATGCTTCATCGTAATTATCCTGGGCTAAATAAGGATACATGTAGTCATCAAGTATTCGTCCAATTTTGCCGTCTGGTAATGCGCCTTCAAGGCCTTGGCCGACTGAAATGTATGCATCCCGTTCTCCCTTTTTTTGTGCAAAGCTTGCAAATATTAATACGCCATTGTTTTTCTGCTTACTGCCGATTCCCCATTTGCGGATTACCTTGGTGCCATACTCTGGCGCCTCGTAGCCATTCAAGGTATCTGTTGTAAGAATGACAATAGAGGCACCTGTTGCTTTATTTAGTTTTTCCGCCAACGTATTTAATTCCTGCTGTGTGTCATCGGACAATTTATGCTCGAAATCCTGCACATATGGTGTGTCATCATAATAATCCATTTCAGGCAGTTGTCCCTTAGCCTGAGAGGTTGCTGAAAAACTTAGTAAGGCGATTAGCGCACAGACTGCCCCTAAAAGGAATCTGCGCTTTTTCATTGATTATCGTCTCCAAAATCAACAGTTGGTGCATTTTGTGCATTGGCACTTGCTTTAAAGTATTCCCGTTTTTCGAAATTAAACATGCCTGCGACTAGACTTCCTGGGAACTTGCGTACAAGTCCATTGTATTCTTTGACGCCTTCATTATAATCTTCACGCGCAACAGCTAATCGATTTTCTGTGCCTGCAAGTTCATCCATTAACTGGCGATAGTTTTTATCCGCTTTTAGGTCTGGATACTTTTCACTGATAACAAGCAATCGATTCAAATTGCCGGTTAATTCATCATTGGCATTCGCTTGGTCTTGCGGTGTTTTGGCTGATGCCAATCTTGCGCGAGAATCAGCGATGCTTTTCATTATGCTTTCCTCATGTTTCGCATATCCTTTTACTGTATTCACTAAGTTTGGAATCAAATCTACCCTTCTTTGCAATTGGTTCTCTACTTGTGCATATTTGGAATCCACTTGCTCATCCATCGAGACAAGCTTGTTATATCGTGGCACTAGCATCGCAGCGATGAGTGCAATTACAGCAATAATGATAATAATAGGTGCTAAAAGTTTCTTCAATTCATTCCCTCCTGTCTTCTTACTATATTATTTCTCCTTAATAAAAATTATAAAACATTCTTCTGGTTAGGTGTACCGAAACGGTTGGCGATTTTGAATGTATGGAAGCATTGAAGCAGTCCATACTATTTCTGCGTGAGAGCGCGAAAAAAAGGAGGTACTAATTTGACAAACCAACAAAACCAATCAAACGAAATGTATCATGTGGATTCAGCAAAGTACAACCATGGCGCACATGAAGTAATGGACATGCATGAAACATTATCAACTGTAATCGGCGGGTTAGACCAATGCGTATTGCTACGCGATCAAATTCAAGATCCTGAGCTACGCAACATGATGGACCGTCAATATCAATTCTGTGTTGACGAATACAATACCCTGGTGGAATGCTTCAAAACAGGACGTGATCCATCACAACCAACAGGCCATTATGAAATGACTGAAAACAATAAATTTACTTATGGCATTAAACCAGGCCAACCGAAAAAGCCAATTACACAAGCTAGCGAACTCAATGACGAGATGATTTCAGGCTATTTATTGAGCTCACATAAAGCTACTGCAACAGCTAAATTAGCTGCCTCTCTCGAAACAACAAACCCTGTTGTACGCCGCGTGTTAGCAGATTCAATCCCTAACTGCATTGAAATGGCGTACGAAGTCTCCATTTACCAAAACCGCAAAGGCTACTACCAAGTACCTCAATTATCATCACAAGATACGGTGACAATTACAAATTGCTACGACACTACAAGTAGTCAATTGCAATAAGGTGAAACTTCACGGGAGATAGGGATTTTCTTCAATCATCCGTCTTTAGTGAGTTGAGCAAATGTTACTCCCATTATGCGGGATAAAAACAGCATACAAAAAGCGCTTTTGGTATCATCACCAAAAGCGCTTTTTTCATGCTTATTTTTGTTCCATTTCTGGTTTGTTTATTTTATCTACACGTACACGTTTTAGGAATATTGATAGCACAAGAGCTACAGCAGAAATGATCGTTGCAACCATAAATGTATAGTTGATACCATCTAACAATGCTGTTTGTGTAATTTGGGCTTTCAATTTTGCTAATTGTTCCGCTGTTGGAGAAGAAGGTGTAATTCCTGCTTCAGCCGCTTTTTTAGCAGCTTTTACAGCTTTTGCTTTCGCTTCAGCTGCTAGTTCTGTTGCACTTGATTTGATGTGGTTATTCATAACAGTTACTAAAATCGCTGTACCGATTGCACCAGAAACTTGTTGAACAGTATTGTTGATCGCTGTACCATGTGGGTTTTTCAACATTGGCAAGCTGTTCAAACCGTTTGTCATAATCGGCATCATTACCATAGACATACCGAACATGCGGACGGTATAAACAGTAATAATATAAGTGTAAGATGAATCTACTTCTAATTTAGTTAAGAAATACGTAGCCACAGTTGTAATCGTTAAACCAATGAAAGCTAATATCCGTGGACCAAATTTATCAAATAGCTTACCTGTAATCGGAGACATGAATGCCATCACAATTGCACCTGGAAGCATCATTAATCCAGCGTGGAATGGCGAAATGCCGCGAACTTGTTGTACATAAGCTGGTGTTAAAATCATACCAGAGAACATCGCTACAGATACTACTGCTGAGATGATTGATGCTAATGCAAACATTGGATATTTGTAAATACGAAGATCTAAAAGCGGTTCTTCCATGCGAAGTTGCTTAAAGATAAAGATAATAAGCGCAATCGCTCCGATTGTAATCGTACCGTAAACAAGTGGATCGCTCCAGCCTTTATCACCGGCAGAACTAAAGCCGTATAAAAGGCCACCAAATCCGATTGTTGAGAATACTAGAGATAGATAATCTAGTGATACTTTTCTTGTATCCATTACGTTTTTCAATTTCCAGATACCAAACAAAAGACTTAGTACTGCAAATGGAATAATCATTTCAAAAAGCATACGCCATGAATGATGCTCGACAATATAACCAGATAATGTCGGACCGATTGCTGGCGCTGCGATCATTACTAAACCGAAGATACCCATAGCAGAACCACGTTTTTCAGCTGGGAAGCTGACAAGCATTACATTCATAAGAAGTGGTGACATTGCAGCAGAACCTGCAGCCTGTACCATACGACCTGCGATTAAAACACTAAAGTTTGGCGCTGCAGCGGCGATAATTGTACCAATCGTAAAGATAGACATCGCTGCAATAAACAAATGGCGGTTCTTAAAGCGAACGACAAAAAATGCGGATGCCGGTATTAACACACCGCTCACAAGCATATATCCTGTTGACAACCATTGAACTTGCGAGTAAGTAACATCGAAGTCTGTCATGATGGTCGGCAAGGCAACGTTCATTAAAGTATTATTTAAAAAAGAAACAAAAGCACCAACAAATAGAATAGCTATCATTCCATAAGGTGGTTTTTGTTGATTACTCATATTTTCCCCTCACTCTTCTTTATATCTCATTTTTATTGGATGTTTATTATTTTATACCGCTAGTTCACTTTTTTCAACTAAAAATTATTAACCTCTCAAAAACATTGATATGAAAGCGTTTTTGGTATAGACTACTGGTATAATTTAAAATCATTTATGACGAAAAGGTGACTAAATGAATACGCGAAAAAGAAAAGTTCTTGATGTGGCGAGGCAGCTTTTTATTGAAAAAGGCTTCAAAGAAACTTCTATAATGGACATTATCCAGGGAGCCCAGATTTCTAAAGGAACCTTCTATAACTATTTCCCTTCAAAAAACGATTGCCTCATCGCCATCTTGCGTGAAAGCCGAGAAGAAACGAGTATCCGACGCCATGAATTAATCTTCGGCCAGGATATAAAGGATATTGACATACTGGCTAAACAAATAGCCGTCTTGATGCAGATTAATCGTGAGCAAAATTTAATGCGAATTTTTGAATCTGTTTCAAATTCACAGGATGAATCATTACGAATGGCCCTAATGAGCCACCATCTCCAAGAACTTGAATGGCTAGCCAAAAGACTTGTCGAAGTATATGGTGATGAAATCAGCATTATGAGCTATGAATGTGCCATCCAAGTATTTGCGATGATTCAGCATACTCTCCGTATTTTAATTTTTGCAGAAGACCGCTATGTAGAGCCAGAAGCTATCATCAAAATGTCCCTTCGCAATATCGATGCTATTATCCCCCGTATGCTTGAAACGAAAGAAGTCATTATCGGTATTGAGACTATACATTTTATAAAGAATAATGTAGAACATCATATCATGAGTCAGGAGATGGTAACACAACAGCTTGATGGTTTCATTAAGGGATTAGGACCATGTGATTCCAAAAAGGGTCTGGAATATGCAAGCTATTTGTTAAGCGAATTAAGCGAATCGAATCCTAAATACTTCATTATCGAGGCGCTTTTAACACCGTTTCGTAAAGCTTTCGCCAAAACAACTCATGCAGCGGAAGCAAGGGAAATCGCCAACTATATTTGGCGGCTTGTCCGAATTGAACAGAACGACGAACAATTTTGAAACCAAGCAGTTCATTCATTTACCATTGGATGAACTGCTTGGTTTTAGTATTGTCTAAATTTGCATTAGGTACACGTTTATTTAAAATCATGTACCTATTTTTCAAGCGAAACTCTAAAATGTTGTACATCCGCCCTGCCCTTCTTATTTTTTATGAATATGCAATATAAGAGGGGAGGTGGAATAGTTGTTTAAGAAAAATCGTGAGGAGTTATACAGCCTTTCAAATCAATTTATTGAAATATTCATAGCGGATATTTTTTCAAAGAACAAAGTCAATATGGATGAAATTAGGGAAAAGGTGTCAGATGAGCAGCGGGAAAAATTAAAAAGTACTGTGAATCAACTAAAAGAGCAGGTCGAGGAGTTCCTTCAGTCACAAAACACAAAAAAAATTACTGAAAAAGAGACTAAGGAAGAGCCCTCAAGCCCACTTAGAGAAAAACTCAAGAAGACTAAAACAGATAATGAAGATAAGGAAAAGTAAAATTTATTCCTTACCCATGTTCTTTGTCTATACAAGATCGTTCATAAAAGCATCTACTATAAAAGGATGAAAGGAGGGGTGAAAAATGAATGAATATGAAGCTTCTCATAACAAATGGACTGCACATGATCAAAACATGGACCATCCGTGTGATCCTTGCCGCGATAACAACGGAGACATAGATAATAATGCCGCTGAAATAGCGGATATTGATCAATCCTCAAATGAGATTATTATTATCCGTGACTCTTGTGATATTACTGTGGAAACAACTGATACACAGGTAGCTGTTTCGCTACAGGCAGCTTTACAAGTTGCTATAGCTATTGTAGTGAATATTACAATCGCAGATAGTTCGCGTGCAGAAACGGTGACACAAGAGTTATTACAAAGAGCACAAATTCGTCAAGCGAATCGCCAAAAACTTGTCATCGTTAACTCCCGTTCTGTAAATGTAACAACAACAGATACAGACGTTGCAATTTCCCTACAATTACTACTTCAAATTCTAGTAGCTCTGGTTGCACAATTGGATATTCTATAGATAAAACAACTCCATACTTCCTATACAAAATAAAAAGACTGCAACCAATAGTTTACCTATGGTTGCAGTCTCTCTTATTATTTTAGCTCGTTGCGTTCCATAATGTGGTCGATTAAGCCGTAATCTTTCGCTTGTTCAGCGCTCATGTAATTATCACGATCTGTATCGCGCGCAATAACCTCAATTGGTTGGCCAGTGCGTTCAGATAAGATTGCATTTAATTTTTCGCGTGTTTTAAGAATATGTTTCGCAGCAATTTCAATTTCAGTTGCTTGCCCTTGTGCTCCACCTAAAGGTTGGTGAATCATCACTTCGCAGTTTGGCAATGCATAGCGCTTGCCTTTAGCGCCTGCTGTTAGCAAGAATGAGCCCATAGATGCGCACATACCCATACCAACTGTTTGGACATCTGGTTTGATGAATTGCATTGTGTCATAGATTGCCATGCCTGCAGTAACGCTTCCGCCTGGAGAGTTGATATAAAGGAAGATATCTTTCTCAGGGTCTTCAGCTTCTAAGAATAGCAATTGTGAAACGATTGAGTTTGACACATTGTCGTCGATTGCACTGCCTAGCATGATGATACGGTCTTTCAATAAACGTGAATAAATATCGTAGGCACGTTCACCGCGGTTTGTTTGTTCAATAACTGTAGGTATTAAGTTCATAAGAAATAGCCTCCTCAATTAAAAAATAGAATACATAATGACATTTGCTGAGCTTCTTCTTCAGCTGTACCATTATATTACACATTATGGTCAACAAAGGTCAAATGTTACGATTGTTTTTTTCCTCTATTGATATTTGTTTGTTTTATCTGTATAATAAAACAGTCGTTAAGTATATATGCCCTCGTAGTTTAACGGATAAAACATAAGATTCCGGTTCTTAGGCTGGGGGTTCGATTCCCTCCGAGGGCGTTATTGAAATCCTCTTAAGCGTTGCTGCCAACTTTGGCATGCAACGTTTTTTATTTCTCCACTTATGACTTTTGTTGCTTAAAAGGAAGAAACAAAAACAACGCACAAATCCAAGAAATGAGGATCTGTGCAATAAGGGAGAACTATACTATTTATACCCAATTCGGTATAAAAAAAATCACCTCTATTCATTTTTTGCGAATAGAGGCTTTTTTCAATAGTTGATTGTGTTACTCTTCAACTTCAATAAGTTGGATTAGATTAGAAAGAGCTTGATCCTCATCATCTCCGCTTGCGCTTAAAATAACAGGTGTTCCGTGTGCTAGCGCCAAACTCATAATGCCCATTATACTTTTGGCATTTACTTTCTTATCGTCTTTTTGCAAGAAAATATCAGCTGCATGGCGGTTTGCTTCTTGAACAAATAAAGCGGCTTGCCTTGCTTGCAAACCTGATTTCAAATTTACTTTTGCCTGTTGTTCTACCATTCAATCATCCAATCCTTCCAGTAAGCTTATTTTATACTTTCGCTGTCTCGCCGCCTCTAAGTGAGTCTGCAATCGCATCAATCTTACGCAAACGATGATTGACACCTGATTTGCTGACTGTGCCTGTCGAGACCATTTCCCCTAGCTCTTTTAGTGTCACATCTTGATACTCTACTCGAAGCCTAGCAATCTCCTGAAGTTTTTCTGGCAATTGATCGATCCCGATTGCTTGATCAATAAAGCGTATGTTTTCCACTTGTCTAATAGCTGCACCGATTGTTTTATTTAAATTGGCTGTTTCACAATTCACTAGACGATTCACGCTATTGCGCATGTCTCTAACAATCCGAACATCCTCAAATTTCAACATCGCTTGATGAGCACCCACTAGACTTAGAAAATCGGAAATTTTCTCTGCTTCCTTCAAATATGTGACAAAGCCCTTTTTCCGTTCGATTGTCTTGGCATTCAGCTCGAAGACATTCATCAGTTCCATCAATGCATCACCGTGTTCTTTATAAAGAGAATACACCTCTAAATGATACGATGATGTCTCCGGATTATTAACAGAGCCCCCCGCTAAAAATGCGCCGCGCAAATAAGCTCTTTTTTCATCAGGTGTAGGAATGATTTTTTCTTCGATATCATGATGAAACAGAAAATTCCCTGTTACAATCTGCAGCTCTTCTAGCAATTCCTTTGCACCTTCGCGTACGCGGCAAATGTAGACATTATTCTTTTTCAGCCTCATTTTTTTCCGCACCAAAAGCTCTATTCGATAGTTGTAAAATTTCTTGATGATTGTATACATTCTACGAGCGATAGCAGCATTTTCTGTTTGGACATCTAGGCTCAGTTGTCGATTGGCAAACGATAATGAACCGTTCATTCGAATGAGGGCAGAGAGCTCCGCTTTTAAACTGCTATCCTTTGCTTCCACTTGTGTAAGCTCTTTTTTCGTCTCAGAAGCAAATGACATAGCAATCCCCCCTTCCTTGTTATATTTTAGACGCTAATTCGCCGAAGATTGCTTTTTCTGTTGATAATTTGTTGCATATTCTACAATCCATGCCGCTACATTATTGGCATCATGCCGCACTACGCCATCATGAATGGATGCTATATCCTTTTTAATGACCTCTAGCCCCATTCCTTCAAGTCTTGGCACATCAAACCTGACAGGCTCCGCTAATTCTTTGCTGTATGCTTCTCGAATTGACAGTGGAAGCTCTTCTTTGTTAATCAAGATGGTATGAAGGAAGTTCGCACCCACATGATCGATTAGCGCTTGGACATGATCTGCGGCAGAATAATGAGAGGTTTCACCTGCTTGCGTCATCAGATTGCATATATAAATTTTATGGCCTTTTGCATTCAATACAGCTTCACGAATACCATTTACCAATAAATTAGGCAAGATGCTTGTATAAAGGCTACCAGGACCAATAATAATGATATCAGCACTCTCAATAGCGCTCACTGCTTCCTGCACAGGCAACACATCCGCCGGCGATAAAAATACACGCTGAATTCTTTGATTATACGAAGGGATTTTAGATTCCCCTTTGACAATCGTTCCATTTTCAAGCTCAGCCATAAGCGTGATTCTCTGATTGGCTGCAGGCAACACTTTGCCATGTACATTTAATACTCGGCTCATTTCGGCGATTGCATGCGAAAAATCACCCGTTATAGCAGTTAACGCTGTAAGCATCAAATTCCCTAGAGAATGGCCCCCTAGCTCTTCTTTTCCTTGAAAGCGATATTGGAACATTTCTTCTACCAGCGGTTCAACCTCTGATAACGCAGCGATTACTTGGCGAATGTCGCCGGGCGGTGGGATTTGAAAATCATCTCGGATTCTCCCTGAGCTACCGCCATCGTCTGCTACTGTTACGATTGCCGTTAAATCAATGGGACATTTTTTTAAGCCTCTAAGTAATGTAGATAATCCAGTGCCACCGCCGATAATAGCAACACGCGTAAGTGCTTTTTGCATAGCATTATTCCTTTCTCTTCGCTATATCGCGGTGGGTAATAACAGTTGGAGCCTGTTCGTCCAAAAGATGGCCAAAGTACTCTGCTAATGTAACCGAGCGATGTTGACCGCCAGTACATCCAAACGCAATAACTAGCTGCGTTTTCCCTTCTTTTTGATAAAGCGGAATCATAAATTGGAACAAATCTGTTAGCTTTTGAATCAATGCTTTTGTATCGTCATATTTCAATACATATGAAGAAACATCTTCATCTAATCCTGTTTTTGGACGGAGCCCCTCTATATAATAAGGATTTGGCAAAAAGCGTATATCAAACACGAGATCCGCATCAATTGGCATGCCATGTTTAAAGCCAAATGACATGACGTTCACTGTAAATTGACGTGAATTCACTTCTGAAAATTGGGCACGGATGCGTTCGCGAAGCTCTCTAGGCTTCATGCTCGTTGTATTATAAATATATTGCGCACGTTCTTTGACATCTGCCAAGAGATCCCTTTCACGTTGAATCCCCATCAATGGCAGTCCATTATCCGCTAAAGGATGGGTACGCCTTGTTTCTTTATAGCGTCTGACAAGCGACTCGTCATCCGCATCTAAAAACAGAATCTTTGTCGCAACTAAATCTTCTTTTTCAATCTGCTCTAGCGCTTCGTTCAATGCGGAGAAAAAATCACCGCCGCGTAAATCCATTACGGCTGCAATACGTGATATCTCCTTTTTGGATTCTTTCATTAGATTAAGGAATGTTGGCAATAAAGCAGGTGGCAAATTATCAATACAATAAAAACCCAGATCCTCAAAGCTTTGAATAGCCAAGGTTTTTCCTGCACCAGACATTCCTGTGATAATAATTAATTCGTTTACGGCGTTTTGATTAGACATGATCATCATTCCTTTCAGAGGACATTTGAATGCGCTCCTCCAGCAATTGGAAGTCTTCTGTATATGTAAACGTTCCATATTGAGTACCAGTCTGTTCAACAGCATAAAGCAAATTTGTACGGTCACCTTCTGCCATAGGCAATGTTTTTAATTCTTCAACGGGATGCCACTCAAGTATCCCTTCACGTGTTTCCTTATATGGGGCACCTTCTAAATCTTGAGCCACAAAGGTAAAGAGCATCCACTCATTCACGATCTCTTCATCTCGTTTAATGACCATTGTATATACACCTTTTAGATGGGGGTGAATGGCAGAAGCGCCTGTCTCTTCATAAAATTCTCTGCTCGCCGCTTCAAAAATCGACTCGCCGCCCTCTACTTTACCGCCCGGTGCTACATACCAGCCGCGTCGTGGCTTCTTTAATAATAGTACTTGATCGTCTTTCATCACTAATAAATTGGCGATTCTTTGCACACACGACACCTCGTTTCTCTTTGTCCATATAATTATATTATACAGGCTACTGCACCATGAGTACAAAGGAATTAACATCCGCTCAGTTTACCCCATCGGACAAAGCCTGTCTATAACTCTTCCTAGTAAAAATATCGAAAAAAAAAGCTGACTCTTTCGCCTAAAAAAACGAAAAGAATCAGCCACAAGAAATATTAATCTTATAAGGGGTTATGCGAATATTATAGCCCTTTTATTTAACAGAGAGATGTCAACAATGTAGAGTTTATATTACAATTATTGAACCTCAAATTTTTCTTTTAATTCTTCTACATAATGTTGGACTGCTTGCGCAGCGATACTGCCATCGCCTGTCGCTGTTACGATTTGGCGCAATGATTTTTCTCTTACGTCACCTGCTGCATAAATGCCTTTAATAGAAGTTTCCATTAAGTCATTTGTTTCAATATAACCAGTTTTGTTTAAGATGCCTAAGTCTTCAAACGGTTTTGTTAAAGGCAGCATTCCGATATAAACGAATACACCATCAATTGGCATTTCTTGTTCTGTACCATCAACTGTAGATACAAGCGTTGCGCTGCCAACTTTTCCATCGTTTTCATGGATTTCTTTTACTGTATGGTTCCAAATGAAATCAATTTTTTCATTTGCAAATGCACGGTCTTGAATAATTTTTTGCGCGCGCAATTGATCACGGCGATGCACGATTGTCACTTTGTTCGCGAAACGTGTTAGATAGATTCCCTCTTCGACTGCAGAATCTCCGCCGCCAACTACAATCAAGTTTTTATTTTTAAAGAATGCTCCGTCACAAACAGCGCAATAGCTGACGCCACGGCCACCAAGCTCTTTCTCGCCAGGTACACCCATTTTTTTGTATTCAGCACCTGTAGAGATAATGATTGCACGTGTTTTGAATTCTTTAGAAGTCGTTTTGATTGTTTTGTACTCTTCGCCATCAACGATTTCTGTTACGTCGCCGTAAGCATATTCTGCACCAAATTTTTTGGCGTGTTCAAACATTTTAGTCGATAATTCAGGTCCTAAAATGGAATCAAAACCAGGATAGTTTTCGACTTCCTCCGTATTCGCCATTTGTCCGCCTGGAATACCTCTTTCTAACATCAAAGTAGAAAGATTACCGCGTGATGTATAGACTGCTGCTGTCATTCCGGCAGGTCCTGCACCAATAATCACAACATCATAAATTTTTTCTTCTGACATGTTTGCTCCTCCTAGTTGGATCTATTTCATTAGTTCTAATCTTAGAGGATATCCTTTCATTATGACAAGATATCTGCTTGCAGCATGACTCTATTGATCAAATAAAGGCAAATACTGAATAAGTTCATTCACATATTTCGTTAAAGTCTGTGAAGATATACCATAGTACTTAGCAATCTCTTTTTTTGTGATATCCTTCGTGCGCGACGATTTATACATATATTCAGTTGCCGCTGCAAGAGCTTTAGGATTTTTAAATAGATACTCTTTTTCCCATGCTCGTTCAAAAAGAACTAACCACATTTGGAATATAAATGTGTCGTGTAGCTTCAGTGGCATGAATTCCTTATATAGAAGTTCTGCTACTTCAATAGCTTTCAAAAACACTTTTATACGTTCGCCGTCTCCTAAAAAGTCTTGATCTAGTGCATACGCCAAAAATAATTTTTCGATAGTGGTGTATTCATCTACATTGATAATGCTAGGATGGCCGACGATTTCTTGCTGGTACGGCGATTTGCCAAGCAAAAATAAACCAAGCAGCCTCTCGCTACTATAGCCACTTTCTAATTTTTCTATAATGAAATTTCGATTGTTTTCAATAGCTTCTTCATCTTCCAGCGCATTATTGATTAGCCAAGGTTCAAACCCTTTCTTTTCTGGATCAATAGCAATCAGCTCATCCCATGTTTCTCTCGCTTCTTCTTCATGGCCAGTAAAATATGAGGCATGTGATAGCCAAAAGTAAAAGCCAGAGTCTCCTTGAAAGCCTTGCACTTTCATACTATGTAGCCAATGGTATGCTTCTTTATAACAGCCGATTAAAGCTAATGTCGCACCCAGTTTATAGCGCTGTTCAAAGGAATATGGGCAAAGCTTCACAAGCAATGACTTTAATTCCTCGACCTCGCTATCATCTTTTTCATAATAGGCCATGACCGTTAGATTGCATAATGCAAACAAATTGCCATAATTCCCTTTCAACACTTGGTACAACAAGGCTCTTGCTTGTTCTGCATCACCTTTATAAAAGTAGGCAAGTGATAGATTGTTGTATGCAGGCCAGACATCTGGATGATCTGCAATAATTTCTTCTAATATGGTAATAGCTTCATCTAATTCGCCAGTTTCCATATACTTTCTGGCTTTTTCCTGCAAATAAGCAACCTCACGTTCCACTGGTTGAAGTGAAAAGCCGCTCTCTTCCATTGACGTAGCAAACTCAATAATATCAATGGCTTCTTCCGCATATTCACCCATTTCATCAAGGCGAAGATATTCTTCCGCATAATATTTAGCATCATCTGTAAAGCCAGCTTGAGCAGAAGCTTCTGCTAAAAAGAGGAGAATCTCGGGCTCATTGGGATCAATCTCATTTGCTTTTTTTAATAAATCTAAGGCATGGTCAAGCTGCCCCGCTTCCAATTCGAGAATAGCGTATTGCAATAAAATAAGAGAATCATCTGGGCTAAGCTCCACTGCCCTTTTTAAATATTTATGCGCTTTCCCTTCTTGATCTCGATTTAGTGCTTGTACAGCTTTTTTATAGTAAAATTCTCCGCTAGGAATAAAGGAAACAACATTTTTCCGCGTATTATGTTCACTTTTCATATCTTGAAATGATCCTCCGAAATAAAATAAGGAACGCTTTCATACGTTCCTTAAACATAGTATCCACCATTATATCATATAATTGTTCATTTCATACGTAAAAAATCTTCCCTCATCTACTTAGCGAGAAGTTAATCGGAGCTCCAGTCAGCGATACATTGTGTTGTCTCGTTGAGTGGAGCTCCCTCGCATCTCTACTTATTTAGTGGTATTTGGTCCATCAGAGGCTTTGTTTTCCTTTGGATAAATAATCCTCATTGGATTGCCACCTACAAATGCGCCTGCTGGCACATCTTTGTTTACAAGTGTCATAGCTGAGACAATCGCATCGTCTCCAATTTCAACTCCTGGAAGAATAGTCGTGTTGGCCCCAATCATAACACGATCCCCAATGATAACATCGCCTAAGCGATACTCATTAACTAAATACTCGTGAGCGAGGATAGTTGTATTAAAGCCAATAATGGTATCGCTGCCTACCTTTATCCGTTCAGGAAACATTGTGTCTGGTGTGACTTTCAATGCAAAAGATGTTTTTTCTCCGACTTCCATTTTCAAGAAAGTCCGGTACAACCAATTTTTCATAGAAAGGAAAGGGGTATAGCGAGCGATTTCAATCACGATAAAGCATTTGGCGACTTTCCAAAAAGAAACGGTCTTATAGATTTGCCAAAGAGAGGTGGACCCTGTAACAGGGTACCTCTCTGTTCTACGCATGCACAGGCTCCTCTATTATAGCTAATAAGTCAGTGATGTGGTGTAGCATATAATCCGGATTGAAATTCATCAAGAATTCTTCTCCTTTTGCAGACCAGGCAACACCTGCCGTTTTGACACCCGCGTTTTTCCCACCTTCAATATCATGGGAGTTGTCTCCAATCATTATTACTTCATCTTTATTAAGATTCATTTTGTTTAGGGCTAATAGGATTGGCTCGGGATCTGGCTTGGCATGTGTTACTTCATCTATGCTGACAATTACTTCAAACAAATGTTCAACCCCTAGCAAACGAAGACCCTTTAATAATGGTTCTCTTCTTTTTGTTGAGACAATTGCTAGGCGAATTCCTTTCTCATAAAGCAATTCCAACGTTTCTTTTACACCATCAAATTCCTTTGCTAGCTCATCATGATGTTCTTCGTTCCAAACGCGGTATTTCAATATCCAATCTTCAGCCTTTTCAGCATCTATGGATGAAAATGACTCGATTAATGTCGGCCCGATAAAAGGAAGCATGTCGTCTCTTGTAAATTTCCCGGGAAATTCCGCATCTAACACATATAAAAATGTTTGGATTATCAGTTCATTCGTGTCTAGCAATGTTCCATCAAAGTCAAAAAGCAATCCTTTAAATTTTGTATCTGTCATTTTTTACATACCCCTTTTCCTGTCCAATAACTTCTCCTAATCCTTATAGCGCACGGGTTTTTTTATTGTTACCCTGCGGTAAATAATTAGGATGGCGCCCACGATTAAACCAATTAGCGATACAATTTGGGCCATTCTCAAATTACCGATCAACAAACTGTCTGTACGCATTCCTTCGATGAAGAAACGACCAAACGAATACCACATTATATATGTAAGGAATATTTCCCCACGCCGTAAGTTCACTTTACGAAGCAATAATAATAGAACCAATCCTACTAGATTCCATAACGATTCGTATAAAAATGTAGGATGATGATAGAAGCCATTTACATTCATTTGTTCAATTAACCAATTTGGCAAATGCAAACTCTCTAAGAATGAACGGCTCACAACACCGCCATATGCCTCTTGGTTCATAAAGTTTCCCCAACGGCCAACGATTTGTCCGATAATGAGTGAAGGGGCCAAGATATCAGCTACCTTCCAGAAGCTAACGCCTCGTTTACGTGTGAAAATAATCGCCGTGATGAATGCACCGATTAATGCACCATGGATGGCTATGCCTCCATGCCAAATTTGTATTATTTGATCTGGATGTGAAGCATAATATGGCCATTCAAAAATGACATAATAAATTCTCGCGCAAATTATAGAGATGGGCACTGCCCATATTAGTAAATCGGTTAGAAAATCTTCATTAAACCCTCTTTTGCGCATTTCGCGTTGTCCTACGATATAGGCTATTACAATACCTGTTGCAATAATGACTCCATACCATCTGACCGAAATAGGGCCGAGCTTAAGTGCCACAGGATCTATGGCTAATAAAATTGAATCAAACACATTCGTTGCTCCTTCCATTCCATCTGCTTTACTTTAATCCTGATTCATCTTTCTCTTCAATCACTCGATTTAATCTTTTAGAGAATTCTTCTGCTGCGTTAACGCCTAGCGTTTTCAAGCGGTGATTCATAGCAGCTACTTCAATAATATCAGATAAATTTCTTCCCGGCCTTACAGGGATTGTTAGCTTAGGTAATTCTGTATCAATAATTTTCAGTGTTTCCGTTTCAAGACCTAGCCGATCGTAGGTTTTTTCAGAATCCCAAATTTCTAAATCGACAACGAGAGAAATACGTTTATGCTTGCGAACAGCGCTCGCCCCAAATAACGTCATAATATCGATAATACCTAGTCCACGAATTTCTAATAAATGATTGATTAAAGGAGGGGCACTTCCAATTAAGCTTTCTCCTTCTTGGCGAATTTCTACACAGTCATCCGCAACAAGACGATGCCCTTTTTTTATTAATTCCAGCGCTGTTTCACTTTTGCCCACACCACTTTTTCCTGTAAGCAGTACGCCAATGCCATAAATGTCGACCAGTACGCCATGCATAGCTGTAGAAGGCGCTAAACGACTTTCTAAATAATTGGTCAACTGGCTCGAAAAACGGGTTGTTGGCAGTTTTGTTGTTAACACTGGGACTTGATGTTTTTTAGAGGCTTCTACAAGAGCCTTTGGCACTTCCATATCATGTGAAACAATGATTGCGGGTGTCTCTTTTGAACAAAGCTTGTTCATTCGGTCAATTTGTATTTCCTCTGACAACAACTCATAGAAAGACAGCTCCGTTTTTCCTAATAGCTGTACGCGTTCTGCCGGATAATGCGTAAAATACCCCGCCATTTCTAGGCCTGGACGCGATATATCACTTGTTAAAATATGGCGGCCAATTCCTTCTTCACCGCTAATTAACGTCAGATGTAATGCTTCAATAATGTCCTTTGTACTCACTTGGTCTAATGCCATCTTTCTGACCACCTTTTCA
This sequence comes from Rummeliibacillus sp. G93, assembly GCF_023515935.1. Taxonomy (NCBI): domain Bacteria; kingdom Bacillati; phylum Bacillota; class Bacilli; order Caryophanales; family Caryophanaceae; genus Rummeliibacillus; species Rummeliibacillus sp. G93. The sequence goes on from NZ_CP097314.1 coordinate 2,422,907, forward strand.
AATCTCTATGCTATCAACATTCTAACATAAGTATATAGAAGAACATATCATGCAACTTTGCTTGGTTATGTATAGTATTTATTTAAACAACAAAAAAACTAGCTCCCTTAGATGAAAGCTAGTTTAAATCATTATTTTTTCTCAGATAGCCATTTTGCAACAGCATCTAGTTCATCGCCTTCTACTAGACCAGCTGGCATGTTGCCTTTACCGTTTTTCAAGACATCTTTGATTTGATCTTCAGATAGCTGTGAACCAATTTTTCTTAGGTCAGGACCGACTGCACCTTGTAATTCATTGCCGTGGCATGAAATACATTTTTGTTGTGTAACCGCTTCTGCATCAACTTTTGCTGTTGAGTTAGAAGTAGACTCGTCAGTCTTATTGTTGTCTGCGGTATTATCCGTCTTATTGTTTTCAGTTGTTGTAGTATCAGTAGCGGATTTGTCTTTATCGCTATCATTTCCGCCACCACAAGCACCTAGTACAAGCGCTGAACCGAACAACATTGCTAATAAAGCTTTTTTCATCATCATACCTCCTAGGGATTGGGATTAGTACGCTTACACAGTAAGTATACCAAAGACATTCACAAATTAAACATGGTGATATTATTTAATTGTGACGCTTTCATGCAATTAGAACTATAAAATAATAGCCCTTTATTTATACCCGTATTTTTTCTTTTTAAACAATAATAGTTCATTTTTTAGCAAATAGTATTAACCCACTTGGCAGAAGCTTTCGAAATAGAAACAATGGAATCATACGGGATCTCTAAATCGTCAGCTAATACACTGACTTGCTCTAAATGCATTCTCTCTATGGCGATGGCTAGCTGAAGAAACGGCTGCATATCCGTATCCCCACCGCAGATTGTCTCTGCTACTTCGTCCGTTAAAGGCATATGCTGAAGGATTGTATGGATAGGCCTTTGTAGTATGGCATCTATTAACGAAAACATACCTATCAAGAAATACTCAGACATATTCTTTTTTCTAGTATGTTTCGCTAATAACTCACATGTTTTAGCACGTACTAAAGAGGTTTTCATCAATTCATCAAATGTGCCACCTGTATTAAACTTTTGTGATTCACGATAAATTAAGATATACACCCATCTTTTCAGATCCTCTAGACCTAGGAGCAGTATCGCTTGTTTGATCGATCTGATTTTGGATTTTGTGCGTTTAGCGGAGGAATTGATTAACTGTAGAAGCTTGTACGATAATGCAATGTCATGTTCAATATTCTCGCTAATTTGGTTGATATCAGGCTCTTCCGCTCGTAATAATGCAATTACCTGATAATAATGCAATAAATTAGCAGGCACATCCTGTCCTTTAATAATTTGCGGTTGCATAAAGTAGTAGCCTTGAAACAGTTTGTATCCTTTTTTTAATGCTTTTTCATATTCTTCTCTTGTTTCAACCTTCTCTGCCAAAAGCGTGATATGTGGAAACTTTCGTTTGACCAGCATTTCAATTTTTTGCCGGTCCTCTTTTTTAGTATTCAAGAAATCTACCTTAATGATATCTATATATGTAAATAATTCTTCGTAAGTCGCAGAGAAATCATGCAAAACAAAATCATCAAGCGCTATTCGGTAGCCCTTTACTTTTAATTCTTTTAAACGACGGATTAAAGACTTCGTTATAGGGATATCCTCCAGTATTTCGATAACAAACTGCACAGGATTTAAGTGGTCAAAAATATCGCTCATCAATAAATTTTCTGTAAAATTGATAAAACAAGGCTTTCCATTCGACAGGACATCCATCCCGATAGAGAAGAGCGAATTAACAATCACATCTACTGTTGCTAAATCAGCATCAATGGAAGGGAATCTATTACTCTCACTCCCGCTTCTATATAACAATTCATATGACTGAACTTGATCAAAGCCATTAAATATAGGCTGCCTACCAATAAAGACTTCCATTTTGACGCCCCTCCGCTTTACGCTACTTTTATCTCTTTTTAACTTGGTTTTGATCCCACCCATATGTAAATAAATTGATAAAATATTGGTGAGAATCCTTTGCCTTTAACGCCCGATTAGTCAACTAACACTCGGTAGAATTTCGTTTGAGCGAAGTTTCACTTTTATTCAATATTATAACATTTATTTCAAAAATATCTGTAAAAAGTTATAAAAACCTTTTTAACCGACAGAAAGCATCCCTTATAAATATTTATCTTTTACAAGGGATGCTTTCTTATACTTTTATTTTTTTTTAAACCTCGGAGCGATCAAACCAATAATGGCTGGCAGAATTGAAACAAATACAATTCCTAAAATGAAAACAGAAAAGTTATCTTTCACAATTTTGATGTTTCCAAAGAAGTAACCACAAAAGACTGCGATTAGTACCCACAGCAATGCACCTGCCACGTTGTACATAATAAAGTATGGATAACGCATTTTGCTGGCTCCTGCCACAAATGGAATGAACGTACGAATTAATGGCATAAACCGAGCGATCATAACGGTTTTACCGCCATGTTTTTCAAAGAAGGCATGCGCTTGATCCAAATTTTCTTTTTTTATAAATCGACCAAAAAAGCGGTGGTTTGAAATAGCTCCGCCCACTTTCTTACCGATTTCATAGTTCAATGAATCGCCCAATACGGCTGCTACAAAGAATATGCCAAGAACAGTCCATAGGTTTAAACCACCAATGGCAGCCATGGCTCCAGCCGCAAATAGTAATGAATCGCCCGGCAAGAATGGCATAATAACAACACCAGTCTCCACGAATACGATTAAAAATAGTATTCCATATACCCACTTTGGATATTGGCTGACTATACTTTTTAAATGTTCGTCAATATGCATAATAAAATTAAATAACCCTACTATTAGATCAATCATTCTTTCACTCTCATTCTATAGTATCATCTTAACCATCATACATTTTTCTCGAAATGATGTCACTGTTTAGAAGTTTATATACAATACAAACGATTGCTTCAATAGAAGGTTTCGGAAAAATTTTATTAACATCAACGGACTACTTAACTTATATCTTTTATATAAAGATTGAAATACTTGAATTATGCCCTCTTATAAATATTTCTTAAACCAATCTAAGATTTGCTCTAGTCTTTGAATTCTTAAATTAGGCAATCCTGTGCGTGATAAGTTGTGTTCAGCTTTTGGAAAACGGACAAATTGTGTTGTTTTGCCCATCGACTTTAAAGTAATGTATAGCTGTTCTGCTTGCTCAATCGGACAGCGATCATCCTCTTCCCCGTGCAATATCAAAAGTGGTGTTTCGATGTTTTGACTGTATTTTAATGGTGAATGGTGCCAAAGTTTTTCTACATCCGTCATGTCAGCACCAATCTGCCATTCAGAGAAATAGTAGCCGATATCTGAAACGCCAAAGAAGCTTACCCAGTTTGAGATAGAACGTTGTGTGACTGCTGCCTTAAAACGATTTGTATGACCGACAATCCAATTGGTCATAAAGCCGCCGTAACTGCCACCTGTCACGCCTAATCTGCTCGTATCAATCCAATTATAGTTAGCCAGGACATGGTCAAGTCCTGCCATTATATCTTCATAATCCCCTTCACCATAATGATTGCGACACCCATCAACGAACTGTTGACCATAACTATGGCTACCTCGTGGATTCACATATAACACTCCATAGCCTTGTGCAGCTAACAATTGCAGCTCATGGAAGAACGTATTGGCATACATAGTGTGCGGTCCACCATGAACTTCGACAATGAGTGGATATTTCTCGCCTTCTTTAAAAGTAGCAGGCTTCATAATCCAGCCATTCACAGTCCAACCTTCATCACCCTCATAGCTTATTTTTTCCGGTTGTACAAGCGTTGTTTCTTCAAGCCATGCATCATTGTAATGTGTGATTTGTTCTCTTTTCCCAAGTGCAATCTCATACTTGAAAAGCTCTCCAGGAAACACAGGGTTGCTTACAGCCAGAATAGCGGTTTTTCCGTCTCTTGATACATCAAATCCATAGATATGCTCATCTTCAGGGCTTGCAGGATAAATCGCTCCTTCTAGAGTTGCATAATACAGTCTTACATCGCCAAATGTGGATAAGACAAAGTACAAGTCATTATGCTCAGTCCACACTACTGTTTTTAGCTCTGCATTTTGCTGCACATCGCCAACTGATAAGTCTCCTACTGGCAAATCAAGCGCTTGTGTTAAATTCCAAGAATGCTTGTTTTCTCTATCATATATAAAGAGATTGGCTTGCGCTGCATTTTTATATGCAAAATCACTACCTGAATAGGCAATATACCGATCATCAAATGAAAAGGCAGCAGATCCGTAATATCCTTCCTCTTCAACTATGATTTCCTCTTCTTTGGTCTTTAGGTTGATCAAAATAATAGGTGAACGCCAATCATTATCTGTGTTCTCTACGCGATTCACTGAAACAATTAAGCTCGACCCATCATGTGAAATATCTTGCAAGCTATAATCATATGTATCAGTAAATAATCGGTTGATTGTCTTACTATGAATATTAATTTGCCCAATTTGGCTATGTGTTTTTTGCGGAAGTAATCCTACACCGTTGAGCTTATATTTCATTCCGTCTACTACATAAGCTTCGGGTAATTCTTCTTTTTTCTCTTCCTTTTTATCAGTAAATTCTTTTCCGTCTTCTACGCGTGCAGAAAACCAAATTTCTTCATTAGACGGAGCCCATAGAAATGAGTCGACACCCTTGTCGAACTCAGTCAATTGTTTTGCTTCTCCACCACCAACAGATAACACAAATAACTGGTTTTTTTCTTTTCTTGTCGACAAGAAAGCAATGGAACGGCCATCATTTGACCATTTAACAGATGAAATTCGCTCTTCTCCAAATGTCCATGGCATTACATCGTTCGTTTCCAAATCGATATGGATTAAATACGAAAAATACTTATTCTTTTCTTTATCCATCTTTGTTTGTATCGCCACAGCCTCTTTCCCACTAGGTGATAAAACAGGTGCCCCTACTGAAGTCAATTGAAACAAGTCATGCGTTTGAATCGTTTTTTTCATATTTAACACTCCTTATTTTCAGATTATTTATACTATAACTTATTTCGTAATACTAAGGAAATGTTTTTATGCTTTTTTACTTATATAGTAACAGAATTCAGATTATTCTTTTTTATCTAGTCCTTAATATGGTATGATGCTAGAGTAAATATTATTTTAAGGATTGAAGGAGTTTTACTTATGAGCAAAAAACCACATCTTCAACGTGGGTTGGAGTCCCGACATATCACCTTGATGTCGCTTGGCGCTGCTATTGGAGTTGGATTATTTCTAGGTTCAGCAGGCGCTATTCAGTTAGCTGGTCCCTCTATTTTAATCGCCTATGCTCTTGGAGGGATTGTCATTTTCATCATCATGCGAGCACTTGGTGAAATGGCTGTCGAAAATCCAGTCGCCGGTTCCTTTAGTCGTTATGCCCAGGATTATCTTGGACCAATGGCAGGATTTATTACTGGCTGGAACTATTGGTTTTTATGGATTGCCACTTGTATGGCGGAAATCACAGCAGTCGGCATTTATATGCAATTGTGGTTCCCTGATTCTCCGAAATGGGTCTGGGCGCTAGCAGCTTTAATTCTCATGACAATCATTAATTTAATTGCCGTTAGTGCATTTGGCGAATTTGAATTTTGGTTTGCCTTCATTAAAATATTTGCTATTGTCGCAATGATTGTATTGGGCCTAGGTGTTATCCTATTTGGAATTGGCAATGGCGGAATTGCAGTCGGCATTAGCAATCTCTGGAGCCACGGCGGTTTTATGCCTCACGGTGTAAAAGGAATATTCTATTCGCTCCCAATCGTCATGTTTGCATTCCTAGGTGTGGAAATGATTGGTGTTACAGCAGGTGAAGCTAAAAATCCCAAAAAAGTGATTCCTAAAGCGATTGACACTGTTTTATGGCGAATTTTGCTCTTCTATATTGGTGCGTTGACTGTTATCATGTCGATTTATCCATGGAATGAGATAGATACCAATAACAGCCCATTTGTATTGATGTTCGATCAAATAGGATTACGCTATGCAGCAGGGATTATCAATTTTGTGGTTTTGACAGCTGCTCTATCTAGTTGCAATAGTGGTATTTTTAGTACAGGCCGTATGTTGTTCAATCTAGCTGAACAAAACCAGGCACCTGTCCTATTTAAGAAGGTAAGCAAAGGCGGTGTTCCGTCAGTTGCAATCATCGCTTCAGCATTCGTTTTGCTGATTGGTGTACTTCTAAACTATGTGGTAGCAGAAAAAGTTTTCGTTTGGGTGACAAGCATCTCTACGTTTGGCGCTGTATGGACATGGATTGTCATATTGATTAGTCAAATGAAATTCCGTAAATCCTTATCCGAAACTCAAGTTTCTAAATTGAGCTATAAAGCGTTTTTATATCCATTCAGCTCATACCTTGCTATTGCTTTTTTAGTGTTAGTCGTATGCTTAATGGCTGTGTTCCCAGATACACGCGTCGCACTTATAGTCGGTCCGATTTGGATCGTTTTCTTAGTCGTTTTATATCTCGTAAAATACAAAAAAGCATAAGAGGCATAAAAAAGATGGTTTTGGGAGACAACCCCAAACCATCTTTTTGTATTCCTTATGCACGAGACAATGCTTGGCTTTTTAAATTTCTACGCAGTATTTTACCTGTTGTATTTTTTGGTAGCTCTTCTAATAGTATAATTTCTTTTGGACATTTGTATTTTGCTAGATGCTCTTTACAATAGGTATGCAATTCATCTTCCGTAATTGAAGGGTCCTTCAATACAACATATGCTAATACTTCTTCTCCTAAGTTAGGGTCTGGAATGCCCACTACTGCTGCTTCCAGAACGCCAGGATGGCCATAGAATACTTCTTCTACTTCCCTCGGATAGACGTTATAGCCACCGACAATAATCATATCTTTTTTACGATCGACAATATAGAAGTATCCTTCTTCATCCATTCGCGCCAAATCTCCGGTATACAGCCAACCATCACGAATGGCCACAGCTGTTTCTTCTGGCATTTTATAATACCCTTTCATTACATTCGGTCCTTTTACAACAAGCTCTCCGACTTCTCCGACCGGCACTTCTTCTCCTAACTCATTGAACACTTTATTTTCAACATTTACGATATTCGTACCAATAGAACCTGCCTTGCGTTCCCGATCTAGTGGGTTAAAACAAGTAACTGGTGAAGCTTCCGATAATCCGTAGCCTTCAGAAACGCGAACATTGAATTTCTCTTCGAAGTTATGAAGCAACGCGACCGGCATAGAAGAACCCCCGGAGATTGCGAGTCGCAGGGATTTTAAATCCTCTGGGTTTCCTTCTGGATATTGATAAAGGAAGTTGTACATAGTTGGAACACCAGCAAAAATAGTTGGCTTGAATTCTCTTCCAATACGGAAGATTTCTTTTGGACTGAAAGTAGGTGTTATGATCAACTCGGCTGATGTTAGTAATGGTGCATTTACTACAACGGAAAGCGCGAAAACATGAAATACAGGTAATGTAGTAATCACGCGGTCTTCCGCAGTGAAGGTTAAATAGTCTGCAATGTCCCGAGCATTTGAATAAAGATTACCATGCGTCAACATCGCACCCTTTGGGCGACCTGTTGTACCCGACGTGTATAAAATAACAGCCGTGTCATCGCTATCAATCTCCATCGGCTTTACAGAAGGTGAAGATTCTTTCATAATTTGTCCAAATGAATGGACTCTTTCTTTTATATTTGGCGGTAATGCTTTCAGTTTTTCGATTGTATTTTCATTTGTTTCACAGACAATATATGTTTCTACTTCTGGGAAAGCCTTTAAGCCAGCCTCTACGAGCGGAAGCAAAGCATCTAACGCGATGATCGCTTTCGCATCTCCATTTCGAACAATATATGTAATCTCATCCGGCGTATACAGTGGATTCACTGGAATGGCTGTAGCTCCAATACGCATTGTGGCATATAAAGAGATAATAAAATGCGGTGTATTTCCTAATAAGAAAACCACATGATCCCCTTTTTCTACCCCTAAATCCTTTAATGCAGTAGCAAGCTTCGAAACGGACTCTTCAAACTCCCCATATGTCGTATCTTTTCCCCCAAAATGATACGCAATCTTGTCGGCTTGCTTTAAAGATGTGTTATAAATCTCTGACACTAAATTCATATTCCCACCCCTTTTTGTTAGAATAAAATGAATAGTCATTCATTTTTACTCTCCTCTATTATATAGAAATCAGAATAATAAAACAATAGACAGCTATTTCTAGTGTCTATTGTTTTTGATTAAGCTCTTATATGTGCAAGGTAACGCCAACGAATCAAATAAAAGTAACAAATTTGGATAGCCGTAATCCCTGCCAACACGATGATCGTTTCTTTTATGATAGAGAGATCTGCTATGCCTTTCCAGAATACTTGCAACGCCATAAAGGCAAATGTGCTATGGAGCATTGCCAATCCCCATGGTAAGAAGAATTGCGTAATTAATTGGCTATCGACAATTTTTCTTAGTTCTTTATGTGTTACGCCCATTCGACGGAGTGTATCGAATTGTTTTTTGTCTTCTTCAAGACCTGTATATAACTTGAAGTATATAAAGCTGCCAGAAGCAAGGAAGAAGACGGTTGATGCCAACAGGCCGATAAATAACAATAACGCAAAAGTAGAACGGAAAAATGAATAGTCTAAACCCGGATTTTCAAAGTAGAAAGGCAGCTGATCCTGCTTATTGGCCACATAGGCGTTCGAAACCATTACATCTAAATCTGTTCCAATATCTTTCGTCTCAGTCCACTGTGGCACATAGAATACAAAGATATGGGTTGTTGATTGTCTTGTTTCTGCTCCTTGGATAGGATCTATAATCATGTGAAAGTCAATGTCATTAACGATAATCACATTCGTACCTAATTCAGTCGGCGAAAATAGCACCTTCGGGTAGACCTTATCAATGGAAAGCGAAACGTTATTTTCCTCAAGGACCGTATTTACTTTTTTCGTCTTTAACTCATTAATAGAATCGAGTGAATACGGCAAAAACATCGCCTCACCAGGTCTTAAATTGACGACTGGATAGCCAAAAACAATGGCCAATCGATTGATATCCGACTGCTTCATAATCTTGACAGACCTTTTTGTATAGGAGGAAGTTTGACGTTTGATATCAAATTTATTTAAGTGATAACTTAGCCCCTTCTCCTCTAATTCATTAATCAACCCTGTAATATGCTCTCGTTCATACGGATTTCCATATTTACTAGAGTAGACAAGGCCTAACGGATTGAGCTGATGATACTGATGCGTAAATGTAGACATAGAGCTCAGCGTTCCAACAGCTAAAAAGGCTAATGTCGATACCATACATGTGATAAAAAACATTCTTGCATTTTCCCTCATGATAGCAGATATCTTTGCAAGCGATATGATATGGTACTTCTTCCAGTACCATTTCTTATGTGCCCGTAAGCGTGATAATAAAAAAGGTACGGAGTCTGTAAAAAACCAATACGTTCCCAGCACGGCAAAAGGCGGAGTCAATATTGTAAAGATGACTAGATACTGTTTTTGTATTTGGCTTGCCATTATATAGGCTGCCAACAGCAACAGCATACCGAGGAGCCCTCTCCAAACGGAAAACTTGGATAACTGCTCATTCCGCCAATAACCTCTCAACAAGCTGACTAAATGAACATCCTTTATAAACATTACGCTAATAAAAGAAATGATGACAAATAGGCTTGTAAAAATACTAATGGTCAGCGCAAATGGTTTCCAAGAAAAATATAACGGAAGGCTATCAATCTGCAAAATCTCTCGAACAATCATAAAGAAAAATTTTGCAAAGGCATAGCCAAAAAGAATGCCCACAATAATTGCTGCCATACCGATAATCATTGTCTCAAATAGTATCAGTTTATTTAGCTTTCTCTTTTCCATCCCTAACTGAAGCAATAAGCCAAATTCCGTTAGGCGTGCCTCCAAAAAGGCTCTCATCGAGTACAGCAAAAAGAACAACATAAATAAAACAAGAATTACTTCTGCTATGACCATCCCTTGAAAAGCAATTTCCTGCAGAAATTCATTTTCGAGTTTGGGATGAAACATCAGCATTGAGTAAATAAAGAAAACCATAACAGAGGCAACACTTGAGAGAAAGAAAGCTGCATAGACTCGACGATTTCTGATTACGTTACGGAATGCGAATTGTCGAAAAGTCACCGACATGCCCTCCTAATAAGCTCAACACATTTAAAATCGCCTGGAAGAAGGTTTGACGATGGTTGTCTTTATAAATTTCGTTAAAATACTCGCCATCCTTTATAAAAAGTACACGGTCACAATAGCTTGCTGCAATCGGGTCATGCGTTACCATCACGATGGTTGTATTTTCCTCTTTATTAATACGGCCAAGCAATTGCAGAACATCTCCTGAAGCCTTGGAATCCAGATTTCCTGTAGGCTCATCAGCCAACAGAAGGGATGGCTTATGAATGATGGCCCGTCCGATTGCTGTCCGTTGAGCTTGGCCACCTGATATCTCATTTGGCCTTTTTTGCAGAATATCTTCTATGCCCAATTGTTTGGCAACCAGCTGCACCCTTTCCTGCATCATGGAAGGATCTTGGTCATCCAGTGACAAAGGCAGCACCATATTTTCCTCAACCGTTAGCATTTGTAAAAGATTGAAGTCTTGAAAAACAAAACCTAGCTGCCTTCTTCGAAAGTAAGCCAAATCATTTTTCTTAAGTTCAGAGGGTTTGATCCCGTTTATTACGATGTCGCCAGATGTTTGCGTATCTATAGTTGAAATCATATTAAGCAATGTGGTTTTTCCGCTTCCTGATGGACCCATAACAGCCAAGAATTCGCCTTTTTCAACTTCAAAGCTTAACTGATTGATTGCACGGTGCGTTACTTTTCCTTCATATACTTTTGTCACGTCTTGTATATTCAATAATGCCATATGAATTCCTCGCTTTTATCATTTTCTAGAAGGCTTTCTTTCACATAAACGGGTAGACAAAGCTAGGGAAACAGAATTTTTGTAGGTCTAGTCAAATTCATTCGTGGAAGTGACACTTAAAAGAAATGCGCACTGTTGTACCTTCCCCGACTGCTGAATCAATCTCCATATGATGGCCAAGTTTCTCACATACTTCTTTTGCCAAATATAGTCCCATACCGGTCGATTCGGCTGTTTTCCGGCCATTCTCTCCTGTGAAAAAGGCTTTGGTTACACGTTTTAAATCAGAAGGCGGGATTCCAATGCCTTCATCTTTAATGGTAAGAATGACGTGCCCATGGTCATGAGAGGATGATATATATACTTTTTTCCCTTTTTCAAACGTATATTTCACCGCATTTGTAATGAATTGCCCAACGATAAACTTAAACCATTTTGCATCTGTCGCTACTATACAATCTTCGTCCACTTTAATTTGAGGATATACCTGATTTTTAATAAATAAACGTTTGTTTTCATTAATAACCGAGCTGACCAATGGTAATAATGCTACCTGTTCAATTTTCATATCCTCTTCAAAAGTATCTAGACGCGCATTCATCAAAACGGTTTCTAAACCTCGCCTTAATCGCTCGACTTCTTCTCGTACACTTTCTCGGTCCAGTTCAGTTTCATCTTGCAGCAACAGCTCCAAAACGCTGATGGGCGTTTTCATTTGATGTACCCATTGATTCATAAACTGCATTTGCCTTTTTTGATGAGCGTATAGGGCTTGAGCTTCTAATTCATATAACCGGTATAGCTCGTGTATATACTTTTCAGTGGCTATATTTTCCGGCATTTTAGCATTTTTCTGCAAAGCCTCTTCCATCTTTAAAGGTTTTTGCAGTATTTTCCCATAGAAGGACTGTCTCATAACATAGCGTGTGAATAGGAAAGTAATAGTCAAAATGATTGAAATGATTACTGTATATATGGCTGTATCTGTATTTCTAAAGCCATCTAGCCAATAGAGCAAAAGAATAAATAAAACTAGGAGCAGATTAAAGATTAAAAAACCAATATGATCCTTTATAAATAATTTGATAGAATCCATTGTTATTGTTCCTCTTCACATAATACAAATCGATAACCAGCGCCCCGAACTGTTTCGATAGAAGATTGGATGGAGTAATCGGAGAGTTTTTTTCGTACGCGAGCCATATTCACATTAAGCGTATTCTCATCTACAAATGATTGATCATCCCATAGCTCTTCTAAAAGCTGTTCACGCGTCACGACTTTTGGAGTCGAGCCCATTAATAATTCCAGAATGACACATTCTTTTTTCTGCAGAGGTATAATTTCGTTCTTACTGTGGAGCTCCATTCTTTCTATATAAAGCTGAAATTGCCCAAGTTTAATGACTCTTTCTTTTTGGGTTGCCGCATATTCCCCGTATGTTCTTCTTAAATGGCTTTTAATCTTAGCTAGAACAATTTCGTAATTAAATGGCTTTGTTATAAAATCATCTCCGCCATTCTCCAATGCAAAGATTTGATCCATTTCGCCTGAGCGAGCCGAAATAAATATAATGGGGCATGTAGTCACTTGTCTTAACTGGCGACACCAATAATAACCGTCATATGAAGGCAAATTGATATCTAACAGGACAATATGAGGGCTGAACATTTGAAACTCTTCCAAAATGTTTTCAAAGGATTCTACTGCCTTTACATCATAATGATACCTTCTGAGCGTTTCCGCCAACAGAGATGCTATTTTTAAATCATCTTCTACAATAAGGATCCGATGTGTAGCCATTAAACTCCCCCCTTTCAATAAGTGTTCGTTTCTATTGGATTCCTACACAGACAGCCGATTAGTGTGACTGCCTGTACAGAAACAACTTTTTTGTTCGTTTAGTATATAAGCTTTAGGAATTCTTCTTTCGATACACCGCCAAAATAAGTCGGGATGTCGATTCCTTCAAGAGCTTCTCCTATTGCATCTAAGCTATATCTTTTTCCTTTTAAAGCTTCTTCGATATCTTTCATTTCCCCTACGCCAAAGAAATCGCCAAAGATATGCACATCCTCCATCAAGCCTTTGTTGACTTCTAAGCGCAAGTCAATAAAACCGGATGGGAATTTACTAGAGCGTTGAATATTGAATTTCGGTGATTGGCCATAGTTCCAATCCCACTGTTGATATCGCTCCTCTGATAGTTTATGAATGTTTGCCCAATCTTCATCGGTGAATTCATAGTATTGAATATTTTCTTCTCCGCCAAATATCGATTTTAAGATTTCCATTCGGAACTCTTCAACTGTGATTGGTTTGTCCATAAAGTCCACAATATTAGCTACACGAGAACGGACAGATTTGATCCCTTTTGATTCAATTTTTTCTTTTCTCACTTTTAATGCATTTACGACTTCATCAATATTTGTATCAAACAAAAGAGTACCATGGCTAAATAGGCGGCCTTTTGTAGAAAACATAGCGTTCCCTGAAATTTTGCGTCCTTCAGCCAGGATATCATTGCGGCCAGACAGCTCCGATTGGATACCTAGGTTTTTCATCGCATCCACAACAGGCTGCGTAAACTTCTTAAAGTTTTGGAATGATTCGCCATCATCTTTTGTGATAAAGCTGTAATTTAAATTGCCCAGATCATGATAGACTGCGCCGCCGCCTGATAAGCGTCTCACAACAATAATATTCTGATCTTCCACGTAATCTGTATTAATTTCTTCAATTGTGTTTTGATTTCTTCCAATAATGATAGATGGTTGATTTATATAAAAAAGCAAATAAGATTCGTCTTCCACATTTAACGTTTTCAGTGCATATTCTTCAATAGCCAAATTAATACGTGGATCTGTGATTCCTTTATTATCTATAAAATACATTGAATACACTCCTCAGTTACAATACTACGTTTATTTTACAATATATTTGGGTTTTTGTATTGACATTTCTCCACCTGTTATAATACAATACATTATAACAAAGCAGTAATATAACAGATATGTTAAGGAGGAGAATTCAATGTTAGAAAACGTTGTAGAATTTTTCAAAAACTTACCTGATAAACACTGTGTAGAATGTGGCGAAAAAATCGATGAACAAAGTGAGTGCTATGCAAACACTTGTGAACATTGCAATACCTTATAACATCCATATTACTTGCTCTTGTGCTCATTCCTTAGAGAATGAACCTATAAGTAATTTGCTTACAACATTTGCTTACAACAAAATCGCAGAAAAAGGATTGTGAATCTCATTCACAATCCTTTTTCTATTAGATACATAGAAAAGACCAGAGAATACAATTCTCTGGTCTTTTCTTTTAATTATTCAGCTGCTGCTTCTCTTGAAAAACGTTTTTTGTAACGTAAAACGAAATAGCCGCAAGTAATGATTAAGAATACAACCATGCAGGAAATTAATACAACTGCATTAAAGGCAAAGAAGCTCATATCGCCTGTGGAGATTGCTGCTCTAAACCCTTGGATTGAATACGTCATTGGTAAGAATTTATTAAATACTTGTAATGGTTTTGACACTAATTCTAATGGGAACGTACCCGCACTTGTTGTTAATTGCAATACCAAGATTATGATCGCAATAAAACGGCCTGGATTATCTAGGATGGAAACAAGCATTTGAATTAGTGCTAAGAATGTGTAGCTTGCCAAAACAGTCATGAATATAAACGCTGGTACATTGACTACCTCTATTTTTAGGAAAAATAAAGCAATAATGACAACAAGAGTCGATTGAATCAATCCAACAACAGCTAAAACGGATACTTTACTTAAGAACCAAGAAAAGCCGTTTTTCGGTCTGATTGCTGAGTCTACAAATGGATAAATAATCGACAGCATGAGGGCTCCAACGAATAAGCCGAGAGAAAGCATAAATGGAGCAAAACCTGTACCATAGGTTGGTACTTTATTTACTTCTTGTTTCTCTACTTCGACCGGTTCCCCGACCATATCATACGTTTTTTGATTTGCTTTAATTTTAGAAGCTTGGTCATGGGCATCTGCTAGTTTATCTTGCAGTTTATCTGCACCGTCTTGCAATTCGCCTGCACCTGATGCAAGCTGGCTAGAACCATCAGATAGCTGTGCTGATCCGCTGACTAATGATTTGGTACCGTTGCTTAATGTATCTAAACCTGTTGCCAGCTGACCTGAGCCTGTTTGCAATTGACCCATTCCGCCAACTAATGATTTGGTACCGTTACTTAATGTACCTAATCCTGTTGATAATTGACCTGAACCTGCTTGCAATTGACCAAGACCGCCAACTAATGATTTGGTACCATTGCTTAATGTACCTAATCCTGTCGTTAATTGAGTAGAACCATTTTGTAGTTTACCCATACCATTTGCAAGTGAGTTTGTGCCATTGCTTAGTGTACCAAGACCTGAAGTTAATTTACCTGAACCTGTTTGCAATTGGCCTAATCCATTATCAAGCGAAGAAATACCTGTGTTTAACTGACCAGCACCTGCATCTAATTTTTTCGCACCCTCAATTGAACTGTTCCATTTGTCTGCAAGCTGGCTTGTGCCGTCTGCCAAATCTTTTGTTCCTGGGGCAAGTTCATTAGAGACAGATTGATTCATTTTATCTAGACCTTTCGATACATCTGTTGCGCCTTGTTTTAGTTTAGATAAGTCGTCTCCCGTACTTGGTGCACTAATGTTGCTTACACTTTGGTTTACTTGTGAAGTAACTTTACTCAGTTCTCCAGCTCCTGTATTCACAGTTGTCGCATCTTTATCTACTGCATTAGCGGTCTGAAGCAATGCTTGTTTTTGCTCTGCCGGAATATCCATATTATTAATTTGTTCAATTAACTTTTTCGTATTGTTAGATAAAGATGAGCTATTAGCTGTCAGGTTGGTTGCTTTGCCATTTATATCTGCAACACCTGTTTTTAATGACTGGACTTGATTAGGAAATTCACCAATAAGATTCACCAGTTTTGTCACACCGTTTGAAACATACGCAGCTCCGGGCACTAATTGAGACAAGCTACCGCTTAATGTTGCCACGCCGTTATTTACTAATTGTGCGCCTTTATTTAAAGCCTGAATATTAGCTGTATTGCCTTCTAACCCTGAAACAAGGCTCTCTGTTCCTTTTTTCAAGTCAGATGAACCTGTCTGCAATTGAGTGGAACCACTCTTAGCTGAGTTGATACCATTCTGCAATTCTTTCGAGCCATTGATAGCGGATTGGGCACCGTCATTTACCTTATTCGCACCGTCTGCTGCTGAGTTAATACCATTTTCTAAATCCTTTGCACCAGTGGTTGCCGAATTCGCACCATCATTTAATTTATTCGCGCCATCTGCTGCTGAGTTTATGCCATTTTCTAAATCCTTTGCACCAGTGGCTGCTGAATTCGCACCGTCATTCAGCTTATTCGCACCGTTCGCTGCTGAATCCACGCCATTTTTTAAGTCGTAGGCGCCATTTTTGGCTGATTGTGCTCCGTTATTCAGTTTTGTGGAGCCTTCTTTTGCAGATTGAACACCTTCATTGAGCTGATTTGCGCCTTTATCCAGCTTGCCGGCACCTGTTGCTAGTTTGCCAGCACCATCGGCTGCATCGCCAAATCCATTGCCCATTTTCTTTATATTAGCAAATAATGTTTTTGCATAAGTTGCTGATACTTGTTTATTGACTTCTTTACGAACCAATTCGATTGCTGAATTCCCGATTTGGCTTCCCAAGAAGTTATACCCTTCATTTGGCCGGTATATGATCTTCATTTGTTCGGGATCATCTTCTAATAAAGAACCTGCATTTTTAGTGAAATCTTTTGGAATAAGAATTTCTAAATAATAATCGCGATTCTTCAAACCATCTTTTCCGGCTGAATCGGAGACTTCCTTAAACTTAAATTTATTACTGTCGATTAACCTTTCGACAAGGTCATTCCCTAGGTTTTGTTTTTTGCCATCCAATTTTGCTCCAGTATCATCATTTACAATAGCTACTGGGAGCTCATCCAAGTGTGAGTATGGATCCCAATATGCCCATAAATATGTACCCGCGTAAATAATAGGAACAAATAAAATGGCGATGATAGCAACTAAAACCTTTTTAGAATGAAAAATTGCACTCCATTCTGCTTTAATCACGCTTTTAGTCCTCCTTAATACCAACTGACCCAATTGTTCAATTGGTCAATTTTATTCAAAAAGAATTAGGGCAAAAGCCCACGAAAAATAGTGTTTTGAAACAATGAAGCGATTTGGTCTTCGGTTAACTCTTTTTCATGTGTTTGACCCCAGTCGGCTACAAAAGCAATATATGCTTTATATAACAAATATGCAACAAGCTCAGAATCACATTCACGCAATTCCTTTTTTCCTATCGCAATATCAAATTTTTCAGCAATATAGGATACTATCTCACTTTCTACCCGTTCGAGCATAATTTTAACCGCTGGTGTTCGAAGTTCTTTTTCTTCCTCTACCAGCTTCGCATAAAGTTGATGTACCTCACGGAATTGCAGGATTTTCATCAATACACGGTGTGCATTATCTCTAAAAGGCAATGTAGGATCTATTTCAACCTCTACTTCGGCTTTCATTTCTAGTATCATTTTTAATACAATTTCCTGAAGCAGGATTTCTTTATTGGCGAAGAAAGTATAAATAGTTCCTTTCCCAACATTCGCTAATTTAGCGACTTGTTCCATTGTAGTCGCTTTGTACCCAAACAGTGAAAAAGACTTGGAAGCCGCTTCTAGAATCTCTTGCTTACGATCCATCTTGTTTCTCACCTACTTCCCTCAAAAATAAAATTGACCAGAAAACATTTTCAGTCATCTGGTCAATAATACTACATCATATTTTTAGAATGTGCAACTATTTTTTTCAGCTATTAATGGTCGTCTTCATCCTTTTTAGAATGATCCATATCCATCATATTCATATCCATTTTTCCATCATCTTTATCTTCTTTGACTTTGCTGAGGTCTGGTTTGCCTACAGTTATTTTTTTCTTTGGCATTACATGCAGGCCGCGTGCAGTAGTATGTGCATACATATAGTAAACACCATCATGGCTAAATTTAGTTGTTGCTTTATACACACCGTCTTTATCGAGTTCACCCATTAAAATTTCACTTTTATCACGGTGGCCTGATTCCCATACTTCAAATTTCACTTCGTCTGCATCGTCCACAGCTTTATCCGCTTGTGTAACGTGTGCCACTAATTCTATATCTTTCTTCGCCTTTACATGATCAGGTGTTTGGATATCCACCTTCACCTCTATAGCAGATTGGCTTGCATTTTTAGAGGTATCATCATTCTTAGATGTATCTGCATTATTGCATCCTGCTAGAACACCAGCAATGATAGCAACACTAATAAAAGCTTTTTTCATTTCTTATCTCCTTTTAGAAAGAGTGTTCTCTTAGTAAAAACTCTATCCCTTAAGAGATAGAGTTAAGTTGTTGTTTAGGCATTCGCCAATGTTTTTTGTACAACATCTGCTAACGCGTCAATGAATAACGGGTTGTTGTTTGGCATTTTAGGGCGATGATAGTTAGCACCTAATTCTTCGCAAACTGTTTTACATTCATAGTCATTGTCATATAGCACTTCTAAGTGTTCAGCTACAAATCCAACTGGTGTATACACAAATGAACGGTATCCTTTGTTATTGTATAAATCATGAGTTAAATCTTGAACATCAGGTCCAAGCCAAGGATCTTTTGTTTGGCCTGCTGATTGCCATCCAAATTCCATATTCTTCACGCCAGTCCGTTGTTGCAGAATTTCAGCTGTTTCATGCAATTGATCTGCATATGGGTCACCCATTGCGATAATTTTTTCAGGAAGTGAGTGTGCACAAACGATCAAGCATGCTGTTTCACGTTCTTCATCAGACATTGCATCGAACTCTGCATTAATTTTTTCTGTCCAATATTGCAGGAATTTTTCTTCTTTATACCAGCTGTCAATCGTATGGATTGTTAGATTGCCAAGTTCAGCAGCTTTGTCTAAAGCTCTTGAGTTGTAAGACTTGGTAGAGAAAGATGAAAAATGCGGTGCAAGTACGATTGATACAGCTTCTGTAATGCCGTCATTGTGCATTTGTTCTACTGCATCTTCAATGAATGGTGCAATATGTTTTAGACCGATATACAATTTGAATTCTGCGTCATCTTGGATCTCATTTAAGCGTGCTTCTAACGCTTTACCTTGTTTTCTTGTTGTTTCTGCTAAAGGTGAGATGCCGCCGATTGCTTGATAACGGCTACGCAAGTCTTCAATATGCTCATCGCTTGGACGGTGACCGTGACGAATATGCGTATAGTAAGGAATTAAATCCTCTTCGCTATTTGGCGTTCCATATGCCATTACTAAAAGTCCGATTTGTTTTTTCATAGTTAAGACACCTCATTTATATTTTTCTTATGCTCAAATATAAAGGGATATAACAGTTTTCTTTCCCTTTAAATGCTTAGACGTTATTTTGCAGTGCTTGCGTTTGCTTTTACTATTTGTGCGCTGTATTCATGAATAAACGCTGTTAAACGCTTTAAGACGTCCGGATTTACAGATGGGAATACACCGTGGCCTAAGTTGAAGATATGCCCAGGTACTTGTAATCCTTGGTCAATAATTTCCTTCGTACGATTTTCTAGTACTGACCAGTCAGCTAATAGCAATGTAGGATCTAAATTACCTTGTACCGGTTTAGTAATGCCCATTTGGCGTGCCTCTTTAATTGGCAAACGCCAATCTAAACCGACTACATCTACTGGAAGGTCATGCCACTCCATAGCTAGGTGGCTTGCACCAACACCAAACATAATCATTGGCACACCTTCGTCTTTCATTTCGTTAAAGATTTTTTCCATCACAGGCTTGATGAAGATGGAATAATCTTGTTGGCTTAATGCGCCTACCCAGGAGTCGAAAATTTGGAACGCTTTCGCGCCTGCTTTGATTTGAGCTTTTAGATAAGTAACAATCATATCAGCCAATTTATCCATCAAGACAAACCACGCTTTTGGTTCTGATACCATAAAGGACTTTGTTAACGCATAGTTTTTAGAAGGGCCCCCTTCAATCATGTAGCTTGCTAACGTAAATGGTGCACCGGCAAAGCCAATTAAAGGAACATCCAGCTGTTCTTCTGTTAAAAGTTTAATCGTTTCAAGCACATATGGTACATGTTCTTCAGGATGGAACTCTTGCAGCTTGCTGACATCGTTTGCAGTCCTGATTGGATTGGTAATAACCGGTCCGACTCCTTCTTTAATCTTCACGTCTATTCCCATTCCAGGAAGCGGTGTAACAATATCTTTATACAAAATGGCAGCGTCTACATTATAGTTTTCCACTGGCAAACGTGTTACATAAGCGCATAGCTCCGGTTGGTGAGTAATCTCCTCTAGTGAATACTTTTCTTTAATTTTGCGATATTCCGGCTGCGAACGACCCGCTTGCCTCATATACCAAACTGGCGTGTACGCCGTTCTTTCTCCTCTCGCCGCGCGCAGGAGCGTATCATTAAATGTTCCCATGGCAAGTAATCTTCCTTTCACAATTAGTAAATTAGTTTGACTCGACATTCATATCCAATTTTATGATAGACGTTTATTTCAGACTTGTATAGTTCAACGTGCAATTTGTCAAAAAAACGTAGGAATTTGCGACATTATTTTGACAATGCCTTGCAATCAGCAATAGTCTAGTGAACTTTGGCTTCCATTTCAGTCCTTTCTCACTTATACCCTTTAGTAACTGTTTCTATTATTAACTCACCTAGCAAACGTTTATACTTAAAGCTATTAGGGAATACATATAATAAAGTAAAGGTTTTCTCCAGCGCTTATTTTTTACTTTCATTAGGAGGAATAAATTATGTACGTATATTTAACATCAGGCACACCAGAATTTATGGAAAGCATTCAACAAAAGCATAGCAATGAAAATATGATTTTACTTTATGGGTCCGACAAAACTGTCCTGCTTCATGAATCTGAGAAGAAAAGCGTCTTCGCTACGCCTAAAAGCTACGAGATTGTCCATCAAGTAGGTCAACTCGAACAAAATGGATTCTACGCGTTAAACTATATTCCTGTAAAAGAAGAAAGCCATCTTGTATTTGAAGATAACTTCTTAAAAGTAATTGAAAAACTGAAACAGGAACCAGGCTTTATTTCATATCGACTATTACGACCACGTCCTTTCCAAGATGAAGCTTATATCTCATTGACTGTCTGGAATGGTCCACATTCATTTGAAGCGTGGAAAGCAAGCCAAACCTACAAAGAAACCTTCGAACATCCCAAAAAGAATATCAATGGAGTGGATACAGGTAACATCTTTGTCAGCCATCCATACGTAAAAACATACACCACAACCAAACTAGAAGAAGAAGAGGAATAATAATAATAAAAAAGAAGATGGAAAGAGCCAACTGGCATTCCATCTTCTTTTATTCTATTTACTTGCTCAAACGAAGGGTCATCTCCCCTACAACCCATACAATCAATGCTTGAATATAGAAGTAAGGTGTCATGATTCCCGCAAGCCCAACAATGAGACCTTGGACAATGATGGTATAACGGACAATTTTTACGCTTGCTAATTGACGTGAATTGTCTGGTAAAGGAAACAGCATGTCCATTCGAAAATCGTTAGACGATGTGAGCGCTTGTTTCAGCTGAATAGCTGTAGCGAAGGCCATTGCACCAACAATTACGCCAATCACAATCGGCATATGAACAAATGCGGCTACTAAAGCGGCTATCGCAGTTAATCTTACCCATAGATAAAAGTGGTCATCTGTTCGAATAAATGTACGGAAAACTAAATATTCCTGCGTATTCTTTTTAGCATAAGGAATAACCCCGTAAAGGAAATCCAACCATGCTCTACGTTTAATACTGCCATGAATATGTGGTACATCCGTGAAATAATTGGCAAATCGATAGATACCCATCATGCGATTTTCTTCCAATTTAACAAAATGCTCATATGGGAATGGCAATTCTTTCATTTTGTTACGCCAGTTAATTGGATACACTACTAGAATCACTACCAGCACAACAATCGGTATGATTTGCACTGATAGAATCGAACTGATGAGGACACCAGAAATAATCATGCGTACAAGACGGTCTACCCAGGCATAATGGCCTTTGTATGCCCATCTATACATAAACTCGCTGTGTACATTCCAGTATTTTATTAAGAGTGCTACTACTAATCCAACAAATATGAGAGATGGCTTTAATCCTGCCACTTGTCGCAGCATCGGCCAAGTTACTAGATAAAGAGCCAGCACCAAGATTATTTGGGAACTGAACGTATATTTGAGCGCCTTTTTAAAATACAAAGGCAACTTTGTTTCAAGTGGCAATAAATAGACTTCATCAGGCTTTCGTATTAAGGTAACTGGACGGCTTAAACCGACCACTAGACCAATAATAGCACCTGTCAGCCAAATGGCAGGAAAATCGCTAGAAGCTGTTTTAAGCCATTCACTGTATTTGTAGCCACCCGCTCCAAGAACGAACATTATGACAATCGCCAAATGTCCGGTGAAAACGTATCGCATGTATTTTTGGATTTCGCCCATATAATGGCCAAATCGCACGCGCCACACATCAAGCAAATTATTCATAATGCTGCTCCTTTGTCATCGCGATGTATAAATCATCGAGCGTAGCATGAGGCATATTGAATGCTTGGCGCAAATCATCCATTGTGCCATGAGCCCGCAGATTGCCGTTATGCAACAACAAAATCTTATCGCAATATTTCTCAGCAGTCGCCAGTACATGCGTAGACATTAAAATAGAAGCTCCCTCTTTTTTCTTTTCGTCCATTTGGTCAAGCAATGATTGGATTGCTAATGGATCCAAGCCAACAAACGGCTCATCGATAATATATAGTGATGGATCTACTAAAAAGGCGCACATTATCATCACCTTTTGCCGCATCCCTTTTGAAAAATGAGATGGGAACCAGTTCAGTCTTTTTTCCATTCTAAATTCTTTTAATAGCGGTTCTACACGCTTGTCCCTTGTTTCAGCGTCAATTCCGTATGCCATTGCCGTTAATTCAAGATGCTCTTTCAATGTTAGCTCATCATAAAGAACGGGGGTTTCTGGAATATAGGAGAATGATGAACGATAGGTTTCTATATCATCCTTAATGGAAACGCCATTAAGCAATATTTCACCCTTTTGCGGCGTCATCAAGCCAATAATATGCTTAATTGTTGTACTTTTACCCGCACCATTAAGACCGATCAATCCAACTAACTCTCCTGGTTCAATTGCAAAAGATAAATCATGAATTACAGGCTTTCTTGTATAGCCGCCCGTTACTGACTGTAATTGTAATACCGTCATTTCTACGTCACTCCTATTCTTCTTCTAGTTTAGCAAAAATTCTTCTATCTATATAGAACAAACTAAGGGCTTTTCAACGAATACGCTGCTATTTTCAATCTAAATAACGCATTCTACGGAGCGACAAATCTAATTATCGGCCGCTTCTCTTCCCACTGGAAGATCTCTAACCCAATTTTACTTCATTCTATATAAGAGTTCCAAATATGGTAAAATGAAAAGCAAATTAGTGAAAGGTGTGTTATTATGAGCGATTGTTTATTTTGCAAAATCATTGACGGCTCTATTCCAAGTACAAAGATTTATGAGGACGAATATGTCTATGCATTTATGGATATCATGCCATTAACAAAAGGCCATACATTGCTTATCCCAAAAGAACATGTGAAAAATGTCTATGAAATGTCTGAAGAAACTGCAGCCAATCTTTTTAAAGTAGCACCGCGTATAGCAAATGCTATCAAAGATAGTTTCCAGCCTGCAGGGATGAATTTATTGAACAACTGCGAAGAAGCGGCCGGTCAAAGTGTCTTCCATTTCCATCTGCACTTTATACCAAGATATGATGAAACGGATGGATTTAAAACAACTTGGATTACAAAAGAAGATGAGTTTGCTCCAGAAATGTTAAAAACATTAGCAGACGAAGTAATCGCGAATTTGAATAAATAAATCTTTCAAGGATACCCCCTTGCCTTTTAACGATGGCAATTGTAAAATCAATATAAGTTTTCGCTTTCGATCAGGAGGATACGAAAGGAGAACGAGAGTTGAGTTTAGTCAATAGAATAGGAGAGATGAGAGTTGAAGACAAAAAATCTTGTGTTAATGGCATTGCTTGTAGGGATCGGTGCCGCATTGTATGTGGTGATTCCAGGCTTTAATGGAGGCATGAAGCCAGATTTCATGCTGACAATGATGTTAATCGGAATATTATTGTTCCCCCGTCCAAAAGAAGTATTTCTGCTTGCCATTGCAACAGGTGTCATTTCGGGGTTATTTTCTACTTTCCCTGGAGGTTTTGTACCGAATATTATCGATAAAATTGTCACAGCCTTTATTATTTATGCGGCAGTGGCTTTACTGAAAAAGGTAGCCCATAAGCTCCCTGTATCAACGATTCTAGTGGGAGTTGGCACAATTGTATCTGGTAGCGTGTTCCTTAGCACTGCTATTTTCCTTATAGGTGCAAAGGTTCCATTTACACTGCTTTTCCTAACAGTTGTATTGCCGGCTACAGCGATGAATATAATCGCTTTTATCATCATCTATCCAATTATCGTGAACTTAGTGAAGCGATCTAATTTTATAACAGCTATAACGAAAGCATAAAAAAGAGCTAACCTAAATGGGTTAGCTCTTTTTTATAAGAATTATAGTTTTGATGTCGTCTCAGTTTCCTGCAGCAACCATTTAAACCACTTGCCGTGTCCTTCTGTTTCAGCGATTGTCTGTTGGTGTTCTACTCCGTTCAAGTAGTAATCGAGGTGTAAATTGCGGTCTTGAATATTGTTGTAGATATGAAAAACATCCCGTTCCTGACCAATGGATTTTACAATACTTAAAAGTTGTTCTTTTGTCTCCTGTGGCATTTGGTTAGCTACATGTGTATGAAATAAACAGACCGTACTATTTGTTGGAAGTTGGCTCACAAGATCTCTCAATAACGAAACGCCATCCCCTTCCACCAATAGAACAGGACATTCTTCAATATAACTGGCAGCACTCACAAACATCGCAAGTCTTTCTTTGTGCTCTGGCCATATGAGCGATTTCAGCCATATATATTCTTCCTCATCCATTAAATCGACTGTATTTAAATCAATTCCTACTCTTGATGACACAGGTGGCGGTGTTGAGGAAACATGAGGAGCAATCTCGCCTTTTAAGACTGAGGTGATATGTAACCTTGACTCTGTATTTCCAAAAACTTCATCTTCTTTATAGGAATAGGAATACTGATCCCAGAGAAGTTGCAAACCGGCACTTGTACCAATTTCAATAAGCGCTAAGGGTTTTTGTGACTTTGCATAAATAAAGCTAAATACAGGATAAAGATAAGCGCATCTTCGCACTTCATTCGTTTGAACCAGTTTCGTCTGCAGTAGATGAATAATGTCATTTTTATGTTGCACACAAAACTCTTTAAAGTAATCGAATGCTTCATTAGGTAATTTCGCTTCAACCACAATGCTAGGATAAAACTCTTTTAGTTTATGTTCGGTTCCTTTTAATAAAAGATAATGGACAGCTCCAAATAATAAATTAGGAACAGGCTGTCCACTACGCGCAACTGTACACAATTCTAGGAGTTCATCATCATTTGCAATGGCCAATGAAAGTGTTTCATATAATTCACTGGAGTCCTTACATTCTGTTTCCGCGAATGTAATAAACCTTTGAGATAATCTTTTTAACGTATCGTTATTTTGCATAAATAATCCTCCTTTAACGGACTGTTATATTGCAAATCACTGCTACTTACCTTTTCTTAATAATTCAAGTGTTCCTAAATACTCGTGCATAAAGATTTCAGCATCTAGCTCTTTTTTTACAGTTGTACTACTAAACTACAAATATATTGAAATCATAAAAACGTCATGTTTAAATAATATAAATGGAGGGATTTTATGGGTAAAATCAGCTTAAAGACAACTGGTTTCCTGGGTGTGATGATCATTGCTTTTGCAAATGGATTTAGCTGGTGTAACTTACTTATTTTAATTACTTTTCCTTTATTTTTTATAGGTAATCCTTGGTACTCTATCTTTAAAAAAGATTAGAACCACGCTTCTATACATGATCAATGCAGAAGCCTGTCTTAATTCAAATTGTTCTGCTAATGTATAAAGTGCCTACCAGCAGGTCAGCTTGTTTCAACACATTTTCTTATAATAAATTAGCGTGGTTTGATTATTTATTTTTTTGCTGAACCCCGTTTGCTTATAGCCCATCTTTTCGTATAAGTAACAGTTCCTCTTTTCCTCTACTATCGTTGCTAACTCCCAACTAACAGCCTGAGGGTACATTTCTTCAACTAAATGAATAACCTTCTGAGCAATTCCTTTTCCTTGATATGTAGGTAAGATGAACATAGGGCTAATCCAAAATTGTGTTTCCTCTTTCCACGAAATACATATAGCCCCTACCAGCTTGTTTCCAGCTTCGATATTAAAAAAGCTACCATCCTCTCTATTAATTCTTTTTAATACCTTTTCAATGCTTTCATTCGCTGGATTGATTTCATATCTTTGTATTTCTCTAGCCAATGGTTTAAATGCTGCTACTTGCATATCTAAAATAGCTTGGGCATCATTATCTTTTGCCTTTACTAGGCTGATCTCCATCCTATCACCCACTTATCAATTTATTAACTTTCATTCACTATGACTGTTTCAATAAGTCTCTATTAAATAAAGCAGTTGAATAAAAATTTCGATTGATTATATTCTTCGTTATTTGTCTGATCACTTTCGCATTCCTTAATGAACCATCAGTCATAGCTAAAATGTCCTTTGAATGGACCCATTTATAATTAGTAATCGCTTCTTCACGTAAGCTCACTTCTCCGCTAACAATTCCTCCTATAAAGTGGAATAAAATAACCTGATCACTTGAATCACTTGTAAAGTTATAAACGCCAGTTGTAAGAAGTAATTCTACATCTAATCCCGTTTCTTCTTTGACTTCTCTAATGGCAGCGGCCATAATATCTTCATTTTTTTCTATTCTCCCCGATGGAAAATTCCATTTAACGATTCCAGAATCTCTTTTTTCTTCAATCATTAATAATTCCTTATCTTTTGTAATCGATACACTAACAACTAAAATCATATATTTCTCATCTCATTTATATTTTAGTTTTAACACTTCACCTTTAAATTCCTTTGTTAGTACGTAATTCCACAATCGTTCCTTCAGGTGCTTTCACCTTACATAAGGATCCATTTTCGACATGATAGATAATTTTTCCATCCTTCAAAATAAAATGGGATTTCAATTCTTTTAATCGTTCGACTTCTAGTGGAAGGTTTTCCACCCATAAACAGAAATGAACTAGTCCTTCACTATTTGAATTTGCCTCGACTAGCTTTTCACCAAACTTGCCTGTTTGTAATTCGATATAAAAGTCACCTAACTTCAACCAAGTATTAAATGCTCGTCCATGAAATTTTGGTGTTTCCTCAACCACTTCAAACCCTAATGCCTTTGTATAAAATTCTAAGCTTTCTTTATATGTATTAGTTTGTATACACAAATGGTGTATATAACGTTTAAGCATGAAATCTTACTCCTTTTTCTTGTCTAATCAAGACTGAAAGGGCTAAAAAATTAGCCCTGTCTATTTATAATTTAATACGCTTGTTTCTTAGTATTGAATAGTCCCATTAGAGTGCCGATCCATGTTCCTGCAAGAATACTTACAGCAGTAAATAAGTAACCCAATCCATCCCACCCACGAACAAAATATATACTATAAATTACTAAACCGATACATATTAAACTCAATATAATTGACACTGAATATAAAGTTTTTCTAGATACCTTGTGGGCAATAAAGTAAACAACCATAAGAAATAGAATCCCTAGAACCAAAATAGGCGTCCATCCCGCCAGCATTAATGTACTCATTTTTTATCACCTCCATTATTATTCTATTCTGTTATCCTGTTAAACGAACCTAGCGTAGAGATTGAGGAATTGGCTAAGTGCTGATCAAAGAACACTTTTACTCTTTGCCACGCATCAAATTGTGCATGTGCATTATCTGTTGGATTTCCGCCAAACAACAATTGCATTCCGTTCCCATAAGGGAGAACCAATTGAGTGGTTGGTAAACCAGGAGGGCCAAAAGAGTGTCCTGCTTCTGGATAATTGATATGCTCATAATCATAAGGATGATTGTGTTCTTTCAATCTGATTATCACTTTTTCTGATAACACATCTGAAGGCCATAGCTGGTCATCCCCACCTGAAATCAAAAGAACTGGTCCCTTAATATTTTCTACTTCTATTTCTGCCTCTTTCTCACCTACTGCCCAAAAGTGGTAGGTTTTGCGCCATGATATAGGCTTTCCTGATTGTTTTGCCTGTTGAATTTCTTCGCCAACTTCCTTTGGCACCTCACCATAAGCAAAGGGAAATGATTTCCCTTTAAATTGCCATGAAGGAACTCCAATGGCTGATTGCCCGATCCCTGGATAAATAACGCCACTTGGCACAAAGCCTACAACTGCCTTGATAGACGGGAAAATGGAAGCACTTAACAGGGCTAGTTCACCACCCCTAGACGTTCCCATTAACCCAATTCTTGTATCGTCTACCTTTGGATGATCAGTCAACCAATCAATGGCTTTCTCAATGTAATCCAAAGGGATGTCTATTAGCTCTTTTGGTAAATCTTCCATACCAAAATACGCCAAAGCTAATGTATTAAATCCATAGGAAGCTAACAATGCGGCATTACTTTCTCGCAACCCACCCTCTGATCCACCTAATACAATGATGGTAGGGAGTGGACCGCTCTTTGAATGACAAAAGAATGTACCAATCAGCCCTCGTTCACGTAATGGAATTCTATCCACTGCTGGAGAAACTACATGACGCGTAACAGAATGAGTGGCTAAGATTTCATGTTCCTTCATGATCGTTATTTTTGTTTCCAATGGCTGTAGAGGCGTTTTTCTCTTTGGCTCATGAGTCAGCGGAATCATTGACCAAAAAAGTCCCATAGTATCAGACGCAGAATACGTACCTGATAGCGGCTGTGCTTTCGCCAAGTTAATTTCTCCTTTAGAATCAGACTTTAATTCTGCAAACGATTGCCAGCTAGTTCCAAGGTTATCCCGCATTTTTGCTTGGACTGTTACAACCTGATGGGGTGGAAGGTTTGAAATTTGGATTTCTAGAGATGTATCTAGTAATGGACTATTTTGTGCAACATGTATTACTGGATTCATTGCTTTCCTCCTATGTAAATTTCGTTAGCCGTCATGATCCACTAGTTTTTATGTGCTCCTATCATATGTCTCGTATCAAATAATAATGAAATCAATGACTCGTGATATGGAATAAATTGGCCCTCCGAAATTAAATGAAAAATGGCGTCTTTAGCTGCCCACTTTACTTGGCTTACTTCTTCAGTTGGCAGTGGCAGTTTCCGGAGGTCTACATCTATCTCACTCACATAGTAATCATCAAATCCATACTCAAAGTTAACTGTTACAGAAGGTCGCAGTTTTTGAAGATTAAGCACAAGACCAATCTCCTCTTCCACTTCTCTTTCTGCAGCCTGTTGGCTCGTTTCTCCTGCTAATGCACTGCCGCCCACCGTAAGATCCCACATGTTCTGCCAATGATCCTTATTCGGCTGCCGCTGTTGAATCAGCATTTCACCTTGCTGATTAAAAAGACACACATGTATAACTAAATGAAAGTCCCCCTGCTCAAAAGCATCACCGCGTCTCATCTGTTTACCTGTCAGCTTTCTGTCTTTGTCGTAAACATCCCACATTTCCATGCAGATTCCCCCGTCCGATTGTAATTGGTACAAGTTTATACAGGTTCTCCATTAAATACCTTTGGACTTTTCAGATTAATCTTCTTACGTCTGATTTGTAAGAGAAGTCATTTCATACTTTATAGAATTCCGGAGGCTTTCGGCACTTAGCAGCTTGTTCAAAAGCAAAAGCTAGTTTGATTAAGACATCTTCACTAAAGGCTGTACCTGCAAAAGTTATACCAAAGGGTCTTCCACTTTCCATATATCCCGCAGGTATAGCTATGGATGGATAACCCGCTTTAGCACTTATGGTTGATCCAATATATGAAGGGAAGACAATAGCATCCAATTCATATTTTTTCAACGCATGGTCAATTCCTTGTTCTTGAGAAAAATATATATCTTCTATTTTCGACAATAAATATTCAAGATTTCTTAACGTGTTAGAGATTTCTTCTCTTTGTTCCAATTTATCCTGACCATATTTCAATGCTTTTTCTTTGATACTCTTATTAAATTGTATTAATTCAGATATTGAGTGAACAGGAATATAAGCTGGTAATTTAGCGAGATAATTGTTTAAACTATGCTTTAATTCATACATTGAGACACCCCAATTCCATTCTCTATAAAAAGAGGGAATTTCTACATTCTCAATAATTTCAGCACCTTGTTCAATCATTAACTGAATAGAATTATTAAATAATCGTTCATCATATTCCTCTGACTCTTTGTAGTTTTCAGAAATGTTATTAAATATTCCGATTCTAGCACCGAATAATCCTTTTGAATCTAAGCATCCTGTATAATCTTGTGGTGATTTTCCTTCACTTTTATAGGTGGCAATATCATTTTCATCTGTCCCTATTAAGGTACCAAGTAAAATGGCCGCATCTGTAACAGTTCTTGCGAATGGCCCCGCCGTATCCTGTGAGTATGTAAAAGGCATAATGCCACTTCGACTAATTAAACCGACAGTTGGTTTAATACCAACTACTGAGTTTTGAATAGCCGGGCTAAGGATGGAGGCATCAGTTTCTGTTCCTACCGATAACACTGAAAAGTTCGAGGCAACTGCCACTGCAGATCCTGAACTAGATCCCCCAACAAATAGTTTGGGGTCACCATAAGGATTTAATGTTTGTCCCCCTCTTGAACTGTATCCTGCCCACATATCACTCGACACGGCATTGGCTAGCTCTGTCATATTTGTTTTACCTAAAATAACAGCACCTGCTTCACGGAGCTTCTTCACCAGAAATGCATCCTGCCTAGCTAAATGATTTTCTAAGGCAATTGTTCCTGCACTCGTATGCATGGAATCTTTTGTTTCAATATTATCTTTGATGACAACTGGAATACCATGTAATGGTCCCCTAGCACCCTTTAGCTTTCTTTCATTATCTAACGCTTCAGCTATAAATATGGCTTCTGGGTTTATTTCAAGCATAGAATTGATGGTTGGCCCGCTTTGGTCATACTTAGCTATTCGATATAAATAGTACATTACGAGCTCTTTTGAAGTTATTTTATCTTCACTCATTGCTTCTTGAATTTCATTGATAGTGAGTTCTTCTTTTAAAAAACTTTTAAACCTTATATCCATGCTAGTTCTTCAATCCCTAAGTTTTTGTACCACTTCATCGACATTCTCCCATTCATAAATCAATTCATTCAACATTTTCCCGCCAATTTGAATTTGGACTTTTCTGATTAATCTAGCGCCATAATGTTCATAAAATAGGCGAGTCTTATTTTCTTCTAGGACCTCTACAAAAATTCTTTCATAACCCATTTGGTTAAAATGTTTGAATAGTTCCTTCATCAGCAACTTCCCCATGCCTTTTCCTTGGTACTCCTCTAGGATATAAATGGAGGTCAGATCACATGCGTTTTCCACCAGGTTGTCTTCTCTCTTCCATCCGTCCGCAAATCCAACAATTTGACCCTCATTATTGACCGCAACAATGGCATACTTATCTTCACTAGCAATGTTTTTCTCCCATAACTCAGTACGTTTCGCATACGACAAATTATTTAAAAAGTCCTCTGGAATAATGTCTTTATAAGTTGTTCGCCAGCTATCCACGTGAACTTTTGCAATTCCTGATGCATCATTCGATTGTGCCCTTCTTATTTCCATGACTCTACCTCGATTCATATAGAATTACGACTGACCTTTGAATAAAAGCTGTTCCCGATTTCTAGCATTCGATTACAATTTGCACTAAAAAGCCCCTAACAATAAAAAAATCGACAAAATCTACTAAATATAATATTCGCATTTAATCTATGTAACTCCTGCTAATTAATAGGATTTTTTTCCAAATTATATTCCTTTCATTGAAATTCTGACATTAAGGATATTAAAACACTACAATTATATCTATAAATACGATATAATCTGTATAAACGATATAAAAGGAGTGCATTTTATATGATTCAAGATATAAATAAATATTTTACTAATATTTATTTCTATTTACACCCTAACCAAGAGGAAGCTATTTCCCACCGAAGTGTTCGTATTTTGCAAATTGTAGAGAAAAAACAATTTGTTACAATCCGTGATATTGCAGATCATCTGACAATTTCACATAATACCGCTTCGGAGCATGTGAAAAAGTTAGTAGATAATGGATGGATCCATAAAGAAAGATCCATTGAGGATCAACGAAAAGTCTATCTCCATTTAACTGATAAAGGTAAAGCTATTTTGAAAAAAAACACGGAGCTAGACGAAGAAAAATTGCAAGAAGCACTAAATAAATTAACAAACGATGAGAGAAATAAGATAGTTGAAGCGTTTCAACTATTAAGTGAGGTATCCAAATAAATGTACTTACTTCTAAAAATTTTAAGTTCAGCAGTCATTATTGGCGTTGTTACAGAATTGGCAAGACGATTCCCTTTATACGGGGGTATAGTAGCTGCATTACCATTGATCAGTATATTAAGTATTATTTGGCTAACGATTCAAGGAGAAGCCACGCATACAATCAATAAATTTACACTCGGTGTTCTGGCAGGTTTTCCGGCAACTGCGATTATGCTGTTTGTCATATATATTTCCTTAAAACACTCTTTACATCTTGCATTGGCATTATCATTAGGCATAGCTGTTTGGGGCGTATTTTTAATCGGGCAAAAATTTATCATAGGCGCTTTTATTTCATAGTGTGCATATGAAAAGGTTAACTATGAAGACCTGATTCTTTTTTCTCTACCTAGCAGTCCAAAAAAATAACAATTTATTTTTCTAAAAACATGTTTTAATATAGTATATAAAGGAAATGAATATAATAATGAAAGGAGACTGAATACTATGAAAATCTCTAATTTCTTACTTGGCATGACTACTGGCCTATTAGGAGGAGCAGCAGCAATGCTATTCACAACACCTCAATCTGGGAAGGACTTTCGCAAATCTCTTTCAGATACAAAAGATTCAATGAATGCACAACTACAAGACCTAAAAACTCAGGTTCAAAATATGACAGACTCTATTAAAACAATTAAAGAAGAATCAAAATCAACTATTCCACACTTTGTGGATGATGTGAAATCTTCCGTTAATGAATGGAAACAAGAAACAACGCCTGTTCAAAACAAATTGCAAAGCGATATCAAATCGTTACAAAGCTCTGTGGAAGAAATTCAACAACAAGTGGAAGAATTTAAAAATCGCAAAAAGAAATAATTTACTTGGGCAATATAGTATTACAAAAAAATTTCCTTCTTTAATATTTTCGAATTTCATTCTATACTACTTATGAAAATGCTATAATATGAAGAAATGACGAAAGTGGTGATCGCTATGTCTGAAGAAATGATCGCGGCTAAAGAAGCCATGCTTTATTCACAACGTATTGCCCAATTATCCAAGGCTCTTTGGAAAGCCGTGGAAAAGGATTGGCAAGCATGGATTAAGCCCTACCGGTTAAATATTAACGAGCATCATGTATTGCTTATTGCAAACAATCTAAAAGGCGCTTCTATCTCGGATATTGCTAAGTTCGGCGTTATGCATGTTTCGACAGCTTTTAATTTTTCAAAAAATTTAGAAGAGCGCGGCTTGCTGTCATTTTCAAAACGCGATAATGACAAACGAAATACATATGTTGAACTAACCGAGAAAGGCCACGAATTACTTTTAGAACTGTATGGAAACTTTAATCATTCGAGACATACTGTGATCGATGGTTCTATCCCTCTAAGAGAGTTGTATGGCGAATTTCCACAATTTTTCGAATTAATCGCCCTCATTCGTAATATCTACGGCGATGATTTCATGGAGATTTTTGAAGTTTCATTAAAGAAGATGGAAGATTGACTTTATATCCAATATCATGCCTTTTACTGGGATGATATTGGATTTATTTTTTTCGAAATACATGGTGGAATTTTGTAGATTTATGTACTTTTTCTAATGCCAAATTCCTGTGCATTGTAGACGATGTTGAGACGTAAAAAATTCATCTTGATTTTCTATATAAAAAGCTTTACTGTATGTATCTAAGCTTTTTATTCGTATAGAAAAGGAGATGCTAAGAGGTGCACTGCTGGAAACACATTAATGTCAAAAAACAATACGGCCATCATCGACTATTTCTTTTCTCAGCTATTTTTATGTTACTGGCCTTTTCTTTCTTTTATATTACGATGACTGCCTATCGGGACAGTCCAGTGACAGATCGATTATTCCCATTATTTTTGGCTGGTTTTTTAATGGTTTATCCGGCACATAAGTTACTGCACTTTTTACCATTGGCTCGTTGTCACAATCGGTTGCGTTTTAAGCTTGAAAAGCAATTTGGTGTTATTCCTTTGCTTTCCATTCGTATTACCGAACCAATTATTAAACTACGCTATATGATTGCTTTGACGATTCCTTTTGTCGTGCTCAATAGCATACTCATTATGGGTGGCTTGATTTATTCGACTTACCGTCATTATTTCGCCATTTTATTGGCCTATCACTGTGGTTTGTGCGTAATCGATTTGCTGTATGTAAAACATTTAATCCATTCACCTAAAAAAGCATTTATAGAAGAGACAGATAAAGGCTTTGAAATTTTGATTTCCTATGACAATGAGAGTGAAACTGTCCTAAGCAGAAACTTTACTCATCTCCCATGATTTTTGCTTGTTTCTTTTTTCTACTTTTTTGTGGGGCATAAAAAGAGAACTGGCTTGTCATATTTATCTCTCTTTTGTTATGCTTAAGGGGTATTAATAGAGGGGAGGAAAAGACTTGATCATCGCTATTGTCGTCCTATTCTCGGTATTCTATCTGTTCCAAATTAACCGCATGACTTTTACACTTTGCGCACAGAAAGAAATCCCCGAGGAGAAACAACCTAAAATTTATCGCACTATTAATGTACTGATCACAATCTTACTTGTATCATTTTACTTAGAAATGATGTTTACAGTTTAAAATAGACTATGCATGGTCATGAGTCTTTTCGTGCCTATAGTGTATAAGAAGAAAGCCGCTTACAAGTCAATGTAAGCGGCTTTTCCTTCTTCAATTAGTAGATGTAAGCTGCACCTACAATGATCAACAAAATGAAAAGAACTACCAATAAAGCGAAACCGGAACCGTAGTTACCGCCGTAGCCGCCGTGTCCTCCACCACTCATTCTTAGCACCTCCTTTGCTCATTTCTTTTATATCTTATTCAGTACTTTAAAACTTCTTTAGGCGATTTCCCCTGCAACCTTTTCCTTTTCTCATCGTTCTATGGTATAGTTACATGTGCATAAGTAGTAGGAACTCAAGTTGGGAGAGATTAGAAAGATGAAAAAAACTGTACTATCATTAACACTTGCAGCATCTGTACTCGCGTTATCAGCATGCGGAAATGCCGGAGATGAAAAAGTCGCAACTTCAAAAGTCGGCGATGTGACAAAAGATCAGCTTTACAGTGAAATGAAGGATTCCGTTGGTGAATCAGCATTGCAATTGATTGTCATTGAAAAAGTATTGAACGATAAATATAAAGTGTCTGATAAAGAAGTTAATAAAGAATACGAAAAACAAAAGAAAGAAATGGGCGAAAACTACGAACAAACGTTGGCAGCTCAAAATCTAAATGACAAATCATTCAAACGCAGCATTAAATTGAACCTTTTACAAGAAGCTGCTATGGCTGATGGCGTAAAAGTCTCAGAAGCAGATATGAAATCTTATTATGATGAGATGTCAAAAGAGTTGAAAGCAAGCCACATTCTTGTAGCTGATGAAAAAACAGCTAAAGACATCAAAGCAAAATTAGATAAAGGTGAAGACTTTGCTAAGCTTGCTAAGAAAAACTCTACAGATACTGGCTCAGCAGAAGCTGGCGGCGAACTTGGTTGGTTCGGTCCAGACAAAATGGTCCCTGAATTTACTAAAGCTGCCTATGCTCTTAAAAAAGGTGAAATCAGTGAACCTGTTAAAACATCATATGGCTATCACATCATTAAATTAGAAGATGAGCGCGATGCAAAAGTGAAAGGCTCTTATGAAGATAACAAAGCTGAAATCAAGAAAAAACTTCAACTTCAAAAAGCTGACCAATCACAACTGTTGTCAAAAGTATCTAAACTTGTAAAAGATGCAGATGTGAAAATTAAAGACAAAGACTTAAAAGACGCATTAGCTCAATTTAAAAGCTCAGCAACTGCAAAATAATGCATAAAAAGCCCTGGATCCATGATCCAGGGCTTTTTTTATTCTATTGTTGGTTTATAGAATGAACGATTATCCAATGGGAAAAGTCGTTCTGTGAATTCTCCAGGCTTCGTTTTACCAAGTGCACGTTTTAATGTATTCATCTTGGCATCAATATTATCGATGTAATGGAGGATTTCAGCTTCCTGAAGCATAGGCTTCTTCGGACTGCCCCACTCTTCTTTGCCATGATGTGATAGAACCATATGCTGCAATAGCATAACCTCTTCCCCATCCACATTTAATTCTTTGGCTGCAATCGCTATTTCAGTTACCATTATTGAAATATGGCCAAGCATATTACCTTCTACCGTATAGCTTGTTGAAATAGGTCCTGACAGCTCTATTACCTTACCAATATCATGCAAGATAATGCCCGCATACAAAAGATCCCGATTTAGCACTGGATATAAGTCTGCTATTGCTTTTCCAAGCTTCAGCATAGAAACAACATGATCGAGCAATCCAGATGCATAATCGTGATGATTTTTCGTAGCTGCTGGATATGTCATCAATGATTGTTGATTTTCCATGATTAAATATCTTGTAATACGAGATATCGTTGGATTTTGAATTTCAAAGAAGAATTCCATTAATTGATTGAATAGCTCTTCTTTCGGTATTTCTGCAGACTGGACTAAATCTGTAACAGATATGTTCTCATCCGCTTTTACCGGGCGTATCGCCTTTATCCTCAATTGAAGTTTTCCACGGTAATCATGAATTTCGCCACCGATGCGAACAATGCCGCCAGCTTGATACAACTTCTCTTGCTCTTCTCCTGTATCCCAAAGCTTGGCCTCAATACTCCCGCTTTTGTCCTGCAAAATGAGTGTCATAAAAGGCTTACCCACTGTGGTTACGCCTTTTGTCGCTTGTTTAATGAGCAAATATTGATCGACTGGTGCTCCTGCTTGTAATGTTGCAACCCCATTCATACCGAAGTCAATCCCCTTTCATTTTTTAATTCTTCTACATGGATAATTTTCGCATTACTCCACTTATCTAGCATTCTTTCATGGCAAGTAAAATAAAGTATTTGATGGCCATTCATCATGCGCTCAATTAATTGTACCATGTTCTGAATCCGCAAAGTATCAAAATGGACAAACGGGTCATCCATAACAAGCGGAAACGACGCAGAATTTTTCAAGGATTTTGCTAATGCAAAGCGAAGTGCAATATATGCTTGTTCCTTCGTTGCTTGCGATAGTTCAGACATTGAATAGTGCATGCCATCTGTAGCCCCTGTTTCAAAATAACCGTCGGAATTGATATAAAGTGAATCATAGCGTCCGTTCGTTAAAAGACCGAAAAATCGAGAGGCTTCCTCTAATACAGCAGGCAGCTTTTTATCTTTTAAACTCGTGACTGTTTGGGCAATCGCATGTGAGATCAATTTTGATACAATCCAATCTTTTGCCTCTTGGTTTAACTTTGCTTTTTGCTGCTCAAATAACTGTAGCTGATTTCTGTATTGATCGTCTTCTAACAGATGTTCTGTTTTAGCAATCAACTCTGCTCTTTCTTTTAACAGGGCATTTTTCTCTTCACGTATACTTTTTTCATGCTCCATCTCGTCATTTAAACGAGCCGTTGCTTCTTCATCTGACAAGTCTAGATCCAGAAGATCTGTATCGTAGGAAGACAATTGATCATTAATCTGTGATAATTCAGTGGTTAGATTAGCATTCAAAACAGATTGTTCCCCAGCTTTATAGAATTCTTCTTTCGTGTCGACCCCTGCTTCAGCATATAACTTTTTCATTTCATCCATATAAGATTGCTGGAGAAGCGTTAATTCATCCCACTTAGAAAGAAGTTGTTGCTTTGTAGCGATCGCATTTTCATAGGTATTTTTTTGCTGCATTAATTGTTGGTGCGTGCTGTTCAATACAGCCGCAAAGTTTTCAGTTGTACAAGCGATGCCACAGATTTCATAGCCTTCCTGGAGCCTGTCAGCGCTAAGATGTTCAAGTGTTTGTAATTGCTCAAGATTCATTTCAAGCTGCTTATTTGCTTGTTGTAGTTGACGAATCAGACGGAAAAGTTCATTGTACAACTCATACTGGAATTGGCCGCCTATTCGATAAGCGTGCAGAAATTCAGTGAGCTTTCTTTTACTCTCATTCATTTTAATTGTTAGATCATTAAACTCTTGCAAAGCAGCTTTTTGATCCTTTTCTTTGTCTTCTAATTGCTGTTCAATGAATAGCACTCGCTGATCGTATTGAAGAATATGCCCCTCAATTTCTCTCATCTCAGCGTCATTAGCGGCATGTGGTCCATTCTGTCTCTGTGTTGTTTTCTTTCGATCAAACGCTATAAAGATAAAGATAGCAGCCACCAATCCAATAAAGCCAAGCTCAGTTCTGTTGAACATAAAAACTACAGCAAGTGAAACTACTGCTAATCCAAAGGCCAATAGTTTTGCCGGTTGCTGTTTGCCTCCTTTAATCGACTGCCTATTTTCTTCCTGTGATTGAGAGGAGCGTTCTTCTTGCCAACGTTTTAAACGTGTGTGCTCTTGTTCTGTCGGTGCATTTTGATAGACTTCATCAAGCTTGTAGCTTAGTGAGTGTATTTCTTTTTGAATTTGATCAAGAATATTTTGCTGCATGTCCAATTGGTCTTCATGATGTTTCAACTCTTTCAAGTGATGATAGAATTGATTTTCCTGCTGTATGGAAACCTCCGCTTCCAACAATGATCGCTGTTCATCTTTCTGAATGACACCTACTAATTGAAATTGCTCATCCATACTTTGTCTTTGTTTTTCTATCTCTCTATTCAATTGGCGAATTTGTGCTTGCCATTCCCGCCATTCACTATCTCTATTCAACAGTTTCTGCACTTTTAAGAAATGATCTTCATCCCATTCTTTTTTTAGCACATCTTCTAAACGATTAAGCTCTTTCCTTATACTTCCTAATGACGCTTCATTGGCTAAATGCCTTTCTTCCAATTGTTCTAGTCGACTAAGACCTTTGACTGGAAAAGTAGTATAGAGAATAGATGAAAGCTCTTCTTGAGCTTTTTTTCTTCTTTTTAACAATGGATAAATCTGTTTGTATTTGGTTAACTCTTGTATCTTTTGTCGATGTCTTTCTTCATCATTTTCTAATTGAGCTAATTTATTTTCAAGGATATCAATTCTTTCGATGGCAGGTTCATATTCCTCTAATGTTCTTTTATATTCTTTCAAGGCTGCTTCTTGTGCGGCTATCTCATTTAATTGTTTGTTGATGATTGGAAGCTTCCCAGATTTTTTGAATAGTTCTTTTTGTATTTTATCGTGTTTTTGCTCAAGGGCTGATAGCTGGTCAATACCAGTAGTCCCTGATGCTAAAAGCACACGGCTCAGTTCCTCCTCAGAGAGCTTTTCTATATGCTGGAGGGGATGCACCGAAAAAGCAAATATAGCTTCAAAGCTCTGTCTATTATAGTTATGCAGAATTTTTGATAATAGTTCATCACCACCCGATTCACCATTTTCAAGGTGGACAGTTACTTCGCCTCCAGCCTTTCCTCGGATTCGTTCTATTGTACAAACACCAAATTCCTCATCTTCCAGAACAATCAGCCCACCATATTTGCCTCCTTTTTTAGGCTCATAACGTGGGAGCTGTTGATTCTTTTGTGGAACGCCAAACAGTATTTGAAGGATAAATTGCTGGATTGTTGTTTTCCCGGCTTCATTCATCCCATAAAACACGTTGATCCCTTCCTGAAGCTTTATATTGATTTCTTCATGTTGGCCAAAACCATAAATAGCCAGTCGACGAATACGCATATGATGCCCCCTATCCTTCTATTTATTGAAAGCCTAATTTAAACAGATGCTCAGCATCAAACCTAAGATTCTTTAAATCTTCAGAGGTCAGTTCATCTAAAAAGCGCCCAGCCTTTGGATGTTGGTAAAGTTCTTTAAGAATTTCTCTCATCTCATCATCAGACCATTCATTGATCGCCTGCAAAACTGATTCTGATGCAAACGTAGGTTTATAGTGAGAAATGCTAGACAGGTCGACAGCAATAGCTTGTATCCAAACAAATGGCGTTTCATTCTCTTGTTCTTCTCGCATAATATCAACCCACTCTGCAAGCTGTGTATCTTCAAACAACGTGCGGGCTCGTTCATCGATATTTTTTAAATGGAGCCATACGAGGCCAGCACCGTATTCTTTACGAAATCCTTCGATTGCTTCAGTACAGACTTTCAGCAAATCATTTGCATGCAGAATGTTTTCACAGTCCACTTCTATTTCTTCAAAGACTACGGCGGAAGCAGGCCTGAAATTGTAGGTGGCTTGCCCCTTAGATAGTTCGATATCATAAAAACCCTTTACTCCTAGTTCCTTACGGTGCCTACTTTGAATGTTACCAGGGTATACGATCATCGGATTCTCATGCAAAATCTGGCGTTTATGGATATGGCCAAGTGCCCAGTAGTCATATTGTTTTGATAATAAATCCTCTATTGTAAAAGGCGCATAGACATCATGCGTAGCATCCCCACGAATACTGCCATGCAGCATGCCGATATGTATTGCTTCTCGATCTGTTGCAGCTGGATAACTCTGTACCATCGCTTGTGGAATATGTCTTTCGCGATAACTGAACCCCGTTATATTGACGTTCATTCCTCTTATATGAAGAGTGATGGTCTTGGTTTCTGCTGGCATAGCTTGGACATTGGACGGCAACGAGAAACGTGTCCACTTGCCGCTTAGATGATCATGGTTTCCGTAACTAATTATGACAGGGATATTATACAACGCCAGCTGCTCCATCCCTTTTTGAAAAATTTGTTGGGCTCTAAGACTTCTTTCCTCTCCGTCATACAAGTCGCCTACTATTAAAATAAAATCTGGTCTTTCTTGTATGGCATCATTTATCAATTGTTGAAAAGCATCGAATGTGCTATTTCTAAGCCGTTTGAAAGCATGGGAAGGTAAATCAGACATTCCTTTAAAAGGGCTATCCAGATGCAAATCAGCACAGTGGAAAAATCGTATAGATGACATTGTATCCCTCATTCCTTATACGAATATTTGTTCTTACTTTATCATACTATTCTAACATTTTGTATCGATATATTGTACAGCTATTTCAATTTTTTTGTATAATGAATACATATTCATATAAGGGGTGATTAGAATGCAAACATACCGTTTTACAGCATTCGAGAAATCGGGAGAAATTTTAAAAGATGAAGCTTGGGATTTTCCAGATCAAGCAACAGCAAAATCACAAGGGGCAGAAAAAATTGAAGAATTAGGCTATAGCGAAAAAACTCATCGTCTTGTAGATCCTCAAGGCAAGCTAATTCTATTTCATGTTTAGTTGAAGTTTTAGAAAGAATAAATGAAAAGAGAGACATTTCAAGTTGAAATGTCTCTTTTTACTTTCCTTCAAAATGTGGGTCACGCTTCTCTATAAATGCTTGTATACCTTCTAAATGGTCACTAGTTTGTCTCATTAGCTGTTGGCCTTTTGCTTCTAACGCTAATATTTCATCTAATTCTTTTTGTTTATGGCCATTTAAAATCCTTTTTGTTTCAATCATGGCTGCTAGAGGTGAATGTAGTAAGTTTTGTGCCAATTGTACAGCTTGTTCAACAGCTGTCCCTTTTTCCGCTACTTGATCAATCAGCCCCAGACTTTTTGCTGAAGGACCATCCAACGTCTTGCCTTCCCATATCAGCTGTTTCGCTTTTGGTACACCGACTCTTTCTTTCATAAAGAAATGGCCGCCTCCATCTGGAATCAATCCTATGCCGATAAAATTCATGGCAAGTTTGCTATTCTCTTCAGCGATAATAATATCACTTGCTAATGCAAGACTAAATCCAAGCCCAGCTGCAGCTCCATGGACAGCCGCGATTGTAATCATCGGAAGCGTATAATAAGCTCTAATCATGCGAGAGATTGTATCCATAGCTTGTAGCATATCAATTGAATCTTCTCCTGTTCCGAGCATTGTTTTAATATCGCCGCCAGCAGAGAATACTTTGCCACTCCCTTTTAGCATAAGCACTTGAATACTTCCATCATTTTTAAGCAATTCAAAGCACTCTGCCAATTCCTGGAGCATCGTATCATCCATAGCATTCATCGCATTGGGACGATTCAAGCTTATAATCGCTAATCTCCCATTCTTTTCAAACGTTATACTTTGAAATCTCATATTCTCCCCCCATTCTATGCTTAATGAATAAATTCGATTTTTTTATGTAAAAACCTCTTTATTTTGCTGTCATAATAAAATTAATTTTTAATATACAATTTCTACTATCTATCCTAATAGACTCATTATAAAAAAAAGACTGCGTTCCATCGATTTGATTCGATGGAAGCAGTCTTAACTTTTGCGATAATCAAAATTATTTTTGAATATCTACAGCTTTTAAATCAATTTCGCCGATTTTGTTAGGTGCCATGTTTTTCACATAATCTTTTGCTACGTAGTTGTTAACGTAGAAGTAGATTGGTGCAATTGGCATTTGTTCAGCTAGTAATGTGTTAGCTTGTTTTAACAAATCAAGACGTTTGTTTTCATCCGTTTCTTTTGTAGCAGAAACTAGTAAAGATTTGTACTTCGGATCTTCCCAGCCTGTATCGTTGTTACCATTTTTAGCTGTATCATAACGCTCTAAGAATGTGTAAGCATCGTTATAGTCAGCGATCCAGCCCATACGAGCAACGTCGAAGTCTAAAGCAGTTACTTTATCAAGATATACTTGCCATTCAGAGTTATCGATTTTAATTTCGATACCTAGGTTTTTGTGCCAGCCTTCTTGAATGTATTGTGCGATAGCAGCGTGTGCTTCACTTGTGTTGATAGAAATACCGATTTTGATATCGCTTGCTTTCTTAATGCCTAATTCTTTCATACCATCTGCAAGCGCTTTTTTCGCTGCTTCGATATCGTTGTCTTTGAATTTGTTGTTTTCTTCTTCAAAGCCTTCAATTGCAACTGGTACATTGCTCATTGCTGGTTTTTGTCCGCCTTTTAGTACATTATCAGCTAAGCCTTGACGGTCGATTGCATAAGATAATGCTTTACGGATATTAGCATTTTTAGTGAATTTACCTTTTGTATTGAATTTGTATTCATAGATTGCTGCATATGGTACTGATTTTAAAGATTTGTCTTTTTTGTAAGCGTCCATTGCATCAAGTGGTACTGTTTGATATGGAGAACCTAAGTAATCGATATCGCCGCTTTTGAACATACGGTTAGCAGTTGTTTCAGATTCAACCATTTTGATGTTAACAGTAGATAAAGCTACGTTGTCTTTATCCCAGTAGTCAGCATACTTTTTAAGAGTGATTGAGTCGTTGTGTTTCCATTCGCTTAATGTGAAAGGACCGTTTGTTACATAAGTATCGCCAGCTTCAGCGAACCATTTTTTGTTGTCTTTTACTACTTTCTCATTAACAGGCATGTATGTATAGAATGCTGTTAATTCTAAGAAGTAAGGTGTTGGATTTTCAAGTGTTACTTCTAATGTTTTGTCATCTACTACTTTAATACCT
This sequence comes from Rummeliibacillus sp. G93, assembly GCF_023515935.1. Lineage (NCBI taxonomy): Bacteria > Bacillati > Bacillota > Bacilli > Caryophanales > Caryophanaceae > Rummeliibacillus > Rummeliibacillus sp. G93. Next base: position 2,467,050 of record NZ_CP097314.1, read on the forward strand.
AAATCATCAGCAGAACCTTTTCCGCTGTTGTATGCTTCTGCACCTTTAATTGGGTACAAAATTGAAGCGTATTCAGAAGCGTTCTTTGGATCTAATGCCCATTTCCAAGCGTAAGCGAAATCGCCAGCTACTACAGAATCGCCATTTGACCATTTTGTATCACGCAACTTGAATGTATACGTTAATTTATCGTCACTTACTTTTACATCTTCTGCTGCTGCATTTTGAACATTACCGTCTTTGTCTACACGAGTAAGACCTTCAAATGCTGCACGAATAACCGCACCAGAAGTACTGTCATTAGCAAGTTGTGGATTTAAACTTGGTGGCTCTGAAGTGATTGATAGATTCAATGTTTTGTCTCCGCCTTTAGAGCCTGAGCCAGATGATTCATCTTTGTCTTTAGAACCGCCAAAGTTACATGCCGCAAGCACTAGCATTAATGCTGATAATAGCACTAGCGATAAAAACTTTTTCTTCATAAATATCCCCCTCTATGGTGTACATTTTAGCTACTAGCAAAGAGTAACTATTATAACTATATCAGAGGAAACTATATAAAAAAAGAAAATTATTTAATTTTTCAGTGATAATTTAATTTTCTTATATTTTAATTATATAGCTTATTTACATACTTTTATTATAATTTTCTGTATTTTTAGTTATATAACTATAGCTTCTCTCTGATTTATATAGTAAATCTTTCATTATTAAATAAAAGACAAAACTATTTATACCATTTTGCAATTTGTTGATCTGTACCGTATACAAAATGTCCCGGAAATACTTCATGCATTGTTGCTTCAGCATCAGTGTCTTCGTGTTCATACGGTATTCTTACACGTGTACTTTCAGAAATAGGATCTGGCAATGGAATTGCTGAAAGCAATGACTTCGTGTAAGGGTGTATCGGATTCTGATAGATTTCCTCTGAAGTCCCAAGCTCCAAGATTTTTCCGCGTCTCATTACTGCAATACGATCACTAATATATTTCACCATTGATAAATCGTGAGCGATGAACAGATAAGTAAGACCATGTTTTCTTTGCAGTTCTTTCAATAAGTTCACGACTTGCGCTTGAATGGATACGTCTAGTGCTGAAATCGGCTCATCCGCAATAATGAAACTTGGATTTAAGCTTAGCGCTCTAGCAATACCAATACGTTGGCGTTGTCCGCCTGAAAATTCATGCGCATAGCGGTTCGCATGTTCACGATTTAGACCTACTACTTCTAGTAAAGAACCTATTTTTTCTTTGCGTTCTTTCCTATTTTTATAGAGGCCATGTATTTCGAAGCCTTCTTCAATAATTTCGCCCGCTGTCATACGAGGATTTAATGAAGCATAGGGATCTTGGAAAATCATCTGCATTTCACGATTAAATTCTTTTAAATCCCTTTTTGATTTTTTCCCATTAATATCTTCACCTTTGAATCTGATTTCACCATCTGTCATATCATACAAACGGATAATGGAACGGCCTGTTGTCGATTTACCACAGCCTGATTCCCCTACAAGACCCAATGTTTCACCTTTATAAACATCAAAACTAATACCATCAACAGCCTTAATAGAACCAAATTGCTGCGTTAAGTTTTTGACTTCTAGAATTTTCTCAGACATGTTTAACACCGTCCTTTGCTAAGTAACCATCAATACGTTTTTGCACAGCCTCCGGTATTGGAACTTGCGGTGCATCAGGATGTAAGAGCCATGTTTTCGCAAAGTGTGTTTCACTAACTTGGAACATTGGCGGTTCTTCTTCATAATCAATTTGCATAGCAAACTCATTTCGTGGTGCAAATGCATCCCCTTTTGGAGGATTAGTTAAATCAGGCGGTGAACCTGGAATTGTGCGCAATAATTCATCTTCACTGTTTTCTAAATCCGGCATAGAGCCAAGCAATCCCCATGTATAAGGATGTCTTGGATTATAGAAGATTTCATTTACTGAACCATATTCGACTATTTGGCCAGCATACATAACAGCTACACGATCCGCGATATTCGCTACAACACCTAAATCATGGGTAATGAAAATAATGGATGTATTACTGTTCTTTTGAATTTTCTTCATTAGTTCTATAATTTGCGCTTGGATTGTTACATCAAGTGCTGTTGTCGGTTCATCGGCGATTAATAGTTTTGGCTCTGCTGCAAGCGCAATCGCAATAACTACACGTTGACGCATACCGCCTGAAAATTCATGTGGATATTGTTTGAACCGTTTTTCAGGGAAAGGAATCCCTACTTCATCCAACAATTCAATCGCTCTCTTTTTAGCTGAGTCGCGAGTGGCTTTTTTATTATGCTTTAAAATCACTTCCATAATCTGCTTACCAACCTTCATTGTTGGGTTTAATGCAGTCATCGGATCTTGGAAGATCATCGCAATTTCATTACCACGGATTTTTGTCATTTCTTTTTCTGTCAAGGGGATCAAATCTCTTCCTTCGAAGAGAATTTGCCCCTGATCATATATGCCAGGTGGTTGTGGAATGAGTTTCATCAACGCATTGCTTGTAACGGATTTCCCGGAGCCTGACTCCCCAACGATGGCTAATGTCTCGCCTTGTTTTAAATCAAAGTTTACACCGCGTACCGCTTGGACAATCCCTGCATAAGTTTTAAAGTTTATTTTCAAATCTTTTACTTCTAATAATGTTTCACTCATACTCTCACCTACTTCTTTAAAAGATTATTATTTACGTAATTTTGGATCAAGCGCATCACGAAGACCGTCACCTACTGCGTTGAACGCAAAGATTGTTAATGAAATAAATACTGCTGGGAAGATTAGGCGCCATGGTGCCGTATCAAGCGCTTTGTTCCCTTCTGAGGCCATTGTTCCCCAACTTGCCATTGGTTCAGAAACACCCAATCCTAAGTAACTTAGGAATGACTCTGTGAAAATAGCACTTGGGATCGTTAATGTCATAGTAACTAAGATTGCACCTAGAGCATTAGGTACAAGGTGTTTTAGGATAATATGCTTCGTGCCAGCACCTAGAGTTCTTGCTGCAAGTACATACTCCTGATTTTTAATAGATAATACTTCACCACGTACAATACGAGCCATCTTTACCCAACCTGTGATAGATAAAGCAACAATTAAAGGAATTAAACCTGGTTTCATTACTACTAGCAAGATGATAACTACTAATAGATAAGGAACCGCTGTAAGAACGTCGGCAATACGCATCATAATATCATCTACACGTCCGCCCAATAAACCTGAAACTGCACCCCATGTCACGCCAATAATTAAGTCAATTATCGCTGCTGACAGACCAATAAATAAGGAGATACGAGCTCCAACCCAAACACGTACAAACACATCTCGTCCAAGGTCATCTGTACCAAACCAATGTTTTGAAGAAGGTGGTGCATTATAAAGACCTAGTTGTTCGCGATAGCTATATGGAGAAAGCAAAGGAACGAAAATAGCAAGCAATGCAACGATTACTAATACGACTAAACCAAACACAGCTAGCTTATTATGAGAAAATCGCAGCCTTACTTCTTTCCAGAAAGATACGGATTTATCTGCTAATTTTTCTGTATCTTTATCATTTCGTCCGATAATTTTAAACTTATCTTTTGAAATTTTTGGAATTTCTTTAAATGATTGCGTCATTATTTTTTCGCTCCTTTCAACTTAATACGTGGATCGATAATTACATATAGAATATCTACGAGTAATACCGCAAATAAAAGAATAATTGAATAGAATACTGTTGTACCCATGATTACAGTGTAATCACGATTTGAAATACTTGTAACGAAGTATTTACCTAAGCCAGGAATCGCAAAGATTTGTTCGACAATGAAACTACCTGTAATAACACCAGCCGCTAGTGGTCCTAAATAAGTTACAACCGGCATTAAAGCATTACGCAATGAATGCTTGAAAAGAGTTGTCCACTTGCCAATCCCTTTGGCACGGGCCATTTTTACATATTCACTATGATTCTGTTCAAGCATACTTGAACGCGTTAGTTTTGCAATAAAGCCCATATCCATAATGGCAATAGATATAGCTGGTAAAACGCTATACATGAAGCCATTCCAGCCGGCTATCGGCAGTAACTCCCACTTTAAGCCAACAAAATACTGCAATAAACCTGCTAAGATAAAGGACGGGACAGATATGCCTAAGACGGCAAACGTGGTTCCGAGATAATCGGGCCATTTATTATGATAAAGCGCGGATGCCGCACCAATTAATATACCGAAGCCAACAGCTAATAGCATTGCTTCAATCCCTAAAGTAAGTGAAATTGGGAAACTTTCAGAAATCATATCGTTTGTTGAACGACCTTTATATTTCATTGATTCACCGAAATCAAATTTTGCAGTGGAAACCAAATAATCTTTATATTGGATATACCAAGGATTATTCAATCCATATTCCTCATTTAATGCTTTTTGAATTTCAGGCGGTACACTTTTCTCACTGGCGAAAGGACTACCTGGAGCAATTCTCATTAAGAAAAACGTTGCTGTAACAATTACAAACAATGCAACTAATATATAGGCAAGCCTTTTTAAGATATACTTAACCATTCTCATATCCTCCTCAATCTAATAGTTAGAAGTAGTTGTCGTCACCAAAAACAGCTTTTCGACAACCTTGCTTGTTAATACTATATCAAACTAATAACAAGAAAAAAAGAAGTTGATAGAATATTTTTAAATGAGATACAATTAGCCTAATTCAAAAATGTCATCGTTTTCCCAATTTATTAGTTGATTTTGTATTTTTATTTATAGATAATCATCTAAATAGTTAATTAACTTAATAAAAATAAATAAAATAGCATAAATATTAGTTCCAGTATATTCAGTCTATTGTCACATTTATATTATTTTTTTACGTATTTTGCGATAGAAAGTGAAAATCGTCATTTTTCATGTCGGATATTATAGGATAGGTAACTTAGAAATTAATATTAAATTCTCTTTTTAATCTATTTATTGTCGTAATAGCACTTTTTTCATACATTTAGCTTTAATTAACCTAATAAGTTCTAATAAAAAAGACCTTCTCTTTCATTAAATGAATGAGAAGGTCTTGGAGTATTAAATTTTTCCAATATAGCTTCTTTGAGGGTGCAGCTGATTAATATTAGTCAAACATTCATTAATCTTTGAGTGGATAGGAAGCCATTCTTCCTTTTCTTCGGTTGCAATATACATGCTCTTTAAGAAATTTTTGCTATTTTTATAGAGTCTTACGTATTTTTCCTCTTCCATCTTTTCTTTTTGGAGTTCCAAAAAGACTGGTACTTTCTGAGAAAGGCCGCTAACCGTTTCAACACATAATCCTATTCCAAGCATTGTTAGGATCGGTGCCAATAAGTGTTCTTCCTCGTCATCTACATATACAATGGTTGCTGTAAATACTTTATTCACAAGAGCTTCATATATAGAAGGGAATTGCTCTACATCCAATTTTGGATTCTTTACTAAGACATCAATTGCATCTGCTGTATGAGCAATCGTGCATGCCCATCCCTTTTCGGGGATATAGCCTCTTAAATCTTGTTCTAAATCTAGATATAAGACTAATTCGTTCCTCGCTTTATCGAGGAGCGGCAACGAAAGGAATGCGCGTTCTAGATCCTTCGTGAGAATCCACTTAATTAATAAGACAGCAGACGCTCTTTTGAAAATATGATCTGTTCCTACATCCCCAATTTCGTAAAATAAATAATCATCACTTAAAGCTAGCTTTAAGAGATCTGTCAGCATCTCATCTGACAAACGGTTGTCTTCAATATAGCGAGAGAGTGTTTGGTAGATAAGATTTTCTCTAAGCTCGCTATCTGGAGAACCTATATGTTCAATCATCGCTGTTATGATTTCAGATAGATTTTGTTCTTCTTCGGCTTCTCCTTGATGGATTGCCGTTAGTTGTGTTTTGAGTGCATATTCGTCCATAATTAAACCTCCAATACGAATAGTCGGCCGACTAAAGACTATGAATCTGTCGAATAATGTCGTTTACTCTGTATTGTACTAATTATTATACCATTATTGCTCTAGGTTGTCCGTTGCCTAACATGATTTATCCTATGCTAAATATGTGTTATTTATGTATAGCCTGATTATCTACAAGATATGTCTGTATTTGGAAATAAAAAGGCAATTTCTATACAGAATCCGTATAGAAATTGCATGGGTGCTTATTTCTTCACAATATCATATAGTTCGTTAAGTGCGTCGATTTTTTTATCGAAGGCATCTTGATACGTTAAAATATATTGGGCAGGTTCTTTGGGATTGTGATACTGATTAATTTTTCCTGTGGCATTATTAACAAGCTTTGTAGAAGCACCACATCCTAAGCCAATGATGGTTTGAGCTTCTTCCATGATTGCTATATTATAGATGCTTTCTTCGCCTGGTAGCGAATAGCCGACATTTTCTAAATTCCCCAAAATATTTTTTTGTCTATATAAATAATACGGTGTATAGCCATTCTCCTCTGTCCAGCTATGAGCACGGTGCATCATGGCTTCCGCTGTTTTACGATCCGCCACTTTATATTTTTCCTTGTTATGCGTCATTTCAGAAGCGCGTTTGAAACTTAGTGTATGGACTGTCAAAGATTCCGGCATCATTTTTTCTGTTTCTTCTATTGAATGTTCAAATTCATCTAGCCCTTCATTTGGAAGGCCGATGATCAAGTCCATATTAATATTATTCATGCCAGACTTTCTAGCCATCCAAAATTTATCTATGGTCTCTTGAACGCTATGGTGTCGTCCAATCGCTTTCAACGTTTCGTCTGTATACGATTGAGGATTTACGCTGATGCGATCAATTCCCCACTTTTTCAGCACTTCTAACTTTTCTTCTGTAATGGTATCCGGTCTTCCTGCTTCTACTGTAATTTCGCGGACTTCCTCCATATATGGGAATGAATCAAACATCGTTTTGTATAGCGCATCCATTTCATCTGCTTCTATTGAAGTGGGCGTACCTCCTCCAAAGTAAACAGAAGTGATTTTTATATTATTCTCTTTAAGCCACTTGCCCATTTCTTCTATTTCATAATGTAAGCCATCTAGGAATGTCGCAACACGTCCTTGTTTTCTGTTACTTTGGATCGCATATGCAGGAAACGTACAGTACGCACATTTCGTTGGACAGAAAGGAATACCTATATAGATGCTGACTTCTTGGTGAATCTGATCTAAATCAGGAATCGTCTTTAATTGTGTTTGAACAATTTTCTTCAGCATGTGTATCTTTTCATCTGACAAGCTAAATTCAGATACCAATTTTTGATGAATCTCTTCGTCTGTTAAGCCTGCTTTACGAAATTTATGGTAAAGCTTTGTCGGACGAATACCCGTTAGGATTCCCCACTGCTGCTTAATTTCTGTCATTTGCTCTAAGGTATCGAGCAAAACATGTGATAAAGCTCTTTTCAAACGAATCTTCTGTTCTCTTTCCGTGCCTTCGTTTTCATATTGTTGTTCATAATGGCTTCGGTAAATTTCATCCTCTGCATGTAGTTCTGCCTCTGTTTTAATTAGATGGTCATCACTGATTGAATGTGTAAAATGCACCTCTAAATCAGGCACCATCTCTTTTTTCGCTATCTTTGTATCTTCAAAAAATAAGTTTGTAATATCATGAAAAACACGCATAAAGTCTTGCGGATATGCGGGATTTATTTTTAATACTTTCATTCCAGTCACTTCTTTCTACCATGTGTTTCAATCCCTCTGATTTCAAACCATCTCACCTATTGTAGCAAATTTTATCGTTCAAAGCGTAATTAGTTATAGGTGCATTCTCTTTAAAAAAAAAACACAGACAACGTATTTTCACGTTGCCTGCAGTACAAAACTAATTTAATTCATTATACAATCCTTCAATTGGTTTGACTAATGTACGATTAATTTCTTCAATCAATCCGCTTAAAGCCATTTCTGCTTGCAGCATGTTGGCAATTTTTTTATTTTGCTGAGCTAGCTGTGCAGTTTTTTGAGCATATTGTAACTCATCTTCGCCAATTTGCTCGCCTTGCATTTGTTTTTTCTGAAGTTTCATTTGTACCTCTCTGAAACTCTTAAAAATAGCCTTTGCCTCTTTATCGCCCTTTACTGTTTCAATCGCTTTTTTCAAAGCTAAATATTCATTAGTTTTACGGAAAGTTCCTTCTAATGCATTGATTTCGTTGTAAATGTTAACCATATGATCCCCTGCTTTCTTTTTGTTTTCGTCATTTACTCTCTAGTAGATATATTCAAAAGGCTCTTCAATTAGAAGATAGTCACCACAATTCCTTGAATAATCCCAATAAGTCCTCCAAGTACAAAACCTAATACAGTGATCATCTTGAATTCTTTTTTCGAGATGCCTAGCACCAAATCCTCCAGTACAGATACTGGGAAGGAGTCTACCTGTTCCTTAACGATTTGTTCTAGATTTAAGCGTTTGATGGCATCTTCAAGCTGACTTTCAGCAAGAACAAAACCTTTTTCAGTCATTTGCGGAACTATATTGCTAGCAAACCATTCTGGTCCTTCTTGCCAGTAATGCACAAGTGGCTTGTCCAAACGGCTTTGCAACGCAAGTTCCTTTTTCGCATAGCTTTGGATCCTGTATGTCGTTGATGTGAAATCTAAATCTCCAAATAAATTCGTAACAGATTGGACTTTTACTTTTTGCCATTCATTAGACAAGAGATTAGTTAATAAAACCATCGTTCCAGGCGCATGAATGAATTTGTTGATTTCTTTTTGGACACGGCCTACAAGCGATTTGGAATCGCCTAAAAACATTTGAATCATGCCGCCAACTGTTCCCTTTGATTCTAAGAAGTCATCGATCAAACGTTTGATTGTTTGTGTTCCTTCAGGCGATTCAAAATAGCCGCCTGCTTTTTCTAAAATGTAACGAGACATTTCTGGAATCTTTTTATTCGCTTTTGCTTCCCATGATTCTGGAAGCAAAGACTCAATCGATTCGTTGGATAGTACGTTCTTTATCTTGTCCAACTGCTCCGCTACAGCCTGATCCATTTTTTGTTCTATTATATCAGGCATATGAGCAGCGCCTATTTGCGTCAGCCAATCGTTGAGTGTTTTTTCATCCGTGAATAAGAGCTTTCGGATTTTGTCATTCAACCAGCCTTCTACTAGTTCCCTGTTTTTTACGGTAAATAGTTTTTTGCGAAACATCTCAGGCGTCAGCAAATAATTCACTACTGTTTTCCCTAGTTGCCTTGCTAAATCTTCTCTTCGTTTCGGAATCAAACCTGGCGTGAATGGAACGCGCCACGAACCGATATATATAGGATTATGCGGTCTAAAAAGCATTTTGATAGCGATATGGTTTGTAAATCCGCCAATCACTGCGCCAATTACCGTCATAAATACGATTGTCAGTATAGTATTCAACCTTTTTCACCCGTTTCTCTGAAGTAGCTATATTATAACAGAGACGTTCATGATAATAAAAATATTAGCAATTTCTTTCAAATAATCCAGTCGCAACTTATACTAAAGTAGGAGAAGGGAGATGGATTTGTGATTCAGCATTTTAGTTATAAGCCATTCTTTGGCAATCAGCAATTGCCTGGTTGGACTATACATTTTTTTTATAAGCAAAATCGCTATGAAGGCATATATGAACAAGATGGCAGTATTAAATGGACTGGTGCCATTCCGCCAGATGAAGAAAAAGTAAAAAAAATGGTACATGAATTAATGCTTTTTCATGTGTATGACTAATACATATTCGCTCGTAGCGTGTACAAGCATACGAGCGAATTATTCTTTCTCCAAATACTCTCTCCTAAAATCGAGCAGATCTTTAGCTGCCAGCATATTTTCAAGGTTTTCATCCCATTGATCCGTTAATGTATTCCAAACGCGTACATATAGTAAATCACTGTCACGATTATAGAGGACGTATTGAATACATGGTACATCGTGAATTTGAATCGTTTTTTTGGAATTAATTGACGTAATGAATGTTTGAACTTTCTCCTCGTCTTGATCTTCCTCTTCCTGCATTTCGCGTGTTTTTTGAAGCGCATCGATGATCTCCATTTCGTCTAGATCAATCGTCTCTTCGCTTGCATATTTGAATGGTTCCGGTAGTTCATCGATACGGTCTACTTTATCCATATCTCCTGAAAGCAATAGATGATGGGTAGCGCTATAGAGAAGCTGCTGTGTTTCTTCTTCCATTTCCTCTTCATAGATGCCATTCTCCAGCTGACGCTCCCCTTTAACGGTCAACTGGTAATAGACTTCTTTTTCAACCAAACCTTTACGCATAAGCTTTTGCAATAAATCCAACACAAACAGCTCTTCCACTAGCAATAAATCACTGAGTTCTTTCGGATTCTTTATTTCTGCTTTCTGGACGCTTAATAGAATCATTTTCATCAAAATATCCATGGTTTCTCGCTTCACTGGATGGAAGATACACTCGACCGTTTGAACAGGAAAACACCAGCGGGATATGGATAGAATTTTAACTTGCGGGTCTTTGTTTACTTGCTCTGTGAGCTTTTTCTCTAATTCATTTATCATGTTTCTTCTACTTCCTTACAACGGGATTTCCTTCATGATTAAGCCATCCCTTCTGCTCTTTCACCACTTGTAGCAGATGGCTGTACATGTTGCGGGATTCTTTTCGTTTGGCACGCTTTGTAAACATTTCAGTACTGCCGACTAATACGAGTAACTCCCTTGCTCGAGACAATGCTACATTCAAACGGCGATAGTCATTTGCAAATCCAATGTCTCCGCCTTTATGTGTAGCGTTGCGGACCATACTAACAATGATGACATCCATCTCCATCCCTTGGAAACGGTCAACTGTCCCTGTACGCAAATGAAGGTTCGGCAATTGTAGTTCCTGTTGAATTAAATGGTCGATCTTCTTCACTTGTTCTCCGTAAAAGCTAATCACGCCAACACTCTTCTTCACACCAGCTTCTAGACTACCTTGACTGATTGCCATTTCTGTCGCATGATCTAGATCCCGCAGCATATCTCGAATGATATCAAGCTCGCCTGGATTATATCGGCTTTTGCCGTTCTTCATCTGCTCTTCTAAATACGGTTTTTCATTTGGTGTATCAACCCACAATAAATGATTATGGCGCTTTACAAAGTGGCTTTCTAAGAAATGGTCTCGTGCTGTATCAGAATCTTCGAGCCCACATTGAAGTCGATCGTCTTCATTTTCATAAAATGGAGAAATCGTATCCATAATTTTTTCATGCATACGGTACTGAATTGCCAGCATCTGTTTATTTGTCTTCGGAAGGTTTTTAAACAGGCGTTCAAATAATGACTCTTTCAGCAGTTTCTTTAATTCGTTTGTTTCATCTAACTCTTTGTTTTCCTCCATCATGGCCTTTAACGTTTCTTCCAATGTATCATCGCCAATAAGCGGAGGAAGCTGGTGATGGTCTCCTACCAAAATAATCTTTTTGCCTTTAAGCATTGGTAGCAACAATTCAGGTGGTGTTGCTTTCGACACTTCATCAATGATCACAACATCAAATGTAGGGTAGTTGTCCATAAATTCTTTCCTAGCCGATGCGACACAGGTAGTCCCAATCACATTAGCATGGTTTACATATAGCTTTTTAATTTCATCTAAATCATGTTCGCTAGCTTCAAGCAGTAGCTTGTGCCATTGCTTTTGGAGCTCTTGCTTTATTGGCAATTGCTGCTTCTCATGCTGCAAATCTGCAATTGCGACTTCTACATGTTGAATTGCTTCTTTGACATAATCGAGTTTGCGCGTTACATCTTCTCGGAGCAGCTCTTCCAATGCTTTTAATTTTTTCTCTTGTGCCAAGCCTTCTTCATTCGTTTTTTGGCTTTCTTTCTTTATTTCAGCGAGCTGTGCAGAAATTTCACTTTCTTCTATTAAAGAGTGTTCCAGCTGCCCTTTTATCTCTTCGATTTTTGGCGTGGTAATTTGGATTTTTTGTTTGTGTGCTAGAAGTTCTTGTAGGTCTCTCTCTTGCCCTGCGAGAATTTCTTTTAATTCTTCAAGCGGCAGCAATTCTTTATCTTCTTCAGATGAATCTGGCAATCTTTGCTGTAACTGTTCTACTTCACTTTTCCATCTGTTCCCTGCATTCATCAAGCTGCTTTTATGCTGTAATGAAGCATTCAGAAGATAAGAGACGAGACTCGCTGCTTCTTCCTTCATCATATGGAACAGGCGCATGATCTCCTGCCGTTGGTTTTCAAGCATGCCAAATTGTTCGTCGACAAAGATGCGACGGTTATATAGGCGTTCAAGATATACATACAGTTGGTTAACATAGACTTCTTTTGTATCTACTAAAAACCTTTTGAAATGATCAATCGCTGAATCAATTTCTCTGATAGCGTATGAAGAATAGCCATTTGCGGCTTGAGCTTCTACTTGTTTTTGAATTTCCTCGCTTTTTGAGGGACCAATTTTACCTTCTAAGTAGCCGATTGCAGAAAATAAGCGTTCTCTTACTTCTTTCCACTCGGTGTATCCGAACATCTGCGCTTGAATGCGTTCAAATGATTGCTGTTGCCACTCTATCTTTGCATTCGGCTGAATGCCGTTTTTCTCCATGATTCCCTGCAGTTCTTGAATTTTGCCGCAGCTTTCAACATCCTGCTGAGCTTTTTGCAATGCTTGATGTTTTTCATGCCACTCTCCATAGGCAAGCCGTGCGTTTTTCAAAGCGTGCTCTGCTTTTTCTAGCTCACTTTTGTTGTTTAAATATGAAATATTTTTTTGTAGGCTTGCTTTTTCGGATTGTTTTTGGACTTCTAGCTCTTCTAACTGGCTAAGAGAACCATATTGCCCAAGCAACTCCTCGAACTCCCTGATTTGTTGCTCTTCTTGTGCCTTTTGCTTGTTGATGGCTTCTAAGCGTTCCTCAGCTTCACGTGATTCTTTTCTTAAAGCGCCCAATTTCTTTTTTAATTCTTTGATTTCTTGTTGTGTTGCTTCAACCTCTACTTCGGCCCGCTTTTGTTCCTCCAATTTCTTTTGAAGGCTTTTAATTTCAGACCTCAGTCCTTGAAGTTCGGCTTCTTTTTTGGCTGTTTTTTCATCTAATAATGCTGTATTGTCGGTTTGTCTCGACAGTTCTTCTTCTAGATCATGCAGCGTTTGCTCTCGCCAATATTGCGCTACATTCTCTTCAATAAACCTTTTTCCTTCTTCTTCGATGCTTTCCGTACGTCCATAGCGAAGAATTCGGATATCTTTATTTGAGAGGAGCCTGCTTAGCGCATTGTCGACAGCCAAGTTGGATTGTGACGCTACTAATGTTCTAAGACCAGCCTTGGCATTTTGCTGGCAGATTTCTGATATAACCGTCGTCTTCCCTGTACCAGGCGGACCTTGAATGACGTATAAATCTTCCGCTGAAAGAGCTCCGGCAACAGCTTCTCTCTGAAATTCATTTAGGCGATTATCGAAATCCAATGAAACTTTCTTTTTAGGCTGATTAATTCTCGGCCTCTCTTCGAATAGGATTTTTTCTAAATTTGCATTGGCAGCAAGCCCCTTCTCCAAATCACTGAACCCCTTGCGAAGACGTCTGATTTGGCTAAGTGTCGCAAAGTTGCTAAACACTAATTCTTTCGTTTTCGGATGCCATTTGTCCTTTCGAAGCTGACTTTGAATAAACGGCCGCAGTTCGATTTCGACTGTTTTCTTTTTTGGATTTGATTTAATGACCGTTCCAAGGTCTTCTTTCGCTCCTTGAATTTTAACGCTTAAACCCTTCACTTTTTGCCACTCTTTTTCCTTTATCCCATTGATGGCAATAGTCATATAAGTGAAATTTTCGTTGCATTTATAATCTGTAAATGTAGCACGGAAGTCGTCCATCGTTGCATCGCGTTCTTGTATACTTAAGTAGCCTTCCCAGCTGGCGATCCGCTTTTGAACATATTTAGATCGTTCCTCTGCAATAGGCAATTGACGGATCGCATTATGCAGCTCGATTGGCAAACCAACTGTGTTACTTGCATTGATAGCAAAATCAATGGTAGTCTTTAGCCGCCTATTTGTGTGAACAGGAACACCACTGTTAAGTACGCGAAAGTTTGTTGCTAGCAGCCCGTCATATTTCACGACACAATTCATCACGCCAACACAACCATCTAGCACCTTGGAGAGTGATTGGTTCTCGTCTGGTCCAAAATAAAGTGTAGCTGCCATTTCATCTTTTGCAGTGTTTTGAACGTGTTCAATATGGACTACAAACGACTTTTGAAGATGAAAAAAAGCTTGTTCATCTTTCATGAATGCTAATATGCCTGCACGTGATTTGTTCGTTAATATGATGTTTGTACGCAATGTGCTTGGCTTAGCAATAACTTGTCCCATGAACATAACTTCCTTTCTTTTAACTCAATATCTTTTTTAAAAAACTAATTTCTATCATACCAGTTTTTTGCCTTATGCGTGGTGTGGAAATTTGCCAAAAAGAAAAAATCCAACGAAGAAAGATTCCTCATCGTTGGATTTTTTGCATGTAAGGCTTAGAAAAAAGTCATCTTATTTTTTCTAACTCTACCAAGTGAATTTTACTTTATTTCACCGGACTGCAGTTTATACATTTGGTTATACCTTCCGCCATGAAGCAGAAGTTCATCATGCGTTCCTTGTTCCACAATCTCGCCTCTATCTAGTACTAAAATGTGGTCTGCATTTTTAATAGTAGATAGCCTGTGGGCGATGATGAATGTCGTACGTCCTTTTTTCAATACATCCATTGCATGTTGGATGATTTCTTCCGTTTCTGTATCGATATTGGACGTTGCTTCATCTAATATCAAAATCGCTGGATTGAATGCAAGCGCACGAGCGAAAGAAATGAGCTGGCGCTGTCCAGATGACAGAGTGCTTCCTTTTTCAATCACTGGCTCATCCAGTCCACCTGGCAAGTTCTCTAACACGCGATCTCCGCCAACTGCTTTTAGCGCTTCTTCCACAGTCTCTCTTGAGATATGCGGATCATCTAAGCTAACATTCGATGCGATGGTCCCTGTGAATAAATACGGATCCTGTAAAACAATCCCCATATGTTCGCGAAGAGTTTGGCGGGAGCAGTCTCGTATATCTTTGCCGTCAACGGTAATCGACCCTTTCGTTACATCGTAAAAACGAAACAGCAAATTCATAATGGAGCTTTTGCCAGATCCCGTATGACCCACTAGCGCGACTGTCTGCCCTTGCTTTGCTTCAAAATTAATATCTTTTAATACATATTCCTCATCTTTGTATGCAAACCATACATGGTTGAATGCTACATCACCTTTATATCGTGGAATACGGGTATCATCGACTGCTTCCCCTTCTTCATCTAGCAATTCAAATACACGTTCAGAGGCAACGTTTGCTCTTTCAAGGCGTGCAAGCTGATTGACGATATTGGTAACAGGGTTAAAAAGCCTAGTGATGTAGTCTACAAATGCATATAGCATCCCGACAGAAATGGCTGTTTGACCATCCAACTCTGCGCTTCCAAAATACCAGATGAACATAATAAATGTCAGTGATCGGATGACATTTACTAAATTGTGAGAAGTCACAGCATCCAAGAAAACTAGTTTGTTTTGATATTTATAATATTCATCATTTAATTCATTGAACTCGCCTTCAATTTGCTTTTCTTGACCAAACGCTTGGATAATCGTCATACCGTTGATTGATTCATTGATCATACCGTTCATATCTGACAGTTTCCCACGAACGATATGGTTGTATTTCGCCGCATATTTACGGTAAAGAATGGCCCATACAATCAGCATCGGAATAACAAGCAATGCGTAGCAGGCCATTTTCCAATCTAAGATGAAAAGCGCAATGTAGACACCGAAGATAGTCATGAAGCTAGCCGCAAATTGCGAGACAACTGTCACGAACAAATCATGAATGGCCTCTGTATCATTCGTTACGCGTGAGACCACCTTACCTGCTGGCAGTCGGTCAAAATAGTTGATCGGCAATGTTTGAATATGCTTATAGACATCATTTCGCATTTTTTGAATAATGCGGTTCGCGCCCACTTGCAGCATGATATATTGGCCATAACGGAAGATAGCTGTTGTCACCGCTAGGCCGAAGAATACCGCCAATAAAATTGCAATAGGCTTGAATTC
The DNA here is from genome assembly GCF_023515935.1 of Rummeliibacillus sp. G93. NCBI lineage: Bacteria > Bacillati > Bacillota > Bacilli > Caryophanales > Caryophanaceae > Rummeliibacillus > Rummeliibacillus sp. G93. The sequence goes on from NZ_CP097314.1 coordinate 2,483,208, forward strand.
CAAACCATTTGTTACTGATTTGGCGATATGGTCATCAATGATTTTCTTGGCGACAAACGGTCCTGCCAAATCTGCTGCTACGGCGATAGCCAAGAGGATTAGCCCTATCAGCAATGTTTTTTTATAAAGCAGCGCGTATTGCCAAAGTCTTTGTGTAGTGTTCATTATTTCGCCCCCTCGATCTGCTGGCGATTGTGTTGCTCTTTATACCAACCGTTTTGCTTGAGGAGATCGCTATGCGTTCCTTCTTCTATGATCTTTCCGTTTTCAAGGACGATAATCCAATCTGCATGCATGATAGCAGACAAACGGTGTGTCACAATAATCGTTGTTTTATCCTGTCTTTCCTCTTGGATATTTTTCACGATTCTGCTTTCTGTTTTTGCATCCACAGCTGACAGAGAATCATCCAAAATAAGAATTTCAGGATCACGGATTAAAGCACGTGCAATAGATATCCGTTGCTTTTGCCCTCCAGAAAGTGAAACGCCTTTCTCTCCTACCATGGTATCTAATCCCATCGGCAGCATCTGTAAATCGTTATCAAAACATGAAACACGGATCGCTTCTTTCAGCTCTTCCTCTGTCGCATCCTGTTTTCCAAATAGAATATTTTCTCTAATCGTACGAGAGAAAAGCACATGATCCTGAGGCACATAGCCAATCCACTTCCGTACTTGTTCTTTACTTTGGGCACCGATTTCTTCTTCAGAAATTTGTAATGCCCCTTCACCTGTCGGATACTCTTTTAGTAGCTGTTTGACAATTGTCGTTTTGCCACTCCCTGTTTTCCCTACAATCCCTAATGTCTGCCCCTTCTTCAATGAAATATCCAAGTGAGCTAAGTTAATAGACTGTGATTGCGGATATTGGAATGTGACGTCTTGGAAATCGATTGAATTTGGACTTTCCACTACGACTGGTGCGGACGGATCTTTCACATCTTCTGTTTCATTTAGCGTTTCTTGCACACGGTCAAGCGATGCATTTCCCCGCTGCATGACATTGATCAGCTCGCCAATTGCAAACATTGGCCAAACGATCATACCAAGATACACGTTAAACGAAATCAGTTTGCCTAGTGTTATATCCCCGATGGAAACCAAATAGGCTCCGTATCCAAGACCGATCATATAGCTTAGGCCTGTTAAGACTCTTGTGATGGGTGTAAACCATGCATCAATCCGTTCTACATCCATATTTTTTTTGTATACATCTTCTGTCATTTCACCGAACTTGTTTTCTGTTTCTCTCTCATGCACATATGCACGAACAACACGCACACCTTCAACTGCCTCTAGTACACTATCATTCATATGGCCAAACGCATCTTGGGCGATTGTATATTTTTCATGAATTTTTTTCCCTAGCATTTGCATGGTAATCGCTAAAATAGGTAGTGGAATAATAGCTGCTAGCGTTAATTTCCAAGATACAGAAAAAGCCATCATCAGCAATATCGTACCTAGATATAAGGTAGAATCTAAGAGTGTCATAATACCAAAACCCGCTGTCTCAGAAACAGCTCGTAAATCATTGGTAGCTCTTGCCATCAAGTCACCTGTACGGTTACGTTCGTAAAATGGCGGAGACATTCGTAAAAATTGCTGCATTAAGTTTTTACGCAGCCTACGTTCAATCACGTTTGAGCCGCCAAATAGTTGGAATTGCCATACGAAGTTGACAATATAAGCTAAAGTCATGACAATTGCCAATCCTCCAAGGAATTGAAACAGCAAGGTAGTCGTCAGCGTTTCTCTATGGATAGCGTCTATCGACTTGCCGATTAGCCATGGTGGAATAACTTCAAAAGCGTTAGCCACTATAAGCAAGGCCACTGCGATTGTATATCTTTTTCTATTTTCTTTAAAAAACCACTGTAATTTCACTAATACATCGAACATTTATCTTTTCCTTCCTCTCTTCTTTCGCTTTCTTAGCTAGCCATCTTCTATCGAATCCTTGTTTAAATGCTTTTTCATTTTTTGATAGTACATACTGCTCTCTCCTTTGTTTGTTTTACACTAATGATTGAATTAGGAACACAAAAAAGCGCATACCCTTATAAGAGCATGCGCCAGCATAAAAGAGTACGGAACCCTCCCGTAACATCTACTAATTCAATTGAAGTTAATAGGAGCAGGAGAAACATTATGATATTGAGTTATAAGATTGTTGCGTATCATTTTCATGTTAATTACCTCCATTTCCCATTTATTATTTAGTGTTCCTTAATATTAGCATTGCGTTTTTGTTAGTGTCAATGATTTTTCTAAAAATTTATAAAATTAGTTATTTTATATTTAATCAACCCTTTTTTCTGATTTTTCACGTCTTTTGATAGGTACTTTAATAGAGTTAATACACTACCAATGAATATACTATTTCCCCTATTTGGTGGCAAAAGACCAATTTTATTAGTAAATCATAACAAATAGAAGGTGATGATTTGTTTTTTTTCGCTAAATATTTTATGATTATCTTACTAAAATATTTTTCATTTCACAGGAGGTGTACACTTTGTTCTCCCCCTCATTTGGGTCTTGGAACAAAGGAAGTCTTTGGACATAGCCATACGATTGACAGCGTTTGCTGTCTTGATCGCATGTTCAGCAGTTTTCGTAGCAACAGAGTTTGCTATCGTAAAGGTTAGAACAACTCGTATTGATCAATTAATCGCTGAAGGCAACAAAAAAGCCATTAAAGCGAAAAAAGTAATTTCTAATTTAGATGAATATTTATCCGCGTGCCAGCTGGGTATTACGATTACCTCACTCGGTCTCGGTTGGTTAGGTGAAGGAACAGTAGCCAAATTGTTAGAGCCGCTCTTTAACTTGCTGCAACTTAATAATAGTGTTACAACGTTCCTTTCATTTATCATATCCTTCTCGATTGTGACATTTGTACATGTTGTCGTCGGAGAATTGGCACCAAAAACATTGGCCATTCAAAAAGCAGAAAATGTCGCACTCGGCGTTTCCGGATTTTTAATTGGTTTCCACAATGTGATGTTTATATTCATTAAGATTTTAAATTCGTCCGCAAATGGTTTAGCAAGACTGTTTGGCCTTAAACCTACAAATGAATCTGAGGTTGCCATGACGGAAGAAGAATTAAGGATTATCTTATCCGATAGTTTAAAAGGCGGCGAGATCAACCAATCCGAATACAAATATGTGAATAGCATTTTTGAATTCGATGATCGCACAGCCAAGGAAATCATGGTCCCTCGTACAGAAATCATTGGCATTGAAAAAGAACTGACACTAAAAGAAGTATTTGAAGTAATGGGTGTTGAACAATATACGCGCTACCCTATTATTGAAGGTGACAAGGACCATATTATCGGCCTTGTAAATATGAAGCATTTGCTTACAGCGTATATCAAAAATCCGGCAAAAGGCGCTACATCAGTAACACAATATATGCAGCCGATTATACGGGTATTTGAAACAATGCCAATTAGTGATTTACTTTTAAAATTCCAACGTGAACGTATTCATATGGCTATTTTAATGGATGAATACGGCGGCACATCCGGCCTTGTTACAATTGAAGATATTATTGAGGAAATCGTTGGTGACATCCGTGATGAATTCGACCAAGATGAAGTGCCTGAGATTCGTAAAGTTGACAAGGATCATTTTATTTTCGATGCTAAGATGCTGATTGAAAATGTAAATGACTTCTTAGGCATTCGTATTGAAGAGGATGATATCGATACAATTGGCGGATGGTTTATGACAAAAGATTTTGAAGCGATTAAAGGTGAGAAAATCACTGAGCAAGGTTATGAATTTATTATTAAAGAATTAGATGGCCACCATATACTATACTTAGAAGTAATCAAACTTCCAAAGAGTTCAGAGACTGCTGCTACTGTAGCAGAACCAATACAGCCTAACTAATTATCTTGTTTAACAAAACATGGAACGACGCACACTATTCTGTAGTGTGCGTCGTTTTCGCTTGTTTGAAACTTTTGCGAGGAGGAAACATTGTGGACTTATATACAAACTTAAGACAAGGGGAAAAAGGAGCCTGGCTCAGTATTCTGACGTACCTAGTCTTAAGCAGCGTAAAGCTAATCATTGGCTTTATCGGCCATTCGACAGCTTTAAAAGCAGATGGACTAAACAATACTACAGATATCATTGCCTCCGCGGCCGTTCTAGTAGGCCTTAGGATTTCACAGAAGCCACCAGATAAAGATCACCAATATGGCCATTTACGGGCAGAGACCATCTCCTCCCTTATCGCGTCATTTATCATGGCAATTGTTGGTTTGCAGGTACTATTAAATGCTGGGAAAAGCTTTTTTGAGGAACATCATACGGCTCCATCCCTTTTAACAGCTGTTGTAGCCCTTGGCAGTGGCATTGTCATGTTTCTGGTATATATGTTCAATATTCGCCTAGCAAAAAGAATTAACAGCTCTGCTATTAAAGCAGCAGCTTATGATAATCGTTCAGATGCTTGGGTCAGCTTCGGAACTGCCATTGGTATTTTGGGTGCTATCTTTGGGTTTCCAATTATTGATTCCATCACAGCATTTTTAGTAGGTGCTTTAATTATTAAGACGGCCTATGATATTTTCTTTGAAGCTGTCCATGCGTTGACAGATGGTTTCGATGAAGCAGAGCTAGAGGCTTTGTCCGTTCTCATTAAAAATGTAGATGGTGTGATTGAACTAGTCGATTTAAAGGGACGCAATCATGGAAACCTAATATTTGTAGATTTGACCGTAACGGTCGATCCCCAATTAGATGTTTGGCAAAGCCATCAGATTACAGAGGAAATTGAAAATACAATTAAACTAGCGAAGCCTTTTGCTGTTTCACTTGTCCACATCGAACCAGAAGGATTAGAACGAGTTCTGGATCAAAATATATTTAATCCACATAAAAAATAGCCTAAAAATGCTCATATAAAAGTAACCGAGCGGATATGAATTTTATTTTCATATCTGCTCGGTTTTATTTTGTGTATCTATATTACTCGAATCCAAATAAGTTATTCAGTTGATGTTAGTCCATGTTTAACTGCGTACAATGCAGCCTGCGTACGGTCCTGTACTTCAAGCTTTGCAAAAATGTTAGAGATGTGGGTTTTGACTGTTTTTTCTGTTACAAAAAGAGAGGACGCAATTTCTTTATTGCTTTTCCCCTTCGTCAATTCTCCCAAGACATCTTGTTCCCTATTAGTCAATGGATGCAGCATATGTGGCAGTTCGCTGGTCATTTCTTGATTTTGGATAAGCTGAGTGGTTACTTGCGGATGCATAATATTCTCTCCGTCCATCACTCTACGGATGGCCAACACAAGCTCATCTGGTTCAATGTCTTTCAATTGATACCCTGCTGCTCCCGCTTCTATGGCAGGAACTACATGATCGCGATCAGAGAAGCTTGTCAGCATGATAATCTGGATATTTGGATATTTCGCTTTAATGTGCTTGGTTGCCTGGATTCCATCCATTTCAGGCATCACCAAATCCATAAGGATAATATCAGGTTGAAGCGATGCTGTCAGTTCAATCGCTTCCTTACCGTTACTCGCTTCCCCGACAACTTCGATATCCTTTTGTGTTTTCAAGAAAAACAAAAGGCCTCTTCTTACAACATGATGATCATCCACGATTAACACTTTTATCATTTTTTCTTCCCCCCTAGTATGGCAGGCGGATTAAAATCTCCGTCCCCTTTCCAATTTCACTAACCCAATCAATAGTACCGCCTAAAGAAGTTGTTCGGTCTTTCATGCTCCTTAGCCCAAACGATGGTAGATTTACGAGTGAATCCACTTGGAATCCACGACCTTCATCTTTAATAACGAGCAGTACATCTCGATTTGTAATGGTGACAAAAATTTCAGCCTTCTTTACTCCTGCATGTTTACGTATATTATTTAAGGCCTCTTGCGTCAGTCGAAAAAGCGTTTCTTCAATACGAGATGGCAATTGCAGTACCCCCGTCACTTTCACTTTCAACTGTAAACCGAGCATTTCAGCGTACCCTTTCACTGCTTCCATCAGTCCGCTTTCCAAGCCCTTAGGACGTAACTGCCAGATGAGCGCCCGCATTTCTGTTAACGCCTCTTGCGTCAAATTTTGTATCTCCTTAAATGTTTCCTTGATTTCAACCTGATCAGTCATCTCTTCTCCGCCACGAGAAGTCAATGTGACAGAAAATAAGAGTTGATTCACAGAATCATGTAGATCTCTCGCTAATCGATTACGTTCTTGCACTAATGCTAATTCCTGCTCTTGTTTTGTTAACAGAATTCGTTTAATAGCTGAACCCATTTGGAAAGCTACAGATTCAAGTAGTGCCAGTTCATCATTAGTAAAGCGAATCGTATTTGGAGAAGCAACATTTAGTAAACCAAAACGTTCCTTTCCCGATTGAAGCGGTACTGTTGCATGGTGTGTGATACGTGCACAATCGCCTACATTAGCAGAAGCTGCGCTTTCTAGGCGCTGACATTCAATAATATTGGAAGCCTTCTTTAATTCTTGATTGCGATATTTCGATAAACACCAGCAGCCACCCTTTTCTAAAAATTGGCACTTATTATAGGACAAAGCTTCCGGTAAATTATCATGTGCTAAAAGTTCATGCTTTCCTTTACCGTTGATGAAGAAAATCCAGCCTGTCTCAAAGTTGGTCCCCCCTAAAAATTTTCGGAGAGCCCCTTCTAGCATGGGCTTTAATTCAGTTCCTTCATTTAGCAGTTCTGCAATCTCTTTTAATAAGCGTATATTTGAATGATCTGTCGGCTGCATCGGTTACCGCTCCCTCTTCCTTTTACTGATACTATTCATCATATCATTATTAGCTAATATTGGCATTTATGTTGGCATGTCCAAAAGTTAGCAAGTTAGCAAGTAAGTCTGCTTGCACTTTTCACCATTATGCAGGTATGCTAAAATAGCAACAATCAATATCTCAATTTTGAAAGATTAGGAGTTTACTCATGACAAAAAAGTTGGAAAATAGCTTACTATTTATGTGGGTGGTATCACTAATCGCAACGATGGGCTCACTGTTCTTTTCTGAAGTGCAGCATTATGAGCCGTGCAAGTTATGCTGGATTCAGCGCATCTTTATGTACCCGCTCGTCATTATTATTGGCGTAGCCTATATCCAAAAAAATGCGCGCATCGCAGTCACTACAGCTATCTTCTCTTGTATAGGTGCATGTATAGCACTCTATCACTATGGAATCCAAAAGGTTCCTTTCTTACAAGATTCCGCTGTATCATGCGGCCGTGTGTCGTGCATAGGCGATTACATCAATTGGCTCGGTTTTATCACGATACCGTTTCTATCACTCATAGCTTTTATCTTAATTGCTGCTACAAGCATATTTATGCTGAACGTTCTTAAGGGGGAAAAATAATTTGGCTAAAAACACATCGAATACAAAAAAGAATGACAATAAATTAACAGTCCTATTAGTTATCGGTTTAATTGTAGTTATTGCATTTGTAGCACTCTACTTCTTGAATAACCAATCAAACAAAGATAAACTAGCTGACAATCCGTATAAAAAAGACTCGCTTCAACAATCAACTATTAATTTGCTGGATGATAAAAATTATCAAAATATCATCTTGCCAGAAGAGTTGGAAAAGAAAATTGCAAGTGGCAAAAGAGAAATGGTCTATTTCTTCAAATCAGATTGTCCACATTGTAAAAAAGTTTCGCCAATCCTTATGCCTCTCGCAAAAGATATGGGTGTTCACGTAGATCAGTACAACCTTCTTGAATTTGAACAAGGATGGGATCAATATCAAATCGAAGGTACGCCAACCCTTGTTTACTATAAAGATGGCAAGGAACAGCTTCGTGTGGTAGGAGAACAAACAAAAGAGACGTTTAAGCAATTCTTTGAAGCGTCGATTTTGAAAGATAAAGATAAGTAAGATATAAAGATAGTCCATCCTAAAAAAGGATGGACTATTTTTTAATAATTAAAATGGTCAGGGTGTGAGCCAAAACGTTGGTCTCGGTTCAGCCCATCAATTGCTTTCATATCCTCTTGACTTAATTCAAAATCGAATATTTCAGCATTTTCTTCAATACGGCTTGGTGTAACTGTTTTCGGAATAACAATATGATCGCTTTGCAGATGCCATCTGATAATTGTTTGAGCAATTGATTTGTCATATTTTTCGCCGATCGCTCGAATGGTTTCATCCTTCAATACTTCCCCGCGTCCAAGTGGTGACCATGCAGTAATCGCAATATCATGCTTTTGGCAGAATTGGCGAAGCTCTTCTTGGGTAAGATAAGGATGCAGCTCAACTTGATTCACCATTGGCTGGATATTTGCTTGTGCAAATATTTTTTCTAAATGATGGATTTCATGATTCGAAACCCCAGGCACTTGGATTAGCTTTTCTTCATATAAACGCTCGATTGCCCGATACGTATCCATGAATTTATCCGGTACCGGCCAATGTGTAAGATACAAATCTAAATAATCTGTATCTAATTCTTTCAACGTTTTTTCAAATGCTCTTAATGTTTCATCATATCCCTGATCTGTATTCCAAACTTTCGATGTGATGAAAATTTCTTCTCTTCTTTTGCCCGATGCCCGTACAGCTTCACCTACTTGTTTTTCATTGCCATATAATGCAGCTGTATCTACTGCAATATATCCAGTATCTAACGCCTTCTTGATCGCATTGAATGCCTCTTCTGGTTCTGTCATTTTATAGACACCAAGACCAAAACGTGGCATTTCGATTCCATTATGTAATTTTTTTGTAGAAGTGATTGAATACATATTAACTCCTCCTTATTGTGTTTTTACCTCACATGAATGGGGTAACAGCCTAAAAAGTGTGTTGGCACTTTCTTCAATAGGGCATAATATCTCCATTGAAGTTAAAGTTTCATTCTATTATACACTATTGCCTGAGTATTTAGAGAATATCGGATTTCTGATTTAGGGTTGAAATTTAACGTAAGAACGAATAATATATAATATGTTGTTTTTATCGTTCGTATTTAGAAAGAAGGTTTTCAATTGTTTCGTCTAAAAGAATATAATACTAATGCAAAAACAGAATTAACTGCTGGAATGACAACATTTCTAGCTATGGTATATATCATTGTGGTTAACCCAAAAATCTTGCATGATGCAGGCGTGCCTGTTGACCAAGTATTTATGGCGACCATTATCTCCGCCGTGGTTGGTACCTTATGGATGGCGCTTTGTGCTAATTATCCAATCGCTATCGCTCCGGGAATGGGTTTAAATGCCTTTTTCACCTACTCGGTTGTTCTTGGCTCTAACGGAAAAATGGATTATATGACCGCATTTTCTTCGGTGTTCGTCGCAGGGATTGTGTTCATTATTCTATCGCTTACACCACTTCGTGCAAAGCTGATCACAGCTATTCCTGAAAACATTAAGCGCTCCATCACAGCCGGTATCGGTTTATTTATTGCTTTTCTTGGTTTGAAATCAGGTGATGTCATCGTAAAAAGCGATAGTACACTTGTAGCTTTAGGTGACTTATCTTCGGCAAATGCACTGCTAACATTAGTTGGCCTTGCAATTACCGTTATTCTAATGGTCCGCAATATTCAAGGTTCCTTGTTTATAGGGATGGTTATAACAGGTATTATCTCAATAGTAACAGGGCAGCTTAAAATCCACCATGTTGTGGCTCTGCCTCACCTACCAAAGGGCATCCTCGTTTGGAATCCAATCGAAGCATTCTCAAACGTGATTCATTATGGACTTTATGGTGTGGTCTTTTCTTTCATTCTTGTAACGCTGTTTGATACTACAGGTACACTGGTGGGTGTCATGAAACAAGCAGGTTTGATGAAAAACAATGAATTGCCTCGTGCGCGCAAGGCATTATTAGCTGATTCACTAGGAACAATAGTTGGTTCAATGTTCGGGACAAGCCCGACTACTGCCTTTGTAGAATCTTCCGCAGGCGTAGCAGCTGGCGGCCGAACTGGTTTAACATCATTGACAGTTGCAGTATTCTTTATCATTGCCTCTTTCTTCGGTCCTTTAGTGACAGCTGTATCCGGCGTTTCTGCTATTACTTCACCAGCACTTGTTATTGTCGGTACATTGATGATATCTTCTGTAAAAGACATTGACTGGCATAGCTTTGATGAAGCATTCCCGGCATTCTTGATTATTATGATTATGCCCTTAACATCTAGCATTTCAACAGGTATTGCATTCGGCTTTATTTCTTACCCAATTCTAAAAATAGTGAAAGGCGAGGCGAAAAAGGTGCACCCGCTTCTTTACCTATTTGCCATCCTATTTGCTATCCAGCTGATATTCTTGCAATAACGATAAAAAAGGCTGTCCCGTTCATATAACGGGACAGCCTTTTGTTTATTCATCATCAAATTGTTCTGGATCTGGCTGACGGCCTGCTTCCTCTAAATCCTCTTCATCTCGGCGTTTTTCCATTTGCTTGCCAAGCTGTTGCACTTCTTCAAATGAAGTGGCCATTGAACCATTCTCTTGTTCAATCTTATCCTTATCCATATACAAACCACCCTTCTTATTGGCATTACTTCTTTATCTATACCCTTTTGTTCCGAAAATATGCGCCCCTCAAAATGTAGGAATTTTTTCACATCTGATACTACCATTTCCATACGGAATTTCATAAAATGAAATTAGAAAGGAGAATACGATGCTTTCTATTTCAAAAACAAAAAGGTTTTGGTTTCTTTTTCTTCTTACAGCTGTAGTGGGCTCGAATGCACTCGCCTATCGTCTTGAAGCCTTGCAGCCTGTTCCAAAAAACATGGTGTTAGGCACTATGTTAGACTTCATGCTGGTTATTCCTTTACTGACCTATCTCTTTATCATTCGTAAAAAGTATTCCTTGAAGTATGTGCTTCCAGTCATAATTATTGGCTTTTACACAGCAAACCTTATAGTCCCAGGCGGTCTTTATTCAAGCTATTCATTTGTTCCTATCATTTTATTTATAGCAGAAGGGCTCTTTATCTCATTAGAACTTTATGTGGTATATAAGCTGCTAACTAAGCTTCCTGCCATGATGAAGCAATTCAAGCTGTCACAGGAGGGCATCCCCATATTTCAATACCGATTAAGCTCAGGTCTTGCTAATCATTTAAAGTACTCTAGAACCCTAGATATGTTCAGTACTGAATTATCTATCTGGTATTACAGCTTATTTTCTTGGAAAGCAGAGCCTCCTATTGCATCGACTAAATATAGAACCTTTACATTCCATAAAAAAACAAGCTTTATCGCAGTGTATATCATGCTTATTCATGCTCTCATTTTTGAATCTATTGGTTTTCACTGGCTGCTTCATAATTGGAGTCCTACTGTCTCCGTCATTCTTTTAATGTTAAATCTCTATGGGCTCATAATATTTGTGGCTGAGATTCAGGCAGTTCGATTATGCCCCATTATAATGACAGAAAAAATGCTGCATATGCAAATTGGTGTGATGAAACAAATATCCATTCCCTTAACACAAATAAAAAGTGTACACATATATCAAGGACCAGAAAAACTATCTAAAGCGGAAGCAGATATAACGCTTGATGCCGTTCTTCCCGATTTTATAAAAGAAAAGCCTGCTATTGAAATTGATTGCTACACACCACAGGAAGTAAAATTGATGTATGGCTTTACGAAAAAGGTGACTAAAATTCATCTTAGTCCAGATGAACCTCACCTCTTTTTAGGGGTATGCCAAGAACTACTATCAAAGGACGGAGAAAGAGAATGATCATTTTACATTGCTTAACACAACAAGAATGGGAAACTGTTAAGAAAGACAAATATTATGGTAAGGAATTGCTTGGTTCAAGTAATTTTATCCATTGCGCCTCTATCGAAGACTTTTGGCGTGTAGCTCCATACTTTAAGGAAATAAAAGATCCATTATCGCTGTTGTGCATAGACACCGATAAAGTCGAAGCAGAAATCAAATGGGAGGACGACGGCAATTATGGAAGAGAATATCCACATATCTATGGTGAATTAAACCTTGACGCCATTGTCGATGTCCTTCCCTTCTTAAGAGATGAACATGGGGATTTTCTTTTAAGTGAGGAATTGAGGAGTTATCAGGAATAATATGAGAGGTAAATAAAAACCCCTCTTTAACACGAACAAGACAGTCGTATATAAAGTGGGGTTTCAATTTACTTAAAAATCTCCTGTTTCGAGCTTTAAATTCAAATTTAAATAATCTTCTTTTTTAAATACTATTACAAATTCGTCTAGCCCTTTTTTATGTGGATATAAAGTGTAATAGTGCGTAAAATCTATTTTCAAAGGAACTAAAATGTGAAGTAAGTTACTTAAGATTTCTATAACATCTAACTCTACGTCTCCTTTTATATTATTCCTAATACTGATATACACATTATTATCAGTACGAGTATATTTTACTTTTTGCAATGGTAAATTTTCATCTTCACAGACGATTTTCAATAAGTTTTTAAAGTAATCTTTTGTACCCAATTGAACCCCTCACTATAGCCTGATTGATTTTCATTTCCATTTTACTACATATACAGAATTATTAAAGTTAGGAATATATTAGTTGAAATCTACTCACTCAAAATCATAGGAGAATAAACATATGTACACAGGAATCCTTTTATATCCCAGATTTAGCGAATATGAATTATCGGTACTCTTATCTGTACTTATGCAAGGACAGAAGCAATCCATATATATTGGTTTAGAGCATGAAGTAGTTAAAGGAGAAGCTGGTCTTCCATGTATCCCTGAAACCACTATAAAGGATATTGATATACATCAATTAGATAGTATCGTACTTCCAGGAGTCGATGATTTCGAACACTTAGTTAATCACACTGAATTAAAATCATTTCTAAATCTTTTTAAGCAGAGAGATATCGTCATAGGAGCCATTTCAAGCGCTCCCTATCTTTTATCTATGAGTGGATTATTAAATGGGCGAAAATATACAACTGGATTAACGGAAGACCAGCGTGCCTTTTTAGGAACTTTCAACGAAGGTATATTTGTAGATTCTCCAGTTGTAGTTGATCGCAATCTGTTAACTGCTAAAGGATCCTCTTTTATAGATTTTGCAATACAGTTTGGTGAGTTATTACATTTAGAGTTTGATAAGAGTTGGTATAACAAGTACCTTTTCGAACCATCGTTTAATCGCCACAATTCTTAAACAAATAGCGTTTCATTTTCACAAAAATTAGGCTATACTTGTAAGAGAACTTTTCATTTTTTCATTCAATTAGGAGGGTACAACCATGAGATTAATCTTAATTCTTGGTGTGATTTTGTCATTCTTAGTGGCTATCTTTACTGCTGGTTATGAGGACAAACCTGTAAAATAATATGTTAATAAAAAGGGACAGCCTATTATGGCTGTCCTTTTTTACTTTTACTGTAATCCTTTAAATCCTTGCTGGCGGAGTGCTTCAAATATCACGATAGCTGCTGTATTCGATAAATTCATCGAACGAACATGATCACTTTGTGGAATACGCAAGCACTGCTCTTCTGGGTTATGGATAACCTCTCTTGGAATACCCGTTGTTTCTTTCCCAAACATAAAGTAGATTTCTTCGTCTGAGTTACTATAATCAAAATCTGAATACGTCTTCGTGCCGAATGTCTCTATATAGTAAACAGTCCCATCTTGTACGGCCTCATAGAATTCATCAATCGAATCATAGTATGTGATGTTTACGCTATGCCAATAATCTAGGCCTGCTCTTTTCAGCATTTTATCATCTGTTGAAAAACCTAAAGGTCGGATGAGATGCAAATGCGTATTAGTCGCTGCGCATGTCCTTGCAATATTGCCGGTATTTGCCGGTATTTCTGGTTGATATAACACAATGTGTAATGACACACTGAACACTTCCTTTATGTTTTGCTATTTAAAGACTACTTAGGTCGAGCCGGTGAGTCCCCTCGTCCGCAGTAGTTTATTTTTGTGCTAGTAATAAATCTAAGCCTTTTTGAATTTCAAATTGGACCTCTTCATCTTCTTCAATGAGTGCCCCTTTTTCTAGCACTTCTTTTGCACCGTCTCCGCCAATTTTACCGATTGCCCAAGCGGCTGTTCCTCTGATCACTGGGCGTTCGTCTTGCTGGAACACTTTAATCAAAGTTGGTAGAGCAGCTTCTTCTTTAAAATGAGCAAGTGCAATAATCGCGTTGCGCTGGATTGGTTTTTTCCCGCGCCAAGACCCGGAGATATGGCCAAATCTCTCTTTGAACTCTCGGTTCGAAATCGTTAATAACGGCTCAAGCAGTGGTTTAGCAATTTCCGGATCCGGTTGGAATGCATCGTGCAGCCAATTGATTTTCCCTTTATTTTTCGGACAAACCGTTTGGCATGTATCACAGCCATAAATACGATTGCCAATTTTCCCGCGGTACTCATCAGGCAAGAAACCTTTCGTTTGCGTTAAGAAAGCTACGCATTTTTGTGCGTTGAGTTGGCCTCCTTGAACTAGAGCGCCAGTCGGACACACATCGAGGCATAGAGTGCAATCTCCGCATTGGTCCTCTATCGGTTCGTCTGGCATAAATGGTAAGTCTGTAATTAATTCTCCCAAGTAGACGTAAGAGCCAAATTCAGGCGTAATTATGGCGCAGTTTTTTCCGCTCCAGCCTATACCTGCACGTTCAGCAACAGCGCGATCTGATAACTCTCCTGTATCGACCATTGAACGGATTCGGCAGCCTGGCGCCTTTTCTTTTAAGAACGCTTCGATTAGTGCTAGCTTTTCGCGCAGTACTGTATGGTAATCCGTTCCCCATGATGCTCGGCAGAAGATGCCTCTTCTTGCTCCCCTTTTTCCTTGCGGGGCGTTTTTCATTTTAGAAGGATACGCCACAGCAATCGCAATAATGCTTGCGGCATCCTCTAGGAGAAGCGTAGGATCTGTACGCTTTTCAATATCCGATTCTTCAAAACCCGATTGGTAACCCAGTTCTTGTTGTATGCGTAACTTGTTTTTTAAATCGCTAAATGGCGCTGCAGATGTAAAGCCTATTTTATCCACACCGATGCTCTTCGCATAGGCGATTAATTCTTGCTGTAATTGCAATGGTTTCATTTATTTGTTATGTCACTCACTCTCTATGTTAAACTAAAGAAAATGATAAGTTAGGTGATGTATATGGCGAAAATAAGATTAGACTCATCCATTACTACGATAGTGCCTGATTTTAAAATCGGCATGATCCATTATACCAAAATAATCGTCTCCGAATCTCCTCAAATGATTAAAGGACGGACACAATTGTATCAAGAAAACCTTTATTTAGAATTACAGGAATCACCTGTCACGGAAAGACCCGGCATATCAGAATGGCGTAAAACCTGGAAGGCGCTTGGTGCTGACCCCAATCGCTATAGACTCTCAGCGGAAAGTCTTTTACGACGAATTGCAAAGCAAAACTATTTGCAACCCTTCCACTCTGCAGTAGATCTGAACAATTTCTTTTCGCTTCAATATGAGATTCCAGTAGGAATTTATGATGCAGACCTTATTCAAGGTGACATTGAGATTGCCCTTGGTGATGAAAATACAGGGTACGAGGGTTTGAACGGACGTTATAATTCTTTAAAAGGAATAGCCTATTCAAAAGATTACGAAGGACCATTTGGGAGTCCATTCGTTGATTCTAAACGAACAGCAGTCACAGAACAAACGACTAATGCCATCCAGTTATTCTATCTTCGCCCTTCTTTATCGGAGGAAGAAAGCATGAAGCTACTTGGCGCTGCTGGGAATATGTTTTCTCAAATACATGGAGGAGATTATACAATAGATCTTCTTTCAACAACTCAACCAGAAATTGAACTATAAAAAAGCACATATAAAAGCACGAATCAATCCAATGATTCGTGCTTTTCTTCCCCTTTGAAAATTCAGCATATACCTTCTATCCCGTCGATTCCTAAACCAGGAGTATTCGAAAATGTAATGTGAGCCCCGTTGTATTGAATCCCTCCACGTAATAAATCCTTGGTTAACATCAGTGGCGCATCAAAATCATAATACTCAACATTAGGCTGGCTTGCTGCAAAATGGGCGGCCGCTCCAACCCCAAGCTTTGTTTCAATCATGCTTCCCACCATGCAAATCATATCTTGGCTTTGTGCTAATGCAGCAAGCTTCAAAGCTTGATAGATACCGCCTGTTTTCATTAATTTAATATTCATCATATCTGCGGCACGCATTTCGACAATCTCTTTTGCATCATAAATCGAAAAGACACTTTCATCCGCCATGATAGGTGTGAGTGTTCTATCTGTCACGTATTTTAATGATGACAAATCATGAGCTGGCACAGGCTGTTCGACAAACTCAATACCAAGTCCCCTCTGTTCCATCTCACGGATTGCTTTTACCGCGTCTTTCGCAGACCAGCCTTGATTGGCATCAATTCGGATCTTGGGATTGGGTCCAATAGCTTGCCGTATCGCTTCAAGCCTCACTATATCCTCTTTGATGTCTCCAATTCCGACTTTAACTTTTAAAGTATGGAAGCCATCCTGAACATATTTTTTGGCATCCAACGCCATCATCTCAGGAGCATTAACACTTACTGTATAATCTGTCGTAACAGAATTCTTGGCGCCACCTAAATACTGATATAACGGCAAGTTAGCGCTTTGTCCCAACAAATCATAAATAGCCATATCAACAGCTGCTTTAGCACTCGTATTTCCAGCCATTGAACGGTGCAGTGTATGGAAAAGTCTTTCATAACTGTGCAAATCACTGCCAATAATTAAGGGTGCAAACACTTCTTCTACAGCAAATTGGATACTTGAAAGAGACTCGCCCGTAATAACATGCGTTGGCGGAGCTTCTCCTACACCATACCACCCATTTTCCAATGTGATTTTTATATAGATTGCCTCTGCTACATTGACTGTACGTAGTGCTGTTTTGAATGTCTTTTTTAATGGAATGGCAACTTTATACGTATCGACCGACTGAATCTTCAAGGTGGCTTCCCTCCTATCGAACGCCTGGTTGAATTGAAAATGTTCTCTCATCCGCATCCAAAAAGGCATGCGCTCCAAGCGGGACTGCAAAATGCGGTTGGCAATGCCCTATTTTGACATCTTTCACGATGGGTACATGCAAATCATCAAAGTAATGTCCAAATACCTCATCTAATGTCTGTGACTCTTTTCTTTTCGGCTCAGCATGCGAGAAATCACCAATTATAATACCCGCTACTCCCTGCAGTTTCCCCGCCAAGCGCAGCTGGTTCAGCATACCGTCTACTCGATACGGTTCCTCATCTATATCTTCAATCATTAAAATTTTGCCGAATGTTTCCAACTCAAAAGGTGTTCCTATACTACTGGCCAGCAAGCTCAGATTGCCGCCTGTGAGTTCGCCTTGGCATTGACCAGGCATAAATGTTTGGATAGGACCGAATGTGTCATCATAGTGAAGTATACTCGGAGCAAATAATTGTTGAAACATTTCCGCAGATTTCACTTGAAACGTGCCTTTACCTACATCAGATGCAAGCATAGGGCCATGGAATGTCATTATATCAGCATATTTTCCGATAGCGGTATGTAAGTATGTAATATCAGAATAGCCCCAAAAAACTTTAGGATTTTGCGCTATCAAGTCAAAATCAATTCGGTCGGCATACCGTGCAGTACCGTAACCGCCACAAGCACAAAAAATACCGGCAATATCAGGTGCCGCAAACATTTGGTGCAAGTCGTTCAAGCGCTCGTCATCTGTCCCCGCCAAATAGCCGTCTACATTCAAGAGTGAATCCCCAAATCTATAATCCAAACCAAGTTCTTGCAGGAACTCTAATGATTTATTCAAGAACTTTTCATTTGGCGGGCTTGCTGGCGCGATAATGCCAATTGTATCGCCCCGCTGCAATCTCTTCACCTGTCTCTTCATTCGCTTTATTTCCCCTTCCTAAAAATGGATGCTCATGATGATGGGTAAAATTAATATCATCTATAAAAAAATCGGGCTTCCTTCAATAGAAAGTCCGATCTTTTTCTGCCTATTCCACCCCTGGCAAAATAGCCAACTCTTTATTGTCCGCATCCAATATTGCATCTACTCCTAAAGGTATGCCGACATTTAGCTCATCATGACCTATTTTAAAACCACTCACAACAGGAATATTCATATGGCCAAAATAACTGTCCAATAACTCATGAAGAGTCGGTGAATCTTCATATTCCCGTTGATTTGTTTCGACAAAGTCGCCAACTACAATACCGGCAACTCTTTCAAACTTCCTCGCTTGTTTCAGCTGATTTAAAAGTGAGTCAATTTGTGCTGGCTCCAGCCCGATATCTTCAATCAACAATATTTTACCATCAGTATTGATTTCAAATTTTGTTGCCAAGCTATTTACAAGCAAGGTCAGATTGCCGCCTGTTAATTCACCTCGCGCACGTCCACCTGAAATGGTCGTAAGTTTCGATATACGTTCATCATAGTAAATCTCAGCTGGCTCAAACAGTTGGTTGAACATGAGCTTTGTACGCTCTGCTACTTGTTCGCGTCCAATGCTAGACAGTGTCGGACCATGGAAAGTAACCAGATCAGCATACATACCAATTGCTGTATGTAAAAATGTAATATCTGAAAAGCCCCAAAAAATCTTAGGGTTCTCTTCCAATAGTAAGTAATCGATTCGATCTGCTATTCTAGCTGCTCCATAACCGCCACTTGTACAGAATATGGCCTTGATTGTTGGATCCTCTATCATCTCTTGCAAATCAGCGGCACGTTCTCGGTCTGTGCCTGCCAAATAATGCTCCCTGCGTTGAATTGTATTACCTAGCACATAGCGTAAGCCTAGTTCTTCGAGGAATTCTAGTGCTTTAGTTAGTCTTTCAATATTCGGTGGACTAGATGGCGCAATAATACCAACTGTATCACCCTTTTGTAAACGTTTTGGACGTATTTTCATCATTGCAGCTCCTAAACAAGTAATTTCTTCTTTACTTTAGCAAACAAACAGGATGATTGGCTACAAAACCACTCGCTTCACAAAATAAAAAAGCAGGACATCGCCTGCTCCTACACGCTCTTTCGCTCCCATTCTCCTGTTTTAGGAATATCCACTATTTCGATGCCAATACCTTGTTCTTTATTATATAAAATCCATTTATCCTTCTCGCGCTCTATCGCTCTATTTTGCCATTCTAGCCAACCGCAATTGGCACAATGACTTTCAACATAGCTGTGTCGTTTCAGGTCTTGATGATGAAAAATCGTTTTTGTTTCGCAATTATAGCAAAAAAGAATTTTAGAATCAGTACTCGCTTGCATAGAATCCCTCCATCGTTTTTCCCTATGCTCGGCAAATAGAGGAAAAATTATACACATAAAACTCACTGTTTTGTGCACATTAAAACGAGGAGGTGACTAGTTATGAGCAAAAACAACAAAGCAACAATCAATACGAGAACTCATAATCCTTTTGATGTCTATCAAAGCACAGACCACAACGTCAGCAACAGCAATAACAATAATCCAAATGACAATATTAATGAAGAGTTCGGTCCTGAGTTTGATTCTAAAGCAAAAAATAAAAACAATAGTATCAACCACAACAAAACTCAACAAACGAATAAAAAGTAATACAAAAGAGCCTGCAATGGGCTCTTTTTAGATTATTACTATCTCCATAGAGAAAATACATTGCACTTATCATACATCTGCGAAATAATTGAGTATGATAGTGCTGAGGAATTACTACATATAGGAGGATGGTGGGCAATTTGCCGTGTAAAAGCTGTATTATAAATGAGTTAGAATATGAATTTAAGCTTGAAGGCACCCGTAATATTGCGATGCGTGAAGAAGTCATCAATCATTTGAAAAGAAGAAAGATAAAACTAAGTGCTTCTGAAAATGCATTGCTAGTAGGTGAAAGTGGTGTGAAAGAGTTAATGGACTTCTTCTATCACCATATGACACCAGAAGAGGTTACCTTTCGAGTAGATCAACAAGCATGGCAAGCTCTTTCTGCTATCGATCAATATTTAAATAGTGATTGGGTCGATAATGTGATAAAAGATGAAAGAGTATCATGCCACTTCCAGCCAATTGTTGATAGAAATGAAGAAACATATGCCTATGAAATTCTTTCGAGATTTCTAGATGAAAATGAACAGATGATTTTTCCAAATGAACTATTTGGTGCAGCAAAAAAAAGAGGCAGGCTTTATGCACTGGACCGCTTATGCAGAATGAACGCAGTTAAAAACTCTGCCGCTATAAATAAGAAAGTATTCATCAACTTTATTCCAACTTCTATTTACTCACCTGAACACTGTTTAGCAACAACTGTGGCCCTTGCAAAAAAACTAGGCATCGAACCACACCAATTTGTATTTGAAGTAGTGGAATCTGAGCAAGTAGAAGACCTAGACCATCTAAAAAGAATACTTACTTATTATAAAGAAAGAGGCTTCGAATATGCACTGGATGATGTAGGTGCAGGCTTTAACACCATCGATTCAGTAGCTGCCCTCAAACCGCATTATATAAAGCTGGATATGAAATATGTACAAGGCGTAGCAGCTGATCCATTAAAACAAAAAACAGCCCTGGCCTTTTTACATAAAGCAATTGAAGTAGGCGCTACTCCTCTTGCAGAAGGTGTAGAAGAACGGGAAGACTTTGAATGGCTAAAACAACAAGGTTACCAGTTATTCCAAGGATATCTATTTGGAAAGCCCTCTCCTGTGCCTCAATAAGAAAAAGCTAGCCTGTTAATAAGGCTAGCTTTTCTTTTAATTATTGTTGGCCATTCTTAACCCATTGTGCAACGTTCACAGTACGTTTGGCCTGATATTTAACTGATGCTTCAACATCTTCTACCATTTTGTCATCTTGTCCGACCGTCACACTTGTTCCATATGGATTGCCGCCTGCTTTAAATAGTACAGGATCACTGTAGCCAGGTGCTGCAATGATAGCTCCCCAATGCATCATCGATGTATAAAGTGATAACAGGGTCGCTTCTTGGCCACCATGTGGGTTTTGTGCGGAGGTCATGGCACTGACAACCTTATTAACAGTTTTACCTGAAGCCCATAAACCGCCTTGTGTGTCTAAAAATTGCTTCAGCTGAGAAGCCATTGTTCCAAAACGTGTCGGCACACTAAAGATAATACCATCCGCCCACTCAATATCCTCAGACTTAGCAACTGGAATATCCTTAATCATTTCGGTTGTTTTCTTCCATTTTTCATTGTTTTCAATTACTGATTGAGGTGCGAGCTCTTCAACCTTCAAAATCCTAACCTCTGCCCCTGCTTCTTCTGCCCCTTCTTTTGCCCATTTGGCAAGCTGATAATTCGTACCACCCATTGTGTAGAAAATCACTGCTAACTTTACTTTAGACATTTCTTCCTCTCCTTTTTTGTGGATAGTATATTTATACCCAAATAAAAGGAGTTTCAATATTTAAAACAAAAAACTATTCCAAATAAGCACCATGGATAGACAGAATACAATCAAATCCGTTTCACATTTATATGTAACTTAATAATCTATCCAAAGAATCTATTTCAGCGTATGGGATTATTTCAGCATCATTTTCTAGCATATAAGGATTAAACCAGATGCCTTTTATATTTGTGCTTTGACAACCACCAATATCCTTTTCGATGTCATCTCCGACAAATAATGCTTCTTCCGGTTGCACACCCAGCTTATTTAATGCTATTTCGAATATCCGCTTGTCTGGTTTACTAAAGCCTGCTTCTTCAGAAATAACTACTATTTCAAAGCAACTATTCAAATTGGTGTTCATTATTTTAGCTTTTTGTCTCACAGTCAAGCCGTTCGTGATAATGGCAACTTTCATATGTCTCTTAATATTATTTACAATATCAATTGTATGTTGGTCTATAGAAAAACAATGCGGAAAATGCTTGTTCCAAAACTCTTGAATGTTGCTGCGTGGCAATCTATATTTTGGTGGGAAATCATCAAAAAATGATTCTAGAACCTTTGTTTTATCGCTATAACCATAATCTCTTTTGTCATAGACCTTAAATTTCTTTAACATCTGCTGTTGTACTGAATGTTCAACATCCTCATAACACTTTTCTAAAACTAAGCAGAACATTTTATCTACTGCTCTATCCCGATTAAGCAACGTATCATCTAAATCAAAGAGCATTGCCTTATAACCGCTCAATTAACCACACTACCTTTCTATAAAATACATACTATAAACTTACCTATGCCCATCTTTCCTTGCCTTTATATAGCCGTAATACGCGCATGTACCATTTTGGGTTAGATCTTTTACCTCAAAACCACATTTTTCATAAAAACTAAAATTGTTTGCAGAAGTATGGGCAAACCAATCACCATGGGGAAGTTTTTGAACACAAAGCTCCACAAGTTTTTTAGCTATACCTTTTCCGCGATACTCTGATAAAACGACTAAATCCATTATGTTAGCTGCCATAATTTGATCTGAAAGGACTCTGACCATACCAATCATTTGATTTTGATCCCAAACAGTAAATGCCCAGGTAGAGTTTTTGAAAATAAGTGAGTATTTCTCTTTTTGCCAAGCTGGAGTATTCCTTGCCCATCCCGCATCTTCAAACAAGACTTCTACACTTTCAGCAGGAATCCCATCTGTTCCCTCTCTTATGACTAACCCATTAAAATATTGATACACGCTACCCCCTCCCATTTAATAGTTATATATACGACTTATTGGTGATAATCTCCTTTATTGTTCTACTTAAGTTATTCCAAAAGAAAAAAGCATTACCCTGTTGTTAGAGTAATGCACCGATAGCTTAATAGGATTCGATAATTTGCTTACTCAGATTTGAGATAATTGAAGATAATTCCGCTAAATCATCAATGATTAAATTCCCTTCGAAACTGTTCCACTGAACATTCTCTTTCCAACTTCCTTTCATATTCAGATCAATAATGGTGTCTATCTATTAATAGATCAATTATTATACTTTTCTAAAATAGATTATTTCTGGGTCGCCTTCTTCTAAATTTTCAATGAATCCACTTTGTTTAAAACCATTAGCTTTAAAAACTTTTTGCATTCTTTTATTTGATTGATTAGTAGAAGAGAATATTTTCTTAGTTGGAGCAATGCTTATAAAGTGCTCAATAAGTGATGTAGCATACCTTTTTCGCCTTTCAGTTGGTTTAACGATGACTAAAGAAATAAAGCTACATTCAAAGAAATGAGTATCATAAATTAAAAAACCAACAATGGAATTATTATCTTTAACTACTATACATCTCCCTTCATCGATAGCTTTTTTAATGGACTGACGTCTACTATCGTTTCCGATTACCTCTATATCGATGTTTACAATCTCATCTAACTTAATGAGGTTAGGTTTACTTATATGCAAAATTTTCTCCTCCACAAGTCAATTTCTATTCAGTTCCTTTTATACAGGTAAAATTCAACATAAAGATCAGATTTCCTTTAACTATTAAACAGATTAGTAATGGTAAATTCGTTTGCCTTACCGTTTTAAATTCTCCTTCATTAAAATCAGGTAGACATACTTTTAAGACAAATAAAAAGACGCTTCTTACAAAATGTAAGAAACGCTTAATCATGGGTTTGCAAACTAAGTTAGGATCTAGTGATCTGAACAAAGAAATTATCTTAAAAGATTACTTAGCTTCGTTGGGCTTTGCAAAGTAAATAACTCTGACATTTTCGCATAATAGGGCCCTGCGAGACGCCCTACCGGCTTAAGGTTGGCCAAATCTACTTTCCCATCCTTGTATAGTGTATCTTCGATGTGTATTTTCACTACACGACCAATAACGAGGTTTGATGATCCTGGACCTTCCCCAAATGTTAGCATGTTCTCTAGCACACATTCCATTTGTATAGGACTTTCTTTAACTCGATACGGTAACACTTTCGAGCTTGGAATAGGTGTTAAACCAGTCTCTTGAAACTCATCTATGTCAGGCGCAAATTCTATGGATGTATCATGCACTTTCGTTACAATATCCTCCGTAACAATATTGATCACAAATTGTCCCGTCTCTTCAATGTTAAGTGTGGTATCTTTCTTCGTACCATCTTCGGGTCGAATCAAGGGGGCAAAGGCTACCATAAATGGCGAAGGACATACACCGCAAAAATTACTGAAAGGCGCAAGATTAGGAATACCTCCCTTTGAAATAGTAGAGACCAAAGCAATCGGTCTAGGCAAGATAGTGCCTGTGTATAATTTGTATCTGTCTTTCCACGTAAGGTTTTCCGGAATAATTTCCACGTTAATTTCATCCTCTCTTGATTATCGCTTATCTAAAAAAGATTGATTAATGATACTTCAGAAGTCATACAATTCCTCCTAAATTATTATGGCTACAGTATACAAATTAGAGTCGACTCGAAGTCAAGAAGGTATTTTAAAAACTATAAATACTTGACTTAGAGTTAGCTCTAAGGTGTATGATAACTTCAATTCAGTATTACATAGGAGGATGCATCACATGCTCACCATTAGCCAAGTGTCAGAAAGAACAGGTTTAACCCCATATACATTGCGTTATTACGAGAAAATCGGAGTTCTTAAGAGTCCAAGTCGCAAAGAAGGAGGAGCCCGGTCCTACTCCGAGAGCGAGGTATCATATATACAGTGTCTGACTAATCTAAAGAAGATAGGTCTATCACTTGAGGAGATCACAGAATTCACTCGAGATGGTTGTGTGATGGAAAAAATAGAATTAGGGGAAGACCCTACAAAATATACTCAGACGTTAAATAAACGAACAGAAATACTTTCGAAATATCTGATGGACCTAGAAGCTAAGCAGCAGGAATTAGAGCACATGATTTCACTTACAAAAGAAAAATTATCCGGTTACTTCGAGCTTTCTAAAGAAAGAAACGAAATACCTATGAAATAGGATCTTGAGTATTACTTGAAAGCATGTCGCCACTACATATTCATAAGAAAAGCCACGAAACGTTGATTTTGCAACATTCGTGGCTTTTAATTTACTCCAGTGATTTTCATTCTTACAGAATTGTAAGTGTACGATGTCCGCACAAATAGTTTGGATTACTCTTGGCCTTCTCAAAGTAAAACATTACCATTTGCTTTGATCAGTAGTTTTTGATTAGTCTGATATCATATAGATTAAAAATACGTTTATTGGATTAACTCTATATCTAGGAAGAACGAATACCTTCAAAAGCATTTAATATTAATTGTCGTACATATGATTCATCTAATCTTTCGCCAGTCACAAGTAATCGATAGAAAATCGGACCGTAAATTAAATCAATACATATATCAATATCGATACTTTTTTTCAATTCACCACGCTGAATTCCTTTTTCCAAGAGACTCTTTGCTTCAAGTCGGCGGGGCTGGAAATATCGAGCACGATAGGCATCTGCTAATCCGGAATCAAACTGGCCTTCACCTAATAATTGCGTAATTATCGTCCCCTCACGACTCGTCAAAAATATAGTTAAATTTGTAGCGTGAGTTAAAATATCATTGTATGCCGAACCAGTATCAGGCACAGGCAATCTTTCAGAGGCAGCATAAAGGAAACCATCCATCACTACTGCAGCCTTGTTTGGCCACCATTTATAAATAGTTGCTTTGCTAACCTGAGCATATTTGGCGATTTTATCAACTGTGAGAGCTTGAAACCCATTTTCCAACAATAAATCATAAGAAGCTGACAGAATTGACTTTTGTGCTTCTAAGTTACGTGGTCTGCCTCTTTTTCCATTCATCATAATTACCAACTTTCTTTGGAATTAATAAACTGTATGTTCAGTATAACAATTTAATATTAAAACAGAAAGTTTGAATTCCCTATTTACAAAACTAAACGTTCAGTATATTATATGGTTAATCATTTTATAAACTGTACGTTCAGTATTATAAAATGAAAACTATAAAATCAAATATGGAGGGAATCTAACCCACGGTATTGTTTATTGTTAAGCAATATATATTCCATAGAAGGAGTTGTACTAAATGATTGATTTAAAGAAACAAACAATTGAAAAGAAGATTCCAACTTGGTTAACTATTCTTATGGCTATCGCATGTGGTATCATTGTAGCTAATTTATATTACGCACAGCCTCTTGTTGGGATAATTAGCTCATCAGTCGGTTTGTCAGCAAACACTTCTGGCTTAATTGTTACGTTAACCCAAATTGGATACGTTGTCGGTTTATTGTTTATCGTGCCTTTAGGAGATATTCTTGAAAACCGAAAGCTGATAGTCTCCTCTTTACTTATCACGGCAGTAGCCCTTGTAATTACAGCAATGACGAAACAAATATTTCTATTCTTATTTGCTTTGTTTGTCATAGGTTTAGGTTCGGTTGCTGCGCAAGTACTTGTTCCTTTTGCATCATATCTATCATCCGATTCGTCACGCGGTCGTGTTGTCGGCAATGTCATGAGCGGTCTGTTACTCGGAATCATGCTATCACGCCCCCTGTCGAGCCTAGTTGCTGATTTTTTTGGCTGGCATGCTATATTTATTTTATCTGCCATAGCTATTATGGTTTTGGCTATTGTACTTTCAAAGGTATTACCTAGAAGAAAGCCTTCAACGGACACTCACTATATAGCCCTCCTCAAATCTATGTGGTATTTGTTACGAACAACACCAATATTACGTCGCCGGGCTGCATATCATGCAGGTGTGTTTGCATCTTTTAGTTTATTTTGGACAACAGTTCCTCAACTGTTAACTAGCCAATCATTTCATTTTTCTCAGAAAGAAGTTGCATTATTTGCCCTTGTCGGAGTTGCTGGTGCAGTAGCCGCGCCTATTACAGGGCGAATTGCAGATTGTGGAGTGACGAAACTTGCAACTGGGATAGCACTTCTTACGGTTGTCATTTCTCTTTTATTACCAATTATTATCCATACTAACTCACCTATTGGTATAGCTATACTAGTAATTTCATCTTTATTGTTAGACGCCGGTGTATCCGCAAATCTTGTACTCAGTCAACGTGCGCTTTTCTCGTTGAGTCCAGAAGTTCGTAATCGTCTGAATGGTCTATTCATGGCAATGTTCTTTTTTGGTGGTGCAATTGGATCGGCAATTGGCGGCTGGGCCTACTCAATGGGTGGATGGAGCACTGCATTATGGATTGGAATAATTCCTTCTATACTTTCCTTATTATATTTTGCTACTGAAAAAAATAATGCTAAGTAGTTTTAATACTAAATAAAATAAGCGAGTTTGGAATTACTAAATTCCAAACTCGCTTTATTCTTAATTACATCAAACTAATTTATATACAATATAATGCACATAAACGCAGTAAACACTGGCATTATGTGTTTTTATTATTTACTTTTATTAACGTTCTCTTTTCGCTGACCAACCTTCATACTTTCCGTTATACTTCTTTGAATATAAAGACATCAATTCAGTTTGATAATCAATCATTGCAAGTGCTTCAGTCTTTATGGCTTTAAGAACAATACAATCAAGTTGATTTTTGTCAATTTCAATTTTAAATCCTGTTTGTTTCATCTCATATACACATTTCTCTACATCTTCTTGTGGTATTTCAAGTTGATGAGTAATTATGCATGTATTGCCTCCATATAAATTAATCTCTGTTTCATTTTCTCTAAATGTATTGGTTATAAGTCTATCTTCCATTTCAGTAGATGATTCAGAGTAATTAAATAACCCTTCCTCAAAAATATGATCAATTTGTATACGATTATAGTCTAAGATCCATTTTCTAAATTTATGATATAAAGGCAATAGATTTTCTTTATTTAAACCATAAACATCACATCCACGGTCATCATACATGTGCAATAATGTATTTTGTGATAAATTCAGCAAATAAACATTTCCCATTATGCTAGGCTTTCTCGCAAAATCCTGATTACTAATTGCTTGAAAAAGATAATTTCTACGGATAGACTCCTTTTTAACCTTTAAACTGTATAGAGTTGTCCTCATTTCAATATCCTCTTCATCAAACTCATAAGGTACTGTTTTGCAACTTAATCCATATATTAACTTTTTGTCTTTAAGGAAACGTTGTATATTAGGCAAATCTTTTCCTTTATATTCAACAGATTCATTAATAGCTGTAATAAACATAATCGTATCATTCGTATCAAAAAGAAAGTCAAAAATAGAAAATATACGATGATAAATTTCTTTAAAATATTCTTTGCCTTCTAGTTCGACAAGCCCCAGTTCAAAACGAAGCCTATATTTTGAGTTATTCTTCAATTGGTTAAATAGCTCCATCTTTAAACTCCCTTAATTATTACTTCACTACTTTAATACCCTGATTATACCAGAACCCGAAGATGTGAAAATTTATCATCAAAAAAATGTAAGGACTGTATTGAAGAAAAGTAAAAATACGTTTCTTACATATGTAAGAAACGTTTATTCATTATTTGGGAAACGTCTACTGAATTTTTTCTAAGATTGTTTTAACAAAATAAGTTTTATCCTCTGCATATTTATGTTTATTACTTTTATGTAATTCCGATAATTTGAGTTTAAGTTGTTCATATTCAATTCTTGCTTCTTCATTGTTACTCAAATAATCTCTGAATTTCAATTGTTCGTATAAATATTTGTTTCCACTTTGATACATATGAATTTGATGAGTTCTTAGTTCACCTTTACTGAAATAGTGTCTATCAGGTAAAATGTTTATTCCTTTATATGAATATCCTATCTTTTCTAAGGAAGAAACGTAATTCTCACCTTCGTTAAAATCAATGATTTCCACTGCAATATCAATAATTGGTTTTGCACTTAGTTTTTTTACAGCAGTACTACCAATATGGTGAATTTCCACAATGGACTCACCTAATTCTTTTTTGATTTTCTCCTTTTCTAATAAAAATTCTCTTTCCCATTCTTGTGTCCATGGAGTTAGAAAAACTTCTCCCTTAGGTAATCCTAACATTTTACCACCCCTTATATATTTTAATCGCTTTTTCTCCATTAGAATATGATAGCATAAATGTATTCAGATTATTTCTTGCTCGTAACATTGGGAATGTCTTGTTGTTCATTTTCAAAAGATTTTTATATGCTACATCACCAGCTTGAAGTTCCTTATAAAAATAATTAAAATCCTTATCATCAGCATTAATACATTTTCTCAAAGGATGATAATCACTCAATACCATTTGCCCTTTTTTAGCAGCGGCATAAAACTTCCATTAATTTAACAATACTTAAAATAATGTGTAATATCCCTCATTCTAGATAAAGCAGATCAAAATACCCTTGATACTTTTTAAGTCTATATCATAAATATCTTTAAATTACTTCCCCTATACAAAAAGGAGCACAAACCATGGACTCGGCTTGTGCTCTTACCTTAAACATAGTTAAGGATTGTTTTATTTTACAATAATTACAGGACATTGCGCTGCATGTGCAACACGATGGCTGACACTTCCTAATAATGCTTCTTTAATAATACCCTTCCCTGTGTTTCCCATGATAATGACATCATAATCATGTTCTGTGGCGTATGCTACAATGACATTGGCCGGATCACCATGAAAAGTGTGCGTTTCATACACGATACCGGATTCAGATAAAAATTGAATCGCTGGTGCCAATACTTCCTGGTCTTCGTCAGCAAACAATTGATCTAAGTCAATATTGAAAATCGGTTCTTGCAATGGCAAATTTTTCGTAACATGCAAAATTGTTATTTTTTCGCTATTCATTATTTTGGCCAATTTAGCTGCATGTTGCAAAGCATGTGCAGAAGGCTCTGATCCGTCGAGTGCAACGACTACTTTCCTATACATAAATACTCATTCCTTTCACTCTTCCATTCCCCTTAGACTTTTCAATCATGCCTTAGTGGGCAATTTTATCAACATGTTTTAAATATTTTCGTCCAAATGCAATAACAAACATCGCAAAGAGGACAAAAATAGCACCTGTTACAAATGGAACATGTGGGCTAAACGATTCAGCTAGCTTATTCGCGAGCCATGGCCCAATAGCGCCCCCAATAAAACGAACAAAGCTGTATGCTGCAGATGCAGTAGCACGTTCTACCGGCGCCACTTGCATAACAGCAGTCGTAATTAATGTATTGTTTGTTCCTAAGAATAGTCCCGCGATGATAACAGCAACTATGACAGTCGTTGAGGAATCCGTCCAAATCCCCATCGCTAATAGAGTTAGCGCAAACAGTGTTAACATCACACACATCGATTTGATTGTTCCAAATTTAGCTTGCAGCTTCGGAGCGACAAATACTGACGTAAAGGCTAAACATAGTCCCCAACCAAGGAATACATACCCTAATCCATGTTCATCCAAATTCATCACAAATGAGGAATAGGCCATTAAGGTGAAAAATCCGATATTATATAAAAATGCGGTTAATCCGAGTAAAAATAGTCCTGGAAATTTTAAAGCTTTAATTGGATCTAACACAGAGCTTTTGACCTTTGGCTTCGGAACCTGTGGCATTTTGAATAACAAAACTAAAAAGGCAATGATCATCAATACACTTACACCAAAAAACGGTCCTCGCCATGAAATAGATCCTAATTCTCCACCAAGCAGTGGACCAACCGAAATTCCAAGTCCAATAGCCGCTTCATATAAAATAATCGCTTTTGCCGTGCCTCCAAATGATAAACCTACAATAGCGGATAAGGCTGTAGCAATAAATAATGAGTTCCCAAATCCCCAACCAGCTCTAAATCCAACAATCTCCCAAATACCATTCGATGCACCTGCCAAA
Organism: Rummeliibacillus sp. G93; assembly: GCF_023515935.1. NCBI lineage: Bacteria > Bacillati > Bacillota > Bacilli > Caryophanales > Caryophanaceae > Rummeliibacillus > Rummeliibacillus sp. G93. The sequence continues at coordinate 2,514,011 of NZ_CP097314.1, forward strand.
GCTGCAAATATAATCGTAAATAAAATACCGGTTAATAATGTCCATTTAACACCAATTCGACTTGACACAACACCTGTTATTAACATGGCCACACCGGTAATCAGGTTATAACTTGAGAATAATAACGAAACCTGGCTTGGCGTTGCATGAAGCTGATCTGCAATCGCTGGCAAAATAGGATCAACAAGACCTAATCCCATAAATGAAATAATACACGCAAAAAATATTGCCCATACAACAAGAGGTTGCTTAGCTGATTTTCCTTGTGTCTTTAATAATTCTTCATTCATACATCTTTATCTCCTTTTTGAATTAAAAATTAAAATAAAAAATGAAAACGAGAAATGGAATGATGAGTCCCAAAACTTATTTTCACGCAAAAAAACTATTAACATACATTTGGCTTACTTAATAAAGTATAAATATTATTAACGTTTACGTCAACGTTAATTTAGTGGAAATGAATACGTCATGTATGTTATTTTATTAGTAAGAAGTTTGAACGAATTTGATTTCATCCTTGGATGAGAAATTAGGTGAAAAAATGGACGGCTTAAAAATTGATGATGTCGCAAAACAAAGTGGTTTAACAAAGCGCACAATACGCTACTATGAACAAATTGGCATTTTGCCCTCACCTCCAAGAAGTGATGGTGGATTTCGACTATACACCCAGGAACATGTCGATTTTCTTAAGAAAATTACAAATGCAAAAGAAGTCATGGGTTTTACCTTGCAAGAATTACAAGAGTTTATCACGCTTAGTGACACATTAGAGTTTCAAAAAATGGACTATCGGAAAGTAAAAGGTACAGATCAACAACGAGAAAAATTACAAAAAGTGACAGATACAGTTGAAGAACAACTTAAACTTATTGAGCAAAAAAAGAAGAAAATCCTAAATGTCGAAGCCGACTTAGTTTCGCTTCGAGATCGCGCACGAGCAGCGCTGATTCGATTTCAGGAAGAGGAAGAATAAGAAGGACCGGGCGAAAACCATGCCCGGCCTTGTTTGTTTAGAAAATTGATAGATGTATGCCCCTATCAACTAACCGTTAACCGTATTGAACCATTCTTCATAGTCTATTGTTGTAATAGAATCTGTTAGATATTTCAATGTTGTTGTCCTTCTTTCTGGTGTTTCAGTAGAGTTATATACCAAAACTTTTACATGACAATTAAATAGGACAAAAAAAATGAAATTACTAATAGCAGAATAATATTATTACTTTTTTCTAAATCTAGAAACAAAGGACATAAAAGATTATTATATTCTCCTAGTTTTTTTAAAAAAGTGCCCAATTTTATGTTATAGATGCTGTTATTTGCAATAGCACTATTACATAAGTTGATTCAAAAGAAAAAGCGACATAGCCGATCTTATAATCGGGTTGTCACTTTTCTAATATCTCGCAGACATTCATTCCGGAATGTTTTTTCAACTGTGTATGGTTATGTTGCTTATATTTAAACTTCTTCTTGGTACAACTCACGTTTAATAGGTGTCAATTGAAGTACTTTTTGAAATGCTTTTAAATCTTCTACAGCGGCGAAAAATTCATCTAAACTTTCATAATCCATTGACCATTCTGTAGCTTTTAAACGTTTTACTTCTTTAGTATATTCAAATAAAAATTCACAATGTAATTGTTCCATTCCTCCATACTCATCATCTTCATACTTTGTAAATTGGCGGACAAAATTAAAGTGTAGCATTTTCTCTCCTGTAAATTTAAAAACACCACATTCAAATAAGATTTCTTTTTCTTCTTCTCCCTGAATATCTTCTCTACAAAACACTTTAAACTTCTCCCATATCGTAGCTACCTTATCATTTTCAAAATCCAGTGTCGTTTCAAAATAAGCTTTTGCATTTTTAATTGTAATCATATTATAGTTCTCTCTTTCAGCCGTGATAACTTATTATATATCACAATATAAATTAAAAACCTCCCCAAATCCGTAATTTGGATACTGGCGGTCGGGGGCAACCCCTTTAACGTAGTTCTACCCTTTTCTGCTATAAAATCCATAAGCAATGGTTCCAAATAATAAGCCTATTCCAGCCCCCAATGTAATTGAAAAACCTTGGGAGATTGATTCGAAAAAAATTCCTAAAATTATACCGATGGTACCACCAAAAATCATTCCTAATGGTATTAAACTATTGATTAAATCTTTGTTTTTCACACCTATAGTTTCTCCCCTATTTTTGTAACTTTGTTTATTGAACAAAGTTTAAACAAATTTCTACTTGTATTTTACCATAAAGGTGTTTTAATCCTTCTTGCTCTATACTGGCCCCGTTTGTTCAATTACCTTCTATCTTATTATATTAGTCAGTTAATCATAATGGCGGTTGTATCCATGTAAAATAAGGGGTCGGGAATTCAATATTCGATAAGGTAATAAAAGAGACGTTACCCGTTTTAGATAGCGTCCATTTTTATATTAGATTACATTTTCTTGAATCATTTTTTCGGTAACGTTACAAGGACTTACGTCTTGCCATATATAATCCCACTGAACCTATTCACACGATTGATTCGCACGATTAAAGACTATTTGTTAAAACCAAAAACCAACGTATTTTAACTAAAAATAAACACAAAAAAAAACGCTTCCCCACAATAGAGAAACGTTGATTTCATCGCTTGGCAAACGATGTTATGATACCGGTGGTCGGGGTCGAACCGACACTCCAAAGGAACACGATTTTGAGTCGTGCGCGTCTGCCAATTCCGCCACACCGGCATGATGTGTTTATATAGTGTAATTAACTATATGGAGGCGGCAACCGGATTTGAACCGGTGAATAAAGGTTTTGCAGACCTTTGCCTTACCACTTGGCTATGCCGCCTTGGCATTATAAAATATATGGAGCGGAAGACGGGGTTCGAACCCGCGACCCCCACCTTGGCAAGGTGATGTTCTACCACTGAACTACTTCCGCATATATAACTGGGGTACCTGGATTCGAACCAGGGCATGACGGAATCAAAATCCGTTGCCTTACCGCTTGGCTATACCCCAAAATGGGGCGACTGAAGGGGATCGAACCCTCGAATGCCGGAACCACAATCCGGTGTGTTAACCACTTCACCACAATCGCCATTGTATTAAAGGAAAACCTAATCTTTACATTTTATATATGGGGCGGCTGAAGGGGATCGAACCCTCGAATGCCGGAACCACAATCCGGTGTGTTCACCACTTCACCACAGCCGCCGTTATGTAAATTTAAAGGTTTTATATTGGCAGGGGCAGTAGGAATCGAACCCACATCAAAGGTTTTGGAGACCTCTATTCTACCGTTAAACTATGCCCCTGTAAAGAATGGTGGAGGGGGGCAGATTCGAACTGCCGAACCCGAAGGAGCGGATTTACAGTCCGCCGCGTTTAGCCTCTTCGCTACCCCTCCAGAATGGTGCCGGCGAAAGGAGTCGAACCCTCGACCTACTGATTACAAGTCAGTTGCTCTACCAACTGAGCTACACCGGCAAAAATTATTATGGTGGGTCGGGACAGAATCGAACTGCCGACACTTAGAGCTTCAATCTAATGCTCTACCAACTGAGCTACCGACCCATAATAACTTTAAATATTATAATTTAAAATGGCGGTCCGGACGGGACTCGAACCCGCGACCTCCTGCGTGACAGGCAGGCATTCTAACCAGCTGAACTACCGGACCATTTTGGTTGCGGGGGCAGGATTTGAACCTGCGACCTTCGGGTTATGAGCCCGACGAGCTACCGAACTGCTCCACCCCGCGATAATAATATATGCTTATTTGATTGATAAAGTTCTTAAAATGGTGGAGGATGACGGGATCGAACCGCCGACCCTCTGCTTGTAAGGCAGATGCTCTCCCAGCTGAGCTAATCCTCCGAAAATGGTGACCCCTACGGGATTCGAACCCGTGTTACCGCCGTGAAAGGGCGGTGTCTTAACCGCTTGACCAAGGGGCCATATGTATTGAAAAGTCATGGCGGAGAGTAAGGGATTTGAACCCTTGAGACAGGGTTACCCGCCTACACGATTTCCAATCGTGCTCCTTCGGCCACTCGGACAACTCTCCAAAAAAATGGCTCCGAAGGCAGGACTCGAACCTGCGACCCTCTGATTAACAGTCAGATGCTACTACCAACTGAGCTACTTCGGAATAATAAAATCAACAGCCTAGCGACGTCCTACTCTCGCAGGGGGAAGCCCCCAACTACCATCGGCGCTAAAGAGCTTAACTTCTGTGTTCGGCATGAGAACAGGTGTGACCTCTTTGCCATCATCACTAGACATGTTATTTCTCAAAGACAAGAATTATTATATCACTTTTTTTCTAATTAAGTCAACTGCTTTTTTAGAAAAACTTTTCTTGTTCTTTCAAAACTGGATAAACGTGAATTGAAGGTTCTTAAGAAATTTGGTTAAGTCCTCGATCGATTAGTATTCGTCAGCTCCATGTGTCGCCACACTTCCACCTCGAACCTATCTACCTCATCGTCTTTGAGGGATCTTACTTACTTGCGTAATGGGAAATCTCATCTTGAGGGGGGCTTCATGCTTAGATGCTTTCAGCACTTATCCCGTCCACACATAGCTACCCAGCGATGCTCTTGGCAGAACAACTGGTACACCAGCGGTGTGTCCATCCCGGTCCTCTCGTACTAAGGACAGCTCCTCTCAAATTTCCTACGCCCACGACGGATAGGGACCGAACTGTCTCACGACGTTCTGAACCCAGCTCGCGTACCGCTTTAATGGGCGAACAGCCCAACCCTTGGGACCGACTACAGCCCCAGGATGCGATGAGCCGACATCGAGGTGCCAAACCTCCCCGTCGATGTGGACTCTTGGGGGAGATAAGCCTGTTATCCCCGGGGTAGCTTTTATCCGTTGAGCGATGGCCCTTCCATGCGGAACCACCGGATCACTAAGCCCGTCTTTCGACCCTGCTCGACTTGTAGGTCTCGCAGTCAAGCTCCCTTGTGCCTTTACACTCTACGAATGATTTCCAACCATTCTGAGGGAACCTTTGGGCGCCTCCGTTACTCTTTAGGAGGCGACCGCCCCAGTCAAACTGTCCGCCTGACACTGTCTCCTACCCCGATCAGGGGTACGGGTTAGAATTTCAATACAGCTGGGGTAGTATCCCAAGGACGCCTCCACCGAAGCTGGCGCTCCGGTTTCAATGGCTCCTACCTATCCTGTACAAGCTGTACCAAAATTCAATATCAGGCTACAGTAAAGCTCCACGGGGTCTTTCCGTCCTGTCGCGGGTAACCTGCATCTTCACAGGTACTATAATTTCACCGAGTCTCTCGTTGAGACAGTGCCCAGATCGTTACGCCTTTCGTGCGGGTCGGAACTTACCCGACAAGGAATTTCGCTACCTTAGGACCGTTATAGTTACGGCCGCCGTTTACTGGGGCTTCGGTTCTCACCTTCGCTTGCGCTAAGCAATCCCCTTAACCTTCCAGCACCGGGCAGGCGTCAGCCCCTATACGTCACCTTACGGTTTTGCAGAGACCTGTGTTTTTGCTAAACAGTCGCCTGGGCCTATTCACTGCGGCTCTCTCGGGCTTGCACCCTACTAGAGCACCCCTTCTCCCGAAGTTACGGGGTCATTTTGCCGAGTTCCTTAACGAGAGTTCTCTCGCTCACCTTAGGATTCTCTCCTCGACTACCTGTGTCGGTTTGCGGTACGGGCACCTCCTGCCTCGCTAGAGGCTTTTCTTGGCAGTGTGAAATCAGGAACTTCGCTCTAAAGAGCTCGCCATCACAGCTCAACGTTATAGAGAGCGGATTTGCCTACTCTCACGCCTTACTGCTTGGACGCACATAACCAACAGTGCGCTTACCCTATCCTACTGCGTCCCCCCATTACTCAAATGGCAGGGAGGTGGTACAGGAATATCAACCTGTTATCCATCGCCTACGCCTGTCGGCCTCGGCTTAGGTCCCGACTAACCCTGAGAGGACGAGCCTTCCTCAGGAAACCTTAGTCATTCGGTGGATGGGATTCTCACCCATCTTTCGCTACTCATACCGGCATTCTCACTTCTAAGCGCTCCACCAGTCCTTCCGGTCTGACTTCACAGCACTTAGAACGCTCTCCTACCACAGACATCGTAGATGTCTATCCACAGCTTCGGTGAATTGTTTAGCCCCGATACATTTTCGGCGCAGCGTCACTCGACCAGTGAGCTATTACGCACTCTTTAAATGGTGGCTGCTTCTGAGCCAACATCCTGGTTGTCTAAGCAACGTCACATCCTTTTCCACTTAACAATTACTTTGGGACCTTAGCTGGTGGTCTGGGCTGTTTCCCTTTTGACTACGGATCTTATCACTCGCAGTCTGACTCCCGTGTATAAATCACTGGCATTCGGAGTTTGTCTGAATTCGGTAATCCGGGATGGACCCCTAGTCCAAACAGTGCTCTACCTCCAGGATTCTTCATCACGAGGCTAGCCCTAAAGCTATTTCGGAGAGAACCAGCTATCTCCAGGTTCGATTGGAATTTCTCCGCTACCCACACCTCATCCCCGCACTTTTCAACGTGCGTGGGTTCGGGCCTCCAGTAAGTGTTACCTTACCTTCACCCTGGACATGGGTAGATCACCTGGTTTCGGGTCTACGACCACATACTTATTCGCCCTATTCAGACTCGCTTTCGCTGCGGCTCCGTCTCTTCAACTTAACCTTGCATGTAATCGTAACTCGCCGGTTCATTCTACAAAAGGCACGCTATCACCCATTAACGGGCTCTAACTACTTGTAGGCACATGGTTTCAGGATCTCTTTCACTCCCCTTCCGGGGTGCTTTTCACCTTTCCCTCACGGTACTGGTTCACTATCGGTCACTAGAGAGTATTTAGCCTTGGGAGATGGTCCTCCCAGATTCCGACGGAATTTCACGTGTTCCGCCGTACTCAGGATCCACTCAAGAGAGAATGCACTTTTGACTACAGGACTGTTACCTGCTATGGTGGGTCTTTCCAAACCGCTTCGTCTAACGCATTCCTTTGTAACTCCGTATAGAGTGTCCTACAACCCCAAGAGGCAAGCCTCTTGGTTTGGGCTCTTCCCATTTCGCTCGCCGCTACTAAGGGAATCGATTTTTCTTTCTCTTCCTTCAGGTACTTAGATGTTTCAGTTCCCTGAGTCTGCCATCAAGACGCTATGAATTCACGTCAAGATTCTACCCCATTACGGATAGAGGGTTTCCCCATTCGGAAATCTCCGGATCAAAGCTTACTTACAGCTCCCCGAAGCATATCGGTGTTAGTGCCGTCCTTCATCGGCTTCTAGTGCCAAGGCATCCGCCATGCGCCCTTAATAACTTAACCGTTGGCTTATAAAGCCTTTAAGTTATTAAGCCTAAAAAATTTAAAACTTAATAAATGTGTTACTTAAGAATTTCTTCAATGTCGTTTTATCCAGTTTTCAAAGAACAATTTGGTGGAGCCTAGCGGGATCGAACCGCTGACCTCCTGCGTGCAAGGCAGGCGCTCTCCCAGCTGAGCTAAGGCCCCAAAATCAAAAAATGGTGGGCCTAAATGGACTCGAACCATCGACCTCACGCTTATCAGGCGTGCGCTCTAACCAGCTGAGCTATAGGCCCCTTTTGGGTAACAATATAGTTTTTTATATGAACCCTCAAAACTGAACAGCAAGATGTTAATCCTACAGACGAAGTCTGTATTCCGTTAAATTCCTTAGAAAGGAGGTGATCCAGCCGCACCTTCCGATACGGCTACCTTGTTACGACTTCACCCCAATCATCTATCCCACCTTCGGCGGCTGGCCCCAAAAGGTTACCTCACCGACTTCGGGTGTTACAAACTCTCGTGGTGTGACGGGCGGTGTGTACAAGGCCCGGGAACGTATTCACCGCGGCATGCTGATCCGCGATTACTAGCGATTCCGGCTTCATGTAGGCGAGTTGCAGCCTACAATCCGAACTGAGAACGGTTTTATGAGATTAGCTTGCTCTCGCGAGTTTGCGACTCTTTGTACCGTCCATTGTAGCACGTGTGTAGCCCAGGTCATAAGGGGCATGATGATTTGACGTCATCCCCACCTTCCTCCGGTTTGTCACCGGCAGTCACCTTAGAGTGCCCAACTAAATGATGGCAACTAAGATCAAGGGTTGCGCTCGTTGCGGGACTTAACCCAACATCTCACGACACGAGCTGACGACAACCATGCACCACCTGTCACCAATGTCCCCGAAGGGAAAACTCTATCTCTAGAGTGGTCACTGGGATGTCAAGACCTGGTAAGGTTCTTCGCGTTGCTTCGAATTAAACCACATGCTCCACCGCTTGTGCGGGCCCCCGTCAATTCCTTTGAGTTTCAACCTTGCGGTCGTACTCCCCAGGCGGAGTGCTTAATGCGTTAGCTGCAGCACTAAGGGGCGGAAACCCCCTAACACTTAGCACTCATCGTTTACGGCGTGGACTACCAGGGTATCTAATCCTGTTTGCTCCCCACGCTTTCGCGCCTCAGTGTCAGTTACAGACCAGACAGTCGCCTTCGCCACTGGTGTTCCTCCAAATCTCTACGCATTTCACCGCTACACTTGGAATTCCACTATCCTCTTCTGCACTCAAGTTCCCCAGTTTCCAATGACCGCTCGCGGTTGAGCCGCGAGATTTCACATCAGACTTAAGAAACCACCTGCGCGCGCTTTACGCCCAATAAATCCGGACAACGCTTGCCACCTACGTATTACCGCGGCTGCTGGCACGTAGTTAGCCGTGGCTTTCTAATAAGGTACCGTCAAGGTACGTTCATTTCCTAACGTACTTGTTCTTCCCTTACAACAGAGTTTTACGATCCGAAAACCTTCATCACTCACGCGGCGTTGCTCCATCAGACTTTCGTCCATTGTGGAAGATTCCCTACTGCTGCCTCCCGTAGGAGTTTGGGCCGTGTCTCAGTCCCAATGTGGCCGATCACCCTCTCAGGTCGGCTATGCATCGTCGCCTTGGTAGGCCGTTACCCCACCAACTAGCTAATGCACCGCGGGCCCATCCTGCAGTGGCGCGAAAGCGCCTTTCAACATTTCACCATGAAGTAAAATGGATTATCCGGTATTAGCTCCGGTTTCCCGAAGTTATCCCAGTCTGCAGGGCAGGTTGCCCACGTGTTACTCACCCGTCCGCCGCTAAATCAGAGGAGCAAGCTCCTCGTCATTCGCTCGACTTGCATGTATTAGGCACGCCGCCAGCGTTCGTCCTGAGCCAGGATCAAACTCTCCATAAAAGTGTTTGATTGCTCAAAATTTCACTAGCGCATCATCTTTACGATGATGTCTTTAAAACTAACAGTTGTTAGTAAGTTTAAATGATTAACATCTTACTTGTTCAGTTTTCAAGGTTCATTTTGTTGTCGCCTTAACGACTTATCTATCTTATCATCTTCGTTTTTTCTTGTCAACAACTTTTGCGAAAAAGTTTTTATCAAGTTTTAGTGAAGTAATCTCGTCATCTCTTAATGACAATTAATATAATACAATAACATACAAACCAATGTCAACATGTTTTCTAAATAAATTTAAAAACGACCAAAATCAATTAAATGGTTGTTGGGTCAATCTTATAGTGTCTATGATATAGACCATTGCCTTTTGTTTCAACCGTTTCTACCTGAATAAAACCTTTGCTGATTAAGAATTCGATAAATACCTCAAGATCCACTGAATAATTTTTCAATTCTTCGTGTTCATGCAGCTCTTGAATTGTCCAGAAATCTTGCTGTACCATAACATTTAATATATGACGTGCTCCATCTGCAGTGCGTGAGTGGATTAGAAACTCACTTGCTAAAAATAAAAGCTCTAGTCTTTTTTCAATTGTTTCATCACTGCCAATCAACTCTTTATATAGTTTATAAATTTCCGCATCAATCAGTTTAACTTGAGACCACACAGTTATTTCTGGATATAATCCTTTATCCAAAATAGCTAACCGGGCAAAATGATGCAATGACTCTATCATATGATCATAAGCATCTAAATGATTGTCTTTTTCAAAACATACTTTTCCTTCTAAATACTGGCGAACAAGTTTAGCAAACTCAATACCCATCTTAATATTCCTTCCATAGAAAGGGAAATCCTTTACCGTCTGCTTTAGATTGGTTAGATACTCATTGCGGTCAAACAAAATTTTGCCGAAAAGAATCCAATCTATTAACTTCTTGTTTGTACCGACTAGTAGCCATTTATGCAGCTGCTTTTCTGTAATAATATGCATTGCCGCTTTTTTGCCATCAAATGTATAGTGCTTTGTGAAAACAGGCACCTTATTTTCTTTTGTAATGATCAATAATATCGTATCAAATGTGTCTGTCTTCGGGCTTACGTCTTCTTTCTTTCCTACTATAATAACACCGAGTGTGTTTGGCCTACTTGCGCGTTCCTGGTAGATTGGACGAAGTAACTGCTCCATGAAAAATCCTCCTCAGAAAAGTTATAGTTTAATTCGACATCATTCATTCAGATTCCTCCTTGGATTACCAATTCATATTGCCTTACATGTAGGATTTTAGTATCCTTGACGTTAGGAGGCTTGTAAAATGACATCCAATAAAAAACCTTATAAAAGTAAAATCAATAAAATCCGTTCGTTCGCTCTTATGTTAATCTTTGCCGGTTTTATAATTATGTATGGTGCCATTATATTTAAAGAACATCTTTGGCTCGTTATCATTTTTATGACACTCGGTATACTCTGTATTATAGGAAGCACAGTCGTCTATGCTTGGATTGGATTCCTATCTACCCAAGCCGTGATGGTTGAATGCCCTAGTTGCCATAAACATACAAAGATGTTGGGCCGCGTCGATATGTGCATGTTCTGTAGTGAACCTTTAACAATAGACAAGTCATTAGAAGGTAAAGAGTTCGACCAAGATTATAACAACAAGTCAAAACATGGCCATAAACCTGAGCTTTAATTAGACAACCCTTGTTTCCAATGGAACAGGGGTTTTCTTCTATTTATTTTAATAGTCTACCATATTGCACTCTTTAAAGTGAAACGACACTCGAGATTTTCCATTACAGGAATAAAAAAAAGCCGCACGCGATTGGGGTGCAGCATTCCACTTATCGTTCTATTGTAATTTTGTTGCTTTTTCTTCGCAGTCTGGGCATGTGCCGTAGACTTCTAAACGATGGGAATTCACTTTGAATCCTGTCACGTGTGCAGCTAAATGCTCCACTTCATCAAGGCCAGGATAATGAAAATCCACAATCTTGCCGCATGACTCACAAATAATGTGATAATGCTTTGTCGTCACAAAATCAAAACGGCTTGCATTATCACCATAAGTCAATTCTCTAACAAGGCCTGATTCACGAAATACACGTAAATTATTATATACAGTTGCTACACTCATATTAGGGAATTTATGCTCTAATGCTTTATAAATGTCATCGGCAGTAGGATGCGACATCGTCTCTATCAAATATTCTAAAATCGCATGACGTTGAGGAGTAATCCTTACGCCGGTAGTCTTTAACGTGTCTAGCGCGCTCTTAAGTTGTGTGTCGGACATCGCCATGCACCTCACTTCATAAGTATTATTTATTTATAATCGTTATAAATAGTTTACTTAAAGTGAGATGCAATTGTCAATATTTCTAACTGTCGAATACTATTTCGGCTATTCTCGAAGCGCGTTCAAAGCGTTAATATCCTTTCAATGGGTCAATCTTATTTGTTACGTCCTGCTCTCCTTTTAGCCACTTTTCTAGATTTGGCTTGAAGATCTCCATGCTTCTCTCAAGATAGCGGGATGATTGGCTTGAGATATGGGGCGAAACAGTTATATTATCCATCGTCCAGAAAGGATGGTCTTCCGGCAATGGTTCATCTTCAAACACATCACAAACTGCATAAGCTATTTCTTTTTGCTCCAAGGCTCTTTTCAACACATCCGTTTCAACCAAATCGCCACGTCCAAAATTCATAAATAAAGCGGTATCTTTCATTGCTTTAAAATGGTTGTCTTTAAGCAGATAATGCGTTTCTTCCGTGCTTGGCAGAACAGAAATGACCGTATCCACTTGTGGCAGCACTGATTCTAGGTTCGCAAAATCAACCATATCGTCCATATAGGCTGCTGTATGACCAGAACGGTTACACCCGATTGTCTTGACTCCAAAGGCTTGTAATAACCTGCCAATTTCCCCGCCTATCGCACCTGGACCAAGTATGAGTGCTGTAGTGCCTTGAATTTCCGTAGATTTATGCTTTCGGCTCCATTCCCGCTGTTTTTGTTTTTCGTATATCCAAGGTAGTGAACGATGATAGCTTAAAAGATGAGCAAGTACCGATTCTGCCATTGGCGTTTTATGTATGCCGCGTACATTGGAAACAACAATCCCCTTCTCTGCAATTTCTTTAAGAGGCATTTTTTCCAAACCTGCTGAGCACACCATAATCCATTGTAAGTGTTCTGCTTCATCAACATGTTTTCCCGTCAGGTCTTCACCATAAGTTACTACTATATCTGCGTTTTTCAGGCCATCGTCAATTCGGTTTTGAAAGACAAATTCTTGGTCTGGAAAGTTCTTTACTAAGTCTTCCTTTAAATCAGGCCGTGGATCGAATGTAAAATAAATGTTCATAATCTATTCCCCTTTGCCGCTTATAGTATTTAACACGTCCTCGATATGGTTTTTAACACGGACTTTGCGCCATTCTTTCTCAATGATCCCCTCTTTATTAATAAAGAAGGTAGAACGCTCGATGCCCATATACTCTTTGCCATACATTTTCTTTAACTTCCACACGCCATACTTTTCTGCTACAGTGTGATCCTCATCTACAAGCAAGGAAAATGGAAGGCCGTGTTTTTCAATAAACTTCGAATGTTTTCCTTCATTATCTGGACTGACACCAAGTATTACTACATCTAAATCCGAGAAATCTTGGTGTGCGTCTCGGAAATCACATGCCTCTGTGGTACATCCCGGTGTCATGTCTTTCGGATAAAAATAAAGTACCACTGATTTTTCTCCTTTAAACGCTTCCAGTGAGACCATATTTCCGCTTTCATCTTTCAAGGTAAAAGCTGGTGCAATCTTGCCTTCTAGATTGTTCATTGTATTCCCTCCGATTTTAATAATATTTTCTATTCTCATTGTAACAATTTCTATGGTATTTTGTAGAAAGTTTGACTACAATAAGATGATATAAATTGTCTGCTTTAAGGAGCAGTATGAATTTGCTTTCAACTGCTTATTTCGAAAGCCCGATTGGTTCTGTTCACATCTGCATAACCTTTAATAAGGACACGTTGTGATTTTCAATATCTTTTGGCGGGTATGAGTTAGAGGAAGAAGAAAACTCGAACATCAGGAATGGATTATTTATTTAATAACGTAAAGAAAGAGAGGGAACTAACTTCAAATGAAATTAGGTGCCCGTATTTTAAAAACTGGATTGGCAATAATCACTGCACTGTATGTGGCCAAAGCCTTGCATTGTCCAACTCCTATATTTGCAGGTATTGCGGCTATCTTTGCGATGCAGCCGTCACTTTACCGGTCTTATCGTACAATTATTGAACAAATACAAGGGAATATTATTGGTGCAGTCATAGCTGTTCTTTTTGTTTTCATCTTTGGCCATGAGTATGTAGCCGTCGGGTTGGCAGCAATCGTCACCTTATCATTAATGATCAGACTTAAGCTGGAAAGTAGCATTTCCCTTGCCTTGGTCACGATGATTGTCATTATGGAGGCCCAAGGCGCAAATTTTATCACCTTTGCACTCATTCGATTTGCAACCGTAATGGTTGGCGTATTTGCCGCTTTTATTGTCAATTTAATTTTTCTTCCTCCGCGATACGAAACACGGCTCTTTTCTGCCATTAATATCGTACAAGATGATATCATTCGTTGGATTCGGTTAGCAGTGCGCCAAGCATCTGAGCACTCTTCTACGAAACAATCATTGCGCGGGCTGAAACAACGCTATGAGCGCATTAATTCTTTATACTATTTATTTAGAGAAGAGCGTGCACATATAGGCAAAAGTAAATATATTAAAGCTAGAAAGCTTGTGGTCTATCGCCAGATGATTGCGACCACATTAAAAAGTATAGAAGTGCTAAATCGATTGCATCTTCATGAAAATGAAATCGCTAATCTCCCTGAGCGATTTCGTATTATCATTCAAGAAAGATTGGATTACTTATTAACGTATCACGAACAGCTCTTCTTGAAATATTCAGGTAAATTGAAGTCAGAACCGACAACATGGGTGGGACAAGAAGAGTATTTACAGCGCAATGAAGTAATGGATATCTTTGCAAAGCACATTGTATTTGCTCATGCCGATGAGGGTGATGAAGAATTTTCAAGCTACCATCTGCTTCACATTTTGTCCCGTATATTAGATTACGAAGAAAACCTTGAGCAGTTGGATACGATTATTATGGCCTATCAAAATCACCATGCAGATGAGCTTTTAAAAGTGGAGCTTGATAACCGTATAGAATAATCAACAAAAAAGAAGTGGTTAGCATAATTTGCTGAACCACTTCTTTTTTAATTTTTCATTTTTGGGTCTAGCGCATCGCGTAAGCCATCCCCCATTAAATTGAAGCCTAGAACTGTCAGCATAATCGCAAGTCCAGGGAAAATCATAGTCCATGGTGCATTGATGAGGTAAATCCTTGCATCCGCAAGCATTTTCCCCCACTCTGGCTGAGGTGCTTGTGCGCCAAGGCCAAGGAAACCGAGGGCTGCCGCTTCGATAATCGCAGAAGCAATAGCAAGCGTACCTTGAACAATAACAGGTGTCATCGAGTTCGGCAATACATGAGAGAATAGAAGTCGTTTATCACTCATCCCAATTGCTTTCGCCGCTGTTATATATTCCTCTTGCTTCACGCTCAATACCTTTGAGCGAATTAATCGGCCGAAGTTCGGTATATTGATGATGCCAATAGCGATTAGGGCATTTTTTAAAGATGGACCTAAAATAGAAACGATTGCAATGGCTAATAGAATACTAGGAAAAGCTAGGATAATATCAAAGAGTCGAGAGATAACAGTATCAACAAACCGTCCATAATAGCCGGCAATGATGCCTAATAGACTGCCGACAATGACAGAGCCAATAACTGATAAGAAACCAACCATAAGTGAAAGCCTTGCACCATGCACCACACGTGAAAAGATATCTCGTCCGAAGTCATCTGTGCCAAACCAATGTTCTGCAGACGGAGCTTGCAGGCGCTGGCTCAATTGTTGTTCGTTAATCCCCTGCGATACGATCAGTGGACCGATAAAGGCAAGTAAAATAAAGAACACGACAATGATGGCACCAACGACTGCTATTTTGTTTTTTCTAAAGCTGCGCCATGCTTCTTTCCATGGCCCTACTGTTTGGTCAGTTGGTGCTTTGGCATTTGGCGCTGCATTAGGCGCTATTTGAGTCATAAAAAACGCCTCCTTCTTAGTTGTATTTGATTCGCGGATCAATAATGCTATACAGAATGTCCACAACTAAATTAATCATTATAAAGATAAACGCCACAATGAGAATACCGGACTGAATCACTGGATAATCACGGAATCCAATGGCGTCATAGATATACCTTCCGATTCCTGGCCAGCTGAAGATAGTCTCTGTTAAAATTGCACCGCCAAGCAAGAGGCCTGTTTGAAGTCCGATTACTGTCAAGACAGGGATAATCGCGTTTTTCAAAGCATGTTTGTAGACAACGAAAAACATTTTTTGTCCTTTTGAACGAGCTGTGCGTACATAATCAGAACGCATTACTTCAAGCATGCTTGAACGTGTCATCCGTGCAATAATCGCCATTGGAATGGTCGCTAACGCTAGAGCTGGCAGAATTAAATGTTGAAGAACTACTATAAACTGATCAAAACGCCCTTGAATCAATGTATCAATGAGATACAAGGAAGTAATCGGATTGACCGGGTTACGCGGGTCTTCACGTCCTGAAGTTGGTAAAAAGTCTAATTGAATGCCGAAAATCCATTGTCCCATTAATCCTAGCCAGAAAATCGGCATAGATACACCAATCAACGCAATAATCATCGCTGCATAATCGAACCAAGAATTTTGGAACCAAGCAGAAATAATACCGGCGTTGACGCCTATGATTACGGCTAAAATCATAGCGCAAAGGGATAATTCCAGCGTTGCAGCTAAGTATGGCCATAATTCGTCGGCTACTGGTGTTTTGGTACGCATTGACTCACCTAAATCGCCCGTTATCAAATCACCTAAGTAGTGGAAATACTGTATATACCATGGGTTGTCCAATCCTAGGCTTGCTCGCAATGCCGCAACGGCTTCTTTTGTTGCTTGTTGGCCTAATATCACTTGGGCTGGATCACCAGGAATCGCGCGGATCATTAAAAATACGATAAATGTCATTCCGAGCAAAACAGGGATTAATTGTAGCAGCCTTCTGCCTATATACCGAAGCATATCCTCACCTCTTTGTCATGTTGTCATGGCAGATTTATAAAAACTCACCTTCCATTAACAGAAGGGAAGGTGAGTCTACTCTTTCAAAATGCCATTTTGTATTATTTAAAATCAACTTGAGATAATAGATCAGATCCCGTTGGGTGCGGCTTGAATCCTTCAAGATCAGCTTTGCCCGCTAATAATGGTGTTGAGTGTGCTAGTGGTACCCATGGCGCTTGTTCCGCAATAATGTCTTGTGCATTTTTGTACAATTCATTGCGTTTTTCCTGATCTGTTTCTTTTTGAGCTTCAAGTAATATTTTGTGTGTTTCGCTATTTTTAAAGTACGTGTAGTTGTTGCTTCCGATATTGCTTTCATCTAACAATGTGTACAAGAAGTTATCCGGGTCTCCATTGTCGCCGGTCCAACCTAGCAAGAATGCATCCGCTTCTCCTTTAGAAGCTTTATCTAAATAAGTAGCCCATTCATACGTTACGATTTTTGCTTTCATGCCTACATCCGCTAAGTTCTTTTGGATAGCTTCAGCCACTTTTTGGCCATCCGGCATGTAAGGTCTTGGTACTGGCATTGCCCATAATTCGATTTGTTTGCCGTCATAGCCAGCTTCTTTTAGCAATTCTTTCGCCTTTTTAGGATCATACGTATATTCTTTTACATCATCATTGTAGCCTTCAATTGATGATGGCATTGGGTTTTTCGCCACTTCTGCTTGACCTTCGAAAAATGCATCGATGATTGCTTTCTTATCGATTGCATAGTTAACAGCTTGACGTACTTTCACATTGTCAAAAGGAGGTCTAGTAACAGTTAACCCAAGGTAGCCAACATTCATAGATGGGCGTTCAAAGATTTGCAATTGATTATTGCTCTTGATAGAAGCAGAATCAGATGGATTAATGCCATCTGCCAAATCAATTTCACCTGTATTTAATGCATTCAAACGTGCTGAGTTATCAGGGATAGAACGGAAGACCACTTTATCTAATTTTGGTTCGCCATCTTTCCAATACTCTTTATTTTTTTCGATTGTAATAGAATCATTGCGTTTCCAAGAAACAAATTTGAATGGTCCCGTACCTACAGGGTTATCGCCAAACTTATCTCCGTCTTTTTCAAATGCGGTTGGGCTCGCAATACCAAATGAGCTCATCGCAAGGTTTTTCAAGAATGGTGCCTGAGGTTTGTTTAGCGTAAACACTACTTTGTAATCTCCATCAGCTTTTACTTCTTTAATGACAGCATCCTTGTCGCCTTTAAAGCCGCCAAACATAGAAATAAAGTAAGGGAATTTATCTGCATTCCCGTTCATCCATCGTTCAAAGTTTTTCACAACTGCCTCTGCATTGAAGTCAGTGCCGTCATGGAATTTAACGCCTTCTTGTAAATCCAATGTATAAGTCAAGCCATCTTTAGAAGGTTCCCATTTTGTCGCAAGGCCTGGATGCAATGTTGTATCTTGCTCCCCGAATTCAATCAGTGTTTCAAAAATATTTTTCGTTACTTTATAGGATTCGCCATCTGTTACTGCAATCGGGTCAAGCGATACGGAATCTCCCCCGCGCCCAAAAATCAATGTTTTCTCTTTTTCATTGCCGCTTTTGCCCGTATCCCCGCTTCCACCTTCTTTGCTGTTTGACCCACAAGCTGCAAGGATGGTCGAAAGGAACACGATCAACAATACGCCGAAAGATAATAATTTCCTTTTTCTCATTGAATAACCCCCAAATTCCCTTTTTATTTATCATTAACATAGCCTTCGTCATATAGATGGCAGGCTACAGAATGACCTTCTTCAACTTCTACTAACGTTGGAACAATTGAGGTACATTGCTCCATCTTGAAAGGACATCTTGTATGGAAAGTACACCCTTTCGGTGGATTAGAGGGGCTTGGAATATCGCCCGATAACAATACATGCTCTCGCTTGAAATCTGGTTCAGGTACAGGTACTGCAGAAAGCAGGCCCTTTGCATATGGGTGAAGCGGATTGGCATAAAGCTTTTCGCTTTCAGCGATTTCAACCATCTTTCCTAAATACATCACACCCACTCGATCACTGATATGCCGTACAACCCCCAAATCATGCGCGATAAATATATAAGTAAGCTTTAAATCTTTTTGCAAATCTTGCATAAGATTTAATACTTGTGCTTGAATCGATACGTCTAGTGCTGAAACAGGCTCATCTGCAATAATGAGCTTAGGATTGGTCATAAGTGCTCGAGCGATGCCGATTCGTTGCCTTTGCCCACCACTGAACTGATGCGGATAACGATTGGCGTGATAACTTGATAACCCTACAATTTCTAAGAGTTCGAGCACCTTTTTCTTTCGTTCCTTGGCATTGCCTAATCCATGGACGATCAAAGGCTCTTCTAGTATTTTGCCAATAGTGTGCCGCGGATTAAGTGATGCAAAAGGATCCTGGAAGACCATTTGAATTTCACGGCGCGCCTTTCTCATCTCAGCATTCGATAGTTTTGTTAAATCTTTTCCTTCAAACTCAATGGAGCCCTCTGTCGGGTCAAGCAGTTTCATAATCATTCGCCCTGTAGTGGATTTCCCGCAGCCGGATTCTCCTACTATGCCTAAGGTTTCTCCCTCATATACATAAAACGACACATCATCTACGGCTTTGACGTTTCCTTGTTCCTTGCCTAGGATTCCTTTGCGAATAGGAAAATACTTTTTTAAGTTATTTACTTTCAACAATGGCTCTGTCATCAATGTGTGCCTCCTTGCCGCTTACTAAAAAGCATCTTGTCTTATGGTGCTCTCCTGTCTGATAGAGAGGAGGGTTCTCCTGTAAACAGCGTTCATGCGCCCATTCGCAGCGTGCAGCAAAACGGCACCCCTGCGTAATGCTTCCGGGTTTTGGTACATTTCCTCGAATGGAGTATAATCGATCCTTCTTAAACCTCATATCAGGCACAGATTGGATTAATCCTTTTGTATAGGGATGCTGTGGATCCTTAAAGATCAAATCAACAGGTCCTTCCTCAACAATTTGCCCACTATACATAACGACAACTCGTTCACACGTTTCAGCCACTACGCCTAAATCATGCGTGATTAGCATAACAGCCGTATTAAGCCGTTTATTTAAATCCCTCATAAGTTGGAGGATTTGGGCTTGAATCGTAACATCCAACGCAGTTGTTGGTTCATCTGCTATCAAGATTTTTGGATCGCAAACTAAAGCCATTGCAATCATGACCCTTTGCCGCATTCCTCCTGATAATTGGTGAGGATATTCTTTTAGCAGCTCTTCTGAACGGGGAAGCCCCACTAACTTCATCATTTCAATGGCACGTTCTTCTGCTTTTTTCTTGGACCATTTTTTATTGTGAATCAAAATGGCTTCCGTTAATTGATTACCTATTGTAAAAAGGGGATTCAACGATGTCATAGGCTCTTGGAAAATCATAGCTACTTCTTTCCCTCTAATTTTTCGCATTTCTTTATCCGAAAACTTTGATAAGTCCGTGCCTTCTAAGAGAATTTCACCGTTTGTGACCTTTCCTGGCGGGGAAGGTACAAGCCCCATAATAGAAAGGGACGTTACGCTTTTGCCGCAGCCTGATTCTCCTACTATGCCAAGAATTTCACCTTCTCTTAGCGAAAAATCAATGTTATCAACTGCAGGAATTGCTCCATCCTCTGTAAAAAATGTTGTTTCTAAACCTTTAACCTGTAATAGCTCCTTCCGTTCCATCCCATCACTCCCTCAAGAGTCTTATCTTCTATTTTATATATATGCGCTTAAAAGCTTGTTCCTTCCTCGCTCTAAAGTTTAATAGAGTGATTAAAGGTACCCTAAACCGTTTTAGGTCGTATTGCATAATTAATTGCAATATATTTCTGAATTATCTATTAATCATAATATTTTGTCAATAGTATTTTTACTTTTGAGCTTCTGCTAGATTCGTATATATATGAGATAAGACACTCCTTTTCGACTGCGAACAAAAAGGCCTCCACGAAATGGAGGCCGCAGACTGTGGAGAGAAGGGTTGGAAATCGAAATGATTTTAACCCCTTCTGTGTTTTCTGCTTCTAAATCAGCAGAGGAGAAATCAACGTTGATTTCCGTTCCTGGCGGACGCTTTCCGGGGGCTTGCCCTTAGCCTCCTCGTCGCGTTGCTCCTGCGGGGTCTTCGCGCTGCGCTGATCCCCCTGGAGTCGCCGCCATGCACTCCAATCAACTAGGTGTCTTCTTTGAAGGTATAGACAAGTCTTTTAGGCCCCTCAGGGTTGTACATTGCATTCCACACTTCTCTTTCGCACCTGAAACGATAACTTCAACCTTTTCTTTCCGTTTCTCATAGATAGCTTGGATCTCATAGTAGTAACTCAAGTCTTCTGCAACGTCCAGGTAGTCCTGCCAAATATTCCGCTGATCATCTTTTGTTTGTTTTTACTTTGCATTTGCTCAATGGTCAAAATCTCTATCTGTTCACGTTCGTTGACTTGATTTTCCTCATCATATCTATCACCTCATCGAGTAGTAGAAGACACTTGTTGATTGGAGAGGAGAGCGGCATCAGCACGAGCTGAAGACCCTGGACGGAGCGAAGCGAAGGAAGCGGCTGAAGTCGTGCCTCCCGGAAAGCGTCCGCTCGTAACGGAAATCAACAGTTTTAGTGGTGATTCTATAAAAAAAGACTGCAGCAAACTCTAAACCCATGAGTTTGTCTACAGCCTGAGGCCTTATCAAAAATGGAGGCCGATTGAACGTTATTCTAATGTTTGGATATGGAATAAGTTATGATAAATTCCATCCTGTTTTTCTAGAAGTTCTTGATGGGTACCTTGTTCTTTCAACTCCCCATGATCAATGACTAAAATCTGATCTGCGTGTGTTATCGTAGATAGGCGGTGCGCCACAATAACCGTTGTACGATTATGCGCTAGCCTGTCAAGAGATTCTTGAATCAATGCTTCACTTTCTAGGTCAAGGGCAGAAGTAGCTTCATCCAAAATAAGGATAGGCGGGTTCTTTAAGAACACTCGTGCGATGGCAATCCGCTGTTTTTGTCCGCCGGATAGCTTTACGCCTCTTTCGCCCACTTTTGTATCATACCCCTCAGGAAGTGACAATATAAATTCATGGGCATTGGCAGCTTTGGCAGCTTCAATGACTTCCTCGTCTGACGCATCTGGATTACCCATTAAGATATTCGCTTTCACAGAATCGCTAAACAATATATTATCCTGCATAACAATACCTATTTGGGAACGCAATGATAAGAGTGTCGTTTTCCGAATATCCACCCCATCGATTTTTACAGCGCCCTTTTGGACATCATAAAAACGAGGAATCAAGCTGATGATCGTCGACTTACCACCGCCACTCATACCGACAAGTGCTACCGTTTGGCCCGGAATAATGTCAAAGTTAACATTTTTCAGTACATCTTGACCGTCATCATTATAGCGGAAAGACACATGGTCGAATTCAATTTTACCCTTTACTTGTGGTAATGGTTTAGCATCCTTCGCATCTTCTACTTCATATGTTTGATCAAAAAGTTCAAACATGCGGTCCATTGATGCGACGGCTTGGGTTAAGGTTGTGGATGAATTGACCAATCTGCGCAATGGATTGTACAAGCTATCTATATAAGCAACAAAAGCAGCCATCGTACCGACAGAAAGATGTCCATTAATTACTTCATAGCCTGCAAAGCCGATAACGATTAATGGAGCAATTCCTGTAATCGTATTAACTACTGCAAAGGTCTTCGCATTCCATCTTGTTTGGTCTAATGCTTTGTTTAAGAATTCTCCGTTTGTACCGCTGAATATCTTTTGTTCATGTTTTTCTAATGTAAAGCTTTTAATAATATTCATGCCTTGAACACGTTCATGCAGGTAACTTTGAACACCTGCCAATGCCTTTGATCGTTCCCTTGTTAGTGAACGCAGACGGCTAAAGAAATATCGTACACTAATCGCGTAGAATGGAAAGGCGATTAAAGATACAAGCGTTAACTTTACATCCAATTTCATCATGACAACGATGGCAATAATAATGGTAGATAAGTCAATCCACACATTCATTAACCCAGTCATGACAAATTCTTTCGTTTGTTCAACATCATTGATTGTACGAGAAATGACATCCCCTACCCGATTGTTAGAATAGAATTTTAATCCTAATTTTTGAAGGTGGACGTACATTTTTTGGCGAATATCATACAAAATATTATTGCTTAACTTTTGAGCTAAATATTGGCGATAATACTCAATCGGCGGACGAATAATAAAGAATAAAATCGCGGTACCGCCAAGCCAATAAAACAGTTCCTTTGTTTTCATTTCAGTCGAGAGGTCTTTTGCGCCTATAATATCATCTATGACAATTTTAATAAGCACTGGAGTAAAAAGTGGTATAGCAAATTTAATAACTCCGAGTATAAAAGTGACAAATATATTCACTCTATATGGTTTGACGAAGCGCAAATAGCGTTTCATACTGCCCAATTACATCACGTTCCTTTCAAACGAAAAAAAGCTGCCCTGATCCGCCGGGCAACTCCTTTTCAATTTTTGCATTGCGTTTAAGACAAGCGAAAGCTACTTAGGATTATGCAGTTCTTTTTGGAACTTATAGCGGTTTGTCCACGCTTCAATAAAGTCTGGCGCAAATGGCCCTTTACGTTTATCTATCCAGCTGATTAATTTGTCAACATTGGATTTAAGAATATGGTCTATCACTAGTGGATAGCCCATTGCCTTTTTATGCTGCTCATACTCATCCTCATCAAGTAGTGTATACGACATGTCCGAGAATACTTTGATATCCAAATCATAATCAATATACTTTACAGCATTATGGTCAAATACAAATGGTGAGCTCATATTACAATAGTAATATACTCCATCTTCCCTTAACATACAAATAATATTAAACCAATGCTCTGCATGGAAATAACATATGGACGGTTCCCGTGTAACCCATGTACGCCCGTCTGACTCAATGACTAATGTTTTATCATTCGCACCGATTACGATATTTTTAGTAGCCTTTAATACCATCGTTTCCTGCCAAACTCGGTGGATCTTGCCGTTGTGTTTATAACTATGTATTTGTATGATTTCCCCTTCTGACGGAATTGCCATTGAAAGACCACCTTTCAAACACCCCTTATGAGCGTTCTTTTGTAACATTATAACAATCCTCGTCAAAAACGTGTAGCAAAAAAACTGGTGAAGGATAATCCTCCACCAATTTGTTTGTTAAAAGCTATTGATTTTGATTTGGATTGTTTTGTCCATAAAGACCAGAAGCTTGCTGCTTAGCGCGTTCTGCTTGTTGGTTTTGCTTTTTGACAGCTTGAACATCTGTCTCAGCACCAAACTCCTCAGTGTTTTGCCCCGCAAGACGCCCAGAAGCTTGTTGCTTTTTAGCTTCAGCTTGTTGGTTTAACTTTTTCACACCTTGAACATCTGTTTCGCCGTTGAATTTTTTTCTCAATGTAATCACCTCCACGACTATAAGTTGTGCAGTATGATGTTTTTTATACAATGGTTATTAAATTCAGCAAGCAACCCACACTAATACTCACTAGGAGAATAAACTGTGTACAAGGTAAAATTTAAGCATGTTTATGTTTTGCTTCGGTTTCTTTCCATGCAGCCCAAATCTTTTGCATAGGTACAGGCAGTGGCAGAGCTTTTATTTCTTCCTCTGTAAACCAAACGCTGGATTCTGTTGGTTGTCCGTTCTGTTCTACCTTCAAATAGTAACTCTCCATATTCCATGTTAGATGTGAAAAAATATGCTTGAAGGACAATAATCTTTCGCGGCTTACAAGATCTACATTGTAAGAATCCGCAAGGAAACCTTCGCTTGGAGTTGTTGATTTTTCTACCATTGGGAATTGCCACATGTTTGCAAGCAGACCTTTACCAGGTCTTTTTTCTAATAAGAACTGTTTCTTTTCATTTTGCACAACAAACACATCATAAAAAAGGTCTTTCATTTTCGTTTTTTTTGTTTTAATCGGCAATTCTTCTGGACGGCCTTCCTGGAAAGCAGTGCAAAATTCGCGTACCGGGCAAAGGAGGCATTTGGGTGAAGTTGGCGTACAAATCAGCGCTCCTAATTCCATTAACCCTTGGTTGAATTCAGAAGGATACGCTGGATCAATTAATTCCATAACGGCTTGTTCAAATATTTTTTTCGTTTTAGGTAAAGCGATATCTTCTTTAATCAAAAGAACTCTGCTGAGCACGCGCATTACATTGCCATCGACTGCATGTTCGGCTTTATTATAGGCAATACTTAGAATAGCACCCGCGGTATAAGGGCCAACACCTTTTAATTTGATAATTTCCGGGCGATTGTCAGGCACTGTACTACTATACTTTTCTACAACCTCTCTGACGCCTGCTTGCAGATTTCTAGCTCTCGAATAATAACCAAGACCTTCCCATTGCTTTAATAGTTTTTCTTCAGGTGCTTGCGCTAAATCCTCCGGAGTAGGAAATTCTTCGATAAAACGATTGTAATAAGGGATGACAGTATCTACTCTTGTTTGCTGTAGCATAACTTCTGACACCCATATTTTGTACGGATCATGCGTGTGTCTCCAAGGCAAATCTCTTTTTTCTCGAATAAACCATTGAACTAATGCTTCTTGGAATTGTTTTTTATATTGATAATGAAAATTCATGTTTTCCACCTTTTTAATTCATTTTTAATTCACATACAAAGTGGGCATTATAGTGTAAACTGTTGCCTAAAAGGGTAAACAGTAAGTATAAGCAATACTCCCATGTTATAAGGAGTTGATCATTTTGGATTCTGGAACACATCTAGTAATGGGAATTGCGCTAGGCGGCTTGGCTATGGTTGACCCAGTTGTTGCCGGCAGCTCATCCACTTCTATGGCCGTCATTACAAGCGTAATTATTGGTTCCCAAGCGCCTGATATTGATACTGTTTTGAAATTGCGCAGCAATGCTATATATATACGCCATCACCGAGGAATTACACACTCCATTCCAGCGGTTCTATTATGGCCGATTTTAATTTCATCTGTCTTTTTTTTAGTATTCCCGCATACTAATTTTTTTCATCTCTGGCTTTGGACATTCCTTGCAGTCTTTTTACATGTCTTTGTAGATATTTTTAATGCGTATGGCACACAGGCATTGCGCCCCTTCTCTAAGCGATGGGTAGCACTTGGCTGGATTAATACGTTTGATCCGATTATTTTCGCCTTGCATGTGATCGCCTTAATGTTTTGGGCATTCGGTGCGGACCCAGTACCTACCATGTTTTCTTTGTACAGTGTGGTATTCATCTATTATGTGGTACGTTTCTTTCTTCAACGATCAGTCAAGAAAGCGGTCCATAATACAATACCTGATGCTAAAAGAATTATTTTATCGCCTACGTCACGTTTCTTCCAATATAGAGTAGCAGCCAACTCTGCTACTCATCACTATGTGGGACGTGCTTATGGGCGTTCAATTACCATTTACGACAAATTTAAAATTGAACCATTGCCGGATACGCCACTTTTCCATAAAGTATTGGAAGACCCGAATTTTAAAACATTTGTCTCTTTCTCTCCACTATATCGGTGGGAGGTCAATCAATTGGGTGATGGGAAAACAGAAGTACGTCTCATAGATCTTAGGTATCGCAGCAATAATTATTATCCATTTGTTGCAATCGCACATCTGACAAAAGATCTAACCATCGTCAAATCCTTTACAGGTTGGATTTTCAGCGAAGACAAATTACAGAAAAAATTAGTAGTGAAATCAGAAGGAATCCGTTAAAAGGCCATCAAAATGACCGTTTCTATAAAAGAAACGGTCATTCTTTTTGTATAAAAGGACAACCTAAGCAATAGTTTAACATGTCCATTTTAGCCAAAAATCTATTCTTCATTTAAAAGGTGCGCATATTTTGGATTACGAGCTACAAATTCATTTAACTGGCTACCGTAGCTGTCTATCCATTGCGAGATGATTTTCTCCGACATTTCAGCTCCTTGATAGTCGTAGCCTGCTTTAGCATAGGTGGCTTCAAAATCAGACCAAAGAAGTTCCACCCAAACACGCGCTTTCTCCTCTGATATTTTCGGATTTTTGTCTTGCAGTTTTGCAACTAATTCATTGATAATTCGTTCCATCTCTTAGCTCTCCTTTACAGGTGTTAGCATAGCAATCGGAAGGGCTTCTTCATAATGATTGCCGCCTAAGCGATAGCCCCATGCATACACACCTTTTAAATAATCGACCTTAAAGAACATCCCTGGGTCGTTTGCAATCCGATACATCTCACCTGATTTAAAATCTTCTGGGTTTAACAAATACGACTGTGCCACTAATGCTTTCCGTTCATATACAGCAAACTCATTTAGAATACCAAGCTGCTCCGCTTTTCTTGCTTTTTCTTTTAGTGTGGCAATTGTTTCCCGTAATTCAGTAGGGTTCATTTCGCTAAATTTCTTCTCCATTGTCCTGCTCCTTTTCCTTTTGTTCAATAAAATCATCTATCACTTCTGCAGGGAATCCTTTTTGATATAGAGCTTGTTTCACCCGCATATGCAATTCGTATCCTGTATATTTTGAGGCGTATTTCTTCCACGCCTTTTCACCTTGCAGTTCTATCATATCTTGCCATTCTTCATCTTCTTTGGATAAATCCACTTGCTCGATTACTCTTTCGCAAATTGAATAGGAGTAGCCCTTGCGCAGTAGCAAATCCTGTATTTTTTGCTTTATTTGGACGGGTGTCTTGCGATGCTCACTTCGCACAACCTTTTCCGCTAGCTGTTTAGCAATCTTGGCTTGCTCATCTTCAGAAAATTCATCAAGTACTCTCTGCTGCAGATTTTCTTCGATGCCCCTTTTTTTCAGGTCCATCTTAATCGCTCTTGGCCCTTTTTTGGCTGTTTTCTTTTTTGTTTCGACTAAAGCCCTGGAGTAACTTTCATCATTTAAGAAGCCAAGCTTTTTTAGCTTTTGCAATGCTTCTTGGATCACCGCATCCCCAAATTCTAAACCCTTCAATTTTTGGCGGACTTCATGTTCGCTGCGCATTTGATAACTCAAATAGGAAAGTGATCGATTGAAAGCTCGTTGAATTTCATCGTCGAATGCAATTTCCTCAACCGTTAATGAATCGAGTACCTTTCCTTTTGTCAGACCATATTGAATAAGAATACCCTCGTCCACGCTAAATGCATATTCTTCATTAAGAAATATATTATAACGCTCTTGGTTCCTTTTTTGGGCGCTTATTTTTGTAATTACACGAGACATTCGGTCCACCTCCATTATATAAGTATAACAAGACTTCGTTTAAAAACAATTATCCCTAACTGCATAATTCCTGGTATTACACACAAGCTAACACAAAAAGAAAGGATGCGTGAAAAATGTTTAAACAACATCTCGCCGGCATTGCCATTGCAGCCACTATTTTAGCAACAGGCATCACAACAAATCCGTTTGATGCATTTGCAAAAGAATATGGTTGGGGTTTTAAAAAAACAACAAATGAAGTTCCTACAGAAGCTGGTGCAGAGTATGATGCACTACTAAAAAAATATGATGCTGTCTATAAAGGCAGCCCAGAAGAAAAAATTATGTATCTGACATTTGACTGTGGTTATGAAAATGGCTATACAGCATCCATTTTAGATACATTGAAAAAAGAAAATATACAAGGCACATTCTTCTTAACAGGCCATTACTTATCGAGCGCAACACCGCTAGTTAAACGTATGGTAAAAGAAGGTCATGAAATCGGCAACCATTCGGATAAGCACCCGAATATGGCTCGTCTAACTGAACAACAAATGAAAGACGAATGGGCTAATTTTGATAAAAAGCTCGCTGAAATTACAGATGTAGAGCGTACAGTGTATGCAAGACCGCCTGAAGGAGTATTTAGTGAAGAGTTATTGCGGGTCGGTAATGAGGCAGGATATCGTCATATTTTCTGGTCTGTCGCATTTAAAGACTGGCTTAAGGATCAACCACAAGGCTGGAAATATTCATACGACAACTTGATGTCTCAAATGCATCCAGGCGCAATCATATTAATGCATACCGTTTCACCTGATAACGCTGAAGCGCTGCCTCGATTTATTAAAGATGCTAAGAAAAAAGGCTACCGTTTTGAATCCATCAACAATTTGATGAACTCTGGTACTGGCTCCTCTTCAAAAGACAAGGAAAAGGATGCTTCTTGATTCTTTGCTGCTGCGTCTATTTTCGTTATAATGGGGAATGAAGCGAAAAAAGGACGTGTAATTCTTGAATCAACAAGCGACGATAATGAAGCTGGGACAACGAATCCCGCTTACGATAAAACGATTAGGCATTAATGGTGAAGGTATCGGCTACTATAAACGCAATGTTGTTTTTGTTAAGGGGGCTTTGCCCGGAGAAGACATTTATGCTGAACTAACTAAAATCAACCGCAATTTTGCCGAAGCTAAAATCATCAAAATTCATAAACAGTCAAAAGCAAGACAAACACCGCCATGCCCTGTGTATGATTTGTGCGGCGGATGCCAATTACAGCACATGAAATATGGAGACCAGCTGAAGGCAAAGCGAGATGTCATTGTACAAGCTCTGCATAAGTATGTGAAAAATAGCGCGAAGCAGATAGACATCAGAAAAACAATCGGTATGAGTGATCCATGGCATTACCGGAATAAAAGTCAATTTCAAGTTCGTAAAATCGGTAGCCATGTAGCTGCCGGACTTTATACGGAAAACAGCCATAAGCTACTCGATATTGACGATTGCCTTGTCCAAGATACTAGAACTACTGCTATCACGAATAAAGCAAAGAAGATTATTGAAGAACTCGATATTCCTGTGTACAACAGTAAAACACATAAAGGCATTGTCAGAACAATTGTTGTGCGGGTAGGTCTTCAAACGGGAGAAATTCAACTTGTCCTTATCACGGCGCGCAAAAATTTCCCAAATAAAGAAGTACTGCTTGAAAAATTAAAAGGAATAGACGAATCGATTGTGTCGATTGTTCAAAATATCAACAACGACCAAACTTCCCTTATATTCGGTGATCAAACGATTACTCTTTATGGGCAAGATACAATTCACGAAGAACTGGGTGAGCTTGCTTTTGACCTTTCAGCACGCGCATTCTTCCAACTAAACCCAAGCCAAACAGTACATCTGTATAATGAAATCAAACAAGCAGCAGGGCTTACAGGCAAGGAAAAGATTGTAGATGCTTATTGCGGCGTCGGTACTATTGGTCTTTGGCTTGCAGATCAGGCCAAAGAAGTGCGCGGAATGGATATCATCCCTGAAAGCATTGAGGATGCGAAAAAAAATGCGAAGAAGCATGGCTTCACGCATACAAAATATGTGGCAGGCACAGCAGAAAAATGGCTAGATATCTGGCAAAAAGAAGGCTTCATACCAGATGTTTTAACAGTCGATCCACCACGTACAGGATTAGCGCCAAGCCTTATCAACACATTGCTACAAGTAAAGCCAAAGCGAATTGTTTACACATCCTGCAACCCATCTACGTTAGCAAAAGATCTGCAGGAATTAATGAAAGTCTACAACGTAGAATATATTCAACCATTGGATATGTTCCCACAAACGGCGCATGTTGAGTCCGTGACATTGCTGACATTGAAATAGCTTGTCTTGTCTCCAATATTGTGGTGTTTTGTATGTGCCCTCGGACTAAAGGTTCGGGGGTTTTTTTTTGCCTAGGAGCGTATTTTTACATGGGATTAAAATATTTGATGGGCTGAACCATCAATAAAATATATTCTGGCAATTACGTGAAGGGGATTCGATTTACGTAGAATGTTTTGCGATTTAAAAGCTGTAGGGGACGGTGATAACATATGCCACTATCAATTTATTAAAAAAAGAGAATACGTAGGAAATATTGTGGCAATTATAGTGCTTGCTTAATACACTGGGGATTGGAAAGAAGAATAACTAACATAATTTCTTTCAATCATACTTGCCATATAGTTAGATTTATATAGTATTCTAATAATGCATTCACAAACTAAAAGGAGGCAAAAAATGAATATCGATGCTCAAATGAATCAAACAAAGGACGAGGAATCGGAGCAATATAAAGTAGTTCCCATTATCGTCTCTTTTTTGATTGCTGGATTTATTGGTTTATTTAGCGAAACAGCTTTAAATATGGCATTAGGTACTTTAATTGTAGACTTTAAAATTCATGAGACTACCGTTCAATGGCTTACGACTGGCTATTTATTAACTCTAGGAATTCTTGTTCCTGTTTCTGGTTTAATTTTACAATGGTTTACAACAAGGCAATTGTTTATTGTTTCCATTACATTATCTATAATCGGAACATTTATAGCTGCTATTGCCCCCACATTCGCTTTCTTAATGTTGGCGCGTGTAGTTCAAGCAATGGGTACGGCATTAATGTTACCTCTCATGTTTAATACCATTTTATTAATTGTTCCACCCTATAAAAGAGGTAAAATCATGGGATTAATGGGACTTGTTATTTCCTTTTCTCCCGCTGTTGGCCCAACACTTTCTGGGTTGATTTTAAAAACACTAACATGGCATTATATTTTCTGGTTTTCTTTACCGGTTCTAGTGATCGCCCTTGTTTTTGGAATAGTGTATATGCAAAATGTTTCAACACCAACGAAGCCTAAAATTGATATCTTATCCATTATTTTATCAACAATTGGATTTGGAGGGGTGGTTTATGGTTTTAGTATTGCAGGTGATGGTGGTTGGGGAGATTCAACTGTAATTACTGCTATTATTGTTGGTGTTATTGGGTTACTGCTCTTTTGCATTCGCCAAACAAAAATGGAACAACCAATGTTAAAACTTCGTGTATTCAAATACCCTATGTTTGTTGTTGGGTTAATACTCGTACTAATATGTATGATGGTTATTCTTTCTTCAATGATTGTATTGCCACTGTACTTGCAAAATTCGCTAGCTTTAGGTACGTTTGCTGCAGGACTTCTGCTATTACCAGGTGGAATTGTAAACGGGTTATTGTCACCTGTTATGGGTAGCTTATTTGATAAATTCGGACCAAAATGGTTAGTTATCCTTGGCATTATTATAGTCACAGGTTCCTTAATTGGCTTTTCAACGATTGATTTAGATACATCTTCTGGATTCTTGATTGCTATGCATATCTGCATGATGATTGGTGTTTCGATGATCATGATGCCAGCTCAAACAAACGGTTTAAACGAATTACCACGTGAGCTTTATCCTGATGGAACGGCAATCATGAACACACTTCAACAAGTCGCCGGTGCAATTGGTACGGCGGTAGCGATTTCTATTTTATCTTCTGGAACTGAAAAGTATCTAAAAAACGTAACCGATGCGACAAACCCACTAAATCAATTACTTGCTTTCACTTCAGGAGTTCAAGATGCCTTTATCTTTGCGATTATCGTGGCGATTACTGGTTTAATTGTTAGTCTATTTATTAAAAGAGTCCATGTGTAACATTACATTTCTTAGGGTATGAAATCGACCATTATTTTTAAGGACCGAGTTGATTAAGTCTATAAATAGATTGTGTTGTAAAAATATGGACAATATTAGAAATATAAACCTTTAAATGATAACACACGTTGAATCCGTGACACTGCTGACATTAAAATAGCTGTTCTAATTACATTAAATAGCAAAAAGAAAAAGGCTTAACCTATGTTACGCCTTTTCTTTTTGCCGTTTTTTCATTCAGGCTTCTCTTAATTTAAGGATATTGATTAGATGGACATTCATGTCATCAGCCGAATCTTTAAAGTCATGGCGATACCACTCTATGATCAAGCCCATAATTGCATTCGCCGAGTAAGAATATAAATAATCGTTCAATTCTCCATATTGTTGAAGCGTATTCTGATCTTCTATACAAATAGAACGTATTTCATCAAATAACATGAAATAATAATGTGTGGAGACATCTTGAGAAAATACTATCTTATAAAAATCCTCATATTTTTTTATATGATGAAAAATCCGAACTGTTTTAGGATCCAAATTTGCTACGTCAAGAAAATTCGTATGGAGATAAGGTGCTTGGTAGGATTCTTTTAAATCTACCATAATCTCTTCATAAAATTCTTTAAACACATCCCCTACCTCTTGGTAATGAAAATAGAATGTCCCTCGATTTATATTTGCTTCTCTGCAAAGCTCAGTGACCTTGATATGTGTTAATGGTTTCTTTTTAAGCAGTTTAATTAAAGCTAAATGTATACTTTGCTTTGTTTTTAATACACGCAAATCATTTTTATTCATCTAGCATTTCCCCTTTATCAAACACTTTTACGTTTTCTGTTCAATATTGTACGTTTTGAATTTTTTTGTTTATTGAAGCTGCTATGATTCAATATTATTATTTTATTGAACAGTTGTAAAATAAGATTAAGGGGAGGATGTTTAGAATGAGATTAATGGATAAAGTAGCGATCGTCACAGGTGCGGCTTCAGGTATGGGGAAGGCAATTGCAGAGCATTACGCTAAAGAAGGTGCTAAAGTAGTTGTTTCTGACTACAATTTTGAAGGTGCTCAAGCTGTGGCTGAGGAAATTAATGCAACTGGCGGTACAGCCATCGCCAACAGAACGAATGTTGCTGAATTAGCAGATTTAGAACAGTTATTCGCAGAAACTAAAAAAGAATTTGGCAAGTTAGATATCTTAGTTAACAACGCAGGCATCATGGACGGCATGGAACCAGTTGGTGAAATCTCAGATGAAAAATGGGATCGCGTATTTGCTGTTAATACGACAGGCGTTATGCGTGCAATGCGCATCGCAACAAACATCTTCTTAGAACAAGGACACGGCGTCATTGTGAACAATATTTCAGCAGGCGGATTACAAGGTGCACGCGCAGGCGCTGCCTATACGGCTTCTAAACATGCTGTTACGGGGCTTACAAAAAATACTGCCTATATGTATGCTCTTTCAGGCATCCGCTGCAACGGAATCGCTCCGGGTGGCGTGGAAACAAACATCGGTTCATCTATGACAAATGTGTCTCAATTTGGTATGGGTCGTCAAATGACTGGCTCAGGTACAATGCCACGGACAGGTAAACCAGAGGAAATTGCACAACTAGCTGTTTTCTTAGGTTCTGATGAATCGAGCTTTGTAAATGGACAAATTATCGCTGCTGACGGCGGTTGGATTGCATACTAATCTGTTCATCTAATTCGTTTGTACAAATCGAAAGCAGAAACGAAAAAAGGCTCCAACATCGGATCTCGATGGTTGGAGCCTTTTATTATGCTAGATTGAACAACATAGCAACAGTCATCAGTAGATAGCCGAGCATAGATCCATTCTTATAATCCATGTACATTGAAAACGCAACGAATCGAAGACGTATAAACAAACAGACTTCATACGAACCATTTAAACTACTTCACCTTTTTCAACAGATAAAAGAACTCTCCTATGCCAGTTCCTCTTTCTTTTGCTCTTTTCCAAATACAGCACTAACTGTAAAAATGAGCAGCAAAATAATAGATATGAGCAGTAAGAAGCTAAAATGCACATATTGCAGATAGATACCTCCGAAGAGTGGACCGGACAAACTACCGAAGCTAAAGAAAATACTGCAGAGTAAGTTCCCAGTTGGTAACAGCTCCCGCGGTGTCAAATCGCTCATGTAGGAAATACCAAGAGAGAAGATGGACCCGACAAACGTACCCGCTAAAAAGAAACAAACTGCCACAAGTATACTATTGGATTCCAAGAAACTGCCTACCCCAAAGAATAAACCTCCTCCTAAAAAGGCCATTAACACTACCTTACGCCGGCCAATTTTGTCTCCTAGCGTGCCTAGCGGGAATTGTGTGAGGATTCCTCCGATTGAGAAGGCCGCCAATATAACAGAAACCATTGATACGTCTATTTCCTTTCTCAATGCATAGACAGGAAATAAGGAATTTAATGTAGATTCTAAAAAGCCATAGCAAAGCGGTGGCAAAAATGCGACCCATGCATACTTTAAAGTAACGGCATATCGTTTGAGCATCTTCCCGTTTTCTTTTGTTTGAATAGGCTCTGGCTTTTCGTTTTTCACAAAGAAAATAAATGACCATGCAATTAAACAAAGAATCGAGGATAAAATGAATGGAAATGCTTCAGAAATCTTCGTAAGCGGTACAAAGAAAGGACCAACTGCAAAACCAATCCCAAATGACAAGCCATATATGGCAATATTTTTACCTAAGCGATTAGCTGGTGCAGAGCTTGTAATCCATGTTTGGGTTGAATAATGGAGAGAATGATCTCCAATGCCGATTAGCAATCGTAAGATAAACCAAAACCATACATTCTTCCAAAAAGGAAATAATAACAAACTACTAAAAACTAGTGCACCGCCTATAATTATAATTGGCTTGTAGCCAAATTTTCTAAGCGGCTGCTCGACAAATGGTGCAATAAGTAGTGTCCCGATATAAAGACCCGTTGCGTTTAATCCATTTATGGACGATGATACACCGTCCTGTTCAAAAATAACAGAGATGAGCGGCATCAGCATGCCTTGTGAGAACCCAGAAATCGACACAATGATCACAAGGATCCAGAATCTCTTTTGGGCCATTCGTTCATTTAATTCCACAAATCTAAACTCCTTTGCTAGTTAATAATATTCTATGTATTTCCCTATCCCCAACCGGCTTTTGACTAATAAAACACATTCTCAACTTACTGTTTCCGTTAAGTCTGATTGGGGTTTTACATTCTTGATAGGTTCGTGCGGGAGACCTTCTACATCCATTAAGCATGCCCTGAAAATGAATTTTCAACTTACTTTTCTTATAAGTACTTTGTGCCTTTGAAATCCTCTAGCATCGCTTAAAAATAATAGTAACATTTAAACAGAAAGTAGGGAATCTAGTTTACTATTATTTTTTCCTTTTAAAAAACAACATAAAAAGACCCAGTCCACTTTAACGATACGTGTACTGGGCCCTTCAATCTGTTAATATCATATTTTTCTTGGTTTTAAACAATTTTCAGCCTTATTCTGAGAACTGTTTAACTCCGTAGCCAACATTTGCATGACAACATCTTTTCACATGTCTTTTTTTAAGCTAATTCATTTTATTGATAAAGCTTGATCTCGCAAACTCGTAAACAACATTTCCTACACGCTAAACTTGAAGAATCGCTTGTTCAATAATCTTCGTTGCCTTTCACTGCTGTCTAAAAAGTATACATCCTTTCTTTAGATTTATCCTAAGGCATTTAGTTATAAGTAGGCTCATTGTGATTTACATTTACACCAACAATCAGGCGCTTTGGCTAACGGAACTGCCCTCCCTTCACAAAATTAGGATTTTCAGTAAGAACGCTATATGTTTCTTTCATTAATCCCTCCAATCTCTCGATGATTTCAACCAGCTCTTCTTCCAATGTTCCCTCCAGAAGTATTGAGAAGGAAAACTGATTCCTCATCGGGCCTCCTTTCTTTTAAATTAAAAATAGAATAACATATAACTTTAATTTTGTAAATTTTCATAATCGACAAAATACTTAAATCATACTTTATTCCTAATTCTGTTTTTGATTTGAATTATTATCTCATTTCGTATACGATGGATAGGACGAAATGAGGTGGTACAATGAGCAAGTCAATCACAGACAAAGAGCAACAAGTAACTTACTTAAAAGAGCGCCTTCAAATCTTTATGGAAGTATTGGATGCTATTGATCCAGAAACTGCCGATTTACAGGATATCGATCGCCTTATTGGAATGATGGACGATTTAGAAGATAAGATGGAACAATTTAAAGACCGTCCTGAAATTTAACAAATAAATACTCCCGAATGGATAAAAATCAAAGAGCGCATAATTGTGCTCTTTTTTTCATATTTTAAGCAGGTTATAATAAGCATGCTTGACAACATTTTATAGGGAGCTGAAAGCTATGAATCTCGAAGTGCTCGAACAAAGCATCTATGATTTAGTAACTGAAACATCGACAAATTTGCCGAAGGATGTCAGACGTGCAATTAAAAAAGCGAAAGATGCAGAAAATGCAGGAACTCGCGCTGCTATGAGCTTAGATACAATTGCCAACAACATTTTTATGGCGGATGATCAAGTATCACCTATCTGCCAGGATACCGGTCTACCTACATTTAAAATTAAAACACCGGTTGGCGTTAATCAGCTTGAAATTAAAGAATGCATCAAAAATGCGATTATCCGCGCTACAAAAGATGCGAAACTCCGCCCAAATGCAGTTGACTCCCTAACAGGTAAAAACAGCGGCGATAATTTAGGCGAAGGCGTGCCCGTTATTAAATTTGAGCAATGGGAAAAAGATTATATTGAGATGAAGTTAATTCTAAAAGGTGGCGGCTGTGAGAACAAAAATATTCAATATAGCCTTCCATGCGAATTAGAAGGACTTGGACGTGCTGGCCGCGACCTAGAAGGCATTCGAAAATGCATTTTACATTCAGTGTATCAAGCACAAGGACAAGGCTGTGCAGCCGGATTCATTGGAGTAGGTATTGGAGGCGATCGCTCTTCAGGATATGATCTTGCCAAAGAACAGTTATTCCGCCATGTAGACGACGTAAATCCAAATCCTGAACTAGCAAAATTGGAAGATTACATACTAGAAAAAGCAAATACATTGGGCATTGGAACTATGGGATTTGGCGGTGAAGCGACACTACTAGGCTGTAAAATCGGTGTGATGCACCGTATCCCTGCTTCCTTCTTTGTATCTGTTGCATATAACTGTTGGGCATACCGTCGTATGGCTATCGATCTTGATGCTAATTCTGGCGAAATCAAAAATTGGCATTATCAAGATGGCGAAAAAATTGCCTTTGACGAAACAGCAGCAACACAAGATGATCAACCATCAAAAGAAGTGATTGAGCTGCGCGCACCAATTACAGAGGAACAAATCCGTTCACTTAAAGTTGGAGACGTAGTTAAAATTACAGGACGTATGTACACAGGCCGTGACGCCATCCACCATCATTTAACATCACATGATGCACCGGTGGATTTAAATGGTCAAATCATTTACCACTGTGGCCCTGTTATGGCAAAGGATGAAGACGATCGTTGGGTTGTAAAAGCAGCTGGTCCTACTACATCTATTCGCGAAGAACCATACCAAGGCGACATTATGAAAAAATTCGGCATTCGTGCTGTTATGGGTAAAGGTGGCATGGGTCCAAAAACATTACAGGCGCTTAAAGAACACGGTGGTGTTTATTTAAATGCAATTGGCGGAGCAGCACAGTATTATGCTGACTGTATCAAGTCTGTCGATGGTGTTGATCTAATGGAATTTGGGATTCCAGAAGCCATGTGGCATTTAAATGTAGAAGATTTCACAGCAGTTGTGACAATGGATTCGCACGGCAACTCATTGCATGCTGATGTCCAAAAATCTTCATTAGAAAAACTGGCGGCACATGCAGAGCCCGTCTTTAAATAGAATAAAATAGTATAAAAAAGGGTATTAAGCAACAATTGCTTAATACCCTTTTTGTTTCCCGCTTTTTCTTCCCTTGCATACACTGTGAAAGTAGTAGCTGGGTAAGAGACTCGGTCAAAAATGTTATTTCAAATTAGTTCTATTTATTAATTCTCTTTCAAATTCATTCTTATAATAAAGACTTTCTTGTGTTCCATTCCAGACTGCGCACCCGCAAGCTTGGCTTCAATCTCCTCGTCCCTACGTTTCTGCGGGGCTTTCAGCTCAAGCTATTCCCGCAGGAGTCGTTGTCCTCTATACACACCATACTAAATGAGATTCACCTTTTTTACCTTTGAAAGAAGCTGCTTTAGTTCTGGACCAACCTCAGTAAAACGCCATACAAAAAATAACTAGTTAATCATTTTATTTTTGAATTAATACTCTTCCTCTCTTTGTACCCTTATGTTATAATCATTATAAATAAGTAATTACTATTAATTAATTACTAAAGGTTGAATAATCACCTTTAATAAAGGTTTTGATATTGATTTTCATTATCAGGAGGGATGAATGTTGGAAATTGTAAAAGAGAATAATACTCATCTAATTGAGAAAATAAAAGAACATGGTGAACTGATAGCAGCTATTTTCTCAGGATTGTTCATATTAATTGCTTGGTTACTAGGAAAAGATGGGCATACGGCACCTTCTATCGTTTTCTATGTGATCGCATTTATTGTAGGCGGCTTTGCGAAAGCAAAAGAAGGCGTGGAAGAAACGATTGCAAACAAAGAGTTAAATGTAGAATTTCTAATGATATTAGCAGCTATTGGATCAGCAATCATTGGCTATTGGACAGAAGGCGCCATCCTCATCTTTATATTTGCAGTGAGCGGTGCATTAGAAACTTATGCCATGAACAAAAGCCATAAAGAAATCTCCGCATTGATGGATTTGCAGCCGGAAGAAGCATGGCTTGTAAAAGATAATGGCGAGATTGAAAGAGTTGGGATTTCCACTCTACAAGTCGGCGACCATTTACTTGTTAAACCTGGTGAACGTGTCCCTGCAGATGGTGTAATCATCGATGGGATGACGACTCTCGATGAAGCAGCCATTACTGGCGAATCCATTCCAGTCTCTAAAGGCATTAAAACAGATGTATTTGCTGGTACTGTAAACCTCTCAGGTGCTATTACAATGAAGATGACAAAATCGAATATGGAGTCATTATTTCAAAAAATAATTGACCTCGTTCAATCAGCACAGAGCGAAAAATCACCTTCTCAGCAATTCATTGAACGTTTTGAAGGTACCTATGTGAAATGTGTGCTCCTAGCAGTAGCTTTGATGATGTTTATTCCACACTTTTTACTTGATTGGAGTTTCCAAACCACCTTCTACCGTGCAATGGTTCTACTTGTAGTAGCTTCACCATGTGCGCTCGTAGCGTCTATTATGCCCGCTACTCTATCCGCCATTTCAAACGGCGCAAAAAATGGGATTCTATTTAAAGGCGGACTCCATATTGAACATTTAAGTGTATTAAAAGCAATTGCCTTTGATAAAACTGGCACACTTACGCAAGGTAAACCTATTGTAACTGACTTCGTTGCAGCCAAAGGCGAAGATGGGAAGGCTTTACTTTCGCTTCTTGCCGGAATTGAAGCGAAGTCTAACCACCCTCTTGCGCAAGCTATTACAAAATACGCTGTAGCCAATGAGCTTACAAACTATCCACAAGCACAAATTGAAGATTTGCCTGGCTTTGGCTTGAAAGGAATTGTTGCAGGAAAAGCCTATAAAGTCGGAAAAGCAGATTTTGTTGGAGAACAATTGGCTCGGGAATTTGAAAATAATATTGCACTAGAGCTAGCCGAACAAGGTAAAACTGTAATCTTTCTTTCAGATGATACTAGAATCCTAGCACTTGCTGCCATGAAGGATACCGTTCGCCCGGAAGCAAAGCATGCTATCTCTCTTTTAAAAAGTATGGGAATCCAGACTGTCATGCTAACAGGTGATAATGAAGTAACGGCAAAAGCTATTGCAAAGGAAGCGGCAGTAGATTCATATATTGCCGAGTGCTTGCCTGAGACAAAAGTAAATCATATCAAAGAATTGATGGGCTCCTATCACCATGTTGCCATGGTGGGAGATGGCATTAATGATGCCCCCGCCCTAGCAACTGCTACATCTGGTATCGCTATGGGCGAAGGAACAGATGTAGCGCTAGAAACAGCCGATGTGGTCCTTATGAAGAATGACTTAACCAAAATTGCTTATGCAGTGAAGCTTTCACGAAAAATGCAAAGAATTGTAAAACAAAATATGTTCTTCTCCATTGCTGTTATTACCCTATTAATTATCTCGAATTTCATGCAGGCAGTCGATTTGCCTCTTGGAGTTGTTGGACATGAGGGTAGCACTATCCTGGTTATCTTAAACGGCTTACGCCTACTAAAGAAAATAAAGTAAACTTGACTCAGTAGGGGTTTTTCTCTTCCCTGCTGATGGTGAGTGTTCCAATCGGACTTCTACGGGCAGTTATCCCCCATTTAAACTTCTTTACTACACTTAGGTTTTGAAATAGGCGTCTTACTGCCCCGTAGAAGCGTGTTAAAATAAATTATTTAAAAAGCGGCAGGTCATTCAATATAGAATGACCTGCCGCTTTTTCATTAAGCTGTTCTATGACTTTTTGATTCCTGTATTTCTCTTCTCTTTTGTACAAGGGCATTCACTTGCCCGCCAACCATCAGGATAATACCAGTGATGTATAGCCAAAGCATGAGAATGATAATACCACCGATACTTCCGTAAGTAGCGGAGTAATTTGAGAAGTTGTTGATATAGAAAGAAAAACCATATGAAACGATTAACCAAGCCAATGTAGAGAACAAGGCGCCAACCCATACGCTTTTTAAATCCAACTTCATGTTTGGCATCAACCAATACATAAGAGTGAGGACAATAAATATAACAACGGGAGGCAAAATATAACGAAACTTGTTCCAAACGGCGAGAAAACCATTCTCTAATCCAAATGCAGAGAATAATAGTTTACCAATTTGCTCACCGAATACAGGCAATACAAGTGCCACTACAACTAAGCCGATTAATAGAATCGTGAATATTAAAGAGTAAAGCCTTACTTTAAGAAATGGCCGCGTCTCTTCTTGGTCATAAGAGCGATTCAATGATTTATTTAGCGCATTTACACCATTAGATGCTGACCATAACGTACCAAGAATACCGATCGACAATAAGCCGCCATGACGATTCTTTAAAACTTCAGAAAGTGTATCAGACGTAAGAGAATAGATTTGGTCAGGCATAACTTCTTCTAAAAGTGTATATACTTGGCTAACGGATAAATGAAGATACGGCAGCAATGTCACGATAAAAAGCAGCATCGGGAATAAGGAGAGTAAAAAGAAATAAGCTAATTGCGCTCCAAATCCCCCGATGTCTTCTTTCTTCACTTTCTCGATAAGCCCCATGATAAAACCCTTATTTGTTGTAATATCAAAGTGACGCTCTTTCTTTTTCTTTTCTTTTTTATCCAGGTTTTCTTCGTTTTCTAATTGCACAAATGTATCTTTATCGATGTATTCAGCAGCATCGCCTTTCCGTGTTTTGGTTGTCTCGGAATCTGCTGAAAGACCAAATTCGTGTCCCTTCTCCATAATCCCGCCCCTTTATCTTCTTCAACTTATAGATGAATAACAGATTCATTTGATTCGGTATTGGTTGAAGGTAATTGTTGTTTTACATCTTTGATATTAGATGAAAATGTATCTTTCGTTTCCATCACAATGTTTTTAACTTTCGGTGTAAGTTCTTGGATTTCTTCTACTTTTTTCATATAGAAGTCTTTGTCTTTCATAAATGTATTGTATAGAGATTTAACTTTCCCTGTTCTTGCTTGGATACTATTCATTAATTCATCTCGGTTATTTGCAAAATATTGCATGTCTACCCAATAGCGTTTCAGTACTTTTTTTGTTGTTTGACGTGTATTACGGTCTGCCATACTAAGTGCTGCACCTGCTACTGCTCCTAATGCTAATCCTGTAACTAATTTATTTGACATAATAATCCTCCTCCATACTTTTACAATGTTATATGCCTATTATACCCTACTGATTTATATGTAAAACAGTTTGCCCGTTAAAAAACTCCTTACCTATTTAAAGGGATTTTTAATTGTTGTTTTATGGAATTTCTTAACTATAGAAATTTAAATTCAAAAAGGGGGTAATGGAATGACCAATTTTTTAGCAAAGCTGAACGAGGTCTTAGGGGATTTTTCATCAATGCTTTGGGGAATACCGCTTATTGTCTTAATTGTTGGCACAGGCATTTTTCTCACACTTCGAATCAGCTTTTTGCAAATCAGACTTCTTCCACAAGCTTTGAGATTAGTATTCTCGAAAAAACACGACAAAACGGCAGATGGTGATATCTCCCAGTTTCAAGCACTTACAACAGCTCTTGCTGCTACAGTTGGAACCGGAAACATTGTTGGTGTAGCAACAGCCGTTATTTTAGGTGGACCAGGGGCTGTCTTTTGGATGTGGGTGTCGGCTTTCTTCGGCATGGCGACTAAGTATAGTGAGGCTATACTAGCTGTTCGCTATCGTGTAAAAGATGCGAAAGGGCAAATGGCTGGCGGTCCGATGTATTATTTGGAACACGGCCTAAAACAAAAATGGCTGGCTGTTTTGTTTGCCTGTTTTGGCGTACTAGCTTCTTTTGGCATTGGGAATGGAACACAATCTAATTCAGTTGCAGGCGTTGTTAATGCTACATTTAGTGTACCTACTTGGATCACTGGGCTCATTCTAACTGCCTTTGTCGCGCTTGTCATTTTGGGCGGCATTAAATCTATCGGAAATGTAACAGCTATTTTTGTACCTATTATGGCGGTCTTTTATCTTGCAGCAGGACTTATAATTATGATTATGAATATTACCGAAATACCAGCTGCTTTCCTTACAATTATTAAAATGGCCTTTACAGGCGAAGCTGCTCTTGGCGGAGCTGTTGGTGCAGCTATACGTTATGGTGTTGCACGTGGGGTATTCTCGAATGAAGCAGGTCTTGGTTCTGCACCAATCGCAGCTGCTGCTGCTAAAACGGATCTGCCGGGACGACAAGCATTGGTTTCAATGACGCAAGTGTTTTTAGATACATTCCTTATTTGTTCAATTACAGGAATCACAATTGTCATGTCTGGTGTTT
Source organism: Rummeliibacillus sp. G93 (assembly GCF_023515935.1). NCBI lineage: Bacteria > Bacillati > Bacillota > Bacilli > Caryophanales > Caryophanaceae > Rummeliibacillus > Rummeliibacillus sp. G93. Next base: position 2,557,231 of record NZ_CP097314.1, read on the forward strand.
ATACAAATAAAGGTTTGCAAGCAAATGAACTGACAACAGCAGCATTCAGTCACTTCTTGGGTGGTTGGGGTCCTTATGTTGTAGCGATTGGTCTTATTTTCTTTGCCTCATCTACAATTTTAGGTTGGGCTTATTATGGAGAAAAATGTTTACAATATCTCTTCAAGGGTCAAACAGCTATATATATTTACCGCGTAATATTTGTTGCTTTCGTATTCGTCGGTTCTACCGTTGCATTGGATCTTATTTGGACATTCTCAGATATCGCAAACGGATTAATGGCTATTCCTAACCTGATCGGCTTATTAGGCCTTTCTGGCATTGTAGTTTATGAAACGAAGCGGATTCAAAATAAACTAAAAGAAGAAAAAGCTCTAGCAAAACAGATGGATATGCCTGATTCTAAAAAAGCGAGCTGATACTAGTATAAAATGCTGGCCCAATCGTAAAAGGAATTGACAATCATAGGCTATAAGTGAAATGATACTATAGTATACATCTATCAAAAGCAGGAGGAATCCCTTTGAATCTTACAGAACCGACAACAGAAAATGTAACTTTCATGATTGAGGCCATAAAAGAAAAGCTTCGCATGGTCAATGCAGATGCGATGAAGCCTGAACATTTCAGCACCAATCATTATGAAGATCTGGTTTACTTATATGATATGGTGATGAAGCGCGATGCTTTTAGTCCTAGCGAAATGCAAGCAATTGTAGCAGAACTTGGCTCATTGCGTGACTAAAAATAGGCTAATGAAAAAACCGAACTATATGTGAAATTTAATTTAATTTCACATTGGTTCGGTTTCTTTTTATTATTTTACTTTTGAATCAGCTCAAGCTATTTTTCTATTCTCCAGTTTTCGATTCATTAACGGAAGCATCTTTATTGATTGTAGGATTTGTTGAAGAGCCATCTTTTTTCACTAAAGGTTGGATGAGAACTTCAACCCGTCGGTTTTTAGAACGCCCCTCATCAGAATTATTAGACGCGATTGGATTATTTTCTCCATATCCTTTTGCACTAAAGAAAGAAGAATCTAATTTAGGGTTTTGATCTACGATTAGCTTCAAAAAGTTTACAGCACGCATTACACTGAGTTCCCAGTTCGATGAAAACTCGGCCGTATGCATCGGCACATTATCCGTATAACCTGTAATTACAACACTCCGTTTTGGATCAAATACAAGAAGCTTAGATAATTCCCTCGCTGTTTTCTCATACTCGCTTTTAACTACCGCTTTCCCTGGATCAAATAATACGCTGTCTCGTATCGTCACCAGAAGTCCTTCGTCAGTTAACTTGGTTTCAAATTGTTTTTCTAGTTCATTGACCGCTATAAAATCATCAACATTACCTTTAATCTTGGATAAAGATTTTTGGTCTTCCAGGTATGCTGAATTTTTGCTCGTCTCATCGCTCTTCGGATCGTTCGGCATTGTATCAGAAGGATAGTCCATAACGCCCTTCCCCCCATCAAATACTGCATTAAATACAGAAGAAAGCTCATGCAGCTTTTGATTATCTACTGTACTCGAAGCAAAAAGTACGATAAACAATGCCAGTAATAAAGTTAATAAATCTGAATAAGGAAGCAGCCATGCTTCTGGAATTTCCTCATGCTCTTTTTTATGCTTTTTAGCTCTCTTCGCCAAGGCCGCTCGCCCCGCTTTCGCCCAATATTTTTTTGCGGTCTTCTTTTGTTAAGTAAGAAGCAAGCTTTTGTTCAATGACACGCGGCGCCTCTCCCTCTAATACGGAAAGAATCCCTTCAATCATTAGCATTTTTTGGCGTACTTCATTGCTCGATTTTCGTTTAAGCTTATTGGCGAATGGATGCCAAAGAACATACCCTGTAAAAATCCCGAGTAATGTTGCAATAAACGCAGCCGAGATCGCATGGCCTAGTTTTTCAATATCATTCATATCTTTTAGTGCGGCAACCAGACCAACAACCGCCCCTAAAACCCCTAAAGTAGGAGCGTATGTACCTGCTTGTGTGAACATCCCAGCTCCAGCACTATGGCGTTCTTCCATAGCCTCTACTTCTTCTGATAAGACATCGCGGATATAATCAGCATTTTGTCCATCAATTGCGAGCGACAGGCCGTTCTTAAGGAAAGGATCATCGATTTCTGCCACTTTTCCTTCCAGCGCAAGCAAGCCTTCTCTTCTTGCCAGGTCTGCCCATTCTGCAAATAATTTAATAATGTCCGTGTCTTTACCTAACTTTTGTTCGGTAAACAATATTTTAAAAAGTTTTGGCAATCTTTTTAATTCACTCATTGGGAAGGCAATTGTTACGGTTGCCATTGTCCCTAAAATAATTATGAATATAGCTGCTGGATTCATTAAGGCATCGGGCGTTACACCTTTAAAGTACATCCCAACGATTAGGGCAACGACCCCCATAATAAGACCAACAATTGATGATAAATCCATTTCTGTACCTCCAAAGTGTCATTCTTGTTATTATTTCGGTTACTTCTCTCTAATGTTAATATTCTACCGTGAACAAACTAGAATATTTGCCTAAAATCCAAAAACTTCGTGAATTATAAAATATTTGTAGACAAATAATGTTCGCTACAATTATGACGCGAGTATTTGCAAAACTATTTTAAATTGATAAAATTATCATAGAATTTAAAGTTCATCTTCAAACTATGTTGGCATAGAAGTATCTACGGATGCTTTCTATCCCACTGATTTGTAAATGAACAATTTTGGAGGAGATCTTTCATGAAAACGTTTCAAGAGAAGTTAGATAGTTATGCCGAATTGGCAGTAAAGGTGGGGGTGAATCTTCAACCGAGCCAATATCTGTTTATCCAAGCATCAATTGACCAAGCTGAGTTTGTTCGATTAGTTGTGAAGAAGGCTTACGAAGCAGAAGCAAAAGAAGTCTTTGTCCACTATTCAGATGATTTGCTTACACGCATGCATTATGACATGGCACCAGAAGATGCTTTTGGTTTCTTTGCCCCTTGGCAAGCAGAAGAGAAAAACTGGTTAGCAGACCATGGTGCAGCATTTATGACTATCAAATCACAAAGCCCTGATCTTTTAAAAGGTGTTGACCCTAAAAAAATCGCACTTCAACAAAAGGCAGCAGGTCAGGCATTGCAGCACTTCCGCCAAGCTTCCCAATCTAATAAAATCAGTTGGAACATTATAGGTACACCTTCTAAAGAATGGGCTGCAAAGGTCTTTCCTGGTCTAGAGGAAGATAAACAAGTACCAGCCCTATGGGAGGCTATCTTTAAAACAGTCCGCGCTGACTTAGACAATCCGCTTGAAGCTTGGGAAGCTCATGATGAAGTATTACATGAAAAAGTAAAATATCTAAACGGTAAAAAATATCAAAAATTACACTACACTGCCCCGGGTACAGATTTAACGATCGAATTGCCGAAGGGACATGTGTGGAGTGGTGGCGGAAGCAAAAATCAAAATGGAAAACCTTTCATGGCTAATATTCCGACAGAGGAAGTGTTCACTGCGCCTCATAAAGATGGTGTTAATGGCTACATCACATGCACAAAGCCACTTAGCTACGCAGGCACAATCATCGATCACTTTACATTAACATTTGAAAATGGAAGAATTGTGGATGTAAAAGCAGAAGAAGGCGAAGATGTCTTAAAAAATCTAGTTGAAACAGATGAGGGTTCACATTATCTAGGTGAAGTAGCTCTTGTCCCACATGATTCGCCAATCTCCAACTCTGGCTTACTTTTCTATAATACGCTATTCGACGAAAATGCTTCTAACCATCTGGCAATCGGTAGCGCCTATGCATTCTGTATTGAAAATGGCACAACAATGACTGCTGCAGAACTCGAAAAACACGGTATAAACCAAAGCATTATGCATGTTGATTTTATGGTTGGCTCCAAAGATATGGACATTGAAGGCATTACAGAAGATGGACGTTCAGAAGCTGTTTTCCGCAATGGAAACTGGGCATTCTAAGCTCCCCATAAATAACCAATTTATTTTCACGTAAAAGTGGTATAATAATAGTGTTCTATTAATCTTATAGAAACCTGTTTTAACCTTATAATTCAAGAAAAAATCATGTATACTATTTATATAAAGTGAAACTACAGTTAGTAGGTTATTTCCTACTAATTGTTAGTTTTACCAATCGGGCAGTTACGGGCAATAAACCCCAGCCTAACCTTCCCGTTTGCACTTACTTTCGTTTTGGGGTTTACCATCCGCTAATGCGGAATAAAATTATTTAATACATGGAGGGCTATGATAATGGCAACTTTTATGGTTACTGTATTAGGCGTATTCTTCGCAATTATGGGCACTGGCGCTATTCTTGTTCACTTTTTGCGTGATGGGCTTAATTCTTCAACTTCTCATATTATCGATCCAAAACCAGAAACTAAGTTCTAATAAAAAGGAGCAGCCTGTAATCTAGCAGGCTGCTCTTTTTATTTCACAATCTATTAACATTTTCATCACAATTTCACTTTTATTTGTATCTTTAATTCCTTTAAACTACCATTTATTGGGTTTATATATCAACCTTCTATCTATCTACCTCTGTAATGATTGTTACATACCATAATATAACATGCTGATCCCTCTAAAAATATCATATACTTATAGAACCTAAGGTTATTCGAGGAGGAATTGTACGCATGTTTTCGCCAACAACTATTGGAATCGATTTGGGCACTGCCAATACATTAATATATACAAAAAATAAAGGAATTATCATAAATGAACCTTCTGTCGTAGCTTATAATGTGAATACAAACCAAGTGATAGCGACAGGTACTGAAGCAAAGGAAATGGTCGGCAAAACGCCGATAGCTATTCAGGCAGTTCGTCCTCTAAAAGACGGTGTGATCGCTGACTTTGATATGACTACTGCTTTAATCAAGTCAATGATGGAAAAGGCTGCAAAAATAATGGGCTCTTCTCTACGCAAACCAAACGTTGTGGTTTGTACTCCCGCAGGAGCAACATCCGTTGAAAGACTGGCGATTCAAGATGCGGTAAGACAATGCGGCGCTAAGGAAGTATTTTTAATTGAAGAATCTGTGGCAGCTGCTATAGGTGCTGATCTTCCTGTAAGCGATCCTATTGCGAGCGTTATTGTAGACATTGGTGGCGGTACAACAGAAGTCGGTATTATATCATTCGGCGGAATTGTAACCTCTAACACATTGAAACTTGGCGGCGACCATATGAATGAAGAAATTATTCAATATGCACGCAAGGAATTCAACGTCCTGATTGGTGAGCCTACTGCTGAAAAAGTAAAACAGGAAATTGGTTACGCGCTGATTGACCATCCTGTCAAAACAATGGAAATCAGAGGACGCGATATCGTTACTGGTTTACCTAAGATTATCTCTGTGAATTCGTATGATATACAAAATTGTTTAAAAGAGAACCTTTTAGCGATATTAGAATTAATTAGCAGGACCCTTGAATGCTGCCCTCCAGAACTATCGGGTGATATTGTAGATCAAGGTGTGATATTGACTGGCGGTGTATCACTGTTAAAAGGTATGACAGAATGGCTTTCAAATGAATTGGATGTACCTGTTCATCTTGCGCCAGAACCTCTTGAATCTGTTGCTGTCGGCACAGGTAGATCGATTGATACCATTCATTTCCTTAAGAAATAATTTACACAAAAACACATGGCGCGCTTTTTATCGAAGCTGCCATGTGTTTTCTTTTATTATTCGACTTATTCCCCGGGAAATAGCACGACATTTTCCTACAATCCCCTCAGTAATTTGCGGGCGTTATTCGACCATTTCCTCCACCGGGCCTTACCCTTTCAATAATCTTCCTCTAAATAAGAATATAAATAATGATCTTCCCATTTCCCATTAATATATAGAAGACTTCGGAGTAATCCTTCTCGGTTAAATTTTGCTTTTTCAAGTACACGGACTGAAGCTATATTTTTAGGAGAAACATAAGCTTCTAAACGATGCAGGCATAAATCATTAAAAGCAAATTTGACAACAAGTGAAAGAGCTTCCGTTACAATTCCTCTGCCAGTATGGGATTCATCCATTGAATAACCCACAAATGCGCTTGAAAATGGCATACGCTTTATCGAATACAAAGAGATATGCCCTACCATTTCCTTGGTTTGTATATCAAATATGCCAAAGCTATACTCACGGTTTAGACGCATTTGCTGAATTGATTCTTGTATTTTTTTTAATTGAACCTTTTCAGTATAATATTCGGGCGGATGCAGTGGTTCATGTACTGACCAATAACGCATATTGCGCGCAACCATATTCGTAAATGGCGTGACATCTGACTCCATTAATACCCGTAGAAAACATCGTTGCCCCTCTATAACAATCATGTTACTTCTCACCCTCTTTTAAAAATCTCTATTGTGTTAGAATCTTTTCGCAACTTATAAGAGTTATGTACCCCATAATAAGAAATACTGCGCATTTTCACTAAATATGTATCCTTTCCTAAAATTTCCGAATGCTCTCTTTTTTATTTTACTGGAAATTTCACGAAAATGATATTTGTTGTTAAAGCAAAACGAATGTATACTTAAAGATAGTGGTTTTTTGTTATTATTACAGCTCACTTCTATCATTTGTAAAAATATTAGTTTTGGGCATATTGTTATTCTACAGTTTATGTTAAAGGGGGAGATTTTAATGGGCAGGCTACTCATCATTTCGCTTAGCTTTATCGCAATGACCGTTTTTAGCGTTATGGCAAATTTGATGCCATTGAACGGTTATACAACAAGTGAAATCTCCAACCGCTATACCGTCCTTTTTAGCCCTGCTGGATATGTTTCTGTAATTAAAATCTTTATTTATATTATTTTAGGTTTGTGGGTTTACCTGCAATGGAAAAAACGGCAGGCACAGCAGAACATAACGGGAGTGCAAACAGCCTTATTTTCTTTCAGTGCTCTATTTAATATTTTATGGCTTTACTTGTGGCATTATGAATATTTCACATGGTCTATTATTGCCATATTGTTGATGGTTTTGTCGTTAATTGGGCTATATTTTACATATCCTAATTGGCAAAATACTTGGAGTGGGCGAATTCCTATTTCTTTATTCCTAGCTTGGGAAAGTATCATTGCATTTATGAATATTGCATTTCTATTTACACATAATCACTGGAATTTCTTAAGTTTAAGCGATCCTTTATGGACAGTTATCGCACTTACTGTTGGCACAGCAGCAGCACTCCATTTGCGATATCACCATGACGACTATGTTTTTCCTATCGTATATATTTGGACATTTATCGGTATAGCATTTAAGAACGGCTTTGATGAATTGCTCGTTTCGACTGCTGCTTTATTTTTAAGTGGCGTCCTGCTCGTTGGAATTTTACTAATTAAAAAAACAAAGCCCTCTGAATAATCAGAAGGGCTTTGTTTTTTAATCTAACTTTGTTGTAATAATAGGCACACCATTAGTGACAATAATGGTATGTTCAAGCTGAGCAACAAGAGATTTGTCTGGCGTTACAAATGTCCAGCCATCACCTGCTTCAACAATATGCTCCGCTTTTTGTGAGATAAATGGTTCTACAGCTAAAACCATACCTTCTTTCAACATTGTACGTTCCCAAGCATCAAAATAGTTAAGAACGTGTTGTGGTTCTTCATGAAGAGAGCGCCCAATTCCATGTCCTGTCAGATTCATGATGACGTTTAAGCCGTGATCACGCGCCTCACGCTCTACTGCTTTGCCGATTTGGTTTAGTTTAGAACCTGCTTTAACTTTCGTCATAGCACGTTCGAATGCACTTGATGCTACATCACAGATTTTTTGGATATCTGCATTATCCACATCTCCTACGATAAACGAAATGCCGGTATCTGCATAATAACCATCCACATGTCCAGACACATCAATGTTAATCAAATCGCCTGCTTTTAATTTATAATTGTTCGGGATGCCGTGTGCTACTTGTTCATTGACGCTTAAGCATGTGTATCCTGGAAAATCATATTCTGCTTTAGGTCCAGAAACCGCACCTTTCTCGTCAAATAGCTTTCCAGCCAAATCATCCAATTCTTTAGTCGTTACCCCTGGCTTGGCCGCTTCTTTTAAAGCCTCACGAATTTCGGCCATAGCACGGCCAGCTTTCATCAAAGCATCTATTTCTTCTTGCGTTTTTGCAATCATGTAAAACGATCCCTTCTGATTAATCTCGCTATTTAACTATACCACAAAATTCTGTGATGAAGTGAAAACCGGCTCAGTGGAGGTTTCTCTATTCCCCCTCATAACCTGCTAACCAAACAGCTACTTAGAATTTAAAAATGCGAGGTAAATTAAGTATACTTTTCTAAATTAACATATGCGTTTCTATAGAAATAAGTGCTTGCGCTTTAAGAAAAAACCGCCGTTCAAAATGTTCGGCTCATAGGAAACAACAAAAGCAGATGGGGCTATTTTTGTAATGCAATCTCGGAAATACCTTTCCTCTTTTCTCTTGGCAATCACTTTCAAACAGAGACGTTCCCCATCTTTACCATTACCAATCCATGCTGTGACGCCAAAGCCTTCATCCCTCAATTTGCTAACCAACCCCTGCTGTTCTCTGTCAACAATCACATCAAAGATCATATAACCTAGCGCTAGTTTGCTTTCAATGAGACCACCAGAATAAACGCCTAATCCCCATCCTACGCAATAAGCTAATATATTGAGCGGACGGTCTAAATTATCCAGCACAATCTTCAACCCCATCAAATAGATAAAGACCTCTGCTACAGACATCAGGGATGCTACAATTCGATATCCTTTTATCACAAGAATCATCCGCAATGTTACCAGTGTCATATAAACAATATTGATAATAATAATTAGTAAAAGCATCTCCAACAGATTCACCCCGCAATCAATTATTAGTATGTAGATTTATTACAATCCATACCCAGTCATGAAACTAAAAAAACGAATTGAGTTCCGTTACGATTCGCTAGTATTAGCAAACTTTATTAAAGAAGATCGGAATAAATACGATAAAATTGTTATAGAATTTTTAGGTAATCAAATCTTATAAACTTTTAGCTTCTGCCGAAGAAGATACCTTAAAACAAGAAGGGTGGAAATTATATGAAGAATAGACTTGATCCACTAGAAGCAGCCTTACAGTTTGTTGAAAAACATTTTCATAATTGTCAGGGAGCTATCTTAGCTGGGAGTGTTGTTCGAGGACAAGCAACTGAAACTTCTGATTTAGATATCATCATATTTGACAAAAGTTTTCCTTTTTCTTATCGTGAGTCCCTTATTGAATTTGGATGGAATATTGAACTGTTTGTTCATAATTTGAAGTCTTATCGTTTCTTTTTTGTAAGTGATTGTAAAGAAGGAAGGCCTACAATGCCAAGAATGGTAAGTGAGGGCAAAATTTTAAAAGATACAGGAGTATTATCGGCTATTAGAAAGGAAGCCAAAGACTTAATAGAACAAGGGCCAGAAGATTGGACAAAAGAAACAATGGACATAAAGCGATATTTTGTTACGGATGTGTTAGATGATTTAATCGGTTGTCAAAATAGAGCTGAAGGCATTTTTATTGCGAGCACACTCAGCGAATTAGTTAGTGAATTCATCCTTCGAAGTAATGGCAAATGGATTGGTACATCAAAATGGGTTTATCGTTCATTAGTTCATCATGACAAGAAACTTGCAAACGAATTTGTTGAAGCATTCGACGCATATTATAAATCAAATGATATTGGTAAGATTGTATGCCTGACTGATCAAGTCCTTCAACCATTTGGTGGAAGATTATTTGAAGGCTTCTCTTTAGGAAAATAACCTAATAAATAAAAACGCTCAGAATGTATCTGAGCGTTTGTTCATTGTATTGCTAATACCAAGACGAATTCTTAATGTAATTAGCAGTCTTCCCTCATTAATTTTTCGGGTTAGCTATTCGTGGCGCAGACTTAAAGAGCAGCGCAACGACAATAATCGTTAAAATAATAGCAGGAATCATATAAGAGCCGTTGTACACAATAGAGTACCAATATACATTTTGCTTTCCTGCATATTCAGCAAAGAACACGATTCCCGCCAATGTATGTGCTGCATATTTTAATAATCCGCCAATAAATGTTCCAATTGTTATAGCAACGATCATTTTGCCAGTTTGGCCACGTCGGTTGGCAGCAATCATCATTCCTCGCATCACACCAGCTAAGCCTACAGCTGTAAATGCAAAGAAATAATCGATGAAGCCTTGCAAAGGCGTTAACACATAGGCGCCCCCTATTAACACTTGCAATCCGCCAATTAATAGCCCTGTAACGAGTCCAGCCATTGTCCCCCAACGAAATGCCATCAGTACAATCGGAACCATTACAAGGCTAATAGAACCGCCCTGTGGCCATAGACTAAAGGACAGCTTATCCAATACAAATCCGATTGCTGCAAATATGGCGATTTCAATCATCATTAATAAACGTTTCTTATTCAATATACTTCCTCCCGTATTTCGATGCAGCCCACTCTTGCCTAAAGCGTATTCCCGTAAACAAGTATTCCAGAAGATTTCCACCCAAATAAAAAACGACATTAGGATAGCCCTAACATCGAAATAAGTCGGTCTCTATCCACATTCCTACGCAAGCATTAACTTACAGGTTCAAAGGGTTAGAATTTCGGATTCACTCTCAGCCGCCCATTTGCGGCTCCCCTCGTGGTCGATACATCAGTATTTAATTGAACACATTTATTGTACTTGATTTGATTTTAAATTGCCATGGTAATTTTCATCTTTCTGAATCTTTCAGTGAGCCCTGTGCGTATGTATAGATATATGGAGGTGTCAAAATTGGAATTGGAAAACAATAATAACCGTGTAATCTCTTCTTTGTGTTATTTTAGTATATTTTTTGCTGGATTTATCTTGCCCGTCATCGTGTATTTTGCTGTAAAGGAACAAGAAGTGAAAAGGCATGCTAAGCGCGCCTTACTCTCTCACCTTCTTCTTCTGGTCCCTACCATTATTGGCGTCATTATATTTATGGCCGTGGTGGCTGGAGCCGGTTTTTATAGTTATTCATTTGAAACAGGGAGTCCAGATGCATCGTCCAATGATGGTATGTGGATTATGGGAGCATGGCTTATCTTTATTGTTGTAGAAGCTATCCTTTCGCTAGGCGTGTTCATTTGGAATATTGTACAAGGAATTAAAGTACTCAAAGTTTAAAATACTGTTAATATGGCTATTAGTTAAATATACACAAGCTCATCAATGAATGGAGTGCTACTATATGCAATTACGAAAAGTAATAAAAACTGTAATCAAAATCGCACCAGTTGTTTATCCAATCATCTTAAAAGTGATTGATGCAAGACATGATAAAAAAGCAATGAAAAAATAATCACTAAAAACGCCGTATTCTCTGTGGAATACGGCGTTTTTTTATATGAACTTTAAGTTGAGATTAAAAGGTATAGCAACACCTAAGCATGACTACTTAAAATGCCCAGCTGCCATTGCGGAAAATAGGCTCAACTGTACCGTCTGCTAGAACGCCGTCGATATCCATTTCTCCGCTACCAATCATGAAGTCTTCATGAGTAATTGATGTATTAATACCTTTTTCTTCGAGCTCCTCTTTTGTCAGGCTGCTTCCACCTTCATAGCATGTCGGATAAGCTTCGCCAATCGCCAGGTGGTTAGAGGCATTTTCATCGAAAAGCGTATTGTAGTAAAGAATATTTGATGCAGAGATAGGCGACTCATGTGGTACAAGAGCAACTTCGCCAAGGTACTTAGAACCTTCATCCGCTTTGACTAATTCTTGCAGCAAATCATGACCAACCTCTGCTTCAGCTTTTACAATCTTTCCACCTTCGAATGTCAGCTTAAATTGATCGATAACATTACCTTGGAAAACAAGCGGTTTTGTATTCGATACAAAGCCGTTCACACCGTATTTTGATGGCATTGTGTACACTTCTTCTGTTGGCATATTTGCTACAAACGAAGAACCAGCAGGTGTATGGCTCGCACCTGTGCACCAAATATGCTTATCTGGCAATTCAATTGTTAAATCAGTGCCAGGCGCTTTATAATGCAGCTTTTGATAACGTTTTGCGTTTAAAAGATCTGCTCTCGCATCTAGGTTTTTCAAATGTTGTTCCCAGTTGTCTACAGCATTTCCTTCACCAATATGAACCGTTTTGAAGATCGCTTCCCATAATGCTGGCAGCTGCTCTTCTTCTTTTAAATCAGAGAATACTTTTGCAGCCCATTTCTTCGATGGTACAGCAATAATAGACCACGCAATCTTGTCGTTCATCACTGCATCGCGATAGTTTTCAAGCGCTTTGCCTGATGCTTTTTGCTGTGCGGATAGTTTTTCAACTGGCACTCCCGTAAGGTTATCCGGATCTTGCGCATCAATCCACAAAAGAGCACCCCCACGCTCAATCAACTCATCTCGTTGTTCACTGATCCAGCGTGGAAATTTAGCAAATTCATCAGCTGGTGCATTGTCGTAAAAAGCGCGGTCAATCACATCATCTGAAAAATTAACCGTTACGCGTGCAGCCCCTGCTTCATACGCTTTTTTTGCCACTAATCTTGTAAATTCAACTGTCTCTGTTGTTGTATTGATTAACATGGTTTGACCCTTTTGTATATTTGCGCCCACTCTTACTGTAAGCTCAGCAAATTGTTCTAGCTTCTCTTCAAACGTCATATTATTTCCCTCTTTTCTTTGCGTGATAAGGTTTCTTCCCATCGCCCTTGTTTTTTCTGTTTGCATTTGTACCATTCGTTGAATAGCGTTTATTCCCTTTGTTAGGTTTGGCTTCTGCCTTTCCCTCTTTTAATTGGCCATTTGACCAATTTTTCTCAACTGGCTCAATTTCTAATTCTCTCATGCGTTTTAGATATGCTTGTTCTTCATGATGTGCAAGTAATGTAAGTACTTCCCCGCTATTGCCAGCTCTTCCTGTTCTGCCTGAACGGTGGATATATTGCTCTTTTGTGAATGGCACGTTGACATGAATAACATGTGTTAGCCCCTCTATATCTAAGCCCCTTGCCGCAATATCTGTAGCGAGAAGGACGCGCGCATCACCCTTGCGGAAACGTTCAATCGCTGATTTTCTTTCCTCTTTTTTCATCTCAGAATGCAAGGCTACAATCGGCGCATTGCGAAAACCTAGCTTTGATTCTTTCATCATCACTTGGTCTAAGTTATTGATAAAAGCTAGTCCACGCAACCCTGAAAGGTTTGACAGTTTTCGCAATAGTTCTGTCTTATCTCGTTCCTCTATTTTTATGAAGGAATGTTCGACCTTACCGCTTGCTGGAACCTCTGTTGCTGCTATTTTGATGCGTACCGGATCATGAAGCATTCTATTTGCCACAAGCTCAATTTCTTCTGTTACCGTTGCAGACACCACAGCTACTTGTCTGCCATGAGCTGCTCCATCTATAAAGCCTTTTACGATAACACGATAATCCCGACTTAATAGTTGGTCCCCTTCATCTAAAACAATCATGTTAATTTCATGCAATTTTAGTTTTTTGCTTGTAATAAGTTCATTTAAACGTCCTGGCGTTCCTACAACTATCGTTGGCTTTTTCTTTAGCTTTTCAATTTGGCGTTGTGGATTTGCACCGCCAATCAAAGGGACTACAGTAATATTTGTGCCAGCAATCCATGTACGGATCACCTCTACGATTTGCATGCACAACTCTTGCGATGGAGCTACAATAAGGGCTTGAGTTGCCTTTTTAGCACCATCTACCTTTTGTAAAATCGGCAACAGATACGCTAACGTTTTACCTGTTCCTGTAGGAGACTCAGCTACTACATCTTTTCCCTCCAAAAATGCTTCTACCATCTGCTCTTGAATGGGCATTGTAGATGGAAACTTCCATTTTTGCTGTAAATCTTCATTTAATAAATCTAAAAATGCCATAATGCCTGCACCTTCTTTCTTTTTCTAATGTATGTAACGCCCGCCTCTGTAGACGGGCCCTTTAAATTCCTAAGAAAAGTTTTATACTAATCCGCTAACTCATAGCCGCAGCTTTCGATTGCACGCTCTGCAAGCACGACAAGCGCATCGATATATCGATTATCAAGCGCTAAAGAACGGTTTACAACTGACAGCTCTGTACATCCTAGAATGATATAATCACAAGCTGCTTTCTTCATCTCATCCTCGATTGGCTGCCAAACTGATTTTGATATCATTTTGCCTGCCTTCACATGATCGTAGATAATAGACATCAAGCGCTTTTGCAATTTTTCATCTGGAACAACCGGTTCAAGACCTTCTTGGACTAAAGCTTCTTGATATAAGTTCGACGAAAGTGTTCCTGTTGTAGCAAGTATCCCCACACGTTTTGCTTGAAGCTGCTTTGCCTTTTTAGCTGTCTCCCGAATCATATGCAAAATCGGTACCTTTGTTTCCTTTTGCAATTCATCGTAAAAGTAGTGTGCTGTGTTGCAAGGAATAACAATTCGTTCCGCTCCAGCATTCACTAGTTTTTTTGCATCTTCCGCCATAAAAGGAAGCGGGCTAGCCTGTGTCTGATCAAGGATAAATGCTGTCCGGTCTGGAATGCGCGTATCATTATCGATAATAAAGTGCATATGCTCTTGGTCGCTAAACGCCTTTGTTCTTCTTACAATGGTTTCTCCGAGTAGCATCGTTGCAAGCGGCCCAACCCCGCCAATAATCCCCAGTACTAACTTGTCCATTTCTTATGACAAACCTTTTTTGTTAAAGTATTTTTTGTACTTGCGATAATAATTCAGACTGTTCAACGTTAGTTTGATCCAACGTTTCCAGTTCATGTCCTCTTTGTAGAACAGCGAGTTGGTTGATTTGCCCTCTTGGATTAGCTTACGCGCTTTTGCTTTAAGCTCTTTATTTTCTGCATATTTGAACAGTACGCCATTTGGAATAATGGTCCAAAGATGCTCATTTTGCGCATATGTGCACTCTTGTTCAAGATGCAGCATTCGGTCATCTGCTACATATTGCATTAAGTTGTAGCCAGCAGCAGTCACATAGTAGCTGCTTCGACCGTTACGTAAATTGATTTCAAATAATTTATACTTGCCGTCACGTTCATCATACTTCATATCAAAGTTGGCGATACCAGTAAAGCCGATATCCTCTAAGAAATAACGCACTTGGTCAAGAAGCTCTTTATCATATGTCGAAATGATTGCTGCATAGCTTCCAATTCCTTCTGGTGTATGCTCTTCTAAAATTGGATTTCCTAAACACATTAATTTTACTTTGCCGTCTGTTGCAACATAAGCATTTAAAACACGCATATAGGAATCATCACCTGGAATGTATTCTTGGATGATTAAATGATCTTTATACGACGAACTGTATATCGCTTTTAAAATCGCATCTTTTTCCGCTTCATCCTGTGCTAAGAATACTTTCTTTTTGCCCGGGAATTCGCAAGCCCAATATGCGACTGAGTTTGATGCCTTGATAATAATGGGGTAGTTGAATTTCACTTCAAAGTTTTCATGCGTTTCATATGTGCATGTGTCTGTTTTCGGATAACTAAATTGATATTGATCGCATATTTTATAAAAGTTTTCTTTTAACAAAATACGGTCCATCAACGCTTCATCAATATATGGAACGGTAAAATGCTCCTCTAGGGCAGGTTTATTTTTAATAATAAGTTTGACATAGTCATCGCCGCATCCCATAAGAAGCAATTTTTGGTCTCTATATTCTTTTGCAATTTTCTTCATCTCTTCTAGGAAGTTCTCTTTTAGGTTGGGAACTTGTCTGAAATGGAGTATACGGCTATTTTGTGTTGCTGTTAAATGTGCTCGGCCGACCACAATGGGCTTAATGCCGTATGCTTCATAGAATGAGCGAGCCATGCCATAGGCGTTCATATCTGAGCCGATTAATATAGGTAAAAATGGTTGTTTTGCCAACGCTGATCATCTCACTTAATTTCTTATTTTAATGCCATTAGTGTACCATATTTTCATTTATATCACGAATATACGAATAGATTTGCTTTAGTGTTTCTTAAGAGCTATTGCTTGCTTGCCTAAGTCTTTATAACTCGCAAAAAACTTGGACGCGGAATGTGATACATAACCGTGCAATGGATCCATTACAATGACCTTTCCATCATCGTAACCTGTAAGCACCACAACATGCAGATTACGGTACATGGACATTTTTTTCATGGTTCCCTCGATATACCAGCCTTCCTTTGTTTGTGGCTTAGTTAAATCGAGTGTTACCCACATCATGACAGGGATGCCCTGTTTGACAGTACTAATAATCTTCTGCTTGCTTGCGCCTGTGAGGTTTTGTACCTGAATATCTGCATGATAATCCTTTGATACTTTCTTCGCTGCTTTTTCAATTACTTTAGCAAACACATAGGTACCTGTATTCACATTAGCTGGATCACCAGCATATGCTTTTGCCGGGTCAGGGCCTATTCGTTTGCCGTCACGATTAATTAATGGCTGTGTAGGCAAGTAATTGCGAGCCATCTTTACTTTAGACAAGTTTAGACCATAATAATTGAATGCTGCGGTCATTGCAGTTATTTCACATCCGTGAGGAAGCTCAGGTTTTTGCAGAACAACAGGCACGTCCATTGCTTTATCTTCTTGATTGTAGGTTTCCAGAACCACATAAGTTGTATCATCTTTAATCTTAATCACTTTGGAGACATTCGCTGTTTCTTCGTTCTTAAAATCCTCATGTGAGGGGATGAACAAATACCTGCGATTCCTCTCCAAATGTAACGTCAATTCGCCTTCACTGTTCCCAATTGCAGTGGTAATTAATTTGTCTGTATCTAAGTCACGGACGATTACCTTTGTATTGGGTATGGGTTCTCTGCTCCCAAAGGCGACGGTCAACACTTTTATGCCCTCATCCTGCTCTCCCTCTTTTGCTGGAAATACACTGCTGCAACCGCTTAGATAAACGGAAAAAAGCAATATAAAGCAAAAGAGGAGCACATGCCGAGGCATTATACTTCTCTTTAACATGCATAACATCCTTTTATATCCCGGATAACAGGCATCAGGGACCGACCCCTACCATTTAAGCTAATGATAAGGGTCGGTGAATTGTTGCCTGTATGCCCAACTGGAACACTCAATCAGGTACACTGATTAGATTGCAATTTATAGGGAAAGGGAATATTAGCCAAAATATTTGTTGTACCATACTAGGAACATATAGATTGTCCATACTTTACGTTGGTTTTTCGCTTTTCCTTCGTAATGGTCTGTTAATAATTGAACGATTGCTTGTTGATCAAAGAATTGTGCTGCAACTGGCGATTCAAAAGCCTCTTTAATTTTGTTGAAGTATTTGTCTTCTTGCAGCCAAAGTCTGATAGGCACAGGGAACCCGATTTTTTTGCGGTTTGCCCATTCTGATGGTAATGCACGTTCTGAAGCTTTACGGAAAGCAAATTTTGTATCTTGTTCATTGACACGGTAGCGTGATGGCACTTTAGATGCTACTTTCATAACTTCACGGTCAAGGAATGGTACACGCAATTCAATAGAATGCGCCATACTCATTTTATCTGCTTTCAATAAAATGTCGTCTACTAACCATAAATTCAAATCTAGCAATTGTTTTTTCGTTAAATCATCTTCACCTGCAGCTTTTTTATAAACAGGCATTACTAAGTCTTCTACAGTAGGCGCATGATTGTAACGATCTGCCAATATCTCAGTCGCTTCTTTTTCTTCAAAGATATGCGCTTGTCCAATAAATGTTTGCTCTACTGGTAGACCTCCGCGCATTAAGAAGTGTTTGCCTCTAAGTTCAGGCAAAACTTTAGCTACTTCTGCAATTGGACGACGAATTAATTGAGGTATTTTTTTATATTTACGCATAGAAGGTGTTTCATCATACTCTGCATAACCACCGAATAATTCATCTGCACCTTCCCCAGACAATACAACTGTCACGTGTTTACGTGCTAATTCTGCTAAGAAATAAAGTGGAACGATAGAGGGATTAGAATGTGGTTCATCCATCATATATTGAATTTCATCTAATTTATTGAAGCAAACTTCAGGATCAAGTACTTCATTAATATTTTCGATACCTAATTCAGTTGATAATTCTTTTGCATTATCAATTTCAGAAAAGTTTTGTGCACTGAAACCAACTGAGAAAGTTTTATCCGGTTTTAATACAGAAGCTACATAGCTTGAGTCAACACCAGATGATAAGAATGAACCCACTTGAACATTTGGATCTGAAAATTCATGTGCTTTAATAGAGTCGCGGACAGTGTCATCGATCTCATCGACAATCTCATCAAGAGGACGTTCTTCCGGATGGAATTTTGGTTCCCAATAACGTGTCACTTCTAACTTGCCATCTTCAAAAGTCAAATAATGAGCTGCTGGCAATTTGAATACACCTTTAAAGAAAGTTTCATTCAATACAGGGAATTGGAATGTTAAATAAGGTTTTAATGCTTTTTCATTCAATGTTTTCTCAAAATGCGGATGAGGCAAGAAACTCTTAATTTCAGAGCCAAATAATAGCGTTCCATTCATATGTGCATAATAGAAAGGTTTAATACCGAACATATCACGTGCAGCGAATAAGCGCTTTTTATTGCGATCCCAGATCACAAAAGCAAACATACCACGTAGCTTTTGGACAAGCTTAGGGCCGTATTCTTCATACCCATGGATCAATACTTCACTATCTGTATCCGTTTTAAACGTATGACCACAAGCAAGAAGATCTTCTCTAATTTCCTGGAAGTTATAGATTTCACCATTAAAAATTAATACTAATGATTGGTCTTCATTATAAAGCGGTTGGCTGCCGTGCTCTACATCAATAATACTAAGACGACGGAATCCAAGAGCTGCTAGTCCATCTGTAAAGTCTCCCGCTGAATCCGGGCCGCGGTGTATAATTTGGTTCATCATATTTTCTAGTACAAGGCCAGGGTTTGAAACCTCACCGATAAATCCTGTAAATCCACACATATTTAATATCTCCTATCTATATCAATTCACTTTAATTCATGTTTTAGCCAATGTCATTGACAACTTTCGACATCTCTTGATTATACTCTATTTTTCCATTTATATGTACCCTTACATACCGAAAAAGATTGCCACTGAGTAGCAATCCGTTAATTTGTCCGTTTTTTATATTCTTTCTTCAAAACTTCCAATGAAACTTGGTAAAGTTGCAGATCTTGCAGCTTGAATACACCAAGCTTCATTAGGTTATCTATTAGATCATCTTTTTTTTGTTCTTCTTCGATTGTTGATTGCTTATTCATGCTGTATCTCCTCTTAACATTAATGCCATTTAAACTTTCCCCATCTTGAAGTTTATTTAAACTCTTCTTTTGAATTTTTCTTTCAGCCAAGGCATTCTTTTAACTAGTTGGTGATAAACCAGAAAACCCAATAGAGCGCCTAACGTATTAAGCCATAAATCATCAACATCTGTGCTTCGGTACTGGGGAAGTTGCATCGTTTCAATAAAAAGGGATAAACAAAATCCGACGATCAATAAATAGAAGAATTTTTCCATTTTCCGCCATAACATTGGAAGAAGAAATCCAATGGGCATAAAAATAGCGATATTCCCGAGAAAGTTAATAAAAAACGGTTGCCATAAACCTAAATAATGGATGGCGTTATATACATCTGTGAATACACGAAACAAATGGAGATTGATTCCTAAAGAATCGGTATCCGTGATTCGCTTTTCCGCATAGCTAAAGCTAACGCCATTTTTAGGGATTATGGTTTCATAAAACAAGCCCACTAAATAAATCCCAAAAATAATTATTCCTGCTTCACGAAGCGGATTACGTTGAGAGGCCTTTTGTTTTCTTTTCATCCGTAAACGAATGAAAATAACAAAGGGTACAGCAATCATCATAACAATTAGCATATCAAGTGTGTATTGAAGTATATAAGACAACTTCTTCACTCATTTCTCTCTATCTAACAGGACAAATTATATAACATTAGGTTGCGTGCTCACCATAAATATCTCTAATAAAATTGGATTTTTAAGAAAGATAGAACTACTTCCCTACGTTACAGCACTAACTTCCTACTATTTTATTTTGTTAGGTATGGGGCTTTTCTTGAAAGAATTACCTCTTTAAGTGATTCTAATTTTTCAATCACAGTTTGCGAACAAGCTTCCAATTCAGCTAAATATTTTTCTGCAAGTTGATTCTTGTTAGCGTTATAAGCATTTATGGCCAATTTTGCGATTTCATGTACTTGTTCATGTGGTATTTTTAATTCCTTAAATGCAGGTTCATCTCCAAGCAATTCTCTGCCCATTCCATCATACCATTCACCAAGCCGTGATTCTTTGTGCGTTCCAATATCCTCGACGCTCAATTGTTCAAAACCGCTAAGTAGATTGTAGATACGCCAACGCCAGAGCAGATGATCGGTAATAGCTAGTGATATCACATCTTCTTGGCTGATAATAAAGTTCTTTGAAATGGTATTTGTACGATAATCAATAATCATTTTGCTAAGTGTATAAATGATTTCTCCCGTTGTGTGGGATAATTCTTTGCTTTTCACAGCATGCTCAGCAATATTGCGTATCCTGTCTACGATTTCATTAGCAGCGGTAGCTTGCTGCTTAGAGGCTGAAGCGACATCTTCGATATTTTCACCTTGATCTTGTAGGTTTTCATTCAAAGCAGCTAATGTCTTTGTAATGCCTGTTGCTTCAAGGGAGCCAATATGTAAATCTTCTGCTGATTTAGTTGTTAATTCATTAATCTTTTTTGTAGTAATTAAGAGCTTTTGAATGTCTTCATGCACAGACTTAACAGAGATCTTTGTATGATCTGCCAGTTTTCTTACTTCCTCTGCTACAATGGCAAAACCTTTACCAGCCTCTCCTGCTCTTGCGGCTTCAATCGATGCATTTAATGCAAGTAGGTTTGTCTGTTCCGCTAGGTCTTGAATAAATTTTACCAGCTGAGAGACATTATTGACTGTACTAACCAAATCTGAGACATGTTCATTAACGCTTCCTTGACCTTCATCTGTTACTGCTAGCAACTCTTGTACTGATTGTAACGAGCTAATACCTTTATTCAATTCCTTCAATGCTGTTTGCGTGTCATAGGTGATGTGTTGGATAGATGAAGATGCTTCTTCTATACCCGCTTCTAATTGTTCCATCGCTTCATTTACAACCATGACGTTTTGCATTTGAATTTCTTGAAAATCCCTCAAATCCTTAATCTGATCAAGCCTAGTATTATAGGAAATAATCTCGCCTAATCCATCTACAATAGAGTTTGCTTGTATTTCTATATAGGTCTCAACAATGATTTGCTGGTCTATACTTACTAACGTTTCATAAGCTAAAAGGACATCCATTGCCTTTTCAATGTCTCGGCTATACTTTTTAATAATCAGTGGAATAATCATTTGATTGATATAGGTATATGCTGAAATCATCCAATCTGGCAATACACCAATTTTCGCATGTGTATGCGCGATTTTACGGCGATCAAAAATATATTGTAAATCCAAGTCGTCCTGGAAAAGGCTACGGAAGTGCCGGTCAAAGGTTATTTTTAGACGATCAACATGTGAATACATATCGATTATTTCTTTAAACTCTGGAATAGCCATTAAATGTTCGTAGAAGCTCGTCAAGATTTTTTCGTGATGTTCAATATACAGGTCGCATAAATCTTTTACCGCTTCCCTCCTAATAGAGGAAAGTCCCAAAAAATCAAGTTTGCGCTGAAATCTTTCATTGGCGACAAGATCGGTACCAGGTGTGGAAGAGAAATATTGATAGTGTTTTTTTAACTTTGGAAACATAAGATGATCCTCCTTCGTTTTCAGCAACACACCCTATATATTTATTCAAAAGCAACAAGAAATTATGTCTATAGGGAACGTATTCCCCTTATTATAATGGAGTTCTAACCACTTTAATACAACTTTATATCTAGTTTTTTTACACTATTTACATAGTGTTTTAGGTAACAATCATTAAAAAAGGAGCCATTTTTAATGGCTCCCTACTTAAAATCATATTTATGATGCAAAAAACATAACTGTTGGAACAAAAGATAAAACAAAGAATAAAGCATACCAGCCAGAGACTCTTTTCAATGAAAAGCTACGTCTCTTTTTCTCTGCGTAAAACGCATCGAAGAATACTGCGCAAACCAACGGAATGCTCATGCAATATACGGCTATTAGGATAAGATCATTAAAATTCATTTTGGCATCCCCCTTTAATTTAAACGTTCAATTGTGACAACTTTATGTCTATATAATACGCTAGTCGGACACAAAATGTCAACAATTCATTCACAAATTGGACAAATTTATTTTTCCAAGGACTTATTTATAGAATAAGTACCCAGAAACAGCAATTAAAAAGCAAAAAAGCAGGCCTGCCTTAAATAAGATTAGTATTCATTTTTATAAATAATTATAATTTGATTAACAAATAGAAAGTGAGGAGATGATGTAATGATTATAATGATAAATGGAGCATTTGGTGTGGGTAAGACTACTATTGCAAATACGCTTCAAAACGAAATTGAACATAGCATGATATATGACCCTGAAGAGATAGGTTATATGTTAAGAAATGTTATTCCTATTGATATAAAGAGAACAGAATCCATTACAGGAGACTTTCAAGATTTAGAATTATGGAAAGAGTTAACTGTTGATGTGGCAAAAAGGTTAATTACAAAATATAAGATTAATCTTATCGTGCCAATGACGATTAGGAAAATAGAATACTTTCGTTTCATTTACAACGGATTTAAAAGTATTGATGATCAAACCTATCATTTTTGTTTGAGTGCAAGTAAAGAGACAATTTACGAAAGGTTAAGATTACGTGGAGAGGAAGAAGGCAACTGGTGTTTTCAACAAACCGATAAATGTTTAGAGGCCTACAATCAATATGATTTTGGAGAGTATATAGATACAGAAAAGGCTAGTATCATTGAAATCATTCAAGAAATAAAAGAAAAGTTAAGCCTTTTTTAAACTAAATTATTTCTAATTAACTAGTAATATGTTTATACAATACATACGAATAATTTTCCAAATGAAAGTGTGAGAATACCGGTATATACAGATAATTTATTAACCTGTATACCTACATTCTATTTATCATTCCTATACTAAGGGGTTTTATTTGAAAAAGATCTTCAACAATCATAATCCAATTGAATATATTAAAGGTTTGTTTGACAAAACAAGCCTTTTCTTTTTGTTTAAAGAATACTTCAATAATTTAATATCATTGAAAATAAAAATTCTCTGTATTACTATATATCATAGTAATCTTATAAGAATAATTAAAATGCAGGTGTAGATACAGAATCAATTTCAATAAATGGATGGCCTTTTGTCCTGTGAGATGAATTGACATTATGAATGATTAAAAATTTCACATTTCGTTAATACACTATTGTAAAGGTTTTTGAAATGGATTTAGAAGAATTGAAAATGGTATTGAAAGGTGGCTTTAGAATGAACTACTATCATTCTATTCTTGACTTAGTCGGAAAAACTCCAATCGTTAAGTTGAATAAAATTCCCCAAGCAACTGGAGCAGAAGTCTTTATTAAATTAGAGTCTTTTAATCCTGGAGGGAGCGTAAAAGACCGTGCAGCTCTCAATATGATTACAAGAGCTGAAAAAGAAGGAAAACTCATTCCTGGTAAGAGCACAATCATTGAGCCGACGTCAGGAAATACAGGAATTGGTCTTGCTATGGTGTGTGCAGTAAAAGGTTACCCCTGCATCATTACGATGCCTGATAATGCAACAAAGGAACGTATTAAAATTATGAAAGCATATGGTGCGGAGGTTCATTTGACTCCATCCGAATTTCGGATGCAAGGTTCTATCGATGAGGCTATACGTCTCTCAAAAGACATTCCAGATAGCTTCATTCCTATGCAATTTGATAACCAAGCTAATGCGGATGCCCATCGTAAAACAACTGCTGTGGAAATCCTAGATACATTTGATGGTTCATTGGATGCCTTTGTCTTAACAGCAGGTACAGGTGGCACAGTAACTGGCACAGGTGAAGAGCTAAAAAAACAGTTGCCTGATTTAAAAATCTACGTAGTAGAGCCAGCGGGTTCACCAGTTCTTTCTGGCGGCCAACCTGGACCGCATAAAATTCCTGGCACAGGCCCTGGGTTTGTCCCTTCTATTTTAAACCGAGATATCTATGATGATATTCTTCATATTGAAGATGAAGATGCTACAGTCATGGCACGCCGCCTTGCAGCGGAAGAAGGTATTTTTGTTGGCGCTTCAGGTGCTGCTTCAGCCTTTATGGCAGTTCAAGTAGCTAAAAAGCTGCCACCTACTGCTAAAGTGCTTTGCATTGCACCAGACACAGGCGAGCGTTATTTATCATCCGATTTATTTGAAGACTAATAATCAAAAACCCAAGAATCAAGTATTCTTGGGTTTTTCAATCTCTTTATTTCTTGCCTTCCTATGCACTTCTCGATTCTGCTAACTTCAATAAATAGTATTGCTCCTCCTTTGCCATATGTTCTGCCATGGGTGCTGTAAAGCTGCTTAATACTTCTGCACTTAGCTCGTGTTCCTCTAACTCTAGCAAAAATGTTTTAAACAAATTCATTTCAACGTCTACTTCATTATTAAATCGTTTCAACGCTGGGAAAGAATCTATATTAGCCTGTAAAAAAGTAGTTAACTCCACTGCCTTTAAATAAAACTGTTCAAAATGCTGAGTGAACAAATGGCTTTTTTCTTTTAGCCTCTTTTCCACTCCATCCATATTATCGTTTATTGTTCCCGCATGCCCATAAGCATCTCTCAACCATAATAAGTGATGGTGCAACTCATGAAAAATGGGCGGAACTTCTCCTTTTTCTAAATAACCCAAAACATTCTGGTACTCTTCTAGCTCCAGCACCATATGTCCAATAAACGAAGGGGTTAAATGAATTCCTATCTTGCCTTCTAACTGACGTCTAATTATATCGAATTTGAATTGCTTTAATTGCTCTGCTGCTTCATTGGCCTCACTTGCAAAGCTTGGCGCACTTGCAATATCTAATGTCTTTACTTTTCCATGAAGCTCCTTAAAACGCTTGATAAAACCTTTTGCCTTCTCAATCGCTTCTTTTTCAGATTCATATAACGAGTCACGAATAAATTGACCATGATTCATTAGGATTTCTAGCCAAAAGTCATGTTCATACACTGCACTTTTTAAATAATCAGCGACCTCTATCACTCCTTCAAAATCACTCTACCCTCAGTCTATTGTGATGAAGGATTGTACTATGTATAAATTTATACAATCTTTTTTACTAAGCTCTTAAAAACAATCTAAAAAAATATTTTACTCAAAAACAAAAGGATGTTATAATTTTATCGTGTTAGCATACTAGTGTACTAAAGTATAAATAAAAATCTATTAAGCAAGGGGTCTGAAATATGAAACGTTTATCCATGCTTTTCCTTACATCCATTATGCTGCTAGGCATACTTGCTGGATGTTCCAGCAAATCAAGTTCTGATTCAAAAACATTGACCATCGGTGTAGATGACTCATTCGCGCCAATGGGCTTTCGAGATAAAGATAATAACTTAGTAGGCTTTGATATCGACTATGCAAAAGCTGCTGCGAAGAAAATGGGCTATAAAGTAGATATTCAGCCTATTGAATGGAAAGCGAAAGAATCCGAATTAAATAGCGGACGTATTGACTTAATCTGGAATGGTTATACCATTACGGACGAAAGAAAGAAAAAAGTAGACTTTTCTAAACCTTATCTAAAAAATGCGCAAGTCGTTGCAACGCTAGCTAAAACAGACCTTTCTTCATTAGAAGATTTAAAGGGCAAAATCGTCGGTCTGCAAGCTCAATCTTCTGCTGCGGACGCTTTAGATGCGAGCCCTGTTAAAGCTACTCTCAAAAGTACTAGTGAGTATGCAAATAATGTAATGGCATTAAATGATCTGAAAAGCGGTCGAACAGATGCCGTGATTATTGATGAAGTGGTAATTGATTATTATATGGCCAAAGATCCTGACACATTTAAAGTATTAGATGAATCGCTATCACCTGAAGAATATGGTGTCGGTGTGAAAAAAGGCAATGAAAAGCTGTTAAATAAACTTCAAAAGGCTTTAGACAGTATGAACGAAGACGGTACTGCGAAGAAAATTTCAAACAAATGGTTCGGCGAGGATAAGGTGTTAAAGTAACAACAATAAAGAAATGATTCTCCCTTTATTTTGAGGCTTGGGTGCCCATTCCTTAAACATGCTATTCGTATAGGAAGAATTGCTTTCGCTGTGCGGACAATAGGCGCGCGAGCCTTATAGGAGGAAATGACATGAGTTTAGATTATATCCTGACGATTCTAAAGCCAATGCTTCAAGGATCTCAAATGACGCTATTATTATTTATCATAGCCATTGTGCTATCCATTCCGCTTGGGTTTTTATTAACATTAGCTGTCAACAGCAGCATCAAACTGCTTTCCTTATTAGCCCAAGCTTATATTTATATCATGCGGGGCACGCCGCTTTTGCTACAATTATTAATTATTTGTTTTGGTTTACCGATGATACCGGGAATCGGACAATATTTAGTATTAGACCGTTTTACTGCAGCGTGTATCGGATTCATCCTAAATTACGCGGCATACTTTGCAGAGATATTCCGAGGTGGTTTATTGGCTATCGATAAAGGCCAATATGAAGCAGCTCAAGTACTGGGCTTAAACAAGTTCCAAACTACAGTGCGTGTTATTCTGCCACAAATGTTTCGGATTGCCATCCCATCGCTTGCAAATGAATCTGTGACATTAATTAAAGATACAGCTCTTTTATATGCAGTCGCTGTACCAGAATTATTACATTTTGCGGAAACAGCTGTAAATCGGGACTTCACTATTGTGCCATTCTTTATAGCTGGCATTATTTATTTAATCATGACACTAATCTTAACACTGCTTTTCAAGTGGATCGAGCGACGGTTTACATTTGAATAGAGAGGAGCAATTGATATGGCAATAATGGAAGTGACCAATCTAAAGAAAACATTTGGCGATCTAGAAGTATTAAAAAGTATCACCTTTGATGTACAAAAAAACGAAGTGGTAGCCGTTATCGGTCCCTCTGGTTCAGGAAAAAGTACTATGCTCAGAAGCTTGGTGCACCTTGAAAAAATAGATGATGGCACTATCAATATTGATGGTGAATATCTCGTAAATAAAGGTGCTTATGCCTCACCTTCAGATTTAAAGAAAGCATCTACCAAAATGGGCATGGTGTTTCAACATTTCAATCTCTTTCCTCATTTAACGGTAAAGGAAAATTTAGAAATGGCACCTAAGCTTGTAAAGAAAGAATCTGCTCAAGAGCTTAGTCGTCGCAGTATGGAATTGTTAGAAAAAGTAGGCATGGCAGATAAAGCATCTGCCTATCCCTCTAACCTATCAGGCGGCCAAAAACAGCGTGTGGCGATCGCAAGAGCCCTCATGATGCAGCCGGACATTCTGTTGTTTGACGAACCAACGTCTGCACTAGACCCTGAGCTTACAGGAGAAGTGTTAAGCGTTATGAAAGAATTGGCTAAAGAGCAAATGACGATGATTGTGGTAACGCATGAAATGGGATTTGCACGTGAAGTCGCAAATCGTGTCCTCTTTATGGATCAAGGTGAAATCCTGGAGGCAGGCACACCCGAAGAAGTCTTTGACAACCCACAATTTGAACGGACAAAAGCATTTTTGCGCCGGAATTTAAAATAATCCATTTAAAAAGTTGGCCAACAAATAGTTGTGGCCAACTTTTTTTATTAATCTTCTAAGTATGGTGGATGGACAACGAGCACATCGCAGTTTGCAGTGCGGACAATCGCATTGGTAACACTACCGACTAAGAAGCGCTCTACCGCATTTAGTCCTGTTGCACCGCAAATAATTAAGTCAGCTTCCACTTGTTTAGCAATATCCCCTGTGATAGCTGTTTTAGGTGAGCCGTATTCAACCATTAAATTAACATCTGAAACGCCAGCCGTTTCTGCTTCTTTGTAGCCTTCTAATAGACTTTTAGCAAATTGTTCTGCATTTCTTTGTTCATCTGTTAGGTTATAAGAGTCTAATACAGCGTACGCTCTTGAATCGATGATATTCACCAAGTGTAGCTTAGCTTGGTTACGTTTAGCGATTTCAACGCCCTTTTTTAAGGCATACTCAGCTTCTTTAGAGCCATCAATACCTATAAGTATGTTTTTGTAATTTCCAATCATTTCATTTTCCCCCTTTTCTTTTTCAATTTATACCCTTTTTCAAGTTATTTCAAATCAGAGATAGAACAGCTCAGACGTTTTTTAGTATTTGTGTATTTTTTAAAACATTTCACTTTATTACATTTGCATAACTGCTTTTCTATTACGCCATACTAGGGATGAAGATAAGAAATCTGGCAAGAGGAGTGTTATACAGTTGGCTAAAAAGAATACGAGCGCTTTATCCATCTTTGCATTGGGCGGATTAAATGAAATCGGCAAAAATATGTATGCTATCCAAGATGAAGATGAAATTTTGATTATTGACTGTGGCGGTAAGTTCCCCGATGAAAGTCTATTGGGGATCGACCTGATTATCCCGGATATCACCTATCTCATGGAAAATAAAGAAAAGATTCGCGGTCTGATTGTCACGCATGGCCATGAAGATCATATTGGTGGCATCCCTTATTTCCTAAAGAAGATAAATGTTCCTATTTATGCATCTCGTTTTACCCTTGGCCTTATTGAAGTCAAATTAAAAGAGCATAAGCTATTACGTAAAACAAAGCTTCATGAAATAAATTCCAATACAGTGATTGCATTTGATCGCATAGAAGTGAGCTTCTTTAAGACGAGTCACAGTATTCCAGATTGCCTGGGAATTGTCTTTTCTACTGAAGAAGGAATCATTGTACATACAGGTGACTTTAAGTTTGATTTAACACCTGTGAATGCTCAATATTCAGATGTTCATAAAATGGCCGAAATCGGCAACAAGGGCGTATTGGCTCTTTTATCAGAGAGTACCAATGCTGAACGCCCAGGGTCCGCTCCTTCTGAACAAGAAGTGGGAAAACATATTGATGAAGCTTTCTTCGCGGCAGAGAAGAAAATCATAATCTCTACCTTTGCTTCCAATATCAATCGTGTTCAGCAGATTATCGATGCAGCAGTAAAGACAAACCGCAAAGTGGCTTTGTTAGGACGAAGCATGCTCACTGTCGTTCCAATTGCGATTGAAAGAGGCTATCTGCAGGTACCTCCGCGATTATTAGTAGATGCACGAACTGTTATGAGTCTGCCCCCTGAAGAAGTCGTGGTACTTTGTACGGGCAGTCAAGGGGAGCCTTTAGCTGCGCTTTCCAGAATGTCGACATCAGATAATCGTGATGTTCAAATCCATGCTGGAGACACTGTTATTTTTTCAGCCTCTCCTATTCCGGGCAATGAAAAAGATGTATCACGTATTGTCAATAATCTTTTCCAGCTTGGAGCAAAAGTTATCTATGGCTCATCTAGCATTACAGGCATGCATGTTTCCGGACATGGCTACCAAGAAGATTTGAAATGGATGCTGACACTTATGAAACCGAAATACTTTGTTCCGATTCACGGCGAATATCGAATGCTGTATCTTCACCGTGAGTTGGCTGAGTCTGTCGGCGTAGAGGAAGGCAACACCTTTATTATGCAAAACGGAGACGTGCTGGATATTGAAAAAGGAGAAGCAAGGCAAACACGTAAAATTCATGCTGGTGATACCTATGTCGACAGCATTGACATAGGCGAAGTGGGCGAAATTGTTTTACGCGACCGAAAACAGCTTGCTGAAGATGGGATGCTCGTCATTGTACTCACCATAAGCAAAGAAGACGGCAGCATGACTGCCCCTCCCGACACCATCTCCCGTGGCTTTGTCTATGCGAAAGATAATGAAGTATTGCTCGGAAATGTCAACCGCCTCGTCGCATCTACAATAGAAGATTTAGAGGGTAGAGACGCACAGCAATGGAATATCGTAAAGCGCAAAGTAAAAAAATCGGTTGGCCAATATTTATTTGAACAAACAAGAAGAAGACCGATGATTTTGCCTATAATTTTTGAGATATAAAAAGCCAAAAGAAAAAGCCCCTATAGTAGGGGCTTTTATCTTTTATTTTTTCGCCTTTTTCACAGTAACTGTGACTGTTTTGCTTGTGCGTTTTTTAGAGTCAACCGTATTGAAATATAATTTCGTGCCGGCTTTTTGTTTTTTTAGCTTGATTTTGAATTGAGCATTCTTTGAAGCTGTTGTTTTGCCAATTACTTTTTTAGCTGAATTTTTCATAACTACTTGTAATTTAGGTTTTGCAAAACCTGACACAACAGTTGTTTTAGTTGTGATAGTTTTTACTTCTGGTGCTGCCGGACGATTGTCCTTTGCTACATACAAGGCTAATGTTGAAGCAGCTTTATATGATGGATTCGTCACTGTCATTGTTAAGTGTTGATTCACTTTTTGTGCAGGAATTTTCACTTTGAATTTTCCATGTACTGAAGTGGCTTTACCAATCACTTTAGAGCCTTTTTTCACGATAACTTTAGAACCAGTTTTTGCTCTACCTGTTACTGAAGTTGCTCTTTCTAGAATTGGATGTACTTTTACTCGTAAATCTGCAGTACTTACTGCGTTAAATGCATTCAAGCGGCCATAGCCTGATACAAGATCAGTACCGACACGAAGATCGAAATCTTCCGGATCCATGTCGCCGCCTAACAACATATCAAAGATGCTGCCGTCCTCACCAGTGTTATCTTTCCCTTCAAAGGTTACATTTTTTGAAG
Source organism: Rummeliibacillus sp. G93 (assembly GCF_023515935.1). Classification (NCBI taxonomy): domain Bacteria; kingdom Bacillati; phylum Bacillota; class Bacilli; order Caryophanales; family Caryophanaceae; genus Rummeliibacillus; species Rummeliibacillus sp. G93. The sequence goes on from NZ_CP097314.1 coordinate 2,588,160, forward strand.
TTTGGTGAAGAATTGTTTTGATATCAGAAACGCTTAATGTAGAATCAACAGAACGTAATAATCCAGCAACAGCTGCTACGTGAGGTGCTGCCATTGAAGTACCGCTCATATATGTCACATTACCGTTTGGCACAAGGCTAGGAATATTCGTACCAGGTGCAACAAGGTCTAATTTCTCACCGAAGTTGGAGTAATCTGATACAATGTCCCAATCGTTTGTAGCACCTACAGAAATAGCATAGCGAGAACGTCCAGGATAAGAAATGCCCATTTGTCCATCATTTCCTGATGCTGCAATAACTGCTACACCTTTTGAAGATGCATATTGCATTGCTGCCTCAAGTGTACGGCTATATGAACCACCAAGGCTTAGGTTGATTACTTTTGCGCCATGGCTGGCAGCGTATTTAATACCTCTAGCGATTGTTTCTGTATCGCCTGCTCCATCAGCTGTTAACACCTTGACAGGCATAATTTTTGCGTGCTGGTCAAGCCCTTGAATTGAATATCCATTATTTGCCTCTGCTGCTATAATGCCCGCTACATGCGTACCGTGACCATTATCATCTAATGGACCTGTTGTTTCGTCAACAAAGTTTTTGCCGATAGACGGATCAACATGTCCTTTTAAATCAGCAAGAGTATAGTCAACGCCAGTATCTACAACTGCAATGACTGTATCTTTAACTTTTTTAGTGCTTAATAGTGATTGAAGTTTATCGTTTTGAACATCAGCGCCTTTTGTTCCTTCATTTTTACCAAGATTCTTTAATGACCATTGATAACTTGATAAAACATCGCTAGATAGCGCATGGTAGGTTTGGACAGGCTCTACATATTCTACGTCATTTAACTTTTCTACTTGGGAAACAGTTGCTTGAAGTGCTTTCGTTTGAGCTTTTGCACTCATGCTTGCTGTTTTTGCATCCATTTCTACTACATACGTATTGTCAAGCAACTCATCTGAGTGGTCAACAGTTGATAATGTAGAGAACGTTTTGTTACCTGAGATTTTAGATTGTACAGATTTCAATGTCTTGCCATCTTTTAATTTAACAATATATTTACCGGAAGCTGAGTTTCCATTTAATTTAATACCAACATTTTTCGCGATAGCTACTAAATCTTCACCCGCTAGGCTATCAATCTGTACTTTTTTCGCGATAGCATCCATGCTTTGTTGTAACTTAGCTGGTACTGCAGCATGTGCAATGTCGAAAAGCTGCTTAATCGCATTTGCTTCTGATTTGCTAATAACACGTGTGCTGTTTCCGCCATTTTGGTTTAGATCAGTGATAAGCGGTTGAATTTCAACCAAATGCTTGTACACATCTTGCTTTGTATCTTTGTTAAAAATCATTTTTGCCACAAGGAATGGTGCTGCTTTGTAGTATAAAGATGATAGCTGCTTGCCTTGTGTTGATTTTGCTAAAGTACCATCACGGAATAGGCGGATATCTTTTAAGATTTGTGTAGCACTTTTTTGTTTTGCGACACTGTATTCAACAGGACATACAGAGCCTGTTGCTTCTTCTTTAGCCGGAGAAAGCTTAACAGATTTTGCTGTGATACTATAGTTGACTGAGTCAGTGCTACTACCTTCATCCTCACTAAGACCTTCCATCGGAAGATCATCTGCAAAGCCACTGTATTCCACCTTCACATAATAAGGTCCTTCCCATGCGTAAGGGAATGAAATAGTAGCAGCTTGATCAGAAACTGTCCCTGTTACGTATTGCTCAAAAGCATCATCCGCGATTGCTTTTGCTTTATTAGGATAAACAGATACATTTACAACTTGGTCACTGTTTATATCGAATTTTATATGTGAGTACTTTGAAACTTCTTCTTTCGTTGGTGTAACTTTGTACCAATATACACCTGGTTGGTCAAATGAACCTTTAACGGTCGCGCCATTTGTTATAGCTGTCGCATCATCAATTGCTGTTGCAGTAGTCGTTTCTGCTGCAAAGCTTTGTTGCGGCGGAAGCGTCAATCCTAGAATGATAGCAAATGCTAATAGCCAAACAGCAATTTTGCGAGTGTTATTTTGCTTCACTTAAAAACCTCCTATTAAACTTTTTTTGGAAAAACATCCTAATCCATCATAGCTCATTTATTCTATTCTTCAACAGGGTTTTTTAACAATTTTCATATTCTCAACTATTGACTTATATCAATACATGCAAATAGAACTATTAGTTAAATACATTTACCTATATAATAAGCTATAATACCTAGTTTTTAGTTTATTATTAGAAAAAAAATAAACCCATAGAGTTTTCCATGGGTTAATCAGTATTAAAGATACTTTCTTGAGTTTTTCTTTCCATCATAAGAATAAAGGACAAATTTATCTTCTACTACTGTTCGAAGATGCACGGGCCGCCCCCACAGCTGATAAACATAAGGCAGGACCTGTTCTAAATAACGAGGATCCAGCTCCATTCCTTCATAGCCATGTACTAAAAAGAGCTCTCCATTTCTTAGATAATCACCATTTTCGACCACAATGTAAGGGAAGCCACCATTGACGCGCATCTGAACGAGTTGGTCCCTCACTGCTACATAGTCTTTATCTGTAATTCGATAATCAGATCCTTGTTTTCCAAATAAATAGAGATCTTCCCGTTTCGCTAGATCTTTCGTTAAATAGTTACGAATAAAGGACATATCCGATTCAACTTCTCGCACTTCGAACATTTTTTGGCGACCCGAATTGGGTGCTACGCCAAGCCTTTTCATTTCCTCTGTTGGATTGTTGTATCTCTCTTCAATATCTTCAAAAATTTTAATTCCTAAATAATAAGGATTAATAGAGGTTTTGGATGGTTGGAGAACACCTGCATTCAGCTTAGCATAATCAATTGTTTCCTCCGTCGATAAATCTAACTCTCGCATAATGCGTTGATGCCAATAAGATGCCCAGCCCTCATTCATAATCTTTGTTTCTAATTGCGGCCAGAAATAGAGCATCTCCTCTCTCATCATCGTCAAAATATCTCGCTGCCAGTCCTCCAGCTCGCGGCTGTGTGTTTCAATAAATAAGAGGAGATCCTTTTCTGGTTCCTCGGGGAATTTCTTTTTCTTGAAGCGAGTGGATAGAGGCTCTTCTTCTTGTTGTTCTAAATTCCAAAGCTCGTCATAAGGCGATTTTCTTTTCCGTGGAGCTCCTATGTCCACTTCTTCTGATTTTTCGCCGAGCTGTGGCCGCATTAATGAAGGATCAATATGCTCTTGAATCGCTAAAATAGCATCTAGAAACTCTTCTACCTCATCTTTTCCATACAGCCTTTCATAGTGGGCAATACGCTCTGCAGTAGCAGTCATACTTTCCACCATGTCTCTTCGTGTATTGGAAAAACGAATATTATTTTTAAAGAAGTCACAGTGAGCTAAAACGTGTGCGATGATTAATTTATTTTGAGTTAATGAATTCGTATCAAGCAAGAAAGCATAGCAAGGATCTGAATTAATCACAAGTTCATAAATTTGACTTAGGCCTAAATCATATTGCAGCTTCATCTTATGAAACTGTTTTCCAAAACTCCAATGGGTAAAACGTGTTGGCATTCCATAAGCGCCAATTGTGTAGATTACTTCCGCGGGGCAAATTTCATAGCGCATTGGATAAAAGTCTAACCCAAAACCACTAGCAATCTCCGTAATTTCTTCGATTGCTATTTGAAGTTCTCTTTCCATTTTTTAATCCTCCTCCGCGCTTATTAACCTAACATTCTATCTCTAGCTGTGTTGAATCTTATAACTTTTGTTCTTCGACTTCTTTTTGGAAGAAGCATTTCAACGCTTCATATACATCATGTTTACTTTTAAGGACATAGTGGCGAAACTTAGGGTCTACAATCTTTTTATAGTTGTACATCATCGTTGAAAAACGATTATGTTGGTTGACCTCTCCATATCCAAACATGCTGGACACGCCCATTAGTTGCTGTACAAGTTTTAAACAAGCATCATTATCAGTAGACATATTTTCTCCATCTGAAAAATGGACAGGATATATATTGTATTTAGAAGGTGGATATTTTTCGTTAATGAGTTCAAGAGCCTTCACATAGGCAGATGAACAAATCGTTCCTCCGCTTTCCCCTTTTGTGAAAAACTCCTCTTCCGTGACTACTTTCGCTTTCGTATGGTGTGCGATAAATTCAATTTCGACGCTTTCATATTTGGTGCGCAGGAAACGTGTCATCCAAAAGAAGAAGCTTCTCGCACAATATTTTTCAAAGCTTCCCATAGAGCCACTTGTATCCATCATTGCAAGTACCACAGCTTTTGATTCGTGTTTAATCTCCTCATCCCACGTCTTAAAACGAAGATCATCATTATAAATAGGGGCAATCTCGGCTTTCCCCTTCATCGCATTTCGTTTGATGGCATTCAGTATAGTCCGTTTTTTATCAATATTGCCCATTAACCCTTTTTTACGTATATCATTAAATTCAATTTTTTCCGATTGGATTTCTGCTTTATCTTTTTCCTGTAAGTTCGGCAGTTCAAGCTCCTTGAACAATACACTTTGCACTTCTTCTATGCTTACCTCTGCCTCATAGTAATCTTCCCCAGCTTGGTCGCCGGCCTTCTTCCCTCTGCCTGGCCCATTTTGTTGGCCGCTGCCATCACGGGCGATCACATCTCCAACTTTGCTGTCTCCTTTTCCTTGGCCTACATGCTTCGATTTGTCATAGTTATAACGAATTTTGTATTCATCTAATGAACGAATGGGAATCTTAATGACATCTTTCCCATTCGACATCACGATGTTTTCTTCACTGACTAAGTCAGGCAAATTGCTTTTGATAGCTTCTTTTACTTTTTCCATATGGCGTTGCTGGTCTTGATGCCCTTTGCGATGGAGAGACCAATTTTCCTGTGAAATGACAAAATGCTTATTCGGATTTTCAGCCATTATATCCTCACCCATCTCTTAATTTTGAAACTCTGCACTTGGCGTTTGCATTGGGATAATTCTTAATGCTTTACTTATACTATGCATAGAGATTGAATTATTTAACTTTTTGATATAAAAAAATGGAGTGTCCTTAAAAAATGTGGACACTCCTTAACACTTAGCGATTCAATAAACTACCAACATATTGAAGCAATTCATTGGCAGAAGTAGTTGTATATCCATGTTCATCCACCAAAGTTGCGATTACTTCATTCATTTTTTTCAACTGCGATTCATCCGGTGTTTTGGAGGAAGTCGTGATTTTCACGACATCTTTTAAATCGGCGAACAACTTCTTCTGAATAGCCTCTCTTAACCGTTCATGCGAGTTATATTCAAATCGTTTTCCTTTACGCGCATAAGCAGAGATCCGAATCAAGATTTCTTCGCGGAAGCCTTTTTTCGCATTTTCTGAAATACCAATCTGTTCTTCGATTGAACGCATTAGCTTTTCGTCTGGGTTTAGTTCTTCCCCTGTCAGCGGGTCACGCAGCTTATTTTTATTGCAAAAGGCTTCTACATTATCTAAATAATTATTCATCAGCGTCTTAGCAGATTCTTCATATGAATAGACAAATGCCTTTTGGACTTCATTTTTCGCAATCTCATCATACTCTCTTCTAGCAATGGCAATAAAATTCATGTATTTGTCTTTATCTTCCTGACTAATGGAAGCATGCTGATCAAGCCCATCTTTTAAAGCTAAAAGGACATCCAGCGCATTAATTGATGGTGACTTCTTGCGAATAATCGCTGAAGAAATTCGATTGATAATATAGCGTGGATCGATACCATGCATGCCCTCGTTCGGATATTCTTTCTTCAAATCTTCCACATCTACAGAATTATAGCCTTCAACACTCTCGCCGTCGTACAGTCTCATTTTCTTTACAAGATCGATTCCTTGTTTTTTAGGTACTTCCAACCTGGATAAAACAGAGAAAATCGCGGCTGCTTTTAATGCATGCGGTGCTATATGAATATGATTCATATCACTGTCGCGAATCATTTTCTCATAAATCCGTTCTTCCTCTCTCACCTTCAGGTTATAAGGAATAGGCATGACAATAATACGTGAATGTAGGGCTTCATTCTTTTTATTGGATATAAACGTACGGTATTCCGTTTCATTTGTGTGTGCCACAATCAATTCATCCGCACTAATCAATGCGAACCTACCTGCTTTAAAGTTTCCTTCTTGCGTTAAGGAAAGGAGATTCCATAAGAATTTTTCGTCTAGCTTCAACATTTCCTGGAATTCCATCATTCCGCGATTCGCTTTATTTAACTCACCATCAAAACGATAGGCTCTTGGATCAGATTCTGATCCGTATTCTGCAATCGTTGAAAAGTCGATGCTTCCGGTTAAATCAGCGATGTCTTGTGATTTCGGATCGGATGGTGTGAATGTGCCGATACCTACGCGTTTATCTTCAGAGAAGAAGATGCGTTCTACCTGCACATTTTCAATCTCTCCCCTATATTCTTGGTCAAGGCGCATTGTGTTTAGAGGCGAAAGATTTCCTTCTATACGAATGCCGTATTCCTCATAAAAGTCGTTACGCAGATGGGGTGGAATGAGATGAAGCGGATCTTCATGCATTGGGCAGCCTTTAATCGCATAAACTGCTCCCTCATCTGTACGTGAATACTGTTCTAATCCCCGTTTAAGCATAGTCACAATCGTGGATTTACCACCGCTGACTGGCCCCATTAATAACAAGATACGTTTTCTTACATCTAATCGTTTTGCTGCAGGGTGGAAGTATTCTTCTACCAGCCTTTCAATGGCTTCTTCAAGTCCAAAAATTTCTTCACCAAAGAAGTGATACATTTTCTTGCCGTCTCTTTCATTGAGACCAGAGCTTTTAATCATATTATAAACGCGCGAATGAGCAGTTTGAGCCACTTCAGGCCTTTCTTTGACTATCTCTAAATAGTCTGCAAAAGTACCTTCCCACTTCAGCCTGTTTTCTTCTTCACGGTAACGTTTAAACTTATTTAAAATATCGATTGTTATCCCTCCATTCAGGCCTGTTTTAACCATGATATGTTAGGAACTTTCGAATGATAACTAATTAATTAAGGGATTTATGGAACTACTATGATTTTTAGACAATGGCTTATGAAATCAACATTTTTGGATATTCTATCGAAGAAGGAAAGGAGGATTTTGATGAATCGCTTGATTATCGCATTCTTACTAACACTCTCATCTATTCAAATGGTTCTTCCTCTAAATGTATTAGCTGAAACGGAAACATCTAAAGAAGACCTGCTAAAGCAGCGAATGTCTCTTTATGTTCAATTTGAAGATATGTTGGTACCTTGGTATTTCTTAGCTGCTATTGATCAGTATGAACGTAATATTCAGGCAGTACGAAAAGATATTCCATCACGGGAAGGCGTAGTTGCCATCCGCTTTTCTGATGAATATTGGGCAGGCCCTTTTAATCCTTTAATACAGGATAATTCACCAACTACGATTGATTATTTTGGTGGCATGGGGCTTGATGGAGATAAAGATGGTGTGGCTGATGCTGAAAATGACATTGACATAATCTATACGATGGCCAGTTACTTAAGTCATTACGGACCATCAGAAGCCGATTTCAAAAAAGCTTTATGGGATTATTACACCAATGAGACGATCGTCAATCAAGTCTTGGCCATTGCATCATTATATAAAAAATATCAAGATATCAACTTAGACCAGTACACTTTCCCCGTAGCGCTCGGATATAATTATACCTTCAAGGGAACCTGGGGAGCTAACCGTGGTTGGGGCGGAAGGCGTATTCATGAAGGAACAGATATCTTTGCTGACTATGGGACGCCGGTATTATCTGCTTCATATGGAGTTGTCGTCACAAAAGGATGGAACAAATTTGGTGGATGGCGAATCGGCATTCGGGATCACCATAATTCCTATCATTACTATGCTCATCTTTCCTCCTATGCCAAAGAAATAGAAGTCGGTGATATCGTCAAACCTGGAACGATAATTGGTTATGTAGGTAGCTCAGGTTATGGAAGTGAAGGAACCTCAGGTAAGTTTCCACCGCATCTCCACTATGGTATTTATAAATTTAACGGCCGTTATGAATGGGCTTATGACCCTTACCCTTCCCTTCTACAATGGGAAAGGACGGCGAAAGCCCAACTTAAAAAGAACTAACGAAACCAAGGTTTGGATAAACAGAACAAAAGGAGATTTTACAAAGCTAAAAATTTGGACTTCATAGAATCCACTTCAAAAAACGATGAATCTTATTTAAAAGTGGTGTGTAGTAGACGGCGACTCTGCGGATGAGCTTTAAAGCTCCGCAGGATTGGATTTATGGAAATTGAAGGCAAGCCTCGTAGAAAATGCCCTCTGGAACGGATCACCAAAAGTTCTTCATACTGAATGAATTCTATAGAAGAACAAAAAATACCGAACAAATGTGAGATTTTTTCACATTGTTCGGTTTTTTCATAGGCAACACTCATTATTATCTTTTATCATTTACAGGATATTTTGTTTTACAAACATTAAAAATTCTCTTTGCATCGAGCCAAGAGTCAATATTTTGGTGGGAATTCTAAACTTCCATGCCTGCCTCTTTAAATTGAAAGACCATAGGACTGTAAGCGGATCTTTAGTAGCATACTTTTGATCTTGGATTTCAGCTAATTCAAAAATAAGTTTATGTACTATTTTGGTGGAGAATAGATTTAGAAAAAGAACAATCATATGATTATCATTTATCAGTAGTATAGCTCGATTGGTGATAGCTGATAAGCCTTGAGGCGTCGCGTAACAAAGAAGCATATCTGGCTCTCTATGAGATTCAGCAAGACTTTCAAGCGATTTTTTAGTAATAAATAGCATGATGAGATACCTCTATGTATATCAAGATTTTGTTTCAAACATTATAAGAAAAAAGTGAAATCATTAGAAAGATTTCACTTTTTTTCACAGATAGAATGGGTAAATAATTAACTTAATTCACTTTGTAAATCTTTATACAGCTTAAAGAGCATTATTCGCTCTCCTGTTTGTGTGCTTATATCTGTGTGGAAGCTTAAAACCTCTTGGTTTGTGATCGATCTGATAATTGCCTTTAATTCATCTATTCCTGATTCTACAAGACTATTGCGATGATCTTTTACCCTTAGCAATCCTTCTTTCTTTTCACAGACAGAATATTCTGCAGGCGTTAGGATACCTTGTAGCACGACAATAATCATGTCTCGCAAAATATCCGATTTCACTGAAACCGATCCGCGCCCTAAATAATTCTTCTCCCAGTGCGTCAAAGCTTTGCTGATTTCCGATTCTACCGTTCCTCTAGTTTTATCCATTTTTCAATCTCCCGCTAACCTGTTGGCATTTTAGTCATTCTGCTTCTATTTTAATAATGCGAAGGTAATCACGTAAAGCAATAACTTATGAAAAACTGTGCCATATGCCATCTGGATCGATGCACGAAAGGCGAATCCAGCCGTTCTGTAGCTTCTGGCGGAACTCCGCATTCTGTTCTAAGATTTGCTGAACCCTATACTTAGGCGCTTGCACGACCACTAATAAACGTATAGGTGCATGGTACGCCTCTTCATCAGACATCATAACAGATTGCCATGGAAGTCCAAAAAGAAGATCGCTTGCATTACCCTGCATGACGCCAACTCCCGCAGTAATCGTCTGTGTGGCTTTATTGCCGCTGCCATAATAATGCGGAGCTACTGTAGACGCATAATATTGTAAGTTAATCCATTGTGCTACTAGAGCAGGGCCTGCAATGATACTAGCCAGTATATCGCCTGTTGGATCTAGCTGCCACTGATAATTTTGAAGAAATACTCTTCCCTCTAGGTCACAATCTTCCGTTAAGGTCCGTTCGCCGATTATAAATCCAGCATTCCGCGCTAACCCCCATTCAGGACGCACCTCGCTCCAATCGTCAGCGAAACGGCGTACCTCCTCTTCCGGATCTAGGCAATCAGGATGGAGTGTCGGAAGCTGAGCAAGTCTTTCAGCGTTTACACTCTTACGCACAGTTGGAAGAGCCCCTTGAATAAGCTGGAATGAATTTTTTACAGCTACCGGTAATTCTGGCAGATACGTAAATTTCAACTCATCCAACGAAGTAATATGCTCAGCCGCTGCAAAAACAGTATCTTCTGGTATGTGAATGCCTTCTTTGGCAAGAGTCTCACGAACATTAGATAGATTACATAATGTCGCCAACACACGTGCATTAAATTGGCTTGATGCTCCTCCACATGCCCCGCAATCAAGAGCTGATGCATATGGGTTGTTTCGACTTTGGCTTCCATGACCGCAAATAACAACCAATGGGGCAAAGTTCTCTGTCAAACTCATTGTTTGAAGGGCTTGCCGTACATAAAATACTTGTTCTTCTTCCGTAAAACCTACAGGCAATTCACCTGCTCCTTCATCTGGAGAATGAAGCGTCAATTTTGTCATTGGCTTTTTAAGCCATTTTTCGCTCATTTGTCGCATGACTTCACCAGCTTTTTGCGGGATAAAGCTTCGTGCTAATGTTTGAATACTAAGCCATGGTCCGCTGATTTCAGGCAATAGCAGGCTCGTCAGCATATTTTGTTTCATTGTTTTAAATGTTTTCCCAACGGAATGGGCAGTATGTGCCCGCTCAATGTATTGTTCTAGCTGGTCCCTGTCCGTAGATTCAAGCACTTTGTGAGAAGGCTTAAACATAATCGGCAATGAATTATGGCTATTGGAGCTTGCAAGTTCGTTTGTTTCAATTGGCAAGCCAAAAAATCCAGCTGTCCCAAAAGTCTCAAATGGCCCGCTTCTTTCTAAATGCCTTCTGAACGTTTCAGAACGTACATCAATACAAAAAGCAAATTGTGCTGCGATTGTTTTTGCTTCTTCTATTGTTGTAGGTTTAGTCGGCAAGCATTCTTGAAGATTTTTTTCATACGTTTTCTCCCAAGCTTCTAGCCAAAGGCGGCCTTGGACAAAGGAATCGAAGCGATTTGCGAGCATAAGGCGTGCTTTTATTTCCTCTGGTTCTAACTCTGCCCAATCCTCGAGTCTCTCTCTGCCAAATTCAACCCAGCTAATAACAAGTTTTTCAATGAGTTGAACATCATCTTGCACTGGCTCTGGCAACGGAAGATATTCTTTTACGAATATATATTCAAGAGATAGCCGCATAGCCAGATATTCTAAAAGCAGTGCCGCTGATTCTTCTTCACGGCTGCGTATCATACCTGCCCATCCTGGTAGTGCAAGGAGGTGAGCCTCCAAATATTCTTGCCATTCTGTGTTAGGAATATCCATACTGTGAAGCACTTCCATCAATGCTTGCTCTGCATTTTGATTTAGTTGATCAAGTTGCCTGCGCGTTTCATGAGTAAGCGTGCGATCATATTTAGCCATTTGGCGCCATGCTGCATAAAATCCAGCCTCTTTATTGGGCATGGACCACACCGCAAGTGATTCATCCAAATATAATTTACACCATTTAATCACATGTAGATTTACATTTTCTACAAGAGATTCGTTTCCTGGTTGTTGCACACGTTGACTCATTGTTAAGATGGAATGTTTATTTTTAGTGGGTGAAAAGTATTTACTATACCAAAGTGCAGCAGTCTTTGCGCCAGGCAATTCTCTTGTAGTGAAGGAATTTGATTCTTGTTGTAATACATTACGGCAATATTCTTTCGCGAGTTCTCTAGGCAAGCATATCAACTGCTCATCAAGCCATGCATTCAACCCATCTTCTAAGATGGCCAAATCAATTTCTCCCTTACGAGCAGCAGAGGAGACGATGGCATGATTAGGATACATGTCAATGTCACCCGTCTCCTTCAGCCTTTTTGCCACTTGGTCAAAAGTCTGGTGCTCGAGTCCCGCCCAAGGGCTTCTTGCTGCAAAGTTATTAATATCGCCGAGGGGCACAATGACCTCGCTCGCTTTTTTTACAATCTCTTGAAGCGAGCGATCGTTCGGTTTAAATCCCTCATCATAGTGAAGTGTTGACGCCGTACTCATTGATAATTCCCCTCCTTCGTTAATAATTGTGCAAGATAGTTTGGATGGCTTTCCGCGAGACGTTTTTTAGGTTCTCCAAGCCGAACTAGCCATAGATAAAGCGCAAAGGATACTTTATTATTCCTTCGAATCAGCCAAGTTCCACATACAATCGCAGCTAGTAAAACAACTAAAACAATAATCGATAGTATAAACGGCTGATGGAAATCGCTGTCGATGGTCCCCTGCAAAATGTTGTAAAACAGTGTATGAACGACTTTAAAAACAAGTCCACCTGCAACTAATAAGAAGAAACCTGCGATTTTTCCAGTAGCAGTAGGGTGTGCCGCTACCAACTGTGCCCATGCAAGGGCAATCGACCAGCCGAGTAGAAGAGCACTAATCAGCTGATAGCCTTCTCCTTTAGCTGTCAGCCAAAGCCCTAATCCTATAAGTGTTCCAAGCGCACCACCTGCAACTGTCCATATAACAGAAGCTGCTTGGTCCTTAGAAGTAACAGGCGCTTTTGCCTTGGCAGCTGAACCTGCTTGCAAGAAAAGAGTAGATTTAAACAAACCATGCAATACTGCATGTGTAATAGCTGCAAGATAGGCGCCTAGTGCACATTGCACCAGCATAAAACCCATTTGTGCTATTGTTGATCCCACCAACTGCCGTTTATAATCCACTTGCACAAGCATAATCCCTGTGCCGATTAAGACAGAAAGGCCTGCAATAACAAGTAAAATTATCTGCGCCAAGTCCCCATTAAACAATGGAGAAAAACGAGCAAGCATAATACTTCCCGCATTAACAATCCCAGCATGCATAACAGCTGAAATAGGTGTTGGTGTAACAACAGAATCAAGTAGCCAACGATGTGTTGGCCATTGAGCAGCAGGAATGAGCGCTGACACAAGAAGCAATAAATTAATTCCTGTCTTTTCATAACCAGTTAACAAACCTAATGTATCAGAGGTCAGTATAGTTGATAAACGCCATTCGCCTGTACTGTACGCTAACCAGAATAACGCAAGGCCCAGTGCCAGCAAACTAGCTAATAGATAGCCGCGGGATACTTTTGCAGCATGCTGCGCTACCTTCCATTCCTTCCTTAATCCGATTAAGACAGTTAAACAAAATAGTGTTAGCCCCCATCCAATAAATAAAAGGCGAACATCATCAGATAACCATGCCAGGGCATCAGCTGAAGTAGTAATAGTTAAAAGTGCAAAGTACTTGCGGTATGACTTATCGCCTAGCAAATAATGGACACAATATCGCTGAACGATTAATCCAATTGTCAAAACAAACAGAGACCAGAGCCATGATAATGAATCGAAATGCAATACTCCTAGGAAATAATCTCCTTTAGAAAAAATAAGACCTAATAAAGCGGCAATTGGTGCTAATGCCAGTATGCCGATATGAATGCGAATGAATCGAAGCGGGACTTGCGGATGCAGGATACACAATCCGCTCCCTAGAGAAAGTCCAAGAAAAATGAGAAACAATAGTGGCCACGACATCCAAAATCCCTCCTTTTTTTTACATAAAAAAACCGACAATTTCATCATTTAAAAGGCGCAAGGCACTATTAAACAAAGAAATTATCGGTTTACTTTTAACGAACCCATCTTGAATGGGGATTAATCGTCTACCTTTAATATTCATTCTTCCTTTTAGAAGAATACCGTATTATAGTTTCATTTTTTCAAAAAGCCATATCGCTATAGCTCTTTGCTAAAATGTTCTATAACTAACTCATTATTAGTAGCATACTATTTGTCAAAAATTCTGTCAAGTCAAGCCTTCATTCCAGGAATCCAATTCGGTCTTTTTAGAGCTCCCCACATCGGGTCAGGGATCGCTAATTCTTTCTGCATAGACATATCCATTTCTGTTCTAATGGATGACGGATTTTCTTGCGCTTTTTGTACCCAATCCGGTTCAATTAATAATTCGCGGCCTAATGCCACAAGATCAACACCTGTCTCCAATGCTTTCACTGCATCATCGAAACTATAAATTGATCCTACTCCAATCAAAGCAGTCCGGCCATTGATCGTTTCTATTAACAGTTGGACACGTGTTTTTTCTTGGTCGCCAGTAAAACGATGCGGCTTCGCGAAGAATTCCATATGCGATACATGCAGATAATCCAGCCCTTCTGCGGCCAAAGCATCTACAAGTTGGATAGTATCATCCATTGTAATCCCGTTTTCTTCAGGTTCTTCAGGTGAGAAGCGATAGCCAATGATAAAGGCTTCCTTAGCATGCGTTGCAGCCACTTGTTTTACCTCACGTAAAACCTCTAAAGGAAAGCGCATACGATTTTCAATTACTCCACCATATTCATCGGTCCTTTTGTTCGTGTGGGCAGAGAAAAATTGTTGCAATAAGTATGTGTTAGCTCCATGAATCTCAACGCCATCATAGCCTGCTTCGATCGCACGACGCGTTGTTTCGCCATACGCTTTGACTGCCTCTTTTACTTCATCAGTTGTCATGGGTCTTGGTGTTGCATTGTCTGGATAAGCGACATCACTTGCACTTACGATTTCGCCATTTGGTACCTCTTCTGGAATAGATCGTCTTCCTCCGTGGAAAATTTGAAGCACTGCTTTTGCTCCTCCTGTATGAATCGCATCAGCCACGCGTTTTAGGCTAGGGATAAACTTGTCATCATATCCGGCAAACTGTCCTGGAAAACCTTTACCGTTTTCTAATACATGCGTGCAGGCTGTCACAATCATACCGACGCCTTCTGAACGGCGTGCATAATAAGCAACCTCCGCATCAGTAACGGTTCCATCGGCATTGCCAGAGTAGTTCGTCATTGGTGCCATTACGACTCTGTTGCGCAATGCTACTCCGTTTTTCAAGGTATATTCTTCAAATAAATCTGCCATACATATTGACCTCCTATTTTTTATTTCTTCACTAATTTATCGTATTCTGCAAGTAATCATGTGTCAAAGAATTGAAACTTTCTGGGAAGGCCCCTCTTACTAGTTCACGTTCTCCAATAGTTTTGTGGTTACTGAAAAACCCTGATTTGTATATTTTAAAGATACTAATTTGATGTGGAGATGAAGTGGGAATAGCTGCGTTTTGCTAAGAGTAGTGGTAAGCCCTGAGTTGTCTTCGCTGATCCAACTTCAATATAGCTATTTCGTTGAAAAACAACTGCAATTCAATTTCTCCCGCCCTCTTAGTCTCCTAACATGGAATTACTGATGTGTTATAATCCATTCTGCCGCTTCGCTCAAGTCATTACATACTGCATCGGCTAGTGGATTGCGTTCACCTAAATAAACTGTTTTCGTCCCTGCTTTCTTCCCCGCCATTATATCTGTATCGGTATCACCAACCATAAAGGATTTTGATAAGTCAACTTCATATTTTGTTGCTAGGTCTTCAATTAACTTGCTGTTAGGCTTCCGGCAAGCACAACCAGCTTTTGGTTTATGTGGACAATAGACTGCCTCATCCACATGGGCTCCCTGTTTCTTTAACTCCTCAATCATATGCAAGTGGATTTTTTTCAATTCCGATTCTTTCATATATCCAAGACCTACACCGCCCTGATTGGTGACCACAAACACAAAATCAAAATAGGCATTCAATTTTTTTATGGCTTCAGGAACACCTGGCAAGAAATATAAATCTTTCGGTTTGTTCACAAACTTTACCCGCTTGGTTAGTACCTCATTAATGACCCCATCACGATCTAAAAATACGGCTTTTTTCATATATATAAGCACCTTTCTTTAGCGTTTATCTTCTTCATCATTGTCACATTTTACTAATTCTAAAACAAACATTCTTTTATGCTTAAGCGTTTCGATGAAAGAGATTCGGGTATATTTATGTTGTAATCGCATATCAAAAAAATGAAACAAATAATGGAGGTAATACACATGGATAAAAAAGTATTAGGAATTTATAACTCAAGCGCGGAAGTGATTAAAGCTATTGATGAATATCGCCAAAAAGGATATGCAACTGACGATTTCTCAATTGCACTTAATACAACAAACTTCCCTTCTGCTCCATCAGTCGTAAAAAATGAAACAGGCGTACTAACAGAAGATGTTGGCGGTCGCAATATGGAAGAAGATGAAGGTTTCTTCGATCGCCTAGCAGCAGTATTTAAAGGTGATTTCCACACAGATGTGGACCATGCATCTTATTACGAATATTTCTTAACACTTGGCTTTGATGAAGAATCTGCTCGTCGCTACGAACGCGATATTAACGATGGCCGTATTCTACTTTTAGCAAACAAAGAAGATGATGCCCTTTTAGGCACTGCTGACCCACTAACACCAGTAGACAACCAAGAGGCAAATGTAGGTCTTGATACCACAGTAGCTCCTAATGATACAGTGGATGTTAATAATACAGTAGCAGATGAGCAAACATTAAAGTTGCGCAAAGAACAACTTGATGTAGAAAAAGACCAAGTACAAACTGGTGAAGTTGAAGTTCACAAAGATGTTGTGGAAGAACCACAAACAGTCAATGTACCTGTCACACATGATGAAGTGTATGTAGAAAGACGAAAAGTTACTGATGAAGCAGCTGCCACTACAGATGCTTATGCTCCAATGGGTGAAGATGACACCATCCGTATTCCAATCGTCGAAGAACAAATTGAAGTGACGAAAAAACCAGTGGTAAACGAAGAAGTAGTCATTGGTAAAAAACAAGTGACCGAAACAGAACAAGTCACTGATAATCTAAAACGCGAGGAAGCACGCATTGAAACGACTGGTGATGCTTCTGTCACAGATAGCGATGTAGATGATGCAAATCGTGGTGCTATTACAGAGCAAGAATTGTACGATCCTGCAAATCAAAACGATAATGACCTTAAAAAGAACAATCTTGATGATACGCTTACAGCTGGCAATATGAATGCCGATATTAAAAACAGAGAAATATAATAATATTTGGCTTTCTATCTTGTAAAAGCATAGCTAGACTGCTATACTTTCTGTAATTGAATATTCACTTATTTCAATATCTTTTGAAATAAGGATAGAGGCGCAAAAACCATGAGTAAGCTGCAAGAGGATGATGAGATCCGACTACTGCAGTGGAAAGGGGAATTTGCCGAAGCTTAGAGAAACTCATATTTCTCTATTGCTGGGCCTGCTGTTGAATAAACACAGGACTGTCATGTAGGAAACTATATGGAGGGCTATCGTACGCATGGAGATGACTTTATGAATTCTCGCAGCAACGTAGTCACGTTGCTGCTTTTTTTGCGTTATTTTCTATACTGCCCTTCTCCAAAAAATGAAAAGGAAGTGGAGAAGCAATGAATTTTGGAAGAATTATAACGGCGATGGTGACCCCATTTGACCAACAAGGAAATATTGACTTTAGAGCTACTCGTGAGCTGATTAATTATCTTATCGAAAACGGCTCAGATGGGATTGTGATAGCTGGTACTACAGGTGAATCCCCTACACTTACAACAGCAGAGAAAATCAGTTTATTTCAATTTGTCGTAGATGAAGTAAACCATAGGATTCCTGTTATTGCAGGCACAGGATCTAATAATACAAGGGCATCCATTGAACTGACTAAGTCTGCTGAAGACATAGGTGTGGATGGAATTATGCTTGTTGCACCTTACTATAATAAACCATCACAAGAGGGCCTTTATCAGCACTTCAAAGCAATTGCGGAATCAACACAGCTACCAATCATTCTCTACAATATCCCTGGAAGAAGTGTTGTCAATCTATCCGTTGAAACAGTCACTCGCCTTGCCGCGATTAATAACATCGTGTCCATCAAAGATGCGAGCGGAAACTTGGATGCAATGGCTGAACTCATTACGCAAACACCCAATGACTTCAGTGTCTATACAGGAGAAGACCATTTAACACTGCCATCTCTATCGATTGGTGCTACTGGCGTTATTTCCGTATCCTCCCATATAATTGGAAATGAAATGCAAGCGATGATGGAAAAGTTTAAAAACGGGGATGTGACGGAAGCTGCGGCAGATCATCGTAGACTCCTCCCTGTATTCAAAGGATTATTTAGCGCACCTAACCCTTGCCCTGTAAAAGCTGCTCTGAATTTGAGAGGAATAGCAGTAGGCGGTGTACGTTTGCCTTTAATACCCCTTAATGAAGAAGAAACTACTGAGTTGCAGCATCTATTGCAGTCTGTATGTAAAGAAGACACAGCTTTAAGAAGCTAACTTAAAATAGGCACCAAAGTTCCGCAAGAAGCGTACAGTATAGTAAAAAAAGGAATGATGTTTTGTATCACTATCATTGTCCATCTTGCGGAACAACCCACCACTATTATCCGAATAGCCCCTCCCCTTACCAGTTTCAAAATCAATACCAGCAAACCTACCAAAGTCCGAATAGTGTTTATTTAAGAGATTATGGCCCAGCACCTTTTGCTGTCAATATAGACACAGCAACAAAACAAAATACGAACTATCGCACAGCGCTGTGGACCGGTGAGCATTTGCAGCTTACTCTGATGAGCATTCCAGTCGGAGGAGATATTGGTTTGGAGATTCATCCGCATACGGACCAGTTTATTCGCATTGAAGAAGGCGAAGGCCTTGTACAAATGGGCAAAAATAAACAGTTCTTAGACTTCCAGCAACCAGTGCGGGATAATTATGTCTTTTTTGTTCCAGCTGGTACATGGCATAATCTGACGAATACAGGCAACAAACCAATTAAGCTGTATTCAATCTATGCACCTCCTAACCATCCAAGTGGCACGGTCCATCAAACCAAAGCAATCGCCGAAGCGGAGGAACCCCAATAAAAAAGCATTAAACAAGCAGCTTTCGCCTTATGGGGAGGCTGCTTTTTCTGTATAAAGAGTGATTCTTCCTTTTAAATTTTGAACATAAGAAAAGGAGAATCTTTTTGCGCAAGATTCTCCTTTTCTACTAATTTAATTAATGAAAGCGTTTATTTCAAAGTAGCTGTAATAATCATTTCTCCAGTAATGCTATAACGTCCTTTTTTCACGGTATAGACAAACTCACGTTGCTTGGTTCCTTCTGCAAGTGTTACAGCTTTTACTAGGTGATGATTATGATCGTATAAGCGCATCTTTTCATCAGAGTATGCTTGACCATATTTTGAGGTTAACATAAATTTAAATTTTGTATCTTTTTTGACATTCAATGTGTAAAAATAGCTACCTTTGTTCGGTTCATTGATTTTTAAATGTGGTGATGTTTCATAGCGTATGCCCACATGCCCAGGAACGCCTTTTTTCGTAGGTGTTACCGACAATGAATACTTGCCA
This sequence comes from Rummeliibacillus sp. G93, assembly GCF_023515935.1. NCBI lineage: Bacteria > Bacillati > Bacillota > Bacilli > Caryophanales > Caryophanaceae > Rummeliibacillus > Rummeliibacillus sp. G93. Next base: position 2,607,452 of record NZ_CP097314.1, read on the forward strand.
TTTGGCGCATTTGATGAGAAGAATGTTGTCGAAATACGCACGACTGGATATGTTTTGCCCGTTGCTTTATTCGTCAGCACAATATTTTCAATTGTTTTTTTAAATGAATCTTCGTTTGATACTGCATACAGCATGATATGTTCATCAGTTGTTAGGTTGATATCAATGGATGGTGTTGAATATTGGTAATACGGTAATTTCACCCTAGGCGTCCTTAAAGCATTTGGGCCAGAAAGAAGTTCAGCCATTGTCGTATAGTTATACGTTCTTTGATATAGTTTGAAACGGTAAGATGCATTGGGTTTGCCTTGCACGGCCATATAATAAACACCTTTTTCAAGATACCGTAATTTTTTCCCCACCGCTTCATCCGCACCATTGATTGTTTCTTTTGCATTACTGATCCAAGAAGAAAGTTCTGGTACATCCGCATTTCCAGTTAAGTAATAGTTCCCTTCTACTTGATCGATCGTGATGGCAAAATATGCATAGCCATCGTCATCAAATGTTCCTGTTGCGACTTCATCCACCGCTAGTGGTTTGTACGTTGCTGTGGTAGAGGGTTGATTAAATGTTATTTTTTCATCAAGCTCAGCGAAGCCAGCGAGAAGTTCTTCTTCTAAAGCAGCTGTATTCACTGAAACTTGTTGTTGTACTGCTTTTTTTATAAGGGCACGACGCTGAATTAGACTTTCGCGGAGCACTTCCTCGGCTTCACGCGTATTAAATGATGTATAAGGGTATTCGGGTGCCTTTGCGGATGTAAACACATCATTTGCCGCCTTTACTTGCGATGTTAAAGCATCGACTTTCTGTTGCATCGTCGCCGACTCATCAGTAGACAATCCTTTATATGTCGAAGTAGCAGCGCTTAAGGCAACATCTTCACGCGAACCAATTAAACGGCCGTTAGTATAAATATTCCCTTTGTATTCCCCATTCAAAATCTCACCATTTGCGCTATGAATGCTTTGTTTATCATATAAATAGTCTAATTTTTCTCTGATGGCTTTATCATTTGCCATGGTTGCATCTGTATGATCTAGCTTCCCTACAATTTCTTTTAAATCATTGAATTGCGCTGTTAATATTTTATAAGCTGGTTCCTCTGAACAATCCTCATCATCGCACACTAGATAGTTTTGATAAATCGCATAATAATGTTCAGTATAGTAGGCTAAAAACTCTGCCAGCTTTGTATTTAACACTTTTGAATCTATCGTTAGTGCTATACTTAGTTTCTTGATTTCAGCTAATTTGTCTAAGTAGTTTTTTACCGTTGCATTATATAATTTCTTGCCATTTTCATATAGGTAATCATTAATAACGCCATCCGCTAGCGCATCATTGTAATAATAGGTGTCCTTCCCGTCTGAAATGACTTCATTTTTTGGTGCTGGTTTGCCATTTTTATATAGTTTTCCTTTATAAAGTGATGCTTGTTGAATGCGACCATCTTTAAATAAATACGTTATCTTTTTATAGTCGGCAAAATGATAGCCCTTCGATAAAATACCATTTGTATAAAGCGTCATACGCTCCACATCTTCATAGTCATCGTCCAAGTCACGAATAACATAATCGCCTTTTTTCAGAGTTGTATTTTCATATAATTTCCCGTCTGATTTAACATAAATACGCTTTGTTAAAACACCATCTTGATAATAACAGTCATTCAAGTTACTATCTTCTAGAGTTTTACCTGGTACTAATTTTCCATTTCTAAAAAAATATTTAAAATCCCGTGTGATATAGTAACCTTTTTGAAGGTGACCATTACGGTACAGTTTTAAATTTTTCCCACTCCCATATTTAACGCGACCGCGTGCTAATGAACCATTTTTGTATAAGTCACCATTAAATACTTTATATCCTTTCACAATCTTACCTGTTGCCTTATTTACGAGTACACCTTTTTTGTTTAATTGTACAGTTGTCGTGGCTGCTGATACTGGTGTTGCCTCAGTTGCCGCGACCGATGACAGTAACATCGCTGTTGCGACTCCTGCTAATGCTATCTTTTTCATAAATAGAACTCCCTCCAGCACATTCCTTTTGTTATACCACTTTACCAAAATAAAGCATATTTTGTTATTAACTTTATATAAAATGATTCTATTTTACTATCTATAGAAAAGGAGAATCTTTACACAAGATTCTCCTTTTCTACTGATTTAATTAGCGAATACCTTTTATTTCGGTGTAACTTTAATAGTCAAAGGAGCTTTGAGGCTATAACGGCCTTTTTTCACGGTATAGACAAACTCCCGTTTATCAGTTCCATTTGCGATTGTTGCTTTTTTCACTAGGTGATGGTTGTGATCGTATAATAGCATTTTTCCAGAACCCGTTAGCTCAAATTTAAATTTCGTATCTTTTTTAACGTTCAGTGTATAAAAACGACTTTCTTGATTTGGTTTATTGATTTTTAAATGGGGTGTCGTTTCGTAGCGAATCCCCACATGTCCTGGAACACCTTTTTGAGTAGGTATAATCGACAATGAATACTTGCCGTTTGGTGCATTTGATGAGAAGTGTGTTGTCGAAATATGAACGACTGGATATGTTTTACCTGTTTTTTTATTCGTCAACACAATATTTTCAACCGTTCTTTTAAATGGATCTTCGTTTGATACGCCATACAACATGATATGTTCATCCGTTGTTAGGTTGATATCAACTGAAGGGGTTGAATATTGGTAATACGGTAATTTTACTCTAGGCGTACTTAAAGCATTTGGACCAGAAGGAAGTTCTTTCATTGTCGTATAGTTATATGTTTGTTGGTATAGTTTGAAGCGGTATGGTGCATTTGGTTTTCCTTTTATCGCTACATAGTAAACACCTTTTTCGAGATAGCGTAATTTTTTCGCAACTTCTTCATCACTATCGTTGATTGCTTCTTTTGTGTCACTCATCCAAAAAGCTAGATTTGACACTTCATGATTTCCAACAAAGTAATAGTTTCCTTCTACTTGATCGACATTAATAGCGTAATATGCAAATCCCTTGTCATCAAATGTTCCCTTTGCAACTTCCCCCGCAGCAAGTGGTTTGTACGTTGCTGTAGTTGAAGCTTGTTCAAACGATATTTTTTCGCCAAGCTCTGTAAAACCTGCAAGAAGTTCGTTTTCTAAAGTAGCGGTATTTACTGTTTCATGTTGTTGCGCTGCTTTTTTTATTAGTGCACGACGCTGTATTAAGCTATCACGTAGTACTTCTTCTGCCTGAGGCGTATTAAATTTTAAATTTGGATATTTTGGTGCTTTTGCTGCTGCTAAGACTGACTTTGCCGCCATTACTTGTGCTGTTAGAGCACCGATTGTTTGTTGCATTGTCGCTGATTTATCAGTAGACAATTTTTTATATGCTGCAGTGGTATTCTTTAGGTCGACATTTTCACGCGAACCCATCAAACGGCCCTTCTTGTAAATATTACCTTTATATTCGCCGTCTAAAATGTCCCCATTAACATGTTTAAGCCTTTGTTTATCATATAAAGAGCCTAATTTTTCTCTAACTGCTTTATCATTCGCTATTGTTGCTTCTGTATGATCTAGCTTCCCTACAATTTCTTTTAAATCATTTAGTTTCGATGTTAATGTTGTCACTTTCTCGTACACTGTATAGCTTTGGTAAATTGTTTCGTAATTTTCCGTATAGTAGGTTAATAAATTGGCTATTTTTGCATTTAACGCTACGGAGTTCACTTCTGTCGCCGCGCTTAGCTTTTGGACTTCTGCTAATTTGTCTAAGAATTTTTGTGCCGTTATATTGCGTACTCTCTTCCCATTTTTATAAACGTACTCTTTGATAGCACCATTTGCTAGCGCATCATTGTAATAATACGTGTCTTTCCCATCTGAGATAACTTTATTCTTTGGTGCTGGAAGCCCATCTTGGTACAATTTGCCCTTATAAAGGGTAGCAAGAGAAATGTGTCCGTCTTTAAATAAATACATTTTCTTTTTATAATCGGCAAAATGATAGCCTTTCGATAAAATGCCATTGGTATAAAGATTCAAATGAGGATTATCATCATCATCAAAGCTATGAATAACATAATCGCCTTTTTTCAGCTTCGTATTTTCATATAGTTTACCATCTGAAGGATTGACATATATTCGCTTTGTTAAAACACCATCTTGGTAATAAAGTTCTTCTAGGCCATTGTCATAAAAATCTTTACCTGGAATCAATGATCCATCTAGGAACTGATATTTATCATCCTTTGTTCTATAGTAACCTTTTTTAAGCCTACCATTATGGTATAGTTTTAAATTTTTCCCACTGCCATATTTAACATAGCCAGGTGCTAGTGAACCATTTTTGTATAAGCAACCATTATATACTTTGTACCCCTCTACTGCCTTACCTGTTGCCTTATTTACGAGTACACCATCTTTTAGTTGCACAGTTGTTGCGGCTGATGCTGGTGTTACCTCGGTTGTTCCAACTGAAGATAGCAACATTGCCGTTGTGGCTGCTGCTAATGCTATCTTTTTCATAAATAGAATCCCCTCCAATATCTTCCTTTTATTATACTATTTTAGCAATATACAGTATTTTTTGTTATTGTTTTATATAAAATGATTCTATTTTACTATCCACTATTCTCGAAAGAGTAAGTTTTGCCCCTTATCAATATCCCAACAAGGCACAAAGTCCATCACAAAGCCATCACCGAATTTGAGGAGCCTCAATAAGCCTTAGGGGAGGAAACAGGTTAATGCTAACTGTAATCGAAACAAACCAGAAGTAACTCAAGCAGAGTAAACGATTAAACATCCCTTATCATCTAGGGTAAAATAGAGGTAAGCTTTTAGGAGGGATAACATGGACTCATTAATAGATATTGGGCTTAATCTTGCGGACAAGCGTTTTTCAAAGGATACACAAGAAGTCGTAGAACGTGCGGTTTCAAGTGGAGTCACTCATATGATTCTGACTGGTTCAAGCATAAAAGGAAGCCAAAAAAGCCTTCGATTGGCAAAAGAATTCCCTAACACTCTTTTTTCCACAGCGGGTATCCATCCACACGATGCTTCTGAATTTAATGGACAGTCAATAGAACAGTTACGTGGATTGGCTAACCATCAAGAAGTGGTGGCTATCGGTGAATGCGGTCTTGATTTCAATCGTATGTACTCACCTCAAGATATACAGGAGGACTGCTTTATTGCCCAATTAAACCTTGCACGGGAAATGGACTTGCCTCTCTTTCTTCATGTAAGGGATGCTCATCAGCGGTTTTTAGAAATAATGGACAACCACCAAGACTTGATTAACCGTTCTGTTGTTCATTGTTTTACAGGGAGCGCTGAAGAAGTGCAGCAATATGTAGAGTTGGGCTTCCATATTGGTTTAACAGGTTGGATTTGCGATGAGAGGCGTGGGAAAGAGTTGCAGGAGGCAGTAAAATTCATTCCACTACATCGCTTAATGGTGGAAACAGATGCACCTTATCTGACACCTCGCACACTGACGCCAAAACCTAAAAACGGCAGAAATGAACCAGCCTTCCTTCCGCATATTGTATCGGAAGTTGCTAAATATAGGGGCGTATCTGTTGAAGAACTTGCTCAGCAAGCCACAGAAAATACGAGACGTTTTTTCTATCTTCCTTAAGTGGAATGTAAATATCTGTGCAAAACAAAAAGCGTCATTAGACGCTTTTTGCTTGTTACCCTCTTAATCTAATCGTTAGGCCCTTTAAGAACTTCCGCGCGAAATTGTCGCCGCACTCTTTATAATTACGATGTCCTGCTTTCCTTAGAATAGCCCCAAGCTCTCCTTTTGACACAGCAATTCCGCCCTCATCTAAAATGTCGAGCATATCTTCAGTCGTCAGCTGCAAAGCAACCTTTACCTTTTTCAATAGCATATTATTGACATGTTCTTTTACTTGAGGAGCTTCTGGCGCTTGTCCCGGTTTCGGATCATGTTTGCCCCTTTTGAATGTTACAAGGCCATTTAGAAAGAATGCCATCATTTTATCATTTACTTTCAATTGGCTATCATCTGTTTCCTCTTCGGAAGTCTTTGTAAGAATCTTAAGAATCTCCTCTTGTGTAAATTCTTTGCCTCCCAATTTAAAAATCTCTTTCATTTCTTGGTTTTTAAGATCCAAGGCATATCGAAGCCTAATCAGGATATCGTTATTTTCCATTTAAAAACTCCTCACTTCTTATCATTCCTTTATCTTAAGGCATATTACCATTTGAAACAACCAAGTCATGCAGTACTTCTATCTCGTGCTATAATATGTCATATATTAACATACAAAAATAAGGGAGGGAGCTACATGAAGATTATTATTATAGGCGGTGGTATTGGTGGCTTTACAGCAGCCCTCGCTCTTTCAAAGCTGGCAGAGGTGCATCTTTATGAGAAAGCGGACGATTTCAAGCCGTTAGGTACAGGTATCGGTATTGGCTCCAATGCACTAGAAGCATTGATGGGGCTTGGTATAGGTGAAGATGTACTCGCATATGGTACACCACTCACTACACAGCTATTTCTTAATAAAGACGGCAAAATCTTGAACTCGATTGATTTTAAAAAAATAAAAAATAAATATGGGCAAGAAAATATTACGATTCATAGAGGAAAGCTACATGAAATCCTTTATCACCATATCCCTAAGGAATGGATTTCATTCAACAAACGGTTAGTGCAGGTAAAACAAGATGACCATCAAGTCACCGCAACATTTGATGATGGCGAAAAAGTAGAGGCAGATCTTCTTATTGCAGCAGATGGTATCCATTCCCTCATCCGAAAAAGCTACATTCCTAATAGTGTTCCTCGCTATGCTGGTTATACATGTTGGCGCGGCATTACAGAGAACAATGGATTAATTGATGAGCAAACATCCTATGAGATTTGGGGTTCTGAAGGCAGAGTCGGATTCGCCCCGATGAATGGCAACCAGCTATACTGGTTTGCATGCATGAAAGCAGCAGAAAAAAGTCACTTTTTTGCCACTTTGACTCAGCGTGAAGTCTCCTATCATTTCAGAAAGTTCCCGCCAAACGTTGCTGAAATGATTCAACAAACAAAAGATGAGCATTTCCTTCATCATGATATTTATGATCTTAAACCTATCTCGAGATTTGTATTTGACCGAGTAGTCTTGTTAGGTGATGCTGCACATGCGACAACTCCTAATATGGGTCAAGGAGCAGGCCAAGCAATTGAAGACGCCGTAACACTCGCTAATGCATTACGTCACTTCGATTTAGAAGATGCGCTCCAAGAATATGAAGAGGAACGTGTAGACCATACAAAAAAAGTCATTCAAGTTTCCCGCCAAATCGGCTGGGCCTCCCAGTGGTCAAATGCACTGCTGGCTAATGGACGAAATGCAGTCTTACCCTTCATTCCTTCAGCTCTCTTAAACTGGCGTCTCAAATTTCTATTTCAACGGAAATTAAATGGCTAATTGTTAACCATTTGTTATAATAGGTTAACGAACACTTTAGGAGGAAACGACGATGTACAAGCTACGCGGCCATCACCTCTTTTGCCTTCTTGGCTATAGAGGAATGGGGTATTCAGAGGAATACGTGGAAAATATGACTAAGCTCCATCAAACATTAAGAAAAGAGCCAAGCACTTTAATTCAAGTTGTCAAAGGCCCTGACCATCTGTGTGATAAATTTCCAGAATCCGGGGAATATCATTGCCAAGACCAAGATATTTATAAAATGGATAAAGCTATTTTAGAAAAACTCGGCCTTCAATATGGACAAACTATTCCGTGGTCCGACATTGAAGCATGTGTTAAAAAGAATGTAGTTCCGCTCGACATCGGAACCGTCTGCGCATCCTGTTCCTGGCGTTCCCTTGGCGTTTGTGAAGAAGGTATACAGTACATTCATGAAGGGAAAGGTCTAGTGGAAGTAAAATAAGTAAGAGATAGCGATAATAAAAAACAAATCAAAAAGGAAGGAGCTTATAACAGCGCCTTCCTTTTCTTCTTTATTAAATCTTGAAGCGGCTAACCAATTCATTCAGTTCATCTACTAATGTTGCAAGATGTTTTGAACTGTCGGCTACTTCTTCCATTGAACTACTAGCTTGCTGTGCGGAAGCTGCTGTTTGTTCTACTCCTGCGGCTGCTTCCTCAGCAACAGAAGCGACCTCATCAATAGATGCATTCATTGAAAGTGTGTGGCGTTTAATCTCTGACAAGTTCCCTGACACCGTACGGATGTTTTGTCCCATTTCAGTGACTGCACCATTGATTTCATTGAATGTCATACCTGTATTTTCTATTTGAATTGTTCCTTGTTCTACTTCTGTATATCCTGCTTGCAAGGATGATACCGCACTGCCTGATTCACTTTGGATTGCTGTAATTATGCCTGTTATATCATTTACTGAAAGTGCTACTTGTTCTGCCAGTTTTCTTACTTCTTCTGCAACAACAGCGAAACCTTTACCATGTTCCCCTGCCCTTGCCGCTTCTATCGCCGCGTTTAGGGCAAGTAGGTTCGTTTGGTCTGCTACATCTTTAATAACAGATATTAAAGTAGTAATTTCCTGTGAACGATGATCTAAACTTTGGACTTTCATTACCGCATCTTTTACCAGTTGGTCAATCTTAGCCATTTGCTCAGTAGTTGATGTCATTAGTGAAGTCCCTTGCTCTGTTAATGAAAGTACTTTTTCAGAGTTTTGTTGAATGAGACTACCATTTTCATTTGTTTCTTCTACCTTTTCAACGAAAGATCCCATAATCATAGCTAAGTTGCTCGCACTATCTGCTTGCGTTTCAGCACCAGAAGCAAGCTCTTGCATAGTTGTGGCAATCTGTTCAGTACCCGTTCTGACTTCCATCGAAGACTGTGTTAATTCTTCGCTTCTACTTGCCACAACATTAGATAAAGAGTTGATTTTTTCCAAGACTAGTCTTGTATTTTCGTTCATCTCATTCGTCGCTAGGATTAGTTCTCCAATTTCATCATTCGATGTAGGTTCTATTTTTTCTTGGCTTAAATCACCCTTAGCCATTTCTTTCACTCTAGCTACTAAACCAATGATAGGACGGGAAATAACGCGTACGGTTTTAATTTCAATTAACACTGCAGCAATAGCCGCAACAGCCGTAAGGATTAATATAAATATAAGTGAGGATGTACCGTATGAAGCGAATTCTTCACCATCTTTGGCTATCTTCTCTTCTCTATCCTTTGATAATTGTTTAAAGCCATCCATAATTTCTTTTTCAAGCGGCTTTACTTCTGTCGCCATGATTCTCTTTGCTTCTTCTTTATTGCCGTTATCATACTCTTCAATCACACGATTTATTTGTTCCCCCCACGTCACCTTTTTATCAATTAAGGATTTGACTTGTGTGGAGTTGCTTAACTTCAGCAATTTATTCTCAAGTGCGATACTTTCATCTATTTGGCTCTTGAACTCATCCTTTAAGCTTGAATCTCCATACAAAATATACCCTCGGATTAATGAAGTTCTTTCAGACATATTTAAAGCCATTTGCTCATCAAGTTTTAACAAAGGAATTTCCTTCTTAACCATATCATTCGTATTTTTATTGAGTGCTTGGATGGCAAGAATATTAAATACACCCAATATTACAACAAGGGCTATCACAATTGAAAAGCCAAATACAATTTTCTTTCTAATACTATTTAACTGAAATAATCTGTTCAAATTTAGCACCATAATCCTTTCCCAAAGAGTCAACTACTATTATATCGGTAGAAAAGGGCTAAAGCTTTATAAATTCAAACATAAATCGACAAATATATTTAACCATATAAAAAAACTCAAACCGAGGGGGTGGCTTGAGCTTTTTGGCAACTTATAGGGTTACTGCCGTTTACAACAATATGCTTGAAACGGCAAGGCTATTGCTTTTTATCTACTACTACATGTACAAATGATTCTCCATTAATATCTAAGTCAAAGGCCATTCCAAAGCCTACTACATACCTGCCCTTTTGAGGTGTTAGCTCAAATAGAGAAAAGTCTAACCCTCGAAGTACATCCATTAAATTTTGTCCATGGTCTTCGTTAAAAAGAGCAAATATATCCTCATGCTGTTCGTTCCCCATATTCTTAGGATTACATTCAAAACGAGCTCTTTCTGTAGCAAATTTATTGGGCGTCATTGCCTCATCTGCAATAAACATGGCATCAATCACAGAATTACGTTCAAGCAAGCGATAATGTTCTGCAATTTTACTAATATAAATATAGAATTTGCCGTCAACCATAACAAAAGGAGCATAGCTACTAAATGGCTTCCCGACCTCATCCATCATACAGAGCATTACATTTTTGCGTGATTTCATAAACTGAAGATAATTATTTTTATGTTTCTCTAAATCAATTGTTTTTGTCATTTTATTCATCCTTTCATTTTTGCCTGATTGTATTCAATAAATGAATGCGTGGCGCATCTTCTTTGGACATAGAGACTACTTCCGCTTCCATATTATAGACATCACGTAGCATATCTGATGTCATCACTTGAGTCGGTGTTCCTTCCATTATCTTGCATCCATTCTGTACGACGATAAGGTGATTACTATAACGTGATGCCTGATTTAAATCATGTAAGACCATCATGACTGTAATGCCCATGTCTTCATTCAGTTCTCTTACTAATTCTAGAACTTCATGCTGATGTGCTATATCTAAGTATGTAGTGGGTTCGTCTAGCAGCAAAAGTTTCGGGCGCTGCGCAAGAGCCATTGCTATCCATGCCCTTTGTGCTTCTCCTCCAGATAAGGATGCTAGCATTCGATCCTTATAGTCTGCTAAATGTGTTTTTTCAAGCGACCAATGAACAATATCCTGATCTTCATGATTCAATCGTTCAAACCACTTTTTGTGAGGATATCTTCCATAAGCCACCAAATCCTTCACTAACATGTCATTTGGAGCTTGATTCTTTTGGCTAAGCATACAAATATTTTGAGCAATTTGCTTAGTCGTATATTGTTGAATATCCTTCTGTTCAAAAGTGATAGTGCCTGTATGAGTAGGAATGAAACCTGTGATGGCTTTTAATATGGTCGATTTGCCAGAACCATTCGGGCCAATGATTGAGAGAACATCCCCTTGTTTTACAGAGAAAGAGACATTATGGACAACCTCTTTCTTCTCATAACGAACTGATATTGAATCAAGTTTTAGCATCGTTAAAACGCCCGCTTTCTCATTAAATATAGGAAATAGGGTCCGCCGATGACAGCCATTAGGATGCCTGCTGGTATATCAAGCGGTGCGAATAACGTTCTCCCTCCCGTATCTGCTACAAGCAATACCAGTGCACCAAGCGCTGTACTCATCGGCAACAAAACTTTATAATCAGACCCTACTATCAATCTCGCCATATGCGGAACAATAAGCCCTACGAAACCAATCATGCCAACAGCGGCTACAGAAATTGCGGCCAAGAAAACTGCTAGCAAGGAAAGCCATATTCGCGTACGATGTACATTATCCCCGAGATTAGCTGCCACCTGGTCGCCAAGCCGAATGATGTTAGCCTTTCTGACAGCAAAGATAGATAGAATCCAGCCAACCAGCGCGTAAGGAAGTATCATGAATAAAGCATTGCTCCCTTTTGCGGCCAAACTACCGTTCAACCATTGAATGGCTGACGGTAATCTATCACTATACAAAATAGACATAAATCCTACTATCCCTCCACATAGTGCGTTCACAGCTACACCCGATAAGATAATGGTAATAGGAGATATTCCGGATTTTTTCCATGCTAATGCGTAAACAATGGAGGCAGCGAATATTCCGCCAGCGAAAGCGGCTACCGGTATTAGGTTTGTATATTGCGGCAAAATCAACATAATGACCAAGACTGCGGCAGATGCACCACTCGTAACGCCAGTTAACCCCGGATCAGCAAGAGGGTTTCCCATAACCGCTTGCAGTAACGCACCTGAGATGGCTATATTTGCACCGATTATCAATGCCAGCAATACACGAGGCAATCTGATATCCATAATGATTGTTTCGTTTACTGCTTCTGGATGGGAGCCGAATATTGTTTTTAAAATAGCTGGTACAGGTACATATACACTCCCTATTCCAATGGAAAGAACGGCTGCGACAGCAACAAGTACATATGTAAAAAGAATGATATTCCAGCTTTTTGTATTTCTTTTCACTGCTAATCCTCTTTCTTATTGATATAAGTATTTTGAGACATCTGTTAAGGCCTTCCCAACATGGTCAATGGATGTAACCCCGAATGTGCTGTAATCCAGCATATGAACCTTGTCATTTTTAAAGGCACTTAAATTTTTCCAAACTTTATTATTTGCTGCTTCCTTTTTAAACATATCTTTCGGAGCCCCATGATCCCCTGATGCCAAAACTAAAATGACATCAGGGTCTGCTGCTGCCACTTTTTCCATATTAATGGGCGAATAGGTATCTTTTACATGAAAGACGGATGAGGCAATATTGTCTGCACCAGTTTCCTTCACCAGACTTCCTAGATATGATTCTTCACTCATTACCATAAAGGAATCAGAAGTGCCAATCATGAGCATAACGGTCGGCTTATCCTTGCCTTTCGTTGCATTCGATAATTCACGTTCTTTTGCTGAAATAGTATTCAACACCTTATCCATTTCAACCTTTTTATCAAAATAAGTACCTAATGTTTTAAAGCTTACTTTTAAGTCATCTAATGATTCAGTTGGTAAATATGCAGCCTTTAAATCCATCTCCTTCAAACTTTTATCTAGCGTACTTTGTAACGAATCCGAGCCAAGAATTAAATCTGGCTTCAGACTAGAGATGACTTCTAGATCAGGCTGCATAGGCGAACCTATCTTTTTAATACTTTCAAAATCTTTTGGAAGTGGATTTGTTGATTGCGGTACCCCAACTGGTGTAATACCGAGCAGATGTAGCATTTCTGCAATAGGAACGGAGGTTGTAATTACTCTTTCAGGAACTTCATCCGGCATTTTGCTCAAAGTTTCCTTCAGCACTTTCCCATTTACACCATCTTGTGGTTGAATACTATCTTTTGCTTTGGCAGCCGTTTTCTTTAATTCTACTTTTTGCTCACTACTTTCTTTTGTCTTCTCGTTCGTTGAATCTGCCTGGCATGCTGCTGTTAATAGTGTGACAGCCGCCATCATAGGTATGATTACTTTTCTCAAACTGCTTTCCCTCCGCTAGATTGTATTTTAAATGATAATGATTTTCAATTTCATTTAAAATGATAACAATTCTCATTCTCAATTGTCAACGTAAATTCTCATTTCGGTCATTAAGACCTAACACCAAAAATACGAGTTATTAAAAAACAAATACAACTATCGATGGTGTAAGCAAAAGAATGTGATAAATAAAAAAAGCTTCTCACCTAAGTGAGAAGCTTTTCTTTAAATCTATTATTCTAAATGATAAAACCTAGTTGTTCTCTGCATCTAAACGAAGAGCTTTTGTTGTGTCAGCAAAGATTTTGTTAAACAACTCTGGGTTTTCCCCTAGTTTGATACCGTAAGAAGGAATCATTTCTTTGATTTTTGGTTCCCATTCTTTCTTTTGTTCTGGGAAACATTTATCAATGATTTCTAGCATTACGTGAACAGCAGTAGAAGCACCTGGAGATGCACCTAATAATGCTGCAACAGAACCGTCTTCAGCTGTGATAACTTCAGTACCGAATTGCAATGTACCTTTGCCGCCTTTTTCAGTATCTTTGATGACTTGAACACGTTGGCCAGCTACGACGATGTCCCAGTCTTCGCTTTTCGCATTTGGTACAAAGTCTCGCAATTCTTCAATGCGTTGTTCTTTAGATAGCATTAGTTGTTCAACAAGATATTTTGTTAGTGAAAGGTTTTTTGCCCCTGCTGCTAACATAGTGAATACATTGTTTGGTTTGACAGAACCAATTAAGTCCATATTGGAACCTGTTTTAAGGAATTTTGGAGAGAATCCTGCAAACGGTCCGAATAATAAAGACTTTTTGTTGTCGATATAGCGTGTATCTAAATGTGGAACTGACATAGGAGGCGCACCTACTGCTGCCTTACCATACACTTTCGCATGGTGTTGTTCCACGATGTCAGGGTTGTTACATACTAAGAATAAACCGCTAACAGGGAAACCGCCTACATGCTTACTTTCAGGAATGCCTGTTTTTTGTAGTAATGGCAAGCTGCCGCCGCCTGCACCGATAAAGATGAATTTCGCTGTTTGATATTCGATTTTGCCATCTTCGCTATGCACTTTAACTTCCCATAAACCATCGCTTGTACGTTTAATGGTATCAACCGTATGTTTATAGTTTACTTCTACACCTTGTCCTTGCAATTGTTCAATAAGGATACGTGTTAAAGCACCGAAGTTTACATCTGTTCCAGAGTCAATTTTTGTAGCCGCAATCGGTTCGCTTGATGCGCGCTCATTCATGATGACTGGAATCCACTCTTTTAGCTTCTCTGCATCATCTGAAAACTCCATACCTTGGAATAATGGATGTTCAGAAAGCGCTTTAAAACGTTTCTTTAGAAATTCAACATTTTTTTCGCCTTGCACTAAACTCATATGTGGCAGTGGCATAATAAATTCTTGAGGATTGCTGATAAGATTATTGTTTACAAGGAATGACCAAAATTGTCTTGATAATTGAAACTGTTCATTTACATGGATTGCTTTCGTAATATCGATTGAACCATCCGCTTTTTCAGGCGTGTAATTCAGTTCACAAAGTGCAGAGTGTCCTGTACCTGCATTGTTCCATTCGTTTGAACTTTCTTCCCCTGATTTATCAAGCTTTTCATATACTTTAATTTTCCAGTCTGGCGCTAACTCTTTTAGGAATGTTCCTAAAGTTGCACTCATGATTCCGGCACCAATTAAGATAACATCTGTAGTAGTTTGTCTGTTACTCATTTTTACCTTCCTTATACCCTAAGATTTGCAGAAAGGATGTAGGCGCTCCCTCTTAGAAACCACAATAAAACCAAGGCGCAACCTGATCAAACACCTTTTCTGTATCAGTTTTTTTCTATCCTTAGTGTATCATAATAAGTTATTCATGAAAATGCCTCCAAAACTAAATATCATATCGGTAAGCTATCTATAAACAATAAGTAGCAATATTGTACAAAAAGATTGAAAATATCGTGTTAATACAGCAAACAATTGTCTCCTCCGCTAGAAAAACTGTTGTCTTTATACTACTAACACGGTTAGATTGATCCAACTCAACACTCCACTAATAGGCGTTTTCTTTTTCTTTGCTTTTTATTCTTGTACATGTGCTGATCCGCCAGTCCTAAAAGATGTTCCATTTGTCCATACGAATTCTCGGCAAAGGAAAGGCCGATAGACATACTGATTTTTACACTAACATTATTTTCATTGTACTGTTCAATGTCTTTATGCAAGTCACTATAAAGCTTTTGCGCACTCTCCTTTGTTGCGTTTACCATAATAATTGAAAATTCGTCGCCGCCAATGCGGGCTACAATGATTTCACTAGTGGAATAGTAATTTAGAAGTTTTGCTGATGCAATGATAAAAGAATCGCCTTGCTCATGGCCAAAATGGTCGTTCATATACTTTAAACCATCTAGATCACATAACAAAATAGCCACTGGAACATTTTTTTGTTCATTATACTTTTTCATTTGTTTTTGGAAATAGGCCCGATTATAAATTTTCGTTAGTGGATCATGGGCAATCTGGTATTCCAGCTCATGCTGCAATTTGACTTTTTCATCAATGTTCCGCACAATACCTTGAACCCCAATAAATTCTCCGTTTTCAAGAATAGGTGTTGCATTTTCTTCAAGCCAGATATACTTTCCTTTACTGTTTTTCCAGCGTTGAATGATCGGTTTGCTGTAGTCCATTTTTCCATTTATCTTATTTTGGAGTAGATTGTAATCATCCGGATGAATAATATCAAACAACCAATTTGGATTGCTATAAGCTTCTTGCATAGGATTTGTTCCCAAAATTGTTTTAATAGAAGGGCTAAGATATTGGAATTTCTTCTCCGGTTTCACTTGATAACAATAAATAATATCTTTTGACGTTTCTACCAATTGGCTAATCTTTTTCTTTTCATTATAAGTACCTTTCCATTTCAACATCTTATTTCCCAATACTATTAAGCTAATAATCCCCCCACCTAGCAAGCCTGAAAAAAAAGAAAACCACCCTATCACAAAAGATTACCTCCCCTATTTTTAGACCTTGATATCAAAAAACCTACTAAAAAATCAATTCAAAAGTTATATGTATAATCTGCTTTCACTATATATTATTAAGCCATATGACCTAACATTTACCCTTTATATATTATCTGTAAACATTATACGCCAATTATTTACTTAAAGATAAATACCTAAATGACTAATTTAACAATAAATAACAATTCGCTTTTATAAAATATCGTAAAATAATATCATTTATTTCTCAACAAAATAAAAGAACACATTCCTTAATGGAATGTGTTCTAATGTTTAACGATTTTCTTCGTCTTCTCCCCAACATTCAATATCGCCCACTTCTGGGACATCTTTTTTATAGAACACTGGGTTTTTCCCTTGTTTCCGTTGATCAAGGTAGTTGCGAATGACTGGTTTTGCAACCTTCCATAGCAATATAATAGCAATTAAATTGATAATCGCCATCATCGCCATAAAGAGATCCGCCAAATTCCAAACTAAATCGACTTTAGCTAAAGAACCAAATAACACAAAGCCAACCGCTAAAATACGGAAAATAAACATAGCTGTTTTAGAGTCTTTAATAAACCCTATATTTGTTTCACCATAGTAATAGTTGCCAATAACCGTACTAAAAGCAAATAAAAATACTGCTATAGCCAAGAATATTCCTGCCCAATCGCCTAGGTTTGATACTAAAGAAAGTTGTGTTAGGTTTACAGACTTTGCATCATTCTGCATATAGGCATCACTCAGTAAAACGATGGCAGCTGTCGAAGTACATACAAGGATTGTATCGATGAATACGCCCAATGTTTGGATTAATCCTTGCTTAACAGGATGCGTAACAGAAGCAGTGGCTGCTGCATTAGGCGCAGAACCCATCCCAGCTTCATTTGAGAACAAACCACGCTTGATTCCCTGCATCACCGCTGCGCCTACCATCCCTGCAAAGGCTTCTTCCCAGCCAAAGGCAGATTTGATAATCAACAGCAATACATGCGGTAGTTCAGTAATATTTAGCAGAATAACAAGAAATGCAACTGCAATATAGGCAATAGCCATAACAGGTACGATAACTTGTGTTACACTAACAATTCGTTTCAAACCGCCAAAGACGATAATACCTGTTAACACAGCCAAGATTATGCCCACTACTAAACGGTTTGCTCCAAAGCTTTCCTTAAACGCAATCGTAATCGTATTGGCTTGTACCGCATTGAAAACAAAGCCGTATGTTAATGTAATTACGATGGCAAAGAGAACACCCATCCATCTCTTATTAAGCCCCTTCTCCATATAATAGGCTGGACCACCGCGATATAATCCCGTTTCTTTGTCTTTCACTTTATACACTTGTGCTAATGTGCTCTCAATTAAAGCTGATGCACCGCCAATTAGGGCGATCATCCACATCCAAAAAACTGCTCCAGGACCACCAATAGCAATTGCTGTAGCAACCCCGGCTATATTGCCCGTCCCAATCCGGGATGCCGCAGAGATGGTGAAGGCCTGGAAGGATGAAATCCCCTTTTTCCCCGATGAGTCTGTTGGCGTTTTTTCTGTTAGCAGCCTAAACATCTCAGGAATCATACGAAATTGAATAAATTTCATTCGAATCGAAAAAAAGAGACCTGCCCCGATTAATAAAATAATCAATACATATGAATAGAGATACTCATTCGTGCTATTTACGATATTGTTTAAGTTGTCCATGTTTCCCCTCCTATATTAACTGAATTTAGCATGTACGTCCGAATCGTCCCCGCTAGACTTCAGGTGCTATTCGCTTTATTAAAAAAGAAATCATTCTGATGAAGCGATTTTACGTATTCAGATAGAATCTTATGCTTATATAACTTTTAAATTATATCAATGATAACTTTAGTAAGTAAAGGAATGGTTAAATTTAAATAGTTTTATACAAAAGAATGAAAAATAGCGCATTCCCATTAGGAATGCGCCCCACATAAACTTATTCTGATGCAACATAGTTTAAAATAGCCTCTTTTAGGAACTGCGCTCCACCCTGAACCACTTTCTCGTAATATGCCTTGAATCGTTCATCTGCCACATACATTTCCGCTAGCCCTGCATGCGCTTCTTTTGAATAACTCTTCCATGAGTATAACAGCCACTGTCTATGTTTATCAGCTAGCTCTTGTGCTTTCTTTGATGCTGGATTCCCCGTCGCGTAAGCTTCTTTCAGCAACTGAAAAATATCCTCTTCAAGAGCCTTCATCTTTTCGAAATTCTCTTCCGACATATCCCTCAATCTTGCATTGCTCTCATCAATGGTGTACTCACCATATTTTTCACGTGCTTCCTTGCCGTAGTTTTTTTCGTTTTCTTCTATTAATTGTTCTTTGAAACCTGCAAATTTATCTGAATCACTCATTCTTATTCCCCTCTCCCTGCTACTAATTGTTTGTCTTACCGTACTAAGCAATTGATCGAGATGATTGCGCTTTTGCTCTAATTCTCGATAATGACCCTTTAACGCTTCCAGTTGGTCGTAAGAAGGATCGCATACGATTCTCTTAATCTCCTTCAGTTCAATCCCCAGTTCGCGATAAAATAAAATTTGCTGCAGCAAATCCACTTGCTTTTCTTCATAAACTCGGTAGCCTGCTTCACTCCAGCGCGCTGGTTTTAAAAGGCTGATTTCATCATAATAACGAAGTGTTCGACTGCTCACTCCTGACAGCTCCGCTAATTCTTTCACGCTATATTCCATTCCACACCCTCCCTTCTCTTTAATAAAAATCATAAGCCTTTCCGTTGCGTAAGGGTCAAGGATAATTCTATAGTAAGGCTATTTTTTTAAAACAAATGAGCACAATATAACTTAAATACAAAAATACACATAAGGGAGGGAGATTAGTTGAATTTTTGCTTATGGCCAGAAGATCCAACACCGGAAAGCCAGCAAAACTGCCAGGACTGCGGCCTCTTCCAGCAAGGATCTCGTATGATTTGGGGCGAGGGAAATCCGAAGGCACCTATCCTTATCCTATTGGATAACCCTGGAGAACGAGAAAATCGAGAAGAACACCCTTACGTTTGTACTACACGCCAAACGCTGCAAAGAGCCGTACATGAATCGGGATTGTCAGCAGATGATTTCTATGTCACCTATGTGCTTAAAAGAAAGCCAAAGCGAGCATATGATAAAGAAAGAACACGCGAAATCTGTCTCCAACATCTCCAACAACAATTGGTTATTACAAATCCAAAGCTCGTCTTCTGTCTTGGGAATGTGGCAGTCCAGTCTTTTTTTCAAGATGAAGCTGCAGATGTAAAAACATTACGAGGGAAATTTTACGATGTGCGCGGTTTTCAAACTACTGTCGCCTATCATCCTTTCGCGGTAAGACGACGTCCAAATCTATGGTCAAAATTTCTGGAGGACTTTCAATTGGTTGCAGAGAACATTCGAAGTTCTTCAAAAGACCATTAAAACTAACATCGCCATTTAAAAATCCCCTACCATTTTTTCCGGTGGGGATTTTACATTATTATTCTTTAATCATCTTTTGTACTTGCTCCAAATCTTTCTTGATGAGCTCTAATTGTTTTGCATTTAGCTCTACCATATCAAGATGCTCTCCATATTCCTCTGCATTTTTCTTCGCATTTTCGCTGTGCGCAATTTGATCAAATGCATGCTCAACCGCGATTTCCTCTGGATGTGACTTCGCAATTTTTAACATGCGGTCTGCCTTTTGTACAGAATTACCGAATAATGTGCTGAGATGGTCTTGTTTCCAGCTTGTATCTGAGTGCTTTGCCAAATTTCTCTCTTCCCTTCCTGCTAACTAGATAATCTGAATTAGTATTAGGGAATCTGAAAAAAGTATACATTTGACTATAGTTCATCCTAAATTTCTTCGCTGCTCACTCGTTAATTGTCACCCTCCAGGTTCAAACATCGTCTAGCCTGATTCACTATCTATCATGAACAACTCTAAAAACACACTTCATTTACTAACTACGATTGGCATATATCACTTATTCCCCTTTTTTACTAAACAATAGAACGGATTTATATTTTTCAGAAAATATGTTGACACCTTTGTTTGTCTGTTATACATTATATATAACAGTTAACACAAAAAAGGAGTGTGAAAAGTTTGTTTATCTCTCTTGATCTTGAAACTGAAGAACCCATTTATACACAATTAAAACAACAGATTATTGAAGGAATCGCTAAAAAAGAGTTAAAGCCAGGTGAAGGATTGCCGTCTGTCAGATCCCTAGCCGCAGATCTAGGTATCAATCTTCATACCGTCAATAAAGCATACCAACAGTTAAAGCAAGAAGGCTTTATCCAGATTCATCGACAAAAAGGCGTGGTTATCCACCCGGATGGTGTTCAAAAAGCAGATGAATCCTACTACACTATGCTATCTGCCAAGCTCCGTCCCTTAATAGCCGAAAGTATTTGCAGGGATGTATCCCTTGATGAGTTTCAAAAGCTTTGTTTACAAATTTATAAGAATTTCGAGAAAAGGAGTGAGAGTTGATGTTCATCTTTTTAATTCTTATGTTGGTTCCATTATTTATTCCAACTATTTTTATTCCCTATTGGACACGAAAAACAGAAAGCTTTGGTGTTTCTATTCCTGAAGAAGTTTATGTACAATCTAACATTAAACAAATGCGTAAAACATACGCTTGGTCAGCCAGTGTCCTTGCCATTATCTTAACTGCCATCCTTGCATGGTTAGGTTCTGGGATGAGCGAGAATAAAATCGCCGGCTTGTACACTGCCATGATATTCATTTTTCTTGCTGCATCCTTTGCCCTTTATCTTTTCTTCCATGGAAAGATGAAAAAGTTAAAAGAACAAAATCCTGATTGGATGAGGAAGCCGCAAAAGATCACTATTAATACACAGTTCAGACATCAAAAGCTCACTTACTCTAACTACTGGTTTGTTATTCATTTAGCCATATCTTTCGCCACATTGATTTTTACATTATTACATTTTGATGATATTCCTTCTCGTTTTCCTATGCAGTATGACTTTAATGGCGAAGTTACAAGCTGGTCGACCAAATCTTATCGTTCTGTCATGCTGATGCCGATTAACAAATCTATCTAACATTATTGATGCTCTTCATTAATGTCGTGATTGCAAAAGCAAAACAACAGGTATCTTCTGCAAATCCTGAGGAGTCTTTGCAAAAAAACATTATCTTTCGACGCAGATGGTCATTGTTTACTATTTTAACAGGCCTTGCACTGATTCTTATTTTAACGGTGCCACAGCTATCACTTTTTTATCAGATTGACAGCAAGTTGCAACTATATGGACCGATTCTCTTTACTTTAGTCATTTGCATTGGAGCTATTGTATTATCGATCACAACAGGGCAAGGCGGAAGCCGTGTTCGAAGTGTGGTCTCTACAGTAAATGGAGATTTAATTGATCGAGATGATGACCAGCATTGGAAGCTAGGAGTCTTTTATTTCAATCGCAATGACCCAGCTATCTTTTTGGAAAAACGATTTGGCGTAGGCTGGACAAATAACTGGGCTCACCCGCTTTCTTGGATCATACTCGCGGCAATTATTTTCTTGGCAACGGGGCTACCATTATTTTTAGGCTAGAAAGACAATTTAACGTTGCTTACACCTAAAATTCAGGAATATACCTGCAAAATTTTAGTTAAATGAATGTAGTGCTATGATTAGCAAAAGATAAAAGGTACATCACCTGTATATAGTGATGTACCTTTTTTTATTTATTAGACTGAACTTATAATAATTCTTCTGTTCTATCTAACCATTCATTGATCAATGAATTAAATAGAGTGGATTGCTCGATTTGCAAATTATGACCTGCATTATCCAGAATTGAAAATGTTCCTCTTGGATAGTATTCCATAATGTTAAGCGCATCCCTATATCCCACAGAAGAATCATGTCTACCTAAAAGAAATAAACTAGGTCGAGAAAAAATAGTCTGATGGACTTTAATTGTTAATTCATAGTTATTCTTAATTTTCTCCAAAAATTGCTCATCTGCAATTTTACATCCTGCTAAAATTTCGTTGTTATAGCGTAACCAATTGTACTCATCAAGTATTACTTGATTACTACTAAAGTTCATTAATTCTTCCTTTGATAATTTTTTTATAAATGCCTCGTCTCTTCTTAATATTGTATGTTTCTCAACGTCTCTATTGCCTTGTCGAGGAATAATAACAGGGCAAATAAAAGCAGCCCCAAGTATTCTATCTTTTTGTTTTTCAATAAGTCCACTTGCTAAATAGCCACCATAAGATTCTCCTACAACTATGTATTCTTGATTAGGAAGGACTACTTCAATAAAATCTATAAGCGTATCTAACATATCATCGGTATTACTAATTTCTTTATAATTCCTTGTTAGCCCCATTCCCGGTAAGTCGACATAAATCCTTTTCCATCCATCCCTTGAAGTAAATATTGGTTCCATACAACCACTCATTAATCTATGATCAGGTGTAAATCCATGTATAAATAAAATTGGTGTACCATCACCTATCTCTTCATAATAGATTTCTGCCTGTCGAGCTTTACAATATGCCACTTTTTCTCCCTCTTTCTAAACAGTCGTTCTTACAATTTGCAATTTTTAGATCTATATTACCATAAATGTTTACTTTATTAAGGGAATTAACTGACAATGACCTTTTGCCTTTTATTACCCTTCCCATAATGCTTTGGTTAAACTAAGCAAACTAGGATGAGATTCCTAGCTTGCTAGTTGTTTCTACAAAGAATTATTGCTAGATATTCCCGATAAGATAATGGGTGCCAAAAATCTAATCCTCATTGTAATAAATAAGCTCCTTTTACAAAGCACATTCCTCAATTTCAAATCCTAAATCATCAATCATTTTCCAGTCATCTAACGGTTGTTGTCCTTTGGTAGTTAAATAATCTCCCACAAAGATGGAATTAGCCGCAAATAGCCCTAAAGGTTGAAGGGTTCCAAGGTTTTTTTCTCGCCCGCCAGAAATACGAATTTCTTTCGTTGGGTTTATAAAACGCATCATAGCAAGAATTTTTAAGCATTGCACAGGCGTTAATTCTTTTTTTCCACCCAATGGTGTTCCTTCTATGGCGATAAGGAAATTACATGGGATTGAATCGGCATCTAAATCATGCAATTCAAAGGCCATTTCTACCTGTTGCTCTTCACTTTCCCCCATTCCAAAAATAGCACCAGAACACGGGGAGATCCCTGCCTTTTTTGCCTCTTGTACTGTATCAATTCTCTGGTCGTACGTATGTGTTGAACAAATTTCCTCGTATTGATCACGATGTGTATTTATATTGTGATTGTAGCGATGCACGCCCGCATCTGCTAATGCTTGGGCATGATTTGGTTTTAAAAATCCTAAACAGCAACAAATTTTTAAATCTGTTGTATCGCGAATTTCCTTTACTGCCTCAATCACATGGGCTACTTCCCTATCAGTAGGGCGTCTACCAGATGCAACAATACAGTATGTACCTGCCTTGCGAGAGATGGCCTCATTGGCACCTTGGATAATCGTCTCTTTTGTAAGCCACGCATATTTCTCTATTGGCGTTTCTGCAACAATTGATTGTGAACAATATCCGCAATCTTCTGGGCAAAGGCCTGATTTCGCATTAATAATCATATTTAATTTCACTTTATTACCAAAGTAATAGGATCGAATTTTATAAGCCGCATTCATTAATGCTAAAACATCTTTATCGTCTATCCGCAACAGTGAAAGTGCTTCATCTTTATTTAATGCCTTCCCTTTTATCACTTGTTCCGCCAATTCTTCTAGTACTTTTTCTTTAATCATGTACATTTCCCCTTTTAATAGAATCACTCAATATATGTTAACCAAAAAAACAAATTGGTTGACATATAAATTATAAATCATGCAGAATAATATTCAAGGAAAATAAAACACCGAGGTTAAAACATGAAAAATAAAACAATTGCTTTTACGGCACTATTCGCTGCATTTACTGCAGTAGGGGCGTTTATTAAGATTCCAATCCCCTTTATCCCTTTTACATTACAGATTCTATCTGTCTATCTTGCTGGTTCTCTTTTAGGACCGAAAATCGGAAGTTTGAGTCAACTTTGCTATGTGTTAATAGGATTAGTTGGATTACCAATCTTCACTGGAGGAGGTGGTCCATTATATGTTCTTAAGCCAACATTTGGTTACTTAATTGGGTTTGTACTGGGGTCTTATGTAAATGGTTGGCTCATTCAAAGATTTAGATTAACTAAAATTCCGTCTATCTTTTTAGCAAACTTAGGTACACTGCTTGTTGTGTATGTATGCGGATGCACATGGCTTTACGGAATAATGAAGTGGGTAATTGAAAAACCGCTATCTTTTCATGAAACACTGATATTTGGTTTCTACCTTCCCGCTCCCGGTGATGTAGTGCTTGCTGCTGTTAGTGCGGTCATCATCTATAAATTGCGTTTAAGAGTAAAACTTATTAATTAAACAAGGAGTTGCATAGAAATATGGGGAAATCAATATTTATTACAGGCACAGGGACTGAAATTGGAAAAACAATTAGTACTGGATTTTTGTTTTTTGCATTAAATAAGCTTGGAATAAAAACAACAGTATTTAAACCTTTTCAAACAGGATTAATTAAGAAAACTAATACATATCCGGATTTAGATTGGTTTTCGACTGTTACTGGTATTAAAAATGCTGGATTCTATACTTTTGAAGCTGAAACTTCACCTCATCTAGCAATTAAGCTACAGGGAGGTGCTATGGATGTGGATATTGAATCAATCCTCCAAAGAATGAAAGATTTAGAGAAAGAAAATGATATTGTACTAGTAGAAGGGGCTGGAGGCCTCGCTGTTCCCTTAATTGAACGGGAAAACGATTTTTATATGACTAAAGACTTTATTAATGAAGCGAATATACCCGCTATTCTTGTTAGCCGAAGTGGACTGGGTTCTATTCACGATGTTTTAACTACAAATGAATATGCAGAACAATATAACGTACCTATTAAGTCAATAATTTTTAATTCATTTGAAGAAACAAACATTATCCATCAAGACAACTTGAACACCCTCCAACGGATCGTACAGCTGCCTATATTCACTCTTCCATTTCTTGAAAACGTCAAGGACGAATTGGAAGACCATTCAGTACGCTCCATTCAGTCTAAAATATTTAAACAACAGCTAGAGGAGGTTTTCCTTTATGAATACCACTAATACCAAGGATTTAGAATTCTGGGATAAGGAATATGTATGGCATCCATTTACACAAATGAGAGACTATCAACAAAGTAAACCTTTGATTATTGAAAAGGGACAAGGAAGTTGTTTATTTGATATTGAGGGCAATAAATATTTAGATGGTTATGCTTCACTTTGGGTGAATGTTCACGGTCATAATGTTCCTGAGTTAAATGATGCTTTGATAAACCAAGTAAACAAACTCTCTCACTCTACTTTGCTAGGGTCTGCTAATGTTCCTTCAATCCTACTAGCAAAAAAATTAGCAGAAATTACACCTGGTGACTTATGCAAAGTATTCTATTCTGACACAGGTTCTGCCTCTGTTGAAATTGCCTTAAAAATCGCTTACCAATATTGGAAAAATATCGATCCCATTAAATACAAAAATAGGAATACATTTATTTCCTTAGATGATGCGTACCATGGCGATACAATTGGATCTGTTAGTGTGGGCGGTATGGATTTGTATCATCGAATCTTTAAACCATTGCTATTTAAACGAGTTTCATTACCTACACCTTACGTGTATCGGATGACAGAATTTGATCGAGCCGAAGACGTCAGAGACTTTTGCCTACAAAGATTGGAAAACCTCCTTCAAGAGAAATCTGATGAAATAGCCGGCATTATTATTGAACCTTTAGTACAGGGAGCTGCAGGGATTATCACACATCCTCAAGATTTTTTAAAGGGAGTAGAGCTTCTTTGTAGAAAATACAATGTGCTTCTTATTTGTGATGAGGTAGCAGTTGGATTTGGTAGAACCGGGACAATGTTTGCCTGTGAACAGGAAGGAGTTATACCTGATATTCTATGTTGTGGAAAGGGTATTACTGGTGGCTATATGCCTCTTGCAGCAACGATTACGAGTAAAAAAATCTTTGATGCTTTTCTAGGTGAAAAAAATGAGCATAAAACATTTTATCATGGTCACACATATACCGGTAACCAGTTAAGCTGTTCAGTTGCCTTAAGAAATATACAATTAATTGAGGAAACAAAATTACTTGAAAAAGTTCAAGTTAATGCATTATTCGTCCATGAACAATTAAAAGCGTTACATAGGTTGAGTATTGTAGGGGATATCCGTCAAAGAGGATTAATGGTAGGTATAGAAATTGTTAAAGATAAAAAAACAAAGGCTGTATTTCCTCTTGAAGAAAATAAACTTGATAATATTGTACAAACAGCACGAAAAAAAGGGCTTATAATACGACAATTGGATCAAGTATTGACATTCATTCCTATATTAGCAATGGACCAAGACGATCTTCGGAAAGCAATTGATATAATATATCAATCAATATCTGAAAACATGTAAATCTTGATCAGACTATGTATTTATCGAGAGGATTTATAAAATCCAAATCCCCTTGTGAATGCCAATAACAAAAATAAAAAAGGATAGATAGAGCAAGTTACTTCAAGCTCTTCTATCCTTTTAAATATCATTACCTATGATTATTTAAGCGCGGTGGTTTTTAGGAATTCCTTCGTCCGTTCTTCTTTTGGATTTTCAAAGAATTCTTCAGGACGGTCTAATTCGATAATTTGACCTTCGTTCATATAGACAATCCAATCCGCTACCTCACGTGCGAAGCCCATCTCATGCGTTACGACAACCATTGTCATCCCTTCATCAGCCAATTCTTTCATCGTCGCCAATACCTCACCAACAAGCTCAGGGTCTAGCGCGGATGTAGGCTCATCGAAAAGCATAATGTCCGGTTTCATTGCAAGTGCTCTAGCAATCGCTACCCTTTGTTTTTGACCGCCGGATAGTTTGCTTGGATAGACATCTGCTTTATCCTCAAGTCCAACTTTCTTAAGTAATTCTTTTGCTTCAGCAATTGCCTCTTCTTTTGATACTTTCCTTACAACGGTTGGTGCTTCAATAATATTTTCAATGACTGTTTTATGAGGGAACAAGTTAAAATGCTGAAAAACCATGCCAACTCTTTGTCTTACCTCATTCATATCATGCGTTTTTGGCATAATGTTGTCGCCTTGGATAAAGATATTCCCATTATCCTTTCTTTCTAGAAAGTTCAAGCATCTTAATAATGTACTCTTCCCCGAACCAGATGCCCCGACAAGACAAACCACATCACTTTCATGTACAGAAAGATTTATATCTTTTAAAACATGCAAATCACCAAAAGACTTGTTTAAGTGTTCAATTCGTATCATTTCTCTTTCACTCATTCTAGTAACCTCCTATCGGTCGCTCACTGCTAATTTCTTTTCAAACAAGCTAACAGCTAATGTTAATATTGCAACAAGTACTAAGTAGTACACGGCTACAATCAATAAATACGTCATCTCATCAAAGTTATTGGAACCAAGTGTCGTAGCTACGTTGAACAGCTCATTCATGGAAATGAAGGCAGCTAATGATGAATCCTTCAGACCGATGATGAATTGGTTGCCAAGTGGTGGCAATGCTCTTCGGAATGCTTGTGGAAGAATAATTCGACGGATAGTCGTACTTCTAGTCATCCCAAGAGAACGACCTGCTTCCATTTGTCCCTTGTCCACAGATTGAATAGTCCCGCGGAAAATTTCAGCGATATATGCCCCATTATGGAAAGCAAGCGCTAATGCTGCTGCCCAGAAATCTGAGATTAAGAAAATACCACTAAAACCAAAGTATAGAATAAAGATTTGTACAATCAGCGGAGTCCCCCGCACAAGGAATACATATAAATTTGAAATATAACCAAGAACTTTAATACGTGAAATTTTTAGTAGGGCAAAGAATAACCCAAAAATAATACCGATTAAAATAGATACAACCGTCAATTCGAGGGTGACCATCATCGCATCTATAAATAAACCTTTGCTGCTTATAAGTGTGTCAAAAAAATGTGAAAAGCTAGGCATGTTACCCACTTCCTTCCTTATTAATATCTAGTAATTATTCTGGCTTTTTGGTGATATCTTGGCCAAAGTATTTTTTGCTGATTTTAGCAAGTGTGCCATCGTCACGCAGATGATCCAGCGCTTCATTAACACGTTTAAGAAGATTCGGATTATCTTTCGGCAATACAATAGCTTGTTCACTTCGTTCAATTAATTGTTGGCCTTTAATCTTAAAGCCTTCCTTCTTCGCACTTTTACCTGTAACAAAGTCCGTCACTACTGCATCGTGGCGCCCCATGCTAAGCGCTTTTAACGCTGTAATGTCACTATCGTATGTTTTGACATTTTTCGTATATCTACCAGCAATGTCTGCATACGTAGAACCTTTGGCAACCGCCACTTCTTTGCCCTTTAGATCTTTAGTTGTTTTAATTTTGCTGTTTGGCCTTGTAAAGATTTGTGGGCCAGAGTAATAATAAGGTGTAGAGAATGCGACATGCTTTGCACGAGCATCATTTATCGTATGACTGGCAACAGCAACATCCGCTCTACCTGTTTTAATCCCTTCTATTAACCCTTTAAATTTCATCCTTTTTTGTACCGGTTCAAGACCCAATTCCTTACCAACAGCCTCTCCTACTGCAATATCAAAACCTGTCATAGTAAGGTCTTTCTTCATATAACTAAATGGCTTGAACTCTCCGGAAGCAGCATATATAAACTTACCTTTCTCAACTAGCTCTGTGCCATCGCTAAGCTTTTCCTTTTCTGCACATCCAGAAAGCAAACCGATCAATAACAAGCCTAACAAGGTAAATATGTATGTTTTTTTCATGCTTCATCTCTCCTCTCTCCAAAGCAAGTTATATTGTTACTTACCCCTCAATTGCTGAAAATAACCTCTAAATCTTTTATAAATATAAAAAAGCGGTTAGCATAGTTTTAGATTATCGGTATATGATTCTTCACCAAAAAGCTCGTATACCTCTATTTCATGCGATTTAATAAACTAGACAGCAACTAAAAGATTCTGAGACTTTACTTTTTCAAAATAAAAAATTTTAACATTTCTTAGAAAAAAAGATATAGTCTTTTCACCATTTTTTGCTATAATCTTTCTTACAATTAGAAATTTTAGGATGGTATTTATGGAAAAACATATATTGAGTAATGTTACTCTTCAAGCAGATGATGAAAGATATCGCAAGCTTGTGGAGCAAGTAAGTGATTGGATATGGGAAGTGGATGCTAATGGAGTTTATACCTACGCAAGTCCGCAAATTGAACAGATTTTAGGCTATACACCAGATGAAATAATAGGCCGAACTCCATTCGATTTGATGGAACCAGATGAGGGAGAGCGGATAGGACCCATTTTTCAGTATCACGTTGCGAACAAGCTGCCAATTAACAGCTTAGAAAATATTAACTTGCATCGTGATGGGCATGAAGTTATTTTAGAAACGAGCGGCTCTCCTATTTTAAATGACGAAGGTGAATGTATTGGCTATATAGGGGTAGACCGGGATATCACTGAAAGAAAACTAATAGAACAAAAACAGAAACAGCTAATAGAAATTTTAGATGCTTCGCCTAGTTTTATTGCAACTTTAGATATCAACGGAAATAGCTTCTATTACAATCCAGCCGCACGCAACATTCTTGGCATTACGGAGGAAAATATTCAATCTGTAACGAGTAGATGGTTGACTGATTTTATTAAAAATGAAGGCATTCCTACAGCAATAGAAAAAGGCTATTGGAAAGGTGAAACAACCGTTATAAATGGTGAGGGTATTGAAATACCGGTTTCCCACATGCTAGTCGCTCATAAAACTGAAAATGGTACGGTGGAATTCCTGTCAACTATTGCACACGATATAACCGAAAGAAAAGAGCTAGAAAAGGTTATCTACAACCAAGCTCATTATGACCAGCTTACAAATTTACCTAATAGACGCTTTTTGCATAAAAAAATGGCAACTATCATTGAAGATACGACTGACAAGAAAAGAGTTGCTTTCTTATTCATGGATTTGGATAATTTCAAAAGCATTAATGATTCGCTTGGCCATGAAATCGGCGATCAATTGCTTGTCATGACAGCTGCACACTTAGAAAGCTATGTAGAGAAGAACGATTTTATTTGCCGCTATGGTGGAGATGAATTTATTCTCATCTTAGAAGATATTTGGGATATAGAAAGCATAAAGGAAAAAACACAACGCATCTTAGAGGCCTTTAAGCAGCCATTTGAAATTGAAGGTCATACAATCAGTGTGACAGGCAGCATTGGAATTAGCGTTTATCCGGATGACGGTAAAGATTTTCTTTCTCTCATTACAAAGGCCGATAATGCTATGTATCGCATCAAACAAGACGGTAAGAACAACTTCTCTATAGAATAAAAAAACGGGAATCTATTAGGTAGATTCCCGTTTTCACACCGTTTAAATCAACTTTTGATAATTCATCTATTAATAGCTATACTTATACACAATTTCCCCTTCGATTACTCTACCATCGCCTTTAAAGCCCAATTTTTCATACAGTGCTTTTGCTCCTTCATTCTCTGGCTCAAAGCTTAGATAAATCATATGATGAGCTGTATCTTCTTGGATTAAGCTCATCAGTTTTTTCATAGCAGCCTTCCCGTACCCTTTCCCCTGGTATTGCGCATCAATCATTAAACGGTAAATCCAATACTCTCCGTCATCCGCATCAATACAATACATAGTAAAACCGACTAGAACCTCCTCAGCATAGATAGCTAAGCAAATACATTCCGGATAAGCTTTTGCTTGTGCAAGTGAAAATAAATTCGTTGCTACGAAGTTTTTTTGCTCATCCGCCACTTTCAAATTAATGACATTCATAAAATTATGTCGGTCTATATCCTTAAACGTAATCATTATCCCACATCACTCTTTTCATTGTAGTTTGTTTCTACAACTTTCTTTTCTTTAGAAGAAGGCTTCTTTTGAAATGCCAATAACAAAATCATTCCAAAAATACAGAGCGTTCCAACCCATTGAAAGATACCAAAAGGTTCTCTTAACCAAAATACAGTTGTAAGTACTGCTGCCAGAGGTTCTAAACTGCTAAAAAGGCTGGTTTCTTTTGGGGAGAGACTTTGAAGGCTTTCGATATAAAACCAAAATGCAATCATCGTGCCGAATACAATGACGAATAGTAAATACATATATGCAACTGGGGAAAAACTTGAAAAGTCTATTTGCCACGGCGGATGAATCAAACTAAGCGCGACTCCGCCAATAATCATGGCCCAGCCCACGATCACCTGAGAATCAAACTGAGCAAGTAAAGGCACTGAATACAAAGTATAAAAAGCCAATGCAAGCCCAGATAATAGGCCCCAGACAACAGCAACAGGTGGCACTGAAAGATTGGAAACTGATCCATTCGTCAGTAGTAAAAAACAGCCCATCAATGCAAGCAAAACAGTTGCTACATCATGTCGTGAAAAAACTGTTTGTCTACGGAGCAATAAGTAAAGAATAATCATTACTGGCGCTAAATACTGCAACAATGTCGCCACCGCTGCATTACCGTGTTTGATGTATGCCATGTATGTATATTGAACCGCAAGCATGCCGAGAAGCCCGAAGATCAGTAGCCGAAGGGCACTCCATTTATTTCGCCATACGTCAAAAACGTGGGAACGTGTACTTCTAAAAGATTGCATCCCCAAAAGTAGAACACCTGCTACTAGCAGCCGTATCGTCACAAGTCCATTCACATTGACATGATATTGCTGAAATAATTTTTGCGAAACCGTGCCGCTAATCCCCCAAAGCACTGCTCCGATAATGACAAGTGTAAGACCTGTCTTTCTATTCATTCCCTTCATAATTCCGACTCTCCAATTACTCTTTTAATCATACGCTACTAATTTTTTGTTAATTCAGTTAATAACGATAATGCTAACGTATCCTGCATAAAAATACAATAACAATTTGGTCGGCATTTTATAAACAAAAAAGGCAAGCAGACGTTTCTGCATTGCCTTTTTTACTTAAGTACCTTCTGTTTTATTGTTCTCTTTCGCTTCAATGGTTTCATCCTTCCACCATAAAGCCTCTTCCGGGTCTTGTCTTAGAACATCCTTGAAATCCTTTTTTGTATCGACCGTTGGGTATGAACCTTTTAGGGCAATCCCAGAAGTGCTAGTGAATAACCATGTAAATACAATCAAGCCAATCAAGCTGACGACGACTAAATAAATAGCAGGTGAGAGAGTATTATTGGTCGCATGAACAAGATATGAAGCTAAAAGCGGGGTCGTTCCTCCAAAGATGGAGACGGAAATATTGAACGATACTGCTAATGCACGGTAACGAACATCTGTGAAAAATAATGATGGCAACAAAGAAGGCACTGTACCTTCATAACAACTTAAAAACAGGCCGAGCAGCAAAATGGAAACAAAGACGAAGCCTATTCTGCCTGTACCCATCATCCAAAAAGCTGGGATGGCAAAGATTAATAAGCCAATTAAACCGATTTGCACAACTTTCTTGTTGCCTATACGGTCGCTAAGCCGTCCGAAATATAACGCAAGCGGAATCATTAGCACCATTACAATAAGCAAAATAATTAACCCAGCCGTTTGATTAATCTTCAGCGTCTCAGTCAAATAAGATGGGATATAAGATAAAATCATATAGTTGGTAATATTATAAAAGGCAACTATCACTATGCTTAACAGCAAATCCTTCTTGTAATGCTTCACAATATCCTTAAAGGTTGGCTGTGATGCATCCTCCTGCGCTTGTTCCATCTCCTCAAAAACTGGAGATTCTTCTAGATGACGACGAAGATACAAACCAATCAGTCCGATCGGTGCAGCAATCAGAAACGGCAATCGCCATCCCCAGGAATTCATTTGGTCATCAGATAAGAATACTGTCAGTAAAGTCACAATGCCTGAGGCTGCAATATAGCCGACGAGTGTACCAATCTCAAGACCGCTTCCCCACCTTCCTCGCTTCTTATCAGGGGAAGATTCTGCAATATACACCATGGCGCCAGAGTATTCGCCGCCTGTGGAGAAACCTTGAATCATACGGGCAAGCAACAATAAAATGGGAGCCCAGACACCAATTTTTTCATACGTAGGTAATAGACCGATAATCAAAGTTGAAAAGGCCATCATAATAATGGTGACGCTTAATACAATTTTTCTCCCATGAAGATCACCTATCCGCCCAAAGATAATTCCCCCAATTGGCCGCACAAGGAAGGCAACAGCGAAAGTACCAAACGTAAAGATTAATTGCAGACCACTGTTACCTACACCTGTAAAAAAGAGTTCACTTAGCGTAACAGCCAAATAAGCATACAGGCCAAAGTCAAACCATTCCATCGCATTTCCAATGCCCGTCGCTACTACTGCTTTTCGTGTTTTTTTCGAATTCACAACATTAATATCGCCGGGCTCTATTGTTAAATTGTCTTGATCCACATAAACAACTCCTCTTCGGTAAATAATCTTTTATAAAAGCATTTAATTAAGCAAGCGCTATATATGTTTTTATATTGCCCTTTTTTAAGAAATTTATCTTTCAGTACAGATGTTTTTAAAATAATCAATGAAGCATGTAGTACTTTTTTATTTCTACTCTCTCCTTAGTTTTTATCTGCTCACCCATATCTCTCTCCAACTCTTTTTATAACCGATTATTTTTAACTCAAACCCACCATCCATTCAAAATAAAAAAATCTCCAACCTCCGAAGAGATTGAAGATTTACATGTCAGTTAGACAGTCATTGTTTTATTTTCTTTCAATTGCAGTTGTTGTTCGCCTACACCTAAGTTTTCACGTTTCTTTTTAATTTTGAAATGATAAATCAGATAGCATACGATAACAAATGGTGTTCCTAGATACAGTGCCAGCCGTTGTTCAGAATCAAAAGCAAGGCTGAGCAATACAATACAATTTAATGTTAACGAAACAATTGGAACAAGTGGGAACAGTGGCGTTTTAAATTTCAGATCCTCCACTTTACCACCCTCGCGAATAAATTTTCTGCGGAATGCAATTTGTGAAGCGGAAATAGAAATCCACCCAACCTGAGCACCTAATCCAGCGACCGACAATAGCCAAACGAATACCGTTTCTTCTGCAAAGAATCCTGAAAGTAAGGATAATAACGCAATGCCAATTGTTAATAGAAGTGCATTAATTGGAACACCACGTTTATTCAACTTTGTCAGTGCAGGGCTTGCCATTTTCTCAGTAGACATAGCATATAACATACGTGTTGCAGCATATATTCCTGAGTTTGCGACTGATAATAATGCTGTTAGAATGACAAAGTTCATTATATCTGCAGCATATGGTATACCGATACTATCAAATACGACAACGAACGGACTCTCTACCACGCCTGCTTGCTTCATTGGAATCAAGCTTGCTACAACAAAGATAGCTAATACAAAGAAAAACAGCGTACGCCAAACCGTTTGCTTAATTGATTTTGGAATCGTCTTCTCTGGCTCTTCACTTTCACCCGCAGCAATCCCAATTAACTCTGTTCCTTGAAATGAGAAGTTAACAGCTATCATTGTAATAAGCAGTGCACCTATACCATGCGGCAAAAAGCCGTTTGCTGTGAAGTTACTCAAAAACGGTGCAGCTTGTCCACCATGCATTGGGACTAAACCAAAAATCGCTGCTCCTCCTAAAACGATAAACGCAATAATAGCGAATATCTTAATACTCGCGAACCAGAATTCGGTTTCAGCAAAAGCTCGAGCTGAAAGCGCATTCAATGAGAATAATACAATGGCGAATATAGCGCACCATATCCAAACTGGCGAATCTGGGAACCATCGTTGCATCAGCTGGCCAGATGATAACAGCTCAAGCGCAACTGTAACAGACCAGCCTAACCAATAAAGCCAGCCTAGTGCAAAACCAGTGCCAGGACCAATAAATTTTGTTGTATATGTTTGGAACGAACCAGAAACCGGCATAGCGACAGATAACTCACCTAAACATAACATCGTTAAGAACATGATAAATCCGCCAACTAAATATGAAAGAATAGCACCAGCCGGCCCTGCCTGGCTAATTGTATAACCGGAGCCTAAGAATAAACCCGATCCGATAACTCCCCCCAGTGATATCATAAACAAATGCCGTGCTTTCATCGTTCTTTGTAATCCTTGATTTGTGTTGCTCCCCTTTAACTCATTCAAACTTCTTCCCCCTGTCTCCCCTTGATGAATAGCCACTCATTTTGGCTACTAAAAATATAATCGAATTATGTCGCATACGCAATATATTTTTGCAATATTATTAATCTTTACTACTAACAGATTTTAATTACCCCTCGGTGTACGCTTGAAAACCACTTACCCTTGCTTTTTCCTTCTTTAAAAGCGGATATAATATTACCCCTAATGCTATTAACAATGAATACATAGAATATAGAAACCATTTGTTTTTTATATCTTTCGTGGCCAATGGCGATGTGATAAAGTTAATACCAAATTAGTAGAGACGGAGGTTCCTATAATGAAGGATTTCCATTGCTGTGCAACATGTCAGCATTTCAAAGCGGAGAGAGTAGCAGAAGGAATGAAATATTATTGCTCAAGGCTTGGTTATGAAACCAAACCAGCATATAAATTTGATTGCTGGGATCCAAAGGAACATATTATTAAATTAATGAATAAGTAATACAAATATTTTTCTAAACATTTTAAATAATTTATATTTTATGTTGACGTTATTCGTTTTTCCTGTTATCTTAGAGATAACTTACAGAAGGAAGGTGATTTATATGGTAACGATGAATAAGGCTATTGCACAAATGAACGGGACCATATATTCACCTGCCATGCCAATATAAATTAGGCATGTTTATTCTGTTATGCGCGGTGAAGCATGGTTTCCGTTCTCGGACCATGCTTTTTATTTTGCAAATAACAGGAGGAATATGCTTTGAATCAATTAAACGAATACGGTTGGAATAATATACGACAAGATGAATGGAAAAATAATTTTGAAACGGCGGAACGTCATTATGTTCCAGGCCGTGTAACATTAGAACATAAACGGATGTATAGAGTGGTCACAGCAGAAGGAGAATGGCTATCCACCTGTTCAGGCAGCTTTACACATGCTGCAGCTGAACGGCGGGATTTCCCAGCAGTCGGTGACTGGGTTGCTGTGGAACAGATGCCAGGCGAGGAAAAAGGCATCATCCATTCCCTTTTGCCGAGGACTTCTCTCTTCTCTCGGAAGGTTGCAGGAATGGCAATCACCGAACAGATTATTGCCGTCAACGTAGATATCGTGTTTCTTGTTACTTCTATGAATGATGATTTTAATGCACGACGTTTAGAGCGATATTTAGTGGCTGCCTACGATTCTGGCGCATTGCCGGTTGTCGTTTTAACTAAGAAGGATGTCTGTGACCATCCTGAGGATTATATAGATCAAGCAAAACAAGTGGCTATTGGCGCGGATGTCGTCGCTGTGAGCTCAAAGACAGGCGAAGGTATTGATACGCTTTCTGATATGCTACAAAACGGTAAAACAGCCGCTCTTCTGGGATCTTCTGGCGTAGGCAAATCATCGCTTATCAATGCTCTTTGCGGAGAGGCCCGGATGGCGGTCCAAGACATCCGCGAAGATGATGCGAAAGGACGCCATACGACTACACATCGCGAATTGATTAAAATGCCAGCTGGCGGTATCTTAATTGATACGCCAGGAATGCGAGAATTTCAGCTTTGGAATGAAAACGATAGTGTAGACTCTGGTTTTAAAGATATTGAGTCGCTTGCAAACCAGTGTCAATTCCGTAACTGCAATCACCATTCCGAGCCGGGATGTGCCATTCAAAAAGCACTCGATGAGGGTGTTTTAGAGAAACAGCGTTATGCGAACTACTTAAAACTCCAAAAAGAATTGGCATATCTCGAACGCAAGGCAAATCAAAAAACACAACAAGGCAAAAGAAAAACTCGCAAGTAACTGCGATGCAGACTATATAATAAATGCCACCCATACAGACAGAGAAGACTAACTGTGTTTTCTCTGTCTGTATTTTTTTGTGTTTAACATATAAAAGAAGGACCCTTTGCTATAGACATGCAAAAAGATCCTTCTTATTTTAAATACTCACTACAGACGCTTCACTACTGCGCGGACTGGGCTCCCATCTGCTTCTGCTAGGAAAAGTGGTAATGCAGCCAGCTCATAATCTCCTGGTTCAATTTGGTCTAACACCAAGCCCTCTAGTATGTGAATGCCATGTTTTGTTAGTTCATGGTGAGATAACAGCTCTTTGCTATCAATCGGATCCACGGACGGCAAATCTAGGCCTAGCAAACGAATTCCTTTATCTCCCAAATAAGAAGCAAGCTCCGGCTCAATTTCTGGAATCGCTGTAGGAAAAACGCTTCGATCCGGCCATACATCCGTGCGAATCAATAAACGGCTGACTCCTTCTAAATCTACACCAGCGAGTGCTTCTACCCCAATAGAAGAAGGTACCGGCAAATGAATGATACGGGCTTTCCCAATGTACACATTCACATCAAGATCTGAGACTTTCTTTCCATCATTATCAAAATGGAATGGTGCATCAATATGTGTACCTGTATGAATGCTCATTGTAATACGGCCAACATTGACTGATCCGCTTTCTTCTTTGCTCCAATTCACCTCATACGTAAATGGCGTATCACCTGGCCAAACTGCCGTCTGTTGATTTAGTGGCAATGAGATATCAATCCACGAATCCATGTTCATTTTCCCTCCTCATTCTCTTGTTCACTGTTTCTGCATAAAAAGCTCCTTAAAATACCTTACAGCTTTGTGCGTAAACTCAGTAGCTCAGGGAAAAATTGGTGATCCAATACCTTTTTTAAATAATTGACGCCGGATGAACCGCCTGTACCCATTTTGTGGCCGATGATTCGTTCGACAGTTGTCATATGGTTGAAACGCCAAAGCTGCTGCTGATTGCCGATATCCACCAGCTTCTCTGCCAATTCATATAAATCCCAGTACTGATCTGTATTGCGGTATACTGTCAGCCACGCTTCTTCTACACTTTCATTCGGTTCATAGTTTTGTGTCCAATCACGATTTAACGCTTTTTCATCCACTTTTAAACCATGCTTGGCAAGCGCTGAAATGGCTGCATCATAAATGCTCGGTTCCTTTAAAGACTTCGTCAGCAATGGATAAACCTCCGGCTGATGTTCATAAACCGCAAGCGTGCGAGCGTTTTTATTTCCAAGTGCGAACTCAATCAAGCGGTTTTGGTAGGATTGAAACCCAGAGGAATGCCCCAACTTATCACGGAATTCCATATATTCGGCAGGCGTCAACGTGGAAAGAACACTCCATGATTGAATAAGCTGTTGCTGAATTCTAGAAACGCGCGATAGCATCTTGAAGGATGGTTCTAACTCGTTCTTTTGAATACACTCAATCGCCGCATGTAGTTCATGCAGAATGAGCTTCATCCAAAGCTCACTCGTTTGGTGAATAATAATAAACAACATTTCATCGTGGTGGTCTGAAAGCCGATGCTGACCTGTCAAAATTTGATCAAGGCGTAGGTAATCGCCGTATGACATCTCCTTTTCAAAATCCAATTGGATGCCCTTTTCTAAATTGTTACTCACTGAGTTTTCCATTCTAAATCCTCCTCGTCGTCTTTCATGTTCCCTTGCTGTAATGGCGTATTTACTTTTTTACGGTGGAAAAGAAAATAGATAACGGTTAAAAAGGCGAGCCATGGAATACCAAATTGAAGCAGTATTTTAAATGACGTAAACCAGGTAGTAATCATTAAGCTGACCAAGAGAATGGCTCCTAATGCCGTCAAATATGGAAAGCCGATCATCTTCACAGGCAATTGACGACCGCCTGCTCTCTCCCATTTCTTACGGAAGAATAAGTGCGATACAAAAACCATGAACCAAGTAAAAATGGCGCCAAACATGGAAATTCCCATCATAAATGCATAGGATGTCCCTGGGAATAATCCACTAACAACAGCAGCCATGATGATACCCATTGCTGAAATTGCAAGAGCATACAACGGTACACCCTTTTTGCTTAACTTACCGAAAACTGCTGGCGCTGATTTTGCCCGAGACAAAGAAAATACCATCCTTGTTGACGCGTATAATTGGCTGTTCATCGCAGATAAAGCAGCTGTTAAAATAATAAAGTTCATAATTCCAGAAGCACCCGGGATATTCAAAATCTCCATTACTTTCACGAAGGGACTTTTATCAATGCCAGCACTTTTCCAAGGAACAATCATCAGCATAATCGCTAAGGTGATGACATAAAAAGTGGAAAGGCGGAATACTGTCGCTTTCAATGCCTTAGGTACAGCCACATCCGGATCCTCCGCTTCTCCTGCAGTAACCGCTATCATTTCTGTTCCTAAAAAGCTAAACAAGGAAATAAATACGGCAATCCAGACGCCCTTTAAACCAAATGGTAGGAATCCTCCGCTATCCACAAGGTTTTGCGGTCCTATTGTCGAAGAGCCGCCAGATGGTCCGAGCAAGATGTACGCCCCCAATAAAATAAAACCGATGATTGCGCTAATTTTAATCATTGAAAACCAGTATTCAAACGTTGCGAATGTATTTACGCTCGTTGCATTTACATAAATCAGTACGACACCAAAAAGCAGAATCCAGACCATGCCCGGCACGTGGGGAAACCAGTACTTCATATAAACAGCAATGGCACTCACTTCTACTCCAACAGCCAGCACATTTGCGATCCAGTAGGAATACCGGACAAGATAGCCTGCGAAAGGATGAATGTATTTTTCCGCAATCAGCCCAAACGAACCTGATGAAGGATGGGCGACAGTCATTTCAGCTAAGCACCCCATAAGCAACAAAATGATAAACGCGCCCAAAGCATAACTGAGAAGGACGCCGGGACCTGCCGTACTAATGGCGAGCCCACTCCCAAGGAATAGCCCCGTCCCAATTGCACATCCCATCGCAATCATTGTCAGTTGCCTGGTTTTCAGCTCCCTCTTTAAACCTTTTTCCATATGAATCCGCCTTTCCTTTACAGGTTAGTCATAACACTGTGGTATTCCTTATTCATTCCAAGATATATAAATCTAACAATCTATGCAACTGTTTCTCGCTCATTGGTAAACTTCTCATATTGCTTTTCATCCATAATCTCTTTTAAAATCTGCACTACATTCCACACATCCTCGTATGATGTATAAAGGGCAATCGGTGCAAGGCGAATCACATTCGGAGCACGAAAATCTGGAATAACCCCATGTTCCTTTAGAGATTTGCAAATACGGGCAGCTTCCGGATGCTCGAGACAAACATGGCCGCCACGACGGACATCATCACGGAGATTTCCGATTTCAAAACCAAAATCAGCTAGTTCTGCATCAATTAACTCCATGAAGTATTCATTAATATCGAGTGACTTCTTTCGAATCTGTTCCATTCCCGCTTCTGCAAACATTTCGAGTGAGCCTAAAAGCGGTGCCATGCTCAATACATGTGGTGTCCCGATTTGATAGGCGCCGGCAGTGTCTGCAGGAGTAAAGGTATGCAAAAGGTCAAATTGAACATCTTTTCTTGAACCAAACCATCCAGCCAAGCCAGGCTCTGCACCAAAATGCTTCCGGTTTACATACAAACCGCCCACACCCCCAGGGCCACCATTCAAGTATTTATAGTTACACCAGTAGGCAAAATCCACATCCCAGTCACTAAAAGCATGTGGAATCGAGCCAACTGAATGGCAGCCGTCAAAACCAATTAAAATCCCACGTTTATGCGCTTCATCTGTCAACCTTTTCATATCCAAAAGTTGACCGCTGCGATACTGCACAGTTGGAAGAATCACTAATGCCACTTCATCGCTCATTGCAGCAATAATATCTTCCTCTTCAATTGTACGGCCATCCCTGCTTTTCACTTCGATTAAATGATGTTCAGGATCAAAGCCATGAATGCGAAGCTGGCTTTTCAGGGCATATATGTCTGTAGGGAAATTCAGTTCATCCGCAACAATTTTTGTGCGTTTCCCCTCAGGCTGATAAAAGGTTGCTACTAATTGATGCAGATTGACCGTTGTTGAACCGGTGACAATCACTTCTTCTGCTCTCGCCCCTACTAGCGGCGCCAGCATTTCTGCTAATCTCTCAGATAGTTCAAACCATGGATGTTGGCCCTGTGTCCATCCGTCGATACCGTATTTTTTCCAATCATCCACTGACTCGAAAAGCGTACGCTCCGCCCTTTTTGAAAGCAAACCTAAAGAGTTCCCATCCATATAAATGGTACCTGGTTGAAGATAGAATTCTTCTCGGAATCTTCTTAATGTATCTCTTTCATCTAGTTGTTTCGCGTATTCTAAAGTTGACTTTGTCATTGTAAATCCTCCCTCTTGTCATCTTTTTAAAAGACTATACCAATAAATATGACATTACGTCAATAATGTATTCTGAAAATTTATACTATTATACATCTTTCCTTTTAAAGTATTTCTTTATATGCTAATGTGAAAGAATATGAGGAGGCAAAACAGATGACTAACAAAGA
This sequence comes from Rummeliibacillus sp. G93, assembly GCF_023515935.1. Taxonomy (NCBI): domain Bacteria; kingdom Bacillati; phylum Bacillota; class Bacilli; order Caryophanales; family Caryophanaceae; genus Rummeliibacillus; species Rummeliibacillus sp. G93. The sequence goes on from NZ_CP097314.1 coordinate 2,649,391, forward strand.
AGAGGTGCAAGACAAACGCCATTTACGTTCTATCAAAACAAAACAAAAGCTCCTCCAAGCTGCTCGCGAAATATTTCTAACGGTAGGCTTTCAAAATGCAACTATTTCTCAAATTATTAAAAAAGCAGAGGTCGGCTATGGCACTGCCTACGTCCATTTCAGCGGGAAAGAAGAAATTCTCATCGTCTTAATGGATCATGTAATGGAAAAGTTCTATCAAATAGCGGAAGTTTCATTTTCACCCAATTCAAAGGAAGAAGCACGCGATATTATCCTTTCACAGGCAATGGATTTTTTGAAAATGGCTGAAACGGAACGTAACATGCTGCAATTGTTCGAGCAAGCCATTGGCACTTCCCCCTCCATTTCAGCAAAGTGGAATGCTATCCGTGAAAAGTTCATCCAACGAATTTCTGAGGATATTGCATACGCTCAAAAATACGGACTAGCCAAAACAGAACTCAACCACAAGCTTGTAGCCCGCGGCTGGTTCTATACAAATGAAATGTACCTGTGGGAAATTGTCCGCAATGAACAGCAAGGTACAGTGGAAGAGATCGCGAAAACTATCACGGCTGTCTACACAGGAGGACTCTATCAAACGAATGAATAAAGAAAAGTGTCCCTGCGTAATCAGCACGTCTGGGACACTGGGTTATCTCGTTATTCTGTTAAGATGACGCCAGAAAAGCTGCCACTCAAAACTTGTTTCTCCAACTGATTGGTACAAAGAAAACTCGCCAATATAGCGATTCTATTTGCATGATCCGGCTCTGCTTTCTCAATCTTTACCTGGCACTGAATCGTATCCTCAGTAAAGACAGGCCTGAAAAACTCAAAGTTCATCGTGCGTGCCAGCACATTATATTCTCCACCTATTTTTGTGGGCATAGTAGCAGTCAGCAAACCTTGAACCACCACTCTTCCAAGTCCATCAGGCTGTGTATGATGGTCACCCTCATCCATGGATAATGCTGTGAACATCTCTACATCTCTCTTCGTAAAAGTCCGTTCAAAATGGATTATGTCCCCTGTCTTCAACAATGTAATTTCCCCTTTTTTAGATGCTGCAGACTATTCATAAACTTTACTGCACGTATATCATCCTTTAACTCGAGCAAATGAATTCCTGTATCTCCTGTATGAAATTGAAATTTCGCCTGAACTGGCAGATTAAGAAAAGCCTCTAGGAAATTTGAAATCAGCCCCCCATGGGATACAATGGCAATCCTTTCCGTCTCCTTAAAATCGTATATGATTTGTTGAAATATCTTCTCAGCCCGATAACGTAACTCGATTGCTGATTCCCCATCTTGTATTGGAATATGGGCTGGCCTTCCCCCTGATGGCAAAGGATATTTCACGGCTGCTTCCTTCCTTAAAAGTCCTGCTAAAACGCCATTATCAAACTCTCTTAATTCATCAAAATAACTAATCTCACAACCAATCGCTTCTTGTAAAATTTCAGCTGTACGACTGGCTCTTTTCAACGTGCTTGCCAAGATAATGTCCGGTGGAAAATGTTCCTGTACATGACTAGCCATTTTTCGAGCCTGATTTTCTCCCAGTTCGGTCAAGTGATAATCAGCTCTTCCTTCGTGCACCTCCAGAATATCCGCCTCTGATTGTCCATGCCTTATGACCAATAATTCCATTCCCATCCGCTCCCCTTACCACTTTACTAATTTTGATATACACATTAAGTCTAACGTCTATTGATTTTTCAGTCTATTTTAAAATTTTTGTATTTACAATTTTTATCAGCCGCATTATATTTAGATTAACGAATAATTAGAAAGGCGAATTATATTATGTTTCGTGAATCCATTACTTTTTTCAAGTCGTATAACCGAAATATTAAATTACTATTGTTAGGAAATATTTTTATCCAAATTGGTTTAGGCATTACAGCGATTATTTATAATTTCTATATTCGGTCACTAGGCTATGAAGATACGATGAACGGGCAGGTTATCTCTCTCACATCACTTGCCACGGCTTTATTTCTTTTGCCAGCCGGCATAATGGGCGATCGTAAAGGCAGGAAAAAGATACTTCTCTTTGGCCTTGCCGCAGCAGGTATATTTATGCTGCTACGATCCGTGTTAGAATCAGCGAGCCTTTTATTAAGCATCGCCTTTTTATTAGGTGGAGCTACGGCATTTTTTCAGGTTATGGTGATTCCCATGCTTGCAGAAAATTCAACAGCAGATCAGCGGGTACATCTATTCAGCTTTCACTTTGCCATTACCACAGCGGCGAATGTTATCGGCAACTTGTTAGGCGGTTTTTTAACAGATGTATTCAAACTACTTGTTGAAGATATTAGCGCTATTCGCTTGGCATTGTTAATTGGCTCCATCATTTTTGCAAGTGCCATGATTCCTTTCGCTAAATTAGCAGAGCCTTTAAAGGATGCTGAACAGCCGCCTTTATTAAGGGAGCCGATAGGATCGGTAAGTCGCAAGATAATCTTAATTTTTTTCCTTTCCCAACTATTGATTGGAACAGGCTCTGGTCTTGTCATTCCCTATTTGAATCTATATTTTGCGGACCGTTTCCATGCATCCAACTCAGCGATTGGCCTAATTTTATCCGTTGGCCAAGCAGGAACTGCCATCGCTATGTTTCTAGGGCCTGCAGTGGTCAAGAGGTTCGGCGAGGTGAAAGCAGTTGTGCTTTTGCAAATGCTATCTCTACCTTTTTTACTCATCACAGCTTTCACCGGAAATCTATTTATAGCATCGATTGCTTTTCTATTTCGGCAAGCCCTTATGAATGCAGGTAATCCCATTCAAATGTCTTTGATGATGTCGTTAGTGAACGATCGTTCTAAAGGTGTTGCAAATTCTGCAAACCAGATGGCCTTCAACTTAGGATGGGCTTTTATGGGCCCTGTTTCCACAACACTGGTTGTCACTTATGGCTCTTACTGGGGCTATGCAGCTGTTTTCAGTATTACATCCTTTATCTATTTCATCGCAACTCTATATTTCTTTTTTGTATTAAAAGCTTTTACAAAAAAGAATATTCAAGTTGCTATGAGCTGAGTTTTAAAAACACCTTATTGTTTGGCTTTTAAAGCAAAACAATAAGGTGTTTCATTTTTCAAATATTTTATTTGTTTATAGGTTGTTTAAGAGTTTGCAGCTTCCCTTCATATTCACAGACAGGAAGCGGTGGTGAGAAGTAATACCCTTGGATGTCATAGCAGGATAGGTCGCTTAAGAAATCAATTTGTTCCCTCGTTTCGACTCCTTCTGCAATCACATTCAGCTTCAGTTGTTTTGCCAGGGAGATAATCGTCGCAATAACCTCTCCGTTTTCTTGGTAATCATCGATAAAGCTTTTATCAATTTTTAAACGGTTGATCGCCAATTTATGCAAGTAGCTGAGTGAACTATAGCCTGTGCCAAAATCATCAATCGAAAGTTCAAAGCCCATGTCAATGAGTTCATCGAAACGTTCATTCACATTAATCCTGTCTCTTAAAATAATCGATTCTGTTAATTCAAACTCAATATACTCACTGCTTATTTGATATGTTTCCAATGCTTGTTGCAAAAAAGGAATTAAATCATCACGATAAAATTGCACCGATGATAAGTTAATTGACGTTCTCGGCACTTGGTTCCCCTCATCGAGCCATCTACGAATTTGTCCGAAGACTATCTTAATGATTTCTCTTTCTAATTCAATGATGAGCTGCGACTCCTCCGCTATTCTTATAAATATATTCGGTGGGATATAGCCGTATTTCGGATGCTGCCATCTTGCTAGAGCTTCTGCTCCAATCATACGATTGCTTTGACTATTATATTTCGGCTGATAATAGACCATAATCGAATGATTTGTTAATGCATCTCTCAAATCATTCTCAAGCTCAAGCCTATTTAACACATGCCCAGTCATTTCTTTGCTGTATTTAATATAGTTGTTAGCACCATTTTCTTTCGCCTGATACATGGCTAAATCTGCGAAAATGAATAAATCCTTTAGCGAAGTTGCATCTTCTGGGTAACAGGAAATGCCGATGCTACAGGTAATTTGGAATTCATTGTCATGTACCTTAATAGGCGAAGAAAAAGCTGATAGAATGTCTTTTGCAAGGTCTTCTATATCTTGTTTTTGGGGAATAAAAGCTAAAAACTCATCTCCACCTATTCTTGCAAGTAGGCTATCTGAAGGCATTAACTCGTTTAAACGAGCAGACATTTTTTTTAATGCCATATCTCCATACTTATGTCCATAATTATCATTAATTCGTTTAAATCGATCAAAATCAATATAGATTAAACCAAAGTGCGCATTTTCTTCAATCGTCTGACCTACTCTTTTTTCCATGCTCCGTTTATTCGGAAGATCTGTTAGATCATCATGATAAGCAATATATGTAAGCTTCTCCTGTGCCCTTTTCTGCTCTGTAATATCTTGGACAATGCCATAGGCACCAATGGTTATATGATCAATAATCATTCTGACCGCTGTTATGGAGACATCTGCATAGCTGCCATCTTTACGTAAGAGCTTTGATTCTGTCAGCGTCACTTTGCCATTAATCACTTCTTTAAATAATTTGGACATATTTTTTTCAGGCTCATTGATGAGTGCTTGAATGGACATACCTGATAATTCCTCAATACTGTATCCAGACAACCGAGATGCCTCTTCATTCACATCCTGAATATTGCCTGCTAAATCAACCGAAAATACAGCATCCGGATTATGATTGAACAGCGATTTATATGACTCCACATTTTTTTTGAGAATCACTTCACCAAATAAATCTGGAATAAGCGTTAAAAAGATGTTAGCTCCAATTAATAAGATAAAAGGTAAAAGAATGAACTGATGCTCCTGCTGTGCTGCATGTACACTTGAAAAATCAAAAAATGATATCAGTATGAGATAAGGAATGATCCCTAAGGATATACCAGCCATTAAACAACCGATATTTTTCCATTTTGTGTAAAGGCTATATATCTCTTCTCTCGTAATCTGAATTAAAAAACGTACTAAAGAAAAGGACATGCCGAAAATCAGCAAGCAGGCCATTACTACCAAAACAGGCTTCATTTCTATGTATTGATGATATAAAACAGTAAAAGCACCATAGTCTGCAACTATAATAAACAATCCTAGCGCCAGACTTGTAGCAATATATTGTATCTCAGTCTCCATTTCCCTTTGAGCCCCATACAAAGACACAAAGGCACCGATACAGCTACACAAGAAATTCAATAAAAAGTAGTAGTATTGATTATTTACCGGAGCACCAACCGAAAAGACTATTAACAGGTTCGCAGACCAAAAAGTAAAGCCTAAAATAAATGAGTAAAGAATCATTTTTTTTAATTTATGTATAGCGATTCTTAGTTTTCTGCTAAATTCAACGGCAAGGTAGCAGCCTAAAAAAGAAAGGCAAATGGTCAATAATACACTATAAACATTAAAAAAGTAGAACGAAGAATTTACCATGATATTTAAAATCCTCTATTTTTTATAAGTATATATAATTATACAATGACCTGATTTTAAATGTAAACAAATAACTTTATTACTATTTTAAATAACCATAATAGAGACTATTTTCACAAAAATGATATTTCTTCTTTATGGCCTTTAACTAAAAAATACGTGTTTTGTGTGTGTCACTTATCTTAAAGTGAACTTCATTTGAAGTCCCACTTTCTATGTACTCGGACAAGTCGGAAACATCAAGCAACTCTTTTAGATGAACTCTTTTTTTATGGTTGGGTTCTAGTACAATCCTAAAAGGCCCGTTTATATTCATTACTGATGACTCCATAGGTTCTGTATATTCATCTAAAAACTCTAATTCTATAATGACTCTTTTACTGCTGTGATTATACAGTGAGAGATCACACTCCCCTTTCAATAGCCCCTTAATCGGGGATTCAAAATTACAGGTACCCTTTCCATCATATGAAACTGCAGCAATTCCGCTTGCGATTGTCTTCTGATAGACTGCAATCAAAGGCAACGGCAAAAGAGAATATATAATAACAACTACTAGAATTGTTCGTATATGATATTTTCTCAGAGACCGGGCGAACAAAATCATAGCTATAACGTATAAAATTGACCCTACAATGCCCATCAAAACATAACCATTTTCATTCTGAATAGGAAAAGACATAAAGACTGAACGAGCTCCAAGCATTTTGTTATTTGGAAATGGAAAAAATAAACTCATACAAATTACTAAAAGAATACAGGAAGCGATGAAAGATTTTTTGTTTTTAATCATTTGGATTTTCTCCTTATTTATTTTTAAATTGGTATGTACGTAACCTGTTATTTTTATGGTGCAAAGGGAAAAAATATAAAGAAAGGAGGCGGACAAGTTGATTCTGCCTATTGAATTTTACCAAAAAAACACTCTGGAACTCGCCCGAGATTTGCTTGGCTGCTTACTTGTAAAGGAAACAAATGAAGGAACCACTGCCGGCTATATTGTTGAGACCGAAGCCTATATGGGACCCGGTGATCGCGCAGCCCATAGCTTTGGCGGTAGACGCACCAAACGCACTGAAATCATGTATTCAGAAGCCGGCCATATTTATACGTACCAAATGCATACCCATACGCTGGTAAACGTCGTAAGCTCCGGCACAGATAAGCCCGAAGCCATCCTCATTCGAGCAGTAGAACCTCATACGGGAATTGAATTAATGAAAGAACGGAGAGGACTAACAGATTTAAAAAAACTGACGAGCGGTCCAGGCAAATTAACAAAAGCTCTTGGCATAACTATGAATGATTATGGCGGCCTCTTTACTGAACCACCTCTCTATATTGCAGCAGGAATATTACCAGAGGATATCTCCTCTGGCCCACGTATCGGCATCGGCAATTCTGGCGAAGCCAAGGATTATCCATGGCGTTTTTGGATAACTGGGAATCCCTATGTATCCAAATAAATTGTAGTAAACTACAATTTCCCATTAAAAAAAACGGCGTTTATAGCCGTTTTTTTAATGGAGCATAAAATTTTTACTCCATGCCTTGCAGTATACCTTGTACCTTATCTTGATTAGCAAAAAATGCGTTACGGAAATTATCATCACTCAAGATTTTATATTCTCCGTCTTTGTTCTTTTTAAGATTCAGTTTCTCTGTTCTTGATACTAAATCTATGTCCTTATCTTGCATATGCTTAATTAATAATTCACTCACCATTTTATTCATTTCTTCTTGATCCGTAATTTTGCCGCTGTTAAGTTGAGGTTTCATTTCTTCTATCACCTTTTTAAAGACTTCACTTACATCAACTGATTTTACTTTGACAGATACAACAGCTTTATCTTTTTCGTTCGAAACCTCTTTCGGCTCTTCAAAAGAAAATCTTTTGGAGATCGCTTCTAACACTTTCTTATTCTCAGCCGCATCTCCGTTTCTAGTAAGATCTATATCGCCCTTCACATATGTACTAGCTTTCTTTAAATCTCCATCTTTAAAAGCAGTGAAAAAAACCTTTACCGTATCTTTTGGTTGTGCCGCTCCACATCCTACCATTAAAATACTGGTTAATAACAATAAACCAATCATGCTAAATACTTTTTTCATCAGTCTACCTCCTAATATATTTCCATTATAACAAATAAAAAACTAAATTTTAGCATTAATGGAATAAAGATGATGACAGATGAGTACTCCTGAAGGCTTTAATTCTTTAGACTTATACTTTGTCTTTCTATAATTAGACAAATAATGACTCTTTCTTTCGAGAATAGACAATTTTTATACTGTAATCCCTTATACAACAACCCGTAATTTAAGGTTCTAAACTAGCCATCACAATTAATTTCACCGCAAATATTTACTTCTTCACTATCTCACCATAATATAATAATCCTAATTAAGTTATGGTAATGGTTTCTTCGATTATTTAAAGAGCAAGAAGAGAGAGATGTCAAGTGAGATAAAATGAATAATAGGGATTATATTCTTTCACTCTATTCCAATGATAATTTGCTTAAATATATTTTGAAATTAGGTAATAAATAACTAAATATCCTTTAATACCAATTGTAAAAATTTTTTCATTCCTCTTATTTTAGATATGAGATTCTGACAAGAAAGAATTCTTAGGAATAAAAGCAAAAAAGCACATGATTATCTTAGATAATCATGTGCTTTAAAATTTATTGTTGCTTTTCGAAAAATTTTAGAATATCAACTTTTTTTAGCGACGTATTACTATCCTTTAAATAATTAATGAATTCTTGAACAACTCTTATATTTATAGTTTTTATCTCATAAAAACCATCTAGAAACTGTTGTAATATACTTTCGTCTACATTTTCTATGGGTGCAGGTAAATATTCTTCATTATCAAACTGATAAGCTCTCCAATTTGTAAAAGATATTGCATCTACAATACAACCCCAAACTAATCCTTTTAAAGCATTATCTTCATCTTGCATTTGCATAAATAACCCTGTAAATTCTGTACCATCGTCTAATAAAAAATATATATCATCTCCAGAGTACTCCTTATTTTCAAGCCATCCCCAACAAACTTCCAAAGCTTTACTTATATCCTTATACGCTGGTGAAGTATTTAACAAATCAACAATTGTTTCACTTAATCCTAATAAAAATGCAACTTGCTTATCCGCTTCTAACTTTACAAATTTTTCTAACATGAAATCCCTCATTTAATTAATTAATTTTCCATTCTTAAGAATAAAACTTTCCTTTCCAGATACCCTTATACCTTCTTTAACTTCAGTTGTCACTTCAATTGTTAAATTGGGATATTTTTTAGTCAACTGCATAAATATTCCTGCTTCTTTTTTTGGATTAGTCATTCCTTGAGTACATATCGAGCAAACACCTCTTGGATTTGATTGATGTATCGCAAGAGTTCCTTCTACCTTATTTGGATCAATGCCTAATTTTTTGATTTCAATATCAAATTCATTAATAACTCCTTCTTCAGCGTGCTTCATAAATTGTATATGACGCGGATTACTTCCATCATATGGAGCTCTTATATCTCTATTGGGCATTATCACATCTAAATCGGGTAATCCAGCTTCTCTTCGAACCTTAATTGAACTCCCCTCAAAAAGCTTGCCTTTTAATTCTGATATATCAGTTTTTCCCACAGCTATTGTATGTGTCTCAGGTACATTTAATTTTTTACGTAGAACATCTAAATCGGCCCTCCCGATTTCTATTTTACTTATATCCCTACCCGTACCCTTACCAGCCAATACCCCATCCTTCTCGGCCTGTTTGATAGCTAGATACTCATCCGCTTTCGCAGGGAGTTTGCCTGATGGAAGTCCTCGCTCTACACCAGTGACTAGATTCCCAGCGTTTGTTTGAACCGCACGGACTTCGATTGGACGGAGGGCATTGTCGATAAATTTGGCGGATTGGCGGACTGTTTGTTGGCCTGTCTTTGATGTGACTGCAGCGAGAACGGGATGCTTTAAGGTAAATTTCAGCTGATCACCATGGGCTTTTCCTAGATTCCTCGCATGTTCCAGTGTCGACTTTAAGGCAGATCCCCCTGCATTCTCAACTGTTTTATAAGCTGATTTCATTACATTCGCAAGAGCTGGCATATTTTTTAATAAGGCTTTTCCCGCAGCTGCGCCGGCACCCGGCACAATCGCAAATGCCCCTCTTACTAGTCGTTCATTATCAGAGAGTTTTCTGCCGGATATGAGGTCTTCCCCCGTGATAGCTCCGCCGACATCAATGGCCGTATAGGCAGCACCTGCCACGAGCCCAGCGGGCGGACAGACAATCGTTAGGCCTACCACAACCCCTGTAGCAATTAAATTAAACCAAAATTCTTTCTTCTCCTGTCCCGCACGGATTCCTTCATATTCAAAGGCACCACTATTTAAAGCGGCTGTTTCATAATCCTCTTGAGAAGCTTTGACATCTGGGTTTTGCAGCTTCCACGCCTCATATTCAGCTTTCAGGTTATCAGAATACTCCGTGTCCGCTTCATATAAATCAGTTAACTTGATTTCCTTTTTATCATGCCTATAAAAAAAGGGCCCTGTTTGAACGTTAATCGTATTCGCTGTTGTATACGCAGAAACATTCATATCAGCCATCTGTTGCATATATTCATCGATGCTTTTATAGAACGGTTCGTCTACTTTTTCATCTATAATTTTACCAATTCCCTTGGCATAATCATATAATTTTTTGTACTTCTCGCGTATGGATTTCGCTTCTGGTTGGTATGTCTGAGGGCTAAAAGAAATGGCTCTATCGATGTCTTTGTCTGCTATTTCACTCTTAGAATCCTTAAATAGGTCATCTGCATGCTCATACTTATTGTCATATTTGTGTGCTTCATTCACTTTTTCAAGTGCCGAAGCTATACTCTTCCACTTTGACTCTTCATAGAGAATCTTCACCTGCTACACCACCTTATAAAACAACTTAAGATTAATTCCTCAATTGTAAAAAATTTATAAATTAATTTTAAAAAAGGGGCATACAGGCGTCAATGAGCATTATAGGTTATACAGGACCTAAACAAAACACCTCATTTTTTTAATAAAAAATATAAAGTTATTAAAAATATGAAATAAAGATAAAAGGATTCGATTTCTCCTACTAAAAAAAACCTGCATTTGAAATTGCATCATAAGTTTATTGGTATATATCTAATTACTCCTTCTGCTTCTTTTGGTAAATAGGTATTGCAAAAAATAGATCACTAAGTACTTTGCCATCTGAAGTTAAAGAGATCATGTATTAGGTTTTACTTAATTAATCTTGCTTTTGGCTTTTTTTCTTTTCACTGCAGCCTCAAAAAGAACAATAAAGACCACTCCTGCTATGAAAAAGATAAATCCGAGAGGGCTATCTTGATAAATATAAAATATAAACCGATAGGAAAAACAAGAATAAAGATTAACCATTCAAACATAGAGTTTCCTAATAACTTTTTAGATAATAAATTCAATAGAATCAACTCCTTCACAAGATAAAATTATGTAAAGCAATAGTTCATCTAAAAGATGCGATTCAACCCCCTAAATATCTAATACTTATTTTGTTCTATATTAGAAGCAAAACATTTTTAGATTTAATAAGGAATAATTTCTACAACTTTTGAAGCAATTTTCGATAAAAATTTTTCATCGTGCTCAATGAATAACAATGTCGGCTTATATTTCAATATCATGGTTTCAATTTGCTCATGATTAAACACATCTAAATAATTTAAAGGCTCATCCCAAATATAAAATTCGGCAGGAATGCCTAAAGACTTTGCAAGCTCAACCTTTTTCTTTTGTCCGCTACTCATTTGTTCAATCTGAACATCAAACATATCCCTCTCCATCCCTAATAAACGCAAATTAGAGAGAAATAAAGAGTAGTCAATGGCATTTTGACCAGCGAAATTCTTTAATGAACCACTGTTGTTATCATAATTTTGTCGAATAATACTTTTTGATAACTCTTTCGGAATAAATGTTTCACCACTCACACTGCCTGCAAATGGTTGTTTGATAATATAATTCAATATAGATGTTTTGCCACTGCCATTTGGCCCTATAAGTGCCAATTGCTCTCCTTGACATAATTCAAACGTAATAGGTTTAAAAAGCGGTCTATCACCATAGAACAAAGTGAAATTACGCACCCGCAATACTGGAGTCCTGTGGCTAAATAGACAATTGGCAGTTAAATCGCTCACTGTTTCGATATTTTGCAACAGCTTGGTCTTTTCTTCGATTTTCTCTTCCGTACGCTTCGCAATGGCTTGAGATCTCTTCATCATGCGTTTTGCTTGTGCTTTTCCAAATGAATCATTGCCAGATAACTTTTCCTTTTTATTTGCCCAATCTGATTTTTCTCTAGCAGTCTTTTTCAAGCGTTCAATTTCTGATTTTAAGTTTCTATTTTGCTCTATTTCAAATTGGTCTTGAATCATTTTTTGTTGTTCGTACTTTGTAAAGTTTCCTTTTAAAATAGCAAGTTGTCTCTTTTCTATAACAAGAATATGATCCACCACATCATCTACAAAATTTTGGTCATGACTGACAATAATATATCCTTTCTTCTTTTTTAAATAATTTGCCACAATTTTTCGAGTATGAAGATCCAAATGATTCGTCGGTTCGTCTAGAAGAGGATATTTCGATTCTTCACAAAATAATGCAGCTAGTAATACTTTCGTTTGTTCACCCCCAGATAATTGTTCAAATGGTTTCCATAATAATTCTCTGTCTAAGGACAGTAGATGGCATTCGCGTTCCAGCTTCCACAACTCCACTGAAACCAATTCATCAATAGCATAGAAGGTCAATTTTTTCTTGCTCTTGATTTTCAACGGAAAATAAACAAAATCTACATCACTGGTAATCTTACCTGTATAAGAATATTGCTCCATTAGTAATCGTAATAACGTTGTTTTACCCCGACCATTTCTACCAAATAGTCCAAGGCGCCAAGTTGTATCAACTGTAATATTCACATTTTCAAATAAGGGGTGATCTAGAGAATCAAAATTAAAACATACATTTTTCATTTCAATCGGCATTCATTATTACCTCCAATGGGAGAGGTTTTTAGATTATGCATTTAATAATTCCATTACTTAGTAAGATTGCATACGCATAGCCAATAAAAAAACCTCCTGAAAACTTTCAGAAGGATTAGTAAACATACATAAATACGCCAACAAGCGCGTTTCAAGGTATAATAATTGGACAGACTAATCCTATTTCATGTAAATGCGTATACATTTTACCTGTAAAATAGAATTATTTGCTCATCGTCCAACCATCATCCCTTCAATTTTATTATATTATATTTAAAATTATAGGAATCTTCAATCTTCATTTTAAAGGTAATCCAATATGGGCACCTTCTTTACATCAAAGTATCAATTAAAAGCTAATTTCATAGTAGTCATTAAAACTAAACTTTCACCCCAATAAACTGATTAAAGAACGAGAGAATCTTTTGGTATACGGCAATTTCATTTTCTTTTTTCGAGAAGCCGTGCCCTTCATCTTCTAGCAACATATATTCCACATCGCACCCTTTTTCCTGTAAGGCTTTGACGATTTGATCGGATTCTTCTTTTACGACGCGAGGATCGTTTGCACCTTGGATGACAAGCATCGGCTTGGTCATCGTGTCTAGATAGGTAATTGGCGAGTATTCAATCAGCTTTTCTCTATCTTTCTCTGGATTCCCTACCCATTGATCCATAATCGGCTTCCAGTCTTCCGGCACTGATTGAATAAACGAGAATAAATCAGAAGGACCAAAAATGTCAACAACTGCCTTAAAGTAGTCCGCATGGCGTCCATGTAAAAGCAATGCCATATAACCGCCGTAGCTTCCGCCCATCAATAAGATATTCCCTTTTTCTGTATACCCATTGTCGATGAGCCAATCCAAACCTGCGACATTATCGAGACGTGGCCCGTAACCCCAATCTCCTTCCACCATCTTCATGAATTCTAATCCGTAACTTGAAGAACCGCGGAAGTTTGGCGCAAATATACTAAATCCTTGATTCAACATGAATTGGAAAGAAGCTCTGAAAAACTTCCGTTCTGATGCTTGCGGCCCGCCATGCGGCCAGAAGATAATTTCACCATTATCATTTTCTTTTTTCGCCTTGAAAAATAATGCTTCGATTTCAAGCCCATCATAGGACGGGTATGTAATCACGTCAGGCTCGACCATATCATCCTTTTCTACACCCGGCACAGTGTAGTTTGTTAAAGATACCCACTCGTCCTCTACTTTTTTATAAATATTGCGAGGATTTGTGGCGCCTCTTCCTAATAAATACAAAGTGCCTGATTTCTCCACAACCAGCTTTTCAATGACACTAGCAGGCGTCTTTAGCTGATCCCACTCGCCATTTTCTAAATTGTATTCATACAAATGGTCTTCTACACCTTTTTCGCTAGCGATATACAAAAGCTTTCGTTCCTTATCATATTGCAAGCTGCTAAATCCTTCGTTTTCTATTTCTATTATTTTTTTAAATTCTTGCGTATCCAGATTATAAGAAGCCAGGTATGTGAAGTCCGCTTCATAATCCGTCAACAAATAGACCACTGAATCTGATACAAACACGCCATCACTTACAGTATGTTGCTTATCCGTTGGAGGCGTGAGTAAGATATCCTCATCACCACGTTTTGCATACATCAACATATAAGTATTCGCAAACATTTTCAAATAAAGATACGAAGACTCATCTGGACTTTGACTAATCAGATAGGTCGCTCCTCCATTCCCTTCTAAAACCTTCGTTTCTTCCCCTGTTTCTAAATGTAGACAATAGGAATTCAAGTAAGAAGGGTTTTCTTTAGATGATGTATAAAAAAGTTTTTTCCCATCTTCAGATAAAAACGGTTGGAAATTACGCGTATTTTCTTCATGAACGATTTCTTTCATTACCCCGCCTTTTAGAGGAATCCCATAGAATTGAGTATTTTCATTCCCGTCATAATCAAATCCAGCAATAATGAATTTGCTTTGTTTATCATACAAGAGTGCCTGGCAGCTTTGATCAATCGTTGTCAGAGGATAAGGAAATGTATTAGGCAAGTCCATCGCCCATAAATTATACTTTCCACTCAAATTGGTACTGAAAACAATCTGCTTTTCATCAGGGCTGACCGCAAAATCTTCAATCGAAAACGTTCTTAAAAACTGTGAAACATCTGGTTTCGGAAAAGAAATCATTATTAAACACACTCCTCATTATTATATTCGCAAAAATCAGTATATTCTTAATTATAGCAAACATTCCCACTATGACCTTATAAAATTTAAATCTAAGAAAAAAGATATTAAAGGAGACTTTTCTGCATCATATCGATATGCAAAATAATACAGGAATAACCTTAAAATATGACCTTTCTAGAAAATGGTACACCGGACATTTCAAGTATATGATTATATAAAAAGACAAAACTCACTCGAAGCTGAAAGTGAATTTTGTCTTTGTGCTTTAAAATAAAGTTATCTAGAAAACACCCTGTAAACCTGAATTTCACCTTACATTAAAGGATCCCTTTTTGTGAAAAAGGTTGTTCATTTTCTATTCTTGTTCATCCACAATCGCTCCCAATTATGAATACCCTACTAACCAGTATTTATCGATAAATAAAAAGAATCCATTTTGAGAAAGGTTGATCAAAATGCATCCTTTTAAGCAGATTTAAATATCGGTTTTATAAAAAAGCTTGATCATTTTCTATCTGTGTTCCTTCACAATAAGACATAGTTAAGAAGGAAAAGTTTTAATTATTTCTTCAGAAGTCAATCTCTTCTGTTACCTCTTCGTATTCACAATGGTTATGACGTTTACAACCAAACAAATAGCAGCCCCCAGTTATTGAAGGTTCAAATTCTATAGATGGGATTTGTTCAGATGATATTTCGACCATATTCTTATAATCATTTTTGTCTGCAAGTAATTGCTGAATATATTCTTCTTTATCATCTTCTGTCCAATTCTCATCACATTCTTCTTCCTGCGCATTTTTAATCTCTTCGTCCTTTTGCTGAATAGCTTCATATACTACTTCATTGATACGGTTACTATTTTTTGTATTAGAAAGAGAATAGATATACCTAGTAACCCAATAAGGTTCTTTCAAGTATTCTTTCCATCCTTTTTCAAACCAAAAGATCGCTTTCTCAAAACATTCCATTTCAACATACAAATCAGCAACTTCAATTTCCCCTACATAATCATCTGCACCTGGATTAAATGCATCTAATTTCTCTTTTGCTTCTTTTTTCATTCCAAGATCAATTAAACATTTAACATGGCTTAACATCACATCATCAGAATCGCCTGCAACTCGTAGAAAAAAGTTAGAGGCTTCCGTGAAATCTCCAAGATGGTACTTTGCTAAAGCTAAATTATGATAAGCTTCATTGGAAGGTTGAATCGAAATGGATTTCAATAATGTATCTAAAGCAAGTTTCCACTTTTTTTGCCTCAAGTAAATTTCCCCGAGTAAGTTATAAGGGAAATACGTCTTAGGATTCATAGCAATGGCTTCTTCTATTAATTCGAGAGCCTTTTGATCATTCTCTTCCTCGTAGCTGTATATCCAAGCAAGATTATTCAGTGACTGGATATTCCTAGATTCTCTTAGTGCTTTTTGAAAAAGCTCTAAAGCCTCTTCATAGTCATTTTGTTCAAATAGCTCTATTGCCTTTTGGTTAGTATTCAATCGTTTCTCCCAAATTTCCAATGATTTTTATTATATAATATATTTATTCAATGGTCTTTTCCATAAATAAAGACACTCTTCCTTATTGGAGAAAAGCGCCCGATTGTTGAATAAGAAACTCCGGCAATACAGGGTTTTAGACGGCTATAAAATGTAAGAAGCGCTTAAAAATTAACTTCTTTTTTTGGAGCGTATTTTTTACCTACTTTAAATATGAGCGGAGTTCCTATTATTGTAGGTAGAAACCAGAATAACAAAATAGTCAGTTCATTTAAAACTGGTATACTCGGAATATTAACTACTAAAGTTGCAGTTACAATACCTATATAAGAACCTAGCATTGCTCCTATGTGAGCACCTATCCAATTTTTCCACTTCTTCTTGACCGCTAAATAGCCCAATAATGCAAGCCCATAAGAAAACAGAGCGATGTAGAATAAATATTGGCTTTTTTCCCAATGAATTACCGACATAACCAAAGCTGTTATAAATACAAAAACATAAGACCAGTGGTATATCTCGCCAGATACAGTATGTTTCCCTCTCTTCTTTTTAGAAGACATTGCAAATATCCCGCTTATTAAACAAATCATCCCTGTAACTATATGAGTTATTAAAAATACGTTAAACAATAACATCACCTCAATACTTATAACACATATATCTTAAATTTCCTTTTAGTGTAAAGTTAAATATCCTTTAAATCAACAATATTTACGAAAACAGCGATAAAAAAAGAGTAGACGTTTCCGCGTCTACTCTCATGGCTAACAGTATTAGTGTTGTCTTGTAATTATAATGAATTGAGTTTTTGGTGTCCGTACTTAATAAGTACTCACATTATACCCTACTCTTTATTTTTCGCAATACTAAACGTTGGTATTTATGATAAACATGCAACTTTAATAAGAATAGTAAGTAAGAAAGCTATGAAGCTAATACTTACAAATTGCTTTAGGTTGTTCCAGTTCATATGAAATCTCCTATGCAGTCACTCTGAAAACAGTATCAAGGATAATAATAGAAAGAAGGGGTTTTGTTTTCCCCTTCTTTAGCATGTAGAGAAATCTGACCTCTTCAAAAACGGTTGTATGTAGGGAAAGGACATGGTAACTTTTAAAAGTGGGAAAATTTTTAATTAATAGAAATAACGAAAGGATTCCCAATTTGTAAACATCATAGAATTGAGGGAATTACATATGAAATGGAAGGATTGGGACCGCAATTTGAAGGTCCGGCTTTACGGTGAATTTCTAACTAACATGTTACTTTGGATGTTCTTGCCGTATATGGCCATTTATTTTTCAGACCGACTGGGAAAAGGGCTCGCAGGCATCTTACTTATCGTCTCTCAGCTTGTAGGCGTCTTCACCAATTTGATTGGCGGCTATTGCGCCGATAAATTTGGCCGAAAAAGAATGATGTTCATCTCGATGTTCGGCCAAGGGCTTGCTTTCATTGCCTTTGCTTTAGCCAATTCACCATGGCTTCAATCGGCTATGCTCAGCTTTATTTGCTTCTCCATACTTGGTTTCTTCGGTTCCTTTTATATGCCGGCCAGCCATGCGATGGTGGCCGATGTGGTTCCTGAAAAGCATCGCAGCGAGGTGTTCGCTGTTTTCTATACAGCTATCAATATCTCCGTGGTAATCGGCCCCATACTAGGCGGCATCTTTTTCTTCGATCATCGATTCGGACTCTTAATCACAAGTGCCGCAGCCAGCTTTTTTGTCGCTTTTTTAATTTATGCATTCATCAGAGAAACCACGCCGGCATCTCTAGAAGGGTCATCCACATCCAATGAGCAAGCTAGTAATTGGCTCACTGTGATAAAAGAGCAATTGAAGGATTATCAGGTCATTATTAAGGATAAGGTCTTTTTGTTATTTATCATAGGCGGCATTTTCGCAGCGCAAGCTTTTATGCAAATGGATCTATTACTCGCCGTTTACATGAAAGAAATGATTCCCGTACAGAATCTGTTTTCTTTTGGTGATTGGTCCCTTAAAGCTTCAGGAGAGAAGGCATTCGGTTGGGTTGTTGCCGAAAATGGACTGCTCGTTGCCCTCTTTACGGTATTTATTTCAAAATGGATGACGAAATATAAAGAACGCAATGTATTTATCATGTCTTCCTGCTTATACGGCCTAGCTATGCTGATTTTCGGTTATACGACCAGTATTTGGGTGATCATTTTAGGCATGTTTGTTTTCACAACTGCGGAACTAATTGTCGTAGGCATTCAAGATAGCTTTATCGCCAAAATCTCACCGGAGCATATGAGAGGTCAATACTTTGCAGCAGGCAGCCTTCGCTTCACGATTGGTCGAGCGCTTGCACCTATTGCTATTCCGCTGTCAGCTTGGATTGGCTACACATGGACTTTTAATCTATTGGCTTTTTCTACCCTCATCGGAGCATTCGCGTATTTGCTGACTTTTCAGTTGAGTGGAAAAGTAAAGCGAAGTGTGTCATAGAAGGACCCTTGGAGTCTGAGTTCAAAATTTAATAAATGATTGATTGGAGGAAAGGTATGAATTTTAAAGGAAATCTGATCGCTACCGGTAATACTGCCAATCTATATCTATGGAATAATAAAATAGTAAAGGTTTTCAAAGAAAATCTACCACCTACTGAATCATTATATGAAGCTAAGAAACAAGAGTTTGCCTATTCATGTGGGCTGAATGTTCCAAAAGTATTAGAGGTTAGAAAGATAAACGGAATACAGGCAATAATAATGGAATACATCAACGGTGAAACCTTAGGGCATCGTCTATTAAAAAATCAAAATGAGGCTGAGCAATATATTAATGTCCTTGTTAATATTCAAAAAAGAATACATGAAGTCAAGGTAGAATCAGAGGAAATTGAACGTATGGATATAAAAGTTAGCCGTAAGATTGAATCAGCTCCATCCCTAAATCAAAGACAAAAAAAGGCGTTATTTAGTAGGTTAAACTCTTTAAAGTATGAACCCAGATTAATGTCCTTGTTAATATTCAAAAAAGAATACATGAAGTCAAGGTAGAATCAGAGGAAATTGAACGTATGGATATAAAAGTTAGCCGTAAGATTGAATCAGCTCCATCCCTAAATCAAAGACAAAAAAAGGCGTTATTTAGTAGGTTAAACTCTTTAAAGTATGAACCCAGATTAATGTCCTTGTTAATATTCAAAAAAGAATACATGAAGTCAAGGTAGAATCAGAGGAAATTGAACGTATGGATATAAAAGTTAGCCGTAAGATTGAATCAGCTCCATCCCTAAATCAAAGACAAAAAAAGGCGTTATTTAGTAGGTTAAACTCTTTAAAGTATGAACCCAGATTAATGTCCTTGTTAATATTCAAAAAAGAATACATGAAGTCAAGGTAGAATCAGAGGAAATTGAACGTATGGATATAAAAGTTAGCCGTAAGATTGAATCAGCTCCATCCCTAAATCAAAGACAAAAAAAGGCGTTATTTAGTAGGTTAAACTCTTTAAAGTATGAACCCAGATTAATGTCCTTGTTAATATTCAAAAAAGAATACATGAAGTCAAGGTAGAATCAGAGGAAATTGAACGTATGGATATAAAAGTTAGCCGTAAGATTGAATCAGCTCCATCCCTAAATCAAAGACAAAAAAAGGCGTTATTTAGTAGGTTAAACTCTTTAAAGTATGAACCCAGATTATGCCATGGGGATCTGCACCCATTTAATCTAATTATGAACGAAGATGTAGTTAGTATCATTGATTGGGTAGATGCTAGTGCTGGGGATATCCGTGCAGACGTATGTCGTACTTATTTATTATTATCTCAGCATTCCATTGAATTAGCTGAGCTATATTTACACTTATATTGTTGTAATATAAACATATCCAAAAGCGAAATACTCCAATGGTTGCCAATAATTGCAGGAGCCATGTTAGACGAAAACGTATCTTCTTCTGAAGAAAATAAAAGGCTAATGAATATTGTCATTCAAATTTGTGATGGATAATCTGTTTGAGCTTTTAATCTCTTGGCCAACTCTACCCTCATCGGAGCATTCGCGTTTTTGCTGACTTTTCAGTTGAGTGGAAAAGGAAAGCAGCCTATGTCATAAAAAGATGAATACAGCTTATTACACAAGAAGGAGCAATTGAATGGCAGTAGCGATACATTCTACAAATAACCAACATACTTTAAAATCCTACAGTCTTTTTTTCTGTATAGGACTAGCTACCGGGATTATCAGTAGGTTAACAGACTTCTTTCCTTATAATAATCTTTGGAGTCTAAGTTCAATCGCCACATTATATGGCTTCTGGATGGTCACAGTAACATTGGTCATCTACTTTAGTGTCTCAAATATAAATGCGGCTATTAATGTATTCGTATACTTAATGGGTATGAATGTAAGCTTTTACCTTTTAAAATATTTACTCGGCTTTTTCACACCAAGGTTCTACGAAGAAGAATTTCAATGGAATCTTTTTATACTTTATAGCGTTTTTGCTTTAGTATGTAGTGCTATTAGTTACGTACTCTACTATTGGAACAAAGAGAATAGGATCAGCAGTCTTTTATATGCATTGCCTGTAAGTGGGTTAGCTGCGGAAACATTAGCTGTGGGCATCTATCTATACAATCATCATACTTTTTTATTTCAGCTGTTTTTCGATTTCATTAGTTTACTCCTAATAGGCAGCTGGTTTTATCAAAAAGCAAACAATAAACTCATGTATATAGCAACTATCAGCGCCATGACTTTAATCGGCTATCTGTTGGTTTATCATCCTTTTCTCTAAGTGAATATACAAAAAAAGCAACTGAATCAGTCAGTTGCTTTTTTCATAAACTATTGCATCAGAATAACGGTAATTTCAATCCCTTTTCCTTGTTCACTATGCACATGAATTTCAGTGTCCTCATCCCACCTAAGTTCTTTCTAAATCTTTCCTTTTATGTGTAAGGAAGATGCTTGGAATAAAAATGACTATAAGGACAAGTGCGGAAACCAAAAAACCAGCATGATATCCTTTTAATTCATTATTGAGTGTTGGTTGCAAACCTTGTACGGTCGTTGCCACAACTGTTGCAATTAATGCCGAACCAAAGCTTGAACCAATATTTTCAATCATATTGATGCCAACGCCTGCTTCTGGAAGTTCCTTATCGTCGAGACCCGTATAAGCGTCACTCATTAATGGAAGCATTATTCCCCCAACGCTAGTTCCACGAATAAATAATATAATAGAAATCCAAACCAGGCTTGTTTGACCCGTAATAGAGAGAAGCGGAAAGGTTCCAAATAAAGAAAGAACAAGACTAACGATAACAACGTTTCTAGCTCCAATCCTATCAATCATTTTCCCGATTATTGGACGCGCAACAAGCATTCCCACTCCTTGTGGGATTAATGCAAGCGCTGCTTCCATTGCGGTAAAATGCAATATTCGTTGAAAAAACAACGGCAGTATTAACATGGGTCCCATAATAGCAATATTCGCCAAAAACAATCCAGTGCTTGAGGCTAAGAAACTCTTATGCGTAAATAAATTCAGCGGTAGCACAGTTTGATTTTTATTCATTCTATTATATAAGAGATAAATTCCACCAAAAACAAAACCAATCCCAATCCAAAAGATAGTTTTCTCATTGGAGAATGATGCATAGGCTGCTGCTTTTGTTACACCGTAAATCAATGTCGCGCTCATGACAGACAAATTGACAATTCCCCATGCATCCAGTTTGCTCTCTTTATTGAATGGCTCGAAGTCGGGAATTGTTTTCAGCATAAATGGCACAGAAATCAAAATGATAAACACATTAATAAAGAAAATCCAATGCCATGATGCTCCTTGGACTATAAAACCGCCAATCACAGGGCCTAAAATTGGCCCTAAAATCATTGGTGTACTGACGATGGCCATTACTTTTCCTAAATTTTCTGAGCCGGCTGTTTTGACCAATAATGTTGACATAAGCGTTGTAATAATCCCTGCACTGAACCCTTGTAGCAATCGAAAGATGATAAAGCTAGAAATATTCCAACTCAGCCCTGCACAAACAGAAATAAGACCAAAGGCAATAACTGCCCCGATGAAGATATTCTTTCCGTTAAACTTGTTCATAAGCCAGCCAGATACGGGAACGGCAATTGCAAGAGCCAGTATATATCCTGTAATCCCCCACTGGATAGTATCAAGTGTTGTATGAAAATCATTTGTTAGTTTGTCAATTGCAATGTTCACCATGGTAGAGTCAAGCATTGGAGCAATCGCACCAAGCGCAATTGCCCAAGCAGCTGTAAGAATTTCTCTAGGTATTCCTACTTTCTGTGATATGTTTTTGTTCATATATTAAGCCCCTTTAAATTATTTTAGTTTCCACAGAAACAAAAATAACATCATTTTGTTTCCTAGTCAATAAAAATATAATTTAAAAAAACAGTCTTGATCGATGGATCAGACTGTTACAATAAGATTTATGAATAAGCATTTAGTGATGAGGTACGTCTTGTTTCTTTATTTCTTCGTCCAAATGCCTGCTATAGGTTTCCAAAAAACCGAGCATGCTATCAAATTGCGTCTCGGTTAGTTGTTCAAATACAACTTTATCTCGCTCTCGAAATTCATTGTGTAACTCTTCATGTATTGTAAAAA
The DNA here is from genome assembly GCF_023515935.1 of Rummeliibacillus sp. G93. NCBI lineage: Bacteria > Bacillati > Bacillota > Bacilli > Caryophanales > Caryophanaceae > Rummeliibacillus > Rummeliibacillus sp. G93. The sequence goes on from NZ_CP097314.1 coordinate 2,672,257, forward strand.
TTTCTTTCCCAGATTCAGTAAGCCTAAAATAAATTTCTTTTTTATTATCAAGCTTTTGGTAGCTTTCGATTAGCCCCTTTTCTAAAAGCTTCTTCGTTAATTTGCTTATGGCACCTCTCGTCATATAAAGGGATTCCGCAAGCTGCGTTACATTTGCACTGCCGCTTTTTCCAATTGATTCAATACAATGCACTTCAGAAGGCTTATGTCCCTTCAGGCTCTCTTCCATCTTTGGCTTATTAAGCATCACGATTTTGTTGTATACATCATTGAAATTCATTAAGAGCTGTTTTTCTTTGTTCATTGCCTGCCCCCCGTTAAATTGGTACATCACTTCTATTATAGCTTTTTTTCGTTTTTATTTTTATCAATCAACATAATATTAGTGCAGAATGGCGATTACTTCCTCATTTATAAGCTTTCACTCTATAGATAATATACATAAATGCTTATAATCCAAAACTGAATATTTCGTAGAGTAGATGAATCAGTTTATTGAGAAGTTAGTCGATTGTTTATTGCTGACGTTATGATAGGATTTAACTTTAAATCTTAAATTACTATACACCACTCCTCTCATATAATCTCACGATTGTTTCAAGACAACAAAAAAGAGAAGGCATATGCCCTCCCTTTTCCTTATGAAGTTACGACTTCCTCAGCCGGTTTTTCACGATGTTGAATATGGCTTGCCACCCATGCAATCAAAATAGCTGCAGCAAGGTAAATGACTAAGTAAAGTAATTGAGATTGCAGTTCATGCCAATTTCCTAGAGAAATGACCTCCTGCATACTCTTGAGCGAATGAGCCATAGGCATCCATTGCCCTACCTTGCTTAACAGTGGAGTTCCAAGCTCCATTGGGAATGTCCCACCACAGGTTGCTAGTTGGAAAACAAGGAAAGTAACGGCTAGGAACTTCCCTACTAAACCAAATACAGTAACCAGCATTAAAATAAATGTCATAAAGGTAAAGGAGACAATTACACTAGAAAGCATAAATAGTGGAACACTTGCCACCTCTAGCTTAATGACGCCTAATACAATCGCGTCCACAATCATTGCCTGTATAAAACCAATCGTATAGACAAGCCCCAATTTGTTGATCAAATGATGCGTACCATTTACAATGCGTTCTTTTCTTCTGCCAAGCGGCAGGATGTTTGATGCCATAATACCACCCACATAGAAAGCAAGTGATAGGAAGTAAGGTGCTATGCCCGATCCATAGTTAGGCACGTTAGAAAGACTTGTTTCCTTCAAAATTACTGGCTCAGAAAACATATCCGTCAACGCATCATTATTAGAGATGCCACTTGTTTTTGAAGCAGCAACTTTCAATTTAGAGGAAAGGGTACTAGAGCCATCAGATAATTGGCCCATTCCATCCATTAATTTAGCTGTGCCTTCTTTAAACGGTTTTGTTCCTTCGGCTGCTTTATCGATGGCACTATTTAATGTCGTATAGCCTTTGCTCCATTCTTCGAAGCCATTGCTAAATTTAGTTGTGCCTGCTGCTAATTCACTTGCTCCAGATGCTGCTTTGTCCAAATTAGCAGAAAAACTTTCCATTCCTGCATGAACACTTTCCTGTCCAGCAGTTATCTTTTCAGCTCCCTGTGCAAGCTGTGTTTGTCCTGTTTCAAGCTGTTCAGTTGCCTGTGCAAGTCCAGTTGCCATTGCTTGCATCTTTAGAAATGCTGGGTCCTTCTTCGCATCAGGATGCGATTTTGTATAAGCATCCATTTGCTGCTGCAAAAGCTTTGCCGTGTTATTTGCTTTTGTTTGTCCTTGAAGCAGTTTTTCATTGCTAGAGGACCATTGTTTTGCCCCGTTAGCAACCTGCTGTTCACCAGTCTTCAGCGTATTCATGCCTGCCGACAGTTTTTTGGTGCCATCCGCTAATGAAAGTGAACCCTTTTCCAAGTTGGCTGCACCAGCTGAAAGTGTCTCTTCCCCATTGAGAAGCTTATGGCTACCTGTGGACAATTGATTCATGCCTTGATCAAGCTGGCCAAATCCATTATTCAATTTTGCAACGGCATCTTTAGCATTCGTTATGCCTGTGTGAAGTTCATCTGCTCCGTCTCCAGCTTTCTTTAAACCTTTGCCGAGTGTTTGGAATTTATCAAACACACCTTTTGCATATGTTTTGGTAATACTGTTTGAGATCTTCTCGTTTATTTTTTCTATTGCAGTTGTACTGATCTGCGAAGCTACAAAATTTCCGCCTGGATTTGTCTTTGACAGAAGTTGTGCAGGAACTGGATGTTTATCCATTAGGGTACTAATGTGTTTTGAAAAATCTTCGGGAACGGTAATCACCATATAATAATCCCCATCTTTCAGCCCCTTATTGGCCTTCTCCTCCGAAATAAAGTGGAAATCCAATTCCTTGTTCTCTTTTAATTCCTTTACAAAGTCTTTACCTGCTTTGATATGGTCTTTGCCCATCATAGCACCAGTATCTTTGTTTACTACCGCTACGGGCAAGTTATCTAATTTGCCATAGGGATTCCAATATCCTGCTAAGAAGAATCCGGCATAGATTAAAGGTACAATTAGAAGAAAAATTAATGCAATACGTCCATGAGAATGCTTCCACATTGCCATAAAATCGCGCTTAATCAATTGTAAGCCCTTCAAGTATTATCACATCCTCAATTTTTTTCACCTTACTTATAGTAATTACTTTTATGCATGTTGTATAATACATTATTAATTATTAAATGATAGCTTCAAATCTATATATGAAAGGACTACCATCTTTGGAACTATTACAGCTACATTATTTCCAGACTGTTGCAAGGCTAGAGCATATGACAAAAGCGGCCAAAAAGCTGCAGATTGCCCAGCCCTCTCTCAGTAAAACGATATCAAGATTGGAAGAAGATTTGGGTGCACCTCTATTTAACAGAGAACATCGTCAGATCAAATTAAATGAGTTTGGGAAGTTGTTTTTAAAACGCGTTGATAGAGTATTTTTGGAGTTAAATGAAGGGAGGAAGGAAATTTTAGAGCTCTCCAATCAGCAGGAAAGCAAGATTACACTGGCTGTTACCATTCCACGCGTTCTACCTGATCTTCTAAAGAGCTTTTTATCTCATTATCCGAATGTAAAATTCCAGCAGTTTCTACAGCCTTCCTCTTTCGTAAAGGGACAATTAGTGGAAGGGAAAATCGATTATTGCCTATCTTCCATTCCTATTGACGCCCCAGATATCGTATGGGAACCGCTGATCACGGAAGAAGTCTATCTCATCGTACCACCCGGGCATCCTTTTTCAAATCGAGATACGATTAAACTAGAGGAAGCAAAAAATGAATCCTTTATTCAAATGCATACTGGCTATGGATTCCGTAATTTAACGGACCAGTTTTGCTACGAAGCAGGGTTCACTCCTCATATCGCCTTTGAAGGTGATGATCCTACGGTGATTGGTGACTTGGTGAAACAAGGATTAGGTATTGCCTTTATTCCAGAAATGACTTTGCTTCATCAATTTGGTCAATTCCCACATAGCCTTCGCATTACAGAGCCTCATTGTCTACGGACAATCGGGCTAGCTTGGTCTAAAAGCAACTATCTGTCAGAGACTGCACAGCAATTTAGAGAATTTGTGAAAGACTATTTTAACGTTTTGTCTACTAGGCTTAAAAAGGATTGAAATCTTAGCACTATGCTAAATAAAAAAACCCCCTACAGTTAGGGGGCTTAAAAAATCTATTTAAGTGTTGAATTTGGTATTTATTAACCTTCGTAATTGGCAAAGGCACTCACTACGTATAGTCGAGATTTGATTTTAGCTTTTTAATTGGCTTCTTTCAATCCAGACCCATTTGATACTTCTTCCACTCTCTTACTTTTCCATATCAACGTAAAGGCTAAGCCTATTAGCATAAATATACCGGCGATAATATATGGGAAGTTAATGTTGATGTCGAATAAGAAACCACCTAGAGCGGGGCCAAATATATTTCCTAGACTTGTATACGTCGAGTTCATACCAGCGACAAACCCTTGTTGATTGCCCGCTGCTTTAGATAAAGATGTAGTTAGTGCTGGACGCAGTAAATCAAAGGCTAGGAATATGATACAAGTGACAATTAGGACGGTTATAAATCCAGAAATCATAGTAGAAACGAAGGCTAAAATAGCACCTACGATTAAACAAAGCTGGATCAGCCCTTTTTCTCCGAGTTTCTCAACCAATTTTCCAAATAGCACGATTTGAACGATGACAGCGACAATTGAGCTAAGCGTAATAATCGTTGCAATATCCTTAGCTGTAAAACCGAATTTATGATCTGAGAACAAGCTAAAAATGGTTTCATAGGCTGATAAGCCAAACGCCAAAACGAAGACAATAATAAATGCAACTAAGTAAATCGGCTTGACTGATTCCTTTAAATCTTTAAAGAATGTAGTCTCTTTACCCTTTGATAAATTGATTTTGCGCTCTTCTTTTGATATGGGTTCCTTTAATATGAAGGTTGAAGAAACGGCTGCGAGGAGTGCGATCGCTGCAGCAAAGAAGAATGGCATACGAATGCCCATATCAGCAATAAACCCACCAATACCCGGTCCAATAATAAATCCAGTACTAATCGCAGCTGACACATAGCCCATTGCTTTTGGTCTTTCCTCAAGACTTGTAATATCCGCTATATAGGCTGTAACAGCAGGCATAATAAATGCCGCACTAATGCCGCCCAATGCTCTTGATATATATAAAATGAAGATGTTCGTTCCTAATCCAAAAATAAGCTCTGATAAACTGAAAATAAATAAACCTGAAACAATCATGATTTTTCTTCCCAGATTATCAACCCACCTACCTGCAAAAGGCGAAACAATCAATTGCGATACCGCAAACACGGCTACGAGGGTTCCCATAGAACCACCTGACAAATGCATGTAATTCATGAATGATGGCATGACTGGAATAATCAATCCAACTCCAAGAAATGCGATAAAAATATTACTTAACAATATAACAATAACCATTTTTTGATCTTTCATTGATTTCACCATAAAATTCCCTCTTCTATCTCCTTTTTCATTCAATTCCTAAAATGTTTGTTGCTTTTAAATAGCCATGCCATTTCCCTAGTTACTTACTTATTATTCTCCTTACTTATATCCTAAGGTGTATAGTAACCATATAGTCAAACATATATTTCATTCATTAGGTAATTTATTTCATCAAAAAAGGCAGTGCAGATTTTTCTGCATTGCCTTTTATTATCTAGCTATCTTTTTATCCCTTTTTATTCAGCATCGGGATGTGTACATTTTTTTCTTTCGCCGTTTGGATGGCGATATCCTAACCCGCATCTGCGTGGCGAACAACGCCCAGGCCAGGATCTGAGCTCAATTCCCCATTCGAACCATTTCATTTACTTTTAAAGCGAAGCGATGACGATCGCCATATTCTAGCCAGCAAATACGAGCTGGCACCCCCACCGAATCCCCAAGGAACTTATGATTGACCCGATTAAACCTTTTTAGATAAGCGAAATTTTCTTTTACAAATAAGCTCCCACAAGCTGCACAAACACAACAAAAAACCAAAAATTGTAATATATACAACGGGAGAAATTATTTTAATAAAGGTAAAACCAATCATCATGAACCCGACGATTAAATAATGGTGAACAGCATGTAAATGATATGTTTCTTGTTCAGAATGCCATGCACGAAAGTAACCCTGTAATACACCAAGAAAAACTTGCAACAGCGCTACCGCGTAAGGAAGGCTTTCAGACCACTGATTGATACTGCCAACTAGAAGGTACACAACGCCCATTCCTCCATACACCAAAATGATATAAGACTGGTCCTTATTCTTTTTCGACTGAAAGATTTGGTACCCCCAAGCAGCCGCAAACGAAAATGCAGCAAAGAACCAGGCAAATAAAGTGAATGTCAACGATACTTCCTTCAGCCAAACAATATAATAAGGAAAAATAATGGCCTGTCCTACTGTTGCCACAAGCGGGATTACGCCTGCATTTTTATGATTCATGTTCTACTCCTTCACTTTACGTAGTGTTCATAAAACAAATTCTGAAAGACGTGATTTGGATCCCTCTTCTGCTTTTCGTCAGCAAAATTTTGCCACTTAGGATAAGACTTCCTAAATTGTTTCTTTGTTTGATACCGGTAATAAGGCAGGTAATAGGTCCCTCCATATTTGAGCGTTAAGTTTGTCCACTTCTGGATGAGCGATGTGGCGTTTTCTATTTCTTTTTCCTTTAATCCATGCTGTATTAGTACTACAAGACCAAACATATCTTCTTTGGCGTAATTCAACGACGTTAAGTTGTCATTCGCCGCATATCGAACCGTAATGTTATGAACTTTGAAATCCTCTTTTTTGTCGTTCATTGGAATAACCTGCTTTAACTCATTTATATAGTCTTCGTAGGCTTGAACTGGTACAAAGAATTCTTGAAGCACTTCCACCCGACCAGGCTTCGTATATTCCATGAATGTAGATTCCGAGCGCATGGCGTTATTCCGCGTAATCTCTTTTCCATCAAGTGAACTGATATATATTTTTTGTGATTTCCAAAATAAATCCTCTAAAGTACCGCCTCTTCGTCCCAAATCAAGGGCGAGTTTGGATAGACGGACACCTTGTTCTTTTTTGAGTAAAGTTTTCTGCGCCTGTTTACCAGTGTAGTTATAATCGATGACATACATTTCGTCTAAAAAGGAGCTTGGCGCCACACTCACTCGGGCATAATGCATTGCTGTATTATTTTGATTCATTAATCGATTGAAATAGGATTCATACTCGCTAGTCTTCAACTTTTGTGTATGGATGGTGTATAGATCATCTTCCGTCAATTCTAATGTTACATCTAAAATTACACCGAATAATCCATATCCGCCAAATACGTACTTCATCCATTCACCTGGATCATCCCGAGTAATTTTCTTTATTTCACCTTTTGGGGTTAATAACGTCATTTCTTTGACTGTTTCTGCTAAAGGACCGAAGCGGATATCCCGCCCATGTGCATTTACTGAAAGGGAACCGCCAATTGTAAAAATGGACTGAGACTGTGTCACTTTCAAGGCTAAACCATATGGGAGTATTGCCTCTTGGACATTTTCCCAAGTAGCTCCTGCTTCTACTCGAATCTTTTTTTCCTGCTTGTTAATTTCTAGTATCCTGTTGAAAGTCCGCATGTCGAGAACAACACCATCTTTATAATATGTATGACCCCCTTGCGAATGCTGCAACCCAGCAATTGAGATCTTCTGGCCGTTCTTATTTGCCTCTTTTACAATCCTTTGCAAATCATTTCGGTTTTCCGCAGTCACGACCTTTTCAACACGTTCAGGAAGAAGGCCCGTGTAGTCTGTTACTAAACCGCTTTGGGAAATCCCATACTTTCTTTTCTCAATAGGGATGTTCCATAAGATCGCGCCCACGAACAGAACAACTATACTCCCTAGAAACCACGGTTTTTTGAGTAGCTCGGTTATCTTTCGCATAGCAACTCCTCCCTGTCATACTGTGAGCTGGAATAATAATACGTTCATTATACAATGTCAGCTATGGAAAAAACCCGGTTATTTTCATAACATGCGCAAGATATTCAAACAATAGTTTATAAATCCATTGAAAATATACTAAAACATCATATAATCAAAATCAGTTTAAGAAACCTGCACTTTTATATTGATTTAACTTCTTCTAAAAATGTTTACTTCAGACAATCCCACAGAAAAAGCGTTGTCCTCGCAAAGCTACTAAATTAGTGCCGTTTAAATCTTGTACTGCAATTGTTTTGCTTTGAAAAAGCAAAAAAAAAACGGCCTCAGCCGTTTTTTATTGTCCAATTGATTTGGCCATACGCAAGCCAAGATTAACTCGCTACCTAAACAGTCACTTCCAATTTTTTAAGCTCTCCACCTAAATACTTAGCAATTTCAAGCATTCCATAAATATCTCCGTTGGCTTCCGCTTCACTGTTGTAATTGGTATTCGTGTTAATATCATATGTGTAAATTTGGCCCTCTTTATCTTGGATAAACTCTATACCCACGATTTTAATATCATTGGCTGCTAGCAGACGTTCATATTTCTCAAAAATAGGATGTTCAAACCCTTCTCTAATCTGGAATTTTGCAGGTTTGGCGCTTTCTTCTCCAACAGGGCAGAAAAGATCATCAATTGCACATGCATCGGCAGGACATAATTCAAAGCCTTCAGAAGTGTCCACCCGAACAGCATAAAAATACTTTCCACCAATAAATTCACTACGTGTAATAAAAGCCTCAGGAGACTCGATATATTCCTGCAGCAATGTAATTCCATCGACTGGTTCCTCAAAGCTATCACTATCAATATAGTTTTGCAGAGCATCTACAGACGTAAAAAGCTGTACCCCAAGCCCTTTTCCAGCTCGGTTATGCTTTGTTATAAATTTCTTTGTGCCAAATTCCTCCGCTGCTTTAAGAATTTCTTCTCTTCCTACTGCAGCAATTGTTTTCGGTGTTTTGATGCCGTACTTCTCTAGTTCTAAGTACTGTAAGACCTTACTTACCTCTAGCTGAAGGGCACGGCTTCCATTGATCACTACTCTGCCATGGTGCTCCAACCAAGAGAGAACAGCACTTGTTAACTCTGGAGCAAAGCGGTTGCCTCGTGTATGAGATGAAGCACTCATGCGATTGTAAAAAATCCCTTCAGGTGGAACAGACGTAAGATCAACTGTCCCTCTTACAAGATTCCAATCTTCATAAGGAAGTTCTAACTCTTCTAATCTTTTAAATAGATGTTCTGTCCATTCACTATTCTCATGAATTACGTATATTTTAGACATGATATTCCTGCCCCCTGCTTTTGTTTTCTATGATTGTGGATTTTAATTCTTCCACTTTCGGCATAACCTGTTTCGAAAAGCGTCCTAGTTCCTCTAGCTGTGGAGAACATTGTAATAATAGTAAATCAACTCCAGCTTCCTCAAAGGCTATAATTTGATTTGCAATGTGCTCAGGTGTGCCAACTAAATTCGGTCGGATTCCGCGATTAGATACTGAATAATCCTGTAACTGAATTTGATGTTCAAGCTCTGACTTAGATGTAAAGTCTTTAAAGCCTGCATATCCACTTAGATTGCTCACCGTTGTAATTCGTTTTAACTCTTCCTGCGCTTCTTCCTCCGTATCACGGCAAATCACATAGGCTGCCATTCCAATGGTTTTAAAGGGCTCACGACCAGCTTCTTCTCTACGCGTCTTCATATCAGAAATCTTAGCCTTCGCTTCCTCCACTGTATGACCATGAATGACATAAGCATCACACAATGATGAAATGATTTGTTTGCCTTTTTCACTTTCACCGCCAGCATATAAAATCGGATGAGGACGTTGCACTGGTTTAGGCGAAAGCTTTGCCTGATCTATTTGATAAAACTTCCCCTGATATGAAAATGTATCTTCCGTCCATAAGCCTTTCAAAATTTCAATAAACTCTGCCGTTCTATCATAGCGCTGGTCATGTTCAGTAAAATCGCCGCCATATTGCTTCGCCTCCTCAGCCCACCAACCCGAAACTACATTTAATGTGAAACGCCCCTTGCTAATATGGTCAATAGTTGCCGCCATTTTCGCAGTTACAGCAGGATTATGAAATACGGGGCGAACTGCTGCCATGATCTCAATTTTTTCTGTTACTGCTGCCAAAGCTGTCGCCGTAGACCATGCCTCTAACGAATCTTTGTCAGTGCCTTTAATATCATTTAAGTATAGTTCCGCGATTAATGTTGTATCATATCCCCACTTTTCTGCTGATTGAATGATTGTTTTCGCATACTCATACGTGGGTGGCATATTTTCTTCCTCTACATTTCTCAACCAACCACCAAAAATAGGCAACCAAAATCCGTACTTCATTTCTCCACTCCTTTTCCCCAGCTATTTATAACAAATAAAAAAGTCTCCTCCCGAGATAGGGAAAGAGACTTTTAACAAAACAAGTTTGTCTTCTCCTATCTTCCAAGCTATATGCCTGATGGAATTAGCACAGTATTCTACTACATTAGCAGAACCTGTTGCTGAGGTTTCAAAGGGCCATGTCCCTCCACCTCTCTGGATAGATTGAATTATTTGATTTTTGAAATTTCAAATTAAAATGAATATTACCCATAATATGAACCATTGTCAATAGATTATGCCATTAATCCTAACTAAGTTAATAAGAAAAGGAGGTTTATGATTATTTCTAAGCATTTGAACGATGTTAATCCCTATAGTTAGTGGGTAGTATTAGGATATACTACCATGGGCTACTGAAAAATTGTCAGTACAGCATCCTGTATTTTTATCAGAACCACATGCTATTAGAAAAGAGGAATAACATTGAAACTTTCAGGAAATACAATCCTTATCACAGGCGGAAGTTCTGGAATTGGCTTAGCTTTTGCAGAAAGATTTTTAAAAGCAGGAAACAAAGTGATCGTTACAGGACGGAGAGAAAATGTTCTTCAGCAGGCAAAAGAAAAATTTCCAGAGCTGATCATTCATCAAAGCGATGTAAGCAGTGAATTTGAGCGCATTTCCCTATTCGAATGGGTAACAGAAAACTATCCCGAAGTGAATGTGTTAGTGAACAACGCAGGAATGCAACAACGTTTTAACATATTAAAAGCAGATGCAAAGAACGATTGGGCTTATTTCAATCAAGAAATTACGACCAACATTGAAGCGCCATTCCATATAACGATGCTTTTTGCACCCTATTTCGCTAAAAAAGAAGAAGCCACTTTTATTAACATTACATCTGGGTTAGCTTTTACCCCGATGGTTATCGCGCCAATCTATTCAGCTACAAAAGCAGCATTCCACTCCTTTACGATGAGCTTACGTCACCAACTTGCCGAAACAGGTGTAGAAGTGATTGAAGTTGCCCCTCCAGCAGTCAACACAGACCTAGGCGGTGCCGGACTGCATACAAATGGAGAGCCATTAGACGAATTTGCAGATGGCATTTTCAAAGGCTTACAAGAAGGCGAACAAGAAATCGGGTACGGCTCTTCCGTTGAACGACTCCGCATGCCACGAGATAAGTCAGATGAGCACGTAGCCAATATGTATAATGCCATGAAACATACTATTGAATAACATGCTTGAATTAAAAAAGAAAAACTCGCCGCAATCGGCGAGTTTTTTTCTGTAATAGTGGTAAACCAATTCAAAGTATTTTAAGAATCACGGACATGAGTACAGATCAAAAACCGTTTACTTCATAGAATACTAATGTGTGAGATACACAATAACAAAAGAGCGGTAAACAGCACGGCAAACAAGATGCTCTAGCGAAAACAAAAATAGTTGCTACTGTAGAAGCATTATCTAATCGCATTCAATATGTAGTGAATGATTTTGTAAGAATTAAAGCAGTATCTAATAAAATACGTGGTCGTGATAACGCTCTTGCACAAAACATTTAAGAAAATGTGTAAACAATGTCAACCCATTCATTCAAATACCATCTCATCCCATTCAGATTATCATCTTATCTAAAATAAATTCACATCTCACACATTAAATTGAGGAGTGTACAATAAATTGTTGTACATTCTTCTTTATATTGTAAACAAAAATATTTTTTATTTTATGTCCCCTTTTCCCTACTTTCATCTATTTACTATATAAAAGCTGAAAGAAGGAGAAAACATGGCACGTTTTGAATATTTAGCACCTTATACATCTTTTACAACTATACAAGAAATGGACGAGCAAGTGGAACAACACATCCGCAAGCATTACTACAATTTGACCCCATCCGATAAGGCCGTTCTTTATAAAATGGCTTCGCATGCATTGGATTATCCAGGTGCCTGCCACTTAAAGGCACAAACAATTGCAGGTGCTTTAGGCATTTCTGTCCGAACTGTTTTCCGCACGCTCAAACGTTTAGAAGAGTTTCAGATTATCAAACGCATCCAAACAAAAAAGATGAATGGCATCAAAGGCGCCAACATCTTTTCTATTTTACCTTGTGATGACACATTGGCCGTGGCACATCAAGAAGAAGCTGAAACTCCTTGTGAGAGTAAGGTTGAAGCAGCGCAACTGGAACAGGAACCATCTTTATCTTCTAATCCTAAACATCAATACGGTAAACATACATACCCGATGTTAAATACATCTTTGCGTAATAGAATTTTTCATTATCTTTTATCAACCACTGGCAACACCTCAGAAACAAAGAAATTTGTGGATGTCGTGTACAAGCAACTAAAACCCTTGCTGGAATGGGAAATCTACCAAGTCCGCAAACAACAGCTCGAAGATATCAGCTTTACAGCCTTCAAAGAAACTATTCAGCAAACTAAAAGGCAGTTCATCACCAATCCCTTTGGCTATATGTATAAAAAGCTAGATAGAATACTAGATCGGTTTACGGTAGAAGTGATGGAGTTTTATGAGGAGGAGAGTCGGAATGGGAGTGAGATTAGATTGGAATTTCTATAGAAATCAAAAGAGATTGTTATCACTTATCTGGATAACAATCTTAAGATAATTTTTTATATTATATTACTTATTCAATTCTTTACCCAAAGCATGAATTGCATACATTACTTCCTTAATATTTTCCTCGCTATTCATGTGGTTACGTGCATGAAGTAGAACAAGTCTGACAGATTCTACTGAACGTCCAAATTGATACATCCATTCATACCTTGGAACCATCCAGGTATGAAAATGGTGAGTTGTGTCTTCATTGTAAAAGTAATAAACATATTCTATACCTAACACTTCCCTTTGGGCTTTTCTTATCTTTGTTAGTAAGTTTATGTAATCCAATTTTTCTGCTTCATTTAATTCATCAAAGCATTTAATATGGCGTTTAGAAGCTAATATGATTAGTCCTTTTATTGGATATGCAACATCTTGATGGGCATGAAAATGGGCAGTTTCAATAACAACACCACCATCTGGCTCAATAAGTCCACTAGTTAATGCACAGCTTAAACATTCAACTTTTACAGTCTTTCCGTTTGATAAAGTTATTTCTCTCATACAATTCCCCCTTGTTATTTTTAGTTCTGTTAACCTGTTCTGCTTTTGGTTTTCTATATTAGCTGTTTGACATAAAAATAGCAATGCACATACTCGTTAATTGGGAGGAGTTCACCTTTAGATTGCTTTTACATAGTAATAAATTTAGATTGACAACACCAAACGACACTTTTATTATTATATAGACCGTTCGTTATAATTTGATGGAGGTATGATCTATGTCTAGTAAAGAAACATCCCGTGAGAAAATCTTAGAAGCAGCTACCTTGCTTTTTCATTTGAAAGGTTATCATGCTACAGGGTTAAGTGAAATACTTAAAGAGAGTGGAGCGCCTAAAGGTTCGTTATATTATCATTTCCCTAATGGTAAGGAGCAATTAGCGATTGAAGCGATTAATTTATCTGCAAAGACGATTTCAACAGTAATTAATGAAAATCTTGCCACTTATGATGACCCAGTCGAAGCATTTCAATATCATATTGGAACTATTGCGGAAAGATTTAAAGACATAGAACGAAAAACACAATTTAAAAACGTCCCACTCGGATTGCTCGCGATGGAAACTGTATTTGTCAATGAGAATTTACGCCAGGCCTGTGAAGAAACCTTTATAATTTGGGAAAAACTTTTTTACGATAAATTAAAATCGAGTGGCTATAGTGAAGATCGTGCTTGTTTGATTAGTGAAACAATTAGTGCCTTAATTGAAGGAGGCGTTACGCTATGTTTTACAAAAAAATCGAGTGAGCCATTACATCACGTGAATAAGATGATCCCTTTACTACTGTCTCAGTAAAAAGGGACTTTATTTATCGTAAAATTATATAGACCGGTCTAATTATTTTCATGAAAGAAAGGAGTATTTTATGTCTTCATCTCAAGTTGTGCCAGTACGTAGCCCTAAAGCTATGGCTTCTGTACTTATGTTTGCCGCATTTATCGGACTCTTTAGTGAGACCGCCTTGAATATGGCACTAACTAATATTATGTCAGATTTTAGTGTGTCACCAACGACTGCCCAGTGGCTTACGACGGGCTATCTATTAACAATTGGTATTCTCGTACCTGTTTCATCCCTACTCATTCAATGGTTTACAACAAAACAATTAGTAGTCGGTTCATTAACCTTCTCTATTGTAGGAACAATTTTAGCTGCAGTAGCACCTAGTTTTACAGTTTTACTAATTGGTCGTATCGTGCAAGCTCTTGGAACGGGCATTATTTTACCATTAATGATGAATGTTATTTTACTTATTTTCCCTATCTATAAACGTGGAGCTGTGATGGGATTAATGGGACTTGTCATTACAACAGCACCTGCTGTTGGCCCTGTTTTAGCTGGTCTTATTGTTGATTCGTTGGATTGGGCTTATATCTTCTGGATAAGTCTTATCTTTTATGTAGCTTTAATTATTATCGGGCTTAAACAGATTGATAATGTATCCAAGATTACAAAACCTTCTATTGATTTGCTTTCTATCCTGTTATCCACACTTGGATTTGGCGGTTTGATGTATAGTTTAAGTAATATTGCGGAAAAATCATTTAACTCCGTTTCGGTATATGCACCATTTATTGTAGGTGCCGTGTCCATTATATTATTTAGTATCCGTCAAATGAAAATGAAGCAGCCAATGATTAATTTGAGAGTGTTTAAATTCCCGATGTTTACATTAGGAGCGTTGTTATTATTCAGTGGTATGCTTCTCATATTATCATCAGCCATTTTATTACCAATGTATCTAAAAGGATCTTTATTATTTAGTGCGACAGTAGCTGGGATGATTCTTTTACCTGGTAGTGCCCTGAACGCTTTTTGTTCTCCTTTTGTAGGAAAGCTATTTGATAAGTATGGTGCAAAGAAATTTTTGCCACTTGGGTATCTTTTAGCGTTTATTTCAAGCTTACTTTTTGTTTTTACAATCTCTGCAGATACACCAATTTGGCAAGTAATTTTGGCACATTCTATCTTTTTCATCGGTATTTCCATGATTATCATGCCTGCGCAAACAAATGGATTAAATCAATTACCTCGCAAATTATATGGTGATGGTGCCGCAGTCATGAGCACATTACAACAAATTGCTGGTGGTATCGGTACAGCGTTGGCAATTACATTATTGGTAAATGGCCAAACATTGCATATGGAGAAATTCCCGAACGCTACACCAGGTGAATTAATGGCAGAAGGAACAAAACATGCGTACATCTTTATCCTTGCCCTTACAATCATCGGGCTTATTTTATCACTTTTTGTGAAGCGAGAGCCTGTGGGAAAAGGGTAAGTAGTTTATACAAAGCAAATCTACTAAACGTTTTTAAAATGAAATCTTGGAAATATTTCAAACAGTGGCAAGCACTATTAATCTAGTGTTTGTCGCTGTTTTTATTAGAAAATAACGATCTGAGACACATTGAGCAATTATTATAAGAAGACTTTTTTACTTGCGGTGTTTTCGTCTGCTTTGCTTGAAACAGACAAAGGAAAAAGAAAAGATAATTTAAATCACCGTAAAAACACTATTAACACTGCTATAAGAGGTATATTAATGGACTAAATCATAATAGTATAACTTGTTTAACAAATAGCTCTAGCACCATACATTTTACATCCATAATTGGAATGTTATACTAATTATATACTTTTTAAGGGGTGATTATATGGAATACGGTGTAGAAAACTATTTAGAGATGATTCGTTCCAATTTGTCTAAAAAGACAAATGAATTGGTGGAGAAAATAGGCAGTTTAATAGAGATGAATTTTGCGGAAGAGGTAAACGCAATATTTATAGAAAGTAGTATAGGTGAACCTACTCTCTACTTCAGTTTATCTACTCGAGAAGATATGTTTGATGAGGTTTTTGAAGAAGAGGTAGATGAAGGTTTCGCGGGTTCAGTCGATTTACTTGATGAATTTTTAGTAGATGAATGGTTGGAGGAAGAGTGGTCAGATACATTAGAAGAGTTCTATGAAAAAGAGGGTGTGGAAGAAGCCTGTATTGCAGAAATCGGTCGTTGGGTTTATCAATGCTTCAACCAAGCGAACGGTAAAGAAATTGGCATTCCTTCATATTTTGAAATCCATGATGCAGGAAATGCACTTGATTTGCTTACTGGTGAATGGTTTGATCCAGAAGATGTGGAGCTTTGATACCACATCAAGTCATAACAAAAGCATGCTGTTCTACTCAAAACAGCATGCTCCTCTATTTTCTCCGGTTCACCTTTTTATTCCTCACCATCTTGCTAGAGGGCTGCTTTCGAATCCATTTGATGAAACGTCTTATCGCTGGATCTGCACGTAATTCTGATAATGTGGATAATCGAGCTGCAATTTCGCTATTTGTATAAAGGGCATGTATTTGTTTGTGACATGGTATGCAGAGTTTGGCAGTATCACCAAAAGTACCGCCCATCTCTTTCGGAAGTAAATGATGGATGGTCACTTCCACTCCATCTCGCCCACATAGCTCACATATTGCCACCATTCTATCGCCCTTTTCTAAAGAATTTCCCTGTTACAGTTTTGATTAGTATAACTGTTGATTAGACATCTATACCCCACAAGCATACTCCTTAGCTATCCTAAATAACGATAATAAAATGATTTAGCTTCCTCAATATTCTTCGTGCCATGTATCAATGCCCGTCCGTCTTTAAATAGGACGAGACGAAAATCGCCCATTTTAAACGAAACAAGATATGGATTTCGTACGACTGAGTCCGCTTGCTTAGATAGTAGGTTTGCTACGTTTTCTAAGTCTACTGTGATTCTATGAGACGGTCGAATTTGAACCGTATCGCGTCCACACAACACTGCTACTTTTGATTGACTTTGATGTTCTAGGTAAGGATAAGTTGGATGATCGCCACAGGATGGACAACTCTGTTTCTTTAACTGATCGACTATGATAGAAGTATGTTGATTCTTCCATAAATCAAAGGATATAAGCTGATTCCTTAAAGAACAATCATCCTCAACCAAAATCTTTAGCGCTTCAGTGATTTGATAAGCCACTACCATTTGGACAGCGGGACTGATTATGCCTGCCGTATCACACGTTAATCCACCAATTGGCACTGTCTCCAGCAAACAATTTAAACAAGGCGTTTTCCCCGGGATAATGGAATAGCTTAATCCATAGCTTCCGACACAAGCACCATAAATCCATGGAATGTTATATTTTTGTGCTACATCATTTAGAATCATGCGTGTGTCAAAATTATCTGTGGCATCCATTATGAGATCCACATCCCTTATAAGTTGCTCTGCTTCAGTCGCTGAAACATCTTGAACAAGACCATGGATTTCTACTTCACTATTTAACTGTGATAATCGTTTATGCGCTGCAATAGCTTTAGGTACGCGTTGCTTGGCATCTTCCTCATCGTATAATTGTTGCCTTTGAAGATTACTCCACTCTACGTAATCTCGATCAACTATAGTCAGCTTACCAACCCCCATACGTACGAGACTTTCTGCACTTCCCGTTCCGAGTGCCCCTGCACCAATTACAAGTACATGCTTTTGCCTAATTTTCTCTTGGCCTTCTTTACCGATAGGCACAAATAATTCTTGCCTTGAATAACGCTCACTCACCCGATGCTCATTCCTTCGGTTGGACTGCTAGCCGTTGCATAGTTTTTTTTCGCTATTCTACCTGCTTCATAGCCTAAGCGTCCTGCTTCAATGGCAAGCTTCATTGCTTTCGCCATTTTCACGGGATTACCAGCACCTGAAACAGCAGTATTCAAGAGGACTCCATCCGCTCCTGCTTCCATAGCAATAGCCGCATCAGATGGCGCACCAATACCTGCATCTACAATAACGGGTACAGTTGCCTGCTCAATAATAAAACTTAAATTAAGCGGGTTGATAATGCCTTGACCAGAGCCTATTGGAGAAGCGCCAGGCATGATTGCATGGACGCCTAATTCTTGCAATCTTTTAGCTAGCAATACATCATCTGAGATATAAGGAAGGACAATAAATCCTTCTTTCAATAATTCTTCAGATGCCTTATATGTTTCGAACGGGTCAGGCAACAGGGTTTTTTGGCAACCGATGACTTCGACTTTAATCATGTCACATAAGCCAGATGCCTTTGCCAGCTTGGCGATGCGAACCGCTTCTGCAGCCGTAGTGGCCCCTGCTGTATTGGGTAATAGTTTATACTTCGCTAAATCTATTTTCTCCAGGAAATTCGGCTGGCTCGCCTCAAAAATATTCATTCTTCTAACGGCAAACGTAAGGATGTCCGTTCCTGATACTTCCACGGCTTCTTTCTGAATATCAAAGTTTGGGTACTTTCCTGTTCCTAATAAAAGTCTTGATTGAAATTCATATGGCCCAATTTTCAACATTTCATCCACCTCCAACAAAGTGTACAATCTCTATTTTGTCGCCTTCTGATACAGCTGTGTCGAAATAGCGACTTTTGTCTAAAATGTTATGATTTAATTCCATAATGAAAACCTTAGATTCTAATCCAAAGTGATGAATCACATCTGACACAACTCTTATTTGCTCGGGAACTTCTAGAGATTCACCATTTATTTGGAGTCTCATCCGCTCACTTCCTTTTACGTGTGCTAATCAATTTATTTTGATAAAGGACTTTCCGTTAACCTCAATTTTGCAGAATACTTTTTCGCTGCCTGTACTGGATTGTTTGCCAACATCACTCCTGACAAGACTGCAATCCCGCTTGCTCCTGCTTCCAACACTCGTTCTACATTCTCAAATTGAATTCCGCCAATCGCAATCACTGGAACTTTTACGTTCATAGTTAATTCCTTTAATTTTTCTAGGCCTCGTGGTTCTTTGTCCGGCTTGGATTGTGAAGGGAAGATATGGCCATATATCACATAATCTGCGCCACATTCACTCGCATATATCGCTTCTTCTACTGTGTGAACCGAACATCCTAGCCGTAATGCTGGAAAAACATCCTTCACAACCGCGATATCCAAACTATGATTAGCTAGTTGAACGCCCTTCACCTTTGTGACCGCTCCGACGTCCAGTCGATCGTTGATGATGATTTTATCCAAAGGCACACCTTCTGCCTTCAGTTGATTTACGATTTCCATTAGTTCTCTGGCAGTTCTCTGCTTTTCACGGATATGGAAAGCATCAATGAATGGATGAATATCTTTGGCGATCCGAATCATTTCAGGAATAGGCTGTCTGCCTGTCGAAACAATATGCAGCTCTCGATTCATTAGCCTCTCACCATCGAATCCTTATTCACGATTGGCCAATCTTCATGCTGATAAGCCATCTCCCAAAATGAATATTCGTATTGGCTGCTGATCATAAAATGCTCGAGCATTTGCAAGCGATCTGATTCTGTAACCCTCTCAGCAATCTCATCGATTCGCTCGATTTGCTCCACCACTTTTTCATGGAACCAATCGCCACCGTATGCAGCAATCCACTCTTGATAGATTGGTTGATTTGGCGTATTTCCCTTTAAACGCTGACCGATTTCATCATAAAGCCAATAGCATGGAAGAAGCGCTGCAATAATATCACCAATATGACCAGTAAATGCCGCTCGATATAGATGAGATGTGTACGCATAGGCAGTGGGAGCAGGCTTAAACTCAGCAATTTCAGCATCAGTAATGCCTAATTGCTTTGAAAAATTAGCATGCAGACTCAATTCTGCTTCAGCTGTACCCTGTACATGAATAGCCATGCGAGCCGTTGTGTGCAAATCAGGTGCCTTTGCTCCCGCCAATGCCTGCACCCTGGCAAAATGAGAAAGATAATAAGAATCCTGCAACACGTAATAGCGGAAGCTTTCTAATGGCAAGCTTCCATCAGCTATCCCTGTCACAAATGGATGCTGAAAACTTGCTTCCCAAATAGAATCTGCCTCACGTCGTAACTGCTCTGAAAATTTCATCATAATCCCTCCAAAAATAGTGTTAGGAAAATGGAATAAAAAAACCCCACTTTCCTTTACGCAAAGAAAGTGGGTATTAGAAATTATATGTATCAAAAAATAAAATTTCTGCCGTGCCACTTCCCTACGTTGGTATAAACCAAATCAGGTTCCAAGAGTCTCAAAGTCACACTTTGATCTCAGCCATTCTAATGGCACCCCTAGTGGTAAATCATATGAAGTTTTAGTAACATTCGATATTATCTTAACATTATTGAATGGATTGTCAAGGACAGATATGGTGAAATTTAGTAACATCCCTTTCCTTAGGATTGATTGCTGTTGGGCACCTAATCACAGCACAACGTAATTTTCAATTTGAAAATCTTTATCTCTTTTTATAACCTTTTTGCGGGCGACCATATTTTACTTCATTTAGGACAGATAGGACTTAAATTGCTAACTTTCGGAAGTAAACTTGTGAAGAGCGGTTGTAAATCGGGTGGATGCGGTGGTAAATCTTCCAGGAACAGTTGTATCTCACCACCGAACGGTTGTAAATATAGGAATGCTACCGCCACTCTATTACTTACGATATGTAAACTTCCTTATATAATCCGAGCTTCTCCATAGTCCTTCTCTTTTCTAGTTAAAAATTTTATTATATTGTAGTCTCACAAGACACCCGTTATAACTAAAAAAGATTATCTCAATCACGGGCTGAGATAATCTTTTTCCTTTTTTAGGTTTGGCTATTGCTTTCTAATCAACATTCTTTACTTCAAAACCATCAATCAGCGCACGCACTTCATCCGTAGATTTCGTGTGCATCAATTGATTTCGCAATTCGCCAGCACCAGGAAATCCTTTGACATAGATCTTGAAGAAACGATGAAGTCCCGAAATGGAACGTGGCACTAGTTCTTGATATTGATCGTGCAAATCTAGCTGATATCTTAAAAGATCTAGAAGCTCCTGACTGCTATGCTCTCTTGGTTCTTTTTCAAACGCAAACGGATTTTTAAAGATACCGCGACCAATCATGATGCCGTCTATTCCATATTGTTCAGCAAGCTCAAGACCTTTTTGTCGGTCAGGAATGTCTCCATTGATGGTAAGCATTGTGTCAGGTGCAATACGGTCACGTAATTCCTTGATTGCCGGAATCATCTCCCAATGGGCATCTACTTTACTCATTTCTTTTCTTGTTCGCAAATGAATCGAAAGGTTGGCAATATCCTGCTTCAATATATGCGTTAGCCAGTCCTCCCACTCATTTAGATCTGAGTAGCCTAGCCTTGTTTTAACACTAACAGGCAGTCCTCCTGCTTTTGCTGCTTGGATGATTTCTGCAGCTGCATCTGGTCGAAGAATAAGACCGCTACCCTTTCCTCTAGACGCTACGTTTGGAACAGGGCAGCCCATATTAATATCGATGCCTTTGTACCCCATCTCCGCCATTCCGATACTCATTTCACGGAAATACTCGGGCTTGTCTCCCCAGATATGTGCCACCATTGGCTGTTCGTCTTCCGTAAAAGTCAAACGTCCACGCACACTGTTCTTTCCTTCTGGGTGGCAATAACTATCCGTGTTTGTAAACTCGGTGAAAAATACATCCGGGCGTCCTGCTTTGCTCACGACATGGCGAAATACAACATCAGTCACATCCTCCATGGGAGCCAGCACAAAGAATGGTCGTGGCAAGTCACGCCAAAAGTTTTCTTTCATATTCATACAAATCCTTTCATCTATATCCTGTACATCCTATTTACATTGTTTATGAATTTAACACATTCTATTTCTAGAGTATAACCTAGCTTTTCTATTTTATCTTTAATCCATTTTTTCTTAAACTCTTTTTTAAAAGAAACCACCAAATACAAACATTTTGTTTTCCTCAAAACTTTTCATAGTGCTGGTAAGTCATATTAATAAAGGTAAATGCATAATAGCGCAAAAATCAGGTTCAATCCATCATACAAAACACACTAAGAAAGAGAGGTTGCTCGAAAGATGAAACGACAAGGAAAAAAGAGAGCGAAAGGGAAAGTCAGCATAGGCTTAGGAGTTATACTCGCAGCAATCCTGCTGGGCGTTTATTTGATTGGCCCTATTGGATCCTCAGCAGATAATGATAATCCTGCGGTTGAAAAAAAGCAGGCCGCAACACCACAAGAAAAGAAAAGCCAGAAATCGCCGACTGCCTCTTCAAATGTAACCGGACAAGCCGGAAAGAAGAATTCGGATAAAAACCGGAAAATAACGCAAAAAGAAAGGAAAAAGGAAAACGCACATGAGGAAGTTGTACATAAAAAAGCAATCAATCATCTAAAAAAAGAACACAGGAGGAAAACCGTTTATCTGACTTTTGATGACGGCCCTACTCTTGAATCCGGCCATTTACTTGATATACTTGACCGCTATCATGCTAAAGCAACTTTCTTCATGATTGGCTCTAATATTAAGGCCCATCCTAAAGTAATTAAAAGAATGGTGAATGAAGGGTTTGGGGTCGGGTTGCACAGTATGTCACACGATGCCAATAAACTATACAGCGCAGCAGCCAGTGCACCGCTAAACGAAATGTTGAAAGCTCAAGAAATCCTACAAAATGTTGCGGCAGTACATTCTCAACTCATCCGTTTGCCATATGGAAGCATCCCATATCTAACAATCGATATGCGACTTTTATTAGGGGAACAACACTTTAAAATTTGGGACTGGACTGTGGATTCGGATGATTGGTCATTGAAAGACCAGCGCTACGTCCAAAAAACAATCCGCGATATCCAATCATGGGACAAATTGGGCCAGGCCCCAATTGTTCTGATGCATGATAAACCAGAGACCATCCGCCATTTGCCAAAACTATTAACCTATCTGAATAACAATGGCTATCACACAAAAACCCTAGCCAACAACATGGCGCCATATACCTTTCAATGCAGTAATCGTTGCAGCTCATTTAAATAATCCAGTAGAACAGTGAATAAAGTAGACGTCCATGATATTAGGCGTCTACTTTATTCGTTAAAATTAGCAGGATTATAAAGCTATTTCATTTTAGAACCTTATTGATTGAATTTTTACAAAACTAGTATAAAAGTAAAAATAGATTTGTTACTATTAAAACAAACCATTTTAACAGTTAAAGGAGATGTGTGTTTTGAAAAGAATCCTAGCTATAAGCGATATACATGGGGATTTAGAAAAATTCGAGCGACTCTTAGAGCTTGTACAATATGACAAAAACCTAGATCAATTGCTGTTATTAGGTGATTATGTAGATCGAGGCCCTCATTCGAGAGCCGTTTTGGATAAAGTGATTCAGTTAAAAAGTGAGGGTGCTATTGCTTTAATTGGCAATCATGAAATGATGATGATGGATGCTTTTGATGGTAATCCGATGCATTTGAAAAGATGGCTTTATAACGGTGGCATAAAAACCCTTCAAAACTATGGATATACGATTGAAAAAGACGATGCAGAGTATTGGTATACAACTACTGAAATGCCTGAGCCTATTAAATTAAACGATGACATCCGCAAACACATTGAAATATTAAAAGAATTTCAATACTACTATGAAACAGACACCCATATTTTTGTTCATGCAGGCGTTCACCCTGAAACACCAATAGAGTCAACAGAGCCTTATACATTAGTGTGGATTCGCGAAGAATTCCACAAAGGATATAATGGCGATAAAACTGTTGTATTTGGACATACACCAACCAATTATTTGCACGAAAGCAACGATGTTTATTTTGGAGATAATCGCATTATTGGCATTGATGGTGGCTGTGCATATGGTGGAAGGTTGAATTGTTTAGACGTTTTAAATTCGAAAGTTTACTACGTTGATTAATCTTATTATAAATGGAAAAAATGGATAATTAAAAATAGAAACGGTGGAATCAGTAGTGATGGCAACAGATTTAACGTATTAAATTTCTTAATGCCCAAAATGCTTAAACCAGAAGCCAATATCAAGAAACCACCTACAATTGTTACTTCATTTAGAAGACTATTATTAATGGTGCTCTCCATTAACAACGCGATTAAATAAATAGATCCTTGCCATAGAAATAAAACAATCCCAGCAAAAGCGATCCCTATTCCAAATGTAGAGGCTAAAACAATCGACGTGATTCCATCCAGCATTCCATTCGCAAGCAGGTATGTATAATTGCCCTTTAATGCAGCCTCTATAGGGCCGATAATAGACAATGTACCAATACAAAATAATAAGATGGCAGTTGATAACCCTTCAGCTAAATTACCCTTAGAATATTTATTTACTAAAGCATTGAACTTCCCTTCCAAATCAAGTCTTTGGCCGAGCAATCCCCCAATCGCTAAACTAACAATAAAAAGCACGGGGTATTGGCTGGAAGGCAAATGTTGCACGATGGCATTGATGCCTAATCCCATGGCAACTAACCCCATGGCCTGCATCAGAATCGTATGATATTCATCCTTGATCCCCTTCTTAAAGACACTTCCCACAATGCTTCCAATGATTATCATGAGTGTATTAAAGATTGTACCGAACATATTCCTTCTCCTTATCTCTATGTTCTTACTAAAAATATAAACCCTCCTGTAAGGGAAGGGTCAATACTTTATTGGAATTTGAATTTCTGTCAGGTAGTCCTCTTTACTTCCCGAAATAAAATGGTCAATGATAGTTCTTTCTATGGCATCCCCTATAATATGAAAACGCTGGGCATGTATGTAATTCAACAGGATTTTGTAATAACGGGGAGAATCGCTGTGATTCCCCCTGTAATAGATGCATGCATACTGCCCTTCAGGGATAGTGGTCTCTAATGAATTTTGCTTATCTTCTTCCCGGAGAATAAATATGGAGTTATATACATCGAATTTGTTATTTTTAATATGTTCGAGACTCACTGTGAGCCCTACACCACCTATAAATATAGAAGAATTCATATTGGCTATGTTCTCTAATTGGCGTAAGGATACTTCTAACTCTGGCTCCGACTGAATCTTCTCCATTAACCTTACGACTTTTCTCTCTTTTATATGCTTTATCGAGGCAACTTCCAATTCCCTTATTTCTCTGGCTGAATGGATCTCTTCTATTCGGGTTTCAAATCTACGGTTTATCCGTTCTAACTCTTTTATTTTCATTTCAGTTAGTTGTTTCTGTTTCTGCAGCAATTCCAGGAATCCATCAATATCCCGATGCTCCAAATGTTTACTGATTTCTTTTAAGGAAAAACCTAACTGCTTTAAATACTGAATGGTGTTGAGTTGCTCAAATTGTTCCGTTGAATAATATCTATACCCGTTGTGCGAATCAGTTTGAATCGGCTTCAACAACCCAATATCATCATAGTATCTCAAGGTTTTGATGGTCGTATTATGAAGCTTCGCCATTTCACCTATTGAGAATTTATTCTTCATCTCCATCCCCCTTTAGCCATGTACATTTTCCTTAAGGATGAATGCAGTTCCTTCACACTCTGTAGGAACTGCATTATTAGTTTGGTATGTCGCTTGAAAAAAGTAATTTGACTACTTCACTTGCTCCACTATCACCCGTTCTACACCATATAGAATGAGCTTTAAGCCAAAATCAAAGGCCTCATCTGTCCCCATCAGCTCAAACAAGCCATTCGTGAACATTCTTCGAAACAGTCCTGCATCGCTGTCGCTCATTGAATTAAGAAGATTAATCATCTGCTCTCCCGGAAGCTCACTCTGTTCCTTCAGCATAACGGAAATATTGCGCTCATGTTGATAATCATCTAGCACGAAGTAAAAAACAAAGTTCACAAGCGTAGTGACTACCTGCATTTTTTGCTCTTGCTTAAGCGGAGTAGATTCCACGCAAAGTAGCATACGGTTCGTAAATCGAATGATGTCTGGCTCGTGAGGCAGTGTCATCATCATGAGCTGCGTAGAACAAGGATATCGGCTCAGCACACTTCGCACAGTTACCGCAAGCTCTGTTAGCTGCTCCTTCCAATCCCCTTCTGAATGGAACTCTTCTAAAATGATTTTGGATATCTGATTCGCTAAACGCTGGTAGAGATTCTGTTTGCTCTTGAAGTACCAGTATAGAGAAGGGGCCTGTATTCCTAAGCGATCGGCCAATCGTCTCATGCTGAATTTTTCAATGCCATTTTCCCCAAGAAGCTCCCATGAAGTTTCTAAAATTTTATCTTCTGAAATTTGAGGCTGCTGTTTTTTCATCATCATCCACCCTTTTATCTAACAGTGTAAGTTTTTTCTTTACAGATTATTAAACCCATGATAACATCTAACACTGTAAGGCTCAACCTTACACCGTTAGATTAAGATATCAAAATACTTACAGAAAGCAGTGATCCACTATGGATAAAGATAATATCTATTATTTTGAAGAATCACCAGTCGCAAAAGCTGTAGCTCATTTTGCAGTGCCGATGATGCTTGGCACTTCGATGAGTGTGATCTATTCCATCTTAAATGCCTACTTCCTAGGTACACTTCACGATACGACCATGTTGACGGCACTCGCATTAACTTTGCCATTATTCGCATTTATTATGGCGCTAGGCAACTTAATTGGCATGGGTAGCGGCACATTCATCTCCCGCTTACTTGGAGAGAAAAAATATGACTCTGTAAAGCATGTATCATCTTTCGCTTTTTACAGCAGTTTAGTTCTCGGTCTTATTGTAATCATGGCGGGTCTCCCGTTCATTAATTCTATTGTGCACGGTCTTGGGGCAACATCTGAATCATTCAAATTCACAAAGGACTATGTCATGATCATGATTCTTGGTTCACCCATTGTCATTTTATTCTTCACATTAGAAAATATCGTGCGGTCCGAGGGTGCGGCTATCACCTCAATGGTCGGTATGATTCTCAGTGTTGTTGTAAATATTATTCTCGATGCGGTCGTCATCTTCGTGTTGCACTGGGGTGTAATAGGCGTCGCTTCTGCTACTGTCATTTCGAATATAGTTGCAAGCGCATTTTACGCCTTCCATATGAGTAATAAAAGCCAGTTTTTAACTATATCCATAAAATGGTTTAAAGCGAACAAAGAGATTTTGAGCAATGTATTTAAAATTGGTGTTCCCGTCTTTATAATGAGTATCTTTTTAGGTGCCATGTCACTCATCCTGAACCATTTTCTTGTTGAATATGGCGACCAGGCCGTAGCGGCTTATGGTATATCATCGCGTTTATTACAATTTCCAGAGTTTATTCTGATGGGGTTATGCGAGGGTGTCGTACCATTGATTGCCTTCTCTTTTACAGCGAATAAATTGCGCATGAAGCAAACGATTGGTTTTACTATTAAAGCGATTGTCGCGTTAGCAGTCCTGTTCGGCATCATTGTCTATTTGATTTCCGATCACTTAATTGGCCTATTTACAAATGACCCGCAATTAATTGATATGGGCAGCTATATTTTGCATGTGACATTTTTATCCTTGTTCATTACAGGCATTACGACCTTGTTTACGGGGATTTTCCAAGCAACAGCTCAAGGTACAGCTGCTTTCATCATGTCTATAATTCAAGGAATTACACTGATTCCAGTATTATTTATCGCAAATAAAACAAACGGCTTCCATGGGGTAATCTGGTCATTAGTTATTGCAGAAGCCGTCGCATTCCTTGTTGGCGCTATTATGCTATATGTTTTACGAAATAAGCTGCAACCAGAGATTGATAGCTTGGTACAGTAAAAACATATATATACTTGTAAAGGCAGAGTAAGAGTAACCTCCAACCCTGCCTTTTTAGAGTTTCAAACTACTTTCAACAATCCAATTTAGCATTCTTTAATAGATACTCTTTATGAGTCTCTGTCATTCTATTAATCCAAATTCTTTATCCTTTATTATACTTGCTAGCTTTTTTCTTTCTTCCCACGCCAAGTTATATAATTCCTCGTTAATCGTACCATTCTGAAGGACTTCTTCTTAGCATCTTCACCCTCCTGCTAGAGTTATGTATTTAATTCTTTTCCACGCGGTAATAGCCTCTATAAAATATAGAGTTCTTTGGCTTAATGGCAATTAAAAAGGAATTAATAATATCAGCGGCAGAAATCAATAAATTGATCCAGCTGATAATTAATAAAGTTGATTTGATATTCCCGGATGCAAGGAATGAGAATAAAGCAGGCACTACTGATAATACAATCAAGGGCAAACTCATAAAAATCCAAAATCTAGTTTTAGATAAAATGGCATCTGTATGTAGCCAGAAAAATACACCCCGAAATGTTAAGCTTATATTACCTTTTTTGTTTATGACGATGATGTGGAGCAATTCATGAGGGATCAAGATTAATATACCTAATAAGAAAAGAGTGAATATATTAAGAGAACCGAAACCTATATAAAAAAAGTTAGGCATCAGCAGAATAATGATTTGGAGTAAATAAACAAACTTCATAAAGTGTTCTCGAAACCAATTATTTTTTATAAAAGGATTCCACTCTGCTAAATCTATATTTAATCTTGGCAAGTGGCGAAACCATAGTATCATAAACGTCCATTCCCCCCTTCATTTCCATAGATAAATTTCATAAACCAACCTACTATAATAATTCTTCAAAAATACCTTTACTCCTTCTAAAAAAGAACAAACTAACCGAGTCTTAGAAAATAGCTTTTCTCCTTCGTTCATCTAATCATAAATAAAACTCATTTACACATTGTAAACAAAACAAAGAAAGCATTCTATTTAGCAAACGCTAACTATTATGCATTCTTGTAATAATGTTTCAATCGACAACTATTTTATATAATAAACAGTTGTTTATATTTACCATTTACTTTTTATACTTGATACACTAAAATATATCTCATAAATCAAAACTAATTTACAATATGTAAATTAGTTTTGAAGGGAAAGTATTAAGCTTTAGCTTTATTACAATCCAAAAAATTATCAATAAAGAGGGTATGGACAATGAGATTACAAGGAAAAGTAGCGATTATTACAGGGGCAGCAAATGGTATGGGTGCAGCAGAAGCTCGTTTATTTGCGAAGGAAGGCGCAAAAGTAGTAGCGACTGACTTAAATGAAGAAAAATTAAATGAAGTAGTGGCTGATGTGAAAGCAGCTGGTGGAGAAATCACTGGTATTAAACAAAATGTAGCATCTGAAGAAGAATGGAAAGCCGTTGTAGCTAAAACAGTTGAGCTATACGGTAAAGTAGACGTACTTGTTAATAATGCAGGCGTTGCGATGAGCAAAAACTTCGCAACTATGGAAATGGACGAGTGGAACTGGGTAATGGACATTAACTTAAACGGTTGTGTATTGGGCATGAAATATGCTATTCCTGAAATGCAAAAAGTTGATGGCGGTTCTGTCATTAACATCTCTTCTATCGGAGGCATTGTAGGGATGGCAGGCTCAAGCCCATACACAGCAGCAAAAGGTGCATTACGCTCTTTATCAAAATCCGCTGCTGTTGAATACGGTAAAGACAAAATCCGTGTAAACTCTGTACATCCAGGAATTATTGTTACACCAATGACTGCTCCATCAATGGAAGATGCAATGCCATATTATAAAATGCATACACAATTACCTTACTTTGGTAATCCAGAAGATGTGGCACATGGGGTAGTATTCTTAGCGAGTGAAGAATCACGCTTTATGACAGGTGCAGAGCTTGTGATTGATGGTGGTTGGACTGCTCTTTAATGTATAGGTGGTTAGTCCAAATTAAATCGTGATACAATTGTATTGGGTGATAAATAAATGAAACGTATAGATCCAAGACAATTGAAATCAAAAGAAAAATTGCATGAAGCGTATTTAACATTGCAATTAAAAGGACAAGGCCAGTTTACGATTCAGCAACTGTGTGATACAGCTGAAGTAACTAGGCCTACCTTTTATAAATTATACAAAGACATCCAAGAACTTCGCTTTGATATCCATGAAAGTGTTTTGGCTGAATTAAAAAAAGCATTAACAATTAAAAATCCGAGGCGTTTATCTGAGATTCCTAAGAAAGAAATTCCCGAAAACCTAATGCTGTTGTTTCAACATATTCAAGCGAAGCATATTGCATATGAGACATTCTTTGTTTATCAACCCGATGCGATTTTTATCAATGGCGTAAAAGAAATTATGAAGCAATATATAACAGAGGGTATTTATTACGCGCTACAGGATAAAAAGCTGCGTGTAAAGATAGACTTAATTATCTCTTATGTAACCGGCGCTTATGTTGAAAGCATCGTCTTTTGGATCAAAGAAAATTATGAAACAAGCCCAGAAGAAATGGCGAACAGTTTAATTGAAATTTCTATATATGGTCCTTATATTGACTAACACTCTATAGAAGGTTAAACAAAGAGCTAGTACCAAAGAGTTATCCAACAGACTCTTCGTACTAGCTCTTTTATTTTTATCTTTTTTCCATTACAGCAAAGTAATTATTTTCACTATCTGCGAAATTAAATACTCTACCTGAAGGCATATTTACGATTTCTCCGACTGTTACATGTTTGTTTGATAAATCTCTATATAGCCCATCAAAGTTGTTTGAAAAGAACATTAAAGAAGGTGTTCCAAGGTTTAACTCAGGCGACATTTTCGCAATAAGCTCCTTGTTATGGAGGATAATGCTTGTTTCAGCTTCTTTGGTTGGAGCAATCTCAATCCATTTCATACCTTGTCCATTATCTTCCTCCGAAATCACACTAAACCCTACTTTTTCTGTCCAAAACTCCTTTGCCTTGTCTTGGTCGTCTACATACAACATGATTTGACCTACATTGTTAATCATGGATAACACTCCTTTTGTTCGTTTGTTATGAGTTAAACTAGAAGTCTTTGAATTCTACCATTTCCTGAGTATCTCTTCAATAAAGTTATGAATTTTCTAAAATATATTGAAATAATCTTATCGTCCTTCAAATGTATTGGCGAAATCACTCAAAATTTCTAACCAACAATAGACCCGTTAGTTCAGCCATAACATGAGCTGAGTAACTAATTAATTTCTCTTATCTCGCTCTGAGTCTACTTATAATTTCTTACACGCAATAACTTAGAGGGAGTATTTTTCACAAAATGTTTTTCAATAAAAGTAAGTACTTCATCGTTTCCTGGCAAGGTGACTTGTTCAATCGCATTATTAAAACTCAGCCATTTATACTCACTATGTTCATAGTTTAAGTTTACATGCTGGTCGTCATTCACATACCCTACAAACACCGGAGCCATATAAATATAGTTTTCATGAGGTGAGTAAAATTGATCGAATTTATTCGAAGTATATAGTGAAATCTCTGTGATCCCAGTCTCCTCTTCAATTTCCCTAAAAGCAGATTGCCATGCACTCTCGCCTTCTTCAATACTCCCTCCAATATAACACCATGCATCTTTCAAAATAGGAGTCGCTCGTTTTAGCAAAAGCACTTTATATTCCTCACCAAACTTCTTCAATAAAACCACTGCAATCCCCTTACAGTGTACAGGTATTTCGAAATTTTCTTTACTCATTCCAACACCCCTCGCTGAATTTTATCGCTCTCCTTAACACAACCTCAAACAGCTTATATTCTTTTCATTAGATATATCAAGTCTATAACCAAATGCTATTAAGGTGAACTTCTATAGCTTATAAACACATGACAATAGATTTAAAATACTATAAATGAAAATTTATAGTGGATTCATACTATTATTTACAGTCTCTCACTAATTAATGAAATTAACAAAAAAAATAGTCTTAAAACATTTTTATTGTATCGAATGAATTTTTATATTAAAGTATTACACATAGATTATCGATAATCTATAATTTATAATCCATAATCAATAACTTTCTTAGTTAGCTACTCTATACATTAAACTATGTTAAAATATAAGGATTAAATTTATTGGAGTGGTTTGATGGGGTTCAATGAAAATCCAATTTCAAAAAAAACAATTTCAGAACAAATAGCTGAACAATTATTATTCCGCATATTTTCAGGCTATTATGAGCAAGGTCAGCGATTGATAGAAGCAGAAATAGCAAAAGAGCTGCAAGTAAGTCATGCGCCTGTCCGTGAGGCTCTTTATCTTTTGCAAAAAGATGGTGTGGTTGAAAAAGTACAACATAAAGGAGTAAGAGTAAAGACTATTTCAGATCAGGAATTAAAGGATTATTTGGAAGCCCTTTATTCCCTTTTGAATTTTGCTCTTACTAGTTGTGAACCAAAATGGAATTCCGTTTTGCAAAATGAATTAATGCTTCGTTTTGAATCGATGAAGCAAAAAAAGTCAGCTGAGAATATTTATGAATATGTTGTTTCATTTGCTCACTTGTTAGAAGTGTTTTTTGAGGTTTCAGGAAATATTGCGATGCTGCGGTTCTTTAAAGAAACTATATTTGTTACAAATGTAGCAGCTCAAACAAAATGGAAAATGAATCTACTTGAATCCTATCACGAAACCATTTATACCTTTATTAAGTGTATAGAATTGTCGGATTTCGAAAAGGCCCGAATGGCTATTAAAGATGTTATATTATGGCACCATTTTAATTAATTTATGGGGGTAATATATATGAAAGCGGCAGTTTGGCACGGTGTAAAAGATATTAGAGTTGAAGAGGTTGAATTAAGAGCTTTAAGAGAAGATGAAGTGAAAGTAAAAGTAGCATGGGCAGGCATTTGTGGAAGTGACTTACATGAGTATCAAGAAGGACCTGTCTTCATTCCTGTTGATGCGAAAGCTGATTTAACAGGTGAAATGGCCCCAATCACAATGGGTCATGAATTTGCTGGTATTATTGAAGAAGTCGGCTCTAAAGTGACTAACTTTAAATCTGGAGACCGTGTAGTAATTAACCCTACATTAACATATAGAAAAAAACATGAAGATGTCGATCGTTATGATGGGTTTAACTTCATTGGTTTGCATGGAGACGGTGGATTTGCGGAATATGCCAATGTTCCTGTCACATCGTTACATCGTTTACCAGAAAACCTAACATTACAAGATGGCGCGTTAGTAGAACCAATGGCTGTTGCCGTACAAGCTGTGAAAGATGCAGGCGTTACTTTAGGAGATTCAGTTGCAGTGTTCGGTGCTGGACCAATTGGGTTATTTACAGTAATTGCTGCTAAAGCTTCAGGTGCAAGCAAAATTATCGTATTGGATTTATCTGATAGCCGATTAGAAAAAGCAAAAGAATTAGGTGCAACACATGTTATTAACTCAGGCAAAGAAGACCCTGTAGAAGCAGTTCGTACAATTGTTGCTGACGGGGTGGATGTATCCTTTGAAGTGGCGGGCGTTGCTCCTACTTTTAAACAAGCAATTGATGTAACTAAACCACGTGGTAACATGATGATAGTCTCAATTTTTGCAAGACCTATCGAATGGAATCCAATTCAACTTACAAACACAGGTGTAAATATCTTATCTTCCATTGTCTACACACCATCAATTTTCCAAAGAACAATTGATGCAATGAGCACTGGCCAACTAAATCCACAAGGTATCATCACAAGCCAAATTGAACTAGATGAAATTGTTGATAACGGATTCGTAACGTTAACGAACGACAAAACTCAATCTAAAATCCTAGTTGCGATGAGTGGCGAAAAATAATATATTGAGAGATTAATATATATCTAAGCTAAAAAAGAGCACAGCTGAAATAGCTATGCTCTTTTTATACATTCTAATGATGATATGATATTTACCTTAGAAGTGGAGATTCCTTAATTTGCTTTTATCTTATATTAATATTCCATGTTTCTATTAATCACAATAATACTACCATCTTCCATTTCAGTTAAAAGTATAATAGTGCCATCACCAATAATATGAGTTTTCTTATCATAGTAGCTCAATTTTAATATCACCAGAACTTGAAGGTAACTGGCTTAGGTATGGCAATCGTAAAAAGTTTATAGGCACATGAATGATTGAGATTAACAGTATACTAAAAGAAGGAACCCTCACCCTCTTTTAACTAGTTGCCAACAAAAAATAAATAACTATAGAAATACTATATAATAAACCATATAAACAGATTGAATAATTAAGAAGGTGACATTCAAATGCTATTATCCGCAACAATTACTAAACAGCCCATTTCAGGAAAATATCCAGAACAAATTTTTGTTGCTCCATTCTCGACTGCAGAGTGGACTTGGGTGAAATTCGAAGATGAAAATTACAATGAGTTTTATGGTCAATTTCAAGGCAAACCTAACACTGTCGCCCTTTCTCCTAAAAACAAATTTTGTTATGTTCTTACAGATACATTCTTATATGAGATTGATTGTGAAACCCTATCAAATTATCAAGTACTTGATTTCTGCGAAAGGGGTCTTTCAATTACCAATGTAACCTTTTCTCCAGATGGAAAGCCGCTATTTTCAGACTACTATACAATTTTTACAATCACTAAATCAATAGATGAATTAGTTCAACGAGAGAATTCTAAACTTATAGAGAACTCTATACCTGTAGGTTATATTCAATTTAATAATTGGGAAGGTCATTTACTTCACATAAACGCTGAAACATTTCTTGAAGGACAACCTATAAAATTGATTTTCAATGCTACCACTATGCGTATCTTTGAAAATAAGGATAACCTTTAAAACGTATTCTCTTAACA
Organism: Rummeliibacillus sp. G93; assembly: GCF_023515935.1. Classification (NCBI taxonomy): domain Bacteria; kingdom Bacillati; phylum Bacillota; class Bacilli; order Caryophanales; family Caryophanaceae; genus Rummeliibacillus; species Rummeliibacillus sp. G93. The sequence continues at coordinate 2,706,833 of NZ_CP097314.1, forward strand.
TTTTAAAGATTTTTTCGTTAACCTCACTTACTTTTATAACGGTTTATCAATGTGAGTAAATGCGGTTTTAAATTATTATTTTTAGCGTAATTGTACTACCTCTTCTAACAAATGAATAAATTTTTTCTTCGATTTTTCACTATTTTGTAGTCGTGATACGAGAATATGACTTTGAAGATATTTTCTTACTTTTAAATTTACATAAAAACTTTTGTGATGACGTTCATCTATATATAACTCATTAAAGCATTCTAATTCTCTGAGTTTTTCTATGTTTCTATCGATTTTCCTTGTATTTAAGCTGTTATTAGACGAACTTATTAAATCCATTGAAGTGAATAACCTTATAATTATTCCAAACAAATTAATGATTGCTAACTAAACCTATCCAATGAAGAATTTCTTCATACTATTCGATTTTCAATCTTTTTTCTCATTGTATTATAAAACCAACTAAAAAAGGAGTCTTATATGAGTAACTTATATTGGTACACTTCTAGCTGCAAACAGCATGTCCATTTTTCGAGAATCGTTATTTCATCAAAAGGCTTTTTCTTAGCGGAAGAAAAAGTATCGCTGCCGAACTTTAAACAGTTTATATTCAAAAGAAATTCAGAGTTTATTCAGGTTATCTTATATGAGAGTGAAATACATCAAGAAATATATTTATTCGTACAGGAATGTGCTTTAAAGAATCGGTTTATAAATAAACTACAGTCAAAGGGCTTTTCTTCGTTTCACCAAGACATGTTTATTACGGACGATGAACCTATAAAATGATTGTGCAAATCGAAGCATCATTAAAGTATTTTGAAGAAGAAGAAACTTTACATATTTATGGTCAACAAATGTGGCATGATAACGCATATATCATTGGTAATCGAGCAGCTCTTCAAAGACTACAAGATCAAATTACTCAAGCGCTTCAATACGGAGAGAAAAAAGATGTGTTTTTCCCAAATGATGGTGAAGGCTATGATTTATATGTAGCATGCGTTGATGATCAATTCAATTGGGAGAACTTAGAAGCTCCTTACCATGACACCGAAATCTTTGAAAAGCGTAAACAGCCCACTAAAGCGTTTAACAAATATAAGATAGATGGGTAACATAAAAAAATACAAAAAAACATATTAAAATATCCAATTAAAAACTGTATAGACTCCAACTAATGTAAAAGTAATTATTAAAATCATTATGGATAGGCAACCGAAAATCACCGGTTTATGGTTATCTTCTTTTGATTCATCTGATTCTTCTATTATTTTTTCTTTTACTTTATGTTGTATTGATAATAGTTCTGGGTCTAATTCCAGTCCTTTTAAAATTTCAATGTCACCTTTATACTTCAAGGCTCTGGCTATTTTATTAACGTCATTCCCCATGGAGTTTTCGAATACAATACACGCTTTTATCATTCCTGGAGTCTTATTCTTCTCTAAATACCAGTATCGGCCAGCCATTGCAGGATACTTTAATTTAAAATAAATGTCTCCTAACTTTTTACGTAGATCTAATTCATTCGGAAAGGTTGAAATTAATCCATGTAATCTATCCCTTGCTTTCCCCAAGTCATCATTTTTAATATCCTCTTCTATTCGTTTTAAAGTCTTAGCTATTTTCTTTTCTATTATGAACGCCCTCTTTTATGGAAATTACTCTTTTTCTAATTAGTTCATGATGGTATTTTTATTTCATTATTTTAATTGTTACCCTAAAAAAATCTCAATTAATGGGATAAGCCCTCAAAAGGGACAGGATGCACACTCAGCCAATAAGCTGTCGTTTTATTGTTTCGACATGGATAACTTCTAAAAGAATTATTATGAAACTGTACTTATAAAATACCTTAAAAAGGGCAACAACCATAAGGGTTAGTTGCCTTTTTTAAAAATAAGTTGCGCTAACACTTAGCATGTGCGAAGTACATATGACAAAACATTGATGCTGGTAGGTTTAATAAATCTTGGCTCGGTTCCTTTTGTAGTGAGATAGAGTCTATTTTCTTATTCGTCTTCTACTATTGCTTATTCAACTAAATCACTTTGTTAGTTGTAAATGATCTACTAATTAGTTCTTTAATAAATTCTCCAATTTCCAAGCAATATCCATTAGAGAGTCTCATCCAATTTCTGAATCTTAGAGTGGGAAATTAAAAATACGTTGCCTAAAATGTCTATTTTATCTCCTTTTACACGTACAGCACAATCTTTGTTTGTCGCATAAATATTTATTTTCTCCGATAAGGGAGACAGTTCGTCTTTTACCAATGTAATGTTATTTTCAAGATCAAAATGGGATAGAACAGAGAAATTGTCAAGACCGATTCCATCATAAACAAAACTTGTTTCTACTTCATAGCCAAAGTTTTTCGAGCATAACCATTTAGCGGACATGTTGATTGCACCAGCACTTGCCCCCATCACAACGGCACTGCTTTTTTTAACCTCATCCAACAATTCATATTCCTTCAAAAAAGCATTTTGTTTAAGAGTATCTCCACCCAACAAGAAAATGACTGAAGCATTTTGAATTAAGGTTTGGGCATCTTCCTTCTGTACATGATAATTAATTAAATGATATTCATTGAACATAATGCCCGCCTGGTCAAGCCAGGAGCGTTCAGCAGTGCCATTTTCTTCAAAAAAGTCTGGATTTGAGCTAATCATAACAACCGATTTTCTATCAGTAATATCCTCACACAACACCCTGACCAGATTCTCTGGAAAAAAGTCGTTAAACCATCCTAAATAATAGTGAGATCTCATAAGTCCTCCCTAAGTAAAGTGTAAATAATATAAATTTCTGCGTTACTCATTCTGTTTTCATTTTTCATCCTTGGTAGTACATATAACAGTTCTTCTTTATCGTAATTAAAAATTCTATTTTACCACTTCGATTTTCCCGTTATTAGATTTTAAATCAACATGATTTTCGCCCTTTCCAATGACTGTATTTCCCTCATATTTATCGAGGATATTGATACTCCCATTGTCGGAGGATACTTTAAAAGTGGTATTAGTCGGTTCCTTCTCCGTTTTAATTGAAATTTTTCCATTGTCGCTTTCTAATTGTATATTCCGATCTAAATCCTTTGTAATGAGCACTATTTTACCATTATTTGCTGAGCCCTTAATATTTCCTTCCACTTCATTAAGATTTAACTTGCCATTTGCACTTCTCACATCAACGTTTTCTGATACAATTTTATTTAATTCGATGCGGCCATTATCTGTTTGCACATTCAGATTCTTTACATTCAGCTCCGACATTTTTACTTTTCCATTATCATTATCGATCATAATGGAGTGATACAACTTTTGTGGGACATATACGTATAAATGAGATGATTGTATGTTAAATCCAATATAGAAGGTTCTTTTATCTTTTAATCTAATAATCAATTTCTTTCCTTCTACTTCGGCAGTAAAATCTAACTTAGAAACGTCCACACCTTTTGTTACAAGCTGTACTTTAGTCTCTGTATCCGAAGTTGGGAGAACTTCTGCACTTGCATTATCAGCGGAAATTTGGATTTCCTCTACCATATCAGAACTTACCTTTTTCTCTGACGTAATTTCATCCTGAGAAAATTGTGACAATGTAAAGTAACTGCCTACACCACCAATTAATAATAGAAGCAGAGCAAGGATTGATAACTTTTTATTCATACTTTATCCCTCTTTTCACAAAAGTAATGTTATATTTCAAGTAACGAATAAATCCATTAGTTATAGCTTTTGTCGCAACAAACATCCCCATCGCTACGAATATTCCAATCCCACAAAGACAAAGCGATAAGAACATATCAGCTATTCTAAATTGACCAAGAAATAGATTAATTATGATTCCGAGTGGTGAAAGAATGAATGCTACAGAAACTAACCACCCTGAAATTACAAGGCATACCAAAGTTAAAAATGGTGCGAAGACAATAAGGAAATTGAAGAATCCCAACCCAATCACAGCCCAAACTGCGCTTGTAATATTTCTTGCAGAAGTCTTTTGTTCGACCATATCAAGATGATAGGAAGCCAGCAGCTCCTTCGCAATTTTTTTTGGTTGGCCAAGGGATGTTGCGATTTCTTGCTCCGATTTTCCCTTTTCGATTCCTATTGAGAAGTACTCCTCATAATCTTGCAGTATATCCTGTCTTTCTTCTAAAGAAAGCTTTTTTAGAGAACTTTCTAACTGCTTTAAAAAATGCTCTTTGTTCATTTGCGTACCCCTTCCTCAATTAATTGATTTACGCCATTAGAAAACTCTTTCCAATCTGTCAGCAATTCGTAAAGATATTCCCGCCCTTTATCGGTTAGTTTATAATACTTACGTGGTGGCCCTTCTGATGACTCTTGTAAATATGTCGTAAAGTATTCCTCCTTCGTCAATCTTCGTAACAGAGGATAAACGGACCCTTCCGATATTTCAATCTGATCAGAAATTTCTTGGACAAGCTCGTAGCCATACCGGTCTTTCTTATCAAGCAACACAAGCACGCATAGTTCCAAGATGCCTTTCTTAAATTGTACATTCAATAAACCGCAGCTCCTTTATGGTATATGTAAGTACTACTACACATTAAACAGTACTGAACAAAAAATAATAACTCTTGTAATGTAATTTACTACACACTACTGTACATTGCAAGGTACTAAAATAAAAAAACACTTAAAACTGTAAATAAATTTTAGACTGATTGAAAGCAAAATTCATCTTCTTATTATTTGCGTTTTACAATTGTGGCTCAGTTCACGTTTGGTAACTTTTCATAAAAGAAGCGTACTCTATATTATGGATCGATTGTTGATCAAGTTTAAATACCGCTATAAAACCGGAGCTGTCCGATAGTTCAATAAATTTAACAAATCCTTTTCTACGCAACAAAAAACGGATTCCAAAATCATAAACCGTTCTTCGTAAATTATTATACTAACTCCAACCAAGCGACTGCTTCGCAATGTGTAGACTGTACGTGGCAACGCCTTGGTGCTGGTGGGTTTTTATTAATTGGATAGGTCCTACAATCGTAGAACCTATCCCTCTTTAATGTGGCTAAAATTTTATTTAGGAATGTTATTAGATTAATTTCTATATGCTTTATAAATCTTTTCTTTACTAAGGTACCTTTTTATTTGAACGTTAAAAGAATTGCTTATTCATACAGATGAACTGGATAAAAGTGTTGAAATGTAAAGTTATATAAAATTGTCTCATTAGAAAGGGAGAAAATAGATGATTGATATACTCAAAAAGTATATGTCTGATTTTACTTCAATGAGCGAAGATGAACAGCAAGTAATTTCTGAAAGTTTACAGATTGAGGAATATAAAAAGGGAAAATACCTTCTTAGACAAGGACCACTATCAAATGTTATTTCGTCTTAATGGGGTGTGTAAGGCAGTTTTTTATAGAGGAATCAGGTAAAGAGGTAACATCAAATTTTTTTACTGAAGAACAAGCTATACCACTTACCAACGAAAAGACTCAAGATGAGCTGTCAAAGTATTCATTAGTCTGTGTCGATGATTGTATATTAGTTGTTGGTGATGTTGATTCTGAAAATATAATGTTTAATAAATACCCGCAACTTGAAATGATGATACGAAAAATGATGGAAATAAACCTTGGTGAGATGCAAGAAAAATTAGGTGAATTTATTAGCTCTTCTCCAGAAGATCGATACAAAACGATTTTAAGGCAACGCCCCCAGTTAATTGACCGTGTACCACAACATCAATTGGCTAGTTATCTTGGAATTACTCCTGAATCATTAAGTAGAATTAAAAAGCGAATTAAAACCAGTAATTATTAAAATTGATGCCTCCTCATTTAGTAATCATCTCACCTCTTTATCGTCAACAAGTCACTGAAGACTATAGCCAAACATTATGAACCAAGTTCCCCCTATCCTTTGAAAAAATTTATAAAATCCTTTGCAAATTAACTTAAGTCAATGAACGGTATTTACCCCCTTGTTATTATTTAATTACCAAAAAGACTAATCTGGAGGGGATTTTTATGAAAGCTATTGTTTGTAATAAATATGGTTCACCTGATGTCCTTGAATTAAAAGATGTGGAAAAGCCTTACCCTACTGAGAATCAAGTATTGGTAAAGATTCATTCAGCATCCTTAAACTTTGGGAACTTAGTTCTTTTGAAAGGCAAACCCTTCTTAGCCAGATTTGCCTTCGGACTGACGAAACCAAAATACTCAATTCCAGGTGGTGACATAGCTGGTACAGTTGAAGCTGTTGGGAAAGACGTTAAGCAATTCAAAGTAGGAGATGAAGTGTTTGGCGATCTCTCTGTTTGTGGTTGGGGTGGTTTTGCTGAATATGTAACGGTACCCGAATATGCCTTAGCCTTTAAGCCAAAAAATATCTCTTTTGAGGAAGCAGCAGCTGCTCCTATGGCTGGTGTGACTGCCTTACAAGGACTTCGTGATAAAGGGAAAATTAAATCGGGACATAAAGTATTAATCTATGGTGCATCTGGTGGCGTTGGTACTTTTGCGGTACAAATTGCTAAAGCATTCGGTGCTGAAGTAACGGGAGTATGTAGTACAAGAAATGTAGAAATATTACGTTCGATAGGGGCAGACCATATCATCGATTATACAAAAGAGAGTCTCACTCATCATCAGGAATACTATGATTTAGTTCTTGGGGTCAATGGCTCTAATTCCCTTTCAACTTATAAACGTATCTTAAAAATAAATGGGAATTTTGTGCACGTAGGAGGTTCCGAATCTCAATTATATCAAACATTATTTCTTGGTCCTTTTATTTCAATGACTGGAAGTAAAAAAATAAGTAGCCTATTACAAAAAGCAAATCAAAAAGACTTAAATGATTTAAAAGAATTACTTGAGACTAGTAAAGTAAAACCAATAATTGATAAGCGGTTTAAGCTAGGTGAAATAACTGAGGGGTTTGAATACTTTCAGGAAGGTCATGCTCAAGGTAAAGTGGTGATTACTATCTAACCTGGGCTTTCCATGCTTTATCCCTAAAGCAACCGCTTCACAATGTAGTGCGTGCGGACTGTGGTCAATAAAATGAAGAGACATGGTAGAAGCACGCAGCTAAATCGTTATAGATTATTTTTATTCTGTATCTGGTAATTTAATGATTTTCTGATCAATTTCACTTATAAATGAATTTAAAACACCAATTTGCTCTTCTAGTTTTTTCTTATGCTGGATTAGTATAGCTTGCGTATTAATCTCTTCTTGTTCTAATCTCAACGTTGAAATATTTTCTTTTATATCCTCAATTGACATCCCTAGACTTCGAAAACACTTAATTAGTTTTAATAGTTCAATATCTTGTTCGTCAAATATTCGATGCCCTTGTTCATTTCTTTTAATTGGTGGAATTAAATCTATCTTTTCATAGTATCGAATTGAACTTGCAGGAATTTCAATTAAGAGGCTCGCTTGTTGAATTGTATACACGAAGTGTCCTCCTTGACTTAAAGTATGGTTTAACCTTTAAGCTTGATAGTATCAAACATAAAGGAGCTTGTATAATGAAAAAGATCTTATTAGTCGTAACGAATATATCTAAGTATCCCAATTTAGAACGTGCAACAGGATTATGGTTAGGGGAAGCTGTTCACTTTGCAGATGAAATTGAAAAAGAAGGATACCAAATTGATTACGTGAGCCCTAAAGGTGGTTTTACGCCACTTGACCCACACAGTTTACAAGCTGATCAAATGACCGAATTAGATTGGAAATATTACACAAATCCTGATTTCTTAAATAAACTAAGCACTACTTTATCAGCTGACTCTATTAACCCAAATGATTATGATGCTATCTATTATGCAGGTGGTCATGGAGTTATGTGGGATTTCGCAGAAGATGAAAGCCTACAAAACATTGCAAGTACTATTTATGCTAACGGTGGCGTTGTTTCTGCTGTTTGTCACGGAGTTGTTGGATTATTAAACATTAAAAATGGTGACGGAGAATATTTAATTAAAAATACTAAAGTGACTGGTTTTACTAACACAGAAGAAATTGCTGTGGGGCTAGATAAAGCAGTTCCATTTTTAACTGAAGATGAACTTATCCGTAAAGGGGCTAATTATGTAAAAGGTGCTGATTGGTCAGTTTTCACTGTAACTGATAATCGTATCGTCACAGGACAAAACCCCGCTTCAGGTGGCGCAGTTGCCAAAGAAGTAATTAAAGTATTAAAATCACTTGAATCTTCACCTATGTAGATGTCAGTTTAATTTCTATGCAAAACGTATTTTTAGCGAAAGATTTAAACTATTAAACAATAATAATGGGTGATTTCTCCTAAAAATACCAGATTCCTGCATACGAACTGATGCACCTGTATGTAATCCTAAAAAGTTATTAACTGAACTGACACCCGAAATTTTGGCTCAGTTCATTCATAAGATAATAATAAAAGCAGACGGCCAATTAGAGGTGCATAATGCACTTCTAAAACGTCTGCTTTTTATTTTATTATTACACTAACTCCAACCAAGCAACCGCTTCACAATGCCCCGTATGCGGGAACATGTCCACTGGCTGCACTTCTTTTGTTTTGTAGCCGCCGTCTTCTAGAATTCTTAAATCCCTTGCCAATGTAGATGGATTGCATGAGACATAGACAATGCGTTTTGGACGTTGCTCTAGGATGGTTTTAAGCAATGCTTCATCGCAGCCTTTTCTTGGTGGGTCTACCATTAGAACGTCGGCCGTTTTGCCTTCTTTGTACCAGCGAGGAATGACTTCTTCGGCTGGGCCAGCTTCAAAGTAAGTGTTGTCCAAGCAGTTTAGTTTAGCATTTCGTTTGGCGTCTTCAATCGCTTGAGGAACAATTTCAACCCCCATCACAAATTTAGCTTTTTTAGCCATAAATAAGGAGATCGTTCCAATACCACAGTATGCGTCGATGACTGTTTCTTCGCCTGTTAGATTTGCATAATCTAACGCTTGCTTGTACAGTACTTCAGTTTGGATTGGGTTCACTTGGTAGAAGGAACGTGCTGAGATATCAAAGCGTACGTCACCGATATGGTCCTCAATCGTGTCTTGACCCCATAGGTTGATGGTTTCGTTGCCAAAGATGACATTAGTGTTTTCCCCATTGATGTTTTGCATAATCGATTTGACATTCGGAATAAGCTTACGGATAAGTGCCACTGCTTCTTCTGCCTGCGGGAATTTACGTTTCTTTGTGACAAGGACAACCATGACTTCCTCTGTCGCGCGCGCTTTTCGAACTACCACGTGTCGCAGCATGCCTTGTTTCGTTTCTTCGTTATAAGGTTTGATGCCGAGCTTCCAAAGCTGCGGTTTTAACCCTTCTAAAATGGCGTCCGCTTCCGGTGTTTGAATTAAGCAGCGTTCTGTGTCGACGATGGCGTGGGATTTAGTTTTATAAAATCCAGCGATCGGTGCTTCCCCATTTACGCCAAATGGAATCTGCGCTTTGTTACGGTAATTCCATGGGTTTTCCATGCCTTTCACTGGAAGGACAGGCACATCAATTTTGCCGATACGTTCCATCACATCGCGCACCATTTTTTCCTTCCATTTCAGTTGCCCCGCATAGGATAGGTGTTGTAGCTGGCATCCGCCACATTGATCATACACTGGGCATGTTGCATCGACCCTGTCAGGTGAAGGAATTTCTATATTTATAATTTTGGCAAAGCCATAGTTTTTCAATGTTTTTAGTACATGGATTTCTACTCGCTCATCGGGCAACGCGCCTTGAACAAAGAGCGGGTAACCGTTTATCTTTGCGACGCCTGCTCCATCATGTGTTAAATCCTCTATATCAACCGTTAAACGATCATTTTTCTTAACTGGTGCTGTCATTCTGCATCCTCCGTTTCAGTTCCTCTATTGTATCACGTGAGCGGAAAAGAAAAAATCCAAGAGCTTAGAAAAAGAATCCCTACAAACTCCTGAAGATAAAAGGAATTAGCTGGGTATCGATAGAACAATATATAACATAAATTGGCCGAAAAAGGAGAAAATCAGATGGCGGAAAAATTACAAAGAGTTGGTACTATTTATATACCAGTTTCAGATGTTGGACTCTCAAGTGAATGGTATGTAAATAAACTTGGTGCGATATTAAATTATAAAGACGAAGAAAAGGCGATTCTTGACTTAGCCAATCAAAGTGTTTTCCTCGTTCGATCTTCAGCAGACGAAAGCTTCAACTTTTATGATGCACATGGCAATGAACGCTTTTCTCTGACATTTGAAGTCAACGGGATGCATGCATTAGAAACCATTCATCGTGAATTTATTGAAAAAGAAGTACATGTAGGAGAGATTGAAAACAGAGGACATGCCGGAAGAAATTTTGTGTTTTATGATTTGGATGGCAATAAATTTGATATTTGGAGTGAACTAAGTCCGGTTTTTAAAGAAAAATATGATATATAACTCGAGTGGCAAAAGCCACTCGAATGTTACCTCTTTTTCTTGAATCGTTATTTCGTGGTTTCTGCGGGAAAACGCCATTCTCCCTTCTCATCAAACTCCTCTGCTAATGAGTTTGCCAAAGCTGTAACAGAAGAAGGATAGTCCATAATCTCTAGCAGCTTAATCGCATTTTTCGTGGTGGATGGACCCTTATGAATTTGATAGTCGAAATAGACACCATCATCTTGGACTGTTTCTCGGAAATGATAGTTATCAAATCCAGCGATGGTTGTCAATTCGATATCATGTGATGCGATCATAATCATGCCCGGATGCTTTGTCAGCCAGTCCATCATAGAGGCAGATGCGGCAATTCGTTCCACTGTATTCGTCCCACGAAGAATTTCATCGATAAATACTAAGCAAGGAACACCTGATTCGATTTTTTTGATGATACGTTTTAACGATTTGATTTCCGCTTTGAAATAACTGTCCCCGTCGATGACATTATCCTGAATAGCCATGGAGGAAAGGACATAGCTAGGCTTCATGCTCCAAGATTTAGCATGGACTGTATGAATGGTTTGAGCCAATATCGCGTTAATCGCGACAGCCTTCATAAAGGTGGATTTTCCTGAAGCATTGGAACCTGTAATCAACGTCTGTTTAAGAATCTCGGATGAATTTTTTACAGGTTTATTAATAAGTGGATGATACAAATCAGTAAACGTTACTTCTTCTTTCTCAGTAAAATCAGGGGTGCAATAGCCCTCTGTAGAATGGCGATAGAAAGCCACAGCAATACCTGCATCTATCTCCCCTATTGTTTTCCAGAGCATTTCGTATTCTTTCTTATATTTTGAGATCATGCTGATCATAAAATAATACGAAATATAATCCAGCAAAAAAATGATTCGTATGTATTCAAACAGACCATCTAGTTCGCCTTTACCCTTGCCGAGTGAAATAACCTTCTCGAAATGTAATAGATTGCGAATGGGCTTAATGCATTTACGAATACCTGTAGCGTAGGGCTGAAAGGCGACATCTTTCACCTTGGCAAGACGCTTGCCTGCACGGATAATTCCCGCAATATAAGATGTCTCGTATAAGCTACTGTCTAGATGCAGCTTTTTGTTATAGTAAATCAGGATATTCAAGACCATGGATAGAACCAGAGCCCCTATGCCCACCTTTAGGTTAAAAAAAGCTGTAATAATGCTTGCTACTGGTAAAAAGCCACAGAGGATATAAAACCAAATATGCGTAATGTTCCCGTAGTTTTTATAAAAAAAGAGGACGAATTAGAGTAATTTTCTTTCCCTAGCTTTCTCAGAATATAAATCAGCTTGTTCCGAAGCTCATGGTCTTGTTCCATTAACTCATATAAGGGCTCATTGGCATCTTGATTTTCAAGCTGGATGGTGTGCAACTGATTATATAAATATTCAGAGCCAATTGAGGTCTGTGTATAATTAAGTTTTTGAAAAACCTCATTCATGGAGAGATCATTCCAGGTAATCGAGTCGATATGATGAACGTTTGGCTGCTTGGGGGTTGACTCCCAGTATGACATCACAGACTCCAAAGGCTCTGTAGGCGGTAAAAATCGTTTCTCTTCCCATTCCACTTCCACTCTCTTTTTCGTTTCCACCGATCTGGTGTATTTAAAGTAAGGCAGCAATAGGATACATACGGCTATTCCAAGGATATAGAACATGCTTGTCCCTCATTTTCAGATAATTAGTTGTTAACCTTATGTTAGGTTATTTTCCTTTTTATATCAATTAATTACCTAAAAGCTAGCCTCTAAAAAAGACCTTAATCTTTAAATATTAGGTCTAGCAGATATAAGTTACTCTTCTTTCTCTTGATGCATAGCTCTTATTAGCTCATCGAGTTTTTCATTTCTCTCTTTGTCCAATTTTATTTTGGCATTCATAAACTTAATGACTTTTAATACAATATATACTCCGACTATAATTAGCACTAAATATATAATTACAGGACCTAAAAGAAGCCAATCCACCCAACTTGAAGATGAAACTTCCATCATAATCCCTCCTTCTTAATTTTATTCACTAAGTCCTTCAAATCTCTTAAAAGCCCATTCTTTTATAGGCGCATATTCCATTTTCGAAGGATAAGGCAGCTCTATATATTGCTCATTCACATGTTCTATATAATCAACAAAGTCTGAAAACACTTCCGTACATGCAGTGCTCAATATATCCTTCTCATCCTCAGTATAGGGGCCGTCAAAATATACTTTCCAAGAGAGTATTCCTTTATCGTACCTACAAATAATACCTCGTACATTATGTGGGATAGCCTCGCATAATGCTCTATGTGTCGATAAAATCAAATTATTTTCATTTGGTGAATAATCCATTATTTGATTTTCACTTTCCGCTTCATAATCATCATTGTTCAATAAAGTTCTTCTAAATAAATTAAGTAGTTTACTCTTTAACAAATACTTTCTTCTCTCTTTTCTAATAGCTTTTTCTGAATTAGATAGATGGTACTCGATTCACTTTTATATTGTCCCACATTAAATTCATTCAGGTTTATTACCTCTTTTAAATATGTTGGAATCGTGCAGTTTCTGTTTACGTTATCTATTTTAAAGGGGAAATTGTTTTCATTAGGGTTTGAGGTATGTAGATAAATAGCATCTAAGCTTGCATCTTCTTCCACTATTTCAATCCATAGTTGATAAGGCATTTCAAGTTCTTGAAGTGTTTCTTGAAAGTCCTTATATAGCGCTATGTTTGCTTTCATATGTTCTTTTCTTATCCTCAAACTATTATTTCCATACCCGTAAAAGTCGAGGTGAGTATGCCATAAGTCGAACCAACTATCCTTCTCAATCTTCAAATCATAATTATTAACTTTTGTCTCTCTCCATAAATTACGAAAGTAACGTCTCTTCCCTCGGAATTTTTTCAAATGAAATTTCCTCCTGCTATGTAAAGTCTTCTTTTATCATTACAGAAAAGTATGGTTTAATGGCAATGTCAATAATCATACAGAAACGATCGCTATCCTCATGTAAAAACAATCTAAAGGCTGCTTCATGTTTTGTATCCTTCAGAATCTCAATTTTACTTACCGTTTTGTAAGAAGACTCAAATATTGTGGCGCCTATTGATACATTCTTAACTTTCATAGAAAACTCATCAACACTTGGAAAAAGAGTTACCTTATACTGTAATTCATGAATAGTAAACTCGTAAAAGCTTTCTCTATAATGATAAGGTAGATGATTGTTAGTTGTTTTTGCATCAACACAAAATAAAGAAATGAAATCTAATTCATCCGGATATATTTCCATCATTTCCCCCTCAAAGTAGTGAGATCTTAAAAATCTCCTATATCCTTTTTTAACTCTTTGATTCTTTTTCTTACTTTTTCTCTTGTTTGAAAATCCTGTGGCTTCAATAAAGAGCTGTCTGGTAAAGTCGACACTTCCCCATTAAAATCTATTTCTTTATCTAACTTTTCAAGGTTAATAGTATCTATACTTTGATCATTAATATCTCCATAAGCAGCTATAACTCTAATATCTTTATCGTCATCCAGAATAAAGCTTAACTTAGAATTGTACGTTCCCCAACTAATTTTTTCTTCTAGATAATCATTTACTATACTTAACACATCATCGGCGCTAAGCTTAAAGTATGCTTGTGATTTTTTCTTCATATTCACCTTACCTTATCCTTATACCTAAGCTAACTTTATTTAAAAGTATCTTTTTGTCTACTTTACCATAAACCTCTTATTGATTTATCGAACATCCAAATAAATAAAAAAACCCAAGGGTCATATAAACCCTTGGATAATGTATAGCTATTAAGACTGGCTCTCCTCTTCCTCCCTGACAGCTCCATCCTTAGAAGCAACGAAAAAGCCGATTAGTATGGACAGGATGACGACGATAAATGGTGCATAAAATATTAGAAAATGTTCCATCGGGCTTTCCTCCTCTACGCATGATGGTTTCCTTTGCCGCGAACATAGTCCTTATCAAATAAAAATAATTTGAGAACAAGATAGAGTGAAGGGACAAGCAGCAATAACCCTAGTACAAAGGCGATGACTAAAGAAATAGCCATGGCTTCGTTTGTGAATGAGTCATAGATTGTTAAATGCGGATACAGTAAATATGGATAATGTGATATGCCGTAGCCAAAGAATGCTAAAGCGAATTGACCGACCAATAGCCATAGCGCTAATCCATAGTTGCGCTTCATCCAGATACATCCGACAGTCACGATAAACATAAGAGCCGATATAGCAAATAAATACCACATATCTACCATCCGCGCATAATGAGCTTCATTATGCTTGCGCAGCTCTACCATGATACCAACTACAGTGATGGCTAATGGAACGGACCAGATGAGCGCGTATTTACGTAATAGCCTTGTCGCATCTGCATCTCCTGCCGCATTCGCATACCATGTAAGGAAGACGGCCGATATATAGAGGACCGCGGCAATGGCGAGCAATACGATGCTCCATGTTAATGGACTGGTGAATAATGCTTGGTAATCGAGCACAGGGTTATTGCCATGCATTCGGATAAAACCGCCCTCTGAAATGGTCAGGACCACCGAGAGAGATGCAGGAAGCAATAGCCCTGAAGCACCGTACATAAAGGAATAGCCAACATGTCCTCTAGAACCATAGGATTCAAATGCATAATAGCTCCCTCGAATTGCCAACAGTGCCAGCGCGATACTCGCAGGCACAAGCAGTGTCGTGCCGTAGTAAAAGGCCGTTTTCGGGAAAAACCCTACGATGCCGACGAAGAAAAAGACTAAAAATACATTGGTGATCTCCCATACAGGCGACAGATAGCGCTGAATAATATTGGTCAGAATATGCTTTTTCCCTGTAATGACGCTATAGGCATTGAAAAAGCCTGCTCCAAAATCAATAGAGCCAATCATCACATAGCCAAACAAAAACAACCATAGGACAGAGATGCCGAGTATTTCTAAACTCATGATAAATCACCGCCTTTTTCCGCTTTCCGATCGGCAATCTCCCGCTCAATCGGATTCCTTTTGAACATTCGGCGAAGAACAACTACGCTGCCGACGCCAAGAATGAGATAGATAATGCAGAACAGTAATAGCATAAGATCCACATGATTGCTTGATGTCGCAGCCTCTGCGACTTTCATATAATTCACTAAAATCCACGGTTGGCGACCTACCTCTGCCATCCACCAGCCTGCTTCGATTGCAATGACTGCCAGTGGACCGCCTAATACCATAATCCATCTAAACCACTTCGAATGAATCCAACGCCAGCTCCTCAGCTTGCCAATGATATATATCGCTGAAACAGCCACCATAAAGAAGCCAATTGATACCATCAAGTCAAAAAGGAAGTGGATATAAAGCGGCGGAATTTCATCTTCAGGGAATTGATCAAGCCCTGTTACCTCCGAATTCGGGTTGTAATGGGCCAGGATACTTAGAGCATAAGGAATCCGAATAGCATACTTTACATCCTCCCCGTCACGCAGACCAAACACCAAGAGTGATGCGCCTTTTTCTGTTTTGAAATGCCACTCTGCCGCAGCAAGTTTTTCCGGTTGATATTCAACCAGATACTTCGCGGAGAAGTCACCGAGCATGGCCGTTGCAATAGAGAAAACGAGACCAAGCTTCATAAATAGATATAAGGACTTTTTATAATAGATATGATTAGACCCTTTTAACAAACGGAAAGCAGCAATGGAAGCTAGGATAAAGGCAGAAGTCATATAAGCTGTCACCAGTACATGACCTACCTTTGTCGGCATGGCTGGGTTAAACATAGCTACAAGTGGCTGGATATTCACAAGCTCTCCATCTACCAGTTCGAATCCTTGAGGGGCATTCATAAATGCGTTAACAATGGTGATAAATACAGCTGAGGCACTAGCGCCTAATGCAACCGGCACTAGTAGTAAAAAATGTTTCTTTTGGTTTTCAAAGCGATCCCATGTGTATAAATAAATGCCCAGGAAAATTGCTTCAAAGAAAAATGCAAATGTCTCCATAAAGAGCGGCAAAGCAATGACATTCCCTGCAAGCTGCATAAAGTTCGGCCATAACAGCGACAGCTGAAGTCCAATGGCGGTTCCTGTCACGACACCGACTGCTACTGTTATGACGAAGCCGCGCGCTACCCTTCTCGCAAGCAATATGTAGTGCTCATCATTTTTCTGAATGCCAATCCATTGAGCAATCATGATAAGAAGCGGCACGCCAACGCCAATCGTGGCATAAATAATATGAAAAGTTAAAGTAAATTCTGTCAGCAACCTGCTGTAAAAGACGGCATGTTCATTTACCATCTATTTCCCTCCCTAATGACCAAAAATTCTGCCCAGAATCGAGAGCAGCATAATGCCCGCCACGATGAAACTTGCAATGATTAACTTTCGCTCCTGCTGTTTATACATGCTCTTTCCTCCCTTCTAGGACGTATACCCTCTTACAATAATTTTTTCACTATTCTAACTAAATAATTTTTAAATCTTCCCAATTAGGTATGATACTCGCATTATGCGTCTTTTATTCATGTTTCAAACGAGAATTTGAAGTGAGGTGAAATTTTAGGTGCTTGAGAATGTATGAAATAGCTTTTCATTAGTCAACTAAGATGAAAAACATAAAAAAAGACTAGAAAGCATCTTTGCTCTCTAGCCCTTTATTAATCTTGTGGTCGGTCGATTTCTTTCATTTTTTCGATTGGGACTAATAATTCTATGTGGCGTTTTAAGTTGGTGAACTCAGCCGGCACATCCCCGCCATACTCTCCGTCCAAGTTTAGCTGCACTTTTTCGTCTGAAGTGATTTTCAAGTGGCTTGCCTTTGTGTAGATAATATGAGGATCTCGCAAATGTTCGCCTCTACTTGCAAGTGTAACAAGCTTGACGAAATCAGCTATATTGCACTTTTTAAGAATGAACACAGAGAACAGCCCATCATTCAGGCTTGCATCAGGCGCGAGTTTTTCAAAGCCGCCGACGGAATTAGTCAAGGCAATTAACACCATCATTACTTCGTCGTCAAATACTTCTCCATCATATTCAATACGCATTTTTGTAGCTTTGATGGATGGCAGCATCTCGATGCCTTTTAGATAGTAAGCTAGCTGGCCTAAAACTGTCTTTAATTTACTCGGCACTTCATATGTCAGCTCAGTAATTCTGCCAAGTCCTGCAATATTGATAAAGTGACGATCATTGGCACATCCAACATCTACTGGGATGCTGTTGCCTTCAATAATAATATCAAGTGCTTTATCGATATCGCGCGGGATTTGGACTGCGCGCGCAAAGTCATTGGTCGTGCCCATTGGGATTAGCCCAATTAATGGTTTGTTTTCAAAACCACTTACACCTGCAACCACTTCATTTAACGTGCCATCGCCTCCCACGGCGATGATGACATCAAAGCCTCTTTCTACTGCAGCTTTGGCCGCGTTCGTAGCGTCACCCGCACATGTAGTCGCGTGACAAGATGTCTCATAGCCTGCCACTTCCAGTCTAGCTAATACGTCAGGCAAGTGCTTTTTAAAAGCTTCGCGGCCTGATGTGGGGTTATAAATGATACGTGCTCGCTTCATCATTCTACCTTCCTACTTTACAAAATTTCTCTATAAAGAGAACGAATCCTTCATGCTTAAGTTCCAGCAAAGGGGCCATTAAGCCCCCATTTACTGGATAGCCAACATCTATTTTATAACGAATAGGCACCTTCTGCAAATAGCCCCATTACGATAGGGCTAAGATGAGCGCGCGACTTAGGCTTTCATAAACATAACTCCAGAACTTCTCATTTGTAGCATATTCCCTTGTAATATGTGCAAATAGCTCTTTTTGTTTTTCCTCAAAAGCAGGATCTTCAGCATCTGGCAATTCACTCTTACCTTTAGTCATATACTCCTGAATCTGTGGTGCACGCGGTCCCCATTTGCCAATAACATCTCCTTGTTCGTTTAGAAAGATGTAGATAGGAATCGCACGTCCGCCATTCGTTAGATACTGGTCAATCAACTCTTCATTTTCATCACGGAGTACTGTGCGCACCTCGATGTCGCCCTCTTCAGCAATGCGTCTTAAAATGGCGTTGTTCATCATTGCATCTCCGCACCAGTCTTCTGTAATCGCTAAAATATGGGGTTTCTTTTCTTTGAGCAGTGAAATAAATGGACCGTCCTCTGGCAGCTCGAATTCATTGTACACATGCATGCTCGCTTCTTGATGGGTATCCATTTGATCCATATAGTCTTTGATCGGTGTTCCTTCTGCAAAATACTGTTCTTCTGTTTTCATGAAAATCCCCTCCTTCTCTTTAGTGTAATCACTTTACCTCTTTTTCGCAAAAAGACACTCTCCATTCATTGAAATTCCTGCTATAATGGGATTTCTACCTCGCTGTAGTATGTTACAGGAGGTTAGTATAGAAGGAGGTTATTTTTTGAGTGTTCAACGTCTTTTAAAGGCGCACAATTTTTTATTTTTCGGTATGCTTGCATTGTTTATTCCGTTCTTGCCTGTCTTCTTAGATGGACAAGGGCTTGAAACCAATGAAGTTGGATTGATTATCGGTGCTGGCGGATTTGTGACGATTATTGCACAGCCACTATGG
Source organism: Rummeliibacillus sp. G93 (assembly GCF_023515935.1). Lineage (NCBI taxonomy): Bacteria > Bacillati > Bacillota > Bacilli > Caryophanales > Caryophanaceae > Rummeliibacillus > Rummeliibacillus sp. G93. The sequence continues at coordinate 2,725,904 of NZ_CP097314.1, forward strand.
GGCATGATTAGCGACCGCAGGAAAACGCTACGCAAAGTGTTGCTACTTCTAATCTTTATGGCAGCGATTAGCGGATTTCTTTTATTTCATATGAATAGCTTTGTAGGTTTGATCATAGCGGCAATGGTTGTTTACTTCTTCTTAATGCCAATTGATCCCTTAACTGAAAGTTTGTCATTCACCATGACTGAAACCATCGGCACCAACTATGGTTCTGTACGTACATATGGGGCTCTCGGCTATGCGGTCCTATCACTGGTTGTCGGCTATGTGATGAAATGGTTCGGCATGAGCAGCGTGTCTATTCTTTTCGTTGTGATTGGGATTATTAGCTTTGCTGTTATGTGGAAAATGCCTGATGTCCCGACAAGCTCTGCTCCTGTGACAATTGATGGGCTGAAAAAAGTATTAAAAAATAGAGAAATGCAGCTGTTTTTACTTTTAGTCTTCCTCAGCTCTATTCCGGCCCGGATGAATGATACATTTTTAGGCATACATATTCGCTCACTTGGAGGCGACCCCTCACTTGTCGGCATTGCGTTTTTCATCTCTGCTGCAAGTGAAATCGTGATCTTTGCCCTCAGTGTTTGGTGGCTGCGACAAGGAAAAGAACTGCTAATCATGACGATCGCTATATTCTTTTATGCGCTTCGCTTTTTCTTATCAGGTATTGTGGAGAGCGCATTGTTGCTAGCGATCATTCAGCTCTTCCAAGCACTTACATTCCCAATCTACTATACGGCTGCCATCCAGAATTTATACAGAATCGTTCCACGGGAATGGCGCGCCACAGGGCAAACTGTATTAGCGCTATTGTTCTTTGGCCTTTCCGGCATCGTATCATCCTCTGTTGGCGGTTTTATTTACCATGAATGGGGTGGGCATCTCTTTTATTATCTCCTCGGTTCCATTTCGTTTCTTGCAGGATTATTTGGCGTTTACTTGTTAATAAGAAAAAGAAAGTAAAGGTTGGGGTTAAATATGAATGAAGCATCACAGCTATATTGGAATATGTATTGGGATAAGCAAAAGAAAGAAAAGCCATCGAAGGTCAGTGCCTGGCAATTCGGCGGAGATCCAGATTATTTGGCGCAATTGGTCATCGATGGAGTGAAGACAGCTACTTGTTCTGGTCATATTTTGTATGAAATAGAACAAGAGCCACTTCCTGCTGTTAATGACTACAGCATTATTTTAAATAGCAAAGACGAGCCCTTGGCTATTATCAAAACAGTGGATGTTAAGATTATGCCGATGAATGAAGTGCCAGAAGAATTTGCTATTGCTGAAGGTGAAGGAGACCGGACATATCGTTATTGGAAAGAGGTTCATGTAGAATTCTTTACAGAAGCGTTAAGTAAAGTTGGCCTAGAGTTTTCAGAAGATATGCTGCTCGTATGTGAACGTTTTGAATTAGTGGATGAAAAAAGTAAATAAAAAAAACGCTTGGAGATCATCTCATCTCCAAGCGTTTTTTATTAGAATTAGCGTTTTTGAATTTCTTCAAGTAGCATTTTATTCACCATTTGAGGGTTAGCTTGTCCACGTGAAGCTTTCATGATTTGACCTACTAAGAAGCCAATTGCACGATCTTTACCATTTTTGAAGTCTTCAATAGATTGTGCGTTTTGATCAAGCACCTCAGTGACCATTTTAAGCAATGCGCCTTCGTCTGAAATTTGGACAAGTCCCTTTTCTTTGACGATTTTCTCTGCTTCGCCACCGTTTTCAATCAACTCTTTGAATACTTTTTTCGCGATTTTTGAAGAGATCGTGCCAGCTGTGATCAGTTTGATCATGCCGCCAAGTCCTTCTGGTGTAAGAGCTGTATCAGAAAGCTCTTTTTGTTCTGCATTTAAGTATGCTGATACTTCACCCATTAACCAGTTAGATGAAAGTTTTGCATCCGCGCCTGTTGCAACAGTTGCTTCAAAGAAATCAGCTGTCTCTTTTGATAGCGTCAATACATGCGCATCATACGCAGGGACGCCGTATTCAGAAGCATAGCGCTCTTTACGTGCATCCGGCAATTCAGGGATAGCAGCTTTTTCACGTTCTAGCCATTCATCATCAATGACGATATCCACTAAATCAGGTTCTGGGAAGTAACGGTAATCGTCTGTTCCTTCTTTAACACGCATAAGGAATGTTTTACCTGTTTTCTCATCAAATCGGCGAGTCTCTTGTTTGATTTCACCGCCTGCGTTTAATACAGCTGCTTGGCGTTGTTCCTCATACTCAAGCCCTTTTTTCACAAAGCTGAATGAGTTTAAGTTTTTCAATTCTGTTTTAACACCAAACTCATCTTGGCCATAAGGACGGATAGAGATGTTGGCGTCACAGCGCAATGAGCCTTCTTCCATACGCACGTCTGAAACGCCTGTATATTGAATGATTGCTTTTAATTTTTCTAGATATGCATATGCTTCTTCCGGTGTGCGGATATCTGGTTCAGATACAATTTCAACCAATGGTGTTCCTTGGCGGTTGTAGTCTACAAGTGAAGCATTTTTACCATGCGTTAATTTACCAGCATCTTCTTCCATGTGAAGACGTGTGATACCGATACGTTTTTTCTCGCCGCCTACTTCAATTTCAATCCAACCATTTTCGCCGATTGGCACATCAAATTGTGAAATTTGGTACGCTTTCGGATTATCCGGATAGAAATAGTTTTTGCGGTCGAATTTAGTGTGTTGGTTGATATCCATGTTTAACGCCAATGATGCGCGCATAGCATAGTTAACTACTTCTTTGTTCACAACTGGAAGCACGCCAGGATACCCAAGGTCGATCACAGATGTATTGGTATTTGGTTCTGAACCAAATTGGTTTGGTGATGGTGAGAAGATTTTTGAATTCGTCTTTAACTCCACATGCACTTCTAAACCAATGACTGTTTCGTAATTCATGTTATTTTACCTCCCAAGTTTGAGGTGTTTTTTCGTGGTAATCTGTTGCTTTTTCAAAAGCATCAGCCACTCGGTATACAGTACCTTCTTCAAAGTATTTACCGATGATTTGAAGACCAAGAGGAAGACCATTATCAAATCCACATGGAATTGAGATGGCTGGTACGCCCGCTAAGTTGATTGGCACTGTCAAAATGTCATTTGCATAGACAGTCATCGGATCATCCAAGTTTTCTCCTAGTTTGAATGCTGCTGTTGGAGAAGTTGGGCCAACGATTACATCGTACTCTTCAAATACTTTATCGAAGTCTTGTTTGATTAATGTGCGGACTTGTTGCGCTTTTTTGTAATACGCATCATATGTACCCGCTGATAGTGAGTATGTGCCAAGCATGATACGGCGTTTTACTTCATCGCCAAAGCCTTCTGCACGAGTTTTTGTATACAAATCATCCAAGTTATCTGCTTCTGCTCTAAAGCCGTAACGAATACCGTCAAAGCGAGAAAGGTTAGATGATGCTTCAGATGAAGACAGAATATAGTAAGCTGCTAGAGCATATTTTGAGTGAGGAAGGGATACTTCATCAACAGTTGCACCTAGTTCTTTTAATTTTTCAATTGCTTCTAGTACAGATTTGCGTGCTGCTTCGCCTACCCCTTCGCCGAGGTATTCTTTTGGCACTGCGATTTTAAGACCTTTGATATCGCCAGTTAATTGATCTACATAGTGAGGCACTTCTACATTAGCAGATGTAGAGTCATGCGCATCCACTCCTGCAATAGCTTCTAATAGTAGCGCATTGTCGCGTACATTACGTGTAATCGGTCCAATTTGGTCAAGAGATGAAGCGAATGCTACAAGACCAAAACGAGATACACGGCCGTATGTTGGCTTCATACCAACCACACCGCAATAAGCCGCTGGTTGGCGGATAGAGCCGCCTGTATCAGAGCCCAATGAGAATGGTACTTCGCCTGCTGCAACTGCTGCTGCTGAACCACCTGAAGAACCACCTGGTACATGTTCAAAATTCCATGGATTATGCACAGGTTTGATCGATGAGTTTTCGTTGGCAGAACCCATTGCAAATTCGTCCATGTTGATTTTGCCGACGTTCACCATGCCTGCTTCTTTCAATTTATTGACAACGGTTGCATTGTAGATTGGATTAAAGCCTTCTAGAATTTTAGAAGCGCATGTTGTTTCCAAACCTTCTGTTACAATATTGTCTTTCACGCCGATTGGCATACCAAATAGCGGTCCGCGTTCTTCAAATGGAACTTTATCCATTTCTTCCGCTTCTTTTAGTGCTTGTTCTTTATTTAATGCTAAAAATGCGCCTACTTCACCGTCTAATGCATCAATGCGGTCATAAGCTTCTTTTGTTAAGTCAGCAATGGTGATTTCTTTGCTATGTAATAGCTCTTGCAATTCTTTCGCTGATTTTTTGAATAGAGACACGGGATTCCCTCCTTAATCTTTAATAATTGGTGGTACCTTAACTAGTCCATCTTGTTGTTCTTTCACGTTTTTCATCATCACATCGCGGTCTAAACCTTTAACTGCTACGTCCTCACGGAATACGTTAACAAGCGGCAATACATGCGTTGTTGGTTGAACATTTGTTGTATCGAGTTCATTTAGTTGCACAGCAAAATCAGTAATCGCGCCCAATTGCTCCGCGAACTTTTCTGCCTCTTCTTCTGTAATTGCAAGTCTCGCAAGTTTCGCGACATGCTTTACTTCTTCCTTTGAAAGTTTCGCCATTTTTTACACCTCCGAATTCAATAACCATACCGATAATAATATCATTATACCAAAGGAATGTGCAACACACTTCCCTTCGCTAAAGCACTGTCTGAACGCTTGCTGGCAAAGGTTTTTCAGTTTGTTGTATCGCAAACAGAATGTATAAGCTACGTTCAACCGTTTCTTTCCGTTCCTCACAGATTTCAAAAGTCAAACGCCGCATCTAGCTTACGAACCAAGTGATCTTGCGGATTCAACTGCTCAATGGTCAAAATCGCCTTCTGTTCACGTTCGTTGACTTGATTTTTACATTATATTCATTACCTCATCGAGTAGTAGATAGACACTTGTTGATTGGAGAGGAGAGCGGCGACTCCTGGGGATCAGCACGAGCTGAAGACCCTGGACGGAGCAAAGCGAAGGAAGCGGCTGAAGCCGTGCCCCCCGGAAAGCGTCCGCTCCCAGCGGAAATCAACAGTTTTCCTGTTGATTCCGTTTTAAAAGAAAAAAGACTGCACGCAAACTCCAAATCCTTAGAGTTTGTCTACAGTCTGAAGAGCTTAAAGGATAAACCCTTTAAGCTCTTCTTTCTAATACATCTATTAATCATTGTAAATATGAATATACGGTTCGTCCGCATTGGCTTCTTTCACGACAAGCGCTTCTGGACCATTGACGGACGTTACGTTCACTTCAATCTCTAGACCTTTAGGGAATTGGTCCATGACTTCTCCCGCCATATATTGAGTAAACCCAATGATTTCGGAAGTCCCGTAAAACTTAATAGGAATCTGGATTTCTAGCTTTTTGATTTTGTTATTTTGATAGAAACCAGTACCTACGATATTAGTGTAGTTTGAGAAATACTTATCAATATCCTGCTTAAAGTAATTGAAGTTTTCATTGATATCCCGATACTTGTTTGTTGAATCGCTTGTTGGGAATAATACATATTTTTCATTTACTTTTTTCCAGCTTTTAATTGAGGCGCTTCCTTTATCTACATCTGTATAAGCAAAGTATGTGCCTGGCGTAATAGCTGATTTGCTTTGTTGTTTAAATAATCCGACTGTAATCGGCACTTCTGACAAGCCGTCGATTTGGCGCAGTCGTTTGACTACTTGTGATGCCATCTTTTTGCCCTGAGATTCAATCATGGACATATCAATTGGCTCATCATATGTAGCGCCATATTCTTCTTTTTGATAATAGTAGGTTGAATTGAGCGCAAGGCCGATGGAAATGCCTGCAAGCTTTACTTTGTTTTTCCCTGTTTTTTGCAGATAATTCTGCTCTACAATATGGGCCAAATAGATAGGCGCTTTTTTGGCACGTTCATCCGGCGTCATATTTTTTGTTTCTTTCGGGTTTAACCCCTCAGGATCTTGGTTACCCCGTGCCAGCCACGAAGTAACCGTATCCTTATCTAGGTATTGTCCTTCTTGGAAAAAGTACTTGTCCGGATCAAATGCCTGTTGCGATAAACGTAAAAGCCCGCTTTCTGCTTCCTTCACGTCGTACTTTGTATTGATATTGGAAACAATCAAACCTCTACTTGCGCTTTCTTTATACGGTAAAAGTGTACGGTAGTATTGGTCATCGATTTGCATACTTGGAATGATAGTTGTTTCTTCTTTATCTTTTGTGTTGGTTTGAACAACTGATGAATCTTTCGATAAAGAAGGCAAACTACAGCCCGCAAGCATTGCTGTAACAAGCATTGCGGGTATAAAGCGAAGTCGGTTCATTGCCTGTGAAAACTCCTTTACTCTCTTAATTCTTCAAGCAGGCGGTCCTCATCCCACACTTCAATGCCCAAATCTTCGGCTTTTGCGAGTTTAGAGCCTGCCTCTGTTCCGGCAATGACCAGGTCCGTCTTTTTGCTGACGCTGCCTGTGACTTTGCCGCCTAACTCTTCTATTTTCACTTTTGCATCGTCTCTTGTCAATTGTTCTAATTTACCGGTCAGGACAATTGTTTTTCCTGAAAATGGACTGTCGATTTCCGCTGCGTTCACCTTCTTGCCAAGGTAATTCATGTTGACACCAGCTTCTTTTAAACGTGAGATCAAGGCCAACACGTCTTCATTATCGAAATACGTCACGACTGAATCCGCCATTTTATCGCCAATTTCAAAGACGTTCACTAATTCTGTTTCTGTCGCACTGATTAGGCGATCCATCGTTTCGAATTCTTCAGCCAGCAGCCTTGCTGCTTTGGCTCCGACATGTCGGATGCCTAAGCCGAACAATAAGCGCTCTAATGAATTCCCCTTAGAGGCTGCAATCGCGCTCACTAGATTGGTTGCAGATTTCTCACCCATGCGCTCGAGCTGTACCAATTCATCAACAGTAAGGCGGTATAAATCAGATACATCTTTAACCAGTCCAGACCTTAACAATTGTTCTACAACCTTTTCACCCAATCCATCTATATTCATGGCATTGCGTGAGACGAAGTGTGCCATTCCTTCTGATATTTGGGCAAAGCATTGCGGATTGACGCAGCGCAAGGCTACTTCCCCTTCAATGCGTACAAGTTCACTGTCGCATACCGGACAATGTGTCGGCATAACGAAAGGTTCGCTATCCTCTTTTCGTTGATCAAACAGTACAGATACCACTTCAGGAATAATGTCACCCGCTTTTCGGATGATGACCTGATCGCCGATGCGCACATCTTTTTCACGAATGATATCTTCATTATGAAGCGTTGCACGCCCAACAGTTGTTCCTGCTACTTGGACTGGCTGCAAGATCGCAGTCGGTGTCACAACCCCTGTCCGGCCCACAGTTAAGTCAATGTCTAAAACAGTTGTTACAACTTCCTCAGCTGGAAATTTATACGCGATAGACCAGCGAGGAACTTTGACGGTATTCCCTAGTTCTTCTTGCTGGTTGTAGCTGTCTACTTTGATGACAATGCCATCAATCTCATACGGCAGTGTTGGGCGTTGCTCTGTCCATTCCTCGATATACGCCATTACTTCTTTCATATTAGTGAACTTTCTTCTCTCATGATTTGTTTGAAAGCCCAAATGGTCCATATAATCAAGTGCCTCACTATGGCTTTCAAGGCCATATGCTTCGCCGTTGCCACCCATCGCATATATGAATGTCGATAAATTTCTGCTCGCTGCCACCTTTGGATCAAGCTGGCGAAGCGAACCAGCTGCAGCATTTCGCGGATTAGCAAAGAGCTCATCGCCTTTTTCTGCCCTCATCTTATTCAAATTAGTAAATGAACGCTTCGGCATATAGCATTCGCCACGTGCTTCAATACTGACAGGTTCTTTTAAACGCAGCGGAATGGAATGAACAGTTTTCAGGTTTTCTGTAATGTCCTCGCCAACTGTCCCATTCCCGCGCGTGGCACCTTGTACAAAAAGCCCGTCTTCATAACGGAGTGAAATCGCTAGACCGTCAATTTTCAGCTCACATACATATGTGACCTGATCTCCAACCACCTGGCGTACACGGCGGTCAAAATCGTTTAGATCTTCTTCATTAAACGCATTTCCTAAACTCAACATCGGATATTGATGCGTCACTTTGTTAAACCCTGTCAGTATTTCTCCGCCCACTCGCCTTGTTGGTGAATCCGGAAAAATAAGGTCAGGATTTTCTTCTTCGATAGCAATCAATTCATGCAGCAATTGATCGTAGATAGCATCAGGTACGATGGGCTGATCCAATACATAGTAAGCGTGCCCGTATTCATGAAGAAGTTTGTTTAACTCCGCCACTCTGTTTTCCAATTGAACTCGGTCCATTCTGTTTCCTCCACACTTTTAAACTTTTTCGATTGGCGCAAATTTTGCAAGTAACCGTTTAATGCCGGTTGGGCTAGCAAAAGCAATATCCAATTCAGTATTTTCGCCTTCTCCGCGCACTGCTACTACCGTGCCTACGCCCCATTTCTTATGAGAGGCTTTGTCGCCAGCCTTCCAACCAATCTGATCGCCACCTGTTTGTTTATAGGTAGGTGTAATCACAGTTTGACGTGGCTGTGCATAGCCTGATGGATGGCGTCTTGGCGCATTAAAGCTAGTATGCCCATTTGTTTGATCGCGCAAAGCTATTTCTTCCAGTATTTCAGAACCAATTTCCTGCAAGAAGCGTGAAGGCGTATTGAAGCTGCTGCGGCCAAAGATTGTCCGGCATTGAGCACATGTTAAATAAAGGCGCTGTTCAGCCCTTGTAATACCCACATAAGCGAGCCTTCTTTCTTCCTCCATCTCATCATCATCCTGCAATGACCGGGAATGCGGAAAGATATTTTCTTCCATACCGATAATGAACACGACAGGGAACTCTAGCCCTTTCGCCGAATGCATCGTCATCAAAACGATAGAGCCTTTCGTTTCATCTTCTTTATCCAATGTATCAATATCAGCAATTAACGCTAGATCAGTTAAGAAGGCAACCAAGGATTTGTCCTCACTTTGATCCTCAAATGCTTTAGTAACAGATATAAACTCATCAATGTTTTCTAAACGGCTTTCCGCTTCAATTGTTTTTTCATTCTTCAACATATCGCGGTAGCCGGATTTAGTTAAGATTTCTTCCACTAATTCTGTGACCGGCAAAAACTCCTGCATTTTTGTCAGATTCAATATCATCTCACGGAATTCGATTGCCGCCTTTGTTGCACGTGCAGATAATCCCATAAAATCAGCTTCAGCCAATGCATCGAATATGGAACGATCTTGATCAATAGCAAATTGAGCCATGCGTTCAAATGATGTAGCGCCAATGCTCCGTTTTGGCTCATTGATAATACGTGCGAGCGATAAATCATCATCATTATTGGCGATGAGACGCAAATAGGCCAGCAAGTCTTTAATTTCTTTTCGATCATAGAACTTTGTACCGCCGACAATGGTATAGTTCATATTGGATTTGACAAGCATTTCTTCCATTACCCGCGATTGGGCATTTGTACGGTAAAGAATAGCAAAATCATCTGCAGAACGATTCTCTGTCTCCATCAATTCTTGAATAGTCTTAACGACGAACTGTGCTTCCTGCTTTTCGTCATAGGAGCGGTACAGATAGATTTTTTCTCCATCTTCGTTTTCCGTACGTAGCTTCTTAGGATAACGGCTCGTATTATTTTCTATGACGTCATTAGCCGCCTGTAAGATGCGCGATGTAGAACGATAATTTTGCTCAAGCATAATAACCTTGGCATTCGGATAATCCTTCTCAAATGATAGGATGTTCTGAATATCAGCACCGCGCCAGCGATAAATTGATTGATCTGAGTCACCTACAACACAAAGATTTTTAAATCTCTTTGCAAGCATTTTGACTAACAGGTATTGAGATTTATTGGTATCTTGGTACTCGTCCACATGAATGTATTGGAAACGATTTTGATAATATTCCAAGACTTCAGGTACTTCTTCAAAAAGACGGATTGTAAGCATAATCAAATCATCAAAGTCGCATGATTGATTCTTTCTCAAGCGTTTTTGATAGTTCTCATATACTTGCGCTACAGTCCGTTCATATGGGTTAGACTCATTGATTTGAGCTTTATATGAGGCAGCATCAATGCACTCGTTCTTGGCTGAGCTAATCGCATTCAGCATGGAACGCGGATCGAATCGTTTTGGATCGATGTTTAGCTCTTTTAGAGCATTTTTAATTACGGTCAGTTGGTCAGAGGTATCAAGGATGGTAAAGCTCTTGCTATAGCCAATGCGGTCGATATCTCGTCTTAATATGCGCACGCACATTGAGTGGAACGTAGATACCCACATCCGTTCGCTTGTTCCTTGGCCAAGCAAGTTGTTGATCCGCTCCTTCATTTCGCGACCCGCTTTATTAGTGAAGGTGATCGCTAATATTTTGGAAGGATAGACTTGCTTTTCGATGACCAAATAAGCAATTCGATGTGTTAATACTCTCGTTTTTCCTGAACCTGCTCCCGCCATGATGAGGAGAGGGCCTTCTGTTGTTTTAACTGCTTCTTCTTGTTCTTTATTCATGCCACTCAGCAAATTTCTTGTCAGCTGTTCCATATGCACTCTCCTTTACAAACATTTGTTCTTATTATACATTTTTCACTGTCTCTTTAACAGCCTTTACTGTCTTCAGTGCTGTTTTCAAATTATCATACACTACATTGCCTACGACAACTGTATCCGCGTAAGAAGCCATTTCTGCCGCTTGTTCCTCTGAAGCAATACCGCCTCCATAAAAAAGCTTAGTTGTTGAAAGTTCTTCTCCAATGGATTTTACAAGTTCAGGGTCACCGTATGTGCCGCTGTATTCCATATAAAAGACCGGCAAACGGAAAAAGTTCTCTGCCATTCTTGCATAAGCCATGACATCATCTGGCTCACAGTCCGTTTTAGCTTTGGATAATTTTGCAGCTTTGCAATCAGCGTTTAAGATACAATAGCCTTCTGCTACAAGCTCCTCCCACATCATCACATCGCCAAATGCCTTAATCGCTTCATGATGAAGATCCTTCACCCATAATGTATCACTGCTATTTAACACCGTTGGAATGAAGTAATAATCATATCCCGGCGAAATACTATCTATATTTGAAATCTCTAATGCTACAGGCACAGTAAAGCGCCGAATTCTCGCTAGCAGGTCGAGCACTCCATCTATCGTTACATCGTCTGAACCTCCTACTATAATCGCATCGGTACCAGATTCGCAAATTGCTTCTAATGCGTCATCTGAAATCTCCTTTGCTGGGTCCAGCTTAAATACATGCCGCCAATCCATCATTTTTTCAAAAGCCCCCTATTCACTTTCTATCATACCTAGTATACACAAACTATTTCACATGCTAAATCTACAAATGCATTCTTTTGTTGATCAACATCTTTATAAAAAGAAAAAACTGAACACTTGGTCCAGTCTTTTCTTTGTGGTCCCTATTTAGGCGCTTGATAAGGCGATTCGTCTGGGTAAAGACGCCCTAGCATTTCATCGTACGTGTCATTGCCGTAATCGAAGCAGCGGCGTACTCTTGAAATGGTAGCAGTAGAGGCGCCTGTTTCTTTTTTGATTGTTTCGTATGTCTTTTTCAACCGTAAAAGGTGAGCGACCTCAAAACGCTGTGCCAATGATTGAATCTCGCTGATTGTACATAAATCATCGAAAAACTCATAGCATTCTTCTATATTTTTCAATGATAAAACGGCTTTAAATAATTGTTCTGTTTGATGGCCTTTAATTTTATCAATTTGCATAACCGTTTTCCCCCTCCCTTGCTTGTGTACTAGCCTTTGTGACTAGGCTTTAGAAGGCATACACCCTAAAGGGCAAAGTACAGCAAGAAGACAACTTTCTTCTACTCTATTTTACCACCATTATAGGATATATATCAATTTCACGCTTTAGTGCACTACTACCTCATAAGGGATGGGAATAGAACCTTTTTCTTCATGACTTCATAAATTCCCTGCTGTGTAATTCGAACATATGGCAAGTGTGTAGATTGCAAGAATAATAGAGTATAAATCGCATCGCCATGCGCATAGCCTCGTTCAGCCAATGCATTAGCCAAAGCGTTTTGCTGCTGGATTAAATGCTCAACCGGTTCTACAGATAATCCACCGCAAAGCGGCAATGGGATGCTTTCAATAACCTCGCCATTTTCTACTAGGACGATGCCGCCGTTCATTTCTTTCATTACATTAAACGCATGCAGCATTTCTTTTATATCTTTCCCAATTAAAATAATGTCACCAGTAGAAGAATAAGAAGATGCGAAGCCTTGGAGCTTATTCGCAAACCCTTTGATGAGTGTATTCACGCGCCACTGCCCTTTTCGGTCTACGAGCATTAAGAAACATTCATCATGTTCTTCGCTTAAATGTCCATGATTTGGGTGAACAGATACTTTATATGGTTTGGTAATTACATCATTCAGCATCTCAATCCCAAACGGCATGGAGAACTGGCAATCTTCCTCTGTTAAATCAAATGACAGATTTAATGGCGGCAATGCTGAAAAGACGACACCTTCTAATGTTCTTACTTTTTGCCCATCGCGTTTTAACCATACGCCTTTTGATAACACGCTTTCTGGAACAGGATGGTATTCATCCTCTAATATATTAAGTGTAGCGAAACGGCCCGTTGCAATGAATCCATGCACATCAGACATATTATAATATCTAGCAATGTTATAAGAGGCCATTTGATACGCATCAATTGGATCTACTCCTGCATCGAGCGCTACTTGAATGCATTGATCCATGATGCCCTTTTCATAGAATGATGGTGTCGCTCCATCAGTTGTCATCATCAAATGATCAAAGAGGTTCAAATCCTTTTCTAAAATACCTTTCAATAAGTCGGGTAAATCCGGGCGTATAGATGAATGGCGTAAAGTGACACCATAGCCGTGAAGAATCCTGTTTTCCACTTCTTCTACTGTCATGGCCTCATGATCGCCGTCCGCGCCAAATAATTTTAATCTTGCAAGGGTCCGAGAAGAGGATCCTGGTAAATGTGCCTCTATTTTTTTGCCGTACATATGAGCTTCTTGCAATGAATACAGCATTTGGTCATCGCCTGCTACTAGCTTGGGCCATCCAGTTAGCTCGCCGCCCATAAGAACATCGCTTCTTTCTAACCAATCATGGATAGCTGTTGGCGTAAAGAACTTGTGTTCATCTTGTAACTCGGTTTGCGAATCAAAGCGAGCCCACCAATAAAATGAAAATGGCAATTTTTTTAATTGGTCTAACATTGAAAACGCTTTCTCATTTGCGGTATGCAAAAAGAATGTTAAGTTGTCCGAAATTAACGTAGTTGTCCCTAATTGTGCCGCATAATCCGCTAAAGTTTGGGGATTATAAAGTTGAAATGGATGTACATGCGGTTCAATATAGCCGGGTACAATCGTCTTGCCACTTGCATCTACAATTTCTGTTCCTTCTATATTTACAGGCATTTTAGGGCCGGCATATACAATTCGGTCGCCTAAAATCCATATATTCCCCTCCACCCATTTTTTGTACATGCTATGTAGATAACGTGCATTTGTAATAACAATCGTGGGTGCTGTTTTACCATCAATTACTGCCACTTGCTTTCTAAGTTCAGTAATTTTCCAATTCGGCTCAAGCATTACATCCATCTCCTTTCTAAGTTTGTGCTTATGTTATGGTTGGGATACGCCCAAAAGTAATTTGAATATTTTGGATGGTAAAATAATCGTATCATAGCGCTTCTGGAAAGCAAAGAAATAAAATTTGAATGATAACTGGAGGTTAAATTGATGACGACAACAGGTGGAAATATCAGTGTAAAAAGTGCTTATATGCGTTTTGCATGCGGTGCTACTATGACTGCATTAGGTGTCGGTAGACTAGCCCATAAACCTGATTGTATGCGCGCGAAGGCTATGATTATGATTGGTGCGATGAAGATGGGTGAAGGGGTCGCGAAATTCTGTCCAACTAAATCCTTCTTAAGCAACTATCTGTCCACCATGGTTAGTGAATTGCAATCAGGCAATTCCGGAAGCTCAGGAAACTCTGGAGGCTTCGGCACAACAGGAAGCTCAAGTAACTCTGGATACTCAGGTAATTCAGGAGGCTCAAGCAATTCTGGATCAGGATCATCTCTTGCCAGCATAGCTTCAGCTGCTATGGGCCTAGGTGGCAAATCCAAGTCAAACAGCAATAACGGAGGTTCAGGTGGATCAAGCGGTTCTAGCTCAAATGCCAATGCTTCATCCAACTCTTCCGTCATTCCTGATATTGAGCAATTAATGCAAGATTTCTCTTCATTATCCGGTACAGGCAAGCAAGCAAACGGCCAACAGTCGAATAATAGTGGGCAATCAAGTAATAACCAGCAATCGAATAATAGCCAGCAATCGAACAATTCTCAACAATCAAACATGAGCCAGTCATCGAACTCATCGAATCAATCATCAAAAAACCAACAAAATAAAAATAACCAGTCCTCTAATTCAAATCAATCTTCACAAAAACAGTAAGACAGAAACAGTATGATGCAAAAAAACTGCCCAAAGCTGGGCAGTTTTTTTAGTTTAAGCCAAGACGATCAAAAATCAAATCTACATTTTTTAAGTGATAATGGTAATCGAAGCAATCAGCAATCTCTTCTTCAGAAAGATGTGAGCTAATGACTGAATTCCCTTCCACAAGCTCGCGGAACTGAATTTGTTCGTCCCATGCTTGAGCTGTTAAAGGTTGTACAGTATCATATGCCTCTTCACGAGATAGTCCTTTGTCAATCAATGCAAGAAGCACACGCTGTGAGTAGATTAGTCCAAATGTGCTATCCATATTGCGTTTCATATTGTCTTCTAAAACCGTTAAGTTTTTCACGATGTTGCCGAAGCGGTTCAACATATAATTTAAACCAATAGTTGTATCAGGCAAAATGATGCGTTCAGCAGACGAATGAGAAATATCACGTTCATGCCAAAGTGATACATTTTCATAAGCAGTCACCATATGGCCACGAATTACTCTCGCTAGGCCGACCATATTTTCTGATCCAATTGGATTTCTCTTATGTGGCATAGCAGAAGAACCTTTTTGTCCCTTCGCAAAGAATTCTTCTACTTCTCGTATTTCAGATTTTTGCAACCCACGAATCTCTGTAGCAAATTTATCAATAGAAGTAGCAATCAATGCCAATGCTGCAATATATTCAGCATGGCGATCTCGTTGTAATGTTTGAGTGGAAATAGGTGCTGCTTGAAGACCTAATTTGCTGCAAACATACTCTTCCACGAACGGATCGATATTTGCGTAAGTTCCTACTGCTCCAGAAATTTTCCCTGTTTCAATCGTTTTAGCGGCTGCTTCAAAGCGTTCCATATTACGTTTCATCTCTTCATACCACAAAGCAAGCTTTAGACCAAATGTCGTGGGTTCTGCATGTACGCCATGTGTACGTCCCATCATGACCGTATATTTATGTTCTTTTGCTTTTACTGCCAAAATATCGATGAAACGTTTAATATCTTCACGTAATATCGCATTTGCCTGTTTTAATTGGTAAGACAATGCAGTATCTACGACGTCTGTTGAAGTAAGGCCATAATGCACCCATTTGCGTTCATCGCCAAGTGTTTCAGATACAGCTCGAGTAAAAGCCACAACATCATGACGAGTTTCTTTTTCAATTTCTAAAATTCGATTGATATCAAATGAAGCATGCTCGCGAATCTTTGCTACATCTTCCTTTGGAATATCACCAAGCTCTGCCCATGCTTCTGCAGCTAATATCTCAACTTCCAACCAATTATTGTACTTATTTTCATCTGTCCAAATGGCGCCCATTTCCGGACGAGTATAACGTTCGATCATCGTTTTCCCGCTGTCAAAATCCGTAAAAGCCACAGCTTATTCACTCTAGGCTTTTTAGATGTCACATATTTGACTCTACGGTTCCCTCCTCATTATCATTGATTTTTACGCTGTAACCGACGCAATTTTTACTTTCCTAACGAAGACTTTTTCAATTTCATTTTATCAATGCAAAAGTAGTAAGTCAACGCAATATCCGAACGTTACTTCAACTAAAATAAAATAAAGTTCGATTTTGAACAGTCAGTCTATTCTTGTTCAAAGGGTATACCTTTAAATTTTATGATTTGGCGTATCGGTACAGGTTCTCCATTGATAATTTGAAAAAGAGGCTCCTCTTTTCTGCCGACCGGCATATAGCCATCCTTTTTCATTCTCTCCAAGCACTCTTCTATTGTTTCCGATTCTTCGACTTCATACCAAATTTGTTTTTTTGCCACATTGCCACTTCCTTATAAGATTCGCAACGCTTTATACGCCGCCTATGCATTTTGTTTTTTTGTAAAAGGCCATTTGCTCTCTTTTATAGTTTACCTAAGTTTGACGTCCGTTGCTAGAAACAATAGACTTCCGAGAAACAAAAAAAAGACACTACTGATTGAATCAGCAGTGTCTTAATATGCCTAGCAACGTCCTACTCTCACAGGGGGAAGCCCCCAACTACCATCGGCGCTAAAGAGCTTAACTTCCGTGTTCGGCATGGGAAC
Source organism: Rummeliibacillus sp. G93 (assembly GCF_023515935.1). Classification (NCBI taxonomy): domain Bacteria; kingdom Bacillati; phylum Bacillota; class Bacilli; order Caryophanales; family Caryophanaceae; genus Rummeliibacillus; species Rummeliibacillus sp. G93. The sequence goes on from NZ_CP097314.1 coordinate 2,742,602, forward strand.
GGGTGTGACCTCTTTGCCATCATTACTAGACTATTTGAAAGACAATTGTTCTTTCAAAACTGGATAAACGTGAATTGAAGGTTCTTAAGAATTTGGTTAAGTCCTCGATCGATTAGTATTCGTCAGCTCCATGTGTCGCCACACTTCCACCTCGAACCTATCTACCTCATCGTCTTTGAGGGATCTTACTTACTTGCGTAATGGGAAATCTCATCTTGAGGGGGGCTTCATGCTTAGATGCTTTCAGCACTTATCCCGTCCACACATAGCTACCCAGCGATGCTCTTGGCAGAACAACTGGTACACCAGCGGTGTGTCCATCCCGGTCCTCTCGTACTAAGGACAGCTCCTCTCAAATTTCCTACGCCCACGACGGATAGGGACCGAACTGTCTCACGACGTTCTGAACCCAGCTCGCGTACCGCTTTAATGGGCGAACAGCCCAACCCTTGGGACCGACTACAGCCCCAGGATGCGATGAGCCGACATCGAGGTGCCAAACCTCCCCGTCGATGTGGACTCTTGGGGGAGATAAGCCTGTTATCCCCGGGGTAGCTTTTATCCGTTGAGCGATGGCCCTTCCATGCGGAACCACCGGATCACTAAGCCCGTCTTTCGACCCTGCTCGACTTGTAGGTCTCGCAGTCAAGCTCCCTTGTGCCTTTACACTCTACGAATGATTTCCAACCATTCTGAGGGAACCTTTGGGCGCCTCCGTTACTCTTTAGGAGGCGACCGCCCCAGTCAAACTGTCCGCCTGACACTGTCTCCTACCCCGATCAGGGGTACGGGTTAGAATTTCAATACAGCTGGGGTAGTATCCCAAGGACGCCTCCACCGAAGCTGGCGCTCCGGTTTCAATGGCTCCTACCTATCCTGTACAAGCTGTACCAAAATTCAATATCAGGCTACAGTAAAGCTCCACGGGGTCTTTCCGTCCTGTCGCGGGTAACCTGCATCTTCACAGGTACTATAATTTCACCGAGTCTCTCGTTGAGACAGTGCCCAGATCGTTACGCCTTTCGTGCGGGTCGGAACTTACCCGACAAGGAATTTCGCTACCTTAGGACCGTTATAGTTACGGCCGCCGTTTACTGGGGCTTCGGTTCTCACCTTCGCTTGCGCTAAGCAATCCCCTTAACCTTCCAGCACCGGGCAGGCGTCAGCCCCTATACGTCACCTTACGGTTTTGCAGAGACCTGTGTTTTTGCTAAACAGTCGCCTGGGCCTATTCACTGCGGCTCTCTCGGGCTTGCACCCTACTAGAGCACCCCTTCTCCCGAAGTTACGGGGTCATTTTGCCGAGTTCCTTAACGAGAGTTCTCTCGCTCACCTTAGGATTCTCTCCTCGACTACCTGTGTCGGTTTGCGGTACGGGCACCTCCTGCCTCGCTAGAGGCTTTTCTTGGCAGTGTGAAATCAGGAACTTCGCTCTAAAGAGCTCGCCATCACAGCTCAACGTTATAGAGAGCGGATTTGCCTACTCTCACGCCTTACTGCTTGGACGCACATAACCAACAGTGCGCTTACCCTATCCTACTGCGTCCCCCCATTACTCAAATGGCAGGGAGGTGGTACAGGAATATCAACCTGTTATCCATCGCCTACGCCTGTCGGCCTCGGCTTAGGTCCCGACTAACCCTGAGAGGACGAGCCTTCCTCAGGAAACCTTAGTCATTCGGTGGATGGGATTCTCACCCATCTTTCGCTACTCATACCGGCATTCTCACTTCTAAGCGCTCCACCAGTCCTTCCGGTCTGACTTCACAGCACTTAGAACGCTCTCCTACCACAGACATCGTAGATGTCTATCCACAGCTTCGGTGAATTGTTTAGCCCCGATACATTTTCGGCGCAGCGTCACTCGACCAGTGAGCTATTACGCACTCTTTAAATGGTGGCTGCTTCTGAGCCAACATCCTGGTTGTCTAAGCAACGTCACATCCTTTTCCACTTAACAATTACTTTGGGACCTTAGCTGGTGGTCTGGGCTGTTTCCCTTTTGACTACGGATCTTATCACTCGCAGTCTGACTCCCGTGTATAAATCACTGGCATTCGGAGTTTGTCTGAATTCGGTAATCCGGGATGGACCCCTAGTCCAAACAGTGCTCTACCTCCAGGATTCTTCATCACGAGGCTAGCCCTAAAGCTATTTCGGAGAGAACCAGCTATCTCCAGGTTCGATTGGAATTTCTCCGCTACCCACACCTCATCCCCGCACTTTTCAACGTGCGTGGGTTCGGGCCTCCAGTAAGTGTTACCTTACCTTCACCCTGGACATGGGTAGATCACCTGGTTTCGGGTCTACGACCACATACTTATTCGCCCTATTCAGACTCGCTTTCGCTGCGGCTCCGTCTCTTCAACTTAACCTTGCATGTAATCGTAACTCGCCGGTTCATTCTACAAAAGGCACGCTATCACCCATTAACGGGCTCTAACTACTTGTAGGCACATGGTTTCAGGATCTCTTTCACTCCCCTTCCGGGGTGCTTTTCACCTTTCCCTCACGGTACTGGTTCACTATCGGTCACTAGAGAGTATTTAGCCTTGGGAGATGGTCCTCCCAGATTCCGACGGAATTTCACGTGTTCCGCCGTACTCAGGATCCACTCAAGAGAGAATGCACTTTTGACTACAGGACTGTTACCTGCTATGGTGGGTCTTTCCAAACCGCTTCGCCTAACGCATTCCTTTGTAACTCCGTATAGAGTGTCCTACAACCCCAAGAGGCAAGCCTCTTGGTTTGGGCTCTTCCCATTTCGCTCGCCGCTACTAAGGGAATCGATTTTTCTTTCTCTTCCTTCAGGTACTTAGATGTTTCAGTTCCCTGAGTCTGCCATCAAGACGCTATGAATTCACGTCAAGATTCTACCCCATTACGGATAGAGGGTTTCCCCATTCGGAAATCTCCGGATCAAAGCTTACTTACAGCTCCCCGAAGCATATCGGTGTTAGTGCCGTCCTTCATCGGCTTCTAGTGCCAAGGCATCCGCCATGCGCCCTTAATAACTTAACCGTTGGCTTATAAAGCCTTTAAGTTATTAAGCCTAAAAAATTTAAAACTTAATAAATGTGTTACTTAAGAATTTCTTCAATGTCGTTTTATCCAGTTTTCAAAGAACAAGGTTTTGAGAGTATGAACCCTCAAAACTGAACAGCAAGATGTTAATCGTACAGACGAAGTCTGTATTCCGTTAAATTCCTTAGAAAGGAGGTGATCCAGCCGCACCTTCCGATACGGCTACCTTGTTACGACTTCACCCCAATCATCTATCCCACCTTCGGCGGCTGGCCCCAAAAGGTTACCTCACCGACTTCGGGTGTTACAAACTCTCGTGGTGTGACGGGCGGTGTGTACAAGGCCCGGGAACGTATTCACCGCGGCATGCTGATCCGCGATTACTAGCGATTCCGGCTTCATGTAGGCGAGTTGCAGCCTACAATCCGAACTGAGAACGGTTTTATGAGATTAGCTTGCTCTCGCGAGTTTGCGACTCTTTGTACCGTCCATTGTAGCACGTGTGTAGCCCAGGTCATAAGGGGCATGATGATTTGACGTCATCCCCACCTTCCTCCGGTTTGTCACCGGCAGTCACCTTAGAGTGCCCAACTAAATGATGGCAACTAAGATCAAGGGTTGCGCTCGTTGCGGGACTTAACCCAACATCTCACGACACGAGCTGACGACAACCATGCACCACCTGTCACCAATGTCCCCGAAGGGAAAACTCTATCTCTAGAGCGGTCACTGGGATGTCAAGACCTGGTAAGGTTCTTCGCGTTGCTTCGAATTAAACCACATGCTCCACCGCTTGTGCGGGCCCCCGTCAATTCCTTTGAGTTTCAACCTTGCGGTCGTACTCCCCAGGCGGAGTGCTTAATGCGTTAGCTGCAGCACTAAGGGGCGGAAACCCCCTAACACTTAGCACTCATCGTTTACGGCGTGGACTACCAGGGTATCTAATCCTGTTTGCTCCCCACGCTTTCGCGCCTCAGTGTCAGTTACAGACCAGACAGTCGCCTTCGCCACTGGTGTTCCTCCAAATCTCTACGCATTTCACCGCTACACTTGGAATTCCACTATCCTCTTCTGCACTCAAGTTCCCCAGTTTCCAATGACCGCTCGCGGTTGAGCCGCGAGATTTCACATCAGACTTAAGAAACCACCTGCGCGCGCTTTACGCCCAATAAATCCGGACAACGCTTGCCACCTACGTATTACCGCGGCTGCTGGCACGTAGTTAGCCGTGGCTTTCTAATAAGGTACCGTCAAGGTACGTTCATTTCCTAACGTACTTGTTCTTCCCTTACAACAGAGTTTTACGATCCGAAAACCTTCATCACTCACGCGGCGTTGCTCCATCAGACTTTCGTCCATTGTGGAAGATTCCCTACTGCTGCCTCCCGTAGGAGTTTGGGCCGTGTCTCAGTCCCAATGTGGCCGATCACCCTCTCAGGTCGGCTATGCATCGTCGCCTTGGTAGGCCGTTACCCCACCAACTAGCTAATGCACCGCGGGCCCATCCTGCAGTGGCGCGAAAGCGCCTTTCAACATTTCACCATGAAGTAAAATGGATTATCCGGTATTAGCTCCGGTTTCCCGAAGTTATCCCAGTCTGCAGGGCAGGTTGCCCACGTGTTACTCACCCGTCCGCCGCTAAATCAAAGGAGCAAGCTCCTCGTCATTCGCTCGACTTGCATGTATTAGGCACGCCGCCAGCGTTCGTCCTGAGCCAGGATCAAACTCTCCATAAAAGTGTTTGATTGCTCAAAATTTCACTAGCGCATCATCTTTACGATGATGACTTTAAAACTAACAGTTGTTAGTAAGTTTAAATGATTAACATCTTGCTTGTTCAGTTTTCAAGGTTCATGTTTAAGTTCTTTAGCGAACTTTTATATCTTATCATATCTTCAATGTCTTTGTCAACAACTTTTTTATTTCAATATATTGTTTTAACAGCGACTCAATAATATTACCAGAACTAAACGAGTAAGTCAACGTTTTTATTCAAATAAATTATTAACTATTAGATTGATAATGATTCGTCGTTTGTTGCGACTTAAATATAATATTATATTTTTAAATATAAGTCAATAACTAATTTACTTATTTTTTTACCTCTACTGTCCTGCAAACATCTATCATCCCTTTACGCTAACAAACAGAAGCTTATCATCTCTTTAAACCTATCAGCTAGTGCATTTTCATCATAGGTATAACCTCTTTTTCAACTTTAATAAAGATAATACAATTCGATTTCAGGTCCTAACTCTCCATTCACTAAAAACACATTCAAAAAACTTCTAAATAATAAATTCTAGTTTTTTTATGTTTAACTTCTCACCAAACAGGCTAAATTAACTTCACTAGTTAAATTCATCCTATATTTGGTAACTTATATGCTCCAAATTACTGTTTGATTTATCTATCAAAGACTTTTACAGACGGAAAGTTAAAACAACATATAGTTTTTCACCATATAATCACACTAAAAAAACGAATAACCCACTCTTCTTTTTCATAAGCTAGAGTCGGTATCATCAGCTAGATTACTTACTTGTCGTATAAATGCATCTTAGATGAATATTGGCCAGGATTAATATTTCATTGGAATGTACAATCGAAAGGAGTTTTCTTATGCTAATCCAATCCTCTGAATGGCTACGTCTCCCAAAAGAAGAACGGTTATTATGCATTCGGTTAACTGTCTCAGAAAACCTCGAACGTCAGCGTAAGCGTGCCTATGCTAAAGCAATGGCTAAGCGCGTGACTAACACTACTCATCTATATTCATCCATTTCATAAAACCACCAAGGGTGATGTACCTAAAAAAGCACAACTAAAAACTAGTTGTGCTTTTATTTTTATTTACTAAGTGTTGAGTTTCATATTAACGTGATAGGTACCCATTTCCTTACGCTATTGATGAACCAGATATTCTGACACTTTTCTAGATCCTCAACTGTCAACGTTTTTTCTAACACTTTCCCCTCTAATATCAAAGAATTGCGGAACGTGCCAGCAAGTAAGCCACTGCTTACAGGTGGTGTATAGTACTCATCATCCATTTCAACAATCAGATTACCATTCGTAAATTCGGTCAACTCCCCTTCATTATTCCATAACAATACATCATAAGAATCAGGATATTTTCTTTGAAACTCCAAATATACTTCACGATTTGTCGTTTTATGATATAAAAAAGGATTGTTCTGATCTATAGGTTGATCTGCTAATCTGCATTTAAGATCAGGAGACTGTTTGGCTATTGGTTGCACTTCGATTACTGGTTCCCCAGTGCGATTGACCAATAATCGAACTTTATAATCTCCATTAGAAAAGGATTCTGCATGTCTTAACAAATCACTACGAATACTTTCTATAGTTACTTCATAGTTGAAGTACTTTGCAGAAGCTTGAAGTCTCTCCAAATGCTCATCTAGCAAAAGGTATTCACCATCTGACAGTAAAAGACTCTCCAGCAATGAAAAAAGGGGGCGCTCTTCTTCAAGTAAAAGAGCTTTTGCTACTACTTCATGATATTCATCTTCAGCAGTCGAATCCCATGTAATGCCTCCCCCTACTCCATAAGTGGCTTTACCTGTTTCGTTCTTAATCATTACTGTTCGAATCGGCACATTAAATATGGCTTCCTTTGCTGGGGTGATATAACCGATTGTCCCACAGTAAACCTCACGAGGAGAACCTTCTAGTTTCTCTATAATTTCCATTGTTCTAATTTTGGGTGCACCCGTGATAGAACCACAAGGAAAAAGTGCTTTAAAGATATCTGTAAGAGCTATATCTTCTTTGATTTCTGCTGTAATGGTAGATGTCATTTGATGGACTGTTGGGTATCGTTCTATCTCAAACAATGTTTCTACTTTCACAGTTCCCGTTTTTGCGACAACACTAAGATCATTTCGCAGTAAATCGACAATCATCACATTTTCTGCTCTGTTTTTTTCTGAATGATACAGCTCATCCGCCATTGCTTCATCTTCATCTGAAGTTTTTCCTCTTTTGATGGTTCCTTTCATCGGACGGGTTGTCAGCTTGTTTCCTTTAAGATGGAAGAATAGTTCAGGCGACGCGGACAATATACTATAATCACCCGTCTGTAGATAGGCAGAGTAATTAGATGATTGTGCTCTTCTTAATTTGTCGAAAAATGCAATCTCGTCTCCCTTAAACAAAGAATTCAAGCGTATTGTATAATTCGTTTGATATGTATCACCATTTTCAATGGATTCCTTAATCGATTTAATAGCTGAATGATATTCATCGACCGAAACAGATGGGACCCATTCACTTATTGTATAACGGCCGTTGCTTCCTACTATTTCTTGAAGAGGCTCAGCATATATACCGAACCACAGTAATGGCATTTCACTTTTATTGTTTACTTTCATAGCTTCATCAAATGCCCGTGCAGCTTCATACGATAAATAGCCTGCTGCATAAAAGCCCTGCTCTACAGCTTCTTCGACTTCCATTAGACAACCCATTACATCCTCTACTGTAGTGGCACATATAATTTTCATAGGATTTCGAAAAGTCAGGGGGTGTATCTCCCCCTCACTACCTGCAAATTCGAAGGATAAAAGAGGTTCTTTTTGTTCTTTTATTGTGTGCATAGTCTATTCCCTTTGAGTTTATTTTCAAAAAAGTTACCAATCATTTGCTGGCCGTGCTCCGTTAAGATGGCTTCGGGATGGAATTGTACCCCTTCCACAGGATATTGTTTATGACGCAGAGCCATAATTTCTCCATCTTCGCTTGTAGCACTTATTTGCAAACAATCAGGAAGTGTTTTTTCATCAACAATCAACGAATGATATCTTGCCACTTTAAGTGGCGAAGGCAAATCACTGAAAATTCCCTGAGAATTATGTTGAATAGCTGATACTTTACCATGCATAGGTTTTACAGCTTTTTTTATAATCCCTCCGAATGCTTGGGCAATTGTTTGATGACCTAGACAAACACCTAAGATGGGGATGGTTTGATAAAATTCCTTTACCACTTCCAGACAAATTCCTGCCGTTGATGGATTCCCAGGTCCAGGTGAAATTAAAATGACATCAGGTTTGATGGATGTTATTTCCTCAATTGTTACTTGGTCATTGCGTAAAACCATTACTTCCTCACCAATATTACGAATATATTGTACGAGATTAAATGTAAACGAATCATAATTATCTATAATAAGAATCAATAGATTGTTCACCCCTTCATAGTTACATTAATTCTATTCTAAAGTGAAAGTGCACAGGATGAAAGAGGCAGGATTCAGAATGGTGAATGATCTTGCCTTTTTAAAGCATTAAGCAATAAGAAGCACTGCAATTAAAAAGTTTTCTTTAACAATTGAAAATTTAAATTTAATTTATGTTTTAAAAGAGTCGGGAGAAAAGATTTTTCCACATAAAAAAGCACCGTACGATTGTACGGTGCTTGATTGCAAAGCGACGTCCTACTCTCACAGGGGGAAGCCCCCAACTACCATCGGCGCAAAAGAGCTTAACTTCCGTGTTCGGCATGGGAACGGGTGTGACCTCTTTGCCATCATCACTCCACATATATGTAGAGATTTTGTTCTCTCAAAACTGGATAAACGTGAATTGAAGATTCTTAAGAATTTGGTTAAGTCCTCGATCGATTAGTATTCGTCAGCTCCATGTGTCGCCACACTTCCACCTCGAACCTATCTACCTCATCGTCTTTGAGGGATCTTACTTACTTGCGTAATGGGAAATCTCATCTTGAGGGGGGCTTCATGCTTAGATGCTTTCAGCACTTATCCCGTCCACACATAGCTACCCAGCGATGCTCTTGGCAGAACAACTGGTACACCAGCGGTGTGTCCATCCCGGTCCTCTCGTACTAAGGACAGCTCCTCTCAAATTTCCTACGCCCACGACGGATAGGGACCGAACTGTCTCACGACGTTCTGAACCCAGCTCGCGTACCGCTTTAATGGGCGAACAGCCCAACCCTTGGGACCGACTACAGCCCCAGGATGCGATGAGCCGACATCGAGGTGCCAAACCTCCCCGTCGATGTGGACTCTTGGGGGAGATAAGCCTGTTATCCCCGGGGTAGCTTTTATCCGTTGAGCGATGGCCCTTCCATGCGGAACCACCGGATCACTAAGCCCGTCTTTCGACCCTGCTCGACTTGTAGGTCTCGCAGTCAAGCTCCCTTGTGCCTTTACACTCTACGAATGATTTCCAACCATTCTGAGGGAACCTTTGGGCGCCTCCGTTACTCTTTAGGAGGCGACCGCCCCAGTCAAACTGTCCGCCTGACACTGTCTCCTACCCCGATCAGGGGTACGGGTTAGAATTTCAATACAGCTGGGGTAGTATCCCAAGGACGCCTCCACCGAAGCTGGCGCTCCGGTTTCAATGGCTCCTACCTATCCTGTACAAGCTGTACCAAAATTCAATATCAGGCTACAGTAAAGCTCCACGGGGTCTTTCCGTCCTGTCGCGGGTAACCTGCATCTTCACAGGTACTATAATTTCACCGAGTCTCTCGTTGAGACAGTGCCCAGATCGTTACGCCTTTCGTGCGGGTCGGAACTTACCCGACAAGGAATTTCGCTACCTTAGGACCGTTATAGTTACGGCCGCCGTTTACTGGGGCTTCGGTTCTCACCTTCGCTTGCGCTAAGCAATCCCCTTAACCTTCCAGCACCGGGCAGGCGTCAGCCCCTATACGTCACCTTACGGTTTTGCAGAGACCTGTGTTTTTGCTAAACAGTCGCCTGGGCCTATTCACTGCGGCTCTCTCGGGCTTGCACCCTACTAGAGCACCCCTTCTCCCGAAGTTACGGGGTCATTTTGCCGAGTTCCTTAACGAGAGTTCTCTCGCTCACCTTAGGATTCTCTCCTCGACTACCTGTGTCGGTTTGCGGTACGGGCACCTCCTGCCTCGCTAGAGGCTTTTCTTGGCAGTGTGAAATCAGGAACTTCGCTCTAAAGAGCTCGCCATCACAGCTCAACGTTATAGAGAGCGGATTTGCCTACTCTCACGCCTTACTGCTTGGACGCACATAACCAACAGTGCGCTTACCCTATCCTACTGCGTCCCCCCATTACTCAAATGGCAGGGAGGTGGTACAGGAATATCAACCTGTTATCCATCGCCTACGCCTGTCGGCCTCGGCTTAGGTCCCGACTAACCCTGAGAGGACGAGCCTTCCTCAGGAAACCTTAGTCATTCGGTGGATGGGATTCTCACCCATCTTTCGCTACTCATACCGGCATTCTCACTTCTAAGCGCTCCACCAGTCCTTCCGGTCTGACTTCACAGCACTTAGAACGCTCTCCTACCACAGACATCGTAGATGTCTATCCACAGCTTCGGTGAATTGTTTAGCCCCGATACATTTTCGGCGCAGCGTCACTCGACCAGTGAGCTATTACGCACTCTTTAAATGGTGGCTGCTTCTGAGCCAACATCCTGGTTGTCTAAGCAACGTCACATCCTTTTCCACTTAACAATTACTTTGGGACCTTAGCTGGTGGTCTGGGCTGTTTCCCTTTTGACTACGGATCTTATCACTCGCAGTCTGACTCCCGTGTATAAATCACTGGCATTCGGAGTTTGTCTGAATTCGGTAATCCGGGATGGACCCCTAGTCCAAACAGTGCTCTACCTCCAGGATTCTTCATCACGAGGCTAGCCCTAAAGCTATTTCGGAGAGAACCAGCTATCTCCAGGTTCGATTGGAATTTCTCCGCTACCCACACCTCATCCCCGCACTTTTCAACGTGCGTGGGTTCGGGCCTCCAGTAAGTGTTACCTTACCTTCACCCTGGACATGGGTAGATCACCTGGTTTCGGGTCTACGACCACATACTTATTCGCCCTATTCAGACTCGCTTTCGCTGCGGCTCCGTCTCTTCAACTTAACCTTGCATGTAATCGTAACTCGCCGGTTCATTCTACAAAAGGCACGCTATCACCCATTAACGGGCTCTAACTACTTGTAGGCACATGGTTTCAGGATCTCTTTCACTCCCCTTCCGGGGTGCTTTTCACCTTTCCCTCACGGTACTGGTTCACTATCGGTCACTAGAGAGTATTTAGCCTTGGGAGATGGTCCTCCCAGATTCCGACGGAATTTCACGTGTTCCGCCGTACTCAGGATCCACTCAAGAGAGAATGCACTTTTGACTACAGGACTGTTACCTGCTATGGTGGGTCTTTCCAAACCGCTTCGCCTAACGCATTCCTTTGTAACTCCGTATAGAGTGTCCTACAACCCCAAGAGGCAAGCCTCTTGGTTTGGGCTCTTCCCATTTCGCTCGCCGCTACTAAGGGAATCGATTTTTCTTTCTCTTCCTTCAGGTACTTAGATGTTTCAGTTCCCTGAGTCTGCCATCAAGACGCTATGAATTCACGTCAAGATTCTACCCCATTACGGATAGAGGGTTTCCCCATTCGGAAATCTCCGGATCAAAGCTTACTTACAGCTCCCCGAAGCATATCGGTGTTAGTGCCGTCCTTCATCGGCTTCTAGTGCCAAGGCATCCGCCATGCGCCCTTAATAACTTAACCGTTGGCTTATAAAGCCTTTAAGTTATTAAGCCTAAAAAATTTAAAACTTAATAAATGTGTTACTTAAGAATTTCTTCAATGTCGTTTTATCCAGTTTTCAAAGAACAAGGTTTTGAGAGTATGAACCCTCAAAACTGAACAGCAAGATGTTAATCCTACAGACGAAGTCTGTATTCCGTTAAATTCCTTAGAAAGGAGGTGATCCAGCCGCACCTTCCGATACGGCTACCTTGTTACGACTTCACCCCAATCATCTATCCCACCTTCGGCGGCTGGCCCCAAAAGGTTACCTCACCGACTTCGGGTGTTACAAACTCTCGTGGTGTGACGGGCGGTGTGTACAAGGCCCGGGAACGTATTCACCGCGGCATGCTGATCCGCGATTACTAGCGATTCCGGCTTCATGTAGGCGAGTTGCAGCCTACAATCCGAACTGAGAACGGTTTTATGAGATTAGCTTGCTCTCGCGAGTTTGCGACTCTTTGTACCGTCCATTGTAGCACGTGTGTAGCCCAGGTCATAAGGGGCATGATGATTTGACGTCATCCCCACCTTCCTCCGGTTTGTCACCGGCAGTCACCTTAGAGTGCCCAACTAAATGATGGCAACTAAGATCAAGGGTTGCGCTCGTTGCGGGACTTAACCCAACATCTCACGACACGAGCTGACGACAACCATGCACCACCTGTCACCAATGTCCCCGAAGGGAAAACTCTATCTCTAGAGCGGTCATTGGGATGTCAAGACCTGGTAAGGTTCTTCGCGTTGCTTCGAATTAAACCACATGCTCCACCGCTTGTGCGGGCCCCCGTCAATTCCTTTGAGTTTCAACCTTGCGGTCGTACTCCCCAGGCGGAGTGCTTAATGCGTTAGCTGCAGCACTAAGGGGCGGAAACCCCCTAACACTTAGCACTCATCGTTTACAGCGTGGACTACCAGGGTATCTAATCCTGTTTGCTCCCCACGCTTTCGCGCCTCAGTGTCAGTTACAGACCAGACAGTCGCCTTCGCCACTGGTGTTCCTCCAAATCTCTACGCATTTCACCGCTACACTTGGAATTCCACTATCCTCTTCTGCACTCAAGTTCCCCAGTTTCCAATGACCGCTCGCGGTTGAGCCGCGAGATTTCACATCAGACTTAAGAAACCACCTGCGCGCGCTTTACGCCCAATAAATCCGGACAACGCTTGCCACCTACGTATTACCGCGGCTGCTGGCACGTAGTTAGCCGTGGCTTTCTAATAAGGTACCGTCAAGGTACGTTCATTTCCTAACGTACTTGTTCTTCCCTTACAACAGAGTTTTACGATCCGAAAACCTTCATCACTCACGCGGCGTTGCTCCATCAGACTTTCGTCCATTGTGGAAGATTCCCTACTGCTGCCTCCCGTAGGAGTTTGGGCCGTGTCTCAGTCCCAATGTGGCCGATCACCCTCTCAGGTCGGCTATGCATCGTCGCCTTGGTAGGCCGTTACCCCACCAACTAGCTAATGCACCGCGGGCCCATCCTGCAGTGGCGCGAAAGCGCCTTTCAACATTTCACCATGAAGTAAAATGGATTATCCGGTATTAGCTCCGGTTTCCCGAAGTTATCCCAGTCTGCAGGGCAGGTTGCCCACGTGTTACTCACCCGTCCGCCGCTAAATCAGAGGAGCAAGCTCCTCGTCATTCGCTCGACTTGCATGTATTAGGCACGCCGCCAGCGTTCGTCCTGAGCCAGGATCAAACTCTCCATAAAAGTGTTTGATTGCTCAAAATTTCACTAGCGCATCATCTTTACGATGATGTCTTTAAAACTAACAGTTGTTAGTAAGTTTAAATGATTAACATCTTGCTTGTTCAGTTTTCAAGGTTCATTTCGTTGTCGCCTTAACGACTTAATCTATCTTACAACTTCTTTATTTAAAAGTCAACAACTTTTTAAAAATAATTTAGTTGAGATATTTTGTCATGCTTTGTCGCAACAACATGAAATCTAATATACGCCCTTATTCAACTAAAGTCAACAGTTTTACACAAATTTTTCTTCTATCTTTTAAATTTCGTATATATGTTGCGATTATTCCTTCTATAACCTCTATATTTCTACCTCACTTTTAAATGTCAGTTTTCTATTAAATAAAAAACAGCTCCTGATGCAAGTGCATCGGAGCTGCTCCTTCTATTAACGTACCCAAATAAAGTAGGCCAAGAAGACAAAGAATAAAACATACATCAATGGGTGAACTTCTTTTCTTCTTCCTGCTAAAAGCATTGTTATAGGGTAGAAAATGAAACCTACCGCAATACCTGAAGCAATACTATATCCCATTGGCATCATGAACATCGTCAAGAATGCTGGTACCGCGATCTCAAATTCATCCCACTTAATTAAACGAAGCGAGGAAGCCATCATGACGCCGACGATAACCAATGCAGGTGTTGTCACTGCTGTAGTCACAACACTCAATAATGGAGAGAAGAATAGAGCTAGTAAGAACATAATCCCTACTACTACTGCTGTGAAACCAGATTTTGCGCCTGCTGCCACGCCTGCAGTAGATTCAACATATGCCGTTGTAGTAGAAGTCCCAAAGATGGAACCAACTGTCGTGCCTAAGGCATCTGCCATAAGGGCTCTCCCCGCGCGTGGTAATTTGTCATCTTTAACTAAGCCTGCTTGATTGGCTACGGCCATTAATGTGCCTGCTGTGTCAAAGAAATCTACAAATAAGAATGTCAGTACAACAACTAGAAATTTCACATTGAATAAAGAACTTGGATCATGGATAACCGGATCTAATGCAACACCAAATGTTGGTGCAACGCTAGGAATAGCTGAAACAATCGCTTTCGGAACTTCCACTAATCCAAATATCATACCGATTATAGCGGTGATGACCATTCCATAGAATATACCTGCTTTCGCTTTACGTGCTACTAAGATTACCGTGATAACAATCCCGATAATCGCTAGTAGTACATTACCGTCTGTAAAATCGCCTAATGTAATAAAAGTACTTTTGCTCGCTACGACGATTCCAGCATTTTTTAAACCTACAAATGTTACGAAGAAACCAATACCTGCTGATACGGCATATTTCAACTGAACAGGAATAGCATTGATAATCGTTTCACGGATGCCTGTTAATGAAAGAATGATAAAGATAACACCTGAGAAAAATACGCCCGTCAGGCCAGTTTGCCACGGGATATGGTAAGTCAAGATGACAGTGTATGCAAAGAACGCATTAAGCCCCATCCCTGGTGCTAAGCCGATTGGATACCTTGCGACAAATCCCATAATGAACGAACCCACTGCTGCAGCCAAGGCTGTAGCTACAAATACAGAACCATAGTCCATGCGCATGGCAGCTGGCAAATCTTTTACATCTGCTAGTGTCAGGATGAGTGGATTTAATGCTAATATATAGGCCATTGCTAAGAATGTTGTAATACCGCCAATTATCTCTCGACGATAGTTAGTGCCAAGCTCCTCAAATTGAAAATATTTCTTCATGTTAATCCTCCATATGCCGCCTTATACGCCAGAAAAGAAAAAACAGTCAACTCCCGATGAGCTGACTGTCTGCAAATTTCACTAGTATCCATAACTAATGAAATAAAAGGTTCCCCTTTTATATATATGCGTAGTCAAGTCATTTACGGTAACTCGGTAGAAACTTTCGGGCCATATTCCCGACATTATACGACGACTTTATTTAATTTACTTCGATAATATAGCATGCAACAGCTAGAGTTTCAATAGAAATTTACGAACAATTTATATATACTTCGAATAATAGTTCGTAACTAATTCATTTTTATAGAAAAACGGTTCGCATATCAAGTTAAACCATTTACTTTTAGCTTTCATATATGACATCATTAGGAGAAAGCATTGAGGAGGCTAACCAAAAATGAAAAAACCTTCTGCACATTACACACAAACCATCCAAAGTGAGTATGTATTATTTGAAGAAATAGAAGACAACACGCTTCTGATTGATTGTGAGATTGATTGTCAATTTGGCAGGAAACAAATCCAAGAAGTAAAATTTGAGAATTGCCGTTTCAGCACAGCCGAATATAAACAAACGGAATTCCTAGATGTAATCTTCCAAAAATGTGATTTGTCTAATTTTAATTTCAACAAGTCAATATTCTATCGCTGTGAATTCCAAACCTGCAAACTGCTCGGAACGCAATTTATAGGAAGCACATGTAAAGATGTAAGCTGGCTGAATTGCTTGATGAATTACGCTATCCTCTCTGAAGGTAAAATGAATCAGGTTTGCTTCCGAGAAAGCCAGCTAGAAGAAGCTTTCTTTCACAATTGTAAATTCCAGCAAACCAGTTTTGAGTTATGCAATCTCCAGCTAGCGGATTTTTCAGAGAGCAAATTAAAGGGAGTGGATCTATCCTCCTCTGACTTCGTGGACATTAAGCTGACCCCTAGTTTAGCAAAAGGCCTCTCTATCCGTTTTGACCAAGCCCCAGCCATTGCGGCTATGCTCGGTGTAACGATTAAAAACTAAAGAGGTGTTTCCCATGAAAAAATATGATTTTTTAATTTTTGATTTAGATGATACATTATTAGATTTTCAGGATACCGAAATCAAAGCGTTAGAATCGCTGTTCAAAAAATATGAAGTACCTTTTAACGAAGAAAGTGTTAGCGCCTATAAAGCGATGAACAAGAAGTTGTGGGCTGAAATAGAAAAAGGCAGTTTAAGCAAAGCTGACCTACTTAATCAACGATTCGCCGCTTTCTTTGAACTTTATGAAAAAAAAGTAGATGGCCAATTGGCAGAAAAGGAATATCGTTCGCTCTTAAACCTAGGACACAAAATGCTTGATGGCGCTCTCGCCCTCTTAACTGCTTTAAAAAATCACGGCTACACCATTGTCGCTGGGACAAACGGCATCGGCATCACACAAAGACAACGTTTGACTGACGCCAAGATTATCGACTTCTTTGATGATTTATTCATTTCAGAAGAAGTGGGATTTGAAAAACCAAATACCCAATTTTTCGAAGCAATTTTCAAGAAGTACCCAGCTATGACAAAGGAAAATACCTTAATGATTGGTGACAGTCTCACTTCTGATATTAAAGGGGCCACAAACGCAGGCATCGATTCTGTATGGATGAATCCAGCAAAAGCACCTCATAACGGTATTGAAAGCACCTATGAAGTACAGACACTGGACGAACTACTTGCTCTATTAGGAGAAGAAGTTGCTTCAATTGAATAACTTTTTATAAGAATAGAAAAAGCCTAGAATCCCAAGTATATGGGTTTCTAGGCTTTTGTTTATTATTTAGTCTTTAGCAAAGTTACTCTGCTTCATTTGTAACATATCCTACTTTTCCAGCACCAATTCCCATTATGAGTAGAACGAATGAGATGAAGATGAGGAGGATGAGTGGGATTGTCCATCCACCAGTCAAGTCATGAAGTGTACCGACAAGAACTGGTCCAACAGCCGCTAACAGATACCCGAAGGACTGTGCCATCCCTGATAATTCCGCCGCTTCTTTCCCATTCCTTGTCCGCAATGTAAAGAACATCATAGCTAGACTGAAGGCACTTCCCCCAGCAATGCCAAGCATGATGGCACATACAGGAATGAGCACACGAATTCCTAGTAGAAGTCCTGCAAAGCCAAGGATAAACAAAGTAATCGTTATGATACTCAGTCCAACTTGGTTTTTCAATTTTTCCGCTATGATTGGAACAATAAACGTTACAGGAATAATGGAAAGCTGCATGATAAATACGATCCACCCAGCAGTGCTTGAGTTAAAACCAATTACACGGAGAATATCGGGCAGCCATGTAATTAATGTATAAAACATAAGTGATTGTCCGCCCATAAATATAGTTATCTTCCATGCTAGTGGCGAACGCCACAAACTACTTTTCTTCTCCGCTTTCACATTAACTTTTACTTTCTCGCCCTTCTGACTTTTACTAAGCTGCGGAAGCCAAAGCAGCAAAGATATGATGGTCAACACTCCCCATATACCAAGTGCTCCTTGCCAGCCTAAGTTACCCGTCGAAGCGATAGGTACACTGACTCCTGAACCTAGTGCACCGAAGAGATTCATGAATATAGCATATATGCCGGTCATGAATCCTATTCTCTGCGGGAAATTCATTTTCACAATCCCCGGGATCAGAACATTACCAATTGCAATGGCCATCCCTATTAAAATCGTTCCAGCGAATAAATAAAAAACGCCAGAAACTGATCGTACTGCAATCCCTATAATAAGCAGGATTAGCGAGAACGTAATCGTTAATTCCATACCAAACCGATTTGCTATTTTAGGAGCAAATGGAGAAAGTAGTGCAAAGGCAAGCAACGGCAATGTTGTGATAGTTCCTATAAGAGTATTGCTGATGCCTAGATCATCACGTATAAAAGGAATGAGCGAGCCTGCTGAAGTTAAAGGAACCCTCAAATTAGACCCGACTAAAATCACGCCAATAAGTAATAACCAGCCATTTTTTGTTTTTTTATTTGATGTAGACGACATGGCTTTCTGATTCATGCTGTTATTCCCCTGTCATTTTAATAATTTCTTTTCTTAGTAACTCCATATAGTTTTCCACATATGTAGCTGCAGCTTCTTTATTCTGGCCACGAATGGCTGACAATAAATCGATGTGAAGCTCTTCTTCAAATTTAAAAGTCGCATTCATTGCCATTAAATCCTGCACAAAAGAATAGATGGTTTCTAGCAGCGGTTCATATAAATCAATGAGGAGCTGATTGGTAGATGCCAATACAACCGCTTTATGAAAACGAATATCTAATTCGATAAATTGTGCCCAATCCTTACTTTTGACAGCTTGACGAGAAAGTTGAATATATTCTTCAAGCTTCGCTAAATCAGCCTCTGTTCTATGCTCGGCGGCTAGCTGTGCAGCCTGCTTTTCTAAAGCTAAACGTACATCAAGAATTTCAAGCAAAGCTGTTTTTTTCACATATCGCTTAAGCGCAGCTCCAAGAGAATTAGTAGAGCGTACAATCGTTCCGCTGCCTTGTTTCGTTTCAAGCAATCCCGCATGGACTAATGCCCGGATTGCTTCTCGAAGTGTATTGCGGCTGACATCAAACTTTTCCATTAGCTCCATTTCAGGAGGTATTTTCTTTCCTACTTCCCAGCTTCCAGATTCAATCAACTGCTCTATTTGAGTCGCAACCTGTTCTACTAGATTCATTTTGTTCGTTTTTTGAATCATTTTTATACCTCCTTTAAAATTTGTAGGATGATTGGTATATCGGTAAAATTATCATGGATAAATTAAATTGTCAATGGGATTTACTTTTTCTATTAAATTTATCCCATGCTAAATGCAACTCATCTTTCACCTGAAAACAAAATAAAGGTTACGATCTCTCTTAAGAAGAGCGTCGAAACCTTTAGCAGTTTTCTATTTATTGACCCTGAAATTTTTGGAAGTATTGTTGGGTTAATTCAATAAAACCTGTCAACGGAGGGGACATCCATTTATCCTTATGCCAAGCAATATGCGTAAAGATAGGAGGAATATTATTTTCCCACTTCAATTCCACTATTCTCCCTAGCTTTATGTCTTGTTCCACAACCATTGTTGGCAATGCGGCAATACCTATTCCAGCAATCACGCATTGCTTAATCGCCTCAATACTGCCAAATTCAAACTTATTGATTGGATACACTTTTGCTGAATGACAAGAATTTTCTAAAAGAGTGCGATAAGAACAGCCTGTTTCAGTTAAGAGAAGAGTTTCCTGTTCAATATCTTTAAGGTAGATCTCTGATTTAGATGCTAATGGATGGCTAGGTGATGCTACTAATTTTATATCTTCTTGGATTAGGGGTTTTATCGTTAAAGCCTCTTCCGGTTTAGATATATCCATGATGAAAGCTACATCAAGCATCCCATTCATTAATTGCTCTCTAGCCAAATCATCTGAATGTGCAGGCTTAAACATCAACTTTACGTTTGGGTATCGATCTTTAAATTCTTTCAATATGCCCGGCAACCTATATGTACATTGGCTTTCTTGAGCGCCTATTATAAGGGTGCCTGAAAGTTCTCCATCTTGTGCGATCGCCATCTTCGCTTCTTCATTAAGTTTGATCATTTTTTCAGCGTATAAAAGAAATTTCCGTCCAGCTTCTGTCAAAACAAGACGCTTCCCTAAACGTTCAAATAAAGGTGTTCCAAGTTCTGCTTCTAACGATTTTATTTGGGCTGTAACACTCGATTGCGCAAAGTTTAACATTTTTGCCGTTTGAGTAAAGTTCAATGTTTCAGCAGCTACCATAAACGTAATAAGTTGTTTGTTTTCCATATTCTCGCCTTTCTAAATCGTATTTTTCGATTGATTCAATCAAAATAATCCGTTTTTACGATTCATACTTTCATTATAAAATAGAAATAATCAATTTAACAAATGGAGGAAGCAAATGATGAGCATTGTTGTTCTTTATGGCGGAAGCCGTCCAAACGGAAATACCGAGAGTTTAACCAAAAAAGTGATAGAAGGATTAATGGTAGAAGAAATCTATCTAAACGATTATGTAATTCAACCAATAGTAGATAAACGACATGCAGAGGAAGGATTTCAAGAAGTCGATGATGATTACAATTCCATCATTGAGCGCATTCTTCCACACAACATTCTTATTTTCGCTACGCCAATCTATTGGTATAGCATGTCAGGAACAATGAAAAACTTTATTGATCGATGGTCACAAACATTGAAAGACTCAAACTATCCAGACTTCAAAAAACAAATGTCCCAAAAAAGCGCCTATGTTATTTCAGTAGGAGGAGATGAACCTCATCTAAAGGGTTTACCAATGATTCAACAGTTCCAATTTATTTTTGATTTTGTAGGAGTACATTTTGCAGGATATATTCTTGGCGAAGGAAACAAGCCTGGAGAGATTATTGAAGATAAAGTAGCTTTATTTGCGGCTGAACAGCTTAATGATCAGTTACAAATACTACTATCAGAATAAAAATCGAGACTACAAAAGTGAGCTAGAAACCCTTATACACAAGGAATTCCTAGCTCTCAATACCTCAATATTATTCACCTTGCACTTATAACAAAACTATTTAATGATTGCACATTGTCATTTGGGGTATTCATCAGTTCAAAGTAACTGTTAACCATTGTTTGTATCATTTGAGGAGCAACGCTGAACTCTTTACGAAAGCTATTCGCATAACTTGTTTCCCACTGCCCATCCTGCAAATACTTGGCATTGACTGTACATTGCTTCTCTATTTGAAAGTTTGCCTGTTCAAGCATCTCTTGTATTTGTACTTTATGAAACAAGTTTTGTATATTTCCATCATTGTCTACAAAGTTAGAGTGTAAGGCCAGAATGGAAGCTGCACAAAAATGGGCACGCTGGGTTATGTCAGTGAAGTTAAGATCCCATTCCGCAAAGCAAATACGTTTAGCTATTTTTCGCAATTTCTTAAAATAGCGAAGTAAATCCTCCGGCCTTTTGAAGTACCAAGAGCTGTGGGATAACACTGCTATATCAAATACTTCGTTAGCGCCAAATGCGTCAAAATCCATTTCAAAATGAAACGTAATGCGCTCTCCCAATGTAGACTTCTTAATCATGTCTGTAGCCTGACCTAATGTCAAAGGAGCTCCATACTCACGACTGGCAATATCAATTCCGACAACCTTCCCGTCTTCTCCCACTGCGTCAGCTAAGGCGACTGTTGTATCACCTTGGCCACACCCAATTTCTAGTATTCTCATACCTCTTTTTATCTCAAATTCCTTCACTAATTCTAATCGATGTTGTAACTGAACTTGCTGAACTTCATCTTCTTCAAATAGCTTGTATGTAGATAGAAACGTTAATGTTGATTCGCTTAATTCTATTGATTTCAACCTCATTCCTCCTGACTAGCAGTTATACGTCGTTATGTTTATATCATCTGAATACTGTACCTCTTTTAGGGATTTAATTCTTGATAAAAGCTTTTATATAGAAAAAATACATTCCTCAATAAATAAATCGGTTCCCACTTTAAAGAATATTCTAAAAATTATTTGTGAATTAATAATATCATAACTTGATTAATTGTATATTTATTTTTAATACCTACTTATTTTTTGCTCTGTTTACTTATAAACAGGTATCACTAAATTTCCTAAGAACATCTAGGCTTAGTATTTTAACGATAAAAAGACCTCCTTTATCACTATGAATGTGAATAAAAGAGAGTCTTATTTTACTTACAGTTATTTTTCCTGAAACTGAGCGAATTTATCATAAAGTATGCGTTATATTATCTTCGCATTTTGTCAATCAAATGGAGCGTGTAGACTAACGTTTTACCATAACCAAAGAATTCATTATATAGTATAATATGTTACTTATTAATATTTAGCTAAAGGATGATACCATTGGATATATTAATTTTCTTAGGAGTAATATTTTTACTTTATTTCATAAGCAGATTATTTAAAGTTAAGAAATATATACACTTTATGTTAGTGATGTCTATCCTATTAATAGGAGTTTATTGGATGAACCATTTTTAAAGCTTATAAATAAAAAGACGGGCATAATCGCCAAGTCAGCGACAACACCCGTCGGTATTACTGTTGTTTCAAGCGTTCATTAAGAACCTTTATTCTAACCCGCTTACATCCATTTCTACCTTATCAGCAAGTCAAACGAACGTTGATACACTATTGCCCCGTCAAACTGATCGTTAAAATGATTATAAACTAACTAAAATTATTATCTTAGAATTGCAGCCTCTACAACCCATTTGCCAAAATTATTATAATACTTATAACTGCTGTAATTAAACCCAAAAGGAATAACAGTATTCTTTTTATTAAAGTAGGAGAAAATATATAAGTAAATTCATATATTAGTTCAACTAAAGTAGAAATAGACCCTGACCCTACCTTAAAACTATCAATATCTTCTTTCTTACCAAATATAGCCCCACCCATCAGAAAAAAGCCACCTATTGCAAATATCGCAAAAATAATATTTATCTCCATAATATAGTGCCCCTCTTGTTGTTCTCTTGTTTTTCTTTATATTTTAAATTACTACCAATTGGATAACTAGCATTTCTTACCACTAAAAATGGCGTGCATATTTAGTAGACAACTGACTAGCCCTATATAGCACTCCCTCCCTATACATTTTTACTGATTTTAATATTTAGCCCATTATGTACTTTCTATAACTATCATTCCGTAAGTACTTTATCCTTCTTCTTTTTACTCCTTTGTTCTTTTCCTTTCCTTTCTTGTTCTATATCTTTCTATTATGATTTTTGATCTTCTTTTGCTGATTCAAACTACAATCATCAATCAATTAATTTAATTTAACCAAATAAAAAAACTCCCTTCTACTTAGTTAAAGAAACTAAATAAAAGAGAGTTTAAAAATTGACATATAAAAAGTGACATGTGATTCTAAAAAAATTCAGAACCAATATCAACTAAAACATTGATATAACTGTATTTATAGCATATTCACACTATAATACTTGCCCTTATTATTCCCACTCAATAGTTGCAGGTGGCTTGCTCGTTACATCATACAGTACGCGGTTCACATGGTTAACCTCGTTGACTAGACGTACAGAAACTCTTTCTAGTACATCATATGGGATACGTGCCCAGTCAGAAGTCATACCGTCGATTGAGGTTACCGCGCGGATACCGATTGCATAATCGTATGTGCGTTGGTCGCCCATGACGCCGACAGATTTGATGTCAGGCAGCACAGTGAAGTATTGCCAGATTTGATCTTCAAGGCCGGCTTTTGCTACTTCTTCACGCAAGATTGCGTCTGATTCGCGGACGATTTCTAATTTATCTTCAGTTACTTCGCCAAGTACACGGATAGCTAGACCAGGACCTGGGAAAGGTTGGCGCCATACGATTTCTTTTGGAAGACCTAATTCAGTACCTAGAGCACGCACTTCATCTTTGAATAATGTTTTAAGCGGTTCAATCAATTCAAATTGCATATCTTCTGGAAGGCCGCCAACATTGTGGTGAGATTTAATCGTTTGAGCTGTTGCTGTACCGCTCTCGATAATGTCAGTGTATAGAGTGCCTTGTGCCAAGAAGTCCATGCCTTCTAATTTTGATGCTTCATCATCAAATACATAGATGAATTCGTTACCGATAATTTTACGTTTTTTCTCTGGATCACTTACGCCTGCAAGCTTGTCCATGAAACGTTTGCGTGCATCAATTTTGATAACATTCATGTGGAAGCCATCAGCGAATGTTTCCATTACGCTATCTGCTTCGCCTTTACGTAAAAGGTTATGGTCTACAAACATACATGTTAATTGATCGCCGATTGCTTTATGGATTAATACAGCTACTACTGAAGAATCCACGCCGCCTGATAGTGCGCAAAGCACTTTTTTGTCGCCGACTTGCTCGCGGATTTTGCGAATTTCCATCTCGATGAAGCTATCCATCGACCAATCACCTTTTGCACCACATACATCGAATACAAAGTGACGTAGGATATCGTTGCCGTATACAGA
The DNA here is from genome assembly GCF_023515935.1 of Rummeliibacillus sp. G93. NCBI lineage: Bacteria > Bacillati > Bacillota > Bacilli > Caryophanales > Caryophanaceae > Rummeliibacillus > Rummeliibacillus sp. G93. The sequence goes on from NZ_CP097314.1 coordinate 2,766,737, forward strand.
GTGGCGAACTTCTGGGTGGAATTGAACAGCATAGAACTTGCGCTCAGCATTGGCCATAGCAGAGATTGGGCAAGATTTGCTTGTCGCAATCGTTTTAAAACCTTCTGGAATAGCTGTTACCAAATCGCCGTGGCTCATCCATACAACTTGGTCTTTTGGAAGCTCAGCAAATAGAGCATTGTCTTCAACAATATTGATTTCGGCTTTACCGTACTCGCGGTGATCAGCAGGTTCAACTTTGCCGCCTAAAGAATGTGTCATCAATTGCATGCCGTAGCAAATACCTAAGATAGGCACACCCATTTCAAAAATTTGGTTATCAATGCGAAATGCATTTTCATCATATACAGAATTGGGACCACCGGAAAAGATAATCCCAGTCGCGTTCATTTCTTTTAATTCCTCAGCTGTAACAGTATGAGGGTGCAATTCACTGTAAACGCCAAATTCACGGATTCGACGGGTAATAAGTTGATTGTATTGGCTTCCAAAATCAAGAACGATAATTTTTTCTTGATCCTTTAAAATTGTACTAACTGACAACAGTTCCACCTCTTTTTTATTAGTAATGAACATCGCCTTGTATAAAAAAACGCGCACGAAAGAAAGCTCCTTCATACGCGTTTCAAATTATACAAAAGCAAAATAAACGAATGCATGCATAAATCATCCATCGTCTAAATTGCCTTCATAGTCAAACTGTTTACGGTAGTTTGGTAGAAACATTCGAACCATATCTTCGAACATATATGAGGGTCGTTCATTTATTGTTAGTTTTCTTCATTTTACAGGCAATACGACGCAAAATCAACCTGATGTCCGATTGATTAAATATTTCCAACATTCGATTAGTTCATCGCTCGGTTTACCAGGTACATCTTTGTTGTAAAGACGCTCCTCCATTGCTCTTGTTAAGATGCCCATTTTGTCTGTACTGTATGCGGCATCCACATGCTCAGCAAAGTCTTTGAGGGTTTGTCCTTCTTTTCTTCTGTGTCCTGCTCGCTTCAGTTGCTTTAGTAAATCTTCATACATTGCATCTAAATGGCGGTAGCCTTTTGTACGATGCTTAAAGATCAGCCATTTCGGCATCCACTTGCGGCGGGTAAAGAATAAAAGCAGAAGAATGGCAACGGCACCAATCAAGATACCCAACCAAATAGCGCTCCAGTTGTTCGTTTGATTAATAGCTGATTTCTTTTCTACTTGTTTCTTTTCTTTTTTCTTTTCTTTTTTTACTTTCTTTTCTTTTTTCTTTTCTTCTTTTTCCTTCTTTTCTACTTTTTGTTGTTCATTTTCTTTTTGCTTTGGATTGATGGCTGATTTTTTCTCTTTGCTTTTCACATCATTTAGCACATTATCAAACCCACCAAAGCCGATTGTCGGTTCAAAGGACATCCACCCTACACCTGGAAAATAGGCTTCTACCCATGAGTGGGCATTATTGTTAGTCACGACATAATGATGTTTGTTATCGCTCATCGGCACTTCATCGCCCTCTGAGAATCCCTTCACCCATCTAGAAGGAATGCCAATCGTCCTCAGCATGACCGCCATTGAGGTAGAGAAGTTGTCACAGTAGCCCGATTTCGTATCAAACAGGAATTGATCTACATAATCTTGTTTTCCCTCGGGTGTTCCTACTTCTAAGCGTGAATACTTATAGCCGTTGTTTTGAAAATAGGAAACAATGGCATTAGCCTTGCCGTATAAGCTCTTTTCATCTTTTGTAATAGTTTTAGCCAGTTTCTCTACTCTGGCAGGCAAGGTTTTCGGCACTTGTAAATAAGGCTTGAAATCCTTTGATAATCCCTTCAAGTCAGACGTCCTAGTTCTTGTTAAAGCCTTCAGGCTGTATTCTGGCTTGGAGTAGGTCATTGAATAGGATGGCAGGACAATTTTTTTGCCATCCATTGTCGGACGGATTTTTTCGCTATCAATCTCGATATAAAATTGATCGCCCATATTTTGTTCATCCATTTTTTGCAGTCCATATGGCTGAAGTACAAATTTGTAGTCTTTCTTCAGCTCAATTTCTGCATGTTCTCGGTTTTTCTGTTTGCCGGGTTTAAGCGACATAGGTATCTTTTCGCCATAGTCAAAAGTATGAACATATATGTCCCCTTTTTTTCTTACCCAGCCTTTACCTGTATAAATATTTTTCGTTTCAATGCGCCAATATTGGTTTTCTTTAGCCGTCGCGACAAAAACAGGTCTATGATCCTCTTCAAAAGGACCGCCTAATTTCTCGTCATCTTCGACGTACCCAATCTTGCCAATCTCTCCAGTCTGGTTTTGCTGCATATCTAGCAGTTTCTTGAGCGGCTGTGGCGGAGCAACGACTGCCTGCTTCTTAGGTGCCACATAGGCGAATAATGTACAAACTGCAATCATACACGCAAATGGCAGCAGCCATTTGAAGCTGCTTCTTTTTTTCGGTATAGCTCGTTCGCTTTCAAGCAACCTATAAAGATATAACCCTGACATTAATAGGGTTCCTTCAATCATAGTGCGGATAATGGCATACTTAGCATCATACTCCGTAAATGTATCTAACAGGCTTAAAAAAATGATGGTTACCAAAAAGAAATAAAAAATGGAACGCTTGGCAGTAATCCAATGGTGAATGAGATAAATCGCCATCCATAGCAGAACAAAGAATAAGATACTGCGGAATGAATCTGCGATGCCGTTCCAGTCGCCGTTTGTGACAGCTCCTATACTTCCAGTAAACTCGCTAATAATACGCGTAAAACTATTTAGTGAAAAAACAGCTGTGCCCATATAGACATACATCAAAAACCAGGCAATATAAATAATCTTCACCACAAAGGAAAGCACAATATTGATATTAAAGGCATTGCCCGCTAGGCATAAAATGATAAACAGTAGAAACAATCCAAGGTGCCCTGTAGAGGTTAAGTTCACGACTGGTATCAGCCATTCACATAACATCAGGAACACAAGAAGGTAAAGCCCTATTTTTTGAGCCCATTTTGCAATTGTTCTGCTCATGGCTTCATCACCTCCATAAAGGCGTTAGGAAACTGTGATGGCGTAAGAGGTACAATGCGGATACTTTGATCTATTAGTCCGCCTATTTTCTCCACACTATCTTCCAGCGGCCGAAGTAAAAAACACACTGCTGGTCCTGATTGTTTGGACGTTCTTTGCAATACCTGAGCCCATTCTTTCGAAAGATTGCTCGTGACAAAATAGATGCCTGAATTATTTTCGAGCAAACGATGCTCCGGCAGGCTTTTTTCAAACTGCTCTATTGGTTCTGGTTGTAATTGGGCCATTTTATATAACGCTTGCTTCAACTGATCATTCGTGTGGATGCCTTGGATGAATACTTGTTTAGCCCCTGCAAATAAAAAAGACAACGTTTCGCGCTTTTTGACAGCAGCAGCTAATATGGATGCACAGAATTCCACTTGTTCTTCAAATAGCTCTTCCTGTGTCCCATCCAGGATCAGGCACCACTCTTTTGACTGTTGGCTTTCAAAGGTTTTGGTCTGCAAGGTTTGTGTTTTCGCGAATGTCTTCCAATGAATCCATGACATCCGATCTCCTGGCTGATAGTCACGAACACCAGATACCACCGTGTGATCGCGTTTCGATGAAAGATTAGAGCTCCCAGTACTACTTTTATTTTGCAGAGGTGGGCTTGTATATTTCATCTCAGTAATTTTAGGCGTCACCACAATAGTTAACGGTGATGGCACAAATACTTTCCTTTTCATCCACCCAAAGAAATCTGTTACAGTCAGCTCAATGCCTGCTTGTTCATAATATCCTCGTTTCAGTTCAGTCGCTTCATAAGCAAATACAAAACTTTTCTTTGTTCCTAGCATTGTTACTTGTCGGGTATCTTCTTCCTTTATGGGAAGTGCGCCTTCAGCGGCCTTTTCCTCAGCTATCACATACAGTAGCGGAAAACGGAACATCCGCTTGATGGTCGTCTCCACTATCAATGATTCCCCCTGTACGGCTTGCTTTTTTATACTTGTCCGTTCTGCAGAAAAGCGAAATGGCCAGAAAAATAGCAGAGTTGAATACAAGGCAAAGGGCAGAAACATAAAAAAGATAAACCAGCTGACAAAGCCCCCCTGCATTAAAGCGAAGGAAAGAGAGATTGCAAGCAACAGCAAAATCAAGAATAATCGAATAAATGCTTGCAAACCTCGCCCTATTGCATGGCGCTTCATCATAACAATGCCCTTTTAACTGGAACTGGAGTATTTATGATCATGCGGCCAATCACATCCTCAGCCGAAATTTCATCATATCTTGCAGCCGAGTTCAAAATAATCCGATGAGAAAATACATAAGGCGCTAAATATTGGACATCATCAGGCGTCACATAGCGTCGGCCCTTTAAGAATGCATAGGCTTGAGAGGCTTTCATCAGAGCAATGGATCCCCTCGGGCTGACTCCAAGGAATACAGACGGATTCTCTCGTGTGGCTCTGGAAAGGTCTACAATATAGGTTTTGACAAGTTCATCTACATGGACCGTCTTGATCTCTTTTTGAATCTCTTTTAATTCCTCTAATGAAAGAACAGCCTCCAGTGTTTCTATAGGACGCGATCCTTCAGCCCTTCTTAAGACTTCCATTTCGTCCTCATGCGAGGGATACCCCATATTTAATTTTAAGAGGAAACGATCCAATTGAGCTTCTGGCAGTGGATACGTCCCTTCGTATTCAATAGGGTTTTGGGTGGCCATGACAAAGAAAGGCTTGGTTAGTTCAATTGTCTTTCCTTCAACCGTAATAGCTGCTTCTTCCATCGCTTCAAGCAAAGCGGCTTGCGTTTTAGGAGATGTACGGTTTATTTCATCCGCTAGCACGATATTTCCCATGATAGGACCTGGGTGAAAACGGAATTCCATCTCTTTGGGATTATAGATTGATACACCAAGCACATCAGAGGGCAACAAGTCAGGTGTAAATTGAATCCGTTTAAAATTAGCGCTAACGGATTTTGCAAGAGCGCGCACCATCATGGTTTTCCCAACGCCCGGTACGTCTTCGAGCAATATGTGGCCTTCCGCTAATAGTGCAACAATACTTAACTCTGCTATATGTCTTTTGCCAATCATCACCTTTTCAATATTTCGTATGATGGCTTGAATTTTTTCTTGCGCTTCCATACTTGTCCTCCTCTACCGTTATGTATCATGAAAATCGATTCGTAGTTCTCTTATTATATAGGCTAATGTACACTGTGGCAAAAAACCTATTGAGTTCCCAGTCTTTCCACTGCGAAAGAATTTTAGAAGCGCCATCAAAAATAAAACCGGTTCTATCTTTTTAAGAACCGGTTTCTAGTTGAGTAGTGTATGAAGTTATTTCCAAAAATCATCAAAAATCGTAATAGGCATATGGCGTTTATGTTGGGACTTGCAATAGTAATCCTCTAGTTTCTTGCGAGCCGCTTCAGGGATTTCCTTGCCGTCCAAGTAATCATCAATTTCGTCATACGATACGCCAAGTGCTACTTCATCCGGAATAAGAGGACGATCTTCTTCCAAATCAGCTGTTGGCACTTTTTCATATAAGTGTTTTGGACAATCAAGCGCTGAAAGCATCGCCTTTCCTTGCCATTTGTTTAAGCGGAAGAGCGGCATAAGATCTGCTGCTCCATCACCAAATTTGGTATAGAAACCTGTGATGGCTTCAGCCGCATGGTCTGTACCAAGTACCACTGCACTATGATGAGCAGCAATGGCATATTGCACTTTCATGCGTTCACGCGCTTTTTCATTTCCTTTTAGGAAGTCTGTCAACTTAATGCCCGCTTCTTTTAACGATTGGACACCCGCATCTACTGCAGGCTGAATATTCACTGTATAGGTGAAAGTGGGATTAATAAAGGTCAGCGCATCCTGGCAGTCCTGTTCATCTCTTTGGATACCATATGGTAATCTTACTGCCCAGAAGGAATACTTATTATCCCCGTTTTCCGTATTTAGCTCATCCACAGCCATCTGTGCCAGTTTGCCCGCTAATGTCGAGTCCTGTCCGCCTGATATGCCAAGCACGAAACCTTTGACGAATGAATTCTTCTTCGCATATTCCTTTAAGAAATCAATGGACTTACGAATTTCTTCTTCAGGATTAATCTCAGGCTGCACACGCAATTCTTCGATTATTCTCTGTTGCAATGTCATCTATTATCTCCTCCTAAATGTAATTCGTGCACCATATCTCTAACTTCTTGAATGTTGCGCATTTTATTGTCCCAACATTTTTGGCTAAGGTCGACAGGGTATTCTTCCGGATTCAATGAGCGTTTATATTCATCCCATAAGAAGTTGAGATTGTCTTTTGCATATTCTTTCATCTCTTGTACTGAAGGTGTTTCATAGATTTGCTTACCGTCTTCAATTACTTTCTTATGAAGGTTTTTAGCAGCAAAGTTCGTAACAAATTTTGAGATAAAGGTATGCACAGGATGGAACATTTTCAGGCGCTCTTCCGCTTCTGGATTTTCATCATGCATGGTGATGTAATCTCCTTGCGCTTTTCCGTTTTCTAAATCAATAATACGGTAAACTTTTTTCAATCCAGGAGTCGTTACCTTCTCTGCATTAGCGGAAATCTTAATGCGATCCTGCATGTTCCCTTGCTCGTCTTCCAACGAAACGAGTTTGTATACTGCTCCTAATGCTGGTTGATCATATGCTGTGATTAGTTTGGTGCCTATACCCCAAGTGTCGACCTTAGCGCCTTGCGCAAGGAGATTCAAAATTGTATATTCATCTAAATCATTAGATACCACAATTCTGGCATCCGTGAAACCTGCTTCGTCTAACATTTTGCGGGCAGCCTTTGATAAAAAGGAGATATCGCCGCTGTCGAGACGGATTCCCAAGAAATTAATCTTGTCGCCTAATTCTTTCGCAACTTTAATGGCTGCTGGTACTCCGGACTTTAATGTATCGTACGTATCTACTAAGAATACGCAATTTTTATGGCGGCGTGCATATGCATGGAATGCTTCATAGTCATTTTTATAGGCTTGTACCAAAGAATGTGCATGCGTTCCAGCAATTGGAAGATTAAATAGCTTTCCAGCTCTAACATTACTTGTAGAATCAAACCCACCGATAAATGCTGCACGTGATCCCCAAATTGCCGCATCCATTTCTTGCGCACGTCTTGTGCCGAATTCCATGACGATATCTTCTTTGACTACTTGCTTAATGCGGCTTGCTTTAGTTGCAATCAATGTTTGGTAGTTCACAATATTTAGCAAAGCTGTCTCAATAAGCTGTGCCTCTACTAAAGGTGCCTCTATCCGGAGAATGGGTTCATTGCCGAATACAAGCTCCCCTTCTTCCATCGAATAAATATCACCTGTAAACTGCAAGTCTTTTAAGTAATCTAAAAAGTCTTCTCTATAACCTTGTTCCTCACGAAGATAGTTAAGGTCTGATTCGCTAAAACGAAACTCTCGTAAATAGTCCAGTATTCTTTCTAAACCTGCAAAGATTGCATAGCCATTGCCAAACGGCAATTTTCTAAAATATAATTCGAAAACTGCTTTTCGATTATGTATTCCATCTGCCCAATAGGACTCAGCCATATTAATTTGATATAGATCTGTATGCAGCGCTAGGCTATCATCTGGATAATGTGATTTCATTTTTCATAGTCCCTTCTTCCACATTTTACTTAAAACATAGTATACACCAATTGTCTCTGAATATATCTTCCTAAGGCAGTAGTTGCCACAAAAAGGGAGCACTATTCCTTAAAAGGCACTTTTTCAATGGTCAATAACGTTTTCTTTAACGGAATTCCACTGCTAAATCCAGTTAAAGTTCCGTTCTTACCGATAACCCTGTGGCATGGCACCGCAATGAGAACAGGGTTTTTGCCAATTGCACCACCGACTGCTCTCACAGCCTTCGGATTGCCGATAGCTTCTGCTATATCTGCGTAGGAGACCGTTGACCCATATGGAATTTGCTGTAATGCTTCGAAAACCTTCAGTTGAAAAGGTGTACCCTTTAAATCGAGCGGCAAATCAAAAATTGTTCTTTCCCCCGCAAGATATTCTTGTAATTGGCTTTTGTAGAAGGCCATTTTTTCTGGAGCTTCCACTAATTCGGCGTCGCCTAGATACTTACTTCCCCATTCTTGTACTTCTTCCAATGTGATCCCGACACAACACACCCCTTGATCGGTCGCTGCCAAAACTAAAGAACATTGTTCATCTTCCAAGCGTGTCCAATATAAATGCACTTTGAATCCCCCTGTAGCTTTCAAAATTCAGTAATTTTAGAGAGCAAGAAAATGAAGCCTTGCTTACTAAATGAATAGATATTGGTAATAATTCTATCAAAAAACCAAGTATGTTACATTAGAAGAAACACTATTCACTAGGAGTTACATATGAATTCAATCGAACCTTCAGCCATTCACTTTAAACATATAGAGTACGAAACAGGAGAACAGCATATCTTACGTAATATTACAGGTTCTATTTCAGCAGGTAAGATTACGGCGCTTGTAGGACCTTCAGGGGCAGGAAAAACGACTTTGCTTCGGCTTTGCAACGGATTAATCTCCCCTACAGCTGGTGAAATTTTCATCGATCAAGCGCCTATAGCTTCAATAGATCCGATTTCACTACGACGACGTGCGGGCATGGCGCTACAATCTGCACCCATGCTGAACGGCACAGTTTTTGAAAATTTAGCTTTGCCAAGGCAGCTGCAAAATCGGTCATTAGATAAAAAGGAAGCGATTAAATTATTAGATGATGTAGGATTAAAACCCGAAAACTTGAAGAAGTCTATTCGCGAGTTATCCGGTGGCCAGCGACAGCGCGTATCGCTTGCACGTACATTAGTGAACCGTCCGAGCATTCTTCTATTAGATGAGATTACCTCTGCGCTTGATCCTTCTTCTATTAAGGAAGTAGAAACATTGATTAAAAGGTTGAATGAAAAGGACCAAACGACGATTATTTGGATTACACATAATTTAGAACAGGCCGTCAGAATGGGACATTATGCATGGGTAATGGCAGAGGGAAAACTAATAGAAGCAGGAGAAAGCTCTCTGCTAAAGAATCCAAATGAAGAAATCACCAAACGGTTTATTAAGGGGGAGTTGGTATGAGTTACGGTACACTCTCGCTTACACTCGTCTTTGTCTTAATCCCGCTGCTACTATCTAATACACTTCATCTTCAGTTAGAAAAAGATGTTTTAATCGCTACCGTTCGATCCATTATTCAATTGCTTGCTGTCGGGTATTTCTTGAAATTCATCTTCGAATCAGACCATCTTGTTTACATCCTATTCATGGTTGCATTGATGATTGGTGTCGCTACAGGCAATGCCAGAAAAAAAGGCAGCAAAATAAAAGGCATCACATGGAAGATTGCCTTGACGCTTATAGCGATTGAGATATTAGTACAATCTATATTGCTTGGATTTCACATTGTGCCGCCAACAGCGCAATATATTATACCTATTAGCGGGATGGCAATCGGCAACTCGATGGTGCTGTCGATTCTCTTTTTAAATCGGTTTCAGGCTGAAGTCGATGCCCATCGCGATCAAACCGAGCTCATCCTGACACTTGGCGGAACGCCGCGGCAAGCCATTCATACACAATTGACCAGAGCTATAAAAGCAAGCATGATACCGACAATCGAAAGCCAAAAGACGATTGGTTTAGTCCAATTGCCCGGCATGATGAGCGGTCAAATTATTGCTGGCGCAGACCCTGTACAAGCTGTTCAGTTTCAACTTTTAATTCTCTTTATACTTCTTACTACTGCTGCCATTTCGAGCATTCTTCTCGGCTTCCTATCATACCCCTCCTTATTTAATGAGCGGATGCAGTTGTTGAAAGAGAAAGAGTAATAGAATTTAGGCAAATAAAAAAACGTTTTTCCTATTCCATGTAGGGAAAACGTTTTTCTGTCATAATATTAAATTTGTACCTCAATACTAAGTTACTTATATTATTGTGCAATTGCAACTTGTTTTCTTAAAAAGCAACATAATTCGACACAAAAGAGCCTAATCATTCTATATAAAACTCTTCTGTCCGAACACATTTATCATAAACCCCTCCTAGCTTTTCAACAACTTTTTTGCTTAAAAAGAAAATAAGAAATGAATATAAAAACGTTACAACGGGACACCAGCGCGCTAATTGATTGAAACTTTCCTAAAATTATTTTTTTCATTTAACTTTGAACAGAATGACTTTTTCGTTAAATATGATATAATTGAAAAAAATAAAATATTCACAACAAGGGGAAGTAGCATATGTCACTTAAAGATTTTTTCATCGCATTGTCTGAAAACCAGTTTTTAAACAACAATGCGAAAAAATATGGTCTTAAAATGGGAGCTGCGAGTGTTGTAGCTGGTACGAATATCAATGAAATGATTAAAAGCATTAAAGAGTTAAACTCACATGGCATTTCGTGCACAATCGATAACTTGGGGGAGTTTGTTCACGATAAAGCTGAAGCTACAGCTGCAAAGAATCAAATCTTAGCTGTAATTGAAGCCGTTAACGAAACAGGGGTAGATGCGCATATCAGTTTAAAACCTTCTCAACTAGGTTTAGATATTGATTATGATTTCTGCTATGAAAATTTGAAAGAAATTGTCGAATTAGCAGACCGCTATGATATCTTTGTTAACTTCGATATGGAAAACTATGCACGCCTACAACCATCATTTGACTTGCTTGAGGAATTGTCACGCGAGCACGATAATATCGGAACTGTTATTCAAGCATACTTTTTCCGTGCAAAAGAAGATATCGAGAAATATAAAAACTATCGCCTTCGCATCGTAAAAGGCGCTTATAAAGAGCCAAGCGAAGTAGCTTATCAAACAAAAGAAGAAATCGACCGCAATTATATTGAGCTGTTAGAGTACCATTTATTGAATGGCAAATTCACATCAATTGCAACACATGACCATAATGTAATCAACCATATGAAACAATTTATCGCGGCACACAACATTCCAAAGGATAAGTATGAATTCCAAATGCTGTATGGCTTCCGTCGTGATATGCAACTTGAGCTTGCAAAAGAAGGCTATAACTTCTGCACGTACGTACCATTCGGCCAAGATTGGTACGGGTACTTTATGCGCCGTTTAGCTGAGCGTCCACAAAACTTAGAGTTAGTTGTTAAACAAGTGTTCAACAAAAAGACAAACACATTAATCGGCTTGACTGCTGCAGGGTTTGCCCTTGGTCGTTTAACAAAACGCCGCAAGTAATATATTAAAATAGATAAAGCGGATTCATATTTACATGAATCCGCTTTATCTTATTTATTCCACCCTTTTTCTTTAAAACGGGCAATAGCTTCAATTCTGTTGCTGACTTCTAATTTATCTAGGATTGTGGAAATATAATTTCGTACAGTACCCGGGGAGAGAAAAAGTTCAGCGGCAATTTCTTTCGTTGTCTTCCCTTTTGCGACAAGTTCTAATACTTCACTTTCGCGATCGGTTAAAGGATTTTCGATTTCTTCCTCATAAACAATATCGATTAGTTCTGGTGCGAATATCCGTCTTCCATCCATAATGACTCGTATTGCATTAACTAATTCCTCAATTGGGCTATCTTTTAATAAATAACCTCTCACACCTGCTTTTCGTGCACGCTCAAAGTATCCTGGCCGTGCAAACGTCGTCAGGATGATCACTTTACAGTCTTTATCTTTTAGTTCTTCGGCAGCATCGAGCCCTGTCTTCTCAGGCATTTCGATATCCATGATGACAATATCAGGTTGAAACTCTTCTACTAGTGTTAGGGCATCTAAGCCATTATAGCCTACCCCTACTACTTCCATATCTGCTTCCATATTAATTAAAGACTTGAGCGCGCCCAGCAGCATTCCCTGGTCTTCTGCTATAACAATTTTAATCACTTTGCATCCTCCTCTTTGACCGAAGGCATTTTATGTCCATTATACTAGCAAATAATTGAAAAGCCATTCCATTTGACTGGAACAGCTTTTTGTGGAATTTTTCTTTATAAATAGTGCGGCACTTTTCTTTTATATTTTTGTGTACGCACTCTTTTTTTGACATCTTTAAACGTCACAAAGCTTTTTTGCGATGTATCATACAATTTATAGCGTAGTGATTCTAGGCTTGTTTTTAGCGTGATTGTAGTAGCCCGTTGCAAAGGCGGTGTTTGCTGGTGCGCATCTGCTAAATGATAATTTGGTATGCGCGGCGCTAAATGATGAACATGATGGAAGCCAATATTGCCTGTTACCCATTGCAGAACAATCGGCAATTCATAATAAGAACTTCCCTCCACTGCCGCTTTTACATAATCCCATTCTGATTCATTTTCAAAATATGAATCCTCGAAGGTATGCTGAATGAAAAAGAGCCAAATACCTAGCGCACCCGCTACAAACATGGTCGTCCCATGGATAATCAAAACGGAGGGGATATTTGTCAGCAATGCGAGGCCAACAAGCAATGCAGCAAGTCCCAAGTTTGTCGCGTATGTGTTTAGGCGTTCTTTTTTCCTTGCATCTTTACGGTTGAAGCGATTGGATACCAATACTAGATAAAGAGGCCCTAAACCAAACATCACAATTGGCTGGCGATACGCTCTATAGCAGAAACGGCGCCATGGTGTAGCGCTAATATATTCCTCAACTGTCATAACCCAAATATCGCCGATTCCCCGCTTATCCAAGTTTGAGCTTGATGCATGGTGAATCATGTGCTCTCTCTTCCACTTTTCGTACGGAAAAGATGTAAGCACCCCTGTCACAAACCCCACACAGTCATTTGCTTTCTTGTTTTTGAAAAAAGAACCGTGTGTACAATCATGGAAAATAATGAACGTTCGCACTACAAAACCTGCGGCAACAATGCTTAGAAGGATTGCACCCATCACTGTATATGGCAAAATCAAATAGGCGATCACCCAAAGAATTAACATCGGCACAATGGTATTAATCATTTGATAAATACTTTTTTTCATTTCTGATTGCGCAAATGGCATTACTGCTTTTCTTAATTGTTTCGTTTTTTCGCGATCTGTCAAAAACTCCACCCCCAGCTTTTTAATCTCTTGATACTATTTTAAGCGAGGTAGAGTCATCCCCATAGACATAGATGTCATAAGGATAATATGACACTTATCATGTTTGACCATCTAATAAACTATTGACTGTCTATTTCATTTGCCGGATACATAAAGTATAATATTTTATACATGAAGCAGCATAATTCATTACGATTTTATGAAAAGATCTGATAGGGAGGGCTTTTTTATGGAATTACTTCTAAACCAAAAGCAAGAACTAAAGCTTTTAATGACGTCTCAACTCCGCCAATCGATTGAACTGCTACAATATTCAACAACAGATTTGGAACAATTCATACGGGAACAAGAGCTAGAGAACCCATTGATTGAATTGCATGATTCTCCCCCTTCTCCCCAAATTGAAAGGATTTCTTCTGAGTGGGCGATAAAACCTGCGGGCATGCCTCAGGAGATGATCAAGGCTCGTGAGGAAAATGGAAGAGATCAATTAATACAAATTGTTAATGTCACTTATAAAGAAAAGACAACGAAAGACCTTTTAAAATATATTATTCATAACCTCAATGATTTCGGCTATCTAGAGATAGATGAACAGAACTGCCCCTACACAGATGTAGATCTCTCCCATGGGATTTGCCTTTTACAGCAAATTGGCCCAGCAGGTGTTGGCGCTCGTACAATTGAAGAATGCTTAACCCTTCAGTGCAACGAACGGTTTCCTCAGCACTATTTATTAAAAGAGGCAATCAAAACATGCTTGCCCTTAATTGCAGAAAAAAAGTGGAAAGAAATGGCCAAAAAGCTGAATTGTTCCGTAGAGGAAGTCGCTTATATAAATAACTGCATCTTATCTTTCAATCCTAAACCATGTTTATTAAAACAAGATAGAACCGAATTTGCACAGCCAGATATTATTGTGATTGAAGAAAGAGGCGGGTTTGCATTCTTTTTGAATGATCGCTATTTGCCATCAGTTACATTGAATGAACAAAACTTACATATCCCAACCAGCAATGGCGTAGAAAAACAGTATATAAAAGAGCAGTACAAAAACTATCAATGGCTTGTCAACAGCATTGAACAGCGCAGGCAAACGATTATCAAGATTATGCATGTCCTATTAGAAAAACAGCCGGCCTTTATTAGGAACGGTTTATCAGAGCTACTTCCTTTAACATTAAAGGAAGTAGCCAGGGAAATCGATATGCATGAATCAACTGTTAGCCGTGCGACATCCAACAAGTATATCCAAACACCAGCTGGCCTATTTGAATTAAAGTCATTATTCTCCTCGAAGGTAGAGAGTGCTAACGGGCATCAATTCTCACAAGAAAAGGTGAAAGCCCTTTTAAAACAATTTATAGGAACTGAAAACAAGAAAAAGCCTTTCTCAGATCAAAAAATTGCTGAGTATTTCAACACGGAGTATGCAATCCAGATTGCCAGAAGAACGATCAGCAAATACCGTGATGAGCTCAATATTCCATCGGCCAGCATGCGTAAACAGTGGATTTAATAGTTAGATAGACACTAAGATAAGAGGTGGATCCATACAGATGGAAACAATATTCGGTGACTTACCTACGCTCGAAACAGATCGTCTCCTACTTAGAAAAATCGAATTGGAAGATAAAGAAGATATATATGCCTACACTTCAAATGAAGAGGTCTCAAAATACGTGACATGGGACACACATAAGTCACTAGCTGATACGAGTGGATTTATTGAATTTGTGCTCGCCCAATATCGGGTAAAAAAAATTGCGCCATGGGGCATCGAGTATAAAGAAAATGGAAGGCTAATCGGCACTATTGATTTCGTAATGTGGCAGCCAAATTATCATGTTGCTGAGATTGGATATTGCCTGTCTCAGGATTATTGGGGAATGGGCATTGTAACAGAAGCTGCATACGAAGTGATAAAATACGGCTTTACTCACATGGATTTAGTCCGCATTCAAGCAAGATGCATGGCAGAAAATATTGGTTCCGCACGCGTGATGGAGAAAATCGGTATGTCCTTTGAAGGAGTTATGCGAAAATCCATGTATACCAAGGGAATTCAGCGTGATATCAAAATGTACTCTATCTTGGATGACGAATTTTTTTCTTCTCAAAATATATGAATTTGGCCCTGTTCCGTTCACAAATAAAAAGGGATTGGATTTTAATCCAATCCCTTTATTGTGTCTATGAGTTTTCTTTTTGTCTCGGCTAATTTATTTTCTGCTTCAATGTCAGTATCGCCATATTCAGTAAAAAATTCCGCAAAGTTTTGTCCTTTATATAGCGGAACCATGTGCATATGAAAATGTGTGAGTTCATCAAAAGCCCCACCATTTTGGCATACCGTAATTCCCTCTGGATTAAACAACTTATTTATAGCTTTGGACATCATTCCTGATGCCTTCATTAACGATTTTGCCGAATGTTCGTCAAATTCATCAAAGTATTGTATATGTCTTTTCGGCAATATCAGAACATGTCCCTCATTATAAGGTTTGTGGTCTAAAATACAACTAACATAATCATCTTCGAATACTATGTGAACAGCTTCTTCTTTATTTGCTAATTTACATCCAAAACAGTCCATTTAATACCCCTCCCCTTTGTATCTTATTATATACTCGTTTTCTAAATTTTGTAATATTTTAAAAATATATAATAAAAAAAGGGCAGTCAGCATTAGCCAACTGCCCCGCCTTGGGTTTAGAGCAATCATGAAATTCTACGTGTTCAAAAAGTAACTGTTATTTGCTTTATAAGGGAATTGCCTTACATACTCACCTCTGACAATAAGCCTTTGGGTACCATCTGCGTTGCATGTGACAAGTGTGATAAGTCGTTTTTGACCGATATCTTGAATCACATCAACCTGAGTGGGCTGTACATAAGACATATCTTCTATTCGATATTCATATATCTCTTGAAAATCCGTTAGATACACCTTCATGCCCTTCTTAGCTTTAGTCAACGGGCTAAATAGTGTCTTTCCATCATTCATATTGTGGGCAGCGAGGGCATAATTCCCCTCTCCCATTTCTTGCTCTTTTTTCATCGTACCTGCTCCGACTGTCAAATTGGCATTCGAGATGCCATAAACAATAGGTAGCTGAAGCTTTACTTTAGGAATGTGGATGGCGCCGATCGCATGAATATTTTTTTTCTTCGTCCGTGCATCTAAAACATCCCGAAGTGTTACATTCTTCACTTGGGCAAAATCAAACGAAGAATGCCTATCTTCTTTTTCAGTTGGCTTACTGGCTTTTTGTATCGTCTCTTTTGACATCTGGCCAACTAAAAAGGTCATGATCGGTTTTTGAAAGCTTAACGTCATTCCAACAAGAAGCAATAAGGTTCCTGCAACCAATAATATTTTTCTAGTCATAGAAAACCTCTCTTTTTAGAATTTTACTTACTTGTTAAAGTCCAAAATTTTCCGCGCGGTATCTTGGCCATTTTGAATACAATTCCCTATTCCTACACCATAATATGAACAGCCAGCCAAATATACATTCGGATACTCCATTTCCATTTGCTCTGTTAGAGATTGAACGATTTTCGCATGGTCCATACCATAGACAGGCATTAAATCTGTCCATTTAGTTACATTTGATACGACCGGTTTTCCTTCAATTTTAAGTGATTTTCTTATGTCTTTAAGTGCAACGTCAACCAATTGGGCATCATTCAATCCCTTTAATTGTTCAAATGCGGGGTTTGAGCTTTTATAAAACATACGAATTAACAGATTCCCTGACTCTGAGGTATGTTTCCATTTTCGACTAGTCCATGTGCAAGCATTACATAATACATCGGTGTTTTCAGACACAATATAGCCTGTGCCGTCTGCAGGCAATTGATCGTCTGGAATGTCAAAGCCTACATATACAGCAATAATGGAGGCATTGCGGATTGAATTCAGTTCTGTTTGAATCTTTTCGTCGCGCAGTAATGTGCTCGCAGACTGATGCGGTGTAGATAACACTATCGTATCTGCTTCTATGCTATCGCCATTATCGAATTCACATAAATAGCGGTCTCCACTCTTCAAAATTGCCTTTGTCTCTAATCCCTTGACGATTTCAACATCTGTTAGGGTTTCTTCTAGCTTTTCAATAAGCTGTGATAGCCCTCGTTTAAAGGAGATAAATTTTTTCTCGGCGCTTTTTTGGAACTGCTCTCGGTTCTCTCCAAAACCTTTGATAATGCTGCCGTACTGATTTTTGTAATCCAGCAAATAAGGAAGTGTTGAAGCCATGGTCAATTTATATAAATCACCTGAATAAACCCCTGACAGTACAGGTGCAATCTGCTTTTCTACAAGCTCTTTCCCTAAATAATATTCAAGGAACTCGCCGATCGAGCTATCCTTTGTAAATGGGTTTTCCGCTAAATCAAAATCATTTAATGCATCTTGTTTACCCTTTTCAGAAATGAGGGTACTACTATTAAGTGAATCTATACTTGTCGGAATGCCAAATACACTATCTGCTGGTATGGCATGCAGCTTGTTATGGCTATAAATATAAGAAATACCTGTGCTGTTATAGACAAGTTCACTCTCTAAGCCTATATCTTGTACAAGTGGCAACACACTCTTATGGCGAGCAACGATTGAGTCAGCTCCTGTCTCCATAATGAATCCTTGCTCGCGTACAGAATGCATTTTTCCGCCGAGATGGTTATTCTTTTCTACGAGAATGAGGCGGAGAGGCAAATTTTTTTCTACTTTCTGTTTTTGGAGTTCATGCATGGTACAAAGACCCGTGATGCCTCCACCGATTACAACAACTGTCTGCAAGCTGTCCATCTCCTTTTAGTTTGCTTGTTTCCTGCTAGGTGTTATCACCTTTATCCATGCTTTAGTATAATCTTTCGTAAAACTTGCTGCCATGATTTTGGTCACAGTTTAATTTTAAATGATGGAGTTATTAGTGAATGTGTCAAAAAAAAAAATAGTCAATTCGAAGGGTTATTAGTTGTAGAACTCTTTTATACATTTTATTCTTTTAATATACACCCCCGCTTTTCCACTTTAAATCAGTAACAGTACTTAGGGGCTTTCATATAATTTTTGCAAAATTAATACAGTTTTCTTCCAACTGAGAGGATGATATTTTTGGATTTACTGATGATTATTTTCGTCTTAATGGGCTGCTTACTTATCTCTAACATTATTAGCCACTACATACCCTCAATTCCTACAGCGCTCATACAAGTCGCTTTAGGTGTCATTGTAGCCCTTCTATTTAGCAATGTAACCTTAGAATTGAAGACAGAATGGTTTTTATTGTTATTCGTAGCTCCCCTACTTTACAATGATGGCCGTAATTTTCCAAGGGACCAGCTTTGGAATATGCGAATGCCTATCTTGGGCAATGCCATCGTCCTTGTACTAATCACCACAATAGCCGGCGGTTACTTTATCCATTGGTTAATACCATCTATACCGCTTGCAGCCGCTTTTGCGCTTGCTGCTATTCTTTCGCCTACAGATCCTGTTGCTGTCAATGGGATTGCTAAAAGAATACAAATTCCAGAGAAAATTTTAAATGTAGTACGAGGCGAATCATTGATTAATGATGCTTCTGGCCTTGTTGCCTTCAACTATGCAGTAGCAGCTGTTGTTACTGGCTACTTCTCCATTAAAGAAGCGCTAATTGACTTCTCATACACTTTTTTAGTGGGCGCATTAATCGGTTTGGTTGTTGGCATCATTCTAACCCAAATCCGCTTTTCATTAAGACGTGCAGGGATTCGAGACGTTGTGTTCCATACGTTGCTCCAGCTGTTAACACCATTCCTTGTTTACCTGGCGGCAGAAGATTTGTTCCATGCTTCCGGTGTTATTGCCGTAGTTGTAGCAGGTATTACGCAAGCCCTCGTTAAAGATAAAACAGAAACAGTACTAGCAGAGGAGCAATTGCTTACTGAAAATACGTGGTCAATCGTGCTATTTATTTTAAATGGAATTGTCTTTTTACTGTTAGGATTAAACATTCCCTCCACAGTTGAAGCCTCCATTGAAAATGAGAGCATTAATAACTGGAAGCTAATAGGGTATGCCGTGGCAATAGGTACCGCTATATTAGTGATCCGTTTCATTTGGTCACACATAGGTGCTATCTATGAATACAAAAAAGGTAGAGATGAAGAAAAACCAACCTTAAAAACAAGCTTACTAAGCAGCCTGACAGGCGTGCGTGGTGCTGTCACAATGGCCGGTATCTTATCACTGCCGTTCTTTACAAAAAATGGGGAGCTCTTCCCTGAACGTTCGCTCCTTTTATTTCTAGCTTCCGCCGTCATTTTGTTTACACTGCTTGTGGCTACCGTTTTCCTTCCACTCCTCATTGATACCGAGGAAACAAAGGAAGAAAAAGCTGACTCATTAAGCTTCAATGAAGCCAAGCAGAAAATCTTGATGGCATCTATTAAACAGATCCATCGTGAGATAAACGATAAAAATCGGACAGCAGCTTATCAATTAATTGGCGAATATCAGCAACTCTTCCGCCAGGCTCAGCTGGACGGCAATGCTGCTAAAACTGGAAATCCTGGATATCAGAGCGAAATTATGAAAATCCGCTTAAAAGCTTTATCTATCGAAGAGCAATACATTCAGGAGCTGCATAAAGGCAACCACCTGGATGAGGATATGTATATCGGATTCCAAACTGCTTTTATAGAGCGAAAAAGAGCCATCCATCAA
Organism: Rummeliibacillus sp. G93; assembly: GCF_023515935.1. Classification (NCBI taxonomy): domain Bacteria; kingdom Bacillati; phylum Bacillota; class Bacilli; order Caryophanales; family Caryophanaceae; genus Rummeliibacillus; species Rummeliibacillus sp. G93. The sequence continues at coordinate 2,786,531 of NZ_CP097314.1, forward strand.
AACATGCGGAAAGGCGTCTTATATATTCTTTATCGCGTTGTTCACGAATGGCGTATTACTCGTAAAAAGTATCGGTTAGACAAAGAGCAGTTCATTTCTTATATCAAGATGAGACAAGATGTGCGAAGAAACACGTACCAACAAGCGCTAATCTATCTGAAAGAACAAGCAGCAATTTCAAATGAACCAGACCTCTACTATATCGTTTCATTTGAATACGAAAGAGCCCTTAACCAGCTGAAAAAGCCAGTTACAATGGATACGAATAAACAAGAGGAAATCAAAGATGAACTCCGATCTGTAATTACTGAAACAGAAAGAGCCGAGGTTCATCATATGTATGAAATGGGCGAAATCAATCGGGAACAAGAACGAGAATTACGCAGATTTATCAATTACATCGAAAGTGTTAATCTGTATGAACAGGTAGAATAAGTGATTATAAAAAGACACGCGAGAGTAAATACTCTTGCGTGTCTTTTTTGCATATCGTTTATTCATGTTTCGCAATTTCACTGCTAATGAGCGCTGTATAATATTTCGCACCCTCAGCATTTGGATGGATATGGTCATTATAAAATAGCTGTTCTTCATCTTCTGTCGCTTCATACCAATTAATCAGCCGGACATTGTCTCTTTTTTTAATAGCCTCATTCAATTTGCGATTCACATTATCCTGCCAATTTCGCGTAACGCGCGTGTTGATAAGATAAATATGCCTAGTCTTTCCAATGGTGTTTAGTAATTCTTCTAGCTGTGGTCCGCTAAAGTCGCCATTAGAACCAAGTCCGACAACAACTACTTTGCCAAGCTTTCCTTGGCTTTTCAATGATGTGACGACATCGTACGTATCATACATTTGTCGCCCTACTTTTGCATCGACGACAATTTGCGGAATTTGTGCCTTTAATGCAGAGGCAGCACTTAGCATAACTGAATCTCCAATAGCTGTGACGCTAAGTGAAGAGGGAACAGTGCCTGGAACAATCTTTTTCTTTTTCTTTTTTTCATTTGCTTTTTTTTCAGCCTGTTCTTTCTTTTTCGCTAGTTGTGCTTCTTTTTCTTTTTGTGCCAACTTCGCTTCTTCTCTTGTACTGTTATCTTTGGAATTCTCTTTTTGTGAAGTAACTTCCTTTTTAGCAGCATCTTGCTTCTCTTTCTTCGGCTCTGTTGTATCGGAAGAGTTCTCTAATTTTTTCTCTTCATTCAGCAGATGCTGCTCTAGCGCCCTGCTGCTTGCTTGAGTATCAGTCGGCGTAGAAATCATGCCCATCATAAAAATGATGACTATACATCCAAGCATCGCTGATCCAATGCGGTAAGGTAATGTCCAATCTTTCCACTTCCATGACCATTCATGTGTTTTAAATTTGGATACCCAAACCTTCCATTCGCCCTTTCGAATGGGATCCTCCACAAAACGCCATGAAAGCTCTGCAAATAAAACTGTCATTAAAATAATGATTAGCGTCTTCCAGAATGGTATAGGCACACCTTCAAGACCTGCTCCCATCAAGACAATAAACGGAAAATGCCAAATATATATCCCGTAAGAGCGAACACCAACCCATAATAACGGGCGAAAGCTTAAGATTTCACCCATCCAACTCGCCGGATGGACGATGACAGCAATCAGCACTGCTGTCGCAAGAGATGCTAACAACATCCCGCCTTCGTAAAGAAACGGACCTTCTTCATGCATAAAAATAATCATGAGTAACAGTACTAACGCACTGATGATCCCTGCTCCATTTAATAATTTTTTGGCTTCATCTGTAATATTGGCTTTTAATTTACGACTTGGCCATACGAATGCCAGCGCCGCACCAATGAGAAGCGAGAAGGCTCTTGTATCTGTGCCATAATAAACACGGCTCGGGTCCTCGCCCGGCGTGTACATCCAAAACATAGCTATAGCAGAGATGAATGCGAGGGAGCAGATACCAATCGCTACCTTCCCGCTCATCTTTACAAATCGGAGAACTACTAACATCACCAACGGCCAAATAATATAGAATTGCTCTTCAACAGCGAGTGACCACATATGCTGCAATGGAGATGGTGGAGCAAACTTTGTGAAGTACGAATGATGTTGTGCAACGTAAAACCAATTGCTGACATAAAAGACAGCAGATAATATTTCTTCACGCAATCCTATTAAAAATGATCGTTGAAATAACGTAATCCAAAAACCAACCAATAGCAGCATGGCAAATAAAGCGGGAATTAGCCTTCTAAAACGCCTGATAAAGAATTTCTTGAAGTCAATTCTCCCCGTCGTATTCCACTCATTGATCAGCAAATCTGTGATTAAATAGCCTGACAGCACAAAGAATATCGTTACTCCCAGATAGCCGCCGGCAATTCCTCCAACATGAAGATGATAAAGAATCACCGAAAGAACAGCGATTGCCCTTAGACCATCTAATCCGCCTATGTATCTATGATTTTTTTGAATCGGCTTTGGCATATATTTCACCACTTTCCACTTATCTTCCCATCTTATATATGACGATTCAAACGACAGTTTGTTTTTAAATTTTGCTAAAAAGCGACAAAAAATTTTATTTCATCCTATTATATCCTATCGCAAAGTTCGTCTTATAACAAAAAATTACATAAATCGGTAAATAAGTTCCTCTTAAATTAGCAGAAAAGCCGACATCTAGGTACATGTCGGCTCTAAATTTTTTTATCTTTCACATGCCCATCCATCATGGTCTCGGTCCATCTTTGACTAGTACGCAGGATGAGATTTAGAAACACCATGGGGATAGTACTTGCGTAATTCGGTGCAATTTTTAAAATTTGTTTTTTTGGTAGTAGCAGGCTTTTTCTTTTTAGCTGATGAAGTCTTGGCTACAGACGGTTCCTTCTTACCACTCCATAGACCCTTTTTCTTTTTCTTTACAATCGCTTGAAGATGCACAAGTTTTGATTCGTATGAATAAGTGCCATAATCATAGAATTTCTTTACATAGCCTTTTTTCACCAATAACTCTTGCAATAGCTGGCCGTCCACCCATACCCATACAAGTGTGCGTCCGTATTTATCTTTTCTTGCCCCATCATATTGCAATTGAATTTTTTTAGCTTTTTTAAGTTTCGTACATGTGTATTGTGATGCTGTTTTTCCATAAGGCTCAATTTTTTTCGTTGATTCTGGGGTATCCACATAAAGGAATCGTGAATAGCCTGCTTTCTTAAAGTGTGCTGTATCGCCATCTACACATTTCGTCAGAGAATCTGTAAATTTCGCTGATGCCTTAGCATTTACATCAGCAGGGATAGTAAGCCCCATTATGATAAAAGCTACGACCATCCAAACAATTAAAGCTACTGATACTTTTTTCAATATGCCCACCTCTAAAAATTTATAAAGAAAGGTAATTTCTTTATAAATTAAGGTACCATATTCTTATGGAAAATAGTATAAATTTTTGAAACACACCATTATATTTATCACTTTTCCTACATTTACTGTTTTTAGCTTGGTGATGCTTTTCAAGAGGCAGCGTAAACTAGCCTGTTATAAATAGCAGAGATACTTAGTCTTAGCTTGCTGCTTCCCTCTACTTATGTGGTTTTCACTTTACCATAGGCACCGCCACCGCCCATTACCAATGAAAGCTCTCCCTTCCTTCCTTTATCGATTAAGTCTGCAATCTTTTCGGGCACTACCGTTTCTAACTCTTCTCTTGAAATGACGTGAAGAATATTCATTTCTGTCCCAAATGTTGCTAGAAGCTTTTCCATTGTTTTTTTGCCTACTCCCGGAATAAAATCTAATGGAATTTGATGGATATATGGAGGGCGTTCTCTACTTGATTCGTCCTGTGTGGATAGTTCTTTAATGCGCACAGAAACACCTTTCGTCAGATGTTTTCCGCCACAATTTGGGCATGGAATCTCTGTTGTTCTAAACCCACAGTCTGCACAGGCGGTTTCGTGATATTTCCCTAAAAGTGGATTCAGCCCATAGTTTTCCACAATAGCTCGTCCATCCTCCTCTTTTAATGCTTTTTTCAGCTCATCAAAAGTGGGCTCTTCTAATCGGATTTTTTGATATTCTCTGGCCATTTTACCTAATGAATGTGCGTCAGAATTTGTAACGTATGTGTATTTCTCTAACTCTTGAATACCTTTGACCATGTCTGTATCTGAGCTCAGTCCAAGTTCAATACCATCGATTTGGTCCATATCAAATACTTCCGCAAGGCTTTTTTCAACACCCTTTCCGTAAGCGCTCTTAAAAGGTGTAAAAACATGTGCAGGTATAAATAAACCTCCAAGCTCATGTACTTTATGCTGTAAAGTCAATGCGTCACAGGCTATTCTTTGGGTGCTCAAATTAATATTCGTGATATGGTTGCTCATCCAATTTGAAAAGGTACGAATCGTTTCCATGGATCGGAAGTAAGCTAAGACATGTAGCGGTCCCTTACAATTTGCATCATTGACCTCTATCTCAACACCTGGGATTAATGTAGTGCTTTCAAAGCGAAGCCCGCCACCCTCTAATGCTATCAATTGATTTGCCTCTACTAATGCAGCCATTTCTTCCAATACTTCGGGCGAATGGCAATCAATTATTCCAACGATGTCCAATCCTTTTTTCATGGTTGCTGTTTTTAATATATTTTCCAAAGTCAGCGTTTTGCTTCCTGTAATCTTTACTGGTCGCCCCTTCCAGGTACGTCCAATATGAATATGTAAATCTGCATAATAATCATGCAACAAGTGATATCACTCCTTAGATGTTCTAATTTATATTCCCAAATTAACAATATTTTAAACGTACACATTAGTCTGTCCTGAGAAAGCGCAAATATGTCTAGAAAAGAATCTTGCCCATATAAAAAAACAGCTGCAGGCTATGCAGCTGTTCCAATTTAATGAATTAGCCCTTCATTTAGCTTTCCTGTTAATCGGTCAATGTCTACTTCAAATAATTCAATCTTGGGTAGGATGGGATAGCCTTTTCTTTCAAACGTCCATGAAGGATCACCGTATTTTTCAAGCAATCGATCAAAAAATAGTTCCTTCTCTTTTTCATCTTCAATTCGTCTGATGGTGCCGAAAACGACAACGCTTGTATAAACGAGTGCAGATTGGCAAGCATATTTTTTCCCAGGATGCAAATCACCCATTTGGCTTACCTCAATACATACTTTCGGATTTTCTTTGATGTTTTCCCAAAAGTGGCTTTCTCTTATATTGCCGATATGTAGATATACTTTTTCATTCTCATAAAGATACACAAGCGGGATAACATAAGGAAATCCATCACTATCTACTGTTGCCACATGTGCTACTTTTGCCATCTTCAAAAAATGCTTTGCATCCTCTTGTGAAATCTCCACACGTTTATTTTGGATTGCGCCGCGCATATGAACACCCCTTTTTTCTTACTATTCTAACATATATATAAAATACATCATATATAACCTCCAAAATATTTACATATCCAAAAGAATGATTGGAAGCATTTTGGTTAACAATATGAAGTAAAGTGACACTCACTCGATGGTTTTCCATTTAAGTGGGAGTGTATCATCGGGCTTTTACAGGTAATTGTCCAGTCTTTAGATGATGAATGCCAATAACCTGTTATGTCAGATAAATTCTAATGAGGTGAACAGTATGATCCAATTTGATTCACAGATTGAAGGTAAAAAATCGTATTTTGGTGTCATTCGCGATGTATTTGAGTCTCATGGCTGTAGTTTTTGCTCAAACTTTGAATATCATGAAGGAAAATTCGATTCTATCCTCCACCGTGATGGCGGTGAGACCATTTATCTCCGTATGCCTTTTTGGACACTGGACGGAGATTTGGACCATCACGCTACCTATATTCAGTTTGGCAAACCTTTTGTCATCAAGCATGTGGTCAACTTAGGTCTAGATTATGATGAACATTCGCTGGTGACCGCTACAACTGGCCTAAGTCAATTCCAAGAACCAATTGACAAAGACGGTAAAATTGTGGACAAAAGCCGTTGGGTAATTGCTGGTGAAGAGAAAATTAATAAAATGCTTCGATCATTGGGTGGCGACCATATAGTACAATAAAAAGACGAAAGCACTTCTCTTAGAGGAGTGTCTTCTTTTTTACAAAAAAAATTACAACACTATACATAGCCAAATGAATTCTACACATACTGAACCTATCAAAAGGAGGGAATTCAAATGGCTCTATTAGAAAACTGGCAACAATGGACATCATTCTTAGGACAACATGTCAACCAAGCAGAACAATCAGGTATGCCAAACAATGCGATTAAACAAGCAGCGATGCAAATCGGTGATTATCTCGCAAACAATGTTGACCCGAAGAATGAACAACAACGCGTGCTTTCCGATATGTGGGGCGTTGCAAATGAAAACGAAAAAGAAGCACTAGCTAGCTGTGTTGTTAAGTTAGTCCAAAACAAGAACTTACAATAACATCAAAACCCCGAATAGCGCTGCTGTTTGGGGTTTTTGTTTCCTTACAAATAATTGTTTAAAAGGTGGCAGATGAAGGAAAAACTACTGTATGAAAACGTTTTGAAGGAGAAGAATATGGCCGTTATGAATAATAAACAACAGACAAATCAATCTCATTACTCGAAACGAAACGTATGGTCTGGTTTTCTTTTTGGAGTAGGTATTGCCGCATTTATAGATGAAGTTGTTTTCCATTTAATACTTCAGTGGCACCATTTTTATGACAAATCAACACTTCATATCGGGTTGTTATCTGATGGTATTTTCCATGCATTCGGCTGGTTTGCGACCATTGGCGGTTCGTTCCTTTTAGCCGATGTCAATCGCCGCCATGCCTTTGCTCCAGTAAGGTGGTGGGGAGGCGTGCTGATTGGTCTAGGAGGATTTCAGCTTTATGACGGCACCGTCCATCACAAAGTCATGCAGCTTCACCAAATTCGATATGTCGATAACCTCATCATCTATGATTTAGTATGGAATATTTTAGCTATCATTATGTTACTTATAGGGCTGTTCCTTGTGTTTAAGACGCGTAGCAGACTTCAGCCTGTTGGGAGTGTGACTGATGAACAGCCATAGCAATATGCATTCTACAGTCCACTCTTTATCTGGAGGAATGCCTCAATTCTTTTTGGGGCTTTTCTTTATATTGGCTTTGGTCTTCTATATCCTTGCGGTCGTTCTTTCGAATAAGCGATATCAACCATGGCCGGTAAAGCGCACTATACTGTGGCTTTTTGGTGTTTTGTTTGCAGCAGCCTCATTATTAGGACCAATAGCAGGGCGTGCTCACACAAATTTCACCGCACATATGGTTGGTCACCTGCTTTTAGGAATGCTTGCCCCACTGCTAATGGCGCTTGCTTCACCTATGGCCCTTTTGTTACGTACATTACCTGTCGCCAAAGCACGAAACCTAACTCGGCTGCTGAAAAGCTGGCCAAGCAGAATGTATACAAACCCAGTCATTGCGTCCCTTTTAAATATAGGTGGACTTTGGCTTTTATACACCACTCCCTTATATTCACTTATGCATGAAAGCATGTGGATCTATGTTCTAATTCACCTCCACATCTTTGTGGCTGGTTATTTGTTTACTGTATCAATGATTTATATTGACCCTGTTTCCCATCGTACGCCCTTTCTATACCGCGCCATTGTATTAACCATTGCCTTAGCGGGCCACGGTATTTTATCTAAATACATTTACGCTCATCCGCCCGTTGGAGTACCGCAGTACCAGGCAGAGCTGGGCAGTATAATTATGTATTATGGTGGAGACGTCATTGATTGTGCCATTATTTTTATGCTTTGTTTGCAATGGTATAGATCTACACGGCCACGGGCTACTGTATCAGCAAATAGTACAGCAAATTAAATTAGATTAAATTAAAAAACTACTTTAGGAGCATATTTAATATGAAAATTAAAGCAGCAGTTACACATGGGCAAGGCCAAGAATTTACTCTCGAAGAGGTAGACTTAGCAGCTCCCAAAGCAAATGAAGTATTAGTCAAAATTGTCGCTACAGGTGTATGTCATACTGATGCGGTTGCGCGTGATGCAGCTATCGCTCCCCTTCCCGCGGTGCTCGGTCATGAAGGCGCCGGCATCATAGAAGATGTAGGTGAAGGCGTTACCCGTTTTGCCAAGGGTGATCATGTAGTATTATCCTTCGCTCATTGTGGCCATTGCGACAATTGCTTAACTGGACACCCTGCTGTTTGTGAAACGTTTAATGATTTGAATTTTGGTGGTGTCAATGACGATTATACGCATCGTTTATCCCAAGACGGCGAGCAATTATCAACATTCTTCGGCCAATCTTCCTTTGGCACTTTTGCCGTTGTACATGAGCGCAATGTAGTGAAAGTAGATCCAGATGTAGATTTAGCCTTATTAGGTCCATTAGGGTGTGGAATTCAAACAGGAGCTGGCACGGTTTTAAATAAACTTAAACCAGAATTCGGCTCTACGATTGCAATTTATGGCGCTGGCGCTGTTGGATTGAGTGCTGTGATGGCGGCCAAGATAGTTGGATGTAAGATGATTATTGTGGTCGATGTTAATGACTCTCGCTTAGAGCTAGCAAAAGAGCTAGGTGCAACGCATGCCTTTAATGGATTAAAGACTAATGTGGTAGAAGAGATCAAAAAATTAACAAAAGGCGGCAATAAATATGCAATTGATACAACTGGGGTTCCGCCAGTAGTCCGTCAATGTTTGCAGGCATTACGTCCACTTGGTGTGGCTGCAATTGTTGGTGTAACACCTGAAATGACGATTGATGTCCATAATGATCTAATGGCAGAAGGAAAAACAATAGTAGGAGTCATTGAAGGGGATGCCGTGCCGAATGTCTTTATCCCACAATTAGTGGAGTATTACAAAGCCGGCCTATTTCCTTTTGATAAATTAGTGAAATTCTATGACTTTGACCAAATCAATGAAGCATTTGAAGCCTCCAAAAAGGGTGAGGCGATTAAACCAATCTTACGCGTTCAATAAAACATAACCAGCCCCTTTTAAAAATATTTTTTAATAAATTTTTGATATTAAAGTGGAATAGTTGCCATCCTTTTTACTTACCAAAAAGAGGAGCCCATTCCACTTTATTTTTTATTTCTTCTGTTTTGAGATCAATAATTGGAGCATATGAAAGAAACTATACATACACTGAATGAAGTCAACAAGATGGGGAGTTAGATTCATATTTTTAACATAAATGATGAGGGAATTTTAACAAGCAAACCACTGTTTCAAGCTATCAGTTAATTTAGAAAGGTTATTGACATTAAAATCGAATAGATATATATTATTTCTGAAAACGGTATAAATCTTACCTAATGAAACGTAAATTTGGAAATACTACTATCATAATTTAGAAATAATACATTCTATTAAGCAGTAAAAAAGCTTTTTGCTCTAGGGTATGAGCTAATGCTGCTACATTATATTTTTGGATTTTCATACTGGTAGAATCCTTATATTGCCGTTTATACATATCTAGAAGGAGGCTAATTGTAATAAGCTTATTTTTTTAGTTTAAAACCCTACTATATTTATCGGTATTATAAGATAAAAAATATGTAAGTAAAGGGAATCTGAAACAATTCTTTATCATATCCATGTAAGAACGATTTTCAAACGTTATTTAGTTTTTAGAAAACATTCCAAGGAGGATTCAAATTGAGAAAAAAATTTACAAAATTAATTATTCCTTTTGCTGCTGCTTCTTTGTTATTAGCAGCATGCGGTGAACAGGCGACAAATAATTCAAACAATACAAGTTCAGGTCAATCTTCGAAGGTTGCCTCTATCAAGGATGAATCGCTGAAAGCAGCAAGCCCAGATAGCGTTCCGGCAAAAGCGTTAAATCGCAAGGATACGTTTATTGCTACTCTCTCGACTAATCCAGGCGGTGCTTTTTTACCGAACTTCTATAAAACCGGATATGACGGCAATGTATCTTCACCTATTTTTGACGGCTTAGTTGATATCAATGAGAAAGGCGAATACACACCAAAGCTTGCTGAAAAATGGGAAATCTCGAAGGATGGAAAAACGTATACTTTCCATATTCGAAAAAATGCGAAATTTAGTGATGGTAAGCCTGTAACCTCCGAGGATGTCGCATTTACATTGTCCATACTACATGACCCATCATACGCAGGTGACACAGATATTAGCCGTGCCCATATCATAGGCGGCGAAGACTATAAAAAAGGCAAAGCAAAAACAATCAAAGGTATCGAAATCGTTGATGACCAAACAATTACTATTAAAACAGACTCTGTTGATGTGCAAGCACTAAGTATCTTGGGAGGTCCTGTCCTTTCAAAAGCTTATTATGGTAAAGGTTATCACTTTGGCAACCTCGATTATTTAAAAGATCTTTATCAAAAGCCAATGGGAGCTGGTCCATACAAATTCGACAAGTATATTCCAAATCAAGAAGTACGCTATGTAGCAAATGAAAATTATTGGAATGGCGCACCGAAGATTAAGCATTTCATCTATAAAATCGCCAATGAAAATGGCCTACAGTATTTCCAAGCTGGGGATGTAGACTTTGCTGGTTTCACAGCAAATGCGGATAACCTAGAACAATTGAAATCAGTTGGATTTGCAAACATCGATATCTATACTGGCACACCAATTAGCTTTATCTCTATTAACAATAAAAAAGAGTATATGAAGGATGCCAAAGTACGCCAAGCACTAAACTATGGGCTGAATCGCCAACAAATCATTGATACTGTTTACCAAGGATATGGCGAAGTAGCGAATATTCCAATCGCGCCCGTGTCATGGGCATACAACGATGAAGGTGTCAGAAAGTTTAACTATGACCCTAAAAAAGCAAAAGAATTATTGGATGAAGCAGGATGGAAAGTTGGCAAAAACGGCATTCGTGAAAAAGATGGCAAAAAGCTAGAACTTGTTTATCTAAGCGCTAAATCTGATGATGGCTTAATCCCGATTGCCAAAGAGAATTATAAGGAAATTGGCATCAATCTTAAACCAGAGTTCTCCGACTTTAATGCATTAGTTTCAAAAGTAGACAAAGGAAACTATGACTTGGCTTCCTTCTCTACTCCAATGATTATGGATCCAAATGACGTGGTAGCAGATTACCATTCTAAAAATGCAGATAAGAATAACGGGTACAAAAATCCGGCTCTCGATAAGCTGATTGAAGAAGGTCAAAATACACTAGACCAAGAAAAGAGAAAAGAAATTTATCACGAATTATATAAAGAATTTGCTGATAACCCACCAATCATTCTATTAAACTATCGCAAGATTTTAAATGGTGTTAGCTCCCGAATCGACGGAGTCAAACAAGATCCTTACAATGGTATCCTTTCAAGTTTAACTGAGGTTGACATTACAAAGTAAGTGCGATCCTCAATCGGTATGTCGCATTGTGCAAAGAAAATTATTAGCCTGTGACAGACGTTGGTCATTTAGCTAACCGCGATCACAGTGAAATTCATTTAAAAGCGGATGGAGTGTATGCTCCTCCTCTTTTCTGATGGGGGTTTTACGTTGAAAGAATATATTATCCGACGGGTACTTATTTCGATTCCCATATTGATTGGAACATCGTTTCTAATCTTTTATTTATTCGCATTGCTTCCAGGAGATTATGTGGACTCAAATCCTTCTCTTACTCCTCAACGCGCTGCCGAACTAAGGGAATTTTATGGTTTTAATGAGCCTGTCATCAAACGATATTTTAATTGGATTGCTGGGATATTCCACGGCGACCTAGGATTTTCATTCCAATACCAACAACCGGTGACAAAGGTAATCAATCAATTCATCTGGAATTCATTTATCGTTTCTATCATCTCTTTGGTCATCACATGGATTATTGCATTAATAACTGGCGTGTATTCTGCGATGAAACAATATTCTATATTTGATAGCTTCGTTACATTCTTTGTTTTTGCCGCTATGTCTATCCCCTCCTTCTTTATTGGTTTATTGCTGATTAAGATCTTTGCGATTGATATGAATCTATTGCCTGTAGGCGGGATGATTGACGTCGGGAGCAATACTACTGGATTAGCCCATTATGTGGAAATAGGACGGCATATGATTCTTCCCGTATTTATATTGGTATTACTTGGTACAGGAAGTCTGACTCGATATGTACGAACTAGCATGCTGGAGGTTGTACGTCAGGATTATATTCGTACAGCACGCGCTAAAGGGCTAAAAGAAAGCAAAATTATTTTTAAACATGCATTAAAAAATGCCCTACTGCCATGTATCACTTTATTGGCATTTGAGTTGCCTGCACTATTCTCAGGGGCAATCATCATTGAACAGGTATTTAACTGGCCTGGCATTGGCCAAGTACAGCTAGAGTCATTAAATAATCGCGACTATCCGGTTCTAATGACATTCACAATGTTTTTAAGTTTCTTAACGATACTGGGAAATCTATTCGCAGATGTTGCATATGCTGCGGTCGACCCTAGAATTCGTTTGAAATAATGGAGGTGAAAAAATGAATTCAGCGACAGTCAAACATGCAAACCATGGACAATCAACAAAACGGCCTTCTCTTTGGAAGGATACTTGGAAAAAAATCCGCAAAAAAAAGCTGGCCATGGGGAGTCTCTATTTCTTGGTTTTCATTTTTTTATTTTGTTTTATCGGACCTTTCCTTTCTCCGTATGCAGGCCAATCCGTAAATAGTGCCATCATAAACCAACCACCCTCTTCTCTTCATTGGATGGGGACAGATAAGTTCGGACGTGACGTATTGACTCGGCTCATGCTTGCTGGACGCATATCTTTAACAGTAGGTTTAGCCTCTATGGTCATATCCATTATTTTAGGATCAGCTTTAGGCGCCATATCCGGTTATTATCGCGGATGGCCTGACACGATTATTATGCGGCTAGCGGATGTATTGATGTCCATTCCCGGTTTGCCATTGCTGCTACTAATGGGTGCTTTACTATCAGAACTGAAAGTAGAACCAGAATATCGTATTTACCTTGTTATGCTGATGCTTAGCTTTGTTGGCTGGCCTGGTTTAGCAAGGCTTGTACGAGGAGAGATTTTAACATTTCGAGAGCAAGCCTTTATGAAAGCGACAGAAGTATTGGGATTAAAGGATCGACGAAAAATTTTCTCTCACTTGCTTCCAAACACTGTTCCCTTACTTATCGTAGTGGCCACTTTGAATGTGGCCGGAGCGATTCTAAGTGAGTCGGCATTAAGTTTCCTAGGCTTAGGTGTTGTTCCACCTGCCGCTTCTTGGGGAAATATGATTGATTCTGCTAACTCATTAATAGACTTCCAACAGCGACCATGGCTATGGGTCCCGCCTGGTTTTGCGATATTCTTGACTGTTATCTCCATCAACCTGCTAGGCGATGGTCTTCGCGATGTATTGGATCCAAAAATGAAGCAATAAGGAGGGTTGATTTTGGCAACTCCGTTACTAGAAATTAAAGATTTACAGACTACCTTTTATACGGAACACGGCTCCGTTAAAGCAAGCAACCACGTCAATGTCACTGTCAACAAAGGAGAAATTGTTTGCTTAGTGGGCGAATCAGGCTGCGGAAAAAGTGTCACCGCTATGTCCATCATGAAGCTGATTGAAGCACCTGGTGTCATTGAAGGCGGGCAAATTCTTTTTCAAGACCAAGACATTTTGACACTTGGCAATAAAGCATTACGCAATCTACGTGGCAATGATATTGCAATGATTTTCCAAGAACCGATGAGCGCATTGAACCCTGTGTATACAATCGGAGATCAAATGATGGAACCCCTTCTTCAACATACAAAACTAAGTAAAAATGAAGCCTACGATAAATGTATTGAATTGATGGAAAAAGTAGGTTTGTCGAGAACCAAACAACTCATGAAGTCATATCCTCATGAATTGAGCGGCGGGATGCTGCAACGAATTATGATTGCGATTGCCCTTTCATGTGATCCTAAGTTGATTATTGCCGATGAGCCGACAACTGCTTTAGACGTAACGATACAAGCGCAAATCTTAGAGATTTTAAAAGAAATTAATAAAGAATTGCAAACTTCTATTCTTTTTATTACGCATGACCTTGGCGTAGTAGCTGAAATGGCTGACCGTGTTGTGGTTATGTATGCCGGGAAGGTCGTTGAGGAAGGGACAGTCCTGGAAATATTTAAAGAGCCAAAACATCCATACACAAAAGGTCTGCTTCACGCAAAGCCAGTCATTAATAAATTTCAAGAACGCCTCTATACCATTCCTGGCCAGGTGCCTGACCTTTCTACATTAGGCGACCATTGCTTCTTTCAAGATCGCTGCGAGTACCGAATGGATATTTGTGGCCAATCGATGCCTGCTTTAACATCCGAGTCGACAACTCATTGTGTTGCTTGCTGGTTATACAAGGAAGCACCCCGTAAGGAAGGATTAAAGATATGACCGAATCAATCATAGAAGTAAATGGCTTAAAAAAATATTTTCCGATTAAGTCCGGTGTATTTGGACAAAAGAAGCAATATGTAAAAGCAGTAGATGGCGTTGATTTTATCATAAAGCCAGGAGAAGTATTTGGCCTTGTCGGAGAATCCGGAAGCGGAAAGTCGACAGTCGGCCATACAATACTAAGGCTGCATGAAAAAACAGAGGGTACGGTCAAATTTATGGGTGAAGATATCTTTGGAGTAGATAAACAAAAGCTTCGGCAGATACGTCCGAAAATGCAATTGGTATTCCAAGATCCATATAGTTCACTGAACCCTAGAATGCGCATTGGTGATGCCATCGGCGAGGCGTTGATGGATCACGGACTAGCTGATAAAGGTGATATTCGTGACATCGTTTCCGAAACGCTAGAAAAATGTGGTCTTTCTCACCATTATATCGATCGCTATCCACATGAATTTTCTGGCGGGCAGCGGCAACGAATTGTCATTGCTAGAGCAATGGCCTTAAATCCAACCTTTATTGTGGCGGATGAACCGGTAGCAGCATTAGATGTATCGATTCAAGCACAAATCATCAACCTGTTTAAAGATTTGCAGGAACAAAACGGGCTATCATACTTATTCATTTCACATGATTTAAGTATCGTTGAGCATCTATGCACGAAGGTTGGCATTATGTATTTGGGCAACCTTGTAGAAGTAGCTGACCGCACAGAATTATTTACGAATCCGCTACACCCTTATACAAAAGCATTATTGTCAGCAGTGCCGATCCCTGATCCTACTATCAAAAAAGAAAGAATTATATTAAAGGGTGAAATTCCTAGTTCTGTACATCCCCCAAGTGGATGCAAATTCAGAACACGATGCCCTTTTGCTACAGAAAGATGCGCTCAAGAAGTTCCAGCGCTTAGAGATGTGGGGGCAGGCCATCAAGTCGCTTGTCATTATGTGTAACTTTCTTTTAATAAACTATAATAAAAACCGCCCTATAGATTACTTGGCTCATATAGGGCAGGTTTTTTTCAATTGAAGAGGTACCCGAGCACGGAGTTTTCTTCCCTGACGGCATTTTCTAACTGGCTTAGCTACTATCTCCTTGTACCGTTCCTGCAGATTACTCAGCCAATCTAATCGATAGGCAGTTCTACAGTGAAATTAGTCCCCACATTTTCAGTGCTACTCACACTGATTTTCCCCCCATGCATCTTTACAATGGTAGCAACGATGGATAGTCCTAATCCGGTCCCTTCTACCGTTCGAGTGCGTGCGATATCCACACGATAAAAACGGTCAAAAATCCTTTCAATATCTTTTTCATTCAATCCTATACCGGTATCTTCAAACGATACAACTAACCAGTTTCCTTTTGTTTTAATAGAAATTTCTATACTGCCATTAGGTTTATTATATTTAATCGAATTTGTTAAGAGATTGTCCCAAACCGTATTAAGCAACGATAGATCCCCCATAATTTCTATATCCGGCAATGAATAACCAAGCATAATACCCTTCTCATCCATTTGCCATTGATAATTTTTGACTAATTCTTTCATTTGCTTACCAACATTAAATAGCTTTCTTTTTAAGATATCTTCATCACGATCTAACGAAGCAAGAAGCAATAATTGTTTCGTTAATGTAGAAAGCCTTCTAATTTCATCGTTAATAATAGAAACATACTGGCTTCTATCTTCCCTGCTTATTAATTCATTTTCTAATAGGTCTGTATATGCTTTAATATTGGATAAAGGAGATTGGATATCATGAGAAATGTTCGAAATGAACTCCTTCCTTCTATCGTCCACCTTTTCCAGTTTTCTCGCCATCTGCAAAAAGCTAAGCGATAGTTCTCCTAATTCATCATGACGTGTAATATCAAGATTGACATTAAAATCTCCATTAGATAATAACTTTGTAGCCGATGTAAGTTTTGTAATTGGTGTTACTAAATACTTTGCGCTAAAGATAACTAAAGTAATGCTCAATAAAATGGATAGAGCAAGGAGCCATCCAAACAAGATATGCATTTCATTAAAAAGAAGTTTAATATCTGGCCTAAGGAAAAGAGCATATTTCTTTCCATCATGGATTAAAGGCACACCAATTGTATTTTTCAATTCATTTGCAAAAAATCCAGTGACAAATGTTTCTTGCGGGAAGTTGAGAATACCATGAAAAATATCTCCATTTAATACGCGCTCTTTCGTGGCATTCGAGAGCTTATTTTCCCTAAAACGTGCTCCAAAGTAAGATTCTTCTTCCAAATTGTCAACTAGGTAAATTTGATAGCCGATGGATGATACGTTTTCTAGATATTCTTCTAGATTTATAGTTGGATGATCAGTCACAAACTCAGCAATATCTAGTGCGATCCTTGTATTCTTTTGATCATTCAAAGGTTTTAGTCTTTGCTGATAATACGTATTAGAGATAATAAAAGCAAAAATCCCGCTAAAAATCATAATGCCAAGCGTAATCACGATAAATTTTACATACAGAGTTTTCACCTTGGATTAGCCTCCAATAAATATCCAACCCCGCGAACTGTTTTTATTTGGAAATCATCGGTTGATTTAGAAAAACGCTCTCTCAATCTCTTGATGTGAACATCCACTGTTCGTTCATCTCCCTCATAGTTTAGTCCCCATATTTGTTCAATTATTTGATCTCGAGAGAAAACGTGCATAGGATTTGAAGCGAGGAAATGTAATAATTCAAATTCTTTGAGTGGCAAAATTAAGGTTCTTTCTCCCATTTGTACTTCATATTTATTTTTATTTATCGTTGTATTTCCTAAACGGACAATAGTATCGTCTGTTTGTTTATTATATCTTCGTAGTAATGCCTCAATTCTAAATCTCAACTCTTTCATTTCAAAAGGCTTCACCAGATAATCATCAGTTCCAGATCGAAACCCTTCTTCTTTGTCTTCGATTTGATTTTTAGCAGTTAAAAGAATGATTGGGATATTATATTTTTTTCGAATCTCTTTGGTTAATGTATAACCATCTATGAATGGCATCATTACATCCACTACAGCTAGATCGCAAGCTACTTCATTCAATACCCTCAACGCTTCGTTCCCGTCTTTTGCTTGCAACACCTTATAACCTGATTCGGTTAAGTGAATATCTACTACCTGTAGGATATTGATATCATCATCCACTATCAGTATATTCATCACTCTACATGCTCCCTTTCACACTTTCTTTAGATTATGGTCAAAATATAGAATGCTTTAGCTGCTGTCAGTGTGATTTTCATTAAGTGTTTGTATAACAAATAAACAGCCCCCTAAAATAAAAGTATGGGCTGTTTATTTACATTTAATTCTAGACTCTTGGCATCTCCAATTTTACAACTATTTTTCTAATACCAACCCATCACTCATTTTGACAACACGGTCTACATAAGAAAGCATTTCTTCATCATGGGTGACCATTAAAGTCGTGATATTCAACGTTTTTGTTAACTCTCGTATCAACATCATCACATCTTTTGATTTTTTTGAATCTAAACTTGCAGTGGGTTCATCTGCGAAGAGAATTTTCGGTTTGTGAATGATAGCACGGGCAATGGCAACACGTTGTTTCTCCCCTCCAGATAATGAAGAAGGATATGCATCTTTTCTATGTTCCATTTCAACTAGCTTTAGAATTCGATCAATTTCTGTTTTTTGTTCATGTTTATTTAATTTTGACTCAGATACATCTAACATTAGCAATAGCTGTTCTTCCACTGTTAGGAAAGGAACAAGGTGTGCAAATTGAAATACAAATCCAAATTCACTTGCACGAATTTGACGAATTTGTTCATCATTCATTGTCGCAATATTATTTCCATTGAATACTACTTGC
The DNA here is from genome assembly GCF_023515935.1 of Rummeliibacillus sp. G93. NCBI lineage: Bacteria > Bacillati > Bacillota > Bacilli > Caryophanales > Caryophanaceae > Rummeliibacillus > Rummeliibacillus sp. G93. The sequence goes on from NZ_CP097314.1 coordinate 2,804,836, forward strand.
CCGTTTGTTGCAGGCTGTAATCCAGCCGCAATTGTTAGAAGTGTACTTTTCCCTGAACCTGAGGCACCCACTAGTGCTGTGATTTCCCCTTCTTTAAGAGAAAGGTTAATTCCTTTCAAAATTTCTTCTTTTATTTCTCCATTGGTAAACGTTTTTCTAACTTCATCAAGAGTAAATAATGGCATACTAAACCTCTCCTTGTTGGATTGCTTGCAATGGTTCTACTTTTCTTATTTGTATTCCTGACAGCGTAGCACCAATAAAACCTATTATTAAGAAAACAATAGATAATAGGAAAGTTGTCTCAAACGTTAAACTAAAAGGCATTCCTTTAGGAGCCACTAGATTGAAGATCTGGCTGAATGCAATAGACAATACAAGTGAAATGATTGTGATAAAAACCATTTGCGTCCACATCATTTGGAAAAGTTTTCTTGTTTTTATGCCAATCGCCTTCAATATGCCGTATAAACCAATCTTTTGAACATTCATCATATAGAAAAAGATGGCAAACAACATCCCACTAATGATTACTAAGAACCAAACAATCATATTTAAAGACATCTGTTCTGCATTAAAACTCGGAATGGTATTGAGAAATTCTTTCTTTGAAAAGGATTGTAATCCAGTAATATGTTTGGGAGATTTATCCCCAGGCACGAAGACCAATTGCATTTCTTTCACTCGGTAAATTTCTTTATAGTCGTTGATATTTATATAAGCAACTGGAGCATGGCTAAATTTCTTTTGCTCTACAAAACCTTTTACAGTTAACTTTCCGCTATACTGATTATTCGTTAAGGCATCCCCAATTTTTATACCTTTATCTTTCAAAGAACTATCTAATACAACTTCGCCTTTCTTTATATTTGGAAACAATTTAGATTTGGTATTCGTTGATGTTACAAATGCAACGCTTCGTTGTTTCTCGCCTGGATCATTTAGAAAACCCATTTGTATAGAGAAGGCAACTGCGTCCTGAGTATTTTTTAACATTTTATCTTCTGTACTTGCATCTATCTTAGACAGGTTATAGGTTTGATCTGAGTCCTTGGTCATATAAAACTGGCCTGTGGGTAAATCTTTAATTAAGGCAGCATTGTCTTGAGACAATCCATTTGCCAAACCAGATATAATAAAAGTTAATAAACTTACAAGAAATACTATGGAGCCTAAAATTAAAAATCTTGCTTTATTTTTTTTCATTTCTTTCCATGCTAAGTTCATCACTATTCCTCCAATTCGTTTTCTATACTTTCACTATAAAGTATTAATATGAACAGACGATGAACAGCTGTTAAATTTAGAGTTAACACTGACCTTCGGAAAAATTGAACTGTTGCTATGTGATTCACGATAAACAAAGGCTAGTTTTCATGTTAATAAATGAAAACTAGCCTTATTATTTTACGCTCGAAGTTTAAATTAGAAATCTCTTAGCCTTCCTTTTTACGAGAAAGCATATATTCATCTTTTAATATAGAATGATACGCGCTATCTACTAATATACCCTTGATCATTTCACTCTTTCGAAGGATGCCTTCACACTTCATACCTAAGCGCTCTAGTACTCTTCCAGATGCTACATTCTTCACCTCATACGCTGCAAATACACGCTCTAAGCCAAGGATATTAAAGGCTAAGTCGAGGATCAACTTCCCTGCTTCTGTCGCATAGCCTTTACCCCAATAATGCCGATTCATGGTATACCCCAGTTCTCCGCTATGATTATACTCATGCACTCTGAACTCAATCGCACCAATCATTTTGTTGCTGTCTTTTAACACGATAGCATATTTGCCAATAGGTTCTTTTATAAAATAATTTGCTATAAAATTCTTCGTCTGATCTAAATCTTTATGCTCTGCATAAAGAAAACGAGTCGTTTCTTCATCTGATGTATATTCAAACATATCCTCAGCATCCTCAAACGAAACTGGACGCAAAAGAATCCTTTCACCTTCCATTTGACTGTTCTCAACCATCAACGTGTTGATATTCCCCAAGCTGACACCCCTATTTTTGACTAATTTCAGTCCCATCTTTTTGTTGGACTCATTGGAACATTATATCATATATTAACTATTTAGATATTTTAAAATCTTCTCCTTTTTATTTATGGTAAGTAGATTTATTGCAGTATATGGTAAATTAATCTTTTAATTATATTTATTTTTTGTCTACTTTTTTAGCACTTCATCCGTTGTATCAATGAGGAGGAAAAATATGAATCAAAAAGACGCGTTTACCTCCTATCTGATTCAAATTGGAGAGGAAGTGTTTCTACTTTTACGCTCAAAGGGAGCATCAAAAGAAGATGCAGAAGATATTATTCAAAATACTTTTTATAAAATCTATTCCATGTTAAGTAACCTGGATGAAAAAACAATTCGTCCGTGGTTTTATCGAGTGGCCCTCAATGACTTTATTGATTTAAAAAGAAAAAAATTTCAGCATAATGTTCCACTATCTGATGAAATTCAATCTAAGTTAGCTAGTGGAAATACTGATTTTGATCAGCTTTTTAATCAAGATGAAATTATGTATTTATTAAAAAATGTTAAAAAGGAGTATAGAGAGATTTTTATTTTAAAATACTATTATGAATTAACTTATGGGGAAATATCACAATTACTTCATTTACGTGAGGACAATATTAAGCAAAAGCTTTACCGGGCACGAAAAACAATCCATACAGAAAATGGAGGGATTAATGCATGGATTCATCGATTCAAAAGGCATTAAAAAAAGCAAAAAGAAAACAATTGGTTAAAATTGCTCTTATTTCTTTTATCGTTTGTATTACCCTACTATTTATAATTAGCCGAATAGGCATGTATTTAACTGCCCGAAATACAACTCAATTACATGAAAGTTTATTTTTAGAGAACGCTATTTCTCAACCTAATGTTAATATTGATTCCCAGGTAACAAGCAATTCTACGATGTTCGGCGGCAATATTATCACATATCGCTCAAAAGATATAGATGGTTATCTAGTCCCTTGGAGTACATTAACAAGTACTTATTCATTGTTTGGTACTTCTGGTGATAGCAACGAACGAACACCTGGCTTCCACAAGAACGGGGATACTTATTTTGAGTACGATAAACAAACAAAGCAAAGGTTCGCCACGTTTTATCATCCTGCGATTAAACAATATTATGGTGGTGTTCAAAATCAGCTCCCAGCTGTAATTCAAATAAAAAATCAGGTAGCTGAGGTGGCAATCTCATTCAAGCAGCCGTTAACAATGAAACAAGTACGCGATTACATACCCGAAAATTTAAATATAGCTTGGCTATATATGATGTCCGAGATAGTAGATGAAGCACCAGGACCATCAGGCGTACAAGTTTATGGTTATTCCGATTCTAAACTCTCAAAAGATTCGTTCGAGGATTTTGTTAACAACCTTAAAAAATACGATTCAAGTCAATCATTGGAGATAATCCAAGAATATATTGCCAAGAATAAAAACAAGCCGTTTAACGAAGTAACTTTGTTAGGGGTCATGCTAACTGGTCGCACTGAAAATTTTAAAGAATTACTTGGGAAAGACTTTATTAGAGGTGCATCGATAGGCGTGACAGTACCGATTGTGCCGTATATTCAACCAACGAAATAGACAAGATTACTTCGTAGCAGAAAAAAGTAGTGCCAACCAGCAAATGGTTGGCATTATTTTTATATCAATGCTTCTAGCTTAGCTTTTATTCTCACCACTCTGGTCTGTTATATCTTTGAATTAAATAAAATGGAAGTTATTTATTAGTCCTCAACTTCAAATAGTCCATTTCCCTTTTTATTGACGCAGTGTTGACAATTTGTCAATTTAACTATATTCTTTTTGAGAATGATAGTTTCATATTCGCAATTAAAGAAATTATTTTTATAGTGTTTTTATGAAAGGAGACTACATATGGCCAAGCCAAATAATAGTTCTGAACTCGGTTTGTTGCTGAGACAATTATTAAAAGAACGTTCATTATCCATGCGCAATTTTAGTGAGCTCACTGGAATTGATACAGCCACAATTTCACGAATCATTAATAATAAACGAAAAGCAACTCCTCAACATTTAGAAAAATTTGCAGAATGTCTAGGAATTCCTTTAATTAAACTATTTGAAGCAGCAGGCTATCCTCTAGAACAGAATACTGGAGAATTAGATTCGGATCTTCATGTGTCTATTGGTGCAATACAATCTATATTTAAGGATTCTAATATTAATGACGAGAATTTTTCAATTGAACGAGTGAAGCAAAAGTTAAAAAGCTATGAAGCATATGCAGAAACAGAAGAAGGAAAAAATACAATTACTAATGGTTTTAAACAAAAAATACAGGAAGTTGGTAGTGTAGGACCCTTCATTAATAAATTAAAGGACTTTCATACAAGGTTTATATCAAGGAAAGGCTCTATTTTTGAATTAGCCCTAATCGGTAGTTCATTACTGTATTTTATTATCCCAGTTGATGTGATTCCGGATTATTTACTGCCCATCGGCTATTTAGACGATGCGATTGCTGTACAACTTATTACGAATGCATTATTAAAACCATAATGATTTAGGCAGGTGAATTTATGAAACGTAGTAAACGGAAAGTATTTAGAAACCTCTTCTTAACATTCATTTTGATCATTATAGCTGGTGTAACTTATTGGTGTTATCAATATAATAGCGGCTTAGCTTCGGCAGAGAAAGGGCCTTCTAAAGAGGTGAAAACAACATTTAAACCTTTTGAAGGTGCAGATACGCATATTGGAAAGATGAATGTATTGTTAATAGGAAGTGATTCAAGAGGAGAAGAACATTCGAGATCAGATACCTTAATGATTGCGCACTATGATCAAAAAACGAATAACGTAAAGCTTGTTTCTATCATGAGAGATACATATGTTGATATCCCAAAACATGGTATGCAAAAAATAAATAGTGCTTTTGCATTTGGCGGACCTGAGCTTTTAAGAGAAACCATAAAACAAAATTTCGATATTGATGCAAATTACTATGCTGTTGTCGATTTTAAAGGATTTTCTAGAATAATTGATCTACTAGCACCTGATGGTATTACTGTGGATATTCCTTCTACTATGGAATATGGCATTGGTATGACTTTGCATCCCGGTAAACAAACTTTACATGGCGATCAGGTACTAGGTTATGTACGATATCGACATGATCGTTTAAGTGATTTTGGGCGTGTAGAACGACAGCAAGAAGTCTTAACAAAAGTGAAAGAACAAGCCATCAGTATGAAAACATTGGTGAATTTACCGAAGATACTTGGAACGGCTGATAGCTATATTGAGACCAATGTGGATAATAAAACAATCCTTACAATTGCTAAGGGTTTACTAGCTGGAAAATCAAAAGGCATGGAAACATTGCGTATTCCTATAGCAGATTCTTATGAGAACAAAAATGAAATTGTAGGTGCTGTGTTAGATGCAGATCTTGAAAAGAACAAAAAAGCCCTAAAAACATTTTTGACTACTAGTGAACAAAAGAAAACCCAATAAGTAAAACTACTTCATATAGGAGAGGTCACCATTGAATTTAGATTATCAAATTTTTAAACTCATTAACCAATTTGCAGGAAAAAGTATCTTTATTGATCATCTAGTTCTCTACTTTTCAAAATATGGCCCTCTGCTATTTGGATTATTTTTTATCTGTCTTTGGTTTTCAAGGTCTAAAAATAAAGAACAAAATCAGAAGATCGTTTTGTCTGCATTAACTATTGTCATTCTTACACTTGGGATAGACATGATTATTGAAATCGTCCATTTTCGACCACGACCATTTGTTGACCATTCAGTAACACTATTATTCAACAAATCAAATATGGACCCTTCTTTCCCCAGTAACCATGCTGCTGGATCATTTGCCTTGGCGTTTGCAGTTTTTTGGAATAGACGAAAAGCCGGATTGATACTGCTTGGATTAGCATGTGTTATGGCACTTTCAAGGATTTATATCGGAGTGCACTACCCCTTGGATGTTTTAGCTGGTGGTTTTATCGGATTTTGTGTTTCTTTACTTGTTGTGACACAAGCGAGAATCCTTAATCCTTTATACAACTTTATTATAGACATTTTCAATAAGCTCTCTTTTAAAAATTATAGATAGGCATCGCATATTTTGTTGTTCATTTTATTAAATATCTAGGAGGTGTTATGAATGGGAATTAGTCCTGTAACGGCAATTATACTTGCTGTTGTTGCCATAATCATTTTCGGACCAAAGAAACTGCCTGAACTAGGAAAAGCTATGGGTACTACCCTTCGCGAATTCAAAAAAGCTACAAACGGATTAATGGAAGATGATGAGCCGTCTAAAAAGCCTTCAGAATCTACAAAATCTGAAGATAAATAAGCTAGGATGTTTATAAATGAACAAGACTGAACTAACGATTATTGAACATATAGATGAATTAAGGAAACGATTGATGATTATTGCTGTATTCTTTGTGGTGGCAGTGATAGCTAGTTTTTTTCTTGCACAACCTCTCATCCACTTTTTGCAATTTAGCAATGAAGCAAAGACATTACAGCTCCATTCTTTTAAAGTAACAGATCCAGTCAATATTTATTTCCTAGTGATTTTTGTACTGGCAATTGTTATGACGTCACCTATTATTTTATATCAGCTATGGGCCTTTATCACGCCAGGTTTATATCCGACAGAACGAAAGGCCACATTGAGGTATATCCCTTATATTGTGTTTTTATTTTTGCTTGGCGTTATGTTTTCATATAAGATTTTATTCCCTTATATGATTCATTTCATGGCAGAAATGTCTACAGACATGGATATTCAGCAAACTATTGGCATTAACGAATACTTTCAATTTTTGCTTCAGCTGACACTCCCCTTTGGAATTGTCTTTGAATTGCCAATGGTTGTCCTATTTTTAACAAGACTTAGGATAATCACGCCGCATATGCTCAGCAAATTTCGGAAGTACGCCTACTTCATTTTGATGGTTATTGCGGATATTATTACACCAACGGATGTTATGTCGCTATTTATAGTCTCTATACCTTTATGCATTTTGTATGAGATTAGCATCATAATCTCTCGTTTTGGCTATCGAAAATATTTGAAGTCGGAGAGTGAAAGGTCAATCGTAGCAGAAGAAAATCCTTCTACCCTATAAGGTAGAAGGATTTTTTATTGGAAAGGTTGTAAATCCCAAAATGCCACCTTAACATAACAACAGGTATTTTATTTTACATCATGTATTGTCAGTTTCTGTTCTGGAGTAAAGCTAACATATTCATAATCTTCTTCCCCGTTCACTATACTGCGATACCCCGCCTCAACCATACCATAATCGATTGATTGGTCATTCAACAGTTTCTGCATCAGCTTGCACTGTTGTAGCATCTGTTCTTTTGTTAGCTTCCCTTTTTCGATCTCTAGCATAATTATGATGGGCTTTGGGGTTTTAACCTGAGGCGTCCATTCCTTGGCGACTTTACTGTATACTTCTACATCAGTATCCACTGAATCGACTTGCGGCACTTTTTTCCGAAGGAGCGTTCGAATATACCTCTCTGCCTCCGTATTTAGTTTTTTAGATGCCTCTTTGTCTATGTTAGACTCATGAATCGTATCACTAAAGACTTCATAGGGTTCGATACCTGAGACATAGAATGAGTAGGTGGTTTCAACTGCTGATAGATCCTTTTTCACTACTTTAAACTGATAGGTACTGTCAGTCCATCCATACTCTACAGATCGCTTAATCTTGTAATTCATATCCGGATAATTTTGTTCTAAAAACGCTTCAAGACTCTCTTTTGCTTTATGTTTATCCATTGTATTTCCGCTCATTTGTATGTAAGCAACTACGATGACGGCAATTAATGAAATGGCAAATACACTATATATTATTTTCTTTTTCATATTCATTTTCCCTCTCTTATTTTAAGAATACAAAAGCCGATAAGGATTCCAATAACAGTAACCAACAGGTGAATAATCAAAGTAGTCAGTGCTATTTGAAGAGCTTCCGAAAAACTGTCAGCATAGAATTTACCGAACCAATTCGTCATATATATCAGGCAATTCCACAGGAAATTCGGTACGCCCGCAAGCAGGACTGTAACGAGGACAGATCGGTAGAACAGATACGTGATTGCTCCCAAAATGGCGTAGGTCAGGATAAACCCACTGTTGTCATTCATAATGGTCGTACTCATAGCTAATACAAAGGCAATTGCTACAAAGAAAATCTGTATTGTCGTCAATTTCACGGTTATATTTCGAAGCATGTTTTTTGAAGCACCGTGGAGTTTTACTTCAGCAGGCAGTGGAATTTGTGATTGTTCCGCTATATGCCGGCATTCTTGGCAGCTTTGCAAATGTTCCTCAACAAACCGTTGAGTATCCGGATGCAATAACTCTTCTTCATATAATGGCAGTAAGTCTTGCGTCACCGCACAGTTTGTCTTCATAAAGTCAGCTCCATTGCTTTTTGAATTCTTAATTTCAATCGGTGAAAATTAACCCGTGCATAGTTTTCAGATTTACCGATTAATACACCAATCTCCGCAAAACTCAGCTCTCCGTATATACGAAGCAGTACAATCTCTCTCGCTGAATCTTCCAACTTTGAAATATGATATAAAAGTTTTTTTGTATCCTCTTTGATTTCGGCTAATTCTTCTAAAGTATTGATTTCCGTTTCTGGCATCAAGGAGAGTTTTTGCATTAAGCTACGCTGATACTTATTTTTTCGGTAATGCTTCTTCAATAAGTTCACTGCGATCGAAAACATCCAAGTCGATAAGGTGGAAACACCATTAAATGATGCGATGTTTTTACATGCCTCATAAAAGGTATCATGGCAAAGGTCTTGAGCAGTTGCCTGATTTCCTGTCTTTGCATAAAAAAATGCGTAAATTTTCGGTTGGATTTCTTCGTATTCTTCTTCAAGCTTATTCATAACGACCCTCTCTCTCTTGCTGTTCAAATCATTAATACCTCGACTAGATGTTTCGTTACAACTTTTATAAAAATATTTATCAATTCCTTATCTAAAGGAGTAGTTGGATACAACTCTATAAAACAGTTGTCTATAACAATAAATAATTTAATGACCAATCGGACACCTTCTACATTCTCTATTAGTACGGAACCTTGCCAGACAGTAGGAACTCCTGACAAAAAGAAAATCCTTTTGTCTCTTAGTCTTTTATTTAGAGTGAATTTGCCACTTCTAGTGAATAGATAATAACTAGAAGCAACGAATAGATTAATTGCGTATAAAATTAAATACATATAGTAAATTTACCTATACAACCACTATTGATAGTTCATATATATATAGTGTATTTGATAAAAAAGTGATTTACGAAGTAAGAAAAAAATAGATAAGATTATTGGTTGGGGAAAACTGGGGTTTCATTTTAAATACTCGTTATCGAAGCCTAAGCCCATACTAATTCCATTTGTTTCAATGTTTCAATGAGAAATCGAGACTAAAAAATATTCAAGCATCAATTATGAACGACGAGCTTGGAAGGAACTTAACTAGCTTTCCCCTCGGGTCGTTATAATGCTGCTGAATGAATAAACGAAGGAAAACGATCTAGAAAAGGAATGATGTCTCCACCTTGATCATGTAGCGTTAAAGTAATATCTCCCCACCTATTCTTGCTTGTATGAAGCGCGAGATAAAAAGTTGCTCTCCGTACTAACAAATGCTTCTTTTTCAAGCATGTTTGGGGAATCAGGGTAAGGACATGTACAAACAAGCTACTAAAAGATAAACAATACCTCGTATCCTTCAAAGTAGCATTCATATGACTCTATTCAATAAAATCATTCTACTCATCTAAAAATAACTCCGCAAATCACTAATACATCTGTACATTGTTCAAATGCTTAAAAGAAAAACATTGCATGGTCCTGGTGCTTTCAACTCTCTTTAAATCAGAATGGGGGATTTGTAAAACATTACTTTATCGCAAGTCAAAAATACTTGGATGCTTAGGGACTTCCAATGACCTAAGTTTTTTCCTTTGGAGAGTGATAAATTGGAGACTATCATTTTTATTGAAACCACAAAAAGTGGTTCTAGTAGAGAAGCAGTAAAAACTGCTGCTCGATTAGGTTTTTTCACCGTTTTGTTTACAGAAAAAGAAAGACTCTTAGAGCAAAGAAAAGAGTTCCCCGATATTACAAAAATGGTTCACTTTGAAAAAATGACAGAGGACCATATAAGGGAGAAGATTAGCGAGCTTCAAATACAGGGCAAAGTCATTAAAACAATTATTAGTTTTGTAGATCCATTCGTATCATTAGCCGCACAGCTTTCAAATGAATTATGTAATTCACAGATATCTGTAGAAGCGTTGAGAAATATGGAGGATAAAACGTCAACAAGAAGTGCTTTAAAAGAAAATTCAACAACTCCTAAATTTGAAGTTTTTCAGCCCATGGCCAATCTCAGCGATTTTATTAATAAAGAACATGAATACCCTTTCATTGTAAAATCACCAATGTCTAAAGCATCGAAGGATGTCTATTTAGTTGAAAATAAAATTGAATTGAAAAAGATCATGAAGAAATTCTTAAGATTATATCCCGATCAACAAATATTGATTGAAGAATATTTAGATGGGCCGCAATATTTAGTGGAAGTCCTTGTCCATAAAGGGAAAGTAAATATTGTCGCTATTTTCAAACAAGAGATTACAAAAGAATTGAAATTTATTATAACCGGTTATGCTGTTCAGCTAAATGTAAAGGATGAACTTTATAAAAAGCTAAGCAGTACAGTTGAATCAATCATGAACGATTTAAAAGTAACTAACGCTGCCTGCCATCTCGAGATTAGATATGTGAATGGAAATTGGAAGCTAATTGAGATTAACCCTAGAATATCCGGGGGAGCAATGAATCGAATGATAGAAGAAGCGTTTGGAATAAATCTAGTAGAAGAAACGATTAAACTTTATCTTGGTGATGAACCTAACCTAGTTAGGAAACACGAAAAACATCTTTATACACACTATATTACGATAAACGCAGTCGGCCGTCTTTTAAAGGTGACAGGTAAAAAAAGAGCTTCAAGTGAACCTGGAGTAAGAGAGGTTTATATTAAAACACGTAAAAAAGCAGTCATTAGGCCACCTATATCCATGGGCCATCGTTATGGGTATGTGATGGCAATCGGCGATACCTTAGAAGAAGCGAAGGCAAACGCAATGAATGCTTATAACCAAATAAAATTCTATATAGAACCATTATCGGAGGAGATATAATGGTGATTGTTGCAATGCTTCATTATAGAAAACATCCTCATAAGATTAAAAAAGCTTTTATTTGTGCTTCAGTTGCAAAGATGGAAGGTATTGATTTTTATTTCTTCTCTCCTAGTGGTGTTAAATTTAAAGAAAAAACTATTCAAGGCTATCAATATGAAAATGGAAATTGGGTGCTAAAAGAGATGCCTTTTCCAGATGTAATTTATAATGTTGCAGGTATGAAAACTTCATATCAGAAAAAAGTATCTAGGCGGCTTAAAAAAATCATACCTTTTACAAGTCATCCAATAGGCAACAAAATGCAAGTATTTGAAAAAATAAAGACTATACCTGAATATGCTCATTATCTAATACCTTCTGAAACAATCAAGGATCCACAAGATGTTTTAAGTGCATTAGAACAATACAAAAAAATAATTATAAAGCCTTTATCGTCAAGTCAGGGAAAAGGTTTAATTTTTATAGAACGTATTGGAGATCAGATTGAGTTGTTAGAAGGTTTTCATCGAGAAGTTGTGAGTGTAACTGAGTTACGCACAAAAATTGAAACAGTTATTAATGAAAAGGAATATCTCATTCAACCTTATATATCAAGCCGAACAAAGGATGGATTCCCGTTTGACTTTCGAATTCATATGCAGAAAAATGGCTACGGAGAGTGGGCCATTACGTTAATTTATCCACGCATCGGTTCAGATGATGGAATTATTAGTAACATAAGTGCAGGAGGTTATATTGGGAAGCTCGAAACTTTCTTGGAAAAAGAATATGGTGAAGAAAGCTACGATATTCTAAGAATGTTGGAACAGTTCCCCAAGCGTTTTTTACAAAAGTTTGAAGCCCTATATAACAACCAATTTGATGAATTAGGGATTGATATTGGAATCGATGAAAATAAAAGACTCTGGATCTTTGAAGTGAATTGGAGACCTGGATTAGTTTATCGGGAATTGGACGCTGCAATGAATACAATTCCATATGCTGCTTATCTCGCTAATCAAAAAAACTCATTAGATTGAAGTACAATCACCCACCCCTTTCTTTATCATCCACCATACGATAGGAATATAGCACACGAAGAATTATCCACCAAGGAGGGGGAGGTTTAGTGGATAACAAAAATTGCGTTTGCAAAGCAATGAAAACATTACAAAGGGAACAAAGTATATTATCTGGTCAACTAAAGGAGTTTCAATTTATATGCTTTTCTCCGACGACAGATACCATACCTTTTATGCTTTTGATGAAAAACAATCTCAAGCCTTTAAAAGCATTCACAAAATGCACAGTAACTCCTTTTTTTCGATTAGAAAAATATGATGAGGAAACTTGCTGTGCAGAATTGTCACTACTTGAAGCCATAGATATGGACGGAAATTTGATTGACACATTCGATGATGAATTGTACTCACTTCGGAAAACGAAAAGCTGTATTATTGTAGACTTACATTGTATCTGCGCAATTAATTCGTTTCCACCAAATCTAGTAAATCGACCACTCCCTGAAATTGAACCAAAATATTAATGTTTTATAGATAAACCAATTCAATTTGCGTTACAGTGAAAGCCGCAACTATTTTGTAAAAAGTAGTTGCGATTTTCACATATAGGAAAGGGACAAATCCAAAAAAGTTGAAAAAAACATTACAATTCTTGGTGGATGGAACTCTATACCATAGTGTTTAATACAATCTATTGGTGAGGTCGCTCCGTTTCTTTCCATCATCCTTTCATCATATAAAATTACTTTGTGAATCGTCTATAAATAGTTGACCCCCTTTGTTACTAGCTAAATTGCCACTAGTAAATGCATAAGTAAAATAACATTATACTTTTCTACTGAGACCAAAATAGGGACAAATTTTTGAAATACACTCCTGATAAATATAATAACAATATGAAGGGAAGTTATTACTTGAATAGCATATTTAAATTAATTCCTATTAATGACGATAGTCCATGCCTCATGTTACACCCTAACCAAAGAAACAAACTTGACGAAACAATGGTAAACACTACGATTCATTTTGGTTTTCAAAAAACGGAGGTCATTTGTAAACAATTAGATACAATAAAAGAAAACGAAATAGGATTATCTAACAGTGTCATAGAATATCTAAAGCTTCCTTTAGAAGCGGATTATGAAATTGCAATTCAGAACGGTGAAATAATCATCGGCCCATTTATTGGTGTGTTGATAACAAATTCTCAAAAGAAGCTTAAAAAGAGTGTGAATAAACTGAAACAAATAAAAAAGCTTAAACAAATAAAGAAACAGTATCGATTCGTAAGGGGCGTCATCTTAGCATTATCGGAGGAAGGGGTAGATGAAAAGAACTCTAGGGTCCATGGTTATTTTTACAACCCATCTTCGAAAAAATGGGAAGAAGGGACTTTCCCGTTTCCTTCCGTAATGGTTAAAAGAACTTCCTTGTCTAATGACAAAAAGAACTATTTAAAAAAACTTTATGGACCACGATTTTTTCATCTAGCAGGTATTAATAAATGGAAAATGTATCAGCGGCTTCGCTCAAATCCAGATTTGCTTCCCCATTTACCCAAAACATTCTTATATAAGAAGCCGGAAGATATTTTAAAGTATCTTAAAGAACTTGGCACTATTTATGTAAAACCACTCTCAGGATCTCAAGGAATTGGTATTGAAAAATTTATTGCAGAACATGATCATTATTGCGTCAAGTTCCGGCAAAAAAAGAAAAATACGACGATTCGATTTTCCTCTGATACCGAACTACTGGATTATGTGAACTCTAAATTCAAAAGTAAAAATTTTATTATACAACAACAAATAGATATAGAAATCGAAAAAAATCATCCCCTTGATTTTCGAATTGCTCTTATAAAAGATCAGAGTGGACAGTGGGAAGACGTAGGGATGGTCGGCAGAAAAGGAAAGAAAGGCAGCGGTATTAGCAACCTCTCAAGTGGTGGAAGAATGCATAACGCACAATCCTTAATTTTAACATTATTCAACCTATCTGAATCTGAGGCGTTGAGTATCCGACAAAAAATGTCTGAAATTTCCATTAAAGCTGTTAAAGAGATTGATAAATATGATTCCATCTTCAAATCCGGCGTTGATATAGCCATTGACCGAGATCTTCGTATTTGGATAATTGAACTAAACAATCGTTCACCATACTTGAAATTTTCGAAGGCTGGGCTTAAGAGCACCAATAAAATAGCGAGAAAATCAAGAATGCTATACGCGAAATATTTGGCTGGGTTCCCTAAGGAAAAGAAGGATTCTGAACAGTCAGCTCTACTTTGGTGACAGTTCATACCTCTTTCACACAACTACCTGATAGTTAATCAAAGTAAAAATACTCCCTCTATACAGAGGGAGTATTTTTACTTGCAGATCACTTTTAACTTAGATACAGAGCGTAGGAACTTAGGCTAAAAACCGTGACAACAATTGCAACACCTAAGCCACCACATCCTGTTGGTCATTTTATAATATGTATTCAACATAAAATAGAGAAGTACATAATTTACTCCTCTACTTTAAAGTTACCCTAATAACTTTTGATATTCAGGGTTCTTGTCAAACTCAGCTTTTGCAAAAGGACAAAGTGGAATAACATGTAATTTTTCTTTTTCAGCATATTCAACAACAGCTTTTACTAATTGTTGTCCTACATTCTTTCCTCTTAAATGTTCTGCTACATGTGTATGATCTAATATAATCCGAGTTTCTCCTACACGAACAAAATGAACTTCTGCTTCACTATTTTTCTCATCACCTATATAAAATGACTGACTACCTTGTTTAATCTCCAGCAACCTTAATCCCACCTTAAATTTTATATTTTAATGCACCGCTTGGACATCTATCAATTACCTCAACTACTTTTTCAGCATCTGCTTTATCAAGAGAAATCCAGGGTCTAGCATTCACATTAAAAACTTCCGGTAACCCTTTAACACATTCAGCCGCATGTTTACAAATTTCCCCGTCAAAAGAAACTGTAATTTTTTCGCCTTTATACTCTTTTAATCCCATTTTTATCACTCCTCATATTTTTAGATTCATAGTAAACTATAAATCTAATCTCTTTACGAAAATAGGAAATTACTTCCATAGTTAGTTAAAAAGTTGTTAACTTAGCATAGATAACAAAAAATACAATTAATTCTACCATAATTAAAATATTAGGTACTGAAATGATTAAATTAAGAATTAAAAATCCAACTAAAATCCCTAAAAATAAACCTAAGTGATATATTTTTAATCGTTGTTCCTTATATCTATATTGATGAAAAACAAATGAAGTTGATAAAAAGTAGAGTAATACCGATCCAAAAACAAAAAATAAAATAAAATAATAATTAACCTCGTGCATAAATAATAATCTTATCGACGCTGCAATCATGCTTAAAGACATCAAAATGAATAGATGACCATATATAATCGTTTGACCTGCTGTTTTTATAGATTTATTCACTTTCTTTTCTAAATTATCGAAGTATTGCCACCACATTGATATGATTAAAACGAATGAAACTAAAGTAAATAATATGGAATTCCAATCACCTTGTTTTGGTTGAATTACAGCCAGTGTACTGACTAAAGTTTCGCCGAAGAGAATGATAGTAAATAAACCAAAGCGCTCAAATAAATGGGCTGTATTTGTAGGTACCATCACCAATCGTTTCCGCCCAATAATTGGTATTAAGATATCCAGAAATATACCTGTATACAATATAAGATACCTAATCCATGAGTCAAAAAAGAGGGAGCACAATGAAACAATAATACCAACCCAAAAGTACTTTCCAAAAAAGAGTGCAGCTTTCTTTCGAGTCCCTACCTCTGTCCGTTGTACAACAAGATATTGAATTGCGACTAATGCCCTTAGTCCAATATAGCCTACTAGAAAAGATCTATAATACGAATCGAAATCTACTGATAAACTAGCAATCATGATGAGTGCAAAGAACATTTGTAAAATCAAAAATATACGGTGATGAAATAAATCTTCCCCGTAGCGATTGGTAAACATCGTTTGTCCTACCCAAGCCCACCAGATGGGAATAAAAATCAGTACAAACTTTAATAGATAATCTGATTGTATGTATCCTTTTTCCACATGTATTAAAATATGAGTTACAGTAGCGATAGCTGCTACAATTAGCAAATCATAAAAAAGCTCTAACCAAGTGACCTTTTTTTCTTCCATTATACCAATCCTCCAAAACTAAATTAACTTAGTATCCAACATATTTTTCTCTATATAAATTGTTTCCATGGCAGCTTTAACAATAATGTCGAAATTTTTACTGTATGGATGCATAAACACTTCATACTGAATGCGTCGCTCATTGTGAGACTGCTTTAAATATTCGATATCCGTTCCTCTTTCCTCTATATCTCGACCGAATCGTCTCTCAAGTTCCGTATCACCATCTGTATAAAAATAAATTAGTAAATCAAATAATACCTGATCAGCAAAAGCAACACTCATCCCTTCTACAATGTTTACTTTCTTTTGTGAAGAGAGTATTTCACTTTTAAGATAATGTGTATCTATCGTACGTAAATTCATATCTTCTTTAAGCATCAATAGATCTCTTTCTAAGGAAGGTACATGATGTGCTGCGGGATGGCATGCTGTCATTTTAAAGCGATGTAATGTTCCTTTATGTATATAGTCAATCATTGCATATTTTCGAATTGCTGAACTCACTATGTATGGATCCGTATTAAGATAGTTAACATCGCACTTTAACTCTTCCATTAACATATGCGCAAAAGTCGTCTTTCCAGCAGCACCATGACCAGAAATCCCAATTACCAACTTCTTATCCGAATTATGAATCCAACTTATGATTTTTTGAATTAATGTGTTCATCATTCACTCTCATTTCTAAAGTTTTTTTATCATTTGCTAAAAGAGCACCCTGCAAATTATAAAAGCCCACCCTTCCTTGTTCCACTAACCTGTCTCGTTAGAAGCAATTCTTCAATCCTCATTTACACTCTAACATAAATATCCAATTTTGATATAACACTTATTCATGAATTTTAAACTACCCCCACACTCTTTACGACACACTCATATATCACTTCTTGCAGAGGCTGGTACAGCACTTAAACAAATCATGGATAGATTTGGCCATTCAGATGATCAAATCACCAAGAATGTCTATCTCCACGTAACAAAAGAAATGAAAAAAGAAGCTTCCCAAAAGTTTTTACAACTAATGAGAAGCCTCAATTAAATATTCTATGTTAGCAGTTCACTTTCACCTTACATACACACCCAATCATATTAAGGGTTCATACATAGGAACTTAGGCTAAAACCGCGACTTCAGTCGCAAAGCCTAAGCCACCACATCCTGTGGAAGTTACATCATGCCGCTCGTAAAAATGTGCATTAACATTAATAATGTGTGTGAAAAGAGCGATATATCAACGTTTGTAAAAATGTTGATTGTAATATCTTTAACGGAAATTTATTGTTTTTATTTGATTCCGTTAGCAAAATGTTAGCGGTTCTTATTTAACAAATTAATTAAGGATTGAATAGAACATTAATTTAAATAATTGTTATACAGTTTTCATATTAACTAATAATGAATATTTAATCCCTCTTTCTTTTAACTGCATAACAAATATCTCAGTTAGCAAATCCAATTCTTCAGAAACAAAATTTGGAATAAGAAAAAGAAATGCTACAGCTATCTCAGGTTTCCATAGTCAAAATGCGTTCATTCACAATCCCCACATGTTTATTAATGCATTATTTATTAATAACAATAGATAATTTATAATTTGCATACTTGTTTAGCTCTAATAAAAATTGATTTAACGCTTCATTACTTGGAAACCTGCACTCCAAAAGGTAACAGCTATCTCCACTGATTTTATAATTATTGATGATATATTTCTCCTGTTTTTGGATAAATGAGAGATATGGAAGGTGGTGTGTTCCTTCTATATATATATTAATAAAGGTAAACATAAAGCACCCTAATTTTGCTTGATTTGCTTTAATACTATATCCCTCAATAACTCCATTCTCTTCTAATTTCTGTACTCTAGCTGAAGCTGCCGGCGCTGTTAAGTGTACTCTCTCTCCCAATTCTTTCATTGTAATTCGGCTATTGCTACTTAATTCTTCTATTATTTTTTTATCTGTTTGATCCAATTGAAAGTTAACTCCTTTCGAAAATAAAGTCAAAGAGTTAAAACACTTTATTTTATCTATGTATTTGAATGCTGCTCATATTATACACTTTATTAGGTCAAACAAGACAAAACAAAGAAAGGGAATTGTAAATATGAATATTACTCAAATTCGAAATGCAACAATTGTTGTAGAATATGCAAATAAAAAGTTTTTAATAGATCCTATGTTAGCAGAGAAAGGTACGTACTCTACCTTCCCTGATACAATCAGACAAGATACATTCAATCCTTTGGTGAGCTTGCCAACATCAATTGATAACATTCTGGATGGACTTGATGCAGTAATTGTTACTCATCTACACCTAGATCACTTTGATGAAGTAGCAAAAAACGTATTGCCAAAAGAAATCAAAATGTTTGTTCAAAATGAGGCAGATGCAGAAGAAGTAAAAGCAAGTGGTTTCAAAAATGTAGAGGTACTACAACAAGACACTATTTTTGAAGGTATACAATTAGTAAAAACAAAAGGTGTACATGGTAGAGGCGAAGAGCTATTAAAAATAATAGGTGAAGTTTGTGGAGTTGTGTTCAAACACCGAAGTGAAAAAGTTTTATATGTAGCTGGCGACACAGTCTGGTATAAAGGTGTACAGGAAGAATTAGATACCCATAAACCAGATATTATTATCGTCAATGGCGGAGATAATCAATTTATAGAATATGGTTCTCTTATTATGGGAAAAGAAGACGTCTATGAAGTACACAAGGCGGCTCCTAATGCTAAGGTTATTTCTGTTCATATGGAAGCAGTTAACCATTGGACACTATCTAGAGAAGAATTAAAAAACTTTAGTAAAGAAAAAGAATTTTCAAGTAACATTTTAGTACCAGAAGATGGTGAATCATACTCATTTTAATATTAATACCGACAATATTGTCTTGCTGACTGATATTTAAGAATTAAAAATAAGAAGGTCATAATTATCTACCAATTAATTGTGACCTTCTTCAAATATTAGTATTTCGAATATATGAAATAACATGCATAAAGGATGACAAATAAATTCGAAGAGTGATAAAGCTATTTCGTTTAGGAGGTAGAGTTCGTGGCAAAAAAACTTGAAAATACATCAACACATCAACCTCTATGGTTACAAGAATATATTGATTTTCCTGAAAAACAAAACCAACTGTATAAAAAAACACTAAAAATCTTGATTCTTTCTCAAATTTTTGGGGGAGCAGGACTTGGTGCTGGGATAACAGTGGGGGCGCTTCTTGCACAAGAAATGTTAGGTTCAGAAAATGCAGCCGGAATTCCAGTTGCCCTTTTTACTTTTGGATCTGCCTTAGCTGCCCTACTTATAGGAGCATCCTCACAACGGTTTGGTCGTAGAGCTGGACTTGCTGGTGGTTTCCTTATAGGTGGATTAGGTGCTATAGGTGTTATAATTGCGGCTGCAATCAACAGCATTACCCTTTTATTTGCTGCCCTCCTTATTTATGGAGCAGGTATGGCTTCTAATCTTCAAGCTCGGTATGCAGGGACAGACCTTGCAAATGAGAAACAACGAGCAACTGCTGCAAGTATGGCCTTAGTTTCTACTACTTTAGGAGCTGTAGTAGGCCCTAACTTAGTTAATACGATGGGAAAATTTGCAGATTCAATTGGTGTTCCTACTTTAGCTGGTCCGTTTATCATGTCAGGAGCAGCTTTTATAATTGCTGGTTTAATACTCTTCATTTTTCTTCGTCCAGATCCGTTGCTGGTGGCTACAGCGATTGTGAATACTGAGAAAAAAGTCGATAAAGTACCGTCTGGAGGAAGCCTAAAAAATATTACTATAAACAAAAAAGGAATTGTGATAGGAGCTGTAATTATGATTTTAGCCCAACTAATCATGACAGCTATTATGACAATGACTCCAGTTCACATGGGACATCACGGTCACGGTTTGAGCGAAGTGGGATTAGTAATAGGGTTTCATATTGCAGCGATGTATCTGCCTTCCCCATTGACCGGTTTATTAGTAGATAAGTTTGGTCGCACTACTATGGCTATAGCTTCAGGGGCTACACTCCTTGCAGCTGGAATAGTAGCAGCTTTTGCACCTGCAAACTCGTTATTAATGCTAATCCTTGCACTAGTATTACTAGGTGTAGGTTGGAACTTTGGTTTGCTAACGGGAACTGCTCTAATTATAGATTCAACACATCAATCTGTACGTGCAAAAACACAAGGTACATTCGATGTCTTTGTAGCACTATCAGGAGCAGCTGGTGGAGCATTGTCAGGAATGGTTGTCGCGCATTCTAGTTATACAATACTTTCAATTTCCGGAGCCGTTTTATCATTATTACTTATTCCTATAGTTGTTTGGTATTCACGAGTAAAAAGCTGAAGCTAGGGGGATGTAAATTTTATTCGATATGCTTTTAGTACTTGAAAGCTTATATTTTCCATTATACTTACACCCCTAAATCTACAACTTTAAATAAAACCCTCTCAAACAATCTTAGTTATGAGAGGGTTTTATTAACTTATCCCCACTGAAGCATTGAAAATGTTTCGTTAGTTTACTCTTGAACTAAACAAACCCTTTTGTAAAAAAATCCTATATTAACTTTACGACACACTCATATATCACTTCTTGCAGAGGCTGGTGTAGCACTAAAACAAATTATGGATAGAATTGGACATTCAGAAGATCAAATCACCAAGATTGTCTATCTCCATGTAACAAAAGAAATGAAAAAAGAAGCTTCCCAAAAGTTTTTACAACTAATGAGAAGCCTCAATTAAATATTCTATGTTAGAAGTTCACTTTCACCTTACATACAAACCCAATCATATCAAGGGTTCATACATAGGAACTTAGGCTAAAACCGCGACTTCAGTCGCAAAGCCTAAGCCACCACATCCTGTGGAAGTTACATCATGCCGCCCATACCGCCCATATCAGGCATTGCAGGTGCTGCTCCAGCTGGTTCTGGAATGTCAGCTACTACTGCTTCTGTTGTTAAGAATAGAGCTGCTACAGATGCTGCGTTTTGAAGTGCAGAACGTGTAACTTTAGTTGGGTCTACGATACCTGCATCAATCATGTTTACCCATTCGCCGTTTGCAGCGTTGAAGCCAGTGCCCACTTCTTCACGTTTTAAGCGGTCCACGATAATAGAACCTTCAAGGCCTGCGTTGTCAGCGATTTGACGTACTGGTTCTTCAAGAGCACGTAATACGATTTTCACGCCTGTTGCCACGTCGCCTGCTTCTGCTTGGCCGATTTCAGCTACTTTGTTGTAGACACTTACTAGTGCTACGCCACCACCTGCAACGATACCTTCTTCTACTGCTGCACGAGTAGAGTTAAGAGCATCTTCAATGCGAAGTTTGCGTTCTTTCAATTCTGTTTCAGTTGCTGCACCAACTTTGATGACAGCTACGCCGCCAGCAAGTTTAGCAAGGCGTTCTTGTAGTTTTTCTTTATCGAATTCAGAAGTAGATTCTTCGTATTGAGCACGAATTTGACCTACGCGAGCTTCGATTGCGTCAGTTGAACCTGAACCTTCTACGATTGTAGAGTGGTCTTTTGTTACAACTACTTTGCCAGCATGGCCAAGCATTTCGATTGAAGCTTGTTTTAGGTCTAAACCGATATCTTCTGTAATCACTTGTCCGCCAGTTAGGATAGCGATATCTTCTAGCATTGCTTTACGGCGGTCACCGAAGCCAGGAGCTTTCACAGCCACTACATTGAATGTACCGCGAAGTTTGTTCAAGATTAAAGTAGTTAAAGCTTCACCTTCAACATCTTCAGCAATGATTAGTAATGGTTTGCTTTGTTGAACTACTTGTTCTAAAACTGGTAGCACATCTTGAATGCTTGAGATTTTTTTATCTGTAATTAAGATGTATGGGTTATCTAATACTGCTTCCATTTTATCAGTATCTGTTACCATATAGTGTGATAGGTAGCCACGGTCAAATTGCATACCTTCTACAACATCTAATTCTGTTGTGAAACCTTTAGATTCTTCGATTGTGATAACGCCGTCGTTACCTACGCGTTCCATTGCTTCTGCGATCAATTCGCCCACTTCATCATCAGCTGAAGAAATAGCTGCTACTTGTGCAATAGCTTCTTTATTTTCAACTGGTTGAGAAATTGATTGTAATTCAGTAATAGCAGTAGCTACCGCTTTGTCGATCCCTTTGCGGATGCCGACTGGGTTTGCGCCAGCTGTTACGTTTTTCAAGCCCTCACGAATCATTGCTTGAGCTAAAACTGTAGCAGTAGTCGTACCGTCACCAGCGATTTCGTTTGTTTTTGAAGCTACTTCTGAAACCAATTTTGCACCCATGTTTTCATATGGATCTTCTAATTCGATTTCTTTAGCGATTGTTACACCGTCATTTGTGATTAATGGTGAACCAAATTTCTTTTCAAGCACGACATTGCGCCCTTTAGGTCCTAATGTTACTTTTACTGCGTTTGCAAGTTTATCTACACCTTTTAACATAGCGCTGCGTGCGTCTTCACTGAAACGAATATCTTTAGCCATTAAAAATTACCTCCTGAAATTTTATCTATTTTTCATTTACGTTTATTATTCTTATTCAACGATTGCTAAAACATCTGATTCGCGAAGAATTAAATAGTCTTTGCCTTCGTATTTTACCTCTGTGCCAGAGTATTTAGAGAAAATAATGTTGTCCCCACTCTTTACGTTAAGTGGAACCACTTGACCACCATCTGTTAAGAATCCAGTACCAACTGCAACAACTTTTCCTTCTTGAGGTTTCTCTTTTGCAGAGTCTGGGAGTACGATGCCGAATGCAGTTTTTTCTTCAACTTCGACAACTTCGATAATAATACGATCGCCTAATGGTTTTAACAATTGAAACAACCTCCTAGAATTATGTGTATATACTTAGCTTATTAGCACTCCTCACTATTGAGTGCTAACACAATTATTATATTAATGAATTCCCATTTCATTTGCAAGCGGTAAGCATTAAAAATTTTGTTTTTATTCTCAGTTAATTTACAATAAAGAAAACAGGCAGAAAACAGAAAGGAAATTGAGTTTGAAATCACACAAAACCGCGTTATATATTTTATTGATTTACCTTGCTATGCAGCTCTCTTCTGTCGTTTTCATGCGACCGTTTGCACTGTTCATGAAAAAAAGATATCCAACTATGGGGAAAGAAGAATTGGTCCTCACTATTAATGGGTGGTATATCGTCATAAGTTTTGCAGTAGCTCTTCTATTATCTCTTATTGTGATAGCCTTTAATCGAAACTTCTGGAAAATTTTCAAACAAAAACCCGAATCTATCCCTACATCTATTCTTTGGGGGATTATTGGATTCTTCCTTGTATTTGTTGGCCAGTGGATCGGTGGGATCATCGAACACAGCTTAGGCATTACTCAGGCTTCTGAAAACACAGCAAACCTTACAACGATAGCAGATGCGGCACCTATTGCTATTTTGGCGCTAGCTATTATCGGTCCTATCCTAGAAGAGTTTGTTTTTCGGCGAGTTATATTTGGCTCACTTGTTCAAACGACGAACTTCTTTATTGCTGCGTTGATCAGCTCGCTTGTATTTGCTGTCATCCACTTTGACTTTAGCCACATTATTATCTATGCCATTTCTGGTTTTATATTCGCTTTTCTTTATTATCGTACAAGGCGTATTATAACGTCTATCATTGCCCATATGATGCTAAATGGATTTGTGACCGCTATTCAGCTCTATCAGGAACCCATCGTGAAGTTTTTAGAACAGCATCAGTAAGCTATACTCTCTATTTCTCCAACTATACACAAAACCCTTCTTTTATAAGAAGGGTTTTGTTTCATTTGCATAAAAAAACTGCAATCAAATAGTTTCGTTTGATTACAGTTCATTCTTCTATTGTTGTTGCATTTCTATTTGTCTTTGCTGTTCTGCTCTAATATATTTTCGATAGCCTACTCGAGAAATCATAATACTAATCTCGTACAGTATACATAGAGGAATAGACACGATAAAAAGCGACAGAACATCTGTTGGCGTAATGATATCTGCAACGACCAACAAGATGAAATAGGCATACTTCCTGAACTTGCTGAGCATTTGAGGTGTAATAATACCAAGCCGTGTTAAAAACAACACGACCATAGGTAACTCAAATACGATACCGAAAGGCAGCGTCAGCTGGAGTAAAAATTGGAAGTACTCATTAATGCCGATCGTTTGTTGAATATCCATTTCCGCAGACATCTCTGTCATGAAATGAATCATATAAGGGAATAAAACCTTGTATGAAAACATAACGCCGAGCACAAATAGGAAAACAATGTATGGGATATACCGTAATGTCGCTTTACGCTCTTTTGGAAACAATCCAGGCGTGATAAAGGCCCATAGTTGATATAAAATAACAGGCGATGTCATAACAATCGACAGTACAAAAATGACCTGGAAATAAATATTGACGGGATCCGTCACTTTAAATGAATGCAACTGCAAGGTCTTTGCTTCATTACTAAATTGCAAAAAGTGGATCAGTGGCTGTGCTAGAAAGAAACTACCAATCACTGCAACCACAAAGAAAACGGCAACAATCATCAGCCGTTTTCTTAATTCTTCTATATGTTCGACAATAGTTAGTTCTGTGTTATTCATTTACTAAACATCCTAACTTATTTATCTTCAATCTTTTTTGTTTCAGATACTTTATTCGGCTCATCATCATCAGCTAAACCTTTTGTAGCATGCTTAAATTCACGGAGAGTAGAACCCATTGCTTTACCAAGCTCTGGTAGTTTCTTCGGTCCGAAAATTAGTATGGCAACGACTCCTAAAATTACTGCAGTTCCAGCACTAATTCCCATTACAGACACCTCCTCATATACTTGCTCCTATTTTAACGTAAAAATAGGCTTTTGGCTATTCTATTCATGATTTTATTGTGAAATATTTACCTACAATTTCCCTACTCTACTTCGATTGAATATATTTGCTACAAAAGAGTCTTCTTTGCATACATAATAAAAAAACTGGCTAAATAGCTAGCCAGTAATTAAGTGAAACATATGCTATTTGCTCTTCTTACTTACGTTCTGCTCCAGAAACGTTGTTGCGTAATTGCATTCAAGAAATCTTGATTAAAGTTTGGATTATTAGCTGCAAACACTACGCCCTCTAAATTATTATTTTGCGATTGTTGGATGAATGACTGTCCGCTTGTGCCTACGCCGATAGGTTTATAATGCTTATACGCATTGTGTACGAAGTCAGAAACATCTTGCATAAACTTCGCTGGATATTTCGAAGTTCCCCCGACTACATAAAGAGCATCAACCAAATACGGGCTTCCTGTAATGAAGGTTTGGTTGACTTTGATTTGCGTTCCATCTGTTCCGGTCACATTTCCAAGTCTTTCGCTTATAATATCAATGAAGACCCCATTGCTCTCTAAGAAGTTAAGAACTTGCATCACCTCTTGACCATTAAACCCATCGCCAATGAGAACGCCTACCTTTTGCGTGTAAGGATATTTCGGTGTATTAGCCTGACTGAGGGAAGGATAGACGGTATCAACGGGCACATTGGTACCACTTGGCTGCCTTACACCGATATTATCCGCAATGATGCAAGCTAACTCTCTGTCTACATTTACGATTAAATCGACATTTTGCTCTCGAACAGATTCACTTTTTACTTTTCCTAGCTGAAAGCTAAATGCTTCAATAGTGTGTTGCTTTTCGATAGGCGTCAAGCTGTTCCAAAAGATTCGCACTTGTGAGAAGTAATCATTGAATGACTCACTTCTTCCCCGAATAACATGACCTTCCACTTTTGTCGGATAATGAACATAGCCTCCTTCTTCCGGTGACGATGTATGAGGTGTGTTGCCCATTAACGAGTTATTATGATAGTTTACTTCGTTTTCATCAATTCTCATTCTCATGGTACCTCTGCGCTGATTATTATGGAAAGGACAGAGCGGTTTATTTACAGGTAATTCGAGATAGTTGGCACTGCCAAGGCGATATTGCTGTGCATCCCTATAGGCTATTAATCTACCTTGTAAAACAGGATCATTTGAAAAGCCAATGCCCGGCACTACGTTTGCGGGGTTAAACGCGATTTGCTCACTTTCTGAAAAATAGTTGTCAATATTACGGTTGAGGGTCATCTTACCGATAAGTTGAACTGGTACAAGCTCTTCAGGCCAAAATTTTGCGGGATCCAATATATCAAAGTCAAACTTGAACTCATCCTCCATCGCGATTAATTGTACACCTAGTTCATACTCAGGAAACGCTCCCTTATCAATAGCTTCACGTAAATCTTTTCTATGGAAATCTGGATCAATACCGCCAATTTTCATAGCTTCATCTTGTAGAAGAGAGTGTACGCCTAGAACCGGCTTCCAAACAAACCTGACAAACGT
This sequence comes from Rummeliibacillus sp. G93, assembly GCF_023515935.1. Classification (NCBI taxonomy): domain Bacteria; kingdom Bacillati; phylum Bacillota; class Bacilli; order Caryophanales; family Caryophanaceae; genus Rummeliibacillus; species Rummeliibacillus sp. G93. The sequence goes on from NZ_CP097314.1 coordinate 2,831,734, forward strand.
TGCTACGCCTTTTTTGTTGACGAATAAATAAGTATTAATAGACCAAGACTCCATTACTCGGTAATTCTCTATGATGCCGCGGTCAGACATAATCCATGTTACCATGTGAAGTGCTTCTGGATTATTCGCTACATAATCCCAAAAGCGGTCATGTGCACCTGTAGCTGTTGGGATGTCGTCACTCTGCTTACTTTGATATGCATGCATGGCATCAGGGAATTTCATCGGATCTTGGTTAATCAATACAGGCATCGCAATGGTAGTCAAATCATAATTGCCCTGTTCTGTATAAAACTTAACGCCTAGGCAACGCAAGTCTCGTGCCGTATCATATGAACCTTTCGGGCCTTGGACAGTAGAAAAACGAACAGCTAAAGGCGTCTTTTTTCCGGGTTCTTGGAAAAGGCACGCCTCAGTCACGTGCTCCATCGATTGATAACATTCAAACTCCCCATAGGCTCCATAGCCCCTAGCATGCACGATTCGTTCAGGAATCTCTTCATGTACAAAATGCGACATTTTTTCAAGGAACCAATAGTCCTCGTGAAGAGAAGGACCACGGACCCCTGCTTTTAATGTTTCCGAGTCATTAGAAATTTTTCGCCCTTCCTGGGTTGTTAACGGTTTTCCTGCATTACTTTTACGATATTGATCTAATTGTTCTTGCTTCGCATCTTTTTTAACTGATTTTTTATTTTGCGAGTACTTATCCATATAATCACCTAACCTATCTTATAAATGACTAACGTTATAACCATATGCAATCATTTATCTCGATATACATTTCATTTAAGGTTTGGAAGTCACCTTTCAACAAAAAAAGTGGCGCACAAGTAAATAACTTGTGCGCCACTTTTATCTATTTGTATAGAAGTTAATCTATCTTTCGTCATTACGCATGAAATAGCTTAATGTCTGTAGTTCTACTGTCAAATCGATTGTATGTACACGTACATCATCAGGAACATGCAATGTGACAGGAGCGAAATTTAAGATGCCTTTTACCCCCATCGCGACAAGCCTATCGGCCATTTGCTGTGCAGAACGGGCGGGTATCGTTAAAACAGGCAACTCCGCTTTGTATTCTAAAAATTTTTCTTCTAATAATTCTGGCGGAAAAACAGGAATATCATTGATATACTTACCTTCTTTTGTTCCGCTTGTATCAAATGCTGCAACAATTTTCATATTATGGTTCTTTTGAAAATTATATTTTAACAAAGCACTGCCAAGATTCCCTACTCCTATAATGGCTACGTTCATACGTTCATCCTGATCTAATACACCGCGAAAGACCGTTAATAAATATTGGACTTCATAGCCGTACCCTTTTTTGCCGAGTGCTCCAAAATAGGAAAAATCACGGCGAATTGTTGCAGAGTCAATGTTCATCGCTTCACTTAATTCTTTGGAAGAGATTCTTTCTTGCCCATCCTCTGCAAACTTTAAGATAAAGCGGTAATAGAGAGGCAGTCTTTTGGTTGTAGCTTGTGGAATTTTACTTGTGGACTTCACGCTTTTTCCTCCTGCTAGCAAATCAAAATCCCTTCAATAGTACATGATAATTAGCTTTTTTGCAAAGTAATCCTCGTTGCATACCCTTTCGACTTCCTATAAACTAGGAGTGAACTGAGGTGTAAATATATGATCGTTTTACAGGTCAATCAATTATATAAATCTTATATGGGTGATGAAATTTTAAGCGGAGTTAAATTAGAAGTGCAGCATCGTGACCGCGTTGCCCTCGTTGGAAGAAATGGCGCGGGAAAATCCACCCTTTTAAAAATTATCGCAGGCAAACTTTCATATGATTCTGGCGAAATCATTAAACCAAAGGATATTCGGCTTGGCTATTTAGACCAACATGCCGGATTAGAATCGACCCTATCTATTTGGGAAGAAATGATGACGATTTTTGAACCGTTGAAAAAGCTGGAACAAACCATTCGTACACTAGAACTGAATATGGCTGATCCTGCGGTCTATGAAAATCCTGATCAATATGCAAAGGTCATGACAGAATATGATCAATTGCAGCATGATTTCAAAGAAAGAGGCGGCTATCAATATGAAGCTGATACACGTTCTATTCTGCACGGCATGCAGTTCTATCCTGACAGCTATGATCAAAAAATATCTGAGCTATCTGGAGGGCAGCGTACACGTCTCGCCCTTGCAAAACTATTATTAAGCAAGCCCGATCTGTTGATTTTGGACGAGCCAACCAACCATTTAGATATCGAGACACTAAACTGGCTCGAAACCTTCTTAAAGAGTTATGATGGAGCGATTTTAATTGTATCCCATGACCGTTATTTCCTCGATCAAATCGTTTCGATCGTTTATGAAGTATCACGCCACCATGTCAACAAATTTACTGGAAACTACAGTAATTACCTGGATCAAAAGGCAAAAAACTATGAACGTGACCGCAAGCTGTATGAAAAGCAACAAGGCGAAAAGGCAAAGCTAGAAGACTTTATACAAAAAAATATTGTACGAGCCTCTACAACAAAGCTCGCACAAAGCAGGCGCAAGATACTTGAAAAAACAGAGTGGATGGATTCTCCAGAAGGAGATGAAAAATCCGCTACTTTCTCATTTGAGATTGAACGCCAAAGCGGCAATGATGTGTTGCAGGTGAATGACTTAACAATAGGCTACGAAGGAATTCCTGTCTCTCAAAATATCCAGCTGCATGTTTATCGTACAGATCGGATCTCTTTAGTCGGCCCGAATGGTGTGGGAAAATCGACATTATTAAAGACACTTATAAAAGATGAATCACCGCTTTCTGGAACAATCCATTTCGGCACAAATGTTCAAATCGGCTACTATGATCAGGAACTCGCAAAGCTAGATAGCAATAAATCGATATTAAAAGAACTATGGGATGAATGGCCTTTAATGAATGAAAAGGACATTCGGACAGTTTTAGGACGCTTCCTCTTCTCAGGTGAAGATGTAGATAAAATTGTTCGTGATTTATCAGGTGGCGAAAAGGCAAGGCTTGCTTTGGCAAAATTAATGCTCCAAAAGGCAAACTTCCTCATTCTTGATGAACCGACTAACCACCTTGATTTGGACAGTAAAGAGGTATTGGAAAATGCATTGGTGGATTACCCTGGCACATTGCTATTTGTTTCGCATGACCGTTATTTTATCAATCGTATCTCTACTAAAGTAGTTGAACTTTCGCATGATGGGACAACTGAATATCTTGGCGACTACGACTATTACGTTGAAAAGAAGCATGAGCTTGAAGAAATAGCTGCCGAAAAACAGGCTGCAATACAAAAGCCAATCGAAATAGTCGATCAAAAACAAAAAACAACGCAAATTGATAAAGAAGCGAAGAAAAAGATTCGAAAAATAACCAGGCGTATAGAAGAGATTGAACAACAGCTAAGTACGCTAAACCAGCAAATAGAAGACATTGAGAAGATGCTTTGTGACCCTGAAATCTTCCAGAACCATGAAAAAGTACTGGAATTGCAAACTCAATTAGATGATTTGAAAGAGCAGCATGATGTATTCGAATTAGAATGGCTTGAATTAAATGAAGAGCTTGAGATGCTGTGAATAACTATTAGTTATAAAAAGGAGCTGTCGAATGATTGATCATTTGATAGCTCCTTTTGTCGTAACAACACATATATTGTCTATATATTGGTCAATAGCTAATTTTCCATCTATGTTTTTCCACAAATTTATTCACATAAGCAATCCTTATTTTTCAATGGTTCAAAATAGTTTTCCACATTATCCACAGATTTTACTCTAGTTATACACATAAAAATGTGTATAAACTGCTACTATATCTAGTTATTACACATTTAATCCACAAACTGTCCACAATTTGTGGATTATTTTAGAATTTTCACACTTTTTATTACAAAAAGGACTTTCACTTTTACATGAAAGTCCTTTTCTGTGTATAACTTTACTTATTCCATGACAACAACTCTAATCCAGGTCGGCCATTTAACGCTAAATCGCTTCTTTTACCCGCTTTAAACATAGAAGTCCCTGCAGCTGCTATCATAGCAGCGTTATCTGTGCATAACTTTAATGGTGGCACATAAAAAGGTATACCCTCTTTGTTAAAGGTTGCAGTTAGTGCATCTCTTAAACCTTTATTGGCTGATACACCTCCAGCTGCTATCACTTGTTTCACATTGTATTGCCGAGCAGCTCTTAAGGTTTTGGCTGTCAATACTTCCACTACACTATCTTGGAACCCTTTCGCCACATGCATTGGATTGATAACCTCTCCTCGTTGGTCTGCGTTATGTTTATAATTAATAACAGCAGATTTTAACCCGCTAAAGCTAAAGTCATATGAATCTGGCTCAAGCCATACGCGTGGGAAATCAACTTCACCATCGCTTTCATGTGCCAATCGATCAATCTGCGGGCCGCCTGGGTACGGAATGTTCAATACCCTTGCCACTTTATCATAAGCTTCGCCTGCCGCGTCATCACGCGTCTCACCAATTAATTCAAAATTGCCGTCTTCCTTCATCAAAACCAATTCAGTATGGCCTCCGGAAACGACTAGAGCTAATAGTGGAAATTCCATAGGCTGTACTAGTGCATTGGCATAAATATGACCTGCAATATGATGTACGCCAATAAGGGGTAAACCATGTGCAAAGGAAAATGCTTTTGCCGCATTGATGCCAATTAATAAAGCGCCTACTAAGCCAGGGCCTTCTGTCACACAGACAGCATTTAAATCAGCAAGTTGTATATTCGCCTGCTTTAACGCTTCTTCAATAACGACAGTAATTTGTTCGACGTGATGCCTAGAAGCGATTTCTGGCACGACGCCTCCAAAGCGTTTGTGGCTTTCAATTTGTGATGCTACCACATTTGAGACAATCTCAGTTCCATTCTTCACTACAGATGCGGCTGTTTCGTCACAGCTGCTTTCAATTCCTAATATATATATATTTTCCATTATAAATTCACCCACATCACAAGAGCATCCTCTTGATTATCAGTATAGTACCCTTTTCTTATACCGCCTGCTTGAAACCCAAGTTTTCGGTACAAGTTTTGAGCAACCGTATTGGAAACCCTCACTTCAAGGCTCATGATGACAACGCCTCTTTCTTTCGCTGTCATTATCGCTTCACGCATAAGTCCTTCTCCAATACCTCTGCCTCGACCTTCCGGAAGGACCGCAACATTTGTAATTTGGCTTTCATCAAGTACAATCCACATACCACAAAAGCCTATAAGCTGCCCTGTCTCTTCTACAGCAACAATATATGTGGCTTGTGTATTACGAATCATTTCTTGATAAAACGCCTCTACTGTCCACGGTGTAGGAAAAGAGGCTTCCTCTATCGCATGGACGGCTTCTACATCTTCAACTGTCATCTCTCTATAAGTAATCATCGTTTTTGTTCCTTCTGTTCTTTTAACCAATTGGCTTCTGCTTCTACCAGTCGGCAATAAGTTGGTACAAAATGATGTGTGTCTTCCACTGCCGGCAATTCTTTCTGCCCCGCTAGATAAATGAGCTGCCCTGCACTAGGTAAATCAAACGTATATGGAGCGCGCGTAGCAAGCTCTCCTAATTGTTGTTTAATCTGTTGCCAGAAAACATCTACATCTTGCCCAACAAAAAGGACAGGTTGACCTATTTCTTTTAATTTCTCTAAAAGAGAAGCCATGCTATAATGACCATCATCAATAACCGATTCTAATTGATGAGCGGAATTATATACACCGCCATACACATTTTCACGCCTTGCATCAATGACCGAGCACACAAGGCCTTGATATATACCAGCATTTGCGGCTAATACTTTTAAGCTGGATACACCAGCCAATGGAATTTGAAGCGTCCATGCTAATGTTTTAGCTACGGTTACGCCAATCCTGACCCCCGTATAAGAGCCGGGCCCTTGGCTAACCGCAATCGCATCTATATCACTTGGTGAAAGGCCTGCTTTTTTGATAATATCTTCAATAGCCGGCATAACACTAGCTGAATGATTTACTTTCATATTTCTAGTTTCTGCCGCTACAATTTTTCCATCCTTCACAATAGCTACTGCCAAGGGTGAATTTGCTGTATCTATTCCTAACCAAATCACTTTTTTAACTCCTCGCACAATAGTTCATACCGTTTCCCAAAAGGTATTAATATAAACTTTCTTTTATTATCGTCAATCCGCTTAATCTCAATGGCTAAACGATCAGCAGGTAAATCTGATTCTATTAGATGAGCCCATTCAATGATCGAAACGGCATCACCATAGAATAATTCATCATATCCTAAATCTTCTTCGCCGTCCGCAAGCCGATATACGTCAAGATGATTAAGAGGTAATCTACCTTCATATTGTTTCATAATCGTAAATGTAGGGCTGTTAACTGTTCGCGTAATGCCTAAACCCTTGGCGATACCTTGCGTAAAGGTTGTTTTCCCTGCACCTAAATCTCCCTCTAAAGTGAGTACATCACCTGATTCTAATAAATCGGCCAATTTCATAGCCAACTCTGTGGTCTCTTCTAAAGAAGCAACCATGATTTCCATCGTCATAAGACTCGTCCTCTCACATTCTCATTACTCCTAGTTTACCTAAATCTCCTGAAATGTTCAAACTGCCACATTTTAATGCTATATAAAAAACTATCTTCAATTAAAAAATTGAAGATAGTTTTTAAATATTAATCGAGCTCAATCGTATTATTCATTTTGTTGGTGTCATCATCATTACCTCTCATCTTCTTATAAAGATGAACCATGCTTTTCATCATATTGCCTGTTTCCCAATACTCTGCTGACTCTGCCTCCACTTTGATTAAAATCAAATTAGGATCGTCATAGCTCGTATTTAAAAGCTTTTCATAAGCTGCACTCCATAATTCCTTTTTCTTGTTTACATCATCTACGATTGTGCCTTTACCTCGTACAGAGACATAGTATTTACCAGCATAAGATACATTTACGTCTGCTTCTTTTTTTATTTCATCATACTTTTCGGTTTCCTTTTTCGTGAAGAACCATAAATCCCCATCAAACTCAACTTCTTGAGTCTTCATCGGACGAGATACTAATCCGTCTTGTGAAATTGTTGTCAGCATAGCTGTTTCTACATCTTTAATGAGCTCTCTTACTTTTTCAACTTCATTTGCATCATAATTGTTATTCATTAACTTCACCCCATTTTTTAGTTACTTTAGTTTACCCTGTTTTTCTGAAGGCTAATCAATGAATGAGTCTCGTTAATTTTATATAAATGCTATAGAAAAGAATATAAAAAAACACAGCTGAAAAATCAGCTGTGCTTGGTTGCGAAGCGACGTCCTACTCTCACAGGGGGAAGCCCCCAACTACCATCGGCGCTAAAGAGCTTAACTTCCGTGTTCGACATGGGAACGGGTGTGACCTCTTTGCCATCATCACTCCACTTGTATGTAGAGATTTTGTTCTCTCAAAACTGGATAAACGAGAATTGAAGGTTCTTAAGAATTTGGTTAAGTCCTCGATCGATTAGTATTCGTCAGCTCCATGTGTCGCCACACTTCCACCTCGAACCTATCTACCTCATCGTCTTTGAGGGATCTTACTTACTTGCGTAATGGGAAATCTCATCTTGAGGGGGGCTTCATGCTTAGATGCTTTCAGCACTTATCCCGTCCACACATAGCTACCCAGCGATGCTCTTGGCAGAACAACTGGTACACCAGCGGTGTGTCCATCCCGGTCCTCTCGTACTAAGGACAGCTCCTCTCAAATTTCCTACGCCCACGACGGATAGGGACCGAACTGTCTCACGACGTTCTGAACCCAGCTCGCGTACCGCTTTAATGGGCGAACAGCCCAACCCTTGGGACCGACTACAGCCCCAGGATGCGATGAGCCGACATCGAGGTGCCAAACCTCCCCGTCGATGTGGACTCTTGGGGGAGATAAGCCTGTTATCCCCGGGGTAGCTTTTATCCGTTGAGCGATGGCCCTTCCATGCGGAACCACCGGATCACTAAGCCCGTCTTTCGACCCTGCTCGACTTGTAGGTCTCGCAGTCAAGCTCCCTTGTGCCTTTACACTCTACGAATGATTTCCAACCATTCTGAGGGAACCTTTGGGCGCCTCCGTTACTCTTTAGGAGGCGACCGCCCCAGTCAAACTGTCCGCCTGACACTGTCTCCTACCCCGATCAGGGGTACGGGTTAGAATTTCAATACAGCTGGGGTAGTATCCCAAGGACGCCTCCACCGAAGCTGGCGCTCCGGTTTCAATGGCTCCTACCTATCCTGTACAAGCTGTACCAAAATTCAATATCAGGCTACAGTAAAGCTCCACGGGGTCTTTCCGTCCTGTCGCGGGTAACCTGCATCTTCACAGGTACTATAATTTCACCGAGTCTCTCGTTGAGACAGTGCCCAGATCGTTACGCCTTTCGTGCGGGTCGGAACTTACCCGACAAGGAATTTCGCTACCTTAGGACCGTTATAGTTACGGCCGCCGTTTACTGGGGCTTCGGTTCTCACCTTCGCTTGCGCTAAGCAATCCCCTTAACCTTCCAGCACCGGGCAGGCGTCAGCCCCTATACGTCACCTTACGGTTTTGCAGAGACCTGTGTTTTTGCTAAACAGTCGCCTGGGCCTATTCACTGCGGCTCTCTCGGGCTTGCACCCTACTAGAGCACCCCTTCTCCCGAAGTTACGGGGTCATTTTGCCGAGTTCCTTAACGAGAGTTCTCTCGCTCACCTTAGGATTCTCTCCTCGACTACCTGTGTCGGTTTGCGGTACGGGCACCTCCTGCCTCGCTAGAGGCTTTTCTTGGCAGTGTGAAATCAGGAACTTCGCTCTAAAGAGCTCGCCATCACAGCTCAACGTTATAGAGAGCGGATTTGCCTACTCTCACGTCTTACTGCTTGGACGCACATAACCAACAGTGCGCTTGCCCTATCCTACTGCGTCCCCCCATTACTCAAATGGCAGGGAGGTGGTACAGGAATATCAACCTGTTGTCCATCGCCTACGCCTGTCGGCCTCGGCTTAGGTCCCGACTAACCCTGAGAGGACGAGCCTTCCTCAGGAAACCTTAGTCATTCGGTGGATGGGATTCTCACCCATCTTTCGCTACTCATACCGGCATTCTCACTTCTAAGCGCTCCACCAGTCCTTCCGGTCTGACTTCACAGCACTTAGAACGCTCTCCTACCACAGACATCGTAGATGTCTATCCACAGCTTCGGTGAATTGTTTAGCCCCGATACATTTTCGGCGCAGCGTCACTCGACCAGTGAGCTATTACGCACTCTTTAAATGGTGGCTGCTTCTGAGCCAACATCCTGGTTGTCTAAGCAACGTCACATCCTTTTCCACTTAACAATTACTTTGGGACCTTAGCTGGTGGTCTGGGCTGTTTCCCTTTTGACTACGGATCTTATCACTCGCAGTCTGACTCCCGTGTATAAATCACTGGCATTCGGAGTTTGTCTGAATTCGGTAATCCGGGATGGACCCCTAGTCCAAACAGTGCTCTACCTCCAGGATTCTTCATCACGAGGCTAGCCCTAAAGCTATTTCGGAGAGAACCAGCTATCTCCAGGTTCGATTGGAATTTCTCCGCTACCCACACCTCATCCCCGCACTTTTCAACGTGCGTGGGTTCGGGCCTCCAGTAAGTGTTACCTTACCTTCACCCTGGACATGGGTAGATCACCTGGTTTCGGGTCTACGACCACATACTTATTCGCCCTATTCAGACTCGCTTTCGCTGCGGCTCCGTCTCTTCAACTTAACCTTGCATGTAATCGTAACTCGCCGGTTCATTCTACAAAAGGCACGCTATCACCCATTAACGGGCTCTAACTACTTGTAGGCACATGGTTTCAGGATCTCTTTCACTCCCCTTCCGGGGTGCTTTTCACCTTTCCCTCACGGTACTGGTTCACTATCGGTCACTAGAGAGTATTTAGCCTTGGGAGATGGTCCTCCCAGATTCCGACGGAATTTCACGTGTTCCGCCGTACTCAGGATCCACTCAAGAGAGAATGCACTTTTGACTACAGGACTGTTACCTGCTATGGTGGGTCTTTCCAAACCGCTTCGCCTAACGCATTCCTTTGTAACTCCGTATAGAGTGTCCTACAACCCCAAGAGGCAAGCCTCTTGGTTTGGGCTCTTCCCATTTCGCTCGCCGCTACTAAGGGAATCGATTTTTCTTTCTCTTCCTTCAGGTACTTAGATGTTTCAGTTCCCTGAGTCTGCCATCAAGACGCTATGAATTCACGTCAAGATTCTACCCCATTACGGATAGAGGGTTTCCCCATTCGGAAATCTCCGGATCAAAGCTTACTTACAGCTCCCCGAAGCATATCGGTGTTAGTGCCGTCCTTCATCGGCTTCTAGTGCCAAGGCATCCGCCATGCGCCCTTAATAACTTAACCGTTGGCTTATAAAGCCTTTAAGTTATTAAGCCTAAAAAATTTAAAACTTAATAAATGTGTTACTTAAGAATTTCTTCAATGTCGTTTTATCCAGTTTTCAAAGAACAAAGTGTTGAGAGTATGAACCCTCAAAACTGAACAGCAAGATGTTAATCCTACAGACGAAGTCTGTATTCCGTTAAATTCCTTAGAAAGGAGGTGATCCAGCCGCACCTTCCGATACGGCTACCTTGTTACGACTTCACCCCAATCATCTATCCCACCTTCGGCGGCTGGCCCCAAAAGGTTACCTCACCGACTTCGGGTGTTACAAACTCTCGTGGTGTGACGGGCGGTGTGTACAAGGCCCGGGAACGTATTCACCGCGGCATGCTGATCCGCGATTACTAGCGATTCCGGCTTCATGTAGGCGAGTTGCAGCCTACAATCCGAACTGAGAACGGTTTTATGAGATTAGCTTGCTCTCGCGAGTTTGCGACTCTTTGTACCGTCCATTGTAGCACGTGTGTAGCCCAGGTCATAAGGGGCATGATGATTTGACGTCATCCCCACCTTCCTCCGGTTTGTCACCGGCAGTCACCTTAGAGTGCCCAACTAAATGATGGCAACTAAGATCAAGGGTTGCGCTCGTTGCGGGACTTAACCCAACATCTCACGACACGAGCTGACGACAACCATGCACCACCTGTCACCAATGTCCCCGAAGGGAAAACTCTATCTCTAGAGCGGTCACTGGGATGTCAAGACCTGGTAAGGTTCTTCGCGTTGCTTCGAATTAAACCACATGCTCCACCGCTTGTGCGGGCCCCCGTCAATTCCTTTGAGTTTCAACCTTGCGGTCGTACTCCCCAGGCGGAGTGCTTAATGCGTTAGCTGCAGCACTAAGGGGCGGAAACCCCCTAACACTTAGCACTCATCGTTTACGGCGTGGACTACCAGGGTATCTAATCCTGTTTGCTCCCCACGCTTTCGCGCCTCAGTGTCAGTTACAGACCAGACAGTCGCCTTCGCCACTGGTGTTCCTCCAAATCTCTACGCATTTCACCGCTACACTTGGAATTCCACTATCCTCTTCTGCACTCAAGTTCCCCAGTTTCCAATGACCGCTCGCGGTTGAGCCGCGAGATTTCACATCAGACTTAAGAAACCACCTGCGCGCGCTTTACGCCCAATAAATCCGGACAACGCTTGCCACCTACGTATTACCGCGGCTGCTGGCACGTAGTTAGCCGTGGCTTTCTAATAAGGTACCGTCAAGGTACGTTCATTTCCTAACGTACTTGTTCTTCCCTTACAACAGAGTTTTACGATCCGAAAACCTTCATCACTCACGCGGCGTTGCTCCATCAGACTTTCGTCCATTGTGGAAGATTCCCTACTGCTGCCTCCCGTAGGAGTTTGGGCCGTGTCTCAGTCCCAATGTGGCCGATCACCCTCTCAGGTCGGCTATGCATCGTCGCCTTGGTAGGCCGTTACCCCACCAACTAGCTAATGCACCGCGGGCCCATCCTGCAGTGGCGCGAAAGCGCCTTTCAACATTTCACCATGAAGTAAAATGGATTATCCGGTATTAGCTCCGGTTTCCCGAAGTTATCCCAGTCTGCAGGGCAGGTTGCCCACGTGTTACTCACCCGTCCGCCGCTAAATCAGAGGAGCAAGCTCCTCGTCATTCGCTCGACTTGCATGTATTAGGCACGCCGCCAGCGTTCGTCCTGAGCCAGGATCAAACTCTCCATAAAAGTGTTTGATTGCTCAAAATTTCACTAGCGCATCATCTTTACGATGATGACTTTAAAACTAACAGTTGTTAGTAAGTTTAAATGATTAACATCTTGCTTGTTCAGTTTTCAAGGTTCATATAATGGAGCGGGTGAGGAGAATCGAACTCCCGACAACAGCTTGGAAGGCTGTGGTTTTACCACTAAACTACACCCGCGTAGTTAATATATTTTTGAATAAATGGTGCGCCCAGCAGAAGTCGAATCCACAACCTTCTGATCCGTAGTCAGACGCTCTATCCAATTGAGCTATGGGCGCATATATAATTTTTGGTGCGATCGAGAGGACTTGAACCTCCACCGAGTTGCCCCGACTAGGCCCTCAACCTAGCGCGTCTGCCATTCCGCCACGACCGCATTTCGACTTAACGAACAATAACTATTTTAGCATGTTCAACTTAATGTGTCAAGAAGAAAAATGGTGAGTCATGTAGGATTCGAACCTACGACCCTCTGATTAAAAGTCAGATGCTCTACCAACTGAGCTAATGACTCGTAGCTATTATTAAGAATGGCTGGGGTACCTGGATTCGAACCAGGGCATGACGGAATCAAAATCCGTTGCCTTACCGCTTGGCTATACCCCATTCATAATGGCGGTCCGGACGGGACTCGAACCCGCGACCTCCTGCGTGACAGGCAGGCATTCTAACCAGCTGAACTACCGGACCGTTATGAAAATGACCCCTACGGGATTCGAACCCGTGTTACCGCCGTGAAAGGGCGGTGTCTTAACCGCTTGACCAAGGGGCCATGGCTCCGAAGGCAGGACTCGAACCTGCGACCCTCTGATTAACAGTCAGATGCTGCTACCAACTGAGCTACTTCGGAAAAGTATTATTCTGTCGTGTCAGCGTGTTATCACCCTGTCGACTTTTATAAGTATAAGGGGTTGTCCATAAAACGTCAACCCTTATTTCAAAAAAAGTTTAATTAATTATCTTTAGCTTCCCTAAACACTTGCCGCATCTATATCGATCTGTGTTCATACGTATCTTACGGCTATACCTTAACCCGCATTCTGTGCATACATAGATATATTGAGCACGCTTTACCGGTCTCTTCTTTTGTTCTAAATTCGAACAAAATCGAGGAGCATTTGTTTCTTTTAAAAGTGTCCGAAAATCTGCATCACGATGTTTATATCCCTTTCCTTCTATATGAAGATGATAATGGCATAACTCATGACGGATGATTCCTTCTACTTCTTTCAAACCAAATTGCACATAAGCTTTCGGGTTAACCTCTATATCATGAGATTTAAGCAAATAGCGTCCACCTGTTGTTCGGAGGCGAGAATTAAAATATGCCCGATGGCGAAATGGTTTATGAAATACTTCTTTGGAGATTTGGCAGACGAGCTCTTGTAGTTCGCAATCTGTCATATTATGTCCCTCCTTATAAATAAGTATACTCTCGTTTTGAATATTGCTGTTTTTTATTTACGCAAGAAAAAACAAAGAGACTAGCGGTGGAAGCTAAGATTTTAAATGGACAGATGGCTGTACTTGCCTCATAACAAACCACCGCTAATTTTCTTTGCCTCTTTAAATATAAAAACTAATTATTATTGATTAGGTGGAAGCATTGTTAGAGCAATTCTACCTTTATCCTTCTCTACATTGTCTACCCAAACAGTGACAATGTCCCCCAATGAAACTACGTCTAATGGATGTTTAACAAAACCTTTTTTCAGCTTTGAGATATGGACAAGTCCATCTTGCTTTACGCCAATGTCGACAAACGCTCCAAAGTCGACTACATTGCGGACTGTTCCTTGAAGTTCCATTCCTGGCTGTAAATCCTCCATTTTTAAAACATCTTTTTTAAGCAAGGGCTGTGGAAAAGCATCCCGCGGATCCCGAGAAGGTTTCATTAATGAATCAATCACATCTTTCAATGTAACTTCGCCAATCTCCCATTCTTTACTTAGCTCTTTTATATTTAAATTTGCAATTGCTTGTTCTGCCTCTGCCGTGCCTATTTGTTTTTTATCTAACCCTACCGCTTCTAATATGCGGTTTGCTAAATCATAGCTCTCTGGATGTATAGCAGTTGAATCTAATGGATTCTTTGCATTTGGGATTCTTAAAAATCCAATAGCTTGTTCATAAGTCTTAGCACCAAGTCGAGGTATTTTCTTTAACTGCGTGCGAGCAGTAAACTTTCCTTGTTCTCCTCTTGTTTTGACGATATTTTCTGCTACTGTTTTTGATAGGCCTGAAACATATTGAAGCAATGATGAAGAAGCTGTATTCACATCTACCCCCACTTGGTTTACTGCTGTTTCTACAATAAAGGTGAGTTGTTCTGCAAGTTTCTTTTGAGATACATCGTGTTGGTATTGGCCAACACCTACAGCTTTTGGTTCGATTTTCACCAACTCAGCTAGTGGGTCTTGCAATCGCCTTGCAATAGAGACAGCACTCCGCTGTTCTACCTGTAAATCCGGGAATTCCTCTCTAGCAATTGGCGAGGCAGAGTAAACACTTGCACCTGCTTCATTAACGATTACATAAGCTGCACTCGCATTGGATTCATTCAAACATTCCGAAACAAATTGTTCTGTCTCTCTGGATGCAGTACCGTTCCCTATCGCAATAATAGAAATAGGATAGCGATTCAACAAATCATTAAATATAGATTTGGATTTGTTAATGTCTGCTTTTGCTGTATGTGGATAAATAACCGATATCTCAAGCATTTTACCAGTATCATCAACTACAGCTAATTTACAGCCCGTCCTATACGCAGGGTCTACGCCTAAAACATACTTTCCTTTCATTGGAGGCTGCAATAGAAGATTTCTGAGATTTTCAGAAAAAATATGGATAGCCTGTGTTTCGGCTTTATCTGTCAATTCATTGCGTATCTCACGCTCAATTGATGGCTGGATTAATCGTTTATATGCATCCTCTATAGCCACTTCAACTAGTTTGGAAGAAGGTGATGATGTGGATACAATCCATTTTTTCCGCATGAGTTGATAGATAGATTCAGTCGGCACTTCAATGCCAATCTTTAATATATCTTCTTTTTCTCCACGATTAATAGCTAAAATTCGGTGAGGAACAATTTTATTTACAGGTTCTTGATAGTCGTAATACATTTCAAATACACTTTTTTCATCGAGTTCTTTAGCTTTCACAGTTGATTGAATGACTCCCTGTTTCCAAGAAATCTGACGAATGCTTTCTCTTATTGCTGCATCATCAGCAAATCTCTCAGCTAAAATGTCACTCGCTCCCTGCAAGGCCTCTTCAACACTTTCTACATTTTCATTAATAAAAGGCAGAGCTAGGGTTTCTACTTCTGTTTGGTTAAATTGCAATAGGCTATCAGCCAATGGTTCAAGTCCTTTATCCTTTGCAATCGTTGCTTTTGTTCTTCTTTTTTGTTTGTATGGTCGGTATAAATCTTCTACACGTTTCAAAACAGTAGCTTCATTAATATCTTTTGTAAGTTCTTCAGTTAACTTCCCTTGTTCTTCGATAATACGCAGAACCTCTTGTTTACGTTGCTCTAGCTGCATTACATAATGATAGCGATCTTCAATCGCTTTAATTTGGACTTCATCTAGTGATCCTGTAGCTTCTTTTCGATAGCGAGCTATAAAGGGTACAGTATTTGATGCTTCTAACAATTGAATTACTTGGTCTACTTGTTGTGTGCGAATGCCGATTTCTTTCGCAATAAGCTGATGCATTTTTTGAGTGTCCATTTATTCACTATCCTTCCTTTGACTTCCCTATTTTAACATAGAGTAGCCATTGCTTATTCGCAACAAAAAAGAACAGTTCAACAAAAGTTGAACTGTCCTTCTTTTAAATACCACCTGACGCAACAATAATTTGTTGCAGTTTCTTGATAGCTTTACGCTGCAATCTTGAGACATGCATTTGGGATATACCCAGCATCTCCCCAGCTTCTTTCTGGCTAAGCTGTTGAAGGTATGTAAGCTGAATAATTTGACGTTCTCTTTCTGACAATTCCTTCATTGCGTTTTCCACAATAATACGGCGGTTTGTCTTTTCGTATTCATCATCCTGCTTCCCTACTATATCAAATAACGTTGCAGTGCTACCATCGCCATCAGAATCAATAGGTCTGTCCATTGAAAGTGCTTGATAACTTTGGCTCATTTCCATCGCTTCCAACACTTCATCTTCTTCTACTTCAAGATATTCTGCAATTTCTGCAACTTGGGGTGAACGTTGCGTTTCGGTTGTTAAAAACTCAACAGCTGCTTTAATTTTGGGGCCAAGTTCTTTAATACGCCTTGGCACATGGACATCCCATGTTTTATCTCTCAAGTAGCGTTTGATTTCACCGATAATCGTCGGTACCGCAAAAGCCTCAAAACTACGACCAAAGGAAGAATCAAACCTTCTAATAGCACCAAGCAGGCCTAACATGCCGACTTGTACTATGTCATCATGGTAAGAGCGCCCATTAGAATACTTTCTTGCGATGGATTCAACCAAATATTGATAATGCAAAACTAAATTAGTTTGCGCCTCGTCGTCTTCAGTTTGTTGAAAACGCTGGATCCATTCTAATACTTGCTCTTTTGATGCCGAACTAGAAGGAGATTGTTTCCGCATGGTCATTCACCTGCTCTCGTGATACAAATTTTGTCATGAAAACAGTCACGCCATTGTCGTTGAGTACTTTCACTTCATCCATAAGGCTTTCAATAAGGTATAGACCTAATCCTCCTTCACGAATAAATTGTACATCTTCTTCTTCGTGATAAGGACCGACCTTTTCTTTTACCTCTTCGAATTTAAAACTGCGTCCATAGTCGGCCACCATGATTTCCATTTTGTCCTTATACAAGGCACAGCCGATTACAACTTCTCCATCTTCTTTGTCTGCATATGCGTGCTGAATCGCATTGGTGATTGCTTCACTCGCTGCAATTTTCACATCTTCAATATCATCATATGAAAAACCTACACGGTTCGCCAATCCTGAAATAGCAAGTCGAGCAACACCAACATATTGCGTTTTAGCAGGAACGCGCATCTCCATATAATCAAATTCTCTCATTGTTTGAAATCACCTTCCTAACTTCGATGTTCATAATATCCGTTAAACCTGTGATGTCAAATAAGCGTTTTAGGCGTTCAGATAGGCAAGTAAGTACGATATCTCCACCATTTGCTACAACGCTTTTATAAAAAGCAACGATAACACTTAAACCTGTGCTATCCATATAATTTACATTTGAAAAGTTCAATTCTACTTGAGTGCCTTCTGATATAGAAATACCATCCAATTGCTCTCTTAAAACAGGAGCAGTATAAGCATCTATTTCTCCTTGAAGAATTGCTTGAACCTTTCCTGTTTCTTCTACTACGTCTAATTTAAAGTCCATCTCTATCCCTCCTGTATTGTTCTCTATAAAAATGCATAAAAAACCGATGCATTAACTAAAATACTACAAGTTATTGTTCCTGTTTGAAAGTATGTATATCATTTATTGCTTTCAATTTTTAGACCAACATATATGGAATACCCGCACTATATAAGGGTTAAACCTAAAAATAAAACTTTTTTATTTTTTTTATTCTTCTTTGTTGATTGATAACCATTTTTTAATTTTCACGGTTGTTCCTATAGTAAGTTGTGAATCTAACTGAAACTCGTCCATGATTCTTTTTACACCAGGCAGCCCAAACCCAATGCCTTTTGTTGTGGCCAAATCTTTTTGTAACAATTCATCGATTTGTGGAATACCTGGTCCATTATCCGATGCTATTACATAAATGCCAACTGATTTTTCCTGTATTAATTTTTTCACTTCAATCTTTCCACTCTCTGCATATAAGTGAATGTTTCTGGCTAATTCACTAATCGCTGTAGCAATAAGTGCTTGGTCAATAATATCGAATCCAATCGACTTAGCTTCCTTGCGGCCAAGCTGCCGTGCAGTGACAATATCCCACTCCGTTAAAATATCTATCGAAGAACCTTCCATGAGCGCCTACCTCCAAATCCTTATTTAATAACAATCTGTTTAATATCAGATGAAGATTTTCCCTTTTTCACACACACAAATCAGTCATCATATAAAAATATGATGATTAGGGACCTAATAGTTTATACGTTAAATAAACTGAAAATATTTAATTTTTCTATAATGGATTCTTTTTCTAATTGTATAATATAGTTACAAATATTACACTCCATTTTTTGAATATTCATTGTAAATAAGTTGTAAAGAGACAAAGAAAAACACCAGATGACTAGCATCTGGTGTTTCAATATGTATGCTTAAAATTTTAATAGCCCTAAACTTATTTCCAAAGCTTCTTCTACCTTTACCATTAAAGGACCATCTAGCTGCGTGATTTTATCTGTTAATCGTGATTTATCGATCGTCCGCAATTGTTCCAACAAAATAACCGAATCCCGTTCAAATCCATATTTCTTAGCGTCAATTTCCACATGAGTTGGGAGTTTCGCCTTTTGAATTTGAGCTGTAATTGCTGCGATAATAACAGTTGGACTAAATCGATTTCCGATATCATTTTGAATAACCAGTACGGGTCTGGTGCCACCTTGCTCAGACCCGACTACTGGTGATAAATCTGCAAAAAAAACGTCTCCACGTTTTACGTTCAAGTTTTCATCCTCCGCTTACGAGTCGCTCCACCATATGTTCCGCTTCATACTCAACATGTAAGCATTCACTACATATAGATAAGTTAATCTGTGACATTTCTACATATCCTTTAACCATTGCTTCTCGCATGTGATTTTTTTGTTTCGTATGAATAGATCTTTTTGTCGGAATATATACTAAATCATTTGCGTCTTTTAATACTATTTGTCTATATGCTTGTTCTATACTTTCAGAAACCAATCGTTCTGGCATCTGAATCAGAACGTTTTCGAGTCCTTTGTGGTTCACAGCCAACACCTCCAGAAACAAATCGCCAATATGTTCTCAACTATCATAATCCTAACATTAAAATATAATATTGAAAAGACAATATCAGTAAGCATTTGACATTATCGCGGTTTTTTTTCTGAATTTGTCGACTACTAGGAAACTCTGTTGCTCTTTATCGCTATTTATATTTCACTTCAAGTTGGCGCGAGCCAGAAAAAATGATTATTGCTCTTTATATACCCGCGGAACCCGCTCTGAAATCATACATGGTATTTCATAGACGATTGTATGAAGACGCTCTGCCCACTCTTGTATATGAATTTCATTTCCATGTTGTTTGCCAATTAGTGTCACTTTCTCACCAATCTCATACTTTTTAGGCAGGCGCACCATACATTGATCCATACAGATCCTTCCTACAATTGGTACCCTTTTACCCTCTATTAAAACTTCTTGACCAGTAAGACAACGCAGCAAACCATCGGCATAGCCTATTGGCAATGTACCAATCCACTCGTCTTCTTTTGCTATATATGTACCTCCATAGCCGACTCTGTCGCCCTTTTGAATTTTCTTCACATGTACTAATTCACTTTCTAATGCGAGCGCTTCTTTTAAAGGGTATGGAAGATTTTCTTCAATATAAGTAGATGGTGCAAGTCCGTACATAGAAATCCCAAAACGCACAGCATCGAATTGGGCACTTTCTTTAACTAATGCAGCAGCTGTATTTGCAGCATGCACTATGCGTGGTTTTTCAGGTAAGCTGGCAATCATCTTTTGGAATATCCCCAATTGCATTTCATACTGCTCTTGATTCTCTTCATCCGCTGTAGCAAAATGTGTGAAAATACCATCCACTTCTATATTATTAACCATTTTGGCCGCATCATATACAGCCTGTAGTTCTTTTTCTTGGCGCACACCAATACGATTCATCCCGCTATCAACTTTTATATGAACCTTAAGCGGCTTTTCGAAATCTTTGGCTAATGGAGCCACTTTGCGTACCCAATCCTCTGAAAAAACAGTTAGGATAATGGCTTCTTTTGCTGCGATAGGCGCAAAAACAATTGGAGAAGCACCTAAAATCATGATTGGAGTGTGCGGTATTTCCTGCCGTAAATGCAATGCTTCTTCAGGGGTGGCTACTGCTAAAATAGTAGCACCTGCTTTTAGTGCCTCTTTGGCCACCTGTACATCGCCATGTCCGTAAGCATTTGCTTTTACTACTGCGATAACAGAGACATCTGAATGCAAATGCTTACGCAAGTTTACAATATTATGGCGAATAGCTGATAAATCAATAATTGCCTTAGTAGGTCGAAATATTTCATTTCCTTGCATGTCTATACCCTCTTATTAGTTTTTATCTATTATCGTCCCAACCAAGGATTTGGTCAAACATAATGATGTAATAATATAGCTCATCGTTCATGATAAGAAGATTGATTTCTGCAACAAAAAGGGACTATCACTCAGTAAGAAATTCTACAATCTTACTGAGCGATACTTCCCTTACTATTTCATTTCTCCATTTACCATTGAGGATGCTACTTCTACTAACTCCGTCTTACTTAGATCGTTTGAGGCGATAAAGTATGATACGCCATCTGCTTCCCAGCTAATAGAGTTGTCCGTGATCGCTCCTACAGTAAATCCTAGATCAGCAGGGTCTCCCGGAGAGAATACTGGAATATACAGTTGTTCCGCTCTAGTTGTTTTTTCTTGAATAATAGTGAAGCTCTTATCTCCCTCGAATGATAAAATTTTACGAGTACCAGCAGTTGTGTTCATTGATTTTTCATCAGTTAATTTTAAATTCCAATCTACTACCGGATAGTGCGTTTCGAAATCTGTATTGGTAGCTTCTTCACCGGAGGCATCTGCATCTGCTGAAGTTGCCACTTTTTCACCGTTTTCATCAGCTGTGCTTTCTTCATTAGAAGCATTATCTTCCGCAGCCTCTTCTTGAGCTGTTTCGCCTGCTGCTTCCTCTTCATTTACAGCTGCTTTGTCATCTGTTCCTTCTGTTTTTCCTTCTGTATTACCTTCTTTATTTTCCTCTGCAGTAGCTTCTCCGTCTGCATCTTTAGCTGCATCTTCTGCGGCTTTCTCATCTACATTAGCTTTATCTTTGTTCACCTCATCTGAGTCGCTAGGTTTTGTGAAATCTTGCAAGTCATAATCCCCAGCTTTTTTAGCAACGCCTAACGTGATTTTTTTGAAGGTGATTTTGATTTGCTCTTCACTTGCTTCGTTTAACACAACTACTTTCGTAGGTAGCAAGGTCTTTTTATTAATGTAGACCTGTTGTGTTGGCAACATCTTCGAATGTGTATTACGTGTCTTCGCTTTAAAGATGTATGAATCCTTTGTTTCTTTCATAGTAGCCTGTGAATCAGAGGCTAAATCTTTCGCCAAAGAATTGATTAAGTAGCCCTGGCTGTTTTGCTTTGGCCAATCACTTTGGAACTTGTACGTCTTTTTCATCGAAGGCGTAACTACAAACACTCCTTCTTCATTGCGGATAATCATTTGAGATGTTTCTTGTCCTTCTTCTGAAACAGCTACACGGTAAAATTCTGGCTTCGTATGCCATACATCAACGTTATACTTTTTAGTATCACCTGTTGTTTTAATTTCCATATTTGCTTTGACTTCATAGCCCTTTGAATCCGCCCATTTCTTGCTTGTCTTTTTGACAATATCTTCCTTTGAATCTGATCCACATGCTGCTAACATCAATACTGCTGCGAAACAAAGCAATCCTAGTGTGAGAAGTTTTCGCAAAACCCCATCCTTTCTCATTTTCCATAAGACATCCTATGAACGAGCTCTACGTTTTATGCAAGCAGTACAACTTGAGCGGCCGCATACTCCTTTGAATGCGTAATACTTACAAAGCCTTGGACAATTTCTTGTTTAAAATATAATATCGGCTGGCCTTTGTCGTTTGGCAAAATTTCAATATCCTGCAATGAACACTCCTTTCCAATTCCTGTGCCGTTTGCCTTTGAATATGCTTCTTTAGCTGAAAACCTGCCTGCAAGAAATTCTAGTTGGCGTCTTGTTTTTAACTGATTGAAAATCGCTAATTCATTTTTTGTGAGGATTCTTTCTTTGAAATGTGGATTGAGATCATTCGCTTTCATTATTCGAGAGATTTCTACTATATCTAGTCCTATTCCTTTGATCAACTTGGTTTCTCCTTTCATTCAGCCATTAAAACAATGTATAATAATCATATTAAAGTTGAGGTGAATACATGTTTAATCGGACAGAAAAACTTTCACAATACATATTATTATATCCGGTGATTTCGATAATAATAGGTATTAATATCGCAGTCTATTTAATTGGGCTCATTCCTCCGTTAGGCCTCAATATTGTTATTAAAGGCGCAGCAGCAAATTATTTAATTGCTGATGGCGAATATTGGCGGCTGCTCACTTCTATGTTTATCCACGGAGGATTTTTCCACTTGCTCTTTAATATGTTTTCATTGTACGTTTTCGGTCCTGAGTTAGAGCGTCTTGCCGGAAAACTCCGATTCTTCACTATTTATTTTGTATCTGGTTTCATTGGGAATGTCGTTTCGTATTTAATCCAGCCAGCAAATTATGTGAGCTATGGGGCAAGCGGTGCGGTTTTTGGTTTGTTCGGCGCCTTTTTGGCATTGGTGTACTATACGCGAAAGACCATGCCGCAGCTTAAACAAATTATTATGCCGATTGTTGTGATCTCTGTTATTATGACTTTCTTGCAGCCCAATGTGAACGCAACTGCACATATTGCAGGATTAGTGACTGGATTGATTATCGGGTTATTTGACTTTCATCCCAAGCGTGTCCTTCGCTGGATTAAAAAAAATTAATATACATAAAAGCTGGTGAGGTTTCTAAGAAACTCTACCAGCTTTTTGTATGTTCAATTTCTCTCTCATTCGGCTTATACCATTCAAAAATATCTTTTACTCTCTCATCATCAAAATGTCTAACCTTCGCATGGCTTCCTGTCTTTCCTGACATCATCACAACTTTAGCAGAAGCGACATGCTTTTGTTTCGCATAGTAGCTTTGGGACATCGTGAGAGATTGAATTCTCTTTTTCCACACAACAAGCGTTGTACGGCTAAGTCCTCTTTCAACAATCGTAAGCTGCTGGGAGGTAATGTTAAACCCTGCAGTGCGATATTGCCAATACCCTAGCAACACAGCAATCGGTATTAAAATTAAAGACCATGCCCCGTAAGGAAAGAGGAAGAAACATAAAGCTGCTGCAAGCGGGATAGACCAATAAAGATGGATTTTTATATAACGAAATAAAGCTCTTTTTGGTGCTTTTATTAATTGAGGCTCCGTCCAAATACCAATCGGGAAAATTTCTCGTAAGATGAAAAAGCTATTTTTCTTTTTAATGAGTGGAAGCAGTACAATTTTCTTTTCATTTTTCTCACCAGAACTTCCAGCACTCTCAATAACAATCGAGACATATCCGAACAACTGTCTAAACGGCGACTCCACAATGCGAACCCCTTGTATCCTATTCAAAGGAATAGTGAGTCTTTTTTTCTCTAGTAACCCTTTCGACACGAAGAGCCGCTGCTCCTCTTTCTCTATACGAAAGCCAAAATTATTGATAAACGTAATGGCAACAGATAGCATCCATGATACAAATAAAATGAGAAGCGTTATAACACAAATAAGTACGACGCCAAATTTTATATAGTTTTTCACTTCTCCATATATTTGATCATACGGAATCCAATCGTTTAATTGCGATAGCACAGCAGCCAAACCTGAAAATACAACACCAATACTGCTAGATGTTGTGGCCAGCACCAACAGATCTTTTTGGGACATTTGATGAACCAATGTACGGGTCGGTATCTGTTCTTCCTTATCATCCTTCGCAAGGATAGGTGTGTCATTTTCTGATGCCTTTTCAAAATGATGGTATTCTTTTGCTCGCTTCATTTGCGCCTCAATCAGATCAGCTTGACTTCTAGTGATAGCAGTCAGATCTGCTTCCGCCTCTCCGCTATCGGCCGCTGTTTCAATCTTTACTTTTACTAGCCCAAATAGACGATGAAGTAAGCTTTCTTTATAATTTAAGCTCTGTATTCGTTCTAGAGGGATATAGCGCTTCTTTTTTACGAATAAGCCATATTCTATTCTCAATTCTTCCTCTTCAAACCAATAAACAAACTTCTTCCACTTTATAAAAGAGAAAATCAAAATAAGGACTAATAGCAACAAGATACCTGAAAGCAGCAAAAGGGTAACCATAAATTTTGGACTGCCCGGACTAAATGAATAGCGAAATCCATTGCCGACCAAGATTACAACCCCTGGAATCACCAAGCCTTTTAAGGTTTGAAGAAAACCAATTAGAATAGTAATGGGATGGAGATGATTCATTTTATTAGACATCGTCTTCTGCCACCCTTGCCAATTCTGAAATACTCGCTCGCAATCCATCTGCTTCCTCTACCGTTAAAGCAGGGATGGTATGTATAGTGGCAGCTGTGGAAATAGAAATGCTCGCCAAATGGTAATGCTTTAATATGGGACCCTGGGAAGTGTCAACATGCTGCACACGCACCATGGGAATCAATGTGCGCTTGACAATAAAAAGGCCGTGTTGAATTTCAATCTCTTGTTCTCTCACTTCATATCGCCAATGATCCCAGCGAATGTTTGGAAATAAATACATATTTAAAAAACTATAGATAATAACGACTGCAATGCTTACTGCATAGATCCAGTACGGACCCTCAAAATAATAAGTGAGTGCGCATGCAATGAGAGCGATTACTAATACACTGAGACTTTCAATCGCCGCATGTATACGCCAAACCGTTAACCCCTTCTTAGATAGTTGATATTTAGGCTGCAATCTTAGAACACTTCCCTTCTTTTAATCTTCGCGCTTTTTACCTACTTCTACTATACGGTATGATAGTTGCTTTTGTTTCATAAAAAAAACATCTTGCTTCGACTGCTCGAAACAAGATGTTTTGTATATTAGTCTTCGCTACGACGAGGTTGGCGACGTCCGCTATCACGGCGTCCACCTTCACGACGGCTACTGCTGCGATCGCTGCGGCGACCGCTGCCGCTGCGTTCTCCACGTTCACCGCGAGAGCTACCGTTTCTATTGCCACGGTAATTGCCACGACCTTGACTACGACCTCCACCATTACTGTTGCCGCGAGAAGATGTGCGACGCATAGGTAATGGACGTTCTTCAGTAATTTTGATTGGTGTATCATCAGGTTCTTTTGTTAGAGATTTCAAAGCAGCAGCTACTAAATCAACTGCATCATGTGTAGTCAACAGTTCTTCTGCCATCGCTCTATAATCACTTAGATGATTTTTCTCTACTAGTTCTTTTAATTGCTCTACTGCAAGAGCTTGTTGGCCAACCAACGCTTCATCAGCAGTAGGTGGTTTTAGTGGCGTCATGCGTTTTTTCGTTGTTTCTTCAACGATGCGCAGATAACCCATTTCACGTGGTGTCACAAATGTAACAGCAAGGCCTGATTTGCCGGCACGGCCAGTACGTCCAATACGGTGAACATAGCTTTCAGGATCTTGTGGAATATCAAAGTTGTACACATGTGTTACGCCTGAGATATCCAAACCACGAGCAGCAACATCTGTTGCTACAAGAATATCGATTTTATTTTCTTTAAATTGGCGCAGTACAGATAGACGTTTTGCTTGGCTTAAGTCACCATGAATGCCTTCTGCTAAATAACCGCGAATATTTAAAGCATGTGCTAGCTCATCTACACGACGTTTTGTACGTCCAAAGACAATAGCCAATTCCGGTTGATGTACATTCAAAAGACGAGATAAAACATCGAATTTTTCGCGTTCTTGTGCTTTTACGAAGTATTGATCGATATTTTCAACTGTCATTTCTTTTGATTTGATTTTAACAATTTCTGGTTCCTTCATGAAAGTTTCTGCAATTTTACGAATTGGTGCAGGCATTGTAGCAGAGAACAACAATGTTTGTCGTTCTGATGGCACGTTTTCTAAAATTGTGTTGATATCTTCAATGAAGCCCATGTTTAACATTTCGTCCGCTTCGTCTAAAACAAGTGTTTCAACGTTTTCTAGTTTTAGCGTACGACGTTTGATATGGTCTAGAATACGACCAGGCGTACCCACAATAATTTGAGGCTTGTTTTTAAGCGCGCGAATTTGACGGCTAATATCTTGGCCACCATAAACTGAAAGGATGCGAGCGCGTTTGTCATATCCAATTTTGTAAAGTTCTTCTGAGCTTTGAATCGCTAGTTCGCGAGTTGGGGCAATAATTAAAGCCTGTACGACTGGGTTTTTAGGGTCGACTTTTTCAATAAGCGGAATCCCAAAAGCAGCAGTTTTACCAGTACCTGTTTGTGCTTGACCGATAATGTCGCGTCCTTCTAGGGCATATGAAATAGTGCCTTCTTGGATGGGTGTAGCTTCTTCAAATCCCATACGTTTTAGGGATCTTTGTGTAGAAGCGCTAATATTTAATTCTGAAAAATTTGTCAAACTTCTCATTCTCCTTCTTTGCTATGCAGTTGACAAATGGTTACATTTTCAGATGAATATAGGGCAAATCGAGCCTTTATGGTAGGAACGTTTCCGTTACATATACTATCTCTGCATTTTACAGAGGAATTTTATATAAAAAGGGAAAGCCCGGTCTTTGCCGAGCGGTTTAATTCTGAAACATTTCATAATAAATGTAGAATAAACCGTAATGTTCAAAAAAAAGTACTCTCCATCCATTTGGAGAGTCTCCGCACAAAATGTATCCATTGCTTTCAATATTCTAACACGGTAAATACTTTCTTGCAATTATAACGTACATGAAACTCTATATACTTTATTTATTTATACACACCCTCTCATAAACTCTAACACCTTTGGAAACCACTCTTTTGTATCATCGCTGTAACAGATGAGATGTTTTCCTTCAGGGGAGAAGATTAATTCTTTCTTTTTGCTTGCTACAGTTTGGTATAGGTAAGTTGCTGTGCCATATGGAACAAGCTCATCTTTTTTACCTTGTACAAAACAAACCGGTGTATTTATTTTGCGATAATATGGCGACACTATACGTACTAGGCGCGTGAATTCTGTCACCGAATGTAAGGGAACCTCTATAACCTTTTTTTCATACAGCCGAAATAAATCATTTTTTTCATAATCTCCATGAAGGGTATCCATAAATAATTTACTTAAATCAATCGCAAATTGTTTAGTGCGAATATATCTGGCTGCGGGACTCAAGAGAACAAGAGCTTGAACTTTATAACGCAACGCCAAATACATAGCGATAATCCCACCCATAGAGAAGCCTACTATGTAGACCATATCTACTTTCTTATACAATCGTCTGTAGGCTATTTCTGCATCCATTAACCAATGCTCTGCTGTATAGTGACTAAGATTAAGTTTGTCGCCGTGTCCAGATAAAACGGGGACATGGAGAATCCAATCTGTTTGTTGTTCTAGATATTGAGTAAACGTCTTGATTTCATGTCGTCCACCTGTAAAACCGTGCAAGCATAAGACACCGATTTTCAAATTCGTTCCTCCTCATTGTTGAGACTTTTGTCCGCTGACAAGGAGGATATTCGGGGGTGGCAGTATTCCCTCCTCCTCATATCCGTAAGGCAATAAAAGACGGATGGAGGTTTTATTCCAGTGAACACAAGCTAAAAAAAACGCCTAGGAAAATTAGTCTTCCCTAAACGCTTTCTCTTTAATCCTCTTTCGTGAATGCTTTTAATATATGCTCTAAAGCCATGCCGCGTGAACCTTTTAGGAGAATGATCGAATGTTCGTCCGCTTGTGAGCGGATGCTGTCGATGATGGGCTCATAATCCTGTTCTGTCCAGATGAGACGTTCTGCTGACACCTGGTTTTTCAGCATATCATAGAGATGTTTCATGCGAGGTCCATATAAACAAATATGATGGATGGCTTGCAAGTCTATCTCCACCGCTAAATCCTCATGGTATTGCTGTTCCAATTGGCCTAGCTCCAGCATGTCGCCAAGTACAATCCATTTGTCCTTGCGCATGGTGGTTGTCTTCATGAATTCTAGTGCAGCTTTCATTGAAGTAGGAGCAGCATTATAGGCATCGTTTACAAATAATATGCCCTGCTCTCCATTTACAAGTTGCATCCGCATATTCGTTAAAGAAACATTTTCTAAAGAATTGCGAATTTCTTCGTCAGTTAAACCAACCTGCTGCGCAATCAAGATTGCGGCTAACGTGTTCTTTACTTGGTGCTGACCTAGAACAGGAATAAAGAACTCCCCTTCTACCATTCCTTTTACACAGAACACACTGCCTTCTTTTGTTGTCTCCATCCAGCTTACCTGAAGGTCATTGGATGGGCCGGTACCAAAGGATTTTGTATTTAGATGTGCCTCTTTTGCCACTAATTGTTGTAGCAATGGCTCATCGCCATCATAATATAGCTTTCCTTCTGGCAAGAGACCTTGAATAATCTCAAATTTGGCTTTGGCGATACCTTCTCGAGAACCCAGCGCTTCCATATGCGCTTCACCAATATTGGTGATAACAGTGAACATTGGCTTTGCCATTTTTGATAAAAATTCAATCTGTCCGTAGCCATCCATACCCATTTCTAAAATAGCAAACTGTGTATCCTCATCTAAAGAAAGGATTGTTAATGGCAAGCCAAGTTGGTTATTAAAGTTACCTTCTGTCTTTTGAACTTTAAAGTAGGGAGAGAGCGTTCCAGCTAAAAGGTCTTTGGTAGATGTTTTCCCATTCGACCCAGTAATGCCGATGAATGTAGCCAGATGTTCTCCGCGATATTTAACCGCCATTTGCTGTAAAGCTTTCTCTGGATCTTCTACAAATAGCAATGGCACATCTTGCGGTGGATTCGGCTCATCTTTTTGCCAAAGAGAAGCTACTGCGCCATTTTCAAAGGCTTGAGCTACATATTTATGACCGTTTGTTTTTTCGCCACGAAACGGTATAAACAAGTCGCCTTCTTCTAATGTACGTGTATTGATGGATACCCCTGTCACCAGGCGTTCATCCATTTTTTGGTCAAGTTCTAACCAATCTGCAATTTGCTGCAATGTTTTTTTCACAAGAAATCACACTCAATCTTTTTTATTGGTATTGAAGTTGTTGCTTTTCTTCATGGCGTTCAATGGCTAAAGAAATCAACTCTTCGATTAAATCGCTATAAGCGAGATTTGTATTTTGCCAAAGAATTGGATACATGCTGACAGGCGTAAAGCCAGGCATTGTGTTTATTTCGTTAATATATATCTCATCCTCTGCTGTCACAAAGAAATCAGCACGGACAAGTCCAGAACAATCTATAATTTTAAATGCACGTTTAGCCATATCGGACATATTAGCAATCACGCTATCTGATACAGGTGCTGGAATCAATAGATCTGTTTGATTATCATTGTACTTGGAATCATAATCATAGAAATCTGTGACTGGTTTAATTTCACCTGGAACAGATACCTTTGGTTCGTCATTGCCCAGTACGGCCATCTCTACTTCACGTGCAGTAATGCCTGTTTCTACGACAATTTTTCGGTCATATTTTAAAGCAAGATCCACTGCTTTGATTAGCTCTTCATGATTAGTCGCCTTACTGATACCTACACTAGACCCTAAGTTAGCAGGTTTTACAAACATTGGCCAAGAGAGCTTATCTTCCATTTCTTTCAGCAGTTCTTCCTGCTTCTTCTGCCATTCTTTACGGATAAAGTACACATATGGCACTTGTTGCAGACCAGCTACTTCGAATAATTGTTTCATTACAACTTTATCCATACCCGCCGCTGAAGCCAAAACACCATTGCCAACGTAAGGCAAATTCAATACTTCTAGCAATCCTTGAACAGTACCGTCTTCACCATTCGTACCGTGCAGTAGCGGGAAGATCACATCAAACGGTTTCTCATCTGATACTAAGAAACTTGATATATCATTGGGTTTTTCTTCGTTTCCATCCATTTGGAATACTAAGTCATCAGTATTTTCTACAGGCATTGTTAGTTGTGCGCCTTTTCGCCATTCTCCCTCGCGCGTGATGTAAATTGGAAACACATCATATTGATCAAAATTCAATGCTTGAATGACAGCCTTGGCAGTTGATAATGACACATCATGTTCTGCTGATTTACCACCATATAACAAGCCTAATTTTCTTTTCATTCTTTATATTCCTCCAAGTTTTTTCTACTTCCCATTTTAACACGACTTATTTACATCATAAA
The DNA here is from genome assembly GCF_023515935.1 of Rummeliibacillus sp. G93. NCBI lineage: Bacteria > Bacillati > Bacillota > Bacilli > Caryophanales > Caryophanaceae > Rummeliibacillus > Rummeliibacillus sp. G93. The sequence continues at coordinate 2,862,136 of NZ_CP097314.1, forward strand.
ATAATACAAATGATTTAATACGCCCTGTAATTTAATATTTCTATCATAGCACTTTGAAGTAATAATACAGTAAAAAAACAAAAGATTCCTACTTATGATATGTAGGAATCTCAAAAAAGCGATTTATAGTGCAACGATTCATCCATTTTTACATGGGTGGAATGCGTGCGTTTTTAAAAACTGTCCAGGTAATTTCCTATTTGTGTACTTCTAATACCTTATCCGGAGTTCTCTTTAATAAATTATTTAAATCATCCCATATTTCATCAGGGAAGTACTCTTCAGAAAGTGAGCGTAATTCCAAAACATAGGAGAGCTTCGGTTTTTCAATTTTGTATAATGAAAACAATACGCCATCTTCTACATCTTCACGGAAATTCCCCATCAATTCTTCACTAATAATCGGTATCAAATTCCCCGTTTTTCGTCTCCAAAAATTAGTCCGTTCTTTTTCTTGGATGATGTTATTGAATACTTGCGTAACAAGTTTTCTTAAGTCCGACATGTCGCGGAAATAAATTTTTGATGTTTTTGCATCTTGGGAAGATAAATAAACGTATCTATTTTGCAATTGGTGGTAGAAAGGAGACCGAATCGCTTCCTTTTTATGTCCAATATAAAGCAATTCAGCTTGTTCTTGTGGAGTTAGAAGATTTAGTTTACGTTCATCCGAGAAATCAATCCAGCACAAGTCTTTTTTAGAATCCATGGCCTTCTTTACAAATTTCGGTATACTTTTCTCTTCCACAAACTCTAATCGCGTATGCATGTTGAACGAACCATCATCATACTCATTCTTCAGCAGCAAAATATTTTGAAGCGGACCGACTGCAGAGACAAATTCGCGGAAAGTCAAACCGCTCAACATCGCAAATTGGTTTATTTCATTCTTGTGTACATATAGATGATGTAAATAGTCATCAGCAGCTCGCATTTTTTTTGCCAAGTCGATCACCTCGTTTCCTATACTATTATAAGAGGAAATAAACATTTTTGAAACATTTGTGATGTATTTTCGTTTCACTTTATACAGGCCATGATACAATAAGAGAAGTGAGGCTTTTTCGGACATGCCAAATGCTTTAAAAAACAGATTCCCCATTGAAAGACTGCTTTAAATTTGATAGGCTAGTGTAGTTTTTACTGGTAGGTTTAGCATAAATGACCAACCAGAACAGGTAACACAAGTATCAATGGTGGAAAAAGAAAGAAAAGCGCCCATTGATTGAAGCTTCACTATATTTTTTTGTATCAAATCTACTACTATAGGTGACTATCATGAATTCAAAAAGAAATTTTTCCGATCGTTTTGACTGGACGCTCGCTTTTATATTGATATTATTTTGTATTGTCAGCGTGATGGCAATCTCCTCTGCCCAAATGTCAGGCCAATATATCACTAACTTTGTGCCAAAACAGCTTTTTTGGTATTTTGTTGGCGCTTGTATTGTCGCAGTCATGATGTACTTTGACCCAGATCAATACAAAAAGATGGCTTGGTATTTATATGGAGCTGGTATCCTAGTACTGATTGTCTTAATGGTAGCGCCAGGGGGCGTTGGACAAATCGCTGAACCGCGAAACGGAGCGAAAAGCTGGTTCCACTTAGGTTTTGCAGATATCCAGCCATCCGAGTTTATGAAAACCTTCTATATCCTTGCGCTAGCCAGGACCGTCAGCAAACACCATGACTCGCATCCCTTAAAGACTTTTAAAACAGATATGATTTTATTAGGAAAAATCTTCTTAGTTCTATTGGTGCCACTTGGTCTCATTATGAAACAGCCTGACCTTGGTACATCGCTTGTATTTTTGGCTATTACGAGCGCTGTTATCATCGTAGCCGGCATTCCATGGAAAATCATACTACCTGTTGCCTCTATAGCAGCAGTTGTCGGCGGTTCACTCTTGTGGATGGCCATTAATATGCAGGACTTCTTAATCCATAAACTAAAATTTGACCCCTACCAACTAGCACGTATCTATTCTTGGCTAGATCCTTACTCGTATTCTTCCGGCGATGGTTACCATTTAATTGCATCGTTGAATGCGATTGGTTCTGGGGAAATCTTCGGTAAAGGGTTCAAGCATAAAGAAGTATATGTACCAGAGAATCATACCGATTTTATTTTTAGCGTCATCGGTGAAGAGTTTGGCTTTATCGGAGCAAGTGTTGTCATTTGCTTGTTCTTCTTCCTAATCTTCCACCTAACAAAACTCACACTACGAATGAAAGATCCGTTTTGTACGTATGTGTGTGCAGGCATTATTGCTATGATTACATTCCATGTCTTTGAAAATATAGGAATGACAACACAGGTACTGCCTATTACAGGAATACCTCTTCCATTCATTAGTTATGGAGGGAGTGCTATGATGGGGAATGCTTTAGCATTAGGTTTGGTCTTCAGCATGAAATTCCACCATCGCACATATATGTTTGGCAATCATGATGACGATGATGACTTTTAACTAAAAAAACGCCTAGAGAGCATCTAAAAGCTCTTTAGGCGTTTTTATGTATAATAAAACGCTATCGGTTGTTTGCGTTCGGTATACATGCATTTTTGGACCGAGGCGTTTTAAAAAACTCCGACTAGTAATGGGGCCGAAGTTTGGGATGTCTCTTAAGTTAGCTTTGCGTTTGGGGAGATGATTTTGGTGGTGCTAATGCTTTTAATAATTCTAAGCGAGATTTTGTAGTAGTCGCCTTTACGCCAAGTTTTGATAAATTTGAAATAATTTTTGTGATATCTACATCTCTTGACATTCTTTCCACCTCTTCTTTTTACTTATATTCATTGACGAAGCTGTTTTTAAAAAGTTGCTTCTCCACTTTAAATTAACCAAATAAGCTTCTATATATTCATTTCTATAATACCATTTTTAAACCCTTTAAATTTTTCAATATTGTTACATAATTAATGATTTTTTTATAGGCTACCTTCACAACTTAGATACCCATCTCTATATGTATTATAATTATTCCCCTCTTAACTCTCTCTAAACCACATCTAGAAGAAAAAAGCTGTCTTAAATGGAGATCCTTTTGTCAGACAGCTTCTATCCCTCCTTTTATATCATTCCTTTTAACTCCTGCAGTTCAAAATACTGCCCATTTGCCCGCAAGGCATAGCTAAATGAAATCTCCGTTTGGTAAGACTCACCATTAAATACGCTTGTGGCCACATATTTATTCATTTCAAGCGACTGTGCTTTAATATCCGTATGGCCAAGATACTCTAAGGCATTTTTCACTTTGAATTCCCGTGCAGATTCCATTTCAACTAATACTGGCTCCTTTAAGTCTAAAATCCCTTCTGATCCGTCATTTGTTTTCATTTTTGCTACTACTGTGATATCCATTACTCTATTCCTCCTTAAATCTTCCTATCCTTATGATGTCTATTCCCGAAAGGAAAGCCCTCATAAACAATGAATTTAATTTACAAATAGCACTTAACTAATAAATTTCTTTACTTCTCAAGGCTAGGCTTAGCATTCATCCGTTGTTCACCTTATACTAGAAATTATAGGTGAAACGTTTCACTATTTATTCAATCTAATGGTTGGATGATGAATCGAATGTCTTTAAAGAAAGTTGGGTTAACATGAAAAAATCGCTCTTCTTACTGATGTCTGTTCAGTTTTTTGTGTATTTTGGATTTGGCTTGATCATACCTGTCTTACCTGAAGTAGTAGTAAATCAAGGCTTTGCCAAAATGCATGTTGGCGGACTTTTAACCATTTATTCACTTGCAAGCTTTTTTACCGCTCCCTTATGGGGGATGCTGAGTGACAAGATGGGCCGAAAAAAACTAATTTTAATTGGTTTGCTTGGATTTAGTACAAGCTTTATATTAATTTCATTGTTTATGAAATCGTTAACAATGCTTTATATTTCCCGTATTATAGGCGGTTTATTCTCAGGCGCTCTTTATACGGCCGTTACTGGTTTTATAGGCGATATGTCGACTGAAGAAAACCGCAACAAATATATGGGTTTTATGGGCATGTCTATTGGTCTTGGATTTATCTTTGGACCGGCTTTGGGCGGGTTGCTTGGACAGATTAGTTTAAGCACGCCATTCACCGTATCTAGCATTCTTCTCATCCTGTTGCTTATTTACGCAAGCATTGTATTGCGTGAACCTGTTCGACAAGGTGAAGCTACAAAAAGAGCTATTATACCAAAAGGGACCTCCATGCTTTTTCAATATCGCGTGAGATACTTATTTATTTTCTCGTTTATTGTGACATTCCTGCTAGCAGGCGTTGAATCGACACTTCAATTATTCCAAATGGAAAAAATCCAAATTACTTCTGCTCAGTTAGGGTCACTCTTTTTGTTCAGTGGCTTTGTTGATTTCTTAATACAAGGCGGCCTTGTGAGGCACATCAAAGATGGAAAAGAAACCAGATGGCTTATAGGGGCGCAAGTTGTCACAGCAATCGGCTTGTTATTATTCCCATTCACACAGAGCCTTGCATTCGCAGGATTCGCGCTTTGTGTATTTACTGCTGGTAATGCTTTAGCTAGAACCTTGAATACGTCTCTCTCCTCTAAAGAATCGGGCGGGAAATATGGCACTGCTGCTGGTCTTTCTTATTCCATGGACAATATGGGAAGGATTATTGGTCCATTATTCTTCACATGGGTTTTAACAAAAGAAGCAAATTTCGTTTACGATATAGCCGGCGTGCTAGCACTGGCGAGTATACTCGTACTCCTTGTTTATCGTTCAAGCAAGAAAACATTGCGGGAACAAAAACAAATTTAGTACATCAAGCCTTCAATCATTTGGTTGAAGGCTTTTATTTTTCCAACAAAAAAAGCTGCCTCCCCTTTTAAAGAGAAGGCAGCTTAATATCATTAAATTTCAGCTAAATCTTGTTGTTCTTTTGAATTGTAAACGTCTTTATCTAGCTCACCAGTGATACGTGCTGTCGTTACACCAGCTACCATAGAGTCATTTACATTTAATGCTGTACGACCCATGTCAATCAATGGTTCAACTGAGATTAAAACACCCGCTAATGCGACAGGCAAGTTCATAGCAGACAATACGATGATAGCCGCGAATGTTGCACCACCGCCGACACCAGCCACACCGAATGAACTAATGGCAACTACAAAGATTAGTGTAAGGATAAATCCAGGATCTAATGGATTAATTCCTGCACTAGGTGCAATCATGATGGCAAGCATCGCAGGATAAACACCAGCACAGCCATTTTGGCCAATAGAGATACCAAATGAACCCGCAAAATTGGCAATCCCTTCAGAAACACCTAAACGGTTTGTTTGTGTTTGAATATTGAGGGGTAATGTACCAGCACTAGAGCGTGAACTAAAAGCAAATACTAATGTAGGCAATACCTTTTTGATATAAGTCACAGGACTCATACCTGTTAAAGTAATGATAATCATATGGATAATAAACATCACTGCTAACGCAACATACGAAGCGATAACAAATTTACCCATATTGTAAATAGCACCAAAGTCAGATGTAGCAATAGTCGATGTCATAATTGCTAAAATCCCGAAAGGAGTTAAACGCAAGACAATTTTTACGACTTGCATGATAAGTGAATAGATTGTATCTATACCTGTTTTAATCATGTCAGCTGTTTTCTCATCTTTACGTCTTACAGCTAAATAGCCGAAGCCTAAGAATGCTGCAAAAATAACTACTGCAATCGTTGAAGAAGAACGAGCGCCTGTTAAATCTAAAAATGGATTAGCAGGAAGCAGATCAATGATTTGTTGTGGCATTGACTTATCGCCAAGGTCTTCTGATTTTTGAACTATTTCTGTCCCACGCGCTTGTTCCGCATCACCTTGTACAAGTTGTGTTGCATCAAGATGGAAACCAAGTGCTGAAGCTATACCGACTGAAGCAGCGATAGCTGTAGTTCCAACTAATATAAATAAAATTAGAGCAGCAATTTTACCGAAGTTTTTACCAGCAACTACTTTTGTAAATGCTGAAATGATTGAAATAAATACTAATGGCATAGCCACCATTTGTAACAGTTTCACATAGCCTGTTCCGACAATGCTAAACCAGTCAACTGTTTTTACGACAACATCTGTCGTTGGACCATAAACAAAGTGCAGGAATAGCCCAAATACGATACCTATTCCTAAACCTGTAAATACACGTTTAGAAAAAGAGACATGCTTTTTATTCATATAAATAAGCAAGCCAATCAGCAATAGCAGGACTATTACGTTTATTATTATTAAAAAGGTATTCAACCCTTCACAACCCCATTCTATAAAAATTGTATTCTTAGATTAAAACAAGAAAACCTATTAGTCAAGTAGGTTTACTCAAACTTTTAAAACATCTTTATCTCCTGTTAAATAAAATGAAAATTGAATTTAATCGTTTCGAAACAGGAAAGTAATGTTTGTTTCTTTATCCAGTTGAATTCGGTATTATATAGGCTATACTAAAGAGAAGTACACGGAAGAAGGTGACTACTAAATGGATACAGCGAATTTAACTTCCTTAATTGTTTCCATTATTTTAGTATCCAACATCCTGCTAGCAGCTATTATCATTTTTTTAGAAAGAAAAGAGCCTACGTCAACTTGGGCGTGGATTCTTGTTCTTTTCTTTTTGCCTGTCGCTGGATTTATCCTTTATATATTATTGGGCAGGCAACTCCGCAAGAAACATCTTTTCAGATGGGAAGGACGCAAGAAAATTGGGATTGATCAATTAATTGAATATCAAATGGAAGCGATTCAAGAAAATACATTTGAGTTTCGTCTTGATGACGCAGCGCACTTCAAAGAGTTGATTTTTATGAATTTAACGACCAACCATGCGGTTTTGACGCAAGACAATGCTGTCACGATTTTTAATGATGGTGAGGAGAAATTCAAGGCATTGCTTGAAGACATAGAATCTGCAAAACATCATATTCATATTCAATATTATATTTTTCGCGTTGATCGGCTAGGCACCAAAATTGTAAAGGAGCTTACCAAGAAAGCGAAGCAAGGCGTGCAGGTAAGGTTACTTTATGATGAAATGGGTTCTAGAGGCGTGCATGTGAAGCATTTCCAAGAACTCATCGATGCAGGTGGTGAGGTTGAGGTATTTTTCCCTTCCATCTTACCACTGATTAATCCGCGCATGAATTATCGGAATCACCGTAAGCTTGTAATTATTGATGGGCGCGTTGGTTATATCGGTGGTTTTAATGTGGGTGATGAATATCTTGGTTTAAAGAAGAAGTTTGGTTATTGGCGAGATACACATCTGCGACTTGAAGGTAGTTCTGTACATCCTATGCAAACAAGATTCCTTTTGGATTGGAATCAAGCCTCCAACACAAAAGATATTCAATATGCAGATCACTACTTCCCCGCTATTACGCGTAAAGGAGAAGTCAGTATTCAAATTGTTTCAAGCGGTCCCGACTCTGAATGGGAACAAATTAAGAATGCCTACCTTAAATTAATCGGCATGGCCCAAAAGTACATTTACATCCAAACACCCTATTTCATTCCGGATGACAGCTTTATGGACGCAGTTCGAATTGCTTGTTTATCAGGTATAGATGTCCGGATTATGATCCCGAACAAACCAGACCATATGTTTGTGTATTGGGCAACTTACTCCTATGTCGGACAGCTATTGAAAGCGGGCGCCAGAATATATATTTACGAAAATGGATTCTTGCACACTAAGATGATTGTGATTGATGATGAAGCATCGACAGTAGGAACAGCCAATATCGATTTCCGTAGTTTTAAGCTAAACTTTGAAGTAAATGCCTTTATCTATCACCGCGAGACATCTCATAAGCTAGCGGAGCTATTCGAAAAAGACATGCTACTTTCTACAGAGCTTACACAAGAGTTATACGATAACCGTTCACGGACTATTAAGATGAAAGAATCAATTTCACGATTATTATCTCCAATATTATAAAATGATAATCAGGATTTACGGGATACTCCCTATAGAAAAAGCTTAAAGCAAGTAACTTGCTTTAAGCTTTTTTCTTTTACTATTTATTTAATACCAAGATATTCTTCTAATGTCTCATTCTTTTTATAGATTTCTTTTGCAGCCTTCGGACCTACATAACGGAAATGCCATGATTCATGCATATAACCTGTAACAGTTTCTTTACCTTTTGGATAACGCATAATAAAACCATATTTATGTGCATTTTTTGCAAGCCATTTGCCAGCTTCTGTTTTACCGAAAGCATTATCTGCATAGGCCGCTTCATTTCCTACTTCACCGATATCGAATGCTAAACCCGTTTGATGCTCTGAATAACCCGGTCGAGCACTATACCTATCAGCTGCTTTCTTACCATCGCGTTTGACATACGCATTATATAACTCTACTTGACGATCATATGACCGATAGGTGCTGAATGCATCAAAATGAAAGCCGTCCAAAGAAGCTGCAGCATTTAGCTTATTAAATGCATCTCTAGCCTCCGGATTCTCTCCTGGCGCATAGCTTGCAGGCAAAGGATATTGCTTACTTGCGACCAAAAAACCTTGCATATACGTGACTTTTTTAGGCAATTTCTTACCAATTATATAGCCCCCTGCATCTACTTTCTCGTCTTTAATTTTAGCCTTTTTCTTTTCTGTTGCCGGATCATGAGATACTTCCTTTTGAACAGGTTTGTCAGATGGCTCTTGTTTTATATCATTGCATCCTGCTAATATACTGCCGGCAAGCGCCGCAATCGACAGGAATGCAAATGAAGATTTCTTAACATGTTTTTTAATCATTGCTTACACCTCTTATATTTAAAACTGCTGACTACATCATTTTAAAAAAGAATCAGCGCTAATACAACAAGCGTAGCGATTCCAAAAAATATAGCCGTCCCTTTCATCCACTTCGCTTCTTTTGTATACCCTTGCCTTGCCATATCCTTTACACGGAAAGAGTTTGTAATCGTAAACATCAATGAAATGAAAAGAACTGCCCAATCAAAATTTTGACGAATAATAAAAATAACAGCCAGAATACTTGTAAGCGCTACAAGTATACCTGTTAGTGCTTTCGAACTCAATTTGTTGCCTCCCTTAACCAATTAAAAATCGAGGCAAAATTCGCCTCGATTTAGAAGTTTATACCGCATTCAAAAGTAGTAAGATCCATATCTGAAAAGATAGGGCTTCTACATTAAAATGCTTTGAATCGTTCACGAACACTCAAGTCGATGATTATAACTCTTGCATCGTTACTTTATTTTTTTGATTTTTTCTTTGCTGATTTCGCAGCCTGCTTTTCTGCAGGAGTCAATTTTCTATCCGAATCAGGGACAGCGGTTTTTTCAACTGCTTTCTCTGGATGTTGAGAGTAAAATTTACGTCCAAGATATGTTTGGAAAATCAATAAAGCACCACTGACAGACCAATATAAAGGAAGTGCAGCCATACTAGTGTACGAGATGAACATGATCATTATTGGAGAAATGTACATCATGATTTTCATCTGTGCTTTTTGTTGCTCAGGCACTGTCCATAATGAAACTTGTGCTTGTACAAAGTAAACAGCACCAGCGATAAGTGTCATAACAATATCTGGGTCTCCAAGCTTAAACCATAAGAAATGGTGCGCTTGTACTTCAGACGAATAACGAATGGAGTAGTATAAGCCCATAATAATCGGCATTTGGATAATGACAGGCAAACAGCCCATATTCAATGGGTTGACATTGTACTTTTTGTACAATCCCATCATCTCTTGTTGTAAAGCCATTTGTTCTTCTTTTGATTTAGCGGCTTTTAATTTTTTTTGGATCTCGTCCATTTCGGGTTTCAATTGATCCATTTTTTCTTTCATACCCTGTTGATTTTTATAGTTCTTCAACATGAAAGGCATTAGAATAAAACGGATTAACACAGTAATTATAATAATCGCTGCGCCATAGTTCCCATTAAAAAGGGAGTTCCCAATAAAGTCTAGCAAGAAATCCATCGGTTTTACAAATGTACTATAGAAAAAGCCTTCTTTATTTTGCACTGAACTACAGCCAGCTAGCAAAAATGGAGCAAGACCGACCATTGAAACTAACCAAAGTTTCTTCTTCAATATATTCACCTACAATTTCTCAAGCTATAGTGAAGTATACATTATATAGAGGATACTAATCAAATCAAAATTGTGTTTATTCAATATATATGTAACGATTTCAAATTATAATAGTCTTTCTGGTAATTTATAACGGTAATATTCTTCTTCAGGCTTGTCTCTAAAATGCTTCGGTGTACAACCAACGTATTTTTTAAAAATACGTGTGTAATAGCTTTGATTGCAAAAATGGAATTGATCTGATATTTCAGATATGCTTTTATTTGTATGCCTTAGATAATATTGAGATTCTTCCACTCTTCGAACATTTAAATACTCTACTAAAGTTATGCCAACATGCTCTTTAAAAATACGTGATAAATGGCTTGTGCTAATGGAAAAATACATGGCGATGTCTTCGACTGAAAAGTCCGATTCGACTTCATCATCTATGTACATAATGACTTTATTTACTGTTTGGTGTCTATAGGATGGTTGTTTTCTTTCTGAGATGACATAGATATAAAATTCTATTAAATCGTCCGCAAATTGCAGGAATTCTGCATCTTTCATCTGTTTATCGATCATTTGTATACATGCTGTGTTAAACGCAAACACTTTCTTTGATGGTGCTTGGTTTTCAAGTAATTTTCTTGTGACAACAGATGATAAAATGACAAAGTAATGCCTTACTGAACGGATGAATTCTTTCCCAGCTCGTATAGCTAAAATATCTATTAGTTGGCGCAGTGATGCCCTTGCCTCATTTAACTCTAATTGGTAAATCTGCCTTAAAAGTTGTGCTTCTATTTCAAAAAACTCTTCTATGCCTTCGTAGTTTTCTATAATTTCAATTTCTTCAAAGTACTTTTTCGAGATTGTTTCTGAAATGGAATATTGTTTTTGCAGCATAAACTCCCCATCTTTCTATAAAATTACACAGTATTTTATCACGTTAATCTTACTATATAACGAAAATGGTAATATGAAAATAGTTTTATTACCCAATCTTAAAGAAAATTTGAGTAAATTGGTTCTTTTAAAAATTGGGTACTAGTTCTTATAAAAAATACATTTCAGGAAATTAGCCAAATTATAGCTATATTGGTGCTAGGGTCCCCCTTTGGGTTTTGTAGTTAAAAGAATTAAAATTTCTTCCCTATTTATTACTTTTTAATCGCGTTTTAACCGACTATAAATATACCGTTCTTATTTCTCTAATATAAAGCAGTGTAAAAACCAACAATTTTTCACGAAGGAGTATTTTCAATAATAGAATTGTGTCATAATATGTGAAGAGAATAATTATAACAGTGCTTAATCATCCTATGTTTTATAGGGAGTACTGTATTATGATGAATGCAAAGAAACGAGGTAGGTATTCATGGATCCAAAGTCTATCGAGGAATTGATAGAAGTTATAAAGGAATTTTTCCCTGACAACACATCAATAGTTATTTCAGATACAGAAAAATATATCTATTATCAACCAAGCAAAAAGATTGATTTGAAAATTAAGCCGGGCGATGACATTCCTGAAGGCTCTGCTACCCGCAAGGCACTAAGCTACGGTCAAAAAATTAATTCTTTTATCGAATCAGACGTATTTGGCGTACCTTACTATGGCATGAGTATCCCTTTAATGGAAGAAGGGGAGACAAAAGGTGCAATTACAGCTATTTTCCCACAAAAACCTTCTCCTTTTTTAACTAATTACATTACCATTAAAGTTGATGATTGCTGGTATCCTGTCAAACATGAAAATGTGATCTACTTAGAAACACAGCTACGTAAAACATACGTTAAATCAATCCAAAAAGAAGGATACCATCGATTAAACTTAAGCGATTTGGAATTGTTCTTATCTCCTGATACTTTTATACGTTGCCATCGCTCTTATATTGTTAACATTGATTATATCGAAGAAATTCAACCCGATTCGCATTCCACTTTCTTATTAATAATGAAAGACGGAACTCGGATACCTGTTAGTCAGCGCTATGCTAGCTACTTCCGCCGGTCTTTAGGATTCTAAAACACATAAAAAAGGAGTTGTCACAAAGACAACTCTTTTTTCATTTATTTATTTTCTTCAGGAGGCTTAACGCCATTTAATTTATCATCTTGTTCAGCATTTTCATAGTTGATGCTTGTCATTGTTGAACCTTCATATGTCATTTTGCTATCTTCTTCATCATACGTAAGTTCTGGATCTGTATGTCCATCACCAGTAGTTGTTCTTACAGCATCTTCTTTTACATCTGGGGAAGAAGAGAAGTTTTTGTCTACAAACTCATTTACTTTATCCTTTGTTGAGTTGAATGCCTCCATTGCTTTGTCGCGGTTTTCTTTCTTACGGAAATAAGCGTACGCTCCTGCCGCTAATCCTGCTAGTAATAATGATTTACTTTTTCCCATGTTCATCATTTCCTCCCGTTATATCAATTTGTTCTAGGATAACTATACCCTTTTTTAAAAATCCTACACCTTTTCAATCATAATTTTTGAAGGGCTTCTCCCCACATCATCTGCAACCATTGAAAAATCTATACATATTTCTTCTAAACTGACGGGCAGAAAACATATGCTCTTTCCCTAACAGTTAAAGAGCCCTATCTGTTTGGATTGTGATAGGGCCTCCCATTAGTTAACAAGCGTTTGATCTTCTGTTTTCGGTTTGCGGACAAAGCAAATAATTGCTGCAATATAATAAGCGAAAGAAGTAAAGGAAATAATGCCCGCAAAGATAGCAGCCACGATAAAGAGCCACCCTGCCATATTGGCTTTTTTGTTCTTTGCTTTATATGCTTGAATACACGCTACAATTCCTAATACCAAGCTAATGACAAAGCAGATAATGAAAAACCAACCGAATGGTCCAAAACCATCGGTGAACGCTACTACCGTATCTGCAAAACTTTGTGGATCAATATCCTGTAGATTCGGATTATTAGCATAGTTTTTCTCCATCTCCGTTACAAGTTCATTCTGGAATTGCTCGTTGACTGAAACACTTGACATAGAGACGACAAGTAAGCCCACAAAAGAGATGGCAATCAAATTAAAGAGCGATCCAATAATGCCGAAAACTAATTCTCCTGTTCTTTTCATGTATACACCTCATATTTAGTTTCATTAACACTCAAGTAAGAAAAAGCTTCTCACTAAGTGAAATCTCACTTCATAGTAGTATACGTATCCAATTATGGAAAAGATTCATGCATCTTTAACTTTCCACGACGAAAAAGCCAATTTGCAAATAATATCTACCCGCAAATCGGCTAATCCGTTAACGTGTTCTTTTATGCTTTAATATCATCATACTTATCGGTTGAGCTGAATGCCTTCAGTACAAATGAGCAAACAGCCTCGATTTTATAATCTTTCTCACGTGCGTATTCTGCAGCACGATCCAGCAGCTTAACTGCCAAACCCTGTCCGCGCAAAGATGGATCTACAAATGTATGGTCAACTACCATAATATCTCCAAGCTGCGTCCATGTTAGCTCTGCTAACACTTGACCGTCTTCTTTATATTCAAATGCATATCCTTCACTTCCACGGTTGTTTAATTGGAAATCCATGAATAACACCCCCTGTAATAAATAGTGTAGCACACTCTTTCTATTACCCTTTGCTATTTTGCCCAAATCATACATCTCTCGTCCAATGGGGGTAATGTTCAACCAACAACTATTTTCTAACCGAATAGGCCGCTGATACCATCAATGATTTTTTTAAAGAAATTTTTAACGCTTGCCCAGAATCCTGTGTCATTTTTTATATCATCATTGATTTTAGACAATTTATCTTTTATATTACCGCTTAAATCATTTAATTGAGATGACCATTTGCCAAAATTGATATCGAGATTACTAATTTTGTTCATCAAGTCGATTAGTAATTGACGGTCTTTATCGCTTAAACTGATTTCTAATTTTTTCAGTTGTTCATCGACAATTTTAGCTACATCTTCTTTTGTAGCTGGTTTTTGCTCTGCAATTTGCTTTTTAATTTCTGTTAACAATTCACCAACCTTTTTATCGTCCACATTGGAATTTTGGGCAATATCCGTCGCTACAGAAAGTTCTTGGTTGGCTACATCTGTCCGTTCAGGGTCTAATTTTTTACCTGTTGTAACTTCATACGCTTTATAGATTCCAGCCAAAGCAGAGTGGCCTGTTACCTTTTTAGGTGCCGCTACTTCAACTGTTGCGTCTTCGATACCTGCAGTCAACATTGCGTTAGAATACATATCCGAAGTGACTTCAGTGATATTTTCTGGGGTTACAATATTAATAACTAGTCCGCTGCCTTCATTTTTAGGCGTAATTTTTGCAGAAGAATATAGGCGTGCACTTGCATTTCCATTTTCAATATATTTAGCAATATCCGCACCGGTAATTGTAATTTCTTTTATACCGGAATTGCCGGAAACCCCCAAACTACTTTTTACGCTTGCTTTTTCACTATCTGAAAGGCTACCGCCATAAACGACAATAGGATCCCCTAATTTTTCATTGACAACTTCACCCGATGAATCTGTTGTACTTGTGCTGGCATAACTTTTAATAGGTGTTGCGATAGCAGTAGTCAAACAGAACGCTGCCAAAACAGCTACAAGTTGTTTTTTCATTATTGTTCCTCCTCCAATTGGTTTGTATCCTACTTACCCACATCTTCTTTCAATGAGGCCTACTAATAATACGCTAAAAAGAGCAAAAAGTTTCTGGGTTGGCCACCGAACCTTTTTGCTCTATTGCTATTACTTTATAATGGTCCATCCATCTTCTTGTGTCACACGGCCACTTTTCATCAGTGTACCTAATGCACGTTTAAATGCACCCTTGCTCATGTTAAACATTTCTTTGACTTCTTCAGGTGAAGATTTATCGCTAAATGGCATTTTCCCGCCTACTTCTTGCAGATATTTATAGACCTCTTCTGCATCCTCTGATAATCTTTCATGAACACGTGGTAGCATGGAAGCATTAATCGTTCCATCTTCTTTTACCTCAATGACACGAACAGAGATATCTGCTCCAAGACGTGGCTCTTTCTTACGTTCAGATTCATGAACAAAGATACGGTATGGCTTATCAACGCCAAGTAAAAATGTACCGACTGGTAATAAGCGATATGGACGTGCAAGGATATTTTGGTTGAACAGCTCTGGTTCAGCATCCTCATACATTTCCAATACTTTCTCTTCTGTGATCAAACGGCCAAAAAGCCCTCCCTCACGATCAGTTCGCAAAGTGATATATATATGATTGCCCGGCTCTGGCCATAATGGCTTTAACTTCGGCAAGTCTTCAGCAGGAACTAACACCTCTCGTGATGTGCCAATATCAACATAAGCCCCTTCACGGTCTTTAACATGTAGTACACGTGCCCATCCGTATTCTTCTTTGCGAATATGCGGAATGGCAAGCGTTGCAGCTAAATTCCCTCTTCGGTCAGCGAAAAGAAATACTTCTACCTTCTCATTTACCTTTAACTCTGTCGTTGTTTCAGATGCATTCAATGGAATTTCTATTTCGTCATTAGTTAAGATATATTGAGATCCGCGCTGTTCTTTTACTACTAATTTTACAACGTCTCCAGATTGTAGTGATGCCACCTATTCTAACTCCTCTCTTTAATTAGGAAATCATTCTGCTGGGCTGGTCTTTAAGTCTTTCAGCTTTTGAATGAATTCAGGGTTTTCTTCTAATACTTGATTTAAATCTGCAATGCATTCGATTGAATTCCAGCTCAAATGATGTTCGATTCCCTCCACATCATCATAAATCCGTTCTTCCTCTACACCAATCAACCGTAAAAAATCTTCAAGCAAGCTATGCCTTTCCACTAGGCGCTTTCCTAGCTTTAACCCTTTCGGCGTCAAAGATAAGCCTCTATATCGTTCGTATATTAGATAACCATCTTTATCAAGTTTTTGTACCATTTTGGTAACAGAAGAAGGAAGAACTGACAATGCTTCCGCGATGTCCGATACACGCGCATATCCTTTTTGGTCAATTAGCAAATAGATTTGTTCGATGTGATCCTCCATACTCGGTGTCGGCATCCTTTTACCCTCTCTTTCAGTATCTATCTCTCTAGTTTACTACATGAAAGTCTAAAACGTAACTTGTAGAACTATTGCGAAAGGTTTTAACTCAATCTGCTGGGGTGGATTTTGGCATATACGCATGTATCGCGCAAACTCTTGCCATCAGCTGAGAAAGAATCCTGCTTCATAATGCCTTCCAACTCAAATCCTGCACGGCTAGCGACGGCACGGCTGCGAGTATTATCTGAGTCACATCGTATTTCCAACCGATTAGCGCCTAACTCTTCAAAAGCAAATTGTACAATTCTTTGCACGGCTTCTGTCATATATCCTTTTCCCTCATATCGCATATCCAACCAGTATCCAATCTCAAACTTAGGAATTTGCCAATTAATATTATGCAATCCTGTAGAGCCGATATATTGGCCGCCGTCCTTTAAAAACACATGCAGTCGTAAGTCTTTTCTTGCGATAAAGTTTGCAATTGCTTCCCGTATATTTTCCTTTGTCTCTTCTTTTTTAGGTGCTTGCTGAGCCCATTCCATAAATGGCTTCAAGGTTTTTGCAGAGTAAGAGATTGCCTCCCAAACAGCATCTGCATCTTGCATACGGGGCATTCGAATAATCAATCGTTCAGATTCAAAACTGTCATCGAAATCCCATGTTTCTTTATAATCAACCTCATCACTTTTACCTTCGTCGTCCCAGCTTACTGGCGTTGTTTTGCCTTCTAAGTAATCCTGGCGAGTAATGCCATATGTAATAGCATCATAGTAGTCATCTTCTTTTGGGACATACCATGCCTTGCGAAGATGAGCTTCTTTTACGAAACCAGCATTTTCAAATGTTTTCCGCATAGCAATGTTATCTTGCCTAGTATGGCCTTCAAGTCGAATTTTATTGCCGGGCAACGAAAAAACATACTCGCTGACCAATCGCAATGCTTTGGTGCCATAACCATGGCCGCGCCATTTTTCGCCAATTCTTAGATCAAATAGTGGGATATCATCCTGCAAATCATATATTTTTACCATACCTACTTGGATATCTTCATCATTAACAAGCCAAAAGGTTTTTGATTCATCCGATTCGTAGCCGCCCTCGTCAATCGTCTTTTCGATTAACTCTCTGACTGGATGCGAATTGATATGATATGGCCATACATTTGTTGTCATAAATTCAATTAGTTGTTCTTGCTCTTCCATTGTCCACTCAATTAATTTCAACGCAACAACCCCCTAGGCTACTATTATAGCAGTGACAAATAGGTTTAATAAATACCATGAAATAATTTGTTCTATTTACTGTTGACTATGAACATTTTGGCATTAGCTGAATAGTCTTTTATCATTATGAAAAGGCATAAGAGAATTTTCTCTTTATGCCTTTTTTTCATGCACTATTCTATAGTACCTTAAAACCTTAGCCTATTTGCCAACCAAACGTTACGAAAGCAATCCCAGCAAGCAATGTAAGTGCAGGGTATAAAAACACCCCACGATGATTTCCTTCCTGCATCAAGCGAACTGTATCAAATGCGAATGTTGAGAATGTCGTGAAAGCACCTAAAAAGCCTGTTGCAAAGAAGGCGGAAAGCAATTGTTGATCAGCTGCTATATGAAGAGCCAAACCCATTAAAAATGAGCCTAGGCTATTGACGATAAAAGTAGCCACATAATATGGCTGCGTCAACCTTCCCATCCATAATGTAACCATATATCTGCTTAGAGCACCCAATGCTCCACCTACAGCTAGTATCAGCCATATCATGAGCGTTCACCTGCTTTCTTACGCCCTATTCCCATTAGATAGCCAAATGATGCGAGAATTACGCATAGAGCCGTCATCAACACTGCATAGATTACAGCGGTGAGTGCATGATGCTCCATCAACTTTAGCCAGCTTGCTGAAAAGGTGGAAAACGTAGTGAAAGCTCCAAGCATTCCTGTTGTCAAAAAAAGCTTCCATCTTGCATATTTTGAAGTGGTCGCAAAGAGGCCATTTAATACACCCATGGCAAAACTGCCCACACCATTTACGATCCAAAGCAGCCACTCGGCAGACACAGAAATCATGACACCATAACGCATCCATGTGCCAACAATGCCGCCAAGCATCACTGCCGCTATATTCTTAATCATTTTATACTCACTACTTCGCCTTTAAAATTAATGTTTGACCGTTTGGTACTTTGCCTTTTATCACCGTTTCATGATAAGTGCCATTTACCCAATCGTCTACTTGGTCATTATACCATACGGATTTGACGTGGCCACTTTGTCCCGGCCCCACAATATGATAGGCTTTGGATAAATCGCTTAAATCAGCTACAAAACGCCATGAAGCACCGTGATTGACGATTCCGTTTTGGTCTGGCGCTGCTGCTCTAACTGTCACTTTTGACCCCGCCACAGGCACTTTCTTAGAATCGAGTACATACGCTAATACTTCAGAAGCAGAAGATATCGGATGCTTAAATTGGACCTGGTGCTCTTCTCCCCATTGCCATTTTGACATGTCATCCCCGTATGTTTCCTTTAAATCCTTCACTGACTTTTGCAGGGCCTTTGTAACAAGCTCATCTACTCCGCCTGCTTCATCGACAAATTCTCCTGGTTTCCCTTTATATGCCTGCCGTAATAATTCATCTGTGATATTATATTTCCCTGGCATCATAGCATACACATCTGCTGGCATTGCCTGTTTAAATAATCCTTCCTGTATAGCGATCATCCAATGTTGGAAGATAAGCGGCGCTGCTTGTGATACAGTATCGTTGTAATCCCATTTTTCTAACAGCTCTACCGCTTTGCTTTCCTTCCCTTGTTTCTTGACTGAAGAAATCATAGACGGCAAAAATTCTTTGGCATACAAATTTTTTGTATCCATCTGAATGTTTTGCATATCTTCTGCTGTAAAGTCATCTTTCTCTTCTAGCATCTCCACAATCCGTTCATACCGATACGGCTGTGCCCAAAAGTCTGTAATGTGATACGGATAGCCGCTGCCGACCACTTTATTATTGGCGGTTGCAATATAGCCTGAATCCGGATTGACAACCTTTGGCAACTTGTCATAGTCGATATAGCCCTTCCATCCATAATCCTTTGAGTAGCCAGGCACAGGGAACTGGCCATCTCCTCTTTTGCGAATAGGAATTAGCCCATTTGCTTTATAGGCAATCGTGCCGTCCTTTGCGGAAGCAAAAACAAAGTTTTGCGCAGGTGCTTTAAAGTCTTTCAGTGCTGTTTCAAATTGATGCCAATCCTTCGCTTTATCCATATTTAAGATGGCTTGCAATTCTTGCGTTGATTGCAATGCTGTCCACTGCATAGAAAAGACGGCGGTCGGCTTTTCCTTTTTAAAGGCGAGGTCAGAGATGATAGGTCCATGTCTCGTGACAACGACTTCATAGTCGACTGCCTTTTGCCCTTTTACTTTTATTTTTTCTTTACGTACTTCTGCCTGCTCCCATTTGTTTTCATACTTAAATTGTGTAGGATTGTCTGGGTTTGGCATTTCGATATATAAATCCTGGACGTCTGGCCCCACATTTGTTACGCCCCATGCAATGTCTTCATTATGTCCGAGGATAATCCCTGGGATCCCTGCAAAAATAACACCGCTGACATTTTGTGATGGTGAGGACAGATGCATTTGATACCAAATCGAAGGCGTACTAAGTCCTAAGTGAGGATCATCTGCCAACAATGGCTTGCCGCTCTTTGTTTTGTCCCCTGACACTACCCAGTTGTTACTGCCGTTGAATTCATTTGGTATAAGTGATGTATCGAATTGATTCGACACCTTTACCGGATGTTCAATATTTTCTTCAATAATAGATTTGGCATTTTCAGGATAATGAATCATTAATTCTTGTACTTTTTCTGACGATAGCTTAGTTAGCGCCCAGTGCCGGAATGCCAGCATATCCCAATGACCGCCTAAATCATACGCCATATATTTCCCGATAGTTAATGAGTCTATTTCCGTCCACTGCTTTGGTTGGTAGCCAAGTAATTTAAATTCGTATGGCAGCTTTCCTTCCTTTTTTGCATACTGGATATAATCATTCACGCCCTCTGCATACCATGATAATACTTGCTTAGCTTCATCAGAGTAACCGTCTAATGATTTTTCTGCTGCATCTCTAAGACTGAATGTTCGGAAAAATTTATCCGTTTGTATGGCTTTTTCTCCTACCACTTCTGATAGCATACCGCTCGCCTGTCTTCTAGAAAGATCCATTTGGAATAGACGATCTTGTGCTTGCACATATCCTTGTGCCCGATACAGATCTTCATCGTTCTTTGCTTTAATATGAGGAACACCTTTTTTATCTCTAGTGACCGTTACATCCTGTTTTAAACCTGCGACTTCTACTTTCCCTTCAATTTGCGGCTTCGATTTGTCGACAAAGGCATCTAATAATAATGCCGCCGCAATAATAAGAACAATAGCCACACCGCCAGCTATTAAAAGCCATTTCCATATACGTTTCCCTTTTTTCATACTTCATCCCCCTTATCTTCTCTATATTCCTTCCCCGCCCCCCATATCCCTTTAAATATGATGAAATTTTGCGTCTTAGAAACTGTAGTTAAAAGTCTATTATTTGCTATGTAAAAAAACCGAACTATATGTGAAATTCAACATCACATTGGTTCGGTTTACTGTAAGTATTCTTTTATACAAAAAGTATAAGCATTTAATTTTTCGGTCTAATCCTGAGGGGATTCAGCTCAAGCTTTTTTCCGCAAGAGACACCGTACTCCAATGCATGCCATTGTAAATATGTTCATCATTGAAGGAAGAATATTTTATTCTGTTCTAGTCTCAACCATTTGGTCAATATTCATTTCTAGAAGAACTGGACAGTGGTCACTTCCTGCTATTGCATGATGGATGTCTACTTTTTTTATAGATTCCTCAAGCCTTTTAGAGATAATAAAGTAGTCAATGCGCCAGCCAATATTTCTTTCCCTTACTTTGTTCATATATGACCACCATGTATAACGATCTGTTGCTTCAGGGTAAACAGAGCGGAATGAATCGACAAAGCCGCTGTTTAATAGTCTCGTCATTCGGCCTCTTTCTTCTTCTGTAAAACCAGAGTTCCCTATGTTGGCTTTAGGGTTTTTTAAATCGATTGATTGGTGTGCGACATTCAAGTCACCACAGTAAATGACAGGTTTCTTTTCATCTAACTCTTTTAAGTAAGCACGCAGTTCATCTTCCCATAGCAGCCTATACTCCAAACGAGCCAGATCCCGCTTCGAATTCGGTGTATATACATTTACTAAGTAGAAGTTTTCATATTCCAATGTAATAATTCGGCCTTCGTCTTGTGTGTCTGCATCGCCAACACCATAACTGACTGATAAAGGTTCATGTTTAGTAAAAATGGCTGTTCCTGAATACCCTTTTTTCTCCGCATCATTCCAAAATTGATAATACCCAGGCAAATCGATCTCTACTTGCCCAGTTTGGCATTTTGTTTCCTGGATGCAGAAAAAATCTGGTTCTTCCTGATGAAAATAGTCAAGAAACCCTTTCTTCAAGCATGCGCGAATACCATTGACGTTCCATGATATAAATTTCATCCTATAAAACTCCTTCAAAAAATATAGATTTTGGAAGAATACAATATTCCTCACTAGAAAAGACATTTCCCCTGTTTATTTCATGCTAACCCATCTATAAAAATAGACGCCCTCCATGGTATAACGGAAGGCGTCTTCTTAACATTATATCTAGTCTTATTTTACATCCTCGCCGACAATTTTAACTTCTGTTTCAAGATCTATGTTGAATTTCTCTTTTACAGTACGCTGAACCATACGGATTGTCTCAATATAATCCGTTGCTGTCGCATTGCCTTTATTGATGATAAAGCCGGCATGTTTTGTGGATACTTCTGCTCCACCCACACCTTTACCTTGCAAGCCACTATCTTGAATTAGCTTGCCTGCAAAATGACCTGGGGGGCGTTTGAATACACTGCCTGCTGAAGGAAATTCAAGAGGCTGCTTCGACTCTCGCTTGTATGTTAAATCAGCAATCGTTTCATCAATAGTTGCTTGGTCGCCTTTCTTCAATTCAAAAATGGAAGAAAGCGCGTAATAACCCTTCTTCGCAATAATGCTTTGGCGATAGCCGAGTTCTAACTGTTCCTTTGTCAGGTTTAATATATCGCCACTTGGCGTCATGACCTTGCAGCTGACGATTACATCATTAATTTCACCGCCATATGCACCTGCATTCATTGCCATCGCTCCACCTACCGAGCCTGGAATACCGCAAGAAAATTCAAGGCCACTCAATGATTGCGCGGCAGCTGCTCTTGATACATCGATGATCAGTGCTCCAGCTTGAGCATACACGGTCGTCCCTTCAATACGGATTTCATCCAATTTAGAGAGGTTTAGAACAATTCCACGAAGGCCTCCGTCACGGATGACCATGTTTGATCCATTTCCTAATAGAAATAGAGGTACGTCATGCTGGTGGGCATACTTGACAACTTCTGCCGCTTCTTCTTCAGTGGAAGGCATAACAAGCAAATCTGCATTGCCGCCTAGCTTTGTCATTGTGTATTTATTAAGTGGTTCATCTATTTTGATATCATCGGGATTTACAATCGTTTTTAAATCATTCATCCATTGTTCTTTCATCTCCGAAAGTCCATTCCCTTCATACTTATTCATAACTAAGTATGAATAACGAAGGCCCATTTTACAAGTAATATTCTTTGGCTAAAGCAACCGGAACATGGGTTGAAACTTTCTCTAGGTCTATTCGTATAATAAATTGAAATACATATTATAGGATTATTGTAAGGGGTGGCAGGAATGATATTAGAAGAACAAGGATTTAGCTTATTTACGATTGTACCGATTATCGTTGGCATTGGTTTTGTGATTGTAATCGGTATTTTAATTATCAGTGCAGCCAAGGGGCTGAACACGTGGACAACGAATAATAACTCACCTATCCTCACTGTTCCTGCTGCAATCGTAGCCAAACGTACCGAAGTTAGCGGCGGAGGACATGATACAAGTGCCAGCACAAGCTACTATGCGACATTTGAATTAGAAAACGGAGAACGAGTTGAATTGCGGGTGAGCGGTAAAGTATATGGTTCTTTTGTTGAAGGAGACAATGGTACGCTGACATACCAGGGAACGCATCTATCATCAATTTGAACGAAAACTGTAATTTAGCCCTAACCGTTCAATAATAAGTAAAGCACCCCCAAAGCTAGAGTTATCTCTAACATAGGAGGTGCTTTTTATTGTTCTATTTCTAACTTGTTGCTTACGCTTTAACAGCCATTTCAACTAAACGATTAGCTGCTGCTTTAACTTCTTCTAAACCGTCAGCGATGATTTCTTGTGCTTTAGCAGGCATTGCATTATGACCTTCGATAACAACTTCTTCGATAATGTCCATACCGAAAACGCCGCCAAATACATTACGCATATAGTTAACAGCCATTTCCATAGATGCCATTTCTGGAGTAGAATAAATGCCACCACGTGCGTTTAGCAAGATAGCCTTTTTCTCAGGCATTAGGCTAATCATATTACCTGCTTCATCGTATTTGAATGCAAAACCAGCTGCATATACATAGTCGATGAAAGTTTGTAATTTAGCAGGAATAGTCAAGTTCCATAGAGGGAATGCAAATACGACTACATCAGCAGCTGTAAGTGCGTCCATTGCTTTTTGTTTAGCAGCAAGTGTACGTTGTTGAAGCTCAGACAACTCTTCACCATTTTGCAATTTACCAAAAGCATCTAGTAAATCTTGACCGAAATAAGGAGTATCTTCTTCATATACGTCATATACAGTCACATTTAAATCAGAACCTTTTAAAGTTTCCATAAATGTTTCATACATTTTGCTTGATATAGCTTGATCCGCTGGGCGGTTATTTGCTTTAACAACTAATACGTTTGTCATTAGTCACACACTCTCTTTTCGTGTAATATTATATCTCAAATTCAAGATATTTTAATTTTAATGTAAAACCCATCCGAAGTCAACGAATGGGTTTTCATACTTTTGACTGAAATTTTTAGAAATCACAATGATCGTCTGTGCATATTCCCTGGCCATCTTGCCCCATCATTTTTAATGTAGGACGAAGATTTTCTTCCTCTGCGACTTGTTGAATTGCTTTTTCGAACACTTCATTAGGTTGAGCTCCTGAGATCGCATACTTCCCATTCAACACAAAGAATGGAACCCCTCTTACGCCAATTTGGGCTGCTTCTTGTATATCTCGCAATACGTCGTCAGCGAATGAGCCATTTGCCAAGACTTCCTCTGCGTCCTTGCGTTCGATACCTACTTCTGCGGCCAACTCAACTAATGTATCCGTTAAGCCAATTTCCTTCGCTTCGATAAAATAGGCACGAAGCAAACGCTCGCTCATTTCGGCCCCTAACCCTTTGGTTGCTGCATATTTTGCAAGGCGATGTGCCTTAAATGTATTCGCAGGTTTTAAGTGGTCGTAATCATAATCCAAGCCCAATTCCTTCGCACGGGCAATGATGCCTTGTGATTGAATTTTTGCTTGTTCTACTGTCGTGCCATATTTCTTTGCAACGACTTCATACATGCTTTCATCTGATGTATCTTTCGATTCAGGACTAAGCTGGTAGCCTTTAAAGACAACTTCCACTTGATCCTTAAATCCTGTTTTATTCAATGCATTCTCTAATTCTCGTTTACCTATATAACAAAATGGACATACATAATCTGACCAAACTTCTATTTTCATCATGATCACCTCGCCTCTATTGTATCTATCACTTCATTCAAAAGGCAATTTTATTGCCCGGCCGTTCAATCCATGACAACTAAATGTTTAAACTTCATATGAATAACACAAACTAGGAAAAAACAGGAGATTATACATGTATAAATCACTTTGGCTACAACAACCAACAGAGCATTCAAAAGCTGCACTTGGCGAATCAATCGAAACAGATGTATGTATTATTGGTGGCGGATTAAGTGGCATAATGACTGCCTATCATCTGTCTAAAGCAGGAAAAGACGTAGTATTGCTAGAAGGAGATTCCGTATTGGGAGGTGCAACCGGCCATTCTACCGGGAAACTGACAGCTCAGCACGGTGCCATCTATCAAACACTGATCAAGCAATTCGGAAGTGATGGGGCTTCTCTTTACTATAAACTCAACCAAAAGGCTGTTTCTTCGGGATTCGATTTAGTAGGCTCAGATGTCATCCAGCCCTCTACATCTATCCTGTATACACAGGAAGAGTTTAATAGAAAGAAGCTGGAAGACGAATGGGATGCCTATAAACAGTTGAATATTGCTGGCACAATGAATCCGAAGAGTGAAATCCCTTATCCAACGAAATTGTCTGTTTCAATGACAGAGCAAGCCCAAATCCATCCTGTTCGTTTTGGTCGTGAAATGCTTGCTAAAGCCATGGCTGCAGGAACGAAGGTTTATGAGCATACGCGAGTTCAGCATGTGGATATTCAAAATAAAAAGGCGACAACACATAGCGGACATACGGTTTCATGCAAAGATTTAGTCATTGCATCTCATTACCCCATTGAAGCACTTAGGGGACTGCATTTATTTAAATTAGAAATCAATCGTTCTTATATTATTGCTTTTAAAACACCCGACCCTTATAAAGGGCAATATCTTTCAGTTGATACCGCTGTAAGATCTATACGAACAGCACTGATTGACGGTGAAAATTATTTGTTGCTTGCAGGGCCAAGTCATAAAGCAGGCACTAAATCGGATACGTATAAATATTATGATGAGATTGAAGCAGAGGGACATGACAGATTCGATGCAAAAGATATTCCTTTTAAATGGTCGGCACAGGACCCTGAGACACCTGACTTGCTTCCATATGTTGGACAGCTTGGCTCTGGGACTCCACACGTCTGGATTGCGACAGGTTTTAGAAAATGGGGAATCTCCAACTCTCTTGTCGCAGGACAGCTAATTAGCGATGGCATATTAGGTACCCCAAACAAGGGCTTAGATCTTTATTCGCCTAGCCATACAAAGCTAGGCACTGCACTCGCACAAGCTTTAAAAATCGGCAGCCAAGTAGCAGTTGATTTTGTAGGTGGCTATATCACTCGAACTTCTACTCCTCGCTGTACACATATGGGCTGTAAAACCAGATGGAATGAAGCGGATGAAACGTGGGATTGTCCGTGTCATGGATCCCGTTTTTCAAAAGAGGGCTTGGTTATAGAAGGCCCTGCCGTTGACCCGCTTGAATTGTGAAAAAAAAGAGCTGACTCTCTTGTTCCAGGGAGTCAGCTCTTTATTTTTAGCCTAATACTTCAGTTAGTGTTGGGACGATTTGTTTTTTACGTGATACAACACCTTTTAATACAATACGGTTGTTTTCTAGCACTGAACGGAATGCAGGAGCAGCTTTATCTGCAACCTTACCAACCGGTACAGCAACAGAGTCATTGTTTAGAATGTCTGTGACTACAAAGAAGAACAAATCTAACTCTTTATCTTGCACTTCTTTTTCTAACAATTTTTCTAACTCTTCTTGGCGATCAAGGACATCGTTGATATCTACTGCGTTTACTTGCGCAATCACAACTTTATGGTCGCCCATTGCGAATTCTTTCGCATCTAATGATAATAAGTCTTCCAATGTTTTATCACTTAGGTCGGCACCTGCTTTCAACATAGCAAGTCCATATTCTTCTGCATTCACATTTGCTTTTTCTGCTAATTCTTTCGCTGCTTGCACATCTTCTTCTGTGCAGGTAGGTGATTTAAATAGCAATGTATCAGAAATGATAGCAGAAAGCATTAAACCTGCATAGTTTGCAGGAACTTCTACATTTTTTTCTTTAAAAATTTTATTTAAGATGGTTGCTGTACATCCAACTGGCTCAGCACGATAATACAAAGGATCAGCCGTTTCGAAGTTTGCGATACGGTGGTGATCGATTACTTCAAGTACTTGTACTTCTTCTATATCATTTACAGATTGTTGGCGCTCATTGTGGTCGACTAAAATGACCTGTTGTACTTCTGGTGTCGCTTTTTCAATCAAGCGGGGTGCATCAAAGCCGAATTTTTCTAATGCATAAGCCGTTTCATTGTTTAGCTCACCTAAGCGAACAGCTTCAGCATCGACGCCGATTTGTTGTTTTAAATATGCATACACTAATGCAGATGTAATTGTATCTGTATCAGGGTTTTTATGTCCGAATACTAGGACGTTACTCATGTATATATTCCTCCCAAAATGAATTACCGATTCTTTTTTTATTTTATCAAAAAGATAACATATAGTCGCTAGATTCGCACAAAAAAGATGTTCCCTGTCCATAGCCAGGAAAACAGGAGCAAGTCATCATCATTTCGCACGATAAACCTTTTCCTTCACTGTATAACGTTCAATCGCAGAATGATTGATTTCATAGCCTATTCCCCGTTCTTTTGAAATGCTAATATAGCCATTTTTCACCGTAATTTCAGGTGTGATGATGTCCTCTTCCCAGTAATGTGCAGAGCCTGCTGTATCTCCTGGCAGCGTAAAATTAGCCAGCGTAGATAAGGCGATAGCGTGTGCCCTTCCGATACCCGCCTCAAGCATACCACCGCACCATACTGCCATCTCATGTTTAGCACACAAATCATGGATACGTTTTGCTTCCGTCAGGCCGCCTACTCGGGCATATTTGATGTTCATCACTTTACAGCTTCCAAGATCAATCGCTGCCTCAGCATCTTCGTATGAAGTGATGCTTTCATCTAGACAGATAGGTGTTTTTAACTGACTTTGAAGCTTCGCATGCTGCACAATATCATTTGCGCCTAGCGGCTGTTCAATCATCAACAAACCATATTGATCTAGTTCTTGAAGCAATGCTAAATCATTAAGCGTATAACATGAATTGGCATCCGCCATTAAAGGGACATCTGGATATTCATTTCTAATCGCATTAAGCAGTGCAATATCCTCGCCTGGTTTAATTTTCACCTTTATACGTTGATAGCCAGCTTCTAAAGCATCCTCAATTTTTTGATAAAGCTGCTGATGTGTAGGCTGTATGCCGATACTCACTCCAACAGCCACCTTTTCTTTTTGTCCGCCTAAAGCGGTTGCAAGAGGAATAGATTGCTTCTTAGCATAAAGATCCCATATCGCGGTTTCCAACGTAGCCTTAGCCATGTTGTTACGACGGATACTGCTAAAGATTTCGCTGACCATATCCGGGTGATGAATCTCTTTGCCCATAATAAGCGGTAGTAGAAAATCCTCTAGTACATGCCAGCTCGTTTTCATCGTCTCTTCCGTATACCAAGGCACTTCAAATGCGACGCCTTCTCCATATCCGATAAAACCATCTCGATCCCTTGCTTCAAGAATAAGAAATTGTTTATCCTGCACGCTACCAAAGCTGGTTTTAAAAGGAGATTTCATCCGCATTTTTAATTGGCGGATCTTAACTTGTTCTATATTCAACTTTAAACTCACCTATATTCGTTTCATTATTTGACTGTTGAACCAGTTGCTTTTAAAACTGATCTCGTTAGTATTTCAACTCCAGGCAAAAGCCGGGCATGGTTGAATGTCATATCAGGGTGATGTAGCCCTGGGGATAAACCACACCCTAATCCTAGCATAGTAGCTTTAATATGTGGCCTCAATTTGCTGTAAAAATGGAAGTCTTCCCCTCCAGGTGTAAAGAGGGCAGGCCTTAGTTTTTCTTCACCGACAGATTCTATAATTGCGTGTTTTAGAATCTCTTCCGCTTCCTCATTTACTTTCGCTGCCGCTATATCAGTCAAAACCTTTAACTCAATATTTGCTTCATATAAAGTGCTAACTCCTTTAACAATGCGCTGGATATCTTTATATAACTCTTGCATGCCTTCGTTCGTTTGAGCTCTTACATCCACATTGATGAATGCTTTGCCGGGTATGATATTGCCTGATCTGCCTCCAGCCTGGAAAACCGTTACCTTTGCGGAATAGGGAATCATTGAATCGATACGAATGGATTTTAAAGCTTCCACTAGGCTGCTCCCCACTTCGATTGCGTTCTTACCTAAATGCGGCCTTGCAGCATGGGCTTCAGCACCATAAATTTCCGAGGAAATAGTCATGGATGCACCATGATGGATGGCCGGCGAAAAAGTGCCATCTTCGAGCTCCTGTATAGGACGCAAATGTACACCAAACAAATAATCTACATCATCGATCAACCCCCGTTCCACAAAGGAAAGAGCCCCTTGTCCCTTTTCCTCAGCCGGTTGGAATAAAACACGCAAGGTTCCCTTCCACTCGACTGACAACTTTTTCATAAGAAGTAGCACCCCAATAATCATAGTCATGTGCCCATCATGTCCACATGAATGATTGGCTCGCATTTCCCCGTCTACTTCCTGCCAAAGGGCATCCATATCTGTCCTTAAACCAACAACAGGCTTGCCTTCCCCGATCTCAACATACAGACCCGTACTGTCTTTTAATGTATGGACCTTATAACCTTCTTCTTGCAATAACGATTCAATATATTCTGTTGTGCGGTATTCCTCCCACGCGATTTCCGGATTAGCGTGCAGATGTTGAAATATTCCCTTGAGCTTCAACTCTATTTCCTTTAACTTTTCTTTCATCATACCCCATCCTTTATCGTTAAATAGCCTTTCTTGAAATTGACGGACATGCATGTAAATTATAAAAATAAATCGTATAAATTAACGAATTTCGATGTATTCACTTTCAATAAACTATTACTCCTTAAGGAATTGTATTTGCAATTATTAGGATTTATGCCCTGCTGTTACATAAGGCAAACCTATCGGAAAGTCTCGAGGGGATTGGGGTCACTCACTCCTCTATTACAGACACTCAACCAATTATTCAGGTCACTCACGATGAAATTACGGTCACTCGTCTCGATTAGGGCCACTCAACTACCTTTTTTGGTCACTCACTCCTCTATTACGGTCACTCAACCAATTATTCAGGTCACTCACGATGAAATTACGGTCACTCGTCTCGATTAGGGCCACTCAACTACCTTTTTTGGTCACTCGCTGCTCTATTACAGACACTCAACCAATTATTCAGGTCACTCACGATGAAATTACGGCCACTCGTCTCGATTAGGCCACTCAACTACCTTTTTTGGTCACTCGCTGCTCTATTACAGACACTCATCCGATTATTCAGGTCACTCACGATGAAATTACGGTCACTCGCCTCGATTAGGGCCACTCAACTACCTTTTTTGGTCACTCGCTCCTCTATTACAGACACTCATTCCTCTATTACAGACACTCACGTCATAATTACAGATACTCAGCCTTACTAATTATCTCCGCTCAGCAGCATAAGCAGAAAAAAGCTTGCTGACCCGCTATTCCTGATCAACAAGCTTTTCCTATTTATGAACTAAAACTTTCTTCTTGTAATTCTCTTTTTCTTTCCAATTTCTTAACGATATATATACTGATCTCATAAAGAAGAACCATCGGTACGAGTACCAACAATTGGCTCATAAAATCAGGTGGTGTTATAAGTGCTGAGAAAACGGCCATAATAACGTAAGACCATTTTCGAATATTCTTCATCGTATCCGATGTTAGAACACCTATTGTCGATAAAAACATAGCAATAATCGGTAATTCAAACAATAATCCAATTGGGACTGTCGTCATGATGAGATAGCTCATGTACTGAGCTGCTGAGATCATTACGTTGAAATTCGATTCGCCTATTCCTACAAGGAAATGGTAGCTAATTGGGTTAATGACAAAATAGCCGAAAGCCACCCCTAAGAGAAATAACAGAAGCATAACTGGCGAATATAAACCAAGAAAACCTTTTTCGTTTTCTTTTAAACCCGGTTTTATAAATGACCATATAAAGTGCATTAAGAATGGCAATGAAAGTCCTACAGCAACTGTTGTAGAGATGGACATATAAAATTTAACAACTTCAAGAGGCCCTAAGATGACTAAGTCGTGCCCTCTTGTTACATACGGAAGCCATTTGTTGACTGTCGCAAATACAAGAATAAAGAAAAAGAGAAAAACAGCTAACCCTTTGATAAGTTGTTTTCTAAGTTCCGCCAGATGTTCAACAAATGCTTCGCTCGTATCCCTAAAGGAGCTTTCCAATCCCTGCTCCTCTTCGATCTCGAGAGAGGCGGAAGGAGCTGGGGAGACGGGCTCAACAGCCGCAGCTTCTTCGCTCCCTTCGTATTCGCTTTCGTCTAATTTATCCAAAGGGCTAAGTACTTTCTTTTTATTTTCTTCATACGGATCCATACGAACACCCTCTAATTAAATTTCGTTTTTATCCTTTACTTTGACAGTTGTGATCGTTTCCTTTTTAGGTTCTTCATGTTCATCCATTAGGCCTTGAGTAGATTTTTTAAACTCAGAGAAAGTTTTGCCTACTGCAGAACCAATCTCCGGCAATTTTTTTGGACCAAAAACGATAAGTACAATGACTAAAATAATGATTAATCCAGGAATACCAATGGCGCCTATGCCCATGATGCATCACTCCTTTTATTTGATTTTTGATTTAGCTTTAGAGAAGGTTATTGGTTAAACCAAAGATCCACCTTTTTTGCTATACTTGATAATCCCTTCAGAACAGCGAAGCGCTAAAGCGCCAACAGTGTCAGTAGGGTTATAACCTGAGTTATTCGGGAATGAACCAGCGCCCACTGCGAATAGATTTTCGCAATCCCAGTGTTGTAAGTAATTATTAACTACCCCATCCTCAGGTGTTTTACTCATTACAGTACCACCTGTGTTATGTGTTGATTGATAAGGGACGATGCTGTAATCCGTTAGATCTGCACGAACTTCTACTTTTTTGGCATCCATTTGTTTTAGAATATCGCCACATTTTTTAGAAATAAAGTGGTGCAGTTTACGATCTTGATCAGTAAAGTTATAGTTTACTTGCAATAAAGGCACGCCATATGCGTCTTTATATTTCGGATCCAATGTTAAGTAGTTTTCTTTATGTGCGATTGAAGCACCTTGTCCACCAACAGACAATGAACGCGTATAGTTTTGGATTGATTCTTTCTTAAACTCAGCTCCCCATGTCGGTGTATCGGCATGCGTTGGGTTGTTCCCAATTGGACGTAAACCAATTTGGGTTAATGCAATATTCGCACCGTGAATAAAACCTAGTTTAGAGTGGTCAAAGTTATCGCCATTAAAGTCATCTAAACATTCACCTAGCGCACCAGCACCCATAAATGTATTAAATTGCTCATCGTAAAAACCAGTTGCACCTGGCATAATTTGATAGCAATAATTACGCCCTAAAGTTCCTTTACCTGTATTCGGGTCATACATAGTACCAATTTTAGAGATCATCAGCAATTTAGCGTTATTCATCATAAATGCGCTGAGAACAACCACATCTGCTGGTTGAATATATTCTTCTCCTGTTACAGAATCAATATATCTTACGCCTGTTGCTTTATTTCCTTTAGTAAGAACTTCTACAACATTTGAGTTAAAGCGAATTTCATATTTACCCGTTTTTAATGCTGCTGGAATAACACTTACTTCCGGCGTTGCTTTCGCGCCATACTCACAGCCAAAACGTTCGCAGAAACCACAATATTGGCATGCATTAATATTTTGATCATATTGGTTTTTGTACGGTGCAGATAGGTTCGCAGATGGCATCATGTACGGGTGATACCCCATTTTTTTAGTTGCAGTCTCGAACTTTTTCAACAGAGGTGTCTTTTTCATCGGCTTTGTTGGATAATCATCTGATCGTTTGCCACCAAGTGGATTTTTTTCACCGCTAATACCGGCTATTTTTTCAAATTTATCGTAGTATGGCTCTATTTGATCATAATCCATCCCCCAATCTTGCAGGATGTAATCGGATCCTAAGAAATTCTTTCCATACTTTTTATCAGTAATAGATTTAATTTTAAAATCATACGGTAAGAAACGGAATGTTTGTCCATTCCAGTGAGTACCAGCGCCGCCTAGCCCTTCACCCAACAGGAATGAACCTAGTTGGCGCATCGGCAAAGCTTGTTGTTTACGGTTGTTACGGAAGGTAACTGTTTCTTTTGATAAATCTTGCATCAATTCATATCGAATAGCATAACGGTATTCATCGTGGACGTTCGCAAAGTTTTTGGTTCCACGCTCTTTACCTCTTTCCAAGCCAACTACTTTCAATCCTGCTTTTGTACATTCTGCGGCTACAATTCCGCCTGTCCAGCCTACACCGACTGTTACTACATCAACCTTTGGCAATGTTTTCGCCATAATCCATACCCCCTATTAATGCATACCTAAAGATTTTGGTGCAATTTTTTGGAATCCCTCTTTTTCAATCACATTGATATAGGACATTTGATGTCCAGGGAAACCTTTCATCTTCCATCCTTCCATATTGCGATTGCCTCCATATAGAGGATCGGCATACGCGCCCTCAATGGTTGCTGACCGGAGCAAATTAAAGAAGAATGCGGCAGATACGCCTTTCATCTTCACCTTATCTTTTTGGAATGCCGTTAAAATCACGTCACGCTCTTTATCCGAAATATCAGTAAAACCTTTTTTATAGCGTTTTTGCGCTTCTTGTTCCAGCTTAGAAACGCCTTCAGAGAAAATCTCTGCTCGCGTTAAACGTGTTTGATAGCCTTGCGTTGGGGATCCATCATGGAAAGGTCCTTGCATATATTCTTTCGAATTACTGCCATATTGACCTGCCAGCTGACGGTCAATAAAATAAGGGACGCCAAGATCAATAGCTCCGCCACCTAAATCATCCTTTGGAAAAATACGTTCCGTAGCAGCCGCTAAAACATTAAAATCTGCATCTGTTGTAAAGTACATCTTCCCTTGGCTAGTCTCAGATGTTTTGTTCGAATGTGACTGGTTAGTTTTAGACGGTGCGGCAGTTTTTTTCGAATTGTAGCCGATCAAGCCACCGATTAAACCTCCGCCGATCAAAGTTCCTGTTGCAATACCAGTTGTTTTCAAGAAATCCCTTCTTGAGATATCTTTTTGATTGTCATTGCTCAATTTGTTACCTCCCTTAAATACATAAAATTACATAGCAATTTATTGAATAAAAAATTGCTCTTTAAGGTAATTTGTTCCCTTTTTGTTTCGAATTTAATCTTTCTAAATAAAAATAATTACAAAAAAGGACTAGCAACCTATGCTAGTCCCTAAAAATTACTTTTTAATTAATAATTGTTTGCTTTGTTTCCTTTCCAAGTACAATTACAGCTAAGATACCGATTAATATAGCAAGGCAGAAGATAGAGAATATCCAACCAATCGATATGCCTCCTGCCATTAGTGATCCAACAAGCAAAGGTCCAAAGATGCCGCCTAACCTCCCTACCGATGCTGCCATGCCGACACCTGTGCCCCTTATCACGGTCGGATATTGTTCTGGTGTATAAGCATAGAGTGCACCCCATGCTCCGAGGTTAAAGAAAGAAAGTAGCATTCCCGAAACCATTAAAAGCCAAGTGCTATCAGCCAGACCAAATGCTAGTGAACTAAATGCCGTGCCTAGCAGGTACACAGAAAGCACCCATTTCCTTCCCCACTTTTCAATCAGCCAAGCAGCTGTAAAATAACCTGGCAATTGAGCTAATGTCATGATTAATACGTACTCAAAACTTTTTATCAGGCTAAACCCTTTTACCACCATAACGCTCGGAAGCCATAAGAAAATACCATAATACGAGAATACAACCGTAAACCATACGATCCACAGCATGATTGTTTGCTTTGCATAAGGTTTAGACCAAACAGCCGCTAAATTTTGTAGCACGCTTCTTTTCTCTTTTTTCTCCTCATACTGTGGCGAATCTGGCAAACGGAGACGAAGGTAAACTGCGTATAATGCTGGAAGCGCCGTTAACAACAATGCAACACGCCAGCCATAATGCGGAATGACAAAATATGAAATTACCGCTGCAAGTAGCCAGCCTACTGCCCAAAAGCTTTCCAGCAATACGACTACCCTTCCTCTTTCTTTCGCTTCCACACTTTCAGATACCAATGTGGATGCCACTGGGAGTTCTCCTCCTAGTCCCATACCAATCACAAAACGTAATGCCATAAAAATGGCTAGTGAAGAAGCAAATGCAGATATTCCGCTTCCTACTGAAAAAATGATTAATGTCCAAACAAAGACAGACTTACGGCCGACACGATCTGCAAAAATACCAAATACTAACGCTCCTACGGCCATGCCGATCGAGTTAATGCTACCAATCCACCCCATCTGTTCCGAGGTTAACCCCCAATCGCTTGCAAGTGCCGCAATAACGAAAGATAAAATACCTACATCGAGTGCATCAAATAACCATCCTACACCTGCAACGCCCAATAATTTATTGCGCGAAACAACTTGTGCATTTACTGCTTGTTTCATTCTATTCCCATCCCCCATTAAGTGTCTTTACACGTGTAAACATTCATATGTATTTACTATACAACATCAGTAAACATGTGACAATATCTTAAATATTTTACGAAATTTTAGAATATTGATAGGATAGCATTGAAAGCAGGTTCTTTTTTTGATAAAGTGTCTCTTATACATAAACAACTGTATTTTTAGAAAGTACACCACTTTGCACTTACTAAGGAGGAATTATCATCATGACCGCTATATGGAATGGCTTGCTTCATCATTACAAGGAATTTTTGCCAATCAACAGCAATACACCGCTTTTAACACTTCACGAAGGAAATACACCATTAATCTATCTTGCCAAATTATCTGAAGAGCTGGGGATTGATTTGCACGTAAAGTTTGAAGGTTTAAATCCCACTGGTTCCTTCAAAGACAGAGGAATGGTTATGGCCGTGGCTAAAGCGGTAGAAGAGGGAAGCAAATGCGTAATCTGCGCCTCTACCGGCAATACTTCTGCGTCTGCGGCTGCCTATGCGGCACGAGCAGGCATTGAGGCTATTATCGTGATTCCAAAGGGTAAAGTTGCTGCAGGCAAATTAGCGCAAGCCTATATGTACGGCGCAAAAATCATCGAGATTGATGGCAATTTTGACGAGGCATTGCAACTTGTACGCCAAATCAGTGATACAACAGCCGTAACCTTAGTAAACTCGGTCAATCCCTATCGTTTAGAAGGCCAAAAAACAGCAGCTTTTGAGATTTGCGATGCATTAGGAGACGCACCAGATATCCTAGCTATTCCGGTTGGCAACGCAGGTAATATAAGCGCATATTGGAAAGGCTTTAGAGAATACGCACAGAAAAAAGGTACATCTCTTCCAAGAATGTTTGGTTATGAAGCGGAAGGGGCTGCCGCCATTGTCCGAGGCGAACCAATAGCACATCCTGAAACAATCGCTACGGCCATCCGCATTGGAAATCCAGCCAGTTGGCTATTGGCAGAAATGGCACGCGATGAATCGGACGGTAAAATCAGTGCTGTGACTGATGAAGAAATTCTAAATGCCTATCGATTGATTGCCTCTAAAGAAGGTATTTTTGCTGAACCTGGATCAGCCGCATCTATTGCAGGTGTCTATCAATCTGTAGCGGATGGTTCTATCGCAAAAGGAAGCAAGGTTGTAGCGGTCCTTACAGGCAATGGATTGAAGGATCCTGACACAGCTGTCAGTGCATCCTCTGTCAATGTGGTAACACTTTCGAATAACGAACAGGAAATCCGTGAGTATATCGAGGGACTACTATGAGCAAAACATGGAACATACAAGTACCGGGCAGCACAGCGAATCTAGGACCAGGCTTTGATTCAATTGGAATTGCACTAGGACTATATTTAACTTTAGATGTAACATTAAGTGATCAATGGGCATTTGATCATCAATCAGTTCATTTACCTCAAAAAATAAATACGGAAGACCATTTAATCTATCAAAGCGCAAACTATGCAGCATCATGCTATGGTGCCATACTCCCCTCCTGCAAGGTGATTGTACAAAGCGAATTACCCTTGGCTCGTGGTATTGGGAGCAGTGCGGCTGCCATTGCTGCAGGGGTTGAATTAGCTAATCAACTTTGTGAATTAAACTTAACATTAGAAGAGAAATGCCGTATTACTACTGATTTAGAAGGACACCCAGATAATGCTACGGCATCCCTCTGCGGTGGACTGACAATCGGGGCTATGTTGCCGAATGGAGGACTAAGCCTGCTGAGTGTAAAAGAAATAGATATAGCCTTCGCCCTTTTCATCCCAAATGTAGAGCTTAAAACGCAAGAAGCAAGGGATGCCTTGCCTTCTACTTTTGACCGAGGATATGCTGTACAAGCAAGTGCCTATGCTAATGTATTAACAGCCGCCCTATTAATGAATGATTGGAAACGTGTAGGTGAAATGATGGAAGCTGACTTGTTCCATGAACCTTTCAGGGCAAATATAATTCCCTATTATAATAAAATTAGAGAACTGGCGAAGGAAAATGGAGCTTACGGGACAGCGATCAGCGGAGCAGGTCCAACCATGATTTCTTTAGTTCAACCTGAAGAAGTAGATGAATTTGTTGAAAAGATGCGTCCTCACCTGCCGGATTATGAGATAAAAGCTGTTTCCATTGATCGAAATGGGATTCAACTAAAAGTATCAGAGTATATTTAGAATGCAGTAAGGGGCTAGCCATATTGGCAACCCCTTTTTTCGTTATTAATAAAATAACAGAATGACTCCAAATAAAAAGCAGGAAACAACAAAGACAGCATAGAGACTATAATTATCAAACACAATATTGAATATGACAAAAAAGATAGATCTAAACAAACTAGCGCTATCTTTTTTATATTCTTTTATGATTATGTAAATAATCCAAATTAAGTTTGCTACAAATATAACCATTAATAAACTGCCAAGCAACTTGTCCATTTTCTTCCCCTAATTTCCCATGATGATACATTCTTTGATGTGATTCTTCGCCATTATAGTTGGAAACTGCTCGACATGCAATGTAGTACCGCCCTCTTTTTGCACCAAGAAAGAGGATTGCCGTCAAGCAATCCTCTTAAGGCACCAACAATACTAAACTAATGGCCATAACAATCATGCCAAGAACAACGCCATAAATTGACGAGTGAGCTTCATCGTATTTGCGGGCCGCCGGCAATAATTCGTCTAGTGAGATAAAAACCATAATTCCTGCCACCCCAGCAAATATCATACCAAACATAATATCATTCAAAAATGGCATCAATAATAAATACGCAACGAATGCCCCAACCGGCTCTGCTAAGCCTGATAAAAAAGAAAGCTTAAAAGCTTTTTTCCGGTCCCCTGTTGCAAAGAAAATAGGAACAGATACAGCAATACCTTCAGGGATATTGTGAATTGCGACAGCAATGGCAATCGCTAATCCTAAATTTGGATCACTCAATGCGGAAACAAACGTGGCAATCCCTTCAGGAAAGTTGTGTATGCCAATGGCAAGGGCAGTAAAAACGCCCATCTTCATTAAGCTCGAATAATCTTGTTGTGACGGGCCTTTCTTCAAATCTTCTACCATTTTGACTTCATGCGGATTTCCTTGTTTCGGGATCAGTTTATCTATCAAGGCTATTAGCAGCATGCCTGAAAAGAATCCGATAATTGTAAAAAGATAGCCTTGTTTCTCTCCTAGCTCCCCAACTAGTGCCACTTTAGCTTTGACAAATATCTCAACAAGGGAAACATATATCATAACACCAGCTGAGAAACCTAAAGAAAATGATAAAAATTTAGTATTCGTTCTTGAGGTAAAAAAGGCGATTAAGCTGCCGACTCCTGTTGCCAATCCTGCAAAAAGAGTTAACCCCAATGCATATAGTACACTTGCATCCATTTACATACTCCTTTATGAACTGACTTTTTATTTACTATATGCTTAATGTTTCCTTTATGAAACAATTTTCTTTAAAGCCAAAATAAAAGATGAACCACTTCCCTCTTTCTGGGAATAAACAGGAAAATGTATTTCTTTCTTATTGCGTTTTATAATAAGGTTATCGAGGTGAAAAATATGGAGGAATACATCAAAAGAGGAACATTAGATTTTCGCAAAGCCAACTTGGCATTATTCGCTGGCGCGTTTAGTACTTATGCTAATTTATATATGACGCAGCCAGTGATGCCGACGTTAACAAAATTTTTCCATATATCGCCGGCTGCGGCTAGTCTTTCCCTCTCATTTACTACAGCATCACTTGCCATTTGTATGTTAATAGTAGGTTCTCTTTCTGAAGCATGGGGCCGCAAACCTATTATGACATTTTCTATGATTGCGGTAGCTATTTTAACTTTTCTTATTGCTTTTTCGCCTAACTACCACGTCTTGTTGATCTTGAGAGTTGTCCAAGGCGCTGTTTTTGCAGGTCTACCAGCTATTGCGATGGCTTATTTAGGTGAGGAAATCGATCCAAAAAGCTTAGGAGCGGCAATGGGGCTCTATATAAGTGGAAATTCCATTGGCGGTCTTGCCGGACGGATTGTGATGGGTTCTGTGAGCGATTATTCGAATTGGCGCGTCGGAATGATTGTGATTGGCATTATTAGTTTGCTTCTTGCTATAGCATTTTACTTTTTATTGCCAAAATCTCGTCATTTTGAGCCAGATAAGCTTGCATTAAAGCCACTATTCCAATCTCTTCTTATGCATTTAAAGGATCCTGCATTATTAAGTTTATTCGGTGTTGGATTCTTGCTAATGGGATCTTTTGTAACGATGTACAACTATATAGGTTTCCAATTGATAGAACCGCCTTATTCTCTTAGCCAAACAATTGTTGGCTGGATTTTTTTAATTTATCTTGTAGGGACATTCAGTTCGGCATGGATGGGTAGTTTAGCGGACCATCACGGGCGTTACAAAATTCTTTTGAGCGGCATAGGGCTTATGCTTGCCGGTGCTCTCTTATCATTGACGGATAACTTATTTATCAAGATTGCAGGAATAGCAATTCTTACTTTCGGTTTTTTTGGAGCTCATTCCATTGCAAGTGGATGGGTTGGAAAAAGAGCAACACATGAAAAAGCACAAGCTTCTTCGCTTTACCTCTTTTTCTACTACGTAGGATCCAGTGTCGGCGGAACAACCGGCGGACTCTTTTGGTCTAAGTTCGGCTGGAGCGGTGTCGTAGGCATTGTTTTAGTCTTTTTAATCGCAGCGAGCATCCTTGCTTTTGCAATCCATAAGATTACAGTGCGCCAATCGCTCAATGCTAATCAATAAGGATTAAGACACAATAAAAAGGCTTCTGTCATCGTTTAGGATGACAGAAGCCTTTTTGGTGTTATTCTAGTGTATTTAACAAAACGTATCCGTAGATTTTGGATTTTTCAATCCAAAGAGCGGACGTATAAAGAGTGCTACATATGTGCCGAAAAAGGCCATTACTGCCCACACCCAACCATGAAGGCTGAAGGAAGCTATACCGCTGAAATATGCACCAATGTTACAGCCGAATGCAAGACGGGCACCATAACCCATCATAAGACCGCCTACTACAGCTGCTGCTGCTACTTTCGGTTGAAGTTTCTTCGGTTTAAATGTACCTTGGAATGCAGCTGATATAAATGCGCCAAGGATAATACCGAAATTCATGACACTCGTTGCATCAAGGAGCACTGATTGGCTTAAGGCATTGCCTTTAGCACCTGCGAAAAAGCCCCAGCTTGACACGTCTACACCCATTGCCATTAATGCTTTGCCACCCCATAGCGCAAAAGCAGAAGTAATACCCCAAGGGCTGCCTTTTACCGCTAAAGTCAATGCATTTAACAATGCAAGAATAATAGCAGCTGCGAATAATGGCCAAGAACCGCGAATCATTTTTTTAAAGCCTTTAGTTGTTGGTAGAGGCTTCATCATCGGTGGGCGTTTCTTTTTCGCAATCTGAACAGTAATCCAGTAGATGACAGCAAATGCGATGAGTTGGACGATTAATGCGCCCACATAACCGAGACCTGTTGATTCAGCTAACGAAATGGCTGGCAATGAAGGTGTGTCCTCCATCCAAAATGTGAAATTATATGCACCTAGAACAGATCCCGCAATGAATGCAATGAGCGTTAAAAGCATGGAAGATGTTCCTCCACCCACTTGGTAAAGTGTTCCTGATGCACATCCATTTCCAAGTTGCATACCAATCCCGAAAAGAAATGCACCGACAAGCAAGCTTGTGCCTACAGGTGAAACATTTCCCTCGGGAGCGACTCCAGTAAAACTAAAGCCCGTTCCGAGTATAATCGCGAACAAAATAGATGCAATTGCAAGCATGAGCATATGCGCTTGCAACCCTTGCACATTACCGACTGATGCCAGACGACGGAAGGCAGAGGTAAAACCAAAGCGTGCATGCAATAACGTCATGCCAAGGGCAATGCCGATAATAAATAGTACACCTTGGGTCCAATTTGCCACGTAAACAATCGAAATCAAAAGAATAATTGCTATAAGAATCCCTGCTGAAGCTAGCGGTTTTTGCATAGGGTTCAGCTTGGCAACCACTGTTGTTGATTTGTGGTCCCAATTTGAGACAGTTTTTTGAGTCATACTTTTCCCCTCTTATCCTATTAGAATACTTGGTTTTATGTTCTTTATAATAGTCTCTTTTCGATAAAAAGTAAAGAAGTTTGCTATTCATTTGATCTGTAATACATAAAATTTTGTTATTTACTAGATAAAAATGGAGAATAAGACTTCATTTGAATTATTGAAACCTCTATAAATAAACAATCCCCTTTGAGCTTTTCTGTTAGGGGATTGTTATGGACTACGTGTTTTGCCATTTTTTGCGACGTACATACCATGCCCAAACTATAACAAACCAAGCAAACCCCAATGTCCACCCTGCCGCTACATCTGAAGCGAAGTGCCTGCCTTCCGCGATACGTGACAAGCCGATTAATATAGCCAATAGTATTGCTACTAGCCGTACAATTATTGAAAAAGTGCTCTTCCGTTTATCCTCAGTCATAAAATAAGCGATGGTGAATAAAAAGAGGACACTCATCATTGCATGATTAGATGGAAAACTAAAGGATGCCAATTGATTAGGAATGTCTGGTCTAGCACGATGCACCCATTCTTTAATAAATTGATTAATCATATTTCCTCCGCCGATCGTCAACAATGTAAACATCATGCCACGATAATTGCGATCGCGTATCCATAACCAAACTAGCAGCAAAACAGCGATCGTTAAGATAAATGTTTGTTCGCCAATATAATGGAAAGCAATAATAAATCCATTGCCCTTAAGTAAATGAGCTGCTACTAAATCGATTGTCGTTACCCATTCATTCTTTAAACTTATCCATAAAAAAATAAAAATAGCAAAAGCAAGAATGCCTAAGGAATACATGATTTTTGACATGCCCAATCCCCCCTTGTTTATTAGCATACCCTTTTATACACAAACCTACTTCATCTAACGCAAGCTACTCCAGAGTAGTTTCACTTTATCATACATACAAAAAACCCCTAGCCATCTTGGGCTAGGGGTTAACAATGATTATAAAGCCTTTTCTACTTCTTTAACCATTTCTTTTACAGATTGGATACCTCCACCAGATAAGTACCATACTTCTGGGTTTAAGTAGATCATTTTTCCATCTTTATAAGCAGTTGTTTTCTTTACAATATCGTTTTCGATATCTTTTTTCGCTGAAGCGCCTTCTGTTACAACAGCATCGCGGTCTACTACGAAGATGATATCTGGATTTTTCTCTAATACATATTCATACGAAACGTTTTGTCCATGAGTTGATACTTCAATGCCTTTATCTACTGGTTTAAAACCAAATACATCGTGAATCAAGCCGAAGCGTGAAGCAGGACCGTAAGCGCTGATTTTACCTTCAGAACCTAGGATAATTAGTGATTTTTTATCTAAACCTTTTGTTTCGCCTTGAACTTTTGCGATAGTTTCATCTACACTAGCAAGTTCTGTTTTCACTTGATCTTCTTTGCCGAAAATTTTGCCTGCTAATTCTGTGTTTTCTTTAAATGATTCCATATAGCGAGATGTATCTAAACCAACATAAACAGTTGGCGCAATTTTGCTGAATTCTTTATAAAGGCTAGCTTGGCGTCCAGAAATAAAGATAACATCAGGATTCAATGAAGCCAATTTTTCAAAATCTGGCTCTTTTAATGAACCAACGTTTTCGTAATCGCTACCTTCATATTTTTTCAAGTAACCAGGAATTGAATCTTGTGGAATACCTGCAACTTTTACACCAAGTGTATCAAGTGTATCTAAGAAGCCCATATCAAATACAACTACTTTTTTCGGGTTTTTCGGAACATCAACTTTATCTTTTACAGAATCAGATGAACCATCTTCATTTTGTACTCCGAAATCGTTTGTTACGGCAATTGTTTCTTTAGAACCGCTATTAGAATTCCCTTTATCTTTGCTAGAATCTTTTGAATTACATGCGCCTAGCACAAATAGAACTGCAAATACTAATGTTAGTAATGACCACTTTTTCATTTGTTTTTCCCCTTTATCATGAATTAAAATACACACAGATTCGACAGCTATTCATCTCTTGAATAGGTATATCCATATCGTATATTTCTTTGAGTGACGCGGAATTAATGATTTCACTGGTTGGCCCTTCTTTTACGACTTTTCCATCTTTGAGCGCCACAATAAAATCTGAATAAACGGAT
The DNA here is from genome assembly GCF_023515935.1 of Rummeliibacillus sp. G93. Lineage (NCBI taxonomy): Bacteria > Bacillati > Bacillota > Bacilli > Caryophanales > Caryophanaceae > Rummeliibacillus > Rummeliibacillus sp. G93. The sequence goes on from NZ_CP097314.1 coordinate 2,905,965, forward strand.
GCGAAGTTGATATCATGAAGTACAATCACTACAGTCTTGCCCAATTCATCAACAAGTTTACGCAAAATCTTCATGATTTGAACAGAATGTTTCATGTCCAGATTATTTAATGGTTCGTCTAGCAAAACATATTCGGTATCTTGAGCAATAACCATCGCGATAAATGCGCGTTGTCGTTGCCCACCAGACAATTCATCTAAATAATCATGTTGGATATCCTCTAAGTTCATATAATGAATGGCTTCATCAACTTTTTTTTGGTCCTCTTCAGTAAGATGGCCTTGCGAATATGGGAAGCGTCCAAAAGAAACGAGTTCACGAATGCTTAACCTAACATTCATAAAATTGGATTGTTTTAGAATAGATACGCGTTTTGCGAAATCATTGGACTTCACTCTCTTTACATCAGTGCTGTCTAACAATACTTCACCGGTATCCGCATCAAGTAAACGGCTCACCATCGACAATAGCGTCGATTTTCCGGCGCCATTTGGGCCAATAAAGGAAGTGATTTTACCTCTTTGTATATCAACACTTACCTTATCAACGACCATTTTCTTTCCAAAATACTTGGAAATCTCTTTTACTTGGATCATGCAGATCGACTCTCCTTCAATAATAAGTAAATAAAGTAGATACCACCGATGAAATTGACGATAACACTTAATGTTGTTGAGAATGTAAATACTCGCTCAACTATCCATTGGCCTCCGATTAATGCAACTAAACTCATAAATGACGCACCCGTAATCAAAATGGAATGCTTATACGTTTTGAAAAATTGATAAGATAAATTGGCTACTATCAAACCGAAGAATGTAATAGGCCCAACAAGTGCCGTTGATACTGAAATAAGTATCGCTGAGATGATCAGCATGCGCTTGACCACTTTATCATAAGGCACACCTAAATTAATCGCTGTATCTCGGCCGAGTGATAGAACGTCTAGTTGATTGATCATTCTAACACCATAGATCATGACAATCACAACTACCACTAATGCCAGCCATACGAGATCACCGTTGACATTATTGAAACTAGCAAACATTTTGTCTTGTACGCGGGTAAATTCATTTGGATCAATCAAAACTTCCATAAAAGTCGTGATACTTCCTAAGAACGTCCCCACAATTATGCCCACTAACAGCAAAAAGTAAATCGGTTTCCCACCAGCGCGAAATAAAAATTGGTATAGGATTAGCGCAAAGCCTATCATAACGACAACTGACACAAAGAAGTTCACTTGCGCGTTCATAATGATAATATGGCCAGATCCAGAAAAGAAAATAATAAACGTTTGCAAAAGCAAATATAGAGAATCTAACCCCATAATACTTGGAGTCAAAATACGGTTATGCGTAATCGTTTGGAAAATGACCGTTGAATAAGCGATAGAAACACCTGTCAAAGCCATTGCCAAAATCTTAATTAGTCTCCGAGGCAATATGTAATCATAATTGCCGTTCAAGCCTTGGAAAATATACAGTGCGCTAAATATAAGCGCAACGCCTAGCAATATTGCTAATTTAATACTATTACGCATACGCCTTCCCCCTAAATAACAAGAATAGGAAGACTGCACTGCCTATGACGCCTACCATTAAGCTGATAGAAATCTCATATGGATAGATAAGGACACGGCCTAATATATCGCAGATTAAGAGGAATATAGCCCCTAAAAGCGCAGTATGTGGCAGTGTTTTTTGCAAGTGGTCTCCTTTAAAAATGGAGACAATATTGGGAATGATCAATCCTAAAAATGGAATCATACCAACTGTTAAAACAACAGTAGTAGTAACTAAAGCAACAAGGATTAAGCCGAAATTAACGATACGTTTATAAGCAAGCCCTAGGTTTTTTGCAAAATCTTCACCCATTCCAGCCACTGTAAAACGGTTGGCATAGAAGTAGGCGATAATCAATACAGGCACACTAATATAAAGCAGTTCGTAGCGACCTTTCATGATCATCGAGAAGTCACCTTGTAGCCATGTTGAGATATTTTGGATCACATTGGACTTATAAGCAAAGAACGTCGTGATAGAAGACAATATATTCCCAAACATCAATCCGACAAGCGGTATGAAAATCGCATCTTTAAATTTAATACGGTCCAATATTTGCATAAATAATAATGTGCCGGCAAGCGCAAATACGAAGGATACCGCCATTTTTTCAAGCATCGAAGCGTTTGCAAATAACAGCATCGATACAAGAATCCCTAAACGAGTAGCATCTAATGTACCAGCCGTTGTAGGCGATACGAATTTATTGCGGCTCAAACTTTGCATAATTAAGCCTGCAATACTCATCCCAAAGCCCGCCAAAATAATCGCAACCAATCTTGGTACGCGACTGATGAGGAAAATTTGTGTCTTTTCTGAATGTAAGTTTAATAAGTCCTTTGGTGTGATATCACTTACCCCCACAAAGAGAGAGATAAGAGACAACACAACAAGTGCTATCAATAAATATCGTTTTTTCATGGCAATCCCGTCTACTTCCTCTTCCTTTATTAGGTGATACATCTGCAAATGAAAATCATTATCACTTGCTCCTACTTAATTATAGCATCTGAATATTATATTTCAACCGTTAATTGAAAATGATTATCAAAAGGATTTATATATTATAGATTAGTATTTCTTTCGTTATCATAGTACGTAAAGTAATGCCTAAACCCCTACAAAGTGAAAAATCTCTTTATTCGACAATATGTTTATTCCTAGTAGACAAGGGTAATAAAGTCGATATCAACAGGAATATTTTATATTTGGAGGTAAAAAGATGGTCAATCGATTTACAGGTGAATTTCATGACATGTGGTACAGAGTAGCAAACTTTATTCCCAATATATTAGGAGCTATTCTGCTACTGGTCGTAGCTTGGCTTGTTGCAACTCTTATCCAAGCTATTTTTACAAAAGGCCTCAAAAAAATCGGCGCATCACGAGCAATGACGAGAGCTCATATGGCAACTGATGATAGGGACGCCCACAATAAGCTCAATTCTATTGGTAAAATACTTTACTATCTTGTGTTCATATTGTTCTTGCCGAGCGTATTAGATCAGTTGAGAATGAATTCAGTAGCGAATCCTATTTCTAATATGATGGATAAAACACTCGATTTCCTACCTAACTTATTCATGGCTGCTATTATTTTAGTGATTGGTTACTTTGTAGCCAAATTTGTCCGCAACATCGTTTCTATGATCTTAGGAACAATCAACATTGATAAATGGTTCAATAAATTGACCAAACGTGGAAACGGAGAAGTAATGTCTCCTGATAGTAAAACTACGCTTACCAATGTACTGTCTAACGTTGTTTTCATTTTAATCCTGATTCCGATTGTCACTGTTGCACTTGAAACACTTGGAATCGACTCCATTACACGTCCAGTTACTGCTATGTTAAATGAAGTGCTCAATATGATTCCAAATATTTTTGTAGCGGTTATATTAATCCTTATTGGTATCGTTCTAGCACGTTTTATTGGAGAATTGCTTAGCAATCTCTTAAAAGGCACAGGCATCGACGATGTATCAAAATATTTAAATCAAAAACAACAATCATCTATGCCATCATTTGATATTGCCACAATTATTGGTAAAGTTGTGCAAGTACTTATTATTATATTCTTTACAGTTGAAGGACTCAATGTTTTGCATCTAGAAGTTCTACAAGATATCGGTATGGCTGTTATTAGCTACCTGCCACTTCTATTAAGTGCATTCGTTATTATTTTGCTTGGCTTTATCGGCTCTACCCTTCTTGGTAACTATATTCGCCAAGCTACAGGCAATCGTTTATTTGGCGGCATCGTTAAGTATGCCATTCTTATCATGGCAATCTTTATGGCCCTTTCACAATTGCACTTCGGTACAAGCATTGTTAATCTAGCCTTCTTGTTCGTCATAGCTGGCCTTTCAGTGGCATTTGCCCTATCATTTGGGCTTGGCGGTCGAGAATTTGCTAGTCGCCAACTGCAAAAGTTTGAAGCGAAAATGGAGAAAGAAAGTAAGAATTCAAAAGACGAATAAACGCTCCATCATTAAAGCCTAATTTCTAAATAAGGAAATTAGGCTTTAATATTATCTTAATGGAAATAAAATAAAAAGCTTGCCTGCAAACCATATAAACTGATTTACAAGCAAGCTTATTTTAAAATCGCTATAAAGCGAATTTCGATTTTATTTAATATCGCCCATTTTTTTAGAGATCCATGGACTTAGTATTAACATGATGATAAATAATGCAACGGAAGCACCGCCAAGGAATCCGAAGTATTGTACCTCAGAAATTTTATCAAACAACTTAGCTAATTGAGCATTCAATGCTTGTGCTGCAGTACTAGTCAAGAACCATAGTGACATTGTTTGCGCCGCAAATGCAGCCGGAGCTAATTTTGTTGTTGCCGATAAACCAACCGGTGACATTAATAATTCACCTACTACTACTAAGAAGAATGAAATAACGATCCACCATGGGCTAATTAACTCTGTACCGCCTGAAGAGATTGCTGGAATAATCATAATCAAGAATGATGCCCCTGCAAACAACAAGGAGAATGAGAATTTAATTGGCGTAGATGGTTGACGATTGCCCAGTTTCATCCAAATAGCCGCAAAGATTGGTGCCATTGTAATAATGAATAATGGGTTCAATGATTGGAACCATGGTGCTGGGATATTATAGGAGCCAATTGATAAGTCTGTACGCTGCTTAATATAAGTAGCAAGTATAGTAGAACCTTGCTCTTGAATAACCCAGAACATTGTACCAGTAATAAACAAAGGGATGTATGCAAGAAGGTGAGACTTTTCTTTCGCTTCTGTTTTCTTACTAGTAAACATCCAAATGAAAACACAAATTGGTGCTAATAAACCAATGACTGTAAAGAAGTTAACTACATTGTTAATTGTAATGAGGCCAACCATTGCCGCAATAACAACTAAAATTGCTATAATTACTAGGGAAATTATGAAATTCTTAATGATTTTCCCACGTTCAACATCAGTCAGTGGATTTTTAGGTTCCATACCTGCTAGTCCTAATTTTTGCTTTTGATTATGTGTATAGAAGAATAATCCAATTGCCATACCAATAGCAGCAACACTAAAACCAACGTGATAGTTGTATTCCTCTTTTACAGCACCTACAACTAATGGAGCGATAAATGCCCCTGCATTAATTCCCATGTAGAAAATATTAAAGCCTGCATCGCGACGATTGTCACCTTCGGCATAAATTTCACCAACAATTGAAGATACGTTTGGTTTCAATAAACCTGTACCTAGAATAATAAATACCATTGAAGTGAATAAGAATGGCAAACCTCCAGGAATCGCCAGACATATATGTCCAACAATAATTAATATACCACCCCAGAATGAAGTTCTTCTTGTTCCTAATAAGCGGTCAGCAACCCATCCGCCAATAATACCTGACATATAAACTAATGAGCCGTAGATTGCCATAATGGAAGAGGCAGTAGTTTCACTAAGGCCTAAACCGCCGTTTTTCACGGTATCGTACATAAAATAAATCAGAATTGCTTTCATTCCGTAATATGAGAAACGCTCCCAGAATTCAGTAAAGAATAAACTAAACAGGCCTTTTGGATGACCAAAGAATCCCTTTTGAGGGACTGATTTTACGATTTCCTCTCTTGTTGCCATAAGAAACTCTCCTTCTTTCAATATAAAAAATAGTCCAACAATTCTAACTATAAACTATATCTCTTTTCATAACTTTAAAGTTTAGTGAAGTATGTTGTCCATTATACATGCACACTTGTGTTATGTCAAAAAAATTTTTCATGGTGGAAAATTTTATATTTTCTGATTTCATATGGGGTAACCGCACGTTTTTCCCTATTATTCAATAGTATTATTAATTATTAAATAAATATGTATATTTAAAAATAAAATATTAAAAAAACAATAGAGTTTAACGTGTATGCTCTATAAATACAAATAACCTTGTCCGACTTAGTAGCATAATCCCTATTCCAAAGGAAAGACTGTAAGCATGCTTTATAATACCTGCACGTTTACAGTCTCATTATATTTCTAGGTCCCTTGTGAATTTGCTAAGCATGAGGACTAAATTAAGTATTGCTTGTACTTTTGCATAATAGCTTCCTTCACTTCTGCTTTGACGACTGTTCCTGATTCCTCATAGGATGTCTCCAGTATATGGGCATGCTCATTTAAGTAAGAAACGATCTCTCCCCTTTCATACGGGATGCAGAGTGTGCAGGTAACATAATCTTTAAAAATATGGCTGCGAATGAGCTGTAGCAATTCATCTATGCCTTTTCTTTCCTTAGCTGACATCCATATCTGATTGTGATTGGTGTATGGGTAGGCCAAGTTTGCAAGATCTGCTTTATTGAAGACATTGATTGTTGGAACATCTACTACACCAACTGCTTCAAGCGTATCATTGGTGACTTCCATCATATATTGATTTTCCGGATTAGAGGCATCTACCACATGAAGCAACAAATCCGCATCTCTAGCTTCTTCCAATGTTGAACGAAAAGCTTTTACTAAATGGTGAGGTAATTTGCTGACAAAGCCAACTGTATCCGTCAGTAAAAAGCTCTTGTTATCAGGCAATGAAATCTGTCTTACAGAAGTCTCCAATGTTGCAAAGAGCATATTTTTTTCAAATACTTGCTTGTGCTCTTCCTGGCTTGTATTTTGAAGCAGCTGATTCATGATAGTCGATTTACCAGCATTTGTGTAGCCGACAATGGAAACAATAGGAATTTCGCTTTTCCGTCGTTGCTTCCTTTGCGTTTCTCGCTGTTCTTTTACGCTCTCCAGCTCTTTATGAAGCTTAGCAATTTGATCTTCAATTTTACGTCGATCCAGCTCCAGCTTTGTTTCGCCGGCACCTCTGTTTTTGAAACCACCGCCTGTACCGCCGCCCTGCCTACTTAATGAATCGCGAAGACCAACTAATCTTGGCAGCATATATTGCAATTGTGCGAGTTCCACTTGCATTTGCGCTTCCTTCGACTTGGCGCGCCTTGCAAAAATATCCAGGATGAGCATCGTCCGGTCAATTACCTTACATTCCAGGTCTCTTTCAAGATTTCGTATTTGAGATGGAGATAATTCATCATCAAAGATGACTAAGTTTGCATCAACTGCTTCATAATATCTTTTGATTTCTTCTATTTTACCAGTCCCTACATAGTGTGAAGGATTGACTCGTTCTAAATTTTGCGTAACTACACCCACTACTTCTACATTCAATGCCTCAGCTAAATTTCCAAGCTCTTCAATTGAGTAGTCAAAGTGCAAATCATTATGTAGATTGACTCCAACTAATACCGCCTTTTCTTGCAATTCTTCCATGTATGTTCCTCCCTCATGCGACTGGATGCTAAAAGAAAGGAGAGCAGATAAACCACTCTCCTTTTCCTTTTCTTCTATATATTATGTCCATCCTATCACAAGAAATGTTTACGATTCAAATTTTCCCTAATTCAATATTGTGCAAACGTTCCTTCTGTTCATTAAAAGCTTGGAATACAAATGTTGTGTTAGGAAGTCTTAGTGTGTTGCCGTTTACCGGCAAAGATAGAAGTCTCGACCATTGAGTAATTTTTTGATCGGTGTTTCTTACATTGAACAGACAGCGTTCAATAAACAGTTTCTCATTTGCCTCTTGTACCATCCCAGTTGCTTTTAGATTTTGGTACCTTACGGCTAAAGGCTGCTCCCATTGGATGAAAAATGGGTATGGCAGATCATCCCCAATCCTCTGCTCAATAAACAGCATTTTCCATCTTAATAGCTCACCATCTTGTGTTTTTCTTTCTGCCGGAATGACACCCGTTGTCCGGTACCCAAGCTTCCGGAAATAAATATTTTTCTCTTCTATACTATCTGTTCTTAGACATAACGTATAAAAACCTTCACCGCCAGGCAAATCATAGAGCAGTTGTTGCACTAACGGCTGGGAAGATTTTCGAGCCACTGATTCATCTTCAACTGCTAAATACTCGATATAACTATCTCTTGTGTATAATAATGCATTATGAGTTCCCCACTGAAGGTGTTGTCCACCAATAACAGGATGGAGACTTTCAATCGACACTTCTTTTGTAATTTCTTCTGGCGTTTTTTTCGTAAAATAAACCACATGATCGAGTTCAAACATATTTAGACACCCCTTAGAAAAAAGCCTGCAGCTTTTCAGATACTACAGGCAATTTTTTAGTTTATTTTCTTTTTTCTTCCGCTAATAGATCAACTGTACTGTCAAATTCCTCTTCAATCTCTTGATTTGGTCTATATGTCAATAAACTGACAATAACTGCAACGATCAGACAGACAAGGAATCCTGGAACAATTTCATACAGACTATTGTGCAATGTTTTAATAGATCCCCAGACATAAGCGGTGATGGCACCAGTGACCATACCCGCAAGTGCTCCCCAGTTCGTAATCTTCTTCCAATACAATGTAAGCAATATTACTGGACCAAACGCTGACCCAAAGCCCGCCCAGGCAAATGATACCAAGTCTAATATTTTATTATCTTGATTCCAAGCAAGAGCAATCGCCAGAAGGGATACAATCAATACAGCCATTCTGCCTAAAAATACATAATGCTTATCAGTTGCATTGGTTTTAAACACAGCTTTATAGATATCTTCTACTAAAGCAGAAGACGTTACAATCAATTGAGAAGAAATCGTACTCATAATCGCAGCCAGTATCGCTGCTAACATAATTCCTGCGATAAATGGATGGAACAGTATTTGGCCTAAAGCAATAAATACGGTTTCAGGATTTTTCAGTTCTAAACCATTTTGTTGATAATAAGCAATCCCGATTAAAGCAGTGGCGATAGCTCCAAACAAACTTAAGAACATCCATCCAATGCCGATTCGTCTCGCTTGTTTTGTTTCTTTCACACTGCTAATCGCCATAAAACGTACGATAATATGTGGCTGACCAAAATAGCCTAACCCCCATGCTACTGCTGAGATGACCCCTGTTACGGTCGCTCCCGTTAGAAAGCTTAATCGATTTGGATCTACTTCACGTATCGATTGAGTAGTGTCTGAAAACCCACCCGTGAGGAACAATCCGAAAATTGGGACTATAATAAGTGCTAAGAACATGACAAGCCCTTGAATAAAATCTGTATAACTCACAGCTAAGAAACCGCCAAACAATGTATAGGCTATCACAACTCCTGAAGTTACCAATAACCCTGTATGGTAATTAAAGCCGAATGAGCTTTCAAAGAAGACTCCTCCTGTTACCATTCCAGAAGAAACGTAGAAAGTAAAAAAGACTAAGATAATTAATCCAGAAGCAATACGAAGCAACTTTGTTTTATCTTTCAAACGGTTATCTAAATAACTCGGTATCGTAATAGAATTATTCGCTACTTGCGTATACATCCTAAGTCTAGGAGCAACAAATAGCCAGTTTAGATAAGCACCTACTGTCAGCCCTATTGCCATCCAAGCTTCCATCAAACCGCCTACGTAGATGGCGCCCGGCAATCCCATTAAAAGCCATCCCGACATATCCGCAGCACCTGCACTTAAGGCGGTAACTGCCGGACCTAGTGAGCGCCCTCCTAACATATAGTCTGTTAAACTGGACGTTTTACGAAACGCATACCAGCCAATCACCAGCATGGCAATCATATAAATCAATATTGCCAGCAATTGATACATATGATCCGACATAGAAATTCCTCCTTTTTCTCTACTATATTCATTCTTTCTTCCATTTACATCTTGCTCTATGGAATATGTAAAAAAGAATTCATTGAATCTACTAAAAATTGATTCAATTTCATTTATCTTAACATATTACTTTATCCAATAAAAATACGAAAGCACGCATCCCCACTAGGTTTACCTGTACTTTACTTTTATTATTTTAACTCCTTTCTGAGCTCGAATTTTTCCATCTTATTCTTTTTCTTTAAATCATATTGACGTAAGCAAATAAAGTGGTAAAATACTTTATAACTTCAACGCGTTGAATCGCAAAAGTGAATAAATGCAAGTGATGGAATTAAAGTAGCATTGGTAAGTACAGCAAAAAGAAACTTGGCGGGTGATGTAAGCCAAGGTTTTACCAATCGTGAATTACACCATGGATGCTTGTATTTCCGAGAGTGGCCAAGAAAGCTTTGGCAATAAGGGTGGTACCGCGGAGTTTCCCTTCGTCCCTTACTAAAATTTTTTATTAAGAGATTAGGAGGAACGATGAGATGTTTCGTATAGAAGCAAAAATGATGCCGCGTTTTCTAGAGGCAGTTAGTTTAATTGTTGTTATTATTGCCATTATGGCTCTATGTATCGCAAAATTGGATGCCCCCCCGCATATGCCGATTCTCATATCAATTATGTTATTAATGGTGTATGGGCTGTTTAAAAAAGTAGCTTATAAAGAATTAGAAAAAGGGCTGATTGAGGGCGCTTCCGCAGGACTTGGCGCTATCTTTATATTTTTCTTTATTGGAGTGCTAATTAGCAGCTGGTTGATGAGTGGCACAATTCCTACTTTTATCTACCTGGGCTTTGAATTAATCACGCCCCACTTCTTTTATGCCATTGTTTTCCTTGTGACCTGTATGGTTGGCGTTGCTATCGGCAGCTCACTTACGACAACAGCAACAGTTGGTGTAGCGTTTATTGGCATGGCAAGCGCAATGGATATTTCACTTGCTGTCACTGCTGGCGCTATTGTTTCCGGCGCGTTTTTCGGGGATAAGATGTCTCCCCTATCTGATACTACCAATTTGTCTTCGGCAATATTGGGCGTTGACTTGTTTGTTCATATAAAGAATATGTGCTGGACAACGGTTCCCGCATTTATCCTATCATTCATACTGTATGCAATAATGTCACCGACGGCAACGCTGCATAATAAATCCAAAATCGCTTCCTTCCAGCAAGGCTTATTGGATACAGGAATGATCCATTGGTACACATTCATACCACTGGTTATCCTTATTCTATTAACATTAAAAAAGGCACCGGCCATTATGACCTTAGCAGCCAGTTCTGCAGTTGCCATTGTCATCACATACTTCCATCATACTTACGGAGCGGGAGATGCAATGAATATTCTATTCAATGGTTATACTTCTGAAACAGGTATTCAAGATATTGACTCATTATTAACACGTGGTGGCATTAACAGCATGATGTTTACGATTGGGCTTGTTATATTGGCTCTCAGCATGGGCGGCTTGTTATTTACATTAGGCATTGTCCAAACAATCCTTCTGAAGGTAGAAACCATTTTCAGGAGTGTCGGTTCCGTCATTACTGGGGCTGCCCTTACTGCTGTATCAATCAATACGCTAATTGGGGAACAATATTTGTCCATCCTGCTTACGAGTGAAGCATTCCAGTCGCAATTTCAAAAAGTTGGCTTACAAAATAAGAACTTAGCACGTGTAGCAGAGGATGCCGGCACTGTCGTGAACCCACTGATTCCTTGGAGCGTGTGCGGTATCTTTATTACAAAGGTATTGGGTGTACCTACAATTGATTACTTGCCATTCGCATTGTTCTGTTTGCTGTCACCTCTTCTTACCATCGTATTTGGCTGGACTGGCAAGACACTCAGTTATCTGCCAAAGGAGCAGGTGAAAAATTAAATTTATGGTACAATACATGGAGCAATTAAATCATAAAGAAGGCGATATTATTGGACTTTAATGAAATGAAACAACAGCTCCTCGAGCAATTAACGGATGAATTGCTGGTGACTGCAACAATCAGCCAGCCACGCGCAAAATCAAATGAACTAAAACGCGTGAAGCTAAAGCCTTTAATGCTCAAAGGGATTTACCATATCCAGCTTGAATACCAGACGGCACAGACCATTAAGCATGAAAATATAACGAAGGATCAAATCGCTTCATACCTAGACAGCTTATTTGATCAATTCCGCCAATTCCAAGGCGAAATGACGACTGAAAAAATACATGTACAGCTTTCGAAGAAAAACAAAGTGTTATGGAAAGCAGAAAAAACAGAAGCCAAATCAGTTGATTTACAACATAACAGAAAGAAAAATTATTTGTTAAACCCTGATACTCCCTACCCTTTCCTGCTTCGGCTAGGTGTTCAATCGCCTGAAGGAAAAGTAAAAAACCAAAAATACGATAAGTTCAAACAAATAAATCGCTTCATTGAATTTATTCATGATTCTCTGGATTACTTGCCAAAGGATCGCACCATTCGAATTTTAGACTTCGGTTCCGGCAAATCTTATTTAACATTCGCTTTATACCATTATTTAAAGATTGAACAGGGCTTAGATATTCGTGTCACGGGCTTAGATCTGAAAAAAGATGTAATTGAAGAATGCAGCCAAATTGCGAAGGACCTTCAATATGATGGGCTAGAATTTTTAGTTGGGGATATCAATGATTATAACGATGAAAATACAGTTGATATGGTCGTCACACTGCATGCATGCGATGTAGCAACAGATATGGCATTAGCACGCGCTGTAAAATGGGGAGCAAGCGTTATCTTAAGCGTCCCTTGTTGCCAGCATGAATTAAATCGCCAACTCCAATCACCTCAGTTGGACATCATGCTGCAGCATGGCTTGATCAAAGAACGATTCGCTTCCCTTGCCACAGACTCAATTCGTGCCGAAATTCTAAAGCTTGTTGGCTATGATGCGCAACTGCTCGAATTCATCGATATGGAACATACGCCTAAAAACATTTTGATTCGTGCGTACTATACTGGTGCGAAGCCAAAGCAAGAACAGCGGAAACGTTATGAAGACTTTACAGCTTTTTTATCTGCCGAACCGTTCTTGGAAAAAGAATTGAAAGAATACCTTAAATAATAAAATGAGAAGTATATTAAAAACCGTAGCTAAACAGGTGTGCCTGCTTATGCTACGGTTTTTTATAATTTGAATGAACTTCTCAGACAAGTACAAAGAGGAAAAAAGTACCTATAAATGGAGGGGGAATTAGGAATTAAATATTAATTAGCAAACGGTAAAAATGATAGTTTATAAACTGTTAGAATATTTACATTTCAAATAATATTTAATTAGGGAGGGGTTTATTTGATTAAAAGTAATAAAATAACTATTTTAATTTTAATGTTTAGTTTAATAATATTCGGCTTTAATGTTAAACACGCATCAGCAACTCACTCTAACAACTTAGTTAAGACCCTTGAAAAAAGGAATGAATTAGTTGTTGATAACAATACCACTTTAGTTTTTGATACTAATAGAGATAAAAATAGTTATATGAGATCTTTGGCATCAACTACTAGTAATCAGTTATTAACTATGAAAAGTTCATCTAAAAGTCCAGGCGGCGGAAGACTTATAGACACAAAAACTAAAAAAGGAATAAAGGGAGGATATGCTACTAGCAGTTGGGCTAAATCTAATTTATATGTTATGACAGCCTCGAAAACTTTTAGATTTGAAGGTTCTTATGAATGGCACGGGACATTAGGCATAGGCTTCGATTTTACAAAAGGTGTTGAAGTTCATATTCCTGCCAATAAAAAGAAATGGAGTAGAGTCGGTTTATATGCGGATTACAAATTTAGTCGTTATAAAAAGTGGACGCCTAATATGAGTGTGCCAATATATTACACAGAAAAAAAACGACTAGCTAGCTATTATAAAATTGTCTATAAAAAGAAATAGATTTAATTCACCTGAATATTTGCTTTGCATCCAGATTATTAAGCAACTCTTATAGAGTAACAGAGTTCAATACATTTTAAAAACCGTAGCTTAACAGGTGATCCTGGTTATGCTACGGTTTTTTGCATCACTTAATATATTTATTGCTCACTAAATCTTTTTCAATCACATGCGTTGGGATAGTAAATTTCACAACACCCATATATCCAGGAGCTACTTCATATTCATCGAAGGCAATCACCAATTGATGTTTTTTATTGATATAGAAGTTTTGATTCGTTTTAATGCTTTCGAATAGTTCATCCTCTGCCAAATCATCAACTGGCACACCTGCACCGCGTACCCAATATACTTTTTCTTGGTTGGATTCTTTGATTTCTTTAATCATTTCATCTTTTATATAACTTGAAATGTGATCAACATAAGCTTTGTCTTTAAATAACATTGGTAATGATAATACAATCTTGTTTTCTTTATCAATCGTATCGTATTTCATTGTAGTCGAAGAAGAAGCTGCAGTTTGTTCCTCATAGCGTTCAATCGTTAGTAGTTGTTGATCGTTCAAGAGTACTTTATAGCCGCTGTCTACGCTATAATGCCCCCCGCCTTTTTTCTCTAAATCTTTTACTGTTTTCTCATAATGGCTATAAAGCTTTTGTCCATCTGCAATGTAACGCTCGTTTAGTGTTTGTTCTAATTTTTTATTATCTAAGCCTTTTACGTTGGCAACTTTAATATCTGCTCCATAGTTCTTGTCATTTTCCTTATATTCACGGAAGGTTAGAACCTGCGTAACCTTGCCAATCACCGGTATATCGTTAACCGTTTGTGCTAAAGCAGGACTTGTATTTAATCCAACTGTAAAGATGGCTGCTGCTGCTGCAACACTTCCCACCCATTTCGTTACGACCGTTGGCATTTTTTTATGATTCTTCATCTTTTCTTTCTTCCCTTTCATTATTGCTGCCTCGACAATATCATCCAGTTCATCTGGAACGCGGGCATTCTGATATTGTTTTTTCAATTCATTTAGCTTTTTGTCCATCATCTCATCCTTCTTCCTGTTCCATATCGATACGCAAAATTTTTAAAGCTTTATATAAACGAGTTTTAATGGTATTTGAATTTTCATTTAAGATATAGGCAACTTCCTCAATCTTGAGATCTTCAAAATAGCGAAGGATCACAATTTCCCGATACTTTGTCGGAAGTCGTTCTAATGCGCCAGCTAAATCTAGATTTTCATACTGGTCTTCACTAGACGATGAGAGATAGAGCAATGTCTCGTCATCTGTCACTTGAACTCTGCGAAATTTTTTTAGGAAATCGAGCGATGTATTTATAACAATTCTATAAAACCAACTTTTCAATTTTTCCTTGTTCAGCAGTTGCTGATAGTTTTGCATTGCTTTTTGAATACTGTCTTGAACAATATCCAACGCATCTTGCTCGTTTTTAACATAACTGTATGCAAGCCAGTATAATTGTTTTTTATTTTGCCTGATCCACTCTACTAGATCATCGTCATAGAACAATTGCTTTTTTCTTTTCATTTTAGGAGCTCCTTTAGATCATCACGTGTATACATTAAAAAGACGTCGCACATGTAGTAGAAAGTTTTAATAACTTTTTAATTCATCCTTATATATTGTTTCTTTAAAAGAGAAATATATGAACTGCTATTATATAAGAAGAAACACTGTTTTAATATTTATAAAAAAACCAAAATAATGTTATTTTATCTAATGAATTCTAATTATCTTTCTAAATATTTTTGCCCCTATTAATTTTTATTAAAAGTTCAGAAAAACAACTATTGCTTTTTCTTTTGATAATGATTATCATTACTAACAGAAAACAGATTCGTGCTTAATTTTTATTCCCCTCCCCTTATATAGCCGCTCCAAATTGGGCAGGGATTTTTTAGCTATTATTCCATATGAGAAAGAAGGATTATTTTAATGAAAGCAACTCCATTCGCAGCAGTCCTGCTTGCAGGAAGCATTTTAATGACAGGGTGCAATAATTCAGATGATACGAAGACTAGCTCTGCCGCAAAAAAAGAGGAAACAACTACTTCTTCTACAAATTTACAAAAGGAAGTGGATGCATATAAAAAGTTTGCGCTTGGCCAAATGGACCATTTCATCGTTGAAACAGATAAGTTTGTGAAAGCCGTAAAAGCAGGCGACATAAAAAAAGCGAAGGAAATTTACCCTGTGGCTCGTATGTATTTTGAACGCTCTGAACCAATTGCAGAAAGCTTCGGTGACCTTGATCCTCGGATTGACGCACGTTTGGCAGATTTAAAAGAGGAAGGACAAGGAGTAGAAGACTGGACTGGTTACCACAAGATTGAATATGGCTTATGGAAAGAAAATAAAACAAAAGGCTATGAAAAAACAGCTGATCAGCTGCTAGCAGACTCTAAGGAATTGCGCGCACGTGTGGAAACAGTTGAAGTAACCCCTGATACAATGCTAACTGGTGCAGTGGACTTGCTAAATGAAGTATCTACATCGAAGATTACCGGCGAAGAAGAAATCTATTCTCACACAGATTTATATGACTTCAAAGCAAACGTCGAAGGTGCTGAAAAAATCTTCACTATCTTGAAAGACCAAATTGAAAATAAAGACCCTAAATTAGTCAAAGATTTAACTGAAAAATTCGAAGCAGTCAATGATCTATTAGCTAAATATCAAACAAAAGATGGCGGCTATATCTCTTATACCAAACTTACAAAAGAAGATACCAAGGCTTTATCTGAAGCAGTGAACCACTTAGGTGAACCATTAAGCCAAATGGGCATTATTATGGAGTGATTAAGCAATGACTAAAACAAATGATGAACGTTTACTAGATAAAAAAATCACACGCAGACAAATGATGAAAATGACTGGCGCAGGTGCAGTAGGATTAGCAATCGGTGCTTCAGGTATGGGTGGTGTTCTTAAAGCCTTTGGAAAAGATATCTTAGAGGATCAATCTACTGTAGCCAATAAAGTTGATTTTTACGGAAAACATCAGTCAGGCATCTCGACTGCTGTACAGACAAGTATCTATTTCGCATCATTAAATGTTTTAGTAACCTCTAAATCCCAACTGCAAGAGCTGTTCCAAATGTGGACACCCCTCGCAGTCCAAATGATGAATGGCGATTTAATTGGCACAGCTTCAGAAAATGCGCTTATCCCACCTAAGGATACAGGTGAAGCAAAGGGGCTAGATGCCAATAACCTTACTATCACATTTGGAGTGGGACCCTCTCTATTTGAGAAAAAAGAGTTAGGGCTGGCACAGCTGAAGCCTAAAGAATTACAAGACCTGCCCCACTTTCCAAAGGACCAGTTAGAGGAAACATTTACGGGTGGAGATATTTGTATTCAAGCTTGTGCTGATGACCCGCAAGTAGCTTTTCATGCGGTCCGTAATTTAATTCGTGCGGCCTCCGGTAAAGTATCATTGAAATGGTCACAAGCCGGATTTAATTCTATCCCCATAAAAAATGGCAAAAAAGAAACACCACGCAACTTATTTGCTTTTAAAGATGGCACAGAAAATCCTATAACTGATAATGAAAAAGATATGAACGAAGTCGTATGGGTACAGCCCGGTGATTCGAAGCCATGGATGGCAGGTGGCACTTATTTAGTAGCACGCCGTATACAAATGCATTTAGAAACTTGGGACCGTACAGCTTTAAGAGAGCAAGAAGCAACATTTGGGCGGCATCGCGACAGTGGTGCACCTCTTGGCAAGAAGGGCGAATTTGAAGCGATGGATATCGACCGTAAAGATGCAAACGGCAATCCGATTGTACCTGAAACTTCACATACGTTCCTGGCGAAGAAGTCAAATGCGCGTTTATTACGCAGATCATTTTCCTATTCATCTGGCGTGATGGATGCTACGGGCACGTTTGATGCCGGATTGCTTTTTATCTCGTTTCAAAAAAATCCTAAACAATTTATCAAGATACAGAACAGTTTAGGCCGCTTAGACAAAATGAATGAATACATTACCCATCGTGGGAGCGCATTATTTGCATGCTTCCCAGGTATAAAAAAAGGAAGTTATATAGGTGAAGCATTATTTAATACGCTGTAGTCAAATTCTTATACTATGTACTTTAGCTGCTTTTATTGCCATGAAACCCGTATCAGCAGCCGCATCCTATAGCAACCTGTATATTTCAATCAGCGATGCGATTATGGACAGCAAAAAAGGCGATGATAAAAAGGCTGAAAAGGCGCTCTCTGCTTTTGCACAAGATTGGAAGAAAGTACGTTCACAAGATTCCAAGGAAACGAAAGCAGTTGACCAAGCATTGAAAGAAGCCCAAGCAGCTTCTTCAACTGACATACGTCTTGATGCCCTATCTACTCTTTCTAAGGCTCTAACAGCTTTAGAAAAAGCAGAAAACCCTGTTGATGAGAAAGCGGA
Organism: Rummeliibacillus sp. G93; assembly: GCF_023515935.1. NCBI lineage: Bacteria > Bacillati > Bacillota > Bacilli > Caryophanales > Caryophanaceae > Rummeliibacillus > Rummeliibacillus sp. G93. The sequence continues at coordinate 2,924,112 of NZ_CP097314.1, forward strand.
AAGACAGTCCTTCCTGACAGCGATGAATCCTGCGCTAGACCAGCTTCAAGCTGCTATTAAAGAAGGCGATGTACCCAAGATGACAGCAGCATATACTACATTCAACGCTTATTGGAAGAAGAAAGAAACACCTGTTAGAGAGCAAGACATTGCTGCTTACGGCAAGATTGAAACACAAATGTCGTTCATCCGCATTGCGCTAGCTGACGAACATCCCAACTTTGATACCATGCAAGACCAGTTTAACGTATTAAAGCAAACAGTGAATGACTTTGGACTAGGGAAAAAAGTGGCTTCTTCTACTAAAGGAGACACATATTCACTGCAATCGCTCATTGATTTAATTGATAAAGCCAATGGGCAAATCGTTGCCAATGATTATTCAAAGGCTTCCGCCACTATCAAACAGTTCATCGTCACTTGGCCAAATGTAGAAGGCGATATACGCACTAAAAATGCTGGCCTTTATACAAAAATCGAAAGCGAAATGCCCATTATTGCTGGTGATTTGATGAAAGATCAGGTGGATGCAAAAGGTATTCAAACAAAGCTCGGAGACCTAAAACAACAAATCCAATTAATTCAGGGCGACCAAAATTATACACTCTGGGATTCTGCACTTATTTTACTGCGTGAAGGTTTAGAAGCACTTTTAATTATGATCGCATTAATTGCATTTCTTAAGAAATCAGACCAACGTCATATGGAAAAATGGATTTATATTGGAGCAGGACTCGGGATTGCATGTAGTGCAGTGGCAGCTATTTTAATGTCAACGCTGTTCAACTCCTCTACAATCAATACTAGCCGCGAAATGATTGAAGGATATGTAGGTTTAATTGCCGCTGCTATGATGATTGGTGTTGGTGTTTGGATGCATAGCAAATCGAACGTCAAAGCTTGGAATGCGTATATTGCTAAACAGATGAACCATGCAATGTCCAAACAAAGTGTGTGGGCAATGGCATTCATTAGTTTCCTTGCCGTCTTCCGCGAAGGGGCCGAAACACTGATTTTTTATGCGGGAATAGCACCAAAAATGTCTACTTCCCAATTTTCACTAGGTATCGGGATTGCAGCCGTCATTTTAGCTGTTGTAGCATTCATCTTATTGCGTGCGACAAATAAAATTCCTGTTCATAAATTCTTTGCCGTAGCGACTATATTCATCTATTTGCTGGCATTTAAAATAATCGGTGTAAGTATTCATACGTTGCAATTGACTGATGTTGTACCTTCGAATGTTATGAGCCATATGCCAGTATGGGCTACGATTGGCTTTTACCCAACAATTGAAACCATTAGCGGCCAGGCCATTCTTCTTGCGCTGATTATCTTTACGATTCTATTTAAAAAACGCAATGCAACAACTGCTTAGCAAAAAGACTGTAGACAGCTTGAAAAAGCTAATCTACAGTCTTTTTATTTCATTCTATTCTATCTCGCAGCTTAAACAATAAACAAGACAGCTCCGCTAAGAATAATGGAAACAATCGTCATCATTAACAGTGGCTTCAATGCTCTTGATTTCAATTCCTTTAAGTCAACAGACATGCCAAGGGCAGCCATAGCAACCGCTAAGAAAAATGTGCCTGTTTGTGCGATGGCATCTTCTACAGATGCACTCAGGAATCCTTGCTGTGTTCCCCAGGTGCCAAGCGCAGAGACCGCTAAAAATCCTAGTAAGAAATAAGGGAAGGAAGCTTTCTGCCCTGTTCCCCCTTTTTTAAACTTCAAGAAACCTACAAGCACAAGTGTTACAGGGAACAATAAGAGAACTCGGCTCAATTTTGAAAGCAATGCAGGTGTCAGGGATTCGTCGCCATAGGCTGCGCCTGCTAGTGCAGCATGTGCAATTTCATGCAAACTGAAGCCGGACCAATAGCCATATACGGCTGGTGCTAAGTGTAAAAGTGACCCTACTGCCGGATATAGTAACGAGAAAATGGTGCCCATCAATGCAATCATACCTACAGCCATTGCTGTATCCTCTTCTTTAGCCTTTAGGATTGGTGAAACGGCTGCAATGGCTGCGGCACCACAAATTCCTGTACCAAATGCCAGTAACATCATTAAATTATCTTCTACCTTTAAAAGCTTTCCTATAATGATGGTTAGCAAAATGGCTCCTACAATAACGCCGGCCGCACGAGCAATCAACGGCAGCCCTTCATGGGCAACGACAGCGATATTGAGACGGATTCCATACAAAATGATAGCAAACCGCAAAATCTTCTTCGCGGCAAAATCGATGCCAGTTTTCCACTTTTGTGGATAAGGCAGTGTATTACGTATAATCACTGCTATCAGGATGGCTATAGCTAAAGGTCCCAGATAATTGAGCATCGGAACCTTGCTTAGGAAGTAGGATGCTATTGCAATGATGAGTACCATTAAGATTCCTTTATAGAATCCACTATTGTGTTTCATACGCTCATCTCCAATTCATAATTTCTATTTATATGATAAGATGTACTCACCTAAAAAGATAATTAATCATTTTAATCTTTATCATAAGTAATTACTTATAGAAGGATGGTTATATGAATGATAAGTTAAGCATTTTCCTCCTCGTTGTGAAGAATATGAATTTTTCCCGTACGGCGGAGGAATTATTCATGACGCAGCCTGCTGTCAGCCAGTATGTAAAGAATTTAGAAGAAGAGCTTGGAGTCCAGTTATTTGATCGCTCCCATAAGCAAATTCAATTAACGAAGGCCGGAGAAATCGTAGCCTATTACGGAAAAGAAATAGATAAACTGTCCCAAAGCATGAAGCGAAAATTAGATGATTTAACAAGCCATGTGGGCGGTGATTTATTGCTAGGTGCGAGCTACTCTTATGGGGAATATTTGCTTCCAAAAAGACTAGCAGCCTTTCTTGATGTTTATCCACAAGTTGTCCCGAGCATTTGTATTGCCAATACAGCAGAGATTGCAGAAAAGATTGTGGATCAAACATTGGATTTGGGGATAATTGAAGGCACTGTCAACAATAAGTGGATAGAATCGCACAAAATTGCTACAGATCATTTAGTTGTAGTAGCAAAGTCTGGACAACCTGTGCATAACTTAGACGCACATACATGGATTATAAGAGAAGAGGGATCGGGTACCCGAGAGGCTTTTGACAATTTTAAAAAAGAGCATAGATTGAATCCAACACATACGATGGTATTTGGCAGTACTCAGCTGATTAAAGAAGCGGTTGCGAATGGTCTCGGACTTGCATTGCTTTCTGAATGGACCATTCAAGATGAAATTCACCTAAATAAATTGCAAATCATCCGCCGAGAAGACTTTCATTATCAGCGAGACTTTCATGCAATCCATCTGAATACTCCCTTTTTAACCAAAACAACGGATACATTTTTAGACTATTTGAAGAGAAATAAATAAAGCTGTGGAAAACTTGCATCTTTGCAAGCTTATCCACAGCCTTTACTTTTTAAAACTTAATCATTTTGCTTGGTACAACCCATTCATTAAATTGTTCTTCTGTCACAAGTCCTGTATCTAATGCGGCTTCTTTCAGCGTTAATCCATTTTTATGGGCATGTTTTGCAATTTTCGCTGCATTTTCGTAGCCGATGTGTGGATTTAATGCTGTCACCAACATTAAAGAATTGTTTAAGAAGTGTTCTAATTTATCTTCATTTGCTGTAATGCCTTGCAGGCAGTGTTCATCAAAGCTTCTGATGACATCAGATAACAATTCAACTGATTGCATGAAGTTATACAGAATGACTGGTTTAAATACATTCAATTCAAAGTTACCTTGAGAAGCTGCCATGCCTAATGTAACGTCATTACCCATCACTTGGACAGCCACCATTGTCACTGCTTCACATTGTGTAGGGTTAACTTTACCTGGCATAATAGATGAACCTGGCTCGTTTTCTGGAATTGAAATTTCTCCAAAACCTGAACGAGGGCCAGAAGCTAACCAGCGAACATCATTGGCAATCTTCATCAAATCTGCAGCTAAAGCTTTCATTGCACCATGCGTTGTAGCCATTTGGTCATGAGAAGTCAGTGCATGGAATTTGTTTGGCGATGGTACAAATTGCAAACCTGTCTCTTTCGCAAGAACAGCTACTACTTTTTCATCGAAGCCTTCTGGTGCATTTAAACCTGTTCCGACAGCAGTGCCACCAATTGCTAGCTCTAGCATGTGCTTAGCGCTTTCTTTAATCATTTCCTCTGATTTTTCAATCATGTAAAGCCAACCGCTGATTTCTTGGCCTAATGTAAGAGGCGTTGCATCTTGCAAGTGTGTACGACCAATTTTGATTAACTGCATGAATTCTTCAGATTTTGTTTTCAATGTTGCTTTTATTTGTTCCAACGCAGGAAGTAAGTTCTTCTCTACCGCAATCGCTGAAGCAATGTGCATAGCAGTTGGGAATGAGTCATTGGAGCTTTGTGATTTATTGACATCATCATTTGGGTGCAAACGCTCATCACTGCCTTGTGCTTCTAGATACTCATTGCCAAGGTGTGCGATGACTTCATTGACATTCATATTTGTTTGTGTGCCGCTTCCGGTTTGCCAGATGACTAAAGGAAACTCTTGATCCCATTTGCCTGCAATGATTTCATCTGCCGCATGTGCTATGGCATCTGCTTTTGTTTGTGACAAGGTTCCTAGATCAACGCAAACTTTCGCTACTGATTTCTTAAGTAATGCATAGCCATGGATAAATTCGATTGGCATATGTTCAGAACCAATTCTAAAGTTTTGCTTGCTTCGCTGTGTTTGGGCTCCCCATTTATGTGTTGCAGGTACTTTAATTTCTCCCATGGAATCATGTTCAATACGATAGTCCAAATTCTCCAACTCCATTTCTTAAGATTGTTGAATACTCACTTCATATGATAGCGTTTTCCCCATTATTTGTCTGCTAATCTGTTTAGAATGAGCAAATTGCTGAGAAAGCTAGAAAGAACCTATCTAATCTTTAAGCTGGTGGCATTGGTGTTTTTGTTGGTTTCGAATAACCTTCTTTATAGTCTTCGTCGATCTTTTTACGGATATCTTTTAAAGGAACGCCTTCCTGTGCTTGTTTAATGGATTTAATTGCAATTTCTACACAAACAATGCAGCGTGTACCATGATCATCCCAGACAATCGAGCCGTCTTTTTTAACTTCTTTAATAAAGCAGTTTAGATTGCTTTCATGATTTGCGCTTTCTGCGCAGCCACAATAGCATGGCATCCATTTAAGTACTTCTGTCGCTTTGCCTGCTGCCTGATAGACCAATTTTAAATCCTCTGATTGTTTGTCCAAGAAACTCGGCAAAATATCACTTGATGCTGTTTCCTCTTGTAAATCACCATTAGGCAACTCATGCTGGCCCCCTTGGTGTGCCGTGTGTTCTGTCTTTTCTGACTGAGTTGCTTTCTCGCTATCTTGGTTTTCTTTCGCTGTTTTATCTGCACTGTTGCCACAAGCAGCTAAAAGCATCGTGCCCGCCAATAAACATGATAACCACTTTTTCTTCAAATTGTTCTACTCCTTCAAACGCTTTTCTTTCATTATACCTTATCAGGGTATAACAGTCGTATGACAAATTGACGTCAAGATGCTTTCAAAAAAATAACCTCTATCGGAAAAAATTCCGATGAGGTTATCTGTGTTATTTCTCTACAGTTGCTGCTGTATGAGCGTCATTTTTGCTTTCTACTAAGCGCTCAATGCTTGGTCTAATATTATATTTGCCTGAGTAGTTTTCTAGCATCTCTTTCAAATCTATACCCGAAGAGGCTTTCAATGATTCTTGTAATGAAGCCATCAAATCTGTTGCATAGCCTGTCACCTTATTTGCGCCGCCACCAGCTCCGCCGCCAGTGTCCACAACCGTAATTGAATCGATATTAGATAGTGGGCCCGCCACTTGTTTTGCATATTCAGGCAGCATGCTAATCATCATATCTAATACTGCAGCTTGGCCGTATTGCTCAAAGGCTTCTGCGATTTTACGTTTAGCTTCTGCTTCCGCAAGACCTTTCAAGCGGATAATTTCTGCTTCTGTTTCCCCTTGGGCTTTTTCAGAATCAGCTTTAGCCAAACCGTCTAAACGAATTTTTTCAGCTTCTGCTTTCGCTTTAGCTTCAATACGATATTGTTCTGCATCAGCTTGGGCTAATTGTTTCATTTTGTCAGCCGCTGCATTTTGTTCAACAGCATAGCGATCTGCATCAGCTTTTTTCTTGACTTCTGAATCGTATTGTTTTTCACGGCGAAGAATTTCTTTTTCTTCTAGCTCGATTTGCTTTTGACGCTCGATAATCTTGATTTGCATTTCTTGTTCCGTTACTTCTTGCTTCGCTCTTGCTGTTTCAAGTTCGTAGGCTTGGTCGGCGCGCGCTTTTGCGATATCTTGCTCACGACGATATTCAGCCACTTTCAATTGGTTCTCTTTCTCTGCTTCCGCGATTTCAGTTGCACGTTCTAGCTCTGCCTTTTGTGCTTCTTTATCTGATTCCGCTCGTTTGATGCGAGTTTCTTTTTCAGCATCCGCTGTCGCGATATCCGCATCGCGTCTAACTTGGGCGATACGTGGTTTACCAAGTGATTCCAAATAGCCATTTTTGTCACGTACATCTTTTATAGTGAAGGATACAATCGTTAGGCCCATTTTAGCTAAATCTTGTGAAGCAACACGCTGTACTTCTTGCGAGAATTTGTCACGGTTTTTATAAATTTCTTCCACTGTCATAGAGCCTAAGATGGAACGTAGATGACCTTCCAATACTTCTCTTGCTTCCATTTCGCGTTCTTCTTTTGGCTTCCCTAAAAATTGTTCGGCAGCTGTGGCAATTTCCGTAATAGAGCCACCAATTTTGATGATAGCAATACCATCGGCCATGACAGGCACACCTTGCTCTGTGTAGACTTCTGGCGTAGTAACTTCCAGTTTGCTTGATAATAAGCTAAGCGGTTCTGCTTGTTGGAATACAGGTAATACAAATGTACCTCCACCGCGAATAATCTTAATGCGGTTGCCTGCTTCATCCTTATGGACATTTTTAGAGCCAAGATAGCTCCCTGTCACAATCAATGCTTCATCTGGTCCTGCCGTACGATATTTCTTTACATAGACGCCAATAATCGCCAATACTAAAACAACTATAATTCCGCCAACTATCAATGCTAAAGGCATAATTTTTTCCTCCTATTTTTACATGTTGATCCAAGTAGTTATCAAAAAATATTACTTCTTCACTTGAAAAGCAGCTTTAGAAAATCGGGCTATACTCCCTTACAAATACAGTACTTTCTTTTACTTCTATAACTAATACTTTTGCGTCATAGGGTATTTCCACAAGATCATAGCTTGCCGCTCTTTTTGATATAATGCCATTCACCGTCTCGATTACAACTTCCCCATATCCATCAACCGGCACTGGTACGATAACTTTTCCTACTTGCCCTCCAAGAGATTCTTCTGTATAGGCCATGGAAACTTCGGCTGATTTTAAAGGAATAAGCACAAAATAATATAAAAGAATATCTAAAATAATAGCGGCAATTACTGAAATGATGGCAATGCTTATACTATTTAGTGCAGTGAAAGTTTCAAGGACCCACCCCATTGCAGTATAAAAGGTTAAAAATGCAAGTATGACTGCCGGATTAAAAAAAGGAATACCTTCTCCTACGCCCTCAACCATATCGCCAAAAAACAAATAAAAGACCATACAAATCGCTAAAATAATCAATAAGCTTAAATACCACTGTTCAATCGACCAAGTGTGAAAATCCATTGAATTCACCCCCTTCTTCGCTCGCTTTCTTCGTTACTATCTATATCTACGGTTCAGAAGGTCAAAAGTTTCATTTTTTCTGATTATTTAATTTTAAATGTGTGCAATCTAAATATTACGGGAATGTAAATTTTAATCGGACCATGACGAAATTTGTAGGGATTTATATCGCAATTTGTTATTATTATAGTTGTGTTTTTATTTAAAACATCTACCGGTTTTTATAATTAGGAGGCTTTGTATGTTTAGCACAAAAAAAGAAGATCCCTTCTTTGCAACATTATTGAAAATTGCTGAGAATTTAAAGGAAGCATCTCATTATGCAGATGACTTTAAAATTACAAGCATTGCGGGTTTAAAAGAACTCAGCGTTACGCTGAAGAAATATGAAACAGATGGCGATTCGCTGATCCATGACCTTATTCAAATGTTGAACAAGTCTTTCATGACCCCAATCGAGCGTGAAGATATTTTGGAATTAGCTGTACGCATGGATGACATTCTAGATGGAGTGGAAGGCTGCATTGCCCACTTTGAAATGTTTTCACTTACAGAAGTCGATGATTATATGAGAGATTTCTTGAAATACATTGTGTTAAGCACCGACGAAATTGCTGCTGCTATGCAGCATTTAGCAAATAAAAAACTAATTAATATGCGCGATCATGCCATTTTAATTAAAGATTATGAGCGTAAGTGCGATGAAGTATTGCGTACTTCCATTAAGCAACTATTCCTACATGAAAAAGATCCTATCCGCATTATTCAATTTAAAGATATCTACGAACAGCTTGAAGAAGTGGCTGACTATTGCCAAAACGTAGCCAATGCAATGGATACGATTATCATGCGCAACGCATAGGAGATGTAGTAATACATGAATACAATACTGATTTTAACTGTACTGGTCGTAATCTTTGCTCTATTATTCGACTTTATTAATGGTTTCCATGATACAGCCAATGCGATTGCCACTGCCGTTTCTACACGTGCGTTAACACCTCGTACAGCCGTTATTATGGCAGCTACAGCAAACTTTATCGGCGCGGTAACCTTTACAGGGGTAGCCCAAGCAATCGCAAAAGACATTGTAGATCCATTCGCTTTAAAACATGGTGTTGTCATTATCTTAGCTGCATTGCTATCTGCAATCATTTGGAACTTACTGACTTGGTACTTCGGTATCCCGTCCAGCTCCTCGCATGCCTTAATCGGTTCGCTTGCAGGTGCAGCGATTGCATCTTCTGGATTCGGCGTGATCAACTATGAAGGATTTGGGAAAATTTTTAAGGCGCTAATCTTCTCTCCTTTTATCGCGATCATTGGTGGTTTCCTTATGATGTCGCTGTTTAAATTCGTATTTAAAGATCGCAACTTAAGCCGTATGAACAATTCGTTCCGAAAAGTGCAAATTTTCACAGCTGCTCTACAATCTTTTTCACACGGAACGAATGATGCCCAAAAATCGATGGGTATCATTACTATGGCTTTAATTGCCGGCGGTTTCGTGAACCAAGGCGGAGATGTGCCGATGTGGGTAAGAATTAGCGCTGCAACCGCTATGGGCTTGGGTACATCTATCGGTGGATACAAAATTATCAAAACAGTCGGTGGCAAAATCATGAAAATTCGCCCTGTAAATGGGGTGGCTGCTGATTTATCTTCAGCAATCATTATTTTTGGAGCTACCCATTTCCATTTGCCTGTCTCTACAACACATGTTATTTCTTCTTCTATCATGGGTGTAGGTTCTGCACAAAATGTAAAAGGCGTTAAATGGGGCGTGGCACGTAAAATAGTCATGACATGGATTATTACACTCCCAATCTCCGGATTGCTTGGTGCTTTGATTTTTTATATTTTTAACTTATTTATGTAATAGTATTTTGCTATACAAAAAAGCCGCTCCTAGGAGCGGCTTTTCTTATTTATCCTCTAATACTATTATCCACATGTAGCTCTGTTGCATGGCCAGTCTGATTAGGTTGGTGAGGATTATTTTTAAAGAAGGTCGCAATAGACAGGTAGATTAAGATTAAGCATACAAGAACAATTCCAATGATTAGGAATGTCATCTTTTTACCAGACATAGTCTTCTCCTTTTCTATTCATTATTATTGGGCAGACGGCTTAAATCCTTCTGCATATAAATAGTCTTCAGCATCATCGCGTGTACCAAAGCTTTCTTCTAAATTTTCTCCATGATAAATATTCCAATAAGGATCATCATTTACAAGCAAAAGCTCTGCTTTGTCTCGATTAAGCCAGGTTTGTTCAAATTTTTCTTCCTCTACAGGTTCGTCAACCTCTGAAAGATACATGATTGAATCCTCGACCACTTCTCGCAGTTCTTGCTCTGTGAAATCTCTAATATTCACAAGACCTTTTTGGGCTGTTGGATAACGAAGCAAATCGCCAACATAAACAAAGCCATTACCATTTGGATGAAGCTTCTCTACTACAATCTTCTTCTCAAATTGGCTCCCCTCAAAGTGGTAATTTAAACGGCCCATCGATATCTCTTTACGCGTTAATTCTTTAAAACTCTCAATGATATGTTGTTTTTCTTCAAATGTTAGCATATAATCTCCTTTTTAATATCGCTCTATATATTTTTAGTAGCAGCAGATTTAATATCTTTCCGATGTTCATAGACATTTTTGACGATGACTTTAGCGACAGCATAGAGTGGCACTCCGAGTAAAATTCCGATAAACCCGGCGATATTGCCTGCAGCTAAGATAATCGTAATAACGGTAAGCGGATGAATATCAAGCGTCTTGCCCATAATGTTGGGCGTGATAAAGTTGCTGTCAATTTGTTGAGCGACAAGTGTTACCACACACACCCATACAGCTTTCATAGGGTCGTCTAGGAAGCCTACAATGATGGCAGGCACAAGCGCAACCCATGGGCCGATAAAAGGCACCATATTCATGAAAAATGCAAACATAGCGAGCAGGAGCGCATATTCAAGGCCTATAATTTTATAGCCGATAAAAATAAGGGTCGCTAATATAAAACTGATTAATATTTGACCTTGGATATAATTACGTAATACATCATCAATATCTGTTAACGTTTTTTTCACCCATTGGCGACGTGAGCCTGAGAATAAGTTATAGATCGCAGGGGCAAACTTCTCATGATCCTTCAACATGTAGATGAAGAAAAATGGTACCAGAATTAAAATGAAGGCACCGGATACGAGGCTAGAAATAAGTTGCACCAAAAACTTACTTGTAAATACAGCGTATTGCTGTATCGAATTGGTGATTCGTTCAATCGCATCATTCAACTGATCAGGGAATTTTTCACGATTCTTTAAGATATAATCAATCATATCTGAAAGCTCATTTGCGAGATTGGGCGCTGCCTTAATCAAATGATTAATTTGGTTATTGATTGGCGGCACAATAACGGCGATAAACGCATAAATAAGAGCCCCTATAATGACCAGTATAGATAAGATGCTTGCCCATCTTGGAAACTTTCTTTTTTCTAAAAAGCGCTGAATGGGTTCTGTGACATAGTATAGAACGCCCCCAGCTAGCAACGGAATAAAAATAGCACTTAGTATGACTGCAATCGGATAGAAAAGGGATTTAATCTCTAGAAAATATTTAATAATCAATAGAGCTAATAGAATCCCGACACCCGCTTGAAACCATAGTTTCTTTGTCAAATGGTTCACTTCCTCTTCGGCATTAATAACAGTCTGTAAAAACTACAATAATTGACGTTTCACTATATATTCTTATATCAGTATACGCTATTCAACTATAAACTGAAAATAGCCACCTTACGCTCAATAAAAAAATCCCGTACTCTTAGAGAGCAACGGGATTTTCAGTTTATATAATTCTATAATTGGTCATCTGCTACACTATCAAGATAGTCGCGAATCGCAACCATAACAGAATCTACACAGCCATCTTCGAATGGAGAAACAAGATTTGCTTCTTCCACCAATTTTGTGAAGGACATTTTTCCGCCTAGCTTGCAAAGGTGGATATAATCCTTCCATGCTTCCTCATGGTTTTCACGAGATCTCTTCCAGAATTGGAATGCACACACTTGAGCAAGTGTGTAATCGATATAATAGAACGGGCTGTTATAAATATGTGCTTGGCGTTGCCAGAAGCCACCCTTTTCTAAATAGTCGATGCCATCATAATCACGATGTGGCAAATAGATACCTTCGATTTTCTTCCACGCAGCTTTTCGTTCCTCCGGTGTCATTTCCGGATTTTCATAAACGACATGCTGGAATTCATCGACGGCTACACCGTAAGGCAAGAATAGAAGTGACTCGCTTAAATGCGCAAATTTATACTTCTCTGTGTCTTCTTTAAAGAACAATTCCATCCATGGCCATGTGAAAAATTCCATACTCATAGAATGAATCTCGGCTGATTCAAATGTCGGCCAAAGGTATTCTGGTATTCCAATCTTTCGGCTTGAGTATACTTGGAAAGCGTGACCCGCTTCATGCGTCAATACATCGATATCCCCTGATGTGCCGTTGAAGTTTGAAAAAATAAACGGCGAGTCATAGTCTTCGATGAATGTGCAGTAACCACCGCTTTCTTTCCCCTTTTTCGCTACTAAATCCATCAACTCATGGTCAACCATGTAGTGGAAGAACTCAGATGTTTCATGAGAAAGCTCGTCATACATCTTTTTGCCGTTGTCTACAATCCACTCTGGCGTTCCTTTTGGCGTTGCATTGCCACTTAAGAAATTCAGCCCCTCATCATGGAACTTTAAATCTTCTAGACCAATTCGTTTTGCTTGGCGTTTTCTAAGCTCTGTTGCATAAGGAACCACTACATCGCGAATTTGATCTCTGTACTTCTTAACCATGTCTGCGTTGTAATCAATTCGGTTCATCAGGACATAACCAAGCTCTACATAGTTTTTATAGCCAAGTTTGACTGCCATCTCATGGCGCACTTTGACTAATTCATCATAAATACGATCGAAATCTTCTTCATGCGATTGGAAGAATCCAAAGCGAGCTTCATTCGCCTCTTTCCGTGTCGCACGGTCTGTAGACTCTGTATAAGGACCAAGCTGTGCAAGCGTCAATTCTTTGCCATCATAAGAAATTTGTGCAGACGCCACCAATTTGGAGTACTCAGATGTTAGCTTGTTCTCTTTTTGCATAAGATCCATAATTTCCGGTGAGAATCCCTTGATTTGGTTATCTGCTAGCGAAAATAATTGAGAGCCCCACTTTTCTTCTAGATCTTTGCGGAAAGGGGAAGCAATAAGGGCTTTATAGTAATTCGTTGTTAATTCTTCCACTTCGGGTGTAATTTCATCTAAATAGTCTCGCTCTTTTTGATAGAATTCATCGTTTGTGTCGATAGAAGCACGAATATAAACCAAGTTATATTTCGTTGAGAAATCATTACGCAAACGATTGATTTGTTCAATCACATCACTTTGCACTTCTACGGTTTTTGACTCATTGAATTCTTGTAGAAGACTATTAAATTGTTTCTTCATGTCTTCCAAGTCTGGGCGTGTATATTGATATTCATTAAATGTAAGCATCTACTATTCCCCATTTCTATTATGTACTTGTACTCTTCGTAAAGCGAAGTATTGATTACATTATTTATTATATTCAGAAAAATTTCAACTATTCTCATGAAAATCATTCTTTTTTGATAGTTTGTTTAGTTTTTGACGCTGGAAAAATTATAATACTTATTTTTTTCTTCAAATTGTGCTAACCTATTTTTATGTGCAATTTTTAAAGTGAGGTGCAATACATTGATAGGTCGTAATGATCCTTGCCCATGCGGCAGCGGAAAGAAATACAAAAAGTGTCATGGTAAAAACGCTCAAGGCGATATTACTACACTTGTAAGCGAAGAGATTGATCGTATTGTGGAGGGCTTTGTGAAGGAATCTTTCAATCCTGCAGATTACCGTCAATTAGAAAAAAGAAATCAAGTTTGGCGAGATTCTTTACAACAAACTTTTTCAATTAAATTAATAGATAAAATTGCGATGGAAACTTACATTTACATCGACCATCTTGAACTATGGCAAAGCTATATCAATCAACAGCTAACATTGCAAACTCGCAAGCAAGTGAGCGATATTTTGACTTCATGGCTAAAACCTATTTATATGCTGGCTAAAGTGGATGCCCAAACACCAGAAACTATCTCTATTACAGATATGGTGACAAACAAAAGTTACGTAATGAGCGGCACTCCATCGAAAACATTCTCCGGCAATTGGTTATTCGGTATATTTATGCCTGATGCACGCCAAGGCGAAAATGGCCTTACTGCTACGAGCAGTGTTGTATTTATTCCAGAAGATAAAGAAAATGTCACAGAGATTCTATGCTCAAAACTTCAAAATGGCTATAAAGATTCACTTGATCTTTATCAATCATTTGTAGAAGAGGCAAATATACCTGTAGAGGAAGCAGCTCAGGAAATAAAAAGCGCAGATGATGAAGTAGCTTCCACAGTTGATAGCACTGTGAGTTTATCACCTTTTACAACTGAGGTACTAACACTAACAGACCGCTATTTAACAGAACATAAACTAGTGGCACCTGCATTTATTGAATTGCTAACAAGCTTCCTTGAAGAGACAGCAATCAAAGCGAAAAAAGCTGAAACAGTTGCTGCAGGCGCTGTCTTAGCTGGACAAGCAAATGGTGAAATTCCAGAAGGCGGTTTGGTTAAAGTGAAAGATGTAGCAGGCTACTTCAATGTGTCCGCTTCTTCTATTTCCAAATACCGCGACCAAATTAGTGAATACATGAACAAATAGATAGAATAGCCAACATGGCTTTTCCATCCTATCAGCTCTTTCTTTCAGAAAGAACTGGGAATATTAAAAATAGCCACCTCGCATTATGCGGGTGGCTATTTTTATTTCCCAAGAACGACCGTTTTTAAAAGAGCTAAACGTTCTCTCAATCTTGATTTTGCTTCGACACTTTTCGGTGTTTTTGCAGGAATAACATCACAATCTAATCCCACATTCTCTGCCAGCATTTTCGCACGTGCCAGATGGTAGTCATTCGAAACGATTGTGATTTTCTTACTCTCATTCCCTATTATTTTTTTAGCATTTACGAGGTTTTCATATGTCGTAGTAGATTTGTCTTCCAGCTTAATTCTTTTTTCATCTATCCCTCTGTCTACTAAATAGTTTTTCATCACAGAAGCTTCTGTCGCATCTTCGTCAGGACCCTGTCCACCCGTTACGATGATCAGAACTTCAGGATACTTTTTAGCGTATTCGAGTGCTGCATCTAAACGATATGCCAATGACTTAGATGGAACCGCTCCCTTTTTCACCTTTGCCCCCAGGACCACTAAATATTTGTTAGTACCTGTTGCTCTTGGCTTTTCCCCTTCAGCTAACCACTTTGACGTCAACACCCAAAAGCCAGCGATTACCAAAACTATGACTACTATGATCCACATCTTCTTCCTTTTCACCTCATACCATTCCTTTATACTTTATATGTTGTTGTGTATTTTAATAGAATCTATAAATCTCTTTTAATCTAGCACCCTATAGCAAAGGCCTGGCAATTAATTATACCAGGCCTTCTACCATTTATTTTACAAGTCTACGTTATGATACACTTGCTGTACGTCTTCTAGGTCTTCCAATAGTTCAATCAGGCGTTCAAATTTTTGTAAATCTTCGCCTTGTAGCTCAACCTCTGTTTGTGGAAGCATTGTTAACTCCGCTACATTGAATTCAGAAATCCCTTGTGCTTTTAATGCTTCTTGGACTGCATTGAATTGATCAGGCTCTGCATAAATAATAGTTGTATCCCCTTCTTCGAATACATCACGTGCGTCAACGTCTGACTCAATTAATAGCTCGAGTACATCATCAGCTGATTTGTTTTCTAGGGCAAATACGGCTGTTGTGTCGAACATATAAGCTACAGAACCGCTGACACCCATATTTCCGCCGTTTTTCCCGAAAGTAGCGCGCACTTCTGCCGCTGTACGGTTTACGTTATTTGTAAGTGCATCTACGATGATCATGGAACCGCTTGGTCCAAATCCCTCATAGCGTAACTCATCATAGTTTTCTTCACCGCCGCCTTTTGCTTTTTCAATTGCACGGTCAATGATATGTTTTGGTACGCTGTATGTTTTCGCTCTTTCTAACACAACTTTTAGAGCGCCGTTTGATTCTGGATCTGGTTCGCCTTGTTTTGCAGCAACATAGATCTCACGTCCAAATTTTGCATAGATGCGAGATGTGCTTTGGTCTTTTGCTGCTTTTTTCTCTTTAATGTTATTCCATTTACGTCCCATCGGATTCACTCTCTTTCTTTTAATCGATAGATATGCTAATTGCTTTTTCATATTCAATAAGCCATTAAATTACTGTTGTATTATACACTATAATTGAAAAATGAAAAAGCTAGCCTATCTATCTACAGCTGCTACAGATCTTTCGCATTGAAAGTGTCGCCATCTTCAATGGTGCCGTATTTATAACCTCGTTCTAGCCATTTCATTCGTTGAGCTGATGTACCATGCGTGAAGGTTTCTGGCACTGCATAGCCCTGCGCTTTCTTCTCAAGTGTATCATCGCCAATTGCGTTGGCAGCTGTAAGAGCTTCTTTAAAGTCGCCTTTATCTAGATATCCTTCACCCTGTACATAGTGCGCCCATACCCCAGCATAATAATCTGCTTGAAGCTCTAGCTTGACGGATAGCCGATTCGCCTCTGCCTTTGATGCTCTCTGTTCAAGTGCACTAACCTTGGAGGAGGTGCCAAGCAGATACTGCACATGGTGGCCTACCTCATGCGCCACAACATAGGCCATAGCAAAATCTCCTGGTGCTTTAAATTGGTTTTTCAATTCCTGATAAAACGATAGATCTATATATAGCTTTTGGTCGCCTGGACAGTAGAATGGCCCGACAGCTGTGCTCATATTACCGCATTTTGTTTGGACACTGTTTGTGAAGAGCACAAGCGTTGGATCCTTATAGGTTTTTCCTTCTTTTGCAAATACATCTGTCCAAACATCTTCAGTATCAGCGAGAACGACTTTAACAAAGTCCGCTAATTCATCCTCTTCTGCAGTGGATTTATATCCGGTACTCTGGCTTTGCGGAGCTTGCGTATCAGTATTTAATATATCTTGAGGATTGCCTCCAAGTAATGTATAAATAATCACGATGATAATACCAATGCCGCCAAGGCCTCCACCTACAACTGCAGGTCCACTCATCCCCCGACGGTCTTCTACATTTTTACTTTCTCTTCTTCCTTTCCAATCCATTAGAAAAATCACCCGCCCTTATTGAAGTCCATCTATTTATACCCCGTTTTATTCCCCTATAGACACTTAGCGAAAATAGAAAAAACGCAAAAATGCAATTGACTCTGCATTTTTGCGTTCAGTTTTAATAAGAATCTCATTTTGTCATTTGTTTTTGTCAGCATCAATTTTCTCAAGCAATGCCTTACAGCCTGCCAAGCAAAGTTGATAGGTTTCCTCAAAGTCGCCCGTAAAATAAGGATCTGGCACATCTTTTTTCTCTTCGACCAAATCAAGCAGACGAAATACCTTAGGACTTTCTTTTACACCTAGCATCGGCAGGGCATTTTGAATATTGCTGTCATCCATACAAACAATATAATCAAAGCGACTATAATCTTCTTGCTTTAATTGGCGGCTAAACATGCCTTTAGCAGGTATTTGATACTGAGCAAGAATTTGTGCTGTTCCAGCATGCGGCGCTTCACCTATATGCCAATCACCTGTGCCAGCAGAATCAATGTCAAATGCGTCTGTTAACCCTTTTTCTTCCACGAGGTGGCGAAAGATTGCTTCGGCCATTGGCGAGCGGCAGATGTTCCCCAGACACACAAAAAGTACGCTAGCTTTCATCATTTACCTCCTAGAACTTCAGCGGATAGAATTGGAATTTCACTTCTCCCGTAACAGCTGACTTTTTGATAAAGCCATAGTCGCGGCTATCGCTACTGTTTTGGCGGTTGTCACCCAGTACGAAATAGGAATTCTTCGGTACTTTCTTTACACCTGACACTTCTTTTAATGTAAAGTCTTCCGTAAAGTTGTCGCCTAGACTTTCATATTCCTTAATGCCTTGTTTGAGGTATGGCTCTTTGTACTTCTTCCCATTGATATACAATTGATCATCTTTTACTTTTATTGTATCGCCGGGCAAACCGATAACTCGCTTAATGTAATGGTCATCTTCAACGGGTGAATCAAAAACAATAATATCAAAACGGTCGATATGACTGACCTTACTAATAATAATTTTATTATTGTTATGGTAAGTAGGCTCCATTGACTCACCTTTGACCGTTACAGGAGAAAACAAAAACTGTCTGCATACTACAGCAATAATGACTGCAAGCAATATTGGCCAAACCCATGACAGCAATTCCTTGCCTATATTTCTTTTTTCCATTTTTATCACCTTCTATATGTGCGGCCTTCTTTAATAACTCTATCATATTATGCCACTAGCAAGAAGGAACTGTCATTTAAAAAACAAATTATTCTCCAAATAAATCCTTTTAGCTACATCGGTGTACAGGTTACCTAAAATATGGTCATTGTTTCCTTATGTATCGAGCTGTACTTTTAGTGCCTCTAGCTCCTCATCCGGTATCCCTAATACCTGATACACTTTTTTCAATGTTGTTTGCCTTACATTGCGATCTCCACGCTCAATCCGACTAATTGTCTTCTGCGTTACATTTGCTTGCTGCGCTAGCTCTGATTGCGTAAGACCGACAGCCATCCGATATTTAAAGATTAATTCACTACGCTTTACTGCCATCATTGCATCTGGTGAATTTTCTTGTTGTACTACATTTTCATCTTGTGGGTCATATACATTTGAAGTAACCACTAGACCACTCCTTTAAAGAATTATTAGGCTTTCTGTTTCCTTGCCAGTAGTTACTTCCGCTAATTGTTGCATAAACATCGATGAAAAATTCCCTCTTAAAATTATTGTAAGTAACTAATGGAATGATTAAACAAGAATATTGACTATACAACATTAAATTTACAGAAAATTGAAATATAGTTAATATTCTTATAATTTAAGTTGCTCCATTGCATAAACTAACAATGGTTGGTTTTGACTCTATTTATTTGCCATTCATTCTATTGTAATCTAAATTTTCTAAAAGTGTAATAACTTTTATCATATTTTTAGGATAATATTCTAAATGGTTTATTCTTATTTGGGCTGGCGGTCACTTTTTGCCAAAAAAATCATAAGTGCAATCAGGCTGATAATATTGATTAACGTTCCGCCTATAAGCAATACCCATTGCATTTTCATAGGGATATCTCTTGTGACAGCGAACGTAATGCTTAATGAACCGATAGCTATTAATACTACATAAAATGGCAGTCCTTTTAACATGGCTCTCACTTCCTGTTATTTATTTTTTTCATCTTATCATTAGCAATAGGAATCTTCTACCGTTCTGTATATAAAATAATATGCAAAAAGCCTATATTTCCAATAGGCTTTTTTACATTCTTTATGAAAGTTTTCTTTATTGTGCCACGCGTGTTTCTGAGTAAGATTTTATTTCGTTATAATATTTGTTTAGAGAAGAAGCAGAAACTCCAAACTCCTCCGCTATTTCCTTGATTGTCATTCCAACAGGCTCGAATAGCCCTGCCTCGCTACCAAAACGGATGGCACCTGCGGCGATGGCGACGGCTTTCCGGGCTTTTGGCTGAATTTCAACTACATAGTCTTCTACTATATCTACAAGTTCTTCCCATGGACGATTTCGTTCTTCCAAGAATGCTTCTATTTTTAAGAATACATCTGCTTCGAAATCAGTAAACTCTAAACCGTCAAAGCCATTTTCCCCTAAGCTCTCCCACAATTCAATTGAATGTGCCTTGTAGAACTCTTCTGCACTTTGCTCTTGTTCTTTAAAACTCGTGATCCACGTATCAAATACCTGTTGTTGGTCTTTCGGGAAGAAGATCATGCTTGAAATGGCTAAATAGCTCTCTTCCGTTCCAGAACCATCTGGCAAGATAAAGCAGAAAACATGGACATCCAGCGGAACTGGTTTTTCGCCTTCTCTTCTTACTTTTACTTGCTTTCTAGTCAGTATGTCTTCAACAACAATATAGTGGTCCTCTACTCCAACAACTCTAGCTAGAATCATATACGGATGATTCCATGTCTCTAGAACTTCAATTGTTTTAGGTCGAACCATTTCTTTTTTAGTTTTCTCTAAATAACTTGTCCATATATCAGTACGTTCATGGAAAAAGAAATAATCCATTACAATGGCCTCTGTCATCTCCTCAATTAAGTAAGGGGAGAGGCTTTTTTTCCATTCATCCGCCATTTGTATATAAGATTGATAGTCTTTCCTTAACGGATACACATCGTAAAAAGTTTGCAATACACGATCTAATTCTTCTATATAAACATCTTCTACTGTTATAGCCGCTTTTTGCGCACAGCACTTTTTGTATTTCTTTCCGCTCCCGCATGGGCATGGATCATTACGTCCTGGCATTCTTAACACTTCCTTTATCCTGCTCTTACGGCAGCAAGCCTTCGCTAATTATAGCTGGTTTACTGACCGAAGCCTTTATTAAAAATAAAGAGCTTTTTTAGCATATCATTTTTTGATAGCTAGTGAAAGTTTACATAAAATCTATGAATTTTTACTATAAGTGTGTTACTGTTTTTATATGAAAAAATATATCCCGCTCCTTATTCTAATTTTGGCTATCTTTATTTCTTCAAGCCAATCCTATGAGCAGCAAACTATTGTCCCTACCTTGCAAGCATATTTTCCCAATGAACCATTCAGAGGTTTACTATCAAAACTTCACTTCTATTACTATGGAATGGATATCTCTGTAGATACAAGAGGCTACTATTATTTCCTTGAATTCCTATGTCGAAAAGCTGCCCATTTCTTTACATTTGGTGCCATTGGGATTGCTGTATATATTGCTTTACCAAGAAGAAAGTATCGTTTTGTCTTAGCTGTCTTGGCAGCATGCCTTTTAGCGGTGATAGATGAATTTCATCAGTATTTTACATCAGGACGTACCGCTTCCTATCAAGATGTACTCTTAGACACTAGTGGAGCCATTGTCTTATTGCTCATCTGGAATGGCATCTCAATCCTTGTGAAACGACGTGCGAAAAAGAAAGCACATTAAAAGTGACTATGACAAAAAAATAAGGTAATGAAAAAACCGAACTATATGTGATAATTTCACATTTGTTCGGTTTATCTTTTTATTATTTTGTATTCGGTGACAGTCTTCTCGTCACTACGTACCTGCGGGAATTTCAGCTCAAGCTATTCCTGCAGAAATAGCCGCCTTCTACTTCTATCTTGTTCTTCTAGCTTCTAATTCCGCTTATACACAGCATTTCATTAAAACTTGCCGATACATACATCCAAATCAATAGTTATCTTTCTTAATGATTTCTCGTTTATATCTTCCTTTTGATGCCAGCCAAGCGGTGTCATATGGACTAAATCTGGTACGAGTTCTTTTTCAAGCGGCAAGGTTGCTGTGATGCGAGCGACTGTTACTTCTTTGAACTGTTCTTTAAATCGTTCAACCGTTTTGGCATTAGAATATGTCTTTTTATCTTCATCTACAAAGAATTGATCTCTTAATTCTTTCAAATAACCGCTTTGTGGCACGACTTTGACCACGACTCCATCGGGTTTTAGAAGCCTTTGGAACTCACTATAATTAGCAGGCGAAAGGATATTTAAGATACAATCGAAACTTTGGTCTTTAAATGGGCTTTTAGCTAAATCACCCACATACCACATCATTCCACCGTAATTTTTGGCAGCAGCCACTATACCTTCTTTAGCAATATCAATTCCAGCAGCGTGCATTTTGTATGTCCCAGACTGCTCATAAGCTTCTTTTATTTTTAACAGATGGGAGCCTTCACCGCAGCCTGTATCTAATACAGTCAAATCTTTTTCATAAAGATTCAACTGCTCAACGATTGTTTCATACATCAAGTGATAGAGATTTCTATCAATAACCTTTTTTCTTGCATTGAAAAGTTCACTGCCGTACATAGATGGAGCAGGATGAGTCATAAAATTAACGTAGCCTTGCTTTGCCAGATCAAATGTATGGCGATTTTCGCAGATCACGGTGGACTCCTCTGTGACCTTCATCTCTTTTTGACAAAGAGGGCAAGACAATATATCTTGGTGTTTCCGCATATAATTGGCGCTCGCTTCTTTCTTCGTCATTCCCATCAAAACACCTCCCGGCAAATTTTAATATCCCGTGATATAGCTAAGTAATAAGCCTACAGAAGAAAGTAGTCCGTAAAGCGTATTCGTCAAAGCTGTGGACTTCATCGCTAGGCCCAACTTTGGCGGATTAGATTCTGCTTCTTTAAAGCTTTTAATGGCCTTAATAGGTTTTGGTACACTAATCAACACAACCAACAACCAAGGACTGACAATACCACAAAGGATGAGTACGATCATCCAAAGATATGAAACGATAAATGACCAGCCTAATATATTAATTGCTTTTTCACGCCCTGCTAGTATTGCTAACGTTTTTCGTCCGCCTTTTGTGTCTTCTTTGATATCGCGAATATTGTTTGCCATGTTAATACCACCGACTAAAATGCCAAGAGGGACGGAAACTAGAACGCTTGTTAAACTAATATCCCCTGTTTGAATATAGTAAGATATCAATACAAATGCAAAACCCATGCTGAGCCCTGCAAATAATTCACCAAATGGCGTATAAGCAATCGGATAAGGCCCACCTGTATAAAAGTAACCGATTGCCATACCTATAAGACCAATAACAACTAGCCACCAGCTGCTTTCCATACAGATATATACACCTATAACGACAGCTAATGCATATAGTATCAAGGCAAAATTCAATATAGTACTTGGCTTCGTCCCATGACGAACAAGCGCACCACCAATCCCAATTGATTCAGCCGTATCTAAACCACGTTTGAAATCGTAATATTCATTGAATAGGTTTGTAGCAATTTGGAGGCATAAACAGCACACCAACATCGCAATAAATAAAAGCCAATTTATTTTAATATCGAACAGCGCAAGTACTGTCCCTAATATGACTGGTGAAAAAGTAGCTGTCAATGTATGGGGCCGAGTCAGCTGCCACATTAACTTAAATGTGCTAATTTCCTCAATCTGTGAAGAAGTTTGATTCATCGTAAGTCTTCCTTTCTACTTTGTATAACTACTCTATCTTAACTGATTTTTCGCTACTGTGCCAAAAAGGATTGTGGTTTGAATTTGGCTAAATGATTTGTTAGAATAAGGCTAATTAAATAAATGATTGATTTCTAGGGTTCCGCAATGTGATTTGGTCTGGTCCGAGAGAAATCACATAGCAATTGCTATGCCACGGAAGGAGAAAAGCCTGGGAGATTACTGATGTTCGCATCAGTATTCTTCAGGCTTTTTTCCATGAAAGGAGATATTATGCTTAGACATTGGTTAATTGTTTTAATCGCAGTATTGTTTGAAGTAGGTTGGGTTGTCGGCTTGAAACATGCCCACACGCCACTTGCATGGATTGTGACTGTCATTGCTGTTTGTTTTACTTTTTATCTTTTATTAGTAGCAGGCAAATATTTGCCTGTTGGGACTGTTTATACTGTTTTCGCAGGCTTAGGGACAGCAGGCACTGTACTCGTAGGTGCTTTTGTATTTGGTGAATCGCTTAATGCTATAAAAATTGTATTGCTACTTCTTTTAATGGCAGGAGTAATAGGCCTAAAATTGGTCACGCCAGCATCAACAGAGACGGAGGGTGATTCATAATGGCTTGGGTTGCTATTATATTGGCTGGATTTTGTGAAGTTTTTGGAGTTGCAATGATGAACCGTTTTCAATTAGTTCGAAAACTGTCGACGGTTCTGCTCCTAATTATCAGCTTCGGTGTCAGCCTCTTATTATTGTCATATGCCATGAACACTGTTTCGATGGGGATTGCTTATGCCGTCTGGACTGGAATCGGTACAGTTGGTGGCGCCTTGGTTGGCATGATCTTTTTTGGCGAGTCGACCAATTGGCGTCGTATTCTTTTCATCATCATGATTTTGACTGCAGCTGTCGGATTAAAACTAGCTTCTTAATTCTTTTTTGTGCAGAATCTATATTCTGAAAATTTTTTTAGCTATAATAGAGCAAAAGAGGAGATGGGGTTTTGAGATGAAAGTATTCGAAGTTACTACACAAGAAGATTTGCAAAGAGAATTTGATATCCGTCTAAAGGTTTTTGTAGACGAACAAAAGGTGCCAGCGGAGGAAGAACTAGATGATCAAGATCATCTTGGCGGCAACTGCAAACATTTTCTTGTCACTACTGATGACAATATCGCTGTAGGTACAGGACGTGTTCGCTTACTTGAAGACTATGGAAAGATTCAACGTGTTGCCGTATCAAAAGAATACCGTGAACATGGAATCGGGCGCTTAATCATCCAAGCTTGCGAAGACAAAGCGAAAGAACTGGGCGCTAAAAAAGCGAAATTAGATGCACAAGTGCAAGCGCAGGGTTTTTATGAAAAGCTTGGCTACGAAGTTAAATCAGACGTCTTTTTAGATGCAGGTATAGAGCATGTGCTCATGATTAAACCATTATAATGAACAAAAGCTGTTCAGGAAGTCAACTAGCTTCCTGGACAGCTTCTTTTTTATCTGTATTTTTTTCCGGCTGTTTTAGTGTATATAGAATACCTCCAAATATAAGAATCATGCCAAGCGTTTGCCAGATGGTTGGACTAAAATCCAAAATAGTAATATCAAGCAAAATAGCTACAAGTGGATCTAAAAACACTAAGGCAGACACAATGATGGCTGGAAGGCTACGTAAACTATCAAAGAAGAGATAATATACAAAGCCAGTATGAATGATGCCAGTCCCTAAAATATAAAACCAATTTAAACCGCTCAAACCATTAAAGACTCCAAAATCCATAAACGGCAATAGCATCACAATACCAACAGATGTTTGAATAAACGTTAAAGCATAAGTGCTAAGCTCTTTAATCCCCTTCCCAATAAACATTGTCATCGCATAACAGATGGCTGAAAGAATGGCCCATACAAATCCCGAATCCATCAACATACTGAATGAAGAAAACTGCTTTGTGCCGACAATCAAAAAGCTTCCTAAAAAGCAGACGATTACTGCTAATACTGCACCAATCGACATTTTTTCCTTTAGAAAAACACTTCCTAAAAGAAGTAAAAAAATGGGCGCTACATTATAGATAGAGATGGCGAGTGAAATGGCCATATCATGGAAGGCTTTAAATAAAAAGACCCAATTCAATACAAGAAATACGCCGCATATAATTGTGTAAAGCATCTCTTTTTTGCTCCATGTTTCGCTTTTGTAACCACCTGTCAAAGCCCAAACTGCGCTTAAAAAAAGAGTCGCAAAAATACACCGGACAAAAACTAGCTCCTCAGCTGGAATACCAGTATGGATTGTAAAAAAACCGACAGATCCAAATATCGCCATAGAAACGGCCATTTTTACTGCAGCAGATTTATTCAACTTATCTCTCCTCTCTCAATTAACTGAATGTTATAATAACTATACTACTAATTTTATAGTTCGTACGCAAAAAAAGAAGCTGCTTCCTCAGCAGCTTCTTCCTATCAGAAGAATAAGGCGCTCAATCGTCCTACTCTCTATTTTCCATTTCACCTGGCAATAATAGTACACCTATACCGAACGCTATAATGCCGGTGTACAACATATATTTAAATAGATTAGCTTCAACAATACCAAGCGGATGTGCCAGCCCAATAATCAATAAGAGCAGGCCAGCATAAAACAGTAAATATCTCATTGGGTAAAGCCTCCTTACTTGTGGCGAAAAGTGTATCCTTGCGCTTTATACGTTTTCTTCACTTAATATGCCCAAAATTTCAGATGCTTATATATACCCTATTATTATCATTTTGAAACTTTCTTATTTAGTCAGATGATAAGGTACTGAAATAATCACTACATTTCGTTTATACAAAAGCCATGTTCGGATCAATAGGCTAGACTGGTTGTGCAATATATTTTGCCACCCTTTTTTCGGTATGAACTGTGGAATAATAATCGACACTTGTCGGTTTTCACAATTAGCCTTATGTTCAATTTTATCAATGGCTTTCGTTAACGGGGAAACAATGCTCCGATATGGTGAATAAAGAGCTAAAAGCTTAACATCCGGAAATCTACTTTCCCATTTTTTCTCAAACGCATGCAATTCTTCTTTATCAAATGCTACATAAATAGCAATTAACAGATCTGGAGACAATGACTTTGCGTAGCTGATAGAATGTTCTACTACCTTACTAATGCCTCCAACCGGCACTAAAATAACATTTCCATCAATACGTGGAAGTTCATTTGTTAATTTATTTACGCGTAATTGTTCGCCAACTAAATCATAATGATTTTTAATCCTATGGAAAATATAAATCAATGTTGGCAAAAAGATGAGCACTGGCCACACATGATCAAACTTCGTTAAGAAGAAAATCGCCGCAACAACAAATGAAATAAAGGCGCCGACTGTATTGATCAAAAACTTCCCTTGCCATCCTTTAGGCCTTTCTCGCCACCATTTCACCATCATACCTGTTTGCGCCAATGTGAACGGTATGAACACGCCGACTGCATATAAAGGGATCAATTTTTCTGTAGATCCTTGTGTAACAAGAATAAGTAACATGGCAAATACGCCCAGCATAATGATGCCGTTTGAATAGCCTAAACGGTCACCTCTTACTTGAAACATTCTTGGAATGTATTTGTCTTTCGAAAGATTGACCGCTAATAGCGGAAAAGCTGAGAAGCCTGTATTAGCCGCTAATACTAAAATGAGCGCTGTAATTCCTTGGATAAAGAAATAAAGCCATGACCGTCCAAAAACGTCTCTTGTCATTTGGGATACAACAGTTTCCTTTGGATCCGGCGCAATCCCTAGATAATAAGCCAAGAAAACAATCCCGGCAAACAGCACAGCCAACAATCCGCCCATAACCAATAAAGTTTTGGCTGCATTGACAGGAGCAGGCTTTTTAAAATTAGGAATCGCGTTTGAAATGGCTTCAACTCCTGTAAGAGCGGAACTACCTGAAGCAAATGCCTTCAGCAGTATAAATAAGCTGACTCCCGCAACTGGCGTACCAATTGCCGCATGGAGATTAGGCGAAAATTGCCCAGTCAAGATTTTATAAATACCTGTGACAATTAGTATAATAAGGGCTGCAACAAAGAGATACACAGGATATGCAAGGATTGAAGCAGATTCTGTTACTCCTCGCAGGTTGATGATTGTCAAAAACAAAAGAAATAGTATGGCGATTTCTATATTATATTCATGCAAGCTTGGAAATGCCGATGTAATAGCATCCGTTCCTGCAGATACACTTACCGCTACTGTCAGAATATAATCGACCAATAATGAACCGCCAGATATAAGGCCCGCAGTTATCCCTAGGTTTTCCTTAGAAACAATATAGGCCCCCCCACCATGCGGATAGGCAAAAATGACTTGTCTGTATGATAAAATAAGCGCCACTAACAGAACCACGACAAACACAGCAATTGGGATGGAGTACCAAAACGCTGCTGCCCCCAATGCCATTAGAACAATTAATATTTGTTCAGGCCCATAAGCAACAGAAGATAGCGCGTCTGATGACAAAATAGCGAGCGCCTTTGTTTTACTCAGTTTTTGCTCACCTAGCTCTGTTGATTTTAGTGGTTTGCCAATTAACATTCGTTTTACTGAAATTCTCAATAAAAACACCTACTTTGGATGCGTATCGCTTCATAACGTTGTTTTATAAGCAGGCAGAAATAACCTGCAGGAGCATAAATTCCTTGTAGATATTATGCAGCCATGCAAGCCTCAGTTTCTCTTTTTTTAAGATGGCCGACCTAAGCTAAAAAAGCTTTACAATGAGTTTCGCCGCTCTATAAAAGCATCTCTTTAGCTCGTAGCCTGACAATCAAATTATGAAGCGTGCCGTAATATTACTCCCATTTTTATTAAAAGTAAATAGGTTATTTTGAAGAAAAAAAAAGAGACTCATTTGTATGAGCCTCCCCTTTATTTCTAGTCTTTTTTCACTGATGTAGCGGTTTTTAACATATCCATTGAATCTTCTATTCTTTCTAATGAATACACGACACCATTATTTTGCCATTTCACAAAGTTACCTGATGACTTTTTGGCAGATAGGTGAATCATACCGTGGTCTTTAGGTGCTGGCAACGTATTGTCTTCTAAATAATTTACGGCTTGCTTTGCAAGTTCAAGTCCATCTTTTGGCTTGTCTGTTGTCGTACGAGCAGCAAGTGACCATCTACCTTCATTCCAGCCAATCCACAATGAACCTGCACCTGCATCTTGATAGCCTGTAATGTTATGTCCTAGATCTACTTTTTCCCCACCGGCTTTACTGTACTCTTCAAAACCGATTTGGTCGGAAGCCTCGTCAGTGCTCGCATATTGATGTCCTGTAAATTTCGCAATCACATCGTCTTTACTTAACTTTTTGACAGATTCATCATTAATCGGTACTTCTTTGTCCGTTTGGTAATAGACAACTGAGTAATTATTGTTATTTGATTGCACTTTTGCAGTCAAATATTTACCGCCTTCTACTGGTAAATCAGTTGGCAGCATCACTGGTAAGTTTGTTTTTATTTGTTTCCGGATGGATTCAACCACTGTACTATTTGTTTTGTCTACTTCTTTTCCCGTTTTAGACGTACTTGAGGAAGAATCATCGCTCGATTTATTGCCTTGCCCTTCTACCTTATTCGCCTTTTCCATATCCGCCTCAGGCTCTGTGCCACCTAATGTGTTTGTGCTACCTGTTTCATTTGTTTTTTTGTCATTGTCACTTTTTTCTACTTGTCCTGTTTTTTGATTATCTTCATCATTATTTCGGTGATCTGCACTCTTGTCAGTATTGCTTGAACATGCCGTCAGCAAGCCAACAGCGACAAAACAGCTTAAAATTTTTGCAGAATATTTCATGTTGGCATCTCTCCTTTTTTGTCTCATTATATCACTTCCCATTTTTGTTAAATCTAAACGTAGCCTTGTCTCCTGCTTCCAATAAAAAAAGCCGTCATAGGACAGCTCTATACTTTCGGAATTTCCCTCGTAGCTATTAAAAAAATGACAGCAGATAAGACGAAAAGGATGAATGGTTTAATAGCGACATCCAAGCCTTGTCCAACAATTAAATGTGTGGAAACGGCACCTGCCATCAATGCAGCCAAGATACAGCTAGAAATTGGCACAAAACCTTTTTTCCAGAAGCCAAGCAATAGGCCTACCCCTGAAGTTGCTTCGAGTGCACCCACGCCGTACATGATTACTTTTCCGTAGCCAAATACTTCCGTAAAGTTTGAAACATGCATGGAATGTGCGGTCAGCTTCAAATAGCCAAAATACATAAAGCCAACAGACAAGAGCAATTGAATAACATGTGCTGAATATTTTCTAAGCATTAAAAATCCCCCTACTATATATTCATTATTACTATATATAGGCGAGGGATCTTTTTTAGAATCTATAAAGGCAAATTTATGCTGTTTTAAACGTTATACGTATAATTTCATCCATTCGATGAAGTTTTCGATAACAGAATCTAAAAACTTCACTGTACTCTCATCAGTTAAGTTTCCATTGCTATCGAATTTATTGTGTGCTGCTCCCACATATACTTCATTCCGTTGAAGAACTGGAGAACCTAAGCCTGGGGCAAATAAAATATCGCGGAGATGTCCTTGCGCTTTAACTGTGCCCAAGTTGCCCATAGAAGCACCCATAATAAGAGATGGTTTACCAATCATTACTTGGTCAACACGAGATAACCAGTCAATCGCATTACCAAGTACACCTGGAATAGAAGCATTATACTCAGGAGTTACCCAAAGAACAGCATCTGCTTCTTTTACTTTTTGTTTAAAATCAATCACCGATTGTGGTGGCTCATTTTCTGTATCCTGATTGTACATTGGGATATCATTTAAACGTAAAATTTCTAAATCAAATTGGTTAGAATATTTTTTCTCGATATATTGTGCCAACATTAAATTATAAGACTCTTTTCGTATACTTCCGACAATTGCTACGACTTTCACTTTAATTCCTCCTCTAAACTCTTTTCATTATTTTCCTTCTTTATATTACCCATTAATTCTGATATTGTCACAAACTTGAACCCTTTTTTCTGCAATTTATTTAAGATGACCTCAAGAGACTGAATAGTTTGCTTCCGATTCCCGCCTCCATCATGGAATAGTACAACATCGCCTGGTCTCGCTCCATTTAATACTTTTTTAGTAATTTTGTTAACGCCAGGATTTTTCCAATCTTGTGTATCTAGATGCCATGACCATATCACGACTTTATAGCCTTCTTTTTGTGCTATCCGTATCATTTGGTCATTGTAATTGCCGCCAACCGGTCGAAAAAGACTTGGTGTAAACCCGGTGATATTGTGTATTATTTCATTCGTTTGGTTCAATTCTTCCACTAATGTCTTGCTATTGACCTTATACGGATGTGAATAAGTATGGTTTGCTAATTCGTGGCCTTCAGAGTATTGACGCTTAATAATATCTGGGTGCTTTTCTGCACTTTTGCCCAGCACAAAAAAAGTGGCCTTCGCATTATATTTTGACAACACATCTAAAATTTCCGGCGTGTATGTTGGATCTGGCCCATCATCAAAAGTTAATGCAATCATTTTTTCATCTGTTTTCACATCCCACAGTACTTGTCCTGTTTGCTCATAGTATTGCCGTCCCTTATTTTCCGCTTTGCTTAAGGTAGCGTAACCAATGGAGATGACTAGAACACAAACAGCAATCCATATTAATTTATTCCTTGTCACATCATCACCTCCAAAGCGTTTATTATTACTATTTACAAATAGCGATAATTTATGCCTCATAAAAAAGACATAGAAAATTAACTTCAAATAAGTTTAATGCAGTTTTTTTTATGTAAAAAAGGGAACACTTTATATTAAGTAATCATGCGTTTTAGGAGGATGAATTTACAGATGCCAAATGAAAATACTTTACCCAAAGAAGAAGGCGTTGATCACACTCTCAGTTTATTAAAAGAAGGCTATTTATTTTTAGCAAATCGCCGTAATACGCTGAATTCCAAAGTTTTTGAGACGCGAGTACTTGGAAAAAAGGCAATTTGTCTAAGTGGCAAAGAAGCAGCAGAATTATTCTACGATAATAAAAAATTTATTCGTCACGGCGTCGTACCCGAACGGGTTATTCAAACCCTATTTGGAAAAGGCGGTGTACAAGGACTTGATGGTGAAGAACATACACATCGAAAAAAAATGTTTATGTCCGTTATGACAAAGGAACGGCTACAACAGCTTGCAGATATCACCGGCCAGCAATTCGCTATGGCTGTAGACAAATGGCGAAGCCAAGAACAGGTCGTTTTATTTGAAGAAATGCAATTACTTCTGACCAAAGTTGCATGTGAGTGGGCAGGTGTACCTCTATCAAAAGACCAAATACAAAAGCTTTCGAAAGATTTAACATCTTTATTTGAGACACCAGCGGCAGTAGGTCCTCGTAATTGGGGTGGCAGAATGTCACGTAATAGAATTGAAAAATCACTCATTGAGTTAGTAGAGGCTATTCGGGAAGAAAAGGTGACCGTTTCAGCGGATTCTATTTTATCGATTTTTGCTACACATCGTGATTTAGATAATCACTTATTGGATAAGCATGTGGTTGCGGTCGAAATATTAAACATCTTGCGCCCAATTGTAGCTGTTTCTATTTTTGTAAACTTTTTAGCTCTAGCTCTGCACAATTATCCAGAAGACCGAAAAAAACTTGAAACAGGTGATCCAGCGTATGCGCAAATGTTCATTCAAGAAGTAAGACGCTTTTATCCTTTCTTCCCGTTCACAGGAGCCACAACAAAAGAAAGCTTTACGTGGAAGGGGTATGACTTTGAAGAAGGTACACTTACCCTATTAGATTTATATGGAACAAACCATGATCCTGATGAGTGGGAAAATCCTGATAAGTTCTTACCTGAACGATTTAAAGATTGGAAGGAAAGTCCTTTTTCATTTATTCCACAAGGTGGCGGTGATTTTGTAATGGGACATCGCTGTGCTGGTGAATGGGCAACGGTAGAGATTTTGAAGGTCTGCCTTGATTATCTAGTAAACAAATTAACATATACAATGCCCCCACAAGATTTAAGCTATAGTATGTCAGACATTCCGAGCATTCCTAAGAGCAAAATTATTCTTACGAATGTGGAACCTAAAAAAGGGTAATTTTTTCTCTACAATAAAAAAGGCCTCCATATGGGGGCTTTTTTTCATTAGGCAGGCTGTAAACTTGGCACACTTTGAAGTTTTTGAAAGTGTTCCAAATCTTCCTGATATAATTTGCGATAAGTAGATAAACTATGTTCTTTTATTAGATGAAAGCTTTCTTCCTCAACAAGTTGATAAAGACGATTTAACTTTTCTGCGTTCTCCCATGCTGTTTCTTCAAATACTATATTCATTTCATGCTCTTCTATAAGCACACTCATTAATGTTTGATCAGCATAAAACTCATCAAAAGTATGGCACTCCTTTAAGTCAAAAATCTCAAAAGTTCTAGTCAACGATGCTAGCAAAGCATCCCTGTCCATAGCATGGCCAAGTTCATGAATCGTAATGGCTTTTACATATTCTTCAATTGAAACTCTATGTGTTAGTTCGTCATTTGCCTTCAACAAACGAGATGGATCAAAGCTAACATAATCTCCAATAAAATTATAGCTCATATTAATTCCTGATTGATCTTCTCTAAGTTCTTTTCCTATATTAACGACTTCCATAATTGATTGAATAAGTTCTTGAAAATGTTGTGATGTGTACTGTGCTTGCATAATGCATTAACTCCTCAAAATGTTCGTTCGCAAGAAATGGGCCTAGCCCGTCAATAAAAATCAAACTTGATATAATATATACGAAGTAATATGTAAATTCAAGGGAAAATATTCATCACAATAAAAAAAATCATTCTAAATATTAAAAAATACTATTTTTGACACAAAAAAAGAGTGTTTGTGAGGAATAAATCCTCACAAACACTCTTACCTAGTAATTTTCACTTTTGTGTGCTAAAATAAATACACCTAGTAATGATAGAGATTAATTAATTATTGATTAATCTCTGTCTTATTTTTTGCGGTTTTTACGAGCACGAGCTTCTCCGCCCTTACGGCCAGCTTCTTCGCGGCTCATTTTGCCGTCGTTGTCATCGCTATCAGAGCGTTGGTTGCTGCGAGCTTCTCCGCCTTTTTGGCCAATTTCCTCATAGAAGTCACGGTCATGGTTTTTAGAAGTAGCTTCTCCACCTTTTTTACCGATTTCTTCGTAGAAATCACGATCATGGTTGTCAGCTGTTGCTTCTCCGCCTTTTTTACCGATTTCTTCATAGAAGTCACGGTCATGGTTTTCAGCTGTTGCTTCTCCACCCTTTTTACCGATTTCTTCGTAGAATTCACGACCATGTGATTCTGCTGTTGCTTCTCCACCTTTTTTACCAATTTCTTCGTAGAATTCACGGCCATGTGTTTCAGCTGTTGTTTCTCCGCCTTTGCGTCCTGCTTCTTCCACTGTCATTTTTGCATCTTTACGTTCTTTATTGTCTTTAGCCATTTTAAATTCCTCCTAGTATGTTTGGTATTTTGATGTTTTTTTGAACTTATTCTTTCTTAGTTAAGCTCATTATTTATATTCCCGCGGACCAAATTATTAAACTCTTTTTTTGAAATTTTTTAGATATTTATATACTTATCGCTTAATTAGTAATTATATTGCTTTCTGATTCCTCCCCTTCTTATCGTTTTCTATTAAACATGTCTTCATAGGAATGTCCTTCATTATATAAAAAACCGCAAGCCATAGCCTGCAGTTCTTTTTACGGATTTGTTCTTCCATCTGTACTAGAATATTCGTTAAACTTCACATCATTTTCATTGCTTAATGCTTGTCGGCGTTTGCCTTCAGAAGAAACCGCTTCATTTGCAGCAATTTCGATTTGGTCGCCATCACTTGTACCGCTTACAGATGGATTAGATTGTTTTTCTTCTAATAGATTATTCTCAACAAGACGACGTACATACTCTTCTAGTGGCAAACCTTGCTCTTTTGCCTTCGCTTCCAGTTGTGTCATCTCTTCATCCTGCAGCTGTATTGTTATTTGTTGTGCCATATGTTTATCATCCTTTCTAGTAGTTCTATCTACCTTTACCTACTTTCTCGGAAATTCAAACACACAACCTATAAACTCGAAAATTTCGCCAAATCGTCTCTATGACCAATCATTACCAGAAGATCTTCTTTTTCGAATTGTTGATCAACAGGTGGTGTAACAATGATTTCTCCGTCCCGCAACAATGCGATAACACTTAAATTATACTTTGCACGGATATCAAGTTCCCTTAACGTCTTACCTTCCATGTGCTTAGGTATGACTATTTCTTCGATATTATAGTTTTTAGAAAGCTCAATATAATTTAGCATGTTAGGGGATAACAGTTGGTTCGCTACCCTCTCGCCCATATCTCGTTCCGGATAAATAACCCAATCAACACCTACTTTTTCTAAAAGAATTCCATGACGTCGGCCAAGGGCTTTTGCAATCGTCTTTTTAACACCCAACTCTTTTAAAAGCATCGCTGTTAATATATTTGTTTGTAAGTCATCACCAATTGCTACAATGACACAATCAAACGTATCAACTTCTAATGAAACAAGCGATTTCTTCTCCGTAGCATCTGCAATAACAGCTTCTGTTACATATTGTTCAGCATCATTGACTCGTTCTTCATTAATATCGATACCTAACACCTCTTGGCCAGCCTCATGCAGCCTGCGTGCGATACTTGTTCCAAATCTACCTAATCCAATGACTGCGTATTGTCTAACTACCATCATTTTCACTCCTATTCATTAACCGATCATAATATTACCTTTTGGTCGATGGAACGTTTCTTTTTGGCGTCTCCGTGTAATGGCAATACCAATTGTAAGTGGACCTAGTCTCCCTGCAAACATCGTGAGTATAATGAGCAGTTGGCCGATCGGTGAAAGTTCAGTTGTTAAACCCATTGTCAAACCTACCGTTCCAAAAGCTGATGTTGCTTCAAATAAATACATAATAAAGTAATGCCCTGTATCTGTAATGCTTAATATGAAGGTGACAAAAGCAACTATAGCAAAACCACACATTGCTACTGTGAATGCTTTAAATACGATTTCCTTTACCAGTCTTTTCTTAAAAATCACAATATCTTCTCGCCCTTTTATTTGGCTCCAAACTGTTGCAACTAAGACGACAAAGGTTGTTACTTTGATACCGCCTGCAGTCGAACCTGATCCTCCTCCAATGAACATAAGAAACATCATAATTAACAACGTTGCGTGCGTTAAATCTCCTATAGGCAATGTATTGGCGCCTGCAGTACGAGAAGTTACAGATTGGAATAACGCACCCAATACTTGACCTACTGGTGAAAGTTGACCAAATGTTTTGGCATTGCCAAGTTCAAGCAAATATATAGCTATTGTCCCGAAAAGCGTAAGAGATATAGATGTGATTAGCATAATCTTTGTATGCAAGGATAGTTTCCTTGTTTTTCTATACTCATACAAATCATTCATTACAATAAAGCCAATTCCTCCTAGTGTTATTAGAACACAGATGGTTAGAACAATGATGGGATCATCCACATAAGATGTCAAACTACGAAATCCTCCCAATAAATCAAAACCAGCATTATTAAAATTTGAAATAGAATGGAAGATTCCGTAATAAATAGCTTTTCCAATTGGCATATCGTACGAAAAACGAATCGCTAAAAGAAGAGCGCCCGATAATTCAATTACCCCTGTAAAAAGCAATATCCTTCTCACCAGAATCCCAATACCTGTAAAGTCATTTACATTAATAGCCTCTTTTAATACCAACCTTTCTTTTAAGGAAATTCTCTTTCCTAGTAGCATAAAAATAAAAGATGCGAAGGTCATGAATCCTAGTCCGCCGATTTGGATCAAAGAAAGAATGACTAACTCGCCAAAAAGAGAAAATGTACTCCCAGTGTCTACCACGACTAAGCCTGTAACACACGTCGCGGACGTAGCTGTAAATAAGGCTTTCAAAAAGGGCAATCCCTCACCATTCTCCGTTGCAGCTGGCAAAGATAAAAGAGTTGCGCCTAACAAAATTAATATCGCAAAACCGAGCACCAACGTTTTAGATGGATTTATATTTCTCTTTATTTTCACTATCGCTACTCCTATTTTCTTGAAATTTCCGACATCCTATTTTAAACGCGGATTGATTTAAATTTATCTCATATATTACCACATGCTAACTAGAATTATGCGAATAATTTTACTTTAACTGCATATGATTATATCAATCATTTGGGTATTGACAATAACTTCAAATATCATATATTATACATGACAGATTGATTTACGAAGAAAAAGGCAGCGACTTACAAGTTCC
Organism: Rummeliibacillus sp. G93; assembly: GCF_023515935.1. Taxonomy (NCBI): domain Bacteria; kingdom Bacillati; phylum Bacillota; class Bacilli; order Caryophanales; family Caryophanaceae; genus Rummeliibacillus; species Rummeliibacillus sp. G93. The sequence goes on from NZ_CP097314.1 coordinate 2,960,536, forward strand.
CTATAACTACTCTTTAAAGGTGGCTAACATGAGACAAACAAACAACCGATATACCGTAAATGCTGTTGGTACAGAAGGACAAATTTACCTAACAAACTGCAAGGATAAACATGAATTAAAACAATGGTTAGCCAAACATGAACATCATATCATTAAAGAAGAATTACAAATTATTGATAAAAAGAGATTACAACTATTTAAAATGTTCTCTTTTAAAAAATAAGACAGCTACCATTCCTATTAATATAAAAAGACGATTTTTTTGCCCCCCTGCTCACAAAAAATCGTCTTTTCACTTTTTACATATAAATCTCTGCTACATGCGTTACCATATTGCGCCCTTTCTCTTTTGATGTGTAAAGTGCTTCATCTGCACGCGCTTGAATTGATTGCTCAGTAACGCCCCTTGTCGCTGTCGCTACTCCTATACTGATCGTGACGGTAGGAATCGTCCATAATGAACCAGCTACATATTCGCGTAGACCCTCTGCTACCTCTAAAGCCTTTCTCTGATTGGCCTCTCCCAAAATTACAGCAAATTCCTCTCCGCCGATTCTAGCCGCAATATCTTCGCCGCCTATCTTCTCTTGAATCATTTGGGAAATTGTTTTTAACACTTGGTCACCTATCGGATGGCCAAATGTGTCATTCACTTTCTTGAAATAATCAATATCGATAATTAATAGGGAAAAAGGGTTGCCTGTTTTATTAAATAGACTGATACATTCTACCATCTTCTCTGAATAACCCCTTCGGTTATGCAAACCTGTAAGCTCGTCTGTCATCGCCAGCTCTTGAAGCATGGTGTTCATACCGATTAACTCCTGTTGCTTATTCTCCAGTTCCTTGCGTAATCCGTTTAGTTCCTGGATTGCCTTTTTCTTAGCGATATTTCTTTCCTCAGCTTCCTTCTTAGCTGCTAATATCACTTTTTCGTATTCACGCCTTTTTTTATTGCTATCATGGCACACGAAATTGTTATTTCCCCATCGTTTAACTGCTTTATTGCATTCATAATAACAGGAACTTCTTTGCCTGTCTTTGACATTAAAGATATGTACACTTCTTCTACGCTTTCTTCCATTTCAATAATTGGCAATACGAATAATTGATAGAACGTTTGGCTTGGAACCGTCAAAAGGGACTGAATGGACTTTCCTTTGAGTTCAGACATTTCAAATTCAAGCAATTGAAGTAGCATAAAATTAGCATCCAAAATTCGCCCATTTTCTGCAAGCAGTAAATAACTACAGGGGGCATAATTTAATTGTTCATTCATACTTAATCATCTACCTCTTAAATATTCGCTAGACATGAGAAAATTAACTGCGTTGTTTCCTCCGGCTGACTTACATGTGGACAATGTCCAGTTGCCTCCATAAAAAAGATAGCGCTTTCTTTTATATGTTCATTCATATATATGCCTACCTCTTTCGGTGCTATTGAATCGTCTTTACACTGTAAAATACACGTTGAAACAGTTACTTGTTGAAGCACATGGCGATAATCAGATAAAAAAGTAGCCCTTGCAAACTCTTTTGCACATAGTGGATCTGTGGAGCAAAAGCTTCCCTCCAATTCAGCAGCAAGCTCTGGTCTTTCCAAATTTTTCATGACCACTTTAGAAAGATAGTTAGCCCAGCCAATGTAGTTAAGCTCCATCATTTCGAAAAGCCCATCTAAATCCTCTCGTTCGAATCCACCTTTATAGGAAGGCAAATCATTTATATAGCAAGGAGATGGTCCAAGCATGATTAGCTGCTTAAAAAGCGCCGGTTCTTGTAGTGATGCAAGCATACCTATCGTAGCACCGACAGAATGCCCAACATAAATGACTTCCTTCAGTCTTAGCTCCTTGCACATTTCCACTACATCCTGCGCATAGCCTTCTAAGGTTTTATATTTTTCAGATTGATATGCAGAGTAATCAGATTTTCCCGCTCCTACATAATCAAATAAAATGACGCGATATTCTTTTTCAAATTGCGGTGCAACATAGCGCCACATAGTTTGGTCACAGCCAAAACCCGCGGCAAAAATGATAGCTTGTTCTCCTTCACCGCTCATTTTTACATTATTCTTTTTTATAAAATCTAGCATACTGTCATCACCTTTAATCTTAGCATCAATATAGTACTTATTGATTTTATTTTTTAATAAATTATACCATAATGCAATACTTATTACACACATACAATAAATATTTAGGTAGTATTATATACCTAGTATATCTTGTAGCGCTTCTTCTGCTGTTGTGTATTTATAATTAAACCCTGAATCTAACAACGCTTGAGGGAGCACGTTTTGGCCTTCGAGTACTATTGTGCTTTTTTCGCCCAGCAATAGCTTCATCATAAAGCTTGGGACAGGAAGAAAATGAGGTCGCCTTAAAACTTCACCAATTGCACGACCAAAATCTTTCATTCTAAGTGGGGTAGGGGCTGTGACATTAATTGGCCCTTTTAAAGATGAGGTGTTAATTGCATATAAGATTGCACGAGCAACATCGTCTACATGAACCCAGGAAACCCATTGTCTTCCGCTTCCTACTGTACCGCCTACAAATAACTTATAAGGCAATGCCATAAGCGGTAATGCGCCCTCATCCCCAAGAATCACGCCAAATCTGGCTAGGACTGTCCTTACTCCTGCCTCTTCTGCTCTATTCGCCATACCTTCCCATTTTTGAACTGTTCCACCTAGAAAATCTGTTGCCTTTTCTGTAGATGTTTCGGTATAACTAGCTGTCGTAGAAGCTGGATAGATGCCAATCGCACTCGCGTTAACAAGTACAGTCGGTTTATATGAGACTGCTTTGATAATGCGGATCAATTCCTCCGTGGCTAACATACGGCTGTCTACTACTTCTTTTTTATGCGTTTCTGTCCAACGCCCATCATTAATCGATTTTCCTGCCAAGTTAACCCATGCATCGATTGAATCCAATTCCTTTTCAGGAGCATCTTCTTCACCAAGCCACTTCACATAGGTTATTCCATTTTCTTTTTTTGAATGCCCTCTTGTCAGGATATAAACTTCATGGCCATTCTCCAGTAGCAGCTCTGCTAGCCTTTTCCCTACAAATCCGGAACCGCCCGTTATACCCATTTTCATATAGTTATAACCTCCAAATTCTTATCATAGCTCTTTCTCAAACATTACCATATCCAGCGCTCTAATCCCGTTTTCATAAATAGGGGTAGGATACGCAGCAAAAAAGCCTTTTTTCACCCCAGATAAACGAAAGCCACATTTTTGGTAAAAAGCAATGTTATCAATACTAGAATTAGCCGTTCCCACAATCATTTTTTTAAAACCAGCTTGTGTGAACAGGAACGTACATTCAGCTATAATTTCTTTACCTAACCCTTTCCCTCTCCAAGCATTTTCTAAAGCTAAATTTTTCAATTCAATCGTATGCTCGTCTATTTCTATAAATAGCGCCACACCGATAGTCTCCACATTGCTGCATATGCCATAAAGTACACCTTTATTTAAATAAGTACGCACTATTGCTTCCTCATCAGCTAGCTTCAAATAGGATACATACTTAGCGCGCTCATTCTCTTCAATTCTTTGAAAATGGAGCTTGTTGGACTGATGATTTTTCATACGTTTCTCCCTCTTTAACATCTAACTTCATCCGCACCGTTTGTAATTGATGCCCATCGAAATCTTCTTCAAATTCCTCTACTACTTTAAACCCTTTTGCCTTATAAAAGTTCATACCGATTGTATTATCTTTTTCTACATTTATGCATACATACGCTGGCTTCAAATCTTCAATGCCTTTTTGTAAAAGAGCAGTCCCTATCCCCTGCTTCTGATATTCAGGATGAAGATAGATGGCAGCCAATTCAACCCATTGGCCAGTCTGTATATTCGAGTAATTGGCGAAACCAACGATTACTCCCTCTTGTTCAGCCACATAAAAAGGAGATCCAGAATATCTTTTTTCTAACATGTCTGGATTATATGCTTGTGCAAGAAACCGATCCTGCACATCACGCGGTATGATTCCCTCGTATGTTGAATGCCAACTCGTCTGCGCGATTTCTTGGACCTCTTGGATATCTGGATAACTCATTTTCCGAATTACTAACTTCATGTTTTTGTACTCCCTTCTATATATAACTCTTTCTAGTTAACTTCTATCTACCACATACTATTTCCTGCTTCTGTTGTTAAATCTAACTTTTACGTTTCACTTTTAAAGAAAAAGGAAATACTATTGTTTAGGGAGTGAAGTCAATTGAACAATAATATGAAAAAGTATCTACCAAAAGCATCACTATTTCTGGCAGCAGGGGTTATCTTAGCAGGGTGCGGCAATGATACCAAAAGCACAAGCCCTCAAAAGGACAGTTCTCAGCCTAAACAAACTGAGAGCAGTAATACAAGTACAAGCATTAATGAAAATACCGAATTAAAAACTCTAAAAAACCTTTCAAAGGATCCAGATAAAAATGATTCATCAGAAGGTGACTTTGATCTAGTAGGAAAATATGTAAAAGAAAATAACGACGAGATTACCTTAGAGGTACATGGAAAGCAAATAGCCATTCAAAAAAAAGTATCATTTGAAAGCGACAAAAAAGGTATGAAAGGAGATTGGCAAGACAAGCAAGTGGTTGTGGAAGTATCCACAAATAAAGCCGTTGCAGAAAGTGTTAAACCAACAGACAAAACACTCGCAGATCAGGATGGTGTATATGATAGAGATGGCGATGAAAAAGAGATCATTGGCAAACTCGTTAAAAACGATTCAAAAGAGTTAACTCTTCAAACGCCAAATGGCAATAAAACATTCCAGAAAACGCATGACTTTGAGTTAGATGATGAAGCGAAATCTCAAAACAAATTGGAAGACAAAACGGTTCGAATCGAGACAGATGAGCATGGTAAAGCAGAGGAGCTAAGCTATAGCTGGATTGATCAAGAGGAAACAAAATAATACATGAACTAAAAAAGCTGCATGAAGTTGTCGCTAAGACATTTCATGCAGCTTTTATTATGCTTTAAAAATAGATTGAAGGGATCCAATCACTGGTCTGCAATCTTCACTTTGGCAGATCGCTGAAATGACGGCCACACCATCTGCTCCGCTCTCTTTTAACGGCTGTGCGTTCTCGACCGTAATTCCACCAATAGCTACAATAGGGAGAGTTGGATATAGCTTTCGTGCCTCCTGTAAAAATGTAACACCCGCTGGCTTCTTGGCATCTTGTTTAGACTTCGTTTCATATATAGGGCCTATCCCGACATAATCTGTACCTTGATCCACTGCCTGCACCAATTCTTCTTTTGTATGCACTGATACACCAATCATCTTCCCCTTAAATTCCGGCCGTATTTTTTCCAGCTCCATATCTTCTTGCCCGATATGCACACCATCCGCTTCTATCTTCAAAGCCAATTCGATATGATCATTGACAATAAATGGGATCTCATATTGCTTGCAGAGCCTCTGGCACTCACGCGCAAACATTTCAAGATCTTTGCCAGTTAATGCCCCTTCACCCTTTTCACGCAACTGAAACATTGTGATACCAGCCTGTAATGCTTGTTCGAGCACTTGGAGGGGTGGTTCAATGCAGTTTTGCGTGCCCATAATCAGATAAACTGCTAAATCCTCTTTCCTCACTAATTGTCACCTCACAGTTGCCGCTTAATTTTTTATACGCAAAATGGTTTGTAGGACCATGTCCATTCCCTATATTTAATGGATGTTGAATAGCTAAATGGACGAATTTTTTCGCTTCTATTATGGCACTTTTTAAAGAGAAGCCCTGTGCCAAAAAAGCGGTTAACGCTGCTGAGAAGGTGCATCCTGTACCGTGTGTTTGAACAGTGGAAATTCGCTTCGTTTGCATTGAAAAGAACGAATCATCTTGAAAAAATACAGTATCTACTGCATCCTTACCTTCTAAATGACCGCCTTTTATAATGACGCATGAAACACCCATTGCAAGCATTGCGTTTGCAGCCTTTTCTAAGTCTTTTGGGCTTTTTATTTCGATTCCGCTTATTACCTCTGCTTCTGGTATGTTTGGCGTAAGAATAGTTGCACGCGGCAATAGGAATTTTTTCAGCGCAGTCACTGCCTCATGTTGTAGCAAAGATGCTCCACCTTTCGCAATCATCACTGGGTCTACTACCAATTGTGTCTCTTTATCTCGCAAACTATGTGCTACAGCTTCAATAATCTCGGCAGAAAACAACATGCCCGTTTTCACCGCTTTTATCGGCATATCCCTCATCACTACTTCGATTTGCTGCTGAACAAATTCTGGTTGGGCTGGGTATATACCTTCAACACCTAGCGTATTTTGTGCAGTCAATGCCGTAATAGCTGATGTGCCAAAAACGCCAAGCTCCTGGAAAGTCTTTAGATCTGCTTGAATACCTGCTCCTCCACCGCTGTCAGAACCCGCAATAGTCATGGCAATATTCATTATGCTCGCCCCCCTGAAACCTGTTGCAATTGATTAAGTACTTCTTGTTGAACAGCACCTAACCATTCCTTCTGGCATGCCATCTCGGCAACCTTTTTATAGTCTTTCAAAACGTCGGTTAAGATAGAAAGGTTATTTCTTTCTACTGCTAAGGCTGCTGTACAAATAGCGCTAAGCAAACACCCCGTACCCGTAATCTTCGTCATGAGCTCATGACCGCCTGCTATATAATCAATACTTTCGCCGTTTGTTGCAATGTCCACCTCGCCGGTGACAATAACAAAACAGTTGTACTGTTTCGCTATAGCTTTTGCTGTCTGCTCGGTATCCATCTCTCCTACGCCGCTGTCTACTCCCTTTGAGTCCCAATTGACACCTGCGATTGCTGCAAGTTCTCCAGTATTGCAGCGAATAAGATCAAATTTAATTTCTCTCAATAGATTCTTCACCGTCTCGCGACGAAAGGCAGTGGCGCCTACGCCTACCGGATCTAGAACGACAGGAATTCCCACTTCATTCGCTTTGCGTCCAGCTACAATCATTGCTTCTTTTGTTCTGCCATTAATGGTACCAATATTAACAAGTAAACCACTTGCAACAGAAACCATATCTCCTACCTCTGCGATTTCATCTGCCATAACTGGCGATGCCCCAATCGCGAGCAGTCCGTTTGCTGTAAAATTTGCTACTACATAATTTGTTATACAGTGGATTAAAGGATTTTTCTGATTTATTTTAAGCAAGCTCATAAGGTGAAAGCTCCTTCCAATTTTCTAAAGACCAGGCCATATCCCAAAACTTGCATTCGTAATAGGCACTCATTTGGAAAAATGCTTTCATCTTTTGAACGTCAGCTGGGTGTTCTTTCGCATACTTATTGAGCATCTGCTTTTGGATGTCCAGTTGATCTTTAAACTCTTTACCGCTATACAATTCAATCCAATCTCTGTATAACTTCTGTGTCGGTTTTTCATCTTTATACGCTTCACCAATACTTTGGTATAACCAAGGACATGGCAGCAACGCGGCAAATGCAACTGGCAGGCTTTCGTTTAGAACGGCGTTATACATATGGTTAATATAATTATTGTTGGCTGGCGCAGGAATAAGCTCCGCTTGTTCTTGTTCTCCAATATGAAGTTCTTTGAAAACAGTCCGGTGGAGCTCAAGTTCTGCTTCATTTATACTTCTAGCTGATTCAAGATAATAGGCCATTTCCTGGTTCGTCTCCGATTTGGATGCTGCTATTGCCAATATTTTTGAGTAATGCTTTAAATAAATGGCATCCTGCATCATATAAAATTTAAAGTTCTCCATTGGCAGTGTGCCATGTACTAACCCTTTCACGAATGGGTGTACCATGCTATCATCCCAATATGCATCTGCTTCTTCTCTAACAACTTCATCAAATCTCACTGTTCGTCCTCCTTTAAAGTGGACGTAGACGCAAAAAATCCCTATGAGTAGACATAGAGATTTCATACCTTCATCTGCTCCCTACGTCAGTATTAACTGTCAGGTTCTAAGGGTCAGGTTTTAACCTTCTCAACACTTTCGTGTCCCCCCGCACTAAAATATTTGGTTGGGTACAAAAAAACTCTCCCATAAACGGAGAGCTGCTGTACAAAACGATCATATGTACTTTGCTCCCTACGCCAGTATTAACTGTCAGGTTCTAAGGGTCAGGCTTAAACCTTCTCAACACTTTCGTGTCCCCCTGCAAATATTTAAGTTATATTCATCGTACCATTCAACTGGATGCCATTCAAGGATAAAACAAGCTTAGCTTTTTACAACATATTAGAATTCTTTCCTAAACACATAACTTACCTTGTCGTACCCCATCTTTTCTTCATAAAAACGGTGTGCCTTCGTACGTTGCAACCCAGAAGATAAGGCCACACACTCATACTTATATTCTTTCGCCCATGCTTCTACAAATTCAAGCAACTCTTCTCCATAACCGAACGAGCGCTTAGATGCATCTGTCACTAAATCACATACCCATATATATCTTCCATAATAAAGTGTAATCATTGGCTGGAATCCGACCACCGCAACTATTTCATCAGAGTCAACGAGTGCATAGAGCTTATACTGTTCCTTTTCCATCGCTTCCATCACTAATTCTACATATGTGTTTATATCTAAATGTGTTCTGAGTTGGCTCATGACCGGAAAGGCATCCATAATTTCATCTTTTGAGCTTAAATTTTTTATCATTTTCATAAAAACACCTCCTAGATTATCGATACTCATTCATAAAGATCACGACTTCCCTTTTCGAAACGTTCCGGAAAGCGTAAAATGATATCCCCGTTTGAAAAGCTTTCTCCATTATTAGTAAATTCAATCGGCTCTTTTACACCAGGCTTGGCATTCGGTCTCCATCCAAAATTAAACGAATCTCCTTCCTCCTCATTTGAGAAGAGCCAATCCGTTTGAACAGGTCTAGCATAATCTTTAATCGTAGCCCAATCTTCTGGAATAGAAAAAACCCCATATGTCTTATGATTCAATAGCACTTTCTCTGTCATTTGAACTGGTGGAATATAAAGACTTTGCCTATCGTAGGTGATATAATCCCGTTGCCTCAGTAGATAAAATGTAAATGAATCCACCTTGTTTTTATGAAAAATATTCCACACATATACATACTTTGGACGTTTTCTATCTTCTATCTTCCATATCATCGGTTCTTCTCGATTATCCACTTCAGCGACTCGCCATTTATTCTTCTTCCAAATCCAATAGCTAAGTCCATAGTCTTTATTCAAAGAAATAAAAGGAACCACTTTATGGCGTTCATCAACGTGGATTATATCTTGTATTGTTTTTACGCTAGCCTCAGGGAAGGTCTGATTTATATCCTTTTTCAGCGCTTCCTCTGTTGGAAAAGGAGTTGGTTTTGAATAAGAATAATAGAAGAATAGACCTATAATACCAATAATCACTACTAAAAGAGCAAACATTCCTTTTCTTTTCTTCATATTATTGCTCCTCCTTTAGCACGGAATTATTTAAACGGTAATAAAGCTGTTGCTGAGGTGTAGTTATCAAAATTCCTTTTCCGTCTTTTTCTATGTACAGTGCCGGTGATGGAAGCCCACTTCCCCATTTCGGCTTTACTCCTGCAAGCTGATAAGGAAAATGTTCATCTTTTTTGTTAATTTCTGAGGGACTCATCTCATAAAGGCTTGAAAACCACTTATCGCTATAGATTTCCCGCTGTTTCAAGTGTGTGAATTTCCCTGCTAACTTCTTTCTATCTAACACTATCTTCTTTTTTGCTGAAGGATGAATAGTAATTAATTTTGCATTTTCTAAATTCGCTAGGTATGTTGCTGGTTTTTTGTCTGGAAAAATCCATTGTTGAAAGGGTATTGCTACAAGTGAAGCTACTATAAAAATGAAATTGAAGCTAAACCCCAGCCAAGCAAAAGAGCGATATGATTTCCATCGATTTCTGCCTTTTAATATAAAGTATAAAATCCATACCCCTAAAGGCAAAATGGATAGTTTTAGCGCTGTGCTCCAGATGTTCAAGTTAATAGAAAAAGAAAAAAGACCTACGAATAACACGAGTACAGCCTTCCAAATTTTAATGCCGCCTCCATGTTTTTTATAGTTACGGTAGAATAGGTAACCACAGATACACCATGCTAAAAGTAGAGTTATGACAGGTATAATAGCAATGGATGAATAATCAATTGTAACCACACTATCTCCCCCTTCTGCTTCTCATTTTCGGATGATGTCCCTACTTCCTATATACATCATTATGTCATAAGGAATCCAACCAATATAGAATAATTTTACCTTTTTGGTAAATGCATTTAACAAACCAATAAGCTTTTATTATATGATAGACAGTATATTAAGAGAGCTAAAGAGGTGACCCATGTCAAAATTTAAGCGATTCATGCGTTTAGAGTGGCAGAATTTTAAAGAAGAATTTAAAGAGGACATTCATTATGAATGGGAAACAGACTATAAGGGACATATAATTAAAGTCGTTATGGATATTCATGCAAAACAATTATTTGTAGATCAAACATTAGTGAAACAAGTTCAATATCCAAGCTTTGTTTCCCACTTCTATACATTCAAGAAACTAAAAGAAAAAGTTGAAATAGATGGTGAAACTTATATCATTGACGCGGACATAGGAGGCTTTACTTCCTATGTTTGTACTATAAAAGTCGATGGCACAACTATTTTTAAAGAAAAAGAAGTATTAGACTTCAATCCATCAGAATATCGACAAGCTATCCTCCCCTTTATCATTGATCAGGTGAAAGTAAACGGTAAAGTTGTGAATGAAACATTGCCGGATGAATCTTATTATTTTCTAGAAGATGATGATATTCGTTTTGCTCCTGGCGCAGCCGATCAGCTGATAGATGATACATACGGCTTTTCCTCTGACGCAAAATCATTATTGAAATTACTGTTAAAACAATTAAATATACCTAACCATAAAACCCGCAGAGCTATTTATGAAAAAGTAAGAGATAAGGAATTTGCTGAATATGTTGGAATCTTTCGGGAGTTGTTAAAACAAGAAGAAGGTATAGATCGAGAAGCATTGCACAATGAAGCACTTTGGTTTATTCACCACTCGTCACATCGGTATGCCATGCAATTTGGTATTATGATTCTTGGTTTTTCAAATTGTGAAGAGGATTTGACACTTTTACACACAATAGGATTGCATGAAGAGTTTACATTATATGTAGCAGATGCTTTTTTGCAGGGTACAAAGAATCCACATGAAAATTTATATTTGCTAGCAAAAGAAGTAAATGGTTGGGGCAAAATCGCTTGCGTAGAGCGTTTGGAGCCTATAACAGCCGAAATAAAAGCATGGCTTTTAACAAATGGCTGTGAAAATTCAATTATGAATCACTATCTAGCCTATAACTGCGCTATGAAAGGCGAGCTAGACGTGGCATTGGCACAGCCTACGATATCTGAATCCTTGTACAACGGAGCAGGCCAAATAATAGAAGGTCTTATAGAAGAAGGGCCATCCTATACAATTGACGAATACCCACATGCAAGAGAAGTCCTAAATTCTTATATTCAGCACGCAAAAAAACATGCCACTACCCTTAAAAAACTGTACCCCGTTGCCGTCATCCAATGCTTTATCACGGGTGAGGTAGAGGGGGATTACGTGGAATATAACGGAACACTGGCAGAAAAACTTTCACTTGAAAATGAGATTAAATCCATCCTTGAAAATTCTAAATGGAAACCACTTATAGTACAGTCTTTAGATGTAGAGCCTGACCTTTATATTCCTATACGCGTTGCACAGGTAATACAATTTGATTTATCTCATATTTTTTTGGAGAAAATCATGCATGGGAACTATGATATATCGCTCTACATATACATCATGCAATCTCATAATCGGCAGGTAGTAGAAAAGCTTATCCAATTTATTCAGCAAGCAATTGATTTACAACACATGACGCCTGAACAAGAAGAATGCATTGATATAGCGATTTCTTATATAAGTGATTATGAAGGAATAGGTCTTTCTTTTATAGAAAAATGTATGCAATTAAATAATAGAAGATTTGAATACATGGCTTTAAACGCCTTTTGTGAATGGGATACAGATTACTGGAATACTCCTACAATTCTTTCCCACATCAAACGAGTGGCTAAAGAATCTAAAGATAGAGAAAATCGCAAAATAGCTAAAGGTCTTCTAAAATAAATACTAAAAGCGAAAGCAACTGCTTTCGCTTTATTTCATTTTTGGCTCCAATTCCATCATTTAAGTTCAATTACAAATTATAAAACCACATATTAATTTTATTAATATTAAAATTAATATTAGTTATATTTTTATTAATAAAAATTAAAATTATAACTTTAAACATTCTAATCCTTGTTATATAATCAAATCAATCAAAGAAAGGAATTTCATTATGGCCTATAAAGTAATCACAAATTGCCCTGTTTGCAACAATACAATGAAAATCACGAAGCTACATTGCTCACACTGCCAAACTACGATTGAAAATGAGTTTGAATTATCAAAGCTGGCATCGTTGTCTAAAGAGCAGCTAGAATTTGTAGAAGTTTTTTTGACATGCCGAGGAAATATTAAAGAAGTTGAAAAAGAACTGGGCATTTCGTATCCGACAGTTCGAGGCAAGCTATCAGACATCATCTCATCCCTTGGATATGAACAGAAGAAGAAAAATGAAGTAGACGAAAAGAAAGTTGTTACCATGTTAGAAAACGGTGAAATTACACCAGAAGAAGCCATTAAGCTTTTAAAAGAGTAGAGAGGAGCGCTCCACATGAAAGAAGAAATTACAAGAGTCATCACGATGATTCAAGAAGGAAAGATTGATGCTGATAAAGGAGCCGAATTGATTCACATCTTAAAAGAGAAAGAAGAACCAAATAATCAGCTTACTGAAAAACCAACAACCTATTTAGATAAAACGTTAAAGGTTCGTGTGGTATCAACTGAAAGTGATAATGTAACAGTCAATGTGCCGATTAAGCTTGTAAAAGTTGTATTGATGGCTGGATATAGCATCGCAGCAAGTATTCCTCAATCAGAGAAATACATGAAGGATATAGACATAAACCTGATTATTGAAGCAATCGAAAATGAACTAGATGGCCAAATTGTTGATATCAAATCAGCAAACGGTGATACCGTTTCGGTCATCATTGATTAGTGATTTCTTATGATATACGTAAAAATAAAAACAAAAGGCTTCCGATTTATCATTCCAGTTCCTTATGTATTATTAAATATTGCCATTACCGTTGTTTCATCTAATCTTTTCCATAAAAATCTAAATAAATGGACAAAAAATCATTTTGAACGAAAAGAAATAGACTTCACCTTTCCTCATCTCGACAAAAAAACATTGAAGCCAATCCTTAAAGAACTGAAGAATTATAAGGGTATTCAACTAGTAGATGTGAAAGCAAAAGATGGTACAGAGGTGAAGGTAAAACTTTAAGAACCCTAATTGATGATTAGGGTTCTTTTTTAAAAGGCTATATATTAGAAACTGACAGACTCTATGTGTTTTAGCTTTATTGTATGCACCTCTGATTCAAGCTCATCAAACGTTAAATTTGTCGCAACGATGATTTCCATGCTTATGTGGACCATAAGACTAGCATTCTCTATAACTTTGCCATTTTTCATATAAATAGTGAAAGTCTGCTCTTCCCCTAGATCTTTAATAAAAGGATATTTTTTGCTGAATTTCTCTTCTTTTCGTTCGTCCTTTAAGGGGCTCAACTTCTCATTTATATAAAAACATCCTATTGCAAATAAGGCTGTATATGAAGCAACATATAACCAACCCTTTTGCCGCCATTCATCAAACCATTCGCGAAACAATATAATCCAGCCTGCTTCTATCACTAGAAAAAGAGCAAGCTTCCAATTCCTTACTCTATTCCGATGCTTTCTCTCTTTTCATCCACTCACTTATAAATTCTCATCCTCATTGGTACATAATCATTTTTCGCATTCTATTATACTCTATTTCCTCAAAAAAATAGGCTGAATCCAATAAGGATCCAGCCTATTAAACAGATTAATCTTTTGCATTTGGTTTAGCTCTTTTAATAAAGAAAGCTAAAACTAATGCCACAGCCGCAATGCCTGTCGCAACAATAAAGGCATCGTTGATTCCACTGACTGTCGCGTGTTTGACAGCTTGCCCGTAAATTGAACTTGTCGCCAACACTTGGCCTCCTTGTGCAGGAAGTCCAGCCATCGCTGAGAATGTACTACCTAAACTGTGCAACTGATTTGTTAAATATGGATTGTCGCTTGAGATGACATTTCCGTAATTTGCTGTATGGAAATTACTTCTCGTTGTCATGACTGTGACTAAAAAGGCGGTACCGATACTTCCCGCAACGGTTCTAGCTGTATTGGAAGCAGATGTCCCGTGGCCCACCAAATGTTGAGGTAGCTGATTCATCCCTTCTGTTGATACGGTCATGGACAAGAACGACATACCAAACATACGCATTACATAAAGTAGCATGATATAGCTATAGGAAGTAGTCATTGATAGTTTAGAGAATTGATAAGTAGTGACTACTGTTATAACCAATCCAATGACTGCCAACCATCTTGCTCCCATTTTATCGAATAGTTTCCCTGAGATTGGTAGCATAATCGCCATGACAATCGCGCCTGGCAGCATGAGCAAGCCAGAATCCAGCGCTGAGAAACCGCGTATGTTTTGCAAGTAAATAGGTAGCAAGAGCATGGCTGCGAACATTGCCATATTTATAATCATACTAATAATTGTTGTTAGCGTGAAAATATCATATTTAAATACTCTTAAATCCAGCATTGGCTGTTCTACTGTTAATTCACGCCAAGCAAAGGCAATTAAGCCGATGATACCAATGGCTAATGAAATCAATACAACTTTACTGTCCCAGCCATTGTTACCTGCTTCACTAAAGCCATAAAGCAGGAAGCCAAAACCGATTGTTGAAAAGATAAAACCGAATGTATCAAATTTTGGTTTGGTGATTTCTACAACATCAACCATCCATTTAAGTGCCATTAGAATTGCAACTATACCGACTGGAATAACGATATCAAATAGTACGCGCCAAGAATAATGGCCAATTAACCAACCGGATAATGTTGGCCCAATTGCTGGTGCGAATAAAATTGCAACACCGAATAGTCCCATCGCCGCTCCGCGTTTTTCAGGCGGGAAGATGGTAAGGAATACGGTCATAAGCAAAGGCATGATAACGCCGGCACCCGCCGCTTGCACAACCCTTCCGAGCATTAATAGTGAAAATGTTGTGGAAAGCGAGCAAATAATCGAGCCGATTGTAAATGACGTAATGGCCGATATAAATAGTTTTCTGGTCCCCAGCCTTGTGATAAGGAACGCAGTAATCGGAATGAAAACCCCATTCGTCAGCATGTAGCCTGTTGATAACCATTGCACAGTACTTGCAGATACACTTAAATCATTCATAATGTGCGGGATGGCTACATTTAATAATGTTTGGTTCAATATAGCAACGAATGCACCAATCATCATCGTAACGAGTAATTTACCCTTATTGTCTATGACTTTAGCAGGCGGAGTTTTAGCCTCTTCTTTTACAGGCGGCACTTCCTCCGTAGCCTCTTCTTTTTTAGGTTCTTGTATTTCTTCTGCATGCTCTTCCTCCTGTACTGGCTGAGGAGCAGCATTGTTAAACTCTTCTACTTCTACTGGCTTTTTAGAATCCATCTTTTGATTCTTGTTAGCCATTGTTCCTTGCGTCACTTTTTCATCTTTTGTGTTACTATTCTTTTGTCTTCTTACCATAAAGTTCACAACAATCAGCAGAATGACGGATATGAGAATATAACCAATGATATAAATTGACATGCTATCACCTACTTATGAATTCGCACGGTTACATTCATTCCAGGAACTAATTTTACTCCGTAACTATCGATTGAGATTTTCACAGGAATTACTTGTGTTTCTTTTGTGTAATTGCCTGATGAATTGTTTGAAGGCAGCAATGAGAATGTGCCGGCTGTTGCTAAACCGATTTTTTGTACTTTACCGCTTAATGTTGTGTTAGGGAATGCGTCGACTGTAATGTCTACGTCTTGACCTTTTTTAATATTATCTAGATCTGTTTCTTCAATGTTTGCAGTAACCCATAAATGATCTAAATCATAGCTGATAGCAAGAGGTGTGCCAGCAGCAACCATTGCATTTTCTACAGCATTGCTTTGCACGACTGTGCCATCTTGTGGAGCTTTGATTGGCATGTTAACAGATTTCCCGTCAGCACCTTGCATATCAACTGTACCGATTGTATCGTTTTTGCTAAATGTATCTCCAACCTTGCCATCCCATCTTACCAATTTGCCATTGCCTGGTGCTCCGATATTTACTTGTTGACCTGCGATTTGTGCATTATCTGTAGAGATATAGTTCATAGATTGATTGAAATAATAATAGCCTACAAACCCACCTCCAACTAAGACTATAAGCAAAATCACATTTAATAAAATCATGCGTTTGGCCTTCATAAAAAAACTTCCTCCTTCATTAATCCTTTAAAATACTTAATATCTTTTGGTGAATTTCTAACAAACGTTTTATATCCTCCGCAGGCAAATCGTTAATTCTTTGGAGCTTTTGAACCGTCTCCGATTTACTCTCCTGAAATTCTCTCAATTTCTCCTCACCCTTTATAGTAAGGCAAATGGTTATAGCCCGGCGGTCGTTCTCGGATGTTTTCCGTTCTACAAGCTCCTTATCTACTAACCGATCAATCACACTACTAATCGTACTGTTCGTCGATTTCATTCGCTCAGCAAGTTCCGCCAATCGCACATTCGGACGAACGGATATCTTATAAAGAGCTCTCAACTGGACAACAGTCAGACCCACTCTCTCTGCGTCACTTTGTAAAATTTTTCTTTCCTGCATGTAGATACTATAGAAAGAATTGATAATCTCATTATTAAAGACGTTCTTCATTTCTTCCCCCTTGCTTACATTTAATTCGCTTCCGTATATTTCGCATACGAAATAAGACTATACATTTATAACACCATCTAAAAAGTATGTCAACAATAACTCTTTATCCTAAAAATAAAAAAGTGCTTCCAACTTCTTCCCTTTAAAACCAAATAAAAAACACGGTATGCTGCAACTTCTCCAGCCATACACGTGTTTTACTTATTTTACTTTTGACGTGCTGTTTGTAAAAAGATTTTATCTTCTTTGTTGCCCACTTCGTTCATTAGCTCGCTTGCATCTTTGAAGCCAAGACTTTTTACCGTACGGGCCTGTTTATAGTAATCAGAATCTGTCATAATGCCAGACAATGTCATAATGGAATTTGCAACAGGTGTCGGAACACCAAGCTCTCTACCAAGCGAATAAAGTAAGCCAAGACCCATTGGTACATCCTCCGTAATATACCGATTTTCAACTTTATCCGTATGCAAATCGCTTACGCTGTCTGCGTAGATTGCGAACGCTTCTTTTTCAGAGTATTTTTCTGGATCTGTAAAAGTCCGCACTTTAAATTCATCGATATAAGAAAGAGGAGATGAACCGATTTTTCTTAAGACCGCCATTTTTTCGCAATCCAGTTCATTAGCCACTTTCCAAATAGATGGGGTAAAACCTTCTGTATACATAGAGAAAGTTCCATTTGAATTTTCAATATATGCAGCATTCATTGCAATCCCTACAGTATGCATGATGAGATTCGGATTGTGGAGAGCGACTTCTACTATATGGTCGCGTGGTATAGGGTTGTCCAGTACTGGTTCTAATATTCTGCATGCCTCTTCAATACGGTTCGCCGGCAATGCTGCTATTGGGTGTCCATAGTTCTTAGAATAAATAGTT
Organism: Rummeliibacillus sp. G93; assembly: GCF_023515935.1. Lineage (NCBI taxonomy): Bacteria > Bacillati > Bacillota > Bacilli > Caryophanales > Caryophanaceae > Rummeliibacillus > Rummeliibacillus sp. G93. The sequence goes on from NZ_CP097314.1 coordinate 2,978,402, forward strand.
ACTACACCCGGGGATGTAATACGGCAGCTATACGGAAGTGTTTCGCCTTCTACAAATAATGGGGCTTCTTGAATTCGTCCGATTCGTTCCATTTCTCTCTTAAAGAGTAAACTACCTAAATACCCTGGGCAAATATAAACCGTTTGCTCAGCCTGGAGATAAGGGGCAAGCGCCTTAGCTAAATTCTCGTGGTAATTCGAAACGTAATAAATTAAAATGATATCCGCTTCAGGAATAGCCGCTGCAGGGTTATTTGTTACATTTGCTAGCTGATATGTACCATTGCCTTCGATGCCTTCTAACTTGATTTCTTTTGTTTCTTTTAGCTTTTCAAAATGCTGATCTGGTCGGTTGCTTAGTTTTAGCATGCTGACCTCATGCCTTGCCTGTGCCATCGCTGCTGCTGCAGCAGATCCTCCATGCCCAGAACCAACGATTGTAATTTTCATAAATAACAGTCTCCCTTTCTATGATAGCGTTTTCATGTTTTTTCTATTTAAAATTAATCATCATATTTTTTCATTTTCATGTTTCTATTCCCGTACTTCCCTCACATTAAACATCCTGATTTTTTCCAATAAAATAAGAGGCTTAGCTAAAATGCTAAGCCTCATACCATTTATAATTGCTTATTCTCCAATCAAACTATTTAAATTAGCCATTTCAATCGCAGAAACAGCTGCATCATATCCTTTATTTCCTGATTTAGTTCCAGAACGTTCGATTGCTTGTTCGATGTTTTCCGTTGTAACAATACCAAAGATAACCGGCACTCCAGTAGTTAATCCAACATTTGCAATTCCTTTAGCCGCTTCATTGCAAACATAATCATAATGAGATGTGGAGCCTCTAATCACCGTACCTAGACCAATAATGGCGTCATATTTCTTCGTATCCGCCAATTTCTTTGCAATAAATGGTACCTCGAATGCTCCCGGCACCCAAGCTACATCTATATCATCTTCAGATACGCCATGGCGTTTTAAACCATCCATTGCTCCGCCTAGCAATTTGGCATTTATAAATTCATTAAATCTACCTACAACAATCCCTATTTTTAAATCAGTTCCTATTAATTGTGCTTCTAATACTTGTCCCATGTGTTGTAACACTCCCTATGCAAGAATATGATTCATTTTTATTTTTTTCGTTTGTAAATAATATTGATTTTCAGCAACAGCCTCAGTTTCAAGCGCTACTCGTTCTACAATCTCAATTCCATATTTCCTTAGCCCTTCTACTTTCTCTGGGTTGTTCGTCATTAAGCGAACCCTAGTTACACCCAAGTCGCGGAGCATTTGGGCACAAAGTCCATAATCACGCATTTCAGCTGGAAAGCCCAATTGTTCATTTGCTTCCACTGTATCCAAGCCCTGCTCTTGAAGCTCATAGGCTTTCAGTTTATTTAACAGTCCAATCCCTCTGCCTTCTTGATGCATGTAAAGAATGACACCTGTACCAGCAGCTTCAATCTTTTCTATCGCCTTCTCCAATTGCGGTCCGCAATCGCACCGATTTGAATGAAACACGTCTCCCGTCAAGCATTCCGAGTGAATACGCACTAACGGAGCATCTTCCTCCCGCAACTCCCCTTTTACTAAAGCTATATGCTCTTTGCTATCTATTTTGTTTGAATAGCCAACCATTTGGAATTCACCAAGTGTTGTAGGCATTTTCACAGATGCTTCGCGTTTTGCTAGTTTTTCATGGATATAACGATAGCGAATGAGGTCTGCAATGGTAACGATTTTTAAATTATATTTTTCAGCTAACACTAGTAATTCCGGTACTCTAGACATTTCACCATTATCGCTCATAATTTCACAGATAACGGCTGCGGGTTCACTGCCGCAAATCCTAGCAAAATCAATTGCTGCTTCAGTATGCCCTTGGCGTTCGAGAACGCCATTCTCTTTAGCAATGAGTGGAAAAACATGTCCCGGTCGCCGAAAGTCAGCCTCACCTGCATCTTTGTTTAATAGCTGCATAATGGTTTCCGAACGTTCAAATGCACTAATGCCTGTGGTTGTATCCTTATAGTCAATGCTCACTGTAAAGGCTGTTTGGTGATTGTCTGTATTGTTGTGAACCATTGGATAAAGTTCAAGGTGTTCCGCCAGCTCCTGTGATACTGGCGTACAAATTAATCCTCTACCATAAGTAGCCATGAAATTGATGTTTTCGGGTGTTGCATACTCCGCAAGGACGAGTAAATCTCCTTCGTTTTCACGATTTTCATCATCCACTACAATAATCATTTTTCCTTTTTTCAAATCTTGTATTGCCTCTTCTATTGAATGAAACATATTAAACACCGCCTCTTTTTAAAATCCATTTTGCATTAAAAAATCCATCGTCATTGGTGTTTCTTTTTGTTGCCTCTCAGCATGCTGAATCACGTATTTGCCAAGCAAATCATTTTCAATATTGACAAGATCCTGTTCCTTTTTTATGCCTAACACTGTCTCACTTAAAGTATGCGGAATGATTGAAACTGTGAGCTGGCGTGGCTGAATATCGAAAATAGTAAGGCTGATGCCATCAATAGCTACCGAGCCTTTTAAAATACAATATTTTCTGAGCTCCTCTGCAATACCAATATCAATATATATCGCATTCTCCACTTTGCGCTTGCGCAAAATAATACCTGTACCATCCACATGTCCAGATACAAAATGCCCGCCAAAACGGCCATTTGCCGGCATTGCTCGTTCTAAATTGATACTATGACCCAATTGCAATGATTGAATACTCGTCCCTTTCACTGTCTCCGGCATTACATCAACCGTAAAGGCACTTTCCGAAAAAGAGGTAACCGTTAAACAAACCCCATTAATGGCAATGCTGTCACCTAAATGAATGTCATCTGTTATCTTTCGAGATTCTATTGTTAATTGCATACTTTGGCCACCACGTTTGATTGCTTTGACCTTGCCTATATCTTCTACTATTCCAGTAAAAATCAATTCCACCTCATTTCAATACAGATACTATTTTCAAATCTTCACCGATTTTGTGGATTTCTTGCAATTCGAGTTCCAAAGCATCCTCCATTTGTGTCACTCCTAAGTCAGAAAACATTGGAATAGCATTTTTCCCACCGACAATTTTAGGCGCTATATATGTGATTAATTGATTTACTGAACCGGATTTCAAAAAACTTGCATTGACCGTTTGGCCGCCTTCTACATACAGCTTCATAATCTGGCGTTTTCCCAGCTCTAGTAATAATTCTTCTATGTCAATTAAAGGTTTTGTAAGCTGCAGAATTTTCACATGTGATATCTGGCTTAACTGTGCAATCTTTTCTGCTGAAGCTTTTGAACCTGTTACAATCCACGTTGGCGCGGAACTATCCATTATCACCAATCTATCTGGCGTAATCCTTAAATGCGTGTCTAAAATTATTCGAATCGGTTGCTTCTTTGTATTTCCAAGTCGATTGGTAAGGCGTGGATTGTCTGAACATACCGTGCCGATTCCTACTAAAATGGCATCATGATTTTCGCGATCCTTATGAACATCCACCTGTGATTCCTCACTTGTAATTTGCTCTCCGATTCCTCTTTTTGCTGCTATTTTACCGTCTAATGTGATGGCCTGTTTTAAAGTAACAAACGGTTTTCGTTGTTGAATATAAGCAAAGAATTCTTTATTTAACGCCTGCGCTCTTTCTAGCAAAATATCTGTTGTTACTTCAATCCCAGCATCTCTTAAAAGCTGCAATCCTTTGCCCGCAACTAATGGATTGGGATCCTGTGCAGCGATGACTACACGACTTACACCTGCTTCAATTAATGCGTTAGCACAAGGAGGTGTTTTTCCGTAATGGCTGCAAGGTTCCAGCGTTACATAAACAGTGCTTCCATTCGCTTGTGATCCTGCCATTCGTAGGGCATGAATTTCAGCATGCGGGCCCCCCGCCTTTAAATGTGCGCCAAGGCCTACTATTTCGCCATTTGAAACAATAACGGCTCCTACTGCCGGATTTGGCGACGTTTGCTGCTTAGTAGTTCCTGCTAAATCTAAAGCAAGGCTCATATAAAATTCATCCGTCATTTCTTTCCTCCCTATCTGTTGTAGTTCATTACAAATAGAAAACCCCTTAGCTATTGTCAACTAAGGAGTTTAGGAGATTGTATGTAAAAATGGGTGCACTAAATAAACCTAGGAAGGTGTATTTTTCTTCCAAAGGCTGGTACCACTCACCATACGTCCTTCTCCCATCCAGACTATACTGTCGGCTTTGGATTCTCACCAAATCCTGCCTAAAAAAGGCTCACGGGCTTAGAATTACTTCATCACCGTCGATTGGGAATTTCACCCGACCCCGAAGGACAAACCATATAAAATTGTGTATGAGCTTTAGAAAAAAGAAAAACCCATAGATTTCTCTACGGGGTACATTGTGGAATTTGGCTGCAAAGACATCACCAAATAAACCTATTGAAGTGCTTTTTTTCTTCATAAGGCATTCAGCTTGCTCTACATCCTTCTCCCATCCAGACTATACTGTCGGCTTTGGATTCTCACCAAAATCCTGCCTTTAAAAAAGGCTCACGGGCTTAGAATTGCTTCATCACCGTCGATTGGGAATTTCACCCGACCCCGAAGGACAACCATATAAAATTGTGTATGAGTTTCAGAAAAAAGAAAAACCCATAGATTTCTCTACGGGGTTGTGTTGGAATTCGTATGTAAAAGTCATTACTAAATAAACCTATTGAAGTATATTTTTCTTCACAAGGCATTCAGCTTGCTCTACATCCTTCTCCCATCCAGACTATACTGTCGGCTTTGGATTCTCACCAAAATCCTGCCTTTAAAAAAGGCTCACGGGCTTAGAATTGCTTCATCACCGTCGATTGGGAATTTCACCCGACCCCGAAGGAATATTCTTTTATTCGAAATCATTATAAACTTAGTAAAACAAAAAAGAAAGCTATTAATCTTAATCACTTCAAAAAAGAGTGCCTTAGAAGCATTCTCTTCTAAGGCACTCTTTATTATTTTCTATTATACGCTACGTCGTTCAACTTCGTGCTGTTCCAGTGAAAAGGCGAACAATAAAGACAATCAGCGCAATGACAAGAAGAATATGAATTAATCCTCCGCCAATATGGAATATAAGGCCTAGTACCCAGAAAAGAACTAGAAGTCCTATTAACGTCCAAAGCATCATAAACATCCTTTCTGCAGATAATTTAAATTTATTTACATTTATTTATTACCCCGCAGAACAATTTACTAAACAAATGCTTGCCAAATTATCTTCACTCGCAATAATTCTGCTGCTAATCTGCAAAATTGGTCTAATCACTATATAGAAGTTCAATTCATTAAGAATTAATTTCAACTGCTTTTTTCTTTACTTTTTCCGGCACTACTATTTCTTTAATTTGATTATATTTCTCATACTTGCTCATGATCTCTTGTTTTATCTTTACTGGTTGACCTTGAGCATTTAATGACATGTCCATGTTGAGATTTAACATAGTCGGATAAAATGTCTTTTTATCGATATGAATCTCATAATCTACTTTGTTGATTTTCATATCTTTCAACAATTCAGCAGAATTAGCCATTCCAGCTGGCAATGTTTTTTGAACCTTTTCTTGAATGAAATGAGTGAACTTTTCACCTGAAGCATTTAATAATAGGATATAGTTTTTATCATTTTGTTTAAATTTAAAGTCCTTGACGAATTTCTTCAGTTGCTTAATCTCTGCCATAGGATCTGTTTGTTGATTGGAAGCTTGCGCTAATTGATCCGCCATTTCCGCTGGGAACTTCATCCATTTTTTTGAATTTGGATCATACGTAAACATACCGTCCTTTGTAAAATAGCTCTTTGTTTGAATCATTTTGTCAGACTCTGGAGCCTTCATCATTAACTTTTGATAGAAAGACATAGGGTTTTGAACTACATCCATGATGATACCTGTATCTGTCTCTACATTATTTTGACCAGAATTGATATTTTGTATAACTTCCATTTTTGTTCTGTAACTTTTTAAGTTTTTAGAGGCTTCAGTAGATTTTTTAAATACTTGCTCTAATGTCAAACCTGAATCAGCTTTGGCAGTAGACCCATTTTGTTTGTTTACTGGTTCTGCCTTTGAGTTACATGCTCCTAGCATAAATACCAAAAGTAATCCCATTGTAAGGGAAAGAATTTTTTTCAACACTTCCACTTCCTTCTTTTATATTTCGTCCTACAATTTAGTATAAAGGAAGCACTAAAAAATGCAGTCAACCATATTTACTATTTTTAATTTTTTTGTATTTCAATGGAATAAAAGGAAGGTGACATATGAATTAATACAAATTTCTCACACTGAGTATTATGTCTTCTTATGTTTGTTTCCATAGAACTAGTATGATATTGCCTTTTCCCACTTTTTATTAGTAGTTAACACCTCTTCATAAAATAAAAAAGCTGGTTTCCATATAGGAAATCAGCTTCTTCTTTTTGCATTATGCTTCCACATCATAGCCTTGTTCTTCAATCGCTTCTTTCATAGCAGCAAGCGTTACTTTTGAATCATCATAAGCAACAGCTACATTACCAGCCTCTAAATTTACTTCAGCTGATGATACGCCATCCAATTGATTCAAAGCACCTTCTACTGAAGATTTGCAATGACCGCAAGACATACCTTGTACGGCTAATGTTTTCGTTTCCATTCTGTATTCACCTCCTTCAAAGTGTACCGCTTATAATTTTATCCGTTTCAATCGAAGCGAGTTTGTCACAACACTAACTGAGCTTAATGCCATAGCAGCACCTGCTATCCATGGAGCTAGTAAACCGATGGCTGCTACAGGGATGCCAGCTGTATTATAGCCGAATGCCCAAAATAGGTTTTGGCGGATATTGCGAATGGTTGCATGACTGATTTTGATCGCCTTTGGTATAAGCAGCAGCTCGCCGCCTAAGATAGTCACATCGGCTGCTTCAATAGCCACTTCTGTACCTGTGCCAATCGCAATCCCGATATCTGCTGTCACAAGGGCAGGGGCATCGTTAACACCATCGCCAACCATTGCTACTTTTTTACCCTGTGCTTGGATTTCTTTTACTTTATCTGCTTTTTCTTCAGGCAATACTTGCGCGATGACATGATCAATGCCTACTTGTTTCGCAATAGCCTCTGCTGTTCTTTCATTATCGCCTGTCAGCATAATTACTTCCAGACCTTGTTCTTTTAACTCTTTGATAGCTTGTGGAGCTGTTTCCTTAATTGTATCCGCTACTGCTACAATACCGCGATACGTACCGTCAATTGCCAACAGCATCGCCGTCTTGCCTTCAGTTTCAAATTCGGTTAATTTTTCATCCTTGCCTTCAATATCAACTTGATGATCAATCATTAATTTTCGATTACCGACTAGTACTTGTTTTCCAGCTATCTCTGCTTGGATCCCATGACCAGGAATTGCGTTAAATGACTCTACATCTACGAAGTCAATATCATTCTCTGTCGCATAGGCTACAATAGCACCTGCAAGCGGGTGTTCTGAACCCTTTTCTGCACTTGCTAACAGCTGCAATGCTTCTGTGTCACCATAGAAATCAGTTACTTCAGGTTTCCCTTTTGTAATGGTTCCTGTTTTATCTAGGACGATTGCTTGTAATTGATGGGTTCTTTCTAAATGCTCTCCACCTTTAAAAAGAATTCCACTTTCGGCAGCTCTTCCTGTACCTACCATAATAGAAGTTGGTGTTGCGAGCCCTAATGCACATGGACAGGCAATAACTAGTACAGCAATCGCTGCGACTAGTGCAGGCTCAAATTGGCCAGGCTCTACAAATAGAATCCAGATGGCAAAGGTTACCACAGCAATCCCAATAACAATGGGTACGAAGTAGCCTGATATGACATCCGCTAAACGTTGAATTGGCGCTTTCGAGCCTTGCGCTTCTTCGACTACTTTTACGATGGATGCAAGTGCTGTATCTTTTCCTACTTTGGTTGCTTCCATTTCAATTGATCCGTTTTTATTGATCGTTGAACCAATGAGTTTGGCACCCGGATCTTTTTCAATCGGGATAGATTCACCTGTTAGCATCGATTCATCAACAGATGTTTTACCTTTCATGACTATACCGTCTACCGGTATTTTTTCTCCTGGTTTGACAATTAGATGATCTCCCACTTTTACTTCCTCTACTGGAATCATCACTTCTTTTCCATCTTTGACCACGCGAGCCTCTTTTGCTTGTAAATTGAGCAATTCTGAAATTGCGTTAGTAGTTTGAGTTTTAGCCTTTGCTTCTAAATATTTACCAAACAAAATTAAAGTGATAAGAACTGCGCTTGTTTCAAAATACAAATGCGGCATATAGGCTGAATGGCCAATAGTTTTGACTGCTTCATACAAACTATAGAAATAAGCTGCGCTTGTTCCTAAAGCGACGAGTACATCCATATTGGCTCCGCCATTGCGAAGGTTTTTATAGGCTCCTACATAGAATTGCCATCCGATTATGAATTGAACTGGCGTTGCTAGCGCAAACTGAAACCATGGATTCATAAATATACTTGGGATGCTTATATGGAATAAATGAACTAACATCGTAACTAAAAGCGGAGCGGAAAGAATGGCTGAAACAATTAATTTCAATTTCTTGCCTTGGAGTTCTTTTTCCTTATGGGTTTGCTTTTCCTCTGCTTCTGCTTTTGGTTTTGCATCATAGCCAGTATTTTTTATCTTTTCAATCAAAGAATCTACATCAACCATTCCTGGATTGTATTCAATCATTGCGCTCTCTGTCGTTAAATTAACAGTAGCATTGGACACGCCTGCTTGTTTATTCAAGACCTTTTCTATACGGTTCGAGCATGCTGCACACGTCATACCAAATACATCAAGGTCCACTTTCTCTGTTAAAACACCATATCCGATGTTCTCAATTTTTTTGGAGATATCATCTAGAGATGTTTTGTCAGGATCAAAATCAATAGATGCCTTTTCTGTTGTTAGATTTACTTGAGCATCTACACCATCCATTTTATTCAATGTTTTTTCAATTCTATTTGAACATGCTGCACAGGTCATACCTGTTATGCCTAATGTGGCATGGTTTGTTTCGCTCATCATACATCCTCCTTACTTAGAAAATTGTTTTAATACATTCATCAACTCTGTAATCATATCCTTACCTTCACCTTGCTCAATTGCATGTGTGACACAATGGTTCATATGCCGTTCGGTTACTGTAAAACCTACATTTTTTAATGCCGCTTGGATGGCACTAATCTGTACGAGTATATCAACACAGTAGCGGTCCTCTTCTACCATCTTCTGAATGCCTCGCACCTGTCCCTCAATTCTCTTTAATCGGTTAATCACCGCTTGTTTCTCATCTTTTGATCTTGGATGGCTTGGTTTATCGTGCAAGAATTTATCCAAAAGAACCACTTCCTTATATCTTGTTTTTCTATACTATACCCCCCTATAGTATTTAATGTCAACGAAATTGTTTGGGCATTTTTTAAAAATCTGCGTTTTTCTTTATTACACTTCCGTAGAAATTTCGACATAAAAAAATTGCCAGTAACCGCCAACGGCTACTGGCAAGATATTTAAACTGACATAAAATCACTTACTACTTTCTTCTCTTCTCCATCAAATCTGCCATTTGCATGGAGTTTTCCTGTTGTTCATCCCGTAGATTTTCAACAATTCGATTATAATCTTCCTCATTGCGGTTTTGGCTTAATTTATAAGCAGCTTGCACTTCTTTTACTTCAATTTTAAATCCAACAATTCCTTTAATCTGCTTTTTCGCTTGAGGAGAAAGATTCTCCCATAACACAGGATTTTGGCGATGGTTTTCGTATTTTTGTAATAAGAGAATAAGATCTTCTTCTAATTCTTGTTGGGTCATCAGGCTAGCAGAGCCATAAATATGGACCGCTTGATAATTCCAAGTTGGAACATTTTCATGCTTATACCAAGAAGAAGAAATGTAAGCATCTGGGCCTTGATACATAACAAGTATTGAATCATCTTCATTCTCAAACGTTTTCCATTGAGGATTGCCATGTGCCATATGCCCGGTTATGTAATATTGATTACCCTTTTTATGTAGCTCCAATGGCAAATGGGTTGCAATGGGTTTTCCCTGTTCTGTTGATACGACCGTCCCAAAAGAATTCCCTTGAATAAATTCTTTTATTTCTTCCATATTCGTTTCCTTATAATGCTTTGGGATATACATATTCAGCTCACCCTTCGAATGAATTGGTTAAACTTTTCACCATGATCAAGTCAATTTGTTCTTCATCGCCCATATAGAAAGAGTGGGAACCTGATTGTTCAAAACCCATCTTTTTATAAAATGCGATAGCATTTTCATTCTTTTCCCATACGCCAAGCCATATTTTCTTTTTGCCCCATTCATTCGCACATGCAATGGCCTTTTGGTATAAGGATTTGCCAAGACCATGCTTTTGAAATGATGATCTAATATAAATCCGTTCAATTTCGAGTGAATCATCACCCATTTTTTCAGATTGCGCATCCAGAATGTTGATCTTTAAATAACCTGCAATTTCATCATTCAAATAAATAAAATAGAATTGAGATCCTGCTGTAGCTAATTCTTCTTTAAGTTGTTCTAGATTAAATGCTTTTTCTAAATAGGCTGCCATATTTTTAGGTGAGTTTTGGTCCTTGAATGTATCATAGAATGTTTCTATGCTTATTTCTTGTAGTGTTTTAAGATCACTAAGATTGCACTCTCTTATTTTATGATTCATCTTCCATACGCTCCTTGTATTAATAACTACGCTTATTTCCCTTCTTCACATAATCCCAGTTCTTCTCGATGTTCATTCTTACCTTTTGCAAAAGCTGTAATGCCCGCTCTGCTTCCTCTTCAGAAAAGCCATCCAACGCCACTTTATTGGAATGATCGTTTTCCCGAATGATAAATGGATAAACACTTTGCCCTTTCTCTGTCGGGTAAAGTCTTTTGATTTTTTTATTATGCTGATCTCCCTTCTTCTCAATAAAGCCATTCATATCTAATTTCTTTACAGCTCTGGATGCAGTCGTTCGATCTACCTTTATCATTTCTGCTAACTTTTCGAGAATGATGCCCGGATTTTCACATATTCGGACGAGGTACAAATATTGTCCCTTCGTAAGATCATGTTCTTTAAACTCGATATTGCTAATCGAATCTAAAGCCCTGGCTATCATTCCAATTTCTCGAAGAATGTCCTTCATTATAAACACCTCATATACTTCTTATTGTTGCAAATACAACAAAATTAAGTTAAATTAAATGTAGCGTATTTTTGTTGCATTTGCAATAAAAAACCGAAATTATGGGAGTCTTACTTTCCGTAATGACAAATAAGCTGAATCTACTTTTATGTGTAGATTCAGCTTATTTGGAGTGTATTCAAGTGGGGATTATACCCTCCCACCCTATTTTTTAGTTGTATATTTTTTAATAGCAGGAAGAATTTCAGTACCTATCAATTCAATATTTTTCATGATTTTATTAAACGGTACTCCACCGAACTCTAACTGTCCCATATATCGTTGGTGGCTAAATTGTTCATGTTGATATAACATCTTTTCAATGATTTCTTGTGGGCTGCCGACAAGCATTACACTATCACGCTCTGCACCTTGTTCAAATAATTGACGTGAGAAACCAGATCCATTTGTTCGTTTCATTCCTTCATTGATGTGCGGATAATATTCTGCTAGTGCTTGCTGAGTCGTCTCTGCCGCATAGAAAAAGCCTGTCGTTGCAACTGGAAAATCAGCTGGTTGGTGCCCTGCTTGCATTAATCCCTGGCGATACGCCTCGATAGACATTTTAAAATGGGAAACTGGACCGCCGAGCGTTGCTAAAGCCATTGGTACGCCTTGAAGACCAGCCTTAACCGCACTAGTTGGAGTACCGCCGACAGCTCGCCAAATCGGTAAAGAACCATTCTTAGGGCGTGGTAGCACGACTGCATTTCTTAAAGGAGCTCTTAAGTCTCCGCTCCAATTCACCACTTCATTTTCATTAATCTGAAGCAGCAACTCGAACTTTTCCTCAAAGAGTTCTGCGTAATCCTGAACATTATAGCCCAACAATTCGAAGAGCCCAATCCTTGAAGCACGACCGGCAATAATCTCTGCACGTCCATCAGATATCAAATCAATCGTGGCAAAATCCTCATACACGCGAACAGGATCAGAAGTAGAAATAATCGTAGATGAGCTGCCGATTTTTATCTTTTCCGTTGCTTGTGCAATAGCTGATAGTATCACTGCATGTGCTTGCGAAGCGAAATATTCTTGATGGCTTTCTCCTACACTAAAGAAATCAATTCCTGCTTGCTCCGCTAACTTTGCTGCTTCAATGATTTCTTGAACACGTTGTTTGGCTGAAATGCGCTCACCTGTATGTGGGTTGGCTAAATGATCGCCCAACGTATATATCCCGAACTCCATCCCCTTACTTTCATCAATACGGTATTTTTCCATACCCATTTTTATTCAACACCTTTTCTTAATTTAACGTTTCACAATGCATTCTCTTTCCTTACACATCGATTTTTCCCTATGAATCTTTTTGTTTAACCAAGGGAATTATCTCTTTGTGTTGAAAATTCATGTTAGCATTATGAATTAGCTGGGGAAGAAATGAATCAATCTTTTCAATTAGTGTATTTAATGATTGTAAGACAAAGCCGTTTTCCATTATTGCTAATGGTTGCGGTAGTTCATCTTCATCCAGTATAAAGTACTCCCCATTCGGAAAAATGACAACATCAATAATCAAATCCTCAAAGAATAAGACATTATCTTTGAAACCTGTATTTTTAACGATATTAAAATAAGCGCCTAAATAGTTTTCGTTCTCATCTCTCCAAATATATAAATTAAACGGCTGATCCCTCCAGTAGTACGCTACTGTATAACTGCCTTCAGGGATGATTAATTCATTTTGTTCAGCTACCATCGTAAAGGTGGTAGCTACTTTATGAAAAAGGACTATAGATTGACTATCCGCTTCCAGCAAGAGGCAATTATGATTCACTATTGTTGAATCATAACGGATTTTTCTTTCGATTACTTTATCAAAACTTTGAATACTTGATATATCCCATTCTGCCATTACTTTTCATTTCAACTCCTATCATAGGTTCTGCAATAGCCTAAAACCAATAAGCAGGAGATTCAAAAGTTCTCCTGCTGTTTACTTATTTAGAGTTACTTAACAGAGCATTCTTTTGCAAGTATTCTTTCGCTACTTCTGTCGGACTTTTCCCTTTTACATTCACTTCGTAATTCATAGTCCGCATTTCATCATCGGTTATTTTTCCGGCCAATTTATTTAATGCCTTGAGCATTTCAGGATATTTTTTGGCAGTTGCCTCTTTCATTAAAGGCGCTCCCTGATAAGGCGGGAATAAATGTTGGTCATCTTCCAGTACCTTTAGTTTATATTGTCTTAATTCACTATCGGTAGAATAAGCATCAACTAAATTAATTTCACCCGATTTGACAGCGTTATAGCGCAATTTCGGCTCCATTGTCACAAGGGAAGAAAAATGAATACCATACAACGATTGAATTCCCTTATATCCATCTTCCCTATCGGAAAATTCCAGTGTGAATCCTGCATGAACTTTATCTTGTATTCCTTTTAAATCAGAAATGGACTTGACTCCATATTGATTTGCAAAACGGTTTGACACAGCCAGTGCATAAGTATTGTTATACTGCATGGGCTTCAGCAGTACCATTTCATACTTGTTCAATAATCCAGTTTTGGCTTGTTGGTATACTTCCTTCCGGTCGGTACTCTTTGCGGTTTCTTTTAGAAATTCAGAAATAGCTGTACCTGTAAACTCTGGATATACATCCACACTGCCAGATTTGAGGGCATTAAATACGAATGAAGTTTTGCCCAGTCCCGGCTTTAATTCCACCTTTAAATCTGTCTCACTTTCTATTAACAGCTTGTACATATTAATTAAGATCTCCGGTTCTGAACCAAGCTTCCCAGCAATTACAATTTTCTGGTCTTGCTGTCCAATGAAAGGCGCCAATATAATAGCCACCGCCAAAACACCGATAGAGCCAATGGCTAGGAAAGCCTTTTTGAAGGATAAGCTTTCAAGCTTTTTAAGCAGGTAATCAAATAGAATCGCTAGTAAAGCGGCAGGAATGGCACCTAGAAGGATTAAATTCGTATTGTTTCGGTCAATTCCCAGAAGAATAATGTCACCAAGCCCACCTGCACCAATCAATGCAGCAAGAGTGGCCGTTCCTATAATTAATACTGTGGCTGTTCGGATACCCGCCATAATGACCGGCATCGCAAGCGGAATTTCGACCTTCAGCAATCGTTTTCTGAAGTTCATTCCCATGGCTCTAGCCGCCTCTATTAATGCGGGATTCACCTCATTTATTCCTGTAAACGTATTTCGTACGATTGGAAGCAATGCATAGGCAACTAACGCAATAATGGCCGGTATTCGCCCAATCCCGAATAATGGAATTAATATACCCAATAACGCTAGAGAAGGTATCGTCTGAATCACAGAAGTGATACCAATTATTCCTTCTGCTATTCTTTGATGTTTTGTGAGATAAATACCTAGAGGGATGGCAATGATGACTGCAAGAATAAGGGCAATCAGTGATATCTGAATGTGTTCTAGCAGTGCAGCGAATAACTCGCCTCTTCTTTCTTGAAACACATGCAAAAATTCAGTCATTACTCAGACCCCCTTCATTCCATTCTTCAGATAACAATTGGATAATGGACTTTCGATTAATTCTGCCAATCCATTCTCCATCTCTTTCCACAATGAGTTGTTCATGTTGGGACAGATTATCCAATACTTGTTTCAAAGAGGAAGATACAGATATAACAGCGAGATTTTCTAACATTTCACCCTGCCCAAGTGGTTGGATGATTCGCTCTAAATCAACATCAGCCATCCAAGGACTGTGGGCTTGATCACCGATGAATTTCTTTACAAAATCATTGGCGGGATTCAACACAAGTTCACGAGGTGTTCCTATTTGAACAATTTTCCCTTTTTCCATAATACAAATTCGGTCTGCCAGTTTTAATGCCTCTTGCATATCATGGGTGACAAAAACAGTTGTCTTTTTAAGGTTCTTCTTTAAATCCAACATATCATCTTGAAGCCTCTCGCGACTGATCGGATCTAATGCGCTGAAAGGTTCGTCCATTAAGATTATTTCTGGATCAGCTGCCAAAGCTCGTATCACACCGACTCGTTGCTGCTCACCGCCCGATAATTCTTTAGGTTTCCGATTTGCATACATTTTAGGATCCAACCCCACTATGTCCATCAGTTCATACGCTCGTTCTTTCATCTTTTCTTTTGACCATTTTTTCATTTCAGGGACAACAGTAATATTTTCTTCGATTGTCATATGTGGAAACAGTGCGATTTGCTGAAGTACGTAGCCAATATTCCACCTTAATTCGTGGATGTCATACTCACTAATTTTCTGTTCATCAAAAAATATGGTTCCATCGGACAGCGGAATCAATCGATTAATCATTTTTAGGGTTGTTGTCTTGCCACAACCACTAGGCCCAATAAGAACAAAGAATTCTCCCTTCTTTATCTCCAAGTTCAATGAATCGACTGCAATGGTTCCATCTTGGTATCTCTTTGATACATTTTCAAATTTAATCATCATAGTGACCCCTTATATTTTCGTTTCCGTACGTTAACTAATCATTCTCTAGTTCTATACCTTAATCCTTTAATTGTTAAAACTATTTACCGTTCTTTGGGATTTTGGGTCTCGCAATGATTCTTAGTTGCTGGAATCCAATTTCTAATGAGGTTTGTTTGAGTAAAGGATATAACTCCACCTAGGAAGTTTAAAGTTAAGTGATGATTAGAATAAAATATAAAAAGCCCTCTACAACGGATAAATAAAGTCGTGTAAAGGGCATTTATTTTTATAATAATAATGTTCTCATTCGGTTTGAAGTATGTTTATTCTTTGATGAATTCTTTGGTGCTTCTTACTGTATCAATTGGGCGAACCAGTTTTTCTATTTTTTCGCGTTTAGGCTCTAAAAATGGTGGCAATGATAGTTTTTCTCCGAGTGTTTCGTATGGTTCATCACCCATGAATCCTGGACCATCTGTGGCAAACTCGAATAGAATTTGCGGTGCCACTCTTGCGTAAAGTGATTCAAAGAAGTGACGATTCACATAACCAGAAGTATGGAAGCCAAAGCTATCCATTCGTTTTGTCCATTCATCTAGTACAGTTCGATCTTCTACTCGGAAAGCCGCATGGTGTACTGTCCCGAATCCTTGTCGGGCATCTGGCAAAATAGAATTGTGCTCAACAACAACAGATGCACCATTGCCCCCTTCACCTACTTCAAATAAGTGGAATGACCCTTCTTTCGCAATCTCTTTAAATAAGAGAACTTTCTCCATCATTTCTTTAAAGTAATCAAAGTTTGCAATTCGAACAAAGACAGGTCCTAAGCCAGTAATCGCATACTCAAGCGGGATAGGTCCTTTTTGCCAAGGTGTGCCTGATTCCACTCCTGTATTGATTTCATCTGAAATCAATTGATATTGTTGATCGTCAAAATCAACAAAAGAGAGCGTACTCTTACCAAATTGTTTTACGATACCAGTATGCTTAACTTCTAATCGATCAAAGCGTTTTTCCCAATATGCTAATGCTGCATCACTTGGCACACGGAAAGATGTTTTTGATATCTCGTTTGTTCCATGAATACCCTTCGGAATACCAGGAAAGTCAAAGAAAGTCATGTCTGTTCCCGCACTACCTTTATCATCGGCAAAGAATAAATGATATGTTTGGATATCATCTTGATTGACTGTTTTTTTCACTAATCGCATACCTAATACATAAGTGAAAAATTCATAGTTCTTTTCTGCACTGCTCGTAATCGCTGTTACATGGTGTATTCCTTTAAGATGGTTCATTTTGTATTCCTCCTAGAATATAGTTTTAATTTATATATTGCATCTATACGTTCTTCTATTCATTTTCTTCAATCGGAGATAAATGTGCTTCAATCTCTGCTCTGCGTTCCTCTAAAAACGGTGGCAAATCAAGTTTTTCGCCTAAGTGTTCCACATCTCCATCTATTGCAAAGCCCGGTCCATCTGTTGCTATTTCAAATAAAATTCCATTTGATTCTCTGAAGTACAAGCTTTTAAAGTAAAAGCGGTCAATGATGCTTGAGGTGTGGAAGCCACGTGCCCGTACTTTCTCCTCCCAAAAAGCAAGCTCTTCTTCATCTTTTGCTCGGATGGCTAAATGATGTATACTGCCACGTCCCGGTCTTTCAGTAGGACCATCTAGGTACTTCACGATTATTTCACCAAAAGGCTCTCCCTTGATGGATTGAAATATCGCTTCATCCTCTGAATAATGTACTGTAGTATAACCAAAAAGATCCGTAAGAGTATTTGCTAGCTTTTCGAGTCTTCTCACTGTAATTTCTACTGGACCCATCCCTTGTATTTGATGTTCAGCTGGCACCTCAGATTTCAACCATGTTTCCCAGTGCGCTACTTTTTCACCGTTTGCAGCAAGCAACACTAAGCGAAGGCCTTCCGGATCTTCAAATTTCAAGGCAGGACGGCCAGCATAAGTGACCACCCCACTATGAGCCACGCCATTTTCATCTAAGCGTGATTGCCAGTAATGCAGGCTGTCTTCTGATGGAACCAGCAATCCAATTCTTGTGATTGCATTTGTACCGCGATGCGTTTTTCCTGCGGGTGGAATTTCAAAGAATGATAATTCAGTGCCCGGGCTACCTGTTTTATCCCCGAAAAACAGGTGATACATTGATGCATCATCTTGATTCACCGTTAGCTTCACACGGCGCAACCCAAGAACATGCCGATAAAAATGATTATTCTTGTTTGCACTTTTGGTAATCATTGAAATATGGTGGTGACCTGCAATTTTATACATAAATAAATCCCCCTTTTACTTTACACGTTAAGTGATAATCAAAAATGATAGCGCAGATTCATGCGCATCTAATTCTCTAATTTGTTTTCAGTATGTTTTTGTAGCTTATTCATCAACATATATAGTGTTTTCTGTTCTTCCTCTGTCAAACACTCATCAAGAATAGCCGTTTGAAAAGCAAGCTGATGATCAAAAACTTCCTCTATTTTGCGCTCCCCTTGTGGAGTAAGGACAATCCATTTTGTTTTCCAGTCTTGCTTTCGTTGGATATATCCCTCTTTTTCTAGCCGTGTGAGCATACGTGAAATACCGCCCTCTGACAAGGTTGCTTTTTCGGCGAGCTGACTTTGTGTGATAGGTTGATAAATCGAAACCTGATTTAATACATCAAACTGCGCAACCGTAATATCAAATTGTTTTAAAAAGTCATTTGATAATAAATTGCTTTGATGCGTGAAACGAGCAATGCGAAGCCAGATTAATGAACCTAAAGTATTCTTCTTCAATACGACTCACTTCCTTTTGTTACTATCACTTTACACCTCAAGTGAAGAAATTACAAGAAAAATATCTCGAATTAAAGATGTTTTTTTATTTCCCTTTAAAATGTGTTCTCACCTTCTTATAAGATACCCAAAAAAGCCCTTTATAACGGATAGCCGAGGCTATAACCATTCATAAAGGGCTTTTCCATAATCTAGTTGAAATTTACTTTTATACTGCTAATACAATACGATTGCCAGAAGGATCAACAGTCACATACTGGTTTTCTTCTTCAAGAATCTTTGCACCAATTTTCTCCAAGTTCATTACTGCTTGTTTACGTACCTCATCGTTATCGAATAGAAGCGTAAATGATTCGAGACCAACGCTGTTCTCGGCTGGTGCTGGAATTCCTACACCATTCCATGTGTTGACACCTAAATGATGATGGTATTTTCCGTAAGAAAGGAACAATGCCTGATCTCCAAAACGATTCACGACTTCCATTCCCAAGCCTTTCACATAAAACTCTTCCGTTTTGATAAGCTCTGACACATGTAAATGAACGTGCCCCATTACACTAGCTTTCGGCATACGATCCCAAGGCTGATCCGGAGTGGCATGCTTTAACAAAGTGTCGAAGTCTAACGGATCAACCGCCATGTCTACTTCATTGTCGTTCCATTTCCATTCAGAGGGAACTCGGTCGCGATAGATTTCAATCTGGTTTCCATCTGGGTCATTCAAGTAAAGTGCTTCGCTAACGAGATGATCTGAAGAACCAAAACGAATACCGTTTTGCACTAAATGAACAACAATATTAGCCAAGTCCTTCTGTTCCGGCAATAAGATGGCAAAATGATATAAGCCGGTTGTTCTTTCTTGTTTAGGAATTACGTTTTCAGGTTGTTCAAGCGATAGAAAGCTGGTTTTTCCATCTGTAGTTAGTTTTGCTGTAGAAGCTGTTTGCTCTAAAATATTAAAACCAAGTATATCCTTATAAAACTGTAAAGAACGATTCAAGTTTTGCACTTTTATTTTGACATGCCCCACAAATGTAGTGGGCTTAGTATGAAATATCATTATTGTAGTCCTCCTTATATTAAGCACAATTGATTTTTATTAAGTAAGTTACTTTATGTAAGTAAGTTTATTTATATTATTAAGTTTTGTCAAGTTATTAAGTTTAATATTATAACTGAATTTCATTTTGTGGTAAAATCAACTATAAGAGAGGTGCACTGAAAAAATGAAACTACCTACAATTTGCCCTAAATTTGAAAAAGCTATTTCATTGTTAAGCCAGAGGTGGACCGCGTTAATTATTTATCAATTACTGATGGGTCCCCAACGATTCAATGAAATTCAAACTTCGATTGGCATAAGCGGAAAGGTATTATCAGATCGATTGAAGGATTTAGAGTCACAAGATATTATCAAGCGCGAAGTTATTCCAGAAACTCCCGTTATCATCGAATACTCACTAACAGAAAAAGGACAATCTATGGAATCTATTTTAAAAGAAATCGAAAATTGGTCCCAAGCTTGGATTAAACCGGATGCTGAGTTCCTTGAAGATTAATATTGGATTATCTATCAATAAAAAAGGGTTATCTGCCATTCATTGATTTGGCGAGATAACCCTTTTGATTTAAGATATAACCTAAAAAGACAAGTAATTATTTATACAACAATAATACTTTATAATTTCATTAAAATAATCTTTCCAGGTTTTATCTTCCACCTTTTTATCGCTCCTTAATTTACTCTCTTTTTTCCTTATATTCTCAATCTATCTTTGGATAACTAGTATCAAATATTGTTTTCTTCTTGAAATTATTGTTTACAAGATAAATGCCTATTAAAATGAAAGTACCTCCCGCTATAAGCGAATAGGAAATATGTTCGTTTAGCAATACGTTCCCAGTTAGAACACCAAAAAAAGGGGCTAAAAATAGATAGGAACTCGTTTTGCCTGGGTCACCCTTTTGTAAAAGGAAGTACCATACTGCAAACTGAACAATTGAAGACATTATGCTTAACCATAAGAGAATACATAATGAATGTTTATTAATATAAAAGAATGGCTCTTCAAGTAGTAAACTTAAAATGATAAGAATGCATCCCCCAAACAACATTTGATAAGCGGAAAGTACCCAAGTATTAAAATCAGCACCCCATCTACTAACTAATAATGTAGAAAGAGCCCAAAATATAGCAGCGAATGCTCCAAAGACTAACCCAATTCTAAAATCATTAATGCCTCCCAAGGTTATTCCAACTCCTAAAAATCCTAGAATGACTCCACTCCATTGATACCATTTGTAACGGTTGCCCATAAAAATAGTCCCGAAAATAATAACTAGAAGAGGATTCATAAAAGTTAAAATAGACGACTCACTGGCAGATATAGTTCTTAAGCTTATAAATATGCATCCCATTACTCCGGCAGTTTGTAGAGAACCGATAATTATCACTCTTCCCCAATCCTTTATAGCACTAGGGTGTGGTCTTTTTTGTACCAGTACGATAACACTCATAATACATCCTGCTAGAAAGAAACGTAGTCCGGCCAATAACAAGGGAGATGAGTAGTCCAATCCAATTTTTCCTATGGCAAAAGATGAGCCCATAAGGACAGTAGTCAAGATGATCAATGTAAAAAAGCTATATTTTTTCATTAATACTGAACCTCCAATTCAATTTCATTTGAGAGTTAAAAAACCCCACCTTCCTTGTAGATCAGGTTCCTTAGTATTATTATAAAAGTTAGATAATACGATGTTCATCGAAATATGGAATGCAGAGGTGATCAATTTGAGTATACATCCTAATATCACGGCCCTAACTGCTTTACTTACAGAGAAATCACGGGCAACTATACTGGCAGCTTTAATGGATGGAAAATTTCATACAGCAAGCGAGCTAGCTTACATGGCCTCCATCAAACCTCAGACAGCCAGCTTTCACCTTTCAAAATTAGAAGAAAATAGTCTTGTAATATGTGAAAAACATGGGCGTTTCCGTTACTTTCGATTAGCCAATGAAGAGGTAGCTAATACTCTTGAGGTATTTATGTCTATATCCTCCCCACCCGAGATTCGTTCTTTAAAACAATCTAGCCAATTAAAAAGATTAGAAAATGCAAGAACCTGTTACGACCATTTAGCAGGACGCATAAGTGTTAAATTAACAACTATAATGCTAGATAATGGATACATAGAAAAAAGTAATAAACAGTTTATTGTAACAGTAAAAGGAGAAGGGTTTTTTAATAGCCTAGGAGTAGATATAGTGGGTTTATCTAAAAAACGGCGTTCCTTTTCTCATGCATGCCTCGACTGGAGTGAACGCACTCATCATTTGGGAGGTGCTTTAGGAAATGGATTATTTGTAAGGTATATAGAACTGGGATGGATAGAGGCTAGAGCGAATTCGCGTGAAATTATAATTACAGACAAAGGGAAAATAGGTTTTAAGGAATATTTTGGACTGGAAATTTCAATATAGCTTTAAATGTATGTTTTATGTATTATATTCTTTTCTGTTCAAACTATTAAAAGGGTTATCCGCCATTCAATGTTTTGGCAAGATAACCCTCTATTTTTCCGTTACTGCTATTTACTTTTCTCTAAGACATCAATAAGGATTTCTTCAATTTCTTTCGCAATGCCAACTAGCTCGTCATCGTTTAATAAACCAATCATTGCTGTAGGCTTAGGCAAACCTATTTTTGTTTGCCCTTCTTCTTCATACACCGCAATTTTACATGGTAAAAAGTAACCGACTAATGGATTATGCGCTAGTACACGGGCCGCTTCTACTGGATTGCAAACCTCAAGTATTCTGTAAGGTTTTTGATAACTGTTGACACCTTTTTTCTGTAAAGTTTCCGTTAAGTTCAGTTGCCAAAGTACCCCGAATTTATTTTCTTTTAGGTTTTTTTCAATAGATTCAATTGCTTCATCTATTGTTTTAGTTGTTAGCACTGTATAGTGAAAATCCATACGATCAAGCCTCCAATTTTTTTATAAGATATCTACCCAAATTTTTATGGCTGTTCCCAATATTAAAACGGCTAAGATTCCTTGCAAGACTTTTGTGTTTATTTTTTTGCTTATTTTTGCGCCTATAGGAGCTGCAATCAAACCCGCAATAATTACAATCATCGCTGTTTTGTATTCAATTTGCCCAGTTGAGATTTTACCGATTGATCCCGCAATAGACGAGATAAATGTGATGGCTAAGCTGGATGCAATGGTCATTCGGGTCGGAATGCGAAGTATCAACAACATAATAGGTATTAGTAGGAAGCCTCCACCTGCACCTACAATGCCAGAGCCAATTCCGACAATGAACGCTAAGCCAGCTGCTAGCGGTTTATTGAACGTCACTTCAGCTAAGGAAAGATCATCTTTCGCCTTTTTTGGAATGATCATCATAATAGCTGCTAACAATGCTAAAATACCATATACAATGTTAACTTGTTCCTCAGTTAAACTCTGCGAACCAAAACTGCCGATAAATGTTCCTACTAGAACTGATAACCCCATCACAGTAATTAACGATTTATTTAAATAGCCCCCTTTACGAAATCCTATAACACCTGCGATCGATACAACTAATACATCTAGTGCGCTAATCCCAGAGACTTCGTGCGCCGTTAAAGCCTGAAAGCTAAATAGAGGCGGAATCATCAGGAGCATCGGATATTTAACAATAGCACCGCCTATTCCAAGCATGCCCGAAAGAAATGAACCGATAAAACCGATAGCAAAAAGAAGTAGCATATAATTTATATCCATATTATTTCCTTCTTTCTAACAACTAAACCTGAAGTGTGCAAGCCTTCCGGTTAAAAAGAAAAGTGAGTCGTACCACAACTCACTTTTATCATTAAGATTTTTTAATATAGAACGTTAATACATCTGCTTCTTCTTTATGATCTAAAAGTGTATGGCCTGCTGCAGCTGTCCAAGCTGTTAAGTCGGCTAATGCCCCTTTATCAGTTACTTGCACTTCTAAGATTTGCCCTGATTCTAGTGTATCCATTGCTTTTTTAGTTCGTACAATCGGCATTGGACATGCTAATCCTTTTGCATCTAAAACTTTGTTTATTTCCATTTCATTAATCTCCTTTAACTAATAAAATTTGTTGGCAGAAGGAGTTATCTCTACTCCTCCTCTGCTTTTTACCTTTCAGATTTTCCTAGCGCACGGCACAGCGATTTGGGCCAATCTCCATTTCTATTTGTTCATCTTGATCAGGAGTGACTTTTCCCATATTTACTTGACGAATTTGCTGATATGCATTTGGTTGTGGCGGTAAATTATCCGTAACTGTATGACGGAACTCTTCTTCATTTTCAATATTTAGACCATGGTTTTGTGCAAACAAATCACCTAGACGTTTTGCTACAGTTCCGTCTTCATTTAATTCTTGGATGATCATAAAGTGTGCTGGTAAAACAATTAGATCCTCTGCCAACTCGCGGTAACGATGATATAAAGTCTCACGTAAATCACCTACCCAATCCTCTGCAAGGCCCGCTAAGTCAGGACGTCCGATAGAATCAATAAACAAAATATCGCCTGTTAATAAATACTTGCTATCAACGATGAAAGATGTAGATCCTATTGTATGGCCAGGTGAGTAAAGAGCACCCACTTCAATTTGAGAGGCACCAACTTTTACTGTCACATCGTCCTCTAGAGGCATGTATTCAAATACTACTTCATCTGCATCTTTTGGCGGTAAGTAGTATGTTGCACCAGTTGCCTCTGCAATGTGCCGTCCTCCTGAAATATGGTCAGCGTGTAGATGTGTATCAAAAACATATTTAATCTCAGCATTTTTCTCTTTTGCAAAGTTTGTAAATATGTCTGTGAAACGAACTGCATCTATTACAGCTGCTTCTCCTTCAGAAATAACCATGTACGAAAGACAGCCTTTTCCTAGACGGACAAATTGATAAAGTTCTCCGCCCCCAGTTAAATCCCCCACTTTAATAGGTTCAAGATAAGAACTCCAAGACTTCATGCCACCTTCAAGATAGAATACATCTCTTCCGGCATCTGAAAGCATTTCAGCGATCATTTTCGAAGAACCTTCTTTTGCACAGACCACTAATACATCCTGATTTGATGGTAGTTTTGGCAGGATTTCATCTACTCCATCTAGTAATTCGAAATAAGGAATATTTAAATACTCAAAGTTTTGGCCCTCAATTTTCCAATCTTCATAAGCATCTGTGTTACGCACATCTAAAATAAATAACGGCTGTTTTTCAATTACCTTACGAGCAACCTGTGCTGCTGTCATTTTATTGATTGTCATATCACACTACCCCCATAGGTATTTATTTTTATTTTTTATAGTGGAAGGGATGACCCTTCCACTCGTTTTCTCATATTTATTTCTATTCTACTAGAATGTTAAAGATGGTGATGCATCTTTCGCGAATTCAAGGAACGTAACAGCTCCACCTACTTCAATACCATCAATGAAGTCTTCTTTTGTTAATCCCATTACATCCATCGTCATTTGGCAACCGATAAACTTCACGCCCAACTCCTGCGCCATTTCTACAAGTTCTGGGATGCTTGGTACATTTGCATTTTTAAATCCTTCTGCAAAGTGTTCGCGTCCTTCTGGCATTGGCAATTGTTGCATTGCTTGTTTATGAATTAAGTTTAGGCCTTCAAATGTGAAGAAGATAGCTACCTCTTTTTCTGTTGCTGCTGCTGCAGTTGCGATATTAAATACCTTATAAGCGTCAAATAAACCACCATTACTTGCGATAATTGCTACTTTGTTAGACATAATAAAATTCCTCCAATAATATATTATTTGATACTGCTCCACCGCTATTAAGGTGGGGCTCTTACTACCCGTTAATGCGGGATATTTTCCCTTGCCAAGAAGCCATTCCAGGTAGGACATTATAGACTTTTGTAAAACCTTTGTCAGAGAGTTTACGTGCTGCTAAATCACTGCGTGTACCTGTACGACAAATGACATAAATCTCTTGATCTTTATTTAGTTCATCTAAACGGTTTTCTAATTCTCCCATCGGTATAGATTTAGAACCTTCAATGTGGCCAAATGCATATTCTGCTTCTTCGCGCACATCCAAAATTATGCCGCCTTTACTAACACGATCAATTACTTCATCATTCGTAATGGTTTTTTCAAATGTCTTTTCTTCTCCAGTGTCATGAGAACTTTTACGGATGTAATGTAGTAACACTCCATCTTCTTGTATTGTCCCAAGATACTGATGGCCAACACTTTCACTCCATGCTTTTAAATCAGCAATAGAACCTTTGTCTGTAGCCTGAATTTCTAAAATTTGACCATCCTCTACTTCATTCATTGCCTTTTTTGTTTTGACAATTGGCATAGGACAAGCAAGTCCCTTACAATCTAGCTGTTGATCTGCTTTTATTTGCATTTTACAAACCTCCTATTACCACGTGGGGTATATTTTAAATTAAAAATTTACTCAACATTACCTTCCCAGGAAAGCATACCACCAGCCATATTTGTTACATCAAACCCATAGCCTTGTAAATATTGTGTTGCTTGGCCGCTACGTCCACCAGAACGGCAAACCATAATATAGGGTTTTGCTTTATCTAACTCATGCATACGAAATTCAAGCAAACCTAGTGGAATATGCATGATATCAGGAATATGGCCAGCTTGTACTTCATCTACCTCACGAACATCAATTAGGTTTAACTTTTCACCATTTTCTATACGTTGTTGAACTTCTTTTGCAGTAATTTCTTTCAATGTTTACCCTCCTACAATACTTATTAACCTCTCCAAGCACTCATGCCCCCACGAACATTTGTAATGTTTTCATAGCCTAGTTTTTTTAATTGTTTGCAGGCTTGAGCGCTACGCATTCCGCTTTGACAAATCACAACAATCTCTTTGTCTTTCGGAAGTTTCGAAAAGTCCGATCCTAATGGAATATTTTTAAACTGACGAATATGCCGAGTTTTATATTCACCAGGTGTTCTTACATCCACAAATACTTTATCTTTATCATCTATTATCCTGTTTAATGTAACTGTAGTTATTGTTTTAATTCCTTTAACAGGCCTTAACCGCCAAAGGAAAAACAGAATCACAATAGCAATAATAATCCACATGCCCATATAAACTCACCTCACATACCTTATAGGGTAAAATACGATTAAAAATAAAAATCGTATATCAACGACTTTTAACTAACAAATCCACTGCTTCTTGCACCGAATCATTCGCAGCATCTTGACTTGCTGCTTCCAAGAGGCACTCTTGTAAGTTTTGGCTCACAATAACTCCTATTGTACGGTCAACACCAGAGCGCACAGCTGATAATTGAGTGACGACAGCCTTACAGTCTTTACCTTCGTCCATCATTTTTAATATTCCCCTGAGTTGGCCCTCGATTCGTTTCATCCGATTTTTGACTTTATCGTCATAGGAATTCATTCATACCCCCTCCTCATCTCTTTGTTCTCTTGTTCATAAAGCAATAATATACCCCACGTGGTATATTGTCAACAAAAGAAAATCTACATTCTTTAAATTAGTTTAAATAAGTGCGTATTAAACAGGAAGATTTTGCGATCTGACTGTAGTAAAAAAATCCGTTTGCTAATGATAAGCAAACGGATTAAATATACTCTTATATTATAAAGTTAAACCGCCATCAACAAGAACAACTGAACCTGTCATATAGCTTGCTTTATCTGAAGCTAAGTAAGCAACCATTTCAGCAAGCTCTGCTGGGTCAGCATAACGTCCCATTCTCATGTTGGAAACCTCTTCTGGAACATAGCCACCTTCTGCAAATTGAGCTTCAACATTAGTTGTTAAAGTTGTTTTGACCCCACCTGGACAAAGTGCATTGATGCGAATTCCTTTTTTCGCATATTCAAGTGCAGCACCTTTTGTTAAACCTATAACCGCATGTTTACTTGCAGAATATACAGCTACACTATGTTCAGGACGTACTCCTGCAGTAGAAGCTGTATTAATGATAGAACCACTTCCTTGCTCTTCCATCACTTTCAGCACATATTTCATTCCAAGGAAGACACCTTTTACATTGATAGACATAATACGATCGAATTCAGATTCTTCTACTGCAGTAAAAGGTGCGAATCGTTGAATAACACCTGCGTTATTGAAAAATATATCAATACGTCCGTATGTGTCGATTGCACTATTTACGTAATTTTGTACATCTTCAGTTTTTGAAACATCAGCCTTTACGAAGATACCTTCTCCGCCTTGTTCTTTTACAAGATTTAATGTTTCTTCCCCTGTTTCTTGATTAAAGTCGACTAACACCACTGTTGCACCGTTACCTGCTAGTTTTAGACTGCTTGCTCTTCCAATTCCGCTTCCTGCTCCAGTTATGACAGCTACTTTACCTGCTAATTCCATGTTCATTTCCTCCCTTTTATTAGCTTACATCCATGATTTTATTACTTGTTTAAAAATTAATATTGTATTATCTTACGATTAATAGTTCTTATCTACGCTCCATAAAAAATTAAAAGGAAGTATATTCTATATGGAAATAGCTATACAGGATTTACATTATATATGTGAGATGATTTATAAAGTTCATGATATACCTGTTTTTTACCTCAATCAGTTTGGTGAAATAGAACATGAATTTTCAGGGAGAAACCTAAGGGATAACCCATACTATAATCAAATCAAAAAGCAGATCAGCGTCTACACTTATGATGAAAGCCCACATGACTTTCCTATCTTTTTTTCAAATTCTAAATTGAATTTTTTCTTTATTAACCTGAAGAATACAAATTCATTTTGGGGCACCATTATTTTAGGACCGACCCTTGTATCCGAAGTAACGGATGAGGATGTGAATAAAATTTTTGATTCTTTTAAAGGAAAGCTTCATAAAAGAAAACTCATCGAATATTATCAATCCATTCCCATTATCGACAGTGAGCACTTTCTAACGATTAGTCTCTTGGTTTATTATTTGGTGTACCAAAAAAAGCTAGATCAATCGATGGTAATACATAATAATAAAGCATTAGCCTTAGACATCATCGAAACTGAAAATCCAGAACTTGAACTGTCAAAAGGAAGGCGAAATTTCATCTTTCATTCTAATCTTTCCTATGAACAAATATTGCTTGATTATGTCAAAAACGGACGAATTGATAAATTACAGGATATTTTTGATTACTCTATTATAGGTGAGGCAGAATTAGGATTGTTATCGAAACGAAATCGCCTTAGAAGTGAAAAAAACTTAATGATTACGGGAATAGCTCTTGTTTGTAGAGCGGCTATCGAAGGGGGATTAAACGATGAAACTGCCTTCACTTTAAGTGATTTCTATATCCAACGTATTGAGGAATTAGGCACCTTAAAAACCATTTTAAAATTAACGGAAGAAGCGATAAAGGATTTTACCAATCGGGTGAACCAAATAAAAACTGAAAAATATTCTCCCACAATAACTACTTGTCATCACTATATTTATGATCATCTTTACGAAGAAATCACTCTCGATCAGCTTGCAGAAGTATGTCATTTAAGTCCAAATTACTTATCATCATTATTCAAAAAAGAAGTTGGAATACCAATAAGTGAATACATGCAAAGGCAACGTGTTGAAGAAGCAAAGAAACTATTACTTTTAACAAATTACTCTATTTCAGATATTGGTACCTGGCTAAACTTCCATGATCAAAGTTATTTTATAAAAACCTTTAAAAAATACACGAGCTTAACTCCCCGACAGTTTAGAAATGCTCATTCTGATCATCAGTCTAGTGAAACCTAAAAACACGCAGGCCTCTCACTGAGAGGATCTGCGTTTTAAATTAATCTATTTCGTCGACTGAATTTCCACTTTGTCTAAAATGGCATGCCCTTTTCGGACTTTAATAGTTGCTATGGCAGAAGTCTTGTTTGCCGGCTGACTAATGGCATTCTCTAAGTCCTTCCCTGTATTTTCGGGGACAAAGAATTTATCTAATTGATAATTAATTTCTACAACTTGATTATCAGGTCCATTGCTTGAGTTCAAAGGAAAATAATTGATTTCCCCTTTTAAATAAATACCTTCTTCAGGTTGATCCTTTACTACCTTCTTCACAATATCCATACCATTTTCATTTTTCTCTAAGACTGAATAGACAACTACTGGCTTATCATAAAAAGAAGAATTATTCACTCTAAAATAATCTTTTAATTCCTTGTCTAATTTCGAAATATTTACCTCTTCCGCTTTGTAGTTTACTCTAACATAATCCCCTCTGAACAAATCAGTGGGATCTACTGGTCTTGTTTCTAGCTTTATCGTGTTTCCTGTAGTTATCGTTAGAAATGGGGGAATAGACATTCCTATCAATATAAGAATAGGTAGTGAAAAGGCAATTAACTTCTTCCAGTTACTCTTCAGCAATTGACTTTCCCCCTTTCTTTCTTTGCTTATCTATATAAATACCGAAGCCAATGAATATGGCTCCCCCTATGACAAATACCAATGATTTTGGTAAAAAGTCATAAGAAATATCTATATAAAAACGAAGGATTAACACGCACAAAATCATAATATTCAGCAGGCTACCTCTCTTAATAAAGAAGAGCACTAGTACTAAATACGCCAAACTGAACACAATATAAAATGATTCCCCAAACAATGAATTTCTCCAGAAGTAGCCAAATGTTAGGATGATCCCACTGACACCGTGAATTAGGTGTCCTTGAATTTCAAATATGCCCTTCAGCTTCTCCCTTACAGGAATAAACAGCATAGCGATACCAATTAAAAATATAAATAAAATAGCAAGAACGGCTATTGGACTATCATAGTCTATAAAAGTAAATGCCAGTAAAACAGCAAATTGAATCGTTAATATATTCATGAAGAACACATAAGGAACTGAATAGTGGATATGCTTACTGATAAGATACATAATAGGCAGGATAACTAGCATAATATATGGCAGAGAAGTCTCACCATCGAACATGTAATTCATTTGATAGATAAATAGTAAAGCTGTTATGAATATGAGTAGCAACTTATCTTTCAAGACATATGCAATAGGTATCCCTCCTAAAGCCCATACCAAAAATGCATTTCGGAAAGAACCTCCCAAGTTAAACATTTGCCCTATCAGGAAGATACCCGCACCATAAAACAAAAAGCCTATATAAAACAAAGTTCTGGCCATTTTTGGATTATGGTTTTCTATTTTGAGTCCGACACCATTGACTCCAATCACTGAAATAATTATGAGCAAAAACTTTACCGTTTTACTCATATACATCCAATTACTTGCTATAAAGCTCAACATCCCGATCCCAATCAAAAATGCACCCACTGTAAGAAGGATACGAATAAAATTCGGATCACCCGTTATCTTGTAGTGCCCTAAAAGTTCTTCTTTTTGTGCAGCCTGAATGGAACCTTCTTTCTCAAAAAAGTCTAATTCCTTCTTCAACCATTGATATTCCGACTTCTTAATAGACCTTTTCATATTGCTAACCCCCTTTCGATCTTTCACCAATTTCTCTTTATTTCCCACTATGTTATAGTACGTAAATTCAAAAATAATTATGATACATACCTATAATACCGTATATCCGTTACTCTTTTGTAAAAGTATTACAAACCTGGACGCTTTATTTTTGAAAACAGTTCCCTCTTCTTATAATTAAAAATTTTATACACCCTTGAAGGATATTAAAGCAAAATGGGCGTATATAGATTAAAAGAATCTTTAACCTTCAACACAAAATTTATAATTGGAGAGGTTGTTAAAAATGGGAATACAATTAAACCCTTATCTAATGTCTACAGATGCAAAAGGACAGGCGAACTTTTATGTAGAGGCCCTAGGTGGGGAAATCATTACACTTAAAACATATGGCGAAACCCCAGGAACCCCGGAAGCAATAAAGGATAAGGTGATGCATCTAGCTGTGAAGGTGGCTGGAGGCAATACGCTTATGATGTCCGATACTTTAGAACAGGCACCTCTTAATACCACCATCAGTCTTGCATTAACATATGATAGTGAGGATGACGCTAAAGAGGTATATGCAAAGCTTGGCGAAGGCGGCGAATTTAAGCATCCCTTTGAAAAACAAGTTTGGGGCGAATACTATGGAGACCTTGTAGATAAATACGGGGTTACCTGGATGGTAACTGCACCATAAAGCAGTCTAAATATCCATTAAAAAAGAAAGAACTGATACGCTCTACTTCAGTTCTTTCTTTTTCTTTATGTAAATAATAATATATTCAATTAAACTATATTTTTGCTTCTGCGCTCTAATAATATAACATCTCTCCAAACACCGTGATGCTGTGCTATCTTTTCCCTGTATCCAATCTTACGAAAACCTAGCTTCTTGTGCAAATTTAAACTTGCCTTATTTTCTTTGAAAATAGAAGATTGCAATGTCCAATATCCTTGTTTTTCACTTTCCTCTATTAGTTTTGAAAATAATACTGTACCAATCCCTTTGTTTTTTACTTGTGTTGTTATGTATATACTAATTTCGCCTACTCCTTTATATACACTCCGACTAGAGACAGGGCTTATTGCTATCCAACCAACTATTATTCCGTCTTTTACAGCAACCATTTTACATGTGGAATCATGTGATGCAGTCCATTCTTCAAAAGACGGTGCTTCAGTTTGAAATGTAGCATGTCCTGTTGCAATACCTTCTAAATAAATTTCCTTAACTCTAGACCAATCTGTATCTAACATTTTTCTAACTTCAAAATTATTCGCCATCCAAAAGATACCCCCTGTGATACTTGTTATATGATTAAGAAAAGAAACCATCTACTATAATGGTCTCTTTTCATATATATCCTGTTTCCTTTATTAACAACAAGAAGAATCGGCATTATTTAAATTTGTACTACAAACCCCAGTCTCAGGCAAATCAAGCTCCACTCGTTTGGAGGCTTCTATATCCCCTGCGAGATAGGCAGTAATAGAACGAACTTGTTCATAACCAGTCGCCATTAAGAATGTGGGAGCACGACCATAGCTTTTCATGCCAACAATATATAGTCCATGTTCTGGTTGACGAAGAATTTCTTCCCCATGAGGACGGACTGTCCCACAGCTATGAAGATTTGGATCGATTAACGGTGCTATTGCTTTCACACTTTCTGTTGCCGGGTCAATAGATAATCGAAGCTCTTGCTCAATTGAAAAATCTGGGCGGTTGCCTGTATTAACAATTAACTCATCAATTTCCTTAATAGATACCACTTCACCATTGTAGCGACCTATAAGCTCCACTTGTTCGTTTATTGACTTAACTTGCATTGTATAGAACGGTGTATACACTTCCACTTTTTCTGCATCAACTAAGGAATGGATTTTCGTACCTAAAGCCCCTCTTGCCTCTAATGCATCTTTTTCTTCTCCACCGAACGCATCCGAGATATGCTTTTTGCGTAATATCCAAATTAGTTTTGTTTGTGGATATTTTATTTGAAGATCTGCTAATTCAAGCAATGTATTTATGGCGGAATGCCCGCCACCAATTAC
This sequence comes from Rummeliibacillus sp. G93, assembly GCF_023515935.1. Classification (NCBI taxonomy): domain Bacteria; kingdom Bacillati; phylum Bacillota; class Bacilli; order Caryophanales; family Caryophanaceae; genus Rummeliibacillus; species Rummeliibacillus sp. G93. The sequence goes on from NZ_CP097314.1 coordinate 3,011,456, forward strand.
TGCAATCGTTTTATTTGCATAGCGGGTTGTATTCTGCACAATATCGGGAATGCCGTATTCAATATAATCCTGACAAGCCCTTTCAGAAGACAGCCAAACGCCATTAGAAGTAACTGGATTTGGATTACCCCATGTCCCGGTTGCATCAATAATGGCACGCGCTTCTACAATTTTCAGTTCTTGATGATTATCAACATAAATTTCAAAGGGTTGTTTTTCACGATTTTTCGTTTTCATTTTGTCATTTTCCTTCCGAGAAATAGAAACAACCTTTGAATTATAATAAATCGATTCTTTTATCACAGGCAATTCACTTAATGGTTCTAAATACTGTTCTATTAGTTCTCTACCAGTTGGTAAAATATCATCTTGAGGTGATTCCCAGTCCGTTTCTTCTAGCAATTTGCGTGCAATCTTATCAATATTGTATTGCCATGGACTAAACAAATGAACATGTTGCCACTTGCGAATATTATGAGCTACACCTTGGCCTGACTCTAAAACAATAAAAGGCACTTTATTCATTGCTAAATTTGCAGCTGCAGCAAGACCCACTGGACCTGCCCCAATAATAGCTACTGGTAAGTCAAGATTATACGACAGTTGGCTTGGTATTTCTGAGCAGCAAGAAGTTTCTTTTATTGTTTCTGCACCACAGCATGATGATGTATTTGTCGTAAATAGTTTAATTTCTTTCATTTTCATTCTCCTTCTTTTCTATGTGTTGTATTGCTTGTATAAAACGCGAAGCCGTACTTTCCCCATACAAATGTGGGTTGCCCTTAAAAAATTGATCACGCATATATTGTTCCGCTTCTTTTAAAGGAATTTGTCTCGACTTCATCACTAATTCTAGGTATTGAATAAAGTACTCTACTGATAATGTACTTGCATGATTAACTACCATTCTAATCTCCTAACAGTCACAACTTGACATACAAGTCTATTTTATATAAGTAAACCCTTATATATAAATTGAAAATAATGCCTAGAATCTCTAGGCATTTGTTTGAGCAAATTCTCTAATGCGTTGACCAATAGCATCGCGAACTGTTTGGAATACTTGCCATACCTCATCATCTGAACCAGTTGCTTTGGCTGGATCATTGAACCCCCAATGTTCACGTTTCACTTGAGAGGGAGTCAGAGGACATCTAATTTCAGCATCTCCGCACAAAGTCACAACTAAATCGGCTTGATTTAGATATTCACGATCAATCATTTCAGATTGTTGATTAGAAATATCAATCCCTACCTCTTTCATTACTTTCACAGCCTTGGGATTCAATCCATGTGCTTCAATACCGCCACTACGTACTTCCCATTCAGAATCCAAATACTTTTTTCCAAACCCTTCAGCTATTTGACTACGGCAAGAATTACCCGTGCATAAAAAGTACAATTTTTCTATTCTATATCCTCTTTTTCAGCACTTAAAATATCTGTCTTTCCACTTCAACGAAACACCTACTAACGCTATGAGAACAGGCACTTCTACTAACGGTCCAATAACTGCTGCGAATGCTTCGCCACTGTTTATACCAAATACAGCGACAGCCACTGCAATAGCTAACTCAAAGTTGTTGCTTGCAGCTGTAAAGGACAGGGCAGATGTCACTGGATAACTTGCTCCAGCTTTCCTTGAAGCAAAGAATGACACTACAAACATAATTAAGAAGTAAATCAATAATGGTACTGCAATGCGTAACACATCAAGTGGTAAGGCAACAATTTTGTCCCCTTTTAATGAAAACATCATGATGATTGTAAACAACAAAGCGATTAATGTAAGAGGTGAAATTTTAGGGATGAATTTCTCTTGGTACCACTCTTTCCCCTTCAATCTAATACCGATAAGTCGCGTTAAAATGCCTGCAGCAAATGGAATACCTAAATAAGTTAGGACACTTTTAGTGATGTCCCACATGGAGATTGTTAGCGATAAATTCTCCATACCAAACCAACCAGGCATGACATTTAAGAAGAAATAAGCAAAAGTTGAGTAGAACAGTATTTGGAATATGGAATTAAATGCTACTAAACCAGCTACGTATTCACTATCCCCTCTCGCTAAATCGTTCCATACTATAACCATAGCAATACAACGTGCAATACCAATCATAATCAGTCCTGCCATATACTCTGGATAATCATGTAAAAATATGATTGCTAAGAAGAACATTAAAAATGGACCTAAAAGCCAATTTTGCAACAAGGACAGGACTAATACCTTCCAATCCTTAAATACTCTCCACATTTCCTCATATTTTACTTTTGCCAGTGGAGGATACAGCATCACTATAAGGCCTATGGCAATCGGAATAGATGTTGTACCGACAGATAATTTATCTAATGTATCCTTAAACGAAGGAGCAATCATGCTCAGCACAATCCCTAAACCCATCGCTACGAAAATCCATACTGTTAAATAACGATCGAGAAATGATAATTGTTTTGTTAATGGCTTTCTCACATTTATGCCTCCCCTTCGTTAATCGAGCAAAGGCAATTTTTCAATGGGATAGGCGCTAATTCATCAATGATGGCTTGGATATAAGGCGTTTGACTATCATTTAATCTATAGTGCTTCCATGTCCCTTTTTTTCTTTCTAGAATAATATCAGCTTCTTTTAATTTACGTAGCTGCTGGCTTACAGCTGGTTGTGAAACTTGCAATATATCAACCAAATCACATACACAAACCTCACCATTCTTCAAACTGGCTAACAACTTTAATCGATTAGAATCACTAACCGCTTTGAGCTGCTTCTCCATCAATTGTAAATCCATACTCATCACCTCATTTATATATAAGCATTACCTTATATAACCGTACGCTTATTTATTAAAATATGCAAGAGTATAAAATTCGTGACACTCAGCTTACTATTTAATTACTTATAATTAAAAGATGACGCAATTTTTTGATTTGTTAATATATATTTTTTTTATATAATTAAGTATACTGACTTTTATCTTTCGAAAGGAGGCTTCTGATGGGTTATAAGATTGTATTTTTTGATGTGGATGGAACTTTGACAGACCATAGAGACGGCAGTATCTCAGAGAGCACTAAAGAGGCCATCTTAGCTTTAAAAGGAAAGGGTTTAAAGGTTGTCGTCGCAACAGGTAGACCCTTATCCATGTGTCACGAGTTAAGGGCGTTAGGCATTGATACCTTTATAACTGCTAATGGTGGATATGTGAAACATAAAGAACATGTTGTTCATAAAGTACCTATGGATCAAGACATTTTGCGCTCTTTTATTGAATTTGCCGCTACTGAAAATCATGCCCTATCATTCTATACGGAGGATTTCAGTATGAATGGCGTAAAGAATGAAAACATATTAAAGGCCTTAAAGGAAACTTTATCATTGAGTGATTATCCTGCTTCAAACCCACATATACATAATCTTGAAGTGTACTTAATGTGCCTTTTCGCAGACGATGACATGATGAATAGCTATAAATTAAAATTCCCAAATCTACTATTGAAAAGATGGCATCCTTTTATATTGAATGTTTTACAAGAAGACATTTCCAAATCATTAGCGATTAATAAAGTTTTAAATTATTTTGGTTTTGATAAGTCAGAAGCCATTGCATTCGGTGACGGAGAGAATGATATTGATATGTTGGAATTAGTAGCACTAGGTATTGCCATGGAGAATGGCAATGAGGAATTGAAAAGGGTTGCAGATTTTGTGACTAAAAAGTCTAGCGAAGATGGTATATCTTTTGCTTTAAAAAAATTCGGGATTATATAGCTCCCGATAGTTTAATTAAAAGGAGATATAAATGGAACTACAAACTGAAAGACTTATAATCACACCGTGCACTAAAGAGGCATTACAGGAGTTTTCAAAAACCGAAGAATATGTAATCGGTCTACATGTAGATATGTATTTGTTAGCATTAAAAGATGACCCTTCTCTTTCAGGATGGGGTGTATGGCTTGTGATCAATAAAGAAGATCATACGATTATTGGCGATATGGGGTTTAAAGGAAAACCCGATTCACAAAAAACAGTGGAAGTAGGCTATGCAATTATCCCCTCCGCTCAAAAGAAAGGGTATGCAACAGAAGCCGTGAAAGAAATAATTAACTGGGCTTTCTCCACTGGAAAAGTAGAAAAAGTAGTCGCTGAATGCTTGCATGATAACCACTCTTCCATAAGGGTCTTAGAAAAACTGCAAATGAAAAGAACGGAACCTAAAAACAATATGCTGAATTGGGAATTGGAGAAATAAGGATTATTGCTGTTATTCAACTTCTACAAGAATAATTGAAAAAACATGAAAGCACTCTATTTTTCAATAAAAAACCCGTTTTGAATAAATTAATTCAGAACGGGAGTGACCCTTCAGGATATGCTACTGCACATCCTAAAGTAGAATTTTTTCACTTTATACTTTCTTCTCAAGCATGGTCAACGTTAAACCACCATCAACCATCATTTCTTTTAATTCTACAAATCCATTCTTTTTATAAAAGTTTATTGCAGGTGCATTTTTAGAGCCTGTTGAAACAATAATTGTTTGAAATTCTTTTCGAATGCTTTGAACAAAATCTAATAGTTCCCTAGCAATGCCCTTTCTAAAATGTTTAGGATGGACAAATAATCGGTGTATATCCATTACACCCTCTTCTATCTTTAGAGAAATGATTCCGCTTAGCTCTTCTTTTATATAAAAACCATAAAAAGTTTCTCCGCTTTGTTGCAAGCTCTCAACTGTATCTTTAAGTGGCGGCAGTTCATAAAAATCTATTAACTCTGCTTCTACTTTATACGATAACAATTGAACGTTTAATACTTCATTAGCAAATTTCGAATTCGTCATATCAATTTCTTTAATCAAATCCCTTTCCCCCAATTAGATTTTTTTATCTATGCCTTATTGGCATTTTTCGTATCTCTTTATATATGACTTAAAGTTGGGAACTCATTTATTACAATGCTATATAAAGTTAAAGAATTAGCCCTGTCTTAAAATCTTACGAAACATTCTAGGCTTGTTTTTATTAAAAGCGTCTATTAGTTCTTTTCCAAATATAGTTATACTATTTTCCCAAGGATGTCCTAAAATGCCCCACATAAAATCCTTCTGAATAAAGAAATAGTAATCACCATTCGGAAAGATTGGTATAACCCATTCTCCGAATTCATCCCTTTCGAATTCTAAGCGTGGATTTATCCAATAACATTCGTGTTGCCAATCGAGTGCTAGTATATATTCTCCAAGCATTGTGCACTCTTTAAATACATCTAACACTTTTTCTTCAAGGTCATCATAAGCACTTAAATCTGATGAATCTCCGAAATAGCCAGAAACATTATAAGTTATATAAGGGTGTGGAACATTAAAAGATGGAAATATAGACGTACTTGGTTCGAATTCAAAATCATTATATATCCGGTCCCAAATTTGACCCATTTCTTTTTCTAAAAGCGGAACCCAATTCTTCATTAAACTCCCCCTTTACTATCTAAACAGTTGAACATTTATAATCTGTATTCTCAACTTTATTATTACATTATTTCAGTTAAGTTGGTTATTCCCTTTCGTCCCTCTATGTAAAAAGCACGATCCAATTTTGAATCGTGTTCATAATTAGATTATTTATTTCAGGTGAATATGTCAGTAGTAGCTTTAAGATAAAGTTTGAATAAAGTCCCTAATAAACCCTTTACACTAAGATTAATAAGAAGCATCCATTAATCAATATGGATGCTTCTTTAACATTTTTTAGTTAATTTAAAGTAGTTTGATTATTTTCTACAGTATTACCTCATAAATGCGCAAAATTATGGGAATACCACCTTTATCTGAAGCCTTTATTATGATTGTTTTGTATATTTAATAAATCCTTGTTGTACAAAAGCAAAGCTCCCCAATAGTCAAACATCATTCATATATACTCGCAGCAAATAGTATTAGAGATATAATCTTCCAAGAGGGTTGCTTAGGAAGTATTTGAGTATCATATACATTATATTCATCCATTTCATTAACACAAGCTTCCATCGCTTCTAAGTAATCTTCAAGTGTTATATTCTTCCACTCATCCTTATTAATTTTTAAATCCATTCTTAATTGATTTATAAATTCAATTAAATCTTCTGGACTATTTACGTTATCTGCCATTTCAAATATTTCCATCTTTATGCCACCTTTATTAATAATTTTCATCAAAAGACTAGGTATTTCCTTCTTCTATTAAACTTTTACTAAATATTCAAATAATAATATCAATCTCCTCCACTATCCCCAAGGTTTAATATTTTTTATACCCTTATAATAACATTAACATAGGAAACTGGTTTTGTTGTGTAAATAACTCTATCAACAGTCACCTTGTATGACCGCCTCTATGAATTGATTCGAAGAATTCACTGGGATAAAAGTTCCTCTACTTTCAGAGAATAAAATAACCTCTACTGGATATTTTACCCACAGAGGTTGTTTTCATTAGATCTTATTATTTGTATCCGTCCTTTATTAAAAGCCAACCTAATGTTACATGATAAAATAATTCTCGACTGGAACACCAGTAAAACAAATAAATTTTCGCCAATACGCCCTACCTATATATTAAAAAGTTGTCGCCTGTTCTACCATTATATAGAAAATAATTTATACATATAAAAAATTACTTTATACCATACTTACAGGCTTGATTATTTTTATCGGTACTTATTCAACAAACGCGCACGATTGTTGAAGATCATTATTGAAGTAAAGCCCCGTTTAGTTTAAATGGAGAACATTCCCGCCATGTGGCTCGCGGCGATGTAAAAACCCGACTACCGGACAATCCATACAATGCAAAGAATTGGGATTATGTAGAAGAGGACAACTTGTTCATTTGTCCGAACGGCCGCCGTGTTCACTTCAAGAAGTACATGAAGAAAAAGAAACCCTCGGCTTTGTACAGGACTTCAAAATCTACGAATGTGAAGAGTGTGGTGATTGTCCACTGAAGGCTTTGTGCACAAAGGAGAAGGGGAACCGACACGGGGACCTGAAAAGGTGCAATGGCTCATAACTTGCTAAAAGTGGTAGGCCTCTTGTGCAGAAACCACCTTATAAAACGAAAAATCAAAAAAAAGGTGGAGAAAACGATTTATTTTTCTCCACCTTCTTCATTTTAGGGACTTTTTAGACAGCCCCTTCATTATTTATGAATTCACCATAGAACTTGCAAGTTCTTCAATTACTTTTGCTGTTTTTACTACATCTTCCGCAACTAATAAGTGCGTGCAGTTTTCAAACGGAATCACTTCAGAATTCGGAATCTGTTCCTTCATGTATTCCGCTGTTTCTTTTGAGTAAAGTGTACTCTTATCTCCATACACAATTTGTGTTGGTACAGTGATTTGTGGTAACACGTCACGATAATCGCCAACTGCCATCGCATGCCACATTGCCGCTAATACATGAGGGGTATTGCCGTTGACTACTAAATTGAGCTGCTCTTCCATCATTTCACCAGTCATGTATGGGACGGTCACTTTAAAGAAAGGCTTTGCGAATTCCATCAAGCTATCATTGATCACTGTCAAATCATTCAATAAGTCTTCCCTCATATATTTCCCGTGATAAAGACCTAAATTCCAATCCTCTTCATTGACTAATTTTGGTGTCATGTCGAACAACGATACGGCCTTCAATCTGGATACACCGAAGTTTTTTACATACTCGAATGTCGTAGAAACCCCCATCGAGTGTCCAACTAATGTGACATTCATCAAGTTAAGATGCTCCATTAGTTCTTCCAAATCGGAAGCGAATCTCTTCAATGTCAAACCATGCTCCGGGCGATCAGAAGCGCCATGTCCTCTCAAATCAAAAGACACTACATTGAACTTTTTGCTCAATTCTTCAAATGGTTGATCGAATGCTGTATGATCTGATGACCAGCCATGGACGAACACAATCGGTTGTCCTTCTCCTTTTTGCTGATAATACAATTTGACGCCGTCACTTGTTTCGAAAAATGCCATGATCCTTTCCTCCTTCTAGTAGGTCTCAACATAAAGTTGTTGTTAATTTGTTTATAAAAACACTCTATTGCATAACTTTTTCTACCATAAATAAAGTTTACTCCTGCATTATCTTAATAAGGTTGCCGCAGGTATCGTCGAAGACAGCTATTGTGACTTCGCCCATTTGTACAGTTGTAGATGCTATTTCTCATTTATAAAAATTAATATGCATTCGTTATATGACTTCCCCATTCACGGATAGGTTGCAACCAGCTAACGCTTCTTTCCACAATTAAATCATCCACTCTTACTTCGTAATTCTTGCGGTATGGTTTAGTAAATTCTTCATCAAGCCAGCTATCTCTCGTGCCTTTCCATGTTTCATAAATGAGCAGTTCATCCGGTTGATCCAGATTATCCGAAACAATAGCGCTAATAAATGCCTTTTCGGATGACATCTCCTCAATTAGAGAAAAAAGCTCCTTGCGGAATTCTTCTTTCTTCCCTGGTTTAGCCTTAAAACGAATATTGAGTTGAACTAGTTGATTGGTCATATTAACTCCTCCTATAAATTTTATATTTTGCGGCGATTCCGTTACACCATTCCCCAAGTACTTGAAGAACAACTTACAAGATATAGTATCCTTTAGTAAGCACATTAACGGAAGTACCTACTTTTTTGTGATATAGTAACTAAAAAGTAATAAATGTGGAATGGAGAGGTTTAGACTTGAAAAAATTTAGTTGTGGTTTTGAAGTGACAAAGGAAGTTATTGGCGGAAAGTGGAAAGGTCTTGTATTACACTTTTTAATGAATGGACCAAAGAGAACGAGTGAATTAAAGCGCATTGTCCCAAATATATCTCAGAAAATGCTGATTCAAACACTTAGAGAGCTTGAAGACAGTGGACTTGTGAGCAGAAAGATGTATAATCAAGTACCACCGAAGGTTGAATATTCATCCACTGAACTTGGAGAATCTCTTAAACCTATCTTGCAGGAGCTTTGTCAATGGGGAAGCCATTATGCGGAGCAAGAGTATGCAGAAGGTGAATATGAAATCGCACAACCAGAAGAGGCTTCTTAATGAGGAAACCAACTTATAACATCTTATAATACCTTATATGTAAGGTATTTTATTGTTGTACTAAGATTTAGCTATTTTAATTCTAAGTAGATGGCCTCGACAGATTCTTTAAGAACATCAAAGCTTCCTTAATATAGTTAAAAAAGGGGGTGGCGTCCTTGGAATTTTTCTGACGCTAACCCATTTAATATAGGGATTCTGTCCTGTTGTAACATAAGTAGAGCTTCTTTACTTTTTACTACAGGATTACTGGCACGACTATTAGAACAGAAAACAGTTACCAATTAGGTAACTGTTTTCTGTTCTCTATATAAAATACTGAATTAATCTCACTCTGTTTCCAAATAGGTTCTCATTATCTATAGAACAACCCTTTCGGGAAGGAAAGCCGATAAAAAACAGGAGTTAAAGAAGAGTAAAATGAAATAAAGTTCTTCCCTAACAATCAAATAAAACAGTGAGGAAAAGTAAGATGGATCAAGCCTTTTTTAGGCTTTTCCTCCCGCTCTTTTCTCTTGCTTATTCAGCACAAATGTTGTCATACGGGCTTTTTCCCACTTTGATCAATTATTCGCTCAAACAAAAAATCGGGATATCGTACCGATGGTACGACTCCCGATCCTGGTGAAGTAAGCATACTTAATGTTGTATCTGCTCCCGCTTTCCCTCCGTTCAGTACCAACTTATTTACAGCAGGTACGAACTTGAATTACGAGGGAAAAACTTATTTACAGAGAGACAGTATAATGTGAACAGATAATAAAGTTGTAAACTATCCTTTGCTTAAATGCTTGAAGTTACAGCTTTTTTCAAAAAGTTTTGATTAATAAAGTTGTAAACTTAATTTACAAATAAAACAAGTAATAGTATTCGTATTAATAATAAAGTTGTAAACTTTGATGAGCAATTATGTATAATCTATATAATAATTACAGCAATACTTTAATTTAATCTAAATTTAGTATGAATATTTTAAAACATCGCCTTTAAAAAACCTTGTTATGATTTTCAACCAAAGTTTGTATATATTCTTTAATATCTCCAACTCCTTCTCTTAAATTTTTCCTAATTCCTGCAACTTCTGCAACTTTATTAATTGAAACTCTCTCATTTTTAAATACTGTTTCAAGAAAATATCTAACTCTTCGCTTTTGGAACTCTTCAACGGATTCATAAGCAGAATCTAAATATGTAAAGGTCAATGGCATACTGTCTCTTTTAGAATTCAATGGCTTTTTAAGACCAATCAAATCAGCTATCCTCGCTGTTGATTTTCTAACTAACCTTCCCTGGTTATTTTCATAGTCTGTCCACTTGTTAACAGTTCCCTTCACTTTTATGGAGAATTCAGTATCTATCTTATGTAAATCATTTTTTCGTTTTTTATAGTTGTGCTTCACTTTTTTGTTTGGAGAATTATCCTCTAACCATTTCACATCATATTTTCTAAGCCAACCATATACAGCCCTATTTATGTTATTTAATTCCTCTCGATTATATGTTGGGTTGTTCTCTCTCAACTCTAACCAAGTTAATTTATAGTCTTGAGTTTTTCTAAATATCTTCTGTTTTCTTTCTTTTTCCTTTTGAATTTTATTCTTATATATATTATCTCTATCTTTTAAAATCTTTCTTATAGTAGGCTTAGATAAATCGGTAAGCTTAGCTATTTCATGGGTTGTTAGATTTTGTTTAATTAATTCGTCGAACTTTTCTTCCCATATATGGCCTCTCTCCATTATCCTATTGTTAAAGTATCTCACTTCTAAGGGGTTTTTTTCACCTACCCTTAATCGATATTTAAAACCACAACTGCATATCATATCTCCTTGAATTTCTCTATTGGTTCGATGAATACTGATGTCTACTTTTTCAACAACCTTTTCTAAATAGTGATCAGCTAAAGCATTCATACAAATCCAAGGACCTTTTCCAAAAGGTTCAAAAGTATATTCCTTTTCAAAGAAATTACGTGCTGATCCGCAAATTGAACGAATTAATAGCAAATGTCTAATTGGATGAAGGTATTTTAAGGATTTAACGCCATTAGTATATTTTAGCCATGAAGATTTATCATTAGCTTTAAAAGCGGAATTTAACGTTTCAAGAAACTCAAATGGGTAGTATCCTAATATTACTTCATTTAATTTTTCCTGCCTCTTTAACGTTGGAAAAGCAATTCCTCTTATTTGAAAGAGTATTTCATATTTCTTGTAAATTTGCTCGTCAGTTAAGAAATCAAAATTCTTTTCTAAAATGTATTCCACATCTTCCGTTAGATTTAGCAAACATTGTTGTATTTCTTTATCGTAATCATCTTTACATATCTTAATTTCATTTGTACTAGGCAAAACAAATTTACTACTACGTAATCTTAATATATCTAGAGGAATTGGATATTTACTTAGTGATATAGAATGTTTATTACAAACAAATATACCTGGTATTTGATGAATCCTTTTCCAATATCCTTCCCCATATTTATTATATTGTTCTTTTAAACACTGGGGGCAATAATACAAATATTCCTTAGGTTTTACGTCTCCACTTAACTTTCCAAACAAACTTACTTTATTTGAATTAATAAATTGATTATGCTTTAGCCTTTTAAGCCATTCTTCACTTTTAAAAGCTCTTAGCAAAGGAATTAATGTGTGATTATAGATAAAGTAATTTAAACAATATTCTTTAGAAAATTGTTGTACTTCGGAAACTAATTTATTTACACCCACTGGTAGTTCAAAATCTGAAAGTTGAGCTTTACCTATTAGTTCATTCAATGTACTTGATTTAACATTACTACCTATATGAGAATGATATCGAGCTAAAATACTGTAATATAACTCATCGTTATACGGTTTTGGAAAGTAACCAATCATTTTTTCTCCTTGTTATTCGTTTCTTTTTCCATTTATAATTTACAACCTTAACTACGAAAAAGCATAATTGGATTTAATTTACAATTTCACTTCTACGCTCCAATAATAAAACATCTCTCCAGACACCGTAATGCTGCGCTATTTTTTCCCGATATCCAACTTCCCGGAATCCCATTTTCTTGTGTAGTTTTAAGCTTGCAGTATTCTCTTTAAAAATAGAAGATTGTAATGTCCAAAAACCTTCATTTTCACTTTCCTCGATTAATTTTGAAAGAAGCAATGTCCCTATTCCTCCACTTTTTGCCTTTATTGATACATAAACACTTACTTCTCCTACTCCTTTATATACAACCCGGTTAGATACTGCACTAATTGCAATCCATCCAACAACTAAGTCTCCCTTTACAGCAACAAACCTACATGTAGCATGATGGGAAGTTGTCCATACTTCAAATGATGGAGCATCAGTTTGAAAAGTGGCATTTCCTGTCGCAATACCCTCTAAATAAATGTTTTTCACTGCTGGCCAGTCTGTATCTAACATCTTTCTAATTACAATATTATCTGTCATAAAGTATCCTCCTAACAACTACGTAAATGTTTATGTAAAACATAATATAATTTTATTTAAGAAAAGAAACCATTAATTACAATGGTTTCTTTCTTAAAGATTTTGCTTTCACTTGATTTACTAATTAACAACAAGAAGATTCATTATTATTTAGATTTATACTACAAACTCCTGTTTCTGGTAAATCAAGCTCAACACGTTTTGAAGCTTCTACATCTCCTGCTAAATAGGCTGTAATGGAACGCACTTGTTCATAACCAGTTGCCATTAAGAATGTTGGTGCGCGTCCATAACTCTTCATTCCAACAATATAAAGCCCTTGCTCTGGTTGTCGAAGAATTGCCTCTCCATGAGGGCGAACTGTACCACAACTATGAAGATTTGGATCGATTAGCGGTGCAAGTGCTTCTACACTTTCTGTTGCTGGGTCGATAGATAACCGAAGCTCTTGTTCAATTGAAAAATCTGGACGGTTACCTGCATTAACAATTAACTCATTAATGTCTGTAATGGATATCACTTTATCATTATAGCGACCCATAAGCTCTAATTGTCCGTCCATTGATTTAACTTGCATTGTGTAGAATGGTGTATATACTTCCACTTTTCCTGCATTAACTAATGAATGAATTTTCGTTCCCAACGCTCCTCGTGCTTCTAAAGCATCTTTTTCTTCTCCACCAAATGCATCCGATACATGCTTTTTGCGTAATATCCAAATTAGTTTTGTTCGTGGGTATTTATTTTGAAGATCAGCTAATTCAAGCAATGTATTAATGGCAGAGTGTCCGCCGCCAATTACTGCAATAGTTTTATTGGCATAGCGAGTCGTATTCTGGATAATATTGGGGATTCCATATTCAATATGTTCTTGGCACTCCTTTTCAGAAGAAAGCCAAACCCCATTAGAAGTAGCTGGATTTGGATTTCCCCACGTTCCAGTCGCATCAATAATGGCTCGGGCTTCTACGATTTCCAATCCACGATTGGATTCTACATAAATCTCAAATGGTTGTTTTTCACGATTTATGGTTTTCATTTTGTCATTTTCTTTCCGAGAAATAGAAACAACCTTTGAATTATATTGAATCGATTTTTTTAACACAGGCAGTTCACTTAATGGTTCCAAATATTGTTCTATTAATTCTTTCCCAGTTGGTAAAATGTCATCTTGAGGAGATTTCCAGTCTGTTTTTTCTAGCAATTTGCGCGCAACCTTATCAATATTGTATTGCCATGGACTAAACAAATGAACATGTTGCCATTTACGAATGTTATGAGCTACATTTTGACCCGACTCCAAAACAATAAAAGGTACTTTTTGTAACGCTAAATTTGCTGCTGCTGCAAGACCAACAGGTCCTGCACCAATGATTGCTACTGGTAAATCTAAATTATATTGTATTTGGCTTGAAGCTTCTACTACCTTAGTTTCAGGTGAAGAACAGCACGATGTTTCATTTACTGTTTCTGATGTACAACAAGAATTATTAGTAACTTCCTCTCCACAGCAGGATGATTGACTTGAAGTAAATAGTTTTATTTCTTTCATTTTTTACCCCTTCTTTTCTATTTGTTCTATTGCTTTCTTAAATTGTAATGCAGTATTTTCCCCATATAAATTAGGGTTACCTTTAAAAAATTGCTCATTCATATATTGACTTGCTTCTTTTAAGGAGATTTGTTTTGCATCCATCACAAGTTCCAAGTAACTTATAAAATACTCTACTGATAATGTGCTTGAGTGATTAACAGTCATAATAAAATCCTAACAGCCACAACCTGGTGTGTACCCGTCTAATACCAAGCCCATTTCTCCATTTTGTTCTTCAATATTAATAGTGACACCTTGTAATTCTTTAGCCATTTCAGGCATGATAGCAATTTTTACGTCGTTTACTATCTCTATTTGATCACCCTCTTTAGCTGGCTCAAGACCAACCGCTAGATTCATTCCACAACATCCTGCAATTCCATAAAAACGAAGTGTATCTACATTACTTTCTTCCAATGCATTTAAGATATATTCTTTTGCCTTTTCAGTCATATTCATCTTATTTTTCCTCCAATAAACTGTGTAATCCATCTAATCCTGTTGGTTCTTCTAGACTCCAAGGAATTAAGACAGTTTTTTTATTCGATAAAGAATTAACTTTCTCTAACCATTTAGATTCATGTTTAGCTTTTTGCGATAATAAAGGATGCTCTGTTTTTAGATTGTGGAATGATTGATTCACAATCCAATGGGAAATATGCAACCCAGCTCTTTTAAGATCATTTTGTAAACGCTCAGCTTCATAAACAGGTGTTGCTTCGGGTAATGTTGTAATTAAGACCGATGTTTTAGCTGGATCCCTTAATGTAGGTAATAAATGTTGTATAGCAATCGGTATATCGCCAGAAGAACGACTTATTTCCTTATGATAGCTTTCTGTAGAATCAAGTAACAACAGAGTGTGACCAGTTGGTGCTGTATCGATAACGATTATTTCATTTGGATGTGATTCAATGACTTCTGCAAACGCTCTAAATACAGCTATCTCCTCAGTACAAGGAGATTCTAAATCTTCGCGTACAAAGGCAAGACCATCTTCATCCATTGATTCACTTGCTTTTAGTAATACTTCTTTTTTATATTCCTCCAGAACTGTTTCTGGATTAATATTACTAATGGATAATGATTCTGGTTTATTATCACCGAGTATCCATTTAATGTGCGCTGCGGGGTCAGTTGTTGTTAAATGTACAGGTTTACCTTTTTCGGCAAGACCTAAAGCAATAAGTGTTGCTACGGTAGTTTTTCCAACGCCACCCTTTCCCATCGTGAAAATAACACGTTTAGGATTTTCTATAAACTCGTCAATTAACTTATGAATGGAAGACGAAGTAAATGGATAATCTTCACCTATATTTTCTGAAGAGAACTCATTGATAGGTTTATTGTTAAACCATGCGTCCATTCTTTCTAATGATGTAATTGTATATGGAGCGAGTGGCAAGGTATACGTAGGTAATTCAACTAATTCCTCTGGCATTTTATCCAAAGCTGAAGACTGTCGTTTTTTGAAAGCACTAGCATAAACATCTTCTGAATCACAAACCTCTAGTACTCCATTAATTATTAGCTGTTGATTATCGATTCCTATTTCGGAAAGTTCTTGAGAAGCTCTTGCTGCCTCTCTTAATGGATTGATATCAGGACGTGTAACTAGCATCAATGTAGTTTGATTAGCATCTGATAAAACATCGACTGCTTTTTTGTACATTTGTTTTTTACCTTCTAACCCAGCTAAAGGTCCTAGACAAGATGCTCCGGATGAATTATCTGTTAAAAAACCACTCCAAGCCATTGGGAGTTGCAGTAAACGTAACGTGTGACCTGTAGGAGCTGTATCAAAAATAATGATGTCAAATTCCTCATGAACCTTTTGGTCAGTTAATAATGCTGAGAATTGATTAAAAGCTGCGATTTCAACTGTACAGGCTCCAGACATTTGCTCTTCCATAGATTGAATGGCTACCTCAGGTAACTTATCTCTATATGGAGCGATTACTTGTTCTTTATAATCATTTGCAGCTTGCACAGGATCTAAATTTAATGCATATAACGAAGTTGTTCCTTGAATCAAGGATGGTTCATTTGTTAAAGACTGATTGAAAATATCTTGTAAATTACTAGCTGGGTCAGTACTAATTAACAAAACACGCTTATTATCACTAGCAATGGAATATGCCAAGCTACTTGCAACAGAAGTCTTTCCAACCCCACCTTTGCCAGTAAAAAAGAGATATTTCGTTTTAGGGAAATGTTGTTTTGTAAAGCGTTCCATTACAGACCGCCGCCTTTTGTATTTAAAGATAAACGTACTTTCGGTTTTTTAGTTAGTTCTCCGATATCTTCCCCAGTCCAATCTGCAAACTCTTCATTTGTTGGATAGCGGTTAGTCATCATTAGCTCACCATTTAAAAATACATAAGGTAACTTATTTACTCCCAAAGAATTAAGGATCTCATTTACATGTATATTGTCTACAAATGCTTGTGGATCACTTGATAAGTTATGACGCTCAATCGGATAATTTTTGTTCTGTAGATTTTTCACAATAAATGAAACGCGTAATAATTCTGGATCAATAGATGGTCCACATATTCCACTTTCACAACACATAGCTGGATCATAAATTTCAATTTTCTCCATTATTAACTCTCCCTACATAAGTAATTTCTTATATATATATTTAAAACAAAGCCTAGAATTTCTTATCTAGGCATTTGTTTCGCAAAATCTTCTATACGTTCACCAATAGCATCTCTTACATCCTGAAATACTTTCCATATTTCTTCTTTTGACCCTGTTGCTTTCGCAGGGTCCATGAAACCCCAATGTTCCCGTTTAACTTGTGGAGGCGTCATAGGACACTTATCTTCAGCATCCCCACATAAAGTCACAACTAAATCTGAATGGTTTAGATATTCAAGGTCAATTATTTCTGATTGTTGTTTAGAAATATCGATACCGATTTCTTCCATCACTTTGACTGCTTTAGGATTTAATCCATGAGCTTCGATACCAGCACTGCGCACTTCCCATTCAGTGCCTAAATATTTTTTTCCAAACCCTTCTGCTATTTGACTACGACAAGAGTTACCTGTGCATAAGAAATATAGTTTTTTCATTTGTACACTCCACTATAATTTGATTTTAAAGTACTTTTTCTGCCATCTTAACGCAACACCTACAAGTGCTATTAGAACCGGTACTTCAACTAAGGGGCCAATAACTGCAGCAAATGCTTCCCCACTGTTAATTCCAAATACGGCTACTGCCACTGCTATTGCTAATTCAAAATTGTTACTTGCAGCTGTAAAGGAGAGCGCAGCTGTTACTGGATAACTTGCTCCAGCCTTCTTAGATGCAAAGAATGACACAATAAACATAATTAAGAAGTAAATTAATAAAGGAACCGCAATACGTAATACATCTAATGGTAAAGCAACAATTTTATCTCCTTTTAATGAGAACATCATTACAATTGTAAATAGTAAAGCAATTAATGTAAGGGGTGAAATTTTAGGGATGAATTTCTCTTGATACCAATCTTTCCCCTTCAATCTAATGCCGATAACTCGTGTTAATATACCTGCAGCAAATGGGATTCCTAAATAGATCAGAACACTTTTTGTAATTTCCCACATGGAAATTGAAACAGATAAATTTTCCATACCGAACCAGCCAGGCATTACATCCAAGAAGAAATAAGCAAAAGTTGAATAAAATAAAATCTGGAATACAGAGTTAAATGCAACTAAACCAGCTACATATTCATTATCACCTCGCGCTAAATCATTCCACACAATAACCATCGCAATACATCTAGCTATCCCAATCAGGATAAGCCCAGCCATATATTCTGGGTAATCACGTAAAAAGATGATTGCTAGGAAGAACATTAAAAATGGTCCTAAAAGCCAGTTTTGCAATAAGGACAGGACTAATACCTTCCAATCCTTAAATACTCTCCACATTTCTTCATATTTCACTTTAGCAAGTGGAGGGTAAAGCATAACAATAAGACCTACTGCAATAGGAATCGATGTGGTACCGACAGATAGTTTATCTAATGTATCCTTAAAGTTTGGAAAAATAATGCTTAATACTATACCTAATCCCATTGCAAGGAAAATCCATAATGTTAAATAACGATCTAGAAAAGATAACTGTTTTGTTAAAGGTTTTCCCATGTTAAGCCTCACCTTCTTCAAGAGTGCAAGCACAATTATTCAATGAGATAGGCTCTAATTCATCGATAATAGCCTTAATGTAAGGGGCTTGAACTTCATTTAACCTGTAGTGCTTCCAAGTCCCCTTTTTTCTTTCTAAAATAATATCAGCCTCTTTTAATTTACGTAATTGTTGACTAACAGCTGGTTGAGAAACTTCTAATATGTCCACTAAATCACATACACAAACTTCGCCATTTTTTAAACTGGCTAATAATTTTAAACGGTTAGCATCACTAACTGCTTTTAGCTGCTTTTCCATTATTGATAGCTGAATCATTTTATCTCCCCCTATATATAATTATTCTCTTATATAAGAATACGCTTATTTTATAATATATGCAAGAGGTTAATAATGTGTTACTTGTAAGCGAGACTGTTAGCTTTTACTTACAGTTAATTAATTATACTTTATAGAATCCCCCTCAATGGACATACCTATTTTAAATTTTCACTAGTTACTTCTTTTTTCTTATCCAAAATAACATATATGATAAATGCTATAGGACCGGTTAAAAAAACGCTTATTAACCAAATTAAAAAATATTGTTTACTAATTTTATTTCTCTGAAATTCCATTGTGATATATGAAAGCATTAAAATAATTAATAAATATATGCCCATTATAAATATCTGACCTAACAAACATATCTCCTCCAATTAGCACCATGTATTTGATTGAAAAAGTTGCATATGACTGTTTCTGACAATTGCAATTCCTCCCGTTCTGATGCTTCTTTGCTAGATAAATAAGCTTTTATTGAACCCATGTTAAGTCTCACCTTCTTCAAGAGTACAAGCACACTTATTCAATAAGATAGGCTCTAATTCATCGATAATAGCCTTAATGTAAAGGGCTTGAACTTCATTTAACCTGTAGTGTTTCTAATCCCCCTAAATCACATACACAAAGTTCGTTTTTGTTTAAACTGGCTAATAATTTTAAAGGGTTAGCATCACTAACTGCTTTAGCTGCATTTCCTTTATTGATCGCTGATTCACCTCACTCCGTTATATAACCGTTTTCTTATATAAGCGTACTCTTATAAGTTATTATATGCAACAGAAAAAAATCATGTTAATAAAATTTTTTAATAATTTTATTGTAGTAAAATGTATATTAAAATGGAATAAAGTGAAATTTTGTATTTAAATTGGATTTTATGGAAGGGATAGTACTAATGGTTGGGGTTTATAATGATAATCTTAATGACTTTACAAGAAAATACTTTATTAAAGGTAATGAACACTTAATTAAAGATGTAAATAATTTTCCACTTGAGTATGAAAGTATCAAAAATTCTCTTATTGAACAACTCTTAGTTCATGACAGCATTACTTTTAAAGTTTATGGAGAGAATATTCCGATAGCTTTCTTAATAAATACTTTAGGGCTTAAAACTGTTGAAGCTTTATTAGAACAAAAAGCAATCAATTTTGTATTATGGAACTCAGGAGTTACTTATAATGTGGATAATATTCCTGGCATTTTCCCTCTTCAGTCTTTTAACTTTAGCTCAAGCGTTCATATAGATCCCGAAGAATCAATTATGAGTGGCTTAAAATTTTTGAGTAATTCCTATTCAAGAAAGATAAGAAGAAATATTACTCGAAAAGTAATAAAGAATTATAAGTTACCCCCCAAAAACTTGGCAGAAGATGCTGTTAGGTTTGGTCATGAGGGCTACAAGGACAATTTATTTACTGACTTAGGGTTACCAATGGAAAAGGACATCATGGATTTAAATCAACAGGAAAGAAAACGACTTGTGAATCTTGCTACACAGTGTTACGATCTAACTTTACTATCAACTTACCAATTGAACACATATAACTCTTTTGATTTATTAACCCTAAATCGTAGTGAATTTCAAAAATTAAAAGATTTAAATGCTATAGAAAATGTTGTAGATGAAATTTTTAGAATTGAGGGAGTGCCAACATTTTCACAATTAGTGAACGAAGGTTTATTTGATGTTAAAGATCTCCCGAAAATTAGAGAAGGTAAAAATGCTGAAAAGTTTAGGGCTTGGATTGATAGTACATCTTCTCACTCAGATAGATATGAAATCACTAGAGAATACATTAATACAATTACTAATTCTAAATCAATTTTAGAAAGACCTATTGGGAAACTAACAAGAGTACTTGGTGTTACAGCGTTAGGAGGTATTATTGGAAGTACAGTTGCAGGACCTATAGGCGCTCTGTCAGGCGCCGTAGTAGGGAATACTATGGATATAGGAATTAGCCTTTTCGATTCGTATGTACTAGATAATATCTTTAAGGGATGGACGCCTAAGTATTATATTGATAAGCAAGTACGTCCTCTAATTAAGAATCAAACTATTTAGGTTAATGATTGTATATTTTCATCATAAGCTCTTTCTAAAAAATAAAAACATCAATAAAGTTATCCTATTACAACAGAAACTTTATTGATGTTCATTTATATATTTATTAATATATTCCTTTAAATCTTGATAATAGCACTTTTTTATACCTGCTTTTCGACAAATTTTCGATACCGTCAATTCTTCCTTTTCCAATTGTTTAACTGCCCACTTAATACGTTTTTTCTGATATTCTTCAACCGATTCACTTATTGAGTTAATATAATGCATTGTTAATGGCAGCTTTGTTATTTTTTTTTCTAGAAGTGTGGTACGTTTGATTCGTTTTCCAATTAGACTTTTTGTAATTCTAACAGGTTTTTTACTTTTCATTAATTCTTGAACAGCTTTTTTGGCTTCATTTAAAAGTTCATAATCCCTCATACTCCAATCAACTCGTTCATCATGTACTTTCCTTCTCTGTATTACAGGAGAGTTATCATTAAGCCATTCTTTATCATTTCTATATAACACCATATACAGTGCAGGATTTACTTTTCTCAGCTCAGTTTTAGATAAGGAGGGGTATTTATTTCTCAGCAATAACCATTGTTCTCTGTTGTTGCTTGGTAAATAATCGTTCTTCTTATTTTGTCTTCCTTGATTTTTTATATATTTAATAACAGTATTAGTATCTACTTTAAGTAATTTAGCACACGCTCTATAACTTAACCTTTCCTCATACACTAAATAATGCAGCTTTTTCATCCATAGGTCTCCAAACTGTTTAATTCGACCGATTTTCTGCTTATCCTTTTGATCTATATCAGGACCTTTTCTTGAATATATAAATCCACAGGTACAATAAAAAGTAGCTATAGGTTTTTTAGTAGTTAAACATCTAGAGATTTTTAATTCAGTTATAACCGGCTTCTGATAATGATATGCTGCAGGATTTAAGCATAAATAAGGCCCTTCTCCAAACGGATTATCGTTCTTATTGAGACAATAACGCACTGTATCTACTGATTCCCCGAAGAAATTAATAAGTAATAAATGCCTTACCGGATGGAATGACTTTCTATGTTTTCTAGTAATGGATTTCAACCAGCATTTCCCTTCAACTCCACAAGGAATGGACTGCATTAATCTTAAATAGTCTTTCCCATAAAACAATATGAAATCTTCTCTCAACTTATCTTGATTTATTGTTTCATTCAAATTTTTATATCCTTTAAGGCCGAGTAAGTATCGATATATTTCAAATAACATCCCTTGATTAAATTTATAATCAGTTACGGTTATTTTGTAGCTTTCCATGGATATTTTGAGCAATAATTCAAAGCTCATTTTAGGAAAAGTTACTGGATTACTATCATTAATTGAAGTACAATTCATCAAACTTGGTTGGGCAAAAGATGATTTTCTCTGTCTATATGACATATTACTGTTTCTTAAAAACGTGGAATGTTCTATACACACAAAAACACTCGGTAATTGATGATATGTTCTCCAATACGTTTCTCCGTAGACTTCTATATCATTTTTCAAACATACAGGACAATAACGAAAATAAACATGTTCTTTTACATTTCCAGCTACTTGGCCAGTAATATGGTGTAAGCTGTGCTTTCCAGTGCTTTCAGTCATTCTTTCTAAAACATGTTTCTTCACCTTTAGATTAGTGAAATTTGTGTAGTAGTTATATAAAGTATGCTGATCTAGCCAATCAATAAGACGCTTATCTGAAAAGTGTTGAACTCTCTCTATTAACGCATTTAAATCCGTAGGTAAATCAGGAATAATATTTAATTTACCCTTACCAAATAAATCCCTGGTGGTATCTTTAATGTTTAAATTCCCCGAAAAATAGTGATACCTGCTAATAACACTATATAGCAACTCATTTTCATATATCCTCGGAAAAAATGCTAACATGCCTTATACTCCTTTATATATAAATAAAATCTTGAAGGGGATTTTTAATATAACCATTTTCATTTAAGGATTGATAAGCTGATTTTTTTTGTTTTTTCCCATTGTCTATAATTTTTTTTAACTCGTTTTTACCTGTTTTATTTTTCACATTTACCTTATTTTGTTTTTTGTTTTCAATGTAATCTATTGATGCAGCCATCAACTGCATTATTGTTAAATCAGAATTCTTTTTTAAGACAAATTTCGCAGCACTCTCTGCGTCTTTTTCGTTAATTTCAAGATTTATTAAGGATATAATGAGTTTTTCCAATTTTGAAAGCTCTTTTTCCATTCGACTTTTAGCGATTTTCTCTTTTTTAGCCTCAATTTGTGCCTTAATATCAATAACAGGTATGTGATTCTGTAAATATTCTTCAATATCCATAGGGATTATGTCTTCATATTTTGCAATTTCACTTTCAATCCCTGTTTTTAGAGCTTTAAGCATTGGTTGTAGTAGTTTTAGATCTTCTTTTGCCACTGATTTAATCATCGCTGGAGAAATTTTTTCAACCCCAGTTTCAATTGCTCTTGTTTGCGCAAGGAAAAATAATTTCACTGCAATATCTACAATTCCCTGGCTTTCTTCATAAATTGTATCCATCATTACCTTGTTTAATTCTGCATATTCTTTAGTCCATTGATATTCCCACATACTCGTAATTAAAACTTCCCAATCATCATCCTTTTTCATTTGTTGCCATATCATATCACCTTGTCCACTACTTCTTCTTGCTTGTCTAAAATCTTTTTGTAATAATACTTTTGCCTTCATAGTACCTATAAACATTACAGGTATCCCAATTTCGTTAACTAATGTCACAAAAAAGTTCATCATAACTTCTGATGCCCCACCTTTTGCTGATAACAGATGTTGTATCTCATCTATTATCAAGGCACCTAACGTATGTAATCGAGCAACTTGACCCATTCTTGTGACCATCGAGCTTATTGAATTAGAACGCCTGCCGTATTTCTCATAATAATTTGTTCCTAATAGAATATCTATTTGTTGAAAAAAATCCATACATAGCGTTTTTAACGAGCCGTCATATGGACAATTTAATTTGAGCCATACAATTTGAATTGTATTTAAGGGCTGTTGATGTAAAATCACTTGTGGGTATAATGATAAAATCCTTTCAATTGCTGAAGTCTTACCAATCCCCGAAAAACCCATCAATGTAAAACTTGATGCTGAAGCTCTAATATCTGGTGATAAACCTAAATATTCATTATTCAACAACTTAGTATGCAATTCATTAAGTGCTTGAACATGTTGCTTTTGAAAAGGATTTCTACTTACATAGCCGTACCTAATAAATCGTGAAAAACGTTGTTCTAAATCTAAAGTTTGTGCAATTGGTTGATAAAAGCGTGATAAACGTAGTAATGCATGATAGCGATGATGTATAGATAAATTCCTTTCACTTGGATGATACTCCGGCAAAAAGCTAAGTAGATCAAAAGCATCTTCCAAAGATAGAATTGGAGGTAATGCTTCTATAAGAGGATTTTCTTTATAATCAACGATTTCTTGTTTTCGATATTCAGCTAATAGTACCCTTTTTCCACTTTCTAACGTTACAATTCTTTGATCATTCATCTTTTTTTCCTCTTCTTTTATTAAATAATTCTTTAATAGAAGGTCTATTTGATTCAACACCATTTTTACCAGTACTTTCAAAATCTATAACATCTGTATCCTTGTTTTTTTCCCCAATACCTATTTGGAATGCTTCTTGCTCTCTTAGTAAAGATTTTTCTACTCGTCTATTTACCTTAATACGTTTCGTTTTTTGAGCCTTTTTTATATTCTTCGTCTGTGTTTGATTTGTGGCTCTAACTGATTCCTCAACAATTGACTCAATATTACTGAAAAAATTAATTTCCTCTTGAAGTAAATGATGTTCATTCTTTTTAAAATCTTGTACTTCTTTTTTTATTAATTGTTCAATCTCTTCGATTGCTTTATCCTGATATCTTTCTTGGTGATCAAGCAATGAACAAACTTCAAATAATGATTCATTATTAGTATGAAGGTAAATATTGTTTATGTGTCGAGGGTCAAATGAAATTTCGACTTTCCAAGTTCCATCTTTTCTGGCTAGAACAAACCATGACTCTTTTATTGCAGTTTCACAGCTGTACAACATTCCCTTGAATTTTATACCTTTAGCAGTTACAGTTGCTTTATCCCTAGGCATTAAATAAAACTTAACTATATCCGGATTTACTTTCCTCAATCTACCTGCTCTATTTCTAATCCCCCATTTCCAAAGTTCAATTGGAGTGGGTTTAACTTTTGCCTCGATCATATCTGTACTTCTAGAATAATTTCTCATATAGAAATTTCTATTATAATGTAAGACAAAATTAATTATGATTTTTGTATACTGTTCAAGAGTTAATTTGGCCCCAAGTCTATAATCTTCTGTACCACGTTCGCCAAAATCTGCTTGTATATATCCTGGTAAGAATGGTTTTATTTTTTCTTGTGAAGTATCAAATAGTTTCTCTACTATTCCTTTCCAGTCTGGTCGAAATGATGGATTGTTTTCAATTGATACATTTAAACCATTAATTAAGCTATTCACGTTGTATCCTTCTAATTCTCCTCTATCACCCACTATGATTTCAGGCAAATGTTCAGCTGGCCACCATTCATTAGAAATTTCAATTCCATATTTACTACAAAATTCTTTCTTATCCGCCGTTGCATTTGCAATTGCCATCATCATGCCAGCCCAGGAGGGACCTTCAAGACCGATATATAATCCCGTAATCATATGGGTAAATACATCTACAACAAAATATATAATGGGTCTACCGATTATCCAATCTGAATTATAACTAGAAATTAGATATACATTTCCAATTGTTGCATCAATTTGATAACGTGTACCTGGACCCATTGACTCGTAAGTAGACGAACCAAGAACGGCTCTGTAATCACGTTCGAATTTCTTTTTTCCCTCTCGATTAATAATTATTTGGTTAATATCAAATTCCTTCTTATACCAGTATTTAAATTGTGCTAACGTAGGGATACTATTCTGATCTAAAATTTTGATATACTTTTTCCCATCCTTGAAATGAATATCGCCTGCAAAATATTCTTTTATCATCATTTTATAAGCATGTATAAATGAATTTTTCTTATCTGAAAGATAATACTTTTTTATGGCCTTTCTAAAAACAGCCTTTATTTCTTCTGTAACATTTATCCCTTCAGTATCACTAAGTCTTGGTCGACCTCTTTTCTTATCACCGCCTTCCCTCAACTTCCCTTTGGCTCCCGAATTATTATAATTAGGGAGCAAACTATTAATTGTCATCCCTTCCTGCCAATATCTACGTAAATATTTATAAGCAGTGGCCTTTGTACATACATTCATACTAACTAATTTTTCTATCTGTTTCCCTCTCCATTCTCTTGTATATATTAATGGTTCTTCTTTTACTATATCTTTGATAATTGACCAAGCTTTATCCCTTATCGCAAGCCCTTTTATATTCATCTTATGTAATAATTGTTTTTCAGTATTTGGAGATTCTACCTTAATAAATGTCCCTAGAACTATACCTTCATATATTTCCTTCATTTTGAACATTTTTGGTACGCCTTTTGAATCTTCTATGTCAATGACATAAGAAAAATCGTATACTTCATCAATCCATAAAAGACGATATATTTTCTCATTCACTATATCCTTTATTAATTCATTAACCGCTAATGTAATCAAATTGTTTTCTCCAATCTTCACTAATAATTAGATCGCTTTTCTTTAAATTATTTATCTTAATTTGATGCTGCATATCTATACCAATTACTTTAACAGCTATAAAGTATTTAAAATAATTAAGCGCCATACCTGTTTCTAAATTATATTCATCATCAAATTCATTGCAAAATTGGATGATGCTTATGTTTATATCAGTAGCATTAATGAGTGATTTAAGAAAGGTTTTAGTTAAATCTACATCCTGGTCCAAATCCAACAAACGATATTTATGGACCCATTGAATGTTTTTTATTAAAGATTCTGGCAGTTCATTTTCTGTGATTATTCCCCAATCTACGCCCTTTGAATTCCAATACTCTCTCTCAATTTCAAATTTTTCAATTACCCTTTTATCCTCTAATTCACTGCTCGGTTTAACTGTGCGAGCGAGAAAGGATTTCTTATTATTTTTCAAGACAGTAATAAAAAAATCAGTTGTCATCACAATCTTCGTGTTTGTAGACTTATCAATAGAATGTGGTATGCCCTTTTCTTCTGAAATTTTATATGTCAACTCTATATCTAATGGGAATTGCTCTCTAATATCGTATACATCCCTTGACCATTCCAATAGATAAAAATAACCAAGTTCTAAATTGGATAAAAATTCGTGCTGTCGTTTAGTTTTCCATCCCATCAAACGAGTAACATTCCCACTTGAAGGAACATCCTGAATCTTCAACCAGGGGATATATTCTATTAGCTCACCTTGTCCTCTTCCTTCTTTCATATAACGAGCAATTTTTTCTTTGGTCCATCCATTTTTCCTTTTTGCCATCTATCTAACTCCTCACATAAAAAAATCGTATTTGATGGAATAATTCCATCAAATACGATTATAGACATAATTATTTTTTTACATACTATACTTTATTAAGTTTACAACTTTATTATTCGGTATACATCTTTATTATTCAGTTTACATCTTTATTATTCAGTTTACATCTTTATTATGCAATCACATATAACTCACTCACTAGGAATACAACTATTCCACTGTAACCGACTTAGCCAAATTTCTTGGTTTATCCACATCACAGCCACGTGCAAGAGATGCATAATAGCTGATCAATTGTAATGGAACAACTGATACAAGCGGTGTTAGAAGCGGGTGTACAGGTGGAAGGACGATTGTGTCGCCTGGTTCTTCCATGCCTTCCATCGAAATAATGCAAGCGTTGGCACCACGAGTGGTTACCTCTTTCACATTACCTCTTAGGTTAAGGCTTACTTCTTTTTGTGTAATAAGCGCAAATACAGGTGTACCATCTTCAATTAATGCGATTGTACCGTGTTTTAGCTCTCCTCCAGCAAACCCTTCCGCTTGGATATAAGAGATTTCTTTTAGTTTGAGCGCGCCCTCTAAGCTGACATAAAAGTCCATTGAGCGGCCGATAAAGAAAGCATTACGTGTTGTTTCTAAGAAATCTGCTGCTACATGTTCCATGTCTTCTTTATGGTCAACGATTGTTTGAATGTTGTTTGCTGCAATGCCAAGCTCTGCTTTTAAATCAAAGTCCAGTGCTTTGCCTTTCGCTTGTGCTTCTACATAGGCAACGATTGCAAGTACGGCTACTTGTGCAACATATGCTTTAGTAGAGGCTACGGCAATTTCAGGGCCTGCATGCAGTAACAATGTGTAATCCGCTTCACGTGATAAAGTAGAGCCAGGTACATTCGTAATAGTTAAAATTGGATGGCCTAATTCCTTAATTTTCACAAGCACTTGACGGCTATCTGCTGTTTCGCCTGATTGTGAGATGAAAATAAAGAATGGCTTTTCTGATAGTAACGGCATATTATAGCCGAATTCACTTGAGATATGCACTTCGACAGGGATGCCTGCCATTTTCTCAAAGTATTGTTTGCCAACAAGGCCTGCATGATAGCTAGTACCTGCTGCAATGATATAAAGTCGATCTGCAACATGTAAAGCATTGGCGATGTCAGAAGGAATCACTAGGTTGCCTTCTTCATCTTCATAGTTTTGAACAATTTTGCGAACTACGCCAGGTTGTTCATCGATTTCTTTTAGCATGTAGTGTGGATATGTGCCTTTTTCGATATCGCTCATATCTAGCTCTGCAGTGTAAGGTGCACGTTCTACTACTGTGCCATCCAGTTTTTTGATTACGATAGAGTCTTTGCGAACAATGACAACTTCTTCATCATGCAATTCGATAAATTGATCTGTTACTTGTAGCATTGCCATCGCATCAGATGCTACTACATTAAACCCTTCGCCTACACCTACTAAAAGCGGGCTTTTGTTTTTAGCTACATAAATCGTGTCACATTCTTCTGCATCCAATAAAGCAAGGGCATACGAACCGTGTACAAGTGTTAACGTATGGCGGAATGCTTCTTCTGTTGCCATGCCGTCCTCTACAAATTTCTCAACCAATTGGACAAGCACTTCTGTATCTGTATCAGATTTTAACTGAACTCCGTTTAGGTATTCATCTTGCAAGTGATGATAGTTTTCTAATACACCATTATGCACTAATGTAAAACGGCCTGACGCACTTTGGTGAGGATGAGCGTTCAGCTGATTTGGCACACCATGTGTTGCCCAGCGTGTATGACCAATGCCCACAGTAGCGGCTGCTCTTTCATCGACAATACTGCGTAAATCAGCGATACGGCCTTTTTCTTTAAATACTGCAACTCCATCTTCTGTGCATAGGCCAATCCCTGCAGAATCATAACCTCTATATTCTAGTTTTTCTAATCCTTTTAATAGAATTTCTTTCGCATCAAGTAAACCATTATATCCAACAATACCACACATAACTATATTTCCTCCGAACTTTGCCAAATTAGCCGCGTGTAAATAAGCTTCCCCTATTACAGGCGAAGTCATTCATATGCAGCTGCTAATTTGCCTTCTTGCTTCCCTGTCTACTCAATCACTTGAGTCCTTTAAAAGCAAGATAACGATCGGGCATTGCGATCGGGAGGCATCCGCCGAAAACTTCGATACTCCTCCACCTCGTCTACTGAAGATTCACGATTTCTTCAGTACTGGCGCTATAACTGTTTTTCCGATTTTTGCTTGCACACAATCCTCCTTAGCATGCGCTGATCTTAACTTAAAAAGAATCAGCATGTTCATCATACTTGAAAAGCCTTTTTTTAGTCAATTATAAAATGCAAGTTTGATGATATAACTATCATATGTCACTATTACCCTTTAGTTGCTTACTATAAACGTAATGGAAAAAGCTAATCGAAAGAAGGCTCTTTCGATTAGCTTCTATTGTATCAGTCTAGGCTATTTTAATAAATTGACAATCTCACGGTTGAATGCAGGAATATCATCAGGTGTACGACTTGTTACCAGTTGATTTTCGCATACCACCACTTCTTTATCTTGGAAATTGACACCGGCATTTTCCATATCGACTTGAATAGATTTATAGCCAGTTGCGTGACGACCATCTAGTGTTTTGGCAGTGATTAATAATTGCGGTCCGTGGCAAATCGCAAATACTGGTTTTTTTGCATCCATGAAAGCTTTTGCGAAATTCACGAAACGTTCGTCTGCACGCAATTGGTCAGGTGAAAAACCACCAGGAATCAATAATGCGTCAAAGTCGTCTACTTTTACATCATCGATTGATTTGTCGACTTGAATTTTAGTGCCATGTTTTCCTTCAACTTCGCCTCCTGCTGTTTTTTCAACTGTTACGACTTCATGACCTGCATCACGAAGGGCTTTAACAGGTTCTGTGTATTCTACATCTTCTACTAGGTTTGTTACTACTGTTGCTACTTTAGCCAATGATAACATCTCCTTTTCATAGATAGGGCCGTTATTGGCCTCTACTTGTACTTTTCCACAATCGCCAAATTTTAAACAAAAAAAGGAACTCTTATATGAGTTCCTTTTTTGCTTTATTATTCTTTTAATCCCATTTCCTCGCTGACAACAGCAGCAATTTGGGTGCAGTATGCTTCACATTTTTCACTTGTCGGTGCTTCCACCATGACACGCACTAATGGCTCTGTACCAGATGGGCGTACTAAGACACGACCTTCGCCGTTCATTTCTTGTTCAACTTCAGCAATAGTTGCTGCTACTTTAGCATTATCTGTCACAGCATGCTTATCTGTTACACGTACATTGATCAACTTTTGAGGATAAATAGTCATTTCTGCTGCTAATTCAGACAGCTTTTTGCCTGTGACTTTCATGGTATTGACAAGCTGTAAACCAGTAAGCATGCCATCACCTGTTGTATTGTAGTCTAAGAATACAATATGGCCAGATTGCTCCCCACCGACATTGTAATTTCCTTCGCGCATTGCTTCTACAACATAGCGGTCTCCCACTTTAGTTTGAACACTATGCATACCGTGTTCTTCTAATCCTTTATAAAAGCCCATATTACTCATCACTGTAGATACAACTGTTTCATGCTTCAGTTTTCCCTCTTCATGCATATGTTTGGCACAGATATACATGATTTGGTCGCCGTCAACGATATTTCCATTTTCGTCTACAGCAATCAATCGGTCTCCGTCACCATCGAAGGCAAGACCGATATCTGCCCCTTTATCTACAACCAACTGTGCTAGTTTCTCAGGATGTGTAGAACCTACTCCATCATTAATATTTAAGCCGTTTGGTGATGACCCCATTGTAGAAAGGTCAGCTTCCAAGTCAGCAAACAGATGAGTTGCAAGTGAAGATGTCGCACCATGCGCGCAGTCTAACACAATATGAATATTTGTAAATTCTTCATATACAGTTTGTTTTAAATACTGGATGTACTTTTGACCGCCCTCGAAGTAGTCGCTGACAGTGCCAAGTGCTCCACCAGTTGGACGTGGCAAATCATCATGTTCTTGGTCAAGTAACGCTTCGATCTCTGCTTCTTCCGCATCAGATAGCTTAAAGCCGTCGGGACCAAAGAATTTAATGCCGTTATCCTCTACCGGATTGTGAGATGCAGAAATCATAACGCCTGCTTGCGCACTCATCGCACGAGTTAAATAAGCGACTCCTGGTGTGCTAATGACGCCTAAACGCATTACTTCTGCTCCTACTGATAAGAGACCAGCTACAAGTGCACCTTCTAACATTTCCCCGGAAATACGCGTATCTCGTCCAATTAGAACTTTAGGGCGTTCTCTTGTTTCCTTTGTCAAAACATAGCCGCCGAAGCGCCCTAATTTAAATGCTAATTCTGGTGTTAGTTCACTATTGGCGACTCCGCGTACGCCATCTGTACCGAAATATTTACCCATTGTGTATTCTCTCCTTCAAAACTCTAAATGCAATTTTATGAACTAGAAGAAACCCCTGCTTTTATGGAGTTTCACTTTTATGAAATTTGGCTAATTTTTAGTTTCATTGTATTTGGATTTGCCTTCCATGTAGTTCCTTTTGGGCTTTCACCCATAATCTCCAGATTGTTTATACCCTCTTTTACATCTTTTGCATCCACATATAACCGAATATCTGATTTGGCTATATTGGCAAGTCGTTGCTTTTCACCAGTCACAAGAACAGATACAAAATGGTTGGCATTGCCTTCTATTTCATACTGGTCAGTGTCTAAATTTTCTATGCTAACGGCTATATCGTTTAACGTAACAGTAGAGGTAGAAACGGGTGCTTCTGTTACTTTTGTTTCTTCATTGTCTGCATTTTTGTCTTCTTTTTCTTTCTCTTGATTTTGATCTGAACCAGAAGATGAAGATGTGTCATCTACTATTACATGTACACGTAATTGATTGAATGATAACTTTGTCACACCATTGGGCTTATCCAAGTTTACGGATATATCGCCGGATTTTTTAAGTTTAGTAACATCAACATCGACAGGAAGAGATTGAATCTTCTCCAAGTCATTTTTAGAACCGAATAATGTAATCATCGTTTCTTCTGCTTTAATCGATTTTACTTTCTTACCCTTTGGCGATCCTTTTATATTAAGTGATAGAGGAACTTCTTTGCTGTATTCACCAATATCAACTTTAACTGATACTGTAGCCGGACTGATCGAGACATCTAATTTATTCATATCGCGATCCAATACTTTAACAGGTGCCTCTTTTGTGAAAGACTCATTAATGTTACCGTCACTAGATAACATGGCTTTAATATAGGCGATGTTATCAATAACACTTTTGGCACCAGTGACAGTCACTTCACTTGGATTCGCCGTCATCGTTTTAATGAAATAATTCGGCGATAGTCTGCTTTCATTAAAGTCAGGGTCAATTTTGAATGTCTTTGTTACCTTTTCCTCTATTGATACATTGATGGTAGACGGCTCAATTTGTACATTCAGCTTATCTGAGAAGCCTTTGGATTTAAATTTAACCTTGTGCTCTCCAATTGTCTCTTTGCTGAGATCTAAATAAACATGATAGTTCCTAATAGCTTTTGTACGGATGACAAATGCTAAAGGACCTTCAATCGAAACGTCTACCGTCTTTGGTATGTCTGAAACAATTAAATTTTCACTATCGTAAAGAACTTCTACTGGCACATCCTTAATTACTTCCGTTTGATGATCAGATGTAGGTGTTGTATTGTTGTCTGTGCTCGTCTCTGATTTAACGGTAAAAAATATCAAAAGTGATAACAGGAGCGCCATAATACGAAGAAACCATGGACTCTCAAAAAGTTTATCCATTATTTCTTACCCCCCCATAAGCCCCATTTAGAAGCACCTACTGAATTAGTAGCTCCTCCGAACCAAGCATTTCTCAGGCGGACCTCAAACTCTTCAATTGATAAGTCACGGTGCAAGTCCCCGTTGATCGTCAAACTGATAGCTCCTGTTTCCTCAGAGACGACCACAGTAATTGCATCTGTCACTTCACTAATGCCTATCGCAGCACGATGACGCGTTCCCAATTCCTTCGAAATAAAAGGACTTTCAGAAAGCGGTAGATAACAAGCAGCGGCTGCAACTTTATTTTTTTGTACAATAACTGCTCCATCATGAAGCGGTGTATTCGGGATAAAGATATTTATGATTAATTCTGAAGAAATCTCAGAATACATCGGTATCCCTGTCTCGATATACTCATTCAGACCTGTTTCTCTCTCAATGGAGATAAGGGCGCCAATTCTTCGTTTAGCCATATAGCTTACTGATTTGGACATAGCAGTAACTAGCCGAGTTTGTTCTTCTTCCTCCTGCATATTACTTCTAGCAAACAACTTGCCTCGCCCCAATTGCTCGAGTGCTCGACGCAATTCAGGTTGGAAGATAATAATAATGGCTAAAAATCCAAATTCAATTACCTGTTTTGTCATCCAGCCGAGTGTAGTCAATCCAAAATAAACTGTAATAATCCGAATGATAATTATGACGAATATGCCTTTTAAAAGCTGAACGGCCTTTGTACCCCGGATTAATATAAGAATATTATAGATAACCAACCAGACCAACAGAATGTCGATGACGTTTAAAACCATTCTTACCCATTGATTGTTTGTAAACTGTGTAAATTCATTAATAAAAGACATGTGGATCCCCCACTTTTCTAGCGAGTACGTTTATATCAAGTATAGCATAACTGCTCTATTTTCTGCCCGGATGAAGTGGCCTTACAAGCAATGACATTCTTTTAGCCCCATTGCCATTTGGGCCTTTACGAACAGTATTCAGGTTATTAAAGTTTAATGTAAGTCTCTTGTAGCTTCATAATACGGGATAAAACAGAAAAGCCTACTGTGATAGCAGACTTAATCATTAGTTTATTCATTATTATCTATAATAGACCATGCTTTTTTAGCACTGTTTTTTATCTTATACCATAGCCACTCAAACATTTCATCGATTTCCTCGATTTGCCCTGTCACGTTGGCAGAGGACGCCATATACTTTCCGTTGATCACGGTTATATCACCATCAACTGCACCCTTCACAAGAATATCTCCATTTTTGACAAGAAGATCGCCTTTTATCGTTTCACCTTCAGGCACAATGACCGTTTGCCCCTCAACCTGCAAGTTTGGCTGTTTTGTATATGAAAACTGTTGATCATTTTTATAGCCCGACAGAAAGGATGCGCTCATAAAAATGCAAAATAAAGCGGCAGCAATAGCAATTGGATGTCTGCGGATAAAACGTTGAAATCCGTATTTCATTTTTCTCCTAGGTAGCCGCTGCATAACCTGATTTACAAAACGGGGAGGAGTGGCGATAGCGATGGCGCCTTTCACAAATGCGATTGTATCTTCCAACTCTTGCATATGCTTTCGGCAATCTGAGCAATTGTACAAATGTTTTTGAAGCTCTTGCTCATGCTCACTGGCAATATCCCCATCTAGATATTCATGCATATATTGCACAATCTCTTTAGGGCATGTATTCATTGTGAAACCCCTCCTACAAATTACTTAGTTGCTTTCTTAAAGCTTCACGTCCGCGATGTATACGTGTTTTAACCGTTCCAAGCGGTATATTCAAAATTTCACTAATCTCTTGCAACGGCAGTTCTTCGATATATTTTAAGATAATCACTGTCCGATATTTTTCGGATAAACAGCTGATTTCGTATTGAATGCGCTCCTGCAATTCCATTCCTTCTACTTCTTCTTCCGGCAATCGATCCGGTGAAGAAATCTGAGAATACATATCAAGCCCGTCAGTACCTGCTACCTCTGCATCTAAATAATAGTCAGGTTTCTTTTTTCTTATACGGTCTATACATAAGTTTGTAGCAATCCGGAAAAGCCAGGTTGAGAATTTCCGATTGAGATCAAACGTATGTAAATTAGTATAGGCCCGTATAAAAGCTTCTTGCGCAATATCTTCTGCTTCATGCTGATTATTAAGCATACGATAACATATTTGGTAGACCTTCTGTTGATAGAGGCTTACAATTTCGGAATACGCATGCTGGTCACCTTTCAGCACTTGCTTTATTCTTTTGTTCGTGATCGAGTCCATGTGAATTCCCCTCCGCCATGCGGCTACATACTATACGTATCGCAGTATTGTTTGGTTTCATTTTTTCATCATTAAATTTTATCAGCTAACGTGTTTCCATCATAAAACTTATAGGACATGTGATGATTAGATAATAAACCTACAGTCCAAAAACTCTTGAAATTAGCAAATAGTTTCATAGGGTCTCTTATCATTCCACCTAGATAAAAAAAATGATGTTTAGTAATCTTCTTTGATTGTTACATCACTTTATTATAACAAGAATCAGGAAGGAAATATCCAACATTTTTAATTTATGTTTTCCATTTTGTAAATTAAAATAAAAAAAAAATGGGCAGTCGCCCATTTTTATACTAGCTTTTCACCAAATAAAGAACCCATTAATGCTACCGCTACTTCAGCTGTTTGATTCTTTTCATCTAAAATAGGGTTTACTTCAACAAATTCTGCAGACGTAATAAGATTTGATTCATGCAACATTTCCATTGCTAAATGGCTTTCTCGATATGTAATACCGCCTGGAACTGGAGTCCCTACACCTGGTGTATAGATTGGATCAATACCGTCTAAATCAAGTGATAAATGAACACCATCTACATTTCTGTCCTTTAAGTAGTTGATTGCATCTTGCATAATATATGTCATGCCTAAACGATCAATTTCATGCATTGAATACACTTTAATGCCTTTTTCCCGGATAAGTTCTTTTTCGCCTTCATCCACTGAGCGTGCCCCAATGATAATGATGTTTTCTGGTTTCACTTTAGGTGCATAGTTTCTAATGTTTACTAAACTATCATGTCCCAAACCCATGCTTATAGCAAGTGGCATACCATGAATGTTACCTGATGGTGATGTATCGCTTGTATTCATATCTGCATGCGCATCATACCAAATAACACCTAAATTGCTATAGTGATCTGAGAGACCTGCTAAAGTACCAATGGCAATGCTGTGATCTCCGCCCAATACTAATGGGAAGTGTTCTTCTTTAACCATTTCATTCACTTTATTAGCTAGCTCTGTATTTGCTTTCAATACAGCTGATAAATTGCGTAGTTTTGTGTTTGGCTCTTCTTTTGCAGGTTCAATGACGATATTCCCCAAATCCTCTACCGTATGTCCAATCGTTTCTAAACGTTCATGCACGCCTGCGTAACGGATGGCGCTCGGCCCCATGTCTACACCCCTGCGTTGTTGACCTAAGTCCATTGGTACCCCAATCATTGTGATGTTTAATGATGTATTCATTATTAAATACCCCCTTTGTATTCTGCTAATATTGTAACCGCTTTTATAGGGATGGCTCAACGTCACATTTTTTTGTATGTTTATTCAAAAAGAAAACTGGAATACTAGAATCTATACTTATTTAGAAACAACAAAAAACCTTCTTCTAATAAAAGAAGAAGGTTTTATATAAGAAATGAGTCATGTAGGATTCGAACCTACGACCCTCTGATTAAAAGTCAGATGCTCTACCAACTGAGCTAATGACTCAAAATGGCTGGGGTACCTGGATTCGAACCAGGGCATGACGGAATCAAAATCCGTTGCCTTACCGCTTGGCTATACCCCAATAGATGGTGGAGGGGGGCAGATTCGAACTGCCGAACCCGAAGGAGCGGATTTACAGTCCGCCGCGTTTAGCCACTTCGCTACCCCTCCGACAAATGGTGGAGGATGACGGGATCGAACCGCCGACCCTCTGCTTGTAAGGCAGATGCTCTCCCAGCTGAGCTAATCCTCCACAATATTAGTTATATAAGATGGTGACCCCTACGGGATTCGAACCCGTGTTACCGCCGTGAAAGGGCGGTGTCTTAACCGCTTGACCAAGGGGCCATCCGCTTTATGTATATCTCTTTAACAAGACAAGAATTATTTTACCATACTAATTTATAAAAAGCAACAGTTTTAACCTAAAAAGTTTAACCTTTATAAATAAGCTTCCAACCGGGCTTGAACCGGTGACCTCTTCCTTACCATGGAAGCACTCTACCTACTGAGCTATGGAAGCATATATTAGATTATAACAACGCATTAATCCTAATGGCAAAGACATTTTTAATTGTAAATTGGATACAATCTTTTGTCAACAATATAATGAAAAACTATTTGATTACTTTAACTAAATAAATTATTTTTATATAGGATGAAGTCTATTACCTTCATTTAAACAATAAGTGATGATTAGAAAACTATCTCAAGGCTATTTATACGGCAACAAGCCTTCACATTTTATGTAATAAAAAAGACACTACTGATTGAATCAGCAGTGTCTTAATATGCCTAGCAACGTCCTACTCTCACAGGGGGAAGCCCCCAACTACCATCGGCGCTAAAGAGCTTAACTTCCGTGTTCGGCATGGGAACGGGTGTGACCTCTTTGCCATCATTACTAGACTTACGGCTTCCAATACACATCGCACTACTGCTCGTGTCTTGAAATCCTTCTTATTGAAAGAAAGTTGTTCTTTCAAAACTGGATAAACGTGAATTGAAGGTTCTTAAGAAATTTGGTTAAGTCCTCGATCGATTAGTATTCGTCAGCTCCATGTGTCGCCACACTTCCACCTCGAACCTATCTACCTCATCGTCTTTGAGGGATCTTACTTACTTGCGTAATGGGAAATCTCATCTTGAGGGGGGCTTCATGCTTAGATGCTTTCAGCACTTATCCCGTCCACACATAGCTACCCAGCGATGCTCTTGGCAGAACAACTGGTACACCAGCGGTGTGTCCATCCCGGTCCTCTCGTACTAAGGACAGCTCCTCTCAAATTTCCTACGCCCACGACGGATAGGGACCGAACTGTCTCACGACGTTCTGAACCCAGCTCGCGTACCGCTTTAATGGGCGAACAGCCCAACCCTTGGGACCGACTACAGCCCCAGGATGCGATGAGCCGACATCGAGGTGCCAAACCTCCCCGTCGATGTGGACTCTTGGGGGAGATAAGCCTGTTATCCCCGGGGTAGCTTTTATCCGTTGAGCGATGGCCCTTCCATGCGGAACCACCGGATCACTAAGCCCGTCTTTCGACCCTGCTCGACTTGTAGGTCTCGCAGTCAAGCTCCCTTGTGCCTTTACACTCTACGAATGATTTCCAACCATTCTGAGGGAACCTTTGGGCGCCTCCGTTACTCTTTAGGAGGCGACCGCCCCAGTCAAACTGTCCGCCTGACACTGTCTCCTACCCCGATCAGGGGTACGGGTTAGAATTTCAATACAGCTGGGGTAGTATCCCAAGGACGCCTCCACCGAAGCTGGCGCTCCGGTTTCAATGGCTCCTACCTATCCTGTACAAGCTGTACCAAAATTCAATATCAGGCTACAGTAAAGCTCCACGGGGTCTTTCCGTCCTGTCGCGGGTAACCTGCATCTTCACAGGTACTATAATTTCACCGAGTCTCTCGTTGAGACAGTGCCCAGATCGTTACGCCTTTCGTGCGGGTCGGAACTTACCCGACAAGGAATTTCGCTACCTTAGGACCGTTATAGTTACGGCCGCCGTTTACTGGGGCTTCGGTTCTCACCTTCGCTTGCGCTAAGCAATCCCCTTAACCTTCCAGCACCGGGCAGGCGTCAGCCCCTATACGTCACCTTACGGTTTTGCAGAGACCTGTGTTTTTGCTAAACAGTCGCCTGGGCCTATTCACTGCGGCTCTCTCGGGCTTGCACCCTACTAGAGCACCCCTTCTCCCGAAGTTACGGGGTCATTTTGCCGAGTTCCTTAACGAGAGTTCTCTCGCTCACCTTAGGATTCTCTCCTCGACTACCTGTGTCGGTTTGCGGTACGGGCACCTCCTGCCTCGCTAGAGGCTTTTCTTGGCAGTGTGAAATCAGGAACTTCGCTCTAAAGAGCTCGCCATCACAGCTCAACGTTATAGAGAGCGGATTTGCCTACTCTCACGCCTTACTGCTTGGACGCACATAACCAACAGTGCGCTTACCCTATCCTACTGCGTCCCCCCATTACTCAAATGGCAGGGAGGTGGTACAGGAATATCAACCTGTTATCCATCGCCTACGCCTGTCGGCCTCGGCTTAGGTCCCGACTAACCCTGAGAGGACGAGCCTTCCTCAGGAAACCTTAGTCATTCGGTGGATGGGATTCTCACCCATCTTTCGCTACTCATACCGGCATTCTCACTTCTAAGCGCTCCACCAGTCCTTCCGGTCTGACTTCACAGCACTTAGAACGCTCTCCTACCACAGACATCGTAGATGTCTATCCACAGCTTCGGTGAATTGTTTAGCCCCGATACATTTTCGGCGCAGCGTCACTCGACCAGTGAGCTATTACGCACTCTTTAAATGGTGGCTGCTTCTGAGCCAACATCCTGGTTGTCTAAGCAACGTCACATCCTTTTCCACTTAACAATTACTTTGGGACCTTAGCTGGTGGTCTGGGCTGTTTCCCTTTTGACTACGGATCTTATCACTCGCAGTCTGACTCCCGTGTATAAATCACTGGCATTCGGAGTTTGTCTGAATTCGGTAATCCGGGATGGACCCCTAGTCCAAACAGTGCTCTACCTCCAGGATTCTTCATCACGAGGCTAGCCCTAAAGCTATTTCGGAGAGAACCAGCTATCTCCAGGTTCGATTGGAATTTCTCCGCTACCCACACCTCATCCCCGCACTTTTCAACGTGCGTGGGTTCGGGCCTCCAGTAAGTGTTACCTTACCTTCACCCTGGACATGGGTAGATCACCTGGTTTCGGGTCTACGACCACATACTTATTCGCCCTATTCAGACTCGCTTTCGCTGCGGCTCCGTCTCTTCAACTTAACCTTGCATGTAATCGTAACTCGCCGGTTCATTCTACAAAAGGCACGCTATCACCCATTAACGGGCTCTAACTACTTGTAGGCACATGGTTTCAGGATCTCTTTCACTCCCCTTCCGGGGTGCTTTTCACCTTTCCCTCACGGTACTGGTTCACTATCGGTCACTAGAGAGTATTTAGCCTTGGGAGATGGTCCTCCCAGATTCCGACGGAATTTCACGTGTTCCGCCGTACTCAGGATCCACTCAAGAGAGAATGCACTTTTGACTACAGGACTGTTACCTGCTATGGTGGGTCTTTCCAAACCGCTTCGCCTAACGCATTCCTTTGTAACTCCGTATAGAGTGTCCTACAACCCCAAGAGGCAAGCCTCTTGGTTTGGGCTCTTCCCATTTCGCTCGCCGCTACTAAGGGAATCGATTTTTCTTTCTCTTCCTTCAGGTACTTAGATGTTTCAGTTCCCTGAGTCTGCCATCAAGACGCTATGAATTCACGTCAAGATTCTACCCCATTACGGATAGAGGGTTTCCCCATTCGGAAATCTCCGGATCAAAGCTTACTTACAGCTCCCCGAAGCATATCGGTGTTAGTGCCGTCCTTCATCGGCTTCTAGTGCCAAGGCATCCGCCATGCGCCCTTAATAACTTAACCGTTGGCTTATAAAGCCTTTAAGTTATTAAGCCTAAAAAATTTAAAACTTAATAAATGTGTTACTTAAGAATTTCTTCAATGTCGTTTTATCCAGTTTTCAAAGAACAAGGTTTTGAGAGTATGAACCCTCAAAACTGAACAGCAAGATGTTAATCCTACAGACGAAGTCTGTATTCCGTTAAATTCCTTAGAAAGGAGGTGATCCAGCCGCACCTTCCGATACGGCTACCTTGTTACGACTTCACCCCAATCATCTATCCCACCTTCGGCGGCTGGCCCCAAAAGGTTACCTCACCGACTTCGGGTGTTACAAACTCTCGTGGTGTGACGGGCGGTGTGTACAAGGCCCGGGAACGTATTCACCGCGGCATGCTGATCCGCGATTACTAGCGATTCCGGCTTCATGTAGGCGAGTTGCAGCCTACAATCCGAACTGAGAACGGTTTTATGAGATTAGCTTGCTCTCGCGAGTTTGCGACTCTTTGTACCGTCCATTGTAGCACGTGTGTAGCCCAGGTCATAAGGGGCATGATGATTTGACGTCATCCCCACCTTCCTCCGGTTTGTCACCGGCAGTCACCTTAGAGTGCCCAACTAAATGATGGCAACTAAGATCAAGGGTTGCGCTCGTTGCGGGACTTAACCCAACATCTCACGACACGAGCTGACGACAACCATGCACCACCTGTCACCAATGTCCCCGAAGGGAAAACTCTATCTCTAGAGCGGTCACTGGGATGTCAAGACCTGGTAAGGTTCTTCGCGTTGCTTCGAATTAAACCACATGCTCCACCGCTTGTGCGGGCCCCCGTCAATTCCTTTGAGTTTCAACCTTGCGGTCGTACTCCCCAGGCGGAGTGCTTAATGCGTTAGCTGCAGCACTAAGGGGCGGAAACCCCCTAACACTTAGCACTCATCGTTTACGGCGTGGACTACCAGGGTATCTAATCCTGTTTGCTCCCCACGCTTTCGCGCCTCAGTGTCAGTTACAGACCAGACAGTCGCCTTCGCCACTGGTGTTCCTCCAAATCTCTACGCATTTCACCGCTACACTTGGAATTCCACTATCCTCTTCTGCACTCAAGTTCCCCAGTTTCCAATGACCGCTCGCGGTTGAGCCGCGAGATTTCACATCAGACTTAAGAAACCACCTGCGCGCGCTTTACGCCCAATAAATCCGGACAACGCTTGCCACCTACGTATTACCGCGGCTGCTGGCACGTAGTTAGCCGTGGCTTTCTAATAAGGTACCGTCAAGGTACGTTCATTTCCTAACGTACTTGTTCTTCCCTTACAACAGAGTTTTACGATCCGAAAACCTTCATCACTCACGCGGCGTTGCTCCATCAGACTTTCGTCCATTGTGGAAGATTCCCTACTGCTGCCTCCCGTAGGAGTTTGGGCCGTGTCTCAGTCCCAATGTGGCCGATCACCCTCTCAGGTCGGCTATGCATCGTCGCCTTGGTAGGCCGTTACCCCACCAACTAGCTAATGCACCGCGGGCCCATCCTGCAGTGGCGCGAAAGCGCCTTTCAACATTTCACCATGAAGTAAAATGGATTATCCGGTATTAGCTCCGGTTTCCCGAAGTTATCCCAGTCTGCAGGGCAGGTTGCCCACGTGTTACTCACCCGTCCGCCGCTAAATCAGAGGAGCAAGCTCCTCGTCATTCGCTCGACTTGCATGTATTAGGCACGCCGCCAGCGTTCGTCCTGAGCCAGGATCAAACTCTCCATAAAAGTGTTTGATTGCTCAAAATTTCACTAGCGCATCATCTTTACGATGATGTCTTTAAAACTAACAGTTGTTAGTAAGTTTAAATGATTAACATCTTGCTTGTTCAGTTTTCAAGGTTCATTTCGTTGTCGCCTTAACGACTTAACTATCTTATCATGGTTAAAACCATTAGTCAACAACTTTTTTAAAATAATTTAAGTCGTTTACTATCAGTCTTGCTCA
This sequence comes from Rummeliibacillus sp. G93, assembly GCF_023515935.1. Taxonomy (NCBI): domain Bacteria; kingdom Bacillati; phylum Bacillota; class Bacilli; order Caryophanales; family Caryophanaceae; genus Rummeliibacillus; species Rummeliibacillus sp. G93. The sequence goes on from NZ_CP097314.1 coordinate 3,054,188, forward strand.
TTCTGACGAGTCAACGTTAACAACTATACTCTCTTACTATAAATGAGTCAACTATTTTTTTATAAAGTTTTAAAATACAAGCCTCTAACATATATATACTTTGGAGGTGAGCATACTGATTAAAAGAATACTGCTACTGATGATAGTAATGTTAGCTATTCTACTCGTCTTTATTCCGACTAAAAACAATTTACTTAGTGTATTTCGGTTAACAGATGAGCCAAACGTTATTTTAAAGGGAACATACGGAAAGGCATTAACAATTGATCTTTCATATGCCGATGAGGAATTTATCAAATGGCTAAACGAAACAAAATCTCCTTACCCATTATTAATGGTAGACCCAGCATTATTAGAACGTTCTAAAACTCTCGTAAAAGTCATTAAGTCTAAAAACATTCCTGTTGGTTTATTAGGCAAAAGCAGTGAAATATATGAGGAAAACCCTTCTCAACTGGAACAAGATATAGAATTGTTCAACACCATTATGAAACAACCTCCACTTTGGTTCAGAACGAAAGATTACATCTTCCTGCCAAACGTTTCAAATGCTTTATGGAAACAAAAAATCAATATGTTAGCAGCATCTAAAATGGGCACAAATTCAAAAGAAATAAAGGTTTCAAACGGAGACATTATTGCCATCCCTTATCATCAAGAAGAAAGAATCACCATAAAAAACTTAGAGCGACTAATTGAGAGTAACCAATTTGGACAAATTGAAGAAGTTATTTTTGGTTATTCCGCAACCACTAAAAAGTTTCCTAAATAGAAAGAAGGCTATTTCACCATAACCAGGGAAATAGCCTTTCTTTACTTTTGTTTCGCTTTTTTGCGGTTTGTTTGTTGATTATTCGCTTGTTGTTTTGTAGCGTAGGCATTATGTTCTTTACGGCGCTCTTCCCTTTTCTTCAAATCAGCTGCTGATTGTGCATTATATTTAGGTAATTCCAGTAGTTGGAATGCATTAACAGCCAAAATTGGGAATAATAAAATCGTGATATATTGATTGCCTCCTTCAGTACGAACCCAAAGCGCAATCAACCATTCGATAATACTTACAAAAACCATGAAAAATAAAGCGGAGATAAGGATATGCTTTTTATTCGTCATTTTGACTTTTTTGATAGCCGTCAAAAAAGCAGCTACTAATAATACCGCTAATAAACCTATGTATAGGAACCAATCATTTGCAGTATCGGCATATGGCCTAAAACGGAAATAGACCACATCTGCAATCGCTATAATCATCAACAATAGTTGTACCCAATTCCACAAAGTTAATGAGCGGAAAATATTTACCCCGATTTGATGCACCGTCAGATAGGCAAAATACCCCATTTGGCAAACCATGCTAATTGTAAATCCAAGAAATACAAACCACAATAAGCCGCTGATTGCTTCAGTTAGTTCACCATTAGAAAAATGCGGTCCATAAAAATTTCCCCACCGAACGATTAAACTCATAACCCCAGTGACCAAGCCGCCTATAATCAACGCTCTTAAAGCAAACTTCAACCAATTACGTATCGTCACAACGAGTGTCCTCCATTTTTTTAGAAGTTCTTGTTTCATTCTAACATGAATATTTAAAAAATCTATTTCTTCTCGTTCCCCATACATATTACACGGGCTTTTGTGAACAATAAATGAAACGACTGATACACAAAAGTGAGGGAAGGTTATGTATAAAAAAGCCATTATCTTTACATTTCTTCTTGCTCTTTTAACAGGTTGTTCCGCTGCTGCTCCTCCTCAAAGCCAATCGTATGAAGATATAAAAAAATCCACTCTAGATGCATTGCAAACAGAGGAAGGAAAAAAAGTCATACGAAAACTTCTAGAAGATCCGGCCATGAAGGATATGCTTGTGCTCGAGCATGATGATGTCAATTCTGCTATAGAGGACACATTGCTTTCTAAAAAGGCCGAAGAATATTGGAAAACCCAATTTGAAGATCCTAAATTCCGCGAAACATTTGCGAAAAGCTTGAAAAAGGAACAAAAGGATCTCCTAAAAGATTTAATGAAGGATGCCTCTTTCCAAAAAGACTTGGAACAATTTTTCTCTCAACCCGATATGCAAAAACAATTAGAAAAAATCATGAAATCAGCAAGCTCTAAAGAAGATTTAGAAAAAGTGATTGCTGAAGTCATAAAAAGCCCAATGCTACAAGAAAAGTGGGCAAAGCTAATTGAATCGTCAGGAGAAAAGTCTAAGTCTTCAGATGGCGGTGGCGGCAGTGATGGTGGCCAAGGTGGCGGTGGCGGCGGCTCCGGTAAAGGAGTTGGCGGTAAGTAAGCATGAAAAAGGGATGAAGCATTTAGCTTCATCCCTACTTTTTTACCTTAATCTTCTTGCTCTAATTTATCACTTACACGCTGTGCAATTTCTAAATAAATTTGACCTGTTGAATGATTTTTGGCATAAACAGATGGCGCAAAATCAACTTCATTCCAATCTGGTTGTCCTAAAGGTATTTGGCCAAGTAAATCAGTTCGCAATTCATCGGCTAGCTTTGGACCGCCGCCTTTTCCAAATACATATTCTTTTTCGCCTGATACATCAGATTGGAACCAAGACATATTTTCAATCACACCAAGGATTGTATGCTCTGTTTTGATAGCCATAGCACCAGCACGAGCTGCTACGAATGCTGCAGTTGGGTGTGGCGTTGTTACAACGATTTCATTTGATTCAGGCAACATTTGGTGAATATCAAGCGCAACATCCCCAGTGCCAGGAGGAAGGTCTAATAATAAGTAATCTAAATCTCCCCACTCAACATCACGGAAGAATTGATCCAATACTTTGCCTAGCATAGGTCCGCGCCATACAACTGGTGCATTATTTTCGACAAAGAAGCCCATTGAAATCATTTTTACTCCAAATCGTTCCACAGGGATTATACGATTCTCTTCTACAATTGGCATAGTTTGTACACCCATCATATCCGGTACACTAAAGCCATAGATATCTGCGTCAATTAAGCCTACTTTTTTCCCTAAACGTGATAAAGCAACCGCTAAATTGACAGCGACAGTAGATTTCCCCACTCCGCCTTTACCTGACGCAATGGAGATGAATTTCACTTTATTTAAAGGCGATAACAAATCCTGTGCTTCTGCACGAGTGGCAGTTCCACGGAATTGCTCGATATTTTCTTGAGGAAGTTCTTGGAATCTGATGCCGACTGTTTTAAATCCTGCTTCCTTTAATGTATTGACGATTTCCATTTGAAGAGAAAGTTGTTCAGGTGTATTTGTTTTCGCAATCGCAATTTTTACACTGACATGTTCTTTCTCTTCTTTAATTGAAACCTCTAAAACCCCACCAGTTTCCTTTAAGGATTTATGTAGAAAAGGATCTTTTAATGCTCCCACTAATTCCAGAACTTGTTGTTCATTAATCACTGTAGACACTCCTCTATTGCGTTTGCCTTTAGTATATCATAACGCTTACAAATAAGTATTATGGCATATCTTATTCAATAGAGGATTCGGAATAACGTTCAATGCCATCTACAATTGCTTCCGCCATTTTTCGTTGATAATCAGGAGAAGACAATAGCTCTGCTTCTTCAGGATTACTTAAAAAGCCGGTTTCAACTAATACAGCTGGCATTTTCACTTTTTTCAGCAAATATACTTGCTTTATTGCTAGTGCCTCACGATTTGTATTTTTTAGGTTCTCCTTGATGGAGTCTTGGATAGAATTAGCTAACAATTCTCCTGCTGGATGCCCATTCGCATGGTAAAACACTTGAGCTCCGCGCCACTTTGTTTCAGGAATAGCATTTGCATGTATGCTTAGGAATAAATCCGGTTTTTCCTTGTTCACTAATTTTTCTCTTAAGAATATGTCTTGCTTTTTGCGTTCTCTCAAAGTGTTAAATTCAGCTTTAGGTGTATGCTCGGCGATCACATCATCATTCTTTGATCTTGTCATATATACCGTTGCGCCTTTTTTCTTTAAAAGCTTTTCCACTTCTTTCGTAATAGCCAACGTTACATTTTTTTCAATCAACTTATCTGTAGACGCCCCTCCATCAATCCCCCCATGCCCCGCATCCAATGCTATCTTGACACCACCCAAGGTCTCGGAAATAAAGAATCCGCGATTAGATGCTTTGGTCTCATACACAACTATGAAAATACAAGCTACTAAAACAACACTCCATATCATCCAACGTTTCAATCACAGACACCACCTTTTTACCATACCATATGCGGAAGACTGTCCCGATATGTCGGTAGCATAAGCAAAACAAAAACCCCTTCTCTGCTGTATGAGAAAGGGGCTTTGTTTATTAGTATTAATAAGCGCGGGCAAACCACACTGTATGTTTTGCTTCTTTGCCACAATTTAAGCATGTATGCTTTGTTGTTGGCGGATTGAATGGTATGTTTCGCGTAGTGAATTTTGTTTTTTCTTTTATCGTTTCTTCACACGCATCATCTCCACACCAGCCAGCTAAAACCCAACCAGGAATGGTTTCTTGTTCTTTAGACTTTTCTAAATGGGCTGTTAACTCATCTAATGTTTCAATATGCGTGTGTGAATTCTCTGTTCGGAAAGCTTTTGCTTTTTCTAAAAGACGCGTTTGCATCATTTCAAGTTCTTTTTCTACATGTTCAATGACAGCATCTAAAGATACCGAGACTTTTTCATCCTCATCGCGTGCTTTCATTAAAGCTTGCTGATTTTCTAAGTCACGAGGACCTAGCTCAATACGGACAGGAACACCTTTCAGCTCCCATTCATTAAATTTATAGCCGGGCGATTGATCTGAATCATCCAGACGAACACGAATACCTTTCGCTTTCAATGCTGCGAAAATTTCATCGAGTTTCTCAATAATGGCAGGATTCTTTTTCCATGGACCGACCGGAATAAGCACTACTTGTATAGGTGCTATCTTTGGTGGCAAGACAAGGCCTTTTTCGTCTCCGTGAACCATAATAACAGAACCAATCAAACGTGTAGATGTTCCCCAGGAAGTTGTATGCACGTAAGTATGCTTGTTTTCTTTATTCAAGTATTTGATATCAAATGCTTCCGCAAATTTTGTACCTAAATAATGAGAAGTCCCCGCTTGTACAGCTTTTCCGTCTTTCATCATCGCTTCAATAGAGAAAGTATCAACCGCACCAGCAAAACGTTCTGATGGTGTCTTTTGCCCATCATAAACAGGGATAGCAAGAAGTCCTTCAACTACCTCTTTATATATAGATAGCATTTGCATCGTTTCTTTGCGTGCTTCTTCTTCATCTACATGTGCAGTATGACCTTCTTGCCACAGGAACTCGGATGTACGAATGAATGGAAGAGTTTTCTTTTCCCAACGGAAAACATTTGCCCATTGGTTAATTAAAACTGGAAGGTCTCTGTAGCTTTTAATCCAGTTTGAATATAAATGGCCAATCATCGTTTCAGAAGTTGGACGTAATGCCAAACGCTCTTCTAATTCTTCTCCTGCTGCTTCTGTCACCCAAGGAAGCTCTGGTGAAAATCCCTCAATATGATCCTTTTCTTTTTGGAAAAAAGATTCAGGAATTAACATTGGGAAGTATGCATTGCGGTGCCCCGTTTCTTTAAATCGTTTATCCATCTCCGCTTGGATATGTTCCCATATCTCATAGCTGTCAGGTTTGAATGCAATACATCCACGTACTGGAGTGTAATCAATCAAATCTGCTTTTTGAATTGTATCAATATACCATTTTGAAAAATTGTTTGTCATTTGAGACATTTTCTTTTCCTCCTTAGAAAAAATAAAAAAAGCATAAAGCGTCCAAATAAGGACGTCTTTATGCTAGTAGACGTGGTACCACCTTAGTTCGGCGTAAATAAACTTTATGCCCTCTAAACGTTTATAACGAAACGACTCGGTTAGCTTTTCACTAACATCTCCGTGGCAGGGTTCAATAAGAAGAGGTGATATAGCTTCCAGCCTAGGCTATACTTTCTGGTTCACAATTCTTATTTACTTGATCACTTCACTGATTATATATATAAACAAATATATCAACTTGTTTCAGATACTTCAATCATTAGTATCAACACAAATGCTAATTTGTATACCATATTAACATATTCTTTTTCTAATATGGATAGAAGATTTATAAGTCTGCTCCCCCTACCGTTACTTTCGACGATAGATAGGGGGTTTTATAATTGGTTCTTCTATCAAATGGTTCACGATAATAACACGTTTTTCAATTGACTTTCTGATTAAATTAAAATAAACTACTAACATACTTTTTAAAAAGTACTTTGATTAAAGTATTTTAAATAAAGCATAAATGAATTTAGCAAAAGGAAGGATTCAACAAATGAAGTTTACTCAATTCTTAAAAACAAAAGGGGCAATCGGAGCCATATTCATGGGCATATTTTATGCGGTTGTCATGTTAGGGATCTTCTTGCCTGGCTATTCAGCAATCCCAGGAAATATAGATAAATTACCAATTGCCATAGTTAATGATGATTCTGGTGAATACGGTGCAAAGATTGCCGATCAGTTACAAGAGAAGTTACCGTTTAAAAAAATTGAAATGGATTTAACAAATAAAAAAGCCTTAAAGGATTTAGAGCATAATGATTTAGCGTTAGTTGTACACATTCCAAAAACATTCTCTAAGAATATGCAAAAAGGTGAAACATCTTCAAGCATCGACTTTACAATCAATGAAGCCGGAGCTACAACCGTTTCCTCTTCTATCAATTCTGTCATTATGGCAATCAATAACCAATTTAGCACTCAATTTTCTCAACAGACAGCAGAAGGCATTCTAATGAACGTGAATGTACCAAAAGAGCAAGCGGCTGAATTAGCTAAAAAGATTGAAACGTCGTATGTAGGAAACGTCGTAAAAATTAACGAGATGCCAGATGGTATGAATAATAACATGTTGCCAATGTTCTTAACGATGGCTGGTTATACAGGTGCGATGATTGGTGCCATGCAATTAGTAGGCGTATTCAAGGGCAGTCGTGGAAAAGCAAGTAAAACTCGCTTATTCTGCTATGTACAATTAACAGCATTGATAGTGGCAGTAGTATCATCACTAGCCGGTACAGGGATTGCATATTTAATTAATAAACCGAGCGGTAGCCTATTCTTCAGCGTATTAGGACACCAAATTCTTAATTACATGGTCTGCTTCAACTTCACGGCTATTTTAATCTTTTTAGTTGGAGAAGTAGGCATGATTTTCAACTTACCAATTTTACTCATTCAAACACTAGCAAACGGCGCGACTATTTCCCGCGATATGATGTACTTGCCTTATAAATGGATGAGCTATATTTCACCAATGTATTACTCTGTACAAGGATACTTTGCTGACTTATACGGAAGTATCAGTGCAAGTCCATATATTTGGTCAATGGTTGCAGTCGGTGCAGCTGCTATGTTGATTAACATTGGGATTGTTGCATTTATTCACAAACCTATCCCAGTAGAGGAATCTTCCACTGAAACAGACAAATTAAAGAATTCGTCTGAAGCAACTATCTAGTTTTTGTTACAATAGAGTTAACATGCTTCTTGAAGGAGTGTTAGTATGTCTATTCAAATCTTTATATTGAGCAAACTGATGGAGGGTGCCAACTACCCTTATAAATTAAAAAAACACCTATCCGATCCAATTCCATTAGATCAAATAGCTGGATTAACAGAAAGTAAGCTATATTATAATTTTGACTCCCTAGCTAAAAAAGGGTTGATTGAAATTATTGAAATTAAAAAAGAAGAAAATCGACCAGATAAGCAAGTATTTGCGATTACCGAAAAAGGTCGCGAAGAGCTGCCCAAGCTCATATACAAGTTATTTGAGAATGCCAAAGAAATTACAGATATGGTCGTGGGCATAGCAAATATCAAATATGTGAACCGAGAAAAAGTAATAGAGATATTAGAAAAGAAAGCTCGAACTATTGAAAGCCAATGGGCGCACGTAATTGGGTTCAAAGACCAGATTGAGCTAGATGAAGATAGTGAGAAGTTTGTAAACTACATGACAGGTTATGTATCAACTAAAACGGAACACACGATTCTCTGGCTAGAGGAACTAATTAATCGAATTCAACAAGGGCAGCTATAACAGATGAAAGCAGTCAGTTTTCCTAATAAAGGAGAACTGGCTTTTTCTAACATTAATTGATAAGAACTTATATATCAAACCTCTTTCCGCTGCTATACCAGAAAGAGGTTTTTATGATAAATATGCATGTTCAATTTTGTACATCAAACAAGATAATGATACGATGGCTTATTCTACCAAGGCCCAAGCAATATTGTTTTTAAAAACACGTAAACGAGCTAATTCTCCTTGTATCAATACCAAAAATCACCCAGGTCCAACCAGTCCATCTGAAACCTGAAACGGATCTTGAACCTACGAAAACAGGATAGTACCAAAATGCGTCACCATTGTTTAGCCATACGTACGTATTACGGAACAGACACATTCTAATTGCTCCTGGATCTACTGCTAATGGCGAAACAGTTGTTGACTGTTGCGGAGTAAATGATGGGGGCGGAGCAGTTGGTGCCTGTGAAGTGCCTGGCGTTCCAGGAAATGATGGTCCTGGAGAACTTGGTATCCCCGGTATTCCTGGAAATGAAGACCCTGGAAAACTTGGCATTCCTGATGACCCAGGGAAACTTGGAAATTGGAATGGATTATTCATTTTAAAAATCACCACCTTAAATAAAACTCTAAAGTAGTGTATGTTGTATTGTCCTTTTGTGTTCAATTACTCTCAGATCAAATAGAGTACCAATTGATACAAAATAAAAAAAGAATACCCTGATATATGGGCATTCTTACTGTTTTTATTTTTTTTGCTTCGGATCTAGGATGGATCTTAATTCCTTTATATCCTCTTCAGATAAATTATCCTCCTGAATAAACTGTACTAACATAGACTTCAGTGTGCCGCCATAAATACGTTTAATAAACGATTCTGCCTCAGCACGCTGACATTCATCCTGCTCATACAGCGGAAAAAACGTATACACCCTTTGTTCTTTATTTACTCCCACGACTTCTTTTTTAACAAGACGATCTAAGAGCGTACGTATTGTTTTTGATTTCCAATCAGTTCGTTTCTGTAGGGCGGAGATTACATCATTTGCAGTAAGCGGCGCCTCTTTCCAAAGCACCGTCATCACTTCCCATTCAGACTCTGATATATTGGGAATATTTTTAGACATCATACAACCTCCTTTAGTAGATCAATAATTAATATATCCCCATGTCCTTTAAAATGGACAAAGTTATTTCTGCCGCCTTTTTACCCGATGCCTTTTCTTTTCTCTGAATATTGGTTGCAAAGAAATACGTATTCTTCCCATTTTCAATATATCCAATGAACCAACCATTCACTTCTTTGTTATTTACAACGCCTGTACCCGTTTTTCCAGATAGCAGTACCCCATTTTTTTGCTCAAGTTTGATTGCCTTTTTAACCGCTTGGACGTTTTTATCCTTAAACCCTAGCCGATTAGTATAGAAATTTTTTAATAACTGTACTTGTTCAACTGGTGATATTTTTAAAGATGATTCTAGCCAATATTGACTGATCCCGCCCGACATGTCGGAATTGCCATATTTCATTCGTTTTAAATAAGATTCAATGATTGCAGTCTGATTTCGCCTATCTAACTCTTGAAAATACCAGCTCACTGAATTTTTCATCGCAGTCGACAAATTTTGTTTTGAATTCCAAGAATCAAAAGGATACTTGGTCCCATTCCATTTTAGGCTAGAATTTTCACCTGATATAATATCGGACTCCAATCCGATTAATGCACTATAAATCTTGTAAGTAGAATCCGGAGAAACTCGAAGTGTACTTCTATTTTTATTATATATTTTATATTGGTCAGCCTGGTTATCGTATAAGACAAAGCTTCCATCATACCCCTTGAAAAGATTACTCGGATCCAAATAACTAGTCTTTTCACTCGTAAACTCATAACGATTCTGGTTCTGAGCCATAGCTGAAATGAATGGAACCTGACTCCCCACCAATATGCCTAACATCATAAAAACCACTATACTCTTCAGTTTCAAAAGCTTCGATTCCTTTGTATAACAAGCAATATGCTCTATACGGCTTTTCATTTGCTTTTTGAAGCCATTAAATTGATTGGCTAAAATTAGGTTTTTCTGCTGCGAGACTTTCTCTATAAAATGGATAATCGTCAGCCCATATTCTTTGTGATAATTCTCATCTAAGGAAGCTAAAACTGCATAATCGCAGGTGATTTCCCGATCCAATCGCATCTTTCGAAAAGCTAGCCAAACTAGTGGATTGAACCAGTAAATAATTTGGAAAAAGAGGATAAGGTAATTTACAACTGTATCTTTATATTTATAGTGATTAAGTTCATGTAGCAAAATATATTTGATTTCATCTTTTGACAGCCATTGATCAAATTTAGAAGGCAATACAACATAATTTCTTAGAAGACCTATTATCATCGGAGAATTGACAAGCTTTGACTCTCCTACTGCTATCTGTCCCGATATACCTAATTGCTTTTTGCACTGTTCAAATAAAAACAGTATATCTTTATTTACTAAGGGGGATGTTGTTCGTTTAATTTTCTTTATATCAAGCCAAGCAATTATTGCTAGCCATAACATAACTAGCATTCCTGCGATCCATATATAAGTTAATACCGTCCCCAGAAATTCTATATTAATGCGATGAATAGATAAGGAATAATCCTGTATCCAATTCGAATGTTGAGCATCTTCAATATTCGCCAACACTGGTTTTTGTTCATTATGTCGGTTGACACCCAAATCGATAGAAGGATATTTAATAGGCAGTAACTGAAAAGGAAGAAATGGCAGAATCAAGGCCACCATCAATAAAAACCACATATGATATTTCCCTTTTACAGATAACTGCTTTTGGAAAATCTTCCTTCCCAGCATAATTCCTATAACCGTTAAAGAAGAAACTATAAAACAAATGATGAAGTATGTAAAAAGCAATGTTTTCACCTCTTTTATTCATTCGAAGAAGTTAAATAAATTCTCTCTAAAACTACAACTGTAATATTCAAATATTATCATGACGGTTATGGTTTATCAAACACCCTTTCTACTTATGCATTCTGTAATTCCCCTCTTGTTAAAAAAGGTTGACCAACAAGGATTACAGTTGTAGTATTGTATTACACGTGTAATACATATGATTTGAAAGGTGGAGACGATTTAATCTATTTAAGACAATAATGATGAAATAGAAATGAGGTTATAACTTGAAGAAATTAACGAATACATTATGTAGACTAAATAAAACCCTCTTTTTATCTTTGCTAGGTTTAATCCTGCTAGCTGGTTGCACGAATGCAACTAATTCTTCTGCTGCTTCACCTGAGCATAAAACCCCTAAGGAAAAAGGCACGCATACTGAAGAAGCTTTCAAAAAGCTGGAGAGTGAGTTCGATGCCCGTCTTGGTGTTTATGCGATTGATACGAAAACAAAAAAGAGTATCAGCTATCAATCAGATGAACGATTTGCTTTTGCTTCTACTTACAAAGCACTTGCCACAGGTGCCATGCTTAAGCAAAAATCCATGAAGGATCTTGATAAGATTATCACTTACACTAAGGAAGATTTGGTCACCTATTCACCTATCACTGAGAAATACGTAGATACAGGAATGACAGTGAAGGATATTGCGACTGCTGCTATCCGGTATAGTGACAATACAGCAGGAAACCTACTTTTCAATGAATTAGGAGGTCCTACTGGATTTGAAAAAGCCTTAAGGAAGATGGGAGATAAGGTAACACAGTCTAATCGTTTGGAACCTGAATTAAACCTTACCACTCCCGGAGACCTTCGTGATACAAGTACACCGAGAGCACTTGCATCAAATCTTCAAAAATTCGTGATTGGTGATGTACTTCCTACAAAGAAGAAGGCACTCCTAACCGATTTGCTAGTTGGGAACGCCACAGGGGACACATTAATACGTGCAGGTGTACCTAAGGATTGGGTTGTTGCTGATAAAAGTGGAGCAGGGGGCTACGGAACACGTAATGACATTGCTGTTGTTTGGCCACCCGATAGAAAACCAATAGTAATCGCTATCCTTTCTTCTCGCAATACGAAGGACGCAACCTATGATGATGCTCTTATTGCAAAAGCTGCGAAAGTTGTAGTAAACGCTTTAAAATAATATACAAAATAGGCCTGAGATCTTTCCGTTCATCATGGTTATACTTGGCCATGTTTATTATAGATTTTATTTTTTAAAACCCAGCTACTTTCTTATGGAAGTTAGTTGGGTTTCTTAATTATTTATCCATATGTTACTCGGCCATTAATTCTTGGTTTATTCAAATTTACTCATAAATAATCAAAATACCCTTTCTCGGTACTTCGAGAAATGGTTTGGACACAGTGATTCACACAAAGATCCTGTTATTAAATCAAGAAAGCACCGTACCATAATGCTTTGGTTCCTGTTCCCCATATAACTTCGTTACTGCTTCATCAACTGCATCCCATCCAGTCGTGTTAACTTCTTTCGTCATTATTTACCCTCCATTTTAATAGAGAAGCAATTATCCCTTACACAAGTTTCTATAATATGTATAAATTATAATGATAAATCAGCCTAATTGTAACATATGGTAAAATTGTTCAATCATCATAACTGCCTTTATAGAAATAGTGATCTCTTCTGTTCTTTATGCAATATTTCTACGTGTTACATAGTGTCTGGATTACTAAATAAACAAAAAAGAATGCAACAGCAAAATTTTCTGCCCTCCGTTCTGGCATTAATTCCCCTGTAATTAATTGAGCAAGCTTCTTTGCAACCTCTTTATTTAAAACGAATGCTCCTTTCACATAAATGACGATGCAGAGGAGGTTACAAATGTACAACTATATATACTTTGATGAATTTTTTGAAAACTTTTTTTATTCATGATAGGGTGGAGTTGTCCTAAAAAAGGCATTTAATAGAGTTTGAGTCTTCTTAGTTTAAAAATTTAAAAGAAAGAGAGCGATTGTGATTGAGTCGGTAACATCAAAAAAGATGATGAAGATTTTGTTATTTTTAATCAGTGTTATAGCAGGTGTCTTGCTATATGTAGGATTCTTTATGAATATCTTGCCTATGTTTTTTGCTAACATGGAGAATATTGAAAAGAACATCTTAGCAATTTTTATAATAACTTTCACTGTCTATGTATTATTGAGCATCATATTTAATCTGGACACTAAAACTGATAGATATATACTCCTGGCACTCTATCTACTGGTTTTAGTATTAGGCTTACTTCGCCCTGATCAGCAATATTCCGCGGAAATTGGATTATATGCCTGGAATCCGTTTGGATTTATTTCTGATATTAAAAGTGATAATTTTTCACTGATTGTTATGGTTATTAATCTCTTAATATTTTTACCAATGTACTTTTTATTAGCATACACAAACATATTAAAAACGTTTATGAAGAGATTAATTGCTTTTGAAGTGTTTGCAATTTTAATCGAATATTTACAAGCTCAATTAAAAGTCGGTATTTTCGACTTAGCCGATATATTTTTATATAACGTGAGTTTTCTTATCGGATATATACTTTGCTTACCAGTTTTTTAAGAAAGCGATTTAGGACAAACATTGAATGAGATATGGAATCGTGTAAACATTCTTTTTTGTACTTGTAATTTTGTGCTTAGGTTTAAGTATAATTGGAATGTTCAGCTGCAGCATTTACTATCATTTACGATGATATATAACCAGATACATATGAAATTATTTTATAAATTATTGGGAGGTAGAAATGGAACAAAAGTTAATTGATCAATTAAACGAGTGGCATGAATCAGATGAACATCAACGAATTATCGATTTCCTTTTAACAATTTCTGATGAAGAACAGGACTATGACTCAATCAGCCTTTTGGCCAGAGCCTATACCAATATGGGGCTTTACGAAGAAGCGCTCTATCACTTTGATAAAATTTCTGAGGCTGGCAAACAGGATTCTCTCTGGCATTATCGGGTAGGGTTTGCTTTATATTATTTAAAGCGTTATGAGGAATCGGCTCAAGCCTTTAGCAGAGCTGATCAACTAGACCCTGGAGATCAATATACAGAGTATTTTTTAACACGGAGCAACCAGAAAGCGGAGAAGCAGAAAAGAGAAAAACTTCGCCTTTCCAAAAAGAAAGCTTCCATGGCACGTTGCGAATCAGTCAATGGAAAAGTTCTTTTTTCGGATATGTTTTTAGCGGATTTCTGGGAGGACAGCGAGTATGCGAGAGAGTCTTATCAATCTGAGCTACCGACAGATGATTTAATTGATTCGATAGAGAAAGAGCTTGGATACAAACTTCCTTCTTCTTATATTGATTTGATGAAGCAACGGAATGGCGGTGTGCCGAACAACACCAACTTCCCAACAAAGGATCCCACTTCCTGGGCAGAAGATCATATTGCCATTACAGGAATCATGGGAATTGGCCGTAAGAAAAGCTATTCTTTGTGTGGAGACTTAGGTAGCCAATTTATGATTGATGAATGGGGATACCCTGACATTGGTGTTGTAATTTGTGATTGTCCTTCAGCCGGACATGATGTTGTTATGTTAGACTATCGAGCTTGCGGTATAGATGGTGAACCAGAAGTTGTTCATGTCGATCAAGAAGACGATTATGAAATTACCTTCCTTGCCGATAACTTTGAAGAGTTTATCAAAGGCCTTGTGAACGATGAAGAATATGATACTTCTGAGGAAGACAAAGAAGAAGATCTGGATAAAGTAGCACATGGCAAATTTTCTCCTCTGCTTGAGGAACTGTGCTCAAGGGTAATCGAAATAGACCAAGTTGAACAGAAAATCCGCACTATCTGTACACAGATTTGTGAAGAGAAAGGCAATTTTTCTTTTCAAGCTGATGAATTATCGTATCTCATGTATGATGCCCAATTCTGGTTGTATACGAAGTCCTATCCAGACACCAGTCGTGATCAATATGTGGCAGCCTACCCCAAAATAATCGCATTTGGCGGAGAATTTGGTCAAGGCGGTTATGCTCCCTCTTTCATTACAGATTGGCTGGATGTCCGCAAAAAAGAAGGACGGATTATACAGGACCACGGGATTATTCGGTTTACTGATTCATATTCAGAAGAAGTTATAAATAAGTTACAAGAAGCCTAAGTTGTGTATACCTCTATAATGAACGGAGCTCGCTTTAAAAGCGGGCTCTTCTCCTTGTAATCTCCTATCTAAAATTATATGTCTATACGTTTCCTCTCACTCAGCCTTGTTATAGATTTCATATCTGTTTGAGGTTACTGATTTAACTTCTTCTGAGCAAGCTCTATATGTAACAAAGTTTCTTCTACTTTCTGAGAACGTCCTTTGATCGGGCCTACTACACCTGCTTATTGTTACCATCATCCTCCCAGAAGCAGGCTGGACAAATACCATATTCCCCTCGCTGTACTAATGTCTCATAATTACAGCAAGAACAAGGTAGAAATCTTTCTGCGTGACCTTCAACCACAATATGACTCCCCACTATTCCTGATATGAGTTTAGATATATACTCGTTAGCCATTACATAGAAACTGCCTTCTGCTCCTACAAGTATAATTCATTATATCGGAAGTCCATCACATAGTTTGTTAATACTGCAAAAAAGTTTCAACAATAAAAAAGACCCCCAGCCAAATGACTGAGAGTCTTGAAACGCCAAAATTAACGTTTTGAGAATTGAGGTGCGCGACGAGCGCCTTTAAGACCGTATTTTTTACGTTCTTTCATACGTGGGTCACGAGTTAGTAAACCTGCTGATTTAAGTGCTGGACGGAAATCAGGGTCAACTGTTAGCAACGCACGAGCAATACCGTGGCGGATTGCGCCAGCTTGGCCAGTGAAACCACCGCCGTTTACGTTTACGTGAATATCGTAGCTACCTAGTGTTTCAGTTGCTACTAATGGTTGTTTAATTACTTCGCGTAGTGATGCGAATGGGACGTAGTTTTCAACGTCACGGTTGTTAATAACGATTTTGCCTTCGCCTGGTACTAAACGTACGCGGGCAATTGAGCTTTTACGACGGCCTGTGCCGATATATTGAACTTGTGCCAAGGTTGTATCCTCCTCTAATTATTATCCGCGAAGCTCGTAAGCTTCTGGTTTTTGTGCAGCGTGTGGGTGTTCAGAACCTGTGTATACGTGCAATTTGCCGAACATTTGACGACCTAAAGTGTTTTTAGGAAGCATGCCTTTAATTGCTAACTCAAGCATTTGAGTTGGGTATTTTTCTTTCATTTCACCAGCAGTACGTTGTTTCAAACCACCAGCAAATTGAGTGTGACGGTAGTAAATTTTGTCTCTTAATTTGTTACCAGTTAATTCGATTTTGTCTGCATTGATGATGATCACGTGATCACCTGTATCAACGTTTGGTGTATAGATTGCTTTATGTTTACCACGTAAAATAGCAGCTACTTCAGAAGCTAAACGACCAAGAGTTTGGCCTTCAGCGTCTACTACTAACCATTTACGTTCTACTTCGTGACCTTTAGCCATGAATGTTGTACGCATTTTAGTATCCTCCTACAATTCAAATGATTGTTCTATTGTCTGTTCCAATTGTTTTCTTTATCCTCAAAAGCTAAGATTCGGGGCTTATCTTGTGGGGTAATGAAAATACCATATGTCATCTTAACCCAAATAGAATTATAAGTCAAGCATTTCAAGAAAAACACCTGGTCATGTTGCTTTCGCTTTAATAGCTCACTTTTTCAAGGTACAAACCTTGTGCTGGCGCAGTTTTGCCGGCATTCCCTCTATTCATTGAAGCGATGATCTCAGGCAATTGTTCTGGATTTCTTTTTCCGGTCCCAACTTCCCATAAAGTACCTGCTATAATTCGTACCATATTGTACAAAAATCCATTCCCTTCAATCACCATGTGCAACTCATCCTGATGCCATTCAAATTCTAATAGAGTGACTGTACGCACTTTATCTTTTACACTCGTATTCGCTGCACAAAAGCAAGAAAAGTCATAGGTGCCAATAATGTGCTGAGCTGCTTCTATCATCTTTTTAATATCAGGCCTTACTCCATTAGTAGGCGTGACGTAAAATCGCCTAAAAGGGCTTTGTATGGCTTCACAGGACCATATGTAGCGATATCTCTTACTCACTACCTTATAGCGTGCATGAAAATCCTCAGGTACTTCTTCCATCTCTTTTATACGAACATCTGTCGGCAATTGGACATTTAGTGCTTTTCTATAACTATCAAGTGGAATATCCAATGATGTATCGAAGTGGATTACTTGCCCTGTCGCATGTACCTTGGCATCTGTTCTGCCGCTTGCCGTAACATTTACTTTGGTTCCTTTATGCATCTTTGTTAAGACTTTTTCTAGCTCTTCTTGTACTGTGCGCTGATTGGGCTGCACTTGATAACCAGAAAAGTTTGTACCGTCATAGGCAATGGTCGCTTTCAACCTTTTTTCCATCTGTCCATTCTCCTATATCTTTAACTGTATTTTCTCAAATAAATCAACACAGCACCCATTACAACAATTGATAGCACGGCAATTGTATCTCTAACGTGCCATTTCAATTGGCGGTAACGCGTTCTTCCCTCTCCGCCGCGATAACCGCGTACTTCCATAGCCGTAGCAAGGTCCTCAGCACGTTTAAAGGCACTGACGAACAATGGCACCAATAATGGGACAACAGCCTTTATACGCTCTTTAATTGGTCCTGATGTAAGGTCTGAGCCTCTTGCTGTTTGTGCTTTCATAATCTTATCTGTCTCGTCCATTAAAGTAGGGATGAAGCGTAGAGAAATGGACATCATCAATGCCAATTCATGAATCGGCAACTTTAATTTTTTCAATGGGTTTAATAACACTTCCATACCATCCGTAATGGATATAGGTGAAGTCGTCAGTGTTAAAACCGTCGTAACAAAAACAAGTACTAAAAAACGGACGGAAATGAAGATCCCTTGGCGGAGGCCTTCTTCATAAATCGTAATAAACTTCCAATGATAAAGTATATCCCCTTCTTTGGTGAAGAAAATATGCAAGAAGAAAGTGAACGCCATTAAAATCAAAATGGGCTTTAAACCATTGATCAAAAAATAAAGCTTAATTCTAGACAACAGAATAATTAGTATTGTAAAGATGAGCAACGCAGCATACGTAGCTGTGTTATTCGCGATAAAAACAATAAAGATAAAGGCAAATACAAATATAAGCTTTGCTCGTGGATCCAACCTATGGACAAAAGAGTCACCCGGGATGAAACGGCCAAATATAAGCTTATCCATCATGATTGATTCCGCCTTTCTTGAAGCCATTCAGAAATCATTGATGCAAACTCTTCCTCTGTAAGGCATAATTTTGGAAATGAGAAGCCTGCCTTTTGTTCTAGCTGCTTCTGAAAGTGAATAATCTGCGGAACTTCGAGACGGTAATTTGACAGTGTTTCGATATCGCTAAAGATTTCTCTTGGTGTCCCTGTTAAAACGCATCGCCCTTCATGCATAATAGCAATTTGGTCCGCATAGCGAGCGGCATCTTCCATACTGTGTGTGACAAGAATAGTGGTTAAATTGCGTTTTTGGTGTAGTTGATAAAATAAGTCCATAATTTCTTTACGCCCTCTAGGGTCAAGCCCTGCAGTCGGTTCGTCCAAGACAATGACATCAGGCTCCATTGCTAACACGCCAGCAATTGCCACACGGCGCATTTGTCCGCCAGATAAATCAAATGGCGACTTTTCTAGCACTGCTTCTGGCAAACCAACCAACTTGACCAAGTCACGAGCATTTTCCATAGCTTCTTCTTCAGGGACACCAAAATTCATCGGCCCAAAGATAATATCCTTTAGCACCGTCTCCTCGAATAATTGATGTTCTGGAAACTGAAAAACAATCCCTACCTTTTGGCGAATCGGCCGCAAATCTTTTTCTTTTTTGCCTGCCGTAATTACTTTATCACCAATCTGTATAGAACCCTCCGTAGGCTTTAATAAAGCATTGAGATGTTGAAGGATTGTTGATTTACCAGAACCAGTATGTCCAATAATCGCTTGATAGCTACCAGAAGCTATGGCTAAATCCACATCAAATAAAGCCCTTTTTTCAAACGGTGTGCCAGGGGCATAGGCAAAGCTTAATTTTTGAAGTTTGATATCCATAAATCATTCACCAACTCTTCTTCTGTCATAGGTTCGCCGCTAAGGTTAACACCGTTTATTTGCAAAAGCTTACCCAGCTTTAAAGCAAAAGGCAAATCAAGACCCAATTCCACTAATTGATCACCCATTGCAAAAATCTCAGACGGCGTTCCTTCTGCAAATTTCTTTCCGCCATTCATAAATAATAAGCGGTCTGCCATCATGGCTTCTTCTAAATCGTGCGTAATAGACAAAACTGTTAACCCTGTTTTCTCGCGTAGTTCTCGTACAATAGATAGCACCTCTTGTCTTCCTTGAGGGTCAAGCATAGACGTAGCTTCATCCAAAATAAGCATTCTTGGTTGCAACGCAAGAGCGCCCGCAATAGCTACACGCTGTTTTTGACCTCCAGATAGATGACTTGGTTCATGATTCAAAAAGCCATCCATATTCACCTGCTTTAAAGCTTCTCTAACACGCTTCACCATTTCATCATGTGGCACACCATTATTCTCTAATGCAAACGCAACATCATCTTGAACTGTTGCACCGACAAATTGGTTATCTGGATTTTGAAATACCATTCCAATTTGAGAGCGGCTATTCCACAAGTTATCCTCGTTTAGTGGTTCTCCAATTACTTCTACCGTTCCATTTTGAGGAAAAATTAATCCATTAATAAGACGGGCAATCGTAGACTTACCTGATCCATTGTGCCCTACAATGGCAATCCACTCGCCCTCTTGAACACTAAATGAGACATTTTCAATCGCATTCTTAATTGAACTGTCTTCAGGGGCATATGTAAACGTAACGTTGTTCAATGTTAGTATTTCTCGCATGTGCTTATACTCCTCTCGCTAAACTGTTCTTGGCTCTGCTCAACTCATTCTTAACTTACATTGTTTTATGTATGAATGCTAGTCAAACATTTTAAAGTGTAAAAAAATACGACTTTGTCCATTAAGGCAAAAGTCGATTCAGATATCCAGCTATTATAAATAAAAAAGCGCGCACCCCATTCAGAGAAATGCGCTTTGAGATCTCACGTAAAAAGGTTGCTCAGGCCTTTAACGGGAACGGGGTACGTAGAGCTAAACGAGACAGCATAAGGTGCTGCTCATCATAACACTCAGCTTTTAAATTTGTCGTATAAATCTTCTATTTGGAAAAAAGAGGGTGTAAGTCAGTTCAAAATATGATGAACAATTACACCCTCAATTAATCGTTATACTTAAACTAATTCAATTACAACGACTGGTGCACCATCACCGCGGCGTGGTCCAACTTTCATAATACGAGTATAACCGCCTTGACGGTCAGCGTAGCGAGGTGCTACATCATCAAACAATTTTTGAAGTGCAAAAACTGTTGATTCATTACCTTCAGCATCTGTTGAAGTAGCTACTTCACGACGGATAAATGCAGCAGCTTGACGGCGTGCGTGCAAATCACCGCGTTTACCTAAAGTAATCATTTTTTCAACTACTGATCGTAATTCTTTCGCACGAGTTTCTGTAGTTTCAATGCGTTCATTGATGATTAAGTCAGTTGCTAAATCACGCAGCATCGCTTTACGTTGAGAACTTGTACGTCCAAGTTTTCTGTAACCCATGGATATTTCCCTCCTTTATACACTTACTGATCTAAGTTATTTTATATACGCTTAGTCTTCTTCTCGTAATCCTAAACCAAGCTCTTCTAACTTGTATTTAACTTCTTCTAATGATTTACGTCCTAAGTTACGAACTTTCATCATATCGTCTTCAGACTTGTTAGCAAGTTCTAAGACAGTATTAATGCCAGCACGTTTTAGGCAGTTGTAAGAACGGACAGAAAGATCAAGTTCTTCAATCGTCATCTCTAAAACTTTTTCTTTTTGGTCTTCTTCTTTTTCAACCATGATTTCAGCAGTTTTTGCTTCATCCGTTAAACCAACGAAGATGTTTAAATGCTCGGTTAAAATCTTAGCTCCGAGCGAAATCGCCTCTTTTGGACCGATGCTGCCATCTGTCCACACATCAAGTGAAAGTTTGTCGTAATCAGATGATTGTCCAACACGAGTATTTTCAACTGTATAGTTGACGCGTGAAACTGGAGTGTAAATAGAGTCGATCGGGATCACGCCGATAGGAAGATCCTCACGTTTGTTTTGATCAGCTGAAGTATATCCACGTCCGCGTTGCGCATACATACGCATACGAAGATGGCCGTTAGTAGCAACCGTTGCAATGTATAGATCTGGGTTCAATACTTCTACATCACTGTCATGAGTAATATCAGCAGCAGTTACTGCTCCGTTACCTTTAAAATCAATTTCGATAACTTTTTCTTCATCGGAATAGATTTTCAAAGCTAGCTTTTTAATGTTCAAAATAATTGATGCAACATCTTCTACAACACCCTCAATAGTAGAGAATTCGTGAAGTACGCCGTCAATTTGGATTGAAGTTACAGCAGCTCCTGGTAAAGAAGACAGAAGGATACGACGTAGTGAATTACCCAAAGTAGTTCCATACCCACGTTCAAGTGGTTCTACAACAAATTTGCCGTATTTTAAATCATTGCTGATCTCAACGGTTTCAATCTTTGGTTTTTCAATTTCGATCATTCAATTTACCCTCCTTCAAAACATCGAATATATGGTATTATTTCCATCATAAAATCGAATGCTAACCAATCAAAATGATTATATTCTAATTGCGTATAAAAAGTGTACTCAATACGTTAGTGAGTTGCAACTATTATACACGACGACGTTTTGGTGGGCGGCAACCATTATGAGGAACTGGAGTTACGTCTTTAATTGCAGTCACATCTAAGCCAGCAGCTTGTAGTGCACGGATAGCAGCTTCACGACCAGCACCAGGACCTTTAACAGTTACTTCTAAAGTTTTTAAACCATGTTCGATAGACGTTTTAGCAGCAGTTTCAGCAGCCATTTGTGCAGCGAATGGTGTAGATTTACGTGAACCTCTAAATCCTAGTGCACCAGCTGAAGACCAAGAAACAGCATTACCTTGCATGTCAGTGATGGTTACAATTGTATTATTAAATGTAGAACGGATGTGTGCGATACCGGATTCGATATTCTTTTTCACACGACGTTTACGAGTTTGTTGTTTACGTGCCATGTTAAGAAGAAACCTCCTTTACCTATTATTTTTTCTTGTTAGCTACAGTTTTACGTGGACCTTTACGAGTACGAGCATTGTTTTTAGTATGTTGTCCTCGAACAGGCAAGCCACGACGATGACGGATACCTCGGTAAGAACCGATTTCCATTAATCGTTTAATGTTAAGAGAAGTTTCGCGACGTAAGTCACCTTCTACTTTGTATTTATCAATTTGTTCACGGATTTTGTTTAATTCGTCTTCAGTTAAATCGCGAACACGAGCATCTTCTGAAACACCAGCATCTGCAAGAACTTTCTTAGCAGTAGTGTTTCCGATACCAAAAATGTATGTTAATGAAATTACAACGCGTTTTTCGCGTGGAATATCAACACCAGCAATACGTGCCATGTATGATGTACACCTCCTTGGAATTATCCTTGTTTTTGTTTATGCTTAGGATTTTCGCAAATTACCATTACTTTACCGCGTCGGCGAATAACTTTACATTTTTCGCAGATCGGTTTCACAGATGGTCTCACTTTCATCTAACCTAACCTCCTTAGTGGTCCGGAGTGCAAAAGATTATTTAAAACGGTATGTGATACGACCGCGAGTTAAGTCATACGGAGATAGTTCAATTGTTACTTTATCTCCAGGCAGGATTCGAATAAAGTGCATACGAATTTTACCCGATACATGGGCAAGCACTGTATGACCATTTTCTAATTCTACCTTAAACATCGCGTTTGGCAAAGTTTCAACAACTGTGCCTTCGATTTCAATTACATCGTCTTTCGCCATCGACCCTGTCTCCCTTCTATATATATATGCAATTCAGATCTATGATCAAATTCTGCAGAATTTGTTGCAACAGTAGCCTGCTTGCTCAACATATGTTTAGACTATATGAGAGATGTTCGAAAGACGCTCATCAGGCTTCGCTTCTCGAACCAAGACTATGTGCCACAGGATGGCCCTGATACCCACACGTTCCCCGGCTACTTTAGATGAGATCCTGCATACCCGTTTACACAGATACTTTTCCACGAAACCCATTATACCACCCTAAATAAAGAATCCCAACTTATCTATTCTATTATTCATTGGCGTATAGACCGGGTACAATATGCTTTTGCAGCTCTCGAAAATATCATTCCGTCATGCTACCGCATACTCCCGCGGTTGCAGATATCTGCGCCCTCTGGCGGGTATTAGTTGCGGTTACCTTTTAAAAGAGCATCAACCTCAGCAAATACATCATTGATATCTTGCTGACCATTAATGTTAGTTAAAATATGTTTTTCTCGGTAAAAGTCAAGCAACGGTTGAGATTGCTTAATATTCACTTCAAGGCGATTGTTAACCGTTTCCGGATTATCATCTGCCCGTTGGTAAAGCTCTCCACCGTCTTTATCACATATTCCCGCCTCTTTTGGAGGGTTGAAAATAAGATGATAAGAGGATCCACATACTTTACAGATACGGCGGCCAGTCAATCGTTTGACTAAATCATCTTGTTCAACTTCGATGTTAATCACGTGTTCAACCTTTTTGCCTAGGTCAGCTAAAATTTGATCTAAAGCTTCAGCTTGTGCTGTTGTACGTGGGAATCCATCAAGTAGAAATCCTTTGTCACAATCAGCTTCGCTTAGGCGTTCTCGAACAATGCCAATTGTCACTTCATCAGGAACTAATGCTCCTTGATCCATGAATGACTTTGCTTGCAACCCTAATTCTGTACCGTTTTGAATAGCGGCACGGAACATATCACCTGTAGAAATATGAGGGATACCGTATTTCTCAACAATTTTATCTGCTTGCGTACCTTTTCCGGCACCTGGCAAACCCATTAAAACAATATTCATACGGAGTCACCTCCATTATTAGTATGAAGGTTTTTAGGAACGTGGCCGTTCCAAAAAACCAACCTTATTTCATAAAACCTTTGTAGTGGCGTTTAACAAGTTGTGATTCTAATTGTTTCATCGTTTCAAGAGCAACACTTACTATAATTAGTAAACTAGTGCCACCAATTTGAGCAGATGAAGGTAGATTCGCAATATTGATAAACAAGATTGGTAGAACAGAAATCACTGATAAGAAAATCGCACCTACAAATGTTAAACGGTATAGAACAGCTGTTAGATAATCCTGCGTGCTTTTTCCTGGGCGAATGCCAGGGATATAGGCACCTTGTTTCTTAAGATTATCAGCAACCTTTTCAGGATTTACTTGAACAAACGCATAGAAATATGTGAAAGCGACAATTAGCGCTACATATATGATCATCCCAATAGGTTGAGAGTAATCAAACGTTTTTTCAATAAATCTTGTTACACTTGTATCTCCAAAGAAAGTAGCAATGGTTCTAGGCGTTACAAGGAATGCAACTGCAAAGATAATTGGAATAACTCCGGCAGAGTTAACTTTCAATGGTAAGTGTGATTGTTGAGCTCCACGTTGCGCCCCAGTACCTTTAGCATATTGAATAGGGATTTTACGATTCGCTTGTTGAACGTAAGTAACCCCGACAACAATTGCCAATGCAGCAAGAGCAATCAACACCAGCGTAATAATGTTGATGAACAATTGATCACCAGCATTTTCAAACTGTTGAGCATAAATTTGGTTCACTGTATTTGGTAATGCAGCAACGATCCCAGCGAAGATGATAATGGAAATACCATTTCCCACACCTTTTTCTGTAATCTGTTCGCCTAGCCATAATAAGAATGCAGTTCCAGCAGTTAACACGATTGCAATTGTAATGTAAGTCATTACTCCTTCTTCTCTAATCAATGAACCGCCGTACATACGGTTAAAACCGTAAGACATAGCGATTGATTGAATGAAAGCAAGGACAATTGCGAAATATCGTGTGAATTGAGAAATCTTCTTGCGTCCCACTTCACCTTGTTTTGACCACTCGGTAAACTTTTTCACTACATCCATTTGCAACAGTTGAACAATAATTGATGCTGTAATGTAAGGCATTATCCCCATAGCGAATATAGAGAAGTTCTTAAGAGCTCCACCGCCAAAAGTATTTAGGAAACCGACTAGGTTATACTGGTCAGTTTGCTGTAATACTGCAGCGTCGACATTCGGAACAGGAATAAATGAACCTATGCGGAATACTATCAACATCAAAAGGGTGAAAATGATTTTATTTCTAATATCTCTGACGCGCATAAAGTTAGAGATTGTTCGAAACATTAGATCACCTCAATGTTTCCGCCGACATTTTCAATTGCTTGTTGTGCAGATGCAGAGAATTTATGAGCTTTTACAGTAAGCTTTTTGTTAAGAGTTCCATTACCTAGAACTTTAATGCCAGCTTTCTCTTTGCTCACAACGCCAGTTTCAACAAGTAAAGCTGGTGTAACTTCTGTGCCTTCTTCAAAACGGTTTAACGCATCAAGATTTACGATTGCGTATTCTTTGCGGTTAATGTTAGTGAAACCACGTTTTGGCAAACGACGGAAGATCGGGTTTTGACCACCTTCAAATCCAGGGCGTACACCGCCGCCTGAACGTGAATTTTGACCTTTTTGACCTCTACCAGAAGTTTTACCGTTACCAGTCGCGATACCACGACCAACACGATTGCGTTCTTTACGTGATCCAATAGATGGTTCTAACTCATGAAGTTTCATTAGATGGCACCTCCTTGTTATAGAATTTAAAATTATTTTTCAGTAACTGTTACTAAGTGAGCGACTTTAGTGATCGCACCACGGATAGCAACGTTATCGTTATGTTCAACAGTTTGGTTCATTTTACGTAAACCAAGTGCTTCAATTGTTTTGCGTTGTGCAGGTTTAGTACCGATTAAACTTTTAGTGAGGGTAATTTCTAGTTTATTTGACATGTCATTTCCCTCCCTTAACCTAATAATTCTTCTACTGATTTACCGCGAAGTTTTGCAACTTCTTCAGCTTGTTTTAATTCAGATAAACCTTTAATAGTCGCACGCACCATATTGATTGGTGTGTTTGAACCTAAAGATTTTGAAAGAATATCAGTAATACCAGCAAGTTCAAGTACGGCACGTACCGGACCACCAGCGATAACTCCTGTACCAGGAGCAGCAGGTTTAATCATGATGTTACCTGCACCGAATTTACCCATCACTAAGTGAGGAGTAGTACCACCAACACGTGGAACTTCGATTAGGTTTTTCTTCGCATCTTCAACAGCTTTGCGAATAGCATCAGGTACTTCTTGAGCTTTACCTGTACCAAAACCAACATGGCCATTACGATCTCCAACAACAACTAATGCAGTGAAGCGGAAACGACGTCCACCTTTTACAACTTTAGCAACGCGGTTAATCGTAACTACGCGTTCTTCAAGTTCTAGATTGTTTGCGTCAAAATTAAGACCCATGAAAAGTGTACCTCCTTCTTATTAAAATTCTAACCCGTTTTCGCGTGCAGCTTCAGCTAAAGCTTTAACACGTCCATGATATAAGTAACCGCCACGGTCAAATACAACAGCTTTGATATCTTTCGCAGCAGCACGTTTAGCGATTGTTTCACCAATTTTCGCAGCAGCTTCCACGTTGCTTGCAGTGCCTTCGAACTCTTTATCCATAGTTGAAGCTGAAGCAAGTGTTACGCCTTGAGTATCGTCAATGATTTGTGCGTAAATGTGTTTATTAGAACGGTACACGTTTAAACGAGGACGTTGTGTAGTACCGGTAATTTTTGAACGTACACGAGCATGACGTTTTTTACGAACTTGATTTTTATCTTGTTTCGTAATCACAAAGGGTCACTCCTTTCTAATGCTTAGGCAGCATTATTTACCTGTTTTACCTTCTTTACGACGAACATATTCGCCTTCATAACGAATCCCTTTACCTTTGTAAGGTTCTGGTGGGCGTACGTCACGGATGTTTGAAGCAAGAGCTCCAACTTTCTCTTTAGAAATACCTTTTACGATTACTTTCGTATTAGAAGGTACTTCAACTTCGATACCATCTTCTGGTGTGAATTCAACTGGATGTGAGTAACCTACGTTAAGTACAAGTTTTTTACCTTGTAGTTGCGCACGGTAACCGACACCAACTAATTCTAAAGTTTTAGAGAAACCTTCAGAAACACCTGTAACCATGTTTGCAAGCAAAGCACGAGTTGTACCATGGTTTGTGCGGTGTTCTTTAGATTCAGAAGGACGAGTTAAAGTAATCACGTTGCCTTCTTGTTCGATTTTAATATCTTTGTTAAAAGCACGAACTAATTCGCCTTTTGGGCCTTTAACAGTTGCTACGTTATCAGCATCAACTGATACAGTAACACCTGCAGGCACCTCGATTGGCTTTTTACCTATACGAGACATTTAATGTTGCACCTCCATTCATTTGTTGCTAATTACCAAACGTATGCTAGAACTTCGCCGCCAACTTTTTTAGCGCGAGCTTCTTTGTCTGTTAACAAACCTTGTGAAGTTGATACTAAAGCGATACCTAGACCGTTCAACACTTTAGGCACTTCATCAGTTTTAGCGTAAACACGTAAACCTGGTTTTGAAATACGTTTTAGACCAGTGATAACGCGTTCGTTATTTTGGCCGTATTTCAAGAAGATACGGATAATACCTTGTTTATCATCTTCAACATATTCAACGTCACGAACAAAACCTTCACGCTTAAGGATTTCAGCGATTTCTTTTTTGATATTAGAAGCCGGAAGCTCTAATTTTTCGTGACGGACCATGTTAGCATTACGGATGCGTGTAAGCATATCTGCAATTGGATCTGTCATAGTCATTACAATTTACCTCCTTCCCAAATTAGGGGATTACCAGCTGGCTTTTTTAACGCCAGGAATTTGTCCCTTGTATGCAAGTTCACGGAAACAAATACGGCAAAGTTTGAATTTGCGGTATACAGAGTGTGGACGGCCACAGCGTTCACAGCGAGTGTATTCTTGAACTTTATACTTCGCACCACGTTGTTGTTTAACGATCATTGATTTTTTAGCCACGTTCTCGCC
Organism: Rummeliibacillus sp. G93; assembly: GCF_023515935.1. Taxonomy (NCBI): domain Bacteria; kingdom Bacillati; phylum Bacillota; class Bacilli; order Caryophanales; family Caryophanaceae; genus Rummeliibacillus; species Rummeliibacillus sp. G93. The sequence continues at coordinate 3,082,515 of NZ_CP097314.1, forward strand.
TCCCTATATTATTTTTGGAATGGCATACCGAATTGAGTTAACAACTCGCGAGCTTCTTCATCAGAGTTCGCAGTAGTAACAATCACGATATCCATACCGCGTACTTTTGATACTTTATCATAGTCAATTTCAGGGAAGATTAATTGTTCTTTCACACCAAGAGTATAGTTACCGCGACCATCGAATGCTTTTTTAGAAACACCGCGGAAGTCACGTACACGTGGTAAAGAAATTGAAATTAATTTATCCAAGAAGTCATACATACGTTCACCACGTAGTGTAACTTTCGCACCGATTGGCATACCTTCACGAAGACGGAAGCCGGCGATAGATTTTTTAGCTTTAGTCACAACTGGTTTTTGACCAGTGATTAAAGTTAATTCTTCAACAGCAGAGTCAAGTACTTTAGAGTTTTGAACAGCGTCACCAACACCCATGTTGATTACGATTTTTTCAACTTTCGGTACTTGCATTGTTGAAGTGTATTCGAATTTGCTCATTAGAGCTGGAGAAACTTCGTTAACAAATTTTTCTTTTAGGCGGTTCATGTTTGTACCTCCCTTCTCTGTTTAAACTTATTTATCGATTACTGCACCTGATTTTTTTGCTATACGAACTTTTTTGCCATCTTCAACTTTATAACCTACGCGAGTCGGCTCGCCAGATTTAGGATCGATTAGCATTACGTTCGAAACGTGAATTGCTGCCTCTTGGCTGACAATTCCACCTTGTGGATTAAGTTGGTTAGGTTTTACGTGTTTTTTAACGATGTTAACACCTTCAACTAACACGCGATCTTTTTTAGGGAAAGCAGCAAGAATAACACCTGATTTACCTTTATCTTTACCTGTAATAACCATTACTTTGTCGCCTTTTTTAACATGCATTCTGTCGCACCTCCTTGATTGGCACTTTCATGTAATTAAAGAACTTCCGGAGCTAATGAAACAATTTTCATGAAGCTATTGTCACGTAATTCACGTGCAACAGGTCCGAAAATACGTGTACCGCGTGGTGATTTATCATCACGAATGATTACACATGCGTTTTCATCGAATTTGATGTAAGTACCGTCTTTACGACGAACGCCGCTTTTCGTACGAACGATAACAGCTTTAACAACTTCACCCTTCTTGACAACGCCACCTGGTGTTGCTTTCTTCACCGTACAAACAATAACATCTCCGATGTTAGCAGTTTTACGACCAGAACCACCAAGTACTTTAATAGCTAATACTTCTTTTGCACCTGAGTTGTCGGCAACTTTCAAACGACTTTCTTGTTGGATCACTTAGGTTACCTCCCTTCGGACTTGTCTTATTCCGAAATTTATTAGATAATAACCGCTTTTTCTACAACTTCAACTAAACGGAAACGTTTAGTAGCTGATAGCGGACGAGTTTCCATAATGCGTACGATATCTCCAACTTTAGCTGTGTTGTTTTCATCATGCGCTTTGAACTTTTTAGAGTATTTTACACGTTTGCCATAAAGCGTGTGCTTTTTGTATGTTTCAACTAAAACAGTAATAGTTTTATCCATTTTATCCGAAACGACGCGGCCTGTGTAAACTTTGCGTTGGTTACGCTCAGTCATGCTTGCAAACCTCCTCATTATCAGTTATTTGCACTGATTTCTCTTTCACGAATCACAGTTTTCATACGCGCAATCGCTTTACGTACTTCACGAATGCGAGCTGTGTTTTCTAATTGACCAGTCGCCAATTGGAAGCGAAGGTTGAAAAGCTCTTCTTTCAGTGATTTTACTTTTACTTCGATCTCTGCAGTTGTAAGTTCACGGATTTCATTAGCTTTCATTAGATTCACCACCAATTTCTTCACGTTTAACAAACTTGCATTTAACAGGTAACTTATGACTTGCTAAACGAAGTGCTTCACGAGCGATTTCTTCAGAAACCCCACCGATTTCAAACATAATTCTGCCGGGTTTTACTACTGCTACCCAACCTTCAGGAGCACCTTTCCCTGAACCCATACGTACTTCAAGAGGCTTTTTAGTGTATGGTTTGTGAGGGAATATTTTAATCCAAACTTTACCGCCACGTTTTGTATAACGAGTCATAGCAATACGAGCAGCTTCAATTTGACGGTTTGTAATCCAGCTAGCTTCTAGTGATTGTAAACCATATTCACCGAAAACAACTTCTGTACCACCTTTTGCTTGACCGCGCATTTTGCCACGGTGTACACGACGGTATTTAACGCGTTTTGGCAATAACATATTATTTGCCTCCTTCCTCAGAGTTCTTCTTAACTGGAAGGACTTCACCACGGTAGATCCATACTTTAACACCTAGTTTACCATAAGTAGTGTCAGCTTCTGCATGAGCATAATCAATGTCAGCGCGAAGTGTATGAAGTGGAACAGTACCTTCACTATAATGTTCTGCACGAGCGATATCAGCGCCACCTAGACGACCAGATACTTGAGTTTTGATACCTTGAGCACCTGAACGGATTGTACGTTGAATTGCTTGTTTTTGTGCACGACGGAATGATACACGGTTTTCTAATTGACGAGCGATATTTTCAGCTACAAGTTTAGCATCAAGATCAGCGCGTTTGATTTCAACGATGTTGATGTGTACACGTTTGCCAGTCATTTCGTTAAGGTGTTTACGAAGTGCTTCCACTTCAGTACCGCCCTTACCGATAACCATACCTGGTTTCGCAGTGCTAATTGTAATGTTGATTTTGTTAGCAGCACGTTCGATTTCAACTTTAGAAACCGATGCTTCTTTTAAAGTTTTTTCGATATATTTACGAACTTTGATGTCTTCGTGTAGTAATGTAGCATAGTCTTTTTCAGCGTACCATCTAGATTCCCAATCACGAATGACACCAACACGTAATCCTATTGGATGTACTTTTTGACCCACGTATTATCCCTCCTTCTTCTCAGATACCACGATTGTGATGTGGCTTGTACGTTTGTTAATTGCACTTGCACGACCTTGTGCACGTGGACGGAAACGTTTCAATGTAGGACCTTCATCTACAAATACTTTAGAGATCACTAAATTGTTAACGTCTAAGTCATAATTATGTTCAGCGTTTGCAACTGCAGATTTTAACACTTTTTCTACTACCGGAGATGCTGCTTTTGGAGTATGGCGTAAAATTGCAACGGCTTCGCCAACTTGCTTGCCTCGGATTAAATCAACTACTAAGCGGACTTTACGAGGAGCAATTCGAACTGTGCGAGCAATAGCTTTAGCTTCTTGCATCAGGATTAACCTCCCCTCAAATTAGCGTACTGAAGTTTTCTTATCATCTGCACCGTGTCCTTTATAAGTACGAGTTGGTGCGAATTCGCCTAGCTTATGACCTACCATATCTTCAGTCACGTATACTGGCACGTGTTTACGTCCATCATATACAGCGATTGTAGAACCGATGAAGTTCGGGAAGATTGTAGAACGGCGAGACCAAGTTTTAATAACTTGTTTTTTTTCTGAATCTTGTTGAGCTTCCACTTTTTTCATTAAGTGTTCATCAACAAAAGGTCCTTTTTTCAAGCTACGACCCATTTTGGAACCTCCCTCCGTGATTCCACCACGGCTCTATCATTGAACCGTAGTCTAATCACATTATTTTTTACGACGACGAATGATAAGTTTGTCGGAGTTGTTTTTCTTTTTACGAGTTTTGTAACCAAGTGCAGGTTTACCCCATGGAGTCATTGGAGACTTACGACCGATTGGAGATTTACCTTCACCACCACCGTGTGGGTGATCATTAGGGTTCATTACAGAACCACGTACAGTAGGACGTTTACCCATCCAACGAGTACGGCCTGCTTTACCAATGTTGATAAGCTCGTGTTGTTCATTGCCAACTTCGCCGATTGTAGCACGGCAAGCAGCTAGGATCATACGAACTTCGCCAGATTGAAGACGAATGATTACGTATTTACCTTCTTTACCAAGGATTTGAGCAGATGTACCAGCAGAACGTACTAGTTGTCCACCTTTACCTGGTTTCATTTCGATGTTGTGAATTGTTGTACCCATTGGGATATTTGATAATGGTAGGGCGTTACCTACTTTAATATCAACATCAGGACCAGATACAATTGTCATTCCAACTACTAGACCTTTAGGTGCTAGGATATAACGTTTTTCACCATCAGCATAGTTAATTAATGCGATGTTTGCAGATCGGTTTGGATCATACTCGATAGTAGCAACGCGTCCTGGAATGCCATCTTTTGTACGTTTGAAATCGATGACACGGTATTGACGTTTGTGGCCACCACCATTATGACGAACAGTGATTTTACCTTGGTTGTTACGACCAGCTTTGCGTTTAGTAGATTCTAACAATGATTTTTCTGGTTTGTTAGTTGTAATCTCAGCAAAGTCAGATGATGTCATGTTACGACGACCATTTGAGGTAGGCTTATACTTTTTAATCGCCATTTGTGTTCCCTCCTTCTTTAATGTTCATATTGAACGAATATTACATTTCGAATAATTCGATTTCGCCTTCAGACAATTTTACAATTGCTTTACGGCGTTTGTTAGTGTATCCACCGTGACGGCCAACACGTTTGAATTTACCTTTGTAATTCATAATGTTAACTTTTTCAACTTTAACGCCAAAGATTTCTTCTACAGCATCTTTGACTTCAGTTTTATTGGCACGAGTGTCAACTTCAAAAGTATATTTGTTTTCTGCCATTTGTTCTGAAGAACGCTCAGTAATGACAGGACGTTTTAAAACTTCACGTGCTTCCATTAACCAAGCACCTCCTCAACTTTTTTTACAGCAGCTTGAGTGAATACAACTTTATCATGACCTACAAGATCAAGAACGTTGATTCCAGCTGCAGTTAGAACTGTTACACCTTGGATGTTACGAGCAGATAATGCTACGTTTTCATCTAAGTCAGCAGTTACAAATAATGCTTTAGAGTTAATTGAAAGATCAGCTAAAACTTTAGCGAAATCTTTTGTTTTTGGCGCATCTAATTTCAATGCTTCTAGTACCACAAAGTTAGTTTCAGCAACTTTAGAAGATAGTGCTGATTTAAGAGCTAAACGACGAACTTTTTTAGGAAGTTTGTAGCTGTAGCTGCGAGGTGTTGGACCGAATACAGTACCACCGCCACGCCATTGTGGAGAACGGATAGAACCTTGACGAGCACGTCCAGTTCCTTTTTGGCGCCATGGTTTACGACCACCACCAGAAACTTCAGAGCGATTTTTTACTTTATGTGTACCTTGACGTAATGAAGCGCGTTGAGCGATAATCGCGTCAAATAATACTGATTGATTAGGTTCAATTCCGAAGATCGCATCGTTTAATTCGATTTCGCCTACAGAAGAACCTGTTTGACTAAGTACGTTAACTTTTGTCATTCCTGTTTCCTCCTTTCTTCGGAAAATTAGTTAGCTTTAATAGCAGATTTAACTGTTACTAATGCTTTACGAGAACCAGGAACATTACCTTTGATAAGTAGCAAGTTGCGTTCTGCATCAACTTTAACAATTGTTAAGTTTTGAATTGTAACTGTGTTGCCACCCATTTGACCAGGTAATTTTTTTTGTTTAAATACGCGGTTCGGAGCTACAGGACCCATTGAACCAGGACGACGGTGGTAACGAGAACCGTGGGCCATTGGACCACGAGATTGTCCGTGGCGTTTAATTACACCTTGGAAACCTTTACCTTTAGTAACACCTGTTACATCTACTACATCGCCTTCTGCGAAAATTTCAACTTTGACTTCTTGACCAACCTCGTACTCAGCTAAGTTTACATCGCGGATTTCGCGAATGAAGCGCTTAGGAGTAGTGTTCGCTTTTGCTACGTGTCCTTTTTCAGGTTTGTTTGAAAGCTTTTCGCGTTTATCATCGAAACCGATTTGGATTGCTTCGTAGCCATCTGTATCAACTGATTTCTTTTGAAGAACTACGTTTGGAGCAGCTTCAACAACAGTTACAGGGATTAAATCACCATTCTCAGCAAAAACTTGCGTCATACCGATTTTTCTACCTAAGATTCCTTTGGTCATTAGTCACACCTCCTGAGATAATTTAATTTAATATATTTTTTACCATTAAAGTTTGATTTCAATATCAACGCCTGATGGTAAATCTAATTTCATTAACGCATCCACAGTTTGTGGAGTTGGGTTAACGATATCGATTAGACGTTTATGAGTGCGCATTTCAAATTGCTCACGAGAATCTTTATACTTGTGAACAGCACGAAGAATTGTGTAAATGGATTTTTCAGTTGGAAGAGGTATCGGACCTGATACACTTGCACCTGAGCGTTTCGCAGTTTCAACAATTTTCTCAGCAGATTGATCAAGAATTCTGTGATCATATGCTTTCAAACGGATTCGAATCTTTTGTTTTGCCATTATTTTCCCTCCTTTTCGCCTATTTCCTAGACATTCTCCACGGAAATTTCCCACACACGCGCCATGGCAATGCGGCCGGGTGTGTCGGCAACCTCCCGCTTCATCGCAGTCAAAGACCAACATTAAATATTATACATAGATTTTCGCGAATAAGCAAGTGATTTCACGAATTTCTTTATATATTGTTTTAGAAAGTCTTCATATCTACTAAATCTTGTTTTGCACGTATTCCAGTATATTAAATTTCTCTTTGTTTGGCAATCGTTTTGTCCATAAGAATTCTTGCCAAATCATTGAAATACAAAAAAAGCTACCCCGTGTGCACTCGGGATAGCTTAATAAATAAATTGTTTTCGAGAAACAATTATTTTTCGATAGATGAAACAACGCCTGAACCAACTGTACGGCCACCTTCGCGGATTGAGAAACGAGTACCGTCTTCGATAGCGATTGGGTGAATTAGTTCGATGTTCATTTTTGTGTTATCGCCAGGCATAACCATTTCAGTACCTTCTGGTAAAGTGATAACACCAGTTACGTCAGTTGTACGGAAATAGAATTGTGGGCGGTAGTTAGAGAAGAATGGAGTATGACGTCCACCTTCTTCTTTTGATAAAACGTAAACTTCAGCTGAGAATTTAGTGTGTGGAGTGATTGTGCCTGGTTTAGCCAATACTTGTCCACGTTGGATTTCTTCACGAGCAACACCACGTAGTAATGCACCGATGTTATCGCCAGCTTCAGCGTAGTCTAATAATTTACGGAACATTTCAACGCCAGTTACAGTTGTTTGTTTAGTTTCTTCTGCGATACCTACGATATCAACAACGTCACCAACTTTTACTTGACCGCGTTCTACACGACCAGTAGCAACTGTACCACGACCTGTGATAGAGAATACATCTTCGACAGGCATCATGAATGGTTTGTCAGTTTGACGTTCTGGAGTTGGGATGTATTCATCAACAGCGTTCATTAATTCAACAACGCGTTCTTCCCAATCTGCTTCGCCTTCAAGAGCTTTAAGAGCAGAACCTTTGATTACAGGAACATCATCGCCAGGGAAGTCATATTCAGATAATAGATCACGAACTTCCATTTCTACTAATTCAAGTAATTCTTCGTCGTCTACCATATCGCATTTGTTTAAGAATACTACGATGTAAGGTACGCCTACGTTACGAGATAATAGGATGTGTTCACGAGTTTGTGGCATTGGACCATCAGCAGCAGATACTACAAGGATAGCGCCATCCATTTGAGCAGCACCAGTGATCATGTTTTTAACATAGTCAGCGTGTCCTGGGCAGTCAACGTGAGCATAGTGACGTTTTTCTGTTTCGTATTCGATGTGAGAAGTATTGATTGTGATACCGCGTTCTTTTTCTTCTGGAGCGTTATCGATTTGATCGTATGATTTAGCTTCTCCACCCATTTTTTTAGAAAGAACTGTAGCGATAGCAGCAGTTAAAGTTGTTTTACCATGGTCAACGTGTCCGATTGTACCAATGTTAGCATGCGTTTTAGAACGGTCGAATTTTTCTTTAGCCATTTTAAAATTGCCTCCTCAAGGTTATAAGTTTAGTTTATAGTTACGTATCTTCGGAGGCAGGGCCCTTGCTTCCTGAAGATGACATAGCTTACATGTTATTTATACTTTATATAAAGGTAAAATTCAATCAAAAATTACTTTGAAATTATGCACCTTTGTTTTGTTTGATAATTTCATCGCTAATTGATTTAGGAACTTCTTCATAATGGTCAAATACCATTGAGAATGTACCACGTCCTTGTGTAGCAGAACGTAGAGTTGTTGCGTAACCAAACATTTCAGCAAGTGGAACCATAGCGCGAACAACTTGAGCGTTACCGCGAGCTTCCATACCTTCAACGCGACCACGGCGAGAAGTGATGTTACCCATGATATCACCTAGGTATTCTTCAGGCATTACAACTTCCACTTTCATAACTGGTTCTAAAAGAACTGGGTTACATTTTGAAACTGCATTTTTAAGTGCCATTGAAGCAGCTACTTTAAATGCCATTTCATTTGAATCGACATCGTGGTAAGAACCATCAAATAGTTTTGCTTTGATATCGATCAATGGGAATCCAGCAAGGACACCATTTTCTAGAGAGTCGCGAAGACCTGCTTCAACTGCTGGAATGTATTCACGAGGAACTACACCACCAACGATTGCGTTTTCGAATTCGAAACCTTTACCTTCTTCGTTTGGTTGGAATTCGATCCATACGTGACCGAATTGTCCACGACCACCTGATTGACGTACAAATTTACCTTCAACTTGTGCGCCAGAACGGAATGTTTCACGGTAAGATACTTGTGGTGCACCAACGTTTGCTTCCACATGGAATTCACGTTTCATACGGTCCACAAGAATGTCTAAGTGAAGTTCACCCATACCAGAGATGATTGTTTGACCAGTTTCTGTGTCAGTGTGAGCACGGAAAGTTGGATCTTCTTCTTGTAGTTTTTGTAAAGCTTGTCCCATTTTATCTTGGTCAGCTTTAGATTTTGGTTCTACAGAAAGTGAGATAACTGGTTCTGGGAATTCCATTGACTCTAAAATCACTAGTGATTTTTCGTCACATAGAGTATCACCAGTAGTAGTTGCTTTAAGACCTACAGCAGCTGCAATGTCTCCAGCGTATACTTTTGAGATTTCCTCACGAGAGTTAGCGTGCATTTGTAGGATACGACCTACGCGTTCACGTTTACCTTTTGTAGAGTTTTGTACGTATGATCCAGATTCTAAGATACCAGAATATACGCGGAAGAAAGTTAATTTACCAACATAAGGGTCAGTCATTACTTTGAATGCTAATGCAGAGAATGGTTCTTCGTCAGATGAATGACGAACAATTTCTTCATCTCCATCGACTGATGTACCTTTAATTGCAGCAACGTCTGTTGGAGCAGGAAGGTAGTCGATTACAGCATCAAGCATTAATTGAACACCTTTGTTTTTGAATGCTGTACCACATGTTACTGGGTAGAACTCAACATTTAATGTAGCTTTACGGATAGCAGCTTTTAATTCTTCATTAGTGATTTCTTCACCAGCGAAGTATTTTTCCATTAAATCTTCATCAAGTTCAGCAACAGCTTCAATTAATTTTTCGCGGTATTCTTCAGCTTGAGCTTTGTGCTCTTCTGGAATTTCGCGAACTTCAGCGTTAGAACCGTCATCGCCTTCTTTGTAGAAAGTAGCTTTCATTTCAATTAGGTCGATGATAGCATTGAACTCATCTTCTGCACCGATTGGAAGCTGAATTGGATGAGCATTTGCTTGTAAACGTTCATGCAAAGTGTTTACTGAGTACAAGAAGTCAGCACCGATTTTATCCATTTTGTTGATAAATACGATACGTGGTACTCCGTACGTTGTTGCTTGACGCCATACTGTTTCAGTTTGTGGTTCTACACCTGATTGAGCATCAAGTACAGTCACTGCACCGTCAAGTACCCGTAAAGAACGTTCAACTTCTACAGTGAAGTCTACGTGTCCCGGAGTATCGATGATGTTTACGCGGTTGCCTTTCCATTGAGCTGTTGTAGCAGCAGAAGTGATAGTGATACCACGTTCTTGCTCTTGCTCCATCCAGTCCATTTGAGAAGCACCTTCATGAGTTTCACCGATTTTGTGAATCTTACCAGTGTAATAAAGGATACGCTCAGTTGTTGTTGTTTTACCAGCATCAATGTGAGCCATGATTCCGATATTACGAGTATTCTCAAGGGAGAACTCTCTAGTCATGCTGTCTTTCTCCTTCCATAATGGATTAAGGTTAGTTTGTGATTACCAACGATAGTGAGCGAATGCTTTGTTCGCTTCTGCCATTTTGTGCATATCTTCACGTTTTTTAACTGACGCACCAGTGTTGTTAGAAGCATCTAGAATTTCATTTGCTAAACGCTCTTCCATTGTTTTTTCGCCACGAAGACGAGAGTAGTTCACTAGGTAACGAAGACCTAAAGTTGTACGACGTTCTGGACGAACTTCAACTGGTACTTGATAGTTAGCACCACCGACACGGCGAGCACGAACTTCAAGAACTGGCATTACATTATTTAGAGCAGCATCAAATACTTCTAGTGGATCTTGACCAGAGCGTTCTTTTACTAATTCGAAAGCTCCGTATAAGATTTTTTGAGAAGTACCTCTTTTACCATCTACCATCATTTTATTGATTAAACGAGTTACTAGTTTTGAGTTATAAATTGGATCTGGTAACACGTCACGTTTGGAAACAGGACCTTTACGAGGCATTTGTTTTCCTCCTTTCATTAAAAAGCATAATTAGATTATTTTTTTTCTTTTGGTTTTTTAGCACCATATAGAGAACGAGATTGCATACGGCCGTTTACTGCAGCAGTATCCAAAGCACCACGTACGATGTGGTAACGTACCCCTGGTAAGTCTTTTACACGGCCGCCGCGGATTAGAACAACACTGTGTTCTTGCAAGTTGTGGCCTTCACCAGGAATGTAAGCATTAACTTCGATTTGGTTAGTTAAGCGAACACGAGCATATTTACGTAAAGCTGAGTTCGGTTTTTTCGGAGTCATTGTACCAACACGTGTACAAACACCGCGTTTTTGTGGTGAGTTTACATCAGTCAATGATTTTACAAAGCTGTTATAACCTTTGTTTAGAGCTGGTGATTTAGATTTTTTACTTTTGGATTGACGAGGCTTACGTACTAATTGGTTAATTGTAGGCATCGATTTTTCCTCCCTTCATACTGTTTCTTAATCCACACATCCAGGTGGTTCATTTTAAGGTAAAAAACAAAGCTTTTGCGTGATCATCGCAAAAACCAATATTCAGTGGTCGCACTATTGTTGCTCTATTATATTGCGTAGGCTCTACCAAGTCTTCTTTTCGAGTCTACCTATACAACGGGAATGCCAATTCTTTGTGCTATAAGCACCGCATGCGTGGCCATTCGATCGTCTGCATATGAGCAACGAAAACTTCGGTAATATACCCTTGCAATGCTGTACTGTTTTGTTTTCTTACCAATGATTGTTTGTTATCCTATGCATTTGTTCAATACAAGATCGATGAGTGCAACAGACAACCAACTATCAACCTAAAATATATTATCATCCATTGATCATATTGTCAACGAATTTATTAAAAAGATGAGGAGGAGGACTACCCCTCCCCTCATACTTTTAACTAATCTACCGCAAGTGTTTCTTCTTGTTCTTCTGTTTCGTTATCGGCCATTTTAATTTGACGGTAACGTTGCATACCTGTACCAGCAGGAACAAGTTTACCTAAGATAACATTTTCTTTCAGTCCAAGTAGTTCATCGCGTTTACCTTTGATTGCTGCATCTGTTAATACACGAGTTGTTTCTTGGAATGAAGCTGCAGATAAGAATGATTCTGTTTCAAGAGAAGCTTTTGTAATACCCAAGATGACTGGTCGACATGTAGCTGGAATCTTACCTTCAACAATAGCTTCAGCATTTGCTTCTGCAAATTGGTGTACATCTAGCAATGTACCAGGAAGTAAGTCTGTTTCTCCAGCTTCAATAACACGTACTTTGCGAAGCATTTGGCGAACCATTACCTCTACGTGTTTATCACCAATTTCTACCCCTTGCATACGGTATACTTTTTGGACTTCTTTTAATAGATATTCTTCTACTGAAGAAACATCTGTAACTTTAAGTAATTCTTTCGGATCAATTGAACCCTCTGTTAATATTTGACCATGATACACATTTTCGTTCAATTGAACTTTTAGACGTGCATTATATGGAGCTAAATATTTACGTGTTTCAACTTTTCCTTGGACCGTAATTTCTTTTTGGCCTTCGCGAATTTCTTCAATCTCTGTTACAACACCAGCGATTTCAGTAATGACCGCTTGACCTTTTGGATTACGTGCTTCGAATATCTCTTGGATACGTGGAAGACCTTGTGTAATATCGGCACCGGCTACCCCACCTTGGTGGAATGTACGCATTGTTAACTGTGTACCAGGTTCACCGATTGATTGTGCAGCGATGATACCAACAGCCTCACCAACTTCAACTTTATCGCCTGTTGCTAAGTTCATACCGTAACATTTTTTACATACACCATGTTTGGTGTTACATGTGAAGGCAGAACGGATTGTTACCTCTTCAATGCCCACTTCTTCAATTAGGCGAGCAAGTTCAGCTGTAATCAATTCGTCGCGTGCTACAAGGACTTCGTTTGTTTCTGGGTGGCGAATTGTTTTCTTCGCATAACGTCCGATCATACGCTCTTCTAGTGTTTCAATAATCTCTGTGCCTTCTTTCAAAGCAGAGATTGCTAAACCTCTATCAGTACCGCAATCATCTTCACGAACAATAACATCTTGTGCTACGTCAACTAGACGGCGAGTAAGGTAACCTGAATCGGCTGTTTTTAGCGCTGTATCGGCAAGACCTTTACGTGCACCATGCGTAGAGATGAAGTACTCGAGTACTGTTAAACCTTCACGGAATGATGATTTAATCGGAAGTTCGATAATACGTCCGGCCGGGTTGGCCATCAAACCACGCATACCAGCAAGCTGAGTAAAGTTAGATGCGTTACCACGGGCACCAGAGTCACTCATCATAAAGATTGGGTTCTCTGCTGGAAGGGAATCCATCAGTTTTGATTGAATTTCGTCTTTAGCAGCACTCCAGAAAGAAATAACGCGATCGTAGCGTTCTTCTTCTGTAATTAAACCGCGACGGAATTGTTTCATCACTTTATCCACTTGCTCTTGCGCTTTATGCAAGATCTCGTGTTTCCCTGGTAATACGATGATATCGGAAATACCAATTGAAATACCGGCTTTAGTAGAGTACTTGAAGCCAAGATCTTTCATACGGTCAAGCATGACGGATGTTTCAGTAATATGGTATCTTGCAAATACTTCTGCAATAACATTACCTAAATACTTCTTCGTAAACGGCTTAACAAGTTCTTGTGAAGCGATATGTTCCTTCACATCTGTTGTCGTAGGAATAAAGTATTTGTCTGGTGTTGCATCATGCAAGTTTGTATTTGTTGGTTCATTGATATATGGGAATGAATTATCCAAGATTTCATTGAAGAAAACTTTCCCAGCAGTTGTAAGCAACAACATATTGTTTTGTTCTTCTGTAAATGTCTTATTGTTTAAAGAAGATGCTTTAATTGCAATACGTGAGTGCAAATGCACTTCGTTATTTTGATAAGCAATATTTAATTCTTCTGGTCCATAGAAGACAGAACCTTCACCAATAGCGCCTTTTCTTTCAAGTGTTAAGTAATAGTTCCCTAGTACCATATCTTGAGATGGCGTAACAACTGGTTTACCGTCTTTTGGATTTAGAATGTTTTGTGCTGCAAGCATTAGTAAACGAGCTTCCGCTTGTGCTTCTGCAGAAAGTGGAACGTGAACCGCCATTTGGTCACCATCGAAGTCAGCGTTGTAAGCTGTACATACTAATGGATGAAGACGGATAGCCTTCCCTTCGATAAGAGTTGGTTCAAACGCTTGAATACCAAGTCTGTGAAGAGTAGGAGCACGGTTTAGAAGTACTGGATGCTCTTTCATGATTTCTTCTAGAACATCCCAGATTTCTGGGTGCATACGTTCAATTTTACGTTTTGCAGATTTAATATTATGCGCAAGACCGCGTTCTACTAATTCTTTCATTACGAAAGGCTTGAACAATTCGATTGCCATACCTTTTGGAAGACCACATTGATACATTTTCAAAGATGGACCTACAACGATTACAGAACGGCCAGAGTAGTCAACACGTTTACCCAATAGGTTTTGACGGAAACGACCTTGTTTCCCTTTTAACATATGAGATAAAGATTTTAATGGACGGTTACCAGGTCCTGTAACAGGACGGCCACGACGGCCATTGTCTATAAGTGCATCGACAGCCTCTTGCAGCATACGTTTTTCGTTTTGAACAATAATGCCAGGCGCGCCTAGATCAAGAAGGCGTTTCAAACGGTTGTTACGGTTAATTACACGACGATATAAGTCATTTAAATCTGATGTAGCGAACCGTCCACCATCTAGTTGTACCATTGGGCGCAATTCAGGCGGGATTACAGGTAGCACATCTAGAATCATCCATTCAGGACGGTTGCCGGAATGGCGGAATGATTCTACCACTTCAAGACGTTTGATTGCTCTTGTGCGGCGTTGGCCTTGTGCTGTTTTAAGTTCTTCTTTTAATGCTTCTGTTTCTTTATCAAGATCAATTTCTGATAATAGTTGTTGAATTGCTTCGGCACCCATTGAAGCTACGAAAGTTTTACCGTATTTTTCGCGGTACGCACGGTATTCTTTTTCTGAAAGCAATTGTTTCTTTTCAAGTGGTGTATCTGCCGCTTCAATTACCACATATGATGCAAAATAGATTACTTCTTCAAGTGAGCGTGGTGACATATCTAGGATAAGTCCCATACGGCTCGGGATTCCCTTGAAGTACCAGATGTGTGAGACAGGAGCAGCTAATTCGATATGCCCCATGCGTTCGCGACGTACTTTAGCGCGAGTTACTTCTACTCCACAACGGTCACATACAACACCTTTGTAACGTACACGTTTGTATTTCCCGCAATGACATTCCCAGTCCTTTGTCGGTCCAAAGATACGTTCACAGAACAAACCGTCTTTTTCTGGTTTAAGTGTTCGATAGTTAATAGTTTCTGGTTTTTTGACTTCTCCATAAGACCATGAACGGATTTTATCGGGCGAAGCTAGACCAATCTTCATGTATTCAAAATTATTAACGTCTATCAAGGAGCCTACCTCCCTTTATTCTGAAGTCTTAAGTGACTTTCCATTAGCTCGGCGATATTTATTGGTAAAAGGGGATAAGGACAAGCCCGCAAACGGTCCTGTCCAGTATCCTGTAGTTATAAATATTTTTATTCTGCTGATCCTACTGATGCTTCTTCTTCTGTAGTCGAAGCAATATTGAATGAATCGTTTGGTTGAAGATCATCATCATCTTCAGTATCACGCAATTCGATTTCTTCATCATCGATAGTCAACATTTTTACGTCTAAACCTAAAGACTGAAGCTCTTTAATTAATACTTTGAAAGATTCCGGAACGCCTGCTTCAGGAACGCTTTCTCCTTTAACGATGGCTTCGTATGTTTTCACACGGCCCACAACGTCATCGGATTTAACTGTTAAGATTTCTTGAAGAGTATAAGCAGCGCCATACGCTTCAAGCGCCCATACTTCCATCTCACCGAAACGTTGACCACCGAACTGTGCTTTACCGCCAAGTGGTTGTTGCGTAACAAGTGAGTAAGGGCCTGTTGAACGAGCGTGTAATTTATCGTCAACCATGTGAGCCAGTTTGATCATGTACATAACCCCAACTGAAACGCGGTTATCGAATGGTTCGCCTGTACGTCCATCATATAAAACAGTTTTACCGTCACGGTTCATGCCGGCTTCTTCCATTGTTCTCCAAACATCTTCGTCTGAAGCACCATCAAATACCGGTGTAGCCATGTACACGCCTAAATAGCGAGCTGCCATGCCTAGGTGAATCTCCAATACCTGTCCAATATTCATACGAGAAGGTACGCCTAATGGATTTAACATGATATCTACTGGAGTGCCGTCTGGCAAGTATGGCATATCTTCTTCAGGCAAGATGCGAGAGATAACCCCTTTGTTACCATGACGACCGGCCATTTTATCCCCAACGCGGATTTTACGTTTTTGGACAATATAGACACGAACCATTTGGTTAACACCTGGAGATAGTTCATCGCCATCTTCACGATTGAAGACTTTGACATCTAGTACAATACCGCCTGCTCCGTGTGGCACTTTAAGAGAAGTATCACGTACTTCACGCGCTTTTTCACCGAAGATTGCGTGTAATAGGCGTTCTTCTGCAGTTAGTTCTGTTACACCTTTAGGAGTAACTTTACCTACTAAGATATCGCCATCATTTACTTCCGCACCAATACGGATAATTCCTCGTTCGTCAAGATTGCGCAATGCCTCTTCACCGACATTCGGAATATCGCGAGTGATTTCTTCAGGTCCGAGCTTTGTATCACGAGCTTCTGATTCGTACTCTTCAATGTGTACAGATGTATACACATCATTTTTCACTAAACGTTCGTTCATGATAACAGCATCTTCATAGTTGTAACCGTTCCATGTCATGAATGCAACCACAACATTTCGTCCTAGTGCTAGCTCACCATTTTCCATAGATGGACCATCTGCTAAGATATCACGAGGTTGAACACGGTCACCGACTTTTACCAACGGGCGTTGGTTGATACTTGTTCCGTGGTTAGAACGAGTGAATTTTTGTAATTTATATTTTGTTAAATCGCCTTTAACTTCTTTACCGTCGATTTCTTCAATGCGACGCACATGAATAGTACGTGCTTCAACATGCTCGACAATACCAGGATATTTCGCAACTACTGCTGCGCCTGAGTCTCTAGCATCTACGTGTTCCATACCTGTTCCAACGAATGGAGCTTCAGGATTTAAAAGAGGAACAGCTTGGCGTTGCATGTTCGCACCCATTAGGGCACGGTTAGAGTCATCGTTTTCTAAGAATGGGATACAAGCTGTTGCAGCTGATACTACTTGTTTTGGTGAGACGTCCATGTAATCGACTGTATCACGTTTAAACACAGAGTTATCACCGCGGAAACGGCCAACAACTTCTTCCTCAACAAACGAACCATCTGGATTTAATGGAGAGTTTGCTTGTGCTACAACATAGTTATCTTCTTCATCGGCAGTTAAATAGTCGATGTGGCTTGTTAAACGACCTGTTTCAGGGTCTACGCGACGGTAAGGTGTTTCGATAAATCCGAATTTGTTTACTTTCGCATAACTAGATAGTGAGTTAATCAAACCAATGTTTGGACCCTCAGGTGTCTCAATCGGACACATACGGCCATAGTGAGAATAGTGAACATCACGCACTTCCATGCCAGCACGTTCACGCGTTAAACCACCAGGTCCTAAAGCGGATAGACGGCGTTTATGCGTAAGCTCAGCTAATGGATTTGTTTGGTCCATGAATTGTGACAATTGAGAGCTTCCGAAGAACTCTTTAATCGCCGCAATAACTGGGCGGATATTGATCAATTGTTGTGGCACTAGAGAAGCAGTGTCGTTAATTGACATACGCTCGCGCACCACTCGTTCCATACGGGAAAGACCAATACGGAATTGATTTTGCAACAATTCGCCTACAGAACGCAAACGACGGTTACCCAAATGGTCAATATCATCTGTATCACCTACACCATATAGCAAGTTAAAGAAGTAAGAAACAGATGCTACTACATCAGCAGGAGTAAGATGTTTAACTTCTTCATCGATATATGCGTTGCTGATCACTTTAATTTCTTTTTGTGATTCGTCATTTGGTGCATAGATCTTAATCTCTTGAATTTGGATATCGCCTTCAAGGACACCGCCTACTTTTGATACGGTTTTAAAGCCTACACCATTTTCTAAATAAGGGATAAGGCGATCTAAAACGCGACGGTCGATTAATGTACCCGCTTCAACTAATATCTCGCCTGTTTCAGGATCTGCTAATGTTTGAGCGATCGTTTGGTTGAAAAGACGATTTTTGATATGAAGCTTTTTATTCATTTTATAGCGACCAACATTCGCTAAGTCATAGCGTTTTGGGTCGAAGAAACGAGAATACAACAGATTTTTTGCGCTTTCTACTGTTGGTGGTTCACCTGGACGAAGACGCTCATAGATTTCAAGCAATGCTTTTTCTGTGCTGTCTGTATTGTCCTTTTCCAACGTATTGCGTAAAAACTCATTGTCACCGATCAAATCGATAATCTCTTGATCAGATGCAAACCCTAGCGCGCGAAGCAATACCGTAATCGGTAATTTACGCGTACGGTCTATGCGGACGTATACAATGTCCTTTGCATCTGTTTCGTATTCAAGCCAAGCGCCACGGTTTGGAATAACTGTTGCACCAAAGCCTTTTTTACCGTTTTTATCTGTTTTATCGTGATAGTAAACACTTGGTGATCGTACTAATTGGGAAACAATGACGCGTTCAGCACCATTAATTACAAAAGTACCTGTATCCGTCATAAGCGGGAAGTCACCCATGAATACTTCTTGTTCTTTTACTTCTTCTGTTTCTTTGTTGAGTAGACGCACTTTAACTCGTAATGGAGCTGCATAAGTTACGTCACGTTGTTTACACTCGTCGACATCATATTTCGGTTCTCCGAGACTATAGTCGACGAATTCTAGTGATAAATTCCCTGTGAAGTCTTCAATTGGTGAAATATCATGAAACATTTCACGTAATCCTTCTTCAAGGAACCACTCGTTAGATGCAGTTTGAATCTCAATAAGATTCGGAAGTTCTAGCACCTCTTTAATACGCGCGAAGCTTCTACGCTTTCGGTGTTGTCCGTACTGAACTAGTTGACCTGTCAACTCATTCACCCCTCAATAAAGCGATAATAGGTCTTTCAGAAACCATATAAATGTTGTATGATAACGAAAGACAAAAAAGAAAATAAGTTCAAATATGAGCTCATTTCCGATTAACCAAATTCAAATTTGAAAGCTCTTGCTATTCACTTTTCAGCCAAAGGGCAAACGCCTTCAAATTAATATTTTTGCATTTTATTATAATATCATAGCGCATTTGTCAAGTCAATCTATAAGTTTTTATTTCCTCGCTTTGATAATCCAATAACCTTTTTTCTTCTCTACTATCTCCACTTTTGAGAATTTTAATTCCAAATAATCAAAAGTTGATGGAGCTCCTTGCTTTTTTTGTATCACTACCCACAACTCGCCTGAATCCGCCAACTTATCATACGCCTCATCATAGAATCTAAAAATAGTATTCTTACCAGCTCGTATAGGGGGATTCGTCAAAACAGCAGCGATTTTTCCGTTCGGAACAGATGAAAGTGCATCACTTTCATAAATTTGCACATTTTGAACCCCGTTCAATTCAGCGTTCTTTTTTGCTAAATTAACCGCCCGCTCATTTACATCCATCATTTCAACGATTCGGTCAGGATAACTTTTTGCAATCGACAATCCAATCGGGCCATAACCACACCCTACATCTAAAACATGCCCTTCAACATCAGGCATAACAAAACAATCAATTAATACACGGGAACCAAAATCTACTTCGCTTTTACTAAAAACTCCAGCATCTGTCTCAAAAGTAAATAAAAAACCTCGTAGTGTGTATTGCCATTTAGAAGGCTTGCTTTCTACTTGAGGATTTTTGGAATAATAATGTTCTGACAAGAAAAATACCCCCATCATGTAATGATAACGTAAAACTTCTAACAAACGGAGCTGTTCTTCTATCTGCTGATTGCTGTTCTAATCAGTAATTTCACGGGTAAATGCTCCAAACTTATACTCTATTAAAAGTCGGCACAAAAACTTTATGCCCATTAATTTGAGATAAAGAAAAAGCCCGCCAAATTGACGAGCTTTTACAATCAATCAGTAGAAATTATTTTACTTCTACAGATGCGCCAACTTCTTCAAGTTTAGCTTTGATTTCTTCAGCTTCTTCTTTAGAAGCGCCTTCTTTAAGAGCTTTAGGAGCGTTATCAACTACTTCTTTAGCTTCTTTAAGACCTAAACCAGTGATTTCACGAACCACTTTGATTACTTTAATTTTTTGATCGCCAGCAGAAGCTAAAACAACATCAAATTCTGTTTTTTCTTCTGCAGCTGCAGCGCCGCCACCAGCAACTGCTACAGGAGCAGCTGCAGTAACACCGAATTCTTCTTCGATTGCTTTTACTAAATCATTTAATTCAAGAACTGTCATAGCTTTGATTGCTTCTAAGATTTGCTCTTTATTCATTATATTTTCCTCCTATGTGGAATGTATTAGTTTTTTTGTTTTATGCAAGTGCATTTAAGCTGCACTTAAAATTAAGCGCCTTGCTCTTCTTTTTGTTCTGCAACAGCTTTTGTTGCAAGAGCGAAGTTGCGTACTGGAGCTTGAAGAACAGAAAGTAGCATAGATAGTAAACCTTCGCGTGATGGAAGTTCTGCCAATGCTTTAACTTCTGCAACGTCAGCGTAAGCACCTTCAATAAGGCCAGCTTTGATTTCTAATTGTTCGTTTTCTTTCGCGAAGTTATTAATGATACGTGCAGGCGCAACAACATCTTCATTAGAGAATGCGATTGCGTTCGGGCCTGTAAGAACTTCATTTAGATCTTCGTGGCCAGCTTCTACAGTAGCACGGCGAACTAAAGTATTTTTGTATACTTTAAATTCTACACCAGCTTCACGTAGTTGTTTACGTAGTTCAGTAACTTGAGCTACTGAAAGTCCGCGGTAGTCAACTACTACAACTGATGCTGCATTTTTAAACTTGTCAGCGATTTCTTGAACAACAGCTTGTTTCATTTCAACTGCTTTGTTCATATTGACACCTCCTATAAGAATGAGTCATTTATACCGACAAAAGAAAAGCCTCTTGCCATCAGTAGACAAGAGGCGGAATTTCATCATCTTTAAAACAAGAGTCTGAGTTCCTTTGCCCTCGGTAGGATCATTAAGCACTAGGCCCCTACGGTCTACGGTACAAATGGATAAATCACAACGTTATTCATCATAGCAAACGATCAATAGTTTGTCAATGAAAAAATACTATTTTACTGCAGTTGCTGTTAATGGATCAACTTTGATAGATGGTCCCATTGTAGTAGTTACATGAAGAGACTTGATGTAAGTACCTTTTGCTGCTGCAGGTTTTGCTTTAACGATTACATCAACAAGTGTTGAGAAGTTTTCAGCTAGTTTGTCAGCATCGAATGATACTTTACCGATTGGCGCATGTACGATACCAGCTTTGTCAGCACGGTATTCTACTTTACCAGCTTTAATTTCGTTAACTGCTTTTGTTACGTCGAATGTAACTGTGCCAGTTTTAGGGTTTGGCATTAAGCCTTTAGGTCCTAATACACGACCAAGTTTACCTACTTCACCCATCATGTCTGGAGTTGCAACGATTACATCGAAGTCGAACCAGCCTTGTTGGATTTTTTGGATATATTCAGCATCGCCAACATAGTCAGCACCAGCTGCTTCTGCTTCTTTGATTTTTTCGCCTTTAGCGAAAACTAATACACGTTGAGTTTTACCAGTACCGTTTGGAAGCACAACTGCGCCACGGATTTGTTGGTCGTTTTTACGAGTATCGATATTTAAGTTAAATGCCACTTCAACTGTTGCGTCAAAGTTAACAGTGCTTGTTTTTTTAGCAAGTTCAGTTGCTTCTGCAATTGTGTAAAGTTGATCACGATTTACAAGTTTAACTGCTTCTTGCATTTTTTTACCTTTTTTAGCCATTTTAAATTTCCTCCTTGATTGTGGTTGTAACGGATTAAACCTCCCACGAATAAAGGCTGCGTGTTTCAAATATGACTATAAGAAACAATCGCAACCTCAAAAACAATACTTTATCAAGTAATGGGATTAGTCTTCGATTACAATACCCATGCTACGTGCAGTACCTTCAACCATTGACATAGCAGCTTCTACTGATGCTGCGTTTAGGTCAGGCATTTTAGTTTCCGCGATTTCGCGTACTTTATCACGTTTCACAGTAGCAACTTTGTTGCGGTTTGGTTCACCAGAGCCTGATTGAATACCAGCCGCTACTTTAAGTAATACTGCTGCCGGTGGAGTTTTTGTAATGAAAGTGAATGAACGGTCTTCAAATACAGAAATCTCAACTGGGATGATTAATCCTGCTTGATCTGCAGTACGAGCATTGAATTCTTTACAGAATCCCATGATGTTAACACCTGCTTGACCCAATGCAGGACCTACCGGTGGTGCTGGGTTTGCTTTACCAGCTGGGATTTGAAGTTTTACAACTTTAATAACTTTTTTAGCCACGAGACACACCTCCTTAAGTCCGTGATGTGGTAATAGGGTTGCCCCTCCCACTCAATATTTGTCTGTCGGCTTAATCCGATAACATTAAAATTACTGATGCCTACTACGTATGGATAATTCCTATAGTATGACCTTTGAAATGATAACACTTTTTAAAATACAAGGCAAGTCCCTAGAGATTAAACTTTTAGAACTTGGTCAAAATCTAGCTCCATTTTTGTTTCGCGACCAAACATATCGATGGTTACGCTAATTTTTTCTTTGTCGCTAAGGATTTCGCCTACAATACCTTGGAAGTGGGCAAATGGTCCTTCTAAAACTTCTACTAAGTCTCCTACGTTGAAGTCTAGATCCACTTTACCTTCAGTTTCACCCATTTGTTTAAGGATAGCTTCTACTTCTTCCGGCAATAGTGGAGTTGGTTTTACACCACCGCCTGATGAACCGATAAAGCCAGTAACGCCTGGCGTATTTCTTACAACGTACCAAGCATCGTCTGTCATGATCAATTCTACTAATACATAGCCAGGGAAAGTTTTGCGCATATACGTTTTTTTGCGGCCATCTTTTACTTCTGTTTCTTGTTCTTCTGGAATTACAACACGGAAGATTTTGTCTTGCATCCCCATTGTTTCAACACGTTTTTCAAGGTTTGCTTTGACTTTATTTTCATAACCTGAGTAAGTATGAACAACATACCAATTTTTTTCCATAATAGATAGGGCGATTGCCGCCCTTCCCTCCTTTTCTAAAAGGCAAATGAAAAAACCCGTTTCATATACGGGCTAATTCGAACATATTAATCTTATTAAATCACAATTCTAAGTACCAGCGCAATAATTTAGAAATACCTAAGTCAACTACCATAAAAAAGGCAGCCATAAATAGCAAAGTTGTCACGATGATGATTGTATACTTTGTTAATTCTTTGCGTTTTGGCCAACTTGTCTTTCGCATTTCCGATAGAACGCTGCTAAAAAATCCACCTATCTTGCCCATTCACCAAACCTCCGAATATAATCGTCTATCTACTAAATCGTATTATTTCGTTTGCTTATGTAATGTATGCTCATTACAATTTGAACAATATTTCTTAAGCTCCATTCGTATAGAATGATTCTTAGTTGCGGGTAAATGATAATTTCTAGAACCGCATTTTTCGCAGCTTAATGCTACTTTCTGCCCCATAGTCCTCACCTTTTTACACTTTAATCCCTTTAGAGAAGCCTATCACCTATCACAAATACTGTCAACTAACCTTTTAATCACTCAAAACTATACTTCTACTTCCAAATGGCGTTCGAGTTTGCGTTTAATTCGCTGCAAAGCATTATCAATTGATTTCACATGCCGGTCCAAACTCGCAGAAATCTCTTGATATGATCTGCCTTCTAAATATAGAGTTAATACTTGGCGTTCTAAGTCACTTAATACCTGTCCAATCTTTTCTTCTAAGCTATTAAACTCTTCTTGATGGATAATAAGTTTTTCCGGATCATCAATTGTTGCTCCTGAAAGCATATCCATAAGCGTTTTTGCTGATGATTCTTCTTCAAAAACAGGTTTATCCAGCGAAACATAAGAGTTCAGTGGTATATGCTTTTGGCGTGTAGCTGCTTTAATTGCTGTAATGATTTGGCGTCTGACACAGAGTTCTGCAAACGCCTTAAATGATGTGATTCTCTCGCCATTAAAATCTCTTACTGCTTTATAAAGCCCAATCATTCCTTCTTGCACAATATCTTCTTTATCAGCACCAATTAAAAAATAGGACTTTACTTTTAAACGCACTAAAGGTTTATACTTGCTGATTAAAAAATCTAATGCGTTTGAATCGGCATTGCATGCCATCTCGACTAATTGCTCATCCGAACAATCTTCAAGACGTATATGCTTCTCTTGCAAATGATCGCTTGTTACCAAAGTATCACCTCACCAGATGGCTATTTAGAACAAGTATAACGGAGGTGGAAATTATCAGTCAATCACTCAATTTATTTCCTCTTCGCATTTGTTCGAATTTTTCTAATACTTCTGCTGATAAAGGGATTTTAGAACTAGGCTTTTGTGTTTGGATTTTTTTTACTTTATGCGTTATTTGCATTTGGACTTCCTGCAGCTCAATTTCAAACTCACGCGCTGACTTTCGCAATGCGCCATTACCAAATGCGACGCTTTGCTCCGCCATATCAGACGTTGCCACATAAATCTTATTGCGTTTGGAAGTCAGCTCTGCCGTGAGTTTTTCAATGCGATCATCCGCTGTTTCCTTTGCCCTTGTATAGATCACTTCCACATCACTTTGTTTCAACTTTGTGGCAATGCCTGGTACAAGGTATGCATCAAAAACGACGATGACTCGCATCCCAGAATAGGCTTGATAGTCTGCCATTAACTCTATCAGTCGATCTCTTGCGTCTACAAGCTTATGTTCTTTTAAACGTTGAAGCTCTTTCCACGCACCGATAATGTTATAACCATCAACTAAGAGTATATTCATTCATGTCACCTAAATCTCATGGCGCTTGCGGTATACCTCGTACATCAAAAGAGAAGCAGCTACCGAAGCATTCAAAGAGGTAACATGACCCACCATCGGCAAGTGGTAAAGGAAATCGCATTTTTCTTTTAAGATACGACTCATTCCTTTTCCTTCACTGCCGATAATGACAGCTAGAGGAAGAGTGGCATCCATTTTGCGATAATCAACAGAACCTTTGGCATCTGTCCCTGCAATCCATACACCGCGTTCTTTTAACTCTTCTACCGTTTGTGCTAAATTGTTGACGCGTACAGTAGGGATGTATTCAATGGCCCCTGTAGATGCTTTAGCAACTACAGCTGTCAAACTTACCGACCGGCGCTTTGGAATAATGATGCCATGTGCTCCTATCGCATCCGCCGTCCGCATAATAGAGCCCAAATTATGAGGATCCTCAAGTTCGTCTAAAATAATAAAGAACGGATCTTCTTGGCGTTCTTTTGCCAATTGGAATAAATCATCAAGCTCTGCGTAATTGTATGCTGCAACAGATGCCACAATTCCCTGATGGTTTTCGGAAGATAGTTGATCAATCTTCTTTTTTGGAACAAACTGTACGATAATTCCTCGTTCTTTTGCCATACTTATCAATTCATTGATGCCGCTTTTTTTAACGCCTTCTGCAATCCATATTTTATTGATGTCTCTCGTTGAACGAAGAGCTTCTAAAACCGGATTTTTTCCGGCAATCATTTCTTTTGTTTGTTCAGTCACTTTTTCGCCACCTCTTCTCTCTTATTTTCGACTAATTGTATGGCATATTGAATAACTTGTTCTTGTCTTTCTTGCTGTTTCGTTAAATATAAAAAACCAAGAACCGCTTCAAAAGCGGAACTATAATGATACGTTTGTACATCTGTATTTTTGGGGACTGAGCCAGACTTGGCGTTGCGTCCCCTTTTTAATACAGCCATTTCTTCTTCTGTAAAAAATGTTTCATCCATCATTTGGCGAATGACCATCGCTTGTGCTTTAGCAG
Source organism: Rummeliibacillus sp. G93 (assembly GCF_023515935.1). NCBI lineage: Bacteria > Bacillati > Bacillota > Bacilli > Caryophanales > Caryophanaceae > Rummeliibacillus > Rummeliibacillus sp. G93. The sequence goes on from NZ_CP097314.1 coordinate 3,108,384, forward strand.
AAACATAATGCGTCGCTTCCCTGTGTAAAACATTTGGCTTTACTCGCCCAGTTTGTAGCAAGTGTTCACGGATGGCAATTTCTAAAACGGCATCTCCCATATAAGCTAAAGCCAGCGCGTTCAGTTGTTTTACATCCGCCGTGCGCAGTTCTTTCACTTTTATTAACCTCGTTTCCATCGAACACCTTGGCGTGTATCTTCTAAAATAATATTCATTTCTTTCAATTGATCACGTATCTCATCAGCACGTTTAAAATCACGATCTTTACGTGCTTGTTGTCTTTCTTCAATCAGAGCATCAATTTCTTCATCTACTAATTCCTCTTTCACCTCGAGCTCAAGGCCTAATACATGTGAAAGTTCAGATAGCGTATCAATAAAAGCAGATAATACTTCTTTATTAGTATTTTCTTGATTCAAGTACTTATTCGCTTCAGTTGATAAGCTGAATAAGGCAGCAATAGCATTAGCAGTATTGAAATCATCGTCCATAGCTGTTTCAAAATCCAGGCGTTGCTTTTTGATTTCATCCAAGTACGATGTATCGGCATCTTCTAGGTTCGCAGATACTTGCAACCGGTGTTTTAAATTCGTATAAGAAGTGCGTATACGTTCTAAGCCAGCAGCTGCTGCTTCCACTAAATCTTGAGCAAAGTTAATTGGATGACGATAGTGTACCGATAGCATAAAGAATCTTAAAACTTGTGGATCAATTTGCTGAATAATATCATGCACTAAGATAAAATTCCCTAGTGATTTTGACATTTTTTCGTTGTCAATATTGATATAGCCATTGTGCATCCAATATCTCGCGAATGTTTTGCCACTGTATGCTTCAGATTGGGCAATTTCATTTTCATGGTGCGGGAAGGTTAGATCCTGACCACCTGCATGGATGTCGATTGTATCACCAAAATGATTGTGCACCATTACTGAGCATTCAATATGCCAGCCTGGACGTCCTTTGCCCCATGGACTTTCCCATGAGATCTCTCCCGGCTTCGCTGCTTTCCATAAAGCAAAATCCAAAGCATCTTCTTTTTTCTCACCCGCTTCAATGCGAGCGCCTACTTTTAAATCATCTACTGACTGGTGTGATAATTTGCCGTACCCTTCGAACTTACGAGTTCTGTAATAAACATCTCCCTGTGATTCATAGGCATAGCCTTTATCAACCAACACCTTAATAAAATCGATAATTTCATCCATATGTTCAGTTACACGTGGATGTGCATCCGCCTTTTGGCAGCCCAATGCAGTGATATCCTCAAAATAAGCGTTTATGAAACGTTCTGTTAGCTCAGGCACTTCTTCCCCTAATTCGTTGGCTGCTTTGATAATTTTATCGTCCACATCAGTAAAGTTAGAAACATATGTCACATCATATCCGCGATATGTTAAATAACGGCGCACTGTATCGTATACGATGACAGGACGTGAATTTCCGATGTGAATATAGTTATAAACGGTTGGACCGCATACATACATCTTAACCTTTCCTTCTTCAAGAGGGACAAATAATTCTTTTTCTCTTGTTAACGTGTTAAAAATTTGGATTCCCATAAAATACTATCTCTCCTTTTTGTTTTCTTCTTGTTCTAAAGCGGTTATTTTTTCTTCTATTTTCATTAATCGTTCTTCTACTGGATCAGGTATGTTTTGATGATCTAATTTTTGTTTATGGTTGACACGGACGCCATCCTGGATGACTACTTTGCCTGGAATCCCTACAACAGTGGCATTTGGTGGAACCTCTTTTAATACAACGGATCCTGCCCCGATTTTACTATTCTCTCCAATTGTAATCGAACCTAATACCTTTGCTCCTGTGGCCACTAGTACGTTGTCATGAAGTGTTGGGTGCCGTTTACCTTTTTCTTTCCCTGTACCACCCAATGTCACGCCTTGATAGATCGTCACATCATTGCCAATCTCACAGGTTTCACCAATGACTACCCCCATACCATGGTCGATGAAGAAACGCCGGCCAATTTTTGCCCCTGGGTGAATTTCAATCCCTGTAAAGAAACGACTAATCTGAGAAATCGCTCTTGCTAAAAAATAAAATTTGCGTTTATACAAAGCATGGGCAATACGGTGAGACCATATAGCATGCAAGCCTGCATAGGTTAATACAACTTCCATTGTGCTTCGCGCTGCCGGGTCATTATCAAAAATCGTTTGAATGTCTTCTTTCATATTCTTAAACATGTAAATCCTCCCCCACAAATATCTAAGACATTTGGATTCAACAAAAAAGACGCCCCTGTCTAATGAAAGACAGAGACGCCTACTATGCGCGGTTCCACTCTGATTGGAAGCATACTCGCTTCCCGCTTGAACATCTTTTAACGGAGATTACCGGCTAAGTCTACTCTAGTGACTATTTCAACTTAACGCTCAGAGGTGCATTTCCGTAATTCATTGGCTCAGACCATTTTCAGCCGGTGATGGTCCTCTCTTATAGAGCATGAATTGCGTACTTCTCCTCTTCATCGCTTTTATATCATTTGTTAGCTTCATTTTACAATGTAGCGAAAAAAAATCAATCAAAATAAAAACCAATTAAAAATGATAAACCTATTTCATCCATTCTGCCCTACGACAGCATATGAATAAAAGTATTACTAAATGAATGCTTCGATCCGTTTAACAACAGTTTCTTTGCCCAGTAATGAAAGTGCATCATTTAGTTCTGGTCCATGCATTTCACCTGTAGTAGCTACACGAATTGGCATGAAAAGATTTTTGCCTTTATGGCCTGTTTCTTTCTGCACTGTTTTGATTGCTTTCTTAATGTCTGCAGGCTCAAATGATTCCAACTGTTGTAACTGTTCTTTGAACGCAGCCATTACTTCTGGTACTTGCTCTCCTGCAAGAACTTCTTTTTCTTCATCAGTATATGCAAGTTCCTCTGTGAAGAACATACGAGATAAATCAACAATTTCTGCTCCAAAGCTCATTTGCTCATGGTATAAACCAATCAACTTATTAGCCCACTCTTGTTGTTCCTCGGATAAGTTTTCAGGAAGAAGTCCTTCTTTTTGTAAGAATGGAAGGGTTAAAGCAACTACTTCTTCGCTATTCAACTTCTTCATGTATTGGTTATTCATCCATTTTAGTTTTTGTTTATCGAACATGGATGGTGATTTAGATAGACGTTTTTCATCGAACTTTTCGATAAGCTCTTCTTTTGTGAAGATCTCTTCTTCACCCTCTGGAGACCACCCTAAAAGAGCAAAGAAATTGAACATCGCTTCTGGCAGGTAGCCAAGATCTCTATATTGTTTCACAAACTGGATAATGGATTCATCACGCTTAGAAAGTTTTTTATGATTTTCATTTACGATCAGCGTCATATGACCATAGTGAGGTGGTTCAAAACCAAATGCATTAAATATCATTAATTGCTTTGGTGTATTTGATAAATGCTCTTCCCCTCTAAATACATGTGTAATATCCATCATATGATCATCAAGAACTACTGCATAATTATATGTTGGGATGCCATTTGCTTTTACGATAACCCAATCGCCGATATCTTTTGATTCAAAAGAAATTTCTCCGCGAACTAAATCATCGAATTTATATACAACGTTTTCCGGCACTTTAAAACGGATTGTATAAGGTTCGCCTGCTTCTTCTTTTGCAGCTACTTCCTCTTTTGATAGATGTCTGCATTTTCCGTTATACATAGGAGCCGCAACGCCGCGCTCTTGCTGAGCTTCACGGTCTGCTTCTAATTCTTCTGAAGTACAGAAGCATTTATAAGCCATGCCCATATCAATTAGCTTATTTGCGTATTCTGTATAAATTTCTAAACGTTCCATTTGACGATATGGCGCATATGGACCACCAATATCAATTGATTCGTCGTACTCAATACCAAGCCATTTTAGGTTGTCTAATTGAGATGCTTCGCCACCCTCGATATTGCGGGCCACATCCGTATCTTCAATGCGGACAATAAAGTCTCCGTCGTGGTGTTTTGCATACAAAAAGTTAAATAAAGCTGTACGTGCGCCGCCAATATGTAAATGTCCAGTAGGGCTCGGTGCATAACGTACTCGAACTTTGTTAGTCATGTCTAAATCCTCCTATTAATCGTTCAAAAATTCAACTTTACCCATTTTACCACTGCTAGTATGAAAATTAAAGGAAGTCACTTTTTTATAAGCAAAATAGTTGCCATACTGGCAATTCCTTCTTCACGCCCTGTAAAGCCTAATTTTTCTGTTGTTGTAGCTTTGACATTTACTTGAGAAGGCTCTGCATGCAAAAGTTCCGCAATTCGATTTCTCATTTGCTCAATATAAGGCGCAAGTTTTGGCCGTTGCGCCATAATAGTGCAATCAACATTTCCTAAAGTATAACCCTTCGATTCTACAATCTCCCAAATGTATGAAAGCAATTTTGCAGAATCTGCATCCTTGAATGCTGGGTCAGTATCGGGGAAATGATGACCGATATCGCCTTCCCCAATCGCTCCTAATGCCGCATCCGTTACGGTATGCAATAATACATCCGCATCAGAGTGACCGATTAAGCCTTTACTATGAGGGATTGTAATACCGCCAATAATTAATGGGCGTCCTTCTTCAAATGCATGTACGTCAAAACCTTGTCCTATTCTAAACATGTTATCCTCCTATACGTTGACTTAAAATAGCTTCGCCAAATATTAAGTCCTCTTTAGTAGTTATTTTAACGTTTTCATAGCTACTTTCAACTATATATACAGATTGTCCTAAACGTTCAACGAGCATCGCTTCATCTGTTCCTAAAAAATTGTCTACTTCTGCTTGCTGTTCCGCCTGTTTTAAAAGTGTGAAATCGAAAGCTTGCGGTGTTTGAATCATCCATAAACTTGAACGATCAACAGTTCCTTTAATCTTTCCGTTCTCTACTACTTTCATTGTATCTTTTGCTCTTACGCCTGCAATGGCAGCACCTTTTTTCTCGGCTGCTTCTACTAATTCATGGATAATAGGAGTGGTGATAAATGGTCTTGCCGCATCATGTACCAAAACGATCTGGCCATCCTCTATCTGCTTCACGCAGGCTACAACACTATGTTGTCTTTCTTCTCCGCCATTCGGCATGGCCTTCACTTTTGTAATATGGTATTTTTCTAAAAGTGTTTGAATATAGAGTCTTTCATCAGGCTTTACTGCTAACCAAATTCCTCTGCATGCTTCATCCTGTTGGAAAACCTCTAGCGTATGGATCAAAATGGGCTTATTTCGCAGCTCCAAAAATAATTTGTTTTGTCCAGCAGCCATCCTTTTTCCGCTTCCAGCCGCTGGTAATATTACATCATACTGCATTACATTCACTCTTTCTTAATAGAAAAGGACAAGGTAAATTACCCTGCCTCTCTACATTTTATTACGAAAAGTGCCTAGCCTGCACTTTTGCCATTGTTTTTTGGCTTAGCAAAAATCATACGCCCTGCTGATGTTTGCAGCACGCTTGTCACGGTAACAACAATTGCTTGACCGATATATGATTTTCCTTCTTCAACCACAATCATTGTCCCGTCATCTAAATATGCAACACCTTGATTATGCTCTTTACCGTCTTTAATCACCAGCACATTCATTTCTTCCCCAGGAATGACCACTGGTTTGACTGCATTTGCTAAATCATTAATATTTAACACTTTCACATTATGAAGATCGCACACTTTATTTAAATTAAAATCATTCGTTAGTATCTGGCCACCCATTTTTTTCGCCAAACGGACTAATTTTAAATCAACCTCTTGCACATCCTCAAAGTCCACTTCAGTGATTAAAACTTGTGTAGCTCTTTCATCTTGCAATTTTTTCAAGATATCAAGCCCACGACGCCCTCTCGTCCTTTTCAGCGTGTCAGATGAGTCGGCTATATGTTGAAGCTCAGTTAATACGAATTGAGGTACAACGAATGTTCCCTCGATAAAGCCTGTTTCTGAGATATCAGCAATCCGGCCATCAATGATGACACTAGTATCTAAAAGCTTATACTTTGCATCGTCGAGTTCTACATCTTCTCCCATTGCCTTTTTCTTTGAAGCATTCGTTGATTGAGCTTTCCCTGCTGTAAATACATGAATCAGCTCATCTCTCTTTTTAAAACCGACCTGGAATCCGAGATAGCCGAGAACAATGGACAATAGGACAGATAAGATAGGCACAATCGTAGTGATTAAAGGAATTTTGATGTTATCAATAGAAAAGCCAATTAGGTAAGCAAGTATCAACCCAATAATTAAACCTAATGTCCCGAACAACAAATCTCCTACCGGTGCTTTTAATAATTTATCTTCCATCCACCGAATAAATTTTACAAAGTAATCTGAAACCCAAAATGAGAAAGCAAATAACAAGATGGCTCCTACAGCCACTGATGTATACGGATTATTCAACCACGGGTTATCTGATAGATGAATGATTTGGTATAATAGCGGTAAGACAAATAAACCCACAGTCCCTCCAATAAAAAGAAACGCAATTTGGATTATTCCCTTTAACATTCAGGCACCTCCTTTTTTTATTTTAATTATACATAGTTTACCTTTGATGCGTCTTGTGAAACCTCTTTCTTACACCCTATGACAAAGATGGACTAATCTTGACACAGAACATGAAAAAGCATTCATTTAGCAAGTGCAACGAGGTGAAGCGGAATAGCTGCGAAGGTTTTCTAACATGATGTGAAAATCTTAATATGCTGTTATTCAGGAGCTCACTTCTCAGCTAATTAACCTTTATAGTGCCTTCTATTCCGACTCCTTATAATTCCCCCGATAAATATATAAATAACCATGCATTACACAAAAACATCTTATGCCTTATCAAAACTTAATTTTAGTGCTTGATTAACTGTATCTACCCCGACTACTTCAATGGTATCTGGATACTCAAAGCCACCCAAGTTGGATGCTGGGACAATCGCGCGTTTGAACCCTAGTTTGGCTGCTTCCTGGATTCTTTGTTCAATCCGTGACACTCTTCGCACTTCACCTGTTAATCCTACTTCTCCGATATAACAATCCATTGGTTTAGCAGCTGTATCTCTAAAGCTTGAAACAATGCTTACAAGAACCGCTAAATCAATAGCAGGCTCATCTAGCTTTACCCCGCCTGCTACCTTTATATAAGCATCTTGTGCCTGTAAAAGCATGCCCATCCTTTTTTCTAATACTGCCATCAATAAGGATATTCGGTTTTGGTCTACACCTGTTGCCATTCGCTTTGGATAATTAAAACTTGAAGGCGTCACGAGAGCTTGTACTTCGACTAAGATAGGGCGAGTCCCTTCCATAGAGGCCACAACAGTGGAGCCCGGGGCACCCTGTGAACGTTCTTGCAGAAACAATTCTGAAGGGTTTAATACTTCCTTCAAACCATTTTGGAGCATTTCAAAAATAGCAATTTCATTAGTAGAACCAAATCTATTTTTTTGGCTCCGTAGAATGCGATAAGTGTGGTGGCGTTCTCCTTCAAAGTAAAGGACCGTATCCACCATATGTTCAAGTATCCTTGGCCCTGCGATTTGGCCTTCCTTCGTCACATGTCCAACTAAGAAAATTGCAATGTTCTTCGTTTTCGCGATACGCATAAATTCAGCAGTACATTCTCTAACCTGTGAGACACTTCCCGGTGCGCTTGTTACATTCGGGTGGTACACTGTTTGAATGGAGTCCACAATAACAAACTTGGGGTTCACTTCTTCAATCGTTTGATTTAGAAATTCAAGATTCGTTTCTGAATAAATGTAAAGCTCTTCGGATTTTACGCCTAGTCTTTCAGCTCTTAGCTTCGTTTGGCGAATAGATTCTTCTCCGGAAATATAGAGGACACGATGCCCTTTATTCGAAAGAATCGCTGAAACTTGCAGCAAAAGCGTGGATTTCCCAATCCCCGGATCCCCGCCAATTAGGACAAGTGAGCCTGGGACAATCCCACCTCCTAGGACGCGATTCAATTCATTTAGTTCCGTTTCGATCCTTGGTGCATCTTCTGTTTCAACTGCAATTAATGGCGTAGCTTTTTGCGTTACAGACGAGGAATGCTGAAAAGCCCCTCTTGGCCCCTTGGATACTACTTCTACTTCTTCCACCATTGTATTCCAATCACCGCAACCAGGACATCTACCTAGCCATTTTGGAGATTCATATCCACATGCATTACAAAAAAACTTTGTCTTCTTTTTGGCCATTTTATATCTCCTGCCATTTTTAGTCTTACTCTTATTATAAAACAAGGCGTCCCAAATTTCGCATTTGGAACGCCTCACTGTTGCGTATTATTTTTCAATACGTTGACATAAAGTTCACTATTTTGTTGCTAATTCTTTGACATTCACGACAAATTCTCCATCTTTCACATCAAATTCAACGCGTTGTCCAGTTAAGACAGTGCCTTTTAAGATTTCTTCTGATAGGCGGTCTTCTATATTTTTTTGGATAGCTCTGCGCAATGGGCGGGCACCGTATTGCGGATCGTATCCTTCTTCTGCAATTTTGTCGATTGCTTCCGTTGTAAGATCGAGCGTAATATCTTGTTCATGCAGGCGTTTTGTTAATTGTTTTACCATTAGGTTTACAATTTTGCGCAAATCTTCTTTTTCTAATGAGTGGAAGACAATCATTTCGTCGATACGGTTTAAGAACTCTGGACGGAATGCTTTTTTCAATTCTTCCATCATGACACTTTTTGCATTTTCTTGGCTTTGTGATGCACTTTGAGCACCAAAACCAAGTGATTTGCGGTATTTTAATGCCTCTGCACCTACATTGGATGTCATAATAACCACCGTATTACGGAAGTCCACTACACGGCCTTTGGAATCCGTTAAACGGCCATCGTCCAACACTTGTAATAAGATATTGAAAACATCCGGGTGAGCTTTCTCAATTTCATCAAGCAAAATAACAGAATATGGTTTGCGGCGTACTTTCTCTGTCAGCTGACCACCTTCCTCAAAACCGACATATCCTGGAGGCGATCCAACAAGTCGAGAAGTCGAATGTTTTTCCATGTATTCGGACATATCCACACGGATCATGGCATCTTCATCACCGAACATTACTTCAGCTAAAGCCCGGGCAAGTTCTGTTTTACCAACACCTGTTGGGCCTAAGAAAATAAAGGAACCGATTGGACGTTTTGGATCTTTTAATCCTGCACGAGCACGGCGAATCGCTCTTGAAATAGCTTCAACTGCTTCGCTTTGGCCTACTACTCGTTTATGCAACTCATCCTCTAAGTTCAACAGCTTCTCTGATTCAGCTTGCGCCAGTTTAGAGACCGGGACACCCGTCCACATGGACACAACTTCCGCAATATCATTCACCGTTACCTTAGATTCTGATTTACCTTGCGCTTCTTTCCATTCTTTTTTCGTGCTGTTCAATTTATCTTTAAGCTTTTGTTCAGAATCACGTAAGGACGCAGCTTTTTCAAATTCTTGAGATTGGACTGCAGCCATTTTTTCAGAATGAAGTGAGTCTAGCTCTTGTTCTAATTCTTTTAAATCTGGTGGTGTTGTAAATGAACGCAACCTAACTTTAGATCCTGCTTCATCGATTAAGTCAATTGCTTTGTCAGGCAAGAAACGGTCTGAAATGTAACGGTCTGACATTTTAGCAGCCGCTTCAATAGCTTCATCTGTAATTTTGACACGGTGATGAGCTTCATAACGGTCGCGCAGCCCATTAATAATTTGAATAGCTTCCTCTACTGATGGTTCATCGACTTGTATTGGTTGGAAGCGACGTTCAAGTGCTGCATCTTTTTCAATGTACTTGCGGTATTCATCTAATGTTGTAGCACCAATACATTGTAATTCTCCTCGAGCAAGTGATGGTTTCAAGATATTTGAAGCATCAATTGCTCCTTCTGCTCCACCAGCACCGATCAATGTGTGCAACTCATCGATAAATAGGATCACGTTTCCTGCTTGGCGAATTTCATCCATTACCTTTTTCAAACGGTCTTCAAATTCACCACGATATTTTGTACCTGCTACGACTGTTCCCATATCAAGCGTCATAACACGTTTATCGCGCAATGTTTCAGGCACTTCATTGTTCACGATTTGTTGTGCAAGACCTTCTGCAATAGCTGTTTTACCGACACCTGGCTCCCCGATTAATACAGGGTTGTTTTTAGTACGGCGAGACAGCACTTCAATTACGCGTGTAATTTCTTTGCTGCGTCCAATCACAGGATCCAAGCTGCCTTCTCGTGCTATTTGAGTAAGGTCTCTTGCTAAGCCATCGAGCGTAGGTGTATTAGCTGTCGGCGCACTATTATTGCTTGCTTGTGGATGATCATTACTTCCAAGCAGTTGTAGTACTTGCTGACGGGCTTTGTTTAGACTGACACCCGCATTATTTAACACACGAGCTGCTACACCTTCGCCTTCTCGAATTAACGCAAGCAATAAATGTTCTGTACCAATGTATGAATGGCCCAGTTTGCGAGATTCATCGACTGATAATTCAATGACCTTTTTAGCACGTGGTGTATAGTGTACAATTGGGCCTACATTTTTAGTGCCGACACCAACCAATTCTTCAATACCTTCTTCAATCATTTCTGTACTCACGTTGATTGCTTCAAGCGCTTTTGCCGCTATGCCGCCTCCTTCACGTATGAGGCCAAGCAAAATATGTTCTGTGCCAATGGCTTCGTGTTTCATACGAATTGCCTCTTCCTGTGCTAATTGCAGAACTTTTTGAGCGCGCTGTGTAAATCGATTGTACATCATGAAGATCCTCTCCTTTTTACTGTTATATTATTTAACCGTCGTATTGTTTAATTTTTCTCGAATAATTGTTGCTCGAAATACATCTCTTTCGTTCGCCTGGAGCGTTGTACCAGCAAGCTGCTGCAAGAAACCAGGCTGCATAATCAACATACATTCATTCAAAACTCTATCCGGATATGTTGGAATTAATCCCAAATCTATACCCAACCGGACATTTGATAAACAATTAGCCGCTTCTTCACTAGATAAAATCCTTGCATATTTCAACACACCTAATGATCGATTTAAACGATCTGAAACAGCAATGGATGCGTGTTCTAGCAAAGCTCTACGGGCACCGATTTCTTTTTGAATAATTTGCTCGGCTACACTTTGTAGATCCAAAATAATATCTTCTTCTGGCTTGCCAAGGGTGATTTGGTTAGAAATTTGATAATAATTCCCGAGAGCTTCGGTACCTTCTCCGTATATTCCTCTTACAACCATCCCTAAACGAGCCATTGTATTCATCAGCGTTCCCATTTGGTTAGTCGCAGTGAGAGCAGGTAAATGCATCATCACTGATGCCCGAAGTCCTGTACCTGTGTTTGTTGGACAGCTTGTAAGGTAGCCAAATGAATCATCGAAAGCATATGATAGCTTTCTTTCTAAAAGCCGGTCCACTTCATCAGCCAACTGATAAGCTTTATCCAATTGCAGGCCTGGTTGTAAGCTTTGTATGCGGATATGGTCTTCTTCATTTACCATGATGCTAATTGTTTCATCATCCGACACTAAGATAGAGCCTGTTTTTGTTTTATTTGCTAATTGCGGGCTAATCAAATGCTTCTCTACCAAAACCTGACGCTTAAGAGAGGGCATATCATGGAGTGAGAAATAAGAGAATGGCATATCAAATTTCTGATCTCCATCAATCAATGCATTCGATACCATTTTGTCAATTTGCAATGCTTCATCTTCTGAGAATGCCCGAGGAAACCGAAATCCATTGATATTTCTTGCCAAGCGAATTCTTGTACTCATGACAATATCGCCGAATGTACTATCCCCTCTCATCCATATAGGAGGTTTACTTTGCAGAAAGTGGTCAATGTTCATCTCTTTTCTCACCTCCTCCATTCAATTTGTTTTCAAGCAATTTAACCTCATCACGAATTTCCGCGGCGTCTTCAAAACGTTCCTCTTCCACTGCTGTTTTCATATCTTGTCGCAGCGCTTCAATTTGGCGTTTTGTCTGATAGCTCTCATTAATGGATCCAGGAACCTTGCCTATATGTTCTGTAGCGCCATTATGAAGCCGTTTTAATACCTGTGGCAAAAAATCTTTAAACGTCTCATAACATGTTGGACAATTGAATTTCCCTTCTTCGAGAAATTGTCTATATGTCATGCCGCATTGTGGACAGCTTTCATTTTGCACTTTACTTTGTGGCTTCTTGATAGGCACATCCTGTACTGACCAGCTTGGCGTACCGAATAAATTTGAAAATAGTTTTTGCATGGCATTGGAACTATCACCAGGTTCAAGATTCACGTGAAAGTGATCTAGCTGCTTATTGCATACATCACAAAAGTGCCTTGTTATCTTATTGCCGTTTTTCATCTGTGTGACTGTAATTGTAGCAGGCCGCTGTTTACAATTTTCACATATCATCTTTAACACCTCTTTGCATTTGCTGGTCGTATTTCACCGCTAGTAACATCGCCCTCATAATGCGCGCTCGTAGTTCATCGCGTAAAGGTAAATGGAGGGACAATACTGAACGGTCTAGTGCCGCTATCATCATCCTTGCTTCTCTTTGCGTTATTACATCTTCATCAATTAACCGAAAAATAAAGTCCTGTGCAGACGACTGTGTGATAGAATCACCAATTTGATGCATAATCTCTTCAATCAACTCGGTCCCTGAGCTTGCTCTAACACGTAAAATCCGTATATAGCCACCCCCGCCTCGCTTACTTTCAACGATATACCCTCGCTCGGCTGTAAACCTTGTATTGATGACATAATTGATTTGGGAAGGTACACATTGAAATTTGTCTGCAATTTCACTTCGTTTGATTTCAATATGACCTTTACCACCTAATTCAATAATCTCTTTTAAATACCCTTCAATAATGTCTGAGATATTCCGCATTTTTATTCCACCTCACTCGCTTCACTGACTTTGACTAACTTTGACTTTATTATATGTGCCATCAAAAAATGATGCAAATATTTTGCTTAACCTGGAAAATCGTTATTCATTCTCCTAATATACACAAAAAACATACTGCTATATGCAGTATGTTCATAAGTTTTTGGATTAAATCCACTTTCTAACAATAGGATATTCCCAATGGCTTCCCTGAAGTGCTTTGACGATACCGATAATCGGGATAATAACGCCCATGATACCGACAATAACAATTAGAGGAATGCCAATAATCGCAAGGAATATCGTTAAGGTAAGGATGCCTCCAACTGTAACGAGCAGCCACATAACGAATTGGAACAGCAGCGCTTGGATTGATAAACGTTTTATTTCTTCATCTCTAATAAACACAAAAATAAGAATCGGGACTAAACATGGGGCAAAAAAGGCGCTCGCATGCAAAATAACTTTTAACCCTTTATTCTCCATCTTGTTATTCACTCACTTTCAATATCTATTTTTACTTAACTTAATTTACGTATTACATTAAATATAGTTTCACTTTTTTATACCTCCCTTATATGAGGAATTTCTCCTTTCTGGCATTGTTTACATATTTGTGAGAGGATAAATATACGAATATTGTTGAAATGAGGGTTTGAGATGATTCGGACGCTTGGTATCACTAATGATCAACAACTCTTAGCTGATTTTTCGCTCGAAGAGATTAAAACCGGCAAGTTTATATGGTATTGGGTCGATTTTGAATCGCCTACCACAGAAGAAAATAGATTACTTAGCAGCTTTTTTCATTTTCACCCCTTAGCCATCGAGGATTGTTTAATGAGACTACAACGGCCTAAACTGGATTATTACGAGGGGTACCATTTTCTTGTTGCTCATAAAATAAATAAAGAAACATTTGAAGGGGAAGAGGTCAATTTATTTGTAGCTCCAGACTTTATTGTCACCTATCATCACTCACCTGCCCCCGAGTTTGCCATCGTGAGAGAACGAATTGAAGAAATGCCAGCTTCCTGGGAGCGCGGATCCCTGTATATTGCCTATCAAGTACTTGATAAAATTGTTGATGGTTACTTTCCGTTAGTATATGACATCGAAGATCATTTAAATGAAATAGATGATGAAATCGGTTTTAAGAGTACGACAAAATCAATGAAATATGTATTTGATCTAAGGAGCGATTTGCTTCATATTCGTCGCATCGTTTTGCCAATGCGCGATTTACTTTATCGAATTTTAAATTCCTATCGCTTCCGCTTGAATGACCAGGAACGGGCTTACTTTATGGATATACACGACCATTTGATTAAGCTGACAGAAATGGTGGAATCGAATCGGGAACTGACAGCAGACATGCGAGATAGCCATATGTCGATAAACTCGAGCCGGATGAATGGCATTATGATGATTTTGACTATTATTTCTTCCATATTCATACCGCTGACATTTATTGCGGGTGTCTATGGAATGAATTTTAAAAATATGCCTGAGCTCAATTGGCATTATGGTTACTTTATTATCTTATTCATTATGTTTGGCATTGCCTTTTCGATGGCCATCTGGTTTAAGTTAAAGGGATGGTTTGACTATAGACCGTAAAAACGAAAATAGAATAGCTGCAAAGTTCTCTATACTTTGCAAGCTATTCCATTTAAAGTTGGTTTCTATTAATCTCATTAATATGGGAATTATTTAGGAGTATCTTTTAAACCAAAAAGGACAAAAGACAGGAGATAAGTGACGATGGTGGCACCGATTGTAATATAGATTCTGTGGCTCATTGGCACTTCTGTATAGTTAGCATTTAGAAGCATTAACGATGAGACCGCTACTACCATGGCTAGTGGCAGTGCATATTTCATTCCTCTTTTTGTATCCATGCTGCGTACATCCTATTCTTGTGATTTTTTCTTTATTGTAGCATGTTCTATCTAGTCCGAATAGATAAAGAAACGATAATAGGCGGTTGCTGTTATAAGTTACAGCAACCGCCTATTTGTATAGTATACCGATTATTATAAGGTAAAGAACTTGCTTGGCATTTCGCGCTTTTCTTTACGAATCTTCCGGCGTATCGAACCTGATTCGAATAATTTCTTTTCTTGCTCTGTTTCTGGGTAAACGGGTGCTACTTCCTGAGGTGCACCATTGGTATCTACTGCTACCATAGTAACGAAAGATTCTGTCGTTAGTTTTTTTACACCTGTGTCGATATTAGTAGAATGCACCACGATATATAACTCCATCGATGTGCGTCCAGTAGAACTAACAATCGCCTCTAGTTCTAGGACTTCTCCTGAACGAACTGGCGAATAAAAGTCCACTGAGTCGAAAGATGCTGTTACTGTTTGCATTTTTGCATGCTTCATGGACGTAATCGCTGCGATCTCATCAATATACGCCAACACCTTCCCACCAAAAATCGTGCTCATATGGTTGGTATCGGGCGGTAAAACCAATCTTGTTTGTATTGTTCTTGAACTGCCCATTGGCACTGCTTCTAGCATCGTATACACTCCTCACGTATCTTTTAACACATAATTTTAAAGGGAAGCCCTTGTTCAACAAGTCTTTTCTCTGTACTAGATCGGCTTCTCCAAACATACTACAGTTTAGTCTTAATCGTAATAAACTTCAAATCAGTCATTTCGTTCACTGCATATTTAATGCCTTCGCGTCCATATCCACTATTCTTCACTCCACCATATGGCATGTTATCTATACGGAATGTTGGTACATCATTAATGATGACTGCACCGGCTTCTAATTCCTCTGCTGCTCTCATGGCATCTTCTAAATTATTTGTAAAGATCCCTGCATTTAAACCTAAATCTGATTGGTTTACTAAATTAATCGCTTCATCGAATGTGTCATATGGAACAATGGAAACAATCGGAGCAAATGTTTCCTGGCATGCTACCTTCATATCAGGCTGAACATTAGCCATGACAGTTGGTGTTAAGGTACGCTCTGTGAAAGTTCCGCCTGTAGCAACGGTTGCACCTTGCTCTTTCGCCTCTTCAATCCATTGCATAATGCGTGTAACTTCTTTTGGATTAATCATAGCACTTACATCTGTTTTTTCGTCCAAAGGATTGCCTACTACCAATTTTTCCGTAGCTGCAACAAAGGCATTTAAAAATTGGTCATAAATTGATTGATGGACATAAATACGCTGTAGTGAAATACATACTTGTCCTGCGTAACCAAATGCGCCACTTACACAGCGATCTATAACTTTATCGATTGGCACACTTGGTTCTACAATCAATCCTGCATTAGAACCCAATTCAAGCGTTACCTTTCGCAATCCTACTTTTTCTTTAATCTTCAATCCAACAGAACTGCTGCCTGTAAACGTAACCTTTTTGACGAGCGGATGTGTAACAAGCGTATCGCTTAACTCGCTTCCACTTCCAGTAACGATTTGAAGCATCCCATCAGGTAAACCTGCATCTTTAAAGATTCCAGCCATTACAAGGCTGCTTAAAGGTGTTTGTCCAGCAGGCTTTAAAACAACTGCGTTACCCACAGCAAATGCAGGACCTAATTTATGTGCTACTAAGTTAAAAGGAAAATTAAATGGCGTAATGGCTGATATAACACCTAAAGATACGCGTTTTGTCCAACCAATCCGATCTTTTCCACCCGGCGCAGCATCCATCGGAAGCGTTTCACCACTTAATCCTTTAGCTGCCTCGGCTGCAAATTGGTACGTTGTAATGGTACGATCAATTTCAGTAAGGGCAGCTGTGATAGGCTTTCCTGCTTCTCTCGCTGCTATTTCAGCTAGATCTTGCTTGCGCTCTTTCATTAACTCTGCCACTCGATATAAAATTTCAGCTCTTTCATATGCTGTTGATGATTTAAATTGAAGAAAGGCTTGATGTGCACCTTCAATGCTTCGTTCTACATCATTCACAGTGGCTTTCGCTATATTTGAAATATGCTCTCCATTATAAGGAGCGGTTAATTCATAGCTTTCAGCTGTGCTAACCCACTCTCCATTAATCCATAATTTTGTTTCCTTCACAGATGACACCTCCGTTAAAGTTATACCCCTCTTATTCCATACTAACATGATTACTTTTTCATATCCTAAATAGATGCCTAGCATTTCCCAAACAGAAAAAACTCCAGCTATCTTAGCCTGGAGTTTTGTGCTGATATTAAATTGTACACTTTTCTCGTTAATCCTATTCATAAACTCTTGATTCAATCACGAAATGTTCTTTATCAATACTATCCAGTGAAAACGAAGCGCCTCTGCCAGGCTTCACATCTAAGATCAGTTGGGTATGCTTCATATACTCATAGTGGCTTTTGTGTATATAAAATGGCACATCGCCAACTATACCAAGAAGTAGATCCTGTTCACCTACTCGAAAATCCTCTTCTTTATAGCACATAGGTGCAGAGCCATCACAGCACCCACTAGATTGAAAAATTAAAATCGGACCATGCAACGATTTCATATAATCGATAAACTCAAGAGCTTTATCTGTCGCTTGTATACATTCTGCCATCTAGGATCCACGACTATTCTAGAAGAAACCTTGTGGCTTACGATTATAGCTGACAAGTAAATTCTTCGTTTGTTGATAATGTTCTAACATCATTGCGTGGTTTTCACGACCAATGCCTGATTGCTTATAACCGCCAAACGCTGCGCCCGCTGGATATTGGTGATACGTATTTGTCCATACACGACCAGCTTCAATAGCGCGTCCTGCACGATAAGTGATATCACCTGAACGGGACCATACACCTGCACCTAAACCATATACGGTGTCATTTGCAATTTCGATGGCTTCATCAAAGTCTTTAAACGAAGTGACGCCAAGGACTGGGCCAAATATTTCCTCCTGGAAAATACGCATTTTATTATGGCCTTTGAATACAGTTGGTTTTATATAATAACCATCCTCAAAACCATCTATCTGATTGTGCTCACCACCGATTAAGCACTCTGCGCCTTCCTCTTTGCCTAATTTTAAGTATGATAGAATTTTTTGCTGTTGCTCGTTTGATGCCTGTGCCCCCATCATTACTTCTGTATCAAGCGGATTGCCAATCTTAATTGATTCAATTCTCGCCATAGCTCGTTCAATGAATTGATCATAAATAGATTCTTGCACTAATGCACGGGAAGGGCATGTACAAACCTCTCCAGAGTTGAAAGCAAACATTACAAAACCTTCAATTGCTTTATCTAAAAAATCATCATCATGTTCCATAACATCTTCAAAGAAGATATTTGGCGATTTACCACCAAGTTCAAGGGTAACAGGAATAATGTTTTCGGTTGCATATTGCATTACTTGGCGACCTACCGCAGTAGAACCCGTGAAAGCAATTTTAGCAATGCGAGGGTTTGTAGCAAGTGGTTTGCCTACTTCTACGCCATAACCGTTAACTACATTCACCACACCAGCAGGAAGTAGATCTTGAATTAATTCCATTAGCACCATAATAGATGCAG
The DNA here is from genome assembly GCF_023515935.1 of Rummeliibacillus sp. G93. Taxonomy (NCBI): domain Bacteria; kingdom Bacillati; phylum Bacillota; class Bacilli; order Caryophanales; family Caryophanaceae; genus Rummeliibacillus; species Rummeliibacillus sp. G93. The sequence goes on from NZ_CP097314.1 coordinate 3,126,786, forward strand.
GCGTTTGTTCTGCTGGTTTTAATACAACACAGTTACCCGCAGCAAGCGCAGGAGCCAATTTCCAGACAGCCATTAATATTGGGAAGTTCCAAGGAATGATTTGACCAACGACGCCAAGTGGTTCTTGGAAATGATAGGCTACAGTATCATTGTCTAGTTGAGTCGTACGGCCTTCTTGTGCACGAATAGCACTGGCGAAATAACGGAAATGGTCTGCAGCCAGCGGAATATCCGCATTCAATGTTTCACGGACAGCTTTACCGTTATCCCAAGTTTCTGCTACAGCCAATAGCTCTATATTATCTTCAATTCTATCAGCAATTTTATTTAAAATACGGGCACGTTCAGCAGTAGAAGTCTTGCCCCATTCGCTTTTTGCACTATGCGCTGCATCTAAAGCTAGTTCAATATCATCTGCAGTGGAACGAGCTACTTTTGTGAATACTTGTCCATCCACTGGTGATATATTGTCGAAGTATTGGCCTTTAACAGGCTCTACCCATTCGCCCCCGATAAAGTTATCATATTGATCTTTAAATTGAACGACAGCACCTTCAGCATTTGGTTTTGCATAAATCATGTCCGATCTCCCCCTTATGTTTGAGCGAATACTACTATCCTATTAAATAGATAGCGTTTTCATATATTATGATGACTGAAACTATCTTAATATTCAAGTTTTTCAAACTATATTTGTAAAATATTCTCGATTAAGATAGAGCCAACATTTCATATATATGGCCTAGATATAAAAATATACATATAAAAAGAAGACAAATACAACACGTGTATATGTCTTCTTGATCAGTTACTTCGATGGCCTAGTAACGGTTGAGAACTCACTGTATATTTTGTGGCCTTTGACCGTTTGATATGCCCTAATTTTATAATCTAAATTTTTACCGTTCTTTATGTTTTTACTAGCAGCACTCACTTTAGAACCTTTGATTGCCATCAGTTTTTTATAGTTTGATCCTTTGCGTGGTGCTTTATAAATTTCGTAGCCAAGAGCTCCGCTTACAGGCTTCCATGAGAAAAGAAGCTTGTCCTTCGATACTTCCTTGGCCTTCAGATTTGTAGGCTTTGCCAATATAGGACTTCCTGATTTTATGTCTGTGTAAGAACTATACAATTTTGTATTTTCCACATTCTTGTAAGCACGCATTTTATAGAAATACGTATTCCCCAGAGAAACTTTTTTATCTATATATGTTGTTACTTTACTGTTTGTTAGGGTAGCTATTTTCTCATATTTGCCTGATTTCTCTTCAGCACGATAAATGATATAGCCATCTGCATCTGTCGTTCCCTTCCAACTTACATTAAGTTGATTATAGGTTTTGCCAGATACAGAAAGCTTAGCAGGTTTTTGAGGATTCTTTATAAACTTCGCATACACTACTGTCTTAGTTTTCAACATCGTATCAAAATCAAATTCATGTTTATATGATTTATCCGTATACCATCCTGCAAAAGTATAGCCTGCTTTTTTAGGTAATTTTAATGCTTCATCATCTCGAATCGTTTGTTGAGATAAAACAGTGCCATTCGCATCTTTAATAGATACTGCGTAATCTTTTAATCCATCGCCCGTTTCAACCGTTTTGAAAGTCCAGATTGGAGAGCGGACTTTTCCTTGGTAATCATCTGTTACATCTGCATACCAGTAGTATTGTGTATTGTTCTCGAGTTCCTTCCATACTACTTTAGCAGCTTCATTGTTTTTTACATTTTGAGTTACGCCAATTTTAGTATTCGTATAGACATTTACATTAAACGAATCAGTTGCTACAACTTTCTCTTTTGGCGTTAAATCTGTTTCAATAACAAATTCATCTTTACCTGGATATTCATCTGTATTATAAAAATTATATTTATTTAAATACGGAGAATAGGTTTTCACATAAATTTTATTCTCAATAGGATTCACTTGCAGAATGCGCATGAACCCTTGTCCGCCTTCAGGGCCACTGGAATAATCAGTTAGCATTTGATAAACTTTACGATCCGGGGTGCCATCACCATTGTCATCAATTTCATCTACTTTTGTTTCACTGCCAAAAAAATGGCCCGACAAGACAAGAATGACATTCGGATTTTTTTCTACTACTTTTTCAAAGAGAGTATTTCCCAGGAAACTTCTATCTCCTGACGGCTGAAGGTACTCATGGAAATTGAGTATAGCTTTACGATCTGGATATTTCTGTAGTATTTTATTCATCCACTCTATACTCTCTTCATCAATTCCCCAACCCATATAAAGCATAAGGAAGTCATTACCTTGTTCGCTGATTAAATCATAATGGCCACGGTTATTTTCATATGACTCACCGTAATAATCTTTGTTGATAAACCGTTTCTCACCAAAATATTTATAGAATGTATTGTAGTTAAAATCAATATGGTTAACATCATGGTTGCCTGCTAACACGCCATACGGAACATTTGCATCATCCAATGTTTTCATTGCTGCATCGGCATTGACCCATTGATTTTTCGTTGATTGCTTATCAATTATGTCTCCTGTGTGGAATACATATTTAATCTTCATTCCATCTTGCTGATTCACAATCCACTTTGTCATTTCTTTATAAATTTGCGGATAGCTTTTCGCATAATATTGGGTATCCGTCATCCAAACAAAGGAATAATTAAATTGATTAGTCTGGGCTATTTCATCTTGAACTAATACTTGCACTTTATGGTCACGGGCAAATGCAGTTCCTTTAATGACAGCATTCAGCTTAAAGTTTTTATTATCGTTGGCAATTTTCCATTCTTGCACCTGCCATTTTTGTTTGTCAAAATTCCACACATAGAGTGATACTCTTCGACCAATAACAGATTTACCCTCCCAGTTTATTTCAACCTCGTCTTTTGTAAGGTCCACTTTGTTATCCAAAGATACTTCAAAGCGGTGGTACGGATATTTGTCCGTTCCTGTTGTCGTTACGTATTTTTTGTCTGAGGTAGCTATCGAATCCACATCTTCTATAGGCTGTTCCCCATTTGATACGAGATCCTTCGGTGGTTCATTATCTGTCTTATTTTCATATGCTCTTATATGTGAAGCTTGATTCGCAGTATATTGATACGCTTTTTTAAATGAAACATGTAAATCGTCTCCTGTTGGGTCACCAACAGTAACCTTCAACTTTGGTGCTACTGGAACATCGATAGATTTTTCATAGGGTATCATTAACTGAGGCAGATATGGCTGTTCTTCCACTACATTAAACGTTGTGGTTTTCACTGAGCGATTTCCAGCTTGGTCGGTTGCTTCAATCCGTAAAGTATGGCTGCCTGGTGTTAACGCTGCTGAAGAAGTATTAAACGGCAAAGCAATCTCATTGTCATCTAGCTTTGCCACTACGTTTTGCACACCTGCATAGTCATCCTTTAATTCAGCGTTAATGGTGAATTTACCTTTATATAGCTTATTTTTTTGGATAGAAGGAACAATCACTGGAGCCGTATTATCAACAAAGACAGTGGATTTCACTGTTTTCTTCCCGCTCTTTGCCATAATGGTATGTGTTCCCTCTTTTGCACTCTTTGTATTCCATTTAAAGGAGCTTGCTGAAAACTGTTCGTCCGGTACAGCAAAGCTTATTTTTAGAATGGGCTTTAACCCTTTGCTATCGCCAACTTTCCATTCTTTTTCCGGATCTGCATATTTAGGATCATAAAGAACTGTTCCGTCACTTAATATTAACCGCATATTTTTGACAACAAAGTCATCACGGTTTTCTTTTGAATTTTCATCAAAAGGCGATACCTTTGTTCCCGACCGAATCGCAAAAGCTCGCTTCTTCCCTTTCGTAAAGTACTTGGGATCCACGGGAACAATAAGCGTTTTATACGAGGTGATTTTATCATGGAATATTTGCAGAACATCGTTACCAATCGTCACACCATTTTCAAAATAACGATCAATCTTATTGACATCCATGACTAGGTACGCCTTGCTTTCCAGAGCTTCCGTTGTTTTTCCTGTTACATTCTCTTGGTCAATCAACAATGAAGTGTTTGAATTTTTTTCTGTATTAAAGGCTTTTAACAATACACTTTTCGAAAGGATGGTGTCATCTTGGATATTGATTGATAATCCTTGAGGTACTCTTTCCTGCATTACCTCTACTCTTTTCTTCTCGCTCTCTATGGTATTTGTTCCATCAGATACGCTTAAGTAATACTCTACATATTCCTTTCCAATCAGGTCTGTAGAGGGAATTGTATATTTATAGAGGCTACTGCCGCTCTTTTTAGTAAGGTCAATGGCTTTAAATGACTCTTCATCATTGGTCTTGTAGTACAAGCGAGCTGTTTTAATTGAAATATTATCATATAGGTTAAAAGAGAATAACAAATCATTTTGTTCGACGTTCACCTCAGGTGTAGAAACGTCTTGGATTTCTGGCTTTTGTTCATCTTGTGGAATAACCACCTTTTCAGATGGTATTTGCTCTGACGTAACAGAGCCAGGCGTGGCATCATAGGTTCTACTACTATACTTTTTCAACATGTTGTCATTTGGTGTTTCTGAATATGTATAGAGTATTCCCTTGTCTGCTACAGCATCTATTACGCCGGGTACTTCATTATAGTAGGCAATAGCCAAATCTTCCCCTGTGTTTGTTGCAAGTGCAAGACCCTGAACACCATTAACTTCCAAAGGTTTCGTAGCAGTTACCTTGACGATTGTTTCATTTTCAATAAGATTCACATTGTAATAACGGTTAAAGTCTGACACAGTTTTCGTATTATCTTGTACGATCCAGTAGACAATCGAACCTCCTGTTGGGATTGTGATGTCCTCAGTTTCAGGAGTCAAAACGTCATCTTCCTTTTTCGAATTTTCAAGATAGCGGTAGCGGAGCTTATAATCTTTTAAGGAAATATTTTTATCGGCATTATTGTAAATCTCCACAAATTGATAAGCATTTGTTCCATCCGATTCAGCATTTTTAGGAACTACCTCTGTCATTAACAATGAAGGTGCATTAAGTATTGAAGTGTCATTTTCAGCTGCATGGGCTGTCGTTACATGTAAGTTTGCTATGCTTGCTGAAAGAAAAAGTATGGAGGCAAGGAACATAGCTAACTTCTTTTTCATCATTTCGTCTAACCCCTTTGTAATTTTTGGATATAAAAAATAATTTTCCCATACCTATTATAACAATACACCCATATTTATCTACTAGTATCAGGAAAAAGATGAGTCTTTTTAACAATAAAAATTAAAAAAACCGCACAATCTACATTGATAGATTGCGCAGCCTATAAAAATTTATCCCATATGATGAGGTCAATCAGATACTATAATCCACCTAAGTAAGCAGCTTTTACTTGTTCTGCCTCTTGTAAGTCTTTTGCTAGTCCAGATAATACTACGTGACCCGTTTCTATCACATATGCACGGTCTGCTATTGATAAAGCCATATGTGCATTTTGTTCGACTAACAAAATGGTCGTTCCCTCTTTCCGTATTTCTTCAATGGTATGAAAAATTGTTTTTACCATTAAGGGCGCTAATCCCATGGATGGTTCATCTAATAGAAGTAGTTTTGGACGTGCCATAATTGCTCGCCCCATCGCTAGCATTTGCTGCTCTCCACCTGATAGTGTCCCGGATAGCTGTTTTCGCCTCTCCAATAAGATTGGGAAGATTTTAAAGATCCGTTCTTTATCTTCTGCTACGGCTTTATGATCTTTACGTAAATAAGCACCCAAATCCAAATTTTCTTCCACTGACATGTTTGAAAAAACTCGCCTACCTTCAGGTACGTGAGATATTCCCGCTTTCACGATAGTTTGAGCTGCTTTACCAGCAATTGTTTTACCTTGGAACTCAATGGTTCCTTGCTTTGGTTTTAAAAGGCCAGAGACCGTTTTTAAGAGTGTACTTTTCCCGGCGCCATTTGCGCCGATTAATGTCACAATCTCTCCTTCATTAACCTCTAAGGAGACACCTTTTAATGCTTGGATATTCCCATAGAATACATTAATCTCATTAATTGTTAGCATCTACTCCGTAACCTCCTCGCCAAGATACGCTTCAATGACTTTCTTGTTGTTCCTGATTTCTTCCGGTTTGCCCTCAGCTATTAGTTGGCCATGATCCAGTACATAGATGCGCTCACAAATCCCCATCACCAATCCCATATCATGCTCGATCAGCAAAATGGTTAGGTCAAACTTTTCCCGTATAAGAGCAATTAAGCCCATTAAATCTTGTGTTTCCTGTGGGTTCATACCTGCAGCTGGTTCATCTAAAAGCAAAAGCTTAGGTTTAGCTGCTAGTGCACGGGCGATTTCTAACCGCCTTTGCATACCATACGGCAAGTTTTTAGCCAATTCATTCATGTAGGGATCGAGCCCAAAAATCTTTAAAAATTCTATAGATTCTTGTTCCATTTTTGTTTCACCCGAAAAATAACTTGGCAAACGAAAAATGGAACTGATGACAGAATGGTGTGCCAAAGAGTGATTGGCTACTTTTACATTGTCTAATACCGATAAATCCTTGAAGAGTCGAATATTTTGAAACGTCCTGCTGACACCGCTTTTTGTTACTTGGTGAGGCGACATATTATTTGTTTTCTTTCCATTAAAAATAATGGTGCCTTCAGTAGGTTTATAAACACCTGTCAGCATATTGAAACTTGTTGTTTTCCCAGCGCCATTCGGTCCGATTAACCCAATTAATTCGCCTGCATGCATTTCCATATTTAATCCGGATACTGCTTTTAAACCACCAAACTGAATACCTACATTTTCTACTTTCAAAAGAAGGTCACTCATTGACTTTTCCTCCTTTTGCTTTTTTGTTGAATTTAAAGAAGTCCGTTATTTCTTTAGTTCCCATTAAGCCAGATGGTCGATATAACATAACAATAATGAGGACTAAGCTATAAATAATCATTCGTGTTTCAGGGAAGTCTTGTAAGTATAGAGAAATAACTGTCAATAAAATAGCGGCAATGACAGCACCAGATAAACTTCCCAGCCCACCCAAAACAACATAAATTAAAATATCAAAAGATTTTAAAAACCCAAATTGTGATGGTTGTATGATGAAGAAGTTGTGTGCAAATAGCCCACCTGCAAGTCCAGCAAAGAATGAACCGATTGCAAATGCCAATACCTTGTAATACGTCGTATTAATCCCCATTGCATCTGCTGCAATTTCATCTTCTCGTACGGCGATACATGCTCTACCATGTCTTGAATTCGTAAAGTTTGCAATTACAATAATAGTAATTAGGACGCCGAAAAATGCGTATGTCCAAGTCGTCAAATAATCAACCTGCATCCCTGCAGCGCCGCCGACATAATCAATATTCAAGAAAATAATTCGTATAATCTCAGCAAATCCTAGTGTGGCAATCGCCAAATAGTCTCCCTTTAAGCGCAATGTCGGTATCCCAACAATAAGTCCTGCTACTGCTGCAACAATGGCACCAATGATTAAAGCAACAGGGAATGGAAAGCCTAGGTTGGTAGTAAAAATAGCTGAAATATAAGCCCCAACAGCTAAGAATCCCGCATGTCCAATCGAAAATTGGCCAGTAATGCCAATGACTAAATGTAAACTCACAGCTAGTATGATATTAATAGCAATGGTAATAAATAGATTGGAATAATACATATCAAGTTGGCCATTGACAATCAATAGCTCAACAATGGCATAGACCACAAGCGCCACTGCAATGTAAATCCAAAAGATTTTAGACTTTTTCATATGCACGCTCACCTACACTTTCTCTCGGGTGTTCTTGCCAAAAATACCCGATGGCCTAAAGATTAATATGAGAATTAGAATAATAAACGCTGCCGCATCCCGCCAAGAAGAGAAACCGAGCGCACTAACAATTGTTTCGACTACGCCAAGCACCATTCCGCCAGCCACTGCTCCTGGAATAATTCCTATTCCTCCTAATACAGCTGCAACGAATGCTTTAACTCCTGGAATAATCCCCATTAATGGATCAATCTTTGTATAATACACACCGAATATGACTCCTGCCGCACCAGCTAAGGCTGACCCTATCGCAAACGTTACGGAAATCGTATTATCTACATTAATCCCCATCAACCGCGCTGCCTCTACATCATGAGATACTGCACGCATAGCCTTGCCAATCTTTGTTTTATGTACGATAAATTGAAGGATTAGCATTAGTACGATAGATACTGATAGAATCATGATTGACTGCATACTAATTTGTGCACCTAAAAATTGAAATGTTTTAGAAGAAACGACATTAGGATATGCCTCCGGCTGTGCCCCTCTAAAGAAAATGGTTGTATATTCAATTAATAGCGACACGCCAATCGCTGTGATCAATGCAGCAATACGCGTAGCATTCCGCAAACGCTTATACGCTACCCGCTCGATGAACACGCCCAATAAAGCGCAGACCACCATCGCTAGAAGGAGAGCCGGGAAGAAACCCAAATCCCATCTTGATATTGCAAAAAAACCTATAAATGCGCCAATCATAAACACATCACCGTGCGCAAAGTTAATTAATTTGATAATGCCGTAAACCATTGTATAACCTAGTGCAATCAAGGCGTAAATACTGCCGAGTGAAATTCCGTTGATTAATTGTTGCAGCCATTCCATATACAGTTCACTCCTTTTAAAAAACAATAGAAAAACTAGAAAAGGGAGGTCTATGCCCTCCCTTTAAATAACAGCTTAAGGATTGACCTTAGAGTTAAACACTTGTTTGCCATCTTTGAATTCAAGTACTGTAGCTGATTTCACTGGGTGGTGATTCTCATCCACAGAGAATGTGCCTGTTACGAGAGACAAATCTTTTGTTTCCGCCAAAGCATCTTTCACTTTTTCGCCATCTGTAGAACCAGCTCTTTCAATTGCATCCTTCAGCCAATACACCGTATCGTAGCCCAACGCATTGAATGCATCCGGTGCTTGGTCTTTGTTAGCACCTTTAAAGGCTTCTACAAATTTTTGAATTTTTTCATCTGGATCTTCTGATGAATAGTGATTGGTAAAGAATGTATTATTAAGCGAATCTCCTCCAGCAAGTTCGACCATTTTTGGCGAATCCCATCCATCTCCGCCCATCAAAGGTACGGTAATACCTGCTTCTCTTGCTTGCTTGACAATCAAGCCTACCTCCTCGTAATAACCTGGAATATAGATAAAGTCAGGTTTCTTGGATTTTAGGCGTGTAAGCGTTGATTTGAAATCCGTATCTTTCGCAACATATGATTCTTCCGCTACTACTTTTCCACCATTTTCTTCTATTGTTTCTTTGAAAGATTTCGCTAAGCCTTTTGCATAATCACTGGCACTATCTGAGAAGATAGCGACGTTCTTTGTTTTTAGAGTGTTCAGGGCAAAGTTTGCTGCAATCCTTCCTTGGAATGGATCAATAAAGCATGTACGGAATGCATATTCATTTACTGAATTATCACTGTTAACAGTTACTGTCGGAGAAGTAGCTGATGGCCCAATCACCGGCATTTTATTTTTATTTGCTATTTGCACAGCTGCTACAGTATTGCCTGAAGTAGCTGAACCAATTTGCGCTACAACCTTTTCTTGCGTTGCGAGCTTGATAGCAGCAGCCGTTGCTTCCGCTGCGTCTGATTTATTGTCAATTTCGACAGGGACAATCTTCTTGCCGTCAATACCCCCGTTATCATTGATTTCTTTAATAGCAAGTCTTGCTCCTTTTGCAATACCTGAACCGTAAGAGGCCACATTGCCCGACAACTCTAGATTTAGACCAATTTTCACTTCTTTACTGCTGTTACCTTTGCTGCCTGACGTAGTGGATTGGTCTTTGCTACCGCAACCTGCCAATAGCCCTACAACTAATGAAGAAGCCAAAAATACCGAAGCATACTTTTTTAATTTACTGTTAGCGACCATCTAAAGCCCTCCTTTGATTACTATATTCCAAATATTTTGAAAATTTTATTTAGAAGATATTTAGGAATATAGTCTTTCTATCTAGCAATACTTAATACTTATCATATTGTAATGTATTCCTTTCTATTCGTCTACATAATTTTTTATAAATTATAAATATTTAAAATAGTAAAAAATGTATTATATTAATCAATCCATTTTGTTCTATATTATGGTTCCAGCGCTTCTAGTATACCTTTATAAAGAAATGAAAAAATCAAGAAGGAATACCCCTTCTTGATTCATTGATAAATGCTATAGTGAGAAAATTAATGAAGCATAATAGAACCGCCATCAACCATAAAGGTTTGGCCAGTCATATATTGAGAATCCTCTGAAGCTAAGAATACAGCTACACGGCCGATATCTTCTTCCACATCGCCAAAACGGCCCAATGGAATTTTACTTCTTACTGCTTCATAGTATTCTGGTTGGGCTTTTGCCCATGCTTGTACACCAGGTGAGTTGGCAATTGGGCTGATAATGTTTACATTAATGCCAAAGCGGCCCCATTCATTTGCAGCAACACGAGAAATACCACGAATTGCTTCTTTTGCAGCAGCATATGAACCTTGTGTTTCATGACCATTAATACCAGCGCCTGAAGCAAAGTTAATTACATTGCCTTTTGTTTCTTTTAAATAAGGAAGCGCTGCTTGCATTAAATAAAATGTTGGGTAGAACCCTGTATTGAATGACAAATCTAAATCTTCTTGTGTTATGTCTTCAATAGTAACTTGCTTAGAAGCATGTGCATTGTTTACTAATACATTCAATTTTCCGTATTTCTCAACAACTGTTTTTATGATATTTGGAAGATTTTCACGATCCATTAAGTTCGCTTGCATGAACATAGACTTTGGCGAGATTGCTTGCAATTCTTTTTCCATTGCTTTGCCTGTCTCTTCATTTAAGTCAACAATCACTACGATTGCTCCCTCTTTTGCCATCGCTTTCGCCATGCCGCTGCCAATACCTCCAGCTCCTCCTGTAATAATAGCAACTTTTTCATCTAATTTACCCAAAAGTAACAACTCCTTTCCTTCAATACACACTATTTTAGCACTAAAACATTTAACGTTAAAATAATATCTATATCTATACTGGTTTTTTTTGCATTAAACCGGTTTATTCTCCATTAAAAGATGATCTTTTCGGCCATGGAGCAAGAAGTATAGAGCTAATGTGATAAAAATAAATATCCCTAAAGAGATATATAGTTTTCCGTAGCCGATAAGCGGGATAATAAAACCAAGTAAATATGGCCCGATACCTAAGCCGCCGTCCATTGCGATAAAGAACGTAGAAGTCGCAAGACCCATACGATGAGAAGGTGTTACTTTTACGGCGATAGCTTGTGCTGAAGATGATAAATTACCGTAACCTATCCCAATAATAGCACCTGCAGCTAAAAGAACAAAATTGCTATGCGCAGTACTTAGTAATAGCAAACCTAAGCCAAAAAGAACAAAGCAAGGATACATGACAAAGTTAGCACCCTTCGTATCCATTAACCGTCCACTGAATGGGCGTGTAATTAAAATTGCAATTGCATACACAACAAAGAAAAAGCTAGAAGCTTCTACTAAGTTACGAACTTTTGCAAAGAAGTTGATGAATGATAAGATGCCTGCATAACCTAATGACATACAAACAGTAATAATAGCAATCGGAATTGCTTTTGGCTCAATATATTGAGAAATAGAGAAACCTTTTGATTCCGCTTTTGCTTCAGGAATCAATTCCATAGGTGGAACTTTTGTTGTAAGGCCTATTATTAAACTAATAACACCTAATAGTACACAAACCGCAAAAATCATATTGTAAGAAGTATGTTGACTCATTAGAATTCCGATAAATGGCCCAATCGCTGTTCCTAATGTTGTACTCATACTGTAATAGCCAATGCCTTCCCCTTTACGAGAAATCGGCAGTACTTGCGCAACAATGGTACCAGTTGCTGTAGAAGCAATCCCTACGGCAAATCCATTTACAAAACGAGATAAAAGGAGCACTGTGATGCCCGCGTGGATAAAATACAAACATAATGTAGCAATAAATAGAACAAGACCTACAATCAGAACATGTTTACGGTCAAAATGGTCGATAACCCTCCCCGTCCCAAGTCTTCCAATCAATGTACCGATAATATAAATCCCTGTTACTAAGCCCGCTTGGCTAGTAGTTGCATGATAATCTTTCACTGCAAATGAGGCAATAGTTACCATTAATAAGTAGAAAATTAATAAAATAAAAAAGTTAATTAAGGACATGACAATAAAATCTTTTGTCCAAAGCTTTTCTTTAGCGTGACTCATTTATTTTCCTCCGATCTGGTAGATAAATTTCTTTTGATTTTTTGCAAAGTATGAATAAATGCAAGTTGCTCTTCTTCTCCCACATCTAAGAGCAGTTGTTGTTCAAAAGCATCCACTGTGGAGCGGATTTCATTGAATATTTCCATACCTTTATCTGTCACCACTAACCGTTTTTCTCGTTTGTCTTGCCCTTGGATGGTGTCGACATAACCCATTTCGATTAAACTCTTCATAGTTCTTGCGATATTCGGCTTTTCAACACCCATAATACGTGCAATTTCTACGGACGTAGCAAATTCGGTCATGACTAAATAATATAAAACGGACCATTGAGTTCGATGCAGCCCATGCTTAGAAAGCTGCTCATTTAACTGTGTTTCAAATGGTCGGTAAGTTAAGATTAGCTCATGAAAAAGTGTGCGATATTTTTTCATATACCCTCCATATAGTTAACAATGATAACTAAAACAACTTTTTCATTGTATCAGAATATAATTTTAAAATCAAGTAGCCTTGTAGGATTAAAGGTTTACCCTACTTCTGCTTTTCTGCCATAGTTTCTTTCTAAGCAAAATAAAAAAGGCTACAGCCATTATAATGGCTGTAGCCTAAGTTTTTACACTAAATTACTATTTTTTTCATTTTCAAAATAGTTATCATATTTTTCTTTATCCAAACGACCTTCTGATTTAGCCATAACAAGTGATGCTAAAGAGTTACCTGTTACGTTTACAGCTGTACGTGCCATATCAAGGATACGGTCAATACCAAGGATAAATGCTAAACCTTCTAAAGGAATACCTACAGCTCCAAGAGTTGAAAGCAATACAACGAAGGATACGCCTGGAACACCTGCAATACCTTTTGATGTTACCATCAATGTTAATACCAATGTAATTTGTTGACCGAGACTTAAGTCAATTCCATACATTTGTGCGATAAACAAAGCAGCGATTGCTTGGTATAACGTAGAGCCGTCCAAGTTAAATGAATAGCCTGTTGGTATAACAAAGGATACGATATCCTTTGGCACACCTGCTTTTTCCATTTTCATCATAATCCGCGGTAAAACTGTCTCGGAACTAGATGTAGAGTAAGCAAGTAAAAGTTCGTCTTTTAAAATGCGAATCAATTTAAATACACTTAGACCGAAGATTTTTGCCACAATGCCCAAGACGACCACAACAAAAAGAATCATGGCTGCATACACAAGAATAGCCAACTTGCCCAGTGGAACCAACGATTTAATACCGAATGTTGATACTGTAACAGAGATTAAAGCAAATACACCGATTGGCGCAAATTTCATGATTGTATTTGTTACCCAGAACATAGCATCTGCCACTCCTGAGAAGAAGGACAATACTGGTTTCCCTTTTTCTCCGATTGCAGCAACACCTAGTCCAAATAATACTGAGAAGAAAATAATAGCAAGCATATTCCCTTCAGACATCGCTTGTATTACATTCGTAGGTACGATATGGACGATTGTATCAGCAAATCCGCCACCAGATTTAACACTTTCACTTGTCTCTACATAAGAGGAAATATCCCCTTTTGTTAAATGATCCATGTTAACGCCAGTACCAGGATGGAAGAAATCGGCTACAAAAATACCAATTATGATGGCGAATGTAGTAATTACTTCGAAGTAAACAATTGTTTTGATCCCTAATTTACCTAGCTTTTTCAAGTCACCTTGTCCAGCTACCCCTAAGATCAATGTAGAGATGATAATCGGTACGACAATCATCTTAATCATGTTCATAAAGATAGTGCCGACTGGTTGAAGATATTTGGGTACGTTTTCATTTCCGTAAAAAACAGCACCTACTATAATACCAAGAATTAGCCCGATTAAAATTTGCCAAGCCAATCCGATTTTTATTCGTTTCATTCAAGTCACCCCTTTTAAAAATTACAACTTTTTTGTGAATTATTTTTATTGTACCTAAGACATATAAAATCCGACACCATCCGACATTTTTTATGAAATAAAAATTCAAAAATATTTATTCAACTTAAAATTTTTAAAGAGAATTATAACATCATGCATCATAACGTGGCGGGTGTTTGAATTTTTCTTCTGCATCTACATACAGCACTTGAAGAAATTTTTTCACATTTACTTTCATCTTCTTTGGCGTTAGAGCCTTCTGTTGTATGCCGTTCATTAAACCTCGTATTTCGGCAAATTCGAAATAACGAGGTGCATAATACTCAAATTCCGGATTCGTATAGTCTACTACCCCTAAAGTTGCTAAATTATTCATAGCAATCACTAGCGTACGCCGAATTCTTTGCTCAATTGCTTTACTTTCCTTAATAATTTCAGAGCTGCTTAATTTTTTTCGGCATGCCAATTCTTCATATAAGTCTTTTAATGGAGGAATTTGCCTTGGTTTATCTTCTCTCGATACTAAGAATTCAATGATGGTTACAATATCATCGCTACCTGCTTCACCAACGATTCCCATATCATTTAATATGGAGAAAACCACATCCTTAATCGTTCGATGTGACTCTTCTCGTGTTTCTGCTTCGAAATTTAAGAGTGATTTACGGATGGTCAATAGGGATTTCTTTAATAAAAAACGCTCTGACGTTTTTTTAAGGATACTTTGCACTTCAATTTTGTTGATTGGTTTATGAATAAAAAATTCAATGTCCTTTTCGTATGCATGGCCCACCATTTCTTTATTCTCTACCTGAGATATCATAATAAAGTATCCTTTAAAACCTTGTTTGCGCAATTGTTCAATTGTTTCAATACCATCTAAATTAGGCATCAGTAAATCAATCAGCACAAAATCTGGATCACTGGATAAAATCGACTCTATAGCACTAATACCACTATCTGCCTCACCGACAATGACCCCCATATCTCCTTCCAAAATAATTTGCTTTAGCATACGGCGGCTCGCCGCATCGTCATCGACTATAAAGTATCTCATCTTTGCTCAACCCTCTTTTCTATGTTTTTCTTTGGAATCCTTATATGAAAGGCTGTGCCGTCTGCTTGATCTTCGAGCCTAATTTCTCCTTCAAGCATGTTGATTATTTCTTTTACATGTGAAAGGCCAATACCAGTAGCCGCAACGCCTTGTTGATTGTATTTTGTTGTAAAACCCGGTTCAAAGATAATATCCATATCTTCTTCTTTAATGCCAGTCCCATTATCTTGCACTTTAAAATGAATCATATTCCCTTCTGCCCATATAGACACGCTTATCATGCCAGAGTCCTCGATTGCTTCCACAGCATTTGCAACTAAGTTATTAAGAATGGCTAGAATAGGATTTTGCTGGGATAGGATAAAATCGACCGTCTGAGTAGTTTTGAGTTCCACTCTTTTATTTAACATGCCGCCATATTTAAAATTTGCCTTTTCTACAAATTCTACAATATTCGATAAATAGTACTCCTCATTTGTTTTCACTAGAGATATGTCTGAAAGACCTGAAAAGATTCTTTGTGCATCCTTTTTCACCTCATGGATTTCCTGGGAAATATGGAGCGCACGTACACTAAGCTTTGATTGATTATCAGCTTTCAATGTTCGATAAAAGTCATAACTATCAGCCATAATTTGTTCGATATGATTCATCATTTTTTGCAAATAGAGCGTTTCTACGTATAAGCCAGAGTCGAGTGATAGTTGTTCACCTACTCGTTTTTTCTCTTCCATCGCAATGATTGAACTAAAAATACCCACAACAAAAAAGCTTCTTAAAAAAGCAACCATCACAATTAAGAGCAGATCAGAAATACCTATATTGGTAACTGACATAAGGTATCTCAGCATATGCTCCGCAGTGTTCGCCACAATTTCAATCCCTGTAGCGATTAAACCTAATTTAAATGGTGAATCAATAAATTTCTCCAGCTTTATGAATTGAAATAGGAGAACATACAAGAAGTAATAAAAAAACGCAGGAAGATGTTCTTGAAAACTATTGTCCCACGTGCCACTGTAAAATATAACTGAAATAATGAGACGAAAAAGAACTACGGTTATCCCCGTTATAATACCTGTTTTTAAAACGGACTTTGGTTTCCGAGCTAACAGAAGCACTAAAAAAGTTATACTGCCTACCCCAAAGCGAAACGGTTCGCCTTGAAAGGGAGAGAGTTTAATTTCGCTACTGACAGCTGTTAAAATAGCGATCAATAGCATCCATATCGTTTCCGACTTCAACCAATTTTTTTGACTAATGCCTATGGAGATTCCCCTCCAATCAGATAATATATTCTCTTTATATTACCATGATTGCACTAGAATGAAAAAATACGGAGAAACTTATAAGTCATATAAACAACAAAAGACGATATCCACGCTACTAAGGGCGTGGATATCGTCTAACTGTTAGCTCATTTGATCAATGAGCTTTTATGAAAATAAATAGGTGTTTCGAAAATCATTTTGGATTTCTAGAAACCATTTAATAGTTCCCTGTATTTTGTTATGCTCTTTGCAAAAATGCCCTTGTACGCTCATTCTTAGGTTGATTAAATACCTCTTCTGGCTTGCCATCTTCTACGATAACACCTTGATCCATGAAGACAATACGATCGGAAACTTCCCTTGCAAATTCCATTTCATGTGTCACTATAATCATTGTTAAACCTAGATTCGCCAGCTCTTTCATCACTTTCAAGACTTCCCCTACCATCTCAGGGTCTAAGGCAGATGTCGGTTCGTCAAACAGTAGCGCATCAGGCTGCATAGAGAGGGCTCTGGCAATGGCTACACGTTGTTTTTGGCCGCCTGAAAGCTGATGGGGACGAGCATTTTTGTAACGATCCATCCCGACAACCTTTAAATATTTCATTGCCACTTCCTTCGCTTCTTCCTTTGGCCGCTTTAACACTTTTATTGGTCCTACCACACAATTGCTTAATACATCACAGTTATTAAACAGATTAAATTGCTGGAATACCATGCCGAGGTGAGTACGGTATGTATTTAAATTATGCCCTTGGTCCAGTATATCCTGTCCTTTATATAAAATCTTTCCGCCAGTGGGTGATTCAAGCAAGTTAATACAGCGCAGCAGTGTTGATTTCCCTGAGCCCGAAGAGCCAATCACACAAACTACTTCACCCTCCTTAACAGAAAAGTTAATATCTCTTAATACCTCATGTGATCCAAAGGATTTATTGAGATGCATGATATCGATAATGTTTTCCATAGAATCCCTCTCCTTTGTTATTAAGATGCCTTCTGTCCTGTCAGCATTTCTTGATTATCTATCAGTTGGTATGTTGCATTGCCGGCAAGTTTTCTTTCGAAATATCTCAATATTTGTGTCACTATAATCGTCATAATCAGATAAATAATACAGGCAACAAAGAATGACTCAAAGTAGCGGAAGTTATTGCCTGCTATTGTCTTCGTTTGGAAGAATAATTCCGTAACACCGATGACATTTAACACTGATGTATCTTTAATATTCATAATGTATTGATTGCTTGTAGCTGGCAAAATATTGCGCATTACCTGTGGCAAAACGACATGCACCATCGTTTTCCAATGATTCATACCAATCGCGCGTGCTGCTTCAAATTGTCCATTGTCGATGCTAATAATGCCGCCTCGTACGATTTCTGCCATGTAAGCCCCTGTATTGACAGAAACAATGAACATTGCCGCAAATGTACGGTCCATATCAATGTGAAATAACAGGTCAGAGCCAAAGTATACGACCATTGCCTGCACAATCATCGGGGTGCCCCGGAAGAATTCCACATATACCGTTAAAATGAAGCTTATGCATTTTAAAAATATTCTCTTTACTCTACTTTTGCTTTTCGGGATTGTATGAATAATACCGATAATTAAGCCAATTAAGGCGCCAAAAATTGTACCAACTGTCGCAATGAGCAACGTCATCCATGCGCCTCTTAAAAACATTGGCCAGTTATTGACGATAATTTCTATAAACCATTCTAAACTCATCTATTTTCCTCCTCCAAACAGCGCCTTAACAGATGCTTATGTCTCTCGGATAACAAGCTTTAATCAATGCCATATCCTTTCGGCGTGAATGTTACATGTTAAAGCGCAATTGATGCAAAGCTAGTGAAAGCTGAAGAGGACTTTCACTAAGTTAACTTTTGCATTATTTGGCTGCTGGTTGTTGTTTAATGGCATCATCCATCATTTTTGTACGCTCTTCTTCTGAGATGCCTTTTAGTATTTCATTGATTTTCTTTGTTAATTTGCTATCTTTCGGAATACCCACTGCTGTTTGTGTATCTTCTGCCGCTGTTTTAAATCCTTTACCTTCGCTAAATTCAACCATTTTAAATTGATCATTGGCAGAAGTTGCCGATACTGCTTCTGGTTTCTCTGAAACATATGCATCCATCTTGCCTGCTTGTAAAGCCACACGCATAGCGGAGAAATTATCCGTTGCTGTTTGTTTTTTTACGCCTGGAATTTGATCAATAACTGTGTAGTGGAATGTATTTAATTGAGCTGTTACTCTTGCCCCTTTAAAATCTTCAATTGAAGTGGCGTTTTCATATTTACTTCCTTTTTTAACGACCATCACTAGATGAGATGTGTAGTAATTGTCAGAGAAGTCGATTGTCTTTTTGCGTTCTTCAGTAGGAGACATTCCTGCAATAATTGCATCTATCTTACCTGAAGCTAAAGCTGGCACTAAACCGTCCCATTCCATTTTAGAAATAACAAGTTTTTTCCCTAAGCCATCTGCAATTTTTTTGGCAATTTGAACATCATACCCACCTGCATACTCAGCGTTCCCTTGAATGGCAACCGCACCATTAGAATCGTCACCTTGCGTCCAGTTAAATGGCGGATAACCTGCTTCCATGCCGACTGTAAATGTGTCGCTTCCTTTGCTGCCTGAAGACTTTGCATCACCTGATTCTTTAGAACTACACCCTGTTAAAATTAACACAGCAATTAGTAAAATACTTGATAACAGTGTTCCTATTTTTTTCATATTGATCTCTCCCTTTTTTCTAAATAAAAAAGACTAGAATTATAGACCCGAGTTGAACTCAGGGCTACGTAATTCTAGTCCTAAATCCTCTACTTATATCCCAATTTGAGATAGCACAACTCAATAAACCATAGAAATTTATTGAGACAGTCCTGCAGTTATTCACTGCAGACCCAGCATGCAACAATGAGAAACTTGTTACACACTTCGGCAATATTTCCTTCTTCTTAGACTCATCGCTTTCTCTAACTCCACTAAGAACTAATAAATACTGCGCCTCTACCTCACCGTATAAGTGAGGCTATATTTAGTTATGTTTTAAACAGTCTACAATAGGGATGGAATGTATGTCAATAATATTTCAACAATTTAAAAGATTCTATCCATCAATCTTCCTCATATTCTTCTTCTGCATAATAGACTTCCCCGCTCATAGCATTAATAGCCATGATTTCTTTTCCAACTGGAAATTCTGCTTCATAAGTCAAATCGTATATTATTAGGTCTTCATCTTCTTCATCATTGACCTCAGTTCGTGCAAGATGCATTTCCAGCTGTTCTTTAAATTTAGCGTCGGCTTCCTCTAAAGGCAGGACTGGTACAATGTCCAGGGTATTTAACTTCCCTTCGTTTGGCAACAGCAGCGAACATTCACGAATAATCCCCGTATATTTCCCTACATTGATATGAATGGTGTAATCACTTAATAGGACACCCTTATGCTGTCTTATAAATGAAAATGTTGTATATGGCTCAAAGTCAAAGTCTGCGTCAAACTCATCCTCTTCTTCTAACTCCAACTCTTCAAAGAATTGTCGTTCCTCTTCTGACAAGTCTTCTTCTGTTATTATGCCATATGACGAATACTCCATTTCCCCTTGCTGTACTTCTAACAGGTACTTTTCATGGACATCCCCCACAATCGCCTCTAGGAACATTTTTGCTTTATTAGCTAATGTAGCTTCTGGCAGTTCTTCTTTCTGCTCTTCCCACTCTACCAGCGATTCGTATTCCATAAACATAGAATCTATGTTTTCAATTTTAATAACAGGTTCTTCTTCATCGATGTTTTTCGAATTGCCTGTATACCAAAAACGATTCGCCCCGTCCTCAATCAATTGCATATCATCAGTTACACCAAGCAATGTCTTTACGCTCTCGGTTACTGTAACGGGCTCAAAGGAATTCGCATTTTGCTCCCCATATTCCATAAAATCTTCTTCGTATTGGAGACTACCGTCTACATGTACTCTAAAAGTCCCGCTTTTTGGTTTGTAGAGAAGCTGTAATTCCCCATTCAAGTCTGTAATCGCAAGTTCGACAAGCGGTTGTTCAAAAAGAATTTCCTTAGCATCTTCAGCAGAAATCTGAATATCTGGATAGGCTAACTGATAATATGACTGATTAAAAGTAGCCGACAGGATAAAACCTTGTTTATTTATTTCTAACGTCACACCTGAATTAGGCAAGAATAGATTTAGTGCAACATCTTTTGCTTCAAACGTTAACAAGTATGATTCACCATTCCATTCAGAAATACTGCGGAAAGTAAGATCCTTTTGATAGAATTCATCTATAAAATCTTCCGCAATTCCCATTAAATCCTCTTGGGTTAATTCTTCATACTCATCAAGTGACACATCATTGTGTTCCAGGATGTCTTCCATTTCAATTAAAAGTGATGCTAATTTTCCGTCTTCTGTTACTTCAATTTGCCCATAAGGAAGCTCTCTATTTAAGTCAACAATTTCTCCAACTGTTGGATCGTCCTCATCGTACTGAATAGCAATGACTGGACGTCCAATCATATAATCGCGTAATATAAATTCCCAGCTCTTCATTGGTTTTCTCCCCATATTCATTTAATTTTCTATATCTAATTATCAATTGGTTATTATTGTTCATCTATAATAAAAGTTCTCTTTCTACTAAAAGTAGGATCTTCTTTGTTAATTTTACAGTGCTACTACTAAAAAATTCTACCATAAATAATACGTTTGGGCTTAATCAAATCAAAAAAAAGCCAGAGGATTTAATCCTCTGGTCCGTTTTATAAAACATTTTTTTCCATAAGTTCTTTTTCATACCGTTCAATTTCTTCGATTGAATCTGCATACCAGACTCCGGTAAATCTTGATGGTATTTTTTGCTCGAAATAATCTCCATCATAGTAGGCTAATGGGAATAGTACGCCTTTTTCTACATACTCTTTTATCGCTGTATAGAATGCATCACGTTGATCATTTGATCGGTAAGCTAAAAACTTGTTTACCGGCTTTCCAAGTTGTTCGTGCAGCAATAACATGGATGTAGAACCATTCTGTCTAAAGTTCAAGTCGATAGCTTTTACTTGCCCATTCTTTGTTATTACAAGGTCAAACCCCGCTACACCGATAAACCCTTTTTCTACGCCACAGTCCATAATTTCTCGACCTGCCTGAATGATTTCTTCCGGTACATTTTCTACTAGCACATTACCACTGTACTTTCCGTTGTCATCTGTAATTTGCTTTGATGCACCAATAAATTTTATCCCTAGTTCCTTAGAATAAAGGTATTGGCAGCAATAATTTTCTTCAATATCAAGACACTCTTCAACAATAACCATTTTCGCATCTTCACTTTTAAACTTGTGGATGGCCTCGGCTAGCTGATCGTCAGTGTGACAAATCATCACGCCATAGCCCCCTGATGAAGGCAAGTCTTCACCTTGTTTTAAAATAAGCGGTAGCTTCCATGATTTAAGCTCTTCCTCTAATTGATTTATACAAACAACGTCTCGTTTAGGGACATACTTTTTTGGAATGATAGCATCAATATTGGCCTTACAGTTCAAATAATTAAACATTTCTGCATCCATCCAATAACACTCTCGATTGATTTCATCTTCATCATATAAATAATGGAAAACTATTTTCTTTTTCTCTTGACTCCACTTGTGCAAAATAGCTTCATATTCTTCTTGGTTTCCATATTGATAGGGTTGTTCAGGAATTTCTACCCCTACTATTTCGAACAGTTCTTTGATTTTGTCTGTTTGCGTGGCTTTATGAACCAGCGTTGGCAAATTTGAGATAACTAATTCTCTAGCTGTTAAAAAGTCTAATTGTTCCATATCTTGGGACATCCATGGGTTTTCTTTATATGATGGTCTTGGGCTATAAACGGCGTCCTCTCCGTAAATTTGCTTCAATGTAAAGGTTGGTTTCACGACTAGCTGATCCATATAATCTTCTCCTTTTCTATAACCATAATATGGCTGTTTTTTTAGTATCTATTGTGTTTCAGTCAGTTGATTGAATCTTCTTTAGGCAATATAGCTGTATAGCTTTCAAAAATCCCTTACAAGGATGCTATTAATTACCCCTTACTCTCTAACAAGAAACTATATTTCAAAAAGATAACTAAAATCTAAAAGACCTTTACAAATAACTAAAAATAATGTAAATTATCAAATGGCGAACGTTTTATAAATAAATAAAAAATAATATTCGACTTTAGGGGTGTTCCTTTATGGATAATGTATTTGATTACGAAGATATTCAGTTGATTCCTGCAAAATGTATTGTGAATAGTCGATCAGAATGTGATACAAGTGTGACACTTGGCGGACATACTTTTAAACTTCCAGTGGTCCCTGCAAATATGCAAACGATTATTGATGAAAAGGTAGCAATCCAGTTAGCTGAAAATGGCTATTTCTATATCATGCATCGTTTTAATCCGGAACAACGCGCAGACTTTATCAAAGATATGCACGCACGCGGTTTAATCGCATCTATCAGCGTTGGTGTTAAATCGGAAGAATATGACTTTATTGAGACATTAGAAAAAGACGGGCTAACACCTGAATTCATTACTATTGATATTGCTCATGGACATTCCAATGCAGTCATTAACATGATCCAGCATATTAAAAAACATCTCCCTCAATCATTTGTCATTGCAGGTAATGTTGGAACACCAGAAGCAGTTAGAGAATTAGAAAATGCTGGTGCAGATGCAACAAAAGTAGGCATTGGACCAGGTAAGGTATGTATTACTAAGATTAAAACTGGCTTTGGCACAGGCGGTTGGCAATTAGCTGCACTTCGCTGGTGTTCTAAAGCTGCTACTAAACCAATTATTGCTGATGGAGGCATTCGCACACACGGTGATATTGCTAAATCTGTACGTTTTGGCGCTTCTATGGTGATGATTGGCTCTCTATTCGCTGGTCATGAAGAATCACCTGGCGAAACAATCGAAATAAACGGCAAACTATATAAAGAATACTTTGGCTCTGCATCTGAATTTCAAAAAGGGGAACGTAAAAATGTAGAAGGCAAAAAATTGCATGTTGAACATAAAGGGCATTTAAAAGACACCCTAATTGAAATGGAACAAGATTTACAGTCATCTATTTCATATGCAGGCGGTACAAAACTAGACGCAATTCGCAATGTTGATTATGTAATTGTAAAAAATTCAATTTTCAACGGAGATAAAACATATTAATTTTCTTTATCAGACAAATAAAAAAGCCCTCTACGTCATGCCATATGCTGATCGTAGAGGTTTTTTTCTACCCATTATTAAAAATATTTACTATTATCCGATAAATATTTTGGAAAACTATCACTATACGATTCTTTATGTGATAAAATTAGCTCGCAATTAAGGTAAAAGACACTCATATGCACTATGTACATAACAGAATAAGGTAAATAAAGGATCTAAAATCCACATGGCATAGGCTTTTAACCTTTTCTAAAAACATGAGTGAACCCAAAAGTCTTGATAGGAATCAGCACCCTTAAAGTAATTTGGTTAATGAATGCTCAGCGGACTTCCAACGAGTAAAGTAGTCACTAAACTTTCTTGCAGCATATCAAAGTTTTAGTATAAGAGAGGTAAACGCGAGTGAAAAAATTATTTAACTGGAGTCTGCGTTCTAAGTTAATTGGAGCTTTTTCAATTTTCTTGATTATTCCTTCGTTGCTGATGGCTACGATTTCTTACAGTAGCACAAAATCACAAATTAAGCAGGAACAACTGAATAGCGCTAATTCTACTATTAAATTGTTGAATACAAATATAACGAATACTATTCAACCTAAAATCCATGATGCAACTTATTTATCTAAACACATTTCTAAAGGTTTAATCGATTCTTCAAAGGATTCAGAGCTTCGAAAGATATTAAATCAATATATTAACGAACATCCTGAGACAGCGATGGCTTATGTAGGTACAGAAAAAGGCGAAATGATCCGTATGCCTTATGCTACATATCCGAAAGACTATGACCCACGAGAGCGTCCTTGGTACCAAGAAGCAAAGGATAAGTCAGGAGATGTGGCAATTACGGAGCCCTACACTTCAACTTCAACTGGCGAGTACGTGGTAACTATTACAAAAACATTAGCAGACGGATCGGGCGTCATAGGCATTGA
Organism: Rummeliibacillus sp. G93; assembly: GCF_023515935.1. Classification (NCBI taxonomy): domain Bacteria; kingdom Bacillati; phylum Bacillota; class Bacilli; order Caryophanales; family Caryophanaceae; genus Rummeliibacillus; species Rummeliibacillus sp. G93. The sequence continues at coordinate 3,151,465 of NZ_CP097314.1, forward strand.
TATTAAAATTGATGCTTTAAGAGACATTTCAAATCAAGTGAAAATTGGAAAGCTAGGTTTTATTTCTTTATTAAGTGATGGTGGAAAGTATATTGCAGATCCGAAGGCAGATAGTGGATCAGCTCCTAAAGAAACTTATATGAAGGAAGTATTAAATAAAGCAAAAGGTCAGACAGAGACAGAAGAACACAATATCATATACCTCACAAATAATGAAACAGGTTGGAAAGTTGTCAGCACCACATTCAAATCAGAAGCAGATAAAGCGGCAGCATCTACACTTTACTTAGATATTATAGTAGAAATTATATTCTTATTATTAGGTGCATTTGCCATTTGGTATATTGTTCGGTCTATTATAAAGCCAATCAATCGTTTAAAAGAAAGTGCCTCTAAAATGGGGAAAGGCGATTTATCAGAGGAGATTATCATCACTTCTACGGATGAGATTGGACAGCTTTCTAGCTCATTCAATGATATGAAGAATAATCTTGCCACTCTTATTCAAAAAGTAGGATCGAGCACAACGCTTGTCCGCACATCATCAGAAGAATTATCGGCAAGTGCTAGCCAAAATATCGCTGCTTCAGAACAGATTGCCTCTGCCATGCAGCAAGTAACTATCAATACAGAAAATCAGACAACTGGCATTGAGCAAAACGCTACTGCTGTTGAAGAAATCTCTCATGGCATCAGCCATATTACAGAAAGCATTAATGAAGTCGCTGTTTTATCTTCACAAGCGACAGAACAAGCAGAAACAGGCGAAGAATCCATCCAGCATACAGTGAATCAAATGGATTCAATCCATCATTCTGTATCTGCTACGGATATAAAAATAAAGTCACTATATGATCGTACTAAGGAGATTGGTGCAATCTTAGATATCATAGGCGATATTGCTGGTCAAACTAACTTGCTTGCATTAAACGCATCGATTGAAGCCGCACGCGCAGGTGAACATGGCAAGGGCTTTGCTGTAGTGGCAGAAGAGGTACGCAAGCTTGCAGAAAGCTCACAACAGTCTGCATCACAGATCGCAAATCTTATCCACGCGGTACAGCAAGATTCATCAGAAGCTGTAAAAAATATGGCTTCGACTCTAGAAAACGTTCAAGAAGGATTAAGCATTTCCAAACAGACAGCAATGCAATTTGAAGCTATTATTTCAAGCATGCAAGAAATTACACCAAAAATTGAAAATGTCTCGGCTACTACAGAGCAAATTTCTGCCTCTATTCAAGAAGTATCGGCTACTGCTATTACATTAAATGATCATGCAAAAGACAATGCAGCAGCATCTGAAGAGGTAGCAGCTTCAACAGAAGAGACGCTTACTTCAATGGAAGTAATGGAGGAAAACGCAAATCAACTTCTCAATATGTGTGAAGAGTTACAAAACATGATTGGTGAATTTAAAACAAATTAAGAGATACCTCCTTTATAGAACAATCTATAGAGGAGGTTTTTATTCTATCACTTCCTCTTCATATGAATGGGCCATGCTGCATAAAGTGAATTAAAAAGGTGGGATTGATATGAATAATGACTTGCATTTTATACGTTACTTTTTGCCGCCGACAGCTGCTATTTTAGAATTAGAAACAGGTCCTGTTATTTTGCATGCCGATGTAGACGGTGACTCAATTGAAGAGCTGATTAGCGCCTATAGCTATAGGGGCAACACGTTTCTTCTTATGCTAAAGCAAATAAATTTCCAGTGGCAGCCGCTCGTCCACCTCAAAATAGAACAGCACCATATTGCAGGATTATATGCAGTAAAAAAGAAGGAAAGCACTAAAAAGGATTTAGTCATTGAATGGAAAATAAACAACCTTCCTCCTTACTTAGATACACTAACGTGGACGTCTAATGGATTCCAGCGGCAGACAACCCCTTCTCAACAACTCATCATTACGAAAGCTTATGGAGATGTTACGGGAGATGGATTAATAGATACCGTCTACCTCACAGGTGAAAAGCAACCTGATAGCCCGCTTTGGCAGAACCTAGAGCTACAGATTATGAATCACTCGCAAGGCATTCCTGTTAACATATCACTTAATGATATGAAAGGTTATAGCCCAACCATCTTTCTCGGTGACTTTACTGGGGACAAAGCTCAGGATATCCTTGTAACCGTGGATTCTGGTGGGAGCGGTGGTATTATTTTCACGAAAATCTTTTCTTATCAAAATGGAGTATTTAAAGAAATATTCGACGACGAACGCTTTAATAACAAATCAAGTTATAAAGTAACATATGAAGACGGCTTTAAAGTGCGCGTTACAAGCTCAGCACCGCCCAAACAGTATAAAATCGATCTTACTTATAAAGGAAAATCTTATCTTTCAGAAATATACAAGCCAAATGGCCAATTAAAAGAACCGATTGAAGGTTGGGTGGATCCAATAAGCGGCCTATACCCAATCGATTTTGACCGTGATGGTGTCTATAGTCTCTTGGCATTCCAAAGCATTGCAGGCAGGTATCACGCTGACCGTTTAGGCTATGTTCAAAGTACATTAGAGTGGGATGGTGAACAGTTTGTAGTTGTAAGACAAAATGTCTCTATAGAAGGTCGAGAAGGAAAGCGCCAATAAACTATTAGGACAGGAGAGAAATTTTGCAAAATATCTTGCCAAAACATTCCTCTTTGAAAATCGTCTTAAGAAAAAGGCAAAAACAAATGTGTAGGCAAAAAAGAGAGACAATGAAAAAAGGTACTAGAAAAACAGGTATCGAGCCTACACTTCTTCCCGCTCACCAACAGCAAAAATAGTAGACTATGAGGCAGAGTGGCAAACACCACTTTGCTTTTTCTTTTCTTCTCTGCCTATACATTCCGCTGTATTTAAAATATAGTAGAAGCGGGTGATAAAATGAATACAAAAATATACATGAACAACGAAAACTTAATTGCAGGCATTTCATTAAAAGATGAAAGTATGCCCGAAGACGGCAATATGGCACTCCATAGTTGCACTGATCCTTCTTTGATTTTACAAAATCGAAGCTTGTTGGCCGCATCTATCGGTTGCGATCTTAATCAATTTGTTTGTGCCAACCAAACACATAGCCCAAACTTTTATAAAGTCACTCGAGACGATGTGGGTCGTGGAGCAAAAGCAAAAGAAACAGCTATTGAGAACACTGATGCACTATATACATTTGAATCAAATATAGTGCTGTGCACCTTTACTGCTGATTGTGTCCCCGTGATACTTTATGATCATTCTACAGGCCTGGTTGGCGTTATCCACTCTGGCTGGCAAGGGACGATTAAAGAAATTACTCTGAAAATGATTGACTATTTGAAAAAGAATGAAACGTGTGACCCTAAAAATCTGTATATTCATATTGGCACAGCTATTAGCCAAGATAAATTTGAAGTGGATCAAGATGTATATGATCAATTCAAAAATCTGAGCTATGCAGATGAGTATATGTATTTTAATGAGAAAACAAATAAGTATCATATCTCTAACCAGCAAACCGTTAAAAGGCAATGCGAGCTTGCGGGTGTACCAAGCGCTCACATTACCATAGATGAAACATGTACGTATATTAATAATGAAGGCTTTTCATATCGTGAGGATAAAAAAGCAGGTCGCCATCTAACATTTGTGATGAAAAAGCAGTAACTGATTGTACTTCCCTCCCTCTCTGCATATACTCTAAGACCATGCAAAAAGGGAGGACCCATATGTATATATATCCACGATTTGGCCATTCACTTTGGTATTATAGCCAACTATTTGATGTACCTCTTGCTCTTATAATTGATTCCAACCCTCGCCTTGAAACAAATGATTTAGGCGATAATGAAAGATTACAAATACCTGGATTCACTTTAAATCACTATATAGCCAAGCAGGAGGAAACCTTAAAACAAGTTGCTAGGAAATTCACAATTCCCTGTGAAGCTATTCTTTGTGTAAATCTAGACTTACATGAAAATACCTCATTAACTGTGGGCCAAAAAATTGCACTCCCCCAAAAAGTGACTTGGCGAACTATACGCGATAAAGACCACTACGATTCAGCCAAAATGAGGAAGGATCTTCAAGCACTGTTTCAAATTTATCCTTTTCTAAAGCAACAAACAATTGGCTATTCTGTATTAAATGATCCATTAAAAGAAATTCAAATTGGGAAAGGCCCTAAAAAGGTTCACTTCAATGCATCTTTCCATGGCAATGAGTGGATTACCACTGTATTTCTTTTGTCTTTTTTAGACGATTATCTTTTAGCCTTAATGAATAAAACAGATTTGAGAGAGACAAACCCCCTCACTCTTTATATGCAAACAACTCTTTCCATTGTGCCGATGGTCAATCCTGACGGAGTCAATCTGGTATTAAACGGCCCTCCGGATGATCAAGAATGGGGAAAATATCTGCTTGCTTTAAATAATGAATCAACTGATTTTACTGGATGGAAAGCTAATATAAACGGTGTTGATTTAAACGATCAATTCCCCGCCAATTGGGAAATTGAAAAATCCAGAGCCCCTCAACTGCCAGGTCCCCGAGACTATGGTGGTGAACTTCCGCTAACAGAACCCGAATCTATTGCTATCGCTGTGTTGACTAAACAGCGAGACTTTGATCGTGTATTGGCATTCCACACACAAGGTGAGGAAATCTATTGGGGTTATCATCATTGTGAACCCAAAGAATCAAAAACCATCGTGAAAGAACTCTGTAAAGTCAGCGGGTACAAGGCTGTCAGAAATGTAAATAGCGATGCGGGCTATAAAGATTGGTATATACAAGAATGGCGAAGGCCTGGTTTTACTGTGGAACTTGGCTATGGTACAAACCCGCTACCTATTGAACAATTCAGCTATATTTATAAAAGGGCAATGGGTATTTGCTTAGCAGCTTTATATATGTAGATAAAAGAAGTCAGCTATCGCCTCCACGGCGTATAACTGACTTCTTCCCTTAATGTAAAACCTTTTTTCTATTGTTTCGTTTTTCATCGATGAGGGCAATCGTCCCGTTCTCTACACCAAGCTCTTGTAGCCATCTGCGATAAGCAATAGTTAAGGCATCTGATTTAAGATGCATTTCCGCTTGTAAATCTAATGGTAGGAGTTCAGGCTTTTGGCTTTCTACGATATCCAAATCCTGAGCAAAGATTAAATCTTGAAATTCTACAAAAGATGCATCTGGTTGATCTAAATCATAGTTTCTTGTTAAAAGCATAAAGGCTTTAGTTTTTTCATGATCTTCTTGATTTACACAAACGAGAATCGTTAATTCATCCTCTGATTCTTTTGATGTTTTTGTAAACCGTGCAGTAGTTGGATTTAAAATCTCATAAACATAGTCAGTATAACCGCCCTTTGAACGTCCATCAGGATTAGGTTGATATACTGGTATTTTACTCGTAATAAATCGATTGTCTTCAAAAGAAACGGTATAATTATCAACTTCAGCATGGTCTTCGTCTCCAAGCATGCCGCCATGAACGAACATAAGGTGAGACACATCTAAGAAGTTTTCAATAATTCGAGGCGCGTTTGCATTTACATCATATGGCCCGCAGATGACTGTCTTATATTCCTCACGACTATAATCAAGGTAAGGAATCATCGGAGCAGGCTCTTCACCTAAGCATACCCATATCAAACCATACTGTTCTTGGCAATGGTACACTGTAGCCTTAGCCTTGCTAGGAATTGCCTTCCCGCATGGTAACGCAGGAATTTTTGTACAATCGCCATGGCTGTTATATTCCCATGCGTGATAAGGACAAACAATATTCCCATCTTTTACTTTTCCAAGAGACAGCGCTGCCCCGCGGTGAATGCATAAATCTTTAAATGCATGCACTCCTTCTTCGTTACGGAAGACAACGACGCGTTCACCTAGTACAAAAACCTGCTTTGGCGCATCTTCCACTTCATTTGCAATACATACAGGATGCCATTCATTCCATAGATAATCTTGACGCATCTTCAATTCCCCCACTAATTTAAATTTGTCTGTACCTCGTTTGATTCCTTATGATCTTCTATACTTTCCGGCAAGATTAAATTTAATAACAATGCAGTAACTGCACCAACAGCAGTGCCTGATGCAACAAAATATGTCGCTAGGTCTGGTAGCTGAGCCAATATATCTGCTGGCATTAATACTGCAAACAAAGCAGCCATAATAGAAACACCTATTACTAACATATTTCTTTCTGTAAACGGCACTTCTTTTATCACTTTAAATCCATTCATCATAATTACTACACAAAGAATGGCAAAAATACTATTGACTACAACAGATGGAATGCATGCAATACAGTTCATTAATTTTGGCATCATCCCAAGAACGATTAAGATGGCACCACCTACTAGGATCGGTTTTCGGCTTTTAATGCCTGTAATCGCAATAATGCCGGCATTCGAAGAATAACCAGTGACAGGAGTACCTCCGAGGAAGGAGCCCAAAAAACATCCCAATCCTTCGCCCAATGCCCCACCGTTTAATCGCTTGTCATCTAGCTTGTCACCCGTAATATTGCTAACTGTAAACCAAGTACCGGTTGTTTCAATCATGACGATCAAATAGATGGCCAACATAATAAGGATGGCGTTGATATTAAACGTGGGCATTCCGAATGCAAAGAGAGTTGGCAACTGAAACCACGACGCTTTCTCTACAGAAGAAAAGTCAATCAACCCATAAAAGGATGCAACAAGAGAGCCGCTGGCAAGCGCTAAAATAACGGAAATTACTTTGATAAAGCGAAGTTTTGTTTTTGACTTTTCGCCAATATACATACAGAAAATTAGAACAGCAGCTGTTACAATCGCTACAATCATATTTGAGCTTAAACTGCCCTGCGCAGTATAAATCGAATGAATGGCACTAGGCATTAACGAAATACCGACAATAACAATAACCGTGCCAGCTACTAAAGGAGGAATAAACCTTCTTACTGCCTTACTGAACAGCTGCAGCGGATAACCTAGCAAGCCTATCAGCAAAGCACCAGGTATTAAACTTCCAATCATTGTACCGATTCCCGAGGTTGTCCCAATGGCAGCAAGCGCGCTGATCGGAACGAATGAGGGCCCTTGCATGACAGGAAGCTTCATTGCAAGCCCTGCTTGAATTAATGTCGCCAGTCCACATGCAATAAATGTCATTTGAATTAATAGCGCACTATCATTTACTGAAAAAGAAAGCATGCCTGCTAGGATCATCGGCGGAATAAAAAGGTCCATTGCCATTACTTGTTGCAAGCCGAGAAGAAGCATTTGAGCAGCAGCGCCTCCCCTTTTCCGGTCCACAATAACTCTTTTTGTTCTCCCTGTTTCTAATTCTCTCGTTATACTTCCCATCATCAATCCTCCTGTAATAAATCAACCCATATAATTCATCAAAATAAAAAACTCGGATTACATACCTCTACCTTCGTAGAAAGCCATGTAATCCGAGTTCAAAAAAATGAGAATTCGAAAGAGAAGATAAACGTTCCTATAGACGATTTATCTTTTCAAAGCTTTCCATAGCCAGTTTATTTACGGTAAACAGGTAGAAACTTGTGAGCCATATTCTCACGATTATATGAAAAACAACTTATATAATTTTATGGGCTAAGTATAGCACTCACCCTATGAATTGCAAGTATATTTTTTAATAAGTTTTTAGTCAGCAATGTCTTAAAATAACTCAAACCTACACCATATAAGGATTTAACCTATCAAAACAAACTTTCGCTTTTTTGTAATAGTATTTAGCCAACTAATCATTTATAATCAAAATATAAACAAAAAGACGAACTTTATGGAGGTATATATGGATAAATATACGTATATTTTCAAAGGAACTGCTTTTACAAGTGAAACAAATAAAAAAGTAGCCATCTTAAAAGACCATCTCTTCTGCATTAATGAAAACGGCTTGATTGAGGATATTTTCAATTCTACACACGATGAGTATTCTAGGTTGGTAGATGCCTATCAAGATAATGACAATTTCCACACATTAGCGGCAGGGCAATATATCTTACCTGGTTTTGTCGACCTGCATGTTCACGCACCGCAATGGGCACAATCAGGAACAGCCCTTGATTTACCTCTATATGATTGGCTCCATACGTATACTTTCCCACTCGAAGCAAAGTTTGCTGATCTAGAATTTGCAGAGCTTGTTTATGATGATTTAGTTACAACATTGCTTAAGAACGGAACAACAACAGCTCTTTACTTCGCTACTATCCATAAAGAAGCAAGCTTATTACTCGCGACAATATGTGCAAAAAAGGGACAACGCGGATTAGTAGGTAAAGTGGTGATGGACGATCCAACACAAAATCCCGATTTTTACCGAGATCAAGATGCCAAAACGGCATTAGCTGATACAGAAGAATTTATTCTTGAAGTCAATCATCTTTCAAAGGAAACCAAGCAAGGCGTGTACCCTGTGGTGACCCCTCGATTTATCCCAAGCTGTACAGATGAAGTACTGACAGGATTGGGAAAATTAGCCGAAAAATATGATACCTATATCCAATCGCATTGCAGTGAAAGTGATTGGGCACACAATTATGTACAAGAACGTTTTTCAAAACATGATGCCTTTGCACTCAATGATTTTGGATTACTAAAAGATAAATCAGTGATGGCACATTGTAATTTCTTAGACGATGAAGACGCCTCACTATTCGCAAAAACAGGAACGGCCATTAGCCACTGTCCCTTATCCAATGCCTATTTTGCCAATAGCGTATTGCCTGTAGCACATCTGCAAGAAAAAGGAGTGGATATTGGCTTAGGAACAGATATCTCTGCTGGCGCTACGCCAAGCATATATGCCAATACCATTCAATCAATTATTTCATCACGGATGCTAGAAGATGGTGTAAACCCTTCTATACCAGCCAGTGAGCGGGGCGTACCTCATTCTCGCTTAACCATCGATGAAGCCTTTTATCTGGCAACAGCCGGCGGAGGCGAAAGCTTAAGTTTACCTATTGGGAAAATCGAAAAAAATTACTCGTGGGATATTCAAATTATTGATACTACTATGTCATCTGCAAGAATGCCCATCTTTTCACCAGATGAGCAACTATATGATATTTTCCAAAAAATTATGTATCATACACGCCCAGAACATATCCAAGAGGTGTGGGTACAGGGAGATAAAGTCCAATTTTAATCAACAAAAAGCACAGACCATTTACGCTGGTCTGTGCTCTATTGACTTATTTCCAAAAGCCATCTTGCTCTAATTTCTTTTTACCTTTAAATGCAAACAAGATTGCAATGATATTGATAACTAACATCGCTAGTAAAGCGTATAAAACAACTGTGTAGCTTCCTGTAAAATCATACACATAGCCATATACAGGAAGAGCGACAATAGAAGAGATTGCTAGTCCTAAAGAGGCTGTTGAATAAATTTGGCTATACTCTTTATTACCAAATAGACTTGCTGTCAGCGCAGGCCCTAATGTACCGATTGATGATGAAATCACGCCAAATAACCCTACAGCTAAAGTAATGATCCCAGCATTTGACTCTGTAAATACAAGCAAGCAAATAGATATTAAACCAACAGCCATTGCAAGAAGTGCTGTATTTTTTGAACCTATACGGTCAGTCAAGAAGCCTATGATTAATGATCCAATTAATACACCGATCATTAAGGTCCCCATAATGTTACCTGCAAACGAAACACTGAATCCTTTATTCATCAAGTATGTTGGAATATGCATAGAAAAACTTGCAATAGATGTTACAAGGAAGAAGAAAATAAGCAATGCATAAAAAGCAGAAGATTTTTTTGCTATTGCAAATGTAACACCTTTCTCTTCAGTATTGATTGCTGACCCATTATCAGTTGCAGCTGCTTCATCCATCCCATATGGAAGAAGACCCTTCGCTTGTGGAGATTTTTTAATCAAAAGCAAAACAACTGGTATAATAATCACCATTGCTGCAATACCAACAATAACATAAGATGATCTCCATCCATGGCTAGAAATCAATTTACCAACGATTGGTTGAGAAATAGCACCTAATAAACCACCAGCAGCACCTAAAATACCAAGAGCCAAGCCACTGTTCTTTTTAAACCATTGATTGATCAGCACTGGTCCCGCAATAACTGTGATAAAAACGCCCCCAACAGCTAATGGAATGGCCATAATATACCATCCCCATACAGAACTCATAAAACTAAATAGAACATAAGATCCCGCTTGTAAAATAATACCTACAATTAAAACTGAGCGAATATCATATTTCGCCAAAATTTTTCCGCCTATTGGTAGGAAGATCAACGTCACAATAGCAGAGACACTGAAATACAAGCTTAAGCTACCTAAGCCTACACCAAGATCTTTAGTAATCGGCGTTAAAAATAAGCTTGCAGAGTTACTCAAACTTCCTTTACCGATACCAACAATGATACAAAGCGCTAGCAAGGTCCACCACGCGTAATGTATTTTTTTCTTTTCCATAATTCGTTACTTCCTTTCTGCTTTCGTATTTATTACCAACAATAAGCAATTCAAAGTAACAATTGATAAGTGTATGTAGAAACCGATAATTTTATTGAAATAACTAAAATTTGTATGTTCTAAATTTTAGTTATCTAAATATTAGGAGACTAAATATTTACCGCTACTTCACCTAATAGAAAAGTAAATAGCGGTTTATGGACACTCAATTATTCTTTTTTCATGCTTGGCTTTTCAAAAAAATTACTTAGAATTCTAAATAAATCACCAGTAAACAATAGCAGACTTACTGTAAAAGCGCAATACCTTTCTTTTAAATTTTGTGATAAAATATTGTTTTTTTAAGTAATTATCGGTCCAATTAATTACAATAATGTTATATAGAGCGATTAATTTAATGTGCGAATATATTCTCACACAACGTATAATTTACATATAATAAAGGTTTTTCTTTTCCTATAAACGGTTAAAGTATTAAAAACAGGAGGGATCCATTATGCATCCAGTTGTACTTTTTGATGGCGAATGTAATTTTTGCGATTCAAGTGTACAGTTCATTATCAAACATGACCCTAAAGGACGTTTTTATTTTTCTTCATTACAGGGGGACACGGGAGAGAAAATGCGGGAGAAATATCAGATACCTTCTTCCATTGACAGCATCGTACTCATAGAGGATGACAAAGTTTACTATAAATCAACAGCAGCACTCAGAATATGCAAGGGCCTCTCAGGCTTTTGGAAGATATTTTATTTCTTTGTTGCCGTACCACTACCATTGCGAAATGCTGTATATGACATCATTGCGAAAAACCGCTATAAATGGTTTGGCAAAAAGGAAAGCTGTATGCTTCCATCGCCAAATATCCGAAAAAGATTCATATAAAAAAAAGAGCGAAAAGAAAGCCTTTTCGCTCTTTTTTTCTTTTTATACTGGTAGATCTTATACCTCAAACTTCTGTAAAAGTGGTATAACGCCATAAATGATTTGCCGTTTGCGGAGCCATCATTTCAAGGCCCTTATTATCCGTTTGATGTACTGTGTGCCATTCTTTTTCATCATGTTCTTTCATATACACTTCATGGCATGGTGCTTGGTCATGGCTACCTATAAAATCTACTGTCCCATTGCTATAAAATGTCCCAAACAATCTATAATTAATGGCAGGAGAAGCTACAAGCGGATTACCTACTTCATGATACAGCTCAAACCGTACGAAATCCTCGTTCTTGATGACTTCTTGCATTTCTATTCCTTCATCAGAGGCCCGCTCTTCCTTTAAAAAATGCTTATCCTCATCATATGCCTTGGTAATGCCGGCTGTTTTCTTCAGCACTGTTGCTTCTTCAGCTTCTGCATCATAGGTAATTTCTGTCCGAGTACGATAGCTATTTGCTTCCGGATCGTAATGACGATTGTCTCCTTTAAAAAAACGTTCAGAGGAGGCTATATTTGGGTTTCCGATCCACTCTTCCTTTAAAAATGTGGTGTAGCGCACCAACCAATTTTTATCCTTTTTCTCTTGCCTGTTTGCTTCGGGTCTTATAAGAAGATGTTCTGCTGGTCCTATCTTTTTTCTCAGCGTAAATTCTTCTTGTGCTGTTTGTTCTTTCGAGGTATCATTTTTTGCTATTCCTAATACACCAGCTATTGCAGAATTGGTCTTGCTGCTTCCTTGTTCTGACAAGAGAAGCGGCCTTTCCGCCTTGATTTGGTAATTAAATTCTTTACTTGTGCTTGGTATTTTTTCTTTAAAATTGCATGTTTTTGTTTTACCAATCAATTGTTGATCTCGATATATAAAGTATTCCTCAATTCCATCAATAGCTTCCCATTTAAACTGAATTTCTTCTTCTGAAATAACAGTTGTGATAACTAAATCCTTCAAAATATTATTCTCTGATTTTTGATCAACAGCTGTAGCCGTTTGAACACCGTACTTTTTAGAAATCCCCTTTTCTTCCTCAGTAAATTCCACATAATACTGATATAACGTACCTGGAACCAAACCTTTGTCAGTGAATTCACTTTTATCACCTTTATAAAGCAACTTTCCATCTCTATAGATTGTATAAAGCCCTTGTGCTTCCTTAAGTAAAAAAGTAATTGAATCCTTGGAATGTCGAATAGTGCCGAAAGCAAATCCGTCATCTTTCTGCGGAGCTTTTTCTATTTTTTTTAAGATAATTTTTTCAGCGGTTCGAGCGATTACAAAAGTCCCCAGAAGAATACCTGCTGTCTTGATTGGATTTCTTTTCACTTTTTCCAGCAACGATGAAGATAGCATTTGATCACCTCAGTATTTTTTTATGCTATACCCTTTTTTTGGTTTTTGCTATCAACATTTTGCTTAGGTGTTAAAAACAGTTGATCAAAAGAAGAAAAACAAACCAAATAAAAAAACAAAAAATATTTTAAAATGGTCCCATTTTTCACCGTCTTTTCACTATTGAAGGATAAGGTATAGAGGCAACAAAAAATAAATGATATTTGGAGGAACACTTATGAACAAAAAGAAACTAGTTGGATATGTAATGTCAGGTGCCCTGTCAGTTGGAGTATTAAGTGGAATTGGCTCTAACGTATATGCAAAGACGATGTCAAATTCCTCTGATAGTAGTAATACGACTCAAGAACAAATACAAAAGATTAAAGCAGAACTAAAAAGCAAATTGGCGAAACTCGGCGTGTCATTACCAGAACCTACTTTTAAAAACTCTATGTTAGCTAATTTAGATGACGCCACTAAAAAGAAGGCTCAAGCTATTCTAGATAAAGAAAAAAACGGTTCTCTTTCTCACGAAGAAGCTCAAAAACAGCTTAAAGCTTTAGGCATAAACTTCCCTGAACATCCTGGTAAAGTTAAGTTTGAATCTCTTTTGGATAATTTAGATGCCGCTACTAAAAAGAAAGCTCTTGCTATTCTAGATAAAGAAAAAGATGGCTCCCTTTCTCACGAAGAGGCTCAAAAGCAGCTTAAAGCTTTAGGCGTAAACTTCCCTGAACATCCTGGTAAAGGTAAGTTCGAATCTCTTTTGGATAATTTAGATGCTGCTACTAAGAAGAAAGCTCAAGCTATTCTAGATAAAGAAAAAGATGGCTCCCTTTCTCATGAAGAGGCTCAAAAACAGCTTAAAGCTTTAGGCGTAAACTTCCCTGAACATCCTGGTAAAGGTAAGTTTGAAGCTCCTCTGGATAATTTAGATGCTGCTACTAAAAAGAAAGCTCTTGCTATTCTAGATAAAGAAAAAGATGGCTCCCTTTCTCACGAAGAGGCTCAAAAGCAGCTTAAAGCTTTAGGTGTCAATTTTCCTGATCACCCGAAAAAAAGAGAAAATAAAGAATTAGAAAAGAGCTTGGATAAGTTAGATGAAAAGACGAAACAAAAAGCACAAAAACTAATTGATCAAGCCCAGGAAGAAATACAAAAGCTTGATTCAAAACGCTAATTATCACATTCAGAAGATAGTTCAGTGCTCGTACCACTACAACTTAGTTGTGGTGGTACGAGTTTTTTTAAAGAATTCTTTTCTAGCGTAAAAGAAAGAAGTACTATAAGAAAAAGACATTACACTATAGAAATGGGGTGTGCCAGATTTGAATATTCTTTTAGCTGAAGATGATTTGCAGCTTGGCGAATTAACTAGCTTTATGTTGAAAAAGAAAGGTGGCTATAAAGTAGATTGGGTCAAGGAAGGCGAAGATGCTTACGTATATGCCACCACCTCCTATTATGATCTCATTATTTTAGATTGGATGATGCCCAATGGGGATGGAATTTCAATTTGCCAAAAGCTAAGAAGTGATGGATATACCGGTGCAATTTTAATGCTTACAGCTAAGGATACAGTCAAAGATCGAATTAATGGTTTGGATGCCGGGGCTGATGATTACCTTATAAAGCCGTTTGAAATTGATGAACTTTTAGCACGTTTAAGGGCACTTTCTCGGCGCAACTTTGCCCCACTTATAGAAGATAAAATATGGATACAGGACCTTCTGTTGAATCGAACAAACCAGACGATCGTTAAAGGTAAAAAAAATATACAGCTAAGCCCGAGAGAATTTCAACTACTTGATTTACTAGTTCAAAATAAAGGGCAGGTGCTAACACGAGATATCATATTAGAACGTGTATGGGGTTTTGATGCAGAGGTTTCGTTGAAAACGATAGACGCAACTGTAAAATTGCTACGCAAAAAATTAGAAATGGTTGATCAATATGATTTGCTTAAGAGCATAAGAGGAGTTGGCTATACACTTGAAAATTGCTAAACTACCATTCTCCCGCTTATTCCGTAAAAGAAATATATTTGAACAGACTCAATTTCGTTTAACTGCATTATACAGTGGTTTGCTTATGCTCTTCCTCCTTCTCTTTACAGCTGTTGTTTACTTTTTGTTGTATACAACCATTTTTAAGAATCAAGAACGTAATCTTCAAGGAAACTTGAATCATGAAGCTAGAAATATCGAATCCTATCTTCAATCACACAACAATAAAGGGCAGTTGCGCTTTAAATATCAAGATTCTCTTATGAATGATGCAGATCAATTTTTTTATTACATTATGGATAATTCAGGAGAGTTAGTACTAGGTAATGAAGTCATACCTAGTATGCGTGATAACTTACTTAAAACTCTTACTAAAAAACAAGAGAATCAAGAAAATATGTACCAAGAAACAGTTCAGGCAGAGTTTCCAAAAAGGGGTCAGTTTACCGATAATAAAGATGCCTTTCAACCAATCAAAACAACAAACAACATCCGCTTACTCATTGCTAAACACTCTATTAACTACCATGGTGAAACGATCGGCACCTTATATATTGGCAAAGATATCTCAGTTGTACACCAGATATTCAAATGGCTCTTAATCATATTATTAGGATTAGTTCTACTCTTTTCAGTGATTGCCCTTATTATTAGCCACTATATGTCGAAAAAAGCTATGATTCCAATAACGTATGCCTTTTCAAGACAACAAGAGTTCACTGCAGATGCTTCGCATGAGTTGCGTACGCCCTTAAGTGTGATGCTATCATCTGTCAACGCTTTAGAATTAGTTATAGATTTAGAAGAAGAGTCCTACGAAAAAAAGATTATTTTAGGAATGAAGAAAGAAGTAAAAAGAATGACTGGATTGGTGAGTGATTTACTAACACTGGCACGTTCGGGCAGTGATGCTATTGAACTTAAAAAAGAAACATTTGATCTTCAACCTATTGTCGAAGAAGTCATAAACTCTGTTTGTCCACTTGCAGAAGCTAAGGAAGTCAACCTTCATTATGACACGCCTAATCAATTAATCCTTACAGGAGATTCCCAAAGATTAACCCAACTTCTTTATATTTTATTGGATAATGCGATTAAGTATAATCGAAGTGGTGGAGAGACAAGTCTTTCCCTCTCCATAAGTGATAAAGAGCTGTGTATGACAGTGAAAGATACAGGCATAGGGATTGATCCAGCTAATTATAACCGGATTTTTGAGCGCTTCTATCGCGCAGACCGGGCTCGCTCTCGTGAACTTGGTGGTTATGGCCTCGGCCTCTCCATTTCCAAGTGGATTGTGGAGTCTCATGACGGCACAATTCAAGTGAAAAGTGAACTAGATAAAGGAAGCAAGTTTATTGTTCGTCTACCTATTCAGTAGGTTAATATAAATAATAAAGGAGTTGATGATAAAAAAAATCACCAACTCCTTTTTCATTAAAATGGATTTGTTGCAATAAAGCTAGCTGTTTTAATGTACATGCGTGAATTTAATTTCAATTGACTTACAATGAATTCAGCAAGATCTTCAGCCTGAATAAATTTAGATTCGTCATTGTCTTTAATCAAGCTTAGATCAAGCGCCAAATCTGTCGCTACTGTACTTGGGGTTAATGCAGATACACGAATATTATTACGGCGTACTTCTTGTGCAAGCGATTCTGTGAAACCAATCACAGCAAATTTGGATGCACTATATGCACTTGATGTTGCTGCGCCGCCCAAGCCGCTTGTAGAAGAAATATTGATAATGTCTCCGCCATTTTTCTCAATTAATTGTGGCAATACAGCACGAGTTACATAATATGTGCCCATTAAATTAGTATCAATGATGCGTTTCCATTCTTCTGGATCCATTTCTAGAACACTCGCGAATGTTGCAACACCTGCACTGTTAATCAAAATGTCTGCTTGTCCTAATTGATTTGTCAAAGCTTCAACAGCCTCTTCAACCTGCTGTTTATTGGCTACATCAGCAACTGCATAAGCTGCTTTTACACCTGTGCTTTCAATTTCTTTTACTGCTTCTTTTAAAGTCTCTTCTGTTCTGGCAAGCAAACCTACATTTACGCCTTCCTTAGCTAAAGCGATAGCTGTTGCTTTGCCGATGCCGCGAGCACCACCCGTAATAAATGCTATTTTGCCTTTTAATGATTGTGTCATCATACCAGCTCCTTGTTACAATATTTTTTAAGTATACTATGTCCTAAAGATTCTGGCTAAAAGGATGCTTATGTTTAGTTTTAAGACTATTAAATAACCATAATATGGACGTTTATAAAAACGTTCCTTTGGCAATGGTTACTTATGTTTGGACTAAAAGATCTTTTGTCTCTTGTCATCTCAGCCTTTATTATCTTGCCTGTAGTCTTGTTAATTAGAGAATCCGGATATCTTATTGTCAGCTGGTTATTTGGGGTTATAAATCCAAGAGTAACCATTGGTACTGGTCCCCGGATCTTTAAAATTGGCATGATTGATATTCGTAAATATTATCATTTGTATAGCTGGTTTTCCTATGATGGGATCAAACGGAAGAGCAACTTTGCATATGTCTGCATCTATGCAGGCCCTATTATAGCCAATCTAACTGTAGCTTTTTTGATTAATTTTTCTGTAGCACATGGATGGGGAGAGGAGTATAAGACTTTTTTAGATCGATTTGTTTTTTACGCTATTTATTATGTAATGTTCGATATCATTCCAATGATCACCACTAACTCTAAGCCCAATAATGGAATGATTATCTATGAAATGCTCCGCTATGGGAAACGGGTTGACTTTAATAATGAAGCATTTCTTCCATCTACTTCAGAAGTAGAAAAGGAATACCAAGAGTATATAGAACAATTAGAGGAAAGAAAAAAGGAAAGAATAGAAAAATAGTATAACTATATCTCTTTAGTTTAGTAAGGTGTACCTCATGGAAAGAGGTACACCTTTTAAATTGTGACGACTACTGACTACAAAGAACATTTTAGAAAATACCAGCTCTTCCAGTTAGATAGAGTTCGTTTTATAATGAATAGAACGACAGTCAGATACTTTGTATATATTTTAAATTAATGTTAACCAAATAAATAACGGAGGTATTTTAAATGAGTCAATACTTGTTATTGAAAGACCATGTTTATAATTATATTGTAGAACAAATTAACAATAACGAACTTCTTAGCGGCAGCAAAGTCAATGAGAGTGCAATTAGCGAAAGTTTAAATGTGAGCAGAACACCTGTTAGAGAGGCTTTAATTCAACTATCCTCAGATGGATTGTTAGAATATGTTCCAAGAAAAGGTTTTGTGATAAAGGGACTAACAAAGGAAGAAGCAAAAGAAACCTTCTTGATTATCGGAACGCTCGATGGACTAGCCGCATCTCTTACAGCACCATTACTTAATGAGAAACATCTAAAAGAAATGGAGTTTTATGTGCAAAGCATTGATCTGGCAATTAATACGGAAAACTTCAACATGTATCATAAAATGCAAGAAGAATTTCACAACGTATACCTTTCCATTTGTCCAAACAAAAGTATTGTCGGCCTGCTTCACCAATTAGAAAAGAAATTCTTAAAAAACATGTACAATCTAGAGAATGTTGAATTCACAAAGGAAAAGCTTAGACAGACAAATAATGAACACAAAAAGATGATCGAATTATTCAGAGCTGGAGATATCGACGTATTAGAAAAACACATGAGAGATGTTCATTGGAATTCAGATAAGATTGATATTATTCCCTTATAGGATTGCGGGTATTTATTCAACTCTTCTATTATTCGCTATCTCTTGAAGTGACCCCCACTTCCTCCGCCGAAGTGGGAAGCTGCGTGTAATATAGATGATTAGATAAAGATAATCTATATATGCCCTGTAAATGTTTTATAAACGTACAGATTTCCTTCTTCATTACCATCCTTTCTATTCACTTTCACCTTTCCGTTGTTTCAAAAATAAATCTATCCTAAATTTTATAAATCACCCTATTATGCAATGTCCCATTCTGTTAATACATTTCTTATATTTAATTTCCTCATTCGAAGGGACCAACAATAGTTGGACTTTTCGAATTATTTTTTATTGAAAAACATAAAATATAATGTACAATATACAATATACTTTATGGGGGGTTGCAAATGAATATACAAAACTATGAAGCCGCAAAGAAATTAAGGCATGAATTGCACCAGCATCCTGAACTATCCAATGAAGAGCATTGGACAAAGCAACATTTAATCCAATTCTTGAAAGCGCATACAAATAACCTTGAGATTATTGATAAAGGAAGTTGGTTTTATGCTGCTTTCCATGCTGGAGAAGATAAACAGAATATTGCCTTTAGAGCTGACTTTGACGCTTTACCTATGGACGAAGTCATTGATGTTCCATGGGCTTCGAAGTTTCCAGGAAAGGCGCATAAATGCGGACATGATGGACATTCTGCTACGTTGGCGGGATTTGCCCTTGAAATTGATCAGAAAGGAGCTGAGAATAATATATATTTTCTCTTCCAACCTGCTGAAGAAACGGGCGATGGTGCCATTCAATGCGTTGATTTTATTGTAGAAAATAATATTGATGAGATTTTTGCCTACCATAATATGAGTGGCCTTCCCTATCATTCGGTCAATATCATAGACGGTACTATGCTTTGTGCTTCCAAAGGTATGTCCATATATTTTAAAGGGTTGCCAGCGCATGCTAGTCAACCGGAAGAAGGAACCAATCCTTCTATTGCAATCGCCAATATCGTAAGAGAAATTCCGACATTCATTTCACCACAAAAGAACGATGGCTTAATTTTATGTACAGTTGTTCAAGTTGATATCGGTGAAAAAGCATTTGGGATTGCTGCCTCCAAAGGGGTCATTCGGTTAACAATACGCGCTTTATATGAAAAAGAATTAGACCAGCTTCAACAAAATCTCGTGAACTTCGCTGAAGAACAGGCCAAAGAATATGGATTGGAAGTAGCTATCGAGTATAATGATGAGTTTCCAGAAACCGCTAATCATAATGAGAGCGCAGAAAAAATACGAACTGCAGCCAAAGCAAAAGGGATGAAATTAATTGAATTAGAAGAAGCATTCCGTGGATCCGAAGATTTCGGCCATTTTACAAAGCTTACAAAAGGCTCGTATTGCTTTATCGGTAATGGTGAGGATTATCCTCAAGTTCATACACATGAATATGATTTCCGAGATGAACTAATAGAAACAGGAGTAGAACTATTTATGGGTATAGCGCATGGTTAAAGTCAAACCTCGACGCCTAATGGGGATTAGGGCTGATAGCATTTGATCTACAAGCTAGTATGCTTTTTCTGAAAAGCTACCTAGGGAATTGGGAGGACAATGTATGTTTAAAAAAGGGGAAAAAAAGGGGTTTAGCTTTCCACATGTTTATATTATGTTTTTGCTCGTCATGTTGCTAGTAGTCATCCTTTCATGGATTGTACCAAGCAGCGAGTATGAACGTACTGTAGATCCAAAAACCGGTATTACCAAACTCAATACGGATGTATTTCATTATATCCAAAACAAAAATCCTATTTCGTTTATGGACTTCTTTACAGCATTACATAATGGAGTTGTACAGTCGGCGGATATTATAGTGATGTTGCTCTTTGCTAGCGGAGCACTTTATATCCTTGAAAAATCCGGAGCTATCGCTGCGGGTATTCATAAGCTGTTGCAGATTGCAGAGGGCAAGGAAAAGCTAATCATTATTGCATTGCTTGCTTTATTTTCTATCCTAGGAACAATTGGCTTTGGTGAGGGTGGCATACCTTTTATCCCTCTCGCAATGGCTGTCATCATGGGAATGGGTTATGACCGAATTACGGCTTTCGCTACGTCGACAATTGGTTTAGCCATTGGTTTTACATCAGGCGTAGTTAATTTTTATACTACTGGCGTTAGCCAAACAATTGTTGGCTTGCCAATCTATTCAGGGCTCATTTTTCGAATTGTTTCATTGATTGTCTTTTTGATTATTTCTGCAATATATATACTGCGATATGCCAATAAAACAAAAGCAGATGCTACAAAAAGTATTGTATTTAATGAATATTTAGAGCAGCTGGATCATATTAAAAAAGCTGAATATGAAGAAGAAGCATTTACATGGCCAAGGAAAGTGGCATTAATCGGGCTTGTCGCTGTTTTAATAGGCAGTGCCTTTGGAGCTATACGCCTTGGATGGGGAATGCCTGAGCTATCCTCCATCTATGCTATTTATGCAATCTTCTTAATTATCGTATTGCGATTAAATCCAAGTGATGCTGCTGAAACATTTGGTATAGGCGCTGCTCGTCTACTACCTACGGGACTAGCTATAGGGTTCGCACGTTCTGTGATGATACTGATGGATCAAGCAAAAATAATTGATACAGCTGTCCACGCATTGTCTGGCATGCTTAGTCACACGGGATCAATCATTACCCTGCTTGTCTTATTTATTGTAGTGATTTTCTTTAATTTCTTTGTGGTTTCAGGAAGCGGAAAAGCGATGATTTTAATGCCGATCATGGGCCCTCTTGGAAAAATATTAGGTATCAATCAACAAGTAATGGTTGTCGTTTACCAATTTGGAGATGGTTTTACAAATTATTTATGGCCAACCTCTGGGGGCTTAATGGCAGCTCTTGGCATGTCTAATGTAAGTTACTCTGATTGGGTAAAATTCTCATTAAAATTATTCCTATTGCTACATTTTGCGGCATTCATCTTAATCATTATCGCTAATTCCATCGGGTTGGGTCCTAATTAATGATTTTCTATTACGCTTGTACTAATTAAAGGAGGATGCTAGAATGATTAATTTTTTTGAGGAAGCAAAGAATTATGAAGAACAAATTATTAAGGATCGTCGACATTTACATAAACACCCTGAAATTGGTTTTGATTTACCACAAACGCAAAAATATATTCAAGATCGGTTAGATGAAATGGAAATACCCTATACATCGTGCGGGACTGTGCCAGATGAGGTCAGAGAAAAATATATCAAAGCAGGATTTAGTTCACAAGAGAATTGTACGGGCGTCATAGCAACGATTGGTCATGGAACTCCCTGTATTCTACTTCGTGCCGATATGGATGCTTTACCCATCCAAGAAGAAGTTGAAGTTGATTTTAAATCACAGCTTGAAAACAAAATGCATGCGTGCGGCCACGATTCTCATGTAGCGATGCTACTAGGAGCTGCACAGCTTTTGAAGAATCATGAAGAAGACTTAAAAGGGACTGTGAAACTTTTCTTCCAGCCTGGAGAAGAATGGGGTTTTGGGTCTAAACTAATGATTGATGACGGAGCACTTGAAAATCCAAAAGTCGATGTAGCATTTGGCATTCATATCATGCCAGATCAACAAGCGGGAACTCTGTCTGTTAGTAAAGGGACTTTAACACAAGCAATGGATACATACATTGTAGACATCAAAGGGAATGGTGGTCATAGCTCACAGCCACATAAAACAGTCGACGCGAATATGATTATGAATCAGCTTTATACAAGTTTAAATCTTCTCTTCACACGTGAGGCGGCGCCCGACCAAAACGTAACGTTTTCAATCGGAGCAATGAATGGTGGTACAGTAACCAATGTTATCCCTGATAAGGCCGTACTTAGCGGCAATATGCGTAGCTATGATCAAAAAACACGTGATTATCTATGTGAACGAATTCCTGAAATGATTGATTATGTTGTAAAAGCATGGCGCGGAGAATATTCAATAACAGATTTCCATACGCCAACAACTTATAATAACCCTAAATTTGTTGACGAAATAACTCCCCTACTTCAAGAAGTAATGGGCGATGAAAATATTGTGGACAATGGCGTTATGAGTGGTTCGGAAGATTTTTCTTACATTTCTCAGGAAGTCCCTTCTGCTTTTGTTGTGTTAGGTACAGGAGAAGAAGGAGCCCCACCTGTTCATAATCCACGTATGTTCCAAAATGAAGATATTTTTAAATATGGAGCAGCTTTACACGCGAATGTTGCCATGGGTTGGTTACACTCGCAATCTGAAAATTAAAGCTTAAAGCCCAATCCTTCTGAATTCTTAGTGGGGTTGGGTTTTCATTCTGTTTCACGTGAAACATTGCTTTTGCTAGTTCCTGCTACTGGAATGTATTATACAAAATGACTATGATGAAATTATTCCTACTCCATTTCTCTCGAAAGGATGTATAAAGCGATGCTAAACGAAATTAAATTGGAGCATTACCTGCCATATATCAATAGCTTGCCTGAATCTAATATAATCACTCAAGATGACGTATTGAATAGCAACTTTCTCATTGAAAAAGACAACAATATTGAAATGTACTATGCCCCTCACAATGAGTACATTAATCGAGATGCCAAAGTAATTTTAGTAGGCATTACTCCTGGGTGGACACAGATGAAGGCAGCCCTACTACAAGCCAAAATTTGTTTACGTGAAGGTGCTTCAACCGACCAAATTTTAGAACAATCAAAAAGAGCAGCCGGTTTTGCGGGTACAATGAGGGAAAACTTAATTGAGATGCTTGATGCATGTGAAATGAATAAAGCATTTGGGCTTTCGTCAACTCGGCAATTATTCGAGAAACATTTTAACCTTCTACATACCACTTCTGTGATTAAGTACCCTGTCTTTGTGAAGGAAAAGAATTATACAGGGCATACGCCAAAAATTGGCCGTTCTCGCCTATTAACCGAATATGCATATCATATATTTCTTCAAGAGCTAAAAGAAATCAAACAAGACTATCTTCTCATTCCCTTAGGTAAATCTGTAACAGAAGTCATCTCCGACTTAGCGAAACAAGGAGAGATCCCTATGGAAAGATGTCTTTTTGGATTCCCTCATCCTTCTGGAGCTAACGGCCACCGAAAAAAACAATTTATGCAAAACAAGCAACAACTACAAACGATTGTTAAGAAATTTTCTCAACACATATAGAAAGGTTATTACAATCTCAGAATAAATTTAGATAGCCTTACTCAAAAAATTGCTGTTCTTCCTCTAATCCTTTTTTTCTTTTTATTATTTTTACAATTGGGACGGCTATAAGTAATGCAACAGCTATGTTTATTACGCCAATAGAGACATTAGCTATCTCTATACTTGAATTATCAGTATAAATGTTCACATTCATTATACCCAGGGATAAATTCACAAAAAAGAGTACTAGAAAAATGTTTAAAATACGCTTATAATAATCAATTTTTGATTTTGTATCTGTATATATTTCAAAGGGTCCCTCTGCTGCCGCCTTTTTCATGTAGACCCAGCCGCCAGACTCGTGAACGATGGTAATTCCGCTGTCCTTCAGAAATTCAAAGTACTCCTTCTTTTCCAGGACAGACATCCCAGTAATAAATTCATTACGATAAATACTGTCACCTGGCTCTCCCTTTGTAAAAGTAAATCGACCCAAGAAAAACTTTTCCAGATGCCAACCATTTTGCGCCATTTCATTAATCCACTTTTCTTCTTTCTCAAAATCTAAATAAAAGCGAAACTTTACCTTCTTCATTGCTGTCTCTCCTCCTTTGTAATGAGTAACCCATTGTGATGCAACTCATCAAGTCGTTTTATTTCAGCTTCAATCAACAACTTTCCAGCTTCCGTAATTACATATTCTTTTTTCCGTCCATCATCATCTAAAGGAACAATCCATTTTCGCTTCACCAATGTCTTTATTGCTCCATAAATCGTGCCTGGACCAAGCTCTACACGTCCATTGCTAAGTTCCGAAACAAATTGCATAATCCCATATCCGTGCCTTGGTTCATACAGAGCTAAAAGGATATAATAAACCCCTTCTGTTAAAGGCGCATTCTCTTCCATCATTACACCGCCAATCGTTATATCGTCTGTTGATATAAACTATATCAGCAGTCGATATAACTGTCAATCTTTTCAAGATACAAAAAGGGAAACCGTTATTTCGGTTTCCCTTCCATTTAACACTGATTATTATTAAAACAAAATCGTAGATAAATAAATAACAGTTGTCACAGTGACCATGCTAAAAATGGTCGACATTAAAACAACTTGTGCCGCATACTCTGGATGGTTATCATATTCCAAAGCAAAAAGTGCGCTATTTCTTGAGGTTGGGAAGGAACTTGCGATGAACAAAGCCTGCGCCGTCACCCCATCCAATTTCAAAATAAAAATAATCAGCAATGCTACTGCAGGAGATAGAATTAGTCGACCTACTAAACTCATAAGTAAAGGCAGCGAAAACTGCTTAAGTTGAAGAAATGCACTTTGAGCGCCCAATGTAATTAGAGCTACAGCAAGGAAAGCATTAGAAGAATTTTTTATAGGTTCCCACAAAAAAGAAGGAATCTTTATATGTAAAGTATGAAGAAGCAAGCCTAGCAAGAAGGCATAAATCACTGGATTTTTTAAAAAGCCGTTCAGTGCTTTCCCCTTCGTTTTATCTATTGAAACAGAGTTAAACAAGCCATAGGTATAGGTAAGCAAATTCTGATAAATCATCACAACAATTTGAATAGATGCCCCTAATGGATTGTGTTGAAACACAAGCTGGCTGACTGGCAAACCGAAATTCCCAGAGTTAACTAAAACCACACTATTTTTAAATACAGAGGATACTCCTCTATCGAATTTTGCAACTTTCGCAATGCCTCCGCTTAAGATGATTAAGATTATACTTTGTATAATTAAAAACCCCAGAATGTGCAATAATGTTTCGCCGCCAATTTTATTTTCATAAATATTAGTGAAACTGACTGCAGGCATTAGTAAATAGGTATTCAATTTAGATAGAGTGTTCATATCAAATAAAAACTTACGATGGAGATAACCCCCGAGCCCAATTAAGATAAATATGGGCAGTATGACGTTTACTAAAATCTCAAAAAATATAGCCATAAATACCTCCTCAAATTAAATATAAGGCGTCGGTTAAAGAACGGTAAATATAATATCCATTTAAACATGAAATTCCAAAAACTCAATATAGAGAGTTTTTGGAATCAATCGTTAGATAGGGATAATGGAGAAAATAAGGGCTACTAAAATCATTACAGCTGTAGCCCCACATGCCCATTTCAAGAAGGTACGTTGTAGACTACCAAAATCTTCGCCAACCATTCCTACTAATAAGTACGTGGATGGCACAAGAGGACTTAATAAGTGTACCGGCAACCCTAATAATGACGCCCGGCCAATCATAGCTGGATCAATTCCATAACCGCTTGCTGCTTTGGCGAGTAACGGTAATACCCCGTAGTAAAAGGCATCATTGGACATAAAGAATGTAAAGGGTGCACTAATGATGGCAGTAATTATGGCAAAGTGTGACCCCAAGGCATCTGGAATATGCGTAATAACCACATTAGCCATAGCATCAACCATCTTTGTTCCGGAAAGTATTCCTGTGAATACGCCAGCTGCAAATACCATGGAAACTACGGACAATGCATTATCTGCGTAGTGCATGACTCTTTCTTTTTGTTCTTTTAAATTAGGATAATTCATTGTAATAGCAATAGCAAAACCAATCATAAACAAGACAGTAGTTGGCAAAACTTCACGAATCAATGCTACTAACAGGATGATTGTCAGTAAGTAGTTGATCAGTATAAGTTTCGGTCTCTTTAGACTTTCATCAGCCGTCGTTGCTGCTGCCATCGCTTCTGTACCATAGTTAATTTCTAATACACCCGTTCTTTTACGTTCCTTTTTACCAAGGGTGTAAGCCATAAACAAAACAAACAATACTCCGCCAATCATACTTGGGATGACTGGTGTGAAGATATCCCCCATCTCCAAATTCAATGCCGTCATCGCTCTGGCTGTAGGGCCTCCCCACGGAAGAAGATTCATTACACCAGAAGCTGAAACTGCAATCCCCGCAAGTACTAATGGTTTCATTCCAATACGTTTGTAAAGTGGTAGCATTGCTGAAATAGTAATCATATATGTGGTAGTTCCATCTCCATCAAGTGAGATTAACAAGGCAAGTACAGCTGTACCAATTGCGATTTTTACAGGATCACCTTTAACAACCTTTAAAATTGTATTAATAATAGGATCGAATACCCCTGCATCAATCATAATGCCAAAAAAGAGAATAGCAAATAAAATCATAATCCCAGTAGGTGCCACACTCTTGATTCCCTCTAATGCCATAGGACCCATATCTTTGCCGAATCCCCCAAATAAGGCAAAAACAATTGGAACCACTATCAGAGCAATCATTGCAGATAAGCGTCTGGTCATAATGAGCACCATGAATGTTATAATCATTAAAAATCCTAATGTTGCAAGCATTATTCTTCACCCCTTTTATAAGTAAATTAATAATATATAATTTTCTGTTTACTGAAAACGTTTTCAAATTAAAGTTATTATTGTACATAATGCTACATTTTGTTCATATTGTTCATGAAGCACAAAAAAAGAAGGCTATATTTAATAGCCCTCTTTAAACAGGATAATATTTTCTTTCCGGTCTTCCAACGATACCATATACAACCTCAGCTTTGGCTTCATTTATCGATGAAAGATACTCCAAATATCGGCGCGCTGTAATTCGTGAAGCTCCAATTTCTTTTGCTACTTCCTCTGCTGAAAGTCCCATTCGCTTTGTAAGAAGAACAGCCTGGACCTTCTCTAAGGTTATTTCATCTATTCCCTTTGGAAGTCCTGAATTTTTCTTCATCTTTTGATCGAAACTTTTGCCAAAAAGAAGATCTACATACGTTTGGTTTATCTCCTGATTCGACAGAAGTATGGAATGTCTTTTTATATATTCTGAGATAACTTCATCAAAGCGTTCCCTATTCACTGGTTTAATTAAATAATGGATTACTCCGTAATTTAGTGCCGTTTCAATAAATACTTTATCAGTAGCAGCCGTAATCATAATAATATCTACCTTAGGGAAGTCCTTTCGGATAAGGGGCAGTAAATCCGTGCCCATCATATCGGGAAAAAATACATCTAAAATTAATAAATCCGGCTGCTTTAACTTAATTAATTCAAGGGTTTGTTCACCGTTTAACGCCTTTCCAACTACATCTATTTCATCAAATGTTGATAAGTATTTTTCATGTATATCTGCAATTCGGAAATCATCTTCTGCAATAACTGCTTTTATTCTGTTCATGTTTTCTCCCCTTTATAAATATTTAGGAAGATAGACGGTAAATATCGTTCCGGTTTCTAGCGTACTTTGAACCTCAATCATGCCATTCATCTCTGTAACAGCCTTTTCTGCATTTGAAAGTCCATATCCTCTTGCTTCCATCCTATCTGAATCTTTCGTAGTGAATCCTTTTTGGAAAAGATATGTTAAATTTTCTTCTTTAATTCCCTTTCCATTGTCAGCAATTTCAAAGATAATATCACTTCCAATGTCAGTAGTGAAGAATTTTACAGTTGGAATGTCAGAATCTAACACAGCTTCAAAAGCATTTTCAATTAAATTACCTAGGATAATAATTAAATTTGACAGTTTTATATGAGAAGGAAGAGAGTCTAAATAGCTATCTTGGGCTATATCAAACGCAATCTTCTTTTCCGATGCCTTTCCTAGTTTGCCTAGGAGGATAGCCTGAACTTTTGTATCTTTTATTTGTTTAAAGACAATGGAATTTTGAGTCTGAAGCATCTGTGTTTCTTGATGGAGCATATCAATCGCTTCTTTGTACTCTCCTAGCTCTAGCAATCCCATCAATACGTATAATTTATTAGTAAATTCGTGGGTTTGTGCACGAAGGTCCTCTGAATAACTCTTTACTTCAGATATTGTGTTGACCATTTGTTCAATTTCCGTTTTATCTCGGAAAGAGGCCACTACTCCAATATTCCCCTTTTTATTATAAAGAGGTGTACAATTCACAATGATTGTTTTTTCCTTCCACACTATTTCTTTATCTATTTGAGGTGTTCCTGTTCTGATCACTTCATATAGATATTCAGAAGGAAAAAGGTCATCTACCTTAAAGTCGATGACAGATCCTTGAATGTTCAAGAGGTTTTTAGCAGTTTGATTCATCGTGGTAATGAACCCCTCCTGGTCAATGGCCAGAATCCCTTCTTTCACAGCATGTAATATGGCCTCCTGCTCTCTATAAAGCCGAGCGATTTCATATGGTTCTAAACCCATGGTATCCTTGCGAATGTTACGACCGAGTAATGAACTGCCAACCAAGGATATAATTAACGCAATGAGAGAGACATATAGAACTTTAATAATGTTTTTCTTTGCCTGCTCATGAACATCTTCAAGTAAAAAACCTACTGATACAATTCCAATAATTTCTCCTTTTTTATTGTAAATGGGCGATTTCCCTCTAATAGAAGGGCCGAGCGATCCTTTTGATTTTGATACATAGTATTTCCCACCCTGAAGAGCTTTTTCGTTATCTCCGCCCTTCATTTTTTTACCAACCATTGCTTGTAGAGGGTGAGAGTATCTGACCCCATTCTTATCTCCCACAACAATAAATTCAGCACCTGTTTCTTTACGGATTTTTTCTGCAATGGGTTGTATTTCATTGGATGAATTTTTTGTTTGTAAAGCAGTAATAATATTCGGTATAAAAGAGACTGTTTTAGATAACTCTAAGGCCATTCTTCCTTTATTATCCTCTATCTGTTTACTTTCCATATAGCTATAAAACACAGTTAACAGCAAAATTAACAACAGCCCTAAGGCAAAAACGAGGCCAAATATTTTCGTCTGTAAAGATATTCTTTTGAAGTTCAATAAGGGTTTCTCCTTTGTTTGAATATACCTATCTTTCAATAAGTGTTATATTCACTGCCACTTTACTTGTCTTGATTCCTGTTCATTCCAAACCCCAAATCCTTCTGAATACTTTTTCTCTAAAAACATCGGTAACCTTTCTTTCATTCCTTCAGCAAAATTCAGTTTTGGTAACTCCTCCGTATCTACCCAAAAAATACGGCCTTCATCTGTTCTATCTAGCAAAGTTCCGCTAAAATCCTCTGTTCTATAATTAAAAACAAAATACTTTTCGCCTGTTTCACCGTTATACAAATATATAATTCCACAGGCTTCTAAATTAGAGATGGTTAACCCTGTCTCCTCTTTTATTTCTCTAATCGTTGAATCAATTAGACTTTCGCCGTCCTCAACCTTTCCACCAGGAAAAGAAATTCCCTTCCAAGACTTAATCCGATCAAGAACTAAAACTTTATTATTCTCTTTATCATAAATCATACACATATTGGTTAATGTTGTCCTAGTCACAAAATAGTCCCCCAGCTTCCCACTTTTATCAATTATCGCCTATGTACTACTTTATCTCATAAATTTCTTTTATATATTAACATAAGCCTAAATAGACAATTCAAACAAATAGCACCTCTACATGATTAGAGGTGCTGGCATTTTTCTTCCTATAGCGTGGTTGAATTCATCTTTGCTTTTTATTATTTCCTAAGCGATTCATTTTGTTGCTTTAATTTCTTTTGAAGAAGGTTTAATTGATTCATCAATTCTTCATACTCTTCAAATTCAATATTACATGGTTTAACATCAGCCGAGATTTTCGTGATAATGGCTTGTTTTTCTTTGAGAGCTTTTGGTTGCAGGTATATAGAGACTTTTCGTTCGTCTACTGATGAACGCTCTCTTCTTACCCAATCATTCGCTTCCATCCTTTTAATCATTGGCGTTAAGGTACCTGTACCTAAATTTAACCGATTGCCCAATTCCTTTGCCGTAAGACCATCTTTTTCCCATAGCACTAATAAGGCTAGGTATTGAGGATAGGTAAGGCCAAATGGCTGAAGCACCTTTGCATATAATTTGTTAAATTGGCTGCTCGCTTCGTAGATTGAAAAACAAAGTTGGTTTTCTAAAGTAAAAAAATCATCCAACATGCTCATTCCTTTATATACAATAATATTATTTTTTCTCTTCCCATTCCTATATAACAAAAACTTATACTTTACTATTATGTACCTTATCAAGAGATACTAAAAATTTAAACGTCTGCGATTAAGTTTAGGCGCTTTATTTGAGGGTATCAAGGTAAAATACAAATTTTAATCAAAAAAGATGTAATTGTTGACTCTTTCATTTAAATCTTATAAGATTTAATCGTACACGATTTAAATTTAAACAAAAGGTGGGAATGTAAATGACAGTTTTATACACAGCAAGCGCAACAGCAGTAGGCGGTAGATTAGGTAGAGTAGTTTCATCAGACAATGTATTAGACCTAGATTTAAAGACACCAAAAGAGCTAGGTGGACCAGGCGGTTATGGTACAAACCCTGAACAATTATTTGCGGCTGGTTACTCAGCTTGCTTTGATTCAGCATTAAACCTTGTCATCAAAACACAAAGAGTAAAAGAGGTAACATCAACGGCAGTCACAGCAAATGTATCCATCTTCAAAGGGGAAAATAATGGTTTTAAACTATCAGTGGAATTAGAGGCTGAAGTTGAGGGCGTCGATAAAGAAACAGCTCAAAAACTTGTAGAGGCAGCTCATCAAGTTTGTCCTTACTCCAATGCAACAAGAGGTAATATTGAGGTAACTCTTAAAGTAGTTTAATGGTATTGGTTTTGGAAGGGTTTCTTTTTCAGAAGGAACCCTTCTTTCTATTAATCAATATATCTTTCTTTCGTTATTTCCCTGTTCTTCAAAATACGTGTGCTCATGCTGAAGCAGCCATTCTTTTCTCCATTGCCCTCCTGCATAACCAGTTAATTTCCCATTAGAACCGATCACTCTGTGACAAGGAAGGACAATACTTAACCTATTTTTTCCATTTGCATTTCCTACAGCGCGAGTAGCTTTTTCATTCCCTATGGATATGGCAATATCCTTGTAGGATCTTTTTTCTGCATAGGGAATTTCTTTTAGCGCCTCCCATACTGTCCTTTGAAAGTCAGTTCCTTCTAATGCATAGGGAAAAGAAAAATTCCGACGATATCCTTTAAAATACTCATCTAACTGGGTGTAGCAAGCTTTTACAACAGATGGTGTTTCCTCTAATAAAAATTTTTCTGTGATATCCTCTTCAGAAAATAAAATGGAATAGATCGCTTCATTCGTGCCAATTATTTCAATTAATCCAATTGGTGATTTGTAATACATTTTATAAGTCTTCATCATATAAGGACCTCCAAAGAAAAAGGTAGCGTACGCCTGCCACCCTTTCCAATCTGCTACCAATACTTCCATAATGGGTTTACGACGAAATGTCGAACTGGCTAAACGATTAAGCAACGCATTGACGAAAGTTTAAACCACTTTTGGATGTTTCTCAACATTGGCTGTTTAAGAAAGTAAACCTTCCATAGAACGCCAATACTGACCCATGATGGTCGTTCTAAAACCAAAATAGGTTTCCATGGAAATAAACCCTAATTCTTCTTAAGTAAGTAGTGGAAATTATAAATCAATTTATGGGAATTTGCCTCTTTTGGTTTGGGGAATGCGTTAAAACATATACCTGTTTCTGAATATCGTCATTCTGCTCCACAACGACTTAATCATTTGTATTTGGAATAACAACACTATAAAAACTGCATAAAATGATAAAAAACAATGGGAGTTGACTACTTTGACCAAATTTTCTCCTGAAAAATTATCCTTAGAATACAGAGATGCGATAACATCTGTGGAGCCCCTAATTTCAAGACGTTATACGCTAACTCACTCGGATTTAACTGGAGATCTATTTTTAACCATTGGTAATCAATATGCGTGGGATAAGGTCACCTCTATGCGAGATGAAGTATTGGGTGAATGGAAAGAAAATAGTAGTTCCTTATACTATTGTGTGTATGTTTATATTGATCAAGAACCATTTAATCCACATACATCAGCAAAACGCTATGAAGTATTTAGACGTGAGCTGCCCCTTGCATTAACCGCTATTCGTTATGGCGACAATCTTCTTTTCCAAAACTACCCCATACTTGATCAAGCAACCGTAGTGATTAACTTTGTGTCAGCCTATCCTCCATTTGCCAGACAAGAAAATTGGGGGATGTTTCATAATTATTCCATAAAATAAATCACTTGGCTGCTGAGTAATTAAATTAAGAGATTCCTTTCCCCAGCTGTTATTATTCAGTAGTCTTTGAATTAAATGACTGATAGCTTTATATAATTCTTTTACAGTTAGAGTCTAAACTGTCATTGCATCATCCTAAGAATAGAAAATATTCCATTCTTTTACACTATGGGAAGTCTGTAAAAATATACCGGAGGCACTCTCTCGCTGTTACGGAATGTTTTGCAGATTTTTGAACCCCAAAGCTAGTAAGATCTTTAAAATCCCCCAAAACACATACATGTCTTCTACAAAGACACTTCATATGGGGTGGATTCTTTTCATAAAGTAAAGTATCATATATCAAAATGATATATATCTTTTAGTTAGGATGGTTACATTGAAAAATTACAATCATACAACCTATTCCATTCTTGGAATTTTAACTACAGAATGCCGTACTGGCTATGCTATTAAGCAGCTAATTGACGAGAGTTTAAACCACTTTTGGAAAATTAGTTATGGCCAAATCTATCCGACATTAAAGATGATTGTCCAAGATGGATTAGCAGAAGTCCATACGTCGACTCAAAAAGGCAAGCCTGATCGTAATGAATATTTCCTTACGCCAAAAGGAAGGGATGCTTTAAAAACTTGGTTGGAAGAGCCGGTTGAACAAATTCCGGTTGAACGAAATGAGATTTTACTTAAACTGTTTTTTGGAAGTTATCAATCAAAAGAATCTACTATTTCCCTAATCGAAGAGTATAAGCAAAAATTAGAGGCTCGTTATGAAACATATAAAAATATTGAACATACCATTTCTACCTACAACAATGATGCTTCTCAATATTGGCTGTTTACATTAGATTACGGAAAAAGGATAACAATGGCCGCCATTGAGTGGTGCACCTCCACTCTCAATCAAATATCAGTTTAGGGGGAATAAAATGGCTAAGAAAATTTATACAGGGCGTTATACAACGGAAAATGACGAGGATATTGTTGTTTTTATTATTGGCATGAGAATCAACAAGCGATTAGCATTTCATAAATGGCTTCCTGTATTTAATGCTATGCTTGGTATGGTTAAAGAGCTGTATGTGAACAAAGAAGAATTAGGCTTTCTTTCAATGGAAACTTATTTTGGTCTTAGTACGACAATTATGATTCAGTATTGGCGTTCTATTGAAGATTTACTTTCTTATTCAAAAAACGACCTACACTTAAAGGCATGGAAAAATTTCAATAAAAAAATAGGTAACAATGATGCAGTAGGTATTTACCATGAAACATATAAAGTAAGTAGCGGAAACTATGAATCGATTTATGGGAATATGCCTCTTTATGGATTGGGGAAAGCTTTAAAACATATTTCTATTACTGAAAGCATTCACTCCGCTCGTAAACGGCTCAAATAAGCTTTACTTTCTCTTTTGTTTTATAATTTAATAAAAGGAATTCTACATGTTACATTCTCCTACTTATCAAACTGATTTAAGAAATACACCGCTTCAAATTTTCTATTATTATTCAAACTAGAAGAACAATATGTAAAGTCAGCAAAAGCCCCAAAAAAGGAATTTTTAATGGATTCCAATGATACTTTGATTTAGGGGATCTATAATTAATTCCTAATTTAAAAAGTAGAGGTGAATTTATAGTGATAGATATTAATTGGGCGTTAGTCGCCCCACTCCTTGTTATTCAGTTTATATTATTTATTGTTGCATTAATTGATTTGATACGCATTCATGCAACGAACGGTCCAAAATGGGTTTGGGCTATTGTCATCTTATTCCTCAATACGATTGGACCAATCTGTTACTTTATTTTTGGGAGAAAAACTTCATGATTAGAATTGAACATCTTACGAAGGTTTTTGGTGGAGAAAAAGTAGTAGATGATTTGTCTTTTGTTCTTGAAGCAGGGACTTCCACTGCATTAATTGGTCCAAATGGAGCTGGAAAAACGACTACTTTATCCATGCTCACGGGCTTACTAAAACCAACCAATGGATCTATTAGAATGAATGATACCCAAGATATCCGAAAAGAAATTGGCTTTTTGCCTCAATACCCTAACTTTTATCCTTGGTTAACGGCATTAGAGTTTACCGAGATGACTGGAAAGCTAAACGGTGTACCATCCAGGGATGCAAAAAAACAGGCAGAAAGAGTGTTGGATTTCGTTGGATTAACGAACGATAGATCAAAGAAAACGTCCACATTTTCAGGTGGTATGAAACAACGGCTTGGTATTGCTCAAGCCATCGTCCACAAACCAAAGCTCCTCATATTAGACGAACCTGTATCCGCTCTTGATCCGGTTGGGAGACGAGAAGTTATAAATCTATTAAAACAATTGCAGCAACATTCAACGATTTTGTATTCTACTCACATCTTAAATGATGCAGAGGAAATGACAGACCAGCTGCTCTTCTTAAAAAAGGGGGAATTAGTAGAGCAAGGTTCCTTGAAGGATATACGTACGAAATTTGATTCATTCCGTTATAAGATTCAATTTACAAGTAAAGAAGAGGCATCACTCTTTGCCACACAATCACAGCTACCAACCACAGTAGAGGAATCTTATGCTTTTATAGAAATAAAAGATGGCTTTCCAACGATGCAAGAGCTCATGTCCCAACTTATTGTTCTGCCATTTTCTATATTAAAAGTGGAACGAGTGACGATGACATTAGAGGAAATTTTTATGAAGGTGGTTGGACAATGAAGACTTTCATTATACTACTTCAAAAAGAATTTCGTGAAAGCTGGAGAAGCTTCAAGTTCTTGTGGATGCCGCTACTATTTATTTTGCTAGGAATTACAGATCCATTAACAAATTATTATATGGAAGACATTTTAAATGCTGTCGGCAATATGCCCGATGGATTCTCTCTTTCACTACCAGACTTTGTACCAATTGATATTCTGATGGCTTCTACTGGTCAATTCCAATCGATAGGCCTTATCGTGTTTGTCATTACAATAGCAGGGATGATTAACCGTGAAAGACAAAACGGTACAGCAACCCTTATATACGTGAGACCTATTTCTTTTTTTGCTTTATTTATGAGTAAATGGGTTGTAGGAAGCTTACTAGGCATTCTAAGTGTTAGCTTAGGCTATGCTGGCAGTATGTACTATACAGCTATTTTATATGGATCAGTTGATACTATGTCCTTTATTCAAATGGTTCTGTCCTATTGTGTATGGATTGTATTTGCCACAGCTGTTGCGCTAATGTTTAGCGCTATATTTAAGACAGCGTTCGCAACAACCTTCACCATTATTGTCATCCCATTTGGTGTTATGATCGATTCATTGATTGGCCAATACTGGCATTTCTCACCATGGAAATTAGCAAATTACAGCGTACAGTTACTATCTGATGCGCATAATGAATATTATATAAAAACCTTGCTGTTAACCATTATTCTATTAATTTTAGCTATAATAATCGGTATCCTATTTACGCGAAAAAATGCCGGAACAACGAAAATTTAACTTGTGAAAATGAAAAATATTTCACATTATTATCTGATAATAAAAAACTGCCTCTCATACTTAGTGGGCAGTTTTTTATTTTCTTGAATACAACAATATTTTCAACTATTAAAGCGATATCCGCTGCCCCAAATTGTCTCGATCGGCAGCTCGGATAATTTCGCTTTTTTCAATTTATCTCGTATTCGTCCCACATGGACAACAACTGTAAAAACATCTCCATCTAAATCGTCCATATACCATAATTGACGGAAAAGCTGTTCCTTTGTCCAAACGCGATTTGGATGGTCCATAAAGAACGCGAGCAAATCAAATTCCTTCGTTGTAAAAATAACTTCCTGATCTAACACAAATACTTTCCGTGCAGCTTTATCAACTATAATATTTTTCATCTCTAAATAATCCTGTGTTTGTCCAGTACCTGTCAACTGCTTATAACGTTTACTATGAGCTTGTACACGCGCGACAAACTCGCTCGGGCTGAATGGTTTCGTTATATAATCATCAGCGCCTAAACCAAGCCCCCTGATCTTATCAATATCTTCCTTTTTTGCAGACACAATTATAAGTGGTATATCTTTCTTTTCACGAATACGTCGACAAATTTCAAAACCATTCATAGAGGGGAGCATCAAATCAACG
Organism: Rummeliibacillus sp. G93; assembly: GCF_023515935.1. Classification (NCBI taxonomy): domain Bacteria; kingdom Bacillati; phylum Bacillota; class Bacilli; order Caryophanales; family Caryophanaceae; genus Rummeliibacillus; species Rummeliibacillus sp. G93. The sequence continues at coordinate 3,188,386 of NZ_CP097314.1, forward strand.
ACAACTAAATCAAAAGGCTCGTTTAATGCTCGATTCATCCCCTCAAAACCGTCTGTCACGATATCTGCTTGTATTTGATTAATTTCTAAATAATCTCTCTGTAATTCTGCAATACTGATATCATCCTCGATGATTAATATACGAGTTGGCACGAGTCATTGACACTTCCTTTAAGCCTTTTTCAAGATTATTGTCACTGTTGTACCATAATCTAGCTTGCTTTGAATTTTTACACGGCCATTGTGCTTGGCAACGATCTGCTTTACAATGGCAAGCCCCAGACCACTTCCGCCTGTCGTTGAGGTACGTGCTTCTTCACCACGATAAAAATGATCAAATACATATGGGAGCTTGGATTCCGGAATTCCTTGCCCGTTATCCCTTACTTTAATTTCAACTAGATCATCCACGACTATTACTTCTAAAATTATATATAATAGTTCATTTTGCTTTTTAAATTTCATACTATTTTCTATTAAATTAATAATGGCCCGATTCATCTGCATTCGATCAATATAAACATACACATCCTCCTCTACGTTCAACTCTAAATGAACTTCTTGATTATATAGCTGGAACTCCTCCACGATATGTGTAAGGAACTTTGTAAGCTGTATACGCTCAAAGTAGAACTGAATGGCCTCTGCATCAAACTTTGAATAAAGGAAAAGTTCTTCAATTAATCTATTCAATGCAATTGATTTAGAATGGATGGTCCTCAAATACTTTTCTCGCTTTTCAGGTGTTTCGGCAACACCCTCCTGTAAACCTTCAACATAACCAATAATGGTGGTAATCGGTGTTTTTAAATCATGAGAAATACTGGCTATTAGGTCTTTACGATTTTTTTCAAGATTACGCTGCTCCTGGATAGAATCTAAAAGTGCTAACCGCATACTCTCAAAGTTGGAGGTCAGTTCATGTACCTCCTTTGCTGTCTTTGGAGGTAATGCTGGTGCCTCAATCATTAAATCTCCTTCTCGAATTTCAGACATGGTCCGTCCTAAATTTTCTAGTGGCTTAATAATTGTCTTATTTAAAAACTGATTTAAAAAGAGCATTGCCGTGATAGCTACAAGAAAGATGAAGAGAATAATAATAATTCCCCATTTTGTCAGGAAATCTAAAAAGCTATTTTCTTTCTTTAACACTAAAACGCTGCCCTTCGACTTATCGCTATAAAAAAAATCATACTTAATATAACGGTAGAGTCCACCTGCATTATCTATTGTGCCCTTTGTCTCAATATTATTCTTATCAAAAGACGGGAAATGTACAACAAGAGACCTTTCTACTAGTCCCCTTGAATAATATACTATTTCCTTTTCATGCCGGATGACAACGCCAAGTGACTTCAGCTCAATCTGTTGCAATCTTTTTTGGATATCCTGCTCTAAAAGATTGTCTGGATCCATCTTAGCAATATTCCGTAGTTCTACATAAGCAAGCCCCTCATCCGGACTCAAAGAACGCTGCTTCGTAAAAGTCTGGTACAATGTTTTAGGTGTGGGAATAGATCCTGTTGTGACATAAAAGACAATGCATAGAATAGAGAGAATTGTGACACTCGCAATCACAATACCGCCAATATATGAAGTTAAAAATCTATTTTTTATTGTCATTATCCATCTCCTTTCCTCAATTTATAAAGGAGATTCCTCCCTTTTTCAAGGAAGGAGCTATAGTTAAAAACTAAATGATGGGTTTAAATCTCCCTTATATGGCTCATGCTCCACAAAGATGGTGATATCTTTGCCATTTGCATCTTTACCTACACGCTTATAAGTAAACTTGCCATCATTTAATTCAGTAAGTTCTAAGGCAGCACCGTATTTATTATCGCCTATTGATACATGCGCACGGATTTTATTATGGTTAATGACATCAAAGTAACCGTAGTCTCCACGACTTTCTCCTGTTTCTTTATTAAAGAATTCATATTTGTTCGTGTCCTCTTCAAACTTTGCCACACTTAAAAAGTTCGTATTATACTTTGAGACATCATTTCCATCCTCATCAAGCACCTTAGTTCCTTGCCATAACGTTTCACCAAGAATTTTATCCCCATCTATACGAGTATTAATATCTCCAGTAGAAGTAGTTAGCTTTTGATCTGCTTTAGAGAAAGCTAAATCATTTTTATCATATGGTATATGCTCTACAAATACTTCTATATCATTACCTTTCGTATCTTTGCCCATACGTTTGTACGTGAAAATCTTCTGATCTAATTCAGTTATTTCAACAACGGCTTGATATTTCATCGTATCTGAAATTAAAATGCGTTTCTGGCCATCATTTGTGACAAAGAATGTACCCTCGTCGCCTCGTGTTTTGCCTGTTTTCGCATCAAAAAACTCGTAACGTCCTTTCTCTGCATCGTATTTTGCTAAACCAATAAAACCCGAATTCTCCTTAGTTAAGTCATTTTTATCTTTATCATAAACACGAGTACCTTGCCAATTTGTACTACTTAATATGCTCGCCATTTCTTGCCCCCTTGAAAGTGGCTGTTCAGCGTTTTTGGCTTCCGCCTGCTCATTTTGTACCGCTGATTTGTTGGTCTCATTTTTAGTTGTATCATTGCATGCTGCTAATAATGTAACTGAGCTAAGAATAGCAAGTGTAGTGAATTTGAATTTGTTATTCATAAAGTATTCTCTCCCTTATCGTTTTCTTATACTCAGTATGGACATTAGTTCTAAACTGTATATATCGCAAATATAAACAAAATATAAATTCGTAAAAAACACACAATGCTTTATATAGGTAAGTTTTTTAGAATAATAAAAAGGTATATGAAAAATTCCATATACCTTTAATAATTGGTGTTATGTCTCACCTAATGTTTTTACCACATTAAGATAAATCCCTATAATGAGTCGCTCGGTTTCGCCCCATCTTCTTAGAAGAATAGAGAGCTTGGTCTGCATTTTCTATGATCGATTCTTCTGTATCCTTATTAGTAAAGGTGGCTGCTCCAATACTGATTGTTAAACTCCCAACCTCTTTCCACTCCGCTTGTTCAACCTTTTGATTCATATTCCGAGAAATACTTATCGCTTCTACTACATCCGTATTTGGCAGAATGATTGTAAATTCTTCACCGCCAAAACGAGCAGGAATATCTGCAGTTCTCACCTGGCTTTTTAGGATATTTGCTAGTTTTATAAGTACCATGTCACCTATATGGTGTCCATACGTATCATTCACCTTTTTAAAATGATCAATATCAATAATAAGTAGGGAGAATACTTTTTGTTCTTTGTGGTAACAGTCAATCTGCTCCTCCAGTTTTTGCTGAAAGAATCTTCTGTTAGGAATGCCTGTAAGCTTATCTGTATTTGATATTTCAACTAATCCTGAATTAATCTCCATCAATTCAATTTGTTTCTTTTCTATTTCAAGATAGATTTGTTCTAGTTTTGCAAAAGCTATATTCTTTTCTATATAAGCCTCTTCCATTTGCTTTTTAGTCTTACGTAATTCTAGTTCATAATCTATCCGCTTTTTCATTTGAACAAATATACAGTCGATCATTTCAATACTGTCTTGCTTTACATGTCGTGCATTCATTAAATAAGGAATAGCTTCGCCGTTTTGATTTCTAAGATTGACGAATAATTCTTCTACATATCCATGTAAATTAATATTTGGGTAAAAATAAGAATGAAAGATTAACTTATTCCCCGTCGATAAGAGCGATTCAAAGTGCTCCCCTATTAAATTCTCTTGCTTGAACCCCATCCATTCAAGAAAGGTATTATTAACCTCTGTTATATAACCATTACGGTCAATCGATATAAACCCACAAGGTGCTTCTCTTAATCTTTCATTCATAATTAATCCCCTCTGATAAATTAATTCTCTAGATACTCCATAATCATCTTAGTTGTTTCTAACGGTTGACTAATATGTGGGTAATGACCTCTTGCATCTATGATTTTAAGCGTACTATTTTGCAAATGTTGATTTAAATATTCGCCTACTTCTTTTGGTACAATGCTATCCTCAGAGCATTGAATAATTAATGTAGGTACATCTAATAAGTCTAAGCTAGAACGGTAATCTGAATAGAATGTAACCTCTGCAAACTCCCTCGCTACACGTGAATTCGTTGAAACAAAGCTACTTTCCAGTTCTTTAGTTAGCTCTGAATCATTCGACTGATCCATAGCTAAAGGAGCCATATAGCTTGCCCAGCCAGCAAAATTCATTTCCATCATCGCAAGTATTTCATTAATATCACTTCGTTCAAATCCACCAATATATCCGTCTGAATCATTTAAATAACAAGGAGAAGGCGCAATCATAATCAGTTTATCGAAGTAATCTGGTCGCTCAATTGCAGCCAGCATGCCAATCATTGAACTAATTGAATGTCCAATAAATAATACATGTTGAAGATTCATTTCTTCAATGATGTCTAGAACATCCCGTTTATATCCATGGAGCGTGCTATATTTTTCTGATTTATAAGCAGTGATATCCGAGTTTCCTGATCCTACATAATCAAATAAAACAATTCGATAACGATCAGCCAGGTTTGGAGTTACATATTGCCACATGCTCTGGTCACAACCAAATCCGTGTGCAAGAATAATCGTTTGCTCTCCCTGCCCTATAACCTTCACATTATTTCGATTCATCACATTATGCATAACAAGCGCTTCCTTTCTACTTTTCCTATTTTCATTTTAACGAGTACACTTTAAATATCTAGTGAAATTTCCCATTTAACCTCTATTTAACCATTGTACTGGATAATTCAATTAATAAAAATACAGTCCAAGCAATTTACTGGGACTGTATGAAATGTTTATTACATATTTTTTAACATACCTGCAAGATTATATAAAGATTGAGGCCTGGTAATTTGGTAGTTTCTTCCACGCTTTTGTAAATAGCCTTTATCACAGAATTGTGTTAATACATGCAATAAGTGACGATAGGATACACCTAAATAATCACAAACTGTTATGTGCCTCTCTTTATATATCCCTTCATCAGCTGTTTGTAAAATGAAATCTGCTAGTCTATTTTCAAGCGGAAAAGCCAGGCTCTGTGAATACCTCGTTGCCATAATAGTTGCCTTAATACTTAAAAACTTGGTTAATTCACGTAGAAACTTTGCGTCTTCTAACAATTGGGTACCACAATGATGAATGGGAATAGCAAAACAAATGGTCTTAGTTAAGGCCTGAATCCCTTTTGTATAGTACACCTCGTTTAATAATTCCATTTCTCCAATATAATCATGAGTGTTGATAAAATTAATTAAGGATACTTTCCCATTTTGATGTGTTACATAAATTTTGCCCTTTCCTTCAATAACATAAAACAGAAAATTGGATCTCGTTCCTTCTTGTATTATCCATTCATCTCGCTCATACTGGTGTACCTCAATAAACTCCTCCACTGGAAAGGAAAACAAATGCGCAATTGAGTACTTCCTCATATATTGTTGTTTTTTCTCATCCTTGTAAGTTTCCATCTTGCACCTCAAAAATATGAGATATCTCATATTATTCTCTCTTCACTCCATGATACCATGCAAACAATGGAGGGAAATAAAATGAACACACATCACACACATCGCTGGATGAGCATGCAATATTTTAGTTTTTTCATGACATGGGGGATTTTTCTGCCCTATTGGACGGGATGGTTGATTCATGCCAAAGGAATGACCATCCCTCAAGCTAGTTTGATTATGAGTGTGGGTCTAGTTGCCAGAGGCCTTTCTACACTATTTGCATTTCCTTATTTGTCAGAGAAATATAGTATTAAAACCTTATTAAATGGAGCAGGGATTGGAACACTGATTGCCATACTGTTTTATATTCCATCCAGCTCCTTTACAAGCTTACTTATAGTTACATTAATATTTCACTTCTTTTATCCAGCTTTGATGCCTACCTTGGATAGCGCTGCTGGCGTGCTTATACAAAGTAATCAGTTAAAAGATTATGGAAAGAGCCGTCAGTGGGGATCTATTGCCTTTATCTTGGCTGGCATGCTTTTATCTGTCTTTACAGGGTCACTTGGAGATAAAGTTATTTTATGGGGATTCTTACTTGGTGCTGTGGTATTGATATGTCTTGGTTTCACACGTGCTCCCGCAATTCTATCTGTAAAGCCAACGGTAGATCTAATGCAAAAGGGTGGAATGCTAAAATTATTCCGTATTAAGTACTTTAGTTTAGTACTAATTATCGTCATCTTACTGCAAGCAGCACATGCATCCTATTACAGTTATGGTTATCTCTTTTTACAAGAAATACATGCACCCAAGTTTTTAATAGGTACTATTATTAATATCTCCGTTATAGCAGAAGTCATCTTTTTTTCCATAGCTGATCGAAAGTTTCATACATTCTCAGTGGGTTCGTTATTAGCTATAGCAGCGGTGGGTTCTACCATTCGTTGGGTATTCGTATTTGTCTTTCCAAATGTAATCGTTTTTAGTATTGCACAGGCTCTGCATGCTTTTTCATTTGCTATGGCGCATTATGCGTTTATGAAATACCAAATAAAAAACATTTCACCTACAATGATTTCGAAAGCTCAAGGCATTTATTCAGCTTTAGCCCTTAGTTGGAGTACTGCTGTATTTACTGTATTTGGCGGTTATTTATACGAAATTGAGCCAAGATATGCCTTTCTCGGCATGATTGTTTGTACTATCCCTGCTATGATACTCGCGCTTTTATATCGAAAACTGGAAATAAATAATTCATAAGAAAAAATAAGCAATGGAGATAATCCAATGCTTATTTTCCTTCTCAAATCCGCTTAAAGATCTCGATTTAGTTAGATGCTATTTAATGGTTGTTATTTATTCTTTAAGCAATTTAAACTTCTCATAACTTTGTTTAAATTCTTTTTCAGTTACAGCATGAAATCGCAGTTGTTCACCGGTTATCCAAAATAAAAGGTCTAAGCCAGTTGCATCCTTAAGAAAATGCCCACCCAGTTTTGTAGATCTTCCGTTTACGGTAGGAAAGAACTCAACCATTTTTCCGTCTGTTATCCCATTCATCACATAACGGGTTTCCTTATAGGGTTTATTAGAGTCACCATTAGCATTCATAACAAGAAGTGACCCAGACAATTCTCCTCCAGATAGTACCTCATCAACTTTTAGAAAGAGCTGATATGTTCCATGTTCCTCAGCATAAAGATAGCCATAATTTCGTTTCAGTGCAACCGTAAATTGTTTCCAACGCGTCTTTTCCACATATTCCGTATTATATTCCCTATTTGCCTCTACAGATGTAGCAAGCTCCTCTTGGCTAACACCCCTGTATAAATGGCTACTCTTTTCGCCTCTTTTTTGTACCAGCAGATTAAGTTTAGAAGGCTTTATATCAAACACCAGAACATTCCCATATTTATTCACCTTCAATTCAAACCCTTCTTCGGTTTCCTTTCCGGTGACTGAGAATGTTTCTTTTTCTTTGATTTTCTGTTGATGATATTCACCTTTCACTTTTCCATTTCGACTAGTCAGTTCAAACCAAGAAAGGACATCGTTATCATCGTATACAAACGCATCAAATTGATTAAGTAATACCTGTCGCTCCTTAATCTCTAAAGCAAACCACCAAAGTGCTAGCCCAACAAGCAGTAATATTAACGCTACAATTCCCCAATGTTTGAACTTCCTCATTTTGCCCTCCCCTAGATTAGCCTTAGCCTGCAAAACAAGATCAGTCTATCTTATGTAAGACTTCAAGATTATTTGTTAGAAGTCCTGCAAAGCAAGTTGTTCTTATCTTTCATTTTTAAGGATTTACACTCTATTTAGTAATAGATAAATGTTCAATTTATGAGTAAATGATTTGTACATAGCCTGGCTCTTAGCTTCTTATTCTGCTGGCAAATTAATTCTGAAGTACTTTATTTTTATTGTTATCAATAATAAAGAAAGAAGCGTGAATAGGAAGCCACTCCAAATCAGCTGGCGAATTCCTAATTTAGAAATAAACCAGCCTCCAATAGTCGTTCCTAAAGTAATTCCAAGGTTTGAAAACGAGACGAATAAACTGTTTCCAAATTCCGGTGATTCCTTTGCTTCATTCATTAACCAAGCTTGGCTTACAATTAATCCACCAGAATGAATGATCCCCCAAATAAATATCATAAAAATCATGGGAACTAAATAAGAGCCTAAATAATATAGCAATATATAAATAATTAAATATGCACCTAGGAATGATACGATGGTATTCACAATACTTCTTTGTAAAAATACTCCAAATAAATGATTGCCAACAACCATAATTAGCCCAAATATGAGTAACATGATACTGATTAGAGAACCATTCATGTTTGATACTCTTGCAAGGTATTCAGCAAAGTAACTATAAACTGAAAACATGGCTGCAAAAATAAATACAACTGCTATTATGTTTAACCACAATCCAGGCTTACGTAATATACCTATCTGTTTTCCAAAGGACATTTTTTCTGTAACTGGCATAGAAGGAAGCAAAGTAGCTATTCCTATAAAAGCAAGAGCGTTTACAATTGCTCCAAACAAAAAAGCAACTTCTAATGAAAACTGTTCTGCAAGATAAGATGTTAATGGTACACCAAAAGCAAAACCAACGGTAATTCCCATGAAAACCTTTGTGATGGCTTGTCCACTTTTTTCAGGTGGGACAAGAGAAGCAGCAGTAACAAGTGCTATCGAAAAGAAGAGGGGGTGAAGCGCTGCAGGTAGAATACGAAAAATGAGCATAATTTCAAACTGGGTTGTAAAAGCATAAATAACATTAGAAATAACGAACATAAATATGGCTGTCAGTAAAAGTAACTTACGGTTAATTCCAGAGACTATTACTATAAGAAATGGCCCAGAGATTGCAACAACTAGCGCAAATATACTTACTAATAAGCCCGCCTGTGAAGTGGAAATTGCAAATTTTTTCGCTATTTGTGGTAACACCCCGACAATACTCATTTCTGTTGTAATGATTCCAAATACACCTAATGCCAATGTAATGATAAGCAGAGGGCTTATTTTCTTCATGAATATCAAACTCCATTCTTAATTATAAATTTATTCATCTATATATCTAAAAAAATAGATGTATTAGCTTAAAAAAAGAAACCCTCCCCTCTTTTTATAATTTAGTTTGAACATAATCGGCAAATTCTTTGATTGTTTTTTCATTCCGACGATAATACGTCCACTTCCCAATTCGTTCGGATTCTAATAATCCTGCCTTTTTCATTGTGAATAAATAACTAGAAATAACTGATTGGGCCATCCCAGTTTTTAATTGAATCTCTCCTACACATACGCCAACTTGAAAACTAATCCCCTGTTTTAAATAAGGCTCTTCATCAAAATAAATTTCTGGGTCTTTTAACCACAATAAAATTTGTTGTCTTGTCTCATTTGATAATGCTTTATAAATTAGTAAAGGTTCCATACCACCATTATATCTATTTTTATAGATTTGTAAATAAGTTGCGAAAGAAAAAAGACCTCAACCAATAGCTCAAACATTCTAAGTTATTTTGACTTCAGTTTATATATTTAGTTTTATGCAATTCGTTTATCTAAATATTTACAGCTTCTTTTTACTAAAAGTGGTTCAAAGTTTTATTTTCTTAAATTACTATAAGGTATAATCTTAAGTACTATATCTTTCTAAAAAGGAATGGATAATACATGAGTAAAGAACAAACAAGATACTCACGTCTTGCTAATATAACTAAAGTTATCAATATGAAGCTCGAATTACGCGAAGTATTGGAACAAGTAACCATTGCAATATCAGAGGAAATAGTCCGATGTAATTCTGTCGGCATATACTTACCTCAAGAAGATGGATCGTTTAGAGGCTTTGTAGGAAAGCCGGAATATCTAAATGGATGGACCTTAGATATGCATGTCATTGATACGGATTACGATTTACTCGCAAAAGAAGTCATTGAAACCAAGAAAGCCATATACATTCCTGATACATCAAAAGATAATCGTCCTGACCCACGGGCTGTTGCAGGATTTCAAATCAAGTCTTTATTAGGTCTGCCCATTTCTTTTGAAGATGAGCTATTTGGACTGGTCTTTTTATTCGATTATGGCATACCGATGAATCTAACAGATGAAGAAATACAAACAGTCGAGGCATATGTCAATATGGCTGCTGTTGCCATACAAAATGCGAATAATCTAACGTATAAAGAACGACTCATTAAAGAAAAGCAGCTTTTGCTTGATGCGACACGAGATTTATCGATGTGTTCTTCTATGCAAGAAAGTCTTGATAAATGCTTTTTCTATTTAGCCCAAGTTTTAGATACGTATAATACAGGGGTTCACTTATTAGATCCGATAGCTGAGAAAAAGATTAAACCCGCCAAGTTAAGCAATAGGAGTGACTGGACTGAATCAGAATGGCTCAAAACACATAATAAATTTCAAATGGATCAAAGTAATGACCTGGTAATGCAAGAAGTTTTTGAAACAAGAAAAGCTATATTCATTCCCGATGTCTTTAAAGATAATCGACCAAATCACGAAGTTTGTCGTAATTTTGGCATTAAAGGTCTACTCATGTTTCCTTTAATTTCAATGGGCGAGATTTTAGGACAAATCTCAATTGTAAATCTTGGCGAAGAGAAAGTCTCTTATTCAGAAAATAAAATACAATTAGCCCAATCTATTATAGATGCGACAGCCGCCACATTATCAAATCTTTTATATATGGAAAAGCAAGAGGTCATTATTGAAGAAAGAACATCTGAAGTAACAGATAAAAATCAAGAACTTGAAAGAGTTATAGCAGAATTACAGCAACTTAGTCGGGAAAAGGAGTTGATTCTCAACTCTGCAGGCGAGGGGATCTTTGGATTAGACCTTGACCGAAATATTACCTTTTGTAATCCAGCAGGTGCACACATGTTAGGTTATAAAACAGAGGACGAATTAATTGGAAAAACAGTAAATGTTATCTTTAACAATACAGAAATAAGCCGATTAAATAGTGTGGCATCTAATTTAGAAGAAAACCCGAAATACGGATTAAAAGAAGGCGAATTTTATAGAAAAGATCATTCGAGTCTTCCCGTTGAGTATGTCATCTCTCAAATAGAAGAGCGGGGTAAAATTGTTGGGGAAGTTGTCACGTTTAAAGATATTACAGAACGAAAACAATTAGAAGAAGAGATTACCTACCATGCATATTATGATAGCTTAACAGATTTGCCCAACAGAGTTCTCTTAAATGATAGATTAACGCAAGGCATCATCCATTCAAAAGAGAATGGAGAAAAATTAGCCGTATTGTACTTAGATTTGGATCGTTTTAAATATGTGAATGACTCACTTGGCCATAGCTTTGGAGATCGTTTACTTCGAGATGTTGCCAATCGTTTACGCCATTGTGTTCCGCACACAGCAACATTATCTCGTCAAGGTGGAGACGAATTTGCCATTTGTTTACCCCATATCCACAGTAAAGATGATGTCTTAAAAGTGGTTGATGATATTATCTCGACTTTTACAAAGCCTTTTAATTTGCTAGACAATGAAATATTTATTAAAGCGAGCATCGGTATTAGTTTATTTCCTGATAACGGGGATACAACAGAAACATTAATTAAAAATGCAGATACGGCCATGTACAAATCAAAAGAGACAACAGGCAGTGGTTATCATTTCTTTAGTGAAAGCATGGATGTAAGAACCTTTGAAAACATTAAGTTAGAAAATGCTTTATACAAAGCTTTAGAAAAAGATGAGCTTGTTCTCCTCTATCAACCTCAAATCAACTATAAAACGAATCAGTTAGAGGGAGTAGAAGCCTTAGTAAGATGGAATCATCCAGAACACGGTATGATTCCGCCAGAAAAATTTATTCCTATTGCTGAAGAAACAGGTCTGATTGTGCCCATCGGTGAATGGGTTCTTACTGAAGCTTGTAAGCAGATCAAGGCATGGCATAATCAAGGTTTCCAATTAAAAAGTGTGTCTGTCAATCTATCTGTTCTTCAGTTCGAGCAAAATAATTTATTCTCTATTGTCAAAAATGTATTAGAAAAAGTTAAGCTATCACCTGAGTATTTGCATCTAGAGCTCACAGAGAATCTTATTGTTAAAAATACAGAGTTAACTTTAAAAACAATGAAACAATTAAATGGATTAGGTATTAACTTAGCCATTGATGACTTTGGCACTGGTTACTCTTCTTTAGGTTACTTAAAAAAATTGCCGATTTCTACATTAAAAATCGATAAAACCTTCGTGCAAGAAATGACAGAAGACGAGGCTGCGATTACCAATACAATCATCACACTAGCTCACAATTTAAATCTTGAAGTCATTGCTGAAGGTGTCGAGACATTAGAACAAGTAGAATTTTTATCTTCTCAAAATTGTTATTTGATGCAAGGTTATTTTTTCAGTAAGCCATTAACAGCTGATCATCTATTGAAAAAATACTTTCCATATAAATCTATTTAGTCTATAAGGAGAATGAATATGAAAACAGCTCGACTTGTACTTGAATATTTAAAAGAGACCGGAGTAAAGTATATTTTTGGCATTCCAGCAGGTTCAGTTAATGCTTTTTTTGACGAACTTAATGATGTACCAGAGATTACGCCAATTGTAACAAAACATGAGGGTGCAGCTTCATATATGGCTGCAGCATATGCAAAATATACGAATGAGTTAGCTGTAAGTATCGGTTGCAGTGGCCCTGGTGCAACAAATCTCGTGACAGGTGCTGCAAATGCAATGCGTGAACACTTACCGGTTTTATTTATTACTGGATCTGTTCCATTAAATACAATGGGATTAAATTCTTCTCAAGAGCTGGATGCTGCGCCTATCTTTGCACCAGTTACAAAATACAGTGTATTAGTTAAAGACTCAAAAGATATTTTAAAAGAAATTGTGAAAGCATGCGAAATTGCGTTAAGTGATGTTCCGGGACCCGTTCATGTAGCGATTCCACTTGATCTACAGCATGAAGAGGCGGTTAACACTCATATACCGACTCCTGCCAAGAGAAAAGCTATGGTTCCAGATCTCAGCGTAATCAAAAATGTAGCTCAGGAATTATTAACTAGAAAAACGGGCTATATTTTCATCGGACAAGGCTCCCGTTACTCTACAGATCAAATCATTGAGTTAGCAGAAATGCTTAATTGGCCAATTCTAACAACTCCGGTGGCAAAAGGATTCATCCCAGAAAACCACCCTCTTCTAAAAGGTATTTTCGGCTTTGCTGGTCATGAAGAGCCTTCCTCTTTAATCAATGAAGGAAATGGAGAGGTATTATTAATTGTTGGATCAAGCTTAGGTGAAACAGCTACAAATAATTATAATGTGAATCTTACGAAGAACCGTTTTACTATCCAAATGGACTTTGACCAATCTGTATTTAATCGAAAATATCCGATTAACTTACCTGTTCTAGGTGATATCAACTTAAGCCTATCATATTTAATTGAGGAATTAAGAGCTGCTGGTCTTACAAGAAACACTGCTGATTTGGTTGTTCCAAATAAAGTAGGCTTTGAGGAAATGACAGAGGAATATAATACAATCAATGTACTTCTAAGCCTACAAAAATATTTACCAGCTTCCACTAGATATACAATTGATATTGGTGAGTTTATGTCTTATGTCATCCACCATATGAAGGTTCTGGATTATTCAACATTTGATATTAATGTACATTTTGGTGCTATGGGAAGCGGTATTGGTACTGCGATTGGTTCACAATTAGCAAATCCAGATCGCCCTACTGTATGCATTACAGGAGATGGTTGCTTCTTCATGCATGGTATGGAAATTTTGACTGCCAAAGAATACAATTTACCAATCCTATTTGTTGTAATGAATAATGCTCGTCTAGGCATGGTATATCATGGACATTCAATGCAATTTAAACGTACACACCCATCATTTGAGCAAGAAGCAATCAATATTAGCGCTCTTGCTACAGCCATGAATATCCCAGCTTATAGAGTAGATGACATGCAGGATCTTAACGAAGACTTACTGAATAACTTCAAGAATTTAAAGGGACCTGCTGTTTTAGAAATAGCTTTAGTCGATAATAATACTCCTCCAGTGGGCGATCGAGTGAAGTTTTTATCTTCTTTCGGAAAATAATATTCTAGAATAGTTTTCAAGAAAAATCAAAAAGCCATATAATATGGGAAGTTTCCCTTTTATATGGCTTTTTGAATTATTAAACTAAAATATCTTATAAAGTTGCGAAGGACTCTGTTACTACCTTACCAATGGCTTGCATGGTTTTCCCTTTAAAACTATCAGGAACCGCTTCACCTGTAGGATTACTATAATAATAACTACTGATTTCCTCATTATATGTATAACCTAGTTGTAATAATAATTGCTGTAGGTCTTCAGGAAGTGCCGCTGATCCTGTCTGTTCTATAAAGTAAGTGGTAGGATAAATTTTCACATCAATATCACCTATCCCAGTATGGACGACAAATAAGTCTTTTTCATGGTGAACAATCCATTGATCTTTAGAGTATAAGGATATCTTTGCGCCTTCTAAGGCTGAGATTCCTTCTAAATTAACTCCAAAAATTTTATTGATTAGCTGGCGAATAACCGGTCCTGTTTGTTTCTCATCAGACTGCTGTAGATACAAATCGATCACTTCTCTAGAAGACAATTTGCCAGGAGCAGATGTAGATCCTTCTATAGCATTATCTTTTAGTATTGGTGCCTTATCTAAATTTATTCCAAATGCTGAATCAACAGCCTCACAAATCACAGTACCACTAATTTTACCCTCGTAGGCATCAAGATACTTATCCATCATTTCAGATTTCGACATGTGCTTTCCCCCTTTTATATCACTCTAATTTAATAATAGCGAAAAAACTGAATATAACAAATATTAATATTTCATCTAAGCATTTAACATTAGTTTTATTTATAACTTCACAATAATTGACGGGGCTTTTTCTATATAGTCACAGAGGAATCTGTTAGTTCAAAATACCATTCTAGGAAGCAGTTAAAGCTTTTCCATTGCGGTTTCAAATTACCAGCAAAAAAATCCTCCATCTGCTGTCCCAATCCCAAGCCTAATACTTCATCTGTGCTCTTATTATAAAAAAAGCCGAACTCCCCTTCAAAGTTATCCAAAGGAATGTATTCTTCAGGCAGGTTTAAAACGCTATGAGTTCTCCCCATACCTAACATATAATCAGAAGAATTAATCATAAACCAACAAATCTGATAGATTTCACGGCGTCTATTGAAGAAAGTTGGTCCATCCTCTGCATGCAGATAAAACGATGCAAAATCTGACTCTAAATCGATGCCTAGCTTAACTAATGCACATTCATACTCGTCTGTAATATCTTCAAACCACCAGTTCTTGCTTTTGCAATAATTGATTACTTTTTCCGATAGCATCTAGACTTCTCCTTCGATATAAAATAAACTACATCCATTATATTCCTGAGTATACCACAACTCATTTTCTTGTGATTAGCTACAGAATATTAAACTTACTTTCATCATCAACCCTTCGTTGTATTAAGAGAATTGCCAAAAGCCTGCTACTGGATGTTGAATCTCAGTGAGCCCTATGTTGGCGAAAATATATAGGGAACCAAAACCAAATGGGTAATTGTCCTCTGGATGAAGCAACGTTTCAGGGTAACCTTCTTCATCTACTTGAAAGAAAAAAGAAAGTGATTCTTCCTTTAGTTTGGTAAAGTAATAGTCTTCCTCTTGAATAAGTCTTGGGTTCCCACCTAGTTTAATTAAAAAGGGTGACTCCTTAGACTTTTTGTCATCGGTGATTTCTCCATCTGAAATTACATGTTTTATAAGACCTGGATTAGTAAAGAGATCTTTGACGCTTTCCTTTGAAATTGGATGCTCAAGCACCTTTATTGAACAACTCGGATAAATGTTGTTGTCCAAATATACCTCATAGTCCTCTGGAATGAAGATTGAAATCATGCTCTCAGATTGGAATGGATGAATAATGCTTAAATAAAAATAATAGCTTTGATTAGTTTGATGGATAAGGTTTGCTTGCTCATCAAAGAAATCAGGTGCATTCCCGCCTATCCAACCAGTACCATGTTCATTCGAAGAACATGGTACTGCATAATAAAGAATACAGTCTGTTCTCTCCACTAAAATATTCGTATAGTTCTTCATTACACCTCTCCCTCAAGAAACTTAATGAGGTATATTTCAGGCTGTGCAAGGAAATCTGTAAAACTGCATAGGTCCGCATAGTTCTGATGCTCTTCGTCATAACAGCCTATCTGACCTCTGTTATTTGGATTCCAAACTAGCTGCAAATCAGAATAATTATCTATTTCAGCTGATAGGCGCAACATCTCTTGTTTGCCAAGTTTCATTTCAAACGTATCGGTCAATGCGAAAAAATCGATATAGCCAATGTCAAATTCATTTTGCGCCAATTCAAGACGGGGCTTGTCTCCTGTAAGAAAGATTACCAGTTCATCTGGTAATTTATATTTTTTCAGTTCATGCTTTTTATTTTCTAAATTATGCATTTCAGTCGGCTCTAGTGACTTTAAATAACCAGCTAAGTCACTATGCTTATTACTAACGGCAATCGTGTAAGGCCTCTCACCGTTCTTTTCTGCTAAAGTCACGTCCGCCCCGTGTTCAATCAAAAATTTAACCATAGTCGTATTCCCCATACGTACAGCAACCGTTAACGGAGTCGCTTGATAAGGATAGACTTTATCCGGTTTATTATAATTGATGTCCACCCCTTGATTGAGCAAATAATTGAGTGTCTTCATGTCATGGTCTGAAACGGCTTCTCTCAATACAGCACCGCCATAAAGCTTTATATTTAATCCCAGTTCATGTATAAGCGGAATATTACTTTTATTGCCATAGTAGGCCTGTGAATAAGCGTCAGATCCTATTTGATTAAGCATATCTAACTTGGCTCCTTGTCCAGCAATATACCTAACGATGTCTTCCTTACAATAGCGGACGGCTTTTAAAAATGCAGGATTATGCTTTGCATTTAGATTGGCCCCATGCTCTACCAGCAGCTTTACCACCTCAAATTTCTGTGATACAAGCGCCAGATCCAATGGGCTTAATGTAATACGCTTATTAAGTACGATGCCCTGCTCAATATCCCAGCCTTCTGTTATTAATGCTTGTAAAGCAGGAATATCTCCTTGATAAATGAACATGGCGATTTCCGGCAGTTCTTTAAACCTCCCAATATCTTTCAAAACAATCATCCCAAACACCTCTCTATCTCTATAATAAGCTACTTACTAATAAAATAGGTACCTCGGTCCTGATGTTCTACTTTCAGCTTTATGAATGCTTAATGAACTGACAGAGAAGTCGTATATTATAATATGAATGATTTCTCTAAGCCCTGTCAGAAGCAAAAGATTATAAAACTAGAACCGTATATAATTATATACGGTTCATCTTTTAGTGTTTTAATTAGGAACACCCATATATTTTTTATAAACGCTCTAAATCCTGATACTCTTTGATATAAGGACCATCCTCTGCTACATATGAATGGTACAATGCCTTTACTGCAAAATTTTTCTCTAATCCCATTTCTGATTTTAGCCTTTTTAATTCATCATGTAACACTCGATGTTCATTGATAAGCTTTAACATAGTTGTTTTATTATACTTCATTACATCCGTCCTTTTTTATAACTCATATTATTATTATTTTGAAATAACGAAATTCATGGTAAGCATGTGTAGCGATGATCCTCTTGTAGCTAGTATTGTTCTAGTCTTTTATACAAAGTATATTATACATTTCTTTCCTCTGTATAAACGTACACTTGGTTACGTCCTTCTTGTTTGGCCGAATATAATGCTTTATCCGCTTTATTCAGAAGCTGATATAGTGTCTCCTCTTTCTCTTTCGTCGCTTCAGCTACTCCAAGACTTAGAGTAACAGAAATAATTCCATCATTTGTGATGAGTGGGTTTGTTTCTACATGGCTGCGTATCTGATTAGCTAATACTTCGGCTTCTAACACCGTATATCCCTTCAATGCAAGAACAAACTCCTCGCCGCCATATCGGGCAAAGAGTTCCCCTTTGTTCAACTGAGCTCGACAAATATTTACTACATGCTGAAGCAACTGATCACCAACAAAATGCCCGTACGTATCATTAACTCTTTTAAAATAATCAATATCCATCAAAATCACCGAGAAGGCCAATGAAGTATTCTTTAACTCTGAAAACTCTTGATTACACTTCTGAAAAAATGCACGTCGGTTATAAATTTGTGTAAGTTCATCATAAAAAGCTTGATATTCCAGTTGGACCTGCAATCTTTTTAGATCTGTAATATCAGTAAATATAATTAACAGACCTTTATTAGTATTAGCATACTGTAGTGGTGACATACGAACTTGATAAGTATTCTCTGAATGATTTGCTGCTCTAAGCTGTAGTTCTTGGTTAAATGCAGTCTTCTTCAAATCAAAAGGGAATGCACTTCCTGACAATTCAACCCAAACTTTAGCAAAGTCCATTCCAAACATTGACTTATGCAATTTTGGAAACATGCTCTGACATGCTTGGTTAAACTCGATTAATCGGTTAGATTCATCTAATACGATAACACCATCATTAATACTATTAAATATCACATCTTTAGCAACAGGCATAATCGTAAACATACGTGATGAGCTAATAGACCATAAATATAAGAGTGAGGAAAGCCATAAAACCATTGGTACAGGGTCAATTCCTGGAGGAGTCACCCCTATTAAATATATAAAAGCTGTGATTATAGGCACTAATTGACCGCACATTAATGCGATTAATTGCAAACGGTAAGCCCTAGCTGTTTCTTTCCAACGAGAGAGTACTAGAAGAAAGGCCACAAACATGCTGGCAAATGTGAAAACGCCTTGGATCATATACCATATACCTAATTCCAAATGTACATAAGGAGCGCCCAAAGCTGGATCAATTTCAAACACTCTATAATACAGGTGATGGAAGTTATTCGTAGCAACCAGGATCAAGCTAATAAAAGGTATAAGAAGAAGCGCTACACAACCTTTTTTAGTTATCTTCATCCCTAAATACTGCATGATAAATAGTAACCCTAAAGGCGGTGAAAATGGCATTCCTATATATTGAACGATAGTCCAAAATTGTACTTGTTCAAGATTTGTAGACAATAACCCAAATGCGGAAGCAATACAATAAACAGATGTAAACGCAGTATAAAGAATAAATAGATTGGCGATTTTCGTATAATTAAATCGCTTAACGAAAACGTATATGCATAAATACAAATTTAGCACGCTTGATGTACAAACTAGAGTTATATTAGCTGTCAAATCCGAATTCACGGTTATGTACCTCTTTAAAAATGTTTTTATTTTAATTTAGCATAATAACAGATATACATATACTTATTGTTGTTATGACTATGTACATTTCAATCAAAAAAAATGTCTTCTTATGTCGAAAAACTCCCTAAAAAAATTTGACATTCTAAAAAAAATGATATAAATTGTTAAATACACGAACAAATATTAACTATATACAATTCAATATTCGTCTTTTTGATTCTTCGTATAAACTTGGAAATAAGGTCCAAAAGTCTCTACCAAACTACCGTAAATAGTTTGACTATGAGGAATGACAGAAAACGGCACGTTATCAGCACTGACCAAACCATTCATTATTCAGGCTATTTCTCGTTTTTTGTTTTTTCTGTATGTCAAACTCTAGTTATTTTAACTAGAGTTTTTCTTTTTCCACTCATATTTATACGAAACTATTCTAAAAAGAGAAAATCAACTGGAGAGGAAAAAGAGAATGAAAAACAAAGAACAATATCAATCAATAGGAAAAATAATCAAGGAGAATTATCGTTTATACCTGGCTGCTCTAGTCATCGTTCTCGTTGCTGAATTAATTGGGTTAAAAAAGCTTCAAATAGGGTCTGCTTTAATTATCATATATCCAATGCTTTTTGCGATTGTGATAAGTGTCTTACTTGGACCTGATATTTTTCGATTTTTTAAAGAAAAGGAATCAAAGAATGCCTCATCACTTGTTCTCGTGGCCATTACTCCTTTTATGGCAAAAGTAGGTGTACTAGCCGGTGCGAATCTTCCAAAACTAGTTGATGTAGGTCCCGGATTAGCTTTCCAAGAGCTTGGACATGTTGGAACGATTTTTCTAGCCTTACCAGTCGCATTATTATTAGGGATTAAGAAAGAAGCCATCGGTGCTACAAGCTCTACATGCCGTGATAAGGATTATGGACTGATTTGTCATCTATACGGGGCTAATTCACCAGAAGCAAGGGGCGCCCTGTCTATTTACATCATCGGTTTTTTAATCGGCACAATTTATATCGGTTTTTTGGCAAGTTTGGTAGCATCCATGAACATTTTCCATCCCTTAGCACTAGCTATGGCCAGTGGTGTCGGGAGTGGTGTAATGATGGCGGCTGCATCTAGCACACTGGCAACCATCTATCCGGAATATGCTGATCAGATTGTAATGCTAGCAGGCGCAAGTGATATGTTGGCTGCAATTGTTGGAATTTACTTCACTTTATTCATTTCACTTCCTCTTACAAGGAAAATGTATTACTGGCTTGAACCAAGAATCAGCCCAAAACATACACGAGAAACAAAAAATATGAAGGTTGGTAGTTAATATGACAATGAATATGCGCGATTGGACTATTTCTCTTTTATTCACTTCTGTTATTACAACCCTTGTGGCTAACCTAATTGGAAATCATATGTCCATTGCAGAATCCATTCCAGGTGTAATGATTTTATCAGCTATAGCTTTCATTGGGATATTTTTAGGAAAATTAATTCCTTTAAGAATACCAGCCATTGTTTATGTAATTCTTACAGGATTACTTGTTGCAAGTCCTATTTCCCCCATCTCCCAGCCAATCATTGATTACACAGCCAAAATATCCTTTATGGCTCCAATCACAATTGTTGGGACCCTTGCTGGAATTGGTCTTAATTTCAAATCCTTTATCAGCCAAAGTTGGAAAATGGTCATCGTAGCGATCTTAGTTTTTACCGGTACATTTCTTATACAAGCCATTTTTGCTCAAGTGTTCTTAAACTTAACTGATACGTTAGATTCATTCTAAATACAAATGAGGTAGGAAGGCGACTGCCATCCTGTTTCCTAAAGCCATCTAAGGAGAATTGTTATGGAAAATAGAGAGTATAATGCTGATTTAATGATTACAAACTGTTCTATATTAACCCCAGATTTAAACGTACTAAATAACCAATGTCTTGTTATAAAAAACAATACCATCATAGATATTGGTGATAATATCCTCTTATCAAAATCCTACAAATCAAAAGAAGTGCTATGTGGAAATGGAAAATTACTGATGCCCGGCTTAATTGATGCACACACCCATTCATGTCAGCAGCTTCTACGTGGAAGAATTGCAGATGAATACCCTATGATCTGGACACGCATAATGGTTCCATTTGAAAGTAACCTGCAAGAAAAAGATGTATACATAAGCTCTCAGTTAAGCTGCCTTGAAATGATCAAGTCGGGAACAACAGCCTTTATTGATGCAGGTGGAAGACATATGCATAAGGTAGCAGAATCTATTTTGGAATCTGGTCTACGAGGGGCTATTACATGTTCCACTATGGATACCGGCAAGGATATTCCTGATATAATGAAATCTAGTATAGAGAAAAATATTAGTGAAAACCGGCAATTATATAACCAATTTCATGGAACAGGTGACGGAAGATTAGATGTATGGTTTTCACTGAGATCTATTATTACTTGTACACCTGATTTAATTCAGGAAGTTTTTGCAGCCGCAAAGGAATGTTCCACAGGTGTACAATCTCATATGAATGAATATCCAAATGAAATTAGTTATTGCTTGGAAAACTTTAAAATGCGTCCGTTTGAATATCTTGAGTCTATAGGTGTCTTGGATCAAAATTTCCTAGGTGCACATAGTATTCTACTTTCTGAAAATGAAATGGATATTATTAAAACTTATAATAGTAAGGTCGTTCATTGTCCCATTAGTAATTCAGGCAAGGGAATTCCTAAGACGCCTAGCCTACTGCAAAAGGGTATAAGTGTTGGTTTTGGAACAGATGGAGCTGGTCACTCTGGATTGAGTTTATTTGACCAGATGAAAGTGTTTAAATCATTAATGCGAGCCTTTTTGGGAGTTCCTATTTTTGATCCAGTTGTCATGCCTTCAAAGAACATCTTAGAAATGGCGACATTAGGTGGCGCTAAAGCCATGTTACGAGAGCATCAGCTAGGGACATTAGAGGTTGGTAAAAAAGCGGACATGATTTTAATTAACATTGACCAGCCGCATATTTCTCCGACACATAACTTGCTAAATACCCTAATCGAATCTGTTAACAGTAATGATATAACCGATTGTATTGTCGATGGCAAAATATTAATGAAAAACAAGGAAGTACTTACATTGGATGAGGAAAAAATAAAATATGAAAGTAAGCTTGCAATGAAGGAACTTTCTATTCGAGCAAACATATAACCCTACTCTAATTCATGGGTTAGGAATAATTGAGGTCTGATAAATGTTTACAAATTTATTTCTTTTTAGTATTGTCGCATGTTCCAATTTAATTATTGGCATTTTATTAGGGATGTCCGGAATTGCAGGATTTCTTCTTCCTCTAATATACGTAGGCTTTTTAGATATACCTGTGCATGATTCTCTTGCACTAAGTTTCTTATCCTTTGCTGTTTCGGGTATAATTGGTGCCTATTCTTATTGGAAATCAAAAAACATGGATTTAAAACTAGCGCTGTTTTTAAGCCTCGGCAGTCTTCCAGGTGCGTTTTTGGGAGTTCAAATCAATGTACTCATTTCTGATTTCCTAGCAAAGCTTCTTCTCTATATCTTTATCCTGCTAGCTGGGCTATCTATGCTTAAGAAAAACAAGGATGATACTAAAGTAAATCGATCAATACTATTGAATCATTCATCAATCATTATCCTTCTTGGTTTTCTAACAGCAACCATTTGCGCATTAACAGGGGCAGGTGGTCCCATTTTATTAGTACCGTTACTAGTTAGCCTCGGAATCAATATTCGGGTGGCAGTAGGGGTAAGTCTTTTAAATTCTGTGTTTATCGCTATTCCCTCCATATTCGGCTACTTTGCCCATGCCAATATGAAAACCATCCCAATGTTAATTATCGCTAGTTTAATTGGAACCATTATAGGGATTATTACAGGTACTCGTCTTGCTAATAAGGTCCCTATCAACCGTTTAAAAATAATGATTGCACTCATAACTATCCTATCTTCTGTTTATATGCTAGTTATGCTAAAAGTGGGGGCCTGACCCCCACTTTTTTTATAGATGGACCCTCTAAGCCCTACAAAGAGTACCTTTCTCTACTTTCCTTATAAATACAAAAGAAAATACTCCTATGATGGCGATATATATTTCAATTGCCATGAACTTTTATCCCTTATATCTGAATAATAGTATGTGATTC
This sequence comes from Rummeliibacillus sp. G93, assembly GCF_023515935.1. Taxonomy (NCBI): domain Bacteria; kingdom Bacillati; phylum Bacillota; class Bacilli; order Caryophanales; family Caryophanaceae; genus Rummeliibacillus; species Rummeliibacillus sp. G93. The sequence continues at coordinate 3,211,937 of NZ_CP097314.1, forward strand.
AGCCTTAAAATAAAGTATAGTTAGTATTTAATAAAACAATCCCTGATTAAGGATGTGCCAACATGCGTATTAATAAATATATAAGTGAAGCTGGAAAAGCATCTAGACGAGGTGCAGATAAATTAATTACTGATGGAAGAGTTACAATCAATGGTAAACGTGCAACTATAGGTAGCCAAGTTGAAGCTGGGGATGACGTCCAAGTAGATGGAAATCCAATCTTTGTAGCAAGGAATAATGTCTATATTGCCTTAAATAAACCTGTAGGCATTACGAGTACAACCGAAAAAGGTGTAAAAGGGAATATTGTTGATTTGGTCAACCACCCATTAAGAATATTTAATATTGGACGCCTGGATAAAGATTCGGAGGGCTTAATTCTTCTTACGAACGACGGCGACATTGTTAACGAAATTCTGCGTTCTGAAAATAAGCATGAAAAAGAGTATATCGTTTCTGTAGACAAGCCAATTACTGCTGAATTCTTAAAGAAGATGTCAGAGGGAGTCAAAATATTAGGCACCAAAACACTTCCTTGTGAAGTAGTACAATTATCAAAATTTGATTTTCAAATCATTTTGACACAGGGACTAAATCGTCAAATTCGCCGCATGTGTGCTGAATTAGGATACGACGTCTACCGATTACAAAGAACCCGAATCATGAATATTCATTTAGGTAACCTCCCACCTGGACAATGGAGAGATTTATCTAAGAAAGAGCGAACTCAATTATTTAGAGAATTAAACTATGAACCAAAAGAATGGTAAAAGGTACGGAATATTAAATTAAAGTAGAGTTATCATTGAATTAAGCCACACTAAAGGGACAATCTCATTAGAATTAAATCCATAGTGCCTCTTTCAAAGAAAGAAGCACTATGGATGATATGCTTAAAGGACATCTATATAAAAGTTAAAAACTCTAACACTTATTTCTTTCTAATAGTTGTTCAATTTTATAATCTGCGTTTAGTAATACACGTTTTATTTGTTTAATGTTATTTTCCTTTTGTACCATTTGTGTATATTTATTTTGAAATATCTCTTTTATTTGAAGGACATTTTGAATTTCTTCTTGTGTTAATTTTTTATTATGATCCGTATTTTTCGACCAATCAAAAAGCATCTTAACTTCCAATAGTGAAAATCCCGTTTGTTTTAGTTTAATAATGGTTTCAATTAGAATGACGTCATTATTGTTATATTCACGATATTTGTTTATAATTTCTGGCTGTAATAAACCTATTTTTTCATAGTATCGAATAGTATCTTTACTAATACCGGTACGCTCTGCAAATTCTCCAATTTTCACCACTACCACCTACTATTTTATAAATTTATAAACCATTAGAATAATTATACTATGGAAAATAAAACGACTGATATGATGGCTGTACTTAATGCGGCCATTTGTTACTATCCCTTGTATAATCGTCAATATGTGTAGAAAAACAAATGAGAGAATTAGTAATAGAAACAGCAAGTCTTTACTTGGTATAAATAAGATTAAAATAATTCCTGTTGATACAATAATGAATAATAAGGCTCTTACATGATATCCTTCTTCTTTCCATTGTTGGAAGCCTGCTACTGCCATTAAAAAAGCATATAATCCACTCAATATATACGTCACGCTAGCCATTTACATCACTCCATTCTTTTAATATATACACTTTAAAAGATGGAGTTAACTCCATGTCAATAAATAAAGAACAGCCTACTTTAATTCGTAGCCTGTTCTATGTAATTCAAAAACCGCACTTACTTGTGATAGGGTTCACCCTTCATAATCCGAAAACTTCGATACACTTGCTCCACTAATACTAGCTTCATTAGCTGATGTGGCAAGGTCATTTTTCCAAAGGAGAGTTTATCGTTAGCTCTACTTAACACATCATTATGAAGGCCGAGCGAACCACCAATGACGAAAGCAATTTTGCTTTGGCCATATGTCATGAGACTTTCAATATCTTTTGAGAGTTCCTCGGAGCTGCGCATCTTACCATTGATAGCAAGGGCGATGACATAATGATCAGGGGTTAGTTTAGCGAGAATCCTTTCTCCTTCCTTCTTTTTAACGATTTCCATTTCAGCATCACTCAATTGTTCAGGCGCTTTTTCATCAGGAACTTCGATAATTTCCATTTTTGTATAACCATTTAAGCGTTTGACATACTCCTCAATGCCCATTTTTAAATACTTTTCCTTCAATTTACCGACACTAATAATTGTTATACCCACAAGTTATCCACCTACCTTTTTTATTTACAAACAACTTATCCCCAAAAGTTATACACATATCCACAATTCATTTCAATATATTGTGTGCGTTCATTTGTTCGCCACAATATATGTTGCATGCTCTTCACAGTACTCGCACTTTGTGGATAACTTTTCTTCCTCACTTATATTTTCCATTAACGGTATCTTTTTTTCAGTTGCAACAAACATGTCTAAAGCATGTCCTATATGGGTTTCGCAGCTATATATTGTCAAAATATTTATTCCTTTCTTGCTTTTAGATTTCCACAGAGTTATGCACAATTTACCTTTTTTTATCCACAACTCATTGTATCAAACAAAAAGCGAGCTGGAAAGAAGGGGATTTTCTTTCCTTGCTCGCTTGTTTATAATTTAATGCTTTTCCATTAGTTATCCACAAACTAAATTATTGTTTTAGTTTTGAGCTGTCTTCTAATGTTAATGTTTTTTGAACCAACTTGCCATCACGATACACTTTTAATTTGATGTGATCTCCAACATGTTTCTTGTTGTAAAGAATCTTACGGAGGTCGATTGAATTATCTACTTTTTCTCCATCCATTTCAACAATGACATCATATTTCTGAATACCTGCTTTTTCAGCTGAAGAATTTTTCACAACTTGGCTTACAACAATACCAGCTGTTACTTCAGGAGGCAATTTTAAAGTTTGGCTTTGGTGGTAAGCTGGTACATCTGTTAAATCGATTAGTGATACGCCCATTGAAGGTCTTACTACTTTCCCCGTTTGTTGCAATTCGTCTATTACAGGAATAGCTGAATTAATTGGTATGGCAAAACCTAATCCTTCTACAGCAGATTCAGAAATCTTCATTGAGTTAATGCCAATGACTTGGCCTGCCAAATTGATTAATGCACCTCCACTATTCCCTGGGTTGATTGCTGCATCTGTTTGCAATACTTCTTCTTGCCAATCCTCCGTACCGTCTTCATTTAAATCCACCGGCACAGTACGATCAGTTCCTGAGATAACGCCAGTTGTAACAGAACCATAGAAGTCTAATCCTAGAGGGTTACCAATAGCAATCGCAGTTTCACCTTGTTTTAATTTATCAGAGTCGCCAAAAGTAGCCACCGTTTTTACCTTTTTACTTGAGATAGAAATAACCGCTAAATCTGTCCATATATCTGTGCCGACTAGCTTAGCTTGTTCTTTAGAGCCGTCTGAAAATGTAACTTCTAACGTTTTAGCTCCTTCAACAACATGGTTATTGGTGACGATATATGCTTTGTTCCCTACTTTTTTATAAATGACACCAGAACCACTGCCAACTGGCTCACTGGAATCCTGATCGTTTTTACCATTACCTCCAGTGATGCCGCCACCATCTTGGAATGGTAAGTCGCCCCATAAGTCAGTTTGCGTTTGTTGAATATTTGTAATGCCCACCACTGCATCCTTTGTCTTTGCAACAGCATCTGTTACATTCGTTGAGACCTCTGTAGATACCTGTGGAGTTGATGTTTTATTGGCTGTGGAACTGCCGCTGCTCGATACTCTTGCACTATTATTATTCGGCAGGTAATCCACCATGGACGGCAATAAGAGCCATACAAGAAGTGCTCCTACAATGACACCGATAATTCCGCTCAAAAAATAGCCTGCCTTGCTTCCATCTTTCCTTCGTGTTTTTGTTTCATCTTGATCGTAATATCCCATATGTTTCATCCTTTCTTCAATTATCTGCTTCGTTAGTAATACAATATCTGACCAACATTAAAATAAGATGAAAACAAGTTTAAAATCACCTCAAAGTTTTCCTTATCTTAACTTCCCCATTTCGGCATAAAAAAATCCCCTTTTATTAAACTGACTCTAATCTCGTTCGTTATCAATATAACGGTCAGAGCCATTTCTTAAAGGGGGATTTCTATATATTTAGACTGTGACCAGTTCTGTTGGTTCATTCGCATCCGTATCATACAATTGGACGAATTCACCAGGCATAATGCCACATGATTGCAATGTTTGAGAAACGCTCATGCGTGCTAAATCTTTCATATTATTGTCTTTACTTAAGTGTGATAAATAGATGCGCGTTGGCTTCTGATCTATCACTTCACTCATTGCAACAGCTGCATCCTCATTGCTAACGTGCCCTAAGTCGCTCAAAATTCGGCGTTTGACTGACCAAGGATAACGTCCCATCTGCAGCATGCCAACATCATGGTTGCTTTCAAAAACAAATGAATCAGCACTTCTTATAATGCCTTTCATCCGATCGCTAACATAGCCTGTATCTGTGATGACCACTAGCTTTCTTTGACCATCATGGAAGCAATAAAACATAGGATCACTTGCATCATGTGAAACAGCGAAGGACTCAACATTTAATGAGCCAAAGGTTTTGACCGTTTCCATATCAAATTGAAAACGAAGGTCTGTTGGAATTGTTCCGACTAGCCCATCCATTGCCTTCCATGTTTTTTCATTTGCAAATACAGGTATTTGATATTTTCTCGCCAGCACTCCCACACCTTTAATATGGTCAGAATGCTCATGTGTAACCAATATCCCGTTTAAACTTTTTATATCACGGCCTACTTTTTCAAAAAGCTGTTCCATCTTTTTGCCAGTCAACCCAGCATCGACGATTAATGAATGTTCGCCGCTCTCTACAAAGATGGAGTTGCCAGTACTGCCACTAGCTAACACACTAAACTGCATGGCTAAAACTCCTTACTGTTGCTGTAATTCCCTTTCTTTGGCGTTATGTTCAATATCTACGATTGTCCCATCTGCGTTTACAAAGTAATCCACTTCATTCTTAATCCCTTTTTTATCCTTTGGCAACTCTACATGTATATACCATGTTGGTGCCAGTACTTGGATTTGCGTTAAAGGTACAAGTGTTGAATAGCCAAGCTCTATTTTTGTAATAGTAGAGTTCGGCATTAAATAGCCTTTGTTTAGAATAGCCTTAATAGCTTTTTCTGGTTCAATCAACGTTCCTTTTTCGCCAAAACTTTTCAGTGAATCAAACATCCTCTGTTCATAGTTTGTGATTTCATTTGCGTCATTCCAATGTACTTTTACAGCTGCATTCTGATTGTAATAAATCGTTCGATTATCTGAAACTTGGAAGAATGTTGCTACTTTGTTTAACTTGTCTATCTTCCAAAGCCTATACGATCTTCCTTTATAAACATTCTTCTCAACAAATTGCGTTATATTATTAGCTGATAAACTTGTCAAAGGCATCGGCTTGGTAATCTTTGATACAATTTCTGTGTCATTATTACCGATATGGAGCTTTTGATTTTTCAATTGGGCAAGCTCCAACATATTAAATTTTTTAATTTTGCCTGAAATATAGGAGACGTTAATCGTTGCAGCAGGCTTATTTTTAATCGTTATGTTTTCATCTTTTAAACGTGTAGAAAAATCTGTATCGCCAATAACAGGAACACTTTGCGCTTCATTATAACGATTTACGTACATATAATACAAAAATATATTTAAAATAGAAAATACAATGATAAAGATGGTTTTGGCTTTATTCCAATCCAACTTGCTCACCTCCTGCACTCGGTACTAGAGGTAGAGACTTCCACTTGCCATTGATAAAGTAAAACCAAGTAGGCTTCAGTATAAAGACATTCGGACGTTCATTCGTAGATAAATAATAACCCGGCCTTATTTCTTCCACATCATTTATATCGACACCATCTTGTTTGCTTATTTCCTCAATGGCTCTTTCGCCACTCTCTATCATAACGGTTTCGTTTTCAGGGACAGAGACAAGCTTGTAATAAGGACGTATATAACGAGCAATCCGGGTTTCTCCCCATACAGTCTCGATCGCTGTAGAGGTGACAGATGCGTCAGTATATACCATATAGTCTTTCACATATAGCTGATACATAATTTTGTTGTTTGAAGTATCAACATCTTCATAGCGAAAATCGCCTGTCCATCCACCATGTTCATTAATAAAATTGAATGTATTCAAGATAAGGCTAGATTTATTTGTCTTTTCTAAGTTGTCTACAGCATTGGCATCAACATAATCCAATGTTTTTTTACTTGTATTAACCGTCATCATGGAAACGCCATCCGTATAATTCTCTTTAAAGTTTGTATCATCAATACTGCTTTTAACTCTTTTAGGCATTGTAAATAATGCATTTTTAAACTTATCAATAGATGAAGAAGAGCTTAAATACGTATACTGCATAACCTTCTCCTCTTGTGCAGGTAAATACAGTGTATTTCCTCTTTCCCTTGCGTACGCAATATAACGTTCAAGAGAATGAGATTTGTCTATAATATGTTTATAAAAGTCATCTTGGCTATCTACATGTACCTTTGCTTTGTAAAGCTGACCATTAGCAGTATTGGCGAAGAAAACAATAAGTTCATCTGAGTCGTCTATGCGCTCCCAATCTAAAATCATTTTATTAAATGAAAGATTTTTAGGCTGCTCATCGACGGACGGCAAAATATTTTGGAAGATGGCATAGGGCACCTCAGCAGGGAAAAATAGCGTGAAGTTATCTGCATCTCTCATTAATTGATTCACCTTATAGGCATTCGCATTTTTGCTTACTAAAGTCATATTAGAGATACGCCAACGATGCATTCGATTCAGCATGTTTTTCATTTCTTCATACCGATCTGTGCCGCGCCACGTATCCTTCTCGTGGAAGACCATACGATATGGTTTAACGACATCAGCCAGCTGTTGTTTCTTTTCAAAAGAAACATTCAGCGGCGGTTTTTGTTTTTCAAGTGGGTCATAGTCTGGTTTGTATGTCCAAATGGAAAACGTCAATGTAATGCTTAAAAAGACTAAGACGAAGAGTAAAAGTGATTTAATCTGCTCGATATATTTCAATCCCACTCACCTGCCTCATCCTCTTCATATGGCAATGTGAAGAAAATGGTTGTACCTACTCCCTCTTCACTCTCTGCCCATATTTTCCCGCCATGCGCTACAATCATTTCCCGAGAAATAGCAAGACCAAGCCCTGTTCCACCCATAGATCGTGCCCGTGCCCGATCTACACGATAAAAACGGTCAAAAATACGGTCAACATTATCTTTCGGAATACCCATTCCATCATCTGAAATCATGACGGTTAAAATACCGTCATTTGCTTTCATGCCAAAGCGGATATTGCCGCCATCCGGCGAATATTTCAATGCATTGGAGATAATATTATCAATAACTTGAGTAATCTTATCTGTATCGATTTCTACATAGTATGAAACAGAAGGCAATAATCGTATAAATTCAACGTTCTTCGATTTTGCCATTTCAAAACGGTCAATAATGCTGTTGAAGAATCGATTAAAGTCCACAATATCAGCATTGATTTCATATTCTCTGCTATCCATATGGGAAAGCTGTAATAAGTCTGTTACCAGACGAATCATTCGCTCCGTCTCAGTTTGTGTGACATGTAAAAAGTGCGGGGCAATCTCTTTGTTTTGCCAAGCCCCTTCTGTCAATGCTTCTAAGTAACTGCGCATCGTTGTAAGTGGCGTACGCAATTCATGAGATACATTAGACACAAACTCGCGCCGTTCCATATCAATCTTTTCTTGTTCTGTAATATCATGCAGAACTGTAATCAAACCGTTCACAAAGCCAGTTTCCTTCTGTATTACAGAGAAATTAGCACGCCAAATATAAGGACGCTCTGAGGAACTAAAATCAAGGTTGATTGCATCCTTCATGTGGATTAAATCCTCAAATGTATGTTGTTTCTCCAAACCTAATACAGAAACCAATGGTCTTCCCATTAGCTCATTATGGCCGCTATTTAACAGTTTTTCAGCTGGTGAATTGATTAATATAATTTTCCCCTTCCGATCAGTCGCAATAACGCCATCCGTCATATTTGTAAGGATGGAGGCAAGCTTTCTTCTCTCACCTTCAGTAGTTGACTGCGCTTCTTGAAGACGATTGGTCAGATGGTTGAAGGCAATAGCTAATTGACCTATTTCATCGTTGCCATAAACTTTAACCTTCCTTGAGAAATTCCCTCTGGCCATTGCTTGCGCTTGTCTTCGCATATCGGAAATTGGTTTTGTAATAGTTCTGGCAATAAAAATGCCAAGCACAATTGTTATGGCTAATGCTAATGCTGTACCGGCTGCAAGGATTTGATTAATATCATTCATTTGCTCAAAAATCCGTTCAATGTTTGCCTTTACATAAACGGTTCCAATTTCTTTGCCATTAGCCTTTCCATTTGACATGATGGGAGTGGCCACTACCCAAATTCTTTTGCGTGTCTTTTCATCTAATGCAATTTTGGCATAGCGCGTTTGTGTTGTAATAGATTGCCTTACAAGTGAATCCATTTCTCGTTGCCCGACAATAGACTGATTGCTCTTATCAGAAGAAGCAAGGATTCGGTAACGCGGATCTATGACTCTAATTTCTTTAATATCATCGGAGGATAAATCTACAATACTTTTTAAGCTTTGTTCAAGCGTTGGATCACTATCCGTTCGTTCTTTTAACAATTCTTCTTTAACGCTAAAGTTAACAAGCGTCAAACGATCAGTAACTGAAGTTTCAAAGCTCTTCTTTAGGTTTTGTTCCAATTCCTTTGCAAAATAAAGCCCTATAATTTGCATTGCAATAAGGATGAGTAATACATAAATCAGTACTAGTTTCACTTGGACTGATTTAAAAAAACGGACCTTTTGCATGTTCTTTTACTCCTGTTCAGGATTTCTTAAATAATAGCCAACGCCTCGGCGAGTGACAATCCATGCTGGATGACTCGGGTTATCTTCAATTTTTTCACGAAGTCGACGAATGGTCACATCTACTGTGCGGACGTCTCCAAAGTAATCATAGCCCCAAACAGTTTGTAGTAAGTGCTCGCGCGTCATAACTTGTCCGATATGCTTAGCCAAGTAATGAAGTAATTCAAACTCACGGTGTGTTAATTCAATTGCTTCATCTCTTTTTAATACAAGGTATGCATCTGGCTGAATGACAAGCGATCCTACTACGATATCATTGTTCTCTTCAACTGCTTCTTCAGCTACTGCCACAGTTTGGTGTCTACGCATATTTGCTTTCACCCTTGCAATCAATTCTCGTGTGCTAAAAGGTTTAGTCACATAATCATCAGCGCCAAGCTCTAAACCTAGCACCTTATCAATCTCTGAATCTTTCGCTGTCAGCATAATGATAGGCAAGTCATATTTTTTTCGTACTTCACGGCATACTTCCATACCATCTCTTTTGGGCAACATAATATCTAAAAGCATTAAATCAGGTTTAATTTCCTCTACCTTTTTTAATGCTTCATCTCCATCATATGCACAGACAACTTTATAGCCTTCCTTAATTAAATTAAATTGCAGTATATCTGCGATTGGCTTTTCATCGTCCACTACTAAAATCGTCTTATCCAATATATATTCCCCTTCCTTACTCCGGTCTTTTTCTATTCTATCAATACTCTACCATTCTTAAGTTTGCGTTGCATCTTTAAAAACCCCCTTCGACATTTCCTGGGGAATAATTTCGCTATGAATCGACACATCGACTATATGTCCTATTTAATTTTACCATACTTCAGCTATTTTCATTGAGATTTAGAACGGTCATAAGGGCTTATTTTATCCCCTACATTTCTCCTATAATATGCATTTCTTTTTAAAAGTTTTAACAAAGCCATGCTTTTTACTTCTTAAAAACCGAATTTTCCGATATTATAGAGATATAGGGTGACACTTTGCTAAAAGGATGATAATTCATCTAATTTGGTTATTAGTGGAACTAATTGGGCTTTACGGATGAATAGGTCTATGGCTTAAAATTGTGATTAGCTAATTCTTCGCCAAGGATCTTTCTATTTGTAAGTCTGGTTAAACTATTATTCTACAAAAAGATTGGAGAGATTTTATGAGTGATGCAAACCGACAGAAACAGCAGCCGGTTTTGCCAAAGGGCATAGAAGTAAATAAACTGAAGAAAACACAGTCTAAAAAGAGGCTGGCACAAAGAACTATTATGGTCATCGTTGGTGCATGCATAACTGCTATTGCCCTTAGCCTGTTCCTCGTTCCCAACAACATTTTAGACGGAGGCATTGTCGGCGTTTCTATAATTATTTCCCATTTAACTCATCTGCCACTAGGCGTATTTATTTTCCTCCTTAATATCCCTTTTATTTTCCTCGGTTATAAGCAAATTGGGAAAACATTCGCATTATCAACTGCACTCGGTATTACTACTTTATCTGTCGCAACACTTCTCTTGGAACATGTAAAACCCGTTACCCAAGATTTGCTGTTATCCACTGTTTTCGGAGGAATCATCCTTGGTATCGGAGTTGGCCTTGTCATTCGATCAGGCGGTTCACTTGATGGTACAGAGGTATTAGCTATACTTTTTAATAAAAAACTCCCATTCTCCGTAGGCGAAATCATCATGTTTTTTAACCTCATTATCTTCACAGTAGCTGGATTTGTATTCACATGGGAACAAGCAATGTATTCAGGGCTAGCTTACTTTATTGCTTACAAAATGATTGATATTACCATTCAGGGTCTCGACGAATCGAAGGCGGTTTATATTATCAGTGATGAATACGATGAAATCGGGCAAGCAATTATTGACCGTTTGGGCCGTGGCGTTACCTATCTAAATGGTGAGGGTGCTTATACGGGAGACACGAAGAAAGTGATCTTCACAGTGATCACGCGTTTAGAAGAATCAAAGCTCACAACGATTGTTAGCGAACTTGACGAACATGCCTTTCTTGCCATTGGCAATATTGCTGAAGTGCGTGGAGGACGTTTTAAGAAGAAGGATATCCATTAATAAAAGGCAATCCCTCGAAAAGAGGGGATTGCCTTTTGACTTTTATATGATGGGGTTAGAATTACGCGTCCCACACATTAAGCAGTACATTAGTTTGATCACGATCTGGTCCCACTGAGAATGTTGCAATGCGGATACCAGTTAGCTCACTTACACGTTTTACATAGTTTCTTGCGTTCTCAGGCAACTCATCTAGCGTTTTGCATCCTGTGACATCCTCTGTCCATCCAGGAAGCTCTTCGTAGATTGGTTTGCAGCCTTCAATTGCGTGAAGAGTTGCAGGGTATTCTGTAATAATTTCACCATTATATTCATACGCTGTACAGATCTTTACAGTTTCAAGACCAGTTAACACATCGATTGAGTTTAATGCTAAATCTGTAATACCTGATACGCGGCGAGAATGGCGGACAACTACGGAGTCAAACCAGCCTACTCGGCGTGGACGGCCTGTTGTTGTACCATATTCTCGTCCAACTTCACGAATTTGTTGGCCAATTTCATCAAATAATTCAGTTGGGAACGGTCCATCTCCTACGCGTGAAGTATAAGCTTTACTTACACCGATCACACGGTTTACTTGTGATGGGCCTACGCCAGCACCTGTTGCAACGCCACCAGCAACTGGATTGGATGAAGTGACATATGGATATGTGCCATGGTCTACATCCAGCATAACGCCTTGTGCACCCTCAAATAGTACCTTATTGCCCTCTTCTAGCACATCGCTAAGAATCTTAGATGTATCTGTTACATACTGAGCAATTTCTTGACCATATTGGTAAAATGCTTCAAAAATATCTTCAAATTTCAAAGGTTCTACACCATAGTATTTTTCAAAAAGACGGTTTTTCATTTCTAAGTTTGTACGTAGCTTTTCTTCGAATACTTTTTTATCTAGTAGATCTGCGATACGGATACCAATTCGCTGTACCTTATCAATATAACATGGGCCAATTCCTTTGCAGGTTGTTCCAATTTTTTGGTCACCGCGGGCTTCCTCATCTACTTTATCTTGGTAAATATGATACGGCAGAATAACGTGAGCTCGATTTGAGATGCGTAAATTCTCTGTGCTTACGCCTCTTTCTTGTAGTCCTTTTAATTCTTCAACAAGTGATTTGGGGTTGATTACCATACCATTCCCCATAATGGACATTTTTTCTTTATAAAAAATGCCTGAAGGGATTAAATGCAATTTATACGTTTCCCCTTCAAATTGGATTGTATGGCCTGCATTATCACCACCAGAATAGCGGGCGATGGCTTCAGCTTCTTTCGATAAGAAGTCGGTAATTTTCCCTTTTCCTTCGTCTCCCCATTGTGTTCCTACTACTACAACTGATGTCATAATCAGCACCTCCGTCAGGCACATTCATTGCACCCTGATTCAAACAGACTTATTGTAACAACGAAAATAGGCCAAGTCAATACAAGATGGCTAAAATATACGAACATGTAATAGAAGTCAGACTACAATGTTCGTTTTTTTAATAGTAAAGTTATAGACTTTGGGTAATATTACCTCAATAGAGTGTTAGTTCCGTTTTGCATAGAATTCCTTCCTTTTCTTGCTCCAAGATTAACTACCCATTCTGGCAATAAAAAAAAGAGCATTAAATGTAATGCTCTCACAACTAAAAGCCAGCAGGTACGTCTGCTGTCCAATCTACGCTAACAAATTTATTGTATTCTTTTTTAAATGCCAACTTCACCGTATCTGTCGGGCCATTACGCTGTTTGGCAACAATAATTTCAATTGTATTGGCGTCTTCTGTCTCTTTATCATAATAATCTTCACGGTATAGGAATGCTACGATATCAGCATCCTGCTCAATACTTCCAGACTCCCGCAAATCACTCATCATCGGACGTTTATCTTGTCGCTGTTCAACACCACGAGATAATTGGGATAGCGCAATAACAGGCACTTCTAACTCACGTGCCAATGCTTTTAGTGAACGAGATATTTCTGATACTTCTTGCTGTCTATTTTGACCTGCTCCACCGCTGCCTTGAATCAATTGTAAGTAGTCGATCAAAATCATGCCAAGTCCTTGTTCTTGTTTAAGACGACGACATTTGGCACGTATTTCACTTACACGTACACCAGCTGCATCATCGATATAGATGCCTGCTCTGGATAATGTACCTGTCGCCATCGTAAGCTTTCGCCAGTCTTCTGAATTGAGAGCGCCTGTCCGTAAGACTTGTGCGTCGATATTACCCTCAGCACACAGCATACGCATGACAAGCTGTTCAGCACCCATTTCCAAAGAGAAAATAGCAACATTCTCCTCTGTTAAGGTACCAACAGCTTGTGCCACATTCAGCGCAAAGGCGGTTTTCCCTACTGAAGGACGCGCAGCAACGATGATTAAATCTCCTCGCTGGAATCCTGCTGTTAGACGGTCTAAATCACGGAAACCTGTTGGGATTCCCGTGATATCACCTTGGCGATTTTGAAGTTTCTCCACATTGGCATATGTCTCAACAAGCACGTCTTTGACATGTTTGAAGTCACCGGCATTCTTTCGATTGGCTACTTCCATTACTTTGCTCTCTGCTTCAGCAAGAAGTGCGTCTACTTCATCTTCACGCGTATAGCCATCTTCGACTATTTTTGTTGCCACACGTATTAAACGGCGAAGCAACGCCTTTTCTGAAACGATATGAGCGTAGTAGCTGACATTAGCTGCTGTTGGGACAGCATTCGCAATTTCCGTAATATAAGAAATACCGCCAATATCCTCAAGCTCATTATGCGAAGATAACTCTTCCGTTACCGTAATAACATCAATCGCTTTTCCTTGGTCGCTTAAGCGCAACATTGTTTGGAAAATCATTTGGTGTGCCGTACGATAAAAATCTTCTGGTAACAGTACTTCTGAAGCGGTAATCAAAGCTTGCGGCTCAAGAAAAATAGCGCCAATTACGGATTGTTCAGCTTCTTGATTGTGCGGTGGAATACGGTCCAATTGTGGATCGTTCATACTGTCTCTCCCTTATTCTTGTTCTGCAACATGTACTTTCAATGCAGCAGATACTTCATGATGAAGCTTAACAGGAACTTTCGTTACGCCTAATGTACGAATCGCATCTTTCATTTCCATTTTTCTTTTATCAATTTTGATGCCAAAGTCTTTTTGTAGCTGTTCTACAATTTGTTTAGACGTAATAGAACCAAATAATCGGCCATCTTTTCCTGGTTTAGCTGTTAATTCAACTGTTAAGCCCTCTAATTTTTCCTTTAATGCTTTTGCGTCTTCTAATTCTTGGGCTGCATCAAGGGCAGCACGTTTATTTTGTGCATTCAATTGAGCTAGTGCAGCTGGAGTTGCTTCAACAGCACTTTTTTGCTTCAAAAGTACGTTACGTGCATAACCATCTGACACTTCTTTTGTTTCACCTTTTTTTCCTTGCCCTTTTACATCTTTTAAAAAGATCACTTTCATGATTCTTTTCCCCCTTCTATTACTTTATCTATAGCTACTTTTAGTCGTTCAATTGCTTCATCAATCGTATCTGCTTCTAATTGGCATGCTGCGTTTGTCAGATGTCCGCCTCCACCGAGTTCTTCCATTACTAGCTGAACATTCATTTCACCTAACGAGCGGGCGCTAATGCCAATTCTGCCATCACTACGATGTGCAATAACGAATGAGGCTGAAATATCTTTCATCGTCAACAAAATATCCGCTGTCTGCGCAATTAATACAGAGTTATAGATTTGATCATCATCACCACGAGCTATCGCCAATCCTTCATGGTAAAACTCTGCTGTCTGCACGATTTTGGAGCGTTCAATATAGGTTGTAATATCTTCTTTTAATAATCGTTGGACGAGTACCGTATCTGCCCCATTTGTACGCAAGTACGAAGCTGCCTCAAAAGTTCTAGCACCTGTACGCAATGTAAAGCTCTTGGTATCGACTATAATGCCAGCTAATAAGGCTGTCGCCTCCAACATAGATATTTTATCATCTTTCGGCTGATATTCTAGTAATTCGGTCACTAGCTCTGCAGTAGAAGATGCATATGGCTCCATGTAGACTAGCATCGGGCTTTTAACAAATTCTTCGCCCCGACGGTGATGGTCAATCACAACGACTTTATCTGTTTTATTTAATAGCTTTGCCTCTATCGTCATGCTTGGCTTATGTGTATCCACTATAATAAGCAGAGACTTCTCTGTCATTTTATCAATCGCAAGCTCTGGTGTAATAAAACGGTTATATAAGTCTGATTTCTCTTTTACCAACTGCATAAGACGATTAATGCTATTGTCTATATTGTCAAAATCAACGACAACATATCCTTTAACCCCGTTCATATCAGCCATCTTTCTCACACCGATAGCCGCGCCAATCGCATCCATATCAGGCATCTTGTGACCCATAACGAAAATTTGGTCACTGCCTTGGATTAAATCACGCAAAGCATGTGAAATAACCCTTGCACGGACTCTCGTGCGTTTTTCAACGGGATTCGTCTTACCGCCATAGAATCTTACTTTACCATTCGCTTCTTTAATTGCTACCTGGTCGCCACCACGACCTAAAACTAGGTCTAAACTGGACTGCGCTAACTCTCCTAATTCTATAAGTGATGTCGAGCTTGCCCCTACTCCAATACTTAACGTTAACGATAAATTTTGCTGAGCTGTAATTTCTCGTATATCATCAAGGATTGAAAAACGTTTTTTCTCTAGTTCTTGCAAAATGGACTCATTCAATATAGCTATAAAACGATCCGCAGCAATTCTTTTCAGGAAAATGCCGTTCGCATTGCTCCAGTTATTAACTAGCGAAGTCACAAGAGAATTTGTCTGGCTACGCGTTTGGTCATCCATCCCTTGTGTAATTTCGTCATAGTTATCAACAAACAGGATGGCGATCACTGTTCGATCTTCATTATATAACTCTTCGATTTCTACTTGTTCCGTAATATCAAAGAAGTAAATTAGTTTTTCCTCTGATCTATAGTAAGCCCTGTATTTGCGTTCATTTAGCGTTAAATTTAATTCGTTAGAGTCCTCATGCTTGATTAATGTATAAAAATCATCTGATAAAGAAAACAAATCTTCTCCAATCAATGACTCTTTATTTAAAATTTCGTGCATATACGGGTTGCACCATTCTATCTCATACTCATCCCCAACCAGTACAATCCCGATTGGCATCTCAAGCAACGCCTCTTCGCCCACTTTTTTCAAGCGGTATGAAAGCATCTCAATATGCTTTTCCGTTTCCTTATAGGTATCCATTTCAGCCTTCCAAGCAAGGATAAATACAAGGATAAGGATTAAACCATAAAGGATGCCGATCAATGCATTCCACATTAAGCAAATAACTATACTTGCTAAGCCAAGCAGCGACAGCATTAAAAGAGGATAACGTATTGGTCTTTTTCTAAAAAGAGAACCCATAAATCCCAACTCCTTATTTTCTTGTCATGTCACTTATTAGCTCGCGCAGTTGAAAGCCTAAATCAGCAATTCCTATCAAAGTGACAAATGAACTTAACGGAAAAGCTAAGATTGTAGCGACAACTGCTGTCCACTTCGGCCAACCTTTTTGATTTATGATGAAATGGATAAAGGATATTCCTTGAATCAAAAACAAAATGGTTAGAAGAAAGGATAGATTCAGTACTATGACATAAAGAAATGTTCCTTCTGCTGGCTTGATAAACAATGTTATTGCTAAGACAGCAAGATAATACCACAACATAGCTCGAGGTAAACGCAAGTCTTTGAACGGCTTAAATTTGGGTGCATTTAAGCCCAATCTACGCAATAAAGGTAACTGAACCGAAATCATTAACCAAGCAAATGCAAATACGCACAAGATGATTAGTGTAGGCATGCTTATCTGTATTGTATTAATCATCGTTTCGATCTGTTCACTGGAAAGCGGTGCTTGTCCGGTCATTGCCTTAGTCAATTCATTTGATTTTTCATAGCTTTTTCTTGCAGTTTCAATCATTTGTTTTATAAAATCCATATGAAAAAAGCGTACAGCAATCACATATTCAACGGAAATTACAACTAACGATGCTAAAGAAGTTGATAAAAATAAGAATCCCTTGCTCTTCTGTTTGCGTATGCCATATCCCACTATAAAAGCAACAATGCCAAATAAAACAGCCTGAGGAAGCGCTAAGAGGCCGCCAATTAAAAGGGACAGAATAATACTGATTGCAATAGCAGCTAACGAAAATTTACTTTCGTACTTTGCTGCATACCATGCTAAAGGCAGTGGCACGAACCAAACTGTTACAATATTGATGAGAGGCACGTAGGTTGAAATAGCTAATAATATTGTAAATAACGCAATCATCATTGCGCCCTGTGTCAATCTTCTTGTCTTGTTTTCCGGCATTTATAACCTTCCTTTTCTTATAGACAATCTACTATTTCATCTTACTATTGTACCATGTTTCGTGGTTGCAAACAAAAGCTCAAGGGGTATCTAGCTCTCCACCAAACTTGATTGAAACAGCAATCATTACTCTTATAAAAATTGTAAGAATCCTCTTGTTCCCCAGCTGGATAAATAACCCAAATTTTTTTTAGCGGCTTACTAGCGCCACTTAAATGGCTTAAACAAATAAAGAAATTAAGCTTTATATCGATAAAAAAAGACTAGCATAAGCTAGTCTTTTAACATTTATTATTTATCTTCTGCAGTGAATGGTAGTAAAGCCATTACACGAGCAACTTTGATTGCTGATGTAAGTTTACGTTGGTATTTAGCGCTTGTACCAGTCACACGGCGTGGAAGAATTTTTCCGCGCTCAGAGATGAATTTTTTTAGCAAATCAACATCTTTATAATCGATGTGTTTGATGTTATTAGAAGTGAAATAGCAAACTTTACGGCGTTTGCGGCCTCCTCTACGTGGTGCCATTGTGTAGTCCCTCCTCATAATCATTTTGTATTAACGTGTGGTAATCTCCTGCTAGAATGGAAGATCGTCTTCTGTTACGTCGACTTTCCCTCCGCCATTGTTATTCATTGGCGCAAATGGATCTTCATCTACACGTGTATAGTTTTGCTGATTAGGTGAGTGATTCTGTTGATATGATGGCTGTTGATAATTCCCTTCTTGAGAAGCACTGCCATATTGGCTGCCACCACCGTAAGACGGTTGGCCGCCATACGATTGGCTTGGTGCCGGACGATCTCCAGTTGCACTTCGTGGTTCTAAGAATTGGACACTATCTGCCACCACTTCTGTTGTGTATACACGCTTGCCGTCTTGACCTTCAAAACTGCCTGTTTGGATGCGGCCTTCAATCCCTGCAAGGCTTCCTTTATGCAAGAAGTTTGCAGTATTTTCAGCTTGTTTGCGCCAAACAACACAGTTGATGAAGTCGGCTTGCTTTTCACCTTGTTGATTAGAAAATGTTCTATTCACAGCTAATGTAAAACGAGCAACTGCTACACCATTTGGTGTGTAGCGAAGTTCCGGATCTTTTGTTAGCCTTCCGACTAATACGACGCGGTTAATCATCAGAATTCAACCCCCTTCTCTGCTTTTTTATTTATTATTAATTATTTTTCTTCTTCGCGAACTGCGATATGGCGAATGATATCTTCGCTGATGTTAGCTAAACGAGTGTATTCGTCGATCGCTTTTGTATCAGCGTTAGCTTTTACGATTTGATAGTAACCTTCACGGAAGTCTTCGATTTCATAAGCAAGACGGCGTTTGCCCCACTCTTTAGATTCGATGATTTCTGCTCCGTTAGAAGTTAGGATTTCGTCGAAACGTTCAACTAAAGCCTTTTTAGCTTCTTCTTCGATGTTTGGACGGATAATGTACATTAATTCATATGCTCTCATTTATAAGCACCTCCTTATGGACTTTGGCCAAATGAATGTCACTTGGCAAGGAGTTAGTAATATTTACTACTCACATCAATATATTGTACCACAAGAGATTGCTTTGGACAACTATTGAATTGAATTATTGTATATTTCATGTCTCCATAGATTAAGTAAATAAAAAACCATGTGATGCCTAATATCATCACATGGTTCTAATTATCAACTATACATTAAAGCGGAATAGCATAATGTCGCCATCTTGTACAACATACTCTTTTCCTTCAAGACGGACACGGCCAGCTTCTTTTGCTGCACTCATAGAACCGTATTGCATTAAATCATCGTAAGAAACAGTTTCAGCACGGATAAATCCACGCTCGAAGTCTGAGTGGATGACGCCCGCACATTGAGGAGCTTTCATACCTTTGCGGAAAGTCCAAGCTCTTACTTCTTGGACACCTGCTGTAAAGTAAGTGGCTAGGCCTAGCAAGCTATAAGAAGCTTTGATTAACTGATCTAGACCAGATTCTTCAATGCCTAGTTCTTCTAAAAACATAGCTTTTTCTTCATCGTCCAATACAGCAATTTCTTCTTCAATTTTAGCACAAACGACGATTACCTCTGCACCTTCTTTTGCAGCATAATCACGTACTGTTTGTACGTATTGATTGTTGCTTACATCCGCTACTTCATCTTCTGAAACGTTAGCTACGTAAAGCATTGGTTTTAGCGTTAGTAGATTTAAACTTTTGATAATTTTTAATTCTTCATCTGATAAATCAACTGAACGTGCAGGTTTTTCGTTTGCGAAAGCTTCTTTAACTTTTTCTAAAACCGGCGCTTCCACCATTGCTTCTTTATCTTTTTGACGAGCTAATTTTTCTACTTTTGCATATCGTTTATCAACCGATTCTAAGTCAGCAAGAATAAGCTCTAGATTAATTACTTCAATATCGCTGATAGGATCTACCTTTCCAGCAACATGTGTAATATTTTCATCTTCGAAACAGCGAACTACTTGCGTAATTGCATCCACTTCACGGATATGTGCCAAGAATTTATTTCCTAGACCTTCACCTTTGCTGGCACCTTTTACAATACCTGCTATATCAGTGAATTCAAATGCTGTGGGTACTGTTTTCTTTGGTTGGACTAATTTTGTTAATTCATCAAGACGCGCATCTGGCACTTCTACAATCCCTACGTTCGGGTCAATCGTTGCGAATGGATAGTTTGCTGCAAGTGCTCCTGCTTTTGTAATCGCATTAAATAAAGTGGATTTTCCTACGTTTGGCAATCCTACAATCCCTGCTGTTAAAGCCATTTTCCCACTACCTTTCCCTATACGTTCAAAAATTCATATTCAACCTGTCTATTATAGATATTCATTTATCAAATGTCTAATTTTCATAGGCTTCTGTTGGATTCGCCTGAACTAATACCTTTTTCATCTTTTTCTCAAATTCACGCCGTGGAATCATGACGCTGTGCTGACAGCCTTCACACTTCACGCGAATATCTGCGCCCATTCGGATAATCTTCCATCTATTTGTCCCGCAAGGATGCTGTTTTTTCATTTCTACTATATCATTCATCTCGTATAGCTTTTTTTCCACACTTACTCACCTTCCTCCGTTCTATTCATATTCCTTTCATAAACCATCATTTTAGGGAAAGGAATTTCTATATGATACGTATCAAATATTTCTTTAATATCTCTTCGAATCATTCGAGATACAGCAAAATGCTGCATTGGTAACGTTTCTACTGTAATTCGCAATGTGACTTCACCACCTGCTACATTTTGGACCCCTAGCAGTGTGGGCTCAGTCACAATTTCTTCGTGATTGGAAGGCAGTTTGCTCAAGTATTCTTCTATTAAACTTTCCGCCTTGGCTATATCATTATTATAAGCAATGCTGACATCAATTACAGCCACTGAATTATTGATAGAATAATTCACCACCTCTGAAATAGTCCCATTCGGTATAATATTGATTTCGCCAGCGCCCCCCTTAATTTTGGTTGTCCTCAGCCCAATTTCTATGACGGTACCTTCAACAGCTGAAATTTTGATATAGTCGCCAACGCCGAATTGGTCCTCAAATATAATGAAGAATCCGGTGATAACATCCTTTACCAAACTCTGTGCGCCAAACCCTACTGCTAAACCGACGATCCCAGCACCTGCCAGCAAACCAGCTACTTTAATATGCATAACTGAGAGAATAGCTATAATAGCTGAAAAGTATACAGCATATGAGATGATGCTTTGTAATAGCCGTAAAATGGTTCTATATCTTCGTTCTGCTGTAGGATTTAAAGCAATAGGACCATTTATACGTAGGTTGAAAAACTTAGTTATGGCTATTTTAGCAATACGCACAAGTATCATGGATAAGATAGCGATTGTAACAATTCTAATTGTGCCCCATCCTATGTTTTCCCAAAATTCCTCATTATGCAAAAGCTTGGTTAACTCTTCTGTGGGGTTACTAAAAAACTTTTGTAAACTCAATTATATGTCTCCTTTAGTATAAAAAGTTTCGAATATACGTATACTGCTGAAAAAAGAGAAAGTGAGATTACCTATGACACTCCCTATATCTAATTCGGCATTCTCATACGCATTGCATTATGAAGACTCTGGCGCCACTTGGCGGTTAAGTTCATTTCTATTAGAGCATATACCATTCCATCATGAAAATCTCGTATTTTGCTGTATCGGATCTGATCGTTCTACAGGAGATGCATTAGGCCCTTTAACCGGCAGTATCCTGTCAAACTTTGTATCATTTCCTTACAAAATCATTGGTTCATTAGAAGAACCGCTTCACGCACTGAATTTATCTCAAACAGTAGATTCATTTGAAAATCACAAAGTACCACCTTTTGTAGTAGCAATTGATGCATGCCTTGGTGATCAAAAGCGAATCGGCGAAATTCTTTTCCAACCTGGACCTTTGCTTCCTGGAAAGGCTGTAAAAAAAGAATTGCCACCAATAGGAGACGTCTCAATTAAGGGAATCGTCAACTTTGGCGGCTTCATGGAACACACTATATTGCAAACAACAAGACTCAATATCACCTATGAAATGAGCAACCGAATTGCCCGTGCCTTGTATCTTTCATGGCATCGCCATTCATTAAAAAAAGTGCATCAGCGTCACTATGAGAGCCACAATTAAAATAGCCGGAAGCATATTGGCAATGCGAATTTTAGCAAGTCCCATCATGCTTAATCCAATGGCTATAATCATAGCTCCCCCAGTAGCTGTGAGCTGTTGAACAAATGTATCTAAAACGTCAGCGGGTACAAAGCGGCTAATTTGGCCAGCAAATACGGCGATGACTCCTTCGTATATAAAGACTGACACAGCACCCAAAATCACACCGATACCTAACGTGGATGCTAGGAATATCGCAGTAAATCCGTCAATAATTCCCTTTGTTACTAGAACAGAATGATCGTTTCTTAATCCACTGTCGAGCGCACCTAAGATAGACATAGAGCCTATCGCGAAGATTAATGTACTTGTTATAAATGCTTGGGCGATATCTCCATTATCGCCTTTTTTGCTGATTTTGCTTTCGATCCATCTTCCGAATCGATTTAACTGCAAGTCCAGGTCAATCCACTCGCCCAATAACGTGCCAATAACAAGACTAACAATAACAATAATAAAGTTGTTACTTTTAATTCCCATTTGAATGCCCATCAGTATTACCGATAGCCCTATTACTTGCATGACAGCTTCTTTCATTTTATCGGGGATGCCTTGCAGGAACCTACCAATGATCGTTCCTACGATGATTAATAGCGCATCCACTAATGTACCTAATAATACCAATGAACATCCTCTCAATCCTCTAGTAATTCTAATATGCGTTCTAAATCATCTTCTGAGAAGAACTCAATTTCAATTTTACCTTTATTTTTTGTTTTTTTGATTAAAACATTCGTGCCAAAATAATCCCGTAGCTGCGATTCTTTTTCTTCTAAGAATATATCTTTCTTTCCTTTGTTCTTTGTTTCACGTGAAACATCCTCATTAAGAGATTGAACAAGTTCTTCCAATTGGCGGACATTAAGATGTTGCTTTATGACCTTTTCTGCCACAAGAGGTATTTGCTTTTTATTTTTCAATCCTAATAACGTTCTTCCATGTCCCATTGTTAAGGCACCATCATTGATATATTGCTGAATATCCTTTGGTAGTGACAGCAATCGTATATAATTGGCGATATGAGGACGGCTTTTTCCCAATCGTTGAGACAACTGATCTTGCGTCAGCTTTAGAGCCTCCAATAAACTTTGATACGCTTCTGCTTCTTCAATTGGTGATAAATCTTCTCGTTGAAGATTCTCTAAAATGGCCAACTCCATCATTTGCGCATCATCTAACTCACGGATAACAGCCGGCACCTCTATCAGTCCCGCTAATTGTGCTGCACGGAAGCGACGTTCGCCTACAACAATTTCATATTTAACTCTTTTCTTCCTTACTATAATCGGCTGTAGAATACCATGTTCCTTTATTGATTGAGCTAGCTCCTCTAATGCGGATTGATCAAATATCTTACGAGGCTGAAAAGGATTTGCTTTGATATCTTTGATAGCGATTTGCGTTACTTGATCTCTTTCAGATAAATCTTGTTCTTGAAAAAGCGCGCCCAAACCTTTGCCTAATCCTTTAGCCATTCTTAATCACCTCTCTCGCCAACTCCATATAAACTTCCGCTCCACGTGATTTGCGATCATATATAATGATAGGTTCACCATGGCTCGGAGCTTCACTTAAACGTACATTCCTTGGCACGATTGTTTTGTATACTTTGTCTTGAAAATACTTTTTTACTTCTTCAATTACTTGAAGTCCCAAATTCGTACGGGCATCTAGCATTGTCAGCAAAACACCATCAATGACAAGCTTGTTATTCAAATGCTTTTGGACTAAACGTATAGTAGACAACAATTGGCTTAAGCCTTCTAGTGCATAGTATTCACATTGCACTGGGATTAAGATTGCATCTGCTGCTGTAAGTGAGTTAATTGTTAATAAACCTAAAGAAGGTGGACAATCTATAATAATAAAATCATATTCTTTTTTCAGTTGATCAATGGCATGCTTTAAACGCACTTCTCTAGAGATTGTAGAAACCAACTCAATTTCTGCCCCAGCAAGCGCTATCGTAGCTGGTACAACATAGAGATTTTCCATTTTTGTTTGGGTAATAGCTTCATGTATAGGCTCATCATCAATAAGTACGTCGTAAATGCACTTTTCTACTTCCCCTTTATTGACTCCTACACCACTTGTTGCATTTCCTTGCGGATCCATATCGATTAATAATACCTTTTTTCCTAATTCAGCAAGGCACGCGCTTAAATTTACAGATGTTGTTGTTTTGCCAACGCCGCCTTTTTGATTTGCAATTGCTATTGTTCTTCCCATGGTGCACCTGCTTTCAATAACATTATTGAGTGTAACAAACATACCTTTTTCTACATTCTATCAAAAAAATACGTGTTCGGCTCCAATTTAAAAGAGTAAAATGCAAAAATTTAAAAGGCTCAGTTAATCATTATCTGGATTTTTCATAGCAAAATTTTAAGGGAATATGCTGTTTGACTTGGCTGCAATCTATTGTTTGAGTTCACTATGTAAAAGAACGCTTAAATAATCAAAAACCCTTATTCTATTGCTAGAGTAAGAGTTTTAGATGGGCTATTGCTTCTTTTTTGGTATCTTTACAGTAATTTGATAAAATTCGTCGTGTTCTTCTTCTTCCGTTTCCACGGAAATCCCCGTTTTATTTACCATTGTTAAAGATTGTCGAATTGTATTAAGGGCGATTCGGATATCTTTGCTAATCGCTTTACGTTTTGGTTTAGGTTTTTTTACCTTTTCAACCGGATTGGCAATTTCAACAATTCTTTGTTCCAGCTGCCTCACGTTATATCCTTTTTCAATTATTTCTTCCAATAATTGAAGCTGCAATTCTTCATCTTTAATGGGCACCAGTGCTCTTGCATGCCTTTCGGAAATGTCTCGTTTTAAAATGGCCTCTTGAATCGAATGAGGCAGCTTTAATAGGCGCAGTTTATTGGCAATCGTTGATTGACCTTTACCTAATCTTTGAGCAAGCGCTTCCTGCGTCAGCTCATGAAGCTCCAAAAGTCTTTGGTAAGCCTGAGCTTCTTCAATAGAAGTCAGTTCTTCTCGCTGCAAGTTTTCAATTAAAGCAACCGAAGCAGTTTCCTTGTCATTCATATCGCGAATAATAGCAGGCACTTCTAACCAGTTTAATGATTTCATCGCGCGGTAGCGTCGTTCGCCGGCGATAATCTCATATTTATCTTCTTCGTATTTACGAACAACTATTGGCTGAATTACCCCATGCGTATGAATTGTCCGGGCTAATTCCTCAATCTTGGCATCATCAAAAATTGTGCGAGGTTGATATCGATTGGGGCTAATCTTATCAATGGGGATATTGGAAACTGTCTCTTTATCCCTACCCTCGGTTTTTGAGGTGTTTTCTACTTTCTCACCACTTCCAAAAAAACGTGAAAAAGCACTTTTCATCCCTTGGCACCACCTTTTAGCAATATTTCCTTCTTTAATCCATTATGGATGAAGAATAGAGGCGACTATCTATCTATATATATTTTCTAACATTATACAAAAAGTAAGTATGTCCAATTATATTATAGTGTCTTTTAATCAAAAACGATAGATTCCTTTTTCGTTTCATGTGAAACATTTCTAGTGAATTGGAGATTTATTAGGCATACCGGCCTTACGTGGATATTTTTTTGGTGTGCTTTTTATCTTTTTGAATACATATATTGTACGTTCACTATTTTCTATTGGGAGTGAAAATTTATATTGATCCATCAGTTTAGTGCCAAGTACTTGAATTGCCTTTTTAGCATCCGTTAATTCTTCCTCACCACTGGCAGCTTTCATCGCAACAAAGATGCCATCATTCTTTACAAGTGGTGCGCACAACTCTGACAATACAGATAGCCGTGCGACTGCGCGTGCAGTTACTAGATCAAACTTTTCACGGTATTGCGCCATTTGTCCAAAGTCTTCAGCACGAGAATGAACAAATTGCATATTTTCTAGTTCTAATACATCGCTTAAGTGATGTAAAAATTGAATCCTTTTATTTAATGAATCAACAATCGTCACCTTTAAATGTGGGAAGCAAATTTTAATCGGAATACTCGGAAACCCAGCGCCAGCTCCTACATCGCAGAGTGATTCGATATCGTTAAAGTTTATATAAAAAGCAGCACTAATCGAGTCATAAAAATGCTTTAAATAAACAGAAGGTTGATCAGTGATCGCAGTTAAATTCATTTTTTCGTTCCATTCGACTAATGTTTCAAAATATAAATGGAATTGCTGTGCTTGCTTCTCTGATAACTCTATTCCTTGCTCTTTTAATGATTGCATAAACTGTTCTTCGTTCATGTTATTCCCCTTTCATAGTGCTGCGAAGGCTCTCATCTAATTAATAGTAGACATGCACTGCCAAGTAGGCATGCATGTCTAGGATTTATTATCTATACTTTTGCTATCTTACCATGTTCTATATACACTAGTAAAATTGATATATCGGCAGGATTTACTCCTGAAATACGTGAAGCTTGGGCAACTGAAAGCGGACGGACTTCTTTAAGTTTTTCTTTTGCTTCTGTTGCAATCCCTGAAATGGCATCATAATCGATGTTCTCAGGAATCTTTTTGCCTTCCATTTTCTTCAGCTTTTCGACTTGTTGAAGAGCTTTCTCAATATATCCTTCATATTTTACTTGAATTTCAACTTGTTCCTTTACTTCTTCATTCAGTTCCACTTCAGATGGTGCGAAGGCTGAAACGAATGCATAATTTGCTTCTGGACGTTTTAATAAATCTGTTCCTCGGATGCCATCTTTTAATGGACTGCTGCCTATTTCTGCAAGAGCAGCTTGTGTTTGCTCATTTGGTTTTATAATGATATCGTGCAATCTTGCAATCTCATTCTCCACTTGTTCTTTTTTAACTAAGAAGCGTTCATAGCGTTCTTGTGAGATAAGACCTGCTTGATAAGCACGTTCTGATAAACGAATGTCAGCATTATCATGGCGAAGGAGCAATCTATATTCCGCGCGTGATGTAAGAAGGCGATAAGGTTCATTTGTCCCTTTTGTCACTAAGTCATCTATAAGTACGCCAATATAAGCATCTGCGCGACCTAGAATCATTTCTTCCTTATCAAGAGCTTTTGCAGCTGCATTGATGCCGGCCATTAAACCTTGACCTGCTGCTTCCTCATATCCAGATGTACCGTTAATTTGGCCAGCAGTGTACAGATTTTGGATGCGCTTTGTTTCAAGCGTTGGCCATAATTGTGTTGGTACAATCGCATCATATTCAATCGCATAACCAGCGCGCATCATTTCTGCTTTTTCAAGCCCTGGTATGGTTTCAAGCATTTTGCGTTGGATATGTTCAGGTAAGCTTGTTGATAGTCCTTGTACATAGACTTCTTGTGTATTGCGTCCTTCTGGCTCCAAGAATAATTGGTGGCGTGGTTTGTCATTGAAGCGTACAATCTTCGTTTCAATTGACGGACAATAACGTGGGCCTGTCCCTGTAATCACGCCAGTAAACATTGGTGATTGTTCTAAATTATCATTAATGATTTGATGCGTTTCCGGACTTGTATAGGTTAACCAGCATGGAATTTGATCTGTGATGAATTCTGTCGTTTCATAGCTGAATGCACGTGGTTCAGGATCTCCAGGTTGGATTTCCGTTTTACTGTAATCAATGGTCTTGCTGTTCACACGCGGTGGCGTACCTGTTTTAAATCGTACCATTTCAAAACCGATTTCTCGCAAGTTATCCGCCAGTTTGATAGATGGTTGTTGGTTGTTTGGTCCGCTTGAGTATTTTAAGTCGCCAATGATAATTTCACCACGCAAGAAAGTTCCTGTTGTAATAATGACAGTCGAAGCGCGATAAATTCCACCTACTTGTGTAATAACACCCTTTACTTTATCATCTTCAATAATCAGTTCATCAACCATAGCTTGGTGAATTGTCAGATTTTCTTGTTCCTCTAATAGCTTTTTCATTTCTTGTTGGTATAAGACTTTGTCTGCTTGTGCACGTAATGCACGAACAGCAGGACCTTTACCGGTATTGAGCATACGCATTTGAATATGCGTTTTATCAATTACTTTGCCCATTGCTCCGCCCATTGCGTCGATTTCACGGACAACAATACCTTTTGCCGGTCCTCCTACTGATGGGTTGCATGGCATAAAGGCTATCATATCTAAGTTGATCGTTAACACTAATGTTTTAGCGCCCATGCGAGCGGAAGCGTATGCTGCTTCAACACCTGCATGACCTGCGCCTATGACGATAACATCGAACGTGCCTGCTTCATAATTTGTTGGCATGCTCGTTACTTCCTTTCTATAGTAAGAATTAGTTTGATGCTTTCTCTTTGCTAGGGAGTTTTATTTTCCTAAGCAGAATTGAGAGAAAAGCTGATTAATAAGGCTATCTTGCACCGTATCCCCGACAATTTCGCCGAGAATCTCCCATGCACGTGTTACATCTATTTGAATCATATCGACAGGCACGCCTGCTTCCGCTGCAGTAATCGCATCTTGAATACGATCAAGTGCTTGATGCAACAATGCAATATGGCGAGCATTCGATACATACGTTAAGTCATTTGCTTCAACAGAACCTTCGAAGAATAGTGCTGCAATTGCTTCCTCTAGTTCTGCTACACCCTCTTCTTGCAACAATGAAGTCGACACAACTCTTCTTTCTCCTGCAAGTTGTTTTACTTCATCTATATCTATTTTTTGAGTCAAATCTGTTTTATTGACTACAACAATATAATCCATGTTTTGAATAGTATCAAATAAACGTCTATCTTCTTCGGTCAATTCCTCATGGTAGTTGACAACGAGCAATATAAGATCTGCCTCTTTTAAAACTTGTCTCGATCTTTCTACTCCGATACGTTCGACAATATCTTCTGTTTCACGTATCCCCGCTGTATCTACCAAGCGTAATGGAACGCCGCGTACATTGACGTATTCTTCTATAATATCACGTGTTGTTCCTGCAACATCAGTGACAATAGCTTTATTTTCTTGTACTAAACTATTTAAGAGAGAAGATTTTCCCACATTTGGACGCCCTAATATAACGGTCGATAAACCCTCACGCAAAATTTTTCCTTGTGACGAAGTTTGAAGAAGTTTCTCGACTTCGCTCTTTACCCATGTGGCCTTTTCTAACATTAGTGGAATGGTCATTTCTTCTACATCATCGTATTCGGGATAATCAATATTTACTTCTACCTGTGCTAATACCTCAATCAATGCTTGTCTTAATTGGTTAATTAATCGTGACAATTTACCATCCATTTGATTTAGCGCTACGTTCATCGCTCTGTCTGTTTTAGCACGAATTAAATCCATCACAGCTTCTGCTTGCGATAAATCGATACGGCCATTTAAAAATGCCCGTTTTGTAAACTCGCCTGGCTCTGCCATTCTTGCACCATTACGTAGGACAAGCTGCAGTACTCGATTGACAGAGACTAATCCGCCATGGCAATTAATTTCTACTACATCTTCACGTGTAAAGGTTTTTGGCCCTCTCATGAGCGAGACCATAACTTCTTCTACTACCTCACCCGTTTCTACCTCTTTTAAATGCCCATAATGAATGGTATGGGATTTTTTTGAGGATAATTTTTTACCACTTGGCAAACTGAAAATCCGGTCTGCAATTTCTACCGCTTGGTCACCGCTTAATCGAACAATGGCGATCGCTCCTTCTCCCATCGGAGTCGAAATCGCTGCAATAGTATCAAATTCCATTAGTGAACAAACCTCCTATATATAAATAAAACTTTAATCTGTGTATTGTTTTCCACAGCGTATTAGTTGAACAGTTCAATATTTAGCTCAATAAAAATTATCCACATGTGGATAATTTTATTTTTCTATTCTAGCACTTAATCTTACCATAAAAGTGCAAAAAAATAAGTCCTTCTCGTCTGGGGAGAAGGACTCTTTCACAATCCTTAAGTTAAGCTCGTATAGGTTCAATGACTAAATGCCTCTTGGTGTCTTCGCCTTTTGAGTAGGTTTCAACGTCTAAACGGTCTGCCAAAATATGGTGTATAATTTTACGCTCATTTGAAGGCATTGGCTCTAGTTCTACCTTTTTGCCTGTATAGACTGCTTTATCGGCCATTTTGTTCGCCAATACTTCTAATGATTGCTTTCTTTTTTCACGGTAATTCCCTACATCCAGTTTCACCATAATGAAGCGTTTGACATACTGGTGGGCAACTAATTGTGCCAATTCCTGTAGAGCATTTAATGTGTTACCTCTTTTACCAATAAGCAATGCAGCTGAGTTGGTTGATAGATTAAATTGTATCACTTTACCTTGTTGTACTGTCTCTATATGGAGATCAGAGATGGAAAGCTGCTTGGAAATATCGGATAGATATTCTTCTACTTTAGAAATAGCTAGTTCATAATCATTGCGTTCAAACGGAACTTCAGCATTTTCGCTGGTTGTTTGTATTTCGAGATTTTCTTCAATAGTACTTAAACTACTGCCAATCTGCGGTTCTGCCACTTCAGATTGACCATTCTCAACCGGCTCTGCTTTTTCTTGAAGCGGTTCTGCAGCCTCTTGTACAGCAAAGGGTTTTTGTGCTTGCTTTTCTGTGACTCGGATCTGCGCCTTTTTAGAACCAAAACCTAAAAAACCTTTTTTTGCTTCTTGGAGAATTTCAACATCTACTTGTTTACGGGTAAGGTTAAGCTCATGCAAGGCAAGCAAAAGTGCTTCCTCTACAGTTGCGCCTGTTTGCGTAATCTGTTTCATATCTGGGCTCCTCCTCTTCGCAGGCTTTGTTTGATGTGCTAAAAGCTCATTAGCATGGCTCTTCGCCATGTGGCCATTAGCAGAAATCCCTGCAAAATTGAATGATTTACTTTATTCTACCATGCGGTTTCTTTTGGTCTCTACTGCTTCTCTTCATTACCTTTGCAATTTTTAATACATGCATTAGGCTTTTCTTTGTTTCGTGAAAATCTAAATCGGCCGCCGGGTTCCTGGCGATAATGACGTAGTCCATATGCTGCTGCAATTCACCATCTAGTTCTAAAAAACTTTGGCGGACATAACGTTTAATTTGGTTTCTTGTGACTGCCTTTGCTACTTTTTTATTAATGGATAAACCAATCCTAAACTCAGTTTGCTTCTCCTTTTCAAGGAAGTAAACGACAAACTGCCGATTGGCGAATGACTTTCCTTTTTTGAATACCTTTTGAAAGTCTTCATTCTTTTTAATTCTGCGGCGTTTTTTCATTTTTCACCTGCTTATTCCTCTTTTTCTTCTCCTACGTATAATAAAAGAAAAAAAGACCACTGAGTTTATTCAGTGGACTCATGGTTATGCTGATAATACTTTTCTTCCTTTACGGCGACGAGCAGCGATCACTTTACGACCGTTTTTAGTAGCCATACGTGCGCGGAAGCCATGTACTTTACTATGCTTACGTTTTTTTGGTTGGTATGTGCGTTTCATTATATGACACCTCCTGATGAAAGTCTATTAATTCAATACTACAGACAGTCTTGCATATTATAGCTATTAGCAGCCAACTTTGTCAACTGTCTTCTGTAAATACATAATCTCAACTGTTTTATTTCTCTGCTTAAAATTATCCACAGATCTATCCCTCTTCTCTCAAATAAACCTGTGAACATATTTTTTTCGCTAAATTTTATCCACAACACTTGCTGACAACTTTTGCACAAGTTCAAACCGTGTGGATAAAGTGATATGCATAATTATGCATTGTGTGGATAACATCTCAGAAACACTTGTCAGACAACATTTTTCTTGCTACAATTGTTGTGCTTCATTCTGTCGATAAATTTATAGCTTCAGATTTTATCCACAAATGTTAATAACCTGTGGATAATGATATCCACGCTATCAGGACAGTGTTTATCCACAGGATGTGTTTACTGTGATTAATATATCATTAATCTACTTAATTCGTTATTATTTTTAATTCATAGACAAACTACTATCTTGAAAAAATGAAAAAAATCATAGACCAGTATTTTAGAAAAGGAGAAGCGCC